>NZ_CP012808.1:0-2400000 GCF_001307195.1 Acinetobacter equi | reverse complement strand
CTTAGAGTAATTTAATGATAAAAATATATAAGGTAATGCAACTAACGCTAGCCCTTGAGTTACAAATCCAAAAAAAGATGCAATTAGTGAAAGGTTAAATATTGAATTCTTGAATAGATCAATCGGAAAAATTGGATATTTATGATTTTTATCTCTCCTATATAATAAAATACTAGAGATAATTCCTATGCTTAAAAATATCCCTGTATTTTTTAAAGAATTTGAAATAGAGAAATTTGCTAAAGCTAAAATAATACTTGAAAACATTAACACACTTAAAAACATTGATATGAGATTGATTTTTGAAAATTTATTTTCTTTACTCTTAGGAATGTAGCGACATAAAAAATAACTTATTATACCTAGAGGAATATTTAACAAAAATATCCATGACCAATGGAAGTGCGACAAGATTAAGGAAGCTATAATAGGCCCAGTAACGAAGCCAAGTGCCAATACAAATGTATTAAATCCAAAGCCTAATCCTAATTTTTCTGCAGGATAAAGTTGACGAATTAAAGCAATATTAGTGGCGAGAATTGCCGTCGCACCTAAACCTTGTAAAGCACGTGCCCAAATAAGCTGTTCTATCGTTTGAGAAAAACCACAAAAGAATGAAGCTATTGTAAATATGATTAAGCCTATTTGAAAAATAAGTCTGTAACCTAATTTATCTGCAAAAACAGCTAAAGGTAAAATTAATGCAGCCATGACTAGTTGATAGCTCGTAATGGCCCAAATAGATACAGCAAAAGATATATTTAATTCATGACTAATATGAGGTAGAGCAAGATTAATTATTGCTATATCTAAGTTAGATATAAAAATAGCGATAGATAATCCTACTAATCCTAATGTAAATTCATTATTTCTATTGTTCAAAAGCATTTTAGTGGCACTTTAGCAGCATAGATTTTTGTTAAGAGGTATTTGAAATTTCAAATACCTTTAAATTATTTAAGTTAGTTAAATTTTTAATGAATTAATATTGATTTGATCTAATAGCCAAATTTGATCTCTGAGTTCTTTCGCCTGCTTTGCTGTGAGCACACCATTAACCAACTCAAAGAACTTATGATCCAAGTCTGTATCCGTAAGTGGTGCTTCTGGATCACCTTTACGACATGGTGAGAAATGCTCAAAGGATTGTCCATCTTTCAATATAATTTTTATTCTAGCAGTACGTTGATTGGGGAATTTAGACGTTAATTCTTCATCACTTTCCAAAGTAAGCCTTTTCATTAACTCACGTGTTTCTAATGATGCCATTTGCTCATCTACAAAAGCATTTAAACGAACGCTGCCATGCAGAAAACCATGAGATACCACATAAGGTAAGCTGAAACGGCATTGGAATGCAGATTCAGGATTAAAATTACCTGTTACATCTAATGCTGTTTGATAGGTTTGAATAGTAATTTTTTCAATCTCTGAAAGTGATATACCTTTTGTCAAAAGAGTTTGACGAATAGCAATTACACCATCAATAGCCGCAAAAGTGTGCCCACAACAACCATGATTTTTCTGTGTCATATTACAAATATTATAATGAACACCTAGTCCAGCTAAAGCTTTATCCCAATTGGGATTTTTAGATAATGCAGCACCAAATCCTACGTCACCTTCAAGAATATCTAAAGCGCCAGTAATACCTTTAGCAGCGGACTTAGCTGCTGTAACTCCAATTGAAGCAGCGTGACCACCATGTAAAGCTTTTGTCATAGCATCAGATCGGAAAGCTTGTTGCAAGCCTGAAGCAAAAGTGGTTGCTGTTGCTACAGCATGAGCAAACATATCTGGATCATGTGGATTAATTAAAAACGCTGAAGCTGCTGCACTGCCAATAGCACCTACTGTCCCTGTGGTATGGAAATATGAATAATGCGAAGGCTGTACCGCTGCACCTAAACGCGTTGATACTTCATAACCTACAATTACAGCTTTTAAGAAATCTAAACCGCTGCGATTATATTCATCAGCAATCGCAAGTGCTGCGCTAATCACAGGTACCCCTGGATGATAAACTGCGTCTCTAAAAATATCATCGAATTCGATTGCATGTGATGTTGTACCTAATATCCATGCAGCTGAAGAAGAAAAAGCAGTTTTGTTTAAGCTTGGAAGTCGACTTTTGCCAACACCTAATTCCTCTTCAAAAGTGGCAATAATTCTTGTGCCAACATCACTTAGCATCCCTGGATATAAAGCTGAGAACCAGTCAAGTACAGCCCTTTTCGAATGATGAATTGTCTCAGCGGAAAGATCTCGTTTGGCTTCCAATGCTGCATATTCAGCATATTTTTCTATGATTGTTGTCATAAATTCTTAACATCCTTTTAATTAAGTTCCTTGATTAACCAATCCCTTATTTCAATAATTTTTTCTAATTTTGGTGAGTTTTGCGGAACAACAAGGTAATACCCTAAATCCCGTTTAAGCACATAATCTGAGAAATAAATCAAACTACCGTTTTCAATTTCCTGTTCTACAAGTTTGGTCTGTGCCATTGCAATACCTATTCCATCAATGGCAGCCTGATAAGCCAAAAGCGAGTTTGGCAAGATAAATTGGTCGGTTTCAGCACTTTCTATATTTTGTACGGCTAGCCACTCTGTCCAATCTAATTTTCTATAGTTAGAATGTATAAGCTTATACTTATTAACGTCCTGTGGAGCTGGTGGTCGGGTTAAATGACTAATCAGTGAGGGGCTACATACAGGTCTGATTTCATCACTACATAAAAAAAAGCTATCAACATCAGCCCAATTGCCATCCCCAAATTGTATTGCAGCATCCACATTTTCAATTGCAAAATCGACTGGAGCCACTTTGGTCTTAATATTGACTCTTAGTTTAGGATTATCAGCATGAAGCTTTTGTAAACGTCTAACCAGCCACTTAGCGGCAAAAGTAGAGTAAACACGTAATGCAATGTCATTATTTTTACGGTATGAACTCATACCACGAGTGGCAATAGCGATTTTATTAAAAGCTGGACCGATCTCTGCATAATATTTCACACCTGCTTCTGTCAGACTTATTCCTGATCGTTCTCGCTTAAAGAATTCAATTCCTAGATATTCTTCAATTAGTGTAATTTGACGACTCACAGCAGATTGACTGACGTATAACTCATCAGCAGCCTTTGTAAAACTTTTGTGTCTAGCAACACATTCGAATGTACGTAGGGCATTTAATGGTGGAATATCGCGCATATCAACCTCCTGTTGTAAAAGCACAGTATATGCAATAAATATTCTTCATCCGGAAGAACTGGCTCATCAATAAGTCGTAGAATCAGTATTTGCTTCATGACTATATGTATTACAGCATACATTTTTGTATTTAGGATTAATTACTAAAAACTCATATGCCTATGAGTTATAAAAACAGCCTCCTAGGAGACTGTTTTACCTAAAAAATAAAAATGAAGAGTTATAAATAACTACTGCATATAGGGTAAAAATTACATCACCGCATTGAGCGTTACCCTTGTGATGTTCTTTAAAGGGGAACTTGTTAATTAACCTTTCCCCTCTGTAATTCACATTCAATTTCTTTAAATAATTTATTCAATAGCTAAACTTTTTTCTTAAGCTTAGAGAAGATTAATGCCGTAATAATATTGATTACCCCCATACAAACTAATGTTGAATGGAAGGCATGAACCGTATTACCTACGCCATAATGGTCAGTAAAGAGATTCAAAATAGTGCCTGACATTGCAATACCAATACTCATAGAAAGCATCATAATCATGGACAAAAAGCTATTACCAGGACTCGACTCTTCTACACTTAACTCACTTAATGTCAAAGCATTCATAGCTACGAACTGTAAAGAGTTTAAAACGCCAAATACAAAAAAATGAATCGCTTTAAACCATATTGGCGTATCTAAATGAGTAAATGTGAAGCTTACAATGCATAAACCTACCAATAATGAGTTGATAATGAGAAAACGCCGATAGCCTAATCTCTGCATAATTGGTCGAATAATTGACTTTGAAAATAAGGAGCCCAATACGAGCGGAGTCATCATTAAACCTGCTATATAAGGTTCAATTTTAAATGCAACTTGCAACATTAAGGGCAAAAGAAATGGAAGTGAATTCCCTCCCAATCGTGCAAACAAATTTCCTAAAATGCCTATGGTAAAAGTTCGGTTCCTGAAAAGGTGTGCTCTGAATAATGCATCTGGGTTAGCGTTTGCATGAAATATATATAAAGCTATTGCAATACACGCTACACCTAAACAAAAGACAATCATATTTATCGAATGACTTACGTTCGTAATTTGCTCAATGCCTAGAACAATGCCAATCATTGCGCATGCAATCAGAAGAAAACCACTTAAATCAAATCTATTTACATTTTTTTCAATAACATTTGGCATGACTTTTAAAGTAAATATCATTCCAATTAAACCAATAGGTATATTTACCCAAAAAATCCAATGCCAAGTTGCTGCTTTTAACAACCACCCACCTAATGCAGGTCCAATTAATGGTCCTATTAATCCTGATATATTCATGGTGCTTATAGCAGAAATAAACTGCCCTTTAGGTATAACCTTTAATAAAGCCAGTCTTGCAACAGGCATTAACAAAGCCCCACCTAATCCTTGAAGAATTCGAAAAAAAATTAATTGATCAAGTGTTTGTGACAAACCACATCCCAATGAAGCTAGGGTGAAAATAAGAATAGAAAGAAAATAAACCTTCTTTAATCCATATTTATCTGCAAGCCATCCACTGATAGGTATTCCTGCCGCAACTGCCAATATATAGCCAATAACGACACCGTGAATATCTAATGGATTTTCATTTAAACTATGTGCAATAGCAGGTAAAGCAGTAAAGATAATGGTCGTATCCAGAGCCTGCATGAAAAAACCAACAGATGCTAATAAAACCAATCCTCTAAATTCAGGCTGTAACTTGCTATGTTCTTCCATGAATATCTCTTTACAGCGCTTCAATTTTAAATCGTTAAGGAGTTACATATTCGGATAATTCGGACCACCAGCACCTTCCGGTACTACCCAGGTGATATTCTGAGAAGGATCTTTAATGTCACATGTTTTGCAGTGCACACAGTTTGCCGCATTGATTTGGAAACGCTTTGAACGATCATCATTTTCCATGATTTCATACACACCTGCAGGACAATAACGCTGAGCAGGCTCATCCCATTTCGGTAAGTTCACGTTTACAGGAATCGATGGATCAGTCAGTTTTAAATGCGCTGGTTGATTTTCCTCATGCACCGTATTCGATACAAACACTGAAGATAAACGGTCAAATGTTAATTTACCATCTGGTTTAGGATAGTTCGGTTTAAACGTTCCAGCATCTTGCGTTTTAAGCGAACTAAAGTCTGGCGTTAAATCATGCAGTGTAAATGGTACTTTAAACACGTTTTGATCGATGAAGTTAAATGCACCACCCATCCATTGACCAAATTTATGCATTGCAGGGCCAAAGTTACGAGAGTTATATAACTCTTCTTTGAGCCAGCTGTTGTTAAATTTGTCTGTATATGAAGTCAATTCTTTAACAAATAAGTCTTCACCTTCAACTGCACGTGCAACAGCGATATCACCGCCTTTTTCTACACCGGCTGCAATCGCTTCAAACACCGCTTCACCACACAACATGCCTGATTTCATAGCCGTGTGAGAACCTTTGATTTTTGCGAAGTTTAAGAAACCTGCATCATCACCGATTAAACATCCACCTGGGAACGTGAGCTTAGGAAGTGAGTTAAAACCACCTTTAACAACGGCACGCGCACCATAAGAAATACGCTTACCACCCTCAAGGAATTGCTTGATCAGAGGGTGTGTTTTCCAACGTTGCATTTCCATGAATGGGTACATGTGTGGGTTGGTGTAAGACAAGTCCACAATCATCCCTAAAGTCACTTGATTGTTTTCAGCATGGTAGAGCCACCAACCGCCTGAAGAACCTGTTTCACTTAAAGGCCAACCAGCACCATGCATCACCGTCCCTGCTTTATGTTTAGCAGGATCGATTTCCCATAGCTCTTTAATCCCAATACCGTAATGTTGAGGATCCGCATCTTTATCTAAGTTGAATTTAGAAATTAAGCGCTTACCTAAGTGGCCGCGGCAACCTTCAGCAAATAATGTGTATTTTGCATGTAGTTCATAACCAGGTGTGAAGTTATGTGTTGGTTCACCATCTTTACCAATACCCATATGACCCGTCTGAATACCTTTTACAGTACCATCTTCATTATAAAGAATTTCTGTTGCTGCAAAGCCAGGGAAGATAGATACTTCAAGCTCTTCAGCTTTTTGACCTAACCAACGCACGACATTGCCAAGAGAGATGACATAGTTGCCATCATTGTGCATGGTTTTAGGTACCATCCAATGCGGTGCTTCTTGAGATTTTGTATCAGAAAGTAAGAAGAAAGTTTTGTCTTCAGTCACAGGTACATTTAAAGGTGCACCTTCTTCTTTCCAATTTGGGAAAAGCTCATTCATGGCACGAGGTTCAAGTACAGCACCCGATAGGATATGCGCACCCACTTCAGAGCCTTTTTCGACGACACACACGGACAAATCGTTTAGGTTATTTTCAATTGCAAGTTGACGGATTTTAATCGCGGCGGAAAGACCGGCAGGGCCTGCACCTACGATGACTACGTCAAACTCCATTGACTCTCGATCAATTTCCGATTCTGGGAACATCCGTATCTACCTACAACCCATCACAATTCATATGTAAAAGTATAGATAGACTGTCATCAACTAAATTTCGGAAAACTCATCTAAGCAGAACTTAAAGGAACAAAGATAGCTACCTTCATTATTCTACTTTTAAAATATTTTTAGTGAAAAATCATATTCTCAGCTAAGTTCATGAACCAATCATTCCAAAAATTGAAACTTTATTACCATAAGTCATTAAATTAATTACCAAATAATCATAAATTCATTTATGAACTACACTTTAGGTAGACATAAGTTAAATAAGATATTATGTAAGTTACCTTCTGATATACGGTTTGCCATGTACTACAATGACTTCCTAATTATTAGAGTCTGATTAATTTTCTATGTTAATTACGTTTAAGTTCGAATCCTCTCAACGTTCAACAATCTCGGGTTATAATGATGACCTCCTCAAATATGGTTGACCTATTTTATGAATGCCTCCAATGACCCTTTACATGGCAAAAAACTTGCTGATATTTTGGATGAATTATTGGATTATTACGGTGGCTTTGAGGGTTTAAGTCGTAAAATTGAAATTAGATGTTTTTGTATAGATCCAAGTGTTAAATCATCATTACGATTCTTGCGCACTACACCATGGGCACGTGAAAAAGTAGAAAGTTTATATTTATATGTTTTACGCCAAAAAGCCAAACAAAAATTGTAGTGGTTATTAAAACCCAACCTTAGCAAATATTTTAAATTAAATTTATTAATTCCCGATTTCAAAGTTTAATCACGACAGTTTAATAACGTGAATTCTTGTAATTCACGTTATTAATAATTTATTTATGATCAATGTCTTAGAAATTGATTAATATCAATTACAAAAAGCAGCTATTCCTGTTTGAGCACGACCTAAAATTAAAGCATGTACATCATGAGTACCTTCATAAGTATTAACAACTTCTAAATTGACTAAATGACGAGCTACACCAAATTCATCACTAATTCCGTTTCCACCCATCATGTCACGTGCTAATCGAGCAATATCTAATGCTTTACCACAATTATTACGTTTTATGAGCGAAGTTCCTTCTATTGATGCAATTCCCTCATCTTTCATACGTCCAAAACGTAATGCTATCTGTAAACCTAATGCAATTTCAGTTTGCATATCTGCCAATTTTTTCTGTATTAACTGATTTGCAGCTAATGGACGACCAAATTGTTTACGATCCATTGTATATTGATGTGCAGTGTGCCAACAAAATTCTGCCGCACCCATTGCACCCCAAGCAATACCATAACGTGCGCTATTTAAACAAGTAAATGGGCCTTTAAGACCTCGTATTTCAGGGAATACATTTTCTTCAGGAACAAAGACATTATCCATCACGATTTCACCTGTAATGGATGCTCGTAAACCTACTTTTCCATGAATAGCAGGTGCTGATAAACCTTGCCAATCTTTTTCTAAAATAAAGCCACGAATATCGCCGACATTTCCTTCAGTGGAAACTTCTTTAGCCCACACAACAAATACATCTGCAATTGGGCTGTTGGTAATCCACATTTTATTACCGGTTAATCTATAACCACCATCTACTTTTTTAGCACGAGTAATCATACTGCCAGGATCTGATCCATGATCAGGTTCCGTTAAACCAAAACAACCAATATATTCACCCGTTGCTAATTTTGGTAAATATTTTTGCTTTTGTTCTTCAGAACCAAACTCATTAATTGGAACCATAACCAATGAGCTTTGTACGCTTGCCATAGAGCGATAACCTGAATCGACACGTTCAATTTCACGAGCAATTAGACCATAACTCACATAATTTAAGCCTGAACCACCATATTGTTCTGGGATTGTTGGACCAAGTAATCCTAACTCACCCATTTCACGAAAAATATTCGGATCGGTTTTTTCATAGCGAAATTGTTCTAATACACGAGGCATTAACTTATTCTGTGAATAAGCCTGTGCTGTGTTTCTAATCATTCGTTCTTCTTCAGTCAACTGCTGCTCAAGTAGAAACGGATCTTGCCAATCAAATTTAACTTTAGTTGTCATTTCAATACTTCCCTATTTAAAAAAAATTATCTACTTAAGTTATAGCTTGTTTAATCATTTCACGAGCGATAATGACTTGCTGAATTTGAGTTGTTCCTTCATAAAGGCGGAATAACCGTACATCACGATAAAAACGTTCAATAGAATATTCACTGATATAACCTGCACCACCATGTATTTGTAAGCAACGATCTGCAACACGACCACACATTTCTGTAGCAAACATTTTTGCACAAGAGGATTCTATTGTTACATTCTGACCTAAATCACGTAAACGAGCTGCATCTAGCACCATGCATTTTGCGGCATAAATTTCAGCTTTAGAGTCTGCAAGCATTCCTTGTATTAATTGAAAATTGGCAATTGGTTGATTAAATTGCTTACGTTCTACTGCATAATTTAAAGCATCTTTTAGCATACGTTCTGCCATACCAACGCTATAACCTGCAATATGCAAACGACCTTTATCTAATACACGCATTGCTGTTTTAAAACCAATACCTTCAATACCACCAATTAATTGATCTTTATGTACTTTACAATTATCAAAGATAACATCACAAGTATAGGAACCATGTTGTCCCATTTTTTTATCAATCTTACCTAAACTTAGACCAACAGTACCCGCTTCTACCAAAAATGCCGAAATACCACTCGCCCCTTTAATGTCAGGGTTTGTACGTGCCATAACGGTAAACGTGGTTGCACGAGGCGCATTAGTAATAAAGCGTTTAGTACCATTTAAGATATAATAATCACCATCTTTGGTTGCGCTTGTTTTTAAAGATGCTGCATCGGAACCAGAATCTGGCTCTGTTAAACAAAATGAGCCAATATATTCACCTGTTGCATAGCGCGGTAAATATTTCTGTTTTTGGGCATCTGTTCCATCAATTAAAATACCACTCGAACCAATACCATTATTGGTTCCAATAAGAGAACGAAAAGCAGCTGAAGTTTTTCCAAGCTCCATTGCGACAAAAATCTCTTCTTCCATGGTAATACCGAGACCACCATATTCTTCAGGAATGGTAAGACCAAATAAGCCAAGTTCTTTCATTTGACTCACAATGTGATCAGGAATCGCATTGCTTTCTTCAACTTCATGTTCTAATGGTACAAGTTCATTTTGTACAAAGTCTCGAATTGTAGATAAAAGCTGATCTAACATTTCTTGATCACGAATCATATTAATCTCCATTTAATTACGATATTGCTGTAAATTCCTTTCTCTTTAATTTTAAATAACCATTTTAATACAAGGTCTTAATTCATTTTTGAAGAAAATTTTGAAAATTAGACTTAAATTTACAACGAGATAAAAATAATCTGTACGAATGTTTTTATCTGCAATAACTTTCATCTAAATTGAATGCCTAAATTATGTCTAAAATAAGCATCTTAAATATTTTTAACTATATAAGCAGATTAGTTTAGCTATAAATTTATGTCAATATATTTACATATATATTTTAATTAAATAAAAATAATTCATATATTTATTTACAGTTATTTAATTTTAAATATATGTATATTGACATAAAACAAATAAAATTTATGCTGTTAAATATATTTTTTAAGGAGCCTTATATGAATCAAGATTTGAAATCATCTTCAGATAACTGAGATATCATTCTTTTATCTACATAGTACTGAGATTTTAAAGGATATTATTCACACTCAGAGAGATGTGAAATTTATATAAAAAGGAATTCAAATGCATCAAGAATTACAAACTGCTGTTGATCATGTTATTCGCTCTAGGCACTCTGTTCGTGCTTTTACTCATCAGCCTGTTGAAACACAAATTATTAAAGATATTTTGACGATTTCAAGCAGAGCACCATCTGGAAATAATATTCAACCTTGGAAAGTGTATGTTGTTACAGGAAAAAAACGTGAAGAATTAATACAACAAGTCTGTCAGGCACAAACTGAATTATTTAATAATCCTGAAAAAACATATCAATATCAGGAGACATTTAAATATTATCCTGAACAGTGGGCTTCCCCTTTTATTGAACGCCGTAGGGAAAATGGTTGGGGATTATACGGTTTGCTTGATATTAAAAAAGGTGAAACAGAAAAAATGCAAGCTCAGCATTTACGCAATTATCAATTATTTGATGCGCCTGTAGGACTATTTTTTACTTTACATAAATCACTTGCTACAGGTTCAAAAATGGATCTATCAATGATGATTCAAAACGTGATGATTGCAGCAAAAGCACGAGGTTTAGATACTTGCCCACAAGCAGCATGGAATCCATTTTCTTCAGTTGTTTCTGAAGTTTTAAATATTCCAAATGATGAAGAACTTATTTGTACTGTAGCTTTAGGCTATGCTGATGATACTCAAGTGATTAATAATTTCTATACACCACGTATTCCATTAGAAGAATTTACTGTGTTCTGTGAATAATACGTAAATTTCTAAAAATCCATATCAGCTCTAACATTCACATGATAAGAGCTGATGAAAATAATGTTAAATTTTATTCGACACAATAATATAGAAAAGCTTTTCATTTAACATTTATACGGTTTCACTTTGCTGCAATAAATCACGAATTTTAAATTTTTGAATTTTCCCTGATGGTGTCATTGGAATTTCATCCCATATTTCTAAACGTTCAGGTAAATATTGATTCGCTAGATTATGTACTTTTAAGAAATCAATTAAATCTTTCAGTTCTATTTCAGAAGTGCCTTCTTTTAGCTTTATGACAGCACAGGCTTTTTCTCCCATTCTCTCATCTGGATAAGGAACCAATGCAACAGTAGCAACATTTGGATGTAAATAAATTAAAGATTCAACTTCACTCACAGGTATATTTTCACCACCTCGAATAATGACATCCTTTTTACGACCTGCAATACGGATATAACCTAGCTCATTTATGTAGGCAATATCACCTGTATCAAACCAATCATCTTTATCTGTTTCATTTAAATGTGGACGTTTTAAATATCCACCAAAATTTGAACAACTACGAATCATCAGTGTGCCAGATTGATATGCTGGTAATATTTCACCACGATCATCAACAATTTTTACTTCAACACCAGGAAGTGGAAGTCCATCTGTATTAAATGCACGTTCATCATCATCTTCTGGGCAAGTGGTTGTAACTGCACCACATTCCGTCATTCCCCAAGCAGAAATTACTTTTACACCTATATTTTGACGTGCTTTTTGTACCAATGTACTCGGAATTGGCGCACCTGCACATAAGAATAACTTTAAACTATCTAAGGATTGATGGGTATCTACAACGGCTTCTGATAAATCATTTAAAAATGGGGTTGATGCCATTGTAAAAGTCACTTGATGTTTATTAATTAAATCAATAGCAATATTTACATCCCAGACATCTTGTAATACTGCTTTGGCTTTGAGTAATACAGGCATAATTAAACCGTACATAAAACCTGTCTGATGTGCCATCGGAGAACCCATCAAAATCACATCTTCCTTACTTAAATGTAAACGTTTTGCATAAGGGATAATATTGGAAAATAAGGTGTTTGCAGTATGCATAACCCCTTTAGGTTCACCTGTTGTTCCTGATGTAAATACCAGCTGAGCAATATCATCCGCAGTAATAGTGACATCGTTTAGCGTATTTAAAATTTGTAGATCATGATCTAAACCATGATTAAGCAATAATTTCTCAAAACTATTATCACCATCTCCACCAATCACGACAATATGTTCTAGGCTCTCAATATTATTTTGTAGCTGATAAGCTAATTTTTCATGTTCAAATTTACGAAAAGTTTTCGGTACGATAAAAATCTTACTTTCCGTATGTTTTAGCATGAATGAAAGCTCTCGCTCCCTAAAAATTGGCATTAGTGGATTAAGAACCGCGCCAATACGACGACATGCGATATACAATAAAGTAAATTCCCACCAATTAGGCAATTGGCAAGAGACGATATCTGTTTTTTGAATACCTAAACTTTTTAATCCTAAAGCAATTTTATTTGCTGTATGTAACATTTCCCTATAGGTGAAGCTTTTTTCTGACTTGTCTTCAGTTTTATAACTGATCAATGCAACTTTATCAGGATACTGATGTACCGCTTCATTTAACGATTGAAGGATTGTTTTATTTAACCAATATCCTTGATCCAACATTTGTTCACGGCGTGGGGGTAATAGAATCGCATCAAAATCCATTTCCTAACTCCAATTTTATAATTATTCAATTACTCTATTTTTAAACCACACAATAGAGATCCATCATCACATTGCAGATTATATATTCTATAGATTATTCAAATAATTATTCGAATAATCTAAAAGATGAATAAAATAACGGTGTTTCTTTTATGCAGGAACTGCTTTACGACCTGCTTTATGTCTTGCAATGATTGTTTTCATGATTTGTGCTGTCCCATCACCAATTTGAAAACCTAATACATCACGTAAGCGCTGCTCCATAACACCACGATCATAACCTGCATGACCAAAAGTTAATAAACATTGATGAATAACATCGTAAGATAATTTTGGTCCCCACCATTTACACATACCAGCTTCTGATGTGTGAGGTAGATGATTATCTTTAAGCCATAAAGTTTGTAGGCAAAGTAATCGTGCAGCTTCAACTTGTGTTTCATACTCTGCTAGAGGATGAGAAACACCTTGAAAAGCACTTAATGGTTTACCAAAAGCTTCGCGCTGTGCTGCATATTCCCAAGCTTCATCAAGGCTAATACGTGCAACAGCTAAAACTTGTAGACCAATTAATGCACGTGAAAAATCAAAACCTTGCATAACTTGGACAAAGCCTTTATTTTCATCACCTAAACGATGGTTAACTGGAACACGTACATTATCAAAGAAAATTGAACCGCGCCCAATGGCACGTTGTCCATGACAATCAAAACGTGTTGTTGTTATTCCTGGTAAATTCATTGGAACTAAAAGTGCGGTAACGCCGTGTGCACCGCTTTCAATAGAACCTGTACGACCAAAAACAACAGAAGCATCAGCCTGATCAGCAGCAGAAATAGATGTTTTTTCTCCATTAATCACATATTCATCACCATCACGTTCAATTTTTAAACGTAGGTTTGCAGCATCTGAGCCTCCTCTTGGCTCTGTTAATGCAATTGAAAATATGACTTCGCCTGCTGTTAGTTTTTTTAACCACGGTTCTACGACTTCAAACTGTCCGTGTTCTGCTAAAATTTGACCATTTAATGAAGCAAGTAAGTTGATATAAGAAAAACTAAGATCAGCTTTGGCAACTGCTTCATGAATAACACCTGCGGCTAGACGTCCCATTCCTTGACCACCATATTGTTCAGGAAGTTCTGGTGCAATAAAACCCATTTCTCCCATTTTTTTCATAAGATCACGATCAAAATTTCTACTTTGATCACGCTCTAGAAAGCCTGGTGCAATATATTTTTGGGCAAACTTTTCAGCAGTTTCTGCTAAAAATTCTAATTCTTCTGTGATATAAGGATTTTTACTCATGGTAGTGACTCCTTATTTATAATACTTACGAAATTCAGGTTTACGTTTTTCCTTCAGCGCATTGACGCCTTCGCGAGACTCTTCTGTATCGTAGTAAAGTTTTAATGCATACATTCCCATACCTGCTATACCTGCCTGATGAGCTGTATCCATATTAAAGCTACGTTTTGCAATGGCTAAGGCAGTTGGGCTTCGCTCACAGAGTTCTTCACCCCATGCTTGTACTTCTGCATCTAATTGATCTGCTGGTACGCATTTATTTGCTAACCCGATATCAACTGCTTCTTGCCCCGAATAACGTCGGCACATATACCAAATTTCACGTGCTTTCTTTTCACCAACAACGCGAGCTAAAAAAGCAGTACCATAACCGGGATCTACAGAGCCCATTTTTGGTCCAACTTGACCAAAAATTGCATTTTCAGAACAAATGGTTAAATCACAAATTGTTGCTAAAACATTCCCGCCACCAATTGCATATCCTTGCACACGGGCAATAACAGGTTTAGGTACGTCACGAATTGCTGTATGTAACTCTTCCATTGGAAGACCAATCGTGCCACGTCCATCATAATTACCGTTGTGTGCAGATTGATCACCACCTGTACAAAATGCTTTTTCACCTGCACCAGTTAATACAATTGCACCTACATCACGGTCATAACCTGCTTTATTTAATGCACGAATAATTTCATCACAAGTTTGCCCACGAAAAGCATTCATTTTTTCTGGTCGATTAATCGTAATCCAAGCAACGCCATTTTTAATTTCATATAAAATATCTTCAAAATTCATTTTATTTACTTCCTGTACTCTTTTATTTATGTGCCTAAATCATTTAGGTTTAAATCAGGTGATTATTTTCTTAACCATTCATGGTTAAACCACCTGATACACTTAATACCTGCCCTGTAATAAAGCTGGCATCATCACTTAAGAAAAATGCAATTGAAGATGCCAGATCTTCTGGTTGACCTAAACGACCAAGTGGAATAGCACGAATAAATGCATCACGCAATTTCTCCGGATTTGAAGCGCCTTCCGTTACACCCGCTAGTAATGCTGTATCTGTAGGACCAGGACAAATGACATTCACTTTAATATTATGTCGTGAATGTTCACGTGCTAATGTTTTGGAAAAGGAAACTAAACCACCTTTACATGCGGCATAAACAGCTTCACCTGAAGAACCAACTCGTGCAGCATCTGATGCAATATTTACAATGCTTCCAGAGTTACGAGCGACCATGCCTTTGAGTACTGCATAGTGCATATTGAGCATACCCATCAAATTAATTTGAATCAGTTTGTCCCATTCTTCTGGCGTACTTTTAATAAATGGTTTGAACACATCCCAACCTGCATTATTCACTAATCCATCTATTGGACCTAACTCAGCTTCGGTTTTTTGTACTGCTTCTTCAACAATACTATGTTGAGTAATATCACATTGAATGGCGAATGCCTTACCGTATTGATTAATTTCATTTTCAAGTTTTTTAGCTGCAGCTAAATTCATATCAAAAATTGCAACTTTTGCCCCTTCTTGTGCCAATCTTCGGCAAGTTGCAGAACCAATTCCACCCGCTCCACCTGTCACAATAATGACTTTATTTTCTAGTCCTTTCATACTTGCTCCTTGTCTGATTTTTTATCAAACCCAATTAACTTTTGTTCTAATTCAATATGTTCTAACTAAAATAGAAAGAGAATTCAATTATGTCAATATATTTACATAAAATAAAATTAATTTAATATTAAATTAATGTAAATCAATATAATATATTTTTTATATCTCAAATGCATTGACACAAAATATTTTTGTATTTAGATTTGGGTTAGTCATATATTTTAAATATGACGAAATAAAAACTAAAATTGCAGATTATTATCATTTTGTTTTAATGGTTTTATTGCTGTTTAAACAAAAAATTAAAGCTGAATAAGCATATTTATATTCATATATTGCTTACGAAATACCATGATTTGGGATAAGCGTTAAATAAAACTACGATACGATCGAAAGTAGTCAGTTATAATTTATGGTGTAATTACACTTCTGTTCTAAGGATATTCCATACAGTGAGCGATACTTTTTCAAAAAAATATGATCAATCCTTATATTCTTCTCATAACAGGCTTTTTTTCCGCTTGTTTCAAGTTGGAAATAGTTTAGATCGAAAATGTTCAAATGAATTAGGAATTTCTCCAGTACATTGGTCTGTATTGGGTGCTTTATCACGACCTCAAGTTAAAGAAGGAATGTCTTTTTCAGACCTAACCGAATATTTAGGTGTAAGTCGCCAAAATTTAGATGCTGTTTTAAAGCGCCTAGAACGTGATGGTCTCGTAGAAAGAATTATTAGTGAACAAGATCGTAGAGCTAAAAATGTTGCTTTAACTGGCTTAGGCTTAAAAACATGGGATAACTTACAAGCCGATTTTTTTGATTTCTATGGGCAAGCATTAGATAAACTAAGCTTTGATGATGTCGCTACTTTGATTCATCTTTTAAACAAAGTAAATGATGGGTTAAAAACCATTAAAATTAAAAAAGAAGATCAAAATCAGTAATCTGTATTATTTTTCCAAACACAAGACTCTCATTTCTAATGAGAATCTTGTGTTTTCGAGCTAAATATCAGTTTTTTTATTTTTTTCTATATGTACTGTTGCTGTACGCCCTGCAACGAAAGATAGTTCATTGTTTGGTGATTCATCAAGTACAATTTTAACAGGTACACGTTGTGCTAAACGAACCCAACTAAAGGTTGGATTAACATTTGCTAAAAGGCCAGAACTGGTCGTCCGTTCACGATCTTCAATTCCTGAAGCAATACCTTGTACATGACCTTTAATTTTTTGTGAATCACCCATTAGCTGAATGGTTGCAGGTGCACCAATATAAATTTTATCTAGTTTAGTTTCTTCAAAATACCCCACAACATATAACTGTTTTCTATCTAATAATGCTGCAACAGCTTGCCCAGCTTTTATATAGTTACCTTTTTGTAACTCAAAATTTGATAATGTTCCATCTGATGGAGCAAGGACTTCTGAACGAGATAAATTGAGTTTTGCCAAATCAAGTTTGTTTTCAGCGGCTTGTATTAAAGCTTTTTGTTGTTCAATATTTGCTTTTGATTGTTGAATTGCTGCCATAAGCTGTTCATGGACAGCATGTAATTCATCACGTGTAGTCAAAATCTGTTCTTGCTCCTGCTTTGAAATTGCCCCTTCCATTAGACTTGAATATCTATTGACATTTTTATCAGCCAAATTAATACTTGCTTTTGACTTTATTAAATTGGCTTTGGCTTGTGCCAATTCAGCCTCAGCTTGAGCTAGACCTGCCTTAGCTTTTGTGATATCTACTTGTGCTTGTTCAACATCTAATTTTTGACGCTCGATATCAATTTTAAATAAAGGCTGTCCTTTTTTAATGGTCTGATTATCATGCACTAGTACTTCTGTTACTAAACCAGATACATCTGATGACACTTGAATCACATCACCGCGCACACGCCCATCTCTCGTCCATGGCTCAGAATTGTAATAATTCCAGATATGCCATATCACTAAAATGGTGAGAATAATCACTACAGTCAACAGTATAGGTCGCAAATATTTGCGTAAATTGACAGATGTCATATTTTGTTTACCTCAATCATTTTAATATCAGATTTCATAAAAACAGGCATACCCAATGCACTACACCAAGTAAGAGTAGGTAAATGCATAAGTAGAATAGGTTGGGCATGATGATCCAATCATTAGCAACTAAACGATCTAACCATTTCATGAGTACTTTAAGAATTCCATAGGCAATCACAGCTTGAATTAATAAAATTGGCACATAGACACCATATATATTTAATTCACCCATATGTTAATCCCCTTATCCCTACATATTTTATGGCGTCTTGGCATGACATAAGCTGCTACGAATATTGTTCAGTGAAATATGTAAACGTTGTAGAATATCTGTATCCTCTTGTATTAAAAGCTGCTCTTCCAAAATCTTTATTTGGTTTATTAATTGGATACAGATAATTTCATAATTTTGTTCAAATTCTTTAGCTTTAAAGTACTCATCAAGCTGGACTTTAAATTTTTCTAACTGCTCTATTAGAGGATCATTTTCAGGTAATTTAAGTACTATTTCTTGTAATCGTGCTAAATCAATTACAGCACTTGACTCAATGAGTGCTTTATTCATCATATTTTGTAAGCGTTCAGATTGAACTGCTTTAGTATTTAGTACTCCAATACGATCAAGCATAGTACGTAAATGAAGACGAAACTGAACACCATAAGGAATATAAAGTGCCTGACGAATTGCTCGATAGTGGATTGCTAAAATCCGCTGCACTGTTATATCTGGAGACATTGCACGTACTGCATTAATTATAAAAACAGCTATAATTGGTCCGATTAATGTGCCAATTGTCGCATCAAAGAAAAAAACTTGATCCAAAGTATAACGGTTCTGAAAATTCAGCCCCATAGTTGTTCCCATCAATAAAGGTAAGCCTATTCCAATTAATGGTGGGTGTAAAAAAAGCATTAAGCAATATATGCAAAATGGTGCAAGCACAAGTGCTAATTGCCAAAATTCTGTCACATATGGAAAAACCCCATAAGCGTAAATAAAAACCACAATAGCAGCGTAAAAATTACCTCTAATAAACATTTTTAATGCAGGAACTGGATTATCCATTGCTGTCAGAATACAAGCACTTATAGCTGCCATCTCAGCTAGCATAAAACCAGCTTTCCAACCACTGAGAATCCAAAAAGCTGTCGCAATAAAAACGATTAGACATGCAGAAATTCCACCTCTAATTGCTACACCATGATCACGATGTAGAGTGGGATAATTAGTACTAATTGGAACAATGACTTCAGGTAATGTTGTATCCCCGCTTTGAATTCTCTGCCAGATCAATTTTATTGCATGGATATTTTGAATAAAATGACGGATATCCATTTTCAAACTTTTTAATATAATAATTTGATTTTCTTTTGTGCTTTGAATGAGTTTTGAAAAATCTGAATCAAAATCTTCGGGGAGTAAATTTAATTCGGACTCTTTCAGTCTGTGCTCATCTGCTAAATATGTATTAATTTTAGAATGTAAATCTATTAATAATCTGCGATATTCCGTATCTATTAAATCTAACTGTTGTATACGTTCAGACATTGCAACCAAATTACTAATTAACATCGTAATTTGGTTGAGCATTTCCTGAAGTGGTTTGGTCATTCCTTGTAAAGTAGACTTTTCATAGCTTAAATGTACTGCCATTACATGAATATCTGCAATATCTCGAGCTAATTGGCTTAAAGCTTTTGTGTAATTATAGTCTTGATGAGGTTCTAATAAAATTTTATTAAAAATTTGCTGAGTATCTGTCAAGGTTTTACTGACACGCTCTTTTACTGCTGGTCCAATATGTATTGGAAAAATCGTCGTAGTGACAATTGCACTACAAACTACTCCGATAGTAATTTCTAAAAATCGTCCTACAGCCATCTCAAATAATGAAGCAGTATCAATAAAATAAACAATATTAAAGCTAATAATGACAGTAGTATATCCAGCCAACATTAATACATAGCTACGTGGTGTACGATCAAGCAGTGAGAAATATAAGCATAGACCTACCCAACAAGATAAGAATAAAGTAAATAACCAGGGTGTATTAATTAGCCAAGGCGTTACTGCAACAGCAACTATTGCCCCCAATAATGTACCAAATACACGATAGATACTTTTTGAAGTAGTCATCCCCGCATAAGGATTGGCAATAACGAAGACCGTACCAATTGCCCAAATTGGATAAGCAAGATTTAAACTAAAAGCAATATATAGTGCCAAAATGCCAGCCATAAACGTTTTAATCGCAAAAATCCAATCCATTTTATTTGGACGAAATGCAAGTAACGGTTTAATAAGCAGCATTGATTCTCTCAGAGGGGGATTTTATTTTCTATAAGTAAATTTCTTAGTCACTAATTCAAATGAATTAAGTAATAAAATTTTTACACATAAAAGACCATAAAATTAGAACATTCAGTCTTAACTGAAATTGATTGATAGAAAAAATAAGATGATCATTTATTCATCATTAGATATTTTGATCATTTATTTTTTCAAATGAATACAAGTATGTCAACAATAATATCTCATTATGATAATAATAGCTTTTTATATTGGCGATTTTGCATAAAATACACTATATTTTTGAAATACCCCCTCATATTTTGAGAATTTGAGTAAAATAGTTGTATCTATTACAACCTTTTAAGCTAAATTAGCTGTCTCTCTGTATTTTATTATTTTGATCTTATCAATCCTAAAATAGATCCTTCACATAGTAGGTTTATTATCTTAGTAACATGAAAATTCATGTTTTCACTATTTAACAAATTTAATTTGTTCGTAAGTATTTATCCTCAAACATATGAACTTAACTTTAGTAGACTACTTTAATCATCAATTTGATAGAATCCATATTAAATGGCTATATAATTATCTTTATTAATTTAAGAAATTTTCTGTATGCGTATCCATGCTGACTTTACAAAACTAATCATTATCACTCCCGATGATTATGAATGGATTAAATCGCCTGGTGGAGAGGTTAATCGCATGATGCTTGATCGAATTGGTGAGGAACAAGCACGTGCAACAAGTTTAGTGGAATTTGCACCAAACTCTCAATTTCCTGAGCATAAGCATCCACTTGGTGAAGAAGTGTTGGTATTGTCAGGCGTATTTACTGAAGATAAAGAACAGCATTATCCTACAGGTTGGTATATGCGTAATCAGCATCAGTCAGTACATCAGGTTTCTAGCGAAAGAGGTTGTAGAATTTTTGTCAAACTTATGCAGATGACAGAAGATGAATTAGAACCAACACGTATAAATACGCTAGATTCCACAAACTGGGTGTCAACTCTAGATCGATATATTTGCCCTTTATATGAATCAAAAATTGAAAAAACATTTTTAGAAAAGTTAGATGCTAATCAGAATTTTTCCGAAACTCTAGAACAAGATGTAGAAATTTTTATTATTGAAGGTGAGTTGTGTTCGGATTCAAATTTTTATCCTACTGGTTCATGGTTACGCATACCACAGAAAAGTAATTTACAATTATGTGCAACAGCTTTGGGCGCAACAATTTATATTAAATCTGGTCATTTGCAACATGCTATGAATGTTTGGAGTAATGAAGCCAGATAAATTAAATAATTTTAATTAGGACAAACCAATATTTTTAGAATAACTTGTCATGTATTAGAGCTTTTGACTTTATCTTCTAGAAGCTTTTATAACTTTAACCTAAATGACTACACTAAATATTGATGTAGTCATTAAATATATAAGTTTTTAATTTACTTAACAGCGGCTGTTAACATTACTTCCACCAGGACTTGAGGACGAGCTAAATCAGCCTGTAAAGCAGCTCGAGCAGGTGCAGTACCTTCTGGTAACCAAGCTTCCCAACATTCATTAAATGCATTGAAATCTTCAGCTATATTTTTTATCCAAATTTGAGCTGTCAAAATACGACTTTTATCACTGCCCGCTTGTGCTAATAAAATATCTATTTTTTCTAGAACTTCTAGTGTCTGCTGTTTTGCATCGGCATCTAACGATGTTGGAACTTGACCTGATACATAAACTAGTCCGTTATGAACTACACATCCTGCTAAACGTGTATTTACACCAATACGTTGAATATCGCTCATTTTATTTCTCCAAAGATAAACCATCTAAAGCGATGGGTGAGTTTTCTTGACTAATTAATTTACTAATCACCATTGCACTTCCTGCAGCTAGTGTGAAACCTAAACTACCATGACCAATATTTGACCATAAGTTTGAGTATTGTGTAGGACCTAAAATTGGTGTTCCTTTTGGTGTAGATGGGCGCAGTCCACTCCATTCTTCTGCTGTATCTATACCAAGTAAATCAGGAAATGTTTTACTCACAATATCTTTTAATGCTTTGATTCGCTCTGGACGGATATCTACATCTTGATAACCAATATCAACCATTGCAGCAATACGAAGCTGATTCCCTAGTTTTGCATACACAATTTTATTGGCATAATCTGTTACGCTCATTGCTGGTACAACATTATTACTTTTTGGAAATGGTAACGTTAAGCTATATCCCTTTAATGGATAAACTGGTACAGAAATATTAACCATCTCAAATAGAGCACTACTACCATTTCCTGCGGCAATGATAAAATCATCAGCTTCGATACACCCCATATTTGTCTCAACTGCTGTAATTTTATTATTTTGTTTTATAAAGTTTTTGACTTCAGTCTTGTACAAGCACTTAAAATTAGAACTTTGTTCTAATTTTTTATATAATGCCAAACAAAATTTATAACAATCAGCTGTTTCATCATCAGGTGTATAAATAGAACCAACTAAAGTTGAAGAAATACTATTTAATGAAGGTTCAAGAGCAATAGTTTCTTCGCGATTCAATGCTTTTTGTACTTGGGGGTCTATGCCTGAAGCTGCTTTTTTAAATGCATATTGATCACGATGAATTACCAATTTTCCTGACTTTACCCAGCAAAAGTCATCTATTTCATCACGCCATTTAGACATAATACTTTGGCTATATAACGATAATCTTAAAATATGATGACCATTTTTAATATTATCTTTTCGGTTACAGACAAATAAAAATTTTAACAACCAAGACCACTGAAATGGCGAAATATTCAACTTAAAATTTAATGGCGAATGTGATTTTCCCAACCATTGTAAAGCTTGGATTGGAACACCTGCATCTGCTAAAGGTGCGACATAGCGATAACTTAACTGTCCGCCATTTGCAAAACTTGTTTGGGAACCAACTTTGTCTTTTGCTTCAATAATTGTAACTTGATGACCGTCTTTAATAAGTGCATAAGCTGTACTTAATCCAATCACCCCACCACCGATTACGGCTACATGCTTTTTCATTATTCCGTGCCAAATAACATCCTAAAACTTTTCTCATTAAAGAAGATAGATGTTATTTTCACAAATGAGTTTTTACATAGTAGTCATAACTTTTAGTTAATTGATGGTGTAATTAAACCAATTTCTGATTTGATTAATTCAATAAAATCCTCAGTTGCCTTTGTTGTACTCACATTTGCATTTCTTAAAATATAAATTGTGGCATACATACGAGGTTTTAGTTCATGAATCATCTCTTTAGGTAGTGAATAAGCGGCTGTATAAACATCTGTAATACTACAACCAAGCCCTTGTCGGACAAGCTCACTTGCCATGTAATACGTTTGAACACTCATCATACTGCTATTAAATGTCCTATATTGTTTGACAATTCTCATTAAAGAATCTGCATCTGGCTGTATCCATCTATTTTCATCAATAGAATGAATATCTTGAGCTGAAACAACCGATTGTGAATCAATATAAACTAACGGAATCTCTAAAATTGGCGTTGCAATAATGCCATGTTGGGTATACGGCTGAAATGTCACTGCAATATCAATTTCTCGTTGTAATAATTTCTGTTCTAATGCCTGTGTGTGATCTGTACCAATACTAACAAATACATTTGGATATTTTTTAAAAAATTGAGCAGTCAACTTTGGTATTAGACTTAAGCCTAAACTTGGTAAACATCCAAGTGTAATTTTACCTTGTGTATTCTTTGCTAAATTATGCGTCAGCTTATTTAATTCATTAATTTTTTCATAAATTGGCTTAATTTCTTCATACAAAATATATGCTTCTTTAGTGGGCTGTAATTTTCCTTTGATGCGTTTAAATAGTGCAAAACCAAGACGTTGTTCGGCATGTTTAAGTAATTTACTGGCCGCAGGCTGTGAAATACATAACGATGATGCAGCTTCAGTCAGTGACCCAAAAAGCATCACTGCATAGAACATTTCCAAGTGTCTAAGATTCATTATAGTTCACATAACTTATGGTTATATGTAATCTATTAGAATTCATTACTTAATGTCAATAATTCCTTGTAAATTGTGACTAATTTCTATAGCTAGCTTGTGAAGAAAGTTATTAATGAAACTTCAAACTAATGAATAATTAATTAAATATTAGTTCATTAGTATATAAATAATGGATCAACAAATAGATTCTATACTTAGTCTTAAAAGACTTTAAGACATGTAGGTATCTATGATGTTAAAAGGGACAGAAATGATTGTAAGTACAAACTACACATTATTAATAGCTTGTGTCGCATTAGCACTAGGTATGTTCGCAGTAAAACACACTAAATTTCTACGAAAGAATCATATTCCTGAGGCTGTTGTAGGAGGATTTATTGTTGCTGTCATATTATTTCTGATTAATAAAATAACAAATTATACTTTTAAATTTGATACATCATTACAAAGTCTATTGATGATTACATTCTTCTCATCTATAGGCTTAAGTTCTGATTTTTCAAAATTAATTAAAGGAGGAAAACCTTTATTAATTCTTGTTGCTATTGTGACATTATTGATTATTACCCAAAATATTGTCGGCATTACTATGGCAATGTTAATGAATGAAGATCCATTTATGGGCTTAATTGCTGGTTCAATTACGCTTTCAGGTGGGCATGGTAATGCAGGTGCTTGGGGACCAATTTTAGAACAAAAATATGGTGTAACAGGTGCTTTAGAGCTTTCCATGGCATGTGCGACATTAGGGCTTATTATTGGTGGTTTAATGGGTGGGCCAATTGCACGCCACCTGATTAAAAAAGTAAATATTCCAAAAACAACAGATGAAGAAAAAAATACTGTTGAAAATGCATTTGAAGCACCTAAAGTTTCAAGAGAAATTAATACTAAAAATGTGATTGAAACTATTTTTATGTTAATTACCTGTATTGTTGTTGGTAGCTATATTGGTGATTTATTAAAAGATAGTGCATTTTATTTACCTACTTTCGTATGGTGCTTATTTGTAGGTATTTTCTTGAGAAATGCACTTAATCATTTATTCAAAAAAGATGTTGTTGAACCAACGATTGATGTATTGGGTAGTACTTCTCTTTCTATATATTTAGCGATAGCACTAATGTCATTAAAATTTAGCCAATTAGCAAATATGGCTGGACCAGTTTTATTGATTATTATGGTACAGACTGTCGTAATGATATTATTCGCATGCTTTATCACCTTTAAATTAATGGGTAAAGATTATGATGCTGTTGTCATTAGTGCTGGGCATTGTGGTTTTGGTATGGGAGCGACACCTACAGCAATTGCAAATATGCAGACAGTGACCAAAACTTTTGGACCATCTCATAAAGCTTTTTTAATTGTTCCAATGGTTGGTGGCTTTATTATTGATATTTCAAACAGTATTTTTATTAAATTCTTTATTGGTATTATTGAAAAAATTACTTAATTATTGCTTTGAATATATTGAATAGCCCTTTTATAAAAGGGCTATTTTTATTTAAAACTCAATTCCATATTATAAATTATAGCAATTAAATTGAATCTTAAGCCCAATCTTTTCCTCGTTTACGATATCGCTCAGCAAGGATTTTTAAGGTTTTCATGTGACCCAATACATGCTCTACCCAGACTCTTCTTTTGTTTTAAACCTACGATCACTACATTTCAGCCTATGACTTTTAATTTATAAAAGAGATCTATTTAAAATAAGAAAAGCCTATAAATAGGCTTTTCCTTAAGGTATTAAAATTAAAATGTATTATTATCAATAACAAATCGATATTTCACATCACTCTTTAACATACGTTCATATGCTTCATTAATGTTACTCATATTTATGAGCTCAATTTCAGAAACAATGTTATGTTTACCACAGAAATCAAGCAATTCTTGAGTTTCTTTAATACCACCAATTAATGAGCCAGCGATCGATTTTCTTCCTAAAATCATTGGAACTGAATGAGCACTAATTTCACCAAGATATCCAACTAGAACTAAAGTACCATTTAACGCTAATGTTGGAATATATGGTTTTAAGTCATGATCATATGGGACAGTATCAATAATTAAATCAAATTGATTTGTCACTTGTTTCATCTGAGCTTCATTTGTTGATAACACAACATGATGAGCACCTAATAATCTTGCATCCTTTTCTTTATCCATTGAACGCGTAAGTAAAGTAACCTCTGCACCTAAAGCATGAGCCAGTTTAATTGCCATATGTCCTAAGCCACCTAAACCGACAACAGCAACTTTAGAGCCTGATCCAACATTCCAATGTCTTAAAGGTGACCATGTTGTAATACCTGCACACAATAATGGTGGTACAGCTTTTAAGTCTAAATTTTCAGGGACTTTTAAAACAAATTTTTCACGACAAACTATAGTCTTAGAATAACCTCCATAAGTCATTCGACCATCATGACGATCTAAGCTACCATAAGTTGCAGTATTTCCTTCCTCACAGTACTGTTCTAAATCTGAGTGGCACGCTGAACATGTTTGACACGAATCAACCATACAGCCAATACCAACAACGTCACCTATCTGAAATTTAGTTGCATTTTCACCTTTAGCAATTACATGACCTACAATTTCATGACCCGGCACAATTGGATATTGACTAAATCCCCAATCATTTTTAGCTTGATGCAAGTCCGAATGGCATACACCACAATAATCAATTTCAATAACAACATCGTCTTCACGTGGATCACGGCGTTCAAACGTATATGGTGCTAATGCACTTGTTGAACTTTGAGCAGCATAACCGAGTACTTTAATTGGCATAATTATGAATTCCTAAATTCTCATTCACTTATAGAAATATCATATTTAAGCCTAAAATTTCATGATCTTATTGATAAACCAACATAAAATAGTCATATTTCTGAAAAAGAATAATTTAAATGTTTATAACTTCATCAAAATATGTCGGTCACTGATTTATCTTTAAACAATATAGCGCTTGCTTAAGCCCCATTCTGCCAAAATACGACGATACATTGTTGATGAACGATCAGCTTCAAAATGAGCTTCCATGGATATATCTAGAGGAAGTTCTTCTGGTTTTTGACTTTCTACCATGTCTTGATCTTCTGCAAAAATTTGTGCATTAAAATCATAAACAGCCTGTAAATCTCCTGTCGTATCAAAATTTCGAGTTAATGGTACAAATAAACGTGTTTTATTATAGGAAACAGGACAACAGGCATTTAATATTTTTAAGATACCATTATTGGGGAAATAAACCGTCAAAGTTGCACTAAATGGTGGATATATATCAAATTCTCTTGTCCATAAAAAGTCGTCTGGTGCTAAATGTTGTAAACCATGTGGATAGTTGCTTACATCTGAAATATAAATGCTTTTGAACCCATAATCCGTACGTTCTGTATGATATTTAGATACAACTTGATTTTCACGATTAGCAAAAGCTTGATGATGCACCCAAGCAAAATGAGCAACATCAATAAATCCTTCTAATTGACGCCCACTTGAACCTGCAATATCAACATAAGGTGGTAAAATGGCTTGGTGTAAATCATTTTCCCATGTATCTAAAATTGGAAAGTTTGCTGAATGTTCATCTCGATTAAATAAACTGGTCCAAATTAATCCATATTTTTCTACAACAGGGAAACAAGTTAGACTAAATCTATCCGAAATTTTAGATAAATCAGGCTGTGCAGGAATTTTTGTACATTTCCCTTGCTCGTTATAATGTAAACCATGATATGGGCAGATAATTTGATCACCTTCAACCCAACCTTTAGATAATGGCACACCACGATGTGGACATATATCTCTGACTAAATGAATTCGACCACTTTGTGTTTTATATAATGCCATTTTTACATCTAACAATGTCACTTGCTGTGGTGTACTACTCACATCTTGAATACGAGCAACAGGATACCAATGGTGCGCTAAAATATTCCAATCTGTGGGATCAAATTGACTACATTCAGGTTGAGAAAATAGATTTAATACAGGTATTGCATTCATGATGATTCCCCTACAAAAATTTTTATCAAAGATTTCAATTTCGGCTTAAGCTTTTCTATTTCTTTAAAATATTTATTTTTAAAAATTCTGTCTATTTGAATGTTTCGTACATATTGTTCTTATAAATAGAACAATGCTGAGTTTAGTCGAGTTTTGGCATAAAACTCGCATACACAAAACATTCTCGTTTTGAGCTTTAAAACAGTTATATGATGAATATGCCATTTTCACGTTTTACTGAATACTTTATTGCTGTTGCCAAATTTGGAAGTTTAAGAAAAGCAGCAGATCATCTTTTTATTTCGGTCTCTGCTATTCATAGACAAATAAGTTTAGCTGAAGAAGAATTTGGCTTACCTTTATTTGAAAGGTTTTCACATGGATTAAAACTAACTTTAGCTGGTGAAATGCTATACGCAGATCTTTTAAAATGGCAAAAAGAATTTCAACATACATGTATTCGATTTGATGAAATACAAGGTTTAAAACGGGGAAATATTGAATTTGGACTGATTTCAGCACTAAATGAGAGTTTTGTCACTCGTTCAATTCAAAGTATGTATAACGATTATCCATGGATTAATTTTAATATTCAAATTATGGATAGTGATCGAATTTCAGAAAAAATCATTGCAACAGAACTAGATTTTGGATTAATTTTAAACCCTACAATGCATCATCAGCTTGAAATATTAGATTTTATTGAATTTCCTATTGGTTTTGTAATGCATAAACAACATGACTTAGCCAAGAAAGAAAAAATATATTTGTCAGATACTTTAGAAGAACGGCATCTCATTCCTTCGGAACCGCTAATTATTCATGATTATGTAACAGCATTATATAAAAAACATCAGTTTAACCCTATTCGAAAAACTGAAAGTAACAGCATTCAATTTATTCATACAATGTTAAAAGAAAATTTAGGGATCAGTATTTTAAGCTACTTAGATGTAATGCCCTTAATTGATGAAAAAAATCTTTATTTTCGCCCTATATTAGACCAAGGATTACATCCTTTAACCTTAGGTTTATGCGTTGCACCAAAACGACAACTATCAAAAGCATCCTTACAGATGATTAAGCACATCACAGAAATTATGGAACAAATAAAATTGCAACTGCATTTTTAAATATATAAAGCCCGAAATTAGATGCGAGCTTTATAAGTCAATAATTTAAAATGTATAAATTGCGACAGCATTGAAACGATTATCTATACCTTTATTACTGCCTTGTACATCATCGGCATATGCTTTTCTTTCACCATAAACATATTCCAGACCTAAGCTAATAGGTTTTACTGGACTATAAAATACATTTGCCCATGCTTGCCATAATTCCTTGTTTATTTTGGTTAAGTCTAATGATGCATCTAAATAATGCTGATTAGGATCTGCTTTCATATAACCATAGCCTAATGTTGTTCTCATTTTTTCATTGATTTGCTGAGTAACACCAAAAGTAATCGAATTAAACTTATTCATAGCTAAGGTGTGATCTTCTTGATCCACAACAAATCCAGCATTCGTCCAAGATACTAAACTGCTATCACCTTTCACATGATAATAGTCGGCTTTAAATGTTGTATTTTCAAAGACATCATATTTTAATCCAAAACCAACACCCCAAGCCATAGCTTGGTCATTATCTGAACGTTTTTCATCAAGCATTGTTCGTGCGCTAATATTTAAATTTTCTGTAATTTTTTGATTAAAATGCATTGTTAATGCTGGTAATTTCATATGCGAAGATGAATCTTTAGTATCTTCCAGTGCAATAACTAAACTTGAATTTGGATTAAATTTTTGTGTATACCGAATTTGTGGATCACGTTTAACTGCTCCGCCAACATAGCCCAATGCATCAATACTTTCAGGCATATAATCTGGAATTGCAAAGTTTGACCAAGTTTGACCAATTAACCATTGGTTATAAGTTAAATATGCATGTCGAATTCTCAGTGCATCATTTGCTCCTAAAAAATCAACTTCTATTTTTCCACCTAAATTTTCATTTAGTATCGATGCTTTAAAATCTAAACCTAAACGCGTTGCTGCCAAAGTAGATTTTAGTATGTCTGAAGATGCTGAATCTCTGGTAAGCGGTACGGTATTAATTTGATTATATAACCGTGATTGTGTACCACCTTCTATTTGATATAAAGCATCTAAACGAATATTTCCATAAAGGTTAAATTCAGCTCCACCTTTTGTTAAGCCCACAGTATTTTTCAAGTTTTGATTTTGAGAACTTTTTTGAAACTTTTGTGCTTTCACCAATTGTTCAGATTGAGTCTGTTGCTGACTATTCATATGCTGAACAAGCTGTTTTAACATATGCAATTCATGTTTTAATTCGTCAATTTCAGTTTGAGTATTTGCTTGAGATAATGAGCTTATACAAATTCCTGTGCATAATAATACAATTGCTTTAATTCTAAATTGTTTATGAGTATTCATCCTGACCTCATTTTGAAATTTCATTGTAATGACAATGTCATATTTTTTTTAAAAATCACATCTAGCGAAATATAAGGTGATTTTTGTAAACTTAATGTGTTGATGACTTAAATGCTCTCACTTCTGTATTTACGGTACTTTGATGAGTAGCTCCTTCAACCGAAGATTTTAGATTGACTAGGAATATAGCAAGTGCTGCAATAACACCTGGTATTGCAATCGCTAAAAAATTCATCTGATGTGGCAATTCAAAGCCAAGTAACGCGCCAGTCAATACAGGACCTACAATTGCACCAATTCGTCCAATTCCTGAAGCCCATCCCATTCCTGTCGAGCGTAACGTTGTTGGATAATACTGAGCAACAAAAGTATAAAGTAAAATTTGTGAACCAATTGTTGCCGCTCCTGCAACTGCAATTAATGTATATAAAACAAATGTAGGACTATTAAATCCTAATAAAATAAGTGACATTGAACCTAGTAAAAACATACTTGTCAGTACAGGCTTTAAGTGGAATTTATCTGCTAAAGCACCACCACCAATTGCACCAATCATTCCGCCAATATTTAATGCAAATAAGAAAATCATACTTGCACCTAATGAATATCCCGCTTGAATCATGAGTTTTGGTAGCCAACTACCTAATGCATATACCATCAATAAGCACATAAAGAATGCAATCCAGAACATAAAAGTACTAGCTGAACGACCTTGTTGGAAAAGTGCTTTTAATGGTGCTTCATCACCTGCAATAACTTCATTTAAAACAAAAGTTGTTTTTGTTGTAATCACCTGATTAGGCGTAATTTTAGAAACAACTTCTTGAACTTTTATATTTTCACCATTTTGGGTTAAAAACATCAGAGATTCTGGTAAATATTTCCAAATCAATGGTAAAAATAAAAGTGGAATGCCCGCTATATAGAACATAATTTTCCAGCCATAATCAACGACTAGCCAAGCTCCCAATAATGCAGATGCCATTCCACCAATCGCATAACCACTAAACATAATTGCAACTAATGTGCTTCGAATTTTTTTAGGTGCATATTCAGTCATTAAAGCAACGACATTCGGCATCACACCGCCTATGCCTAAACCAGCAAGAAAGCGTAATATTCCAAATTCTGTTGGTGATGATGCAAATGCACCCAAAAATGTAAAACCACTAAAAATGGCAACACAAATCATAATGGTTTTTTTACGACCTAATTTGTCAGAGAGTGTTCCAAAAGACATTGCACCAAACATCATGCCAAAAAGTGCTGTGCTCGCAAGCATTCCTGCTTGAACTGTACTTAACCCCCACTCCTGCATGAGTAATGGTAAAACTACGCCGTAAATAACTAAATCATAGCCATCAAAAATAATAATGATTAAGCACCAAAGTAAAACGCCCCAATGGAAAGGCGTAAATGTTGCTTCATCTACTAAATTATTAATATTTATTTGATCTTCTTTCACCTTAAAGCCTCCTGCTTGTGAAGTTTCCAATTCAACAATGAGGCAAAGATGATTTTTTGTCCAAAACCGATTAACTCTATATTTATACCTTTAAAGTTGCTTGTCATTATTTTGTAACGTGAAAAGCAACTTAATAGATATAATCATTAAAGCAATTTTACTATCACTTAAAAAATTGATCGATCATACTTAATATCTTCTAAATCATAAACTTGATAGATACAATCAAATAAAGACAAAATATCATCACTTTCATCTAAATTACGAATGGTCATAAAAACTGGGCTAATAGCTGATTGATCTAATAATGGGATAAAGTGTAAATGTGTTAACTGAATACTTTGTGCACTTTCAGGCACAATACAAATTCCTTCACCTGCAGCAACAAAACCACAAGCTAAAGCAAGTTCACGAACTTCTCTTAAATTCTGTGGTTCTAAGCCATGTTCGGAAAACATTGCTCTAACTTGTGTAGAAAAGTTTGGCTTATTATTGTTGGGATATAAAAATATAGTGTGATCAACCAATTCAGATAAATAAACTCCTTCTTTTTTTAAAACCAAAGGATGACTAGAATGAACAGCAACCATTAATCGTTCTTCTCGAAGGAGTACACGTTTAATAGCAGGATCTGAAATACGTAGCCGACCAAATCCAACATCAATTTTTCCTTCTTTTAATGCTTCTATTTGTTCGGCTGTCGCCATTTCAATCATTTCAATTTTTAAATTTGGCTGCTGTTGTTTAAATAAATAGACAATATTGGACAGTAAACCAAATAAAAGTGAACCTACAAACCCAATCGTAATCGTTCGATCTGCCATTCCTACACGTTTGGTCATAGACTTTATTTCTTCTGCATTAGACAAAAGTTTTAAGGCATGTTGGTAGAAAAATTGACCTGCTTCTGTGGTCTTTAAAGGGCGACTTCCTCGTTCAAATAATTGAACATTGAGTTCTGCTTCAAGGTTTTGTATTTGTCGGCTTAAAGGTGGTTGAGCAATGAATAATCTTTCAGCGGCTTTTGTGAAACTTTGCTCTTCAACCACCGCTACATAATAACGTAAATGTCTTAATTCCATCGGTCTTCCATACCTTTAAGATATATTAAAATGCAAATTTGGTCTTCGACAGCCAAATATTATTCTTTTAAGGTATATCAAACAGTGAGGTTATGGCAAGAACAGAAGGTTTAAAATGTACAGTAAGATTGAGACATTACTTGTCGAAATACCGACAATTCGCCCACATAAGATGGCTGTGGCAACTATGCAAACACAAACCTTAGTTCTTGTGAAAATTACAACTCAAGATGGTTTTGTTGGCTGGGGTGAAGCAACCACAATTGGTGGCTTAGGATATGGCGAAGAAAGCCCTGAAAGCATTAAAACCAATATTGAAACTTATTTTGCACCTTTACTGCAACAAACCAAAGGCAATGTATCGTCTATTTCAAATACCTTAAAAAAGAATATTAACGGAAATCGTTTTGCTAAATGCGCCATACAAACAGCTTTACTTGATATTGAAGCGCAACGTTTAAACCTTCCTTTAAGTGAAGTATTAGGTGGTCGTTTAAGAGATTCTATTCCTGTACTTTGGGTTTTAGCATCAGGTAATACTGAAAAAGATATTGCTGAAGCAAAAGAAATGATTGCTCGTAAACGTCACAATATTTTTAAACTTAAAATTGGCTCACGCAAAATTGAAGAAGATGTTGAGCATGTTCTTGCAATTAAAAAAGCACTGGGTAAAGACATTTCTATACGTGTAGATGTTAACCGTGCTTGGTCAGAGTTAGATGCGATTAAAGGTATTCAAGCATTACAAGATGGCGGTATTGATTTAATTGAACAGCCTTGTGCAATTGACAATATTGATGCAATGGAACGCTTAACCCGTAAATTTGATATTGCCATTATGGCAGATGAATCTTTAATGGGTCCAAATACGGCGTATCACTTAGCAAAAAGAAATGCAGCTTCAGTATTTGCTGTAAAAGTGGCTCAATCTGGTGGGCTTATTGAAGCAACTGAAGTTAATACAGTCGCAAAATTAGCAGGAATTGATCTGTATGGTGGAACCATGCTTGAAGGTCCTGTGGGCACAATTGCTTCAGCACATACCTTTTCCACCTTTGAAACACTTGCCTATGGCACAGAATTATTTGGTCCATTGTTACTCACCGAAGAAATCCTAAAAACACCATTGCAATATGAAAATTTTGAATTGGTTATCCCTCATTCAGCAGGTTTAGGCATTCAACTAGATGAAAACAAATTAGATCAATTTCGTATTCGATAAGTAAGGAAACACCTATGTTATTTCAAGTCAAAATGGATGTTCATATTCCTTTAGATATGCCTGTTGAAAAGGCAAATGAAATTAAAGCTGTTGAAAAGGCTTATTCACAAGATTTACAGCGCCAAGGTAAATGGCGTCATATTTGGCGTATTACAGGCCAATATTCCAACATTAGTATTTTTGATGTGGAAAGTAATGAAGAACTACACAATATTTTGCAAGGGCTTCCGTTATATCCATACATGAATATTACTGTTACTGCGTTGAATAGACATCCCTCGTCTATTCGTGATGATGATCGTTAATTTAACCGAATCTCTCTCTTTATAAATAAACAAGGAATGTGGCCAGCCAGCGTTTTAGCCAGCCAATAATAGCTAAATGGTCATGCTGCATAAGAATACATACTTAAGGAGTAAAAGTATGAACCGTCAGGAAATTGATGCTTTAGTAAAAAAAATGAACGTGGATACTGCCACTGGTCCAGTTGATGTACGCGTACAAGAAATTATTGTTCGCCTTTTAGGTGACTTATTTGAAGCCATTGAAGATTTAGATATTTCTCAGTCTGAATTATGGAAAGGCTTAGAGTATGTAACAGATGCTGGTCAAGCCAATGAACTTGGTTTATTGGCTGCTGGACTAGGTTTAGAACACTATCTAGATTTACGTGCAGATGAAGCTGATGCCAAAGCAGGTATTACAGGCGGCACACCACGTACTATTGAAGGTCCACTTTATGTTGCGGGTGCACCTGAATCTGTTGGTTTTGCACGTATGGATGATGGTTCTGAATCAGACAAAATTCCGACTTTAATTATTGAAGGTACGGTAACAGATACAGATGGCAAAGTGGTTGAAAATGCAAAAGTTGAAATTTGGCATGCAAACAGCCTAGGTAACTATTCTTTCTTTGATAAATCTCAATCTGATTTTAATTTACGTCGCTCAATTTTCAGTGATCCAAATGGTCAATATGTTGCATTAACTACAATGCCTGTTGGTTACGGTTGTCCACCCGAAGGTACAACACAGTTTGTACTTGATAAATTAGGTCGTCATGGCAACCGTCCATCACACGTACATTACTTTGTGACTGCACCTGGATATCGCAAATTAACAACTCAATTCAATATTGAGGGTGATCAATATTTATGGGATGACTTCGCATTTGCAACACGCGATGGCTTAGTTGCTACCGCTGTAGATGTAACAGATGAAGCTGAAATTGCTCGCCATGGTTTAAGTGGTCCATTCAAGCATATTCAATTCAATATTGAATTGGTGAAAGATCAAACTGGTGCTCCTTCAACAGAAGTTGAACGTCGTCGCGCAAGCGCTTAATCGTTAAATGATAATGATGGAACCGAGATGTCAAATATTTGATATCTCGGGGACTTACCTCAATTTGGAAAGTCGGAGAACGGACATGCCACGTATTCCTGTAATTAACACCAGCCACCTCGATCGTATTGATGAACTACTTGTAGATAATTTTGAGACAGGTGAATTTAAGCTTCATCGTTCAGTATTTACAGATCAAGCCCTTTTTGACCTAGAAATGAAATATATCTTCGAAGGTAATTGGGTGTACTTGGCACATGAAAGCCAAATTCCAAATAATAACGATTACTACACAATACATATTGGTCGTCAGCCGATTATTATTGCACGCAACCGTCAAGGCGAACTCAATGCCATGATTAATGCGTGTTCACATCGTGGAGCACAACTTTGTCGTTACAAACGCGGCAATAAAGCAACATATACCTGTCCTTTCCATGGTTGGACATTTAATAACTCTGGAAAATTACTTAAAGTTAAAGATCCAAGTGATGCAGGATATTCAGACTGCTTTAACCAAGATGGTTCACATGATCTAAAGAAAGTAGCACGTTTTGAAAATTATAAAGGTTTCCTTTTTGGAAGTTTAAATCCAAATGTATTACCGCTTGAAGAATATTTAGGTGAAACCACCAAAATTATTGACATGATTGTGGGTCAATCTGAACAAGGTTTAGAAGTTTTACGTGGTTCATCTACCTATACCTATGAAGGTAACTGGAAACTTACTGCTGAAAATGGTGCAGATGGTTATCACGTTTCTGCTGTGCATTGGAACTATGCAGCAACCACCCAACAACGTAAAGAAAAACAAGCTGCCGATAATATCCGTGCCATGAGTGCAGGATCTTGGGGTAAACAAGGTGGTGGTTCATACGGTTTTGACAATGGTCACATGTTGTTGTGGACACAATGGGCAAACCCTGAAGATCGTCCAAACTTCCCTAAAGCAGACGAATATACCGAAAAATTCGGTGCAGCTATGTCTAAATGGATGATCGAACGTTCACGTAATTTATGCTTATATCCTAACGTGTATTTAATGGATCAATTTGGTTCACAAATTCGTGTATTACGTCCTATTTCAGTCGATAGAACTGAAGTTACGATTTACTGCATTGCTCCAGTTGGAGAAGAACCAGAAGTACGTACTCGCCGTATTCGCCAATATGAAGATTTCTTCAATGCTTCTGGCATGGCAACACCTGACGATCTTGAAGAATTCCGTGCATGCCAAGCGGGTTATGCAGGAATTGAGCTTGAATGGAACGATATGTGCCGTGGTGCAAAACATTGGATTCAAGGTCCAGACGATGCTGCCAATGAAATTGATTTAAAACCAAAACTTTCAGGAATTAAAACTGAAGATGAAGGTTTGTATTTAGCACAGCATCAACATTGGCTTGAAGTGATGAAACTTGCCATCGCAGCTGAAAAAGAACTTGCAGAAAATGTGGCGAAAAAGCAAGGAGAAGTAGCATGAATGCGACAGCAAATTTAATTGATAAAACATCCATCGAGAATATTAGTCAATTTCTATATAAAGAAGCACGTCTACTTGATGATGAACAGTGGGATGAATGGCTAACTTGTTATGCCCCTACTGCTTCTTTTTGGATGCCCGCTTGGGATGATGATGATCGCTTAACGGAAGATCCTCAATCTGAAATTTCATTAATTTATTATCCAGATCGTCAAGGTTTAGAAGACCGTGTATTCCGTATTAAAACGGAGCGTTCATCTGCAACAATGCCTGATACACGCACTAGCCACAATATTAGCAATATTGAAGTATTAGAACGTAAAGGCAATATCGTTACCTTACGTTTTAATTGGAATACCTTGAGTTTTCGCTACAAAACCAATTATAGCTACTTTGGTATGTCTCGTTATGAAATTGATTTTTCAGAAGAACAGCCACAAATTTTAAGTAAATATGTAGTTCTAAAAAATGACTACATCAACCAAGTGATTGATATTTATCACTTATAAAAACTACTTATAAGTTTAATACAAATACTCAAAGCCCTTTTCGATTTTTTTGAAATCGAAAAGGCAAAGATAAAAGATTTTAAAAGGATTTAGGCTATGTCGAGTCACAATATTGCGCTTCAATTTGAAGATGGTGTTACACGTTTTATTCATGTGAATCAGGGTGAAACCTTATCTGATGCTGCATATCGCCAAAAAATCAATATTCCACTAGATTGCCGTGATGGTGCTTGTGGTACATGCCGTGCATTTTGTGAATCTGGTAGTTTTGATATGCCTGAAGAAACATATATTGAAGATGCATTAACACCAGAAGAAGCTGAACAAGGCTATATTTTAGCATGCCAATGTAAGCCGACTTCAGATGCAGTATTTCAAATCCAAGCTTCATCTGATGTATGTAAAACAGAAATTCATCAATTTCAAGGTTCATTATCTCGTGTAGAAAACTTATCTGACTCTACTATTACTTTTGAAATTCAATTAGATGATGATCAGCCTGAAATTCATTTCTTAGCAGGTCAATATGTCAATGTCGCTTTGCCAAATAGCAATGAAACACGTTCATATTCTTTTAGCTCTAAACCAGGAAATCGCTTAACAGGTTTTGTTGTGCGTAATGTACCTAATGGAAAAATGAGTGAATTTTTAAGTGTTCAAGCCAATGCTGGCGACAAAATGACATTTACAGGTCCATTTGGTAGTTTTTATTTACGTAATGTTGTACGCCCAGTATTAATGCTTGCAGGTGGTACAGGTATTGCTCCATTCCTTTCTATGCTTCAAGTTTTGGAAGAAAAAGGTTCTGAACACCCTGTTCATCTCGTTTTTGGTGTAACCAATGATTTTGATTTAGTTGCAATTGAAAAACTTGAAGAATTAAAAAATAAACTAGATTGGTTTGATTATAGAACTGTTGTTGCTCACCCAGATTCAACACATGAACGTAAAGGTTATGTGACCGCTCATATTGAAAATGAATGGCTTAATAACGGTAATGTCGATATTTATCTATGTGGTCCTGTACCCATGGTTGATGCCGTACGTTCATGGCTAGATCAAGAAGGAATTAAACCTGCTAATTTCTTATTTGAAAAATTCTCTGCGAATTAAGTGGAGAAAATCATGACAAATCCACAAAGATTTTTAAATAAAGTTGTTATTGTGACAGGTGCAGCACAAGGAATTGGCAAAGGCGTTGCATTACAAATTGCTAAAGAAGGTGCTCAAGTTGTCCTTGCTGATATTTCAGATTATGTACAAGAAACATGTGCAGAAATTAAAGAGCATCAAGGTAATGCAATTGTTGTTAAAGCAAATTTAGAAACATTTACTGGTGCAGAATCTGTAGTTACAGCAACAATTAAACATTATGGAAAAGTTGACGTTTTAATTAATAACGTGGGCGGTGCAATTTGGATGAAACCCTTCCAAGAGTTTTCAGAAACAGAAATTCTTAAGGAAGTAAATCGCTCTCTATTTCCAACACTTTGGTGCTGTCGTGCAGTTTTACCACAAATGATTCAGCAGCAAAAAGGAACGATTGTAAACGTATCTTCAATTGCAACACGTGGTATTAACCGCATTCCTTATTCTGCTTCAAAAGGCGGTGTAAATGCTTTAACAGCATCTTTGGCTTTTGAACATGCGCAAGATGGAATACGTGTAAATGCTGTTGCAACAGGCGGAACTGAAGCCCCACCAAGAATGATTCCTCGTAATGCCAATCCATTATCTGAACATGAAGAAACATGGATGCAAGAAGTTGTCGATCAAACAATTGATCGTACATTCCTTGGACGTTACGGCACTATTCAAGAACAAGTGAATGCCATTTTATTCCTTGCTTCAGATGAATCTTCTTATATGACGGGTACGGTAATTCCAGTTGGTGGTGGTGATCAAGGTTAACTTGATCATCTAAAAATAAACAGGATCATTGCAATTGCATGGAGGCTCACCAATGGCACACCTGTTCAAAACCCTAAAAGATGATTGGTCAATATCTGCAACTGTTGCAGGTTTTTTAGCCGTACTTATTTCCTATTCTGGACCTTTAATTATCTTTTTCCAAGCTGCTCAAAAAGCACAAGTTTCAACGGAAATGATGATTTCTTGGATTTGGGGAATTTCACTTGGTGCTGCTGCCGCAGGTATTTATTTATCTATCAAATATAAAACACCTGTAATTACAGCTTGGTCTGCACCAGGAACGGCTTTATTGGTCACATTATTTCCTGACATTTCTTTAAATGAAGCTGTTGCAGCCTATATTACATCTGCAATTGTTATCTTTTTAATTGGAATTACAGGTTATTTTGACAAATTACTGCAATGGATTCCTCAAGATATTGCCGCAGGTATGATGGCAGGCATTCTATTCCAATTCGGTTTAGGTCTTTTTGTAGCAACGGACAGTATGCCAATGATTGTTTTTGGCATGTTATTGGTTTTTTTATTAGCAAAAAGATACAGCCCCCGTTATGCCATGGTATGTGTATTACTTTCAGGCGTATTACTCAGTCTTATTCTAGGAAAAATAAATCCTGTTGAGTTTAATTTTCATTTTGCAGTGCCGACATTTATCGCACCTGATTGGACATGGAATTCAACTCTAAATTTAGCCATTCCCTTAATTTTAGTCAGCCTAACAGGACAGTTTTTACCGGGCATGGCAATTATGAAATTAAGTGGCTATAACACCCCAGCTAAACCAATTATTGCAACAACGAGCATTGCGTCACTTTGTGTCGCATGTGTTGGTGGAATCACCATTGTACTTGCTTCAATTACTGCGGCTTTATGCATGGGAAAAGATGCCCATGAGCTTAAAGAAAAGCGTTATATCGCAGGTATTGCAAATGGCATTTTCTATATTTTAGGTGGTTTGTTTGCAGGCAGTATTGTCATGCTATTTAGTTTGCTTCCTAAAGAGTTAGTCGCTGCTTTAGCTGGTTTAGCCTTATTAGGTGCGATTGCAACCAATATTTCCGTTGCAATGAAAAATGAAGCTCATCGTGAATCTGCACTTATTACTTTCTTAGCCACTGCTTCAGGCATGCATTTTTTAGGACTAAGTTCTGTTTTCTGGGGAATTTGTATTGGAATTATTGCACACATCATCTTAAGCAAAAAAGCAGATCCAAGTGCAAAAACAACCTAGTTATCTACCCTATTTTTATATTCAACAGCATCTCGTAGGTTAAATTATGATTAATAAAAGTTCATCTTCAATGATGGAAGTCCTCTCAAAAATTAAAGATGGTTCAACCATTATGATTGGTGGTTTTGGTACGGCAGGCCAGCCTGCTGAACTCATTGATGGTTTAATTGAACTTGGTGTAAAAGATCTTATCATCGTCAATAACAATGCTGGAAATGGTGATTATGGGCTTGCTACACTGCTAAAAACAGGTGCTGTCCGTAAAATTATTTGTTCATTTCCTCGTCAATCTGATTCTTATATTTTTGATGAACTTTATCGTGATGGAAAAATTGAATTAGAACTTGTTCCTCAAGGGAATTTAGCTTGTCGCATTCAAGCCGCAGGTATGGGACTTGGACCTATTTATACTCCAACAGGTTTTGGAACTTTACTCGCAGAAGGCAAACCAACGCTTCATTACGAAGGCAAAGACTTTGTCTTAGAAAACCCAATTAAAGCTGACTTTGCACTTATTAAAGCTTATCAGGGAGATCGTTGGGGGAATCTTATCTACCGAAAATCTGCACGTAATTTTGGTCCAATTATGGCAATGGCAGCAGATGTCACAATTGCCCAAGTGAGTGAAGTTGTCGAATTAGGTGCACTTGATCCTGAACATATCATTACTCCTGGGATTTTTGTTCAACATGTTGTTCAAGTACAACCAGCACAATAAGGAATCGGAGAAATAAAATGAGCTATAGCAAATTAAGCCGTGACCAAATTGCCCAACGTGTTGCACAAGATATTCCAGATGGTGCTTATGTTAATTTAGGCATTGGTTTACCAACTAAAATTTCGAGTTATTTACCATCAGACAAAGATGTATTTTTACATTCTGAAAATGGCTTATTGGCATTTGGTCCACCACCTGCCGAAGAAGATCGTGATCCTGAACTGATTAATGCAGGAAAAGAATTTGTCACCATGCTCACAGGTGGTTCATTTTTCCATCATGGAGACTCATTTGCCATGATGCGAGGCGGTCATTTAGATATCGCTGTTTTAGGTGCTTTTCAAATTGCAGAAAATGGTGACTTAGCGAATTGGCATACGGGTGCACCTGATGCTATTCCTGCTGTAGGCGGTGCAATGGATTTAGCTGTTGGTGCTAAAAAAGTCTTTATCACCACAGATCATGTCACTAAAAAAGGTGAACCTAAAATTGTCAAAGAACTAAGCTATCCTGCTACAGGGTTGAAATGTGTAGATCGAATCTATACCGATTTATGCGTTATTGATGTGACCCCTGAAGGGTTGAAATTAATTGAAAAAGTTGAAGGTTTATCATTTGAAGAGTTGCAGTCGATGACAGGTGCAACACTGATTAATGCGATCACTTAAAGCAGAAAATCTCTCCTTTATTAAAGGAGGGATTTAGGGAGGATTAATGTTAAAAATTAACTTCCTTTAAATCCCTCCAAGCCTCCCTAAAAAAGGAAGGAATTTATGAACAAGGATTTAAAATGAAAAATGCCTATATTATTGATGCTATTCGCACCCCATTTGGTCGTTATGCAGGTGGATTAGCCTCTATTCGTACCGATGACTTAGGTGCATTGCCTATTAAAGCATTAATGGAACGTCATCCTAATATCGATTGGAAAAAAGTTGATGATGTAATCTATGGCTGTGCTAATCAAGCAGGTGAAGACAATCGCAACGTAGGAAGAATGTCTGCTCTACTTGCAGGTTTGCCATACCAAGTTCCTGCAACAACTGTAAATCGCTTATGTGGCTCATCTTTAGATGCAATTGCAATGGCAGCACGTACGATTAAAGCAGATGAAGCTGATTTAATGATTGTTGGTGGTGTAGAAAGCATGTCTCGTGCACCATTTGTAATGGGAAAATCAGAAACAGTGTATGGCCGCAATCAAAAGCTTGAAGATACCACAATGGGATGGCGCTTTATCAATCCAGAGCTTAAGGCTCTATATGGTGTTGAAACAATGCCACAAACAGCAGAAAACGTTGCTGAACAATTTAATATTTCTCGTGCAGATCAAGATTTATTTGCTTTTAATAGTCAGCAAAAAACAGCTACAGCTCAAAGTAATGGTTTTTTTAGTAAAGAAATTATTCCTGTCATCATTCCACAGCGTAAAGGTGAACCGATTGTTATCAATACGGATGAACATCCACGTGCATCAACCACACTTGAAGGTTTAAATAAATTAAAACCTGTTGTAAAAGCCGAAGGGTCTGTAACAGCTGGTAATGCATCAGGAATTAATGACGGTGCAGCCGCACTATTAATAGCATCAGATAAAGCCATTTCACAATATGGCTTAAAACCACGTGCAAAAATTATAGGTGCTACAGTTGTTGGTGTTGAACCTCGTATTATGGGATTTGGCCCAGCCCCTGCTATTAAAAAACTACTTACACAAACAAGTTTAACCTTAGAACAAATAGATGTCATTGAGCTAAATGAAGCATTTGCAGCACAAGCTTTAGCGGTAACACGTGATTTAGGTTTGGCTGATGATGATGTCCGCATAAATCCAAATGGTGGAGCAATTGCATTAGGTCATCCACTAGGTGCATCGGGAGCACGATTGGTAACAACTGCACTGAATCAACTTGAAAAAAGTGGTGGGAAATATGCGTTATGTTCAATGTGTATTGGTGTAGGCCAAGGCATTGCTTTGATTATTGAACGAGTTTAATACTTTATTTATTTCAATATTTCCCCTCCCTTTTGGGAGGCTTGGAGGGATTCAATGCCAAAATTTACATCACTTGATGCACAAATTAATTACCAAACTTTTGGTGATGCAGCAAAGCCTGCTATCGTCTTTTCAAATTCTTTAGGTACAAATTTCAGTATGTGGAAGTCACAAATTGAATTTTTTCAAAAAGATTTTTTTGTGATTTGTTATGACACGCGTGGACATGGTCAATCTTCTACACCTCAAGGTCCTTATAGCATTGAACAATTAGGGGCTGATGTTATTCATTTACTTGACCATTTACATATTCAAAAAGCTGCATTTTGTGGGATTTCAATGGGTGGCTTAACAGGTCAATGGCTTGCGATTCATCATTCAAGTAGATTTACCCACATAGTTGTTTGTAATACAGCAGCGAAAATTGGACGAGAACAAGCATGGATAGATCGTGCAAATTTAGTGAAAAATCAGGGTTTACAATCAATTGCAGATACAGCGGCAACACGATGGTTTACCGAAAGTTTTATTCAAATGCATACAGCAATTGTGAAATCTTTAAGTAATGACTTAGCAGCTGGCAGTGCCGAAGGTTATGCAAATTGCTGTCTAGCTTTAGCTAAAGCTGATCTTCGAGAAGATCTTTTTAAAATTAATCTTCCTATTCTTGTTATAGCTGGGATACAAGACCCCGTAACAACGGTTGAAGATGGAAAATTTATTCAATCTAAAATTCAAAATGCACAACTTTTTGAAATTAATGCTTCGCATATTTCAAATATCGAACAAGCCGATATTTTTAATGAAGCTGTTCAAAAATTTATTCATTAATTTTTTGAATATAAAAAAGCCCAATTCTTTATTGGGCTTTTTTCAGCAAAATACAGTTTAATTAAAAACGATATCCAACACCAAGATTAAAACCATTCATCGAAAATTTTTCCGAATCTAATTTCACCTTAGTTCCTTCATATCCAGCATTTAAAGAAATATTAGCTGTTGGATTTACAATCATACCTAAACCATACGCAAAATCTGTTGAACTTTCACTAATAGATCCGCGACGAGCTGTATTTTGAGCATCATTATTTATCCACAAATAATCACCTGTTGCTTTAATGTGATTTAAACCAATCAAGCCATATACACTAACCATTTCATTAAAATGATAAGCTGGACCAGCTAAAAGAGAATAATTTTTTAATTTTGCATTACGCTCATAATAATCACCTGCATAATCTGTAAATTTTTCATCTACATTATTTTGCATATATGATATTGATGTAATTACACTTACAGGCTCATTCCATTCATAACGATATTGGGCATTTACACCACGAATAGTACCTAAATCTTGAACTTTAGATTGAGCATAACCTAAAGAAATGGTTTGTTCTTGGGCAAAAATATTTGCTGAAAAACCTAAAGTAGATGCAAGTACTAAAAGGCAACTAATTTTTTTATTTAACATGTGTTTCTTCTTACTGAGTGAATAAATTTTTTTAAATCATAACAAAATAAATAAATGAATAATATTTAAAATTTTCTTAAATTATATTGTTATATTTTATAAAAAATAACATATAAAATATGATTTACACTCAATATAAAACATTTTTTTACAATCACTTAAAGTAAAAATAAGCAATAATATAAATTATATTCAATTTCCAAGTTTAGAAATGATTGAACAATAAATTATTATATATTTACATAAATACTCATGTGAATTATTCACATAATTACTGTTTTAATAACTATACAAAACATTTCTTTTTATGACTAAATTCAGCATGAAATAAAACTTAGATTACATTTGAAGAACGACACCATGTTGTTGCCATAATACCTGACTCGGACTTGACAGCCGATTTTTGCTCGATTACGTTTGATTTCTCTAGAAATGATTAACGGTGTACGATTCAGTCTCCAAGCGATATAACGTTTAGAAAAATCTTCACGTAACAATGTATAAATCTGATATCTTTTTTCTTGGATAAGATGAGTATAACTTTAGTCAGTCGGAAGTTTATCTTGCCTCCTTCCAATAAACTAATCTTTGTTGCACTTCATTTGAGAACCTAAGTTTTTAAAAAGCCCAATTTATTATTGGGCTTTTTTAGCAAAATATAGCTTTATTCTTCTAAACTTAGATCTGAAATAAAAAAATAATTATAAGTTTTTTATTGGAAAGCCCATAAATGGCTTTATTTCTTTTAGTACAAACATACTTTGCATTTCTTTTATACCAGGTAATCTTCTAATAATAGACATTGAAAATTCGGCATAAGTATCAAGATCTGGCGAAACAATTTGTAGTAAAAAATCGGCATCTCCTCCTATGCTATAACACGCGATAACATAATCTAATGCAGTAACTTCTTCTTCAAACTTTTTTGCTTCTTTTTCACTATGACTATCTATAGATACTCGAACAAATACCATTACACCTAAATTAATCTTTTTCCGATCAATCCTTACACCATAGCCTTGAATTATATTTGTATCTTCAAGCTGTTTAACTCTTCGCCAACAAGGAGATGTTGACAAGCTTAATTGTTCAGATAATTCAGCTGTTGTAATACGCGAATCTTTTTGTAGTAACTCTAAAATTTTTACATCTGTTTTATCTATTCTTTTATTTATAGGCATAAATATTCTAAAAAATAATTTAAAAAGAAATTTTATACCCTTTTCTATGCATTATGTAGAAAAAATAGACCAAATTCACCTTCATATTTATAAAAAAATATATCTAACATTTATTTTAAATTATTTAATATGGAAAATTTAGCACAATTCACTACATATATTTTAACTTTAATTTTAGCAGCAATTCTTCCCGGTCCAGGAATGACAGGACTCATGTTTAAAACACTTACACAAGGTTATAAACATGGTCTGATGATGCTAATAGGTCTAATTACAGGTGATCTTCTTTTTTTAACCTTATCTATTTTTTTAATTTCATCATTAACAGATGTTATACCTCACTTTTCATTTTACTTGATCATATTATCAAGTTTCTATTTATTATATTTGGCATATCAATTTTGGATTTTTAAAGAAGATTTACTACAAATAAAAAATAACAGTACCATCAGTGAAAATATTTTTTCTTATAAAGATGGGTTACTTATCACACTAAGCAATCCCAAAACAATTTCATTTTATTTAGCTATTGTTCCTGCAATATTTGGAACATCTGATGTCAAACAAATGACTATTTCATTAATTATCATCACAATATTTACTTTATTTATAATTGGTAGTTTATATATCTTTTTATCTGTAAGCCTTAAAAAATTACTGAAGAATTTAAAGATTCAAAGTATTTTGTTAAAAAGCTTATCTTTAATCATGTTTATTTTAGCTTTAAGTATGATTTATAGAGAATTTACTTTCATGACTAAATTCAGCATGACATAGAGGACAATAAAAAAGATGGTATTTCTACCATCTTTTATCTTTTTAATTTAAGCCCAAATTACAATGATTGCAGCAATTACTATCCAAAATAATCCCCAATGATCCGTTCTTACCAATTTTTCTTTAAAGAAAAAGGCTGAAATGAATAAACTAAAAATCATTTCAATTTGTCCTAATGTCGTGACAATTGCTGCTGTTTGCATACTCATTGCTGTAAACCATCCCAAAGATGCAAGACAACTGGTGAAACTAATTGCTAAAACTAGCCCTTTACGCTCACACATTTTGACGATTGTATTTCGCTTAAAGCTCATTAAATACAATAATAACAATATACTTTGCAGTCCAATTACACAAACTAAGACCCATGCAGCACGATAGATTGTTGGTAAATTATCAAGCTGTAATGTTGCTTCACGAACAAATAACAAAGTAATGGCAAAGAATAATCCGCTTAGAATTCCAATAATAAATGTATTCCACGAAAATTTACTATTTTGAATTCCACCTTTACTGAGTAGATAGATTGCAAATGCTCCAAGCATCACACCACACCAAGCAATTGGGCTTAAATATTCTCCAAAAAATGTGACACCTAAAATTGCAGCTAAAATCGCTTCACTTTTTGCTAAACCAACACCAATCGCATAATTTTTTTGATGAAATAAACGAATCATAAGCATAGTTGCAAAAATTTGGGCACATGCTGCAAGTACAATATAGATCCAATATGTTGATGTAAAAAAAACAATTTCTGAGATTGGTTTTGCTGTATATAGCCACCACAAATAAATAAGAGCTAATGGAAATGCAAAAATAAACCGTGATAAAGTGACACCAAAAGAATCTACAGTACTACTCAATTGTTTTTGAAATGCATTACGCCATGCTTGAGTAAACGCAGCCATGAGTGTAAATAAGACCCAAGAAAACATCATGTGAAGTTCGAGTTATAAATTCTCGATTCTACGCTCAATTTTAAAGAAATACTAAATTGAATATTATTTTTTAAATAAATTTTTTATATGCTAAAAATCAAGATCACATAAAAAAAGCCTGCAAATTTGCAGGCTTTTTTATTTTTTAATTCCACCGATTCACACGTTTAAATGTTCCAACATCATTAAATCTTACACCAACTTCTTTCATGACCTTATGTGCAGTTTTTGCTGTCATTTGACGTACATAGAAAGGTTCTTTTACCACAAAATGATGAATTGCATGTGTTGAACCAAAGTTACAACAAAACAATTGGAATGGTGTTAACCACCATGGTGTAAGTACTTGAGTTTGCTTAATAACATCACGTGAATCAATATCGCCATAGTAATGCATATTTGAGCTAATAAACTGTAAGCTAAATGAGCGAATAAAGTTAGGAATAATCCAAACTACTGCTAAAAAATTAATGGTAGGAATAGCTTTCACTAGACCAGCAGACCAATTAATGGTTTGACCTAAAATTGGTGCAATACCATTCGCTACATGATAAATCACAAAGATATACCATAAACCGTAATATATAACGCTTAATGGAATAAAACCAAATAATTGAGATAAAACGACTTTAGTACGATCTTTTTCAGGCTGTTTTTCAATAAATAAACGAATCATTTTGTACATTTGAAATGGACGTAAATAGATCGTCATTAATTGATCGCTGATCACTAGAACCCGACGAATACCCCAAGGCATACCATTACTAATACCACGCTCTTCTAAATCTGATTCAGATCCAGAAAATTTGTGATGATGTAAATGCATACGACGACGTGCCCATGGATTTACAGTATTAGGACGAGCAAGCCAAACTAAAGCCAACATTAAATGGTGTGCCCAAGGCTTTTTCTTAAAATACATATAATGAATTAAATCATGTTCTAATTCATGCGTAATTGATGCAAAAAAAGCAACTAAAATGATACATGCCCAAGCTGGGATATAATCATACGCATATCCAAATGCAGATAAAAACATACCAGAAAGCGCAAGTGTTAAAATACTTGCACCAATAAAGTTCTGATGCTTTAGAATAGGATAACGTTCACGTAGATCGTCTCCTGCTTTCATCACTACAGATCGAACCTTCGAAACTTTCTGCTGATCTGTCATTTCTGAAGAAATGGACATGCTACAAACCTTGAATTTATGAACATTTGTACATTAAAGGATTTTAAATAAAAAGGAATGGTTATTACGTAATATTTAGATTGATTGATCACATTTTGTTCTAATTTTATGAATCAAATTCAGCAGTTTTTAAAGCCTATAAAGCTAAACATCTTAAAATGACATTTAGCTTTTGTTCATAATGTATCTACTTTTTCATATCAGGTTTAAAAGTAACATTACATTTGCCTGGAATACTTTGCCCATTATATTTTACAGAAACAGAAGCTCCCTTAGCTTTACCTTTACATGCATTTTGTATTGTGGAATGACGTTGAGCACCACGTTCTAATTTTTCTGGATTATTTGCTATAAATCTAAGTTGGCAACTTCCAGTCATCACTCGATCATTATTTTTCACTGAAATTTTTGTATTTTCAGTTTTTCCTTTACATATCTGTGAAAAATCAGGACGACCGCTTTTATCAGATGGTGCTGCATGTACTGTTGTGAATGCTAAAAAAACTGTTGTTAAAAATAAAATTGCTTTATTCATATATCCCCACAATTATGATATTGATTATCGTTTTCATATGATAATTTTAAATTATGAAGAAAATAGTAAGAATACTAAAAATAAGTATGTAAAACCGAGTTATTCTTTCATGAGATGACAAATATAATCCAATATTCCATCAGTTTTAATTTTAAAGTAGCTATTTGCAGGAACTTCTAAGCAATCGCCTATTCCTAAAACTTTCCCTTGCTCATCATCGCCAATCCAAATTTCACATCTACCTGATATAATTTCAATTAATTCTACAACATGTGTTTTAAACTTAAGTGGATAATCTGTTGCTAAGATCACCCCTATTGTTTTTTTACTTCCATCTGTAAACTCAATGACACGACTAATTGATTTCCCTTCAAAGTAAACAAGAGATTTTTTTGCTATAGAAATTTCATCAAATTGTTTTGTCATTTTTATTCCATCAAAATTTTAGAATTTCAAATCATATTAGAATATGATTAAAATATACACATATTCATTATTTTTACAATACTATACTTATAATATGACTTTATTGTGTATTCGTATTAATTTAGACAGGCATTCTCAAATATACTTGAATTCCTGCTCTTACATTACCTGTTTATCATTAGATGTTTTAGGATATTTCTTGAAATTTTATTAAGAGTATCATCTTCATCAATAAAATCAGAGATCGACCCTATAGGACACTCATAATCTAATTCATCTAACCATTCACTTCCAAGGTCCATATATAATATAGCCTTGCGCTCTACAGTTTCTATGTTTTCAAAATGAGTTTTTACCTTATTAAAAATGTAGTCTTTGACATATTGATTACTGCCCATGTCTGAATCGAATAAATCAGAGCCTGATAAAATATTTTTTAAGCCTGATTTCTGACTGTTTTCACAATAAATTTCATCTAATATATTTTTAACTAATTTTTTTTCAGCAGTCTTAGCAATATGCTCAGCAAATTTTTCTGTTTCACTCTTCAGTATCTCTATTGTTGTTAGACTACAATAATTATCCTTTAATTCAAGAAAGTCATTATGTATTTTTTGAGAAAATTGAATAAGATCACTCATAATTGTAGTATTTTTAAATAAATTTAGCTGATCTATCACCCAATAAGGAATATTTGCTTCAAATGTTTCAACAAAATACTTAATACTATCAATATCACTTACATTAATCTGAAATTGCTGTTTGTCATCAAATGCATCAAATATATCGTAAGGATACATTTCATTCTGCCAGTTTAATGGATAAGATTCTTGAATAAATATTTCAGAAAATAGATTCAAATGTTTATTTTTATCATCAAATTTCTCATATATCTCTATATCATCCATTATATTTAAATTAAAACTTTTTATTAATATTTCATTATCAGCATGTAAATAAAAAACTTTAACATTTTGCATTTTATTTATTTTAAATGAAATGATATCTTCATTTAATAAATCATGAAATTTCGATTTCAACAGAGGAAATATTTCAACATACTCTAAATCAGTAACCGTAGATTTAATGAAATCCTCATAAGAAATGACCTGATCATGGGTAACGGGAGCGATCATTGGAAGTGGTTGCATTAGAATTCCTAATTATGTTCCAAATTTAATTTATTTTGTGGACTTGTTTATTGATCATTTATGATATGCCAATCCATTAATAATAGAATAGCTGACTAAACAACCTCTAAATATAGAGTAAAATTTTCTTTATATTCATGTTCTTTTATTATCATTTTATTCATTACAACATCCTTGTTCTCATAAATTATTAATGATCTAGATCCATGTCAGCAATTCAGGATCTTCTACCTTTAAATAATGATGTTCATTTAAGCTTAAGATTTGTGGTTCATCATGAATAAGTCTACATGTCGTTAAACTTGCATTTGCAATTGCCCATGTAAGTGAGAATGTTTTTGGAATGTCTAATTCCAATACTTTTCCAGCTAAAACAGAAATTACACCACCAGATGTATAAACAACAGCATAACGAGGTTTTATTTTTGTCAACTCATCGCACAGATTTTGTAACGCATTTTCTACACGTAATTTAAATTGAGGCCACGATTCATCATATTCATCTGAATATTCATTTGATGTCCATCGTTCAATGGCATGAGCAAACGTATCACTTAAATATTGATAAGGATCATCTTGTTGAGACACTAATTTTTTTAAAACCTGTGGCTGAGCGAAGAGTTCATCATATTTTGCGAATACTTGCTGATGATTAAACTCATTCCATGCGCTATTTGTATGAATTTTAGCATGAGGAAAACATTCATTTAATGAAATGGTCGCTGTTTGTTGATGACGATGCATTGAGCCAGCAACAATATATGGCTCTTCTTTTAAAATTTTATGTAAATATTCTCCAAGTATTTTTGCTTGTATTTCACCTTTAGGAGAGAGTTTGTCATAACTTTCAGCACCAAAAGATGCTTGTCCGTGTCTAATAAAATAAATTGTTGTCATCATTTCTCTCTTAACTTTTATGCATTAATTCTTTAAATTTCACGATATATTTTTGCGCTATTTCATTTGCTTCAAACTTATTTACACCAATAAGTTTTAATGCACGTATATGTAAAGCATGAACAATAATCCAAAAATCTTTAAAAGCTGGATTATTTGTTTGTTTATGGTAGAAGCGATAATAAATCTGTTGTGCAATGACAGCGAGTCTAAAAATTCCAAAAACTTCATAAAATGTCCAATTTTCAGTTGTCATTCCTGTTTTTTCTAAATAGTAATTTACAACCTCTTCTCGTGTAAGCATACCTTTTAGATGTGTAGGTTGACGACGTGTGGCTTTAAATATAGGGCTGTCATTTTCTTCAACCCAATATGCTAAAGCTGTACCTAAATCCATTAATGGATCACCCAAAGTTGCCATTTCCCAATCAAGTACACCAATAATATTAGTTGGATGACTTGGATCTAAAATTAAATTATCAAATCTCCAATCGTTATGAATTAAACTAATCTTAGAATCAACAGGCGTATTTTCTTTTAACCATTTACGTACGTATTTAAATGATGGAACATTAATTGTTTTTGCTTTTTCATATCGATGATCCCAACTATCGACCTGTCTATAACAATAGCCATCACCTTTGCCAAATTCTTCCAACTCAGTTCTATGAAATGGAACAGTGTGTAATTCAATTAACTTATCAACCATATTAATACATAATTTATTGACTTGTATTTCATTAAAATTAAGTTCTTTAGGTAAGTCTGCACGTGGAATAATTCCCTCTATACGCTTCATAACATAAAAATGACACCCAAGAACGGATTCATCTTCACATAAAGCAACCATTTCAGGTACGGTTGGATAAAACTCTTTTAGTGCTTTTTGAATATGATATTCACGAGACATATCATATGCTAATTTTGTTTTTGTTCCAGCAGGAGGACGTCTTAGAATTAAATCTATATTTTGATATTTTAAACGATATGTCCAATTTGATACTCCACCAGAATATTGTGTAACTTCAACAGGCCCTACTAATTCAATATCTTGTTCAATCAACCAATTTTCTATTGCATTTACATACAATTCTTCACCCTCTCGAACTGCATGACCAATATCAATAATGGACATAATTATTTCCTAAATCACTATTTTTATAAAGAATCATAATATGTTTATAACATGATGCCAATTTCATCGCTATGTTATAACTTTTATTTCTTTATTTTTATATGGTTATAGTTTATTCATCATACTTATATGAGCATTATTTTGACTAGATATGAGTATTATATGTATATTTTTGATGAAAAATGAAGGTTGTGAAGTATTTTATATGAATAAATGTATTTAAATTTGATGTTGATTTTTTTACTAATTTTTTAATTTTACTTAGGCTATTTCTGTATTTATAAAAAAGATATTGATCTGCTGAACTACTAATTTTTATCGCTAAAAAATATATATTTTTCTTCATTTATTAAAAATCATGAAAACAAAAACTTAACTATATATATGATATTAATGAATAATATTATATATATTTAATCATTCTAAAGTTTAAAGTCTCTACTTATGATCATTTTTAAAGTGTAAGGAATATCAAATTTTAATGATATTTATTATTTAAATTTATAGATATTTTTAGAACAGTATTCCTTCTTACTTTTATAAGATAAAAACAGATAAATGAGAATGAACAGATGAGTTATAAACGTTATTTAAAAGTATTTAGCAGTATATTTTTGAGTTCAGTCATGATTACTGGTTGTAATAATAGTACAGGTCGTACAGTCACTCAGAAAGAAGATAATCTGATGTGTGCTGAAATAACAGGACACTTCTACTTGGGAAATTCTAGGCAGCCATCCTGTAAAAGTCTTCTGCCATTTGATTTGGTGTCTTAAAGTCCAATCCTTTCTGAATTCTCTGCTGATTATAAAATAGCTCTATGTATTTTGTAATATCTGCTTTAGCTTCTTCCCTTGTTTTATAATTGCGATGATGAACCAATTCATTTTTTAATATTCTCCAGAAGCTCTCAATAGGAGCATTATCGAAGCAATCACCGCGTTTACTCATTGATCCCTGAAATCCATATTTTTCAAGTATCTTTCGATATTCATGACTACAGTATTGGCTGCCCCTGTCAGAGTGAATAATCAAGTCTTGAGAGGGTTTATGATTTCGAATCGCCATGCTCAGTGCATTGCAAACGAGCTGTGACGTCATCCGTTCACTCAAGCTATACCCAACTACTTGTTTGCTGCAAAGATCTTTTAAAGCCGCTAAATACAGCCATCCTTCAGCTGTCCACACGTATGTAATGTCACTTACCCATGCAATGTTTGGAGCAGTCACTGTAAAATTTTGCTCTAACAAATTATTGTAAACCGTACGTTGATGGTCGCTATGAGTTGTTTTTTTGAAACGCCTATGCCGCTTACAATACAGCTGATTAAGTTTTTTAATACAACGAACTGCATACTCGCTAATTTCTATTCCTTGTGCCTGTAAGTACTTGGTTAAACGAATATAACCATAGCTTTCATTGGTTTCTTGGTGAGCAATTTTAACCAATATTGTTTGATGATTTCTCTGAATAACCCGCTTACTTAAGCCATATTTTAACCATTCATAAAATCCAGAAACTGAAACGTGGAGTAACCGAGCCATCATAGTGACTGAGTATGCATGTTTTTGCTGTTTCATATGTGCGTACTTTACTGACTTTCTTTGGCAAAGTACGCTGCTGCTTTTTTTAGAAATTCTCTTTCCATTTCAGCGGTTTTAAGTTGCTGCTTCAGTTTTTTATTTTCCTCGAGAAGAGCAACGAGATCAGGTGAATATTGTTGTGTGCCTACTAATTTTCCAGCTTTTGCTTTGTTGTACCAATTTGAAAGGGTTTGCATTGAAATGCCAAGCAGTCGTGCTGTTTCTGAAACATTGCCATTGTTTGAATCAATAGCTTTGATTGCTTCAGCTTTGAATTCTGCTGTATAAATCTTTTGTTTTTTGCTCATGGTAAACTCCTGATGAGTATGTGTAGTTTACCAAGTTAAAGTCTCCGTTTTTTTCAGCACACATCAATCATCCTACAGAAAAAATTGTCATTGGTTTTCAAAAAGGTAATCTTAATCTTATTACATTAAAATCTGAGGATAATTTGTTAAAAGAATACTTTCCAAATACAAAAATAGAATGGAAAGAATTTCCTGCAGGTCCTCAAATGTTAGAAGCATTATCAGCAGGCTCTGTTGACATTGGAAGTGTAGGAAATACTCCTCCAATATTTGCACAATCTGGAGATAAAGAGTTACGTTACGTTGCATATGAACAAAGTCATCCTAAAACACAAGCTATTATTACAGCAAATAATAATGATCAAATTCAGAATTTAAGTGATTTAAAAGGCAAACGTATCGCCTTACAAAGAGGCTCTAGTGCACATGATTTATTAGATAAAATTCTTCAAAATGCCAATTTAAAATGGACAGACATCATCCCTATTTGGTTACCTCCAGCAGATGCACGTGCAGCATTTGATAAAAAAACGATTGATGCATGGGTAACATGGGAACCTTATTTATCTGTTGCTTTAGATACAGGTCATGCAAAAGTTCTTACAGATTCTACACCTTTTGGCAATTCTTATAGTTTTATTATTGCAAACCCTACTTTTGTTCAAAAAAATCCTCTTGCAATCAATCAATTTATTCAAGCTATAAATGATGCTGCATATTGGATTGTCAAGAACCCTGAAAAAGCCTTAACAAATTACGCAAATACAATTGGATTAGATAAAAAAATTACAAAACAAGTGATTAATAAACGTTTTCAACCTTCACTTATTCACCCTATTAATGAGGAAGTTTTAAAATCTCAACAAAAAATTGCAGATCGATTTGCACAGGAAAAATTGATTCCTAAAAAAATTGATATTAATAACGTTTCATTTCAAGTGATACCTTAATATATTTAAAGGTTCATTTTTGTAATAAATTTAAAATGAACCTTTCATTTTCTCATTTGCAATCTTTTAATTTATCCTCATATTATATAGCTCCTTTGATTTTGTAATTTTAGTGATGAGCTATAAACACAATAATTTGATGGCAATTCGCCAAAACTATTGGGATGATACCCTTTCAAAGCATGTCATTCTTGAGAAGATATTTTTTAAAAATCTTTTAGTTGAACAAGAGGTATTTCAAAATGCTTCTTTAGAAGATGCCAAATATCTATTCTTTAACTTACCTAGCATTATTATTGTCAAAGGCTACTCTGCGGGATTTCAATCAACTCCTGTTAAAGCAATGATTGTCGAATTTATTGAAAATAATAAATCATCATTGAAAAGTAAATCGATTTCAAAAGTGCAATATCGTATGTAATTTTTTGATTTACTTAGGCTATTTGATCAAAATTAGTTAAAGTCAACTTTTATTTCAGCAACTTAAACTTTTTTAATACGCTCAGACCCTGTAATATCCATTACAATTAATGTTTTCAGCACACTGCTTTTTTAAGGACGTTGTCTTCATGTCAGATCAGCACGATAAGCTCAAACAACTCAAAACATCCGCTATGGATCGACGTTTATCAATTGCTAAAGCGTCTTTCCTCGCAGGTACACGTTGGGCAGCCTCTAGTGCAACTTCCCTATTTTCTAGTGAAGATGAAAAAGAAAAAATTCGTAAAAAGGCAATGAAGGATCAAGCAGATTATCTTGTTGCTGAAATTGGTAAACTTAAAGGGTCAATTGTTAAAATTGGACAAATGATGGCGCTATATGGCGAACATTTTTTACCAGAAGAAATTACTCAAGCATTAAACACACTGAATAATCAAACGGTAGCTCTTGAGTGGCCTGCTATTTATGAGCAATTACAATCCCAATTAGGTTCAAAATTGGATGATTTAACTATTGATCAAGAACCTTTAGGAACAGCTTCTCTTGCTCAAGTTCATAGAGCTACACGTAAATCAGATGGATTAGAGCTTGTTTTAAAAGTTCAATATCCTGGTGTTGCAGATGCTATAGATTCCGATATGAATCTATTTAAAAATATGCTGAAACTTACACGAATGGTGCCTCAAACTCGGGAATTTGATCAATGGTTCGATGAAGTTCGTGAAATGATGCACCGAGAAGTAAATTATCATATTGAGGCAAATACAACCCGACGCTTCAAAGAGCGCTTAGCAAATGATTCTCGCTATATTGTTCCAACAATTATCGATCATTATTCTACGAATCAAGTTTTATGCATGACATTTGAGCGTGGTGTACCAATTAATAGCCCTGTTATGCTCTCTTTACCTCAAGAGCGTCGAAATAAACTCGGTGAAGCATCTTTAGAAATTGCTGTTCGGGAAATTTTCGAATGGGGTGAAATGCAGACAGATCCAAACTTTGGGAACTACTTAGTTCGTTTAGGGAATGGTGCAGAGATAGAAGATCAAATTATTCTTCTAGATTTCGGTGCAATTCGTCAATTTGATCAACAATTATTACTGGTTGCTCGTCATCTTATTGAAGCGGGATATGCACATGATATTGATATGATGGTGAAAGCGATGACGGGTTATGAGTTTTTTGACTCTATTCCTGAAAGTATTAAACCAGATATGGCTAAAGTCTTTTTATTGGCGACAGAAGCATTTAGTTGTAAGGAAAATAATCTAGATCTACCTGAAGGTGTTATGGATGAGTATAATCGTTATGACTGGAAAAAAAGCCAATTACATAGTCGAGTTATGCAAAGAGCTTCAAAATCAATGGCTTCACGTTATTTCACAATTCCACCAAAGGAATTTATGTTTATTAGCCGTAAATTCATTGGTGCATATACATTTATGACTGTAATTGAGGCTAAAACCAATGTTCGCGCTATGATTCAGCCTTATATTTAAATTTTGAACCACATAGCATAAACATGAATATTTAAGCTATGTGGTTTTTATTTGATAAGGCTTAATTTAGTTTCTTAAATAATTTATTTAAAAATTTAAATGCGAAATATGCAATAAACATCGCAATATAAAGTGGCCAAATGGTTAATAGAATGACCAATAGATCAAGTATAAATTGCCATCCCGATTGAATACCGCTCCAAGCTCTCGTAAAGAATTGATCACCATTTAAACGTGCTACAGCATCCACATCTACATCAATACGTTCACGAATCATTGCAGGCTGTGAGATATAAATATTAATCGTACTAAATCTTACACGGTCTTGCACTTCCATTTGAGTTAAACGTGCAATTTCAGATAATTGTAGATTTTTAGTATTGCTTGGAATAGTCTGTGACTGTGAAATTTTTTCTTCTAATAGCTGTAATTCATAACGTTTTGCTTTGTATTGTTGTTGATTTAAAAATGTCATGAGTGGTAATAACTGATTCACAAATACAGCTGCTTTTTCACTTGGAATGCGAACTGTAATCATCGCAACTGGATTCACTTTTTCAAAGATTTTAATTTTACCATCAGCAATGCTTTGAGATTTAACATCTAAAACATGGAAATCAATATTTTTCTTTTCGACAAATCCACCAGCCTCGAATGTCATTTTATCAATCGCTAAAGCTGTCTTTACAACATCATTTGCTATAAATTGAACAGAAGCCTCACGTACCATACGGCGAGCTTTTTCTTCCAAACTAACATCAGTACTTAAAATATAATCTGGCTTCGTTGGTTCATTGGAGCTTTGTTGTACAGTTGGTTCTTCTGCTACAATTTGAGATGTATCAACCGATGGTTCATTATAATCTAGTTCATTTGCTACTTCTTTTTTTGAACAAGATATTAATAAAAAACTACTCAAACAGAGCACTAAAACTTTAGATTTAATTTTCATGAGATTGGGGATCTATTTCATACTTTTAAATTAAGAAAAACTGTAAATTAAGTCACATTAAAATATTTAAAATGCCTAATATTTATCATTAAGCATATAATAAAGAAGTCGTACTTTTTATTCAAATCAATTTATGGTGTAACCGTCTATAAAATAAATAAGATTGTTTTTAATATTCATTTAATATTCAATATGAATATACGATAATAACCAACAACAAAATTCTTCCATCATTCTTTAAAGGATATTGAATGGCACAGTTCGCAGTAATTGGCTTAGGAAGCTTTGGTGCAACCATTGCAACAGAATTAGTAAATCTTCGCCATGATGTCATTGGTATTGATTCAGAGAAAAAAAATGTAGAGAACATATCTGAGCTCATTACTCATGCTGCAATTGCAGATGCAACAGATGAACATGTTCTTGATGAGTTAAATATCCAAAATTGTGATGCTGTTGTTGTGGCAATAGGTGAAGATATTGAAGCTAGTATTCTTTGCGTATTACATTTAAAAAATTTAGGCATACAAAAAATTTGGGCAAAAGCAAAGTCTAAAGCTCATCATATGATTTTGACTCATCTAGGTGTAGATAAAATCATACATCCTGAAGAAGATATGGGAGTCCGAATTGCACAGTCTCTAAGTTATCCCATGGTTAGCCGTTATATGTCTTTAGACGATAACCACTACATCGTAAAAGTTGAAATAAAAGAAAATTTACAAGGCATTCGCTTACATACAGTCATGGATCATGTCCCTGAAGTAAAAACAATTTTACACAAAAGAGAACATGATCTTGTATTTAATCCCGATCCAAACTTAGCTTTACTCCAAGGAGATATTCTTGTGGTAGAAGGCTTATTGGAAAATCTTCGCAGATTATCTAAATATTTTTTACCGTAAGGTAATATAAATGAAAGCTAAGCATAATTTTTATCAGAATAATGAATCTCGGATTGTTAATTTAAGCCCACCTAGCTTATTAGCACTTGGTTTTTTATGCTTTATTGTTATTGGCACCCTATTACTTAAACTTCCTTTTGCTCATCGCGGTGATTTAAGCTGGATGCATGCTCTTTTCACTTCCACTTCAGCAGTGACAATCACAGGACTATCGGTTGTCCATGTTGGTGAAACATATACTGTTTTTGGTAAAGTCATCATTATGCTTTTATTGCAATGTGGTGGTTTAGGCTTCATGACATTTGCCATTTTAGCCGCACTGAGTTTGTCTAATAAAATGGGACTAAAACAGCAAGTAATGGCACAAGAAGTCATTGGTCAAACAAGCTTAAATCGTGTATCTTTTACCATTAAAGGTGTATTACTTTATTCTTTATTTTTTGAAGCAATTGGAACAACAATTTTAACAATCGCATGGATGGAAGATTATAACTTTCTTCAAGCTTTCTTTTATGCTGCTTTTTATAGTGTTTCAGCTTTTAATAATGGTGGATTTTCACTATTTCCTAATAGTTTGATGAGCTTTTCAGGTCAGTATTTTATTACCTTCACTATTAGTATGCTTTATATCATTGGAGGGATTGGTTTTATTATCCTTATGGATATTAAACGAGCAAAACGATGGTCGACTTTAACACCAAACAGTAAATTGATTTTAACAACGATTGCAGGGATTAATTTAATCTCATTTATCATTATTTGGGCACTTGAAGCATCTAACCCATATACACTTGCACCAATGTCAATAGGTGATCAAGCACTCAATGCTTGGTTCCAAGCAACTGTTCCTCGCTCATCTGGGTTTAATAGCCTTAATTTATCTGATATGACAGAAGCTTCCTCTTTAGTGACTATGCTACTTATGTTTATTGGTGGCGGATCTTTAAGTACTGCAGGTGGTATTAAAGTCGGAACATTTATTATTGTTGTATTAAGTGTGATTACCTTTTTACGACGTAGCCCTGAATTAAGAATCTTTAATCATGCAGTCCCACGCCACACAACCTTTAAAGCCCTAGCTGTGATTTTTATTACGGTCAGTCTGATTTTCTTAGGTCTATTAAGTTTACTTATTTTAGAACCAAAGCAAAGTTTCTTAGATCTACTTTTTGAAGTTGTTTCAGCAGCATGTACGGTTGGTCTATCACGAGGAATTACCGAAAGTTTAAGTGACTCAAGTTTATGTATACTAATGCTACTCATGTTTGCAGGTCGATTAGGTCCCCTCACATTGGCTTATTTAATTGCAACACCTAAAAAATCTCGTATCCAACATCCACAAACAGAAATTCAAGTGGGTTAAGTGCTTAATAAATAAAAAGCCATTCATTTGAATGGCTTTTTATTTGAAATCAACATCAATAGGCATTAATACCAATTAATTAATGATACGCCTAAACCAAAGTAAGTTGCACGATGGTTATAATCTATAAGGCTCTCGCCATAACCGTCAAAAATTTGCACATGACCTCTTAGGCGGCCTGAAATTGGAAATGCCCAGTCGAATTGTGCTGCACCATGCGCATCACTACCCGTTTTTAGATTATGACGCAACATTAATGAAAATTCTTGATCTCGCCATTTATAAAATGCAGTGATATCACCACGTCCCATATAATCGATAATATCTGGATTATCATCATCTCTATTTTTTTCAGGAATTCTGAACCATGGACGAACCATTAAAACAAAATTATCTTGTTCAAATCCTAAATTGAAGATCACACGATTCCAACTACGAGAATACGGATCTGCACTACCATTAGACTGATGATTAAAACCAACCCCAAGCAAACGACCATTTAAGCCTAGAATATTATAATTTGTTCTAAACATTAAACTTGCTTCAGGTTCATAATTAGTTGCTCTGAATGGTCTAGAATCCTCAGAATTATAAACTTGCCAATGGGATGACTGTGTATATCCCAACCACAAGTCACCATTATCGCCAAAAATATTTTCCAATGCTTTAGTTTTCATAGAAATCTGAAACTTAGATTCCATTGAATTTAAATCATTTTTCTCATCAATTGAAACTGTGTTTCTAGGATTTGGACTTGAAGGCAATTCATTTTTCTTCGTTGTCCAAAATACAGGTAAAACATAAACAGGTTGATATGGACTAATATGCCATACTCCTTTTTTTGTCTCTTCTGTTAATTCCCAACGTTGATCAAGTAAAGAGGTTGTTGATGGTTTTGGCACCATAACGTCCGATTTAACTTGCATAGCAGGCTCTTGCTGAGTATTTGACTGTGATTGAGCAAAAACCTCTAAACTTTCAACAGCTGTGTTATTCGATTTAAATACTTTGTCATAACACACCAAACGTTCAGCATTTGACACAACTTCAGCACAAGCCTCAGCATTTTGCACAGCGACATTTTCTTGTGCCTGTGCAATTGAACAATACAGAACCGTGGCACACAACAAAGGTATTGTGTGCTTATAAGATTTGAACATCAAAATTATTTCCAGGAAAACTGAATTACTTGACTTGCTTAATATCAAAGCCTAAATTCAATAACTCTTCACGTTTAGCTATAGGTGCAACGACTGCTTTTACAGGCACTTGTGTGCGTAAATATTGATCTGCCACACGTTTCAAGTCACCTAAATTAACAGCCAATAAACGTTCACGCAACAAGTTTCTAAAAGCTGGTGTACGTGCATGTAAATATGCATAACATGCTGTAATTGCTTCACCTGCTGGAGAACCTGGCTTATCCATACTTGCAATCAGACCTAAAATAGCTTCTTCAAGTTGGTGTGGTTGTTGTTCAACATTAAACAACCATTCAACACTCGCTTCAAAATCATTAAATGTTTCAGCTAATCGTGGATCACGGTAACTATAGAAGCGGAATGAACATGCATTACCATCGTAACTTGCACCACCACCATAAGCTCCACCTTTTTCACGAATGGCACTATGTAAGAAACCATTTCTTAAGTATGCGGCTAAAACCATTAACGGTGCAGCATCAGGATGAGAAACTTCCACAGCTTGATATGCAGATGAACAGAATTGAACATTGGCTTGAATTAGCCATGCTTCATCTAAATCTGTATCAGCAACTTCAACCTTAGTTAATTCTTGAGTCACCTCAGGAATAGCAAGTTTGTCCCAAACTTCTTGAACTTCTTCAACTAAACGATCAGATTGCTGTTCTTCACAAACTAATAAGAATTGTTTTGGTGCTTGCAACAATAATGCATGAATCGTTTTTAACTCATTAATTAACGCATCATATGCAGCATCATCTTTTTCAATTTGAGTAACTAAATCGCTTAACCAGTTTAAAGCACCTAAACCTGTATTATGATAGTCACGTAATGCTAATGCACTATGATTACGTCCAGCAATTTGCATTGCATAGCTATGACCAGAGCCAGAAATACGTGAAGCCCAACGTGTTTTACGTTGTTGTAATAATTCAACAATACGATCTTTTTCATCAAATCTTAATTGCTCAAAAGCAATTTTTAATAAACGAATTGCTTCAAAGTTATTGACTAAAGATTTGGTTGTTAATGTTAACCAAGCACTAATTTGATTTTTATCATCAACTTTTGAACGTAAAGATGCTCCCATACCTAAACCACCACTAACAGCTGTTTGCAACTGTTGAAGTTCTAAGTAGTTATATTCACCTGCACCAACTTCACCCATCAAAATAGAAAGTAAATTGAAATATGGTGATTGTACGATTTCATTTGGAATTTTAATCAACACTTGTTGATAATAAATACCATTAGTACCTGCATGATATAAATTTAATGGCGTATCAATTCGATTAGAAATGATCTCACGTAATTGACCTTGCACAATTTGCATTGCTGGTGGTACGTCTTGTAAACCCACTTTTGGCAATAAATCTAAGTCATCTGGTGTATCTTGACGAACTTTTAATGCTTCTGTTTGAGCAATAATTTCAGCTTTATCTTCTTCAGTCAGATTTTTACCAATTTCAGCTAAACGTGCTTTTTCAGCTTCAGCTTCTTTAGCAGATTTTGTTGCATCAGGAACTAAAGTCATTTGCACACGATGTGGATTATCTAATAAATAAGTTTTTATTAAATTAGATAACCACATTGGATCCTTTAATTCTTCTTTAACTTGTTCAATTGCAGTATCAACATCCCACACATGAACAGGATCTGAATGATGAATTGCACTGCTTAAGCCATTTAAAATCAAACTTAAACCATATGGTGTACCATCACCATTAATTTCACGTTGATGTAATTCTATTTGATGTAAAATTGCATCGACCATTGCAGAATCTACAGGCTGAGATGCAACATCTGTTAGAACGTTAAATACACCTTCTTTAAATGCTTGGGCATGCTCAGGATTAGAACCTTGTACGCCACAATAGAATGTCATTTCAAAATTAGAATCATCCAAGCCCATAATTGGACCTGTAGATTGTGCATAACCGCATGTTTCTAAATAATGGCGTAATGGTGATGCTGAATCTTCTAGTAAAATACCTTCAACCAAACGCAAACCTAAACGTAATTTAATATTGCTTGCTTCAGGCAATAGCCAAGAAATAATATGATACGTCTTATCTTTTAAATCTTCAGCATCTACCGCATAGGTTTCGGTCACTTCTACAGGAGCAGTTAAACGACGCTCTGGTTTTGAATAAAGTGTTTCACCTTTTTGGAATTTATTTAGAGCTAACGTTTCAAATTGCTCTTGTAAATCATATGCAGGTTCATTACCAAAAGTCATAAATACTGCATTACTTGGATGATAATGCGACTTATAGAAATTAACTAACTCTTCGTAAGTTAAGTCAGGAATATCTTTAGGATCGCCACCCGAATTATAATGATAGGTTGTTTCTGGGAATAAATGACGCGCCAACTGATGATAAAGTTGATCTGAAGGTGAACTCATTGCACCTTTCATTTCATTAAATACCACACCTTTATATACAGGCTCTCCATTTTCTAATTCAATTCGAATTCCTTCTTGATAAAAATCAAGTGGATTTAAATTTGCTGCAAATGCCGCATCTAAATAAACAGACAATAAGTTTTGAAAATCTTTTTTGTTTTGAGTTGCAAATGGATAAGCTGTCCAATCTGCTGAAGTGAACGCATTCATAAAAGTATTTAATGAACGACGAATCATCAAGAAAAATGGATCACGTACAGGAAATTTTTCAGAACCACACAATGCAGTATGCTCTAAAATATGAGCTTCACCTTTTGAATCCATCGGTTGTGTACGAAAAGCGACTAAAAATACATTTTCATCATGATTTGTAGCCAAATGATAATGTACTGCGCCTGTCACTTTATGTTGATATTCCGAGACTAAAATATCTAAGGCTTCTACATGGTGTTGACGTACCAACTGAAACGCAGGATGAACAGTTTGAGTAATGCTTTCAGTGACATCTACAGTCATGCTATCTCCAAATATACAAATAAAAAACTAAAGCCATTATAGCTTTAGTTCTTATCAGAATTCACGTGTTAATCCCGAGTAAATCAATAAAATCCTCATTTATATAAATGAAAATTTTAAATTAGATATTTGAAATAGTTATAATTTGGATGATTCCCAACAAAAACATAATTCATTTTCTGATAAAAATTCGCCGCTGGATGTGTATCTGTATGCAAACATAAAGCTGAGAAGTCCTGAATTGCCTTTTTTTCCAAATATTGTAATAACTGTTTACCTACACCATGCTTACTATATTCTGGCAATACATAAAAGCGTCTTACACGACCAATTCTAGGCTCTACATCATTTTCATTCCACTGCTGGTTTAAGCCACCGCATGCAATTAACTTATCTCCATCATGAGCGGTAAGTAAAAATTCCCCAGGGCGATCAAATCGATTCTTCCCACTTTTAAATTCTTCTATCATCCGTGAAACAAGTACAAAGCCTTCTTTATTTGCTTCATTTTCAAGCTCTACAATTGACTCAGGTAATGTGATTACTTCTTTAATTTCTATATTCATTGACAGTTCCTAATCCACATCCGCCATTTATCCTTAGTATTTCTGAATAAGCGATTCAAAAATGTTGAATTATATTCATGAAACTACTGCTAAGCTGAGCATTCGTGTAAACTTAACATCTTATTTTTAATGTGATTCAAAAAACATGGCTACAGTTGATCTTTTTGCAATTGGTAATGCATTAATTGACCAAGAATTCAAAGTTTCAGATGACTTCTTAACTCAACAAAACCTGCAAAAAGGCACTATGCAGCTTTCAGATGGTGAAACACAAGCAAATTTATACAACAACTTACTCAAAACTCAAAATTATAAAGGTCAGACCTCTGGTGGTTCAGCTGCAAATACAACAGTTGCATTTAGTGCTTTAGGTGGATCTGCATTTTATGGCTGTCGTGTAGGAAATGATGATCTTGGAGAAATTTATCTTAAAGGTCTAAATGATGCAGGTATTGAAACTTCTCAACAATCTATTAGTGAAGGTGTAACAGGTACATGTATGGTTCTTGTGAGCGATGACTCTGAACGTACAATGCATACCTATTTGGGGATTACTGCTGAATTAAGTGATCAAGAAATTAACTTTGAACCTTTAAAAACAGCTCAGTGGTTATATATTGAAGGTTATTTATCAACAAGTGAAACAGCTCGTATTGCTGTAAAACAAGCTCGTGAAATTGCTAAAGAAAATCAAGTTAAAATTGCTTTAACTTTGTCAGATCCTGCAATGGTTCAATATGCACGTGAAGGCTTAAATGAGCTAATTGATGATGGTGTTGATCTATTATTTTGTAATCAGCAAGAAGCATTAATGTATACAGAAACTGATCATTTAGATGATGCTTTAACTAAGTTGAAATTACTAAGTAAATACATTGTCATTACATTGAGTGAAAAAGGTGCTTTAATTGCAACTAAAAATAACACTTTTACTGTTCCAGGTCGTCAAGTAAATGCAGTTGATACAAATGGTGCTGGAGATGCATTTGCAGGTGCATTTTTATATGCCTTAAACTCAGGAATGAGTTTTACACAAGCCGCTGAACTAGCTGTTCTCATTTCAAGTGAAGTCGTTTCTAAATTTGGTGCTCGTCTAGATATACCTGAATATGTAGAATTATTTCAACGCTATCAGCAGGAATCAATTTAATGTTTAAGATTTGTGATACCACTGATGTTCCTGAGCGTGAAGCACGCTCATTTGAAACACCAGATGGAGATACCATTTTCATCACTCAACGTGATGGACGTTTTTTTGCATACCAAAATTTATGTCCACACTTACAAGTTGAACTTGAATTTCTAGAAAATCAATTCTTAGATCGAGATCAAGAATATATCGAATGTTCTACTCATGGTGCTTTATTCTTTGTTGAAACAGGCGAATGTTTTTCTGGACCTTGTCAGGGGCAATCACTTGAAAAAGTGGATATAGAAGTGCATTCTGATGGCGGTATTTACCTTATAGATTAAATTTTAAATTCAAAGGTTTCCCCTATGCAGCAATTCCTTCTTGATTCGAACTTAATTCCTTTTCACGTAAGTTTAATCATTCTTATTTTGCTTAGCGTAGTGGAAACCATTGGCTACTATTTCAATATTAAACCTAGCTCCTTTTTTAAATCATTTTTTCCACATTATTTGACAAGCTCTCCGCTGATTAATGTCAAATTTTCAAAACTACTCATTATTATCTTTTTATTATTAAATTTTAGCGTCGCTGGTTATGTCATTGAATTTATAATTTTTGCAAAATTTCATACATTTGTTCCTGCATATTACATTTTCATTCCGGTTCTTATCATTGCTGTATTTTTTACAGTTTTTATGATTCACTGCCTTGATCAAGTTATTAAACCTAAAGTTAAGCGGAAAAATTTTGTTCTTATTGGTCGCTTAGCGACAATTTCTAGTGGTAATGCTCGCCCTGGTTCTTCCGCCCAAGCTCGAGTAAGAGATGAATTTGGTCAGTTGCATTATATACAAGTTGAGCCAGAATTTGGTGAGCTAGAACTACACTCACAGATTATTTTAATCAAACAGCAAAAATCACATTATATTGCGAAAAGAATTTCAAAATCGAATCATCTTTTCCAAGATTAAAAATTAATAAAAACATATAATAAGAACGATTCTTATATAATATATTTATTTTAAACAGAAAAATAAAATTAACATTACAATTCAATACTTTATGTTAAATTTATTTAAAAATATATTTTTGTATGATTTTTATATCTATAAAAAAAATTAATACTCCTAATTTTTTATCTTTTATTTTTTATTCATATTTTTTAAAAAAAATATTTTAAAGAAAATCTAAAGAAAATAAAACTATCATTTTATAGATTTTTCCTCACCACTTTGTTGTGTAATATTACGTAATTTAAATTTTTTATTTAGCTACAAATTAGTCATTTTTATTTACAAAAACCTCCTATTAAGTTTTTATTAAATTGAATTAATAAAAACTAAATGAGACTCAATATCAAAATAATACTATATAAAAAAATGTGAACCTTAAATATTATTTAATATTCTTTTAATTATTATTAATAGTTAATTTCAACTTAAATATAAAAAGGGAAATTATTTTAGTACACATTATAAAAATTCACCACCAAGCATTTTAGTCAACATTTGAAATTTGATTACTTTATTATCAATTTTAACCATAACCCACTGATATATATAATTTAAAATTTATTTTACCATTTAAACCATAGCATCTATTTCTTTTTTTTTCTAAATTATCAATAATATAAATCATATTTTTAAAATATGGCTTAAGCGTATGAGCTCAAAACGAACGGATTTTAACAAGCGAATTACCCGTGAAATAATAGCTATTTTAATTATCAAAGTTATTATTTTACTTGTCATAAAAAATATTTGGTTTACCGAACCAACGATTCCTAAAAATTTTGATAATCAAGTTGCCGAGCGTATTGCTGGTGACAATTCCATAAACAAGGAGACACGTTGATGATTTCTGAAAGCGTGGTCGATTTATCGCGGTTCCAGTTTGCAATGACTGCGATGTATCACTTTATTTTTGTTCCACTCACTTTAGGTCTTGCTTTTATACTTGCCATTATGGAAACCACATATGTGATTTCTGGTAAAGAAATTTATAAAGACATGACCAAATTCTGGGGAAAACTATTTGGTATTAACTTTGCTCTAGGGGTAACTACAGGTTTAACCATGGAGTTTCAGTTTGGTACTAACTGGGCATATTATTCACATTATGTAGGTGATATTTTTGGAGCACCTTTAGCCATTGAAGGTCTGATGGCCTTTTTCTTAGAATCAACTTTTATTGGTTTATTCTTCTTTGGTTGGGATCGCTTATCTAAAGTTCAACATTTATGTGTGACATGGCTCGTAGCTATTGGCTCGAATATGTCAGCTCTATGGATCTTGATTGCAAATGGCTGGATGAATAACCCTGTCGGTTCTGTATTTAACTATGAAACTATGCGTATGGAGTTGGTTGACTTTGGTCAATTACTTTTCAACCCCGTTGCTCAAGTTAAATTTGTACATACTGTTTCGGCAGGTTATGTAACAGGTGCAATTTTTGTTCTCGCTATTTCAAGTTTCTATTTATTGAAAAAACGTGATTTACCATTTGCTCGCCGCTCTTTCGCAATTGCTGCTATTTTTGGTCTAGCTTCTACATGCTCTGTAATTCTTTTGGGTGATGAATCTGGGTATGAAGTAGGTGATGTACAAAAATCCAAACTTGCTGCAATTGAAGCTGAGTGGGATACTCAACCACCTCCTGCATCTATTACGCTCATTGGTTTCCCTGATAGCGATACCATGACAACCAATTATGCAATTAAAATTCCTTATGTATTAGGTATTATTGCTACTCGATCAACAGATACCCCAATTTTAGGTGTAAAAGATCTGATCACACTTCATGAACAACGTATCCGTAATGGTATGATTGCTTATGATCACTTAGAAAAACTACGTGCAGGCGATCAGTCTCCTGAACTTAAAGCAGCATTTTCTGAGTCTCAAAAAGATTTAGGTTATGGCTTGCTTCTGAAGAAATACACAACAAATGTTGTAGATGCAAATGAAGAGCAAATTAAGGCTGCTGCAAAAGACAGTATTCCTGATGTTCCAACATTATTCTACGCATTCCGTATCATGGTGTTCTCTGGCTTTTTAATGCTTCTTCTATTCGTTTTAGCTGCTTATGCTGTTGCTAAACGTAATGCAGAAAATAAACCGTGGTTATTAAAGTTTGCTCTATTCTCTTTGCCACTTCCATGGCTTGCTGCTCAAACAGGTTGGTATGTTGCTGAAGTAGGTCGTCAACCTTGGACTATTGGTGAAGTATTACCAACATATCTTTCTGCTTCTAGTTTAAGTGAAGCTGATGTTATTGGTTCTATCACTGCATTAGCATTGTTCTATACCGTTTTACTTGTCATTGAATTGTATTTAATGATCAAATTCTCACGCCTTGGACCAAGTTCTCTTCATACTGGGAAATACCACTTCGAGAAACTTGAAGCTGCTAAAAAGGTAAATGAGGAGTCTCAATCATGATCGAATATGAAATTCTCAAAATAATTTGGTGGGTATTGGTTGGTGTTCTCCTTATAGGTTTTGCATTAACTGATGGTTTCGACATGGGCTCTATGGCACTTATGCCTTTTGTTGGTAAAACAGATGAAGAGCGCCGTGCGGCAATCAATACCATTGCACCTCACTGGGATGGTAACCAAGTTTGGTTTATCACAGCTGGTGGTGCCCTATTTGCTGCATGGCCTTTAGTTTATGCAACAGCATTCTCTGGAATGTATTGGGCCTTATTATTAGTCCTATTCGCCTTGTTTTTACGACCTGTTGGATTTGATTACCGATCTAAACTTGAAAATACAAAATGGCGTAATTCATGGGATTGTGGTCTTGCTATTGGTGGTGCAGTACCAGCATTAGTATTTGGCGTTGCTTTCGGCAATATGTTCTTAGGTGTTCCATTTCACCTAGACTCAACATTGCGTTCTTTCTATGAAGGTAGTTTCTTTGCGCTACTTAATCCATTTGCCTTAATTTGCGGTATTGTCAGTTTATCTATGCTATGTGCTCATGGTGGTGCATGGTTAATGTTAAGAACTGATGGTGAATTAAAAAAACGGGCATCGAAAGCTGCTCAACTGATGGGTGTTGTATATTTAATTTGCTTCTTAGCTGCTGGTGCATGGTTATACTTTGGTGGAATTCAAGGTTATACCTTGCAACAGCCATTCGATATTAACGGTATCGCAAATCCACTGGCAAAAGAAGTGATTACAAATGCCAATCCAGGTTGGATGAATAACTATACCCTTTACCCAATTACAATCGCTGCTCCTGTTGTTGCAATATTAGGTTCACTTATTGTGATTGCTTCAGCTAGTAAAGTAAAAGCAGGACTTACATTCTTAGGTTCATCTTTAGCAATTGTAGGTACAATTTTAACGGCTGGATTCTCATTATTCCCATTCCTTATGCCTTCAAGTATTGATCCTGTATCGAGCTTAACAATGTGGGATGCTGTTTCTAGCCAGAATACTTTGACAGTAATGACAGTTGCTGCGTGTATTTTTGTTCCAATCATATTGGCATACACATTTTGGTGTTACTACAAAATGTGGGGTGTTATTACCAATAAACATATTGAAGAAAATTCACATAGCCTTTACTAAGGTATTGTTGGGGAGAATAAATTATGTGGTATTTTACATGGATTCTCGGTGTATTAATGGCGTGCTTTGCTGGTGTTCTAAGCGCACTATACATTGAAAATCATCAAGATCTTGATGAGGAATAAGGAAATGACTGACATCACAATAAATTCAAATTCAGAAGAAAAAAAGCCAAATAAATATGGAATGTTTATTTCATGTTTACTTGCCTTTCCTTTAGCAGCTGTTTTACTGGTTCATCCATCTGCAATGTTAAATTCAAATGGAGAATATAGTCATAGTGCCATGATGCTTATCATGATTGGTATCTCTGGTGGATTTATTCATGGTGTCGGCTTTCAACCAAGATTTTGGCTCTGGAAATGGCTATTTAGTCCGTGGATTGCATGGCCTTTAATGATCTGGGGATACTATACTTGGTTTATTGCTTAACTTAATAAATAAAAAAGAGCACTTTATTAAAGTGCTCTTTTTTTATAAAAATAAAAAAATGCAAAATAAGATACAAAATATTTAAAATATGATAAATTATTTTAATTCACTTAAAAAACCAATTTAAACCTAAAAACCCACTACAAAAAGCAACAATCACATTAATCAAAACTTAAAACATAAATACCATTTCATTAAAATAAAAATAAAAATAAAATCATAAAAAACCATTAATCTTATACAAACAAATCAACCACAATACAATATTTTCTTGATCAAACTAAAATAAATTAGGTATCTTGATCTATTAATCTTACAGAAAAAGTTAATAAATTAATTAGGTTATATGGAGCACAAAATATTGCAAAAAAATAAAATAATCAAATAAATATCAATAATTTATAATAACAACCACTATTCATTAATCTAAACAAAATAGTCAAAGATAGATTGTTTTTTGATTTATAAAAGAAATATAATACATCATCAGTATATTCAAAATAAAAACATTAATAATTAAATCTATTTTATATTTATCCCAAAAAAATCACTTAATAAAAATCATAAAAGATAAAATATTATTATTACACAAATTAATAATACTCACAATTCATTAATAATAAACACTAAAACAAACCTATTAAAATAAATTCAACATACCAATAAAATTTATAAATATAGAATCCCACAAAATTTATAGTTTAAATAAATTTAAAACACCACAACTCAATTAATGAAAGAATATTATGAAAAATTTAATTATTATCGCCCTTGCTTCTTGTATTTCATCAACAGTATTTGCAAGTAATTCAGTTTCTTTAGGATATTCACAAGGCAAATTTGCTAAAGCAGATACGTTAAAAGGATTTAATCTTAAATATTCTCATGAATTTGATAATCAATGGGGGCTCATAACTTCTGCAACCTATATGAAAGCAGAAACACAAAATGCTCAGTTTACTACTCATGGCACTGTTTTAGGTAGTTTAAAAGTCAATTCTGAATATAAACATCAATATTCTTCTCTATTGATTGGTCCAACTTATAGAGTTAATGAGTATATTAATTTATACGGTACACTTGGATTAGGTATTCATAATGCTAAAGCTAAAGCTACAGTCTCTACCTTAAACCAATATAATAGAGCATCATCAACTGCTACAAAAACAAAAAGGACTAATGCATTAGCTTATGGTGCTGGAGCACAAATAAATGTAACTCCTAGCTTTTTAATTGATGTTGGATATGAAGGAACAAATATTGAATATGGCAATAAAAAACAAAAATTAAATTCCTTTGTAGTTGGAGTTGGTTATAAATTCTAAATCTTATGATTAAGTATTTATAGTACATAAAAAACCAGACACTTGTCTGGTTTTTTATTAAGCTCAATAAAATTAAATAGGTGAAAATGGAGCGACTACATCAGCATTTTGTGCACGTTGACGCATAAAATGATCCATTAACACAATTGCAAGCATAGCTTCAGCAATTGGTGTTGCTCTCACTCCAACACAAGGATCATGACGACCTTTGGTTAATACATCTGTATCTTCACGTTGAAGATTAATCGTTTTACCAGGCGTTGTAATAGAAGCTGTTGGTTTCAACGCAATCGCAACACGAATGTCTTGACCACTTGAAATACCTCCTAAAATACCACCTGCATGATTCGCTAAAAAACCATCTGTTGTTAATTCATCACGTGTTTCATGTCCAAATTGCTCTGCGACAGCAAAACCATCACCAATTTCAACGCCTTTGACGGCATTGATCGACATCATCGCATGAGCAATATCAGCATCTAAACGATCAAATACTGGTTCACCCCATCCTACAGGTACTTTTTCAGCAATAATTTCAAGTTTCGCACCACAGCTTGTTCCTTGCTCACGTAAAGAGGTAACTAAAGCTTCAAAACGCGGAACTGCATCAACATCACCACAGAAAAATGGATTGTTTGGAACTTCATTCCAATCCAATTTCTCTGCTTTTTCTGTACCAATTTGAGTCACATGACCACGAATAACTATGCCAAATTTTTCAAACAGATATTTTTTCGCAATTGCACCCGCAGCTACACGCATTGCAGTTTCACGAGCACTTGAGCGACCACCACCACGATAATCACGGAAACCATACTTTTGAGTATAAGTATAGTCAGCATGACCAGGTCTAAAAGTTTGCGCAATATTTCCATAATCTTTCGATTTTTGGTCTGTATTACGAATCAATAAACCAATTGAAGTTCCTGTTGTTTTACCCTCAAAAACACCAGAAATAATTTCAACTTCATCAGGTTCTTTACGCTGAGTTGCAAATTTAGATGTGCCTGGTTTACGGCGATCTAAATCTTTTTGTAAATCTGCTTCAGACAATTCAATTCCTGGTGGAACCCCATCAATAATGGCCATTAAACCAACACCATGAGATTCACCACAAGTCGTTACACGGAAGAGTTGCCCTATACTATTGCCTGCCATGTCCAACGACTCCTTTATGCTTGAACAGATTGAATGAATAAATCGCGGAATTTACGGCATTGTTCTGCTGTTAATGCAAAAATGCCTGTTCCACCTTTTTGGAATTGTAACCAGTAGAAATCTACCGTATGAAAGTTTTGACGCATTGCCCACTCTGAGTTTCCAACTTCAATAACAATTAAGCCATCTTCAGTTAAATAATCGGCAGCTTGTGCGAGCATTTTACGTACTAAATCTAAACCATCTTGCCCAGCAGCCAATGCCATTTCTGGTTCGTGATGGAATTCTTCAGGTAAATCTGCCATATCTTCTGCATCCACATAAGGTGGGTTCGATACGATTAAATCATATTGATTTTCTGCAGGAATTTTTTCAAATAGATCAGATTCAAGCAATGCAATTTGATATTGCTTGTTATGATGTTCACAATTAATTTGCGCAACTTCTAATGCTTCTTTAGATAAATCAGTTGCATCAACTTCAGCATCTGGAAATGCATAAGCTAAAGCAATAGCAATACAGCCAGAACCTGTGCACATATCTAAAATACGCTGTGGTGTTTTAGGTGCGGGATTTTCAGGTAAATTATTAACTGCCGCGCCCTTTTCACCATTTTCACCTAAGCAATATGGCGCAAAACGATTTTCAATTAATTCAGCAATTGGTGAGCGCGGAATAAGAACACGTTCATCAACATAAAAAGGTTTACCAAAGAAATATGCTAAATTTAGCAAATATGAAGTTGGTACTTTTTCATTAATGCGACGTTCTAACAAGCTTAAAAATTCAGCTACTTCACTTGGTAATAATTTGGCATCTAAAATTTCAGAATCAGCATTCCAATCTAAAGATAAAGTCTGTAAAACTAATGCTGAACTTTCAGCAAAATAATCTTCAGTACCTTGACCTAAATGCGCATCGTATTGACGTAATGCCGAAACACCAAAACGAATAAAATCACGAATGGTTGTTAAATTTTCAGCAGCTTCCTGCAAATGTTCAGGACTAATAGTCGGTCGATCCACTTAAGGCTCTCCAAGGTCAAATTTTAAAACGCCTTATGATACCTTGTTTTGTTGAATATTTCGTAGGGATTTATGCGATTAAAGCAATTTTTTCTTATGAATTTATTTGTCGTATCATGAATAGTTATTATTATTGGATATATAACATATGTTTGAAGTTTAAATATCTATTTTAAGTAATTAAAATTTTATATATCACTTATCTTTTTTTATACATCCACTTTCAAAACCCTAAAGAAAATAAATAATCGATCTACTTTTTCATTTTGAAAAAATCGACAGCGATTTAAACCAAAATAATAAAGTAGATGATCATCTTTTTAATTCAATTTATTCTTCACCTTCTTTCCAAACATCTTCATAATCATCACCATCAATCATAAAGCGATAACCAATATCTAAAGCTAAATATGGAAGAACTTCTGGAATAATATCTTGAAGTTTTTTTACAGTCATTGTTTCAAAAAAGTCTTCACCCTCTTGTAATTCTCCACCATAAATATACCAACTTACGTTTTCTTCTGTTTCAACTGGTTTTCTAATACCTACAATTGGATCTTGATTTAATGTATGCACAGCAACTGCAACAACATCATCACCTTTAACTTCTATGTAAGCAGATCCAACTTCTTCACATAATAATTTTTGCTCTGCAATAAGTTCTTGTAACGGTGATAATTTTTGACCTTTTTGTGACATAAATAATGCTCAATTAAAATATTAGATGCATAAATATCTTAACTTATTTTTTATTTTAAATTGAATAAAAATGTTGGACTTCTTTGAATAAAATACAATATTGCTTAGGCTATTCTAATAAATATTTTATATCCAAAGCCTTGTTTCAGATAAAAGATTGGAGTAAAGTTCCAATATTTATTAGTTAGCCAGGTTAACTATAGTGAACACCCCCATCAAATTCCGCTCATTATTGCTTCGTTGTGCAAGAATGATGAGTGATGAGATTAATGTACTATTACTTCCTCATCAGCTTAATTATTCTTTATGGCAAGTGCTATACACAATCAATATACATGGGGGTTGTACTTCTATTCAAATCGCTGAATATTTAAATGTTTCTAAACCTTCTATTGCAAAACGTATACAAGTATTAATGCAACTTAATGTACTACAACAAATTGAAACTGAAGATAAACGTCAGAAAAAATTAACACTTAGCCCATACGGTGAAGAGTTATTTGAAAAGTGTTATAAACTTGTAGATCAATTAGAAGAACAACTCATAAAAGAATTTGATCCCATATTAATCGATCAAACTAATAATTTTTTATTGGAATTAACATGTAAATTAGAAACCTCGAAATCAGGTAGTATTCATGACTGATCAAGCCCCCTTATGGACAAGAAACTTTATTCTTGTCAGTGCCATTAATTTTCAATTAGTTCTTATTTTCTATTTATTAGTTGTTGTTATTGTGGGTTATGCTGTTGCTGAATTAAATGCAACAACTGCACATGCGGGTTTAGTCTCTGGCTTATTTATCGTTGGAACATTAATTGGTCGACTATTAGTCGGTCAATTTTTAGAAAAATTCGGTCGTAAAACTACATTAATTCTTGGTCTGTCTGGCTTTCTTCTTTTCTCAGCACTTTACTTTTTACCACTAGATTTGGGTATGCTACTCTTCGTGCGCTTTACACATGGCTTTATGATGGGCGTAGCATCTTCAGTCCTTGGTACAATTATTGCTCAAATTCTTCCTCCCACACGAAGAGGTGAAGGAATTGGCTATTACAGTATGAGTAGTACACTTGGTACAGCCATTGGCCCTTTTTTAGCTATATGGATGATGTTTAACTTAAGTTATAACGCTATCTTTTTACTTTCAACATTAATTTCTGTTAGTTGTTTAATCGTTGCTTGTTTTATACAAATTCCCCAGTTACCTCATGCGTCAAAAGTCCAAATTTCAGATAAATTAAATACACCAAAGCCAAAATTTATTTCACGTTTCATTGAAATAAATGCCTTACCGATATCCATTATTATGCTTTTAGCAGCAATCTGCTATTCAGGTGTTTTATCTTTTATTAACTTTTATGCAAAAGAACTTAATTTAGTACAAGCAGCTTCTTTCTTTTTCTTAATGTATGCGATCGCAATTTTGATTTCTCGCCCTTTTACTGGTCCTCTCATGGATCGTAAAGGAGAAAATATCATTATTTATCCTGCTTTTATTATCATGGGAGTTGCTTTAATTTTATTAAGTTTTGCACAAACATCAACAATGCTTTTAATTTGTGCAAGTCTACTTGGTTTCGGTTATGGCAATATCCAATCTGTTTGCCAAACTATTGCTGTAAAAAGTGCCTCTTTGGAACGCATGGGCTTTGCAACATCAACATTCTTTATATTTTTAGATGCTGGTCTAGGCTTTGGACCTTATTTTATTGGTAAAGCTTTAGACTTTATTCATTATGATCAACTGTATTTATATAGCGGCTTTGCAGCATTTATTTGTTTGATTATTTACTTTTTTCTTCATGGGAAAAAGTCTAGTCTAAAAGTGCAGGCAACATCATGAAGTAAATAATATTGATACAAATAAAAAGATCCCCAACAAGGGATCTTTTTTACTTTACGATTTTAATCTTTACTTAAAAATCTTAAAACGATCTTCATCATTTATATAATCTTTTGCTCTTGCTTCTCCTTCTACTGAACCGAAAACAAGTTGAGCACGTAATTTCCAGTTCATAGGAATATTCCATTGCGCATGAACTTCTTCATCAACAATTGGATTATAGTGCTGCAAAGATGCTCCCAATCCCTCTGTATGTAGCGCTGTCCATGTCGCAAATTGAGCAATTGCAGTTGAATGTTCTGCCCAAATTGGGAAGTTTTCAGCATATGATGGAAATTGTTCCTGTAATCCTTTAACGACATCTAAATCTTCAAAAAATAAAACAGTTCCAACACCTGCGGCAAAACTATCCATTTTTGCAGAAGTTTTTGCAGCAGATTCTTCATCTTTAGCATATGATTTTAGTTTTTCTTTGACAATATTCCAAAATTTTTCACTTTCTGCATTTAATAAAATAACAGCACGTGATGATTGTGAATTAAATGAAGATGGACTTTGTTTAATTGCATTTTGAATCAAATCAGTTAAATATTCTGAGCTTTGTTCAACATTTTTACCGATTGAGTAAATTGTACGACGTTGAGTAATTAAATCGATAAACTGATTTGACATAAATTCATCCTTTACTAATATAATTTAACCATATGAACATGATATGAAAATGACCAAAATCAATTTCACTCCATGAAGTTTTACATTAAGCAAAAATAGTTCCAATTTCTAGTTTTATTTACAATCAAATCAAATAAATACTTTTAATAATATAAATTTTATAAACTAACCCAAATCCTGTTTAAGCCAATGACTTCATAATTTGAATTGTTGGCTTATTCTGCCGAGTTAATTGGTATGCATCTGATACACAGAGTTGAACAGACAACATACTCTTTCAATGATAAGTAATTAAATCAATATCTTGATCTTTCAATCTACTTTTTAAATCTTGGCTAATATAGCCACGATCCGCATAGAATTGATTTATGGAGTACTCAAGTGAGCTGCTCGGACTCTTGAAAAATGACGGCTTTGCTTAAGGAATTGCCAATACATTGCTTCAAATTTAAGAAAGAAATCATTAATTCCGCAGAATAATCCGGTACTTTTAAACATCGGGACTAGAGTTGTGAGTTTTGTCTGGTAACTCAACTGATGGCTCTAGTTTCCCTGTTTTTCAAGTCAATTTCTTATCCACGATTCAGATTACAATAACAAATTAACTATGCCGATATTCAGGCTCATATCCCAATTTAGCTTCTATAGTGTCATAGCACCACTGAAAGACAAATGTATAAAACAAAATACACATCGTTAAGCTAAAATCTAATAAAATGGCTTCTACTATCCCTAGTTTCAAGGCATATGCAATCATTGGAATAGTGGCAAGCATCAATCCCCCCTCAAAACCAATTGCATGTAAAATACGGACACCTATTGTTCTTTTTAATTTTCTCTTAGCTTCAAATTTTTCAAAGAAATGATTGAATATCATATTCCAAATTACTGAAGTTACTGCCATTGCAATACCTAAAATACCTGTCACATCCATAGATACATCAAATATATAACTAAGTGCAATAGCAATGATTACCAACAAGATAACTTCATAACTTAAAGCATGAATTATCCGTCTTTTGGAAATCAACATAAAATCCTCAATGTTTATTAAATTATGAGCATGATATTTTGATAAATATGATAAGTTAAGTTAGTATCTTTCAATATAATTGATAGGTTAAATAATGAATATTAATCAAGAACAACTTGTGATTTTTAAAACAGTCATAGAAACTGGATCATTTTCTGCTGCTGCTAGAAAATTATCGAAAGTTCCATCTGCTATTAGCATGTCCATTTCAAATTTAGAAATTGATTTAAATTTACAGTTATTTCAACGTATTGGACGTGAACCAACACCAACAAATGAAGCAAAGGTTCTCTATCAAAAAACAGAGAATTTACTTGTTGAAATGAATCAATGGAAACAACATGCAAAGTCTTTAAGCCAAGGTTTAGAAGCTGAATTAAATATTGTAATCGTTTCTGAGTTACTCCATACCGAATGGACAGAATACATTGTTTTATTAGAATCAAAATTTCCCGAACTACAAATTAATATTTTTTCTGCACCTCAAGAAGATGCAATAAAAATGTTATTTAATAATTCAGCTCAACTTGCACTGATGTTTGAACGTGAAGATTTGAATCGTAGTGAACAATTTGTTGAACTCAAGCGAGAAACTTTAATTCCTGTAGCATCTATTCATCATGAACTATCACAGCATCAACAAGTCTCTTTTGAACAAATTATGCAAAGTAGACAAATCGTTGTTGCTAGTCGTGATCGGAACATAAAGCCAGAATTATTATTTTCAAAATATTCATGGCGTACTGATAATCATCATTCAGCATGTAGTCTAATTGTTCAAGGTTTAGGTTGGGGGGTATTACCTCAAGAAATGCTCAATGAGAATCCCTTACTTAAGAAACAACTCAAAATATTAGACATCCTCGATTTTACACCTGCATTTGAGTATTTTGTTGATTTAGTTTGGAGTCGTGAAAATGAACTTGGTTTGGCTGCAAATTTTTTAATTAACCACATAAAAAATGAAAGAAAATTAAAATAATATTATCATCTTGTATTAAAACCCTTTTACAAAAACAAGTTTATGCTATAAATAAATAAGGGCAATAACGTTAAAGAACTAGATAAAATGACCATTTCTGCATTAGAGCAATTAAAAGCATTTACCACTATAGTGGCAGACAGTAGTGATTTAAATGCAATTCAACAATTTAGACCTTTGGATGCAACAACTAATCCATCTTTGATTACAGCAGCAGCTTCTCAACCTGAGAATATGTCAATGATTGAAGCAGCATTTAAACAAGCAAAAAATGAAGGTTATTTGCAAGAGAAATTAATTGAAAGAGCAATTGATATTTTAACGGTTAAATTTGGTGTTGAAATTTTAAAGTTAATTAAAGGTCGTGTATCTACAGAAGTTGATGCTGCTCTTTCTTATGATACTGAAGCAACAATCACCAAAGCCAAAGAGTTACTTGATTTATATCATAGCTATGGTATTGATCAAGATCGGATATTAATTAAAATTGCATCTACATGGGAAGGTATTCAAGCTGCTAAAGCACTTGAAGCTGAAGGTATTCATTGCAATCTCACCTTACTTTTTAATTTACACCAAGCCCAAGCTTGTGCTGAAGCAAATGTGACACTAATTTCACCATTTGTTGGACGTATCTTAGATTGGTATAAAAAAGCTGAAAATGTTGATACGTACCCTATTGATAAAGATCCAGGTGTACTCTCTGTTAAACAGATTTTTCATTTTTATAAACAACATAATATTAAGACTGAAATTATGGGTGCAAGTTTCCGTAGCGTTGATCAAGTACTGGCACTTGCAGGTTGTGATTTACTCACAATCTCACCCGATCTTTTAGTTAAACTTGAGCTTGATACTCGCAAAGTTGAATCTGCATTATCATCAGATCATGCAGCATTACATCACCAATATCATGCAGACCCATTAACAGAAGTTTCTTTTAAAGCATTAATTCAACATGATTTAATGGCGACACAATTACTACAAAGTGGTATTGATGGCTTCATTAAAGCACGTGAACAACTTAGCTTATTATTACGCCAATCCTTTGGTGTAGATATGGAAATTAAAGCTTAATACACAATATTACGCTTTTCTTTAAGCCGATGTTGCTATAATGCCATCGGCTTTTTTATTGGACAAATCACCGTGTTTGGTATCACAGATTTAACCACCTTCATTATTGGAACAATTTTAATTGTGATACTTCCTGGTCCAAATTCATTATTTGTCATGTCTATTGCCTCTCGTTATGGAATCAAGGCAGGTTATAAAGGTGCTCTAGGCGTTTACACTGGAGATCTGATTCTAATCTTACTTACTGCTTTTGGTGCAGCATCACTTCTGCATGCATTTCCTTGGTTATTTACACTATTAAAAATAGTCGGTGCAACTTATTTAAGTTATTTAGGTATTAAATTATTAATCGCAGCTCGTCATACATGGAAGGCTGTACATTCACCAGGAAAAGTTCAAGTTAAACAATCTCTCGCTGAGGTAAAACCATTTAGTACAGCATTAACGATTAGTATTCTAAATCCTAAAGCGATTTTATTTTATCTGTCTTTTTTTGTTCAATTTGTTAACCCTCAATATCATTATCCTGCAATTACATTTACAGCATTAGCCATTATTTTACAGATCATTAGTATGAGTTATTTAACGATTCTTATATTTTCTGGAGCAAAATTGGCTTCCTTTTTTAATGATCGTTTCAAATTAACATCTATTTGCGTTGCTAGTGTGGGGATTTTATTTTGTGGATTTGGTCTTAAACTCGCAACATCCACACTCTAAATGTTATTCTGCTTTTATTGGTAAATCGAAAAAAACTCGTCTTTGAACAAAATTCAGAAAGGCGTATGATGCTGAGGTTTTAAGCAATATAAAGAATGCAAAGGAATGATGCACAAATTTTTGCAAGATTTTTCTATTCCTGCAGTATTTGCAGGTTTTATTACATTTTTAGTCGGTATTAGTGTTTCATCTGTCTTAGTGATTCAAGCTGCTCAACTCCTTGGTGCAAATCAAGCTCAAATTACCTCATGGTTCTGGGCACTTGGAATTGGTATTGGGCTCTGTGGTTTATTACTCTCTTGGAAATTTAAATATCCAGTTGCAACATCTTGGTCAACAGCAGGTCTAGCATTAATTATTGCTTCCGCAAGTGGTTATAGTTTGTATGAAGCCATTGGCGCATTTTTTATTTGTGGTTTATTGACTGCAATTTTAGGTTTTCTAGGTGTTTTTACCAAAATTTTACGATTCATACCACAAAGCCTAACAAGTGCAATGCTTGCAGGTGTTTTATTAAAATTTGGCATTGCCATTTTTGCATCTATGCAAACTCATTGGGGTTTTATTTTATCGCTGCTAAGCGCTTATATTTTATCTAAACGATTTTCCCCACGTTATAGTATTGTGATTACGGTTTTAGCAGGAATTGTGCTTCTTCCGTTCTTTGTTCAATTTCAGCTTGGTAATATTCAATTTACACCTGCTACACCTGTATGGATGACACCAGAATTTTCTTGGTCAGCTCTGTTTGGCATTGCTCTACCTTTATTTGTTATTAATATGGCATCCCAATATTTACCTGGTTTAGCAATGATTAAAAGTTATGGCTATGAACCAAATGTAAAACATTTAATTGGATGGACAGGAACAGCTCAAGCAATACTTTCACCATTTGGATGCTTTACGGTCAATATCGCTGCAATTAGCGCTGCAATTAGTTTAGATGATCAAGCACATCCTGATCCTAAAAAACGTTATATTGCTGGCATGAGTTGTGGTTTCTTTTATATTCTTATGGGGATATTTGCAGCAACATTAACAAGTTTACTCTTTTCTTTTCCTGTTATTTTTATTACAGCCTTAGCAGGTATCGCCTTGTTTGGTACTATTGGACATAATATTGCCATTGCTTTTCATTCAATTGCCGACCGAGAAGCCGCTTTACTCACATTCCTATTTAGTGCTTCAGGAGTACAATTTTTTGGAATAAGTTCAGCTTTTTGGGGCTTGGTCTTTGGTTTGGTGGTTTATCATATTTTAAAACAGCGCACTTGATACTTATATTTAACGAATATTTCAATAAATCATTTTCATGTTTTATCTAAAAATAAAGATGATTCATACATTTAATATGAATCATCTTTTTATTAATTTTTCTCAAATTTATTGACTTGTATTTTGAATAAATTGAATTGTCTTTTTTAAGGTTTCCTGACTCGCTTTCTTACTCATCATAAACTGATACTCATGCATCAAAAATTCTTTAGAATCTGGATAAAAAACTTCAGTTACAGGTATTTGATTTTTCTTTAATTGTTCAATAAATGGCAATGCTTGTGTTTTAGTTAAAAAGTCCCGATTCCCACTGCTAATAAATACTGCGGGATAATCTGATGTGACATACTGAATAGGTGAAATACTACGTAAAAATTCTAAATCATCTTTACGACCACCTGTATATGCTTGTACAAGCGTTTTAATTCCCCATTCATAAAGTTTTATTTCATCAGGTGCTTTTGTTATAAAATTTTCTAAATCATAAATCCCACAATGAAGAATTAATCCTTTAATTTGATTTTTATGAACTTGAATATCAAAATAAGAGGCTTTCGCAAACTCTAGATTTGTTGCCAAAGCAGCATAATGACTCGCTAAGTTTGCACCTGCCGAATCTCCTGCTAAATATAGCTGATTGGGATTAATATGATATTGTTCAGCATGTTTTGTTAAATATATAAGTAATTGATTTATTTGATTTAACTGTGTGGGATAAATATATTTAGGCGCAAACTGATATTCAACAGACACTACATTGTAACCATAATCTGCAAGACGCTTAAAATATCCTTTAGCATGTTCTTTTGAACCAGAAATCCAACCGCCACCATGTATCCAAATAATGGTTGGTCTATCTCCTAAGGCTTCATAATCTGCTGCTTGGTATAAATCAAAATGTAATGCTGGATCTTGTAAATATTGAATATTTCGACTAATTACCGTATTTGTTGGTGAATTTCTTTCCAAAAATCCTTGTTGAACGGTTGTTGCTGTATTAAATGCACCTGCAACAATTCGACTATTTTGTTCAATAGTTTGACAACCAGAAAGCATTAAAATAAAAGAAAAAATAAAGACATATATAGAAATATTTTTATTAATGCTCATAGTAAAATCTAGCGTTATATCATTATAGATTAACGTATTCTAAAATATATATTTTATTAGACCAATTATTTTAACACTTTTATAGCCAATTAAAATTAAATTGTTAATCAATTGATATTAAAAATATTTTAATGTCATATTTTTATTAAATTAATGCGTTTATCCATTAACTAAAGCCTAAAAATATGTTATCAATAAGATGAAAACATAAATAAAACTTAAGGAGAATACAGCATGTCATACCAACATATTCTAGTGCCTGTCGATGGTTCTGAAATTTCATTTTCAGCTGTAAAAAAAGCAGCTCAAATTGCAAAGGCTTTTAACAGTCAATTAACACTCATTAGTCTTGTTGCTGAAGATCCGTTTACTGATGCTGACTTTTATTATTCATCTTCTGTGATGAAAGAGTATTTCGTACAAGCACATGAAAATGCTAAAAAAGCACTTAAAGAAGCTAAAACCTTTGCTTTAGAAATTGGTGCAGATGCTGAAGCTGAAGTTTTTGAAGGTCCTGTCAGTGCTAAAACAATTGTTAAAGCATCTGAAGAAAAAAATGTTGATCTTATTGTCATGGGTTCTCATGGTCGTAAAGGTTTCCAAAAACTTTTACTCGGTAGTTTTGCTCAAGATGTTTTAAGTAGTACAGAATTACCTGTTTTAATTATCAAAGAATAATTTATTTTTACTGTAAATACATTTCACTCACATTTAGAATAAGGTGAATTTATGCCAACCTATAAGCATATCTTAGTTCCTGTAGATGAATCTCCAATTTCGTATGCTGCGGTTGAAAATGCCTTAGCTTTAGCAAATGAGCTTCAAGCTACAGTAACAGTTATGAGTGTCATTGCTGTAGATCCTTTTATTGGGGTCGATTTTTATAAAGTTGCTCCCGCTGTTACAGATTATTTCATGAAAGCTGAAGAAGCAGCTCGTCTACGATTAAAGGAAATAGAAGATTTATTTATTCGTGACAATATTCCAGTAAATACTAAAATTATTCACGGCGTTTCACCTGCCGATGGCATTATTAGTATTGCCGATGAAGTTTCTGCTGATTTAATTATTATGGGCTCTCATGGTCGAACTGGCTTTAAGAAAATGATGCTTGGTAGTGTTGCCCAAACTGTACTCACTCAATCGCCTATTCCTGTACTGATTATAAAAATGTAATTTTAAAAATCCCACATCATGTGGGATTTTTTACAACTTAAATTCTATTTTTTAAGAAAAAATAAAGCCCATCAAATGATGGGCTTTATTCTAATCAAATAAGTTAAATCATTTTAAATTTAAACATTTAACATACTTGAAAGTGTTTCACTGACATTCTTCGACTTAACCAATGGTTTTAACGCTTCAAGCTCTACTTTTACTTGGCTACGTTGCGGTTCAGCTAAAGTGTACCAGCGAGAAAGCACTTGTAATAAACGAGAACCAACGATTGGATTCTTCTCATCTAAATATTTTGCAAGCTCAATGAAGTGCTGAACACCAAAACTCCAAGTATTCACAGGATTTGCATTTAAACCACCACTCACTGAACGAATACGGTTTGGCGTACCCAAATCATAATCTGAATGTTCAGTTAAAGCTTTGATTGTTTCTGCTGTTGCTTTCGGATGTGCTGCTTGCACCATAAACCATTGATCAATTGATAATGCTTCATCTTTAAAACGATTATAAAAATCATTTAATACAGCCGATGCTTGTGGTGCATCATTCCAAACCAATACTCGTAATGCACCTAAACGTTCAGACATATTACATGTATGGTTATATTGTGCTTCTGCTAATTCAAATGCAGAACGATCACCTTGACGTGCAATCATTGCCAATAAAATATTTTTTAATGCACGTACACCCATCGCTTGAGAAAACTCTTTTTGCGAATCTGGATCTAAAGCAAGATAAGTTTCTTTACAGAATGAGCCTAATTCATTTGCCAATGTGCTCAATAAAGCATTACGCTTTTCTTGAATTACTGCTGGATTATAATCTGCATCAATACGGCTACCTAAATAACCTTCACTTGGTACATCAAATAAACGTGAGGCTAATAATGGATCTTTTTCAATTAATACAGGCAACGTATCTTTCATAGCCTGAACATAAACTTCAGCATCATGATTATTTAATAAAATACGTTCAAGTAAAGTTTGAGCTGCTTGCCATTGGTTAAAACCATTGGTTTCAAATTGAAGTAAGAATGCTAAATCTGCATCTGAATAATTAAACTCAAGATTAACAGGTGCTGAGAAATTACGTAACAATGAAACGATAGGCTGTACTTTTACATCTTTAAATTGAATGGTTGCTTGATCTTGATCAAACAAATACACACCATCTTTTACGCCATTTTCAAACAATGCTTCAGAATTAAGCACAAGTTGTTCACCTGTTTCTGCATTAAATAAAGCCAATGCAACAGGAATTGGAACAGCTTTTAAATTTGGATATTTAGGATGTGCTTTTAAACTCTGTTTAAAGCTTAATGTATAAGTCTGATGAGCAGCATCATACACACCTTTTGCTTCTAATTTTGGTGTTCCTGGTTGGTTATACCAAGTTAAGAAAGCCGATAAATCAACACCCGAACCTGCTGTTAATGCTTCAACCCAATCTTCAACAGTCACTGCTTGACCATCATGGCGTTTGAAATATTCATCAGTTCCTTTACGGAATTTTTCTTTGCCAAGCAAAGTTGCCATCATACGGTTGATTTCTGCACCTTTTTCGTACACTGTTGCCGTATAAAAGTTATTAATTTCCACAAAATGATCAGGGCGTGGTGGATGTGACAATGGACCTGAATCTTCAGGAAATTGATGTGCTTTAAGTACGGCAACATCATCAATACGTTGCACTGCCGCAGATTGTAAATCTTCAGAGAAAGATTGATCACGGAATACCGTTAAACCTTCTTTTAAGCACAATTGGAACCAATCACGACAAGTAATACGGTTCCCTGTCCAGTTATGGAAGTATTCATGAGCAATTACTGATTGCACACGCATAATAGCAGCATCTGTTGTATATTCTTCATCTGCAAGTACACATGACGTATTAAAGATATTTAAACCTTTATTCTCCATTGCACCCATATTAAATGCACTTGTTGCCACAATCATATAATTGTCTAAATCATATGGACGACCGTAATGTTCTTCATCCCAACGCATTGAATGTTTAAGCGCTTCCATTGCAATATGGCATTTTGGAATATCTTTTTCTTCAGCATAAATTTCTAAAGCAACATTACGACCTTCTGACGTCACATAATGATCTTTTAATACAGCTAAATCACCAATTACGCATGCAAATAAATAAGCTGGTTTTTTAGTTGGATCTTGCCAAATCGCATAATGACGATTTTCACCCACTTCGCCTTTTTCGATTAAATTACCATTTGCCAATAATACTGGGAATTTTTTATCTGCTTCCACGCGTGTCGTAAATACAGACAATACATCTGGACGGTCTGGATAGAATGTAATTTTACGGAAACCTTCAGGTTCATTTTGAGTGACAAATAAATCACCCGCAGCTTGATATAAACCTTCAAGCTGTGTATTTGATTCAGGATGAATAATGACAGACGTTTCAACTACAGCAATGTCAGGTGCATTTGGAATAATCAATTGTTCTGTATCTAAATGATATTGATTTTCCAATAATGGCTGACTATTAACGTGAATTGATTTTAGTTCAAGATCACGGCCTAAAAGTACTAAATCACCTGCCGTTTGACGTTGCATCACTAATTTAGAATTGACCTGTGTGTACTCAGCAAAGACCTGAATATCTAAATGAATTGAATCCACTAAATAAGATGGTTTTTGATAATCTTTTAAGTAAATCGTTTGATCTGCTTCTATCACTGGGTTTGCTGCAATATTCATACTCAATCCTGATAATTTTATATTTACCTCATAAAAATGCATTTCACCTTATTTGATTTAAATAACATGCATTTTTAAGGTTCAATTTGAATGTCTTCTAATATGGGACTGATCTACATAATTTTCAATTCAATTCAGTTATCTTTTTAAAAAACTGAATAAATCAAACTTCAATTGCTTAGGCTATTTAAATATTAATTAAAAAATTGGCTTTTTTGCACGATATTTGCATATTTTTTATACTACCAACCAAAAAAATTAATGAGGTGAAATATGAATATAAAACAACATCTGATTCGTATTGAGAACTTTAAAGCGATTCAAACTTTAGATGCTGCAAAAATTGATCATAAAGTCATTGCACTTTTTATGCTCTGTGAAGGAATAGATTTACAAGCACATGAAATTTCAGCCCTACTGAATAGCTATGATCATTTAGGCGCAAAAAAAATTCCACATAAAAAAATACAAGCATTAATACAAGCAAAAAAAATCAGTGAAGAAGACGAAACTCTTCCATGCCCTGTTTAACATACTCATCATCTTGGCATATTAAAATATAGGTTTATCTTTTATTTCTAATATGCCACTACTTCATTATTGGTAGAATTATGGCTTATTGAAGGAATGCCTCAAAATTCTATCTATCTTCAGTGTATAATTGGCAATGAAATAGTTCTTATTTGGATCATTATGCGTCAAATTCTACAAAAGCAACTTGATGAAAGTACACACTGTCCTTTGTGTCATGCATCAATGTATTGGGTAGAAGCAGAACAATATGATTCAGCTATTAATTTTCATGAATGTAGCCATTGCCAACATCAAGTTTTTCAAAATAGCCAACATAATTGTCATTGTGAAAAGTGCACAGCTAAAAGAAAAAAAATGCTTCGTGAAACAATGCTCCAAGAAACACGTAAGCAAAAAAAATATGATTATAATGAGGTAGAGCTGAATCAGTTAAGTTTTATCAATAAGCTTTTTTTATTAAGTTTACTTGATGATCATGTTCAAGAACATACCTTACATCATGAATTTATAGACTGGGAACATTATAAATTTCAATATATTAGCCCCAATTATCTTTATCAATCATATTTACTAAAAAGTTTAATCAGAGATAATGTATTACTCGCAAAAGATTTTAGTGATCAACCTCATCAATATTTTATTAATGTTCGCTTAGATGGTTATTCTGAACCAAGTCTTTTTAGTATTACCCAACAATTACGCAACTGGTTTTATGAACAACTCTCATTAGGTGTGCCTTTTAAAAGTGCAGAAGAAGTTAAAGATGCACTCTACCAACTTCTTTACCAAGAAATTATCCAATTCATGCAATTTTATTGTCGCACATGGGGAATTCAAATCTCGGGAAATAAAAGTTTTCAAGGCTTCTGTTATCGTTTATTAGATGTTCTTGCTGTAGGTCAAATTTATTACTTAATTCAAAATGCTTTAGAATATTTGTATAAACAAAAAGCGTTACAAGTTCGTAATGAAAATTTTATTAACACCAATTTATTGAAAAAAACTTTGCAACAATATCGTGAACGTGCAATTAAAGAAAAATGGGAAACATCGACATTACCAAGACCTTATAACTTGCCGTTAAGTAAAATGAGTCAAATCTTGTTTTTCAAATTTTTAGGATATGATGATTCTATTTTTGTACAACCGATTACACGTTTATGGAGAAAAATAGAACCTCGATTAAAGTTTTATTCAACCAAACGTTGTATGTACTGTGGTTCAGAAGAACTCACTGTCGATTATGATGCTGAAAATTATGTGTCATTATTTTGCAGACAATGTAAACATCAAGATCATTACTTTACACAGTAATATTACAGGTAATTAGTAAATCTCATGTCAAATTTCACCATTACTATTGAAGATATACACGCACATATTAGTCAAGCTTGGGAAAAATTAAAAGAAAATCAACCTTTAACCCACTGTATCACCAATAGTGTTGCGGCAAATTATGTAGCCAACATTTTACTTGCGGCTGGTGCATCTCCTGCTATGATTGATAATCCTTTTGAAGTAGAAGATTTTACTAAAATTTCTAGTGCGCTCAGCATTAATACGGGCACACCAACAACTGAACAGACTCAAGCAATGTTAATTGCTGCAAAAACAGCAAACTTACATGAAAAACCTTGGGTATTAGATCCTGTTGGTTATGGTCCAATTTTAGCTTGGCGTTCAGCTACTGTTGATCAGCTACTCAAATATAAGCCTACAATTATTCGAGGCAATGCATCTGAAATCAGTAACTTAGCTGGAAATATCGTCGATTCTAAAGGTGTAGATAGCACATTAAACAGTGCTGAAGTATATGCTCAAGCCAAAATACTCTTAGAATCTACGTCATGTGTCGCAATTTCAGGTGAGTCAGATTTTATTCTTTCAAAAGAATGGAATGTAATAATACAAGTAAATGGTGGATCATATTTACAACCTAAAATCACTGCAACAGGTTGTGCCTTAGGTGCTTTAATTGCAGCCTATACATCTGTTGCAACACCAACTATAGCAACGATTGCAGCTCATGTTCATTTTGCAATAGCTGGAAAACTCGCAGCTCAAAAAACACAAATGATTGGTCAGTTTTATAGCGCTTTCCTTGATGAAATATTTAGTTTAAATATAGATAAAATTCAAAAATATACAGATATTAAAATGATAAATTAAGCTTTTAATTTATATAAACTTTATGTAGGTTTACACTAAAATATGTGTTTAACCTACTCAATTTACTGTATTTTCTTCCAAAAATGGTTAAAAAACACATTGTTTATAGTATAATTTTCAAATAATATAATAAAAATTAGTTTTAATAATCAACAATTTGTCATATTAGATAAACTAACATTTAAGTTTATTATTTCTTCAAAACTTGCAACAACACTCTAAATATGGAGGCCTATGAAATCTTTCTTAAAAGTTAAAAGTGTGGGCAATGGAATGGCTCAATTATTGGATAATTTTTGTGAAAAAAATCATTTAAACTCACCCAATGATCACACTTATACACTAGATGAAAGAATTTGCTTCGAACATTGGTTAAAAAAACTCAAATTTATAGATCAACAATATAAAAAGGAAGGTCTAGGTTTAGAAATTGCAAAATCATTGGAAGCAAAACATATGGGAATTTGTAATTATTTAGCTAGATCTTGTCACAACTTATTAGAATACTTAGATATATCATTAGATTATGACAAACTATGGTATGACTATATGGATAAACAAATTATTCATCAAACCAATGAAATTATTATGTCTTGGAATAAACCTTCCTACTATAATTTAGGTCTATATCGTAGAGAAACTGAAATTTCGGAAGAACTAGAAGTTGCTTTATATTTTATAAAAACAAAACAAATGACCGATACGGATATTCCAATTTATAACCACCTTGAACTTGCTATTCCAGCACCGAAAAACACAAAATTATACGAGGATTTTTTTCAATGCCCCATTATTTTTAATGTAGACAAAACCACGCTTTTCATTAAAAAAAGTATTCTTGAAATTCCATTAGCAAATTCAGATCAAACATTATTAGAATTATTAAAACGTCAAGCAGATATGCAATTAAGTACATTACCTAACAATACCTCTTTTATAGAGCTTGTAAATAAAAACATTATCAAATCAATTGAGAATCGTGATCCTAGAATTGAAGTTGTTGCAAATTACCTGAATATGTCCCCAAGAACATTTCAAAGTTCTCTCAAAGCAGAAGGCTTAAAATTTCAAAACTTGTTAAGCAATGTTCGCTTACAACTTGCCCAGCAATATTTACATAATCCGGAATTATCTATTGCAACCATCTCAGATTTACTTGGCTACAAAGAACAAACGTCCTTCAACCGTATTTTCAAAAGTTGGACAGGTGAAAGCCCTTTACGTTGGAGAGAAACATACACTAAAAAATAAAAAAAGAATTCATCTCTCCAAATGAATTCTTAAAACTTTAAATTAGAATTTTTTTTAATTTATCTCTTGTGAAAAACTCATCTTCTGCCCATCCCCATCAATCAAAACATACTTAAGCGTATTTTTTGTTTCTTTTATAAATTTTTGATTTTCTAATGTATAAACTTTGTCTGAAAATGGAGAAATCATATTTTCAGTATCATGCTTAGCTAAAGAACTTGACACACTATTTGAAATATCAATATTAATAATACTGACATAATACGGCGTTGAATTTTCTGCTTTTAGTTTTAGTAACTTTCCATCATGCTCTAAATTAAACTTTAATAACTTTTGAATTTTATTTAAATCCATTCCATTTAAAGCTTTTGGACGATAAAAAACTTTCATTTGTGTATTCATCGCTAAATTTAAATAATCATTATTTAAAGATGCTTTCGATACCGCAGGAATTTCATATAAATTTAGCCAAAAAACAGACTCTCTATCTTTTGGCAACTCCATTTGATTATAAACAATATTAATCCCCTTAATTTCTTCTGGTTTTAATTTAAATGCAGCTGGAACAACAACAAATGGCGTTTCATTAAATTCAGGATTTCCCTCGCCTTCATCTGTCCAAACGTGAGCAAATACTGGATAATCATTTGTATTCACAAGCATTAAACTCTTTTGAGTTAAACCTTCATCAAAAATAATACGTGTTGAACCAGCCAAAATACCTGCATGTAAAATACTAGAAACACTCAAAAAACTGAAAATTACTAGTTTTTTTAACATGTTTATTGCACCTTAACGATAACTGTTGCTGTTGCTTTTACTGTACCAGATTTAATATCTGTATCAGGTAATTTTCTCAACGCAGCCTCATACTGTTGAGAATACTTAGTATATCCTGTAATACTGCCTATTATCGTTGGATTACCTTCTAATGCAGGATACCATCCAGCTGCTTGACCACCACCTGTTGATGAAGCTGACGAAGCACCTAAAAATTTCATTTCAGTACCAGTACTTGGATTTCTTAATTGAATACCCACACCTTTTGCAGAATTATCATTAAAATAATCATCAGAAACTAGGTAATCAGATGAACCATTACCATTTAAAAGACCAAGTGACTGAGCATTTGAAAGTGCAGCAGTTGATGGAAGAAAGCCGATTGCAACTTGATCTGAATTTACGCCTGAAACTGCAGAGTTACTACATTCAATTTCTACATTTAAGTTTGCTCTAGCTGCAGCACCACGATTTAAGTCAGGAGCAGCTACCGAACCAAAATTAACCACTGGTGTTGCATTCCGTGCAACACACGTTTCAGCTTGTGTTAAGTTTGTCGTTGAATTATAGAATCCGTATCCAAAGCCATTCCAAGCACCCCAAAACAGATAGTTGACATTACTATCAGAGCCTAATGCATCATGACTAAAGGCAAAAGCTACATTTGAGTTTCCACCAAGTTGCACATAAGCACTCGGTTGGTTACACAGATAGGAAATATTTGAACCCTCTCTATAACCCGATTTATAATTTCCACGAACAATTTGTCCATTATAGCCACAAAAACTCCCTCGTGGAGATGTAGGAACTGTCGAACTTACACGATACAAAGTCACTTCTAATGGTGGAATATCTCGAACACGGATATCAATTTTTCCATCTGCCCGCTCACCATACGTTTCAATATCTAAACGCTTCCAATAACGTGTAAAAACAACATCACGCATTTGATGTTTTACGCCCACATATTGCCACCAAGTGGCATAGACATCGGATAAACCATCTGGACCACCAATATCAATATGTCCGCCCCATGGTTCATCGCCATTCGTTGCAACCATAAAATAAATATCGGGTAAATCAGCTTTATCGCACGTCCATAATGCTTGATCTGGACTTGTTGCTCTTGGTAAATTTGGGCTTTGAACAACAGTATGAGCAATTACTGAACCTGCAGGTTGTAAATATGGAGATGCTACATTGATTGTTCCATAGTTAATGCCTGTAGCACCGCTATCAGTTGTATCATTTATAAGAGGTGAACCTAACTCACACCGTGCAAATGATGTTGAAGCTGCTAAAGAAATTCCAACCAACATTAACGCTTTATAAATCGGTTTCATATGTAATTACTTCTCTATTTGGCATATTGCATCAAGTCGAACTAATGGCTGATTTAGCTGATCAGAAGGAATCTTATAATTAATGAAACAAGAATCTTCTTTTTCATCACCCCAAATGACATTAAGTCTGCCTTCTTCTTTATCAGCACGTACATAAATTTGACCATTTTGTCCTGCAATACCTAAACTTTCAGAGTTTTCATTAAGTACGTCTGAACCAAATGGTACAAATTGACCAGATGACAATGAACTACGAATTAAAATTGGATAACCTTGACGTGTTTTAAATTTTACTTTCACACTAGAACCAGAATACGGCGCAATTTTCACATCCCCAGACTCTAATTCTGTATGGCTTGACATACCTTCAGGATTCAAAGCCACCGTGTTATAACGATATGGACTCAAAGATGGAACTAAAGCATAACCTTGCTTATTAATCTTAATATTTTCACCGCTTAAAACATGTGCCCCCTCAGCACCTTTCGCTTCAATCAATGCAAATGTATCACCAAGATAAGGACCAAAAGTAACACCACCACTATGTAGCGCAACCGAACCTTGACCGCTCATTGACGTCTGCCAATAATTTTTAGATTTTGATGCATTCATTGAAGTATTAAGATTATTAAATTTTTTCGTTAAACCTGCATTCCATACAGATATATTAGATTGATCATCATAGCTAACACCGGCATTATATTGAGCATTATCTAAATATGGCACATCACCATTAACACTTGTTTGATATGAATTATAATCTTTATTACTTGTGACATTTACACGTACATTCTTCGCATATTTTCTTTGATGTAATGGAAAAGTTAAAGCTAAACCATACGTTGTATCATGCTTATCTTGAGTAAAATCATCAGGCATATGACCATCTATCACTTGCTGCGATGCAACCATTTGACGTGCAATAGATAAATTTAAAGACAAACCATTGCTAAATGTTTTTCCATATCCAAGCTGAATTTGATAATCATCTGGCTTTTGATCGCGATAGCTCGATGCAGAACCTGATAAATATAAAGTTCCCAATTTATTAAATGACTGATTTAAAATAATTGTGGCACGTGATTTTTCTTTATAAGTATTCGATTGATAAATATATCCATCTTTTACTGATTGTCGTACCGATATCACATCACTTAAATCACGGTAACCTTCAGTAGAAAAGCGATAACCTGCAAGTGCAACTGTCGTATTTGTGGGTTCAAATGTTTTACTGTAGTTCGCACCAAACATCCAACCTTTAATATAGCCTTCTTCCGGTAATTTAGCACGTGAAAAAGTTGCTTCTCCAGAGAATGCACCAATCGCTGTTGTATATGCAGAACCAACAACTGCTGATTGATAATCTTCAGCGAAACGTAAACCACTATTCAATGTAATGGCATTATTTAAACCATATTGTGAAATTAAATTGACAAAATTTGTATCTTCGCCAATATCACGCGTACGACCAATATCAAAATTATATTTAAAAGCACCTTTACGTACTGAATCAGGAACAGCAGAAAATGGAACTCTAAATTGTGAAATAGCTCCATCCGCTTCAGTTACAGTAACAACTAAATCACCATTATAATTTGTAGGATACAAATCATTAATTGTAAAAGGTCCTGGTGATACGGTTGTTTGATAAATCTCATTACCACCCTGACTAATAGATACTTTAGCCGTTGTTTGAGCAACACCTTGTACAACTGGGGCATAACCACGCATTGATTCAGGTAACATACGGTCATCTGTACTTACATTAAAACCGTTATAGCTTAAGCCTGAAAAAAAACGACCACTTGTAAACAATTGCCCAGCACTTAATTCACTTTGTAAACTTGCAATTGGACGTTTAACATAAGAACGAATACTGTTCCACTCTGTTCCATTATCACTAATCGTTACACTTGATTGTTGGCGAAACTGCCATTTGCCTAAGTTAATTCCACCATTTAAACCAATATAAGTAGAATCTTGTTTAAATGTGTCATCATTTGCATTGAACTGACTATGATAGTAATTGGCAATGTAGTTTACAAAACCAATAGACTCACCTTCATCAAGAAGCTCAGGCTGTACATAACCACGCGGAATTTGCTTAATAAAACTTTGAGGAATACTTAAATCAAGTCTTAAGCGTCCCATATCAAAATTAGCAGTACTTTGATCTACAAAATGATCTAGAGTTGTACAATGATCTTTCTCATTTGATAAATTAATATCTTGAGGTTTTATAATAACGGATGCACGTTCCATAAACTCAAGACTGAAACAAGGTTGGACCTTATGATTTTCAGTTTCTTCAAATCTAATTGATGCTTTTTCTATAAATTGTTTATTCACATACACATCTACATGATAAGTGCCAGGGACAATATTTCCACCCTCACTTAAACGTATCAATGCCTTTTGATTCGCTATAGATCCCTTAAATAAAGCATCATTAAAAACATATTCATCTTCTGCCGTTATTTCTGGTGCAGTCAGTTCGACAGCATGCGAAATTGCAGGCATTAATGTTAATAAGCCTATAACAGTGCTTAAATTTGTTTTTGAATCCCATAGTACAAAAGGAATAGATCGCATGCTCATTTGATATTCTTCTCTGAGTTTATTCGTGCAATTCTTTGGTTACAGTAACCCCATAATCATTGATTAAGCCCAAACTAATTTTTGCTTTTGACATATCAAAGTCTTTTAATGGCACATCCCATTCAACAGATGTTTTAGGTGCAATCATGGTATTTTTTTGAATTTTTGTTTTATCATCTTGCTGTACAACGTACGCTTCTGAAATATTTGCATAATAGGCACTATTATTTGAAATAGTAACTTTTGGCTGAGTAGAAGTGCCACTAAATTTATAGACAATATGTTTTGACATTTCTTCAGGTGGATATGGAAGACGATCTGGGCGATAAAAAACCTTCAATCGATTTTTAAAGACAATCATTAATTGGTTTGGTGCATCACCTGTATCTTTTACACCTGGAATTTCTGAAAAATTCAAATAGAATACGCTTTCACGGTCTGTAGGTAACTCTGATTTATCACCAATAAAAGTAAGGCGAACCATTTGACCTGCATTTGGAGAAATTTTAAAAATTTGCGGATTTGCAATAAATGGCCCATCGGCAGTATCTGGTGTAGATGCTTTATTTCCACGATCTACCCAAACTTGAACAATATTTGGATTATTATCTTTGTTTTGTAGTTGAATCGTTTTTTCAGTTTGATTTGCAGGAAAAATTACTCTAGTTCCAGTCATTACAACTGCAGCATGAGAAATTGAATTACACAATAATGCCGTACTAATCGCTGTTAAACCCAGTTTAAAAGATAACTTCATAAAACACCCCATAAAAACTTTGAAATATCTACAATTAAATAGAATTAAACTTGCAATTTATAAAGCCTGAATACTCTTTTGAATATTCAGGCTAATTGTATTAGTTATACGACAAAGCGTATTCAGCTACAGCTTTTACTGTACCTGCTGTAGCAGGAGCTTCAGCATAGTATTGAGCACCAAACTCATAAGTAGCAGAAGTTTGACCCGCTGGTAAAACTAGACCTGAAACAGTCGTTGGACCATTTAAAGTAACAGGGTTTGTACCATCAGAATTTTGTGTGATTTGAATAGAAACACCAGTCGCAGCATTATCACCAGTTTCTTGGTTGCCTAGATTACCGTTTTCAGTCACGTTATAACCTAAGAAAGTTGTACCGATTTCTAAATCTGCTGTATCAACCGCACAATCTTCAACTTTTACAGTAAATGGAGTAATTGTTGAAGTTGCTCCTGGAGTTTGAAGTGCACTTGCAGAAACTTCAGCAAGCATTACAGTTGAGTCAGTTTGGCTGTTAATTGATGATTTACAAGTTTGATCAATTACTTCACCTTTAAATTCAACTACTGGTGCAGCGCTAACTGCAGAAAATGCAACTGAACATGATGCTGCTAAAACTAATGCTTTAAATTTCATAATATAAATCTCTATTAAATTTATTAATTAAAACTAGAGTAAACATAATGTTAACCCTTCCCTCTAATAAGTTCATATTAATTAAATAAAATGCATAATAGTTTTCAATTTATATGGATTTTTTGACTATTTACGAATTTTTAGTGATAAAAATCACATTTTTATTATAAATATCCTATAGTTAACTTTAACTTAATTAAAAATTAATTAATTTAGTTTAAATAAACAAAATATTGATTAAATATACTTAATATATATCACCAAATAGTTATTTAATATTAATAAAGAAAAATAGACTTACTCCCTCGCATTAATAGATATATTTATTTCAACTTTTATACCTTTAAATTATTTACACAACTCCTCCACTTTGATAACTCATTAACATTTTTAAATATGTGTTTCTCAAATATTCACAATGCATTAAAAAAAGAACATTAATAAATAACAAACAACTTTATATTTAATGTGATATCTATCTTAAAATTATGTTTATTTATAACTATTTATATATAAATTCTCATGATTTTAATAAACAATTATGGAAAATATCGCAACATGAAATTAATGTATAAACAAAAAATTCTTATTCTCTGTCTAAGCTCAATCATTGCTCTAAGTGGGTGTGAAATTAATGATGAAAATACAAATATAAATCCACCAATTACAGAGGAAACAAATCACTATATTGGTACTTTTGTATCGGAACGCCCATACACTCTAGATTCGTTAGATAACGCTCAATCTATGAAGGTAATGGACTATACAATGCCAAATATCAATGGTGATACCATAACAACATCAGCATTTGTATTTTTTCCAAAAACACCTAAGCCTACAGGTGGTTATAAAGTTGTGGTATGGCAACATGGTACGCTAGGCGTTGGAAATGATTGTGCCCCAACTGCAAACCCAATGAATGTTCGCTTTAAAAACCCATTGGCAAAAAGCTTATTGGATGCTGGTTATGTAGTCATTGCACCCGATTATGAAGGGTTAGGTTCTGTTGGTATACACCCTTATTTAAATGTAGAAAGTCAAGCGAAATCATCTATTGCAGCAGTTCAAGCAGCTCAAGTTTATTATGCTCATCTTCTAAGTAAAGAATGGATGACTGTTGGACAATCTCAAGGTGGACAAGCATCATTAGGGACAGCTGAATATATTACACAATATCCCGATGCTGGTTATAAAGGTGCAGTAGCTGGGGCACCTGCATCTGGTTTAGAAAATATTGCTCAAAATATTGGTGCGACACTTGCAGCAATTGAAGCTCAAGAAAAGGCAGCAGGTTTAAGTATTGCTGAACGTGAAAATGGCAGTATTCATGCTTTAGCAACATTAATGACATATGGTGCATTTTTTACAACAAGTCTCAAAGCAATTGATCCTCGTTTTGATCAATTAAGCTTGTATGAAAGTGATCGTCTTAAAAATATGGTTGCCTTAGCCGAAGGAGCAACGGGTGAAGAAGGCTTATGTTTAGAAAATAGTTTTAACCCAGAAAATGGATTACGTAACCGTTTTAAACGAGATATATCTAGCTATTTAACTGAAAATCCAGATAAATCGATTAATGATTATAATAGCTTAAATATGGATCGTTTTATGGCTAGCGAAGTTGTTGCTCAATCTATCCGTAATAGTAAAATTGGTGATATTGCCATGAATACTCCAATTATGATTATTCAAGGTACGGAAGATATTGAAGTGCCTTTTGCAGTAACAGATGCATTACAGCAAAAATATAGATCTATGGGTGTTGATGTAACATTTGTGCCTGCTGAAGGTGCAATTCATACTCAAGCGATTGTAGACAAAAATAATGATCTACTTACATTTATTCAAAGTAAAATGCCTGCGCAATAAAGTTTATCTTTAAGTGAAAAACCACCTAAATAGGTGGTTTTTTATATTCAATATTTCAATCAGTACTAATATCTTCAAATAAAACAGAAGATAAATAACGCTCACCTGCATCAGGTAAAATGACAACGATATTTTTACCTATATTTTCAGGACGTGTTGCAATTTTAGCAGCTGCTGCTAATGCTGCACCACTTGAAATACCAACAAAAATACCTTCTTTCGTTGCTGAATTTCGTGCCCATTCAATTGCTTCTTGATTTTCAATTGCAATCACTTCATCCACTAAATCTAAATCTAAATTTTTTGGAATAAAATTTGCACCAATTCCTTGGATTTTATGTGGGCCTGGTGTTAAATCTTCACCACGTTTTGCCTGACCAATAATTGGAGAATCAGCAGGTTCAACTGCAACTGAATAAATTGATTGATTTTTAACTTTCTCAAAATAACGAGAAATCCCCGTAATCGTTCCACCAGTGCCTACACCAGCCACTAAAATATCAACTTTTCCTTGAGTAGCTGCCCAAATCTCTGGACCTGTTGTTGCTTCATGAATGGCAGGATTGGCAGGATTTTCAAATTGCTGTGGCAAAAAATAAAGTTCAGGCTGTTCTGTTGCTAAACGAATCGCCTCTTCAACAGCTCCTTTCATTCCCTTAGCTGGCTCTGTAAGGACAAGATGAGCACCAAGTGCTTTTAATACTTTACGACGTTCAATACTCATACTTGCTGGCATTGTTAAAGTAATTTCATAACCTTTAGCAGCAGCAACATACGCTAATGCAATTCCTGTATTACCACTAGTAGGTTCAACAATATGCATTCCAGGCTTAAGTACGCCTCGTTTTTCTGCATCAGCAATTAGTGCAGCACCAACACGATCTTTTACTGAAAATGCAGGATTACGACTCTCAATTTTAGCAAGAACAGTTGCAGCAGATTGAATTAAACGATTCACACGAATTAGAGGTGTATTACCAATCGCATCAGCATTATTACTATAAACGGCTATTCCCAAATTTTCTGGTGTTTCAAAGGCAGTATCTGTAGTCATCATCTGTTCCTAATGATCTTATGAATAATATTGCATTTATCATACTACCTTATGAAAAAAATAGAATTCACTTCCCATCAAATTACATCGAATAAAATATGATTAACTATCAACAAAATGCGATATAGCTTTAGAGTATTTATTCAATAGCATGATAAAATAGATTAAAGTTATTCTATAAATGGTTAATCATTCTCATATTTTAACGATTAATCATCACTTTATCCATCTGAAGAATATTGTAAAATTTCAGACGAATACTGAAAATTTATGCAAATGGTACATCTAGGTAAACACATGTCTAAGAGTTATAGCAAAATTTATAGAAATCTCACAAAAACAATCTTAGATAAAATTGTTTCGCCTCAAGTTTTGGGAAATACAGCTGAATTAGAGCAAAATATTTCGCATGAAAAAAACACTAAAGTATGTTACGTACTTGAAGATGCTTCCTTAAGTAATACGGTATTAATTGACAAAGAAGCAATTCAACGTGGGCTTCCTTCTGTTTTTTCAAAAATTGAATTTGATTCACTTCATGAAGATGACAGTATGTTAGTTTTGAATGAAAATAATGCATCTCAAGAAGACTATCATTATTCTGCAAAATTACTTCGACTCATTGAAACTTTAGAAAAAAATCCACAATATGATATTCAACTTGTACCTGTTACCGTACTTTGGGGACGTTCTCCTCAATATGAAAACTCATGGGTAAAAGCACTTTTCGCTGACGCATGGTCAAAACCGAATAAAATTAAACAGACTTTAAATATTTCTTTATACGGTCGTGAAAACTATATTGAGTTTCATAAGCCTCTGTCACTAAGAGAACTTTTTAATCAAGCCAAAGTCGAATATCCAAATTTTTCCCCTGCCCATTTTGTTGTACAAAAGCTCGATCAAAACTTTCACAATTATAAAGAGGCTGTTCTCGGACCTGACTTATCCGATCGTAGAAATTTAATCAATCAGCTCATGAAAACTGAAGTTGTACAAAATGCAATTCGCAAGGAAAGTATTGACCAAAAAATTAGCATGTTTGAAGCTGAATCACGTGCAAAAAACTATTTTTTAGAAATTGTTTCTGATTTTTCTTATTCTACTCTTCGATTTGCAGAACTTGCGCTAGCAAAACTCTGGACACAACTTTACGATGGTATTGAAGTGCATAATTTTGATACTGTACGTGAATTAGCCAAAGATTATCAGATTGTATATACCCCTTGTCACCGCAGTCATATCGATTATTTATTATTATCTTATGTCATTTTTAATCGTGGATTAATGGTTCCACACATTGCAGCTGGAATTAACCTCAATTTACCTGTTGTTGGTCAAATTCTGCGTGGTGGTGGTGCATATTTTATTCGTCGAAGCTTTAATGGTAATGAACTTTATACATCTGTATTTAAATCATATTTAAATAGTCTCATTCAACGAAATACACCTTTAGAATATTTTATTGAAGGCGGTCGTTCTCGCACAGGACTCTTATTACCACCTAAAAAAGGTATGTTGGCAATGACTATTGAAAGTCATTTGCAAGCCAATAATAAGCCCATTGCTTTTATTCCAACTTATTTTGGTTATGAAAAGCTCATGGAGGGTACATCATATCTAAACGAACTTAATGGAAAACCTAAAGAGGCGGAATCTTTATGGGGAGTTCTAAACTCAGTCCGTAAAATTGAAAAAGTTTTCGGTCAAGTCCATGTTAATTTTGGAGATCCTATATTTTTAGATGATGTTCTTGATCAATATAAAGCTCAAAACATTACAACCACTCAAAACCAAGCATTACCGGAAGCCGTTTTAAGTTCAGTTAATACCATTGCACACGACATTCTTAAAAATATTAATAAAGCAGTGGTGATTAATCCAATTTCACTAATTTCGTTAATTCTACTTAACTCTTCTGATTTTAAACTTGAGCAAACTGATTTAATTACTCAAATTGATGCCTTTAGAGCACTACTTATCGATTTGAAATATGATGAGCGAATGATCATTTCACCATTATCTAGTCTTGAAATTATTGAATATGCTCAAAAATTAAAACAAGTAGAAAATATTACAGAAAATTCTATCCATTATATTCGTGTCTCAGAAAGTCAAAAAATCTTATTAAGCTATTTTAGTAATAATATTTTACATTGCTTTATCTTAGCATCAACAATTGCATCAATCATTCAATCTGTACAACAAATTTCTAAGCAAAATCTGCTTCATATTATTGAAAAAGTTTATCCATTCATTAAAGAAGAGTTTTTCCTGAAATGGCATGATCATGAATTAACAGAACAGCTAGATCTCATCCTAAATGAATTTAAGTCTAAATCTTGGATTTCTATGGATGATATTCAAATTAAATCAAATCAAAATCAGGTAACATTCGAGCTTTTAGCATCTCTATCGTCCTTAAGTATGAACAATTTTATTCTTATTCAAAAACTCATAGATCTCTATTCTGAAAAAATTGAACTTGATACAAAAACATTAGAAAAAATGTCTAAAGCAACACTAAAGCGCCTAGCAGGTCATCAAGCACTAAATACAGGTTATTATTTTGACAGTGCAACCATTAAAAGCTGCACAACAACACTCCAAGCTATTGGTATGATAAAAATCACACAAAATATCATCACTAAATCAAATAATTTTAATCAAATTTTCAATGTCTCCTTCAACTGGTACAACACAATAATTCAAAACTTGATTGATAATTCTACTTTCTTCACTGATCGAGAATTACTGCAATTAAAGCACACTGAAAATAAAAAAATCTAATAAATCATATAAATATATAAAAATACATAAGTTTTACTAATATTTGTTTTCAAGAAAACCCATTAAAATTAATGGGTTTTCTCCCTTTACTAGTTTGCATAGGTTATTATAATACTTACACTTTTTACTAGGCGTTAAAAAAATGAATGAAGATTTTAAAATTTCATCTGTACAAAATTCAGCTGAAAAAGTTGTTGGAATTTTAAAGTCCCTAGCTAATACCGACAGACTGATCATTCTGTGTTTTCTTTCAAAACAAGAATTAAATGTTGCTGAAATTGAACAACTTACAAAAATAAATCAACCAACTTTATCGCAACAATTAATGATGTTAAGAAAAAGTGATGTTGTTTCAACTCGTCGTGATGGGAAACAAATATTTTACAGTATTAAGGATAAAAGCGTGCTTCAAATACTGCAAACATTGCATGATTTATACTGTAATAACTAGATAAACTATTAAATATCGCAACTAAACCAAAAGTTTATTTAATTAAAAATAAAAGGTTAAGAAATAGAGAAGATTTCTTAGCTTTTTTTATGCATAATATATAAGAATTTATGATTTAGAATAGTATATGTCAGAACGCTTATCTCGTGCTGAACAGGTGTTTCCTGCTTTAATTTGGCTTAAAAATTATAATCAACATATATTTAAAGCAGATTTACTCTCCTCTTTGATTGTTATTGCCATGCTTGTACCCCAAGCAATGGCATATGCAATGTTGGCTGGATTACCTCCAGTTATGGGGCTATATGCTAGCGTCATTCCCATGATTCTTTACGCCATTTTTGGCGGAAGCCCAACTTTATCTATAGGACCTGTTGCCATTATTTCTATGATGACTTTTGCAACACTTAGTCCTTTATTTGAACTAGGCTCGCCTGTTTATATACAAGCGGCTTGTTTACTTGCTTTGATGGTTGGAATTATTTCATTACTTTTAGGGTTATTTCGTTTTGGCTTTCTCATTCAGCTCATCAGTCATCCTGTCATCAAAAGCTTTATCATCGCCTCCGCATTACTTATTGCACTCGGGCAACTAAAATTTATTTTTAATATTCCCCTTCAATCTAATAATGCTATTGAGTTCCTTGAAAGCTTTATTCAATATTTTAGCTATATTCACTTCGCAAGTTTAGCTCTCGGCTTATTTGCAATTTTATTTTTAATTTATTTACCTAAAATTATGCAACACCCAAAAATCAAATTCAGATTTAAGGGTCATCAATTTATCTCACGCGCAGTTCCTTTAATTTTAGTTGTTTTAAGTATTATTACTGTTTTTTACTTCCATCTACAAAATATTGGAATTAAAACAGTAGGAGAAATTCCTTCAGGATTCCCATCATTAAGTATGCCTTTTTGGAATTTAGATTTGGTTTTTAAGCTTCTTCCTGGTGCAACAATGATTGCTATGATTAGCTTTGTTGAATCACTGTCTATTGCACAAGCTACAGCATTGCAACAACGTAGCCATTTAAATAGTAATCAAGAACTCATTGCTTTAGGAATTTCAAATATTAGTGCAGGTTTAAGTAGTGCTTTTCCTGTCACAGGAAGTTTATCTCGCACCGTGGTGAATGCTGATGCAGGCGCTAAAACACCAATGGCGGGTGTACTTTCCTCACTTTTTATTGTCATTGTTAGCCTATATTTTACAGGTTTTTTTAAAGATCTACCTTTAGCAGTACTTGCTGCAACTATTATGGTTTCTATTTGGAAACTAGTTGATTTCAAATCTTTCTCTGAAACATGGAAATATTCTAAAGTAGATGGAATCGCCATGTGGATTACATTTTTAGGTGTAGTTTGCATCGATATTTCTACGGGTTTAATTATTGGTATTATTTCAACTTTCATTTTACTTCTATGGAACATAAGTCGCCCACATATTGCGGTAATTGGTCTTGTTGAAGGTACTCAACACTTTAGAAATATTGAAAGACATCAAGTAAAAACTGATCCGCATATTCTTTCTATTCGTATAGATGAAAGTTTAACTTTTTTAAATACACATACATTAAAAGATTTCTTGATTAATGAAGTAAGTAAAAAGAAAGAACTTCAACACGTTATCATCAACTGCTCAAGTATTAGCTCTATTGACTTAAGTGCATTGGAAATGTTGGAAGAATTTGATATAGAATTAACCAAACTCCATATTAAATTGCATTTATCTGAGGTTAAAGGTCCTGTAATGGACAAGCTTAAACAATCCAATTGGATAAATCATATGAATGGCTTTATTTATTTGACACATTATCAAGCAATTCAACAGTTATCAAAAAAGGAAAAATAAAAATGATCTGACTAATTCATATACAAATGTTATTTGGTATTATTTTTTTACGATCATTTTAAAAGAAAAATATCGTAAAAATGGATTTTTTACGTGTAAAAATAATCACTTAAATTTAATATTAAAAGTATTTTTGGCAATCCAGCTTTTAGTATAAAATAGCGACTAATTTTTATTTGTCTTCGTAGTTTCTGACAAGGCTCCCATTATGTTTTCTGCTTTCATGCGACTGAGTTTAGTACAACGTATTATCATCGCAATTATTCTTGGTATATTCGTAGCAATTGTTTTTCCTTCTGCAACACCATACCTAAGCTTACTTGGTGAATTATTCATTAAAGCTTTAAAATCTGTTGCACCAATTTTAGTATTTGTACTTGTACTTTCTTCAATTGCTAACTTTAAAATTGGTGGGAATAATGCTTACGTCAAACCTATTATGGTGATGTATGGCTTAGGTATGTTTCTCGCTGCACTCAGTGCTGTGATTGCAAGTAAAATATTCCCAAGTACATTATTACTAGACCTACCAGCAAATACGACTCTTTTAGCTCCAGACAGCCTAGCGCAAATTTTAAAGAATTTAGTGCTTAGTTTTGTTTCCAATCCAATTTCAGCAATTAGTGAAGCAAACTTTATTGGTATTTTAGCGTGGTCAGTTGCATTGGGTTTAGCTTTCCGTCATTCATCAGAAACCACAAAACTATTCTTAACTGATGCGGCAGAAGCTGTAAATAAAGTAATCCGTTTAGTAATTAGCTTTGCCCCTTTCGGTATTTTTGGTTTAGTTGCAGTAACTTTTGCCGATTCTGGCATGCAAACACTTGTAAGCTATGGTCACTTACTTGCTGTATTACTCGGCTCTATGGCTTTTGTTGCACTTGTGATTAATCCAGTTATGGTTGCTGTTGTCACTCGCAGTAACCCATATCCACTTGTTTTCCAATGTTTACGTGAAAGTGGCATTACCGCATTCTTCACACGTAGTTCTGCTGCAAATATTCCTGTGAACCTAGACTTAGCAAAACGCTTAGGTATTCCTGAATCAACCGCTAGTGTTGCAATTCCTTTAGGTGCTGCAATTAATATGGCTGGCGCATCTGTTACTATCACCGTCTTATCATTAGCTGCTGTACATACTTTAGGCATTCCTGTTGACTTCACAACAATGCTTATTCTATCAGTCGTTGCAACAATTTCTGCTTGTGGTGCTTCAGGCGTTGCAGGTGGTTCATTATTACTAATTCCTGTTGCTTGTGGTTTATTTGGTATTTCAACCGATGTTGCTATGCAAGTCGTTGCAATTGGTATGGTGATTAGTGTTCTGCAAGATTCAACAGAAACTGCATTAAACTCATCGACTGATGTCTTATTTACTGCTGCAGTAGATCGTGGTTTAAAGTAATATAGACTACAATTTTTAATTTATTTTTAATGAGTTATGCCATTTCAAAGTTTGCCATACTGGTTACAATTTGGTGTTTTCTTTCTTGCAATTAATGCTGGAATGATTAATGTGCTTGGCTTAGTTACCGTACTACACCAAGCTGTCTCGCATATGACAGGTAATGTCAGTATATTTGCAATGGCACTCATCGAATGGAAACCTGATGTCCTCCTATACCTAGCACTTGTTGTATTAAGTTATATTCTTGGCTCTATGTATAGTGGGCTCATTCTAGGTAATAGCCACTTTAAATTCGGTCGCCTATATGGGCTACCAATGAGTTTAGTGGCTTTATTTATTTTACTTTCTTGGGTATTTATTCCGTATTTTCCTCGCTATGGACTTTTATGGGCATGTGCTGCAATGGGCTTGCAAAATGCCATGATCAGCCACTACAAAGGCACCATTATAAGAACAACACATTTATCAGGTGTTTTAACAGATTTGGGATTAGCATTAGGTTATAAACTTAGAGGATTAAGTGTCAGTAATCGACGAGTATTACTTCATTTACTCATTCTTGCAGGTTTTTTCATAGGTGGCATAATTGCGGCTATAGCAGCTCCTGTATTACAATTTAATGCGTTTCTCATCCCAGCAATATTAAGTATTAGTTTAAGCTTAATTTACTGGATTATTTACCTTCGTTATCAAAAAATCCATTCATAGGTTTGTCATTTCTCATGGTTAAAAATGCATTACAAGCTCAGTTGTTAAAGGCAGGTCTCGTCGATAACAAAAAAGCCAAAAAGCTTTCAAAACAGGCAGTTCATGAAAAGCGTACTGGTGAAAGTAAAGAAGCTGAAATTAAAGCAAAGATTGAGCAAGACAAACTTGAAAAACAAGCAAAAGATCTTGCAATTGAACAAGCTAAAAAAGCACAATTGCAAGAAAAAGAACTGAATGCTACTATCGTCCAAATGATTAATCAGCATAAAATCAGAAATACTGATGGCGAAATTTCATACCAATTTATTGATGAAAATAAAATTAAGAAAATTTATATCAATCAACAAATTTACAATGCCCTTGTTGCGGGTAGCTTAGTTATAGCTAAAGAAAATGATGGATATGCGATTCTACCTAAAGCACTTGCAGATCGTATAAATTCAAAAATGGAAGGATTTATTCTCGTAAACAATTCACAATCCAATGATACAGCAACTACAGATGAAGAAGACCCATATGCAGCATATGTCATTCCAGATGATCTGATGTGGTAGATCTAATTATGATAAAGACTCAAATAAAAGCCCCATATGGGCTTTTATTTTTTAAGTGATAAAATAAATAATAAAATTAAATTCATTTCTTCTTTTTCTTATTTCATTTTATAATCATTATTAAATATTGACTCAAAGGTTTAAAATGGTTCAACTCATTAAAAAAGGTGGTTTAAGAGAAAGAGCGAACCGCAGCCATACTTATAGTGGTTCAGAAAATACTGAAACCACCCTCAAACCTAACCGTTATAAAAACACTCAAAAAATTGAACACATGAAAACTGATGTTTCAGATAATATTAAACCTAGTAGACCATTAGATGATGAGCTAAATCATTAATAAAACGTCGTACCATAACCAAATTGCAAAAATCAAAAATAATGTACCAGAAATAATATCAATATAACTACTAGATTGACGATAAATTCGTTTAATTTTAGGTAAAGATAAAACCAACATAAATAATGCAAAAACTAAAAAAGTTTGTATTGGAATAATAATTGCTAAATATGTTTTAAGATGATCAGATGCAGAAGACCCTAATGCCAAAGAAAAAACACTACTAAAATAAATTAACGTTTTGGGATTAGATAAATTTGTAAATAAACCCATTAAAAAATAATTCTGACTTTTAATTTGTTCACTAGAGTCCCAATTAACATCTTTTTTTACTGTTTTAATACCATAAGTCAGCATCCCCCAACCCATTTTAGCTAGAAAAAATCCACCAACAAACATCAGTATGTACTGAATCCAAGGGAATTCAGCAATAAGTAATGTAAATCCAGATAATGTTAAAATCACCCAAACAACAATACCAACAGAAATCCCTAAAATAATTTTAAGGGTATTTAGTTTTGTCATTGATGCCGCACTTTTGGCAATAAGTAGCACATCTGGTCCCGGGCTAAGTTGAGCCACAAAGTGCAGCATACAAATCGTTAAAAGCAATGACATCAATCAGACCATGTCTAAAAAATTAGAGGGATTATAAATCCTTGTTTCAATTCGTGTAATTTTTTTATAAAAAAAGCTGAACGATTGTTCAGCTTTTAACACTCATTTACTTAGGATTGATATCTTTCATCTCAATCTGTTTAGCTTCGGGAGTAATCTCCCTTGCTTCACCATCAATAATAGTTGAGTCACCTCGTCCATTTTGCTGGTTTTGCATATCCTGCATTTGGCGCATCATATCTTCAAAAGGATTTTGACCTTGAGCTCCGCCCATGCCATTCATATCCCCCATCATGCCACCCATCATCTTATTCATCATATCCTGTTGACGTTTCATCATCATATTCATTGCCATATTTTTAAATAGGTTTTGAATACCAGGAATCAAAATAAGCAATGCTAAAACATCGGTAATTAATCCAGGAATCATCAACAAGAAACCTGCAATAATTTTAGGTAAATTGTTCGTTAAAGCAGGATCACCACCCATCTGCATCTGTTGCATCTGTGGCATAACGCCAGCTGAATATTTTCGAATCATATTTAGACCGATAAAAAATGCCGCAACAAACCAGAAGAACACATACCACATGCTTCCAACTAAATCACCAACACCAATCCAGACCAGAATTTCTAGGATTAAGCCTACGAACAAAATAAGAAATAATTTCATAAAAATTAATCTAATCTCAATAAATTAACTAAGGATTCGTCATCAATTGCTTAATCACTATCAAGCTTTTCTGATACGCTTATGTAACAATATGGGCATTATATTATTTTTAAAGGGCTATTATGTCATTAATTATCGGTATTGATCCCGGCTCTCGCTTAACTGGTTATGGAATTATCGAGAAAGATGGTTCAAAACTTCGTTTTGTTGATGCAGGCACCATTCGTACCGAAACAACCGAAATGCCTGAGCGCCTTAAACGAATCTTTGCAGGTGTAGATCGTATTGTTAAATTTCATGGGCCAACTGAAGCAGCTGTTGAACAAGTGTTTATGGCTCAAAACCCTGACTCAGCATTAAAACTCGGTCAAGCTCGTGGTGCTGCAATTGCAGCACTCGTTAATTTAGATCTACAAGTAGCAGAATACACTGCACGGCAAATTAAACAGTCTGTTGTAGGCTACGGTGCAGCAGATAAAGAACAAGTACAAATGATGGTCATGCGATTATTAGATTTAAGTATTAAACCTCAAGCAGATGCTGCTGATGCCCTAGCAGCTGCTATTTGTCATGCACATGCATCAGGCAGTATAACTAAACTTGCCTTGCTAAATGCGCTTGGAGGTATGGCTCGTGGTCGTAGCCGAGGAAGCCGTCGCAGATAAATTATGTCTGCATCAAATGCTGTGATAAATCTTTCTTCAGCTCTCTTTCTGACGGTTCTTTAGAATAAGTCACAATCATCATTCGCCCATATAAGCGAATATTTTTTTGTTGATGTTCATCTATACGAATCGTCACAAACTCTTCTTCCTCCTGCCTTTCATTTAACCCATAAATCACAATAGTATTAAATTTTTCTACAACGTTAAATGCAGGAAATGCACGCAGGACTTTATCTCTTAACGATTTTGGCTCCTTAGATTTAGATTCACCTTTTTGGGTATATATCACTAAAATAACGCAAAAAATAAAGACTAAAAGAACAATTAAATATTTATCCATAACCTAATTATATCTTCTCTCAATAATAAATATTCTTAAAATCGAAGGTTAAATTATTATTAAAAATTAACCCTCGATACAAACATGTTATTAATTTTAATAATCAAAGAGTTGCTAAAATCTCTTTTAATGTTTGACGTGGATGGTCAGATTTAGTTATTGGTCGACCAATAACTAAATGTGTAGATCCATCCAACATTGCTTGTTTTGGTGTCACAATACGTTTTTGATCATCTGCATTAGAACCCTCAGGACGAATACCCGGTGTAACTAAAGCAAAATCCTGCCCCAGAGTATCTCTTAACATTTTAGCTTCTTGAGCTGAACAAACAACGCCATCCAAACCACTATCTTTTGTCAGCTTAGCCAAACGCTGTACATGCTCAAAAGGTTCAACATCTAACCCCAAATCAGCTAAGTCTTCACGTTCCATAGAAGTTAAAACAGTCACTGCAATAAGCTGTGTTTTATAACTCCCTGCTTTTAAACGCTCCACACAAGTTTCCATCATTTTTCGACCGCCTGAAGCATGAACATTAACCATCCATACACCCATATCTGCAGCAGCACATACAGCCTGCGCTGTTGTATTCGGAATATCATGAAATTTTAAATCTAAAAAAACTTCAAAGCCTTGATCATGTAAGGCTTTTACAACATTTGGACCTTCATGTGTAAATAGTTCTTTACCTACCTTAACTCGACATAAAGCAGGATCAAGCTGTTCAGCTATCGTTAGCGCGTCGTATTGACTTTTAGCATCCAGTGCAACAATGATACTCAAAAGAATTTCCCTTCGGACAGATAAATTACACCTATTATATGATGAAACACATCCTAAACAACATAAAACCCATATAAAAGAAAACACCCTAAGAACTTATTCTTAAGGTGTTTCTGATTTATTTAAAAATCTTATGGGAGATAAAAATCAAACACAATCACAAATGATTAGAATTACGTGGTTCTTCCACAACATCCAATACCGTCTTTTCATGTTTTGTATTTGCATTTGCAACAGCTTCAGCAGCAGCGAGCTGTGCAGTATGAATTTGTTCTTTACGAAGATGATCAATGTCTTTACGTAGTCTTTTAATTTCCCAATTTGTTTGGAAAACTCGGAAAATTTGAACAGCTAGTAGCAAACCAACAATTATGCCTAGTGCTAAAGTTAATAATAGCAACAACCCTAAACGCATTGCAGGCACTTGGGAGAATAAAAGGTCCACTGAAACTTCTGTACTATTTTGAAGTACTAAAGCCAACGCATATCCAAATATAACGATTAATAATAAGACTAAAACATAGCGCATAGACACCCCGTTAAATTGTTATTTTTGAGCTGATTCGTTCACAGCATCACGCAGTGCCTTTCCAGGTTTAAAATGCGGAACAGACTTTGCAGCCACTTCAACAGATTTACCAGTTTTCGGATTACGACCTACTCTTGGTTCACGATGATGGAGTGCAAAACTTCCAAATCCACGAATTTCAATTCTGTCATCAGCAGATAATGATGCAATCATTTGATCAATCATTATCTTAACAGCTTCTTCCACTAATGGTTCAGCTAAATGTGGATTTTTTAGAGAAATACGCTCTATTAAGTCAGACTTATTAAGTGCTTCAGTAGTCATCTACGACCTCTTTATATTATCAAGCTTAATTAAAATTATAACTGATAATAACCTGTTTAAATACAAAACGGTAGCGCAATACGTTAATACTACGCTACCGTTTACAGTATTTATGTAAAAGGTATTAATTAAATTACATTAACAATACATTTCACACATACTATTTTAGTGATTCATTTGCGCTTTAATCAAGTCACCAATAGTTTTTGGACCATTGTCTTGACCAGTAGCTGTAGTTTTCAAGTTAGCAACAGCTTCTTTCTCTTCAGCTTCGTCTTTCGCTTTGATAGACAAGTTGATAGAGCGAGATTTACGATCAACATTGATGATCTTAGCTTCAACTTCTTGACCAACTTCTAAGAATTTAGTCGCATCTTCAACGCGATCACGATTGATTTCAGATGCTTTAAGAGTTGCTTCAACTTCATCAGCTAACTTAACAGTAGCGCCTTTAGCATCAACTGCAGTTACAGTACCTTTAACAAGCGCACCGCGTTCATTAGTAGCTAAGAAATCATTGAACGGATCATTGTTCAATTGCTTGATACCAAGGCTGATACGGTTGCCTTCAGCGTCAACTGAAAGGATAACCGCTTCAACTGTGTCACCTTTCTTGTAACGACGGATAGCTTCTTCGCCTTGTTCGTTCCAAGAAATATCAGACAAGTGAACTAGACCATCGATACCACCTGGTAAACCGATGAAGATACCGAAGTCAGTGATTGACTTGATAGTACCAGATACTTTTTCGCCTTTGTCGTGGTTCTTAGCAAACTCTTCCCATGGGTTAGCACGAGTTTGTTTGATACCAAGAGAAATACGACGACGCTCTTCGTCTACTTCAAGAACCATAACATCAACTTCGTCACCGATCTGAACTACTTTAGATGGGTGGATGTTTTTGTTAGTGTGGTCCATTTCTGAAACGTGTACTAAGCCTTCAACGCCTTCAGCGATTTCAGCGAAACAACCGTAGTCAGTTAAGTTAGTAACACGAGCTTTAACGATAGAACCTTTAGGGTAACGGCTCATGATCGCTAACCATGGATCTTCGCCTAATTGTTTAAGGCCTAAAGATACGCGGTTACGCTCTTTGTCAAATTTAAGTACTTTAACAGTAACTTCTTGACCAACTTCAACAACTTCTGAAGGGTGCTTGATGCGTTTCCAAGCCATATCAGTGATGTGAAGAAGACCATCAATACCACCAAGATCAACGAACGCGCCGTAATCAGTAAGGTTCTTGATAGTACCAGTAACTGTTTGACCTTCTTCAAGCTGAGCAAGAAGAGCTTCACGGTCAGCTGAAGATTCAGCTTCCATAACAGCACGACGAGATACAACAACGTTATTACGTTTAGCATCAAGTTTGATTACTTTGAATTCTAACTCTTTACCTTCAAGGTGAGTAGTATCACGGATAGGACGAGTGTCTACCAAAGAACCTGGTAAGAACGCACGAACTGGACCGATGTCAACAGTGAAACCGCCTTTAACTTTACCAGAAATAACACCAGTAACGATTTCGCCATCTTCAAAGATTTTTTCAAGTTTAGTCCAAGTTTCAGCACGTTTAGCTTTTTCACGTGATAAAACTGTTTGACCCATACCGTTGTCAAGAGCTTCAACAACAACGTCTACAGTGTCACCAACTTGAACTTCTAGTTCACGTTGTTCATTTAAGAATTCAGCACGGTCAACAACACCTTCAGATTTAAGGCCAGTGTCAACAGTTACCCAGTCAGAGTCGATGCTTACTACAACGCCTTGGATGACAGCACCCTTTTCAACGTTGAGGTTTAATTCGCTTTCTTCAAAGAGGGCTGCAAAAGATTCGGTCATGATATACCTAGTAAAATCTGCGGTCTTGGATCAGACAAGGCCGGTTTAGTTAAGCGTTTGCATAGTCCATAAGAACTGATCAAGCTATGCGCACGCTGAATTTGTTAATTTACTAATTGTTGATCGATATAAGTCGTCATCAGCTCAAATACTTCATCAATAGACAATTCTGAACTATCTATTATATAAGCATCTGAAGCTGGCTTAAGTGGAGCAACCACGCGCTCCATATCACGCTTATCTCGAGCTTCTATATTAGCTAAAATATCGCTTATTTTAACATCTAGACCCATCGCCTGCAACTGATTTACACGGCGTTGTGCTCTAGATTCAGCCGAAGCTGTTAAATATATTTTTGCTTGTGCTTGAGGGAATATTGCTGTTGCCATATCTCGACCATCTGCAACTAAGCCTGGCTCTTGCGCAAAGGCATTTTGACGAGCAACTAAAGCCTGTCTTAGCTCTGGAATAGCTGCAACCTTAGACGCTAGCTCACCAACTACCTCTGTTCGAATGGTGTTTGTTACATTTTCATTATCTAAAAGAATCTGAGTCCCTTGTTCACCCACTACAAATTTAATATCAAGATTTATAGCGATATCAACAGCCTTTTCAAGCTGAGAATCTAGACTCTCAATTAAGTTTTTCTTACTTAAAGATAATCCCAATATACGATACAAAGCCCCAGAATCTAAAAGATGAAATTGATAGCGTTCAGCAAGTTTTGCTGCTAGCGTCCCCTTACCCGAACCGCTAGGACCATCAATTGTAATAATTTTAACTGTCATTAATTTTCCAATATTTACTTCATTTTTCAATTTTACAAACAAACTCTAGCACATAAAAAAACAAGCCTGAGTTGATTTATTTTATGAAATATCTTCACATCTTTACAAGCTTTGATTATTCGCCACTTGGCGCTGTTTTTCCACCTTCTTTTGCGCACGTCGTTGCTTAAAAAATGTAGATAATTGATGTGAACATTGCTGCTCCATGCATCCTCCAACAAACTCAAAAACATGATTATAATAACCAGAATTTAATAATTGTCGTGCACTCACAAGTGATCCTGCTTTTGATTCAGTTGCGCCAAAAACAATTCTTTTTACTCTTGCATGAATCAAAGCCCCAACGCACATAGTACATGGCTCTAAAGTAACATACATCATAGCATCTTCTGGTAATCTATAATTCCTAATATTCAAACACGCATCTCGTATAGCTTGAATTTCTGCATGCGCAGTAGGATCATGTAAAGAAATAGGCGTATTAAAACCAGATCCAATAATTTTATTATCACTAACAATAATTGCACCAACAGGAATTTCTTGTCGACTTGATGCTAATGCAGCTTGCTCAAAAGCAAACTGCATCCAATATTCATCTGAGTAATCATCAACCATTCTTTAATCGATTACACCATGGTGTTTAAGAAGCATATTCCAACTTTCAATAGTAGTAACTGGTGGATTTCTACCTAATATTCCTTTCAAGGAAATATCATCACCTTGATACCATTCTGGTGATAAATCTTTATCTACCAAACGAGCACGCACACCTTCAACAAAATCAGGATGCTGTATTTTCCAATCAGAAATTTGCTCCTCGAGCTCAAATACTTCATTCCATGAATGAACTTGCTTGCCCCACTGCCAAAGTAACCATGTCAAAGCAGCTGTTGTTGGTGAACCTTTTTGTAAGTTTTCACTTGCTTGGCGCAACCAATCACTTCTTGCATCACTTAAGCCAATAATAGACTCATAATCATTTTCAAACTTCACGCCACGACAAATACTATGAATCGTGTCTAATGAGTTTTGCAATGGTCCAGGACCAACAGGTCGATGCAAACTATTTAAAGTATCATCAATCGCTCTAAAATCACCTGCTGGATAATGATTCCAATCAATATTGATTACTTTATCCAATACAGCATCACGTGTTGTATCACAAATATGTGTTGCCCAACCAATACCATATGCCCCCGCAGCTGTCATAATTGACCCTGTTAATCCTGTAAACAAGCCAATCGCACCACGATCTGCAAGGAAACGAGTCGCACCAACATCTGGATATAAACCAATATTAATCTCAGGCATTGCTAACCGTGAATATGGTGTAACCAATCTAAATGGTGCCGCCATAAACAAACCTAAACCACCACCCATTACATAACCTTCACCCCAAACAACAATAGGTTTAGCATAATTATGTAATAGAAGATCTAGTGCATATTCTTGAGCAAAGAACTTTTTAGCAACATCAACCTCATCATTAATAACAAGCTGACGAAGCTTACGAACATCACCACCAGCACAAAATGCTTTCGGTGTTGTTGAATCCAACCAAATTGCTTTTACTGAGTCGTCTTCATAAAAATCTTGAAAAACTTCCAACAGTGCTGTAGCAATAGATTCATCTAAAGCATGCAAAGATTTTGGGCGATTCAAACGAACAATACGCCATCCATTTTTAGCTTCTTCTATCACTAAATCTGAATGATAAGTTTTAGAAATGGGAGAATAAGTCATGCGTCCAGCTGCCAGTTTATAGGCTCAATGCCATGTTGTTTAAGATAGTTATTTGTTTTTGAAAAAACTTTACATCCAAAAAAACCACCGCGATTTGCAGCTAATGGTGATGGATGTGCGGCCTTCAATACCAAGTGTTTATTGGGATCTATACGCTGCCCTTTACGCTGTGCATATGCACCCCATAAAATAAACACAATATTTTCACGTTGCTCATTTAAAACATCAATTACATGATTTGTAAAGTCTTCCCAACCACGTTTTTGATGTGATGTAGGTTGTCCTGCCTCGACAGTAAGCACGCTATTTAATAATAATACACCTTGTTCAGCCCATTTTGTTAAATCACCATGCTTAGAAACAGGAACACCTAAATCTGTTTGTAATTCATGAAAAATATTACGTAAAGATGGCGGTACAGCAACACCCTGCTGTACTGAAAAGCTTAAACCATGTGCCTGATTGGGTCCATGATAAGGGTCTTGTCCAATAATGACCACCTTCACTTGTGACAAAGGTGTTATATTTAGTGCATTAAATATAAGAGAACTAGGCGGATAGATCACTTTATCAGCCTGCTTTTCCTGAACTAAAAATGCTTTTAACTCATCCATTTTTTGGCTTAATAAAAAATCACTCAAGCCCACTTTCCAACTTGCATCCAATTGGACTTTTTCTAATTTAGCAAGTTGCTGATCAGTCAAAGACATATTTGTGTTCCTAATTCCTTATATTATCAATTTAAACATTTACTTGTAATGTAACAGTCGGGTTTTGAAATTTAATCCCATTTTTCAACTTTTCGTAAAGCTGAGGATCTGCCCATTCTGACTGAATTTGCTCTGAAAATACAATTTGATCTAAAGCTAAAATGCCCATTTGCTCATTTTGTATATCTTCTAAAAAGCTTTGTGCATATCCAGTATCAGTTTCATGCACAATAACTGAATATACCTCAACATCACCTTCACCATTTTGCGTTTCTGTAGATGCTAAAACTTGTTGAGCTAAATAAAAAAATATACGGGAAAATTGTTCTGCTGATGGTGAAACGGGTAAAGATACCCAACGCGCACTAAACTTTTGACAAGCTTCAATATAGTCTTGGCTATCATTCTGCCAAAAACAAATTGCATGATCAAAAGCATCAAATAAGTCTTTAATTACACCCTTAAGCAATCCGAAGTCATAAACCATTTGACCATGATCTAACTTAGATGCTTTTAGTAGCAACTCAACTTTATAGCTATGACCATGAATTGAACGCTTGCAACGATCCGACGTGCAATTGCGCACAATATGTGCATTTTCAAACTTAAATAACTTACGAATGATCATATGGCCGTAATGTAATCCACAATCTTTAATATTATTTCCAATTATAAAGCAAAAGTATATTTCCGCACATTAATTTTACTGTTTACATTGATTGAATAAACACATCATGAATTGAAATATTTTTTCAATCCAATGATTTGGATATTACTAAGGGTAAAAAGGGACTTAAACTACGATGATGAATGTATATCTTCTGATTATCACGCACAAAATAACTCGTAAACTGCCTTTTTCTTTCATGTAAAAATACTTCAATTTTTGCTTTAAAGAAATTTGACTTAACTCCTAGTAAAGGCGTAACTGCTTTTTTAGTTTCATTATCTATGCCTCGCATCGAATCTAAAGACCATAAATCATCAACATTTTTAAAATATTGCAAATTTTGCTTTCTTCTATCCAACTCACTTTGAATTGCCAGAGCATCTAATTGAGGATGCATACTCGCAATCAAAAAACCCGATGCTGTATTCACATTTACGGCTGTTTCCGTTTTAGGTTGCGCTGTGATATATAGCTCTATAAGATCATATGCATCTCCTTCGAAACCTCTCACTTGCCGCAATTCCTCTACATTAAAAAACTTTTGATTGGAGGGTAAATTACGCCCTTTAAATCCAGCATAGTATGAAGATTCTGCCCCCATGGAACCTACTGGTTCATCATTAGCATCTTGCCAATCTATTACAGCTTCAACCAACTGTGCTTGCAGCCCAACACGTATGAGTAATTTTTCAAACCATGCTTTTGCAGATTCATTCACAGAACCATCTTCTTTCAACAATCGATTTAAATTAAACTTCCCCGACTCATCTTCTAAAACACCCGTTATAGTTCCACCATCTATTGGGAAAGTAGGTATAGGTTTTGCCCAAGTTTCATTTAAATGATCAACCTCTCCTGCATTTTTTGCATCATCTATTAATATTTCTTGAAAGAAAGATTCAGCACTTTTTGCATATAACAATGCCTGACTTTGACGCTTTAAGTAATCCGTGTTTTCTCTTGTATTTGTTTGATATTTCACAATTGTTGCTGCAAGGATTGTCGCCAACGCAACCATCACTAAAATTGTAATAAGCGCAATTCCTTGTTGTTTTTTCATAACTAAACTCTAATTATTCTAATTTTTTGCATCAGATATTATCCACAATCCTACCTATTCGTTAAATTCTGGTTTGATGAGGATCTATTCTCAGAGGTTATTAGCGTCGAATTAGTATTTTTCAAAGTCTTTAAATACTCTGTATTTAACAAACTAAATATCCACTCATACTTTACACCATTTTGTGTAATATCAAATTTTATCCCTTTGGGTAATTCACCGACAATCTGATCTTGAGCTTCTACATTTTGACTCATTGGCCATACAACCAATGCATCAGGATTTAAAACCTCAACCCTAAACTCATCAACATTACGTAAAAATACACTACTTTCCGGTATATCATTGCCTGCATGATTTAAATTTTGATATTTCAACCGTAAAACTGACTTCTCATTTTCATTATAAAGATACTCAATTCGCTCAAAGGGTGACTTTCCTTGCTGCAAAGGGTCCACAACACCTGCTTTATTAAAAACTAATCTATTATTTTCGAGTATCAACGATGGTTGCATTTGATTATTTATATTTGCTGCAATTGGGATTATTTGCAAACTATCTTTTAATATAACTTGATAGGCTGTTTGTAAATCTATTAACATTTTCTCCCGAACCATATTTCGATCTTTTACATGTGCAATATGATCAAACACCTTCCAGCCTAATGCGGATAAAACAGCAAAAATAGCAATTGCAATCAATAATTCTATTAACGTAAAACCCAATTTTTTTCGTATCATGGCGTTTCCTGCACAACACGACGATTAAAGAAAATTGAATCAGTAATACCATTTTCCACTTTAGCTGTTTCATTATTAAACAAACTAACGTGAATATCTATACGTTGCACATTTTCACTAATGGTAGGCTCACTTTTTTTATCTATTTGCCATGTTACCCCCTGTTGTGTAACCTGCTTAGAATCTAATCCTGTTAACCATATTTGATTAATTTCCATCAATGCTTGTTCATTCGATACAACAAAGTGTGCTTTTGTTTTTAATTCAGAATTGTATGTCGCTTGTGTGTATTGCATTGCAACTTGCGTTAAAGCCAAAGCAGCGATTGCAAAAATTGCTAATGCAACCATTACCTCAAGCAAGGTAAATCCTCTAACTTGCATGAATTTTACCTAAATAATCAATTTTAATTTCTGCGCCAATTGGTTTTTGCCGATGATAAAACTGAATTGTAACGGGTTTAACTTCACCATTACCCAACCAAATCAACTTCGGTGCTCTATCATTTAATAAGTCTTGATTCCCAGCATTTTCAAATATGTATTGTGTTGGTGTAATTTGCACATAAACATCATTTGGCAATTCTCGAGCTTTAAATTCTTTATAAAACAACCATTGTTGATCCAATTGAATCAGAGGTTTTTTTGAAGACTTTTCAAATGGAATGTACTCCACAATCTTATATTGATAATTATTATTCTCTATTGATGGATTTAAAGATAATGCTAAAATTTTAGATTGATCCTGAGATTCACGTGCAACTCGCTGTAAATCCATAATCAAAACTTCTCTTGCCTGCATCACTTTACGATGATCAATACTATCCATATTAACCAAAATAAGTGATGCAACTATCGAAACAATCACAATCACCACCATTAACTCAACCAAAGTAAAACCTTTTTGTGATGATAGTTTCATGTAATCAACCTTAAACAGCGCGTTCCAAATCCATTATTTTTACTTTTTTAGGTAAAGCCAGCGCTTGGTCAATATAAGCGACTCTCAACGTATCTCTTGACCCCAAATAACGCTGATAAAAACTAGAATTCAAGATTGCCGCTGCTCCGTAAGTTAATGACCAAATAGAAGCCAAATAATCACGCACACTCATCGAACTTCGAATAGATTCGAGATATTGCTCCGTCATACGTATAATGATCCGTAATCGCTCCTTTCTCACTTGGTATAATTCGCTAAATAGTAAATTAATCCCAACGCCAGTTGTCGACAACCTCTCTTCTATTTGATGAAACAGTACTGTTCTCTCAGGATGATGAAGATGGTGAAGCATAAAAAATACTAAATGCTCAGGAAAACCTTTTTCAGAATCCCTAACCATTTCCAATAGCATATTTTCATTACGAATAATGAGCAGCATATACAACTCATCCTTGCTTTGAAAATGTTTATAAAGCGTACCTTTTGCCAAATCCAATTCGGCAGCCAAGGCATCCAAGGTCATACCTGATTCACCATTCTCAAGTAACAACTGTTCTGCAACTTGAAAAATCAAAGCTTCTCTTGCTCTAAACTGAGCTTGACGATCCATCTTCACCCTATAAACTCTCTTCTCGCTTATCCATATACATTTTTACTTTTGATTCAAGAGGTTTTCAAAATTAGTCATTGTAATCAAAGCTATTTCCTCTAGCGACTTATCATATACTTCACTTAGAGCTTTGGCTACATATGGTACATATTTAGGTTCATTAGACTTTCCTCTATATGGCACTGGTGCTAAATAAGGACTATCCGTCTCAATTAATACGCGATCTAATGGAACTTGTTTCGCAACATCTCTTAGATCCTGAGCATTCTTAAAAGAAACAATCCCCGAAAATGACACATAATATCCACAATCTAAAACTGCTTTTGCTGTTTCCCAATCTTCTGTGAAGCAGTGCAAAATTCCATGTGTCGATTTTTCTGCTCGAATAATATCAACCGTATCATGTTTTGCTGAACGAGTATGTACAACAACTGGTTTTTTGACTGCTTGCGATGCATTAATATGGCGTGCAAAACATGCTTTTTGCTCTTGAACAAAATCGGTACTATGAAAATAATCTAGCCCAGTTTCCCCCAATGCCCAAACTTTTTCAGCTTGCGCCAATTCAATCAAACGCTCAGTTGTTGCTCGTGCCATAACCGAAGCATCCTCACAAGGATGCACACCTATCGTGTACCCCACATCTTCATGGCGTGATGCAATTTTCGACAATTCAATATGATCATCTAAATTGACAGAAATACTCATAAATTTAGATACACCAACATCACGTGCTTGTTGCAATGCACGATCTAAATTTCCATCGTAAGGTGTCAAATCTAACATTGTTAAATGGCAATGAGTATCTACAAACACAAAAATCATCCTATCTCATGAATTTAATTACATAGTGTAACTACTACGGGCGTTTGCTTTAATACCTGCAAGCAATTTTTCTGCTTTTGCTTTGTAAAAAATACTATCTTCCCCCAAAATTTGTACACCAAAACCTTGAGGTTTAATACCATTTTGCTTTTGAGACATCCAAACAACTTTAGCTTTTAATAAAATTTCTTGTTCTTCTTCTGGCAACACCAACCGAATAGACAGCACTTCCCCCATACTTACATTCAGTTTTGATGGAATAAATAATCCTCCACCCAAAACATAAGGCATATCACTATGATAGAGTGCCTCTTTATCTGACAGATCTATCCGTAATTCATAGTTATGCATAAACACCCCCATTTACATAATAATTCAAAAAATTATTTATTTTTATTTCCATTTTAAAACCATCAAAAATAAATCAATTTATAACTATAATATTTAACTTTTATTAATCTTCTCATTCAAGAACATCTAATCATACAACAGGCAAGATGCTTCTCTAATTTTGAACATTCATCAATCTAATACACAATTGATCTAATGCCAAATTCGTTTGTACATTTTGCTCAATCATTCTCTTAGATTGCTGTAGTTCCGAATATATTTCAAACAAAGTATCAAATGAGTATTGTTCAGATAATTGTTTAAAGTCTAAATCATTATTCGTAATTTGTTGATCCATCTTTACACAAATAATATCAGACAACAAATATTCAAACATACTTAAAAATTCTGAAAATCCTAAAGCTTTATTCCATTTTGTCGCAATCGCGAGTGGCATATTTTTTTGCATTACGAGCTTCAACCAATCTTGCAAAAACTCTTGACGCTTTTCTATCCACTCTTGGTTAGCCAAAGCCATTGCTTGTAAAGGCATTTGATTAGACAAACTCAGTAAAAGCTGTTGCCTCTCCTCGCTTAAATCAGGCAAATTTTGCTGTAAAAATGTTTGTGCTTGATCTCGCTCAATACGATCCAAAGCAAAATGCTGTAACCGACTGCGTATAGTTGCAGGCAATTTTAAATAATGCTCAGCCAGTAGAATAATAATCACACGCTCACCTGGCTCTTCTAGTGTTTTAAGCAATGCATTTGATGATGCAATATTTAATGCTTCCGCAGGTGATATCACAATAACACGCCAACCATCCACCGTTTGCTGCACAAAAGGCTGTAAATCACGTATTTTTTCAATTTTTATTTTAGCATTTTGCTTTTTATTATCTTCATCCGTACTGATATACACATAATTCGGATGTGTACTAGACTTCAACCATTGACAACTACCACAAACACCACAAGGTTGATTGCTTTCATGTCGATTTAAACATAAAACCCATGCAAGAAATTGCTGCGTAAAAGCTTCTTTCCCACAGCCTTTTTTACCATAAAATAACAAACCATGACCAATTTTAGGAAATCTAGCCGTCAGTGTATCCCAAACTTGTTTTTGCCATGGATAAACCTGTGCTACTATTTCTTGCATGCTGATTTCCAATTATTCAAATGTAGAAATATCCATCGCGTTTAAACGATCTAAATCTTCTTGAGTATCTACGCCTGGTGGTAAATTTGCCTCAGCTACAGCAATCGCTATACGATGCCCATTTTCTAAAACACGTAATTGTTCCAAACTTTCGAGTTTTTCCAGCACGCCCATATCCCAAGTTACATATTCTTGCAATAATTTCACTCGATACGCATACAACCCCAGATGGCGGTAAGCCTGATTATGTAATGATGGATTTTGATTTTTGGCACCATCACGATCATATGGAATAGTTGCACGGCTAAAATACAAAGCTTGATTCTGCTTTGACATAACGACTTTAACAATGCTATCACGCTGAAATTCTGATAGCTCATAAATTGGCTCACATAAAGTCGACATTGAACATTCAGGCTGATCAACAAGAAGGTTTGATACTTGCTGTACAAGTGAAGCTGGTAATAAAGGCTCATCACCTTGCACATTTACAATAATATCTTCGCTTACCCATCCTTTAATTCGAGCAACCTCACTTAAACGATCTGTTCCTGAAGGATGGTGTTTTGATGTAATCACAACATCTACTCCCTCCTTACGACAAATCTCAGCAATACGCTCATCATCTGTTGCAACACATAAATCATCAAAACCTTCAACTTTTTTCGCTTGATCTACGACACGTAAAATCATTGGGCGACCATGTATTTCTAATAAAGGTTTTCCTGGTAATCTTGAACTTGCAAAACGAGCAGGAATAACAATGTGTTTCATATATTTGCCTAATTTACCTGAATACCAAGTTGTTCAAGTTGTTCATCCAATAAAGAATAACAAGCTGGAGACAAGATAGCCTCTACAGGAACAACCCATATTTCACGTCGATAATCTGGATTTTCTTTTAACAAAGGTAAAAGCTTAACTGCATCTTTTTCAGTCGTAATGATGGGACCTGCATCATCAAAGTCTAGATCCTCAATTTCATAATCATGATGATCTGGAAATTCATGACATTGGAATTGCATCACCCCCATAGACTCTAATGTCTTGTAAAATCTTTGCGGAAAACCTATACCCACCAGTGCATAAAAATTTTGTTTTGGATTAAACTCAAAAGCCTGTATAGGATTTAACAAATAAGGCTGTGTCACCTCCAAATGCATATGCAATTCAGATTGAGGAGATGAAGTATGCTCAATGACTGTTGCTGTGTTTAAGCGGTCCACTGACTCTCTTAAATAGCCTTCTGGCAACAGTTTCTGATTTCCTAAACCACGATTTTGATCTAAGACAATCCACTCTAATTGTCGATTTAAAGCATGATGTTGCAAACCATCATCACTAATAATTAAATCTAACTCATGCTTAGATAACAGCAATTCAATATTTTTTTGACGATTCGCACCTACAACCATAGGAACACCTGTTGATTGTACAATCAAACAAGGTTCATCACCTACTGTTTCAGGAAGTGAGTCAAAATCAACATATGCTGGGAAAGGCCCCCTTCCACCATAACCACGACTAATCACACCAACCCGAATATTTCGTTTTTGCAAATAACCCACTAATTGAATCAATAAAGGGGTTTTGCCACTTCCACCTACAGTAATATTACCAATCACCATCACAGGAACTGGAGCTGTATATACAGGTTTCATCCCCGTAACATATAACTTCTTATTCAATACAGATGCTGATTTATACAATAAAGATAACGGTCGTAACACAATTAACCATTTAGCTTGTTTATTCCAAGCATCTTGAATAAATTGAGCTACTGACATGTGTTAATTTTCCTCAAAATTACGCTTATGCAATTGATAATATGCACCTTCTTTCGCAATCAACTCACTATGTGAACCTTGCTCCAAAATACGCCCTTTATCCATCACTACAATGCAATCTGCATTTTCAATTGTAGATAAGCGATGCGCTATCACAATTGTTGTCCGATCTTGCATAGCTGTATCAAATGCTTGCTGAATGAAATACTCAGATTCATTATCTAATGCACTTGTTGCTTCATCCAAAATTAAAATTGGTGCATTTTTCAAAATAGCACGTGCAATTGCAATGCGCTGACGCTGACCACCAGATAAATTTAAGCCTTGAGCACCTAGAACTGTATCATACCCTTGTGGCAAAGCCATAATAAAATCATGGGCATATGCAGCTTTTGCTGCTTTTTCAACTTCATTTTGGGAAATGTTTTCTAACTGGCCATACGCAATATTTTCACGAACAGTTCTATTAAATAATACAACTTGCTGATTTACCATTGCAATTTGCGTTCTTAAACTATCTAGCTTGATATCTTTAATATCAATACCATCAAGTAAAATTTGCCCTGATGTTAATTCTTGAAATCGAACAAGTAAATTAACTAAAGATGTTTTCCCTGCACCTGAACGCCCAACAAGTGCAATTGTCTGACCAGATTTAACATTTAAAGTAAAGTCTTGAATCGCTTTATGCCCATCATGATAAGTTAAATTGGCATGATCAAAAACAATATTGCCATGTAGTTTCGGAGTTTGTGTACCTGTATCTTTTTCTTCATCTAAATCCAAAAGCTCAAATACTGAATGCGCTGCAGCCAAACCACGTTGCAATTTTTCATTAATCTCAGTCAATGCTTTAATTGGTTTACTGAGCATACCCGCCGCAGTAATATAAGCAACAAATGCACCAGCGCTAATATCTTGTAAAATTTCAGGTCTTAATGCAATCCAAATAATAATTGCCATTGCAATTGCCATAATCACTTGAATTACAGGCGTATTCAATTGTGACACAGCAACCATTTTCAACCCACGCTTTAAGTTTTCTAAAGAATGCTTTTTAAAACGTGATTGCTCATATTCTTGCCCTGCAAAGCCCTTTACAACCATATTGCCATTTACTGTTTCTTGAACAACATGATTAACATCGCCCATCGTATCTTGGACTTGAAGAGACAATTTGCGCATACGCTTACCAGCTTTACGCATTAAAACACCAATAAGAGGTGCAAATATTAAAATGCATAAGGTTAAGCGCCAGTTTGTATAAATTAAGAAACCCAACAAACCAATTGTAATTAAGCCCTGCTGAATCAATGTTCTTAAAGACTCAGTAGAAGCACTTGTTAATTGATCTACGTTATAAATAATTTTTGCTGTAATATGACCACTATTATTATCTAAAAAATACTGAGACGGTAATCTTAAAATTTTAGCAAACACTTGCTGACGCACATTGAAAACCAAATGACGTGAAATTACAGCCGTGTAATAACTACCAATATAAGAACCCAATCCTCGGAAAAAGATTAAACCAACCACTAGTAATGGGAAAATCGTTGTAAATTCTCGATTCTTAGTTTGAATCGCATCAATAATACCTTGAAGCAATTTCGCAACAGCAACCTCGGTTGATGCACTAAGAGTAAAACCCAAAAATACTAAAAGAATTGTTCCCCAAAAAGGTACTAAATATTTTAGTAAACGACGATAGACCTGAAGATCTTTCTTCACTGATAACCTCGATCTGGGACTCCAGCTTAATTCTTCAAGCTGTCCCGCAAAATCTATTACACAATTTAATATCCATTTATACTTTGCAAAATTTGCAATAATCAATATTAAAATATGCTATTCATTTGGCATTTGTTTAATTGTTGTATTCGAAGATAAAAATCAACACAACAATTCCTCATCTAATTGAAACAACTACATAGATAAACAAAAGACAATAAAGCCGTTAAGTTTATGTGAATATTTGAAATATGTGAACGAAAAAATAGTTGATTCACTTTAACCAATTACTTTTCAAGACTTTATTTCACAAACAACAAAAATAAATCACCAAAGATGATCTACCTCACTCAACTTAACAGCTTAATATACTATTTCACACTTCTAAAGAACTTACTCAGGTAAACATATATTCAAAATACCATCAAGCTCATCTAGTGAATGGTAATGGATTACCAACTTCCCTTTACCCTGCTTATTATGATCAATTTTCACTTCAGCACTAAAACGCTCAGAAAGCTTTTGGGTTAAGGATTGAATATCAACAGAAACTTTTGGTTTCTCAGTTTCTGTTGTTTTAGGTGCAATTAAATCACGAACCAATTGTTCAGTTTGACGTACAGATAAACCCTTCGCAATAACAATTTGAGCCACTTTAAGCTGATCTTTTTCTTTTAACGTCAAAATAGCACGGGCATGCCCCATATCAAGCTCACCCTGTTGCATTAAGTCTTTCACTTCATCTGCAAGTGAAAGCAAGCGTAATAAATTACTTACTGTTGTGCGTGCCTTACCAACCGTATCTGCAATTTCTTGATGACTTAGACCAAACTCTTCATGAAAACGCTGTAATGCCATTGCTTGATCAATTGGGTTCAAATCTTGACGTTGGATATTTTCAATCAGTGCTAAAGCAATTGCGACTTGATCTGGTAAATCTCGCACAATTGCAGGAATATCATTTAAACCTGCAATTTGTGCTGCACGCCAGCGGCGCTCACCCGCAATAATTTCATATGGATGCTGTTCATCGTCTACAGAGCGAATCACAATTGGCTGCATAACCCCATGTTTTTTTATAGAGGCTGCTAACTCTTCTAAATCTTTTTCATGAATAAAACGACGTGGTTGATATTCGCCACGCTTTAGTAACTTAACATCAATTTGTTTTAGCTGACCATGATCCATTGCTTGCGCTTCGAGTTGCAGCTTTTCTTTTTGGATTGAGCCAAGCAAGGCATCTAGACCACGCCCCTTAGCCAAACCTCGTTTTTTTATGGTCATGCTAACTATCCCTTTTTCACTTTACTTTTCTTTAACATTTCAGCTGCTAGGTTTAAATATGCAACCGCACCCTTTGAGCTTTTCTCAAAATAAATGATCGGCAAACCATGCGCTGGCGCTTCTGCCAGACGAATATTTCGCGGAATTACCGTATCGTATAACTTTTTACCAAAGTATTGTTCTAATTCTGCCGAAACATCACGTGTTAATGCATTTCGCGGATCATACATTGTGCGTAAGACACCAATGATTTCCAATTCAGGATTTAATGCTTGTTGAATACGATCGATCGTTTGCGTTAAATCAGCCAAACCCTCCAAAGCATAATATTCACATTGCATTGGAATAATAACACCACGTACAGCCGACAACGCATTGACTGTGATAAGGCTTAAACTAGGTGCACAATCTACAATAATATAATCGTAATCTTTTTCAATTTCTTGCAAAGCTTGACGTAAAATAAACTCACGCCCATCTTGCTCAGCAATTGCGAGTTCAGCACCAGCTAAATCACGGTTCGCACCTAGTACTTTATAACCAACCTCTGACTTCGTGATGGCTGTTTGAATAGGCACTTCACCCAAAAGCACATCAGTTACTGAATACAATAAATCGTTCTTTTGAATGCCAGATCCCATGGTAGCATTACCTTGAGAATCCATATCAACCAATAAAACTCGCTTCTTCAATACCGCCAAAGATGCAGCCAAATTGACTGCGGTTGTAGTTTTACCTACGCCACCTTTTTGGTTCGCAATTGCAATAATTTGTGCCATGGTGACCCCAATCTCTTTAAAATCTTAAATTCGTTTTAATAAAAGTAAATGACGTTGTTCATCTAAGCGAGGTACTTTTAACTCGATAATGTCACAACTAAACTCATTATTTAAAGCTTGTACTTCTTCTTCTGGTATTAAGCCTTTCATTGATGCAATGATACTTTGATCATGCATAAATGGTACAGATGCAGTTACAAAATCGGTTAATGATGCAAAGGCACGACTAGTAATTACATCAAACTTACCAAGTTCATCAATACTGTCTTTATCTTCAACGCGTGTTTGTACTGCGATTACATTTTTTAGTTTTAAATCTGCAATAAACTGCTTTAAAAAACGAATTTTTTTACCATTTGAATCTAATAAGACACATTGGCGTTCAGGTTGGCATAATGCAATGATCATACCCGGCATACCACCACCCGTTCCAATATCGAGCAATCGTCCAGATGGAAGATCTTTCAAAATACTCAAACTATCCAATAAATGTTTAACCAACATTTCTTTCGGATCACGAATAGCCGTTAAGTTATAAGCTTTATTCCAAAGCACTAAGGCATCTTGATATTTCAAAAGTAAATTTAAACTATCATCTGAAAGTGCGAGACCTAAAGCCTGGCTACCTGTTTTGAGTTCTTGAAAAAACGTATGCATAAACAATTAACGTCTCTATTTAGTTAGCTGGAAGTATACCGATTTATCATAAGCATCACACTATTGAGTGTTTAGCGAATACACAGTTAAGCGTATTTACCTGAATGAATTGCCAAATCCAATGCAGCTAAACGCTCTGGTGTACCCACATCCACCCAAGCACCTTGTAATTTTGATGCAGAAACTTGTTCTTTCTGCATTGCCTCTTTTAACAAAGGTGCAAGTGGTCGCTTACCATTTTCTAAATTTTCAAACATTTTGGGATGAATAACTGAAACCCCACTAAAAGTAAGATTTTCACCCTGCATATTTTGTTCAAAAGTATAAGCTTTTTGATTTGCTAGCGTAAAATCACCTTGCGGATGTTGCTCAGGATTCTCAACCAAAATTAAATGTGCTAGATCATCTTTAAGTTGAACATTTAATAATGGAGCAAAATCCATTGTCGTCCAAACATCACCATTTACCAAAATAAAAGGTTGATCACCAAGCAATGGTAAAGCATTAATAATGCCACCAGCAGTTTCCAAACCTTCACCTTCATGTGACCACAAAATGTTTACACCAAACTGTGAACCATCGCCCAAAGCTGCTGCAAGTTTTTCACCAAGCCATGCTGTATTAACAATAATCTCAGTGATGCCTATTTTTTGTAATTTCTCAATATGCCAAACTATAAGTGGTTTCCCACCCACTTCAAGTAAAGGTTTAGGTGTATGCAACGTCAATGGTCGCATACGATTTCCTAAACCTGCAGCAAGAATCATTGCTTTCATTAGGCAACAACCTCGTATTTACCATATTTTTCTTCGAATTTTGGCATAACCACTGTACGCATGAATTCAATAAATGGCGTAAGTTCTGAGTACGGTTGACTTTCTTCCAGCAAATACCACATTACACGTGGTAAATCTTTTAAGTAGCCCGACTTACCATCACGTTCAAATAAACGGACAAAAATACCTAAAATTTTAATATGGCGTTGAATCGCCATAAAATCTGCATCTTTTTTAAATTGCTCAAAATCACGATCTTGCTTTTGAGTTGCTGGTAACAAGTCATAAAATACTTTAAACCACTCATATACTCGCCCAGCATTCCACTGAACATAAGCATCACGAGTAATTGAAATGAGATCATAAGTATCTGCACCAATCACAGCATCTTGGAAGTCAATCACCCCTAGATCTGTTTCAGCTTCAATTTTCATTAAATTACGGCTATGAAAATCACGATGAACAATCACTTGAGGTTGAGCAACTGCAGCATTTGCCAAAATTGCAAAAGTACGTTTAATTAAAGCACTTTGATCTGCTGTTAATTGAATTTTTAAAGATGGAAGCATCCAATCTGTTAACAATTCCATTTCTGAAATTAATTTCTCATAACTATAATCTGGAAAATTACCTTTTCCATTTATTGTTTGTAATTGAACCAACTGCTTAAAGCTTTGCGCATAATAAGCATCTACAGTTTGATCATTTAGCAACGTAGAAAGCAGAACATCTCCAAAATCTTCTAATAATAGAAAGCCTTGCTCTAAATCTTTAGCAATAATTTTTGGAACTCGTACACCATTTCGATCAAAAAATTCATCTATCGTCACAAAAGGTACACAATCTTCTTTATCAGGTGGTGCATCCATGAGCATAAATGTTTTATTATTCAGTTTAATTCGTGCATAACGACGGAAGCTTGCATCGCCTGCTAAAAAGCTAATTTCAAATTGATCAGAACCAAGTACAGTTGTTATCCAAGTTAGGATAGATTGTTCACGTTGTGTAGTCATTTGCGATAAATTCTATTACAGGCTGAGTTTTTAAAGTATTAAGTGTAGCCACTTATAAACTTTTTCTCTATCATGCGACAATAATTAATTGCGATTAAGCACTCTTGGTTAATGAGACAAATGAAGCAACAGTTTAAATATAGCCCTTTGGCGACTGCAATCTTAACCCTCCTTTGTGGTAGCACCATCACTCAATCTGCTGTTGCTACAGAGACGGCTTCGACAATAAAAAGCGAACAATTAAGCAACATAATCAAAGAAAGCTATCCTGGGCAAAACTTTTTTCAACAATACTATGTTGATAAATCCACACCTGAAGCACAACTAAGAAGTAAAAACTCATTAAGCTCAGCCTTTTGTCCAGGAACTTGGATTACACCAATTAGTGCAGATGTAAAAGCCTCTGAAGAATCAACATCTGTCATCACCGCAGATTATGGTCACTACAATCCAAATGGTGATTCTGTTTTAGAAGGCAATGTTGTCATTGAACAACCTGGTCGTAAAGTCACTGCTGACAAAGTCACTATTGATAAAACTCAAACCTTTGCTAATGCAGAAGGTCGAGTGCAAATGGCACAAAGTGGTTTACTTGCACAAAGTGAGCAAGTGAATTACAACTTAAAAACACAAGATGGCGACTTAATCAAAAGCTCATATATTTCAGAAAGCCAACATGCACATGGGCAAGCCGAAAAAATCATTCGTTCATCACAAAATATTACTGTTCTAAATGATGCAACGTATTCAACCTGCCCACCTGAAGAATCTCCTACTTGGCACATTAAAGCGAAAGAAATTGTGCTCAATCAGGAAACTGGTCGTGGTGAAACCAAAAATACAAAACTCTATATTAAAGATGTCCCAGTTTTAGCAGTTCCTTATTTCAATTTTCCAATTGATGACCGTAGAACAACGGGAATTCTGACACCAACATTTGGTGTAAGTAATAATGGTGGTTTTGAATTAGGTGTACCAGTATATTTAAATTTAGCACCAAATTATGACCTTACACTCACCCCACGTTATTTATCTAAACGCGGCGGTATGCTTGAAGGTGAATTTAGATATTTAACAGAAAATTTTGGTAGCGGTCGTTTATTTGGTGGTTTTTTACCATCCGATAAAGCATATAATAAAAAAGACAGAAAAAGCTTAAAGTTTGATCATTTTTGGCAAATTAATTCACAATTCTCGACTTATGCTGAATACAATTATGCCTCAGATAAAGATTATTTTTCTGACTTAAATAATAACCCAAATGAAAGAACAGACTTAAATTTACGTCGAGTTTGGGGAATCAACTATCTCAGTAGCACATTGCCTGGCTTAAAAGCTCAACTAAAAGTTGAAGACTTCCAAACATTAGATAAAAATGTGCCAGACAAAGACAGACCATATGCTCGTCTACCTCAACTTTTATTGAACTATACAACAGGTAATCCAGAAGGTTTACAGTTCGAATTCAATAATGATTCAGCATATTTTAAGAAAGATATTCAAGATTTTACAAATACTGCTGAACCAAGTGGTACACGTATCTACAATGACTTTACTGTACGCTACAACCTCAGTAATCCATGGTCATACCTACGCCCAAGCGCATCTATTCGAAATCTAAATACTTATTATGATCTAGATACAAGAAATAGACTTGATGCGAATAGCACAACAAGAAACTCTGAAGATATCTCTATTGCTGTTCCAGAATTTACTTTAGATGCTGGTCTTAATTTTGAAAAAGATGGCAAATACCTTCAGGTTCTTAGCCCTCGTGCATTTTATGCATACTCACCTTATAAAAATCAAAATGGCAATCCAAACTTTGACTCAGTAGCTGCCACTATTGGTTATGAACAACTTTTCAGTCCACGTCGATTCTATGGACATGACCGCCTAGAAGATAACAACTTTGCTTCTCTTGGCTTAAGCTATAGTTTATTCGATCCTTATGGTTTAGAAAGATTACGTGCAAGTGTTGGTCAAAGCTTTTTCTTCGAAGATCGTCGTGTAACATTAAATGGTGACCCAGATCGCATTGATACTGAAAAGCGTACAGGTCCTGTTCTTAGTTTATCAAGCCAAGTTACTCAAAGCTTCACGCTTAACTCAAATAGTGCATGGCTAGCAGATGGTAAAGATGCACTACATAACATCAATGCACTCAAAACCACAGCTTCTGGTGCGCTTTATAGTGTTGGATATTACTACGCAAGAGAAATTCCAAATAGACAACGCGCATACAAACAAGTTACCGCTTCTTTTGTCCAACCCATCCAAAACAATTGGCGTGTAATAGGTCATGCGCAATATGATATTGAAAATAAAGTTGGACGTGATTATCTTTTAGGGATTAATTATGAATCATGTTGTTGGGGAGTTTCCGTATATGGTCGTTCATATTACAATGACTTAGACAATGTTAAAGCATCAGATGTTAAAGCAAATAATGTTATTATGGCCGAAATCACCTTAAGAGGACTTGGTGGCTTTAATAATAAACTTTCATCTTTATTGGAAAACCGTATTTTAGGATTCAATACAGTAAATCAATCTTGGACAAAACGTTAATGAAGACAAAACAACTACAACAGTTTTTTAAAGCGACGATAACTGCTCTTAGCATTGCGGCAGCATCTTCTGTATCAGCACAAGCTGCAGATGAAATTGTTGCAATTGTTGATAACAATGTGATTCTAAGAAGTGATTTAGCTCACAGCATCTCAGAGTTTAAGGACCGCTTTGCAAATAACAATCAAAATGTGCCTGAACAATTTATTGCTCAACAAGCACTTGAACAGCTTATTCTTCGTGAAGCACAGTTAGAACAAGTTAAAAAATACAATGTAAATACAGATGAAAGAGCCTTAAATGAGGCAATATCAAACATTGCTAAACAAAATGGTTTTGCGTCTATTGCTGATTTTCAGAAAAAGTTAGATGCTCAAGAACCAGGTTCTTATGAATCATTACGATACCAAGTAGCTGAAGATATTGCGATTAATAACCTACGCCAGCAAATTGTAATGTCTCGCATTAAAATTAGTGACCAAGATATCAATAACTTCTTAAAAACACCTCAAGGACAAGCAGCATTAGGCACTCAAGCACATTTAATTCATATTAAAGTGTCAGGTGAAAATGCTCAAAAATCTGCTCAGCAGATCTCTGAAGCACTTAAGTCAAATGATGTTAATAACGTAAAAAATCAATTTACCAATGCAACTACAAAAGTTAGCGTAAATGATTTAGGGTATCGTAATTTAACAGATATTCCGAATGAGTTAGCTGCTCAGGTAAGCTCTCTACAAGTTGGTCAATCTAGCACCCCGATTCTAGTTCAGGGTGATTACCATATTCTAAAACTAATTGATCTGAAATCAGGTGACCAAAAAGCACTTGTACCTCAATATCAAACTCGACACATCTTAATCCAACCTTCAGAAGTCGTAACTCCTGACAATGCTAAACAGATGATTGATAGTATTTATAATCGTTTACAAGCAGGTGAAGATTTTGCAACACTTGCATCAACATTCTCAAATGACCCAGGTTCTGCACGAGATGGTGGTAGTTTAGGCTGGGTTAACCTTGGCGTTATGGTTCCTGAGTTCGAAGAGAAAATGAAAACCACTCCAGTGGGTAAATATACACAACCATTCCAAACACAGTTTGGTTGGCATATTTTAGAAGTTACAGATACTCGCCAACAAGACATGACAAAGGAATATCAAAAGAATATTGCACGTCAAATTCTAGGTGAGCGTCAATTTGATTCGGAATTAGATAATTGGCTACGTGAAGTTCGCAACAATGCCTATGTTGATATTAAAGATCCATATCTTAATTCAAAATTAAACTAAAAATAAAAAAGAGCCATACTAAATGGCTCTTTTTTTTATATAATTTTTCATTTAAAAATGACAAAAAAAAGCCTCTCAAACGAGAGGCTTTTTTAATCAATTAACGATTGCTATTATCGTCTTCTTGAGAATCATCAAATTTAGGTTCTACTTCAAAACCTTGACCACCGAAGCCTTGACCACCGAAGCCACCTTGACCGCCAAAGCCTTGACCACCGAAGCCACCTTGACCACCGAAGCCACCTTGACCACCGAAGCCACCTTGACCACCGAAGCCACCTTGACCACCGAAGCCACCTTGACCACCGAAGCCAGCACCAGCACCAGCGCCACCTTGAGCACCAAATGCAGGAGTACTACCTTGAGCACCAGCTGGACGTGGATTACGTGCAGGTACAACAGTAGAAATAGCGTGCTTGTAAACCATTTGGCTTACTGTATTTTTCAATAAAACAACGTATTGGTCAAAAGATTCAATATGACCTTGTAATTTAATACCATTTACTAGGAAGATAGAAACTGGAATACGCTCTTTACGAAGTGAATTTAAAAATGGATCTTGTAAAGTTTGACCTTTAGACATGTTATATAACTCCAAAAAAATTAAAAATATCAGCGCAAAACCATCTTTAATTTTTCAATTAAAATTTATAAAAAAGATGGTAGGTAAATTTTGCTTTAAACGTAATAGTTTAGCAAGTCTTCTTGAGCATTCTTAATCGTTAAATATGTTCGAATTTTATGTATTTCTTTCAAAGAACGTAACCAAGTGTATTGACGTTTTGCAAGTTGTCGTGTTGCAAATAAAGCTTTGTCCTCCATTTCTCTCAAATTAACGTGATTATTATCACACTTATTTAAAAATTCCAACGCCTGACGGTAGCCAACAGCCCTCATTGACGGAATATTTTCGTTTAAATCATATTTTTCAATAAGAGATTGTACTTCACTCAAAAAACCGATTTCCCACATTTTTTGTAATCTTTTGTCGATTCTTTGATGCAATTCTACTCGATCAGGAATCAAGGCATAATTTTCAAATTGGTATCGATATGGCACATTTTTCGGCTGTTCAGCTTGCAATTTTGTAATGGGTTGCCCTGTAATACGAAAAACCTCTAAAGCACGAATAATTCGTTGTTTATCACTCACCTTAAACTTCTGACCAGCGAATGGATCAACACGGCATAATTCATCATAAACAGCTTCCCAACCATTCTTTAATGCCTCAGATTCAATTTCTTCACGAATTTTATAATCAGCACTTGGCAAATTACTTGAAAGCCCTTCAAGCAATGCTTTGAAATAAAGCATTGTCCCGCCCACCAAAATAGGTGTTTTACCTTTCGCATGAATGTCATCAATCAAACGGCTAGCATCCTCTACAAATTCTGCAGCTGAATACACTTCCAAAGGCGTAATAATATCAATTAAATGATGCGGGTATTTTTCCTGTTCTTCCTTACTTGGCTTTGCTGTACCAATATCCATATCACGATAAACCAACGCGGAATCTACCGAAATTAACTCAAAGCCACCTCGCTCATACAACTCACATGCCAAAGCAGTCTTCCCACTTGCAGTAGGTCCCATCAAATTAATGACTGGTAATTGTTTTGACATGTGAAACTACTCTCCTCGAGCAAAAAGTTTATCTAATTGAGATAATGGAAATGAACGCCAAGTTGGACGTCCATGGTTACATTGACTAGCAAATTCAGTTTGTTCCATTTGACGAAGCAAGGCATTCATTTCAGATAGACTAAGCATTCTATGTGCTCGAACTGCACTATGACATGCCATACCCGCTAAAATTTGATCACGCTTTTGTAATAAACCTTGTGCTTCATCATTAGGATCAAGATCATTTAATAATTCTAGAATAAGCGCATTAAAATCTGCTTTTTGCAAAATTGCAGGCACACCACGCACAATAATTTGATCTTCACCATATTGATTAATTTCAAGACCTAAACGTGCAAGTTGATCTTGAAGCTCTTCAACACGCATAGCTTGCATACGAGTAATACTAATCACCTTGGGTATTAATAATTGTTGAGATGTCCAAAATTCAGGTTTATCCCAAGCAGCTTTCATTTGCTGCAAAACAATGCGCTCATGTGCCGCATGCATATCAACAATAATTAAACCTTCTGTATTTTGCGCCAAAATATAAATACCGTGTAACTGCGCTATTGCAATACCAAGAGGATATTCATCGACTTTTTTTGCAATAAAAGTTTCTGCATCCATCTGAGCATCAGTATTTTTATGAGGTTCTGCCTCACGTAAAGGTGCTAAATAACTTTTTAATGCATTATTAAATTGTTGACCACCTGAATATTGAGCAGAAGATACATGATTTGTATATGAAACACTTTCTGGTTGTTTATGTTCAAAATCACTTAAAACTAGTGGTATTTCATTTATATTTTGTTGATCATCAACAGATCGGTGAAGACTAAACTGCTCTTGGTAACGTGGTTGTGGTGCTACATGAATACTAGCAGGAACAATACCAATATCATCTTCTTTCATTGCAGATGCCAAATCAGCAGAAGCCGTTTGGAATTGTGCTAATGTATCTTTGGCATAATGACGAACAAACTCATGAACTTCGCGTTGATTTAAAAAACGAATTTCATGTTTTGTTGGATGCACATTTACATCAATATTTTCAGGTTCAACTTCTAAAAACAACAAATAAGCTGCATGTTGATGCCCATGTAAAATACCATCATAAGCCATTCTTAATGCATGAGAAATTGTTTTATCTTTAACAATTCGACCATTCACATAAACATACTGTAAATCTGCCTGCGAACGAGCATCAGAAGGATGCCCCAACCAACCGCTTAGACGCATATTAATACTATCTGCATCCATCCAATATGCATTTTCAACAAACTGACGACCTAATAATTGCTGAACACGTTGAAAACGCAATTCACCACTATCAGCAACAGGTAAATTTATTTTAATACTATTGTTATGTTCTAAAACAAAGCGAATATCAAAATGTGTCAGTGCAAGGCGACGCACAATTTCTTCAATATGACCAAATTCAGTACCTGGTTTTTTCAGAAATTTACGACGCGCAGGAACATTAAAGAATAAATCCTGCACTCGAATATGTGTGCCTTTATTTGAAGCAACCGCTTGTATTTCTTGATGATCAAATGCAGTACCATTCACTTCAACTTGATACCCAATCCCATCATCATTTTGACTACTGCTCAGTGTCAAACGCGATACAGCAGCAATAGATGCCAATGCTTCACCACGAAACCCCAAGCTTACAATCGCATGTAAATCTTCAGCACTTTGAATTTTACTCGTTGCATGTCGCATCACTGCCAATGGCAAATCTTCTGGATGAATACCACGACCATTATCAATGATTTCAATTAATGTACTACCACCTTGCTCTACACGGATAATCAATTCCGTTGCACCAGCATCAATAGAATTTTCTAGTAATTCTTTAACAACTGAAGAAGGTCTTTCAATCACTTCACCCGCAGCAATTTGGTTTGCTAATGCAGGATGAAGCGTGTGAATACGGCGTACAGAGAAATCATCAAGCATGGCTGAATTTAAGCTCCAACGCATTTTGCAAATCTAATGATGACGATGTAAGTGTTGCTACACGTGTCAATTCATCTTCTGATTTTTCAATTTTAATAATTAAATCAGCATCAGGAATTTCATCACCACCTTTAGATGGCCACTCAAATAAAAATAATGCATTCGGTGTTTCTAAATAGTCACGAATACCCATAAGCTCTAATTCATATGGATCATTTAAACGATATAAATCGAAGTGAAAAATTTCTTGTCCAGCGATTTGATACGGTTCAACAAGTGTATATGTTGGGCTTTTTACCGCACCCTGATGTCCCAAGGTTTGTAATAAATATCTTGTGAATGTTGTTTTACCAGCACCCAAATCACCAATCAGATAAATTACACCCGTCGTAAAATGCTGCGCCAAAACCTGTGCTAAATTTTGGGTATCATTTTCACTACTTAAAGTTACACTAAATGAATACGGCATGCTCACAACAAGACTTCTCACAACAAGATTAAAAAGAACAAATATGATAGCATCGCACCGCTTTAAAACCTACGTAGCAAACAATAAAAGTTGTTTTTTCGCTATTTAGATTTACATTTTTTAAACCTTTGGCAACTAAGCAATGAATCTAAAGTCTGATTTTGTTCCCCCAATGATCAACGGTGTTAGTGCAAGTAAAGTTTATTTGCCCACCTTACAAAGTCATGTCGGCAGTATTTTTGATTATCTCTGTCAAGAATTTCCACATATTTCACAAAATGAATGGATACAACGCTTTAATGATCAACTTATTTATAATCAGCAAGGGCATATTCTAACAATCCACTCGCCATATACGCCTAATAGTCACGTTTTTTATTATCGTTTTTTAGCACACGAAACGCATGTTCCATTTGAACACCAAATCTTATTTGAAAATAATGATTTTATTGCTGTAGATAAACCACATTTTTTAACGATGTCACCTACAGGTCAATATGTACAAGAAACATTATTAGTCCGATTAAAAAAGCAAACTAATAATGAATTCCTTACGCCTATCCATCGTTTAGATCGTGAAACGGCTGGCATTGTATTATTTTCAAAAAATCCAGAAACACGCGGACTATATCAGCAATTATTTGCAGAGCGCCAAGTACAAAAAACTTACCATGCCATAGCGCCATTTAATTCTCACATTCCATTTCCACAACATATTGAATTACGTATGGAAAAAGGCGAACCTTTTTATATTATGCAAACTTGCGATGGTGAGCCAAACAGCTCAACAGATATTTCTATACTTGAACATAACCAATATTGGGCAAAATATGAATTAAAACCGCTTACAGGCAAACAACATCAATTACGTGTTCATCTAAACTCTTTAGGCTTAGCAATTAAAAATGATTCATTTTATCCAAGTATTCAACATAAAAAAGAAGATGACTTTACATCACCTTTACAGCTTTTAGCCAAGACAATTGAGTTTCAAGATCCTGTAAATCAACAAATTTATCACTTGTTTTCCAAACAAGAACTGACACTGTAATATCAGTGTCATTACAATTTGTAAATTTACTGTGTTATTTGATTGAAATTACAATCAGTTCGATTAGAATATCTAGTCAAAGCGATCAATATCCTAAAGATTTAAAAAATCATGAGAAAAACTGAAGTCTATCAAGTGCGTCTTGATTCACAAGAAAAAAAACAGGCATTTGCAGTATTTAAACAATTGGGAATTACCCCTGCCCAAGCAGTTCGCCTTTTTTTCAAGCAAGTGGTTCTCACAAAATCAATCCCTTTTTCGATTGAAAATCAAAATATTAATTTAGAACAACTCCTTAAGCTTCGTCGCTTAAAGCAAGAGCAAAAAAATAATGATTCATCAGATCAAACAGCATATTCTACTGAACAAGATATAATACTTGATGACGATCATATTGATCTATTTAAAGAGCTTGATGAATTACTAAATGATAAAGACAAAAATTAACATTGTCTTATTTATAAACAATTTTAATAATTTTTAAGATATTTTTTCTTTATGCTTCATGTAAAGGATTATTTTTACATGGAGTCTTCAATGATCGTAAAACGTGCCGAATTTCAAGACTTAGAAAAATTAGCCATATTGTTTGATGAATACCGTCAATTTTATGGAAGTTCTTCTAATTTAACGCTTTCATATCAATTTCTAAAACAACGTTTTGAAAACCAACAAAGCGTCATTTTTATTCATGTTAAAGATGATGTATTTACTGGCTTTATACTCTTATATTTAGGCTTTTCTACCGTTGCATGTTCAACCTATTATATTTTAGATGATGTTTATGTTTCCCCTAAATTTCGTCGGCAAGGTTCTGCAAAACAACTAATAGACACTGCTATTTTATTTGCCACACATAAAAATGCGCTGAGAATCAGCCTAGAAACTCAACGCACAAATTATCAATCACAGCATCTATACGAAAAAATGGGCTTCATTAAAGATGAGCAGTACTATACCTATCATTGTTTCTTAAAATAATTTTATTTAAAAACATCACGGTATTTTGCTTGTTCAATTTGCTCTGCTGTAAGATAAATCCATTCACCTTCTTCTAACTCAGGTAATGCGAGTGCACCTATTTGATAACGATGTAGCTGATCGACCTTATTTCCTACAGCAGCCAACATTCTTTTAACCTGATGATAAACACCTTGATGAATCGTCATCTGTAGGTGATTTTCCGCTAAACGCTGAACATCTGTAGCAGCAAAAGAACCCGTCTCATTTCTTAATTCTACACCCTGTTCCAATTGAGAAATTTGTGCATCTGTAACTGGGTCTGCGGTATACATTTGATAGACTTTAGCAACATGCTTTTTAGGATGTGTTAAAGCCTGCAAGAACTGCCCATCATCCGTTAAAAGCAATAACCCCGTTGTATCCTGATCTAAACGCCCTACACACTGAATTCCACGCTGATATAGCACATCATCAAATAATTCAAATACACTAAAATGATGCGTCGCTTGATGCGAACATTCATATCCTTTAGGTTTATTTAAAGCGATATATACTTTTTCACGATATAGAAACTCTTCGCCATAAACATGAAAAGAAAGATCTTGAAGATTCACCTTTTCTTTTGGATTAGTTTTAGTTTCTCCATGAATTTGGACAGCACCATTTTTAATTAACTGCTGACAATGTTTTCGAGCACCAAAACCTTGTGACTGTAACATTTTTTCCAAAAACATCATGGATCGCTCTTCTTAATAAGTTAGCACATCATTTTATACAAAATCTAAGATCTTATATATATAAACCATTTCAACTCGCACATTCACAGCTTGAAAAGGTTACAATATTTCCTTTTTCACAATTTGAAAGTTTACATGTCTCAACTTGATCTCAATCTTTTTGTTCTTTTAGTACTTCTTGCTTGCGGTATATTCAGTCACAATTCAGCTGTCACCATTGCTGCTGGTGTACTTATTGTTTTTAAAATCACACCACTTAGCATGTTCTTCCCACTGCTACAGCAACATGGTCTAAATATCGGTATTATTATTCTTACTATAGGAGTATTAACACCCATTGCCAGCGGAAAGCTTCATGGCGATGAAATTTTAAAATCTTTTCTACATTGGAAATCTTTGTGTGCGATTGCGATTGGCTTATTTGTGGCTTGGCTTGGTGGACGTGGCGTACAGCTGATGTCAAATCAACCTAACATTGTTGCAGGCTTACTCATAGGCACAGTTGCTGGAGTTGCTGTGTTACGAGGTGTACCTGTAGGTCCATTGATTGCTGCTGGTATTTTATCACTACTGATTGGTACAGGTCGTTAAAAAACATAAATTTAAAATACTCACCACATTTTTGCTCTAAAAAATAAAACAAAAATAGCTCTCTTATTTTCAACAGTAGATCAACAGAAGCTTACATAGATATTATTGTCTGGGTGTTTTTTAAACATAATAATCAAATACACCACCACACTGAGACATAATTAAAATGAAAAAAGTCTTTAAATGGGTACTAATCTCTCTATGTATAAGCATTCTTTTGGGATACATTTTTCTATTTCGCCCAATTGCTTCCTCAATTAATATCACACAACAAAAGAATACTCCCACAATTGATGTTGTACTCATTGGTGGAGGTATTATGAGCGCAACATTAGGTACTTACCTCTATGAGCTTGAACCAAATTGGAAAGTTCAAATGTTTGAACGTCTAGATCAAGTGGCTGAGGAAAGCTCCAAAGGACTCAATAATGCTGGAACTGGACATTCTGGCTTTATGGAAATGAATTACACCCCCGAAAAAAATAATCAAATTAATATTCAGAAAGCCGTAACTACAGCCGAACAATTTGAAGTGTCAAAACAGTTCTGGGCTTACCAAGTAAAACACCATATTCTTCACAATCCCAAATCTTTTATTCATCCTGTTCCCCATGTTGCTTTTGTTTGGGGTAAGCAAAATGTTGATTTTCTAAAAAAACGCTATGCATCCATGACTCAAAACCCTTTATTTTATGGAATGAAATATACAGAAAATCCAATAGAAATTGAAAAATGGGCTCCACTTATTATGCATGGTCGCAATTTAAAAGAAAAAGTTGCTGCAACGCATATGGATGTTGGTTCCGACATTAATTATGGAGAAATCACCAAACAATTGATTCAGCATCTTACTACTAATCCAAACTTCCACCTAAACACCTCCACAGAAGTGACAGGTATTAGCCAAAACAATGATAAAACATGGACAATTTCTTATCTCAATTTAAAAAATAATCAAAAGGGATATATTCGAACAAAATATGTCTTCATTGGTGCAGGTGGAGCAACCATCAAACTACTCCAATACACTGGACTAAAAGAAGCAAAACAATATGCTGGATTTCCTATTGGTGGAACATTTCTGATCACAGATAACCCAACCATTACAGCACAACACACAGCTAAAGTTTATGGTCGAGCAGAGCTAGGGGCTCCCCCTATGTCCGTTCCTCATATTGATACGCGCTATATTGATGGCAAAAAATATGTACTTTTTGGTCCATTTGCAACCTATTCAAATAAGTTTCTTAAACATGGCTCACAATCTGACTTACTTATGGCAACTCATCAAAACAATATTATTCCAATGTTAAGTGTTGGCTTTAAAAATTTAGATCTTGTTCAATATTTAATAGATCAAGTGATGATGTCTAAACAAGAACAATTAAAAGAACTCCGAAAATATTATCCAGAAGCAAAATCAAAAGACTGGAACTTAAGCCAAGGTGGTCAACGCGTTCAAATTATAAAAAAAGATTCCGACCAACCTGCTGTACTTAAATTTGGTACTGAAATTTTTGCCTCACCTGATGGCACACTTACTGCATTATTAGGTGCATCCCCTGGTGCATCAACATCATCCTATATTATGTTAACGCTGTTAGAGCAAGTTTTCCCAAAACAAGTTTCTTCTACTTGGAATCATAAAATTAAAAAAATCGTACCATCATATCAGCAAGAACTCAGTAAAGACCCTATTCTACTCGACCATATTCGGACATACACAAGCTCAACACTTGGTTTAGATTACACTTCACGTACAACGCATAATAAAGATCACCAACCGATCTTAAATACAATTCATTAACTTCAAACAATAAAAAAGCCTAAATCAAATGATTTAGGCTTTTTTGAATTTTGGAGCGGGAAACGAGACTCGAACTCGCGACCCCAACCTTGGCAAGGTTGTGCTCTACCAACTGAGCTATTCCCGCAATATGGAAGTGAATTATAGAGACTTTATTTTAACTGTCAATATGATTCACTTCCAAATGGCGAATTAATCAGCACGACGCCAAACAGTACCTTGACGTGTATCTTCTAAAACTACACCTTGATCTAATAAAGATTGGCGAATTTCATCGGCACGTCCAAATTCTTTCGCTTTCTTTGCATCTTTACGCTGTTGAATTAAATCTTCAATTTGTTCAGGTGTTAAACCTAAAGCTTCTTGACCAATATCAGACTTTAAGAATTCATCTACATTGTATTGAACTAAGCCTAGAATGTTTGTTAGATGACGAAGCGTTGCATAATAAACTTCAGCTTGCTCTGCTTTCTCTTCTTTTACTGCACTATTTAATGCTTTATTCACTTCAAACAATACAGCAATTGCTTCAGATGTATTGAAATCATCACGCATTGCAGCATTAAAACGTTCTACAAATGCATCATCTAAAGTTTCAACAAGCTTTTCACCATAAATGGCTTGATATGCCTTAAATGAGTGATAGAAACGAGATAAAGCCGATTTAGCTTCTTTCAATGCAACATCAGAGAAATTCACTGGGCTACGATAATGTGATGACACAATGAAATAGCGAATCACTTCAGGATGGAATTTATCCATCACATCACGAATAGTAAAGAAGTTGCCTAATGACTTAGACATTTTCTCACCATCGACATTAATAAAGCCCACATGCATCCAATAATTTACATATTGTTCGCCTGTTGATGCTTCAGATTGTGCAATTTCATTTTCATGGTGCGGGAATGTTAAATCCGAGCCACCACCGTGAATATCAAAATGATTACCTAAGCAGCACGTTGACATTGCAGAACATTCAATATGCCAACCCGGACGACCATTGCCCCAAGGTGAAGCCCAAGAAGGTTCATTTTCTTTAGCATGCTTCCAAAGCACAAAGTCAAATGGATGTTTCTTTTCAACTTCTACATCTACACGCTCAGATGCACCTGCTTGCATATCTTCCAATTTACGACCAGATAAACGACCATATTTTGCAAATTTATCAACTTGGAAGTAAACATCACCATTATTTGCTGGATATGCAGTACCGTTATTCACTAAAGTACCAATCATACTTTGCATTTGATCAATATATTCTGTTGCACGAGGTGCTTCATCAGGTGCTAAACACCCTAAATTTTCAGCATCTTCATTCATTGCTTGAATAAAGCGATCAGTCAATGCTGTAATGCTTTCACCATTTTCATTGGCACGTTTAATAATTTTGTCGTCAATATCTGTAATATTTCGAACGTATTTAACATTCCAACCTTGGCTACGTAAAAAACGAATAATATAGTCAAATGCAACCATTACACGTGCATGCCCAATATGACAATAATCATAAACCGTCATACCACAGACATACATATCAATATGCCCTTCTTTACGTGGAACAAATTCAACTTTTTTACGTTGCTCTGAATTATATAGAACAAATGGTTGCATAGTGCTTCATATTAATTTTATAAAAAGATGCCTAATCTTAACCTATGGCTTATTATTCATAAAGTTTTAAGCATTGTTTTTCTAATTTAAATATAAAAAATTTGTGTGACCGAAATAAACTGCACGTTTTTGGCTAAATTTTAATAAAATTTAATCCTAAAACAAAAAAAGTGACTGAATAAATTCAATCACTTTTATGAGGCTTCAATTATTTTAATTCAGCTTAAACAACTTTCTTCTGAACCAAAATTGAACCTACTGAATAACCTGCACCAAATGAGCATAGTACGCCATACTCACCATCATTCACTTCATGTGCAGTACGATGCAATGCAATCATTACACCTGCAGATGATGTATTTGCAAATTCATCTAAAATAATTGGCACTAAATCAGGTTGAGCATTTTCTTTACCTACAACCAATTTTAGAATCAATTCATTCATGCTTGCATTTGCTTGGTGTAACCAGTAGCGCTTCACATTTGCAGGGTCAATTTCATTCTTTTGCAATTGTTTCGTAATCATTTTTGCAACAAGTGGGCAAACTTCTTTAAATACTTTACGCCCATCCTGACGGAAACGATTATTATCAATATCTGCATCAACTTCGCTCATATTTAGGAAGCCAAAGTTGTTACGAATATTATTTGAAAATTGTGTAAATAAATTAATATCTAAAACTTCAAAACCTGTTTTCGTTGTCGTATCTTCAATAATTGATGCTGTTGCAACATCACCAAAAATAAAGTGACAATCACGTGAACGGAAATCTGTGTGACCAGAAGTAACTTCAACATTCACAAGCAATACACGGCGTGCACCAGCTTTAATTGCATCATACGCTTGCTTAATACCAAATGTTGCTGCTGAACAAGCTACATTCATGTCATATGCATAGCCTTGAATACCCAAAGCTGTTTGAATTTCAATTGCAACAGCTGGATATGCACGTTGTAAGTTTGAACAAGATAAAATTACAACATCGATATCTTCAGCAGTAACACCCGCATTTTCCATCGCTTGTTTTGCTGCAATTACACCCCATTCTGCTTGAATCGACAATTCATCGTTTGAACGCTCACGTAATTTTGGACGTAAACGATCAATATCTAAGATCCCTGTTTTTTCTGCAACATAGCGACGCTTCACGCCAGACGCTTTTTCAATAAATTCTGCGCTTGAACCACGAAGTGCTTCTAATTCGCCAGCAGCGATTTTTTCCGCATTTTCGAGATTAAAACGTTCCACATAAGCATTTAAACTTTCGACTAACTCTTCATTGCTAATAACGTCTTCTGGATGGTACAAACCAGTACCAGTAATACGGATGCTCATGTAAAACTCCTATTTCGATTAGCCATATATTAACTTATTCCAAGTTTTTCCCATAGTTTTTGCAAACGGGTTGGTGAAATTGGCATCTTTGTTTTCATTGGTTGTGAAAATAAAGAGATCCGTAACTCCTCAACCATGAAATATAATTCTTTAAGGCGATCATCATTTTTGAACTTAAATAATTTTTCCATCCATGGGTCTACTTGATCAATGGCAGAAGTATCCCTTTGTAAATTATTTGGAAGTCGGTCTAAACGTAAAATTAATGCCTTTAAATAACGTGAAAACTCTAACCAAACATCAATTGGTTTCACATAAACAAAGTCAGATAAGCTCATTAAATCAAGCTGATCTTCAATATCATCCATACTTACGCCAAAGATAGAATCGTCTAAAACCAATAACTTTCGACGTATTTCTTGCCATTGAATAAAAATTTCACTTAAATTTTGTAATGCTTTCTGACCATGAGTTAAGAAAGATTTTCTTACATTTTCCACAAGTACTTGAAACTCTTCAGCATTCACAGGAAGTTCAGTAATTGCCATTTGTAATGTGGCATAAACTAACATTTGCTCTAGCTTTGCTTTATCTCCAAGTGGTGAATAAGCCAAAGCCAATGGTTTAGAAATCTGTTTTTTCAACTGACGAACCAAATCTCCAAGCTGCATATGCACCAAACGAATAATGCCTTCACGATGCTGCTTAACTGCTTCAACCTGATCATTAAAGGTTTGAATTACAACACCAGATTCATCTTTTTGCTCTAAATCTACAAATTTCTTAGAAGGAACTAATGCCTGATATTGCTTAACAATAACACCAGTCACCTTTTGTGATGCTTCAAACACAAAGTTATCAGGGAATGTTTTAAACTCACCCTTCAATTGTTTTACAGGACTATGTGTTTCTGTACGACAACGTGCTTTTAACTCAGATAAATTTCGACCTTGCTCAATAATTCGACCTTTTTCATCACTCACTTTAATCAGTGGAATCAAATATTGTTCAATTCGATCAAAAGAAAAATCTTTTTCTGTAATTTGATCACCACGTAATTGATAAGCCAAATAACTTAAAATATGTGCTTGTAAATGTTGAGCATCAATATTTTTCACAAGTTTCTTTGCTGTATCAGGAATTGGAACAAAATGACGACGTTTATCTTTTGGTAAGCTTTTGAGTAATGCCTCAATTAATTCTTGACGCCATCCAGGAATTCCCCAAGACCAAATATTTTCATCAACCTGAGCTAATGCCTGCACAGGAATTTTAACTGTTGCACCATCTTCATCATGACTTGGATCAAATCGATAAGATGCTGCTAATCGCAACTCACCGTTACGTAAATAATCAGGGAATAACTGAGTCGTCGGACGATCATCTAACCATAAAGCATCATCCTCAATGAATAAACATCTTGGGTCTTTTGGTTCTACCGTTGCGCGCCAATCTTCAAAACTACGGCGACTTGCAACATCTTCAGGAACTTTAGAAGCATAAAACTGATAAATCGTTTCTTCATCAACCACTAAATCACGACGACGTAATTTATCCTCAACACGTTCTACTTCTTCTAATTTAAGTAAATTATGCTTTAAAAATGGTGGTGTAATACCTAAATTACCCGTAGTTAAAGCATCTCTTAAGAAAATTTCATGTGCTGCAAGCTGATCTACTTTTTCATAATTAATTTGACGCTTAGGCTCAACAATTAGACCAAACAATGAAATTTGATCATAAGCATTTACCACACCCGCTTTTTTCGACCAATGTGGTTCAAAATAATGATGTTTTAGTAAATTTCCTGCTGCCAATAAAATCCATTCCGGTTCAATTTTCGCAAGTGTACGTAAATAAACCTGAGATGTTTCCACCATTTCAAAAGCCATCACCCAAGGTGTATTGGTCTTATGTAAAGTCGATGCTGGAAACACACGTGCCTTTTGCTGACGTACTGCCATAAAAACATTACGTTCATCGGTCTTATTGGCAATAAAAGATAAAAGACCCGTCAATAAAGCACGATGTAGATTTTCATAGCTCGCTTTCTTGGTATTAAAAGACAGCTTTAATCCCTGTGCTAAATCAACCAATTGTTCATGTGTTTTTTTCCATTCACGCAAACGTAACCAACTTAAAAAATGCTGGCGTGCAAAAGTACGACGTTTATTTTCACTCATTCCACCTTCACGATTTTCGTGTAAGGTTTCCCATAATTTCAAATAAAATAAAAAGTCTGAATCTGCTTCTCGGAATAATGCATGCTTTTGATCCGCTTGCATTTGCTTATCAGCAGGACGTTCACGAGGATCTTGTACAGCAAGTGCAGCGACTATCACCAAAATTTCATTCAAAACACCAAAATGTGCTCCACCTAAAATCATACGTGCAAGACGTGGGTCAATTGGCATTTTTGCCATTTGTTGACCAATTTTGGTGAGGGAATCTGCCTTGCCTTGAAATCCTCCTTTAACCAAGGAAGATTTAGGTGGATTATTCATTTCATCAACAGGCGTAGGTTGATTTCTCTTCTCAACCATTGCCCCAAGCTCAATAAGAAGCTTACGACCATCATTTACTAAGCGATGGTCAGGTGGTTCAATAAAATCAAAATCTTCTAATGTACCTAAACCTAAACTTTGCATTTGTAGAATGACAGAAGCTAAATTCGTTCTTTTAATCTCAGGTTCTGTAAACTCAGGACGACTTAAAAAATCCTCCTCCGAATACAAACGAATACATACACCTGGTGCAATACGACCACAACGACCTTTACGCTGATTTGCCGCTGCTTGCGATACCGCTTCAATAGGTAAACGCTGTACACGAGAACGATAGTTATAACGTGAAATACGTGCAAAACCACTATCAATCACATAACGAATATTCGGCACAGTCAATGCCGTTTCTGCAACGTTTGTCGCAATAATAATGCGTCGCCCACTACCAGATGGATTAAAAATTTTCTGCTGTTCTGCTAAAGCTAAACGTGCATACAGTGGTAAAACTTCTGTATGTTTAGGACCATGTTTAATTAATGTTTCTTGTAATTCTCTAATTTCTTGTTCTGTACTCGCAAAAATAAGAATATCCGCATGTTCAGGATGCCCTTTTTCCTGCGCATCTTGTAAACATTCCTCTACAGCAGATACAACTGCTCGTGGAAGATTTTCTTCAAAATCATCAAATTCATCATCATCACTACCACCAATATTCATTTCTGAAATTGGACGATAACGTAACTCCACAGGATAACTACGCCCTTCAACTTCAAAAATAGGCGCACCATTAAAATAATTTGAAAAACGGTTTACGTCTAAGGTTGCTGAAGTAATGATGACTTTTAAATCTTTACGACGAGGCAATAGCTGTTTTAAATAGCCCATGATGAAATCAATATTTAATGATCGCTCATGTGCCTCATCAATAATTATCGTATCGTATTTTGTTAAAAAGCGATCATTCACTAATTCTGCTAATAAAATACCATCCGTCATTAAACGGACAATTGAATCTTGTGAACCTTGTTCATTAAAACGAACTTTAAAAGAAATTGATTCCCCAAGTTTTTCACCAACTTCTTCTGCAATACGCTGCGACACACTTCGTGCAGCTAAACGACGAGGCTGAGTATGACCAATTAAGCCAGTTAAACCACGACCTGCCAACATAGCAATTTGAGGTAACTGCGTTGTTTTACCAGAACCTGTTTCACCCGCAACAATAATGACTTGATGCTTTTCAATCGCCTCAATTAGTTTATCTGCATATTGAGTAACAGGTAAATCTTGATTCAGCTTAATATTAGGGATACGAGAAAACCGCGCTTTTACTTTTTCATTCGACTTTTCAAAAAGCTCCTGATACTGCTGTTCATTTGCCTCTTTTCCTTTACGTAGTCGATTTAAACGATGACGGTCACGCGCCAAAACGAGTTGATCTACATTTAAATGACTCAGCACAGAATAAAATCCCTAAAAACAACAAAAGCGTATTTTACGCTGTTCTCCACAGAAGAGAAAGAAGCCAATTTTTGTTAATTTACTGCTTTTTTAAAATTTTCCCTTGAATTTTATATCATACGACTTCATCTTGTTCGTAGGGTAAACGTTAAATATTCAACTTTTAGCTCAATACTAATGAAATTTTGTATTGTGAAAGAAGTAAATTGTTCCTAAATGGTGTTTAGTTCGGTTTTTCCGATTTTACTAATGTAAAAATACCATTTTAGCAACATCATAGAATTCGTTAATCTATTAGGATAGAAATTAAATACAACCTCAATCATGGAGACAATGATGAGCTTAATTAATACTGAAGTTAAACCATTCCAAGCAACTGCATATCACAACGGTCAATTCGTTGAAGTTTCTGAAGCTAACTTTAAAGGTAAATGGTCAGTAGTATTCTTCTACCCAGCTGACTTCACTTTCGTTTGCCCAACTGAACTTGGTGACCTTGCTGACAACTACGCTGAATTCCAAAAATTAGGCGTTGAAATCTATGGTGTTTCTACTGACACTCACTTCACTCATAAAGCTTGGCACGACACTTCTGACGTAATTGGTAAAATCCAATACCCATTAATTGGCGATCCAACTTGGACTCTTTCTAAAAACTTCGAAGTATTAATCGAAGCTGCTGGTCTTGCTGATCGTGGTACTTTCGTTATCGATCCTGAAGGCAAAATCCAAATCGTTGAAATCAACGCTGGTGGTATTGGTCGTGATGCTCAAGAACTTCTTCGTAAAGTTAAAGCAGCTCAATACGTTCACGCTCACCCAGGCGAAGTTTGCCCTGCTAAATGGAAAGAAGGCGACGCAACTCTTGCTCCTTCAATCGACTTAGTTGGTAAAATCTAATTTTTAATTAGATCAAACTAAAAAAACCACGCTTTTGCGTGGTTTTTTATTTCTAAAGAAAAAATAATCTAAAAATATTTCGCTTTCGATACTTTAATATATTTACAAATAAACACTATATTTCAACTCAATGAATAACTTAATTTAACTGTATAACAATGCACAAATACAATGAGAGAGGTGATCAATATATGCTAAAAACTATTGTTGTGAAATCTTGGAAATACAGTGCAACATCTAAACATTTAAAAATTTTCTACACTGACGGTACTGCCGACTTATTTCACCCTGTTCCAGAATTTATTTTCAATAGCTTATCGCGTGCTTTAGACAAGCGAACTTTTATTGAAAAATACTTAGAATACAATCTTCAATTTACACGTATCTCAATTCAATAATCATCACGCCATCTTAGATTAAAGATGGCATTTTAATATCAACTAGTCTTCAACTTAAAATGGTGTAACTAAAAATAGCCCTGCACCGACTGGCAAAGTAGTCGTTATAAATCTACGATCTGCACCGACTATCTCTATAAAATCTTTCACTTCATGTTGATGTGAAATGACATTATCCACCACCAACAAACTTCCTTTTTCTTTTAATAGATTGGGTAAATAATTCCAATATTCACAATAAGCATCACGCTCTGCATCTAATAAGATAAAGTCAAATTGTGCTGTCGTATTCTTTAAGTATTCTAGTGCGTCTGTAACGTTAAAATCAATAACATCATCCAATAAGAAATCACGCGCATGCTGTTGCGCAAGGCATACCCTTGCTGAATCTATCTCTAATGTCGTAACACGCCCCTGTGTCGATTTAGCGGCATTTGCAAGCCATAAAGTCGAATACCCTGTAGATGTTCCTATCTCTAAAATATTTTTTGCTTGTTGCGCACAAATTAAAATATTAAGTAATTGTGCAGATTCAGGCTCAATATTTCTATATCGCTCTAAACGATCTGTTTTCTCAGCATCATGCTGTTTAAATTGTTGATATAAATTTTCAATTTTTGATAAAAAATTTAATTCTAATTCTTTATTCATTTATAACATCCTTGTTTTCTTTATTTCATTATTTATTCAGTTTCTTGAACCAACTTAAACCGCTCAACACTTACACCATCTAATATAATTTTTTCTTGGAACATTTCTAGTGGTCTAACCCACATTGAATAATCACCATATAAACATTGATAAACGACAAGTTTCTCTTGAGTTTCACTATGCGTAGCCACATGAAAAACTTGATATAAATTGCCTTTATAATGCTGATAAATACCTTTCTTTAAACTCATTAACCATACACTCAAATTAAGCTATACATCAATCATATGCTTTTTTCTATTCTTATATCTAGAGCTACCTGTATATAAAATCCCTATTAAAAGACAGCTTAAACCAGTATTTTTAAAATTCCTTTGATTTAAATATTTCACACATAAAAAAAACAGCCCCATAAAGGAGCTGTTTTACATTTTACAAATTAATGCTTTTTCAATGTTGCATCAAGTTGTTCTTTGTCTAAAGCTTTATCCCAACGCGCAACAACAATTGTTGCACATGCATTACCAACCAAGTTAGTTAATGCACGGCATTCTGACATAAAACGGTCAATACCTAAGATAAGCGCCATACCTGCAACAGGAACTGCAGGAACAACAGACAATGTTGCAGCAAGTGTAATAAAGCCTGCGCCAGTTACACCAGCAGCACCTTTAGAACTAATCATTGCAACTAATAACAATGAAATCTGTTCGCCAATAGAAAGATCAATATTACATGCTTGTGCAATAAATAATGCAGCCATTGTCATGTAAATGTTCGTACCATCTAAGTTAAATGAATAACCTGTTGGAATAACAAGACCAACTACTGATTTTTCACAGCCAGCTTTTTCCATTTTGTCCATAAGACCTGGTAAAGCCGCTTCAGAAGAGCTTGTACCTAATACCAACCATAATTCATCTTTAATATAGCGAATTAAGTCAATAATAGAGAAACCATTGTATCTTGCTACTGCACCTAAAATAATCAAAACAAAGAGCAATGACGTGATGTAGAAGGTCGCAATAAGCAACATCAAGTTACCGATACTTGAAATACCGTAAGCACCAATTGTAAATGCCATCGCACCGAAAGCACCCAATGGAGCAAATTTCATTAACATACCCACAAGTTTAAATACTGGAGTTGTTAAATTGTTAAGTAATTCAGTAATTGGCTTACCTTTTTCACCTACACTTGCAAGTGCCAAACCAAATAATACTGCAACGAAAAGCACTTGTAGAATTTCACCACCAACCAATGGACTAACCAAAGTCTTAGGGATAATATTCATGAAGAAATCAACCAATGAAGCTTCATGTGCTTTTTCTACATATGTTGCAACCTTATCACCATGCAGTGTTGCTGGATCAATATTTAAACCTTTACCAGGTTGAATAATATTGGCAACAACCATACCTATAATTAGTGCAAGCGTAGAGAAGGTAATAAAGTAAAGCATTGCTTTACCAGTTACACGACCTACAGACCCCATGTTAGTCATACCCGCAATACCCGTAGATACTGTGAGGAAAATAACAGGCGCAATAATCATTTTCACAAGGTTAATGAAAGCGACACCAAGTGGTTTTAAACTTTCACCATACGCAGGATAAAAATGGCCAAGTAAAATACCTAAAATAATGGCAAAAATTACTTGAATATATAAAATTTGATAAAACTTTTGTTTTTTGGGAGGTTGAGCATGCTCATCAACATGAATATCCATGCAAGAGGCCTCTGCAGTCAAGTAAAAAGGGAATAAGCATTCAAATTTATAAGCCAATCATCACAAAAATAAATGGTGCAAAATAATGATGCAATTTCAAAGGCGCCAATTTTAATGAAAATAAAAATGATATGGCAAGCTTTTATATTATCAATTAGTCGTATATGAATTACATCACCCTGCACGAAAAGGCTAAAAAATAAACACTCAATTTCAAAAAAGTCTAATATATATACATATAGTTTTTTATATGAATAATACAAATATAGCTAATAAACAAACCAAATACAAAATAACAAACTAAAGTCTAATTATTGTATTTCAAATACTTAGCTGAATAAATTATTAAATAATTCATATAAAAAATACCATTTAATACTTATTAAGTATATAGTTATTCTTAAAATATATTAGATTTTTTTCTAATACTTTTATTTTTTATTTTTTTACACAAAAAGTTGTATTTTTGAGCATTTTTGATCACTTTTCAAACTGATCAAAAAATTAACTTATTCTTACAAATGCTATAAAATTTATATAAATTTCCTCTTTTTTATACTTATGACCGTTATATCTCCTTCTCACCATCGTTCTAATGGATCGATTGGTGTTGCTTTTATATTGTTAGTACTTGGCACTATTGGTGCTTATTACTACGTGGGTTTAAATCAAGCACTACTTTTTGTTATTGGTGGTGCTTTAGGTATGACGCTATATCATGCTTCATTTGGCTTTACCTCTAGCTGGCGTGTTTTTATTAAAGAACGTCGTGGTCGTGGTTTACGTGCCCAAATGATTATGCTTGCATTAGCAGTACTACTCTTCTTCCCTGCGCTTGGTTCAGGCGAACTTTTTGGTAATCCTGTAAAAGGAAATATTAGCCCTGTTTCTATGTCTGTCATGATTGGTTCCTTTATTTTTGGTATTGGTATGCAATTAGGCGGTGGTTGTGCCTCTGGAACACTTTATACGGTGGGCGGTGGTAGCTCACGTATGATCTTTACATTAATTTTCTTTTGTTTAGGTTCTTTAATAGCAACTTCTCATATTGACTGGTGGTTTAATCTTCCTCATTTAGCACCCATTTCATTAGTCAATGAATTAGGAGTATTACCTGCTCTAATTGTTAACTTCATTTTATTTGCTGTGATTGCCTTTATAACCATTATGTTTGAAAAGAAACGTCATGGTAGTTTAGAACAAGAACCCCAAAACCAAGTTCAAGGTTGGAAACGCTTTCTTCAAGGTCCATGGCCTTTAGTTTGGGGTGGTATTATTTTGACTTTACTGAACTTTGCAACTTTAGCACTTGCTGGTCGTCCTTGGGGTGTGACTTCCGCACTTGCTGTTTGGGCTGCGAAGTCTGCAAGTTTTGTTGGTGTAGATGTTGCTTCGTGGGCATATTGGCAACAACCTGGTAATGCAAAAGCTTTAAGTGAATCATTATGGTTTGATATTACCTCAATAATGAATTTTGGTATTATGATTGGTGCATTACTTGCTGCAAGCTTAGCTGGAAAATTTGCACCAAACCTAAATATACCTAAACGCTCATTACTTGCAGCAATTCTAGGTGGGTTATTACTCGGTTATGGTGCTCGTTTAGCTTATGGTTGCAATATTGGCGCTTATTTTAGTGGTATTGCATCTGGTAGCTTACACGGTTGGTTATGGCTCATTTTTGCATTTATTGGTAATGGTGTTGGCGTAAAACTTCGTCCTATTTTCTTTCCAAATGAAAAACCACAACCTGAAAAACTAACTGGTTGTTAATAAAAAAAGCCCAGTTCATCTGGGCTTTTTTGTAAAATTAAAATCATTATTGATTTAAAGCACCTTTTAAATTACATCCATAACCCATTACTTGCTGAACTTGGCGATATGTTGTGTATCTATTTAAAATAAAATCATAAAACTGATCAACAGATACAAAATTCTGTTCTAAATTTTCATTTTCAGCATTTGGTAATTTTAATCCTTTAACTAAATTCAAATTCGCATGCCCTAAACGATACATTTCGATGAAATAACCATTCATCAGATCACAATATGCAATCTTTGTAGGCTTCAGTGATGTACTTGCAACCAAATGCATGTTTAAAGTTTTTAAATCGGTTGTATCCAATGGATATTGATGTGCAAATGCAATACTTTCCATCTGCTTAAATTGCTTAAAATCTACAGCTAATTTTTCATTTAATTGATCGAAACGTTGTTGTAATTGATCAATATCTTTTACCTGATAGGCTGTAACATCAATTTGAGCTCTTGGCTTCTCATCTTTTGTACAACCTACCAATAGCATACTGAGCATTAAAGTCGTCCAAATTAACGGCTTCATCATCTAATCTAACTCTCAAATATTAAGCAATATGGATTATTATGCCCGAAATAATCAAAAACTGTCAGCGTTTATAATTTTATGAATAAAGACTTTTCTTTCTATATTTAAAATAAAAATAATGAATATTATTTGCCATATTTGACAGCCTTAGGCAAAGTGTTCATATCATGAAGGGAGTATCAAAATGAGTCTATTAACAGAACTAGAAATTCAACACCCAATTTTCCTTGCGCCTATGGCAGGCGTTTCGACTCCTGAACTTGCAGCTGAAGTTTCAAATCAAGGAGGATTAGGTGCTTTGGGTTTAGGAGCCAGTTCTGTTAATGCAGCACGAAAACAAATATTGCAAACAAAAGCATTAACTCAAAACTCATTTCAAGTTAATTTCTTTTGTCATCAAAGCCAAAATATAGACGAAACAATTGCAACTGCATGGGTTGAGCAATTTTCAAAGGTATTTCAAAAATTCGGGAAAACTCCGCCTAAAAAACTTAATTGTATTTATCCAAGTTTCAAAGATAATGATGACTTCTTAAATCTAGTCTTAGAAACTCGCCCAAAAGCTGTTAGCTTTCATTTTGGGATTCCACATACTCATCAAATTCAAGCACTTAAAAATGCAGGAATTTTAACCATGGTTTCAGCGACTAATTTAGCTGAAGCTAAAGCAATTGAAGCAGCAGGTATTGATATTATCATTGCTCAAGGTATTGAAGCAGGTGGACACCGAGGAATTTTCAATGAGCAATTTGATGCTGCAATAAAAACAACAGATTTAGTTCAACTTATTCAATCACACTGTTATATTCCCGTTGTTGCGGCGGGAGGTATTATGAATGGTCAACAAGCCAAACATATGCTTAAATTAGGTGCAAATGCGGTACAACTTGGAACTGCCTTTGTTCAATGTAAAACATCAAATGCACATGAAACTTATCGCCAAGCACTATTCAATCAATCAATCACGCAAATAACCTCAAGTATTTCAGGTCGTCCAGCACGTGGTCTGATTAATCATTGGCATATTAATATAGATACACCACATCGATTAACAGTCCCTGTATATCCATATACGTATGATTTAGCTAAGCAACTTCATAGCGTGGCAAGCGAACATGGTAATTTGGGATATGGTGCATTTTGGGCAGGTTCAAATGTCGCTCAAATCCGAAAGTTAGAAGCGGCTGATTTAATTAATCAAATTGTTTTAGAAATGAATTCGATAGAAGTTTAATATAAAAAATGCTGATTTAGTATATAGATCAGCATTTAAATATGTTTAGATTTACACTTATTTAGTTTCTAATAAATTGATTTGTTCTACTTGTACATCACTCATAATTTCTCCATGTATCAATAAATTATCAAAATAACTTTCCACAACTTTATATTGCTCTGCTGTAGATTCAACTTGATACATATTCTGTCGAAACTCATTACTTGAGCGTAAACCTCTTGTATACCAAGCAATATGTTTACGTGAAATTCGACATCCTGAATATTCTCCATAAAATGCATATAGTTCACTTAAGTGACCAAGCAATACATCTTTAACCTCTTGAATACTTGGTGCAGCCAAGTGCTCACCTGTTTTTAAATAATGTCCAATTTCACGAAAAATCCAAGGGCGACCTTGTGCTGCACGACCAATCATTACAGCATCAACACCGGTATAATCTAAAACATATTTTGCTTTTTCAGGACTATCAATATCACCATTTGCAATAACAGGAATATTTAACATTGCTTTGACATCTTTAATTAAAGAATAACGAGCAGTGTTTAAGTACATATCTTCACGTGTACGCCCATGCAATGCTAAAGCTGCAATACCCGCTTCTTCAGCTCGCTTTGCAACACGTATAATATTTTCCTGCCCATTTAAATACCCTAGTCGGGTTTTTAAGGTAACAGGAACATCAACTGCTGCAACAACAGCATCTAAAATTCGTGCGACTAAATCCTCATCTTGCAATAATGCAGAACCAGCTAATTTATTGCACACCTTTTTAGCTGGACAACCCATATTAATATCAACAATCTGAGCACCATTGGCGACTTGATATCGGGCAGCTTCTGCCAAATCAACAGGATCTGAACCTGCAATTTGTGCTGATATCGGTGCTATTTCACCATCAAAATTTGCACGGTATAAACTTTTTTTGCTCATTCTTAGGGTTTTATCAGATGTCATCATCTCACTGACAGCATGACCAGCGCCAAAATATTTACATAGGGTTCGAAAAGGACGATCTGTTACACCTGCCATGGGAGCGACCCAAAGTTTTTTATCTATTGATCTTTCAAACAATTCTTTAATTACATTGTTTTTACTCAAAATCTTTAACCTCGTTTAACTTCGTTTAGTCGCTCCAACTTGTCTTTTCACTATTAAAAGACAAAAAGTTGAATATAAAGTCTCATTTATCAATAAAAATTTAATGATTAAATAAAAAATCATCTCTAATTGAAAAAAACATCATTTATTTAGAAATAATGAAACATCTCTCTATTCAAAGTTCAATCAAATACTAGTGACTTTTGAAATATAAATAAATTGAAAATAAATATTTTCAATCCTGAGAAAAATGAAGAATTTGACTAAATAAAAACATAGACACTATATAGTTAGTGCATAGTTTAGATATTTCTAAAAAAAATATCTATTCTTTAACGAGACAAGATTTTTCAGATTACACCATCATACGTCGTAAAGGCGATCTAATTAATTGCATCTGCAACGGTACTTAACCTGAATCGAAGACAAGGATTCTGTTTTCAAAGCATGCAATAGAAATAATTTTGTGGAATTTTTAAAGCAAATATGAGCTTTCTTTAGCTCAAAATCATAAAAATCAACCCATCAATAATAAGCAGGATTCGGGTTACTTAAGGATCTTAATCATATTAAAGCTTTTATTATTCATAATGATGAATTTGTATGGGGTGAACCTTTAGAAACTATCTTAATCGAATTTGAAAAAGCCATAATTGGTTTACAAAAATCTCGTATTGTGACTCGTTCAAAATGACAGTTTCTTATGAACAGACTAATGAAATAAAAAGAATTATGATAACTAGGTTTTTAATTTTATATAAAATGTATAAAAAAAGTAATGAATTTAAATAATTAAATACTATCCTATACACTATACCCTTCTATCTAAATTCATACTTAAGCCATTTTTAAGTATAGATCGAAATGCAAAAATTATATTTGAGTAGCAGAGAGAGTGTGTTTTGCAACATCTAAATTTTATTCAAAGCCTTCAAGAATGGTCTGATCAATATCCTTGGTTAGAAATGTTGACATCATTAAGTATTCTTATTGTTGTTGCTGGCATAGCAACTTTTATTGCAAAACAGTTTGTAGTTAAAGGAATTCGTAAACTTGTAGCTAAGCTATCTGGTGGCAATAGTGATGTTATATCACAATATAGTGTTATTAGACGTATTTCAAATATTGTTCCTGCTATCATTGTTATGAATGGAATCACAACGGTTCCACATTTATCTGATAAAACTGAAACTTTTATTCAGATGGGTGCACAGGCTTTTATTTTCCTAACTATTGCATTAGCAATTGCAGAATTTTTAAATATTTTTAATGTTATTTATCAAAAAAATCCACACTCACGTGATAAACCGATTAAAGGTTATTTACAGCTCATTAAATTAATCATTTTTGTTGTATGTGGGTTAATGATTATTGGAACATTCTTGAAAAAGGATGTATTTACCCTGCTTGCTGGCTTTGGAGCGATGGCAGCAGTATTAATGTTAGTTTTTCAAAATACGATATTATCGCTTGTTGCATCTATCCAAATTTCATCTTACAACATGGTCAAAATAGGTGATTGGATTGAAATGCCGTCTTTAAATGCTGATGGTGATGTGGTAGATATTTCTTTGCATACTGTTACCGTTCAGAATTGGGATAAAACACTTACTACAATTCCAACCAATAAGCTAATTACTGATACATTTAAAAATTGGCGAGGTATGCAAAATACAGGTGCACGTCGCATCAAGCGTTGTTTACTGATAGATCAAAGCACAGTGCATTTTATGACGAAAGAAGAGCAAACAAAACTTAAAGAATTTCTTTTATTAGATCAATATCTAGATTTAAAGACCGAGGAACTAGAGAAATTTAACCATCAGTTAATTAATCAATCAAAATACAATCAAAGAAGATTAACTAACTTAGGGACTTTTCGTGCATATGTTGAATTTTATTTAAAACAGCATCCTGGTATCAGTAAAACTCAGACCTTAATTGTTCGTCAATTAGAATTGACAAGTGAAGGTTTACCTTTGGAAATTTATACTTTTACAAATACAACTGTATGGAAAGAATATGAAAGTATTCAGTCCGATATATTTGATCATTTAATTGCAATTTTACCAGAGTTTGGTTTAGAACTATACATGGCTCCTTCAAGTAGTGATTTAAAAAAACTATTTAAAGTGGATAAGCCTTCTAATTTAAGTTAAGTCTTTTATATCCTACATTTAAAAGCCTTATTTATCAAAAATAGGGCTTTTATCTATTTAGTATTAATAAGTAATAGATAGTGTATTTTGATCTGACTATATGCACGGAAGGGCAAATTTAAGCTATTATTTTATAAACTATATAAATATACATATAAAAAAACTTGATTATTTTTATTTTATCTATATAATGAAATTAACTAGAAAAAAGTCTTGTTTCGGTAAATCTTCTTTAAGTATCGCAGTGTTAGTTATAATCCTTCGTTTTTTCAGATTTTAAGTCTCATTCTTTATCATTTCAAAGTTATAGTAGTCAGTAAAAAGACTTAAAATTATACAAAATCGTAGGATATATTATGTCAAATTCAAACGTTGTTAAAGGCACTGTTAAGTGGTTCAATGAAACTAAAGGTTTTGGTTTTATTCAACAAGAATCTGGACCAGATGTTTTTGCTCATTTTAGCGAAATTGCTAGTTCTGGCTTTAAAACATTAGTAGAAGGTCAGCAGGTTGAGTTTAGTGTAACTCAAGGTCAAAAAGGACCAAACGCTGTAAATATTGTTGCTATCTAAGCGACTTTAATTAAGTGATAAAAAAGCACGTTCATGTGCTTTTTTTTATAACTAAAAAAAATAGGATATAAAATGTTAAAAATTAATGATTTAATTGCAAAATCTACCAATGGTACTGAAATTTTAGTTTCTTTAATTCCATTAAATAAAATACAAAGTACACGTCAAGGATTTAAAACTGTTGAAGTGGGAAAACGAATACTGCTTGAATCTGGAGTTGAGGTCGATTTAAATTTAGATGGGCGTACGTTTTATACATCACTGAATCAGCTTTTTAAACTGAATCACAGGGTGGTTTAAAAGATTTTATTTATTAGACTTTTTTCATAGAGTATTTTTACTCAAACCCATATTATAAATTCTAGCAATTAAATTGGAACTTAAGCCCAGTATTTTTCCTGCACTGTTCTGTTGCAAATAGAAAATTGAATCGTGATTTTTTCCGCTGATCTAGCTTAAATTCCTAAAATTCTATTCACAATATATTTGTAAAATATTAGAGTTTGTCCTTTGCGTAATGAACGGTTCAACTTGTAATTAAATCCGAAAAAGATTATCCATGAAATTAAGCAGCAATTTCAACGATTGCTCCTGAGTAGCATACTGCGCAAGGGTTATACTGCTGAAACATTCAAAGCACAATAGATTTCCGCTCAAGAAACCTATCGAACGTGAAATCTATGATAAAAGAATAATAGCTAAAATATAAAAATTGACTACAATCTGAATAAATCATAAATGTAGAACTGCCTAATGCTCAATTTAGATCACTTACCCGATATAGTTTATGCAATCCAACATGTCTCCTTTGAAGATTTAGGATCATTAGAAGATACTTTCTATCAACTTGGGTTTCGAGTTCGATATTTTGAAGCAGGTGTAGATGATCTAAAAAAAGCATTTGAATATAAAGGCTTAACAATAATTTTAGGTGGACCTGTTGGTGTTAATGAAATACAAGATTACCCTTTCCTACAAAGTGAAATAGACTTACTTAAAGTACGTTTAGAGAAACACTTACCCACTTTAGGTATTTGCTTAGGTGCTCAATTAATTGCATCTGCACTAGGTTCCAAAGTATTCGCTGGGCACACGAAAGAAATTGGATGGTCTAAACTTCAACTTGAATCAACTGAAAATAACCTGTTATCTCCATTATCTAATATCCCTGTCCTACACTGGCATGGAGATACCTTTGATTTACCCGATCACACCATTTTACTTGCTAGTACTGAGCATTATCCAAATCAAGCATTCCAATTAGGCACAAATATATTGGCTTTACAATTCCATATAGAAGTTGAAGCAGATGCTTTGGAAAAATGGCTCATTGGCCATACTACCGAATTACGTCAAGCTCAAATAGATATTCAAAAGCTACGTCAAGACAATCAAATTTACGCGCCAGCATTAACATCTCCAACCAAACAGATAATAGAAAATTTTATGAAGAAAATTATTATTTAAAAAAAAGCCCCTTAGTTTGTTTATAGTTTAAATTACTATATATAACTAATGGGGCTTTACATCTTCTTTATACTGAATTCCGAATAATAAAAAATATATTAAAAATTATACTCTGCAGAAATAAAAACTAGTTTATTCAATTTATTATTATCACCCTTTGCCATTGCATCCATAGTACCACCTATTCCATAGTCATTTTTTGAAATAATATATTCACCTGTAATGACAACATCTTTTACTGGGAATGTAAGTCCAATATTAATACGTTGAGAATCTAAATAATTCGATTTATCTTTAATAAACTTACTAAATGTAATATATGGTTTAATTTCATTAATATTCTTGAATGGCTCTTTAATTGTATAATTAATTTCAGTCATTACCATTTTTCCATTATTCGCAAGCTGCCAATTATCATTAAATGCACCAAAAGTAGAATAATCTGGAGTGATAACATCTGCATTATTAATTTTTTGTTGTCCCAAAAGAGCAAGCCATTGTATATTTTGATAATTTACTTTGGTAAAAATATTCCATGCATCTCTTTTCCCATTTTTTCTTGTTTTAATATTTTGTAATTTAGAATGCCAATATGATGCACCAATTTCTGTATTAAAATTTTGTTCAATATCGAAATGAATATCTTTTGATATTCGTGCAACAATCATATTTTTTTCTTTTATATATGTTCCATTTTTTAAATCTTCAGCTTCAACAAAATTAGCTGAATAATAACGTGCATTTTTTGAAGCACCTTTATTGTTTCCACCAACACCAGTATAAAAACCTAGTGTTAAATGATTCGTATCTTGATCAATTTTATACTTTAAACCTAATTTTTGTGAATTTTCTAATCCAGCCTCATAAAACAATGTGCCATAAAAAGATTCTCCCCAAGCAGGGCCAAAACCAAACTCTACATTTTGTTGTCCTAAAATGAGCCTTTGCTCTTTTGTAACTTTATAAGCAAGCCATGCTTCTTTTAACAAAATTGTATCGCATAATTTTTTATTTTGGTAACACCTTGTATCTAAAAATCCATGAATATAAGGATTTTCATAATTAAGTTTAAATTTTAAATTGTTAAAATTTATACTCCCATTTTTATCACCTTCCATTTTTTTATCAAAGAAATCTTTATAAACATATTTCCCACTCACCGACCCATATAAAGCTAATGCACCACCATTAGTATTTTTATCACCTAGATTAAAAACTTCTGCTTTTATACAAGTACTTATGAGAAATGTAGAAATTCCAATTATTTTAAATATTTTATCCATTTTATATATTCCTTTTGACTTATAAAAATTTTCAATTCATCTTTATTGATCTAAAAATATCATTTTCATAAATTTATTAAAAACACATAAAATGCGATTAACTTACATTCAAAAACATTAATTGAAAAAATAATTCAATCAAAAGAAAATAAATAACAAACTTAAACCAATATTATTTATAAAAAACTTAAATAAAAATAAAAAACTTAATATAAACAAAAGAAAAATATATAAAACATATATATATAATTTTAAATTTAAAACTTTTTCACTATTACATTTTTTTTACATTATTTTATGAGTTGCATTAAAAATATTTACTCTCAATACAACTCATACTTATATTTTTAATTATTCAATTTCGCGTACAAGTCGGAATCCCCACATATTACTCCGTGCTTGAGATGAGAAATAAGCATTTCTATAGGCAATTCTTACATTGTATGTATTATAAATCCATGAACCACCACGTAATACTGGAAAATGACATAATCCATCTCCGTCAGATTCCCAACGTTGATTAGTATTTGGTGCACCTCGATAATCATTATGCCAACAATCATCGATCCATTCTCTGGCATTTGCGCTCATATCATATAAACCAAATGCATTTGGTAAGAATTGTCCCACGGGTGCTGTAAATGCATACCCATCATCACACTTAAATGATTCCCAATTTTTTGTATTGGGTAAAGCAAGTATTGTATTTATATCTAAAACATTCGCATATTGACAAGCTTGATTACGCTGTGGATCATTCCCCCAATAATATGATGTAGATGAATCTGCTCTTGCAGCATATTCCCACTCGACTTCTGTAGGTAATCGATATAATTTTCCTGTTTTTTTAGATAACCATTTCGCAAACTCTCGACTATCTTCACGACGAACACATACTACAGGTTCTTCAGATGTTTGATTAAATCCTGGATTCATTGGATTAAGGTCATCTCTATACCACATATCAAACTGTCCTTCACGTGTTTCCCAATTTCGACAGCCCTTAACTTGCCATCCAGTTTCTTCCTGAAATTTTTGAAACTGTCCAACAGTAGTTTCAAAACTAGCCATAGCAAATGGCTTACTTATAGATACAGAATGCTGTGGCAATTCCCATACACGAGGCTGGGCTGGAACATTTTCACGTTCTTGTTCTTCTAAACTTCCTCCCATCAAAAAATTTCCAGCAGGAATAACTGTCAACTCTGGACAATAGTCATCACTACAGTCTTTAAATTTATATCCTGCAAATGTTGTTTCATTTACTTGAATATTCGTTAATGTTGCAAGTGAAATTTTAGGATTCATATTTGGTGGATTATTCACCTGATCTTTAAGCAGGCTTATTGTGCCTTGCCACTCACTTATCATTTCTCTAAGCATTGAAGGACGTTCCATACTCACACCTACTGCATCATAATCAAGTGCTGTACAACGATCTTTCAAGATATTTGATTCTTCTTTTAAACTTTGTAATTTAGGTTCCAATTGCATATGAATAAATTGAGCTAAATCTTTATCTTTAATAAGTAGGTTCTTGAGATAATCAATTTGCAATTGAGTCTTAGCAGCTTTATCAATAATATTTTGATAAACTATTTCACATTGATTCTCTTGCCATATTAAGGATTGTTGGAGTGTCTGTAGTGCTGTTATGAGCTCCATTTTAGAATCTATAAAAGTACTATCTTTATCTTCATTATGACATGCGGCCAGAGAATAACCGATCAATAAAAAACCACTGACTGCAAATATTTTTTTAGTGAACCGTTCATAGTATTGTCCAAATTATTATACTAGTAATACTATTTTTACCACTTTATTAAAAAAAATGTGATTTATTTTTCGTTTAAAATATTATCAAAGAAATACCGCAAAAAATGAATGAATTCACTTGAAATCATAAAATGAGATTTTATACCATAAGTTCAAAATACATTGGACTCACAAAAAAAATAGCGCTTCATAAAAAATGAAGCGCTATTTTTATTTTGAATACTTTATTGATTGCTTGTTGGAATTCCCAACTCACTATCTTTTGCAAAAATAATAGAAATAAAAGCAGTAATACCAAGGCTCAATGGTACTGTATAAATCCAGAGTAAGACGATTAATCTACTTGTATCTGCAAGCGTAAAATGAATTACCAATGCGGCTATTATTAAAATAGTGAAGAGAACACTTGCGAATCTAATTACAAAATTTTTAGGCATTTTATTGCTCACTAAACATCCCAACTATGGACTTAGCATACACTGCAACATCTATGATTTATAGTTATTTTTTGCTAATTTACACAATTATATACACACCCTTTATATTTCAAACTAAATCTATTTTTCTTCTACAAAAACTTTACTTTTATAGTGATATTTAGTGTGATCTATATCACAACAACCAACTTTTTAATGAAATATTCGATTATAAAAACCATTTTAATAGAATATATTAAATATAAAAATAATTATTTATATAAATCATTATGTTAAAACCCCATCATTTCAGTTGGATTATCTTATTGAAAATAAAGAACTTTATTGAATAATAAAAAAAATAATGTATGCTTATTTCATAAAAATAAAAAAGTATAAAAATATGGGAAATATTCCATTTATCAACAACCACAAGCACAGTCTAACTGTCTTGTGGCTTTTTTTATCTTAAAGTAGACCACACCTTAAAATTTAAGTCATTATTAAAGCAAAGCCTTATTAGTATCCAATTATGATTGAGCAATAACTTTTACAATAATCGTTTGACTATCTTCTTGTTCCTCAGCTAAGTAAATTCGTTTTAACTCTTTACTTTTTACTTTAAATTGAAGATTTTGGAATGAAATCAACGATGGAATTTGGTCAAAATACTGACTATCTGCTTCAATTTCTTCCTGAAACAATGGTGTACCTAATTGATAATCTAAACTCTTCAATACAACATATTTTACAATGGTTTTCATTTTTGCACCCACTTTCACTACGCACTTTATTTTTATTTTTACCACTGTTTCATCTAATAAGAAACTACTAAATTCCATTTTTGCTCACTCTATAAACACATACATCTTTTTTAAGCTAATTTTGAATTTTTCTCTTATTCGTTAAGCTAAAAAAGTATAGCTTTTCAATTTTTTCACACCAATAAGTAAGTTAAAAAACAATCAATATTGTGAATTTACATCATTAGATATATTATAAGTGAATAAACAACATTGGAGTTTTATGATGACAGCTATTCTAAAACCTGCTCCAAATAAAAATATGGTATTAGCTAAAGCTGTTCTCAATATTGCAGAACAACTTCATCTTACTCAAAGTGAATTAGGTGCAATTATTGGTATGCATCGTACAGCTATAAGTAAATTAAATGCCCATCCCAATATTGATCCTCATTCAAAAAGTGGTGAACTTGCTTTGCTTCTTATCCGTTTTTATCGTGCTTTATACGCATTAACTGGTGGTGACCAAGTTTGGATGCGTCATTTTATTAATACACAAAATAAAATAACAGGTGACATTCCTAAAAATCAAATGAAAACCATTACGGGTTTAGTTACTGTTCTACAGACAGTAGATGCTTTACGAGGAAAAATATGACGGTACAAGATAGTAATATTTGGCAATCCTGTAATGCAGAAAAACTTATTGAACCCATTAAAGGTACACTTTATCGGATGATTGAAAGTCAAGAACAAATTGCTACACGCAATTTAGTTGACTCCTTAGAAGAGCAATCATTACTTGAAGAAATGCTTGAAGAAATAAAGCCAACGTATCCATTAGGTATAGAAAATTTACATTATTTATTAAAAACACCCTTCCGTTACCCCCCTTTAAAATGGGGATCTCGCTTTGGTCGCACTCATGAACCAAGTATTTTTTATGGAGGATGTAGCCCTGAAGCGACTTTAGCTGAGTCAGCTTATTATCGATTTGTCTTTTGGTATTCCATGCAGTCCACAGCACCAAAATCATTAATTAAAACAAATCACACAATGTTTTCAGTTAAATATCAAACAAAATATGGCATTCGACTTCAAAGTAAAGCATTTCATCAATATAAATCTGTTTTACAACATCCTAAAAATTATCATGCAACACAACAATTAGGCACAGCAATGAGAGAAGCTGGAGTAGAATTATTTGAATATGCATCTGCTAGAGATCACCAAAACCTACTTTGTGTTGGCTTATTCAATGCAAAACCATTTTGTTCAAAAGCTCCAGAATATAAACAGGAATGGTTTTGTAACTTGGAAGAAACTCAAGTAACGTTTAAGAATCTTGATACTGCGCAAATTTATTGTTTTGAACTTTCACAATTTTTAATTCAAGATGAACTTCCTCTTCCTGCATAAAAATTTAGTGTATTTTCCTAAATAAAAAGCCCCTATTGAGAGGCTTTTTTACAATTTAATTTAACGCTATAACCGACTCTCAATTGGAATAACCTTTCTTAACTCATAACCAATATAATCGGCACTTGGTCGAATAATTCTATTATCTGCACGCTGTTCCATTACGTGTGCTGCCCATCCTGTAACCCGTGACATAACAAAAATAGGGGTAAATAATTTCGTTGCAATTCCCATAAAGTGATAAGCAGAAGCATGGAAAAAATCCGCATTACAAAATAGCTTTTTCTCGCGCCACATCACTTCTTCACAACGAACTGAAACTGGGTACAAAACTGTATCGCCCACATCTTTTGCTAATCGTTCAGACCAAACTTTAATAATGGCATTTCGTGGATCGGAATCTTTATAAATAGCATGACCAAAGCCCATAATTTTATCTTTACGTGCTAATTTTCCTAACATTTCACGCTCAGCTTCATCCGGAGATATCCAATTTTCAATCATCTCCATAGCTGCTTCATTTGCACCACCATGTAGTGGTCCTCTTAAAGAGCCTATAGCACCTGTAATACAAGAATGCATATCAGATAAAGTTGAAGCACACACGCGAGCTGTAAAAGTCGAAGCATTAAACTCATGTTCAGCGTAAAGAATTAATGAAACATTCATTACTTTCTCATGCAATTTATTTGGTTTATGCCCATGTAATAAATGTAAAAATTGTGCACCGATTGAATCATCATTCGTATTCTCATCAATACGCACACCATCATGTGTATATCGATACCAATAACAAATAATCGCAGGTAATGTCGCTAATATTCTATCAGCAACATTTTGCTGCTCATCAAAGGATTTTTCTGTTTCTAAATTACCCAGCATCGAGACACCAGTACGCAAAACATCCATAGGATGTGCATTAGCAGGTATTCGTTCTAGAACCTCTTTCAAAGCCTGTGGCAATATTCTTAGAGATTGAAGCTTCGCTTTATACGTTTTGAGTTGTTCTTGTGTTGGTAGTTCACCAAAGAAAATTAAATAAGCGACTTCTTCAAATTCACAATGTTCTGCTAGATCTTGTACATCATACCCACGATAGGTTAATCCAGCTCCACTTTTTCCGACGGTCGATAGTGCAGTTTTTCCTGCAACTTGTCCACGCAAACCTGCGCCTGTCAATACTTTTCCTTCAGCCATTTTTCTAATTCTCCTTTTTAAATAACTTATCTAAAGTATTTTCATATGTGTGATAATCCAAAAATTCATATAATTCTTTGCGTTGCTGCATTTGATCTAAAACATGTACTTGCGTGCCATTTTTACGGATAGAATGCATCACCTCTAAAGCAGCTTTTTGCATTGCGCGCGTTGCAGATAAAGGATACAAAACCATACTAATGCCCTGCTCTGCAAGCTCATCAACAGTAAAATAAGGTGTATCTCCAAATTCTGTAATATTTGCTAATACTGGAACACCCACTGCATCGCAAACTGTTCGATACATTGTAATATCTGTCATTGCCTCAGCAAAAATTGCATCTGCACCAGCTTCTACACAAGCACATGCTCGATCAATTACTGCTCGTAATCCTTCCTTTTGTAAAGCATCTGTTCTTGCCATAACAATAAAATTAGAATCTGTTTTAGCATCTACTGCAGCTTTAATTCGATCAACCATTTCTTGCTGTGACACAATTTCTTTATTCGGTCTATGTCCACAACGCTTTTGTACAACTTGATCTTCAATATGTACTGCAGCAGCACCTGCAGAAATCATTTGTTTAATGGTCCGCGCAATATTAAAAGCACCACCCCAACCAGTATCTATATCAACTAAAAGTGGGGTATCAACTCGTTCAGTAATGCGTCTAACATCTTCAAGAACATTGTCTAAACTCGTCATACCTAAATCGGGTAAACCATAAGAATAATTGGCAACACCAGCACCAGAAACATAAATCGCTTTATAACCCACTTGCTTTGCCATCATTGCGGCATATGCATTTACAGTGCCTATAATTTGCAAGGGATGTTCTTCTTCTAACGCCTGTCTAAATCTTAAACCTGCTGATATTTGTTCTGTCATCGTCCTTTTCCACAGTTTTTACTTTATTATTGAACCTCGAGTATAACGACAATTAAGCTCTTCTCTATACGACTATAGAACAATTACTCTAAAACTTTAGTCACATATTATTATCTAGTTCATGTGATATTTAAGTTAAAAATAATTTTAAAATAAATAAATATTTAATCTTTGCTATAATCATTCTAACTTATCTCATTTGTCTATGTACCCATGCATCAAACCTCTCAATTACAGCCTTATGCTCATGAGATTCCACAGACAAAGCGTGGTCATGAGCGCTGTATTGCTCTTTTAGATAGTGCAACTTTGCTCTTCTTAAGATATGGGTATGATGCTGTGTCACTTGATGATATCGTCAATCATGCAGGTGGTTCAAAAGCATCTATTTATAAATATTTTGGCAATAAAGATGGATTATTTAAAGCCATTTGTGATTATCGTAGACAACAATTTCTTCGCGATTTAAATACCGATTTAACAGATTTACCACACGATTTAAAGTCATATTTTATTGATACACTTCATAATTTTTATAATCACATTAAACGTCCAGAAAATGCAGCTTTCGTAAGAATGATTTTAGAGCAATGCCAAAGAGATTCTAAAATTGCATTATATATTCATGAAAATGGACCTAAACAAATTCAAAAATCAATTTCTAATATCTTAAATTTAGCACATAAACAAAATATTCTAATGTGTAAAAATCCTCAATTTTCAGCTCAAATGTATTTTGGGATATTGAGAAATATTGAATGGCAAGTTGTCATGGGAATCCCTCTAGATAACACAGATCAACAAATAACCAATTACATCGAATATGCTGTAGATTTATTCTTATACGCTCATCAAAAAGTCTAGTTTTTTTGCATTTTTTTCACTGTATAGTATAGTTATCTATTCTTCTTTTAACCAACCAACAACTAATTGTTGTTTTAACCTCAGCAATTATTGTGGAGTAACCATGGCTCTGCGTCACTTTCTTACTTTACGCGACTTCTCTACTTCTGAATTAAATCAAATCATCCACCGCGGGATTGAACTCAAACGAAAGCAACATAACAATGAAGTATTCCAACCCTTTGTTGGAAAAGTAATGGGAATGATTTTTGAAAAATCGAGTACACGTACACGCGTATCGTTTGAAGCAGGTATGAGTCAATTCGGTGGTAGTGCTATTTTCTTATCTTCACGCGATACGCAATTAGGTCGTGGTGAACCAATTGAAGATTCAGCTCGTGTAATATCAAGCATGCTCGATATTGTGATGATCCGTACTTTTGGACATGATATCGTTGAACGTTTCGCATCATATTCAAAAGTTCCAGTAATTAATGCATTAACCGATGACCATCATCCATGTCAACTTCTTGCAGATGTTCAAACCTACGTAGAACACCGCGGTTCAATCAAAGGTAAAACTGTCGCTTGGATTGGTGATGGCAACAATATGTGTAACTCATACATTGAAGCTGCACATATGTGGGGCTTTAAATTAAAAATTGCTTCACCAAAAGGTTATGAACCGCAAGAAAAATTCTTATCAGAATTTGCACATTGTGTTGAACTTGTAAATACAGCGGAAGATGCAGCAGTAAATGCCGATCTTATTGTTACCGATGTATGGGCAAGTATGGGACAAGAAGAAGAACAAAAAATCCGTGAAAAAGCATTTGCAGAATATCAAGTAAATGAAAAACTCATGGATCTTGCTCATCCTGATTGCTTATTCATGCACTGTTTACCTGCACATCGTGGTGAAGAAATTTCAGAAAATATGCTTGACCATAAAAATGCTGTTGTATGGGATGAAGCTGAAAATCGCTTACACGCACAAAAGGCATTAGTTGAGTTCCTACTGAATGAAAACTTAAAAAAAGCATAAATTTGCTTTAATAAAAAACCACCATATTTGGTGGTTTTTTATATAACAACTCCTATTAAAATGACCATATCATTTAAATAGGAGTTATATCTAATCATCACGACTTTCAAAAAAGAAATTAATATCTGTCTGATCTATTTCATAACTACATCCTAAAAGAACTAAAGTATTGTCCCCTACCTACCATTTCAGATAAATTTAAATTAATAGAATAACCAAAATTATCTTCGTTTTTATCTCGTCTATAGATATTTTTTGCACCACGAAAAACTGATAACTCAGCAAATTCTTCAATTTTGGGAATATCAAATTCTTGGGCTAATGCTTTTACATCAACATTTTCTGATTACGATAAATATCTAGATTATCTAAGGTATCTTTCATCCAACCTAAACTTTTTAATTGCTCTTCATATTCCAATCCCAAACCAATAAAGTCCTGATAACTGGCTTTACACTCAATAAGTTCCCCCAACTCTATCGATGTTAATGCATATACTTTTGTATGCGATAAAACTGTAATTAAGCAAATACTTAATAAACCAATAATTTTATTATTCAAGTCTGTCTCCATCATTTTCTATATTTAAATTATATTTTTACGTAAAAATTACATCAAAATAAACATATCACTCACTTTAAAAACATTTAATTAATACTTTAAATTTCAACTTTATGTTAAATCTTTAAGTCTACATTTTTAAATAATGAGCTATTTATATGATTTCTTTACTTGAAATGACCAATAAAAATTCAAGACATATACTACTTGCAATTTATATCGGTATTATTGCTGGAATAATTTCAGCATTAGTAAAATCTGGATTCGAAGATCTCATTCCCCCACGAACAATTGAAACAACACCTCCACCTATCGTTCTATTAGAAAAATTAGGCTTTCATATTAATACTATGACTTATCAATGGATGGACTATACAATTAATTGGGGTGGAAATGGCGTTCATATATTATTCTCTATTATAATTGCCATTATTTATTGCGTACTTAATGAGTATTTTACAAAAGCTAATCTTTTACACGGTATTCTATTTGGAATAGGTGTTTCAATTTTTGCACATGGCTTAGTCGTACCATTGCTTGGGCTATCTGGATGGTTATGGACTGCAGGTGCAGAAGCAATAATTTCAGAATTTATAGGTACAGCATTTTGGATTTGGACAATTGAAGCAATACGACAAAATTTAAGAAATTCTTTTATTAAATAAATAATATTTTTATCAAATTCTTATTGATCTACTTATTCCTTAAATTTCTTTCATTTATTTTTTCACATAAAAAAACACCCCCTTCATCTGAAGGGGGTGTTTTAGAATTAATGAGCTGGCGATGACTTACTCTCACATGGGTAACCCCACACTACCATCAGCGCTAAGAGGTTTCACTTCTGAGTTCGGGAAGGGATCAGGTGGTTCACTCTTGCTATTGTCGCCAGCACAACTGTTTATGATTACTTGCTATGGTCTTACTTAGATGCCTAGCTTTCTTCAAATGAGTTATTAACAGGTATATCTGAGTTAATTTAAGGTGTTCATTGTATCTAGCTTTAGAACTAAATCAAGTTTCTTTGATTATTTGTGAATCAATTGATGCTTGATACAACAACTGTTTGGGTGTTGTATAGTCAAGCCTCACGAGCAATTAGTATTGGTCAGCTTCACATATCGCTATGCTTCCACATCCAACCTATCAACGTCGTAGTCTTCAACGGCTCTTTAGAGGACATATAGTCCTAGGGAAATCTTATCTTGAGGTAGGCTTCCCGCTTAGATGCTTTCAGCGGTTATCCCTTCCGAACATAGCTACCCGGCGATGCGACTGGCGTCACAACCGGTACACCAGAGGTTCGTCCACTCTGGTCCTCTCGTACTAGGAGCAGATCCTCTCAAATTTCCAGCGCCCACGGTAGATAGGGACCGAACTGTCTCACGACGTTCTAAACCCAGCTCGCGTACCTCTTTAAATGGCGAACAGCCATACCCTTGGGACCTGCTTCAGCCCCAGGATGAGATGAGCCGACATCGAGGTGCCAAACACCGCCGTCGATATGAACTCTTGGGCGGTATCAGCCTGTTATCCCCAGAGTACCTTTTATCCGTTGAGCGATGGCCCTTCCATACAGAACCACCGGATCACTAAGACCTACTTTCGTACCTGCTCGACTTGTGGGTCTCGCAGTTAAGCGCGCTTTTGCCTTTATACTCTACGCGTGATTTCCGACCACGCTGAGCGCACCTTCGTACTCCTCCGTTACTCTTTAGGAGGAGACCGCCCCAGTCAAACTACCCACCAGACATGGTCCTCGCTCCAGATAATGGAGCAGAGTTAGAACCTCAATATTACCAGGGTGGTATTTCAAGATTGGCTCCACCGAAACTAGCGTCTCGGTTTCAAAGCCTCCCACCTATCCTACACAAGTAAGATCAAAGTTCAATGTCAAGCTGCAGTAAAGGTTCACGGGGTCTTTCCGTCTAGCCGCGGGTACACCGCATCTTCACGGCGAATTCGATTTCACTGAGCCTCTGCTGGAGACAGCGCCGCCATCATTATGCCATTCGTGCAGGTCGGAACTTACCCGACAAGGAATTTCGCTACCTTAGGACCGTTATAGTTACGGCCGCCGTTTACTGGGGCTTCGATCAAGAGCTTCGCTTACGCTAACCCCATCAATTAACCTTCCAGCACCGGGCAGGCATCACACCCTATACGTCCACTTTCGTGTTTGCAGAGTGCTATGTTTTTAATAAACAGTTGCAGCGGCCTGGTTTCTGAGGCTGTCATCAGCTCAAGGAGCAAGTCCTATCACCAACAACAGCGTACCTTCTCCCGAAGTTACGGTACCATTTTGCCTAGTTCCTTCAGCAGAGTTCTCTCAAGCGCTTTGGTCTACTCGACCTGACCACCTGTGTCGGTTTAGGGTACGATTCCAGTATAACTGAAGCTTAGAGACTTTTCCTGGAAGCATGGTATCAGCCACTTCGCTAGTAAACTAGCTTGCTATCAGTTCTCAGCATAGAGTACCCCGGATTTGCCTAAGATACATGCCTACAACCTTCCACCTGGACAACCAACGCCAGGCTGACTTAACCTTCTCCGTCCTCTCATCGCATTATACTGAAGTATTGGAATATTAACCAATTTCCCATCGACTACGCCTCTCGGCCTCGCCTTAGGGGTCGACTCACCCAGCCCCGATTAACGTTGGACTGGAACCCTTGGTCTTTCAGCGAACGGGTTTTTCACCCGTTTTGTCGTTACTCACGTCAGCATTCGCACTTCTGATACCTCCAGCAGACTTCTCAATCCACCTTCATCGGCTTACAGAACGCTCCCCTACCACTTGCAATAAATTGCAAATCCGCAGCTTCGGCATATAGTTTTAGCCCCGTTACATCTTCCGCGCAGGCCGACTCGACTAGTGAGCTATTACGCTTTCTTTAAAGGGTGGCTGCTTCTAAGCCAACCTCCTAGCTGTCTATGCCTTCCCACATCGTTTCCCACTTAACTATAATTTTGGGGCCTTAGCTGGCGGTCTGGATTGTTTTCCTCTTGACTACGGACGTTAGCACCCGCAGTCTGTCTCCCGGATAGTACTCATTGGTATTCGGAGTTTGCATCGGTTTGGTAAGTCGGGATGACCCCCTAGCCGAAACAGTGCTCTACCCCCAATGGTATTCGTCCGAGGCGCTACCTAAATAGCTTTCGGGGAGAACCAGCTATCACCAAGTTTGATTAGCCTTTCACCCCTATCCACAAGTCATCCCCTGGCTTTTCAACGACAGTGGGTTCGGTCCTCCAGTTAGTGTTACCCAACCTTCAACCTGCTCATGGATAGATCACCTGGTTTCGGGTCTATACCCAGCAACTAAACGCCCTATTAAGACTCGGTTTCCCTACGGCTCCCCTATGCGGTTAACCTTGCTACTGAATATAAGTCGCTGACCCATTATACAAAAGGTACGCAGTCACCGAACAAGTCGGCTCCCACTGCTTGTATGCATGCGGTTTCAGGATCTATTTCACTCCCCTCACAGGGGTTCTTTTCGCCTTTCCCTCACGGTACTGGTTCACTATCGGTCAGTCAGGAGTATTTAGCCTTGGAGGATGGTCCCCCCATATTCAGACAAGGTTTCACGTGCCTCGCCCTACTCGACATCATTATGTGTGCCCTTTCGTGTACAGGACTATCACCTACTATGGTTGCACTTCCCAGAGCATTCCACTAAAACACACATAACTTAATGGGCTGTTCCCCGTTCGCTCGCCGCTACTGAGGGAATCTCAATTGATTTCTTTTCCTAAGGGTACTGAGATGTTTCACTTCCCCTCGTTCGCCTCGTAACACTATGTATTCATGTTACGATACCTAGCTTATACTAGGTGGGTTTCCCCATTCAGAAATCTCCGGATCAAAGGATATTTGCCGCCTCCCCGGAGCTTATCGCAGGCTATTACGTCTTTCATCGCCTCTGACTGCCAAGGCATCCACCACATGCACTTAATTACTTGACTATACAACCCCAAACAGTCGCCCATTTCCTACAAGTGAAAATGTTGCGTTGCGAACTTAATCGCCACAGTTAGAGTTTTGTAGATTTAACTACAGTACAGCTTCAATTAGATTCATATACCAAAACGCTTGATTCAGTTAATTTCGCTAGTAACTCATTTAATCAGTCAACTTCAGAATTACTTCTTTAGTCTTCCTTTTAACGAGTATGAACAAATTATTTCAACTCAAATATATTCTGTTAATGATTCACTACGTCTTCGTCAGATCGCAGTCAACTGTGATAAATCACAGAGATTAATAACAATGCCGCGCATTATACGCCACCTTATCACTAAGCTCTATAAGCTATCCAACTGTTTGCTTACTATGTATTCATTCAAATACATGGTGGAGACTAGGAGAGTCGAACTCCTGACCTCCTGCGTGCAAAGCAGGCGCTCTACCAACTAAGCTAAGTCCCCAGCTTATCATTTAGATTCAATGTACCTTTCTAAGTCATGGTGGGTCTGACAAGACTTGAACTTGTGACCCCACGCTTATCAAGCGTGTGCTCTAACCAACTGAGCTACAGACCCTCAGATACATCATAATGAAGAACAACTTGTTGTGGATTCTTACCAATCGTCAATCTTTCGTTAAGGAGGTGATCCAGCCGCAGGTTCCCCTACGGCTACCTTGTTACGACTTCACCCCAGTCATCGGCCACACCGTGGTAAGCGTCCTCCTTGCGGTTAGACTACCTACTTCTGGTGCAACAAACTCCCATGGTGTGACGGGCGGTGTGTACAAGGCCCGGGAACGTATTCACCGCGGCATTCTGATCCGCGATTACTAGCGATTCCGACTTCATGGAGTCGAGTTGCAGACTCCAATCCGGACTACGATCGGCTTTTTGAGATTAGCATCCTCTCGCGAGGTAGCAACCCTTTGTACCGACCATTGTAGCACGTGTGTAGCCCTGGTCGTAAGGGCCATGATGACTTGACGTCGTCCCCGCCTTCCTCCAGTTTGTCACTGGCAGTATCCTTAAAGTTCCCGGCATAACCCGCTGGCAAATAAGGAAAAGGGTTGCGCTCGTTGCGGGACTTAACCCAACATCTCACGACACGAGCTGACGACAGCCATGCAGCACCTGTATCAGAGTTCCCGAAGGCACCAATCCATCTCTGGAAAGTTCTCTGTATGTCAAGACCAGGTAAGGTTCTTCGCGTTGCATCGAATTAAACCACATGCTCCACCGCTTGTGCGGGCCCCCGTCAATTCATTTGAGTTTTAGTCTTGCGACCGTACTCCCCAGGCGGTCTACTTATCGCGTTAGCTGCGCCACTAAAGCCTCAAAGGCCCCAACGGCTAGTAGACATCGTTTACGGCATGGACTACCAGGGTATCTAATCCTGTTTGCTCCCCATGCTTTCGTACCTCAGTGTCAGTATTAGGCCAGATGGCTGCCTTCGCCATCGGTATTCCTCCAGATCTCTACGCATTTCACCGCTACACCTGGAATTCTACCATCCTCTCCCATACTCTAGCCAACCAGTATCGAATGCAATTCCTAAGTTAAGCTCAGGGATTTCACATTTGACTTAATTGGCCACCTACGCACGCTTTACGCCCAGTAAATCCGATTAACGCTTGCACCCTCTGTATTACCGCGGCTGCTGGCACAGAGTTAGCCGGTGCTTATTCTGCGAGTAACGTCCACTATCTCAGAGTATTAATCCAAGTAGCCTCCTCCTCGCTTAAAGTGCTTTACAACCAAAAGGCCTTCTTCACACACGCGGCATGGCTGGATCAGGCTTGCGCCCATTGTCCAATATTCCCCACTGCTGCCTCCCGTAGGAGTCTGGGCCGTGTCTCAGTCCCAGTGTGGCGGATCATCCTCTCAGACCCGCTACAGATCGTCGCCTTGGTAGGCCTTTACCCCACCAACTAGCTAATCCGACTTAGGCTCATCTATTAGCGCAAGGTCCGAAGATCCCCTGCTTTCCCCCGTAGGGCGTATGCGGTATTAGCGTCCCTTTCGAAACGTTGTCCCCCACTAATAGGCAGATTCCTAAGCATTACTCACCCGTCCGCCGCTAGGTCCAGTAGCAAGCTACCTTCCCCCGCTCGACTTGCATGTGTTAAGCCTGCCGCCAGCGTTCAATCTGAGCCATGATCAAACTCTTCAGTTTAAAATCAGTAGTAGCTTATGGCTACCAATCTTGGCTCATCAATTTTCTGACAAATATTTCTCAAATAAACTTCGAGTAATTTCTACCATTCAATCAATGAAAATATATTCGATTGATCAACTAGTAAAAATCCACACAAGTTGTTCTTCATAATCTCTTAATGATCTTCTTACTACTTCGTCAGTAGCAAGCTAGGTCGGCTATATTACTCTCTATTTCCAGAAAGTCAACTAGTAATTCAAATTATTTTAAACTTTCTTTCTAAAACACAACCCCAACACTTTGTGCTAAGTTGCTGTTTTATCAGAAGTTTTAATCTTCATCACCGCCGATGGATGTGCATTCTACAGCATTCCTCCCCAGACGCAACCCCTTTTCTTTATTTTTTTAAAAAATATTAATCAGTCGGATGTTTTATGCTCAAAAATGCGGTTTTTTATGTAAAAGACTCAAATTTTCAGCATTTTTAATTTACCTGTTCAGCTATCCAGAGCATAAATTTCTGTTTATCTTCTTTCGTTGCATTTTTCCAAGCTATTAAAAGATGATTCAGTGTATCTCCGTGAGCAATATTCGGTTCAATTGATGTATACACAACTTGATGTTGTCGTTGATCTATTTTTTGTTCATTAAATATAGAATGAATTATTCCCTTTTTAGTATTTTCACCCATCTGCGTCATTAACAACTCATTGTAGCTATTGTATAAAGCAAATTCAGGCTGTTTTGCATATTTTTTAGCATCATCATTATTTTTAGGCGGATTAATCATTGCCAATCTATAAGTTTCATTATTTCGTAATACTGGTGTTTTTATGTATACAGGTGATGACTTAACAATATCATGTGCTCCAATTCCATTTTCAGCATCAAAATACTGATAATAGTAAACTATTAAATCATTTTGTCCCGATTCCAAACTATATTCACTTTTATAAGAATTAAATAAATCCTTTTTAACTTCTGCACCATTAATTTCCTGAACAATAATTCCATTCTGAATTTTTAATAAAGTATCAGCATTAACAAAACTGCTCATCATTAATGCTAAAACAAATAGATTTAATTGCTTAATCATTTATATTTCTCAAGTACAAATTATTCAGCAACCAATATCTATTCATTTAATGACAATTTAATGAAATAAAAAAAGAGCACCGAAATGCTCTTTTTTTTAAATCAAAACATATTTATTTGAATGTTTTAAAACGCAACGCATCATCCATATACTCTTTATCACCTGCTTCAGCTTCGATTGAACCAAATACAAGCTGTGCACGTAATTTCCAATTTTCAGGAATACCAAATGTTTCTGCTACTTCAGCATCAATAATTGGATTATAATGCTGTAAAGATGCACCAATATTTTGTTCAGATAATGCAGTCCAAACAGCAAACTGTGCGATTGCAGTTGAATGTTCTGACCAAACAGGGAAATTATCGGCATAAGATGGAAACGCATCTTGCAATGATTTCACAACGTTTTGATCTTCATAAAATAGAACTGTACCGTAGCCAGCAGCAAAACTTTGAATTTTTGCTTCAGTTGCAGCAAAAGCATCAGCGGGTACAATTTTACGTAATGTCTCTAGAACAATAGTCCAAAATTTTTCATGAGACGCGCCAAAAAGTTGTACAGCACGTGAACTTTGTGAGTTAAACGACGAAGGACTAAGCTTAATCGTATTTTTAATTAATTGTTCGATTTGTTCTTGTTGCAAATCTACATTTTTACCAATTGCATAAATTGAGCGACGTTTTTCAATTTGATTTAAAAATCCCATTTATATTCCTCTTTGATCTCATGATCGTATTTATTTCATTGAATTTATTATTACTTGTATGATTTCTAATATAAATACCTAATTTATGACATTGTGTTCCATTTATGAAACAATTCTCTAAATTCTGATCTATTAAACAAAAAACTCCGTATCAAACGGAGTTTTTTATTACGGCGAAATATAAGAAAAATCAAAACAGATTATTTTTCTGTTTCAAATAATGCTGCAACAAATGATTTTGCTGAAAATGGACGTAAATCATCAATTTTCTCACCAACACCAATAAAACGAATTGGAACATGCGTACGACTTGCAATATTAAACAATACACCGCCTTTAGCCGTACCATCTAATTTTGTAATTGTAATACCTGTTAAGCCGACTGCTTCATCAAACATCTCTACTTGATTAATTGCATTCTGACCTGTTCCAGCATCTACAACTAACATAACTTCATGCGGTGCAGTTGCATCAATTTTTTGCATAACACGTTTAACTTTAGTCAATTCTTGCATTAAATGACCTTTGTTATGTAAACGTCCTGCGGTATCTGCAATAAGTACATCTACACCTTTGGCACGTGCACTTTCAAAAGCATCAAAAATTACAGAAGCAGAATCTGCGCCATGACCTTGAGCAACGACAGAAATATTATTTCGTTCACCCCAAATTTGAAGTTGCTCTGTTGCTGCCGCACGGAATGTATCACCCGCAGCAAGCATGACTTTCTTTCCTTCACCCTGTAAACGTTTTGCGAGTTTACCAATCGTTGTCGTCTTACCTACACCGTTTACACCTACTACCAAAATTACAAATGGTGCTTTATTTGAATCAATATGTAGTGGTTTAACTCGTGGCGCCAACAAAGCAACCAATTCTTCTTGTAAAGCTTTATATAGCGAATGTGAATAGATTAAATCACCACGTTCTGTACGTTCAGTTAAATTTGCAATAATTGTTTTTGTTGCTTCTACACCAATATCAGCAACCAACAACTGCTCTTCAACTTCTTCTAACAATTCATCATCAATTTCTTTACCACCGATCAGAATATTGACCATACCATCAGTAAAGCTTTTACGAGTTTTAGTCAAACCATCTTTCATTCGACTAAAGAAACCACCTTTTGACTTTTCTTCTTGAGTATCTTCTACAGATACACTTTCTTCAGCTTTAGGTGTTTCAACAATTGGAACATTTATCGAAGGTAAATTCGGTAAAGTAACATCATCGTCTCCGATATCAGCATCAATCAAAAATTTGTTTTGCCCATTAGATTGCTGTTGCATGCCGAATCCTTGAAAAGCATCGCGTTAAAAAAGCAAATTCTAACACAAAGATTACTATTTTTTCTTACTTATCCCTGTTTGTTTATAACGAAAATGAAACCTTTAAAATTTCATAATGTGAAGATTAAATTCTAATTGTAGAATTTATCTTCGACTTTTATTCTATAGAATTTCTATAATTTTTCAGATATAACACACTTATAATCATCAATACTGATCGACAGACATTGCGGGTAGATGTTTTGCTTTTTTACGTTCCATTTGCAAAGCCATCAGCAATTTCAAATATTGCCCTATATAAATCTGATCTTGAGCCAATAGCGCTAAAGCCATTTCTTGTGTATGCACATAACTCGCTTGTTGCGATATTTTATACACGGTATTGAGTTGTTGAGGTTGAATTGGTCTGTAGGTTGCAATACATGCAAGCCCCAAAATAATGACAATAATTAAAATAATAAAAATATTATAAATCTGTTCTAATTTCAATTCAGCAAATTTTAGCTGGATTTTTTGAATCATTTTTTGCATGTCTACCTCGAGATGGGTAGTTTAGGATGCAATATAAAGATATACAAGTAAATTGCTCAAAACACACCTATTCAGCTACAAATTTGAGCAATTTACATCATCAATTAAGCTACTTAGCCCATTAATGGACGTGCGAATAGATAGTAAATCACCACCGCAATAATAACAAGAACAACAAAAATAACCCCTAAATTACCAGTTTCAGGCTCATCATGTGCATGATGATCATCTTCTTTTGCTAAACGCTCTAATTCTGCACTATAAATTGCATAAAAATTTTCACGATCTGCTTCAGACAAAGTCTTTGTAAACTCTTCTACTTTAAAACGTAATTTTAAGCCATATTTTCCTAAATGAGTTGTGTCTTTAAACAGTGCTTCATCTATTCTTTTATGGTGGTACTGAGCAAGAGCAGCAACTTGTGTATCAATTGGTGGCATATCCAATACAAACCCGTCGATAGTCTTTGTCATCTTTTTTTTACTCCGCTTTATCTATAGTTATACAAAAAACTGATTTTCATTATTACTAATTCATTTATACTTGAATTTATGAAAAAATCAACTATTTCTGATTTGACAAATCAAGTAAATTGTAATATTACTTAAACAATAGATTGGTAAAATGATCTAAAGTCAAAAAAGTGGACTTTAGAAATAGTCGTTGAATCATAATTACAATAAGGAGTTATATATGATTAATCAATTTTCGCACCATGATTTAGAACATGTTTATGCAACTGCTATCAATACAATTCAAACTGAAATGAATTTCCAAGATGCAGTTAGAGAGCTTGAGCATGCAGCACTAGCGGGACATGGTAAAGCAGCAATGTTTCTTGCAGAGCTTTATTTTCAAGGATTTCGAGTAGAAAAAGACTCGATGAAAGCACAGTATTGGCAAAATTTAGCCACTATGCAAGCATAAATAAACGTCACCTAGGGTGGCGTTTTTTTATTTCTTTCTCCATAAAATCTCCTACTTTGATATAAATATTTACGATTTTAAGCAAAGCTTCTACACTTATTGTCATATAGATCAACTAGACTTAGTTCGTGATTAACTTCATAAGACTAGGATTATGCATAAGATTCAATATCTACGCCCCCTACCCAAAGAGCATTTTTTAAAAATCTCCATTTTGAAGTTTCTAATGTATACAGGTTCACTTTGGGGTTTGTACTACAATGGATGGGCGATGACTTCAGATCAGGATGATCATATTTTTCCTTTTTGGCTAACAAGCTTACAGGCAAAAAAATACTCAAAGAAATATTGGCCCAATTATTCACCACGAAAAATCACCCCAGAAAACTTTCAACAAGCGCTATTACCTACATTAAATCGCCTAAATGCATTACCTACGCTTTATCACACTGGTCAGAGATTTAAGCTCAGCTGTCATCAAATGGCATATTTATTTTTCAACCAACCACAAACAGTATAAATTTTCAAATTAAATGATTTATTAATCTATATATGCTCTTTTTATTTTGAACTAAGGGGTCTTCATTTTCAGTTTGTATTCAACTCGTTTTACTTTATAGATATAAATTCAAGGATAGAGGAACTTAATTATTATGACTACAGTAAAAAATGTTTTAAGCGACAAATCTAACTCTGCTATTTTTACAATTCGTCCTACAGACACTGTCTTTTCTGCAATTAAACTCATGGCGGAAAAAGGAATTGGGGCTGTCATTGTGACAGAAAACAATAAAGTTGTTGGTATTTTTTCCGAACGAGACTATACCCGTAAAGTCGTTCTTATGGAAAGAACATCAAGAGAAACACAAGTTAATGAAATTATGACTTCAAATGTCATTACCGTTACTACAAGTATGAGCGTTGAAAATTGCTTAAATCTAATGACAGAGAAGCATCTGCGACATTTACCTGTTGTTGAGGATGAGCAATTACTTGGTTTAGTTTCTATTGGTGATTTAGTCAAGGCTGCTATGGATGACCAGAAAAAACTAATAGATCAATTACAACAATACATTTCTGGCTAAATTTATTTTAAGTTCTATATTAAAAAAACCTCGCAAAAGCGAGGTTTTTCCATTTCCATCTGAATTAATTCAAACCTAATTTTTCAGCCACATAATCGGAATCTTTATCTCCACGACCTGAAACGTTTACTACAATTTTGACATCATTAGCTAATTTAGGTGCTTCACGTATAGCCCATGCGACTGCATGAGAGCTTTCTAATGCAGGAACAATTCCTTCTACACGGGATAAAGTCATAAATGCATCTAAACACTCTTGGTCTGTTGCTGTTGTATATTCAACTCGTCCTAGATCCTTTAACAAACTATGCTGAGGTCCAACACCCGGATAATCTAAACCTGATGCAATTGAATGCACAGGTAAAGGTTCACCTCGCTCATCCTCTAACACATAGCAAGCCATACCATGAATTTGACTTGGTTTACCTAATGTCAAAGTTGCTGAGTGCATATTGGTATCTAGACCATGACCTGCTGGCTCTACACCAACCAATTTCACTTCTGGCTCATTTAAAAATGCAGAGAATGCACCTACTGCATTTGAACCACCACCAACACAAGCAACGATATAATCTGGATTTTTTCCAAAGCGCTCATTCGATTGAATCTTAATTTCATCGCCAATAATCGCTTGGAAATCACGTACCATCATTGGAAATGGATGTGGCCCAACAACAGAACCAATAGCATAAATAAAATCTTTTGGATTTTTTAAGTATTCTTCAAATGCGCTATCTACTGCATCTTTTAATGTCGCAGTACCACGAGTAACAGAAATTAAATTTGCACCCAAAATTTTCATTTTCACGACATTTGGATGTTCTTTTTCAATATCTACTTGCCCCATGTGAATTTCACAAGGAATACCCACTAAAGCACAAGCTGTTGCCAATGCAACACCATGTTGACCTGCACCTGTTTCTGCAATGACTTTAGTTTTACCCATATACTTTGCTAATAAAGCCTCACCTAAACAGTGATTAATTTTATGCGCACCAGTATGGTTTAAATCTTCACGCTTTAAGTAAATTTGTGCACCACCAAGTTGATTAGATAAGCGCTTCGCATGAAATAATGGGCTAGGACGTCCTACATAATGTGCAAATAATTCTGCCAATTCATTTTGAAACTCTTCTGTATGACGAATTTGCTCATATGCTACATTAATTTCATTCATTGCCTGTTTTAAATCAGGTGGAATAAATTGACCGCCATATGTACCAAAAAAGCCGTCTTCATTTGGCAATGCAATACCATTAATTTGATGATCCATGGAAACCCCAGCTTTGAACTAAATATAAAATATAAACTGTAATAATTATCTTGCGAGATACTTAATCATATCTTCCACGCCTTTTAAGGTCATTGCATACATATGATCTTCAAAAATTTTCTTAATCTGACCAATCGTTTGCGCATAGTGCCAATAGTCTTGTTCTTCTGGATTGAGCCATGCTGTTTTTTCAAAATGCTGTCTTAAGCGCTTTAACCATACCTCACCAGACTCATCATTCATATATTCAACCGAACCACCAATCGAATTAAGCTCGTAAGGTGCCATACTCGCATCACCCACAACAATGACACGATAATCTCGACCATAAGTATTGAATAAATCTATGGTATTTATTTTTGATGTTGAACGACGAATATTATCTTTCCAAACATAATCATATAAACAATTATGAAAATAAAAATATTCTAAAGTTTTAAATTCTGTTTTTGCAGCGCTAAATAATTTCTCACATTGTGAAATATAAGAATCCATTGAACCGCCAACATCAAATAACATTAAAACTTTGACACGATTACGGCGTTCAGGAACAAGTTGAACATCTAAAATGCCTTGTTTTGCTGTTTCCCTGATCGTGCCATCAATATCCAACTCTTCGGCTGCACCTTGACGAGCAAATTTACGCAGTCGTCTTAATGCCATTTGCATTTGACGTGTTCCTAAAACTTGTTCGTCATCTAAGTTACGATATTGTCGTTGCTCCCATACTTTTACAGCAGAACGTTTACGACCAGGACCACCAATACGTACACCTTCAGGATGATCACCATATGCACCAAAAGGCGAAGTCCCCCCCGTACCAATCATGCGATTACCACCTTGATGCTTTTTATGCTGTTCACGTAAACGCTCTTCTAGCATTTTCATCAATTCTTCAAGCGAACCTGCTTTTTTTAATTCTTCACGTTGCTCTGGTGTTAAATGCTTTTCTAATAATTCTAAATCAAACCAATCTTTAGGCAATTGATGTACTTGATGAAGCAAACTATCTAAATCGAAAGTAGATATACCATCAAAATAATCCTTCATAGCACGATCGAACTTATCAAAATAACGCTCGTCTTTTACCATAATTGTTTTTGTAAGTTGATAAAATTCTTCTTGATTTGCGAAAACCAATCCTACTGCAATTGCCTGATTCAGATCTATTAATTCTCGTGTAGAAACAGGAACGCCATATTTCCTTAAGGTATAGAATAACCGAATAAACATTGGCGTATCCCTTCTTTAACGACGTGCCATAAAGGCAAGGCGTTCTAATAGCTGCACATCTTGCTCATTTTTAATTAAAGCACCATATAATGGCGGTATTGCTTTACTTTTATCTGAATGGCTTAAGATATCTTCAGGCATATCGTCTGCCATTAATAAACTTAACCAGTCAATTAATTCAGATGTAGACGGTGGTTTTTTTAACCCTGGAATTTTTCTTAATTTGAAAAAAACCTGTAATGCCTCTGCCACCAAATTTGATGAAATATTTGGGAAATGTACATCAATAATTTCACGCATTGTTTCTTCGTCTGGAAACTCAATATAGTGAAAAAAACAGCGTCTTAAAAATGCATCTGGCAGCTCTTTTTCATTATTTGAAGTAATAATCACAATTGGACGTTGTTCAGCTGTAATTGTTTCGCCTGTTTCATACACATAAAACGACATTTTATCGAGTTCATGTAATAAATCATTTGGAAATTCAATATCTGCCTTATCAATCTCGTCAATTAATAATACACAGCGCTCTTCACTGGTAAATGCTTCCCACAACTTCCCAGGTTTAATATAGTTTTTAATATCATAAACCCGGTCATCACCCAATTGGCTATCTCTCAGACGAGAAACTGCATCATACTCATAAAGACCTTGTTGAGCTTTAGTTGTTGACTTAATGTGCCATGTAATTAATTTTAAACCCAAGCTTTCTGCCACTTGTTCAGCAAGTAGTGTTTTACCTGTCCCTGGCTCACCTTTTACCAATAATGGTTTTTGTAATTGACGAGCAGCCTTTACAGCAAGTTTCAAACTATCTGTTGCAATATATTGCTGTGTACCAGAAAACTGTTGAGATTCTTGAGACATCGTAAACCTTTCCTTATGCTTTAAAGTGGTGGAGATTTTTCATTTACTTCATTGTTTTGTTGTTTTTTATCTAAAAATTTATTCCAACTAAATAACGCAATTGAACAAATCCCAATCACAAATAAAATTAGAGCTAAATTAAACCAAATCAGTGGAGAGTCTTTTGTAAAAATTCCAAATGCCAATCCAAAAATTGCTGGAGCAATTGCTGCATTATGCCCATCAGATACTGTAGGTGTTAAAATAAGTGCAAACAACAAAATAGTTGACATACCACCTAAAAACCGAGGTAATCTTTTTGTAATACCATGCCAGCAAAGTAAAATAATCATGGCGCAAAAGACATAAACTGTTACTGCAATTGCTTCTTCTGAAATTGAATCTAAAAATACTAAAAGATTGTCCACTGATTTCTCCTAATTTTTATTCGTTATTACGCACCACGAAGACCTTCTGGAGCAACGGCATTAGGATTAATTAAGCCTTCTGGAGGCATTTGAATAAAATAGCCATTTGTTGCAATAGAATCTAACACATGTAAAACATTAACACGTGCAAGTTTACGAGATTCTGTTAACTCTAAGTCCATCACAAAAGTTGCTCGCCCAAAAGCACTACGTAATGCTTCAGGCATCGCTTCTAAAGGATCAACTGTTTCATTTTCATTAACTTCACGACGTTCGATGTATAAATACATCTCATCTTTCTTGCTAGACTTATAAATTGAACAAAACATATTTTTTAACAACACTCATTTAATGCATGACAAAGCATACAACAAAAAAAAGACTGATACATTAATCATAATTAACGCATCAGTCCAGTTTTAGACTAATTTTCTAAATGAAAGTACAATTGTACCTTTTTTACTCAAAATTCTGCATTTGTTTTAACAAATCTGCTTTATCAGAACTCAATGTAGCAATTAATGGTTTTGTTAATATCTCATAACGCCACCCTAATAAATATTCAGGTAAATCTTGCTCTTTTTTCTTATCAACAACATGCTTATAAAGTGCATTAATCCATTTTTTACGAAGCAATACTTCTTTAGAAATTGAAGTTTCATCAACTGCTGACTGAATAATTGAATCAACATTATGAAGCACATTTTGAGATAAATGACGTACTGGACGAGATAAACGAACTGGCCACTCATCTTGATTTGCGACAGGTTTCAATAAGTTTAAAATCGTTTTACCATAATCACGAATAACATTTGGTCTAATTTGCTTAATTGTAGAAAGTTGAAAATTATTTTTCGGATTTTTTTCAACTAAATCAATCATCGTTACATTTTTCAAAATAAAACTGCGAGGCTGATTTAAGCTCTTTGCCATTTGATCTCGCCATACTGCTAATTGCTGTAATTGCATCAACTGGCGACGTGAATGACGATAATTACCAATTTCCTTATACAGAAGCTCTACAGGTGTTTCTTTACCAATTTCATGTGCCAAATGCTGACAATCTTCTTCAACATATGAAAGCAAAGATTTAGCTTTAAGCCTCATTTTAATTTGATCAGCTAACTGAACAATATAACGAACATCATTCGCCGCATATTCCATCTGCTCATTACTTAATGGACGCGCTAACCAATCTGATCGAGTTTGATCTTTTTCAATTTCAATATCCAACATTAATTTTAATGCATTTTGATAACTGACTTGTAAACCATGTCCTAAAAATGAAAGAGCTACTTGAGTATCAAAAACATTGTTTAAATTATGTTGATGAGCATAATGATAAATAAGATCTAAATCTTCACCACATGCATGAAAAATATTTTGTTTAGCTTGAAATATACGCGACCAAAATTGTGACAAATCAAGTGTTGTTCCATCTAGTAAAAATACATTTCCTTCAACATTGATCTGAAAGATACCTAATTTAGGCCAAAGTGTATCTACCTTAATAAATTCAGTATCAAGGCCATAAATATTGGACTGAGCCATTAATGTAAGGACATTTTCAAACTCATTTTGCTGCTGAATAAACTGGAACATAACGACGAGGTTTGTTTTCTCATTTTCTTTAAATGTATTGTAATCAATAAATACAATTTAGCTATCAATTTAAAAGCTATTTGCTACTTTATTGAGCTATTTTATCATGATTAATGCGATTTATTATCCTGCTTTTAGACCTAAAAAGTATAAAAATATGATTTATTAATTTAAAGTTTTATTTCATACGCATTCTATTATGTACGGCTTGGCTTAATGTATGACTGTCAACATATTCAAGTTCACCGCCTTGTGGAACCCCTTGTGCAATACGTGTCACATGTACAGGCAAATGCTTTGTTGCTTCAACCAAATAATGAGCTGTTGCCTGCCCTTCAACTGTCGCATTCGTTGCTAAAATTACCTCTTTAATTTTACCGTCTGATAACCGTTGTACTAAGTACGGGATACCAATTTCATCAGGACCAATACCATCCAAAGGTGATAGATGCCCACCCAACACATGATACTTCCCTCTAAAACTACCACTTTGTTCAATTGCCATCACGTCTGCTGGAGATTCAACCACACAGAGTAGTTCATCATCTCGCTCTAAAGACAAACAAATTTGACATACTTCATCTTCAGTTAATGAATGACAAATCACACATTCATGAATATGTGTTGTTGCTTCATTTAATGCTTCTGCAAGCCCAATTGCACCCTGCTTATTTTTCATAATCAAATGCAAAGCCATGCGTTGAGCCGATTTCGGCCCAACGCTTGGTAGAATTCGCAGTGCATTTACAAGTTGATCAAAACGATCACTAAACACAAATACGATTCCTTAGAATAAACCAGATAAACCTGGTGGTAAGCCCATACCAGAGTTTGCAGTTTTCATACGTTCTTCAGAAATCGCTTCTGCTTGACGTGCTGCATCATTCATTGCTGCAGCAATTAAATCTTCAATCATGTCTGCTTCGTCTTGAAGAAGTTCAGGATTAATTTCAATGCGTTTAACAACGTTACGGCAAGTCATTGTTACTTTAACTAAGCCACCACCAGCTTCGGCATGAACTTCAGTTTGTGCAAGCTCTTCTTTCGCCTTTTTGATGTTGCTTTCTACTTCTTTCTGCATGCGCTGTGCTTGCTGCATTAACATATTGATGTTCATAAATAACTCCGAACAATCCTTAAATAAGATCTAAACCACGAGAAATATCAGCAATAATATCATCAATATCTTCTAAACCAACAGATAAACGAATCAATCCTTCACGAATTCCTGCAGCTTCTTTTGCTTCAGGCGATAATTTACCATGAGTTGTGGTTGCTGGATGTGTAATTGTTGATTTCGCATCACCCAAATTACCTGTAATTGAAATAAATCGTGTATTGTCGATCACTTTCCAAGCAGCTTCACGCCCACCTTTCACTTCAAAGGAAACAATTCCACCAAAACCTTTTTGCTGTTTTACAGCAAGTTCATGACCAACATGTTCAGGCAGACCTGCATAGTAAACTTTTTCAACTTTCGCATGAGAGTTTAAAAACTCTGCAAGTTTTTGAGCACCATCTGAATGTGCATTCATACGCAGTCTTAAAGTTTCCAATCCTTTTAAGAATGTCCATGCATTAAACGGACTCATTGAAGGACCTGTTGTACGCACATAACCAAATACTTCTTCGAGTAATTTATGATTACCAACAACAGCACCGCCTAAAGCGCGACCCTGTCCATCAATATATTTTGTTGCTGAATAAACAACTAAGTCTGCACCAAACTTAATTGGTTGCTGTAAAACAGGTGTACAGAAGGTATTATCAATTGCAAGTAAAGCATCATTTTCATGTGCTAAATCTGCTAATGCTTGAATATCTGCAACTTCTGCTAATGGATTTGATGGAGATTCAACAAATAAAAGTTTTGTTTCTGGTTTTATTGCATTTTTCCACGCATTCAAATCCGTTAAATCAACAAAATCTACTGCGACACCAAATTTAACAACATATTTTTCAAACAGAGAAACCGTTGAACCAAATACTGCACGTGAACACACAACATGATCACCAGCTTTTAAGAATGACATTGCCACAGCCATAATTGCTGCCATACCAGAACTTGTCGCAACTGCACGTTCTGCTCCTTCCATAGCAGCTAAACGTTTTTCAAACATTGCTACAGTTGGATTGGTAAAACGTGAATAAATATTACCAGGCTCTTGACCAGAAAATTTAGCTGCTGCTTCTGCCGCATTTTCATATACAAATGAGGATGTCAGGAAAATTGGTTCTCCGTGTTCACCTTCAAAACTACGTGTATGACCTGTGCGAATTGCTAATGTATCTACTTGGTATTCAATATCGTCTTGTTGGCTCATTTCTCTGTATCAACCCACAGGTTGCCTTTTGTAAATAATTGCCAACATTTTGAGCGCCTAGCCTGTTTAAGGTCAAGGTTTAAAATCAGCATATTGTTCGGTCTTTGTTCAAACCATCCAATTCATTTTAGAATTTTATTTATAATATTTATGAATATAATTAATATGAGTAATCTTTTTTCAAGGATTTTTCATCGTATTTCAATACAGTTTTATTTTCATTACTTTAAGCTCCAAGTGATTGGTTATGATTAAAGCTTAACAAGCTTTTATTAAATAAAAAACTAACTAAAAGAGTTCTTTCATAAGTCACTTTTTAATCAAACAAGAAGCATAGAACTTGAATAAAAAGACAAGAAGTATAAGGCTTAGGACCTTTTACTGATTAATAAAAACACAATCACAAAAGAGGTCTAATGTCTTACCCCCTGTATTAATATGATTAGCACTATCAAAAACACTAGGAAATGGAATTAAAAGTCAATTAATTCATCAAGATTATTTAAATATAATTAACCCGAATCCTACTTAAGGAAATACAATTCTTATCCGTGATTCGAGTTAATTAATATTTTCACAAAACAATGTTTACATTTTATAAAAATAATGTATAATTTATCACACAAAGAATTAAAATCTAATATTTAGATGCTAATCACACAATAAAAATTTCCCTCCCATTGTTCTCGTAACAATGGGATTTTTTTATTTAAATTACTATCTTTCTCATAAAAATTTAAATAAAAAAATTCCTATCAACATTCATTGATAGGAATTCACTAACTATTAGTAAAAATCTATAACCTTTGGGGTGGGATTATAGACTGAGTTTGATTTACCAAACTACTTGAAAAATACTATTCATTATTTCTGAATATAATGAGTATTTTATGTATCGCCAATGTAATTTTCCTCATCAATCACGTTATAAGTTTCATATACAGACAAATATATACTGAAGTTTTAATGCTCAGTTTTAAATAATGGGTGAGATGCTTTATACATTCTGAGTATTTTTTGTTCATTTTCTGTAAAAGCTTTATTTTCCTCTCCCCATGTTGGTTTCCTTGTATCAAAATCAGAGTTTTTTAAAAACCAATCAGAAATAATTCCATATATAAAAGTGTTATCAGCAAAAATTAATTTTGCCTGTTTCTTATCTTGAATATTTATATAAATTTTATGCGTTGGCAAACAACCCGTTGTGCCAATTTTTGTATATCGATATTCATATAACTCATTCATAAAAATAGTTTTTCTAAGCAATCTTTTGCTATATTTATACTATATCAATCAATAAAAAACTAACTTTAAAAAAAATACTTACATGACTAGAATAAATAGAAATACACTAAGCAAGTAATTTACTATTCTAGATGAGACTTAGCTATACTATAAAAATTATTAACATAGTTATAAACTAATAGACTCCTGCTCATCAGCATATTCTTGATCTAAAAGGTAATCATATTCCAAGAAATGATCATCATCATTTTCTTCAAAAAAATTAGAATTCTCTATATATATTTTTGCTGTAGTACTGTATTCAATTTCCTTATCTTTTACTAAAATAATCCATGACATTCCCATAACTACAGCAAATAAACTAAGTGCTATATTTTTTAACATCACAAAATTCTATTAAAAATTGAGTGAAAATTATAATTAATTACACAGAATTTTATAAATACAAAATATTTATCAACTTATTTATACAAACTATTAAAAAGTACTCTTTTAAATAATTCAAAAAATAATCATTACTATAAACTAGTAATTAACTCACTTATAAGAGCTATTGACTATTCATCTATTACTTATAAAGGATAAGTTTTAGAATTTTCTTTTTTTAGATTTTTAATTTATTCACTGATTACATTTTATTACCCAGAATTACACTATGGTTTTTTTAATAGAGTTAATTGAAAAATAGGAATAAGTAGCAGGTTTATACAAGAATATGCAACTCAGTCTCTTTCTTCAGTAAAATCCAGCTAATCCTACTTAAAGCCTAATTATTCTATAATAATGAGCAACACTAAATTTAAGGTATTGCTCATAGAAACATGGCTATAATTTTATAATTTCCCCTACCATGTGTGGCTTTTTATTTTTCAGACTTTGAATCAAAATATGCGTAACATCTGCTTCTTCAGCTTTTAAAAACTGAATATCCGAAGGTAAAAATATAGGTAATCTAAAAAAAACATCCGCTTTATATTTTTCAGGCAATGCTAAGCTAGATAATGCTTTTGCATTACTCCACATTCCATGAGCAATGGCTTGCTTAAAACCAAAAGCTTTTGCTGTTACAGCATGAATATGGATTAAATTAAAATCTCCAGAAACTAACGCATAACGTCTACCGGTATTTTCTGAAACATACCAATCTGCAACATTTTTAAAATCTGACTCTAAAACTTCTGATTTTTTATTCACTGAGCTTTCTGTCATTTTTTGGCGTGATAAATATGTTGTCAAACCTTCCATCACAACTTCATTACCTACTTTCGCAACTGTAATAAAATCAAATTGCAAACCTTTATCGTGTGGTTCTAAATCACCAAATTTACAAGACAAAGTTAAAGTTTCATTTGTACCAATATTCCGATATTGCGTAACTTGATTACGAATATGTACTAAACCTAAAATTGCAAAAGGAAAAGCTTCCTTTGCCATCATATGCATTTGTAAGCTTTGTGATTGTACCGCTAAATAAATTGCGGGAATATAACCATTATTTTCAAAACCACAAACGTCATTATATGCCTTTAAATGATCTTGATTAACCTGAAATGAATCCACAATATATTCAGCCTTAGGTAAAACCTTTTTAGCTGTCTGTTTTTTAAAGACCAAACCTTTAATAATTTTAGGATAAGCTAAATATGGTTTTGGAAATTGAGCAAAATGGCGAATATTCATACTAAAACCTGTTTATTTAAAATTAACGGATAGATGAATCATCATCCATCCTGCTCTATAAAATAATGATTCAATACCGAATATTGAAATCAAATCTAGAAATTTTAAGCACCTAGCAAGCTTTGACCACATACACGTACAACATTACCATTTAATCCAGATGATGCAGCCGTTGCAAATAATGCAATTGTTTCAGCAACATCTACAGGTAAACCACCTTGACTCATTGAATTCATACGGCGTCCCGCTTCGCGAATTGCAAATGGAATTGCAGCCGTCATTTGTGTTTCAATAAATCCAGGTGCTACAGCATTGATCGTAATACCATTATGCAAAATTGGTGCCGTGAATTTCACCAACCCAATTACACCTGCTTTAGAGGTTGCATAATTTGTTTGTCCTAAATTACCTGCAATACCCGAAATAGATGAAACACATACGATACGACCATTTTCATTTAAACCATCATGAGAAAGTAAATAATCATTTACTCGTTCAATCGCAGATAAGTTAATATTAATAACTAAGTCCCAAAGTTCTGGTTTCATATTTGCTAAAGTTTTATCACGCGTGATACCTGCATTTTGTACAATAATATCTAAACCACCATATACAGCCGCAGCTTGTTTTATTTTTTCACCAGCATCTTCCGCTGTAATATCAATTGCCAGTGTTGAACCACCTATTTCATTTGCCACACGATCTAAATCGGCTTGTTGTTGTGGAACATCTAAACAAATAACATGAGCACCATCTCTTGCCAATACATGCGCAATTGCCTCACCGATTCCACGGCTTGCACCTGTAACTACTGCTGTTTTACCGGCCAATGGCTTTGCCCAATCAACATCAACAACTGCAGCCTTAGAAACTTGAATAATTTGACCAGACACATAAGCTGAACGCGCTGAAATTGAAAATCTTAGGGTAGATTCCAAGTTTTGTTCTGCACCTTCATCTACATAAATTACATTAGCAGCAATTCCTTTTTTAAATTCTTTTGCAATTGATTTGACAAAACCAACCAAAGCACGTTGAGCAATTGCTTTTTTCACGGTTTTTGCTGTTTCTGGTGTTATTCCCAATACAACAATACGACCAGAATTTTGAATTTGTCGTGCAATTGGATTAAAAAAAGCATAAAGCTCATTTAACTGTTCTGAGGTTTCTATTCCTGATGCATCAAAAATAACAACCTTATACTTAGAAGTATGCTCATTAATAACATTTAGAGTTAAACCAACTTTGGCTGCAATTTGTTGAAGTTCTATATTATTACCAACATAGCTATTCGCATGAATATTAGCTAAAACTTGCGCAATTGAAGCAGATAAAGTACTTGAAGATGCTGCTCCAATTAAAACACTTCCCTTCACCACAGGTGTTGCAGACTCAAAACGCTCTAAAAATGTTGGTGATGGCAAACCCAAGTTTTTAATGACAAATTTACCAATAGGTGATTTTGCAAATGCTTGATATTGGTCAGTCATAATCATACTCTCTTAGATAAGTTAATTTTTTGAATGGTCTAAAGTTATTGTTAAACTTCAATATGATGTTTAAATGTTTTAATTCAATAGCACCATTCGTTTCGAATAAATCATACTTGAGTTATAGTCGATATGTCTTGACCTGAATGCATACAACACTGTCATTGTAGTCAATTGAGCATAGATAATAGTATGATAATGTACATAATTAAAAGATGCCTAATACGCTTGGATATCATTTATGAGCACAAATAACCAAGAAAACTCAACTGTAGATAAAACTGAGTCTCCATCTTCGTCAAACATGACTAAAGCAAAGCCTCGTATAACTAAAAATGCAAATACTGCATCTCATACAAAGACGCAAACTAAAGCTGCATCGACAACCGTTCGAAAAAGAACATCATCAAGCAAAATACCTTCAACTTCTAAAACTTCCGATCAACAGGGTCATAACATGAGTCAAAATACAATCCGTCGCGTTGCGATTATTGGTGGTAATCGCATTCCATTTGCGCGTTCTAATGGTGCATATTTTTCAGCGTCGAATTCAGACATGTTAACTGCTGCATTAAATGGTTTAATTGAGCGTTATAATTTACAAGGTCAATGTCTTGGGGAAGTTGTCGCTGGTGCTGTTTTAAAGCACAGTCGTGATTTCAATATGACTCGTGAATGCGTACTCAATACCGAACTGGCTCCAGAAACTCCTGCTTATGATCTTCAACAAGCATGTGGTACAGGTTTACAGGCAGCTTTTCTAGTTGCGAATAAAATTGCTTTAGGTCAAATTGATGTCGGAATTGCAGGTGGTGTAGATACAACCTCAGATGCACCCATTGCACTGGGTGATAGTTTACGTAAAGCACTACTTAAACTTAATGTTGCAAAATCTGCTAAAGATCGTTTAAAAGCATTATCTAAAATTAATTTCAAAAAACTCATGGAAGCACCAAGAAATGGTGAGCCACGTACAGGTCTTTCTATGGGTGATCATCAAGCAATTACAGCACTTGAATGGGGAATTTCTCGTGAATCTCAAGATGAGCTCGCAGCTGCTTCACATCAAAAAATGGCAGCTGCTTATGAAGAAGGTTTCTTTAATGACCTTATCACCCCTTTCTTAGGCTTAGAACGTGATAATAACTTACGTCCAGATTCTACCGTAGAAAAACTTGCAAAACTTAAGCCTGCTTTTGGTAAAGGTGATGCACGTACCATGACTGCAGGTAACTCAACACCATTAACCGATGGTGCATCTTGTGTTTTATTAGCATCTGAGGAATGGGCTAAAGCAAATGGTCATGAAATTTTGGCATATTTAAGCTTTAGTGAAACGGCTGCTGTTGACTTTGTGGGTAAAAAAGAAGGTTTATTAATGGCGCCAGCTTATGCCGTTCCCCGTATGCTTGAGCGTGCAAATCTTAAACTACAAGATTTTGATTATTACGAAATTCATGAGGCATTTGCATCTCAAGTGCTTTCAACACTAAAAGCGTGGGAAGATCCAAAATTCTGTAAAGAACGTTTAGGATTAGATGCACCACTGGGATCAATTGATCGTGATAAGTTAAATGTTAAAGGTTCATCCTTAGCTGCTGGACATCCATTTGCAGCAACTGGTGGTCGTATTCTTGCAACAGCAGCAAAACTCGTAAATAAAAAAGGTTCTGGTCGTGTCCTTATTTCAATTTGTGCTGCAGGTGGACAAGGTGTGACTGCAATTGTTGAAAAATGATTAGCTCAATAAAACAAAAGCCACGTTTTTACGTGGCTTTTTTACGATTATCATTACTTCAATAACTGAAGAATGGCTTGAACAGGATCTTCGCTATTACCCGACAATAGTTTTTTATGCATCGTCATATGTTGCATGACTTGTATTTGGCTGGTTTCACCATTCATCAACAATTCAATTTCATAGGCTAATTTTTCAGGAGTTGCATCCTTTTGAATGAGTTCAGTAATAACCTTTTTACCCGCAATAATATTTGGTAAGGAATAGTATTGAATTTTTACTAATAACTTTACAATTCTATAAGTTAGCCAATTAAGTTTATAGAAAGTCACCATTGGTCTATGCAATAGCATTGCCTCTAAAGTTGCCGTACCTGAAGCTAAAGCAATAATATCTGCAGCATTCATCACTTGTCGGCCAATTTTTGACTCTGTTGATGTATTATCCATCAAATGAATCTTACTTTTTAAAGCATCTGGGTACTCTGCAATTAATGCTTCGATTTGTTGTTTCCTCGCATCATTAATGGCAGGAATTAAAAACTGATAATTTGGAAATTTTTCCGCAACCAATTTTGCAGCATCCAATACCAAAGGACCAAGTTTTTCAATTTCACCACGGCGACTACCAGGTAATAACGCAATATATTTTTGTTTTGGATCTAGGTTTAATTCTAGTTTTGCATTAGTGAGTGAATTATCTAATGGTAATTGACTTGCTAATGGATGCCCTACAAAAGCAGCTGGTACATTCCATTGTTTAAAAAATGACTTTTCAAATGGGAATAAGCAAAGTACAAGATCAATTGATGCTTTAATCCCATGTACTCGTCCTTGACGCCAAGCCCATACAGAAGGACTTACATATTGTACAGTTTTAATTGGTAATTGTTTTTGTTTTATTGCTTTTGATAAACGTAAATTAAAATCTGGCGCATCAATACCAATAAAAACATCTACAGGTTTTTTACTCCATGCATCAACCAATCCATCTCGTACAGCAAATAAACTTTTGATATCTTTTAAAACTTCAACAATCCCCATGACAGATAAAATATCCATCGGATAGTAACTATTAAATCCTTCTTCTATCATCTGAGGACCACCTATTCCCTCAAATTCGGCATCAATTCCTTGCTCACGAAAACTACGAATCAATTTCGCTCCAAGTGTATCACCTGAAACCTCTCCAACAACGATTCCTATTCTCAACTTCCGATTTTGCAAGTCCAAATCCTCAAAATGTATATCCATAAAAGATTAGCATATTCGCACTTAAAAACCGTAGTTTCTTCGTCTTTGGAGTAAAAAATCAAATAATATTAAAAATTCAAAAAAATAACCTGTTTCACTTTTTCAAAATTCAAATGTGTATATAAAAAGAATGTAATTTTAACATTCCCCCTATTTTCTATATCTTTTTTTGGAATAAGTAAATCATTAATCAAGACAACTCTTTATATTTAAAAGTCATAACATATGCGTGTTTTTTCATATTTGACATATATCGATGTTTGGTCCAATTGAGTTTATTTTAGCAGGCGTTTTAGTTGGTTTTTGTGTAGGAGTTACAGGTGTTGGTGGCGGTTCACTGATGACCCCAATATTAATTACCTTATTCCGAATAGAACCACATATTGCAATTGGTACAGATCTTTTATACGCAGCTATTTCAAAATTTTGTGGATCAATTGTTCATGCTAAAAAAATGAATATTGTTTGGCCTATTGTTATTTGGCTTGCCATCGGTAGTATTCCTGCTTCTTTTGCTACACATTGGGTATTAGATAACTATCTTAGCCAATCAACACATTACAAAATGGTACTGACTGTAGTTCTCGGTTTTATGCTGACACTAACTGGTATTTCTATTATGTTTCGTGGATATATCGAAAAATTATTTGAAAGATTTCGTAAAACAAAAAACAGTGAAATTTTACAAGATGAAAATACAATTCGCGAACAAGCTAAAAATAAACGTGTATACATCATTTTTATGGGAATTATTTTAGGTATCTTCGTCACATTGTCTTCTGTAGGTGCAGGTGCATTTGGAATTATGGCATTAATTTTAATGTTCCCCAACTTACCAATGATTCGTATTATTGGTTCAGATGTTGTTCATGCTGTTTTATTAACATTAGTTGCCGGCTTAGGACATATGTCTTCAGGTAATGTTGATTTTTCACTTTTAGGATGGTTACTTTGTGGCTCAATCCCAGCTATTATTGTAGGTACTTTAATTAGTTCCCGCTTACCAGAAAGATATATTCGAAAAATTTTAGGCGCAACACTCTTTGCTTTGGGTATAAATTTTATTATTAATCCTGTTAAATCTAAACCAATAACGAATGAGACAGCTCAAATCAAACATATCACTGAAGTAAAACAAGCATAAATTAATGAATGGCTTGGACTACTTATAATTCAAGCCATTATCTTGCTATATGAAAAATACATCATTAAATCAATTTATTTTTACTTTAAAATTCCGATTCATGACTTTTTTTTGATTGACGTATTGCTCTTTTTTATAACAAATAAGCAATATATTCATGTTATAGTCGGTCTATGAAATAATCTTGTATAATCAAACCAGTGACGGCAATGAATACTTTACAGTCAAATTCTATTACCCAAAATGATATCGATGATGTGAATGTACAAAGCATTCAACCCTTGGTAACTCCAGCACAATTAAAAACAGAGTTACCACTGACTGAAGCTGCTTATCAAACTGTACTCAAAGGTCGTGAAACCATACGTAACATCTTAGATGGTAATGATAAACGTCTATTTGTTGTTATTGGGCCATGTTCAATTCATGATGTAAACGCAGCGCATGAATATGCAGATCGCTTAAAAATACTAAGTGAAAAAATTAAAGATTCTATTTACGTCGTTATGCGTGTTTACTTTGAAAAACCACGCACTACGGTTGGTTGGAAAGGTTTAATTAACGATCCTGATATGAATGATTCTTTTAATATTGAAAAGGGTCTTCGTTTAGGTCGCAAACTTTTATTAGAACTTAATGAAAAAGGTTTGCCATGTGCAACTGAAGCACTTGATCCAAACTCACCACAATATTATCAAGACTTAATATCTTGGTCTGCAATCGGTGCACGTACAACAGAAAGTCAAACTCACCGTGAAATGTCTTCGGGCTTATCATCGCCTGTAGGTTTTAAAAATGGTACAGATGGTGGATTAACTGTTGCCACAAATGCAATGCAGTCAGTACAACACAGTCATAGCTTCCTTGGTTTAAATGAAAATGGTCAAGTATCCGTGATCCGCACCAATGGTAACCCTTATGCACATGTTGTTTTACGTGGTGGTAATGGTAAGCCAAACTATGATGCAGGCTCAGTGGCTGAAGCTGAAGCTGCTCTCGCTAAAGCTAAAGTTAGTAATAAAATTATGATTGATACTAGCCATGCAAATTCAAATAAAGATCCATTCCTACAACCATTAGTTTTAAAAAATATCACTGAACAAATTTTAGATGGTAATAAATCAATTGTAAGTATTATGGTTGAAAGTCATCTTAAAGGCGGTCGCCAAGATATTCCAACTAATCTATGTGATTTAGAATATGGTAAATCTGTAACAGATGGCTGTATTGATTGGGACACAACAGAAAAAGTACTTTTAGAAATGCATGAAGCATTAAAAGATGTTTTACCTCAGCGTTAATTAAAGCAAAAACGCCATCGTCAAGATGGCGTTTTTATTTTATAGTCTCTAGGTAATATATGGAAAGTGTCTACATTATGAATGATATCGAACATCATCTAAGCCAAATTCAAAATTTCCAGTTTATTCACGAACATCTATTTACTTCTGGACAACCTTTTGCAGAACAGTTGCAATATATCAAAGAATATGGTGTTAATACCATCATTAACCTCGCATTAAACGATGCAAATCCTCATTTAGAAAATGAAGATCGTATTTGCTTAGAACTGGGTTTGGAATATATTCAAATTCCTATTCTTTGGGATCAACCATCTGATGAGCAATGCCTTTTAGTTCTCGACTTAATTCATCACCTTATTCAAGAAAAAATGGTCTGGGTGCATTGCGCAAAAAACTATCGTGTCAGTAGCTTAATGTATTTATATCGCCAATATTATATGAATATAGATATGCCGACTGCACAAGAATTAATGCATCAAATTTGGGAGCCTGATGAGACTTGGACAGGTCTTATTCATGCTGTAGCTTTACAACTCCAAGGTCGAAAAGCTACCCAAGAGTTACAAAATGATCTTCATCAAATAGATGATCATTTGGAATGAGAAATTAGTACTGTTGCAGTTGCTAGAATTCCTTCTTTACGACCAGTAAAGCCTAACTTTTCAGTTGTTGTGGCTTTAATACTAATTTGAGTCACATCAACTTCTAAAACATTTGCAATGCTTTGACGCATATCTAAATTATATGGTGCTAACTTAGGACGCTCACAAGCAACCGTAATATCGGCATTATTCAATACATATCCGCGATCTAAAATAAGACAATATACATGTTTCAGCAATACACGGCTATCTGCTCCTTTAAAGTTAGGATCAGTATCAGGAAAATGTTGACCAATATCACCTAGTGCCAAAGCGCCCAATAATGCATCACAGAGTGCATGTAAAATAACATCGCCATCTGAATGTGCTTTTAAGCCATGTGTATGTGGAATTTGAATACCAGCTAAAGTGACAAACTCACCTTCTTCAAATGCATGAACATCTATACCTTGTCCAATACGAATTTGTTGAATCATGCGCAATTCCTTGAGAAAATAGTCATTCAAATGTTGTATTCATGCTTTCTATTTAGATATAGTTAAAGCAGCGAAATAGAGTGAAAGTATAAGCGATCATGCAGTTAAAAAAAGAAATTAATCTGATTAAAACGATTTGTTCTATCTTTGGCTTAGGATATATGTTCCTATCATCGGTAACTGCCCAAGAATTAGATTGCTCATCACTAAAAATAGTTTGCTCAACTGATTTTCAAGAGCAAAAGAAAAAATTAGAAACCCAAGCAACCACAGCATATATTGTGACAGATGCGCCACTTCACCTCTTACAAGATACTCAAATTATTTGGTTAAATCGTTTACAGCGCTGTAAAAGTATTTCATGTTATCGACAACAATTAGATAGTCGTATAGATCAACTTAATTTTTTTTCTTCACTGAATCAAAGTCTAACCCAGCACTACTTAAAAGTTGAAAATGGTTATTTAGTAACAAAAAATCCAATTCACATACAAGTTCATCAATTAAGTAAAAATAATATTAAAATTGAAGGTACCGCATATTTAAATCCGAATAATAAACCTGAAAAACAAACTTATTCATTACTCGCTTATTCAACTCCTGAAGAAAAAGTAGAAATCATTAACAATAATAATGATTGTAAATATGCAGTTAAATATACAAAAGCATATATTATAATGAAATCAGTTAGGAAAGGATGTGAGTCTTTCAACGGCATTTACCGACTTTATGATTAATCTTAAAAAACTACTCATCAACACTTTTGCCAATTTTTTTTAATCAGTTAGTCTCTAAATCCTTTCTAAATAAGTTCAATATTTCAACAAAAATGAGCAATCTCGCCAATTTATACGGTTCAAAACATAAAAAAGGGGGAATTTCTCATTAATAAATAAGACATCAACCCAAAGTTGTTTTTATCTCCAAAATCACAATCAAGCTCATTTTTAGATGTTTTCTAACAGAATACTAGTTTATATTTCATCAGCTATATAAATATAAACAACATAAAGACATTAGAAATTTATATATACAGTTAAACTAGAACAACTAATGTAAGCCCCATATATATGATATTTATATATTTTTAGACCCCAAAAAAAACCACAGATAGAATTCAAATTACTTTTAGATCAGCACATTAATTATTTAAATAAAACACGACAATGTAGATACCCTATTGTTTTATATTGTTTTTAAAATTAGGTACTAAAATCAAAAAAAGTAAAAAACAAAAATAATGATAAACAAATCACACTTTTAAACACATATTAAACAAAGTTTACATAAAGTAAATGTATAGATTTAGCCAATTATTTTAAAATGTAAAAATGAATAATAAATTTTACATTTGGTATCTTTTAACATTGCCACTTCCTTGCAAAGTTCTCATTATATACCAACATTTTGGCCCCTATGTTCCATGTCATTTTAAAGAATTTATAAATAAAAGAATGGGATTTTATGCCATAATAAGCAAATTTTGCAGACATCTTGCAAATAATATTGCAACTTTCAAACTGGAGCGAACCGAATGAGTGCAACCATTTTGGTCATTCATGGACCTAATTTAAACTTGCTAGGCATGCGTGAACCTGAAGTATATGGTTCCCTAACCTTAAAAGATATAAATCAGCAACTCATTCAACAAGCAGCGAATTTATCAATTGAATTAGATACATTTCAAAGTAATTGGGAAGGTGCGATTGTAGATCGCATTCACCAAGCACAAGAAGAAGGTATTCAATTTATTATCATCAATCCTGCTGCATTAACTCATACATCTGTTGCAGTACGTGATGCGTTGCTCGGTGTCGCAATACCATTTATTGAAGTTCATTTGTCTAATGTACATGCACGTGAAGCATTTAGACATCATTCATATCTCTCAGATAAAGCAATTGGTGTAATTTGTGGCCTTGGTGCAAAAGGATATGCAGCCGCTCTCGATTTCGCTATTGAAAAAATTAACTCTTCTATAAAATCTTAAATTAGGAATACTGTCTCATGGATATTCGTAAAATCAAGAAACTCATCGATTTAATGATTGAGTCTGACTTACAAGCGATTGAAGTAAAAGAAGGCGATCAGTCGATTGCTCTTACACGTCGCAATCCTGTTGTAGCAGCAGCTGTTCCAACAATGCCAACGCCTGTTGCAGAAGCTCCTGCTGCTGCAAAAACTCCACGTGGTGCTGTTGAAACATCACCAATGGTTGGTGTCTTTTATGCTGCACCAAGTCCTGGCGAAGCACCATTTGTTAAAGTAGGTCAAACTATTTCTGCTGGTGAAACCTTGGGTATCATCGAAGCAATGAAAATCATGAACCCAATTGAGGCAACTCAAAGTGGTGTTATTGAAGAAATTTTAGTTAAAAATGGCGATGTAATTCAGTTTGGTCAACCATTATTCCGTTATCGCGCCTAATACCACGGGGACTCACAATGTTGCAAAAAGTTTTAATTGCAAACCGTGGTGAAATTGCTCTTCGCATCACCCGTGCTTGCAAAACTTTAGGAATTAAAACCGTTGGTATTTATTCCGATGCCGATAAAGATTTAATGCATCTGCGTTTCTGTGATGAAGCCGTATGTATTGGTCCTGGAGCAAGTAGTGAAAGCTACCTAAATATTCCAGCAATTATTACAGCTGCTGAAGTGACTGGTGCAGATGCTATTCATCCTGGTTATGGATTTTTATCTGAAAATGCAGAATTTGCAGAAATTGTTGAAAATTCTGGCTTCATTTTCATCGGTCCTCGTCCTGAACATATTCGTCTAATGGGAAACAAAGTTTCTGCCATTACTGCAATGCGTAAAGCTGGTGTTCCAACTGTTCCAGGTTCAGCACATGCTGTTACACCACAAAATGCTCTTGCAGAAGCTAAAGAGATTGGCTTTCCACTTATTGTGAAAGCAGCTTCTGGTGGTGGTGGTCGTGGTATGCGTATTGTTGAACGTGTAGATACACTACTTGAGTCTGTTCAAGCAGCACAACGTGATGCTGAAATGTGGTTTGGAGATGATACGGTCTATATGGAACGTTTCCTACAAACTCCTCGTCATGTAGAAGTTCAAATTTTGGCAGATGGTAATGGTCATGCCGTTCATCTTTATGATCGTGACTGCTCTTTACAGCGTCGCCATCAAAAAGTACTTGAAGAAGCACCTGCTCCCGGCTTACCAGAACAAGCACGTGCTGATATTCTAAAAGCTTGTGTTCATGCCTGTGAATTGATGCAATACCGTGGCGCTGGTACATTTGAGTTCTTATTTGAAGATGGTGAATTCTTCTTTATTGAAATGAATACTCGTGTTCAAGTTGAGCATCCTGTAACAGAAATGGTGACAGGGATCGATATTATTGAACAACAATTACGTGTAGCTGCTGGGCTTGGTCTAAGCATTACTCAAGATGATATTAAAGTTCAAGGACATGCTATTGAGTGCCGTATCAATGCGGAAGATCCAACTACTTTCTTACCATCACCAGGTAAAATTGAAAGCTTCTATGCTCCAGGCGGCGCAGGTATTCGTTTAGATTCACACATTTACCCTGAATATAGTATTCCACCTTATTATGATTCAATGATTGCAAAACTCATTGCTCATGGTAAAGATCGTGAAACTGCTATTGCACGTATGCGCCAAGCGCTAGATGAAATGATCTTAACAGGTATTAAAACTAATATTCCTTTACATAAAGATTTAATCTTACAAGATCCAAATTTCTGTAAAGAAGCAATGGATATTCACTACCTTGAAAAACACCTACTTAAACAAGTAGAAGGTCATTCTGATAAAGTATAAAGTATAAAAAGCCGCGTTAATCGCGGCTTTTTAAGTTAAAAAATAAATCAGATATAAAACAGAGCATCCTAAGCTATATTCATTTACGGCAATACGCGATTTAAGGTCGCAAAACATTCGTCAGGTCTTTCAGGATTACAAAGCTCTATTGATTTTGGATTTTTCCATTTCACACTATACTGTGATAATTCATCAGACTGATCAACTTGATTTCCTGAACAATCCATTTCATTATTATCGTAATTTACATGCAAAGTTAAAATATTTCTTTTATCATCAAAATTAACCATTGGCTCATATTCATAAAAACCTGTTGTCCATTCTTTATCACTTTTCACTACAAATTCATTATTACTTTTAAAATTATAGTACTCAGTACACTTCTTTTGATTATCTATACTCATTCCCCATAACCCAACGATCTCAGGTTTTAAGGAAATTCGTACAGTATTCACTGAAGGTTGAAATTGGTTAACCGTCTGTTCCGAATCTGCCTTTTCACCATAAACATAAGCAGAAAGACTTAAACACACAATAAATGGCATTATAAATTTTTTTTTCATATCTAACTTAGACAATTCAAATCTTTTGTTAACGTTATCATATTTTAAAAAAACAAAGAATGAATTATACAAATCAGAACAGATTTTTTTATTTAAATTCAAATTTTTACTTTTTAAATAATTAATAATTCAAATAATTCAATACGCAAAAATACAACTACATTTATACTAATTTTTTATTGGGTATTAAGCCTATAAATAGTACGCCCAACAATGGGCAGTGAACTGCACCTTTTTATTTAAATTCGCTCACCCAACCTAACAGCTTAATCTTATCATCTAACATTGATTCAAACTCAAAAGGTGACACATAACCGAGAGCACTACGTATACGCTTTTTATTGAACTAATCCGCCCAATTTAGGGTCGCAAGTTGTACATCCGCTAAGCCTTTCTAGTCTGCTTTTAAATATTCAATCACCTCGGTTTTGTATAAACCATTTACCGTTTCGGCCAAAACATTATCGTATGAATCACCTGTCATACCGACTGATGTCCGTAAATTTGCTATTTCTAAATGATTGATAGCGAACAGAAAGATATTCCTGATACCTCTACACTATAAAGTCTCCAACAAACCCAGTAGGCTCACTACCCATTGCTCACATTCTTTTTCAGTATCTCTAGTGGCGCCAATTCTTTGCCCATTAAATATTAGTTCTATACGGAAAGAATTGCCACGTTTTCTAGGTTTTGGAATCTTCATATTTGGCGTAAATTTCTTTTCATTTTACGAAAAAAGCTGTAAAAACAGTCAAAATAAAAAGTATTTATTGTAATTTTAGACATAAAAAAGCCACCATATAAGGTGGCTTTATCAATACAACTTACTGTTAAATAAATAATTATTTCTTAACAGAAGCTTCAGTTGTAATATTTACAGTAATCTTATCGCCAACATTTGGAACATATGCACCTACACCAAATGCAGAACGATCGAATGAAGTTGTTGCATTAAAACCAATTGTTTCAGCTTTTGACATTGGATGTACTGCTTGTTTATTTAACACAGCATCTAGAACCACAGGTTTAGTCACGCCTTTTACAGTAAGATCACCAGTAATTTTGAATTTCTTTTTATCTTTTGTTTCTACTTTCGTGCTTTTAAACGTAATTGTTGGATATTTAGCAGCATCGAAAAAGTCTGCTGTTTGTAAATGCTCATCTAGAGCTTGTACGTTTGTATTTAAGCTAGAAAGAGGAATAGTTACATTAACAGAAGAGTTTGCTGGAACTTCTTCATCGACATTAATTACACCTTGAATGTCACTAAAGTTCGCTGATGGTGTAGAAAAACCAAAATGATTCCATGAAAAAACTGTTGCTGTATGTGTTGGGTCAATTTGATAAGCAACTGGTTTTGCAATAGAAACTGTAGTCAATGTTGTTACTAGCAAACCTAAAGATAAAGTTTTAAAATTCATATTATAATGCCCTGTATTCAATTGTTTAGCGAGTATAATGGACGTACTTTTAAAAAAAAGATTACCCATAAAACAGAATGTTTCATTAATGAAACGATAAAGTAATATTCTTTTAAACCACTTCCTTTTAGTAAAAAATTGCATAATTTTTAACACATTTTATGTTTAGCCATCATAGCCTAAAATATTATTTGAAATGTTATTTTTTTTATCTAATCTAGTCATAGACATATAATTTTTAAAACTATTTATAGACCTTTATTTCCTTTTTCAAATTGTATATAACATTCTGTTGATATAGAGATTATGATTCTATGACACCATCACAATCTTTAAGCTAAATCACCAAATATATTTTAACTATTTCTTTAAAACCATTATTTTGATCTAATCAATTTGAGTATGTATTTTAGAAAAGTTAAATTGGAAATAAAGAAACATCAAAAATAGGACAAGACAATGACTCAAACAGTTGCTTTTATTGGATTAGGGGCTATGGGTTATCGAATGGCTGCTCACTTAACAAAAAAGTTTGAGACAGTTTATGTATGGAATAGAAACTTTGAAAAAGCTAAGAAACATGAACAATCTTTTGGTACAAAAGCAGTTGATTTAAGTATTGCAGTACAAGCCGATATTATTTTTTCTTGTTTACCCACAAGCCATGAAGTTGAAACTATTATTAACTCACAGCAATTAAAAGAAGGTAGCATTTGGGTAGATTGCACTAGCGGCGTACCAGAGTCAGCAAAAAAACTTACTCAACAACTTAAAGATATTGGTGTAGATTTTTTAGATGCTCCTGTTAGCGGACAAACAATTGGTGCAGAAAATGGTACCTTAACCGTTATGATTGGTGGTGATAAATTTGCATTTGAACGTGCATTACCTGCACTACAAACTTTTGGTTCTCTTGTTAAACATGTCGGTGAATCTGGTGCAGGGTTTGCAGTTAAAGCGATTAATAATATGTTACTTGCAGTTAACCTATGGACTGTTGCAGAAGGTTTTACCACACTAAAAGCTCATGGTGTCGATTTAAATGAAGCCTTAGAATGTATTAATGCATCTAGCGGTAAAAGTGGCGTAACAGAAAATGTTTTTGCCCAACGCGTTTTAAATCGTTCTTTTCCTCTTACTTTTGCTCTACCCCTACTTGCTAAAGATGCAGGTATAGCAATTGATTTGGCTCGTGAAGCAAAACTACCCTCGCCTGTATTATCCTTAGCGCAAAACTTAATTCAAGCAGCCAATTTAGCATCAGAAGGTGAAAATGATTTTTCTAGTGCTATTAAATTGTATGAGTCTTGGAGTAAGATTACACTTAATTAGGCATATCTCAGAATAACCTGCAGAATGTATACCCCACTGATGGGCATGTCTAAACAAATAAACATCGAGGGTAAATTGATGAATAAACTTACAAGCATTATGCTGACTTGTTGCTTAACAATAATTGGATTGAATAGTGCATTTGCCTCGGAAGCAGAATGTAAAAAGCTTAAACAAGATTCAGATGTTATTTATGCGGCCAAAGGTTTCTGTTTTAAAGATCCTGATACAAAAGCGCGTTTCAATAATAATTCAGATTGCTATACCACTAAGCCCAAATTTTCTGATGCTGAACAAGCTCGTTTAGAGCAAATCAAAGCTCGTCAAAAAGAACTGCAATGTAAATAACAGAGATTCTGTTACACAACGAAAAGGAGTAATCATGGCTTACGATGATCAAAACATTTTTGCAAAAATTCTTCGTGGAGAGTTACCAGCAATTAAAGTTTATGAAGATGATCAAGTGCTTGCTTTTATGGATATTATGCCTCAAGCAGATGGCCATACTTTAGTTATTCCTAAATCACCTGCTGAAACGTTAATGGATTTAGATCCTAAAGCGGCTACATATACAATTCAAATTGTACAAAAAGTTGCAAAAGCTATTGAAAAAGCTTTAGATGCGAAAGGTATCGTTTTAATGCAACTCTCTGGTGCAGCTGCAGGTCAAACTGTTCCACATGTACATTTCCATTTAATTCCTAGTTCAGTTCATGATTTAGGCAAGCATGCAGTACAAATGGGTGATCAAGAAAAAATTAAAGCGTTGGCTGAAAAAATTAAAGCAGCACTTTAAACTAGAAAAAAGGAGCTTCGGCTCCTTTTTATATTTAAACAGTCAATCAATCAATTTCTGTTGTGACACAATAATTCCATTATTGTCAGCGTATACATAATCATTTGCTTTAAATGTAACAGAGCCAAAATAAAGCGGAATATCGACTTCGCCCATATCTTTACGATTACTTTTTTGAGGAATAGCAGCTAAAGCATGTACACCTAAATCCAGTTGTGCGATTGCATCAACATCACGTACACAACCATAAATAATCACACCATTCCAATGATTTTTTACAGCAGATTCGGCAATCATATCTCCCATCAACGCACAACGCATTGAAGCACCACCATCAACGACCAATACTTTACCCGTACCGTCTGTTGCCAATAGTTCTTTTACTCTAGAGTTATCTTCAAAACATTTTACAGTTACAATTTGTCCATAAAAGCTTTTTCGACCACCATAACTCTGAAAAAATTTACCATCTAATGATGGAATCAGAACTTGTATATCCAAATCAGGATAATTATCAAGCAAATCACATGTCACAAATATCGATGACATCTTATTTCCCTATTTAACTTTTGAGTGCTCATAAACTAGCATAATCTAAGATATTTCTAATAAAATTCCGACTAGACTTCGACTATTGTATTAACTAAATTAAAGATTATATATCAACAATTTATGACGAAAATCAATTCACTCCACCCTATTAACTATTTCTGTGCTTTCATAAAATCGTATAGTTTCTGATTGCTTCTGAGCTACATGAAGTAGCATACTTGCAACTTGCTGTGCTGTTACTGGTTTATATTTAAATGTTCTTGGAATATAGCTTGAAAAGAGTTCATAAATTTTCTGCGTAGCATCTTCTAACAATCTTTTTTCAGCACGCTGACCTAAAAGTAAAGATGGTCTAATAATTGACGTTTTGTATAAGCACAATTGTAAAATATGCTGTTCTAACTCACCTTTTACACGATTGTAAAAAAATTTTGATTGCGGATCAGCACCTATACTACTTACCAAAATAAAGTGAGTATCCTTTAGTTCTAATAAATCAGCAAAATGAGCATTGATTTCAAAATCTGTATGATAGAATTTTTCTTTAGATCCTGCTTTCTTTAAAGTTGTTCCCAAACAACTAAATGCATGATCAAAACCAGCGACATCTTGATCATTTAAAAGTAAAAAATCATCCAGCACATATTGTTGCACTTTATTTAAATATTGTAATGCTAAATTTTCATGTCTCACTATAGCCGTAATTTTTTCACAACTTTCCAATTCATTTAACTGTTTAAGTAGTTCTAATCCCACCAAACCTGTTGCACCAATGACGATGACATTTTTAATTGATTTAGTCATTTTTTAACCATTCTCGTACGTTATATACTAATCTAACGTTTTCTTTAGAATTTTTCTGCATCTAAAATGTTGTCAAAGCATGTCAAGACTTGACTTCATGGCTTAGATTAATCACAATATGCCACTTGTTTACGGGCTGGTTTATAAGTTCTTCTGATGTTGGTTTTCAGATGTAATTGCAGCCCGCCCAGACCAATCTAATTCAAGGAGTGCACGAGTGGCAAACTCTGCTCAAGCTAAAAAACGTGCTCGTCAAAACGTTAAAGCACGTAAACACAACGCAAGCTTACGTTCTATGGTTCGTACTTATATCAAACGTACTATCGCTGCTATCGCTGCAGGCGACTATGCTGTTGCATCTGAAGCGTACAAAACTGCTGTACCTGTAATCGATCGTATGGCTGATAAAGGCATCATCCATAAAAACAAAGCTGCTCGTCATAAGAGCCGTTTAAACGCACAAGTTAAAGCATTAGCTAACTAATTTGTTGCAATAAAAAAAGCCCTTTATGGGCTTTTTTTATACCTATTCATTTAACAAATAGAATAATTTTATTTAATCTTTTTTAGTCAATTCCCTATTATTTTTATGGTATTTTACATTTAATTCATTTCTATAATTTGGAATAAAAAGATGATCAATAAATTTTTACCAAGCCTAGATAAATTTCAAGATGCCGAAAATCAATATATAGAATATTTTTCATCCAAAGGTGAAAAAGATATTTTAGGTCGCATTATTTCAAATATGAAAGGCACTGCTGAAATTCAAGCTTCTCAAGGTGTAGATGCTTGGTTAGCTTATGGTGTTTATTTACCTGCTGTAGAAAAAATTATGGCACTACATCATGGCGAAAACGAGGAAGTATTCTACTCTCGAACAGGATACCCTAAAGAAATTGTTGAAGCATACACCATACCTGAACATGAAATTGCAACGCTAATTGCTGCAGATAAGTACAGTAGAATTCACCAACAAAGTGTACCAGTTAATACAAGTATTTGGCCTTTAAATGATGATGGTCTTAGTATAAATTTATTAGATTTTAAAAATCGAACTAAAGCAAAAATTTAATTTTAGACTATAATAATGAACTTTTTATAGATATTCTCTTTTTTGAAAATCTCGTATGGAAAGTTCATTCTTTTTTCCTCTCCAAATCCATTTTAATTTTGATTCAGAAAATACATCTCCTTCAAACCATACAAAGAGTCCTTCCATCATCTGTGGCCAGTCTTCTTTATTTACAGTATTTTGTCCTGAGATAATTGCTAAAATTGCAACGATAATCGTATCATGACTCACTGCCAAGCTAAGACCATTCATCTGTGTTGGGTGTGTATTATAAATAAGCTCTAGCACATCAACAACGCCATGTATTGGGTGTTTCATCCCTGGTAATGCATTCTTTACAAAACTATTAATAAAACCTAAAGCACCCTGTTTTTGGAAATATGGTCCTGCTTGTTGAATATCTAGGACAAAACTTCCCGGCTCTACAAGCAACCCCTGCTCAACAATTTCAATATAATGAGTATGTTTTTCAGTACCATATCGGTCTGCTCCTTCAATCATTAAAGCAGCAGTATCTACACAACGCTGAATCGGGCTTGAAATACAATGTTCAATGACACGATCTGTATTTTGTATTAAAAAAGCTCCCCATTCATATGCTAAATCACGTCCATCACTAGTCAAGTGTAAGTCATAACCAGCTAAACCTTGCCCCTCAACAACTTCACGAATGGAATGTCTCGTAAACAAAGTCACTGGTGTACGTGAATCTGGCAATAAGTCCATTGCCTTTAACATGCTATCAGGAAGCAGATTAAGTGCCATAATTAGAATAATTTATGAATTTAATTCACTATAGCATGAACTCTGTATTTCACTTAGTTTTCTACGACATAAGTTCTAATACATTAAATGCTAAATGCTTCATTTCTATATTTCTATACGCAATGAACCCATGATTTAAAAAGGTATTTCTTTGGTTATAATAAAATGGCTCACCTTTAAGACTGACTAATCCACCATTAACTCGCTCTAATAAACATTGTCCTGCGCTTGTATCCCATTCACATGTTGGATGAAATCTTGGATAAAGATCAATTTTATCTTCAAGCATCATACAAAATTTATATGCACTTCCTGCTTTATATGTTTTAAATTTTGCAACCTGTTCTAATTTATTTAAAAATTCTTCATATTGTGGCTTTTGTTGACTACTCTGACTCAATCCAACAGTAACTTGAGAAGAATTTCGTTCTGAAATATCAATAAAACTTGCCCATTCTTTATTTTGATAATTATATTTTAGAGGTGCCCCAGATTCAGGTGCAATATACACTGTAAATTCACATGGAATTGCTAAAACAGCAAATATTGTTTGACCATTCTCAACAATACTTAAATTAATTGTAAACTCAGGCCGTTGATGCAAAAATTCTTTAGTCCCATCTAAAGGATCGAGTAACCAAAATTTATTCCATTTCTTTTCCTGTGTTTGTTGTATTTCTTCAGATAAAATAGGCAATTCTGAAATTTGACGTAATTGCTCAATGATATATTCATTAACACGATAATCAGCTTGTGTCACAGGTGACTTATCTGATTTATGTTCAACTATAAACCCTTTTCCAGCACAGTAATTTTGATACTCTAAACGCAAAATTTCACTTGCTTGTCCTATAATCAACAAAATATCTTCAAGCAGTTGACTTGTGCTTGGTCGTGGTTTAACAATAAACATAGTTTTAAAAACCAACTAAAATGTATAAATTCAATATAACAAATCAAAATGTGAATTTTAAGCTTCAAATATTTAGTTTATTATTTCTACACCAACCTAGCGAACAAATACAAAAATACTGTAAGAGTTGAAAAGGCTTAATTTATTAAATAATCTTTACCCTTTTATGCATTGTCTTCAGTAACATTATCAGTAAATCTCGAATCATTAAACTTACATGATGGTACGTCAATGGTTTGAGCATTCATTGAGTGTTCTTCTAGTTTTTTACTATCAACAGCCATAATCCATGTCATACATATGACTGCATAGAATAAAGTTATAGCAATTTTTTTTAATAACATACATTTTGCCTCATACACTTGACATATTACACAAAAGTATTCTCATAAAGAATAATATATCACGTTAAATAATATTTTTTAGACTTTTATTGTATTATTCAATAATTTAAAATTATAAATAAAATATAAATCATTGATTTTATAAAAATTAATTTTTTCAAAAATGATCTATCAGCTCTTAAATATTTGCTAAGAATTTCATCTACTCACTCCTAGCAAATAGAGTCAATTTTTAATATATTTTTACCAAGATTTTAAATAAAAATTATGAACATAGATCCTCTCTAAATTGCTTCATTTTTTGTAAACACTCTTTTTTTCTTTCACCAATTTTATACATCGCACCTTTCGCATAATTTTCTAAACTGACTAAATCATCATAAATTAATACTTCATCTTTAATCTTTTGAACAAACATTTCATGTTCATAAGGATCAAATTCATCAATATAATCAATTCCCATAAACTCAAGTTTTTGTTTCACTGTTTGATATTTTCTATTCAGTTCAAAAAAATCATTTTCGTATTTTTCATATAAATCAAGTTGTTCTTGATTTTTTTCTGTCAACTTATGAAGTAGTTGATTATCAGTACTTGTTCCCGTTGAACTTAAAACATTTTTTTGTATAGTATAGATTCTTGAAAAACGATGAAATGCATTGGCATAAATATCTGAGATTGCAACCTCTGCTTCAAGTAATAAATCCATTTCATAAATAAAAGTTTGATGCTTTTTCCATGTTTTCCATGTCTTAAAAACAATCCATACTCCAAATATTGTTGCAAAACCAGCAATTACAACAAGTACTCCTGCGATTAGAGTTACCCAATCCGATATCAAATTAAACATAGCTCAATCATCATTAATAAAATTTAATTTTTTGTCTTCAATCACTAACTTATTAATCTCAAGATCAAAAGTCACATGATTTTTATATAATTATACGGAATGTTTGACAGTAAATCATACCAACATGAAATCACCTTATCATTTTTAATTTTTTACCAAAATACAAATTTGTAGAAATAATCAAATCATTAGTACAAATGAAGTCTTTCTATTATCTCAAAACAATATATTTTTATAGTATATAAAGTGTAATTTTTAATTTAACTTAATAGACTATTACTTATTCAACCATACAAACACAGCAATAACGGTGTTACACAAACTTAAGTGCTTAAATGTGAATCGTACATAAAGATATAAATTTATTATGTTTGTTTAATTAAATTATAATATTAGAAAAATATTTATTGTTCTAACTAACAATATACTCAAATTCAATTGCGCTTTAAGATTAATAAATTTTAAATTTGAATATTATCTTGTTGTAAAATCTTCTGAAAATTATTCCTCACATTATTTTTATTATTTATTTTTCACCTTTTAAATAACATTGTATGCAACTTCACCTTATTAAAATATAATGTATAAAATTACCTTTCAAACTTATGATTTTTAACAGATTATTCACCAAAAATATAAATAAACTTACAATCTATTTTTCAATATTATTCATCATGTTAATTACTAACTCAATAACTTAACAGGATGTAAAAAATGAAAAAAGCAAGAGGTTTAAATACGATTTTTCAACTTTCAGCACTATCATTTTTATTAGGCTACTCAACAATTTCAATAGCAGGCTCTGTAAGTGTATGTACTGGTAATAATACAGCGATCGGGGAAACTTCAGGCGGAACACAAACTAGTTCAAACTGCCGAGGAGAATTAGGAGTTGGATTATATGAAGACTTTACATCAGTTTTTACTGGTGAAAATAGAGCTGCTTTAGGTGTTGGTTTAAATGGTACTGGAGATGATCCCGGTAAAATTTTAATTTATGCACCAAATGGTACAACAATTAGTTCATCACTTAATATGTCTAATTCAAATATCAATAATGTTGCAACTGGTGTTGCTGACACAGATGCTGTCAATGTAGGTCAATTAAATACTGTATCTCAAGAAAAAGCAGATGCTGCTGTAGAAACTGCAAATAATTATACTAATTCTCAAGTAGAAATTGCAGAAAGCAATGCTAATGCATATACAGATACGAAAGCACAAGAAACACTTGATAATGCATATGCTTATGCAGATGTCCTATTCCAAAGCAGTAATTCAGGTGCTGGATATGATCAATTAAGTAACAGTTTAAACCGTCTAGATCGTGACTTAAGAGAGCTTAAATCGGAAATGCAGGAAGGCCTAGCTATGTCTGCTGCTATGGCAGGTCTATTTCAACCATATAGTGTGGGTAAATTTAATGCAACAGTTGCAATGGGAGGCTACGGCAGTAAAGGTGCCGTTGCAGTTGGCTCAGGTTACAGATTTACAGAAAATGTAGCTGTCAAAGCTGGGGTAGCAACAATCGCAAATAATGGTAAAGCAAGTTATAACGTTGGTATGAACTTTGAATGGTAATGTAAAGTATCGCTAATTTAACAAAGGCAAACTCTGTTTGCCTTTGTTTTGATATTAAAAAAATGTGTTAATAATAAATAATTCTAATGTTTCAAACTCACTCATCAAAATTATGACTTAATATTATCTTTAACCAAGTGTATAACATCCGAATAACGACCTTCTAGGATTGCTTTTGCACTATACAGAGCCATACTTGTCACATTTTCCCTTTCAATTATTGGTGGAACAATTAACTCATTAGGGCTTGTTTTTACACTTAATAAAGCAGGACCATCGTGTGCTAAACATGCTTTTACAGCGGCATCTAGATCTTTTCCATGCTCAATTGTTTCTGCATAAAACCCCATACCTTTTGCAATCATTGCTAAATCACCATTATGTAAATCTGTATAACGGTTAATTAGACCTTCCCCTTTTTGTTCTAACTCAACAAAATCTAGTGCGCCATTATTTAGAACAAATATTTTAACTGGCAATTTCTCTTGATAAGCCGTTAATAAATCACCTAAAAGCATGGTAAGACCACCATCGCCTGAAATAGAAACCACTTGTCTTTCAGGAAAAGCTTTTTGTAAGCCTAAAGCTTGCGGCATTGCATTTGCCATGGTTCCATGTTTTAAGCTTGTTAATGTTCTACGCTCACCATTTACATGAATATGACGACTCATCCAAACCATTGCCGAACCGACATCAGCTGTAAATATAGCATCATTTTTTGCATAATTATCAATTAATTCAATCAAATACTGTGGATGAATTGGCCCAGTATTTTCAATATCCGCACGTTCGTCTAATTTTCGAATAGAGTGACAATATAATCGAACATGATGTTCTAAAAATTCACGATCAGTTCTTGGTTTAAGTAACGGTAATAGTGCTTTAATTGTTTCTTTAATTTCTCCAACTGCACCATATTCAATTGGATGACGCAAACCTAATTGTGTTGCATCATGATCAATTTGAATAATTTTAGCTTGCTCAGGATAAAACTGTGACCATGCGAAACCACATCCTAGCAATAACAATGTGTCACAGTGCTTAATCATTTCAAAAGCACCTTTATTTCCAAACATACCTGTCATCCCAACATTATAGGGATTTTGATATTCAACAAAATCTTTTGCTCTAGATGTATGAGCAATAGGTGCCTTCAATAATTCACCTAACTGTACCAGCTCATCATGTGCATACTGGCAGCCAATACCTGCATAAATACCAATTTTTTTACCTTGTTCAATAAGTGCTGCAATATGTTTTAATTCATCATCATTTGGTCTTAATATTGGTTTAGCTTGCCAAACTTTAATTGCGCCACTATCAGGAACAACTGCTTTACTCACATCTACAGGTAGAACAATAACTGCAACACCTTTTTTATTTATTGCTGCTTGTGCAGCTTGCGTAAACACACGACGAGCTTGTTTAGGATCTGTGACTTGCTGACAAAATACAGAACATTCTTTATAAATAGATACAACATCAACCTCTTGGGGAAATCCTGTTCCCAAGTTTTCACTTGCTAATTGACTCGCAATTAAAATGACAGGTGCATTATTTCGATGTGCTTCAAATATTCCATTAATAAAATGTAAACTACCTGGACCACAAGAACCTGCACATGCAGTTAAACGATCTGCAACAAAAGCTTCTGCACCTGCTGCAAATGCCCCTGCTTCTTCATGTCTCATATGAACCCATTCAATAGAACTTTGATAAATGGATTCCGTTACAAAATTTAGTGTATCCCCAACTACACCATAACAGTGTTTTACACCAGCTTGTTCTAAAACATCAACAAGAATATCTGATACTTTTTTTAGCTCCGCCATTTTTGTACCCTTTTCATATAAAGTCATTGATTACCCAGAAATGACTTAAATATTAATCATTAAGATGAATAATTATATTAACTTGCATTTCTTGAATAAGATGAAATTTATGGTTATTTTTATATAAAATATACAATAAAATGTAGATAAAACAATTGCTTTTTTTATTACTCTAGCATTACAATTTTTTGAAAATTTTTAAATAAATTTGTTCTAATTTAACTATATAGATTTCCCCCTAATGCATCAGATTGATGCGACATACGATCCACTTAAATAAATGATTTTTGCAGTAAATTAACAAGATCATGATTCATTTTTTTCTGATCTAATTGCCATAAGTAAATTTGTTCACTCGCTAACTCATTTTGCCCATCAGACTCACTTAAAAACTGTTTAAACCTACTTTGGTACTGATACGCGGAAACATCCCCTGTAATATCGGCACCAATTAGCTTTAAATGAGAAGTTTGAATTAACTGTTTTAAATGTTTAAATAAAAACTGTCCTTGATCCCAATTTGTTTTAACCTCAGTTTCAGATAATACATCTTTATCTATGGATAAATAACATGGAATATCAATAGAATTTAATTCATTTATAAAACTATGCATCAATGAATCTGCAGATTCACAATAATGAAAATTATGCTTTGCACCTAACCATTTCATCCATGTTGCATCTTGCTGAATACTCCAATAGTGAAGTTTTCCATTCATTAGTGGTGACCAATGGTTTTCCCATGCATGCTTTAAACTAATATCTGATGAACAAATACCAATAACATCAATACGCTGTATTTGAGGTAACCTGCTCGCCCAATACACCCAAGAACCACAATGTATACCAAATGGATAGCGCATATTATCTGGATGGTTATCACAAACAATTAAATGTATAGGGGCACTTATTCGGCTCAACAATAATTGCGTAATATGATGATAATCACCACTTCCCATAAGCACACAACCTAATTCATGGAATACTGGTAATTTATTACTCAATTCTTGTGATAATGCTTTAAAATTTTTCCACGAACATCCAAAGCGAATACGCTCTTGCCATCCAACTAAATCAATGACAAGTGAAGCATCAAAAGGCATTGTAGAATTATCAAAATTTAATACGACTGTGTTTCGATCATTCATCTTAACTACATCCTCATGATTTAAGTATTCAACTGAAACCACTTTTTATCTGCTTCAAATATATGTTTGATCGGCTTTAGTACTTGCCTCAAAATAGGCTGTCTAACCCATACTAGATGTGTTGTAAATGTAAATTTAGCCCCCAATTGAGCCTTTACTTCAGGATCTGTCCAACCTGCAATGTAGTATTTTAAATTTCGTTCTAAAGCGTAATCTAAATTAACAAACCAGCTGACAAAATATAAATTAAACTTCAAAGCCAACTCATAATTAAAACCAATATATTTATCAATTAAATTATCTTGATATTCATAGCATATGTTATAGCCTACTAGCTCTTCACCAAACCAATATAATGCAACACAACCACCACTTTCTGCATCTAGCAATATTTCATTAAAGAAATTAATTGTTAATAAATCAAAATGAATTTCACTTTGTTGATAAACAGAAAAATATAGTGAATATAAGTATTTACAAAATTCAACACTTTGAAATTTTGTTGTGCCAGTTTTCACCCACTCAATACGTAAATAATCTAAGCACTTGAGTTTTCGTTTTAAATTTTTTCTTCGACTTTTTGATAATTTAGATAAATAATCTTCTCTATTTATAAAATTAATAGGTACATAAGCTAATGCTTGCCCCTCAACCACAAAAAAACCTTGTTTTTTTGCATACTCAATTAAATTCTGACTATATTTATTTTCTAGATCAGACAACAATGGTGAGTTTAAGGGTAAATCTTTAATAATTGTTAATGACTGCTCCTTACCTATTTCTTTAAAGAGTCGAATTGCTTCATTTATATCTTTTTGTGCACATAATGGACTGTATTCCGTAACAGTCGTCCCCATAAAACATGTTTGAAAGGTGATAAAATTTTTCCACCTTTTATAACCATATATGTTTTCAATTTTTTTCTTTAATTTACTATCTAGCGTTGTTAATAAATTAAATTGCATTGTAAATGCAGGAATTTCTTTTTCTAAATATAATTCAAAATCTTGTGGTGGATGCTTTAAAAATGCATCCACCAAAGATTGAGGCTCTAATTGATTTAAAAATCTAGTCATTAGAAAACTAAATTTCCTTTTTTGCACGTATAAACAACTGATCAAGTAGAACCATTGCTTGATCAATTTCAGCACGTGAAATTTCTAATGAAGGTGCAAATGTAATTACATTTTTATAATAACCACCAACATCTAATACTAAACCACATTTTTGACCTTTGTATTCCAGTGTACCAGAAAGACCAATATCGACCATTTTATCTAATAATTCTTTATTCGGTGTAAATCCATCCGCCTGACAGACCTCTGCACGAAGAGCCAAACCGAGACCATCCACATCTCCAATTTCAGGATGACGCTTTTGTAAATCTTTTAAGCCTTCAAGAAAATATGCTCCGCTTTCCATGATTTGCTTTTCATAATCTTTTTCAGCCAACATGTTCATAACTTCTAAGCCCACAGCCGTACCTAAAGGATTTGAAGCAAATGTTGAGTGTGTTGAACCTACTGGAAAAACTTCAGGATTGATCATTTCCTCTTTAGCCCATAAACCTGCAAGTGGATTAAGACCATTTGTTAATGCTTTTCCGAACACAAGAACATCAGGAGTAATATTAAAATGTTCAAATGACCATAATTTGCCTGTACGGTAAAATCCCATCTGAATTTCATCAATAACTAATAAAATACCGTGATCATCTAGAACTTTCTTTAATCCAGTATAGAAATTTTTCGGTGGAATAACATAACCACCAGTTCCCTGAATGGTTTCAATATAAAATGCAGAAAATTCGCTTTCACGTACTTTAGGATCCCAAACACCGTGATACTCATTTTCAAATAAACGTGCAAATTCAACAATTAATTTATCTGCATATTCTTCAGCAGTCATACCTTTAGGACGACGAAATGGATATGGAAAAGGAATGAATTGTGCACGATCACCAAAATGACCATAACGACGACGATAGCGATAACTAGAGGTAATTGAAGAAGCACCTAATGTTCGTCCATGATATCCCCCCTCAAAGGCAAACATCCGACTTTTACCTTTGCAAAAATTACGAACAATTTTTAATGAATCTTCAATTGCCTGCGAACCACCAACGTTATAATGAATACGTCCTTTTACACCTGTTTTTTTCAATAAGTCTTCTGCAATGACTTTACTTAATTGAATTTTAGTTGGGTGCAAATACTGACTAGCAATTTGAGGGAGTGTATGAATTTGCTCAATCAATGCTTGATCTAAACGAGGATTTTTATATCCAAAATTGACAGCGGAATACCACATCTGTAAATCTAAATATTCTATTCCAGCATCATCATAAACATAGCTACCCTGACAATTTGTAAATATTTTTGGTGGATTCACATAATGAACTGTATCACCATATGAACAATATCTAGCCTCATCTTCTAAAAGCTGTTTTTCATTAATCGACATAAAATCACATCCTAAATTAAATTAAAGCTATCCAAATATATTTAAACAAATATCTAAAAACATTTATTTAAACTTATAAATAACCCACTTTATTAAATTAAATATAATATTGTTTAAAAACTATATAAAGCCCCTAAAGAAAAGTCATACTCCAACCTTTTATTCACAATAGGACTTTCAAACAACTGATTTGTTAAATAATTAAACTCAAAACCAAAAATAATATTCCACTTATTATTAACAAAATAAATACCATTTAATGACATATATGGATTAACAGAAGACTCTGGATTATAATTTCCAACATTATTTTCACCTCCCCCATAAATACCATAATAGTATTCATTATATTTTTGATCATTTCTCTTTAAGCCAAACTCAGGATAAAAAGTCCATAAATTACTTTTAATTTCTGCTAAATATGATGTTGTTAAAACCATTCCATTATGTCTAGATAATATATCCTTTGCGATCTGAAGCTTAAATCCACCATAAGATGTAATTCTCATATAGCTTGCACCTGCTAGAATTGACCACTTTCTTTTATTTAAATTTTGATATTCATCAGTAGGTACAAACTCTAATCCATCATAATATGCATTAATTCTGAACTCATTTTGATCATCTTGGTACAAATAAACACCAACCTCATCACCTTCAGAATAAAATGTATCATCATCATAAAAAACAACAGGCTTGAAACCAAAATTATATTTTTTTTCAACAAATTGATATGGAGAAATATTTAAATCAAGCATTCCTCCAACTGATAAACTTGGATTATCCTTTGCATACGATATTGAATAAATTAATGATACCAAGACAAAAGAAAATATATTAATTTTCAAATATACTATTTTATCTTTTATTATATCTTTCACAGAAAATCCATTTAAATCCAGTTAACACTTCAATGGCATATATTTTATTAAAAATAATAAACCAAAAAAAATAATTTAAAAATATAAACAAACAATTTCTTATATTAAAAAATTGATGCTTATTTTACTGTAATTATAAATTTATATTTTAATAAAAAGATATATAAATTAACAAAGCTATACAATGTGATATTTTTGTAAAAATTAAAATAACTTTACACTATTATTATATTTTCTTTATAGAATGCACACGTTCATTTATGTAAGTTCAATATTAAATTTTCGTGAGTATTTATGCTTAATTATGACCAAAATATATTTTTATCACACTCTATTCATATTTTATGTGATTTTGATGGCACAATAAGTTTAAATGATACTACGGATTTATTACTTAATCATTATGCAAAAGAAGGCTGGGAAGAAATAGAGAATCAATGGGAAAATGGTCTTATTGGTTCTCAGCATTGTATGCAAAATCAGATTGAACTTTTAGATATGTCAAAAAGTGAGTTTTATAATTGTTTAGATCAGATGGAACTTGATCTCAGTTTTATAGAACTATTATCGTTTTGTTCTGATTTTTCTATTCCTATTACAATTGTCAGCGATGGTTTAGATTTAGCCATTCACTATCTATTAAATAAATACAATATTTATAACGTTACAATTGTTGCGAATAAACTCATCCAACGTTCTGAAAAAACATGGTCGCTTGAATTCCCAAATGCCAGTCCATTTTGCATCAAAGAAAATGGAACATGTAAATGTAAAATTGCTGACCAATCCAATAAACCTACTATCATTTTAATTGGTGATGGTCGTTCAGATTTTTGTTTAGCTCACCAAGTGCAATTTATTTTTGCTAAATCTTCATTAATTAATTATTGCGAAGAACAAAACCTACCATTCAAACCTATTCATCAAATTTCAGATTCAATTCCACAATTACAGAAACTCATCCACTTAAATATGGTCAAAGCATGATTCAAGATAATACCTTTTATTTAGAAGGCAACCGAATTGGTATTTTGCTCATTCATGGTCTAACAGGTACCCCAAATGAAGTTCGAGGAATTGCTCGTACTTTTAATCAATCTGGCTTCAGTGTTTACGGTGTTCAACTAGCAGGACATTGTGGCAATATTGACGATTTGATTCAAACAAAGTGGGAAGACTGGTATGAAAGTGTTTGCCATGCTGCAAAAAAATTAAAGGCATCAACCGATTATTTTTTTATTGCAGGATTATCTATGGGTGCACTTTTGGCACTTAAATATGCTTCTGAACATCAGACAAATGGTATTATTAGTTATGCTCCAACATTTAAATATGATGGTTGGAGCATTCCGTTATGGTCTAAACTCATTGCACCGATTGCCTTACCGATCGTTTCAAAAACTAGTTATTTCAAACATCATACTTTTGATGAAGCTGAACCCTATGGCATTCACAATGAACAATTAAGACATCGTATTATTCACGCAATGAATAGTGGCAATAGTAGCGAAGCTGGTTTACCAGGAAACCCATGGTTTTCTCTCAATGAGTTACGTAAACTTTCTTACAATGTGCGACAAAATTTAAATAAAATTACTGCACCATGTTTATGCCTACATGCTTATGATGATGACATTGCTCACCGTCGTAATAGCGAGCTTATATACACTAGAGTTTCTGGCGATAAAAAACTAATCTGGTTATATAATAGTTATCATATGATCACAATTGATAATGACAGAAAGCAAGTTATTCAAGAGTCAATACAATTTATAAATGAATATACTCAACCAATACAAGTTACAAATCAATGAGCCCTATTGTTATTCTAGTGTGGATCATCACAATTGTTGTAGATACAGTCGGACAACTTGCATTTAAAGCTGCTGCAACTGAAAATAAAAATTTAGATGGCTTCAAACATTGGAAATTTATGCTTAAAAGACCTTGGCTATGGTTAGGTATTTTAAGCTATATATTTGAATTTATTGTTTGGCTTGCATTCTTATCTTTTGTGCCACTTTCTGAAGGCGTAATGCTTGGTAGTATTAATATTGTGGTCATTATGATTGCTGGTCGCTTATTTTTTAAAGAAAAACTTTCTAAAAATAGACTTATTGGCGTTGTTCTCATTACTTTAGGTGTCATGGTTGTGGGAGTTGGTACATGAGATCATTTTATATTATTGGATTCTTAGCCTTATTAAGCTTTGATACATTGGCTCAAATCAGTTTTAAATATGCCTCAATTTATGCATTACCAGTTACATTTGATATTGCATGGTTAACACGTATTTTTAGTCAACCTTGGATTTATGGTGCCTTTGTTGGCTATATTGGTGCTTTTTTTACATGGATGACATTGCTTAAATATGCACCTGTTGGCCCCTCTTTCGCAGCATCGCATTTAGAATTAATTAGTGTGACTTTATTTTCAATTTGGCTATTTAATGAACCACTTACCATTCCCAAAGTCATTGGAGCTACACTGATTATTGCGGGTGTTCTCTTTTTAGCAAAACAAGAGGATGATGATGAAAAAATTAAATCAACTGCTTAAATATGAAAACAGAATTAATGCAAACTGAAATTCCTCCTACAGCAGGTTTAGCTTTAATTTGGCAAGACTTTATTCATCATAAAAATTTGCGTTTAGGTGACGAAATTGCAAAACTTCTTCAAATTCCAACACCTGCTGAAACTTGCTCTGGAACAGTTGCATTTATTTTAAGCTTAGAAGTTTTATATGAGTTAAAACCTAATAAAAATCAAATTATAGTTCCTGCTTGGACTTGTCCCTTAGTTATACTTGCAATCGAAAAAATTGGCTTAATTCCTAAAATATGTGATTTAAATATTAATGCGCTCACGTTAGATCCATTATCTTTACAACAACTAATCAATGATTCAACTCTAGCTATTGTCATTACGCATTATGGAGGATTAGTTAACTCATTCCAAAATTGTGAAATTTTAGCTCGTGAATATGACTGTTTTCTTATAGAAGATTCTGCTCAGGCAATGGGCGCATTCAATAAAAATCAAAGTGTCGGCTTACGTGGAGACATTGGTTTTTTCAGCCTCGCTTTTGGTAAAGGTTTAACAAGTGCAGAAGGTGGTTTAGCTTTTAGTAAGCATCCTGAAATTCATCTGCGTATACATCAAAAAGCATCACAACTTCCTACAATAAATAAATGGGAAATTCAGCGCTGTATTGAATTATGGGGTTATTATTTTTTCTATCGACCACAATTTCTATCTTATTTCTACGGTCAACAATTAAGAAAAAATTTACAAAAAAATGATGAAATTTCAGCTGTTGGAGATAATTTTAGTCTAGATGATATTCCAATACATTCTTTAGGAAAATGGCGTAGTAAAGTTGCTGCAAAAGCTAGCATTCGACTAACAGACTATTGGAATTTTTTAAGAGAACAAGCTGAAACTCGTATCAAACAACTACAATTAATTTCATATTTATATGTATTTGAAGCTCAAGAAAATACTCACGCAACATTCCCTTTTTTAATAATTTTAGTTGATCATCCTATGCGCTGCCAAAAAATTTTAGATGACTTGTGGCAAAGTGGTCTAGGTATTACAAAACTTTTTGTCCGAGCAATTCCAGAATATCCAAATTTAACACATCTTAATTATAAAACACCGAATGCTCAAGACTTTGCTTCACGGTGTTTTACAATCACAAATACACATTGGCTATCTAATGAAATATTTCAACATATTTTACAAACACTCAAAAAGCATGAATCTTTTTAAATGATTTTTATCATTATTTTTTTATTCTCTTATCAATAAAAAATATCAAATAATATAGGCTAGTAACTTTTATAAAATGACTTAAAATGCTCTTATAACACTGTATCAAATTCCATTCGTTTAGCTGTTTTCAGTGCTATACCACGCCCAAACATTTTTGCAACTAAATACAAAGAAGTATGAATACCTGAAGAAATACCTGCAGATGTAATAATTTTATTTTCATCTACATATCTAACATTTTTAATTACATGTACTTTAGGATAATCCTTTGCTAATCGCTCCATATCCATCCAATGTGTTGTCGCATTTAAACGATCTAACAACCCAGCCTCAGCCAAAATAAAAGCACCTGTGCACACAGAAAATATAATTTTTGTGGTTTTATACTGCTCTTTCACCCATTGAAGTAATTTTGTATTATATAGCTCTATCATTTCAGCCCCATGCCCACCAGGGATAACCAAAATATCTATATTGGGAATATTATCTAACAAATACTTTGCATTAACTTCTAAGCCATTTCTTGCATAAATTTGTCTTTTTTCTGCGATTGTAAAAACATTAAATAATTTCTGCTCTTTTTCATTTGTTGTAATGGAGAAAACTTCAAATGGACCAGCAAAATCTAAAACTTCTACTTCATCAAACAAAAGTATTCCAACATCAATCATTTATATATCCCTATATTTATCAATAAAATAAAACAACTTTAACAACAATTTTTTTCATTACTACATTCTGTTGGTTTCAATATATCAATGATTGCTATTCTGATCTGCTCATTTATGTAAAAACACTTTCATTTAAGTTAAAAATCAAATAAATTTAAGTTTTATATGAAGCATAATATACATATATATTCCAATTTTTCATGATAGCCGTTGTATAATATCTAATCCATTCAGGGATTTTTCTCTTCGGTTCAGGTTTTTTTGTTTATGAAACAAGCTTTTGTATCTTCCATGCTTAAACCTTTTACATTACTTACATTATCACTCAGCTTAGTTGCATGTGGTAACGGATCATGGTGGTCTAATAACGACGAACCTCAACTAGATGCAAAACAAATTAAGCGTCTACTACCTTCTCGTGTGAATAATAAACAATCCTGGTCAGATGATATTTACGACATTGCAAAACAATTAGGTATTCCCCAAACTAAGCAAAATATGTGCAGTATTATTGCTGTTGTAGATCAAGAATCTAATTTTCATGCTGATCCTGAAGTTGCCGGCTTAGGTGCAAAAGCAGTAAAAGAAGTTGAAGAACGCTTAAATGAAAAATTCACTGATAAATTAGGAGATACAATCGGTAGATCTTTAGCTGACTATTTCCAAGAAGTTCTAAAAACTCAACCAAGCCCTGAAGATAACTATTTAAGCCAAATGCGTCGTGTAAAAACTGAACGACAACTAGATGAATTATACCGAGAAATTTTTGATTATATGTCTAAGCACTATCATGTTAGTGCATTGACGGGTGCAGCCAAATTAGTTGGGCAAGATTTTGGAGAAAAATTAAATCCCATTACCACTTTAGGCTCTATGCAAGTTCATATTTCATATGCAAAAGATCATAAACGCCAAAGTGGAAGCATTGCTGATTTAAGAACAGATTTATATAGCCAATTTGGTGGTCTTTATTATGGTATCCATCGTTTAATGATGTACCCTGCAACTTACGATAAGCCTATTTATCGTTTTGCAGATTATAACTCTGGTATGTATTCAAGTCGTAATGCTGCATTCCAAAGCATGATCAACGAACTCACAGATAATAAGTTATCTTTAGATGGTGACTTACTTTTATATAGTAAAGATGGCTCTCCAAAATCAACTCAAAGTCAATCTGAACGAGAGCTTATTGCAGTCTTTGCGCGAAATAATATTTTAGTTACTCCGCGACAAATTCGTTCAGATCTCAAACAAGAAAAAGAGGAAGATTTTGAAGATACAGCGACTTATCGTGCTGTGACAAAACTTTATACAAAAAAAACTGGTAAAGATCCAATATATGCAATTATGCCTGAAGTTGTTATTACTGGACCAAAACTCAGTCGTGACTACAACACAAATTGGTTTGCTACACGTGTTAACGGTCGATATGAAACATGCATGCAAAAAGCAAGACGCATAAAAATTTAGCACTTTTTGATTTTGATGGAACTTTGTGTCGTATTGATAGCTTCACAAAGTTTATCTTTTTTGCATTGCCTAAATTTGAAATTTATAAGAAAGGTATTATAATTTCACCTTGGATTAGTGCATATTATTTAAAAATCTATCCTGCACATTTAATGCGACCAAAACTTTTTTCAACTTTATTTAAAGCTCAATCTCAAGATAAAATTGAGGTCTTTGCTAAAAAATATGCAAAACTTTTACTAGAAAAATATCTAAATCCTGAGCTTTACAACCAACTTAAGCAACACCAAAAACAAGGTGATGAGATTGTTTTAGTTTCAGCCTCCATTGATATTTATCTAAAGCATATTTGTAAAGAGTTAGGCATTCATCTAATTTGTACAACCACTGAAATTCAGTCAAATCATTATACAGGTCAATATAGTAGTCCTGATTGTAGCAATGAACAAAAGAAAATTAGAGTATTAGAACAATACCAATTAGATCACTATCAGGCAATTTATGCTTATGGTAATAGTGAAGAAGATTTCTACCTACTTTCTTTGGCAGATTTTCCTTATTTAACAACAGAGCAAAAACCATTACCCCCCTTTTAAATAGCTAAAACATTTTCGTCATAAAAAAATACCACTCTATTGAGTGGCATCTGTTATCTAAACTTATTTTTTAAATGGAAATGCATATTTTGCAATACGTTTAATCACGCTACCATATTGCTTAAACAAACTCGCATTATTGTAATTTAAACCATATTTCTTACATACAGCTTCAACTTTTGGTGCCATTTGGCGATAGCGACGTGCAGGAATATCTGGATATAAATGATGTTCAATTTGATGGCTCAAGTGCCCTGTCAAAATATGAAACGCTTCAGAACCTGTTAAGTTTGAAGAACCACGAATTTGGCGCATATACCAATGACCACGGCTTTCATTCTCAAGTACAGATTTTGGAAAAACTTCTACATCTTTCGTAAAATGACCACAGAAAATAATACTAAATGTCCAAATATTACGAATACCATTTGCAACCATATTACCTGTAAGTACAGGCAAAGCAGCTGGTCCAGCAATTAATGGAAAGAATACATAATCCTTAAACAATTGCTTGCCAATTTTTTTCTGCATTGGACGCCATTCTTCTTTAGCTTGCTCTTTAGATTTACGTCCTTTCCACACTTTCCCCAACTCAAGATTTTGAATTGCAACGCCCCATTGGAAAAGTAGACAGAATGGAATGCTATAAATTGGTTGGAATAAATAGAAAGGTTTCCAACGTTGCTCTGGAAATAAACGAACTAGGCCATAACCAATATCATCATCCATACCACGAATATTAGTATAAGTATGATGTTTATAATTATGTGTCTGTCTCCAATTATCTGCTGTACCAACAATATCCCACTCATATGATGGCCCATCAAATTTCGGATCATTCATCCAATCATATTGACCATGCATGACATTATGACCCAGTTCCATGTTTTCCATGATTTTGGCAAAACCAAGCAGACCTGTGCCTAATAACCATGCTGGTGGAAACCATCCTGCAAATAACAGTGCACGACCAGCAATAGATGAATAACGAATTGTAGAATAAACACGACGAATATATTTCGCGTCTTTTTCACCTAAGTCATCTAAAACTTCTTGCTTAATTTCATCTAATTCACGTGCAAGCTCATCTAATTCTGTTTGACTTAATTCACGGTTTTTAGGATTTTTATAAAATTGAATGTTTACTGGCATATTCATTATTTTGACTCGCTTATAAATCAATAATCAGATCAGTTTGAGCTGAATTTACACAAATTTTTAACAGATTTCCTGGCTCACTATTTTGTGCACCATTGACTAAATTCTTAGTTGAACCTTCTGCTTTATTACAAACACATTTATTACAAATACCCATACGGCAACCATAAGTAGGTTTAATATTCTGTTGCTCTAAACCTTCTAAAATTGATTGTCCCTTAGGAATTGCAATTACTTTATTTGATTGTGCTAATGTAATGTTGACAAAACCTACTTCATCATTTAGCAAAGGACTCATACTGAATGCTTCAGTTTTTAAAACTTGAGCATTTGCAAACAGCTTCCCTACTTCAGCTGCAAAACCAGATGGTCCACATGCATAAACAGCACTATTTTCAAGATGTTCTAAATCATGCACATGTGTTTGATTTAGTCTCAAATCTGCCTGTTCTTCTTGAGTAAAGAAAACGTCAAATGTAAAATTTTCAAATTGAGAAACCCAATCATCAAATTGTTTCTTAAAAGCAAAATCTTCTTGTGTTTTCATCCAATATAAAAGTTGAACTTGCGTATGCTGAATTTCACCAGATTTAACCATCGCTGAAATTAAGCTATACATTGGCGTAATTCCACTACCAGCCGCCAATAAAATAACCGATTTTTGTTCAGGAATTAACATATCGCCATAAGGCTGACCAAATTCAAGAATATCGCCTACCTTAGATTGATCTACCAACCAAGAACTTACTTTACCTTGTTCTACTTTTTTAGCCGTCAATAATGCTTTTTGATCACTTAATTGCGTCAAACTATAAGTTCTCTCGTAACGAATTCCATCAATTACAACAAATACAGGATGATGCTGACCTGCCTTTCCTACATTAAATTTACGGTTAAATTGAATCGTTAAGCTTACTGTATCTTTTGCAACAGTTTCTTTATGAATAATTTTTCCTAATGCCTGATTTACAGACCATAAAGGATTAACTTTTTGTAGCCAAAAGTTTACTGAGTTTTCATCAATAACCGCATCAACTAAAGATGAAATAGGAGATTTAGACTTTTCGATGACGTGCATTATTGAATACCACGTAGTAGAAGTTTTAATTATTATACACATGTATATATATTTGTATATACACTTGTATTGTTTCTAAACATTTCAATAATGAGCTCTTGTCGCTATAATACTGTTAAGCTAATACACAATATCCCATATGAACCCTATATCGATGCAAACAAGCAATGATGCTAATTTCAGTGAAACATCAGAAGTTCATGAAATAACCCCAGCACGGACAGTTGGTCGAAAAGCAACAATTACAAAAGAAGAACTTTTCCAAGCTGCTCTTAACTTAATTGGTCCTGAAAAAAGTATCGCATCGCTAAGCCTACGTGAAGTTGCACGTGAAGCTGGTATTGCTCCAAATAGTTTTTACCGACATTTTAAAGATATTGATGAACTTGCTATTGAACTGATTGATCGTTCAGGTCTTGTATTACGTCAAATTTTGCACGAAGCACGTATTAAAGCATCGAAACAAAGTAGTATTATTCGTACTTCTGTTGAAGTATTTATTGAACAGTTAAATGCAGATGAAGGTAATTTAAGTTTATTATTACGTGAAGGCTACACTGGTTCAAAATCTTATAAAAAAGCGGTAGAAAATCAGCTTAATTTCTTCCAACAAGAATTGAAAGAAGACTTAATTCGTTTAGAAAAACTAAACAATAGTAAGTTAGCTCGCCCAGATTTAGTTTCAAAAGCCATTACGCAACTCGTATTTAATATGGGTGCAAATGTCATAGATTTGAATATGAATGAACGTAAAGAAATGGCTGAACAAACCATGATTATGATTCGTATGATTTTAGAAGGTGCTCGTCACTTAGATAAAGCAAGAATTCATTAAACTTATTCAATACTCTCCCTTTTTATAATGCAGGATCTATCTCATGAATACTGAAGATAAAAGTGATTTTTTTATCCACCAACTGCATGAAATTTTACTCAAAGATTGGGATCCCAAAAATATTCAGAAAAAACCTGAATTTGAAGATGAATATGACTCATATATTGAAGATCTTTTAGATATTTTTGCGGAAGAAAATGCTTCTCAAACACAGATTGTAGAACTACTCCTTTATATAGAAGATACATTGTCTCTTAAGCCAAATGAAAAACGAGCAGTATCTGTTGCCGATAAAATTTGGCAAGCATTTGAAGAGTTTATTTCTTAAACAATCATTCATATGTTGTGTTTCATACAAAAACTCAATGTATTCAAATAAATACATTGAGAAATAAATCTAAATTTCACTTATCATATAATTAAAATCATGGTGTAAACGGCTGATCTAAAGACATCATTTCACTCATATTCTCTAGTTGAGTTTGTACACTTTCATTAGAAATTATTTTGATATATGCCTTAAATTTTACTAAATAATTTTCATGACCTGCTTCAACCATATATAAATAATATATTCCTTTCATTGTCGCTCTTTCCTCCTCATTTAAATCTGAAGAGTTGCTTAATTCCATTAATATATGGTTCGCCACATTTTGATTACATTTCTCTATATCTCTTTTTGAACGTTTCAATTGTTTCATGAGTAAACATTGAAATGATTCTAATGATGGATTTTCTATAATACGTTGCTGATTTAATTCATATGCTTCCTCAAACATTTCTAACTGCAAATAACTTGTCATCAAATTTTTTTCTCGTTCTTTCTTATTTTTTATTTGCACAATTTCAGGTAACAACCTTTCTAATTCTTGTTTAAATTGATCATATTCTCCTTCCGACATCAAAGTAAATACCTGATTATACTTATCAATTATTTTTAAATCATTTTCAGATAATTGCTTATTTTCTAATGACTGATTTTCGATAACTTCATTATTTTGAGATTGAATCTCTTTATTGTCACTAGCTTTACTACAGGCACTAAGCATACAAAAAAACAAGCCCACACACATTAGTTTATAAATCATGATTATTATGTATTTTATAAAAGTAACTATTTTATATGCTCAAAAATAAAAAAGCACCCTAAGGTGCTTTTTTATTTTTTCATCTATTTAAGGTTTAACAACCACCATAACTTGAATTGCTTCAGGCGTTACTGATAAGTCATCAAGTAAATGCACCCCTTCTTTTTGCAATTTTTGTAAGCGTGTAATTTCATCTTCACGAATACTTGGATTAAATTGCTTTAAGTAAGTTAAGCGATCAATTTCATATTGCCATTTGCCTGCATAAATTTCTTTGGCTTGCTGTTTAAAACCTGGCAATGATGATTTTGCAATTTCTAATGCTTGAGAATAACGTTGCTCAATAATGTCACGACGTGCTTTAACCACTTGACGACAACTATTGCTGTCTAAATGATGTAAATACGGTTTTAAAATTTCTGGTGCAATTTTAGTTGATAAGTCTTGACCCTTTTCACTTAAAATTACACGAACAAGTTGTTGTGGCAAACTTGCTGGTAAATTCAATGCTTTTGGTGCTACAACATCTACCTTAAACCATACTTCAACCAATACAGAACCTTGTGGTAATGCAGCAGATTTAAGTAAAGCAACATTGGTACTACCAAAACCTTGGGTATTAATCATTTCCATTATACTTTCAGTAAATGGATGTTCCAAAGTTAAGTATTGTGCATCTTCACGAATTTGCGCTTGGTCACGATAGAAGGTTGCTGTCATACCCTCTTCATCTAAAGTTAAACCTTGAACCTGCATTTGGTCTGTAGGTTTAATAATAACTGTGCCATTACTTTGTTCATCAAAATCAATATTTGTCGATGCCATGAAACGCTTCATAAACATTGGCAACAAAGTATTGTCATCATAATCTTCTAAAGCTTGAACAATTTCTTGAGCCACAATTGGACGACAAGAATTATATTCAAGTAAACGATCACGACCTTCTTGCAATTCAGCTTCTAATGCTTCTCGTTGAACACTTACTTCTTCAAGTAATTCTTCAAACTTTTGACCTAAGTCAGCAAGTAAACAATCTTTCAAATCAACAATAAAGTTTTCTTGTAAAGTTTGTGCTGTTGGAGAAATATTAGTGAAAATATTCAGTGCTTCGTTATACCAACGGAACATGCGCTCTTGAGCTGTTCCTTGTAAATATGGTACATGAATTTGAATACGGTTTTCTTGACCAATACGATCCAAACGACCAATACGCTGTTCCAATACATCTGGGTTTGCAGGTAAATCAAACAATACTAAGTCTGATGCAAATTGGAAGTTACGACCTTCTGAACCAATTTCAGAACACAATAAAATTTGTGCACCATAAGAGTCTTCAGCAAAGTAAGCAGCAGCTTGGTCACGCTCAAGCAAGCTCATTCCTTCATGGAACATTGCCGTACGAATACCAGCATGCAAACGTAAAACATTTTCTAATGCTTCAACAACAGGTCCACTACGTGCAATCAATAACACTTTTTTATGTTTTAAATCTGTACGTAAACGTTCCATCAACCACATTACACGTGGATCTGTTTCCATCCAAGCACCGTCAAGTTGTGCTTCTTCTGGCCACATTTGTTCACGTAATTTACCTTCTTTTGGCCAGTTTTCTGGTGCAATTAAAGGTGCTGGTTGGCAATCACGTCCTGGAAAACCTTGAATTGCTTCACGTGTATTACGGAATAAAATACGCCCTGTACCATGACGATCTAATAATTCATGAATGGCACGGAAACGTTGTTCTGGCTCATCTTCAATACGATGCCCTAATAAACCTTCAAGTGCAGTAATATGCCCTTCTTCTAAAGGAATATCAGACATTAATACTTCAGCAATTTTCGCTGTTTGTTGGTATTGCTCTTCTTCTTCCAAGAAACGGTCCAGCAAACTAAAACGCTGTGGATCAAGCAAACGTAACCGTGCAAAATGACTTTCCACGCCTAATTGTTCAGGCGTTGCAGTAAGTAATAAAACACCAGCTGTTTGTTCAGCCAATTCTTCTACTAAATCATAACGATCATTACCGCCTTCTTCTTCACTCCACATTAAGTGATGTGCTTCATCGACAACCAGTAAATCAAAACCTGCTTCAAGTGCTTGTTCACGTAAATCATCATGGTCAATCATTAAATCAACCGATGCAATAATACGTTGTTCTGTTAAGAATGGATTTAGATCAGGATCATGTTCTTTAATTGATGCAGTACGTGTTAAATCAAATAAAGAAAATTCAAGATTGAAACGACGGCGCATTTCAATCATCCATTGATATTGCAATGAATCTGGCACCAAAATTAAAATACGTTCTGAACGACCTGTTTTTAATTGTTGATGAATAATTAATCCAGCTTCAATTGTTTTACCTAGACCCACTTCATCTGCAAGTAAAACACGTGGAGCAAAACGCTTACCAACTTCGTGTGCAATATAAAGCTGATGTGGAATTAGACCGACACGTGAGCCAATCAAACCACGTAATGGGCTAGTTTGCATATTGGCTTGCATTTGCATTGCTTCAATACGCAAGTCATACCATTCTTTATAATCAATTTGGCTTGCAAGTAAACGATCTAATGGTTTGGACAACTGAATTGTTGCACCAATACGTGTTTCATTTAAAGATTTACGTTCTTCAGTCCCATCTTCTAAAGTACGAATAACGTTATAACGAATAACGCCATTGCGGTCTTCAAACGATTCTACGGTCCAAGTTTTACCTTCTTGGTCTTGTAGTTCATCAGAAACATTGAAAACAATACGGGATAAAGGTGCATTGCTACGTGCGTATACACGCGTTTCATCACTTTTGGGGAATAGAATGCTGACTGATCGCTCATTTACATCAATTAGAACTCCTAAACCTAGCTCTGTTTCTGTATCTGATAGCCAACGTTGACCAATAGCGTACTGCTGCAATTTTTCCACCTTTATTTCGAAGTTATGATCGATTTCTTGCTAAATACATCTATTCATATTTGAACAAAAAATCACATCTTTAAGCAAGATATTTTGACATAAAGCTCACCAAAAAGTGAGCATTTTTAAAACTAATTGAACTTTTTCACTTAAAACGGTACTGGACAATGAAATTGCACAGATTGTTCTGTTTTAGGATGATAAAAACTCAAATTTTCAGCATGTAAGCATAAGCGTGGCATTAAAGTTTGCTCGGTTTCAGAAGCATACAATGTATCGCCCACAATAGGATGACCTAAATATTGCATATGCACACGAAGTTGATGAGAACGCCCTGTTATTGGTGTAAGTTTCACACGAGTAACAGCTTGTCCTTGTATTTGAAAATGTTCGATCGCTTGCCAGTGTGTTAAAGCTGGCTTATTAAATGTTGGATTTGCAATATGTAAAGGGGGACGTGTTGGATCATAAACCACAGGAACATCAACAGTGCCTTCGCCCTCTAGAGTTCCAACAACAATTGCCTGATAGGTTTTATCTGTTTGTCTTTCTTGGAATTGACGTGAAATTCGGTTTTGTCCAAATTTAGATAATGCAAAAACTAAAATACCTGAAGTATCTCGATCTAATCGATGAATAAGTAGAGTTTTCGGTTCAATTTTTAATAATCGATTAATTACACAATCTTGTAAGTCTTCTGTCTTCCCTGGAACAGTTAATATTCCTGCTGGTTTATGAATGACAATAAAATCATCATCACGATGTATGAGATGTTCAGTTAGAAAATTACTCACAGTTCACTTCCAGGCAGATCGCGAAAACAAGGCGGCAATGATAAAAACCTTAGCCTAGAATTACAATCTTTAAATACAGAATATCTGATGAATTTTCCGATTTAATTAAATAAAATTATCAATTTCTGCATATTTACACACCTATTTGCTTAAAATTATATTTTAACTTAGATTAATGATTCTTAATTTTCAATTTTTACGACTAATAAGTTAATAATATAAATAGGAAACATAATGTTTAATAATATTAAAGCATCAATTTATCTGCTCCCATTGTGTATAGTCCCCCTAATGACAGGTTGTGCGACAGCAACATTACTCGAAAAAGATAGCGGTGTTAGGACTAAAAACATCAAAACAACTCTCGTGAATGATCAAGTTGTTTCTTTTGGCAAACCTGCTCAACCGATTGCAAATTTACCTACAGATAGTATTGTTATTGTTGGACAAAAACATAATTATATTCTAACTCAAGGTGGAGCTCATTTTCTCTCTGTTATTTCATCTTTAGATCCAAAATTCATTCAAATTAAACGTGAACTTACCTTTTTTTCAGAAAAAAATGATGGACAATTTACGGGTTCATTACCACTTTCATATGTCAAATTAGCCGAAGATGTCACAAAAGAAGATCGATTATTTTTTATTAAAAATAATGCTCAAGAATGTACAACTTCTAGTGACCAAAAACTTAATGCTCAACGCTTCTGTTTCGATTTAAAACTTGCTGGAGTCGTTTATCCTATGGCGAATAACATTGGTTCATTAAAATCGCTAAGTAAACCTTATGAAGTGAGTATTTATACGACTTTTCAAGTGAAAGATTATTCAAATACTGGAAACAAAACCTTTGGAAAACTTGTTTTATTTCCATTCGCTGTCGCATTTGATGTCGTAACACTACCATTTCAAGCAGTACAACAAATTTTTGATTAATTCATTTCTGATGCTAAACATTGCATCAGTTGCTTAATTGAGCAATTTTTATCAAATAAATCATATGTAATTTTCGCACCATTTACATGCCACAAAGATACCAACTCAACCATTGCAACAGAATCTAGCCCCAAAAGTCGTAAATCAATGGTTGGATCTATCTCTAATGGCTCTAGATCAAGATGCTCTGCAACCGCAAATAAAATACCTTTCGCAGATAAAATAAAATCTTTAGGTGCACTTAAAGACCATAACCGCATTAATGAATAGCTATTCATATGATGCCATTTTTGCTGTGAAATAGAGTTTATCCATTGCACATGTTCATCTTGGCTATTTAAATAAATAGCATCATTCACAATGCAAATTTGCTCGGTCACCGAAGTTAAATATTCTAATAATTGTTTAGTTTGAGCAGAAACCGATCCTGCAACAATTAATTGTTTTTTCTGACTGAGTTGCTCTCCCAATAACATCATGCCTTGAATCACATCATTCTGATTAATATGAATAATAGATATTTCAAGTGACTTCGCTTTATTTATAATTTGACGTACATTTAAATATAATTCCGACTCGCCCCATTCATCTAATGAGTGTAATGCATCTAAACCAACCAAAGCTAAAACACATTCAGTTGCATTTAATGACCATTTTGCTTGACTAGAAAGAAGCTGAATTTTTTTAGGTAAAGGATAAAGCATCATCACTCTTTATTTATGGGTTAATCTAAGTTCTCAAATTAAGTATATCTGTAACAATCTATGGTGTATTCACAAGCATCATAAATTGATTTATTGCATATTGAGCAATTTCAGCATCTTGAAATGATTTTACACCTGAGACACCAACCGCACCAACCAATTGCCCTTCATATACAATAGGTTCTCCACCCTCCAGCATGCCATGAAGAGAATCTAAGGTTAAAAAACCCATTTGACCGCCACGGATAATATCTTCAAAGAGCTTCGATGGTTTTCGGCTAATTGCAGAACATTTGGCTTTTTCCAAACATAAATTTGCTGTCATTGGAGATGCTCCATCCATGCGCTTCATCGCCAACAAACATCCAGTTTCATCAACAATCGCAATGCTGACATTAAACTGATGCTCCAACGCATATTGATAAGCATAATCTAAAATTAATTCTGCATCTTGAAGTGTCAAATAATGTTTGGTTTTCATTACTCTTTCCTTAGATTTAATACATAAAAAAGCCCGTAGATAAACTACAGGCTTTTAATTTATTTTACAAATTATGCAGTTTTTTTCATTTCAGCAAAGGTTTCTTTAGCTGCTTGAATTGTAAATGCAATATCTTCATCTGAATGTGCCGCAGAAATAAAGCCTGCTTCAAATGCAGATGGTGCTAAATTTACACCACGATCTAACATACCATGGAAGAATTGACGGAATGCTGCAACATCACACTTCAGCATAGAGTCAAAACTTGTAATATCTTCTTGGTCTGTAAAATACAAACCAAACATTCCACCAACTTGTTGTGTTTTAAATGGAATACCTGCTTCATCAGCTGCTGCTTGTAAACCTTGAAGTAGTTTTTCAAGCTGTGCTGTTAATTTTTCATAGAAACCATCTTGGCGTAAATGTTTAAACATTTCTATACCTGCACGCATTGCAAGTGGGTTACCTGATAATGTCCCTGCTTGGTAAACTTTACCTAATGGTGCGATGCATTCCATCACTTCACGTTTACCACCAAATGCACCTACAGGTAAGCCTGCGCCAATGATTTTACCGAGAGTCGTTAAATCTGGTGTTACGCCATAATGCGCTTGTGCACCACCTAAACCAACACGGAAACCTGTCATTACTTCATCAATAATAAATACCGAACCGTGCTCATCACACACATCACGAATTGCTTGTAAGAAACCATCAACTGGTTTTACTAAATTCATGTTACCTGCAACAGGTTCAACAATTACCCCAGCAATATCTTTACCAAATTTAGCAAAACATTCTTTTAATGTCGCAATATCGTTATATGGCAATGTTAATGTATGTTTAGCAAAATCTGCTGGCACACCTGCTGAAGTTGCTTCACCTTCACCGCTCGTTAACAAGCCAGAACCAGCCTTCACTAAAAGTGAATCTGAATGACCATGATAACAACCTTCAAACTTAACAATTTTGTCACGACCTGTGTAACCACGAGCTAAACGAATTGCTGTCATCGTCGCTTCTGTACCAGAGTTTGTCATACGAACAAGTTCAATTGATGGCATGATTTCACAAATCACATCAGCTAAAGTTGTTTCATGAACAGTTGGTGCACCAAAACTTAAACCATCTATAGCCGCTTCTTGTACTGCTTTAATAATGGCAGGATGTGCGTGACCCAAAATCATTGGTCCCCAAGAACCTACATAATCAACATAGCGTTTACCATCAACATCGTACAAATAAGCACCTTGTGCTTTTTCAATAAAAACTGGCGTTCCACCGACACCATTAAATGCACGAACAGGTGAATTCACACCACCTGGGATATGTTTGCTCGCTTGTTTAAATAATTGCTCTTGCTTTGGAGATAAACTCATGAAAATCACTCAACTCAAAAAATAAATAAAAAATTAAGCTTGTTCAGCAAATAATTCTGACCAATCATACACACGTTGACCAACCGTAGACATTGAACGACCTAAGACATCACTAATTACAGCACAAAGATCAGCACCTGCCTCAATCACTTCTTTACTATTTTCAACGGTTAACCCACCAATTGCACAAATTGGGACATTCAATTTTGCTTTCGCTTGTTTTAAGGTTTCAAGACCAATATTACCCGCTTCAGGTTTTGTATCAGTCGCATAAATAGCACCAAATGCAACGTAATTTGCACCATCTGCAATTGCCTGCTCAGCTAATTCAAGAGAATTGTTACAGCTACGACCAATCAACACATTTTTAGGTAAACGTTCAACTGCTTCAACAATAGAGCCATCATCCTGACCTAAATGTACACCCACACCATATTCTACAGCTGCATCTAAATCATCATTAATTACGAAGGGTACTTTATATTGTTCGCACAAATGCTTCATGTAACCAATTTCGTAAGCTCTGGCTTCCTTATCGACCACTTTTTTACGACGGTACTGTAAAACAGCGACTTCATAAGTTGCCATCGCACCTTCAAGTTTTGCCAACAAAAGCTCAATTGGATCATCGTTGGTAATTAAATATAAACCGCGCATAACAACCGCTCAAATTCTTTCTTAAATAAATTATCTCATAGGACAGCATTAGAAATCTGTTTTTAAAGTTTGAAAAGCTAAAAAATGAAATATTTTTCCCATAAAAAAAGCCCAGAGAAAGGTCACTCTAGGCTTGGAAAACGAATAAATGAGGTTCAATTTAAAATTGAAGATCTATTACTCTACATGATTTTAGTTATAAAATCTTTTTATTCTTAAATTTTTACTCAACAAAACAAAAATATCAGATAGTTCGTTTAAAATTATAGCAATCACTTAAAGTTAATATTCTAAAGCTGACTGATTTCGCATTTAAAATGCATATTTAAACATATTTATTTTTTTAAACATCTTTATGTAACTATATTATATTTAAACATAAAATATATATAAACATTATTATCACTACAGCCTATCTTAATATAAAATCAACAATCTACTCACAACTGTGTCCAAATAAAAAGCATTTTTATAAAAAACTCATCACGTCAAGTCTTACATCAATCTTGATTTTCGCTACAATCATGCATGTCATAAAATATTTTTGTTTTAGACCTTCTTTCCAAGAAAAATCAAATGAAGACCAATTCACTATCAAGGCCAAACATTGATTATTTTGATTTTCTTATTCATTTAAATTAGGACAACACCCATGGTTGAAGTTGAATTAAAATTTCAAATTCCTGAAGCGCGACGCAATGCCTTACTTAAAGCATTAGATCCGAAAAAATCAGAAAAAATTCAACTTAAGGCTCAATATTTTGATACTCCTGATCGCCTATTGGGCAATCATGGTATTGCACTTCGTCAACGCCTTGAAGGCACTCGTTGGATACAAACTTTAAAAGCTGCTGGAAAAAGTCATATTGAGCGTTTTGAGCACAATTATGATTTAGGTGAGCTGGAACAAGCACCTCATTTAGATTTATCTATCTATGACACTGAACCTGAAGCAAAACAAATTCTTAGCAATGCATTAAATGCTGATTTTTCACAACTTCATTTGCAATTTGAAACTGATATTCAAAGAACCTTACGGGTCTTTATAATTGATGATACAGAAATTGAAATTAGTTTAGATATCGGATTTATTCGTACATCCACACAAGAAACAGAAGTTCATGAAGTTGAATTTGAACTCAAGCAAGGTAATATTCAAAACTTATTAGCATTTTGCTTTGAATGGGTGAAGAAGTATCAATTATGGTTAGATGTCCGTAGCAAAGCTGAAATTGGCAATTTAATGGCATCAAATTTAACTGTTAGCCCTGCGACATTAGCTAAAGAATTTCAACTTATTAAAAAAGACTCTGCTGATAAAAATATTCGTCTACTCATCGCTCAACAATTACAGCATTTACTACCAAATATTGCTGCAATATCTGCAGGTGTCGCTGAACAAAATCATATTGATCAAGCTGAACTTGCTTTGGAACATTTATATTTAACCACCCATTTATTCCAAGATTGGAGTTTAGATATTTCAGATAAATGGGGATATCAACTGCAGGCATTTAAGCAGCAATTTGAAAATTTAAAACACTTTCAACATATGAAAGATACTTTAGGTGCTTTTTTACAAAATCCAAATACTCAATTGGCTTTAGAAAAAGATATTTTATATGCTAAAGAAAAACTAAATAACTTAGTTAAATCGACATTAAATGTCCATCATTTTTTAGAATTGTTAATGTTTAGCTTAAACTCATCTCAAGCACAACAAAGTGTAGATTTAAAAGGCTATGCTCAAGCAACATTACAAAAGCAATATAAACAATTGCAAGACTGTTTAAGCCAAACGAATAGTCATGACTTTGAAAGTTTAGATAATTTATCTAATTTAATTAAAGAACTAAAATTTTCCTTCCCAATTCTGACTTCTATTTATGATGTAAAAAATTTACAGAAATATAGTAAGGCTTTAAATGATGCCCAACTTGCTGCAAAGGAATATCAAATTCTTTCTAGTTCTGCTGTTTATATTCAACAAACAGAATTAGAAGCAAGTGACTGGTTTGTTTTAGGTTGGTTAACTGCAAAACAAGAAGTTTATGCAGAGAAATTATTGGAAGCGACTGAACAATTTATGGTAAGTCGTAAATTCATAAAATAATATGAAAATTAGGCACTATCTTTCATCATGATAGTGCCTTTTTATTTTATACAAACATTTAAAACTAACGATATTTACCAAATACTTTCCAAGTCTGATTATCTGCTAATGGATCACTATAACTATCATTTCGTTGTTTACGTGGTTTATCGCGTGCATCTATCAGTTTAAAATCATCTTCTACACTTAAAATAATTCCATTCACATAAAATCGCGTTCTTGTGTAATCACTTTGCCCATGTTGAAACACATACGTTCTTAAATCAATAAACTCACGATGTGCCACAAGTGCCGCTGTATCATCATGATTTAACCATTGACTCATTTTTGCAATTTCATCTGCTTCAAATTGACCACATTTTTCAATTAAACTGGCAATACCTCTAAAAGATTTTGATTCTTTAGCACGCGTTTTATTAATACGTATGCGATCTACATGAAAATAAAATAATGGTAAATTTAAATGACTCGGCAAATGAATCGCATCTAATACCTCATCCTCCATAAAAGGCTGAAATAAGTCTTGTGCACGTTCAATCAATCCCAACCATTGCTTATAATATTCATCTACCTCAGATTTCACACCATAATAAATTGGCAACCCTTCTACATTGGCTAAATTTGCAGGCGGCCAAATATTTTGACGTAGAAGTGCAATATCACTTTTTAGACTTTGAATAGCAATTGCATCTTGCATGAGTGAATCCAAATTTATGCTTAGGCTATTTTAGATTAAAGCAAAGGTTTAGTTTCGGCAAGGCTTTGCCTATAATACGGACTAGATTTTTATGTTAGGAAAAGTTCATGGTTCAAAAGATTGAAGCTACTGATGTTACCGAAGAAGAAGCTTTGAATGCTGCTTTTTTTGAACGTGCGGATGAATTTATCAAACAAGCAAATGAGTTTTGTCGCGTAGAAAAAGGTACGCAAGAAAAGCCATCTGAAAAACGCGGTCAAGTAAGTGCCGCAATGCTATTTGCGACTGCACGCTTCAATACATGGGTTGCTGCCAACAACTTTAAAGATGGCAATGAAATGCGTGATGCGAAAGACCAAGTAATGTCTTATATTCTTCAGCAATTCCAAATGATGCTTGAAGATAACTATGACGAATATTGTGAACAATTCGAAAACTATCTTCGTTTCCGTCACAATGAAGAGTTTCACGCCAATAAACATGATCATGACCACGGTCATTAAGAAATAAGTAAAATCTTACTTTCTCTTGAATATAAAAAATCCCTCACTTGAGGGATTTTTTTGATTAATTAAAATAAATAAGCATCTAAATTAAGATTGAGGCTTTCCGTATTGGTCTGCCATTACCTCAACAAGACCATCCAATTTAATATATTTTTTGATGACAGCATCAATATCAGCTTTTGTTAATTTTTCAAAATCTTGATCGCGTTGCTTACGTGAAAGCATGGTCTTATCGCGTTTTAATTGAGAATTCAGCATACGATGGATACGGCGTTCATCCTCTAATGCTGTCACACGCTTTTTCATAATATCTGCTTTTGCAGCTGCGACTTCTTGCTCAGTGACGCCATTTTCAATTAATTCTTTAAGCACTTTATGAACTGCTTGAGAAACCTCATCAGCTTTTCCTGCCGTATATTGAGCATTAATGCCCAATGCACCAGACTCTTGGTAATCACTCAATTTCATTGAACTACTGAAACCATAAACGAGTGCATTTTTTTCTCGTAATTCCTTCGCTAATCTAGAAGATAATTGTGAATCACCCAAAATATTTGTCAAGACTATCATGGCTGGAGCATCTGGATGTTCTGAACCTAAAGGAAAAGCTAGAATACTCGCATAACTACCAAATTCACGTTGCTCTGCTAAAGCATGAACTTTTTGGGCTTTATAATCATAATATGGCGTATCTAATTGCTCATACTTTTCATTATTTGACCATGAACCAAATTCTTTATTTAACAGCTTTTTCATTTTTTTCGCATCAAAATCACCTGTAATAGAAACTTGTGCATGATTCATTGCAAAAAACTGCTTATAAAGTTGTTTAACTTGTGTATTGTCTACTGCTTGTAATTGCTTAATTGCCAATTCTGGTTCAAAGTGGTAACGAATATCACCTGGTTGATGTGTTTCAACAAGTCTAGACATGGTTAAACCTGCAACCACCTCTGGCTCTGTATATGGACGATCTAAACTTGATAATGCTTGAGATTGAATAAGATCAAATTGAGATTGTTCAAATTTAGGATTTTTCATCACATCTACAATGAACTTAAAGAAATCATCAAATTTATCTTGTTTCGCAACAATTTCAATATCCATTCCATTACCACTTGCAGAAGCTGATGCACCACCATTAGCTTCGATCATTTTATCAGCAATATCTTGTAAACTATATTGATTTGATGCCCTTAATAGTAAATAAGATGTTAAATCTATAATCTCCGATTTATTCATTAACGATTCTGCTGTACCAAAATTAATATGAATCGTTGCATAAACTTTGTCATCACGTGTTCTCGTTGGAAATAGCGCATATTGCATTCCATTCTTTAATTGCCCACGTTGAATTTTTTGTTCCGTATTTTCTAAATATGCTTTAGATACTTTTACATTTTTCGTAATTTCTGATTGATATGTACTAATATCTTTTAAAGGTTCAACAACTTCATTCACTTGATCCAGTGTTTTAGCTGGAGCTTTAGGCTCTAAAGATAATGCTTGTTTCTGATCTTCCGGTGTTGGAAGAATATGACCACTCATACGATTTTGAGGTTGCACAAACGTCTTTAATCGTTGATTTACTTGGTCTGGTGTTAAGCTTTGTAAGTCTTTTTGATGTTCAAAATATTTCGCCCAATTCCCATTTTCACTGACAACATAATCACTGAGCATAGAACCTACTGCCGATGAATTTACAAACATGCTCTCTTGCGAGTTTTTAATTAAGTTCTGAACACGTGTTAATTCAGTTTTATCAAAGTTCTTCGATTGCTCCACTTTGGAAATTAAAGCGTTTGAAACATTTTTTTCATTATCATTTGGTCCATATACAGCACCAACGAATAACATATCAAAATTTTGATCTAAATATGTCGAAGCAAATACATTTGTCGCAATGCCTGTTTCAACAATATTTTGATATAAATGACCACTTGGCTGTAAAGTATAAAGTGATGGTGCTACTGCAAGTGTTGTTTTTACTGCTGGATTTGGAGCATTTAAATAAATATTAAATTTTGCTAAATCACTTCCCTTTTGTACACTAAACTCTCGCTCCTGTACTTTAGACATATCTATAGCTGGAACTTGGACTTGTTTAGGAACGGGTCTAGCTTGAATTTGACCAAATTGCTGCTCAACTTCTTTTAATACTTCATCTTTATTAAACTTACCTGCAATAATCATAACTGCATTATTTGGGGCATACCAAGTTTTATAAAAATGATTTAACTCTTGCATATTAATCGATTGCAATTCATCCAACTCACCAATTGGCAAGCGACCAAAGTATTGATTACCATATGCAGATTGCCAAACTTGATTCATTAAAACTGCAAAAGGCTGATCCATACGGACTTCACGTTCACGTTTTACAATATCAATTTCTGATGGTACAAATTTTTCTTGCAAAACCAATTTATCCATACGTTCTGCTTCTAAATGAATCAATTGATTAATAGCATTTGGTTCTGGACGAATCGTATTAATATATTTAGTTGCGTGATAATCCGTACTTGCATTATTTGAAAGCGTATATTGATCTAAACGTCTTTGGAATTCTTCACCCGGTATATTCTTCGTACCTTTAAAAGCTAAATGTTCAAGTAAATGAGCTAAACCACTTTTCCCCTGTGGATCATTTAAAGAACCCGTAAAATACACGGTGTTCATATAAACCTTATTTTCTTTGTCATTGGGTGCAAGAATGACACGAAAACCATTATCTAACTTATATTCTTCAATCTTATGTTCAGATTTAACCAAAAGAGGTTGAGCAAATGCTGTTGCACTCATACCTAAAATAAATAGTGAAACAGTAAACCGATTAAATCTTAATATCATAAGAACTCCAAAAGATTAATTTTTATCTATAACAACATGCCCCATAAAAATGAAGAAAGTATAAATAATTAATTAATCTTTTATTATTTTTTAGAAAAAAATTTTATTTTAGGTAAATAAAATGTTCCGTGTTAATTACCTAAAATACAAGACATCAATATGAATTAAAATACCAAATCAATTGTCGTATTTATATTTTCAACTACATTAATTTACAAATTATTGACTTATAAATCATATAAAAATCCTTTAATTTCTAATCATTAAAGGATTTTAAAACTTGCCTAAATATAAATTTCGCCTTCTAAATATAATTTTCCATAACCTGATATTTCAATACGATTTTGATCCAAAATCTGACAATACAGCTCACCTCCTCGTGAAGATGCTTGATAAGCCAATATCGTATTTTTAGCCAATTTTTCTGCCCATAATGGAACAATTCCTGTATGAATCGATCCAGTAACAGGATCTTCATTAATTCCATTTGCTGGAGCAAAATAACGCGAAACGCAGTCATAATTTTCAGATGTCGCTGTAATTGCTAAATCCAAACTTGTTGCATTTGCAGTAATTGCTGTTCTAATTTTCCCTAGTTTTTGAAGTAACTCTAGATTAGGAACTTCATCTAATACATCTTGAACTGTTTCATATTCAATAATATAAGCCTGCTCATTTAAATAAACATTTTTAAAAGGCTTACTTAAAGCTTGTCTTAAAATTGCAGGACACTCTTCTACTAACTTTGCAGAGCGAACAGGAAAATTCATTGTAATTTTTCCATCTTCCGCTTGAATAACAATAAATATTCCTAATTTTTTAACATGAAACTGTATCTTTTTAACCTGAGTATAATCTTTAAATAATACAAAACTACTCGCTAAAGTTGCATGACCGCAAAAATCAACTTCTGTTGTAGGTGTAAACCAGCGAATTTCAAAGTTTTGATCGTCTATTTTTTTAACAAATGCTGTTTCTGATAAATTATTTTCAGCCGCAATATTTTGCATTACTTCAACATCTAACCAATCATCAAGCACTAAAACAGCCGCAGGATTTCCTTTAAATAACTCTTTAGTAAACGCATCTACCTGATACATCTTCATAAAAATATTTCCTTTACTTCTCAACAACACACTATAACGATTCTATCTAAAAATACTGATCACTTAAGCTTTCAATTGATATAAAATGAACAATAGAAAAAAGTTTACTAAAAAATAATCAAAAAAGTTTGGAAGATATTGAATTAATGTATACCATCCCCATAAATGGTAAAACATCAGAAATTTGTAGCAAGTTTTTTTTAAATGAACTCTACAAATCTAGCTTTTAGCTTTATGATGTCAACTTAGAATTGAAATGGATCAAAACATGACTGCTATTGCAAATAACCACGTGGTTTCATTCCACTACACATTGACTAACGCAGAGGGTCAAACTCTCGACCAATCTCAAGGTGAACCACTTGCATATTTGCATGGTGCTAGTAACATCATTCCTGGTCTTGAAAATGCGTTAGCTGGTAAAACTGTTGGTGAAAAATTCACGATTACAGTTCCAGCTGCTGAAGCTTATGGCGAATATAACCCTGAACTTGTTCAAGAAGTTCCAGCTCAAATGTTCCAAGGTGTTGAAAACATTCAACCTGGTATGCAATTCCAAGCTCAAACTGATGACGGCGTTCAAGTAGTTACAGTTAAAGCTGTTGAAGGCGACAACGTAGTTGTTGATGCTAACTTCCCACTTGCTGGTCAAGATTTAACTTTTGAAGTTGAAATCGTAGAAATTCGTGATGCTTCTGCTGAAGAGTTAGAGCACGGTCACGTTCACGGTGCAGGTGGTCATCACCACTAAGATCTCACGAGATCAGAGAGGCTAAGTAAATACTTAGCCTTTTTTATATCTAAAAACTATATTTTATAAAATTCAATATAAGTTCATTAAAAATCAACAGACTTACTCTTCAATTCTTTATAAAATATATATTAATAGTTTTGTGAATTATTAAGTAAATTATGCATATCAAATCTTTGCTCTGGTTTAGACAAGACTTACGAATTTCAGATAACACCGCTTTATGGTACGCCACTCAAGCCAATTCCACCATTGCACTTGTTATACTCTCTCCAGAACAGTGGAAAAAACATGATGATGCACCAATCAAAATTGCCTTTTACTTAAGACAGTTGTCGGAATTAAAAAAGCAATTAGATCTCTTAAATATTCCTCTGCACATTGAAATTATTCCCTTGTGGAAAGATATTCCCATCTTTATTACAGAATTTAGCCAAAAACATCAGATTGAGCATGTTTATGCCAATATTGATTTAGGGTGGAATGAACTTAAACGTGATGCACAGGTTCAAAAAAAACTTAATTTAATTCAAAAAGATTTAATTTTGTATCACGACCGTACTATCTTTCCTGTTGGTTCTATACGAAATAATTCAAATCAACCTTATCAAGTTTTTAGTGCCTTCAAGAAAAAATGTATTGAACAATTGGTGATCTCCATTCCTCAGCCGTTTCCTATTCCAGAGGTACAATCCTCTATTCCGCTGTTGGAAAAGTTTAATTCCTCTATACCATCTTGTGCTGAATTAAATATTCCTATTTCAAAAGCAGATATTCATTTATGGCCTGTTGGAGAAGATATCGCTCAAAATAAACTTGAAGAATTTATTAAAGATGACATTTCTAACTATCTTTTAGAAAGAGACTTTCCAAATATAGACTCAACAAGCAAACTTTCAACTTATTTGAATTGTGGTATTTTATCTGTTCGCCAATGTTTGGCCGCTATTTTCCAATCTTCAAATGGGTATTTTCAAATTGAAAATGATGGGCAGCAAACTTGGCTCAATGAACTCATCTGGCGTGAATTTTATCAACATATTTTATTCGATTTCCCACGTTTATCTAAACATGAGCCCTTTAAACTCAATACGCAAAAAATAGTATGGCGTAAAGCTCCTGAAGATTTAGAAGCATGGAAATATGGTCAAACAGGTATTCCTATTGTAGATGCAGGTATGCGTCAACTGATTCATACAGGTTGGATGCATAATCGTGTGCGTATGATTGTTGCAATGTTCCTCACCAAAAATCTACTCATTGATTGGCGTTTAGGTGAACAGTGGTTTATGCAAAATTTAATTGATGGCGATTTAGCAGCAAATAATGGCGGTTGGCAGTGGTGTGCATCCACAGGTACAGATGCCGTGCCTTATTTTAGAATTTTTAATCCAATCAGCCAGTCTCAAAAATTTGATACTGAAGGAAACTATATTCGAAAATGGGTTCCTGAATTAGCACATTTAGATGCAAAAACCATTCATGAACCTTATGCAAAGAATCCTAATATGGTATTAAATTATCCAAAACCTATTGTAGATTTAAAGCAAAGTCGAGTTCGAGCTTTAGAAGCATTTAAAGCTATATCGTAGTCATATATAAACGTTCTTGTTCATTTAATTTTTGAGTCTGTATACATCATTATCGCTATACAGACTCTTATAATATTTATCTTTGTTTTACGCCAGTAGCTTTTCTAAATTTAATTTAGCTTGTTGTTCTAAGCTTTGTTGAAAAGTAAGTGTGATATAAATTGAAGGTTGATTCAAAAAGTTTTGCAGTACTTCTGCACGCTTCACTTTATATATTTCAGCACTTACCCATGAATATTCCTGTTGTATTTGTTGTTCGTACTGTAAAAATCGTGATGCATCAGCACCTAAAATAGCCAAATCAATATCAATCAAATAATTTAAATCATGATCTAATGATGCTACATGCTCTTTGGTTGCAAGAATCCAAAGATAAACTTTTTTTAATGCAAATTTATCTAAAAATGTATGACATAAATCCTGCATTAAATCAGCACTATTCTGCTCATTTTGATTCGATTTTGGATCATAAATAACATCATGAAACCAAATTGCAAGCTCCACCAAGTGAGGTTCTTTCAGTAAGTATTGAATTTGAAGATATAAATCTAAACATTCAACAATATGCTGTGCAGTATGATAAAACCGCTGCGGTTCGCTATAGGCTTTGAGTAAAATTTGGAATAAGTTATCTTTTTGTTCAGCGGAAATTGCTAAACATTCTGAAAATCTAAACCAATGTCGCTGTAAAGCCTCTATCCAAATATCTAAATTATTCATCATTATTTTAATTTTCTTTCAATCTTAGAAGTCTGTTATAACAAACTTCTAAGATTTTTTAATCACTTATGGAAATATAAATTTAACTATGCGCTTGCTCATCACGCTTAAAGACTAATTCACCTTTTAATGAACTTTCTGCATCAAAATAATAACCATCTACATTAAAAGATTTTAGATCTTCAGCATGATCTAATTTATTTTCAATCATATAACGAGCCATTAAACCACGTGCTTTTTTAGCATAAAAACTAATGACTTTATATTTACCATTTTTTTGATCTAAGAACACAGGCTTAACAATTTCAGCTTTAATTTTGCTTTCTTTTACCGATTTATAATATTCATCAGAAGCTAGATTCACTAAAAATTCAGCATTATTTTGCTCTAAATCTGTATTGATTAAATCTGTAATCATACTTCCCCAGAACTCATATAAATTATGACCACGAATATTTGCCAATTTTGTGCCCATTTCTAAGCGATATGGCATCATTAAATCAAGTGGACGAAGCAAGCCATATAAACCCGATAACATTCTTAAATGATCTTGTGCAAATTGAATTGATTCTTCACTTAAATTATATGCATCTAATCCTGTATAAACATCGCCTTTAAATGCAAAAATAGCTTGGCGTGCATTCGAAAAATTAAATTCTGGTTGCCAGTCACGGAAGCGTTCTACATTTAATTTTGCAATTTTTTCACTTACACTCATAAGACCTGCAATATCCGTTGCAGATAATTTTTGACAATCTTGAATTAATAATGCCGATTGCTCTAAAAGACGAGCTTGAGTGAAGAGGTCTGTTGGCAAATTTGTTTCATAATCTAATGTTTTTGCGGGTGAGATAAGAGCAAGCATAACGAACCTGGTTAAAAAGTGATTAATCAAACTATAACAGTAGACTTATTTTAACGCCAATTCATGTTTTTACTAAGCATTATCGGTAGAATACGCGCCTCCTCCTGCTATTCATTTTTTAAGCTATGTCTGAGCAAATTTTCATTGAAGGTTCAGTTGGTAAAATTGAAGTTTTCGTTGATTATCCACAGGGTGAAGTGAAAGGATTCGCTGTTGTTTGTCATCCTCATCCATTGCAAGGAGGCACCCCACACCACAAAATTCCTGTACTTTTGGCACAAATGTACTTAGAGCGTGGTTGTGTTGTTTATCGTCCAAGTTTCCGTGGTTCTGGTCAAAGTGCTGGTGTTCATGATGAAGGTCATGGTGAAACTGATGATATTTTAAAAGTCATTCAATTTGCTCGCGCTCAACATCTTGGCTTACCATTTTATGCGGGTGGCTTCAGTTTTGGCGCTCATGTTATGGCAAAAAGCTATGCGAGTTTACCAGAAGAACTTCAAGCTAAACAAATGATTTTATGTGGTTTACCTACTGCCACGGTAGCAGGTATTCGCCATTATGTTACCCCTGAAGTTAAGGGTGATATTTTATTTATTCATGGTGAAGCAGATGATATTACATTGTTATCTGATATGATTCATTGGGCAAGACCTCAACGTCATCTGATTACGACCTTACCAGGCGCGAATCATTTCTTTACGGGATACTTAAAACAATTGCGTATTGCAATGTCTCGTTTTTTAGCTGTTGGTTAATTTTTATTAATTCATCCCTACATATTATTGTAGGGATTTTCTATTTATAAAATGAAAAATTATTCATCAGAAAACTATAAATACTATTTTATTTGTTATTTAATTCTTGATACATCATTGTAGATAAATCAGATACTCCTCCTTCCTTAAAAGCATCTGCAACTGCTTTTTGATCTACTTCAGATTTATTTTGACTTAATTTCAATTTTCCAACTAAATTTGTAATTTTGATCTGAACTGCAACAATTTTATTCAGTTGCTCTTGAATGTAATCTGTAGTAGGTGCATCAGACATTCTCCAAGGCTTTATTTGCTTGGCTTCATGACGTCTTGTTAATCTAGCCAATACACCTCTTAATACTTTGTCATCTTCTACTAAAGAAGCGATACCATTCACATGTACCACCGCATAATTCCATGTTGGAACTGCGCGATGATGCTCCAATTTTCCTAAATACCAATTGGGTGACACATAAGCGTCATTGACTTTAAAGATCACTAAAACATCTTGTTCTTGCTGTAAAAGTTGTACAAGATCATTCTCTTTTGCAATATGTGCCCAAAGTGAATGAGTTTTCTCATCATATTCAAAAGGTAAATGATTGGCGTCTAAACCTTGATCTGAATAAGTAATTAAACTACCTAAAGCATTGTCTTGAATAATTTTTAACAAAATATCCGATCTTGTTTCCTTAAAATCATGAGGTAAATACATTGCATTCCTTTGCTTTTTATTTTGGTAAAATTAATGTTCTTCCCACTTAAACTGACTTAATCTTTCATCTTCTTTTAATGTATTTTCAACCGCTTGAGCTAACTGATTTAGTAGGCTTTGTTCTGTAATGCGCTCTAACCAGTCTTGTTCTTCATCTGGATATGATGAAATTTCACATACTAAATAACCATCTTCATTTGGTGTTTCACAACGAACTGCTAAAGGCAAAGCATGATCATCCACACTTACTGCAACCTGAGCACCACTCTGAGCTAGCGTCTCAAAACCATGTGCAGAGAGCTTTTCTGTTAATAACTGAGCTACATAGCCTTGAACTTCTTGATTATTTTTCTTTTCACTCTGTATTTCACTATTGGCTACAAATTTCAGTGTACGCATAATATGACCTATAGACATTATTTTTGTATGGTTTTAGCATAAGCAATAAACAGCAATCAGCCAAGTAAATTTATCTATTTTTAATCAGTTATTTTATTTCCAATAAATACTTAAAAAAATAGCCTGCCAAAGCAAGCTATCTTTTATTTAGATCAAATTATTCACTCACTTGAATATCTAATCCTGCTTGATTTGCCAATTCTGTAAATGTTGGGAAACTCGTTGCCACTGTTTCTGTCCCTACAATTTTAATTTCACCTGATGAACGTAAACCCGCCATTGAGAAACTCATTGCAATACGATGATCATGATGTGACTCAATTTCACCACCTGCAAAAATTGCGCCCCATTCACCCGGTTGACCTTTACCTTCAATAATGATGCCATCATCTGTTGGTGTACAATCAATACCCATGATCTTCAAGCCATCTGCCATCACTTGAATACGGTCAGATTCTTTAACTCGAAGTTCAGCTGCACCTGTTAATACAGTACGACCTTCAGCACATGCCGCAGCAATAAATAATGCAGGGAATTCATCAATCGCTAATGGCACTTGGTCTTCAGGCATATGAATGCCTTTTAAAGTGCGTGATCCTTTGATACGAATATCAGCAATTGGCTCACCACCTGCAATACGTTCATTTTCAACAGTTAGATCAGCACCCATCTGTTTTAAAATTTCAATCACACCTGTACGTGTTGGATTAATGCCTACAGCTTCTAAAGTAACGTCAGAACCTTCAGTAATTGCCGCACCAACCATAAAGAATGCAGCTGAAGAAATATCAGATGGGACTTGAATTTCTGTAGCAACTAATTTTCCACCACCTTGTAGTGAAATTCGATTACCTTCAGTTTTTACATCATATCCAAAAGCACGAAGCATACGCTCAGTATGATCACGTGTTGGCTCTGGCTCAACAACAGAAGTTTCTCCTTTCGCCCAAAGACCTGCAAGTAAGATACCTGATTTTACTTGCGCAGATGCCATTGGTAAGTCGTAATGAATACCTTGAAGTGGTTGATTCCCCGTAATTGAAATAGGTGGCGTACCACGTTCACCTGTCGTTTGAATATGCGCACCCATTTCACGTAATGGCTTTGCAATACGTTCCATCGGGCGTTTTGTTAAAGATGCGTCACCTGTCATTACAGAATCAAATTTCTGTGCTGCAAGCATGCCTGAAAGCAAGCGCATAGATGTACCTGAGTTCCCCATATACAACTCAGATTTTGGTGCTTTCAAACCATTTACGCCCACACCATGAATAGTCACTTCACCATTCTTAGGACCTTCAATACTTACACCCATATCACGGAAAGCTTGCAGTGTTGCTAAAGCATCTTCACCTTCAAGAAAACCTGTAACATGTGTAGTTCCCTCAGCAATAGCACCAAACATAATTGAACGATGTGACACAGATTTATCACCTGGTACACTAAATTTACCTTGGAATTTTTTCTTACCTGGTGAAATTGTAAATTGCTGAGTGGTCACTTTATTGTTCTCCATTAACGGTCTTTTTGCCAACATATGATTAAAATGCTGACGCGCAGCTTGCGCATGTCCTAACAAGCCCATTAAGGCTTGCGAGTCTTCATCTTCAATTAATTTACGAATAATTGCCAGTTGATTTTCAAAACCATCAACTGCATTTAAAATTGCTTTTTTATTTGCAAAAAATATGTCATGCCACATTTGTGGATCGCTTGCTGCAATACGTGAGAAATCACGAAAACCGCCTGCAGCATAACGAAAAATGTCTAAATTATCTTCTCGGTTTGCTAATTGCTCAACCAAGTTAAAAGCCATTAAATGTGGAAGATGACTTGTATGTGCAAGCACTTCATCATGCTTATCTACATCCATACAAATCACTTCCGCTTTTGCAGCTTGCCAAAGTTGAATCAGTTTTTCTATTGCCCAATCCGCACTCGTTGGTAACGGTGTTAAAATCACTTTATGATTGGCAAATAAGTCGACTTTACCTGCATGGACACCAGTATGCTCAGATCCTGCAATTGGATGTCCTGGTACAAAACCTACAGGTAATTCATCACCATAAACTGCTTTTGCAGCGTCAACCACATTTGCTTTAGTGCTTCCCACATCAGTGATAATTGCACGTTCAGACAAATAAGGACGAATGGTTTCTAACACTTTCTGTGTTGCACGAACAGGCAACGCTAAAACAACCAAATCTGCACCTTGAACGGCATCAATCGGGTTAGTATACCCTTCTTTAATTAGACCTAAAGTTTTAGCATCTTCAAGTGTTTTTTCAGAACGTGTTGATGCGACTATTTCTTTTGCCAAATTTTCAGCAACAATCACACGAGCAAGACTTGAGCCAATTAGCCCAAGCCCAATAAAAGCAACTTTTTCAAACTTTGCTGGAGACATGTCTTAAGCTTTAGCCTCTAAACCTAAAACCTTAGCAAGTGCTGCCAAGAATTTTGCATTTTCTGCTTCAGTACCAATAGATACACGAAGATGATTTGCAATACCTACAGGACGCACGATAACGCCTTCTTTAAGTAATGCATTAAATGTTTGAGCAGGGTCTGCTTGTACATCAACTAAAATAAAGTTTGCGCGTGATGGTACATAACTTAAACCTAGAGCATTAAAACCTGCTTCAAGTTGTGCCATACCTGCTTTATTTACTAAACGAGATTCCTCAATAAACGCTTCATCTTTTAACGCAGCAACAGCAGCAACCATTGCTAAATGATTAACGTTAAATGGCTGACGAATACGGTTAAGGAAATCAGTCACTTCAACTGAAGCTAATGCAAAGCCAACACGTAATGCAGCTAAACCATAACACTTAGACATGGTACGGCTAACAATTAAATTTGGATATTGTTTTAAGAATTTTAAGCTATTGAAGTTTTCAGGGAAATATTCCACATATGCTTCATCAAGCACAACAACCACATGAGCAGGAACTTTTTGCATAAATGCTTCAAATTCTGCTTCTTCAAACCAAGTCCCTGTTGGGTTATTTGGATTTGCAATAAATACTAATTTCGTATGTTCTTGAATTGCAGCTGCCATTGCAGGTAAATCATGCGAAAAACCTTTTGCAGGTACTTCAATTGCTTGAGCGCCAATAGCTTGAGTCACCAGTCCATAAACAGCAAAAGCATGCTGACTATAAACAACAGAATCATGTTCTGAAACAAATGCACGTGCAAAAATTTCTAATAAATCGTTTGAACCATTACCTAAAGTAATTTGGTTATGCTCAAAACCAAATTGCGAATGAATTTGATCTTTTAAAATAAAACCACCACCGTCTGGATATCGCCCAATTTCAGCAAGTTCAGCAGCAACTGCCTCTTTCACTTTATCTGAACAACCAAGTGGATTTTCATTTGATGCAAGTTTTACAATATCTGTAATGCCTAACTCACGCTCAAGCTCACTAATCGGTTTACCTGGTTGATACGGTTTTAATTGTGCGATGCCTTCATTGGCTGGGACAAACGTCATTTTACACTTCCAGTTATTTCAAGTGATGAAAGTGGCTCATCTGAAATGAACCACTATTTTGATTAATTTAAAGAACAGCAATTGGGTAAGAACCTAATACTCGAACTTCTTTTACCAATGGACGAATTTCTTCAATCGCTGCTTTTACATTTTCTTGTTCAATATGACCTTCAAGATCAATAAAGAAAACATAAGCCCATTTTTCAGGAAGCGCAGGACGAGTTTCAATACTGGTTAAACTAATTTGATGTTTCGCAAATGGTGCTAAAATTTCTAATAATGCACCTGCACGATCATGTGCAGAAATTAATAATGATGTTTTATCATTACCGCTTTGTGGCACTTTTTCACGACCAATCACCAAGAAACGTGTTGTGTTTTCAGGATTATCTTCAATATTGCTATGTAAAGTTTCTAAATTATAGATATTTGCCGCTACTTCTGAAGCAATAGCCGCAGAATGCCATTCATTACGAATACGACGTGCAGCTTCTGCATTTGAGCTCATTGCAACACGTTCAACACCAGGATAATGCGCATCTAACCAACCACGACATTGCGCCAATGTTTGTTGATGTGCATAAATCTGTTTAATACTGTCTTTACGCGTATTTTCAGAAATGAGGAATTGATGATGAATACGTAATTCAACTTCACCAATCACATTTAAATGAGACGTTTTAAAGCAATCTAAAGTATGGTTAACCACGCCTTCAGATGAGTTTTCTACAGGCACTAAACCATAATGAGCACTTCCCGCTTCAACTTCACGGAAAACTTCATCAATTGTTGGAAGAGGACGAATAACTGCATCTTGTCCAAATTGTTTTAATACAGCTGAATGTGTATAAGTTCCCACAGGTCCTAAAAATGCAATACTTTGCGGTGCTTCTAAAGCTAGGCAAGCTGACATAATTTCACGGAATAAACGTGCCATTGTTGCATCAGATAATGGTCCGTCATTACGCTCCATAACATTACGTAAAACTTGTGCTTCACGCTCAGGACGGTAAAACAATGGATTCTCTTCTGCTGCAAATTTTGCTTTAGCAACAGCTTCCGCCAATTTTGCACGACGATTAATTAATTGCTGAATTTGCTGATCTACAGAGTCTATATCCTCACGAATTTGAGTGAGGTCAAGAGAAGTTGTCTTTTGATCGTCGTTGATCATTGTTATGTTGCCCTTATAAACATGTTTTCAACAGTATAACAATAGTTAGCTTTGAATTGTTACGCAATACAACTTTGTCTTTTAAAGATTGAAAATTACGCAGTTGAATTATTCAGCAATTCTGCATTAACGTTATTTATGGTGCTATCTTCAGTTAAATATAAGGTTTTGTATATTGAAAAGCATTTATGAATCCTTAAAATTTAATTGATAGAATCTGCATCAACAGTACAAATCTACTGGATGAAATATTCGGTTAATCATATCGCTATTTTATCTCTTAAAAACAAAGTACATAAAAGTTTATTAGAGTTCTTTATAAATCAATTTAGAATCATAGAACTTGAATCAAAAGACAAGAGGTATAAGGCTTAGAGCCTTTTACTGATTAATAAAAATACAATCATGAAAGAGATCTATTATTTAAATTTCACATAAATACTAAAGTTGTAGGTTTTGTGTGGTAACTCAACTGATGGCTCTAGTCCTTTTATTTTTCAAGTCAATTTCTTATCCGCGATTCAGGTTAAAATATAATAAATTTAATATTTCCTCGCACCTTAGAAAATTATTAATAACTGTAGCTAAAAGTTAAACCTATTTTTTTATTTCATATCTTTCGTCATTTTTGAATGATTGATATTTTTCACCAATAATATAATTAATTTTTTTTAATAATAATTGAAATAAAAAATTAGAATATCAAAAACCACTAATTCAAACAAATATATAAATACTAAACAGATACCATGGCATAATTAACTATATGATCAAAATAATACCTATTATTTTAAGAGAATAATAAAAGTAAACTTCTATAATCATTAATTCAAAATCAATATTTGTTTTTATTAGAAATATATTTAAAGTAATCAGATTAAATATTTAAGTTTTTTTAAACAATAAATGTAGTGAACCGAACAAATTTAATAAAAATTATGCTGCTGTGTAAATAATACAAGGAATTATATGGATATTCAGGTCGAATCAAATGCTCCACCGCCTCAAAAACAAAAAATTTATCAGATTCTCTATGTACAAGTGATCTTCGCAATTTCGCTTGGTATTCTACTTGGTCATTTTTATCCTGATTATGGTGCAAGCCTAAAGCCATTAGGCGATGCATTTATCAAACTTGTGAAAATGATTATTGCTCCTGTTATCTTTTTAACAGTGGTTACTGGTATTTCTGGCATGAAGCATATGGCTGAAGTTGGTCGTGTTGCTGGCAAAGCCATGCTCTATTTTATTACATTCTCAACCATTGCACTCATCATTGGCATGATTGTAGGAAATGTTATTAAGCCTGGCGCAGGACTTAATATTGATGTGAATAGCTTACAAGACAAAGCTGGGAAAGTTGCAGAATATTCTCAAAAAGCGCAAGACATGTCGATTGTTGATTTTTTACTTAACATTCTTCCAACAACTCTTATGAGTCCTTTTGTCTCAGGCGAAATTCTTCAAGTTTTATTCATTTCCGTCATATTTGGTCTAGCACTTGCTGCAACTGGTGACAAAGGTCAACCAATTGTTGAATTACTTAATAATTTAACTACACCTGTCTTTAAATTAGTGGGCATGTTAATGAAGTTTGCTCCAATTGGAGCTTTCGGTGCAATGGCTTTCACCATTGGTAAATATGGTATTTCAAGTATCGGGAATCTTATGTTCCTGATTGCAACCTTTTACATTACATCTTTACTTTTTGTATTGGTCGTTTTAGGTTTAGTTGCTCGTTATAACGGCTTCTCCATTCTTGATCTTATTCGTTATATTAAAGATGAACTATGGCTTGTACTTGGAACGAGCTCTTCTGAAGCCGCATTACCAAGTTTAATGCGAAAAATGGAACAAGCAGGTTGTGAAAAATCTGTCGTTGGGATGGTGATTCCTACTGGTTATTCATTTAACCTTGATGGAACTAATATTTACATGACAATGGCCGCATTATTTATTGCTCAAGCCTGTAATATTGATTTAACGATCGGTCAACAGATTACCCTTTTACTTGTCGCTATGATTAGCTCCAAAGGTGCCGCTGGTGTAACAGGTGCGGGCTTTATTACTCTTGCTGCAACCTTATCCGTTGTTCCTACTGTACCTGTCGCAGGTATGGCACTTATTTTAGGTATTGATCGTTTTATGTCTGAATGTCGTGCTTTGACCAATTTAGTCGGTAACGCATGTGCTGTTGTTGTTGTTGCTAAATGGGATAAAGCATTAAATAAGGACACATTTGATCAAACTATGAAAAATCAGACACAAATACCCAAAATTGTCAGTGAATAGATATACCTTATATAAAAGGAAGCGATATGCTTCCTTTTCTTATTTATATTTTATGGCATATTATCTAGGTTAACATGAATACATGATGAAGAAATGACTACTCAGCAACGTAATCTTTATAAAGACTTTGAACATCCTTTTGCTCAATTTGTACGGATTATTGGTAAAGGTAAAAATGGGGCTCGCTCTTTAACTTACGATGAAGCTTATCAAGCTTTTTCCATGATTTTAAATAATGAAGTTTTAGATGTTCAGTTGGGTGCTTTTTTAATGCTATTACGTGTGAAAGAAGAATCAGTAGATGAGCTAACAGGTTTTGTCCAAGCAACAAAAGATCAATTATCTTTCCAGAATTTAACCATCGATTTAGATTGGTCTTCTTATGCTGGAAAAAGAAAACATTTTCCTTGGTTCATTTTATCTGCTCTCACATTAGCAAAACATGGCTTTAAAATCGTCATGCATGGTGCTTCTGGACATACTATTAACCGAATTTATACTGAACAAGTTTTAGAGTTTTTAGGCCATTCTATTTGTCAAAATGAACAAGACGTTATTGACCAACTTAAACAGAATAACTTTGCATATTTACCTTTAACAGTGATTTCACCGATATTAGATGAACTTATCTCACTACGTAATATTATGGGTTTACGCTCCCCTGTTCATACACTAGCACGACTCATTAACCCATTTAATGCAAAAGCGACATTACAAGCAATTTTCCATCCCGCTTATCGTTCTTCACATCAACAAGCTGCGTTCCAATTAGGCTATCAAAACAGCGCTGTAATTAAGGGTGAAGGTGGTGAATTTGAACGTAATCCAGATGCAAAAACCCTGATTTGTGGCATCAAACATGGTGAGCTCTATGAGCTTGAATTACCGAAACTCACAGATAATCGTAGTCCAATTGAAGAAGAGTTAGATTTAGATATATTTAAAGCTGTTTGGGAGGGCAAACAAACTCATTCCTATGGTGAGCTTGCAACCATTGAAACAATAGGTATTGCTTTATACACAATGAATGTTTGCACAACCTATCAAGAGGCCATCACAAAAGCAAAACAACTGTGGGAAACTCGCCTTATTTGTTAATTTTTCAAACAAAAAACCGACTAAATTATAGTCGGCTTTTTATTACAACAAAACTTAAACAAAACGAATTGGTTTAAATTCTGGTTCTTCTACATGTGAATCACAATGTTCATCTTCTTCTTTTGTTCCACGATCAATATAACCACTACGCTCTGTTTCAGGCAAATGTTTAGCTTCCCAAGCATAAACCGCTTGCATACATGTATGACGCTGTTCTTGGGTTAATACTACACCATTAGGCCATTTACCAATTTCAATTGCAGTTTTTAAACGGCTAACAATTTCAGGATCGAGCACTGCTAGCATTTGTTCAATATTCATGATTAATCCTGTAGTTGTAAAGATTCAAAATCTTGATTCCAGCCTAACTTTGTACGGCATGCCATATAAAAATCATAGCCAGGTGGATGAAGTAAGTTCAGTTTATAAGGGTGCTTGCGGATATGCAAACTATCGCCAATACTTAATGAAACACTATGTTGACCATCTGCACTAACCATAGGTAACACACGATTTTCTTTAATTTCAATTTTAATTTCACTTTGCCCACCAACTACAATTGGACGAGATGACAAAGTATGTGGGTGCATTGGGACTAAAGCAATCGCATCCATACTTGGATGTAAAATTGGACCCCCGCCCGATAGCGCATAAGCTGTTGAGCCCGTCGGGGTAGATACTATTAATCCATCACTATGTTGTCTATAAACATATTGGCCATCAATATGTAAATCAAAATCAATCATATGAACTGATTTACCTGAATGTAAGACAACATCGTTCAGTGCAATGGCTTCATAGATCGATTCACCTTTAGAACGAATTTCCATTTCCAATAAAAAACGGCGATCCAACTGAAATTGTCCCTGTAAAACTTGATCAAGCTTAAATAAAACTTCGGTCGGCTTAATATCTGTTAAAAAACCTAGACGACCACGGTTTATTCCTATCACAGGCGTATTATATTTAACCAATGCACGCGCAGCATGAAGCAATGAGCCATCACCACCAACCACTATCACTAAATCAACAACTTCACCAAGTAGTGATCTACTAACTGTTTGCGTATTCTTATAGGGAACTAATTCTGCCGTTTCCGAATCAAAAATTGGATGTAAACCTATACTTAGGATATGATCATGAATAAGGTTTAGCGTTTCAACGACAGAAGATTTGCCAGGACGACCAATAAGTCCAATGTTTCGAAAATTCTTATGTGAAATTTGCACCAGCGATATCGCTCCCATACGATTCGACACATATAATAACATTAACCAAGAACTTTTTAATAATTTTTAAAATATGACAAAGTGAATATTTTTAAATTTTATACTTTAAATTTTCACAGATTAAATATTGCAAAAAGCTGAAAAGCTTCGCATGATTAACAAATATAGTTAGGAATTAAATAATTTATATGAAGTATGAACGTGGTATAGGTCTTTTCGCACTTCTTTTTTGCGTCATTATCATCGGTGCATTTATTGCTTTTAGTGTCTATCTTATTCGGATGGATAACGTCGTACGTGAAAAATTTGAAGGTAAACGTTGGGATATTCCTGCCAAAGTTTTTGCTCGCCCATTAGAAATTTTTAATAATGCCCCTGTGAGCAAAGCAGATTTCCTAGAAGAATTAAAATTACTCGGTTATAAAAACTCTGACAATTATACAAAAACAGGTCATTATTTAGTTAATGGTGAAACAGTTTATGTTCATACACGCGGTTTTGACTTTGGCGATAGTGTTGAACCTGAACAAATTTTAAAAGTGATATTTGCACAAGATCGTATTGCAGATGTCAGCGCAACAAAACCCTCATCTACTGGAATTGCCCGTTTAGAACCTCTGCTTGTAGGTGGAATTTATCCTCAGCATAATGAAGACCGTGTTCTGATTAAATTAAACAAAGTTCCTAAACCACTGATTGAAGCATTAATTGCAACAGAAGATAGAAATTTCTATAAACATCACGGTATTTCTATTCGAGGTACCGCTCGTGCAATTGTAAGTAATGTTACAGGTGGAAAACGCCAAGGTGGTTCAACACTCACTCAACAATTAGTAAAAAACTTTTATTTGACCCCAGAAAGAACATTCAAACGTAAAGTCAATGAAGCTTTGATGTCAGTTTTAGTTGATTTCCATTATTCTAAAAATGAAATTTTAGAAGCTTATCTCAATGAAGTGAATTTAGGTCAAAGCGGTAGTTATTCTATTAATGGTTATGGATTAGCAGCACAATTCTATTTTGGCTTACCTCTGCAAGAACTTAATATTGCTCAACAGGCTTATTTAGTTGGTTTAGTTCAAGGACCTTCCCTATATAATCCATGGAGAAATCCTGAAAGTGCTCTTAAACGTCGTAATATTGTTTTAAATAATATGGTCGTAATGGGCTTTTTAACGCCTGAACAATATGAAACTGAATCAGCACGCCCTCTTGGTGTTGTGGCAAAACCTTCAATTGGTGCTGCACGTTTCCCAGATTTTTTAGATGTTGTACGTCGTCAATTAAAAAGTGAATATCAAGAAAGTGATTTAACGAATCAAGGTCTACGAATTTTTACAACCCTAGATCCTGTATCTCAAATTAAAGTGCAAAATTCATTTAAATCTTCAGTTGAACGATTAGCAAAAGCAAATCCTAAACGATTAAAAGATTTACAAGGTGCTGTTGTGATTATTCACCCTGAAAATGGTGAATTAATTTCTGTTGTTGGTTCTTCTCAAGACTTTACAGGATTTAACCGTGCCTTAGATGCTCGTCGTCAAGTAGGCTCTTTATTAAAACCTGTCATTTATCTAAATGCGATTGAATCAGATCGATATACTTGGGCATCACTAATTTCTGATACAACCATCTCTATTCCTTCTGGCGGTAGAAACTGGACACCAAAAAATTATAGTGGTCGTGAATATGGCATGGTTCCAATGGTTCAAGCCTTAGCAAATTCATATAACTTATCTGCTGTTCGCTTAGGTCAAGAATTTGGTTTATTAGCTTTTAAAAATCAACTCATTAAACTTGGAGCCAATAGTGACAATATCCCTAATTATCCATCTATTTTCTTAGGTGCTGTTGATTTAACACCGATTGAAATGGCAGGTATTTATGGTAACTTTGCGACAGGTGGTTTCAAATATCCAATTAAAGCTATTCGTTCAGTTGTAGATTCTAATGGTCGTGTTTTAGATCATTATGGATTAACAGTTCAACAAACAATCGACCCTTCATCTGCATATATTTTAAACTATGGCTTACAACAAGTAATGTCTGCAGGTACTGGACGCTCTGCATATAACACATTACCAGCAAGTCTTAATCTAGCAGGTAAATCTGGAACAACAAATGATACTCGAGATTCATGGTTTGCTGGTTATTCTGGTAACTATGTTTCCGTTGTTTGGTTAGGTTTAGATAATAATGCTGTAACAGGGCTTACAGGCTCATCAGGTGCACTACCTGTTTGGAGCAATATCATGAAGCAATTAAGACAGAAACCTGTAGCATTACGTCAACCAGACAATGTTCAATGGCACTGGATTGATACCTATTCAGGTTATCTATCAGGCCAAGGCTGTGAAGGTGCTATTCGTATTCCATTACGACAAAATCAGGTTCCTCGTCACGCAACAGAGTGCGGTTTACCACATTATCAAGTTGAGGCAGCATCGGAAGCATTATCACCTGATGAATACAATCAGCCAGATTCAATTGAAATGTATCTTAATGAAAATGAAGAATAATTAAGTTCTTTAACTCTTTTTCATTTTTAATAGCAAACTGATGTGAAATATCATATCAGTTTGCTTAATTAAACGTCTTTAGTTTATTCTTAGAATTAATCAATATTTACCATATAACTACATGATGTAAGGGATATTATGCTAAGACTGACAATAACTTCTTTTACCATACTTGCTTTAATTGGCTGTCAAAATCAATCTCAGCCAACACCTGAAAAACCAACAAAGGTGGTGACTCAAAAAGCAGAAACTATCCCTCCCAAAGAAATTCACACGCCTACTGGTGTTGTCATAAAACCCTATGACCGTGAAGAAATTCAACGCAAACCACTCCCTGCACCAACAGTCATTGTTCCCCAACAGCAACAAAATAACAAAACATTCAATGATGGTAGTGAATTACCTGCGTATAAAAATTTAGTTCAAAAAGCGGAAACTGCACTTAAGCAAAATCAAATTTCTCAATCAGAAAGTCTCATGTTACAAGCTCAGCGACTTGCTCCACAATCTGCTCAAACTTATGTCATGCTATCCAAAATTGCATTAGCAAAAAATGATAAAGCAAATGCACAAGCTTTAGCACAACGTGGTTTAAGTTATGCTCAAAGTGACAGTGTAAAAAATCAATTAAATCAAATCATTCAGCAAAGTAAATAAAATGTAGCTACATCTGTAAATTTTCAGCATGTTTACAGATGTAGATTTTAAATTTATTCATTATATTTCTAATTAATTTTCTACCCAAATCTTTACATATCTCTAATGCCAGCAACACCGTAAGCAAAATGTTGGAGTGCCAAAGATAAATCTATAGATTTTACTCCACCTAATGCATAAATTGCTAAATTAGATTGTTTTGCTAAATCTGAAAATGCTTTCCACCCCATACCTTCTATATCAGGGTGAGAATCAGTCTGATGAACAGGACTTAAAAATGCAGCTTCACAACCAATAGCTTGTGCGTGCATCAAACTTTCATCTTCATGGCATGAAGCGATATAAGTTAAACCAGATTGTAGTTCACCCCTTTTCACTTTCATTAATTGATCATGCTTAAGTTGAACAATATTAATCATTTTCTGTTGTAATTCAGAGAGTGCATTCCAAATGCTAATATTAACAATGAGACGCGGTAAAAAATTTGGATTGATCTGTGCTAAAGCTTCACTATATTTTATATTTTGTTCAGGGCGCCAATAAAAATATTGATCATCCGACAATGTATTTAAGTTTGCTAAATCATCTGATATTTTTATTTTTCTAAGCAAATTTAGTCGCTTAATAATATTTTTATTTGCTTTAGGAAAATTTAAATCTTGCAATTCATCACGGCGATACCAAGACCATGGCTCTTTTATTTTCTGTGCTTCAGCATCGCTCACATTCGCAAAAAAGAAATGTAAATTCACAATAACATCTTCATAAGTATGTCGAATAAAATCAAAATTAAAATAATGATCAATTTCCAAACCAACTTCTTCCAATACTTCTCTGTGGCAAGCATTTAAAGGAGATTCACCTGTTTCAACTTTTCCACCTGGAAATTCATGTTTATTTCCTTGATGTTGGTTTGCTTCTCTCCATCCAACCAATACTTTATTTTGATGGAATAAAATTGCAATTGAAACATGTATATCTGGTTTAGCCATAATTCTTCCATAAGCTCACGAATATCCTAAGTGTAAGCCAAATACATTTTTTATAAAATCTATTAATAAATCATTGACAGGTCTATTCGATAATGATTATCATTTAAAACACTCAAATACACCACGGAGTCGAAGGAATGAACGCACCATTTAGCTTATTTACACGAAACGACACAACACATTCATTACCAATGTTACATTCAAATAATTTATTCGCATTAGGCAGAGAAATCCGCATTATGCATGCTGGAGAAGAATATCGTTTAAGACTTACCCGTAATAATCGTTTGATTCTAACAAAATAATAATCAGCGCAAAAAACAATAATCGTGGGCACAAGTAGTCTAAATACTACTTTTAAAGAACCTAACAGAGTAAATTCAAAAGTCTATTGGGTTCTTTATTTATTCAATTTTGTAATCATATTTTTATTCTTGTGGTAATTGAATAACTGCTTTCAAACCACCATAACTTGATCTTGAAAATTGAATTAAACCACCATGTAATTCAATAATTTTTTTACAAATTGATAACCCTAAGCCAGATCCTTTCGTTTTTGTGCCTAAAGCTCTATAGAATCGCTCTCCTAAATGTTGTAAAGTTCCATCATCTAATTTATCACCAGAATCTTCTATAATAATTTCTAACATATGCTCTGATTTTCGACTAGATATATTAATATTACCTTCATACTTTTCATAACGAATTGCATTATCAACTAAATTGCGAATACATGTATAAATCAACTCCGGATTTGCTAATAAATAATGATTTTCTTCTTTAACGTTACATTGAATATGCTTCTCTTCAATAAATGGCTGTAGGCTTCCCAAAACCTCCATAATAGTTAAATCAATATCGAAGCTCGATTTAGGCAATTTATTTGCTTCAGCAGGATCTAATCGAGCTAATAGCAATAAATTTTCTAATACATGTTGATTTCTATTTACATCAATTTGAATTTGCTGAATGTCACTTTGAAAGTCAGGATACTCTTTGTATTTCCGTTGTAATAATTGCAAACGCATTTGAATTGCAGATAATGGAGATCTTAGTTCATGAGATGCATCCGCTGTAAAACGTTGTTCAGCAAGCATTGATGCTTTTAAACGTTCTAATAAATGATTTAACTGCGAAACTATAGGTCTAAATTCAACGATTTCTATTGGCTTTTGAACAATTGGTTCTAAATTTGTAGCATTACGTCTCGAAATTTTATCTGACAAAAGTGAAATATTTTTAAATTGTTTTTTAATTGCAAAATGAATAAAGCCCCATTGTAAAAACCAAAGTACAATCACCACGAATAAATAGACAGCAAGTGTCTGAACAATCTCTTCAAAACGAATCTTTATCGGTTGTAGTGAGATAACATAAAAGTTAGGATCATCTTCATAATTTATATATGTTCGCCATAATTGGTGATCATATAAAATATAGGAATATCCTTTATCGGTATATTTTCTCAAATCGACCTGAGCTGGGAATTTTTCAGATGATGTCATAACTTCATTATTAAAAATCAATTGATATTCCACATCAAACTCATCACTTAATTCATCAATATGTAAGCCTGTGTTCATTGTAATATCAGAGGTAAGCAACATATCTGTAATTTCATCCATGATTTCATCATTAATTGACATCGTCTGATATGAACTAATAACCATCAATAAAATGAACGCAGCACAACCTGCAAGAACAGAACTCAAAACCGAGCTTTTAACTAATTTTTTTCGCAATGAAATCGTTTGTTTAGCACTCATATTTCACGACTCATTTTATAACCTAAACCGCGTATCGTCTTGATTGACTTTGATCCAATTTTTTTTCTTAGTTGATAAATATAAACCTCTATCGCATTGCTTTCTATTTCTTCCCCCCATGCATATAAAGATTCTTCTAATTGTTCTCGAGTGACTATATGCTCTGGTTTTTGCATTAATTTATATAATATTTGAAATTCTTTAGCCGTCAAATTAATTGATTTTTCATCTACAAATACCTGTTTTGCCTGAATATTCAACATAATATTTGAAAATTGAATTTGATCAGAATGTTGTTCTTGTTTTTGTCTGAGTTGTGCACGAATTCTTGCAGATAATTCTTCTAAATTAAAAGGCTTAACTAAATAATCATTCGCGCCTAAATCTAATCCTTCAACACGATCATATACGCTATCTTTTGCAGTAATAAATATGACAGCTGTATCATTTTTCTTCAATCGTAAAATCTGAATGACTTCATCACCAGATAACTTCGGTAATCCACGATCTAATAAAATACAATCATATTTATGCTGTTCAATAGCAAGCAAAGCATGATCACCTTGATCAACCCAATCTACATTGTAGCCGTCTAACTCTAACCAACTTTTAATACTTTCTGCTTGTGATGCATCATCTTCTACAATTAGTATTCTCATATTTATAACATCGTCTCTAAATTTAAATTTCACTTATAAAAAAAGACCGCATATACATGATGCAGCCTTTTATTTAATTTAGAAAGCTAAACACGAACTATTCATCAATTATTACCGCATCCACATCAATTTCAACGCGTTTCATTGGCTTATAATCAACATCCACTTCACCGATAATAGTTACTGGTGTTTTTGCTGAAATTGTTCTTCCGTACCATAAATCATCATCAATATCTACAGTAATACTACCAGTACGATCTTTAAACTCATACTTTTCATCACCAATTGCTTTTACGATATAACCTTTAAGTTGTACATTTGTGTCATCACGTAATGTTAATGCTTCTTTAACTGTTACTGTACGATGGAATGCACCTTGATTTACAATTGGTTCTTTTGCAATTGCAACTGTTGCTACAGTCGATGAACCTAATACGGTAGCCATTAAAATTGCTTTAGAAATATTCTTCATCTTATACCTCTTTAATATCATGCTTCTTTTCGATATAGATATTAAAACAAACAAAGATGAAGTGAATCTTAAGATTTAAAAATTTATTCTCTTTAATTTATTTTTATATTCACATAAAAATCTAACAATAACTGAAATGAATAAAATATTAATAACTTTCATGAAACATATATACAAAAGCCAAAACCCACAAGTACTTTTGGCTTTTCTAAGATAGTAAAAATAATTATATTTTTTAAACCCTTAGATTACCACTCAAAATTCATACCAACGTTATAGCTTGCTTTTCCCCTACCTAGAATGCTAGCTAGTCCAGCTTTAATTGCAATATTTTGGCTAAAGCGAAATCCAGAACCTACAGCAACTGCACCTTGTCGACCATAACCACCACCAGCAACAGAAACATTAAATTTTCCCACATGATAAGGCTGGAACAAACCTGCCATAGCAGCAGACATTGCCAAGCCTTCTTCTAATTGATCCTGCAAATGAGTAACTTGCTTAGATACTCCATCAATTCTTGAATCAAGTGCTTTTAAGGCATCACTCACATTATAATAATTTTCACCATTAACTTGGAATATTGGACCTCTAAAGTTTTGTGTCGTTGTATTATAAATAGCTCCTGCACCAAAAAAATCTGCTAAATTCTGATTAATCAAATTCAATTGAGCACTATTTATCATATCTGTAGAATTTGCATTTATACTCCTATCTCTTACGTTATTAATTGTTGAAATCATTTCTGCCTTGACTTGATTTGTATAAGCATTACTTGCTTCCACCGAAGTTTGAATTACATCGGTTTTGACAGTATCTGTATATGTATTACTTGTTGAAATTGCATCCGCTTTCGCTACATCTGTATAAGCTCTACCTTGTGTAATCGCATCTGCTTTCGCTACATCTGTATATGCTTTACTTGTTGAAATTGCATCCTCTTTTGCTACATCTGTATAAGCTCTACCTTGTGTAATCGCGTCTGCTTTTGCTACATCGGTATGGGCATTACTTGTAGTAATTGCTTCTGCTTTCGCTACATCTGTATAGGCATTACTTGTAGTAATTGCTTCTGCTTTTGCTACATCTGTATATGCATTACTTGTTGAAATTGCATCCGCTTTCGCTACATCTGTATAGGCATTACTTGTAGTAATTGCTTCTGCTTTCGCTACATCTGTATAAGCTCTACCTTGTGTAATCGCGTCTGCTTTTGCTACATCGGTATGGGCATTACTTGTAGTAATTGCTTCTGCTTTCGCTACATCTGTATAAGCTCTACCTTGTGTAATCGCATCTGCTTTTGCTACATCTGTATAGGCATTACTTGTAGTAATTGCTTCTGCTTTCGCTGCATTTGTATATGCATTACTTGTTGAAATTGCATCCGCTTTTGCTACATCTGTATATGCATTACTTGTTGAAATTGCATCCGCTTTCGCTACATCTGTATATGTATTACTTGTTGAAATTGCATCCGCTTTTGCCGTATTTAACTGTCCTAAATTCACCGCATCTCTGATAGCAACACCATTTGCTAAATTTTTAATTTGATGATTTTCCATATCTATTTGCGCTTTTACAGCAATGTTACTGCCATAAAATGATAGAGTACCTGCATTTCTCCCTTTTGCATCCATTCCTAAACCAATTGAAGCACCATTTGAATTAAATGGTTCAGAATTTGATTCAAAAATACCTATGCTAAATGCTGTGGGACAATAAAAACTTGGATTGGGATATATCGTATTGCTTGACAAATTAGGCATTACCGAATTTGGATTATCACATATCATCACAGAACCAGAAAATACATAATTACTCCATGTTATCAATAATATAAAAAATAAAATTTTCAAATCAAGATCCCAAGTTTTTTTATTTATTTGTTTCATAAATATTCCTTGTACGATCTCTAAACTCTCATACTGTTAACCACTCATTGCTGTAACAAAATAACCTTTAAGTTATACATTTGTGTCATCATGCAAGATTACGAAAAGTATGTTTTCTTTATATCAATTTAAAAAATTTATCGATTAAAAATATAAAAAGCCAAAAGTCATAAAATACTTTTGGCTTTTATAAGATAGTGAAAAATAATTATAATTTTTTAAATTATTTTTATTAAATTACCACTCAAAATTCATACCAACATTATAACTTGCTTTACCTTTACCAGGAATGCTCGCAAGCCCAGCTTTTACAGCGACATTCTCATTAAAACGGAATCCTGAACCCACTGCAATTGCGCCCTGACTACCATAACCACCTCCTGCAACAGAAACATTAAATTTACCTACATTATAAGGCTGGAACAAACCTGCCATAGCAGCTGACATAGCCAAGCCTTCCTCCAATTTTTCTTCTAAATGATTGACTTGATCTGATACACCATCAATTCTTGAATCAAGTGCTTCTACCGCATCACCAACATTATAATATGTAGCCCCTCCCACCTGAAATTGTGGACCACTAAAATTTTGCGTGGTTGTATCATAAGATGCTCCAGCACCTAAAAACTCAGTTAAACTTTGATTAGTTGAATTTAACATCCCTATCGTATTCGCTGTCGCACTATCTGTATAAGCATTACTTGTTGAAATTGCATCTGCTTTTGCTACATCCGTATACGTTTTACTTTCTACCTTCGCTGCATCCGTATAAGTATTGCTCGTCGCTATTGCTTCTGCTTTTGCTACATCCGTATATGCATTACTTGTACTAATTGCTTCTGCTTTTGCCACATCCGTATAGGCATTACTTGTAGTAATCGCTTCTGCTTTTGCTACATCCGTATACGCATTACTTGTAGCAATTGCTTCTGCTTTTGCTGTATCCGTATACGTTTTACTTTCTGCCTTCGCTGCATCCGTGTAAGTATTACTCGTCGCTATTGCTTCTGCTTTTGCTACATCCATATATGCATTACTTGTACTAATTGCTTCTGCTTTTGCTACATCCGTATACGCATTACTTGTAGCAATTGCTTCTGCTTTTGCTACATCCGTATACGCATTACTTGTAGCAATTGCATCAGCTTTTGCTGCATCCGTATAGGTATTACTTGTAGTAATCGCTTCTGCTTTTGCTGTATCGGTATAAGCATTACTTGTAGCAATTGCTTCTGCTTTTGCTGCATCCGTATAGGTATTACTTGTAGCAATTGCATCAGCTTTTGCTGTATCAGTATATGTCTTACTTTGTGCTATTGCATCAGCTTTTGCTGTATCGGTATATGTCTTACTTTGTGCTATTGCATCAGCTTTTGCTGTATCGGTATAGGTATTGCTTGTAGCAATTGCATCAGCTTTTGCTGTATTTAATTGCCCTAAATTGACCGCATCGGTAGTAGCTACACCATTCGCTAAATTTTTAATTTGGTGACTTTCCATATCCATTTGTGCTTTTACAGCGACATTTGTTCCATAAAGTGAAATTGTACTAACATTTATCCCATTAGCATCTATCCCAACACCAATTGAAGCAGAAGTTGAACTAAATGGACTGCCATTTAATGCAAAAATACCTGCACCAGTTGCATTTGGACAAAATTCTGAAGGATATATATTATTGCTTGAATATCCTGATCCAGTTTGTGTTCCATCACAAACCATAACAGAACCTGCATAAGCCATATGAGCTTGAGCAACCATACAGGTAAGTATGGACATCTGAATAGTAAGCCCCAAAACCTTTTTATTTATTTTTTTCATAATTATTTTCTCTATCTTTTATTTAATTATGTGTTTTTTACACATTTAAAATTATAAACATAGAGAAAACATATGCAACTGATTTTTATGCTAAAAAAATCAATCAATCTATTAAAATAGTGACAAATTTAATAAATTTCAAACATAGCGAGAGATATTTAAAATTAATATATGATCAGCTAATGATTTAAATTGAATATTAAAATCTGCAAATCTGAATCCATATATACGCGTATCATCATTTTGATAGGCTGGTTTTGGATCAAATGAAAGAACTTGTTCTAATTCATCAATCATACGTGTATTAATTTCATTATTTTGAACTAATTTTTTTAATAAAATTTCAGCATTCTCATGCCAAATCACCGCTTTTTTTATCGGCTCATCTTGTGCATAGCTACTTTGTGCATTCAAAACAGCATCTGAATATTCAATATAAGGTTTTATATCTAAAATTGGCGTGCCATCTAATAAATCACTTCCTGTGACATATACACGAATATTTTTTCCTTCTTTTTTAACTTCTTTAAGCTTTACCACAGATAATCCAATAGGCGATGGTCTATACATACTTCGTGTTGCAAAAACACCTATTTTTTTATTTCCACCTAAACGTGGTGGTCGAACTTGTGGTCTAAATTTATTAGATTGATCTTGATTTTTATTATCATGAAACTGCCAAATTAACCATAAATGACTAAATTGCTCAATACCTTCAAATGCAAGTAAATCATTATAAGGTTCTACCATTTCAATATAAGATTCGACCTGAACTAAATTTGGCTGACGAGGAATTCCAAATTTTTCACGGTAAGGAGAATGCATATAACCAATAATTGGTAGATTTACAACAGTCATAATCACTTTTTCTGATAAGTTCAATTAAATATATTCAGTTTATCGAGAATGATTTTAGATTAGAATAGTAAACTGTTCTAATTTGATAATTTATATTGAGACCTTTAATGGCTGCTTTCAACGTCGAAAAGATTACTCACGTTCACCACTGGAATGACACTTTATTCTCTTTTAAAACGACTCGTGATGTTGCATTACGTTTTAAAAATGGTCAATTTGTGATGATTGGTCTTGAAGTGAATGGTAAGCCTTTAATGCGCGCCTATTCTATTGCTAGTGCAAACTATGAAGAAGAATTAGAATTCTTCTCAATTAAAGTACCAGATGGTCCTTTAACTTCAATTCTACAAAAAGTAAAAGTGGGTGATGAAATTCTTGTTTCAAAAAAACCAACAGGAACTTTAGTGCTTGATGATTTAAATCCTGGTAAAAACTTATATCTCCTTTCTTCTGGTACAGGACTTGCTCCTTTCCTTTCAGTTATTCGTGATCCTGAAACTTATGAACGCTTTGAGAAAATCATTGTTGTTCATGGTACTCGTTATATTTCTGAATTGGCTTATCAAGACTTAATTGAAAATGAAATTCCAAATCATGAATTCTTTGGCGAATTAGGTGCGAAAGAAAAATTAGTTTATTACCCAACAGTGACTCGTGAAGACTTTCATACTCAAGGTCGTGTAACTACAGCTATTGAAACTGGTGCTTTATTTGAAAAAATCGGTTTACCACGTTTTAACCCTGAAACAGACCGTGCAATGCTTTGCGGTAGCCCTGCATTCTTAGATGATGTTGCAGCGCTTCTTGACCAACATGGTTTAAAAGAATCTCCTCGTATGGGTGTTCTTGGCGATTATGTTATTGAGCGTGCATTTGTAGAAAAATAAATTTCTAAAATAGAAAAGACCGAGATTTTTATCTCGGTTTTTTTTATAGAAAATGACTTTATAATTATAACCTATGGCATACCTCTGCAAAATTATATCCTTTAGGAATAATAACCAATAAATTTTCAGTTAAATCATGAACTATAAAATCATGGTCTTTATCAAGGCTTTTCAACAAATTTTCGGTAATTTGATATGTCTTATTAAATGCAGCATTATCAAAAGAATGATTATTAATTCTTGATTTATAAAACTTTAAAACTTTGTCATTTAAACTCCAAGATGAAGCAATGTCATATTGTAATTTAGCCTCATCATTCATATTTTTATAGTATCCAATACCTACCTGTAAAGAACTTCCATCTTCTTGAAAAGAAAGCTTTGATACTTCAATGATATCTAAATCACCAGCTTTAAATGAAGCACTACAAGACCAATTCCCTATTAAATTTTGTTTATTAACTTCCCCAAATTGAGCAAAACTAGACATAGAAAAACATATTCCGAGTACCATTAATAATAATTTCATTTTGTATATCTCCATAAATTATTTATATTTATTGTGAATTTATTTATCAATTTCATAATGTATTGATAAGAAAGATCTCTAGGCTTTTCTCACCACTAAACTACCTATTGCATTGTATTTTGTAATATTCTTCATCTTCAGTTTGTAGCTGATAATCTAAATTTTTTGATGTTAACCGTTTAATTGAAGCTATTTCTATATCTTGTGCTGAAAATTCAAACAAAGGTTTAAGTTCGTGCTCGACTTCAAATTTTTTATTATCCACTTCATAATGCTGGGTCGTAAAATCTGTAAATATTAATTCATTATTTTCATTTTTCCATTTCGCATTATATTTATATTTTACCTTGGCTTTCTCCAAGCTATCGAAATATTGAACATCTCCTGAAACTTTCACCGAACCATCTTGAAAAAAAGTTTCTTTAAACTGATCAATAAATTCAAAACCTGCCTCATCCTTATAACTCGTAGAACAAGACCATGTCCCGATTATATTTTTATTGAAATTATCTTTTACATCTTTAGAGAAAGTGTGGAACGAAAGACATACAAAACTAAGATATAACAATATTTTTCTCATTTTTATTCCTTTTTATAAATCATATACAATAAAAAGCATTCTTATTTTTAAAAACTTTATAAAATTGACCCATGCTATTTTAATAGATATAACATAGATCAATGCAATTTTTATTATCAATAACGTTTAGTTTAAATAATTATATTTTAACCTCTAACTACACGTGTTTGTTTCGGCAGCAACTTACAACCACAAGATAAGGGATCATTTACACGTGCCATAGATTTACCCATAACCTGAGCATTAGGATCACCTGCAACAATTGTAGCCGTCGTTTTATGTAAAGGACATGTGGCTTTATCTCCAACACAAGCAACAGCGATCCCATCAACCAAAAAAGAACTATTACCTGATATTACTTGACCACCACCAGTGGTTGGACAACCAACCGTGATATAAGGTGTTGCCATTGTATTCTCCTTATCACAACACTTCGAATTCTATTCGTCTATTCTTTTTACGCCCTTCAGCAGTCGTGTTATCAGCTACTGGCTTTTGCGCACCTAAACCTTCCGTTGCCAATTTATCGGATGGTATTTGTTTTTCAATTAAATACTGCTTCACTGCATCAGCGCGTTGCTGACTTAAAATAATATTTTTCTTTGGATCACCAGAGCTATCTGTATGACCAATAATTTTAATATTTTTACCCTTTACTTTATTCAATGCAGCAGCCATTTCATTCAAAATTTGTTGACCCGCTGCTGTTAATACTGCACTACCAGATTCGAATTCAATAATCCGATTTTTTAATGCATCATCTAAAATTTTCTGCTCAGCTAAATTAAGTGATAACGTCGATGAAAAACGATAAGTCGGTTGAATTCCATTTTTTATAGTAGCTTCAGTACTCGTTTTATCTATTTCATTACTAACTTTGCCAGATAGCTTAACCTGCGTGCCTTGAACCACTAATTTACCCTGTGAAACCTTTTTCAAATCAGGATTAATTGATTGAGTAACTGTTTCTATCCATCCTTTAGGCATAACAACAGGTCTGACTAAAATCTTATCTACAATTTGAGTATCACCATATGTTTCTTTCAATTTATTGATAATCTGTGTCTTTGATGCCTGATCAGGAACTACACCTTCTATCACTATTGGATTTGCGAAACTTTGTGTAGTTATCAACATTCCAAATAAAATACTCAGCTTTTTTACTATATGTACATCTTTTTTAATATTATTTTTCATAATGAGCCATCTATAAAATATTGTCTAAATAAACGAATTCCTTGATTTAAACTTAATTGTCGTTCACACAATGTTTGCTCTAACCAAGCGAGACTAGCATTTTCCTGTAAATACTCATCTACCCATTGTGACTGAGTCATCTGAACCCAATGATCATTCTCATAATCTTGAAGAAAAATATCTCTAAGCGTCGTAATTGCTGCACCTTGGAAACCAAAAATTAATTTTGGTTTAGGACTATGAATAATTCCCATCAGAACTTCAACATGATGCTTAGATAAAAAACTTCCAATTAAATTTACCCAAAATGTCGCTATTTCAGTACGATAACGCTCATTCATTGGAATCGTGAGCACTTTATTTAATTGTTGCACACCTTTTTCTGATATTGGCTGTAATAATAAACCTAATCCAATCATACTTTGTGCTAATTCAAAAACTGAAATATCCATCAGTTTTGCAAAAGAATACATTGTATGATTATCAAAAATAGATTTACTTTCGATTAATGAAGGCACTGTAATTTCAGTTTGTAATTCATCTAATTTTTCAAGCAATTTATCTGTAGAAGAAAGCTGATAAATTGCTTTATTTTTCAATAACAAATTAATTAAAACTGATTTGTAACGTGATGGGGCAAATAATAAATTCTCTAGAGGCTTATCAATATCCAATATATATCCTAAAAGCATTGGGAAATGGCGATTAGAATAATCCTGACTTGGAATTAAATTTGCGATCACAAACATTGATTCTTGTGGATTGGTAATAAAAAAATCAAATGCCGAACTTGTTGAATATCTATCCTGAAAATCAGGCGATTTCATCGCTTGCTCTAGTGCTTCAGAAATCCATTGATCAAATAACTGAATTAATGCTGATTGACCTTTTGATTTAAGGAAATCGCCATGACATGGCGTTTTCCCATAATAAAAGGAGGATGATTTCAAAATATCCATGACAATCTCCTCATCATTTGTAGGATTATCATTGCTGAACACCATTGGCAACATTAGGTTTTGCTGCATTGCCTGTTGATTCTGCCGCTACAATGCGCACACCCGCATTACTTGTAGCCACTTGCTCAACTAGTTTCAAGTTATTAAACCCATCCCCCCTAGAACCTGCAGCCCCACCACTAATTAAACGGAATTTTACTTTTACAAATAAATTTGGATCTTGCTGACTGGTCCATTTCATTTCAAAAATTCCATTTCCTAGATCTGTACGTGTTGCAGAGCCAGTTAAACGATTAATACCATATTCACCTGGCGCATCAAAAATCGTATGAGTTTCACCATTACGATCTACAACTGTAATTCTAGCACCTGGAATCGCTTGTGGATTCGGCCAAATAAAGTTCACCCACTGTTGGACACCATTTTCGTAATTTAATCGTTGCCCATCAATATCGATTGTATAAGCAACTAAATTAGGGTTCTCATGTGGATAAAATTGGAAGTTCGACTGACTTGCTGACTGACTAGGCTGATTTAAAGTCCCTGTAGCAACACCATTTAAAGGCGCAACATAAGTTTGGAAATTCAAGGCAAACTGTGGATTTAAACTAATCCCTAAATCTTTCCATGTTTTAGACGTTAATAAATATCCACGACGAATAATAAATGGATCTAAAGTTTCCTTAACATAATTTGCAATACTTCCACTTTCACCAAATATCTGCCCAATATCAGTTGTTGTAGCTTGAATAGAAGCAGAAGAAGTAAATGGATATTTATTTGCTAAAGTTTGATTAAATGGCTGATATGCCTGAGTTACCCATAATTTATTCAACTCATCTTGTGCAGGACCAATTAAGCTATTGAATGTAGTTAATACAGGACTAATCAATAGTTTTTGAATTAACTGGCGATCAGTATCTGTAGAACCAGAAACCAACTTTTCATTCACAACTTTATCTGTTTGGTTAAATACCGAGGTTTGCTCATTAATTGTTAATTTAACAAGAGCTACCGCACTTGGGCCAATATCACCTGAATTCTTAAGTTCACCTAATTTACTTCTTACAGCTGCCATTTGAGTTAAGTATTCATCAAGTAATGATTTATCTTGTAAATCATCACGTTTACGAACTAATTGATAGAAAATTTGGAACTGTTTTGACAATTCACCTTGTGCTTGTGTTGCTGCATTTCGAACTGTTGTATCAGAACCTTGTCTAAGAACTTTACGTTTAAACCAAGCAATAAAACCCTTTTGAGGAGCAGCTAATTCTGCTTGTACAACTGGATTATCCCAATTGGTTTCTTTTGCTACTCGTTCAACTAGTGTACGAATTGGGGAGTTTTGAGCATCTCCTAATACATCAATAATTTTCACTTGATTATTGAAATCAGCACCTTTCGCATAATGCACACCATTAAGGAACTGTTTCCATTCTTTAATATAATCTTGCTTATACAATTGAATTAATTGTTTGCGAATTTGATCAGGACTGCCACTAAACGTTAAATCATCAGTCTGACGGCTATTCAACACCCAATCTGTAGTTTCAGTACGATTATCAGCTGCTTCTTCAATCGCCTGTTTTACGTATTCATCCCATGCTTGCTGTGTAAACATACCAGGAACTGCATGTGAGCCAAGAACAATATTACGATCTCGTTCACCTACAATTTGCGCAACTGTTAAAGCTGGAAATCTGACAGCAGCACGCATTTTTATTTCATTATAGACACGATCACGTGCAGCCATTCCTCTTACAACTGTTAATAAAACTTGACGTGTTTTATCAACAAGTTGCGAGTCAGATTCTAACAATGGAAAAACTTGGTCATTTGCAAAGCCCATCGAATAAGAAAGAATTTGCTCTGCTTTTTGAATATTTTCAGGCTGAGAACTATCCAAATTTGAACGCCAGAAACGTGTAATTTGATCAGCTAAATGACTAGACTCACGATATTGTGGATTACTCAACATCAAATATGCTTTCAATGCATTATAAGCATCTTGAGGATTTGTATCAGATGGTGCTGAATATTGTTGCGTTGCTGAAACTTGTTTAATTTCAACATTTGTATGGTTTTCTCTTAGCTTTTCGGCATTTTGCTGTACAGCCTGTAAATAACTCGACATTTCATTTTGAGCTGGTAATAAAATAATTTGTTTAACACCATTCAAATATTCAGCTTTTAATTTTTCATAAAGCTCATCGCCTTGATATAAGCCTAATCCAAATTTAAAAAAATGCTTATTATCTAAATCTTCTAACTGTTTTAAACGATTCTGTAAAATGAGTAACGCATCAAGCTGTGTAGTCAAACTCTGCGATTGACCTTCCATTTGCACAACTTTGTTTAAATCTGCCTGAACATCAGCAATTAATTGTTGATTATTACGATAAGACCATAACCAACCACCTAAAATAATTGAAACGGCAAGTAATGATGCAATAAAGGCAAGAAAACGTTTCCGTTTATTTGCAGGATTAATATGCTGTTTAACTAAATTTTTATCTTTTAAAATGACATCTGAAAATAATCCTTTTAAGAAGTAACCGTGATTCTGTCCACTCTTTTTATGTATATCTTCATTAGTACCATTCTTCGCAAGTTCAAACTCTTGAGCTAAAAGCTCAGTCATTGGACTTTCAATTGTTCCTTCTTGTAAAGCACTCGTAAAATAGAATCCACGGAATACAGGTTTAAATTGATATGGATTTTCCTCAAACAAAGCACCAATAAACGACTTTAAAATTGGTTTTAAAGTTTTAAACTCTAATGGGAATGTCATTACACTAGGTGAGATATTTTGCGCATGTCTACGGCTTAAATGAGTTGTACTTACGCTTTTTAAACCATCATATAAAATATTGTAATGATCTTCGAATAATTCAATCGCTTTTTGAGATGATTCAGGATTATAAGGAAGTGTTGCTCCCCAGACTTGGTCAAATTCATCCTGCTCATAATAATCAAAGAACTCTGTAAATCCTGCGACTAAATCCATTTTTGTAAAAATTAAATAGACAGGTGCAAAAATTTCTAATTGTTCTGTTAAATCCTGAATTCGTGCACGTAAATTTTTTGCAAGCTTTAATGAACTTTCTGGACTTTGACTAATTAACTCAGCAATATTAACAACTAGAATAACACCATTAATAGGTGCTTTTGAACGATTCTTTTTTAACAAACCTAAAAAACTTAACCATTCAGAATGATCATGTTCATAAACTGAATAACGACCAGCCGTATCTAATAAAACACCTTCAGTTGAAAAAAACCAATCACAGTTTCGTGTACCACTTAAACCTGCTGATACCATTTTTTGATGCGTATCTTCAAAAGGAAAGTTTAAACCTGAATTATAAATGGCTGAGCTTTTACCCGCCGCTGGATTACCAATCACCATATACCAAGGTAATTCATATAACGCAGCATTTCCCTTCTTATTCCCCAGTTTTGACTTTTTAATTAACTGAATAGATTCTTTCATTTGCTGATTAATCAGCTGTAATTCTTCTTTATTTTTTTCTTCTTTTTTGTCTGATGTAGAAATAGTACTTTCAATTCCCTCTTCAAGCGCCTCAGCATTTTTAAGGTGCTTTTTACGTTGAATTAAAGCAAAGATACTGTAGCAAATTAAACCCAGAATATACGTAGCAAGTAATGCCCAAAAAATATTTCTAGGTATGACGTTGTACGTCGAAATTAATGCAACGAATAAAGATAAAGCAATAATTGCTTTAGGATTCGTTACATACTGCCAAATATAACTTAAAATCGTGTACATTATTTTCCCATTTTCTTTAAATTCTTAATTTGGTGCCAAAGAGTTTTCCAACTCTTTTGGCAAAATAAATAATTGTATTTGCGGATATTTAAGACCAAATACTAAGCTAAATTTATCTTCAGAAGTTTGCATACCTAAAATACTTCCCCAAACATCAGATAATGTTTGTGTATGCCCTAAACTCTGTTTAATTAATAAAAAATGCTGTGTCTCAATTAAGGTTTCACTAAAAAATTGATTAAGTTGTTTTGAAACTTTTGCACCTTCAATTGAATCCAATATCATTACAAATGGTTGTTCTGATTCAAATTGAGATGATTCTTCAAGTTTTAATAAGCTTAAGCTATTTTTTAAACTTTTTTCATTTTCAATAATATAAACTAATTTATCAGGCACAAGATCTTCTACTATTAATTTAGATGATCCAACCAAACAACTACATGCAAACTCTGAAGGAATATAGTTTTCTCTAATATATGATTTTTCATCCAATATTTCTTGGTTAATATCAGAATCCACAACAATAAAACAACAAATTTCATCCTCAATTTTAGCTGAAGCTTTTAATTGTTCCAGCCAATTTTGATAAGCTAATTTTTGATCCCAATAGTGAAAATAAACTCGTACTTGCTGACGAAGAATACCTAAATTAAATAACTCTTCTTCAAGTAATTCCTTTGTCATCACCTCATCAAAGCTATGTACATGTGATTCAGACAAAATGATATGAATGTTAAAATAAGAAAGTTTGGTTACCTCTTCTAATACTTCTTCTTCAACATCCTCAACCATAGATTGATTATTCGGATTAATCCAAGCTGGATGTATTTTATACTCATACGCAAGTTGACGATCATAGAAAAGTGTCGACTTCTTAATATGCTCTATAATTGAAATAATTTCTGAATAATAGTAATCAAACTGCCCTTTAATCAAAGATAATAATCTTTGCTGTAATTCTGAAGCATAAATATCTTCATCTACATCAATTAATTCTAAATCCTGAATTCTGTATGAGACAATAGGCAATCCATATTGATTCGTTAAATTTTGATCTAATTCAGGACCAGAAAATTCTTGAATAGCCTGTTTGATTTCTGCATCTTCCCCAAATGTATGAATACAATGACTTGAGTATATTTGAAGTTCAATACATGTAGGATCTATTTCTGGAATAGGTGTTACACCACTTTCCTCTTGAATTGCTTGCTCTTGAGCTTCTTCTGCTTTAATTTTACGATGCTCAAGCCATTTCATAATATATAATGGCGATAAAATACAAACAGTCAATAAAATGGGCAGTGCAATAAAAAATATGGCTAAATCTTTTGAAGATGGTTCAAAGCCAATATCGCGCCAATAAAACACAACAATTAAAGCGACAATGCAAAAGATAGTTGTTAGTGTTCCGAGTGTTACTTTTAGCATCGTCATCTATCCCATCAATGTATAACGTGTTTCTTCGTTATGCTTTTTCTTTTTAGGCAAAAGAAATGCTCCTTGTGCCAAACCAACTTTTGCATTTGAACTTAACTGACAAGCATTAATTTCACTTTTATCTAAAATTAAACATACATCAATCACTAAAGTTGGATCACACCACTTTTGTAAAATTCGTTTTAGTTTTATGCTTTCTTTTTGATGTGGTAAAAAATTTAAATAATCTTTCGTTTTTAATGGTCCAATTTTTAAGTTTATTTTCCCATTAATTTGCTTAATCGTTGTTCCACAAAATGTATTTACACCAAGTAAAGAACTTCCACTTCCTAAGCTTGTACGTTGTGAATTATCTAAATGAAATTTTTCTTCAACAAACTCTTCTATTTCAATTTTTTGTGAAAAAATTGAATTAAGAATTGTTCTAACCGCATGAGCATTATTATTTTGCCCTTGCATCAAACCAGCAAACTCAGCAAAATAATCATCTAAATCATGATCATTATGATGTTCAGAAACATAACCATTTAAGGAATGTAAAAACTTTAAATAATAATTTTCAGAACTAATTTCATATAAAACTGGCAAATTATATGAAAGACTGGACTCTACATACTGAGCAACTAATTTGTGATTAAATAAATTTATAAAATCTTTAATTTCTTGCTTTTGTTGTCTTGAAAGTAATCGTACCTTATTTGTATAAACGTAGGGTAAGACACCTTGTATTCCAGTTAATCCAGTAATTAAATTAGTAATGGAATTCTTTTTTTCTCCAATCTCAAGTGACTCAATTTCTGAAATTGGAAAGTTTAAATTGAAAGAACTTTCAAATAGAAAGTCCTCATGCCACTTCATTTTAGCAACTGCTGATGGTGCATGTCTTAACAATCGTACAGACTGAATAAACTCATAACTTTGAGGATGCTGAGCTAGATCATCTATTACAGAAGCTTCTTTCCACCAACGTTCTGCACGCATTGGTAAACCTCCTCATCAGTTTGTGAATCAATAATAGACACATCAACAAAGCTATTCATCTGAACTTTTAAGTTAAAAACACGGCTAAGTAATGTACTAAAAGTGTATAAACTATGTCCTCTAAATACTTGAGGATTAATTTTAATATAGACTTTAAGTCCTCTTATAAACATTGGAAATGGTTTTGCATCAACCATTTTATGCGTTAAATCAAATTTAATATCTTTAATTGAGTCTATGACTAAATGATTTTCTTTAACTTTTGTTAAATTATAAAGTTCTAATAACTCTTTGATATGACTAATTGCATCGTCATTCATCAATGCTAGAGCATTTAAAGATAAATGAGAAATAATCCGCCACTGCTCTTTTTTATTTTGTTCAAAAAATGCTGGTACCGTTGGTCTTTTTAAGACAAGTGCACGACGAGCAATAGTTGTATCATTTAAACTTAAAACATTATTTGTAATACTTAATGCTTCATGAGGTAAATCCCCATTAGAACAAAGCAAATTAGTGCTAATAAAATCTGATTTTAACTGATGAGGCTCTAAATTCTTAGAAATGATTGTATAGCCTGTATCAATATATTTACTTTTATACAATATCGGATTTAAAGCATAGAAAAATTTAACATCTTCACCATAATAATGGCTCATGGCAAAAAAAGGAACTACTGGATAAGAAACTTGATTTTCTTCATTTTTTTCACGAATCATATTCATTTCTAAAATTGAATAGACTTGAAAAAACTCAGGATGATGTGCATCTGTCACAAGTGGATATTCTAATTGCTTATGATTAATTTTTTGTGGTTCAGCTTTCTTTTCAAATAAATTAACAGCCGGTGATGTAAAAAGCTTAAAGTTCGCAGTATTTAATTCGGAATAGTTACGAATAACAGATTGATCATTCAAATTCAATTTCAAGTGAATCTGCAATTCAAATTCAGTTTGTTGATCTTTCAAGTGTTTTAAAAAACCTAAATCCAAATCTAGATAATTAAACTTTTCAGGAAAACAAAAATACTCAATCAGCAATCTATAAGCATGATGAGTATGATTATCACGCGGTAACAAAGACTCAGACTCATCAAAACCCTTCACATAGAATGGATTTTTAATATTAATTTTTTGATGATTTACAACAAGACTAAAACTACTCTCTTCTTTAAAAATACTATCTAGAACTTGTAATGGAAAATTTGCGATCGCATCCAAATATATAGGTAACTTTTCAACCTTTAACCATTTTTGAGCATGATTAAAAATTTCAAATTTAAAGCTCAACGTTGCATTTTTATTTAAATGCATCAATGAACTAGGATTAGTTTTAAAAGATACATCATTTAATTGAATTGGTAATAGTGCAACTTCTGAACTTGTCTTAAAAATACATTGAATGCCTTTAAAACTTCTAGATTTTAAATACGTTTCTTTCGGAATAATGTGCTTATTTAAAAGCTGCTTTTGCTTATTAATATCTTCAAAACTAACAATCGTACACGATGGGAAATGTTTCAAATATTGAGGAAACATAACCTCAAATAGTGCACGTGTAAAAACATCATAACTATCAGCTAATTTTTTATCTATTTTCGCTGCAATTAAAGAAAATGATTGAATTAAGCGCTCAATATGAGGATCATCAATCTGCTCTTGGTTTAACGATAATCTTTGTGCAATTTTAGGATATTTTTGCGCAAATTCACGAGATTGTACCCCAAACTCTTGTAACTGTTTCTCATAAAATGGCAAAAGCTCTTCAATCATTCTTTTTCTCCAACCCTATGATCTAGCAGAGATAACATATTGTTGAGTTGCTGGTTTTAGTAATGCATCAAAAACGACAGGTTCATATAGAGGATGTAAATTTAAATACGCTTGAATAGATAGACACAATGCCCCCATATTATGACCATCTAATAACATTTCTACTTTTACTTGTTTCAATCTAGGTTCGTGCGCTGATATTGATTGTTCAATCGAATGACAAATTTTCGCACGATCTAATGGATTAGCAGTCGATAATCCAACAAAATCAATAATACCAAACTGTACGATAGAGCGTTTAGCTAATGGATAATCATCAATAATATGATTCAAATTAATCATTCTGCTATTTAGAAGTTCCTCCAAATCTCGAGCAACAGAGTTCCTTAACTCCTGAACAGTTAATCCATTAATTTGCTCATTTTCTGGTACTAAACGATCAAATAGCGTAGATCTAAATCCATATGGATATAAGTGATCTAAATTCATTTTTATATCTTTTTAATGACTAAAAATAGAGGATGATAAAATCACCCTCTATTCTGAAATTCACTTCAAAATTATGCAGCGTATGAAGCTGTATTATTTGAAAGTGACCATTTCTTAGTAACAGCGCCTTTTGCTGTACCATCGATGTCTTGTTGATTATATGTCCACTCTACAGCAGCATATTTAAGACCGAATGATTCAGTTGGAACACCTTCAGCATTAACTGTTGGAGTTACGCTTGAAACTAAAACATGTTTCAATTTAATTTGTAGATACTTAATACGTTTGTCACCATTCGCACGATAGTAATCGATTTGAACTTCATCAAAAGTATAACCAGCTGAACAAGCCTCCCAAAGTTTAGGGCTAGTTGCATCTAAGTCTTTAACAAAAACCATGTCAGAGTGTTCAACACGTTCTGCTGTGTGACCACCAACACTTGAAGAAGTTGCTGATTTTGGTTGGCGGATGTTATGCGCCCAAGAATTTACTTCGATCCAACCTTTATGCTCGGTATCACGAGACTCACCATCAACTTTATATTTACCACGAAATTCGACATAAATGTCTTTCATTGTCTTATCCTAATATTATTAAGTTTATTATTTAGCTGTTCTAAGTTAATTCGAAGATTGAGGTAACTCAGTGACAAGTCGTAAAGAAACAGACAACTCATCCAGCTGGAAATGCGGTCTTAAAAAGACCACAGATTTGTAGTGTCCAGGCGCAGCTGGGTTTTCTACAACTTTTACCGAAGCTTCACGCAGTGGGAACTGCGCTTTAGCCTCTTGAGAAGCTCCATCATCTAATAAGACATATTGAGCTAACCATTCGTTTAAAAATGCTTCTACATTTCCAGCTGAGGCAAAACTACCAACCTTATCACGCATCATTGCTTTCAAATAATGTGCAATTCTTGAAACCGCCATAATGTATTGAATTTGACTTGATAGAGCTGCATTAGCATTCGCTGAATCTGTATTATATTTTTTAGGCTTTTGTGTCGATTGTGCACCAAAAAATGCAGCATAATCTGTATTTTTACAATGGACGAGTGGAATAAAACCTAAATCGCTAAGCTCTTTCTCACGTCGATCTGTAATAGCAATTTCAGTTGGACATTTAAATGCTACTTCACCATCACTTGTCTTAAATGTGTGAACAGGCAAACCTTCAACCATACCACCACCCTCAACACCGCGAATTGCTGCACACCAACCATGCATATCAAATGCATTCGTCATACGTGTGCCAAATGCATATGCAGCATTCATCCATAAATATTCATTATGGTTTTCACCTGAAACTTCCTCAACGAAGTTAAAACCTTCAGTTTGAGTGCCTTCTTTAGGATGATACGGTAGACGCCCCAATACTCGAGGCATTGTTAAACCAACATAACGTGAATCTTCACTTTCACGGAATGAACGCCACTGTACGTATTCTGCTGTTTCGAAAATCTTAGCAACATCACGTGGACGATCAATATCTGTAAATGATTCTAAACCTAAGATATTTGGATCAGCTGCTGAGATAAATGGAGCATGAGAAGCTGCTGCGACATGTGAAATTTGTTCAAGTAAGTACATATCAGAAGGAGTACGATCAAACTCAAAATCACCAATTAATGTTGCATATGGTGCACCACCAAATGAGCCGTATTCTTCTTCATAAATCTTTTTAAATAAAGTACTTTGATCGAAATCAGTAGCACTTTGAAAATCTTTAATTAATTCTTTTTTGGTTGTATTAAACATACGAATCTTAATTAAAGGATTCGATGGTGTTTCTTGACAAAAATAATATAAACCACGCCACGTAGACTCAACTTTTTGAAATTCTTCATGGTGCATAATTTTACTTAACTGAGTTGAAATTAGTTCATCAATTTCAGCAATACGTTTATCTAAAGAAAGTGTCATATTGTCTGAAACAGTAATTGTTCCAGCCATAACTTCTTTAGCTAATTCACCTATTAAACTTTTCGCTCGTACATGTTCTTCATCATTTCGAGCAATACGGCTTTGTTCAACAATAGAATCTAGTAAGTTATATTCTTCTTGTGTTGTTGCATTCGATGATGCTTCTGATGCTTGTAAATTACTCATTATCAACACCCGCCTCTTTACTTAATTGACGAATTTGTTCTGTGCTTTTTAAAACATCATCCAATAGATCTTCTAAACGTTCACTGTTTGAAATTTTATTTCTAAGATCAGTTAAACGCTCACGTGCTTCAACCAATTTTTTAAGTGGCTCAACTTGCTGGACAACATTCTCTGGTCTAAAATCTTCCATTGAGTTAAATGTTAAATCCACCCCCATTCGACCACCCTCTTCAGTTAAGGTATTCTGCACTTGAAAAGATGCTCCTGGTGCTAAAGACTCCATCACTTCATCAATATTTTCCAAATCAACATTAACGAATTTTTTATCTTTTAATTTTGCTTTTTCTAATTTAGAACCCGCAGAAAAATCACCTAAAACACCTACAACAAAAGGAAGCTCCTTGACCTCTTTCGCATCACCGACTTCAACGTCATATGTCAATTGCACACGAGGTGGACGAATTCTTTGTAATTTCTTTTGAACGCTTTCTCTTTTAGCCATTATATTACCCTGTTATTCTATCTATTTGTAAAATCAAAAGGATTGCCACTCGTAGGAGCAGGTGATGGATTTATCTTCCCACTATTTGAAGTCCCTTGAGTTACAGAACCAGTATTACCTTTATTGCTAGTCCCAACCTTTCCTTTCCCAGTCCCTTTACCACCACCTGTAGTTCGCCCAGTCGTACTTCCAGAATTTGGCTTTTTAACAGGCTTTTCTAACTGCAAAATAATGGTTGATTTTGCTGAATTTATATTCTCAGATAAAACTTTTGCAGTTGGATATGTAATATCTGTAGTTAAATAACGATTTTCAGTTGTACGCATTTGATTTAATGCTTCATTTGCTAAATTTGCAGAAGCAAGAAATTTGACATCAGTAATCGTATTCCCTCTTAAATTTAAAGACTCAAGCTCATTCACCAGTTGAAGTGCTTTCCAGTTTTTACCTAATTGTTGAAATCTTTGAGCTGCTTTAGCCAAATAAGAATATTTCACATCTTTATTTTTCTTATCACAGTAAGCATCATAAATTTCAATTAAGTTTGCATCCGTCTCACCCACAGCCAACGGATTACTTTTCAAACAACTTCTTGAAAGAGTCTTATCACTAGCCAAAATTGACTGAGTAGAAAGTACCCCTCCCAAAATAGCAAAAACAATAAATATTTTTTTCAAAGCAACCTCATTTTTCTCATTATTATGATGAATTATGTTCTCTTTACTTTTTATTGAACAAATTCAATCACAAAAAACTTTTTAAATACATTTGAGTATAATTAAACAATAAAAATACACAGTATGGCAACTACTTCTCAATATTTAAACACAATTTTAATTTTGTTGTACTAAAATTTAATAATTATTTTCTATCAAAATATTTCAAAAATATTAGTTTTTACTTGTTTTTCTAGTTCCAAATTTTAGTTTTTTTTTGTAGAATAATTCCTATATTTTTTGAAAAATCCAACATGTAGCAATAAATAACATTAATTTTATGCTATAAACTTGATCATTTTAAAAATTTTATTTAAAAAATGATCAATACATCGTCTGAGAAAAATAATGAACAATTTAAAAGTTTTAGTTAAAAAGCTGTCCAATACCACTCGTACAGCGCTTGAAAAATCGGCAAATTCATGTATCTCAAATCAAAACTATGAAATTGAAATTGAACACTTTTTTTTAGAAATTTTAAACAAAAATACTAAAAATGATTTCACTATTCTATTGGGGAAATATAAAATTTCAAAAGATGCACTTATTGATGACTTAAGTGAAACAATTTCCCAATTGCAAAAAGGAAATGCTCGTACTCCTATTTTTTCTAAATCGATTGTTCGTTTATTAGAACAAGCTTGGTTACTTGCATCTGCCGACAAAAATCCAGTTATACGGAGTGGTCATTTACTTGTTGCATTATTAACTGCTCCTGATCTTTACCAAATTGCCGTTCGAGCTTCTAGTTTATTTGAGTTATTTCCAATTGATACGATGAAGCATAAGTTTCTTGAAATTTGTGAAAATAGTGAAGAAGCTGAAACCTTAGAAGTAACAGAAAAACATTCTAATGAAGAAGTTATCGAGCAAGAGTCATCTTCTCAAATTAAAACACCTGCTTTAGATCAATATACAATTAACTTAACTGAAAAAGCTTTAGCTGGAAAAATTGATCCCGTTATTGGACGTGAACATGAAATTCGCTTAATGCTTGATATTTTAATGCGTCGTCGCCAAAACAACCCTATTTTAACTGGTGAACCCGGTGTTGGTAAAACTGCTGTTGTTGAAGGCTTAGCACTTAAAATTGCAGATAATTTAGTACCAGATGCCTTAAAAAATGTACAATTACACTCACTTGATATGGGACTTCTTCAAGCAGGGGCAAGTGTAAAAGGTGAATTTGAAAACCGTTTAAAACAAGTAATTAAAGAAGTCCAAAGCTCACCTCACCCAATTATTTTATTCATAGATGAAGCACATACTATGATTGGTGCAGGCGGACAAGCAGGACAGAATGATGCGGCAAACTTACTAAAACCTGCACTAGCACGTGGTGAATTAAGAACAATTGCAGCCACAACGTGGGCTGAATATAAACAATATTTTGAAAAAGATGCTGCTTTAAGCCGTCGCTTTCAAGTTGTTAAAGTTGAAGAACCAACTGAAGAAGTTGCTATTGATATGCTTCGCGCTATGATTCCAGTTATGGCAAATCATTTTAATTTACAAATCGATGATGAGGCAATTGTGACAGCTGTCCATTCATCACATCGTTATATTAGTGGTCGCCAACTTCCAGACAAAGCTGTCAGTGTCTTAGACACTGCTGCTGCACGTGTTGCACTGACTCAAAATGCACAACCTGTAAAGCTTGATCAATTAATTGCACAATTACACAATCTTAATCTTGAACTTCAGATTTTAGAGGATGAACATCGTCAAAGTCAGATACATCATGAACGTCTTGAAATTTTAAAAACGACTATCAGTGATCTAGAGCAAGAAATCGAGAAAACAAAAGAACAATGGCAAAAAGAATTAGCCCTTGTCACACAAATTTCTGAATTATTATCACAAGATCAAAATGATGATATTAATTCAAAAGTAAATAAATTGCGTCAGGAATTATCTGCAATACAAGGTCATACCCCTCTTGTTTTTGAACGTGTAAATTCTCAAATCATCAATGAAATTATTTCTGACTGGACAGGCATTCCTGTTGGAAAAATGATGACGGATGAGATTAAGCAAATACTTAACTTAGAAACTAAACTTGAAGAACGTGTAATGGGTCAAGACTATGCACTTCATCAACTTGTACAAGGTATTAAAACATCCAAAGCTAAACTTGAAGACCCAAATAAACCACAAGGTGTATTTATGCTTGTTGGTCCGAGTGGTGTAGGTAAAACTGAAACTGCTTATGCACTTGCAAATGAGCTTTATGGTGGAGAATCACATCTCATCACAATCAACATGTCTGAATATCAAGAAGCACATACCGTATCCTCACTTAAAGGAGCTCCTCCTGGTTATGTGGGTTACGGACAAGGTGGTGTTTTAACTGAAGCTGTTAGACGTAATCCATACAGTGTAGTACTTTTAGATGAAATTGAAAAAGCACATAGCGATGTTCAAGAATTATTCTACCAAGTTTTTGATAAAGGCATGTTAGAAGATGGTGAAGGTCGTATGATTGACTTCAAAAACACCACGATCTTACTTACATCAAATGCTGGTTCAAGTGCAATTATGCAAGCTTGTTTAAACCAACCAGTAGAAGAATGGCCTTCAGCGGAAGATCTTATCGATGTATTAAAACCAAGTTTATATAAACAATTTAAACCTGCTTTTTTAGGTCGTATGCGCGTTGTCCCTTACTTTCCTTTACATGATGACTTACTTGTGCGTATCATCAAGCATAAATTAAACAAAATTACGATGCGTCTAGAAAAACAATACAATACAAAAGTAGAGTATAGTGATAACTTAGTTGAATTATTACTCAGTCGTTGTACTGAAGTTGATAGTGGTGCACGTAATGTCGACAATATTTTAAGTTCATCTGTTTTACCTGCGCTTGCAACTGAAATTTTAGTCGCATTAAGTAACCAAAAATTACCAAAACTTATTGTGATTGATACTCAAGATGATGAGATCATTTACCAATTAGATCCTGTAAAAAAAACACCTAAGAAAAAACCGAAAAAAGATGTACCGGTAACAGAATAATTTGAGGTTTAATGTGAATATTGTAGTCGAAGATTTTTTACAACCTATTTCCGATATTCAACAATGTGGAGAAGATTTATCTTTTTCTAATGAATTTCATGAAATAAAGCAGGCTAAAACCCAAGATGATCCTTTATTAGATCAGGGTGATTGGGTCACTGAACCCAAACAAGCTGATTGGTCTTTTGTCGCTAAAAAGTCTTCTGAACTACTACGAACTAAAACTAAAGATATTCGCTTATTAACTTGGGCTACCGAAGCATGGGCAAATCTTTATGGTTTTCAAGGCATTGAAAAGGGCCTAGAACTTTCACATAGAATTCTAGAACAATATTGGTTAACTATTCATCCTATCATTGAGGATGATGATCTTGATCAACGTCTTGGACTACTTCAAGGATTGATTACTCAACTCCCCGCCCTTATTAAAAAAGTTCCATTAACTACAGCACAACCATTCTATTCTCTTTCAGAATACGAAAGACGACTTTATCAACAAAATACATTACGTAAGTCTAGTGAAGACTCTGATTTTCATGAAAAATCAAATATAATGGATGAATTTGATCAAGCAATTTCTGCAACAAGTAAAAATTTTCAACTTAACAACTATCAAGATTTTGAAAAAATTTTTACACATTGGGAAAGTATTAAACAAGTTTTAGACATGTTAATGGGACTTGAAGCCCCAAGTTTCGCGAGTATTGATTCTCAATTAACCGATATTCGCACTTCATTAAAAAAAATCTATAAAATTGATACGATTTTACCTCAACAAAATCTAAACCAAGAGGTAAGTTCCTCACAAGAACCTTCAGTTACAAATACATCCTCACAAGATATGGCACCTAATATGATAAATCAAAGCCAATATTCTTTTAATGTGTCTCCTCAAAGTCACATTCAAAATCGTGAGCAAGCTTTAGTTGTTTTAGAGCAAATAGCTCAATATTTTAAAGAAAATGAACCACATAGCCCTGTCAGTTACATGTTGGAAAAAACAATTAAATGGAGCCAAATGCCGCTTCATGAGTGGTTATCACAAGTCATTAAAAATGATAATCCACTTGAGAATGTCCAAGAACTGCTTGGTGTGAAACAAGAATCTAATGAATCAAATAACTGGTAATAAAAATGTTTAAAGCTGAGAAAATTTTATGGGGTGAAGGCTTATTTTTACGCCCTCAACACTTTCAAGTGCAAGATATGTATCATGAGCAACGTTTAAATCAAACAATTCGTGCAACGATTCCTTTTGCATATGGGGTTCAAAATATTCGTTTTGATGAATCTCAGCTTTCATTACATGTGCTTGCTCTCGAACAAGGTACTGTATTATGGCAAGATGGAGAAATTTTTTCGGCACCAGCACAAGATTTATTACCAGAACCGATTCAGCTTGATAACTTAAATTTGCGTAATGAAATGCTGATTTATCTAGCATTACCAATTTTACAACCCAATAAACGTAATGTGTCTCATGATGAGAATACCCAACCAAGTCGCTATCACTCATATTTAATTGAAACACATGATTTATTTACAGATGCTTCCTCAGCAGACATTACATTACTAAGAAGACGTGCTGAATTTAAACTTTTAGAAATTCATGAGCAACCAAATCATGAATTGGATGGTTTTTTATATTTACCAGTAGGGAAAATTAAACGTCAAAGTTCTGGTAATTTTGAAATTGACCATAAATTTATTCCACCACTTTTACATATTGAGTCGTCTGAAACTTTAACAAATAATCTTAAACGTACACTCAATATCATTAAAGCAAAAATTAAAACAATTCAAAAAAATAGCCGTGAAAGTGAACAAAATTTAATTGAATTCCGTTCAGGCGATATCGTTTCTTTTTGGCTAGTGAACTCTCTAAATACTGCACATGCAATGTTACATCATATTGCAAAACACCCTCAAATACATCCTGAACGTTTATTCTCTGAATTATTGCGCGTAACAGGATCTTTACTGACATTTTCAACAGCATATGAAATTGATCAATTACCGACTTATGATCATCATGATTTACAGAAATCATTTGAGTCTTTAGACCAAATACTTCGTGATTTATTAGATACAATTATTTCAAATCGATACATCACAATTCCACTGAAAGAAATTCGTCCATCATATTGGGTTGGTGGTCTTGAAACAGATAAAATTAATCGTGAATCACGTTTATATCTTGCTGTTTCTAGCGATGCAATGCCAACTCATGAGCTTATTCCAATTGTTCCATTACGCTTTAAAGTTGGTAGCACAGTTGATGTTGAAAAACGCGTGGTTGCTGCATTACCTGCAGTCCCTATTCATCATCTTGCTCAAGTTCCTTCTGCTATTCCTGTTCGCTCAGGTGTTAGCTATTTCGAAATTGAAGCACAGCATGAACTTTATCATGCAATGCTTGAATCAGAATCAATCTGTATTTATATACCATCTGGCTTTAAAGATATTCGCTTAGAACTTATAGCAATTGTAAATGGATAGGAATTAAAAAATGAATCAACAAAATAAAGCTCCTTCTCTATTTGATGATGGTCAAATTGGTAGTAATAACACAATTAATCAGCCTAAAATTGTAAACTCTAGCAATTTGATTGATTTGCTTTACGATGGTTTTTATATTGTTTTCTTATTAAAAAACCAATACGTGCCTCAAAACCCAATCAATTTTAGAGAAAAAATCTTAGATTTACTGAGTCGCTTTGAACATCAAGCACAAAAACTTCACTTTACACCTGAAGATATTAAAAATTCAAAATATGCATACTGTGCTTTACTTGATGAAACCATCGCAATTCAAAGCAATGAGAAATTTTTCAACTTACAAAACACATGGTTACTAAATCCGCTTCAATTGAGTTTATTTGGTTCTCAACTAGCTGGTAATCACTTTTTTGATAAATTAGAAGATTTACGTGCAAAAGGAAAAGTGAATCTTGCATCATTAGAAGTATTTCATTATTGCCTACTTTTAGGCTATCAAGGTAAATATCGTCTTGAATCAGTTGAATCACTGAATCATTTGGTCGCACGTGTTGGTGATGAAATTGATTATCTCAAAGGTAAAAAAACTGCTTTTTCTCCATTTTGGGCTATTCCAGATAAAATTAAAAATGTATTACACACAGACTTACCATTTGTGTGGATTTTTTTATGTCTCATTATCTTTGCACTTTTAACATTTACGGGGCTTAATCTTGCTTTGAAGCATGAAGCTAAATCATCTTTAGCAAATTATTCAAACATTATTAGTGCACCAACAGAACAAGCAAATATTACAATTCATCTCCCATAAAGTAAGATGTCTATGAGCCAAAATTCAATTAAAATACTTAAAAATCAGTCTAAATGGCAAAAACGAAAACGATTTTTAATATTAAGCTTACTTGTAATCGCCATTTTACTTACTTTTAGCTTCTCTCTCTTCTATTTAATGAAAGATGATTCTGTTTCTGTACATTCTGAAAATGACGTTATAAAATCACATTCAATTAAAGATGATATTCAAGATTTCCAAGGTGTTCACTTAGACTCAAAAAGTGATCAGTCTGAAAATAGTATTGACCAGCTGTTCAAAATAGCTCAGGATAAATTATCTTCAAAAGAAGACAATTCCGTTTTACTAAACAAACAAAAAATTGTAGAAAAAGATAAAACTGAACCTACTAATAAGAAAGCATTAGCTGTAGAAATACCTAAAAAATTACCAATACAATCTGAACAAGTACCAACAACAATCAAAAATGTGCCGAGCACTAAAGCAAAAAGTGATGCATCTCCTGCAGCTCAAAAACGCTTAGATCAACCATTTAAGATTGATTCGATGGATGCCATTATTTTACTTGAATTAGATGTACCAGTTTCATCAGATACAACTTCAAATGCAACATTACATAAATGATGTTATAAGATTATGATTATCTTTATTGTACTATTCTTCGTTGTATTTATTGGTTTTTTAATTTTTCTAAGCTCATACGAGCTTAGGGACTTTGTTGCCGAAAAATTTCAATCTATTTTTAATAAAGAGAAACTGTTTCAAGCAAAAAAATTCGCACATGAATTAAACTCATCTTCATCACTCAATCAGACACAATCACATTGGCATTTACAGCAATGGTGGATTCTCGTTGCGGGATTATTACTTTTTGCAAGTATTATCATTTTTGCATTTACACGTCCCATTAGCCCTACTGAAATTGAAGCTGATTATTTAAGGAAATCTGACCCTCAAATTTATGCTTTACTTAATGGTGAAATGCTTACACCACCCCCTGAGGTGGATGAAAAGCTTGTTGAAGAGGCTATTACGGCGGCGATGATCTTAAATAGCCAAAATCCAGATAGCACAAATGCAGCGCATTCTGCTGAACATAACTTGGAATTATTGCAACAACGTGATCATGCTGTAATTGACCGTAAGTGGAATAAGATGAATCCTCGCTATAAACAACGTTTATTGATGGTCTTCAAAATCATGAAAGAACGCCATGGCTATGAACTTGTATTACTTGAAGGTTATCGTAGTCCAGAGCGTCAAAATCGCTTATCAGGCAATAAAAATACAACTTTGGCTAAAGCCTATCAAAGTTATCACCAATTTGGTTTAGCAGCCGATGTCGCATTTAAACGCGATGGTAAAGTTGTAATTTCAGAGCGCGATCCTTGGGCAATGCGTGGTTACCAACTTTATGGTGAAGTAGCTGAATCTGTTGGTTTAACATGGGGCGGACGTTGGAAATCAATCCAAGATTATGGTCATACTGAATACCGTATGCCAGGTCTGAGAAAAACCAAAGAAATGGCTGAGCAATTAACTTCAGAAACGGAAACTGGTAATAGTTAAGCGCTATTAATATTAATATTTTAATGATATTTACCCTTTTAGTCTTACTGAACATAAAGGGTAAATATCTATATTTTTGGATTATTTTTAGCTTTTTAAATTACTGGATACTGATTCAAAGATATTCCCTCAAACATAGAATGTTGCCAAATTTCGCATAATGGAATTTTAACATCTAATGCAAGAGGTAATTTCTTGGTATTAAACTGCATATTGCTTAATTGCTCTCCCCAAGCAATTAAATCTATATCTAATGAAATTTTATGTGAAGGTCGAACTCTTCCCGACTCTTCCTCAATTTTTTTTAATAAATTCAGCATTTCATGCTCATTTAAATGACTTTTTAACAAACAAGCTGAATTCCAATAATCTTCTCCTACACCATCTCGGCATGGAATTAGATAAATATTAGAAAAATGAGTTTCTCCTAAAGACTGAATTTGTCGATAAGCAGTATCAAAATTTAATTGGGGTTCGAAATTACTCGCTAGTGCTAGGGCGAAAATCTTTTCGGTGACGTTCAAGACGAATTCCTACAGAATTGGCTTGCGGAATAATAGCAGGCTTACGGACTGTAATTATAATCGAATCAATAGCAGGATATGTAGTAAATAATGCATTGATTACTAATTTTGCTGCATGTTCAATTAATTTAGGTTGTGCTTTTTGAATCACTTGCGCTGAAATTTCACAAATTTCAGCATAATTCATCGTATCACTTAGTTCATCCGAAAAAGATGCCTGTTCAAGGTTGGTCATTAATGTTAAATCTAACATTAAAGGTTGAATAATCTGTCGTTCCCAATTAAAACAGCCAACAACCGTATCAACTTTTAAACCTTCAATGATGATTGAATCCATAGTTTCATCCTAAACAAATATTCAAACTGTAATTTGATAGATCATGATTCTTATAAAGTAAATTATAAAAATCATGAATCAAAATCATATATTAATGTTTTAGCAATATATTTGGATCCATAGTTTGAATCATTTGCAGACGCTGGTCTGCATAAATATCCGTATATGGTGCAAGTATGCGCATAAAGCGATCGAAATAAAGCATTTGTTTAAATAGCAATGCAAAATCACGGGGGAAACGAATACCGTGTCTTTCGCCAACACCCACCATATCCATCATAATGTCATTTAAATCAGCAGGGTTTGACGATAAGATTTGTTGCGGATCTGCCGACAAAACACCAGTAAATAATCGCTCTAAATCTTGTGCCAAAATTTTGGTATCAATTTTTTGATCTGTCATTCCCATTTTCAGCATGTTTTCAGCCATTAATGGAAAATCTGTTTTTTGTAATGCATCCATAAATGCAATAGATGCAGTCCAAACTTCAGGATTTAACTGCCCGACTATACCAAAATCAATAAATCCAACACGCCCATCATCTAACAACATGAGGTTACCTGCATGTAAATCTGCATGGAAACTTTCGCACATCATTAAACTACCAAACCACGTATTCATTGCTGTGATTAATACTTGTGATGGATCTTTGGTAAATTTTTTAACGACTTCAAAGTCTGTCAGTGATACACCATGTAAACGCTGCATGGTCAATATACGGCGTGTTGAATACTGATGATACACTTTTGGCGCAGTTGCAGCTTTATTGTGAGTAATATTTAAATAATTCACAAAATCATCAATATTTTTTGCTTCTTCAATAAAGTCTACTTCACGTACCATACGTGTTTTAATTTCTTCAACAATATCGGCTAATGATGCAAATTTTACTTTTGGAACTGCTTTTTCTAATAATTTTGTAGACCAATGTAAGACATTTAAATCTGTATATAAAATAGTTTCCACACCAGGCTTTTGGACTTTAATCACAACATCTTCACCAGTCACTAAAGTAGCTGCATGGACCTGTGCAATAGAAGCAGAAGCTAAAGGAATTTCATCAATTGATGCAAAAATATCACCAAGATCACGTCCAGCAAATTCTGACTCTAAAACTTCTTGGATATAACTAAATGGAAGTTTTGGTGTTTGATCTAAACATCCTTGAAACTCTTCAACAAATTCTCTTGGAAATAATGAAGGTGTACTAGCAATAAATTGACCTAATTTAATATAAGTCGATCCTAAATCTTCAAAAGTTTCTCGCATAAGTCGCGCATTACTTGGCTTTTCAATCGCATATTTAATGCCCGCTTTTGCAGCAACGACCGCAGTTTCCCCCATACGACGTACGGAGCGTAATCCATCTAACCAGATATTATTTTTCATCATAGATTTGAATCAATTCATTTATTCAGAGTTTAACAAAATTTGATTAAGTTGTAGCTTTTATCTTGCCTGACAAACAGGACATTCGAGATCTTTATCAAAGTTTAAAATTTTTTGACTCATCGTCATCCCATTCCATACTAATAATTTTTGCTTTAATGGCATTTTTGCCAAACCCAAATATAACAATGCATGATGAGCCTGCAAACTTGCCATTACATTTGGTGTGGTTGCAAGTACGCCAGAATCTGCACATCTTAAACTTTCATTTTCCAATTGTTCTTTAGGAAAAAGACATTCATAGCATGCAGAATCACCTTCAACCATAAAAAGTTGACCTACAAAACCAATTGCTGAGGCACTAATTAGAGGTACAGAATATTTTACACAAAGCTTATTCACCAAATAACGTGTACTAAAGTTATCACAACCATCTAGCACCAAATCTTGTGTAGAAATTAATGCATCGGCATTTTGTTCATCTAAACATTGCGTATAGCTATTCACCTGAATATAAGGATTAATTTGCTGTAATCGCTTCTTTAAGACTTCTGCTTTATAAAAACCTAAATCTTGCGATGTAAAAGCAATTTGTCGTTGTAGATTACTTATCTCAACAGTATCTGGATCTATTAAACTAATTTGTCCAACACCTGCCCGTGCTAATAATTCCACTGTAGTACAACTAATTCCCCCACAGCCAACAATTAAAACATTTGCAAGTTTTAACTTTTCTTGTGCGTCAATATCCCAACCATCTAATAAAATTTGTCGAGCATATAGCTGCATTTCTGCATCACTTAATTCAAATTCCATTGTCAAACATAATCCTCAGTTTTATTCACAAGATTTTAGATGTTCAACAAATAAAGCATCTACTGTTTTGGCAATCGTATCAAAAATTTCAGAAAAATTAATTTGCTGATTTGCCATTAATACATCTACAAATGGTTTAGCAATTGACGCACCAAAAAGCATATCTGCCAAAACCTCTGGATCTAGCTTTAAAACATAATGTTGTTGCTCGATCTTTTTAACTGCATCAATCAAATGATTTCGACTTGTAGATATGCCCATTTCATAAAATGTCGCCGTAATTTCTGGTTCACTTCGATGCTCAGAAACAATCAGTCGACATAATTTTATATGACGCTCAGATAATACATGCTCTGCACAGACTTTTAATCTGTTTTTTAGTTGCTGAATTGCTGTTAAATTTTGCTCATGAAATGCATCATCAGACCAAATATATGATGATGATACTAACTCTCTAAACAATTCTTTTTTATCTTTAAAATAAACATATAAGGTTTTTTTTGACATTCCTACCGATGTTGCAATATCTGCCATCGTGACACTGTCATAACCTTGATCACCAAATAATTTTTCAGCAATGATAAAAATTTCTTTACGGCGTTCATCTACAGACATTGCCAATGGTCGACCTAATTTTGCCATTTTTTAAATCCTTGACTTAGGAAACCTACAAGTTTCATAATGCACCGCTTCTCAATTATTCAATAGATTATTATGACATCTTCAACCTCTCGTGCAATGCCAATACTAATTGCATCACTTGCAACAATTGGCCCCATAGGTATTGATATGTACCTTCCAAGTATTCCTGCAATGGCAATTTCATTAGGAAGTTCTGAAGGTGCCATACAACTGAGTTTGATGACATTTTTTGTCGGATTAATGCTAGGACAACTGATATATGGTCCATTGTCTGACAAATTTGGACGTAAGCCTCTTATTTACTTAGGTTTATCAATTTTTGTTTTAGGTTCTATCGGTTGTGCATTGGCACAAACAGTCGAGCAATTACAATGGATTCGCTTTATACAAGGTTTAGGTGGTTCTATTGGTATGGCTATGGCATTTGCCATTATTAAAGATAAGTTCCATGGTCCTGCTATGGGTAAAATGATGTCAATGGTTTTAGCTATTTTAGGGCTTTCTCCTGTGATAGCTCCATTAATTGGCGATGGTTTACAAGCATTGGGATCTTGGAGAAATATCTTTGTTTTTCTTGCAGTATATAGTGCAATTGTTCTAATAACAGCAGCTATTTTTTTACCTGAAACACGTCAAACTGAACTTCGTAAAGACTTTAAACTTTCGCAAACCTTTTATCACTATTTAAATATCATTACAGATAAAAAATTTATTATTTTTGCACTCACATTATGTATTGCTCAAGCAGGATTCTTTGCTTATATCGCAGGTTCAGCAAGCGTTTTTATTTCCGAATATCATTTAAGTTCAACACAATTTAGTCTTCTATTTGCTGTAAATGCATTTGGACTTATTGCTGCTGCAATTTTTAATCCTAAAATCCATGAAAAGTTTGGACCACTTAATGCTTATAAAATTTTCAATACTGGCTTTCTTTTAGTTATTGGCTTACTTTTTATTTGCTTTATTCTTGGACTAAACAAATTATTCATTTTATGTTTAGGGATGTTCTTCAGTGTCACCTTGCTTGGTTTCATTATGCCAACAGGCAGTCAACTCTCATTAATGTTCCAACATAAATTGGCAGGTACAGCATCTGCCTTATTAGGTTCTTTACAGTTTGGTTTTGGTGCAATCATTACAACCGTAACAGGTATTTATGCTTCTTCAGGAAGTATTGGCTTAATTAGTATTATGCTGATATGTGCATTTATTTCTGCCTTAATGTGTTTATTCCTATTTCCAAAAACATTAACGAACTATCACTAAATACATCATCCAACACGATAAAAAGTGACCTTTTGAAGTCACTTTTTATCATATGAATCTCTTTAATTTTATAAATAAATCCCTATTCTCCTGATTTATCTATTTAATTGATGCAGATTTTTAAATAAATTAAAAGCTCAAATAAATCACATTTTTATAATGAATTACAATAAGCTAAACATCAAACAGATCATTATTTCTTTTGTAGATTTTGATATATTTTTTCTCTTTTGCCTACTTCATTAAGAAGCTTTATTGATGTTCAAAATAATATTGTAATGTTTAGGACTTAATTAGTCCCTGTAAAACATACACCCCTCACTATACCTAATTAATCCTTAAAATACTCAAAATACATAGCAGAATAACTGACTAGGCATTCATATATATTCATTGAATAGTATCTCAATAAGGTCTATTTTTTAATCAATAAAGAATTATTATTAGAGTGTATTATTGAGGTTCTCCCTATGTCTAAATCTATCTATACTATTGAAAGGCAATTTTTAGACCATATCCAAAATTTATTTTTACCACAATTTGAAAATACTGATCATGTCTTAATTTCTTGTATTTTTCAGTCATCACAAATTGAACCACAACAATTTATTGAAGACTTTTTTTCACATACAGATGCAACTGAAATTGCAAAACATTTAAATATTAATATTGATGACATTTCAACAGCATCTTCAACTCAAATTAAAACAATAGCCAAAGAAGTTGCACATTATCTTGTAGATAAAGTCGATATTTTATATGAACTCAACGTCTTTTCTAATTTAGAAGACTACCCTATTTAAATAAAAAAGCGACTGATTAATCAGTCGCTTTTCTTTTCAAAATTAAGCTGAAATTCGAGCCAATGTAACTCGATCATTTCCACCATAATCTTTCACAGTACGTATTTCTATAAAATGATACGCAGCAAAAATGTCTTGAACAGCTTTAGCTTGATCATAACCATGCTCTAAAACCACCCATCCATTTGGTTTTAACCAATCTATTGCTTGAGAAATAATAGTTTCTAAATCTGCTAATCCATGATGATCTGCAACCAATGCTCGCTCAGGTTCAGTTGCTAAATGCTGCATATGATCATCTACAGCATCAATATAAGGTGGATTAGACACAATAAGGTCAAAGATCGGTTCTGCATTCATTTCTAAAGCATCAAACCATGAACCTAGCTGAAATTTCACTTGTGTTAAACCATGTACAGATGCATTTTCTTTGGCAACCTCTAAAGTTGGCAAATAAATATCTGTTGCTGTTACATCCCAATTTGGACGTTCAGATGCTAAAGATAATGCGATTGCACCCGTTCCAGTTCCCATATCCAACACTTTGGCATGACTTTGTAATGACAAATGCAGTACAGTTTCTACTAAAATTTCAGTATCTGGACGTGGAACTAAAGTGTCTTTTGTCACTTTTAAATCTAATGTCCAAAAAGGTTGAGAGCCAGTAATATAAGCTAAAGGCTCTCCTGCTTCAATGCGCTGAATAGCATCTAAAAAATCTTGTTCTTGCTGTGCAGTTAATTCTTGCTCACTCTTATATTTTAACTCCAAAGAAGTTAGCTTTAAGAAATGCTCTAATAACCACACACTTTCTTGACGTTCGTAACTATCAATATCACCACGAAACGCCAAGGCTTGTGCAATATTCATTAACCACCATTTTGCTGTGCTAGAAGTGCTAACTGATCAGCTTGATATTCACGATGTAAACTATCAAGTAACTCGGTTAAATCACCTTCCATAACTGCATCTAACTTATATAGCGTTAAGTTAATACGATGATCGGTCATACGACCTTGCGGATAGTTATAAGTACGAATCCGCTCTGAACGGTCACCCGAACCAACTAAATCACGACGCATTTCAGAAGTTGCTGCATCTGCTGCTGCACGTTTTGCATTTTCTAAACGAGATGCTAACAATGCCATCGCTTTGGCTTTGTTTTTATGCTGTGAACGTTCATCCTGACATTCAACAACTGTTCCTGTTGGAATATGGGTAATACGTACAGCAGAATCTGTTTTGTTAATATGCTGACCACCTGCACCTGATGCACGATAAGTATCAATACGTAAGTCTGATGCATTAATTTCTACCGAAGTATCTACATCTACTTCAGGTAAAATAGCAACGGTACATGCAGATGTATGTACGCGACCTTGAGATTCGGTTGCAGGAACACGCTGAACCCGATGTGCACCACTCTCAAACTTCAAGCGACCATAAACGCCTTCACCGTTAATTAAACAGATGACCTCTTTATATCCACCATGTTCCCCTTCATTTTCAGAAAGGATTTCTAAGCGCCAGCCTTGTGATTCTGCATATTTACTATACATACGATATAAATCGCCTGAGAAAATTGCAGCTTCATCACCACCAGTTCCTGCACGAATTTCCAAATATGCCGAGTTTGCATCATTTGGATCTTTAGGAATCATAAGAATATTGAGATCGGATTCTAATTGCTCAATAATAGATTTATTTTCTTTGATTTCTTCCTGAGCCATTTCTTTAAAGTCAGGGTCAGACAACATTGCTTCTGCTGTTTCAATGTCTTCTTCAGCTTGCTTATACTTTGACCAAACTTCAGTGATTTCTGTCAAATCATTATGTTCACGTGAAAGCTGACGGAAACGCTTGTTATCTGAAATGACTTCAACATCTGCAAGCAACGCAGTAAGTTCTTCGTGACGGTCAGAAAGCTGATCTAATCGTAAACGCAACGATTCTTTCATTTTATAAAATATCTCTATTCAAACGCTTTAGCTTGTAAAGCAAACATCAAAAAATTGCACATAGTTTACCGATTATAGTGATTAAATGACATATTTATTCTTTAAGCTTTTTAAATGAATTACTTAATTCATAAATATTCATTTTATTTTTTTCTTCACAATTCGGCATATTTTCCTGTTTTAGAATTATAAACATTACATAAATTACATACTGTTACATATGAATAATATTTCGTTTCATAAGCGTCCAGCTGCTCTTCATAGTTTCTTTAAATCAAACTGATACAGTCGGATTTATTCTTTAACACACATTGTCAATTCACGGCATGGAGCTAAAATGAAACTTAAAGCATTTTTGTTGAGTACAACACTTCTTTCCTCTTTACTGGCTGTAAATGCTTATGCAGATAGTACAACTCGTGTTGCTGCCGCAAGTGCTTTAGGCAGTGTCGCAGGCACAGCAATTGGACGAAATATGGGCGGTAATACTGGTGCAACAATTGGTGCTGCTTTAGGTGGTGCTGGTGGTGCGGCAATCGCAAGTGATAAACGTAATCGTACAGAATCTGCTATTGGTGGTGCTATTGGTGGTGGTGCTGGTCAAGCTGTAGGTAATAGTATGGGCGGTAAAAATGGCGGATACATTGGTTCTGCATTAGGTGCTGCTGGTGGTGCAGCACTTGGTAATAAAATTTCAAAAGATAAAGCGGTATCATCTAAACCTAAAAAATACAAACGTAGACACCGTTAATCAAATATAAAATCATTGTATTTTTTTTAAATTCAAAGCATCTTCGGATGCTTTTTTATATTTAATTCAGATTGTTATAGTCTATATTTAAAGTTATTTTTATTAACATTTAATTGATATAGAACATCTAATTTTTAATATCGTTTTTTTTCGATATACAAACATTTATTATCGTCGTATTCTGTTATCAATACTTATTTAATGAGAGTCGTAATGCGATCTTTACAAGATACTCAGTTTTCGATTTTAGAACTCGCTCCTGTTCGAGATGATAAATCTATTGAATTTTCACTCAAACATGTCTTAGAACTTGCTCAATCTGCTGAACGCTTAGGCTATTCACGTTTTTGGCTTGCAGAACATCACAATATGGATGGCATTGCCAGTTCTGCAACCGCAGTATTATTAGGTTATGTATTAGCAAATACCTCTACATTAAAAGTAGGCTCTGGCGGTATTATGCTTCCTAACCATGCACCTTTGGTTGTTGCTGAGCAATTTGGTACTTTGGCAACGCTTTATCCTCAACGTGTTGAACTTGGTTTAGGTCGTGCTCCCGGTACAGACCAAGTTACCATGCGTGCACTACGCCGTGGTCGCCAAGAAACTGAAGATCAATTTCCACAAGATGTCTTAGAAATATTAAGTTATTTTGATGACCCACAGCCTGCACAAAAAATTATTGCCACACCAGGTCAAAGCACTCATGTACCTGTATGGTTATTAGGTTCAAGCCTGTTTAGTGCGCAACTCGCAGCTCGCTTAGGTTTGCCTTATTCTTTTGCATCTCATTTTGCTCCACGTATGCTTAGTCACGCCATTCAGCTTTATCGTGATAACTTTCAAGCTTCAGAATATTTAGATCGACCTTATGTGTCTATGGGGGTTCCAACGGTAGTTGCTGAAACAGATCAGGAAGCTCAGCTTTTAGCAACGAGTGCTTATCAACGTGTACTTGGTTTAATGCGTGGACAAAGCTTAAAACTTAAAGCACCTGTAGAATCTATGGATCATTTATGGTCACCTGCTGAAAAAATGTCTGTCGATAATTTTTATGCAATGGCTCAGATTGGTAGTCAGCATACGGTTAAAGTAGGCTTAGAAAATCTACTTAAACAATATGATGTAGATGAGTTTATTTTCACTTGTGATATTTATGATACTGAAAAACGTATTAATAACTTCGAACGTTTAATGGCAATTAAAAAAATGCTGTAAATACATTAATACGATATATTCTCATAAAAAAAGGCGATCTATTGATCGCCTTTTCATTTATTTTATCAATATTATGATTTACTTTTTTCTGACTTATATTTTGACAATGCTGTTACTGCAATAGCAGATAAAATAATGCCCGGTGCACTCGCAATTAAAATACCTGTCGTGCCTAAACCTAGCGCTAAAATTTTCCCTGTCAACAATGGCCCTGTCATTGCACCTAAACGGCCTAATGAAATAGCACTTCCAACACCTGTTACTTTACCTACACCATTATAAAATATTGGTGAAATACCGTATAAAATTGATTGTCCACCTGTAGAAAAAATCCCACCCATCACCCCTGCTAAAATAAGCATTGGAATAGATGTTGTAGTGAATAAAATTACGACTGAAACCAATAATCCCGTATAAATAATGACAGACATTTGCCATAATTTTAAACGATCTAATAAGTAACCAAGACCTAATGTTCCAACAACAGCACCCACTTGGAATACCAACATAATCATAAATGCTTGTTGTTTTTCTAAACCTTGTTCCATTAATAGATTAGGTAACCAACTAATTAAAATATAGTTAATCATTAAAGTAAAAAAGAAACTTACCCATAATGGAATCGTATTTTTATAACGCTGTTCAGCAAATAAAATATTACCCATTGATGGTACTTGTGCAGTATTTTCTACCACAGCCACTTTTGGTTTATCTTTTAAAATAAATGCCATAAATGGAATAAGAATTAATGGCGTAATACCACCAATTAAAAATAGCGTTTGCCATGCAATATCTTGAAAAAAGATAGCTAAACCAGCAACAAAGATCGCACCTACAGGTAAACCACAATACATTAAACTGTTTAATTTACCGCGGTTTTTCTCAGTCGCCTCATCACCAACAACAGAAATCATGGTTGGCATAGCTGCCCCTAAACCTAGACCTGTTAAAAAGCGAGCAACATATAAAATTTCTAATTGGGTTGTAATTGCTGTTAAGCTAAAAAATACGCCAAAAACTGCAATGGACAACATTAATACTTTCTTTTGCCCTAAATAATCAGCAACTCGTCCACCAAAAAATGCACCAAATAGCATACCAAATACACCTAAGCTAAAGACATAGCCCATCTGTACTTGATCCAGTGAAAATGTTTCTGCAATGCCTTTTGCTGCAATACCAGGGGCTTGCAAATCAAAACCTTCAAAGAATGCGACCCAGAAACATAAAAATACGATTAAAAACTTTTGTATTTTTCCTGACTGTATTTGTGCCATTGTTGAACTCCATCCATAGTAAACAAATTACGAGATCTAATTTGTAAAACCATTTTCAGATTTAATTCTAAGAAAATATACCACTACAATAGTCGGGATTAATTTTCTGAAATAGCTGAATCGAGAAGAAAACTGAGTATTTCAATGATTATTTTCATATAAAAAGAAACATAGCCTAAATATATCACATGCTATTCAAAGGCTTATTTAATAAATAACCAAAAGCTATTGTTTGATAATATTTAACTATCATCAAACTAAAAACATAATTTATGAAGTTTTTAACCATTTTCTAAATATATCTTCTACTTTTTCCTGCTCTCGTAACTGTTGTATCCAATCATTTGGAATACCATCAAAACCATAATACAAACCTGCTATACCACCCGCTACACAAGCCGTAGTATCTGTATCATGTCCTAATGAAATTGCCTTTTTAATGATGTCTTTATATCCATCAGCTTGTAGTACGTAATATGCAGAATTTAAACAATCAACAACATAGCCTGTACCTTTCGATTTTTCTAAATGTTCTACATAAATATTTTTTTCTAACTCAATAAGCTCTTTAGATTTTCCCTGACAATAATTAAACATATATTGCTTTGCATGCTCCCATGCTTGGTTAATCCCTTCACCCTGCAAAATATTTCTAGCCCATAGAAATAAATGGCACAGCATAATTTCGAACGTATATGTGCATGAGTAATATGAGACTGAGCATAGGCATCTTTAATTAGTTCTTCATTACTTCCTTGATGCCATAATGCTAAGGGTAATACTCGCATCAATGCACCATTACCGTTACTACGTTCATCATCTTTTGCTACATCAGAAAGAGGTACACCTGTTAAATAACCTTGTATTGCATCTGAAGTTTGTATACCCACATCAAAGATTTTTGAATCAACAGCCATATAGCCATATTTATACCAATTACAAATTCGATTCATAAAATCATGATCATCGAATTCATTACAATGAATTAGAGAGGCTAATAAACACAGAGCTTGAGCACCATCGTCAGACCATGTTCCTATTGGCACATGTGGATAAGTTCGTGAAAAATTCTGTGGCGGAACCATATCAATCAGATCAATAGACAGTAATTCATCTGGTGAGTTAAATTCGTAAGGCACACCAACAGCATCTCCAATGAGCAACCCATATATTGCTCCACGTATTCTTTGATTTCTATCTATCATTTTATTCTTAACCTTCTTTGTTTTAAGCCAATTCTACATGGTTCAATTTCACCACCCAAATAAAAAGCCCGCATTAAGCGGGCTTTTTGTTACATCAAAATCTTAAGCAGATTTTTTTGCTTGGGCATTTTTACGAATTGTAATCATCACCAATTGTACTGCCGCAGGTGTAACACCCGGAATACGACTTGCTTGAGCTAATGTTTCAGGACGCACATCTTTCAATTTAAGCGTAATTTCACGTGACAAACCAGATACAACATCATAATCAAAATCGGCAGGAATCTTCGTTTCTTCAAGACGTTTCATTTGCGCAACATCTTGATGCTGACGGTTAATATAACCTTCGTATTTCACTGCAATTTCAATTTGATCACCCACTTGCGGAGAAACTTCAGAACCCGTAAGTTCTGCAATTTGAGCAAATGTAATGTTAGGACGTTTTAATAAATCAACAGCAGAACATTCTTTAGAAAGATCTGCACCTGTCATTTCAACGAATTTTTTACCCATTGGATTGTTTGGCGCAGCCCATAAATGTTGTAAACGACCTGTTTCTTTTTCTACTGCTTCCATTTTTTCACAGTAAGTAGCCCAACGTTCATCATCTACAAGACCCATTTCACGACCAATTGGTGTCAAACGTTGATCTGCATTATCTTCACGAAGCATCAAACGATATTCCGCACGTGATGTAAACATACGGTACGGTTCTTTAGTACCTAAAGTAATTAAGTCATCTACAAGTACACCCATATACGCTTCATCACGTTTCGGTGTCCATTGTTCTTGATCCCACGCACGGCGCGCAGCGTTCAAGCCTGCAAGTAAACCTTGTGCACCAGCTTCTTCATAACCTGTAGTACCGTTAATTTGACCAGCAAAATACAAGTTATTAATCGCTTTAGTTTCTAAAGTAAACTTCAATGCTTGTGGATTAAAATAATCGTATTCAATTGCATAACCCGGACGAAGAATGTGCGCATTCTCCATACCACGAATTGAACGTACTAATTCAAACTGAACATCAAATGGTAAAGATGTTGAAATACCATTTGGATAAAGCTCATGTGTATCTAAGCCTTCAGGCTCTAAGAATACTTGATGTGAGTCTTTATCAGCAAATTTATGAATTTTATCTTCAATTGATGGGCAGTAACGTGGACCTACACCTTCAATGACACCTGTGTACATTGGTGAACGATCTAAACCACCACGAATAATATCGTGTGTACGTTCATTGGTATGTGTAATGTAGCAATTTACTTGTTCAGGATGCATTGAAGCATCACCCATAAATGACATTGTCGGAGATGGGAAATCACCCGGCTGTGGTGTCATTACAGAAAAATCAACTGAACGCGCATCAATACGTGGTGGTGTGCCAGTTTTTAAACGACCTACAGGAAGTTGTAATTCGCGTAAACGATGTGCCAATGAAATTGATGGTGGATCACCTGCACGACCGCCAGAAGCATTATTTAAACCAATGTGAATCACACCGCCCAGGAATGTACCCGCTGTAAGTACAACAGTTTTCGCATCAAAGCGAATACCCATTTGCGTTACAACACCTTTAACGGTATCGCCTTCAACAATTAAGTCATCAGCTGCTTGTTGAAAAATATCTAAATTTGCTTGATTTTCTAAAGTATGGCGAATTGCTGCTTTATAACGAACACGATCAGCCTGCGCACGTGTCGCACGAACTGCTGCTCCTTTACGTGAGTTTAAAATACGGAATTGAATACCGCCTTTATCCGCAGCAAGTGCCATTGCACCGCCAAGAGCATCAATTTCACGTACAAGATGCGACTTACCAATACCACCGATGGCTGGGTTACAACTCATCTGCCCTAAAGTTTCAATATTATGAGTGAGGAGTAAAGTCTGTCGACCCATACGTGCTGCAGCTAATGCTGCTTCAGTACCCGCGTGACCGCCGCCGATAACAATGACATCGTAAACTTTAGGATAATGCATAATGGTAAAAGAGAGATTAAAGAAATGACTCTATATTGTAGCAAAAATTCAGCAATAAGTTGACAGATTAAGTCAATTTTATATTTTTCTATGCAAATTTTAAAATCCACTGTCTACTTTATATATTTTTGTTTCATTTCGTTATATATACAGTATGTATCACTACGTTTTTACCACAAACATTTGAGTGTTTATTATACAATTATTTATTACATTTTAAATTGAACATTACATTAACAAGCAAAGGAATATCTTCATGAAAACTAAGTTTATGTTGTCTGCTGTTTTATCATGTTTAATTTTAGCTCCACTTTATGTACAAGCAAATGATAAAGTTTCAAACACATATAATCCTCAAAAATACCAACAAGTTTGTAAAGGTAAGTCGCTAGGAGATGCTGTAAGTTATGCTGCTCATGGCATCATTTGGAATGGCACTTGCCAAGCTCAGTTTATCCCGTCTGGTAATTATAAAAACATTAAAGGTAATGAAACTGAATTAACAAGTATTTGTAAATCAGATATGAAATCAAAAGCAATGAATATCGAAGGTAAAGAATATGTAGGTAAATGTGCCTTAGCCTTTACTGCTCCAGCACCTTAAGACTCCATTTTTAATATTTTATTCACGGGGGAATATCCTCCCCCTTCTTTCATCTTCACAACAATTCAAGCTCACAACTTTTTCTTCAAAAAATCAACTGATCTATCTTTTCATTTATAAATACAATTTGATATTTTTAAATTATTAAAATTACATCCATATACAATGAAGATTTTACTCATTGTATATAAATATCCTTATATAACTAGCAAAGAACCTCACTACAACCCCAACAAAATTAAGTTTTTCTACATTATTTATATTGAATTATTAAATTAAACTTGAATTATTTTTCAACTTAAATATACTTTAATTGCATAATTTTTAAAAAACATGATTCATATCAAACTTATAAAAGGAAAGCTTAATGAAAAAGCATATTTTATCTTCTATTGCTTTAGCTTGTGTATTTTTAGCTCCACTTAATCTTCAAGCAAATAATGCTGTTGATAATTTCTATACACCAGATTTATATCAAAAAGCTTGCCAGGGTAAATCTGTAGGTGCAGAAACAAATTTTCGCTACAAAGGCGTTCTTTGGAATGGTACATGTGAAACTCAATTCTTCCCGACACAAAAAACAGAAATTTTTGAACGTTTTGCAAAAGAATTAAATAGCGTTTGTAAAATCAATCCTGCAAGTAAAGCTATTAATCTAAAAGGTATTGATTTTAAAGGTAAGTGTGGTCTTGGTTACATGGCTCCTGCACCTAAATAGTACTGAATTATAGGTGATGAAATGAATCATCACCTATAATTTCTATAACTTTAATGGCTTATGCTTATATTTCATGAAATAAATATCATTTTAATAAATAAAATTAATTTATAACTTTCAAAAATCATTCATGATATTTGCCAATAAAATTGCCATGTTTGAGCATAGATCAGCTACAATACTCGTTTAATAAAAAATGATTAGGTTATTTTCGTGAAGTGGTTACAAATACATATTACTGTTGATCAGGCTCAAGTCGATTTTACTGAAACACTACTTAACTCTTTAGGTGCAGTAAGTGTAACTTTAGATGATGCTGAAAATCAGGATTTATTAGAACCGCTTCCAGGTGAAACACCGCTGTGGAACAAAGTTATTGTTACTGGTATTTATGCTCAAGAAGACGATGAAGAAATTGATGTCGATGCAATCATCACATTTATTCAACTTCAAATGCCTGAAGTACCATTAAAATTTGAGTTCATTGAAGACCAAGAATGGGAACGCACTTGGATGGATGCATATGAACCCATTAAAATTAGCGAAAAATTTTGGATTGTTCCTGAATGGATGGAAGCACCAGAAGCTGATGCTGTTAATTTAAAACTTGATCCAGGTCTTGCATTTGGTACAGGTAACCATGCTTCTACTTTCCTTTGCCTACAATGGCTTGGTCAAACTGATGTGAAAGATAAAATCGTCATTGACTATGGCTGTGGTTCGGGAATTTTAGCTGTTGCAGCATTATTACTTGGTGCTAAAAAAGTATACGCAACAGATATTGATCCTCAAGCCGTATTGGCCACTGAACAAAATGCAGCATTAAATGGCGTTGCAGAAAATTTATATGTTGGTTTACCTGATGAATTTTATGAAACATTACAAAACCAAAAGGCAGATGTATTTGTTGCAAACATCCTAGCAGGACCTCTTATGATGCTTGCTCCACAATTTGCCACACTCATCAAACCTGAAGGTGAATTTGCACTTGCTGGTATCATTAACGAACAAGTTGATGAAGTTTCTCAAGTATATTCTGAGTTTTTTGATATATTAGATATTACTAAACACGATGAATATTGGTGCCGAGTTTCTGGTAAGCGCCAACAATATTAATAGTTCATTTAAAATATGATAGACAGACCAACCCAATGCCCTAAATGCTCAAGCATCTATAAAGTTTCTGTAGCTCAACTTACAGTAGCCCAGGGCATGGTTTGTTGTCCCAAATGCTTATGTGAATTTAATGCGCTATTACATTTAATTCAATTATCAACACCTCAAAAAACTGATTTACCCGATACTCAACACATTCATATAAAACATACAAATCAAGAAATTATTACAACATCTTCAGATTTTTTAAAAATTTTTAATGAAAAAGTAGAACACTCCAATATTGACTTAGAAACTTATTTAAATAATTTAAGCTATTTTAGTACAGAGGCAATTCCTAGTATCCCCACACTAAATTTAGCAGAAGAAAAATTAAATCTAAGTCAACAGACCGCTAAGAGGACTTATTATATTACTTGGGGACTTACAACTTCAGTTCTTATTTCAATCTTATTTTTTCAACTCTTAATGTTTAACCCTAAATTTTTAAGTGATAACCCTTCTGTTCACCAAATTTTCACTAAATTCTGCGGATTAATTAATTGCTCCGACTTAGAACAACAATATAGTTATATCAACATCCGTAGCCTAAAAACACACTCCGAAGAGGATACAAACATAAATTTGATAGGTGAACTGATTAATCAAAATGATCGTAGCTTGCCAATGCCATTATTATTACTCACCCTCACTAAAAATAAAGAAATTGTATTTAGTCGTATTTATACTTCCGATGAATACCTTATTCCTAGCTTACAAAATATTAAACGAATCCCCATTAATACTCCTTTTATGTTTGACATTTCACTTCCTTTGCCTGAAAAAAACTTCGATCATTATGATTTACAAATTATTCGTCCATAAAGATTGGAAAAACCTATTAAAAAAATTAAAAAAAATTAAAAAAAATGAACTTTTCTTGCTCACTTTTTCTTGAAGAATGGTATCATACGCGCCACGAAAGCTTCACGCTGCAAACTCTTCGCTAATTTCACAATAAAATTTATCCGCTCAATGCGCTTTATTATTAAAGCGTATCAAGTAGATTTTTTTGTTTGAAATAGGTCTGTAACAAATATTTAACTATTGTTACGCTTATTTTTTGATCAATGCTAAGATATGTGGCAAGCTATATACCAGTTTTAGAGCGCCAGTTTTAGGATCTAAAACGCGGTGTTCATTTATTTCATAGACCACATTGATATATCACTTTACCCTAGTGATATCTGATTTCGGATTAATTCGCATGAATAGCAAATCTCCTATTTTTACTGCACAATCTGATGTTGCTCTTCGTATTCACGTAGATCGCGCAGTTCGCCATTACTTTGCACAATTGCAAGGCGAGCAACCATCACAAGTGTACGATATGGTGCTAGCAGAAATGGAGAAACCTCTTTTATCTGTCGTTCTAGAATATACGCGTGGTAATCAAACACGCGCTGCCGAGATTCTCGGACTGAACCGTGGAACTTTACGTAAAAAGTTAAAAGCTCACGGTTTAATGAGTGAATAAATGATAAAATGCTTGCGGCTTCCGCAGGCATTTTTTTTAACCTGCAATTTTTGCCAAAATTGTTTTTATCTGTTAATAACTGTGACTGTGACAAAGATCATGACTATTAAACGCGCTTTAATCTCTGTATCAGACAAAACTGGTATTGTCGAATTCGCCCAAAACCTTGTTGCTCTTGGGGTAGAAATCTTATCTACTGGCGGCACATACAAATTGTTGAAAGACAATAATGTTGCTGTAGTTGAAGTTTCTGAGCATACAGGTTTTCCAGAGATGATGGACGGCCGTGTAAAAACGCTTCATCCAAAAATTCATGGAGGAATCCTTGCTCGTCGTGGTCTAGACGAACAAGTAATGGCTGAGCACAATATTGATGCAATCGATTTAGTTATTGTTAACTTATACCCTTTTGCTGCAACAGTTGCTAAACCAAACTGTTCACTTGCTGATGCGATTGAAAATATCGACATCGGTGGTCCGACAATGGTTCGCGCTGCTGCAAAAAACCATGCATCTGTAGGGATTGTGGTAAATGCATCTGACTATGCAACAGTTATTGATGAATTAAAAGCAAATGGTGCATTGTCTTACGAAACACGTTTTGACCTAGCTGTTAAAGCATTTGAACACACTGCTCAATATGACGGTATGATCGCATCTTACTTAGGCGCTCGTGTAGGTAAAGAAGAAGGTCAAGCTGACAAATTTGCACGTACATTCAATACACAATTAAATAAAGTTCAAGATTTACGTTACGGTGAAAACCCGCATCAATCTGCTGCATTCTATGTAGAATCAACTGCAACTGAAGCATCTGTTTCAACTGCAAAACAATTACAAGGTAAGGAATTATCTTACAACAATATTGCAGATACAGATGCAGCACTTGAATGTGTAAAATCTTTTGCAAAACCTGCCTGTGTAATTGTTAAACATGCAAATCCATGTGGTGTTGCTGTTTCTCTAGACGGCATTAAAGCTGCTTATGATCTTGCTTATGCAACAGATCCTGAATCTGCATTTGGTGGCATCATTGCATTTAACCGTGAATTAGATGTCGAAACTGCTCAAGCAATTGTAGATCGTCAATTTGTAGAAGTCATCATTGCACCAAGTATTGCTGAAGGTGTACTTGAAGTGACTGGCGCGAAGAAAAATGTCCGCGTACTTGTATGTGGTGAACTTCCAGCAATTGATGCACGTGCAGCTCAACTTGATTACAAACGCGTAAACGGTGGTTTACTTGTTCAAGATCAAGACTTAGGCATGATCACTAAAGACGACCTTAAAGTTGTGACTAAACGTGCTCCAACTGAACAAGAAATTGACGACATGATTTTTGCTTGGAAAGTTGCAAAATACGTGAAGTCTAACGCGATTGTTTATGCGAAAAACCGTCAAACAATTGGTGTAGGCGCAGGTCAAATGAGCCGCGTAAACTCTGCTCGTATTGCAGCAATTAAAGCAGAACATGCAGGTCTTGTTGTGGAAGGTGCAGTAATGGCATCTGACGCATTCTTCCCATTCCGTGATGGTATTGATAATGCTGCTAAAGCAGGTATTAAATGTATTATCCAACCAGGTGGTTCTATGCGTGATGAAGAAACAATTGCTGCTGCTGATGAAGCTGGTATCGCAATGGTCTTCACTGGCATGCGTCACTTCCGCCACTAATTTATAAAATATAAACATGCCCTCCTTTCAAAGGAGGGTATGTTACGTTCAAAACGTCTTAGCATCATTTATTTTGATGTAAAAATTTAAGCCTCATTGGGTTTGTGGAATTTCATTTTCGAGGGATTTTCTAAAGATGAACATTTTAGTTTTAGGTAATGGCGGCCGTGAACATGCATTTGCATGGAAAATCGCACAAGACGATCAAGTCGCAAAAGTATTTGTCGCCCCAGGTAATGCAGGCACTGCAACCGAAGATAAATGTGAAAATGTCGCTTTAAATATTTTAGATAACCCTGCCATTATTAATTTTGCAAAAAACAATGCGGTTGATTTAATTATTGTTGGTCCAGAAGCACCTCTTGTAAATGGTGTTGTAGATGCATGTCGTGAAGCAGGTGTCAAAGTTTGGGGACCAACTCAATTTGCTGCACAATTAGAAGGCTCAAAAGCTTTCGCTAAACATTTCTTAAAACGCCACAATATTCCAACTGCTTTCTATGATGTATTTACAGAAGTAAATGCAGCCAAAGCATTTGTTGAAAAAAATGGTGCACCTATCGTTATTAAGGCAGATGGTCTTGCAGCAGGTAAAGGCGTTATTGTTGCAATGACGAATCAAGAAGCATTTGATGCAATTGACGATATGCTTGCAGGCAATAAATTTGGTAATGCTGGTTCTCGTGTTGTGATCGAAGAGTTCCTTGCAGGTGAAGAAGCATCATTTATTTGTATGATTGATGGCGACAACATTTTACCAATGGCAACGTCACAAGACCATAAACGTATTTTTGAAGGTGATCAAGGTCCAAACACGGGTGGTATGGGCGCATACTCTCCTGCTCCTGTTGTAACTTCAGATGTTTTTGAAAAAACAATGAATGAAGTGATGCGTCCTACCGTTGAAGGTATGAAAAAAGACGGTCATGTATATACCGGTTTCTTATATGCAGGCTTGATGATTGATGAACAAGGTCAACCAAAAGTAATCGAATTTAACTGTCGTTTTGGTGATCCAGAAACGCAGCCGATTATGATGCGCTTAAAATCATCTTTAGTTGATTTAGTTCAAGCTGGCTTAGAAGGTAAATTACCAACTGAAGCTGAGTGGGATGGGCGTAAAACTGTAGGTATTGTACTTGCATCTCGTGGCTACCCTGAGACTTCAAGTAATGGTGATATCATTTCTGGTTTAGATACACAAATGACCGATGCTAAAGTTTTCCATGCAGGAACCAAAGCTCGTGAAAATGGTGACATTGTGACTGCTGGTGGTCGTGTACTTTGCGTAACAGCACTTGGCAATACAATTGGTGAGGCTCAAGCAAAAGCATTAGAGTTATGTGAAAAAGTAACTTTCGATGGTGTTCAATATCGCAAAGATATTGGTTACCGCGCAATTGCTCGTGAAAATGCTTAAGTCGTTATAAATGTATTCATAAAAAACCCGCTTAATGCGGGTTTTTTATCATAGTCAAATTGGCTATTTTCATTTATATCTATTTTTTATATTTAAATAAGAAAAATTCTTATAAGCATATATCCTCATAAAAGTTCCTCTCTTTTTAAATCGCACAATTTAATAATATATTATTTATCAATGTATTATAAAATACATAAAATATTACTTATGTATAATTGTGAAAAGAAATCATATTTTATTCACTATATCGAATAACTATTTATTGTTATGATGCATACAACAAATAGTGACTAAAAACAAAATTTTGTTTTGACTCACTGCCCATATAATTCGTGTATTCACGTTTTAATGAATACCGTTTAGCCCTATTCTCTCAAATAACCCGTGACTGTAAATTATTGCAAATTTACATAGGATGTTTCATGAAAAAACTACTTGGTTTAGGCTTAGCGTTTTTTGTTGTTCTTCTTAGTGCCTGTTCAAAACAACCAGCTCAAGAAGCCACACAAGATACCGCTTCATCATCAGAATTACGTAAAGTCCGCTTAGCATCTACTGGTCCTGACGTTGATATTTGGAAATACATTGCATCTTTACCTGAAACAAAAGAAGCAGGTATTGATTTAGATGTAAAAACTTTAAATGACTATGTGGTGCTTAACACATCTGTCGCAAGTGGTGAAATGGATGTAAATGCATTCCAATCATTTAACTATTTAGCTGCATACAATGAATCAAATAAAGATCAAATTCATGCAATTGCGACAACATACTTAGAACCAATGGGTATTTACGCAAACGATAAAATTAAATCGGTTGACCAATTCCCTAATGGCGCAACAATTGCAATTCCAAATGACACTGCAAATGAAGCACGTGCACTTTCATTATTACAATCTGCTGGTTTAATTAAACTAAAACCAGATTTCAATTTAGGTAGCGGTACAACGAACGATATCGTTGAAAATCCTAAAAACTTAAAGCTTAAGCCAGTTCAAATGACAACTGCTGTTCGTGTTAAAGATGACGTAGATGCTATTGTTCTTGGTAATACATTAGCGCTTGAAGGCGGCTTAAATGTATTAAAAGATTCTGTTTTCCGTGAGCCTATTGACCAAAGTACAGCGCTTTATGTGAACTTACTTGGTGTAAGTGAAGCAAATAAAAATGACCCTACTTTAGCTAAATTAGGTGAACTTTATCATTTACCTAAAGTTCAGCAATTTATTACTGAAAAATTTGATGGAACTAAAGTTGCCGTTAATAAACCTGTAAGTGAATTTACTAACGCTAAATAATCTTTCATGATTTTCTAGCCAATTAAAAAGCCTGCTCTCTAGTGGGCTTTTTTATCACAAGCGATATTGAAAAAATTAGAAAATAAATATTTCAACACAAAATCAACTGATAACCTACTCATATTGAAAACAATTTAAAACCCTACCGCAAGCTAAAATCACAAATACTGTTTATAATAAAATTTCCCAATAGCTAAAGTTGTAATAAATAAAAAATTTAACTCTTTAACACCATCTAAAGAGTAAGATAGAATTGTCATTATCTTTAAAACAGGTGAAGGCATTTACCTGTTTTTTTAATTTTGGTTAGTTTTGACGTTATGATTGAATTTAAAAACATTTCTAAACATTACCAATTGAACGGTCAGACGATCCGTGCTCTTGATAATATTAACCTTGAAATTCCAGATGGCAGCATTTTTGGAATTATTGGTTATAGCGGTGCAGGTAAAAGTACTTTAATTCGTTTGATTAATTTATTAGAACGTCCTAATCAAGGTCAAGTAATTATTAATCAAACGGATTTCACTTCACTAAGTGCAAGTCAATTGCGTAAAGAGCGTGCCAATATTGGTATGATTTTTCAGCACTTCAATTTATTAGCAACAAAAACAGTTGCTGCAAATATTGAAATGCCGCTTAAACTTTTAGGTTTTAGTAAAGCTGAAAGAGAAAAACGCCTAGAAGAATTACTTGAATTTATTGACTTAAAGCATAAGCGTAACGCCTACCCTGATGAGCTTTCAGGTGGTCAAAAGCAACGTGTTGGTATTGCTCGTGCACTTGCAAATCATCCAAAAATTTTACTATGTGATGAAGCTACCTCTGCGCTTGATCCACAAACAACAAAATCTGTTTTAGCTTTATTAAAGAAAATTAATAAAGAGCAAGGCATTACCATTGTCATGGTGACTCATGAAATGGATGTTATTGAATCAGTTTGCGATTATGTTGCTGTCATGGAACAAGGCAAAGTTATTGAATCAGGCTCAACACTTGAAATTTTCAGTCAGCCTCAACACCCAACGACGAAAACATTTATTCAAACTGTATTACAACAGCAATTACCAATTAATATTTTAAGCAATTTAGAGAATCAAAATCATAATAGTATTTATTGCTTAAAATTCTTAGGAAATTCTGCACAAGAAACTGTCATACAAGCTGTAATTAAGAAATTTGATATCAGCTTAAATATTTTATTTGCAAATATGACTGAAATTAATGGCACAGTAATAGGTCAAATGTTTATTCAATTATTAGGTGATTCTTCAATAATTGAACAAGCCATTCACTTCTTACAAGAAAATGGTGTTTCTGTTGAACAATCTGGAGTTGCACAATAATGAAAGATTTAATTGTTCAGTGGCTGACTCAACTTACAGCACCGTATTGGACAAGTTCTCTATCTATAGAACAATTCGTCACTGCATTACAAGAAACCTTCAATATGGTTTTCTTTGCAATGCTATTCGGCTGTATTTGGGGAATTGTTCAGGGCATCATTTTAGTGGTTACACGTCCACAAGGTATTTTACCAAATAAAGTGATTTATTATGGCTTAAATCCAATTGTGAATGCGTTACGTTCTCTACCCTTCATTATTTTATTAATTGCTGTAATTCCTTTAACTAAATTCATTGTAGGCACATCAATTGGCACATGGGCTGCTATTGTTCCTTTAACAATTTATGTTGGACCATACATTGGTCGTTTAGTTGAAACATCACTTTTAGAAGTCAATGAAGGGATTATTGAATCTGCTCAAGCAATGGGTGCAACTCCACTTCAGATTATTTTTAAATTTATTATTCCTGAAGCACGTAGCTCTTTAATTCTGAATTTAACAACAGCAACAATTAGCCTCATTGGTGCAACTGCTATGGCAGGTGCTGTAGGTGCGGGTGGTATTGGTGACCTTGCAATTTCTTATGGTTATCAGCGTTTTGATACAAGTGTCGTTATTTTAACTGTTATTGTTTTATTGGTATTGGTACAGATTGTACAAATGCTTGGTGAATGGTTATCAAGAATGCGATAAGTTGGTCTACCAATTATAATCATTAAGCCCATCATTGGGCTTAATTTTTTATTCGTTATTTCTATAATTGTAAATTATCTTAAAAGAAAACATTATAAAATGTATAACAACGGCAAAGCTAAAATCAAACAAGACTTCAATGGTCTAAAAATTTCTATTCCATCTAATAAAAACTTTTTCTCCATCTTATTTTTATGTACATGGTTAGGCGGATGGTACTTCGGAGAAGTGTCTGCCATTAATGAAGTGAAAAAATTAGAAAGTTTTGATAATTTTTTCCTCATTGCTTGGTTGGTGGGTTGGACTATTGGTGGATTATATGCAATAAAAATTGTTCTCTGGTCTTTGTTTGGGCAAGAAAAATTTTCCATCTCCAACTATGAAATGACTTTACAAGACTCAACTTTAGGTATTGGAAAAAAAATACGCTTTGGATTGAATCAAATTAATAAACTTTCATTGAACAATAATGAAAATGGTATTTCTAGCTCAATTCTCATTGAGGTTGGCTTTAAAACTTATTCTTTCGGAAGTAATTTAGATACAGCAGAAGCTCAATATCTTTTAGGTTTAATTCAACAAAAAGTTCCTCAAATACCACATTCAGAGTAGCTTTTTACTTTCATGACATGACTAAACAGTGGATACATTTTTCATGTATCCACTGTCTAACTAAAACACAATTTATAGTTTGAAATAAATTTACAGTTTACTTAAAGACTCAAATAAAATACGTTCTCCTCAAAGTTTACCTTCAATAAAATTCACATTTTTTCTTTTTTATTCAAACATAGATAAAATAGAATTCAATATTCATTGATAAATATTCATCAAATGATATCAATTACATCCCCTTTGACATTTGCCATGTTAAACTAGCCAATGGTTTTTGCAGGGACTCATTTATGCACTTTGTTCATCTTGGTATTCAAACAGAATTTTCAATTACGGAATCTATCGTAAGGATACCTGATTTAATTAAAGCTGCTGCAAATGAAGCAATGCCCGCTCTGGCCTTAACAGACTTGTCTAACCTCCATGCTGCCGTAAAGTTTTATAAAAAAGCATTAGATAAAGGAATTAAACCTATTCTAGGTGCAACAATTCGTCTTAATGACGCTGAGCATCGAGCAACTTTATTATCTATGACGAATAAAGGCTGGAGAAACCTGACAGAGTTAGTATCTGAAGGTTATATCAGTGGTCAACAATTAGATATTCCTTGTGTTAAAAAGAAATGGGTTTTAGAAAGAAATCAGGATCTTATTATTCTTCTTGGTATGCATAGCGATGTCGGGAAAATGCTTTGCTCGTCAAATCCACAAAAAGCCGAACCTCTACTTGAAGAATGGATCGAAAAATTTGGTAATCGTGTTTATTTAGCCCTTACACGAACTGATCGTCCTGGTGAAGAAGACTTTATCCATGAAGCTGTTTTATTAGCTAAAAAATATAATATTGGTGTTGTTGCACATAACGATGTGCACTTTATTAAACGTGATGATTATGAAGCTCACGAAGCACGTGTATGTATTGCAGATGGTTATGTTTTAGGTGATAGCCGTCGTCCAAAACACTATAGTCCTGAACAATATTTCAAGACAGGCGAAGAAATGTCTGAGCTTTTCAAAGACATTCCTACTGCTATTGAAAACACTTACCATATTGCCAAACGTTGTAATGTCACACTTCGTTTAGGTTTCCATGATCTTCCCGATTATCCAATTCCTGAAGGTCATACCATTGACACCTACTTCGCTCATTTATGTGAAGAAGGCTTAGAAGAACGTCTAAACTTTTTATATCCAGTTGCCAAACGTGGCGATGATTGGGCAGACATTCGTAAACCTTATGATGAACGTCTCGCATTTGAGATTAAAATTATTCTTGACATGGGATTCCCCGGCTATTTCTTAATTGTCATGGACTTCATTCAGTGGTCAAAAGGTAACGGTGTCCCTGTTGGACCTGGTCGTGGTTCTGGTGCAGGTTCTTTAGTTGCATACAGTTTAAAAATCACCGATCTTGATCCATTACGTTACGACTTACTCTTCGAACGTTTCTTAAACCCTGAACGTGTATCAATGCCCGATTTCGACGTCGATTTCTGTATCGCAGGTCGTGACCGTGTTATTGATTACGTAGCACGAACATATGGTCGTGATGCAGTATCGCAAATTGCAACATTTGGAACCATGGCTGCAAAAGGTGCAATTCGAGATGTTGCACGTGTTCTAGGTAAATCTTATGGTTTAGCTGATCGTATTTCTAAAATGATTCCAACAAAACCATTGGGTTTAAGTTTGGAAGAATCCATTGAAGCTGAACCACAACTTAAAGATATCGTTACCAACCCATCTAACCCTGATAATGATGATGCCGCTGAAATTTGGGAAATGGCACTTAAACTTGAAGGGATTACACGAAACACAGGTAAACATGCTGGTGGTGTTGTTATTGCACCAACAAAACTTACAGACTATTCAGCAGTCATGTGTGATGCCGATGGTACAGCACGTGTTGCGCAATTTGACAAAGATGATGTCGAATCAGCAGGTCTGGTTAAATTCGACTTCTTAGGCTTGCGTAACTTAACGGTAATTGAAGATGCCATTAAACATATTAATGCACGTCAAGATGTTTCAGAACCCGTTAATATTTCATATATTCCACTAGATGATCCTGCTGCATACGATATTTTCGCATCAGCAAATACCACGGCGGTCTTCCAGTTTGAATCCGTGGGCATGAAAAAAATGCTGAAAGAAGCACGCCCAAGTAAATTCGAAGAAATTATTGCCTTTGTATCATTATATCGTCCAGGTCCAATGGATCTTATTCCTGACTTTATTCATCGTATGCACGGTGGCGCGTTCGAATATTTACATCCATTACTTGAAAAAGTATTAGAACCTACTTACGGAATTATGGTTTACCAAGAACAGGTAATGCAATCTGCACAATTCTGTGCTGGATACACGCTCGGTGGCGCAGACTTACTCCGTCGTGCAATGGGTAAGAAAAAACCAGAAGAAATGGTCAAGCAGCGTCAAATTTTCATTGAAGGTGCTGCTAAAAAAGATATTGATGAAGCTACAGCTAACCATATTTTTGACTATATGGAAAAGTTTGCAGGCTATGGTTTTAACAAATCACATGCTGCTGCCTATGCTTTAGTTGCTTACCAAACAGCTTGGCTTAAAGCGCATTATCCTGCTGAATTTTTGTCAGCAGTTATGTCATCGGAAATGCAAAATACCGATAACGTAGTATTTTTAATTGATGACTGTCGTAATAATAACATTGAAGTATTACCTCCTTCAGTCAACATGTCTTTGTATCAATTCCATGCAAGTGATCCAAAAACGATTGTGTATGGTCTGGGTGCCATTAAAGGTGTGGGTGAAGCCGCAATGCAGTCTGTCATTGAGTCACGTCAAAAAGATGGTCCATACCGTGATTTATTTGATTTCTGTCATAGAATCGATTTAAAGAAAATTAATAAGCGAACTTTAGAAGCACTTATTCGTGCAGGCGCTCTCGATTGTTTAGGTATTGAACGTGCTGACTTAATGGCTCAATTACCTGAAGCCGTACAAGCGGCTGATCAAGCACGTCAAAACCGTGAAACAGGAATTATGGATTTATTTGGTGAAGTTGAAGAGCTTCAACGCAAACCTGCTAAACCTGTAAAGCCTTGGGCAGATGAAGTTCGTTTAAAAGGTGAAAAAGATACTTTAGGTTTATATTTAACAGGACATCCTATTGATGTTTATCGTCCTGAATTAAAATCATTTATTCCCCATCGTATTAATGAGTTAACACCTACACGTCGTGGTGTCACAACTGTATTTGCAGGCTTGGTGGTTGATGTCGCAAACTTCCCTAACCGAATGATGATCACTTTAGATGATGGTACTGCGCGTATTGAAGTTTCGTCTAATCATGAGCGATTCCAACGTTTTAAAGACATTATTAAAAATGAAGAAGTTATTGTTATTGAAGGTGAAATTTATGAACGTGAAGGTTTTGACCGCCCTCTAGGTCGCTTAACCAAAGCTTTTAGTATTAATGAAATTCGCCAAAAAAGAGCAAATAGCATTCAAATTAAGCTATCAAATGAACACATGAATAAAACATTGGCTAAAGATTTAGCTACAATATTACAGCCTTATACCAATGTTGATATGAGTACACATATCCCTGTTCATTTACATGCTGATTTCCCTTATGCAACAACAGAAATTCATTTAGGTCTAGCTTGGAAAGTTGCTCCACTCGATGAAGTACTCATAAAATTACGCGATTACTTTGGTAAAGAAGCGATTTACATCGAATACCATGTAAAATCTAAAGCAGCAAAAGCCGTAAGTTACAACGAAGCAAAACCTGCTTACATCCCACCACCTCCTGAAGGTGTGTCTATGGATGATGCCATGGACTTATATCAGACGAATATTAATCAATATTCTTAATTTAAAATTAAACTTTGGACAAATTATGAGTCAAGTTGACAATGCTACGGTATCGGCACATCTCTCCCATGTGCGTATTGTCATGGTGAATACCACTTTACCAGCAAATATTGGTAGTGCATTACGTGCAATGAAAACGATGGGATTATCTCAGTTAGTTTTGGTTGCGCCTAAAACCTACCCTCACCCAGATATTGATGCCCTAGCAGCTGGTGCAACGGATTTAATCGAAAAAATCCAAATCGTTGAAACACTTGAAGAAGCCATTAAAGATTGTCATCTTGTTTTTGGAACAAGTGCGCGTAGTCGTACAATTCCTTGGCCTTTGCTTGATGCTCGCCCTGCAGCTGAAAAATCTTTAGATGCTGTTGTGAATCATCAACAAGAAATTGCCATTGTCTTTGGCCGTGAAGATCGTGGATTAACCAATGAAGAGCTTGCTCTAGCAAACTATCATGTCACTATTCCTGTAAATAGTGATTATGGCGTACTTAATGTTGCTCAAGCGATTCAAGTGATTTGTTACGAAATGCGTATGGCAGCAATGGATCTTGTTGGCAAAGAAGTTGATCCTAATGCAACAATGCACGTGACTGAAACTGAAGACATGCAATGGGATGAGCCTCTTGTCACGCACGAACAAATGGAACAGTTTTATCCTCATATTGAAAAAATGTTAGCTGATATTGAATTTTTAGATCCCCAAAACCCAAGATTATTACCATTACGCTTGCGTCGTCTATTTGGACGTATACAATTAGATCGTATGGAATATCATCTACTTCGTGGTATTTTTAGTCGTGTACAGGCACTGAATAACGGCTCATGGAAAAAAACTGAAAAAATTGATCAGGAAAAGGATCCTCAGTAATGCTTAAACAGCTCAAAGAAGATATCCAAGCTGTCTTCGCGCGCGATCCCGCTGCACGAAACACTCTTGAAGTCCTAACAACTTATCCTGGCATTCATGCACTAATTATGCATCGTTTTGCTCATGAATTATGGAAAAAGGACTGTAAAGGATCTGCTCGCTTATTATCCTCTTTCAGTCGTTTTGCAACAGGCATTGAAATTCATCCTGGTGCAAAAATCGGCAAACGCTTCTTTATCGATCATGGCATGGGCGTTGTTATTGGGGAAACTGCTGAAATCGGTGATGATGTTACGCTTTATCATGGCGTAACGCTTGGTGGCACCACATGGAATAAAGGTAAACGCCATCCAACACTTGAAGATGGTGTTATTGTCGGAGCTGGTGCTAAAATTTTAGGTCCATTTACCGTTGGTAAAAATTCTAAAATTGGTTCAAATGCAGTTGTAACTAAAGAAGTTCCCCCAAATACAACTGCAGTAGGCAGTGCTGCACGCTTTATCACAAAAGATAAACCTAAAGATGAGGAAGAACGTCTTCGTGATTATGCTGAAAGTATTGGCTTCCAACCTTATGCTGCAACACAAGATCAATCAGATCCAGTGTTAGATGGCATGCGTGTGCTACTAGATCGTATTCAGCACAATGAAAAACGTATGAATACGCTTTGCCAACGCTTATCGTTGCTTGACCCTACATTTAAGAAACAACAGCTTAAAGAACAACCTTTTAGCCAAGAAGAACTAAAGATCATCGAAGATGTAAGACGTGAATGTGAAGCTCAAAGCCAACAATCAAAAGCATAAGCTATATTTCACTTGATTTAACATCCTTTCACTTGCATGTTAGTCAGACATTTCCTAGACTGACTAACATGCACGACATTGTATTGAAAAAAAATTAATGGAAGACCAACATCATGTTTAAGCCTTGGGCAATGGCCATACTTAGCGCTTCAATTTTATCTGCCTGCGTTACTCAGGAAATAAAAAAGCCATCAACAACAGTTTCTAAAAAGGATCCTATTATATTTACTGAACCTGCTTTATCAGCACCGTTCTATTCATATAATCCATTTGACTATACTGCTCCACCAGTTTTTGAAGTTGATTTAATCCAAGCAGCATCTCAAGCAAAGAACTCTTCTGCAAAAAATCTTTTAATTATTCCAACAGTGAATAGCAAATCTCGTTCATTAAAATATGCAACATCTGCTGGTAATAATGAATTAGATGTCACTGAAATTGATGCATTATTGCAAACAATTGAAGGGCAAGCTCGACACTACCCACCTCGTTATACAAATCGCCAAGAACGCCGTGGATTAGAACGTAAACTTAGACAAGTCAGCACACAACTTGATGGCTTAGCTGCAAATGATAACGCCTCTTTTGATGTGTTAATTCGCGCATTTAAAGCAAGTGTACTTGGTCGAAATCTAGATTTAGGATCAGCATATACAACAAAATCGATGACTTATGCTCAGCGCTTACTAAAAATGGATAAAAATGACCCAGAAACAAACTTTTGGTTTGGTTTTGGCTTATCTGAAGGCGGTGGACAAAAAGAAGCTATTCCTTATTTAGAGAAAGCAATGAAAGGTGGAGTTCAGGAAGCTTATCTTGTATCTGTAAATAATTATTTAGCTTTAGAGCAAAAGAAAAGTGCTATTCAAATGCTCAACAATTACAAAGTAAAATATCCACAAGAAGCACAAGTCGTTGATCGTTTAACCAAAGAAATTCAAACAAAAAATCGTTGGAATGTTTGGCAAATATTGCCACAAAAATAACGATAAATTTTTATTGTTATATGAAAAAAAGATCATTACATGATCTTTTTTTCATTTCTACAATTGAAATATCAAAGAATCACCGTATTATGAATTCAAGCATCTCTTTCAGACATTACCATGACTAATCCATTAAAGAATCTAGCAATATTTAGTATGTTAAGTACTGCATTATTTAATACTGGATGCCAAGTCGTTAGTGTTAAACAACAAGCTTTAAATGTCAGTATCGCAAATGAGCGTGAAAGCATTATTTCACGGAATAAACTCAGTGAAGCAAGTCTAAATGTGCTATCAATGGCTGGAAAAGATCCTAAATTTTGCACAGATAATCCCAATGAATGCGTAACAGATCTTCATCAAATACCTGAAATTCAAGATGAAATACTTTTATCTACAGCAAGTGAACTATATCTTGCAAAAGCACAAGCATTGGCTGACACTTCAAGCTGCAAGAAAAGTTTATTAATCAGCCATAGATCACAAGAAAAACAAGCATTAGAATTAGAAAACTATCAAAAATGCTTAGATGAACAACTTTCTATGCTAGACAAAAGTATTCGCTATAGTTATGCCTACTTATTTAAAACTGAACGAAAACCTGAAGATCGAATTTTTGATAACAGACAAGTACAAATTCGTGATTTTTACAATCAAGCGATTGCTAAACTTGTACAATCTTATACTGAGCGCCATAGCCCTAAAGAGACAATTCACGAGCTTAAAATGGGTGACAGTGTCTATAAAGTGAATTATGAAAATTCACATATGCTGAAATCCAAAACTGGAGAATCAATTGAACAACTAGCCCCAAGCTATAATCTTAATTTTTCAGGTTTACGCTCAATTACACGCCGTGATGGTTTTGGTTCTGAATTTTTATTTGAGCTTTCAGATGATAAAAAAAATGATTTAGGTGAAAAAACAAAGTATATTGTCGATCCTTTAAATTACCAATATCCTGAAGGCATAAATCCAAACTTACATACAGCACGATATTTAGCAACAACCATTACTGCTGAACCTTCAAAACCCGCAACAAAAGAAGATGTTTTAAATCAAACTGAATTTCAATTAAAAATTTTTAATCCATATTTATACGATCAAACAGAGATTGAAAATAAAACCTACCCACTTGCTGCTAACTTTTCCGCACCTTATGGTTCATGGTTAGCTGCAAATAACCTTAATAAAGCAGCATATTTATCACTCATTGATCGAGATCAAAATCTCACCATGCCTCATTTATATATGCTAGAACCATACAACCCAAATAAAAAAGTTGTTGTTTTAGTTCATGGTTTAGCAAGTAGCCCTGAAGCTTGGATTCGCCTTACGAATGATATTATGGGGGATAGCATTTTGCGTGATCATTATCAAATATGGCAAGTTTTTTATTCAACTAATATGCCTATTTTGGAAAGTCGTTATCAAATCAATGCCATCATTCAACAAGGATTTGAATTAGTAGATCCCCAAGATTCAGCTTACAAAGATGCTGTATTGGTAGGTCATAGTATGGGGGGTATTATTGCTCGTTTACTTGTGAGTAAAGCCGATATTAAAAATAAAGCGATTGAAGTGGTGAATAATAAAAAATATGAAGCACAAATTGAGACAGATCCTTTATTTCAGGCACGCTTAAATATGGAGCCCATTCCAAATTTTAGCCGTGCGATCTTTCTTTCAGCACCTCATCGTGGTACATCTTATGCAGACAGATGGTTTACGCTTGCACTACGAAAAATCATTCGATTACCAGGTGCTTTTTTAAGTGCATTTGCAGATACTTTACAAGGTGAAATTAACATTAAAGATCTAAGTAAAGATATTAATCATGGTCTCATTCAAAATGGTCCAAGTGATTTAAGTAAAAACTCAGACTTCACAAAAATAACAAAAGATATTCAGCCTTACAAAGAACTAAAATTTCATAGCATTATGGGAAATATCACAAAAAGTTCAGATCCATCCGTGATAACAGATGGTATTGTTCCCTACACAAGCGCTCATTTAGATAATGCTTTGTCTGAAAAAATTATTCATGGTGGTCATTCTATTCAAGAAACACCTGAAGCTGTTCTTGAGTTAAGACGTATTCTTCATTTGCATTTAGATGAATTAAAATTAAAGTCCAAATAAAAATTTCAAACCTTAATATATAAAAAAGCCAAGATAACTTGGCTTTTTTAATTTTTCTTTAAATATCAAAATTAGAATTTGTAACGAAGACCGATAGAAAAGTCATGGCTTTTTAATTTTGCTTCGTAATCAGATGCTGTTGCACCAACAAAACTTGTAACACCACCATCATAAGAACTATACCAAGGCGCTACCGTTAAAGCATTCACTTTACCTAAGTCTACATAACGGTATCCAAGATCAAGAGCCAAATCTTTATCTAGAGCATAACTTACGCCTGCACCAATCGACCAAGCGAAATCAGTTTTTTTATCATTAGCAGATGCAGAGCCATCTAAGCCAGTTTGATATTCAGTTACATCTAATTTATTGAAAGCCGCACCAACCCCTGCTGATACGTATGGTGTAAAATCAGATGTATTTTTAAAATCGTAATATACATTTGCCATTAAGCTTTGCGATTTAACTGTAGCATCTGCAGTACCGTATGTATACACATCACCCAAACCATTAAAATACGCACGATTTGTTGTGCCATTAGCATCAGCTTTGCCACGGAATGTATATTCTAATTCTGCACGTACCGGTAGTGACTCAAGTGCCCAACCATAAGCAATTGAAGCATTGATTACAGTATCTTTTTCTTTATCAGATGCATATGCATTACCCAGCAATGCAGGAGCTTCAAGATCATATTCCTCAGAATAAACACTTAAATCAGACTTAACAATTGAAGCACCTAATTTTGCTGAAATATATTGATCAGCATGAGCCGCTGAAAAAGCACCAAAAACAGTCGCTAAAAGTACTAATTTTTTCATATTCATATTTTCCTAATTGTTTGGCGTGAAAATTATCCACGCGACCATTAAATATAAATTTCAACACAAAAACAATACATTTATCACATAAATGTTAATTTTAGTAAATTTAATTTAATATTTAATATTTATTGTAATTTTTTTTAATATATTTTATTTTTTTAAAAAATAAATCACAAAAAAATATGTAAATTTAAAAAAATGTATCATCCTTTAGAACCGTCTAAACTAATTACTCATAATTTACCTTTAAGTAATATTATTCAATGCATACTGATAACTTCTAGTAATTAAGCAAATAAGAATTTAAAGAATAACTTATCTTTCTGTTTTGGTTTTTTGCTAAAATTACACACGAAGATGAATTGCACGCCTAATTTACATTTACTTATAATTCAACTTTGATTTTTATAATTGACGAATATACAGGACTCCCCATACATGAACCTTGCGGCAAACATGACTGACTTCTCAACACTTACGCCAATGATGCAACAGTACATGTCCGTAAAAGTACAACATCCTCATTCTTTGATGTTTTATCGTATGGGAGATTTCTATGAACTATTTTTTGAAGATGCTCATAAAGCAGCAAAACTTTTAGGTATTACCTTAACACATCGTGGTAAAGCCAATGGTGAACCTATTCCAATGGCAGGTGTACCTTTTCATGCAGCAGAAGGTTATTTAGCACGCCTTGTGAAAAAAGGGGAAACTGTTGTTATCTGTGAGCAACTAGGGGAAGTAACAGGAAAAGGACCTGTTGAACGTGGTGTTGTTCGTATTATTACACCAGGTACATTAACCGATGATGCCTTACTCAATGCACACCAAACTTCAAATTTAGTTGCTTTATGCATTCAACAAAATCAAATCGGTATTGCACTACTCGATTTAAGTGCGAGTATTTTCAAGGTCCAACAACAAGATTATCAACCTGAACAATTAATGATTGAATTGGCACGACTTATGCCAAGCGAAATTTTAATTGATGAAGATATTGTTGATCAAAATATTATTGAGCAAATCAAAAGACAAATTGAATGTCCTGTCACGAAACGCCCAAACGTTGACTTTAACTTAAATAACGCACAAAAAACTTTATGTGATCAGCTTTCAGTTTCTACTCTTTCTGGTTTTGGTATAGACCACCTTCCTTTAGCCAAAGCTGCTGCTGCATCACTTATTCATTATGCAAAAGAAACCCAAAAAACAGCCCTTCCCCATATTCGCTCAATACAATTAGAACAAAGCACAGACTTTATTGCATTAGATCCTGTTACTCGTCGTAATCTTGAACTTATTGATCCTCTATTTGAGCATGGCACATCTTTATTTCAGCTGATTAATGATTGCCAAACTGCAATGGGTAGTCGTTTACTGAGTCGTACGCTCATGCAACCATTACGTGATACTAAAATTTTAGATGCCCGTTTAGATGCTATTCAGAGCATGGTCAAAGGTTACCATGAATCACCTATTCGCTTAGTCCTTAAAGAAATTGGCGATATTGAACGTGTGTTGAGCCGTGTAGCATTAGGCAGTGCTCGTCCGCGTGATTTAGTCCAGCTTCGTCAAGCTTGTGCTCAAATTCCATATTTACGTCATGCACTTCAACCTATTCTTCAAAATGAATCCGTTGATTTAATTCAGCAACTGAATGAAGAATTAGGCGATTTTAACGGTCTGCATCAACGCTTAATGTCAGCGATTGTTGAAAATCCACCTGTGCTTTTACGTGATGGTAATGTAATTGCAGAAGGTTTCGATACAGAACTTGATGAACTACGTAAAATTCGTGATCATGCTGGACAATTTTTAATTGATTTAGAAATTCAAGAGCGTGAAGCAACAGGTATTAATACCTTAAAAATTGGCTATAACCGTGTGAGTGGCTACTATATTGAGCTTACACGTGGACAAGCTGCTCAGGCACCTGATCATTACATTCGTAGACAGACGCTTAAAAATGCTGAACGCTATATCACACCTGAATTAAAATCTTTTGAAGATAAAGTATTATCAAGTGAATCTCGTGCTTTAGCACGTGAAAAAATGCTCTTTGAAATGCTTCTTGATGAGCTACGCACCGATATCGCAAACTTACAAATGATGAGTAGCGCGATTGCACAAATTGACTTAATTGCTAACTTTGCCCATCAAGCTCGCCTTAAAAATTGGGCACGTCCTGAATTTAGCCCTGAAATTGGTGTAAAAATTCAAGCAGGTCGTCATCCCGTTGTAGAATCGTTAAGTAAGTCTGCATTTACACCCAATGATACGACCCTCGACTTTAACCATCGTTTAGCCATTGTGACTGGGCCAAACATGGGAGGTAAATCAACGTTCATGAGACAAACAGCGCTCATCACATTATTGGCATATTGCGGCAGTTTTGTGCCAGCTCAAACAGCAACCATTGGACCAATTGATCGTATCTTTACCCGTATTGGTTCTGCCGATGATTTATCTACAGGTAAATCAACCTTCATGGTTGAAATGACTGAAACATCACAAATTCTTCATCATGCAACCAATCAATCTCTCGTATTAATGGATGAAGTTGGACGAGGTACAAGTACTTATGATGGCTTATCTTTAGCTTGGGCATGTGTACTTGATTTAGCAAAACGCATTAAATGCTTATGCTTATTTGCAACACACTACTTTGAACTTACAGAGTTAGGTAAGGAAGTAGGAATTGATAATTATCATGTGACGGCAAAAGAACTCAATGGCAATCTAATTTTGTTGCATAAAGTTCAAGCTGGACCTGCAAGTCAGAGTCATGGTTTACAAGTTGCTAAACTTGCAGGCATTCCAGCCAACGTCATTAAAGATGCACAAAATCGTTTAAAAATTTTAGAAAAACAACAGCACAAAAATGTAAATACTGCTGTTCAAAATGATTTGTTTTCAAATCAGGAACCTGATGTTATAGAACACATTATTGAAGTTGAAAAACCTTCAGCTGCATTAGAGTTATTAAAATCAATTGATGTTGACAACTTAACGCCAAGACAAGCTCTAGAACAGCTCTATGCTTTAAAAGAGCAATTAAAAGCTTAAATCAGTTTGCCTAGCCTAAATTTTAGTGGCTAGGCTAAAAATACTTTGCAAATATGCACCTTTCCCTTACAGTCTCTTTAATTACGTAGCTTGTATGACTTATGAATTTTAAATATTTTGCCTTTGGCATCAGCTTACTTTTTGCAATGATTCTTGTGGTCTTTGCTATGACCATGATTGGTTATCAATTTTTAGATAAACAACAGCTTGAAGCGATTATTAATCCTACATTTTTTACTGGATTTGTCGTGATAGGTTATTTTCTTGCACATAAAGCAGCACCTAATAAATATATTCACTCAACTATTTTAGCATTGATTATTGTTGCTTTTATTGCTTTGTTTTTAGATGTTTTTAAGCAAATTCCTCAACAGCTTTGGAAGTTTTTAGGTGCTAGTTTTTTATTACTGCAATTTGGAATTTTGATTAATCTCACCCTTATGCGTTTACTAAAAAAATAAAAATATGTTTAATCCAACCACCTTCGGGTGGTTTTTTATTTGTGGATAAATAATTTTCTCTTTAAATATTTTCACATTGTAACGTTATCAACAATCAAACTTTAGAATATCAAATTTTCTCAATTTCCTCGCTACAATTAGAGAGGAAATCGATCATAATTTTTTAAATACGCTATTTATCATCAAAAATATACATTATTTGGTAAATCGACTTGATTTACTAATAAATTCCCAACAGCATATGCTTTAAATTGAGCAGGATTATGAGAGGCCAATGTACGAATATTGCGCCAATGACGGTCTAAATCATATTTTAATCGTGTAGATGAAGCACCTGTAACATCAAACAACTGACCTGCTGCTTTTAATGCTAAAGGCTCAATCGCAATTTTGACCAGAGAAGCTTCTAATGCTGCCTGATGACTTAAGGCATAATCTGTCACACCATTGACTGTACTTTTAAATGCGCAATCTTGTGCATGTGCTGCATTTAATACAGCATTCTCAATAATATAAGCAGATGCTGCAATTTCCCCTACTGTTTCCAATAATAAAGGATCTTTCTGCGGTGCTTGACTCACAGCATAAACAAATGTTCGTTGTCTTTTTTGTACCAACTCTATGGCTTCTCGCGAAATTGCTTTTACAATTCCCGCAACAATTGAATGTAATAGCAATTGTGTGAATGGTTTAAATTTTACTTGTTCTGCTAAAACACTATAAATTTCATGCTTATATACTTTTACATGTTCAAAGGTTGTTGTTCCACTGGCTGTAAATTTTTGTCCAATTCCATCCCAATCATCTAATCGTGTTACACCTTCACGGTCTGTAGGAACAATTACCGATAAAGATTGACCTTGCTCATCATTAACACGAATCGAGACATAATCTGCATACAATGTGCCTGTTGAAAATATTTTAGTTCCAGAAACTTCATAGTTGCCATTTACTTGAACCAACTTAGTGTGATATTCACCATTGCCAACAACAGCTGCACTCACAGGCTCAGTGAAAGCATTGCCAATAATTTGACCTTGCAAAATTTTTTCAATCCAATAGCTCTGAAATTCTTCATGATTTGAACGTAAAAGATCTTCTACAAACTGAAAATGTGAACGTAAAATTTGTGGAATGTCATTATCAAATTGTGCTATTTCAATAAAAACTTTAAATAACTCTTCAATACTTAGTCCCTTACCACCTAATTCCACTGGCAAACGTAATGCACCTAATTTGATTTTTTTTATATATTCAACTGCCTTATACGGTGCAGCACCACCACCTCTTTGCCTTTCAGCAGCATCTTCTTCCAAAAAATTAAGAAAATCTATAAACTCTTGGCTTTGAATATAATCATACTTTCGATTAATTTTATTTTGACTTGGATCAATAAATACAGTCATCGTATGCCCTCAATATTTAAAAATATACATATGAATAGCAAACAGATTATTTTTAATTTTATAAAATCAAAAGAAAACAAAAATGCTTAGTTATTAACTTTTTTAGATATCTTTTTAATGAATATCTATTGATTAAAATTTACATAAAAAAAAGAGGCATTAAGCCTCTTTTTTAATCAAACTAAATCATTCAAAAACTAAGCTGATTCAATTTCATTTGGATTTTTCAATTCTGTCATTGGCCACCGTGGTGTCGTTGTAACAGCTAAACCATCATGTTGACCTGCTTTTAAACGCTGATAACCAGCAAAAGCAATCATCGCTCCATTATCTGTACAAAGCGCAGGCTCTGCATAATAAACAGTTGCTTTAATTTTAGCTAAATCTGCTTCTAAACGTTCACGTAAACGTTTATTTGCACTCACACCACCAGCAATAACTAAGCGTTTTAAACCAGTTTGTTTCAGTGCTTTTACAGATTTTTTAACTAAAGTATCTACAATTGCTTCTTGGAAACTAGCCGCAATATCTGCATCACGATTCTCACCATTTAGTTTTTTCATTTGTACAGAAACTGCTGTTTTCAATCCACTAAATGAAAAAGTTAAATCTTGATGTAGCATTGGACGGGGAAATGCAAATGCATTAGGATCGCCATTTTCTGCAAGTTTAGAAATATTTGGACCACCTGGATATGGAAGTCCCATCATTTTTGCTACTTTATCAAATGCTTCTCCTGCCGCATCATCAATCGACTCACCCAATAACTCATATTGACCAATTCCATAAGCTGCCATGAGTTGAGAGTGTCCACCTGAGACTAAAAGAGCAACAAATGGAAATTTTGGAGGAGTTTTTGATAAAAGTGGTGCCAGCATATGTCCTTCCATATGATGTACCCCAATCGCTGGCTTATTTAACGCAAAAGCTAAAGTGCGCCCAAATAAAGCACCTGTCATTAATGCACCCATTAAGCCTGGTCCGCGTGTATACGCCACTGCATCAATTTCAGATTTCTTCACACCACTTTGCTCAAGTAGTTGATTAATTAATGGAATTAACTTACGAACATGATCTCGTGATGCTAATTCAGGAACTACACCACCATATTCTGCATGCAGTTTAATCTGGCTGTACAGTACTTGTCCGCGCAACCCTTGCTCACTGTCATACAATGCAAGTCCAGTCTCATCACACGAAGTTTCTAAGCCCAAAACGATCATTAAACTGCCTATAACCTATATCAATTTTATGCACTTACTATTATAGACTTGTGGTATGAGATGTAAATGAGTAAAATACTGACCTTCACTTGTGATCGAAGGCAATTTCGCCTGAGATCTTATCCATAACTTAATGAGGATTCTTCATGCCACAAGTTAAATTGAAAGAAGGCGAACCAGTAGACGTAGCTATCCGTCGTTTTAAACGTTCTTGCGAAAAAGCAGGTGTTTTAGCTGACGTTCGTAAACGTGAATTCTACGAAAAACCAACTCAAGAGCGTAAACGTAAAAAAGCTGCTGCTGTTAAACGTTACCAAAAGAAATTGGCTCGCGAATCAATTCGTACTACACGCCTTTACTAAGATTAATTTGTGATTGACTGCTTGGAATAAATAATGACTACTTTAAAAAACCAAATAACTGAAGTTTTAAAAGCAACAATGCGTGCTAAAGAAATGGATAAGTTGACGGTCATACGTAGTCTGCAAGCGGCAATTAAGCAAATTGAAGTCGATGATCGTATTGAACTTAATGATCAACAAGTTCTTGCGGTCATTGAAAAGCAAATAAAACAACGTAAAGAATCGATCAAAGCCTTTGAAGGTGCTGGTCGTGAAGATTTAGCTAGTAAGGAACAAGCTGAAGTTGATGTTTTATCTCAATTTCTACCAGAAGCTATGACTGAGGAAGAGCTTGATTCCATCATTGCGCAAACTATTGCTGCGCAAGAAGCTACTAGCATGAAAGATATGGGTAAGGTGATGAACTCTCTGCGTCCGCTCATAGCCGGGCGCGCCGATCCTGCTCAAGTTTCTGCAAAAATTAAAGCAAAGCTTGCTTAATTTCATCTAAATCAAAATTACGTTGAACTGTCTTTTTTAAAAACAGTTCAATCTATTTAATTTTTATTCAATACATAAAAAATCAGGCTTATCTTGTAGATATGCGAGATCTCTTGGTTTAGGAACATCTCCTTTTGTAATCGTGCCTAAACGCAATCGTATAATATTCAGCAAATCTTTCCGATATGAATAAATTGGGCTACCACATTTATTACAAAAAACCCGAGCCTTTAGTTTTGTGTGAAAATATTCAGTTAAACTTTGTTCACCAGACAAAATTCTAAATTTTTTTTGATCAATTGGACTATTCCATCCTCCAAATGCACCTTGTGCTTGCTGACAGTCTCGGCAAAAACAAACAATTGATTTTTCAATCACATCATTATACTCATACCGAACAGTTCCACATAAACATTGTCCTTTGATCATAACAACATCCTTATTGCATTCATCAATTAAATTTTAGCTGTAATTTCTTGCTGCATTTCACGAATACGTTTTTTTAATTTAGCTGACATTGATTGATTATCTTTACTTAATCTTTCTGCTTGTAAAAGTGATTTAACTGCTTCTTGCTCCAATCCAGACCAAAATTGAGCTTCAGCACGATAACGCAAAACATCAACTGCCTGTAATGGATTAGCTTTATCTTCATTTGCAGCATAATACATAAGTTCCCACCCTAAAACATCTTGAGGGTTTTTCTGCACAAATTTTTGCACAATTTTTTGAGCTTCATTTGGTTGATTTAAGCGAATATATGTTTCTGCTAATTTGTAATTTAAAGCACGATTTTCTGGCGTAATTTTAGCTATCGACTGAATTGTATTTAAAGCCAAATCAGGATGATTTTGTCCTAAATAAATATCTGTTTGTATTATTGAAATAAGATTATGTTGTTTATTATGCAATTTCACTGTATTCAATGTATCTTGCGCTTTCGAATAATCACCAGACTTTTGATAATATGCCGCAAGTGCCAGTTGTCCTGCAAAATTATTTTGTTTTGCTAAAGACAATAATTTTTGCTCACTTGCCTGTTGAGAAATAACAGCAGTATATAATTTAAGTATGTCAAAATCTTCTTGATTTCTAGGCTTATGAATTTTAGGTAACTGATTAGCACGTAATCTAGCTTCACTCATACGTTGACTTGTCAAAGGATGTGTTAGCCAAAAATCAGGTAAAAAACTCACACGGCTTGTTTCTCTGTGCATCACTTCAAAAAAATCTGCCATACTTTGAGGGTTATATCCAAGTGCATACATATATTGCATACCAATACGATCAGCTTCTCGCTCTTGGTTACGGCTATAGTTTAGCTGTTTATCCATAATTGCAGCTTGTGAACCCAACATTAATGCTGTTCCCGCATCACCACTGCCTTGGGTGGCTACAAGTGCTCCAACAAGAATACCAGCCAAAGCGAGAAGTCCTTGACCCTTAAATGCTTCCTGCGAGCGACTATAATGACGCTGTGAGACATGTGCAACCTCATGTGCCATAACCCCTACAACTTCATCTAAATTACGAGCATGCGTAATAAGCCCTGCATTTAAAGCAAATAATCCACCTGGCACAGCAAAAGCATTAATTTGTCGATCATTAATGAGTAAGAGCCCAACTGGCTTACCTAACTGAGTTTGAGTAAGTAGCTGAGAAAAAGTTGAAAATAGTTGATCTTCCAACCAAGGATCTTGAATTACAGGCATTACACGATAAACTTCGCGATACACCTTTGTACCAATTTGTGCTTCGCGTTGTTTATCTAAAAATCCAACACCACTTGCAATTTCTGGCACCTCAAATTTAGGTACATAAGAAAATGGATTTGTATCTGCAAAGGAAGATGAAGCCATTAAACTTAAGCTACAAGCAAGTATCCAACCTTTCAATTCTTTTCTCTATATAATTGTTGAGGGATAAAAGACTCAATATAGCATTGAATAAAGTACAAAAATGCAATGAAGTGTTAACTTTCTTAATTTTTAAATTATACGATCCATTTATTTTTGACTTTTTATGCAATAAATCTTTAGAATTAATTTCCATTTTTCATCATTTCGCACAACTTAAAATTTATATAAATATGCAAAAATTAAAATTATATAGTGATCATTTTGTTAGTTTATTATCCAATTTTCATTATTTTGTTTTATTTTTATTCAAACAAAACAAAACATTTATATCTTCTATATAAAATCGTTTGACACCCTCCTATTTTCACCCTAATATACGCCCACCTCTGAAACGTCCCTATCGTCTAGAGGCCTAGGACATCGCCCTTTCACGGCGGTAACCGGGGTTCGAATCCCCGTAGGGACGCCAATTTCAGAAGTAAAAATTTATTAAGTCCCTATCGTCTAGAGGCCTAGGACATCGCCCTTTCACGGCGGTAACCGGGGTTCGAATCCCCGTAGGGACGCCATTAAATTTCTAGTAGATTATATGGTTTTAAATTCTTTTACTTCTTACGTCCCTATCGTCTAGAGGCCTAGGACATCGCCCTTTCACGGCGGTAACCGGGGTTCGAATCCCCGTAGGGACGCCATATATTTTGAAGAAAATATGTGGGTTAAAACTTACTTATTTGTCCCTATCGTCTAGAGGCCTAGGACATCGCCCTTTCACGGCGGTAACCGGGGTTCGAATCCCCGTAGGGACGCCATATTCGAAATCTTAAAATTTCATTAAAAAGCCCAAGCATTATGACTTGGGCTTTTTAATGTCTAGAAAGGCTATAGACTTATATTGATTCTTAATTAGTGTGGCAATTGAGTTTTATTTTCTTACTATTTTTTGAATAGCAAATATCAACAGAACCTAATTTTTTACCACTTCTTTTAACAACTCTGAATCATAAATTGATTTTGGAGAAATGACTATTTCATTCCATGGAGTACTTTCACCATAACGTTGTTTCATTAATTGTTTTACTCTAGGTTCATTCAAATTAAACTGCTTTAATGTTTCTAATGGTGACAATTTTATTCCTAAAGCTTGCTCATAAGCTTTCCACACCAATTCTGAACAATAAATAGCTTGATCATTCCAATTAAAATAAAGGTCATATGGCTTCCCTAAATATTGTTCAGCACTTTTAACCAATTTCTCTTTCTGCTCTTTTGTTAGGTTATCTTTATAACGCTTAACGACATAGTGTTGCTTTTCGCCACGATTAATCCACTGTATTAAAGGTGTATATTTCACAGGTTGAACTGCTTCTAATACCATCACTGAGCCATTTTTATTTACAATAAGCCCCATATAACTATAAGGAGACTCCGTTGCTTTTTGAATTGCTAAACTCTGTTGTGATTTCGATACATGAAAAATAATGTCGCCTGTTTATAAATTTTCTCCAGCCCAACTCAACTGAATAAATAGATAAAAGAGACCAACTAGAATGAATACCAATTGTCTTAACTTCTTTACCATTCTTTTAAAGCCCTATTATTTATATAAACTTAGTTAATATTTTAATTTTATTTACTTATATACAATACGGTATACAAATAAAAAACGCCACATTTGTGACGTTTTTTACATAATAAGTCTCTTTTATTTTGACACTGGAGCTTGTGGAGTTAAAACTTGCCCTGTTGGTGTTACACCATATTGAGAACCAATAGATTGCAAGATCAATCTAGCATCATATGCTTTTGTTGGTGCATCTTGCTCATTTTTATAACATTCAATGTTGTAAGCGATTTCCGCAGGACCTGTTGTCACAGTTTGTGGCATACCATAAAACGGATCACTCCATCCTGGCCCCATTCCACCCATTGGTCCCCAAGGTCCTGGAGCCCATCCAGCATTTGGATAAACAACTTCAGTCTGTGGTTTTCTATTTACAGTTGTTGGACCATTTAAAATCGTAAAATATTGATAACCATTTAGTACAGCTGTTTGAGCAGCTTTAACCAAAGTAATATTTTGAGCTTGAGAATAACTAATACTATCACGTGCTTTATAAGCAATACGGAAAGATTCTTTGCTCAATGGATAAGCAGAAAATTCACCTAATTGGTTAAATGTTAATGGCTGAGTTGGTGCTAATGCACAACCACTCATTGTCATTACCAATGCTAATGCAATTGATGCAGGAATCAACTTCACAATTATTCTCCTCATTTATAATAATAAAATTCGAATTTAAATGATCAAATTTTATGTATGTCTGATGACAGATATAATTTTATATTTCATCTAAAAACCAACACAACAACTATTTATTTCTTTTAATACTTTTAAAACAATAGAATATGATAAATATCACATTAATAATAAAATTAGATAATTAAATTCACTTCTTACTATAAAATTTTATTTTTACTTTAAAAAATATATAGTTTTTATGACATGAAATGAATTTATATATCATCATTAATATTGACTCGCAGCAATTAATTTACGTGTATATTCTGTTTGAGGCTGACTAAATAATAATGATGTTTCCTGAAATTCAATTACTTTTGCATGTCTAAGCACCAATACCTTTTGACATAATGCTTTTACAACTTGTAAATCATGGCTAATAAACAAATAACTAATTAAATACTCTTCTTGTAAACGTCTTAATAATTTTACTATTGCCCGTTGTGTTGTCCGATCTAATGCTGAAGTGGGTTCATCTAATATTAATAATTTAGGTTGTAAAATAAATGCCCGTGCCAAAGCAACTCGCTGACGTTGCCCACCCGATAACTCATGTGGATACCTATGTTTAAAATAAATCGGCAGTTCAACTTTTTCTAAAACTTGCTCTACACGCAATTGTATTTCAGTTTTAGATAAATTCTGTAAATGTAACCCTTCAGCAATGGTTTGCTCTACATTTAAACGAGGGTTTAAGCTACTAAATGGATCTTGAAAAACAATTTGAAAATCAGATCTAAAAGGTCTAAGTTTTTTCTCTGAAAGCTGATTAAGATCAACATCATTTAAAATAATTTTGCCATGACTTTCAATTAGTCGAGCAACAGCTAATGCTAAAGAGGTTTTACCTGAGCCACTTTCCCCCACAATACCAATTGATTCACCTTGTTTTAAAGATAAATCTAACGGCTCAATCGCCACAAAGTAGTCTTTAATTCGATTAAATAAGCCTTGTTTAATTGGAAATTTAACGTCTAAATTATTTAACACCAATAATTCAGTACCATCTATTGGTTTCAGTGCTGTACCAAAATCATGGTCTAATAAATTTTTAGTGTAATTATTTTGCGGTGAGTTAAAAATCATTTCAACATTTCCCTGCTCAACGACCTGTCCTTTTTGCATCACAATAACGTGATTTGCATATTTTTTAACTAGGTTTAAATCATGGCTAATCAAAATCATCGCCATATTTCTTTGTTGTTGCAAAGATTGTAGAAGATTTAAAATTTGCTCTTGTAAGGTCACATCTAATGCTGTGGTTGGTTCATCTGCAATTAAAATATCAGGGTCTAAAGCCAATGCCATTGCAATCATGACACGCTGTCGTTGCCCACCCGATAACTCATGCGGATAACGCTTTAATTTTTCTTCAGGTTCAGGAATACCGACATCTTTTAAAAGTTGAATAATTCTTTCACGTGCCTTTGCTTTTGACCAACCATTCAGCCACAAACTTTCTCCAATAATTTTTTCAACACAATGCAATGGATTTAATGCAGTCATCGGTTCTTGAAAAATCATAGCAATTTTAGCACCACGTATTTGATGCTGCTGAATAGTATTCAGATGAAGTAAATCCTGACCTTCAAATGTTGCTAAACCTAAAATTTTTAATTCACTTGGTAATAATCCCAGAAGCGCCAAACTACTAATCGATTTTCCAGAACCACTTTCACCAACAATGGCCAAAGTTTCCGAAGCATGTAGTTTAAAACTTAAATCATCAACCAAAGTCTGTTGCTGACTTTGAATATGTAAATGCTCTACATTTAGCAGTAATGCTTTATTGACGTCTTGGATCGAATGCATCACGTGTCGCCTCCCCAATATAAATCAATAAAGATAAAACCACTGCTAAAGTCACAAATCCAGAAATCGCAAGCCAAGGCGCTGTTAAGTTTTCTCGACCTTGTGCCAACAATTCACCTAATGATGCAGCATCAGGTGGTAAGCCATATCCTAAAAAGTCCAAAGCAGTTAGTGCTGTAATATTGGCAGTTAATATAAATGGTAATTGAGATAGGCTTGAGCTCATTGCATTAGGTAAAATATGCCTAAACATAATCTTACGATCAGAAACACCTAAACCACGTGCCGCACGAACATAATCAAAATTACGTGCACGTAAAAATTCAGCCCGAACAAGCCCTACCAATGTCGTCCAACCAAAAAGGAGCATAATAACAAACAGCCAATACACGCTAGGCGTAAACATACTGACCAATATCATCACCATGAAAAGCATAGGTAATCCCCCCATACTTCCAACACACGTTGACCAATCAGATCGATCCAACCACCATAGTAACCTTGTATCGCTCCAACAATAATGCCCAAAAATGCCGAGGCAAATGTTAAAGCAAAGCCAAATAAGAGTGAAATACGTAAACCATATAAAATTCGGGCTAGAACATCTCGTCCTTGATCATCTGTTCCTAACCAATTTTGTGCTGTTGGTGGTGATGGAACAGGTACGGCTAAATCTAAATTTGGTGTTTGATAGGAAAATGGAATAATAGGCCAAACTGCCCAACCTTTATCATGAATTAAAGTTTGTACAGCTGGATCTTTATAATCTGCTTCTGTTTCAAAAACACCACCAAAAGCCGTTTCAGGATATGTTCTTAAAACAGGAAAATAATATGATTGATCATATTTCACTATCAAAGGTTTATCATTGGCAATAAATTCAGCCGCCAATGACAATGCAAAAATAACGCTAAAAATAATAAAACAGACATAACCTAATTTATTTTGTTTAAATCGTTGCAGGCGTGCTTTTAAAATAGGAGACATTATTTTGCCCCTCTAGAATCAAAATTAATTCGAGGATCAATCAACTGATACATCACATCACTAATAAGCCTTAAAACCAAACCAATTAAAGTGAAAATAAATAATGTACCAAAAATAACAGGATAATCTCGTTGCGTGATGGCTTCAAAACCGAGTAAGCCTAAACCATCTAAATTAAAAATAACTTCAATAAATAAGTTACCAACAAAGAAAATTCCTATTAACGCTTCAGGTAACCCCGCAATTACAATGAGCATCGCATTACGAAAAACATGCCCATACAACACTCTATTTTCAGAAAGCCCTTTGGAACGAGCGGCAAGTACGTATTGCTTATTTAGCTCTTCCATAAAAGAATATTTTGTTAAATACGTTAAACCCGCAAACCCACCAATCACCATGGCAAAAAGTGGTAAAGCCATATGCCAAAAATAATCTTTAATTTTTCCAAATAAACTTAATTGTGCAAAATTTTCAGATACTAAGCCTTGCAATGGAAACCACTGCCAATATGAACCACCAGCAAAAAATACAATAAGCACAATTGCCAAAGCAAAAGCGGGTATTGCATAGCCAATTGCTAAAACTAAAGACGTCGCTTTATCAAAAGTTAAACCATGTGCTCGTGCTTTTTTAATACCTAATGGAATTGAAATTAAATAAATTAGCAAAGTGCTCCATAACCCTAAGGAAATAGAGACAGGTAATCGCTCAACCAAAAGCTGTGTAACAGGTTTATCTTTAAAAAAACTGGTGCCAAAATCTAAAGTTAAATAACCTTTTAACATTAACCAAAAACGTTCTGTTGCAGGTTTATCAAAGCCATATTGTGCTTCAATTTTTTTAACCATTTCCTCACTTAAGCCCTGTGCTCCCTGATATTGTACTGCATTCATAGATGCAGTCTCTCCACCAGAAACACCCATTCCTCTCGCTTGTTCAATTTGCTGAATCGCTTGCTCTACTGGACCACCAGGAGCAATTTGAACCACAACAAAATTAATAAGCAAAATAAAAAATAGCGTTGGAATAATCAGTAAAAGTCTTTTTAAAATATATGTGCCCATGAGACAATCCTTCCACATTGAGCTATTACTTACGTAAATATTGAGCGACTTTTTTAGCTTCGGTAGCATCAAACCACCAATAATCAATACCAATATCTAATTTTGGTTTCACAGCTGGTTGCTTATACATATTCCAATACGCATACCAATTTTCACTTTTACCATAAGTGAGTATCTGATAATAACCAGATTTTAATAGTCGATCTAACACATGTGTTCTTAAAACTAATTCTTGTCTAGTGGGAGCACGAATTACCCCCTGAATGGCATCATCAATCACTGGGTTTTTAATACCTGCATAATTATAATTTCGGACTTCATCTGCTGCGGCACTTCCCCAGAACTGTGCCTGCTCATTACCAGGTGTTAGGGATTGCGGCATAACATCTGTAGTCATATCAAAATCATAACTATATTTACGCTCGATATATTGTGGTACATCAACATGGCGAATTGTGACTGTTATACCTAATTTTTTCATATTACGAATAAAAGGCATTAATGTCCGTTGTAATCCGTCTTGATGAATTAAAAACTCAATTTTAATAGGTTGACCTTTTTGATCTATCAACTGCCCATTTTTATAGCGATAGCCTGCCTTGATCAATAGTTCACGAGCTTTTAATAATCCTGCCCGATTAAATCCACCACCATCAGACACTGGACTTTTCCAATTTGACAGTACACCTGCTCGCTGAATAGGATCAAGCTTTGCTAAATATGGCTTTAAAATTGCCATTTCTGCTGCACTAGGCAAACCTTTCGCTTCTAACTCACTATTACTAAAATAACTTTGTAATCTTTGATATTTCCCATAAAACAAGGCTCTGTTTTGCCATTCAAAATCATACGCATAACTAACCGCTTGTCTAAATCGAATATCGTTCAATGGCGCACGTCGCGTATTAAACACAAAACTTTGAGTAGGTGCAGGATTCTGATGTTTAAACTCAATTTGTTTAATTAAACCTTGTTTTACAGCAGGAAAGTTGTATTCATTTACCCATTTTCGGGCTGTATTTTCCTCACGAAAAGTATATTGACCTGACTTAAAACCTTCAAAAGCAACATCTATACTCCGATAATATACATATTTAATTGTATCGAAATTATATTTGCCTTTATTAATTGCTAAGTCTTTACCCCAATAATTTGGATTTCGTTTATAACGAATGCTTCGTCCAGAATCAATATGATCAATCACATATGGACCAGACCCCAAAATTGGCTTCATGGTAATACGTGTGAAATCTTTATTCTGCCAATCTTTTTTTGAATAAATTGGCATTTCAGCCAAGATCATTGGCAACTCAATATTATTATTTGATTTAAATATCATCTTAACCTGATGCTTAGATAAAACAACAGTTTGATCTAAGTCAGATAAATAAGTTTGTAATCCAGGGTTAGATTTGGTTTTAAAAGTATCGAAACTAAATTTTACATCTTCTGCCGTAAGTGATGTTCCATCACTAAATTTTGCTTTTGGATTTAAATGAAAAATAACAAATTTAGGCTGTTTCGGATCATACGTGACTTTCTCAGCCAATAAGGGATACATCACCGCAGGCTCATCTAGAGATTTCGTCATTAACGTATCATATAGATATTTATTTCCAGACGTTGGTGTGCCCTTACCATTCATGGTATTTAAATTATCAAATGTTCCTGATTCAGATGTACTGAAATATCCACCTTTAGGTGCTTGGGGATTGGCATAAGGCATTGCCTTTAAACCTATATATTTAGGTATGCCATATAAGGAAATATATGGCGTGGTCTGCAATGCAGACCACGTCATTGATGATAAACAAGAAAAACTTAAGGCAATACATAAAGTTTTTGCAAAAGTTTTAGGCATATTTAGACATATCCTTATGTACAGTTTTCAAATTAAAGATTTGGAACTTTAATCTCTTCACCAATTTTCAACTGTGCACTTGTTTTTATGCCATTGAGTTCAGCTAATTCTGAAACATCTATACCATAACGACCAGCTAAACCAATTAAAGTATCGCCACGCTTTACTTTATAAGTCGTAATTACTTTAGGAATTAAAATCGTTTGTCCTACTTTTAATCCTGCTTTTTGATTTAGATCATTTAATGAAGCAAGTTCAGCAACTGATATTCCAACTCGATTCGCAATAATATGTAAAGATTCACCAGACTTCACAGTATAGTTCTCAGTTTTTTTACTGTTAGTCGCCTTTTTCGTTGATGTTTTATCTGCTTGCTTTTTCACTTCACCTTCAAGCTTTAGCTTTTGACCCACTTTAATATTTGATGCAGAAGATAAGTTATTTAATCCTGTCAAGTCTTCAATTTTAAGCTCATATTTACGTGCAATACTTGCCAAAGTTTCTCCAGAACGCACCACATGCATATCTGGTTTTTTCTCAGTCTGTGACACATTTTTAGTAGCAGATTTTGACTCACCAACAAGCTTTAACTTTTGCCCAACATTTAAATTCGCATTTTTACCAATGCCATTTAAACTCGCAAGATCATCCATATCGATATTATATTTAACAGCAATTCCTGACAACGTATCACCAGATTGAACTGTATAATTTATAGGTGCTTTAGTTACAGCACTCATAGGAACCTTAATTTTTTGACCTGCTTGCAACGTAGAGTTTGTTGTAAAATTATTTAAAGTAGCAAGTTCTGCTACAGTAATTTTAGCACCAGTTGCAATGTTATATAAAGTATCACCTCGCTGAACAGTATAATCTTCTACAGGAGTTGAAGGCTCAGTTTTAGATTCTTTTTTGTTAGTCGTCGATGACTCAGCAACATCTATTGCAGGCACATTAATTTTTTGCCCTACAATCAAACTACTATCCGCATTTAAATTTGGCGTTAAGTCAACTAGTTCTTGAACAGATAAAGCATAACGATCAGCAATAAGTTTTAAATATTCGCCACGCTTAACCATATACGTTTTGGTTGCAATTTTTTTAGTTGCACGATCATTTTTCTTTTCAATCGCTAATTGAGATTTTCCGTTTGTCTTATCAATTAATGAAATTTTTTGTCCAACAATTAAATTACTCGTTGAATTTAAACCATTATAATCTGCCAGTTGTTTAACTGATAAACCAAACTGAGCAGCTACATTGGTTAAGGAGTCGTTCGGTTGAACAATATATGTTTCTAGTTTAGCTTTTGACTTTTCAGCTTCAACTTGGGGCTTTGCATCATACAAATACAGTGTTGCACCTGCATATAAAGTCCCTGTTGGATTAATCTGGTTCCACTGGGCAACATCTCTCCAATTCACTCCATTTTTCGCAGCAATAATTGCTAATGTATCACCAGGAACAACGGTATAAAGTGTACGTTTCCCTTTTGGTACAGTTACGATAACATCAGAATCTGTTTGAATAACATTTTTGCCCTGATTGCGACGAGCCTCATCTGAACTTTCACTCGTATTATTTGCCACAGATCGTGGGTAAGCGAATTCTTTTTTCAATTCTTTACCCTGTTGTTCTGCTACAGATAAACTTGTTTGAATTGCAGTTAACTTAATTTTACCGTCATAAGGATCAACAATTTCTGTTCCTTGCGGAGCAATTTTTTGAATTTCGGCAACAACTTGCTCTTGTTCAGCTTTAGATGCAATAGGTTGTAAAACTTCTTTTACAGTCGCTTTGCTACCATCTGCTTCTACAGCACGTAAAATTTGTGTTTTTTCTGCATCAGAAATTGGGGGTTCAATAGAAATAGGCTTTACATTATTCGCTTGAACAACAGCAACTGGAATACGTGGAGCACTTGGAATATCTGAGTTAGCTGCAAAACTTGCTAATGCGGATGATCCATTTGGCGTATTTACACGAGTATCCTTAATTGTTGGATTTTTTGCTGTAACACCTAAATTCACAACAGGTTTTGGAGGACTTACTACTGTTGTCGATGGTTGATTTGTCGTTGATGTACGACTTAATGTAGTTGAGGAAGCTAGCTCAGGCATTTGAGTTTGTGAGCTTGCTAAAAGTGTAGAAGAACTGGTAGTCGAAAGTTTTTTTAACTTAGCATCAATCGTAGGGCTCAAATCTGCAGGAATTAAAATCTTCATTGGACTATCTGCACCAATAAAATCCCCACGATGACCAGGATTTAATGCATAAATTTCTGCACGGCTTAAGCCTGTAACAGCAGCAATATCATTTAAATTTGCAGTCCCAACTGAAACTTCTCTAAAGTGAGGTCTATTCGCAATTGGTGGTAATGAAACACCATATTCATCTGGATTTTTAATGATTTGTGCAACTGCAATGAAGCGTGGCACATAGTTCATTGTTTCTTGTGGTAATTTTAATGACCAATAATCTGTAGGTAAACCAGCTGCTTTATTACGGTTAATCGCTTGTTGAATTCGCCCTGGACCTGCATTATATGCAGCTAAAGCGAGCTCCCAAGATCCAAACTGATTATATAAACTACCTAAAAACTCATAAGCTGCGCGCGTTGATTCAACAACGTCACGTCGCCCATCATACAATGAGTTTTGGCGCAAACCATAAATTTTCCCTGTACTTGGAATAAATTGCCACAAACCTGCTGCTGCTGCACTACTTGTTGCTGCTGGATCATATGAACTTTCAATTACAGGTAATAGTGCTAATTCCGTTGGTATTCCACGACGTTCAGCCTCTTTCACTGTATGGTATAAATAACGCGAAGCTCGTGCACTTAGTCGATCAATATAAGGCTGACGAGATACAAACCAACTACGCTGAGCATCTATTCGTGGATTCCAAACTTCGGTATCCATTTTGAAGCCTACACGCATACGCTTCCAAACATCACCGTGTTTTAAAATTAATAAACGATCACCCTCGACTGCGCGCATATCTGTTGCAGAAAGAAGACCTTCTAGAGAATCAAGACTATCAGTATCTAAATATCCACTCAGAGAGCTTTTCACGCCCTTTGGACTTTGTGTTTTTGTGACAGTTGAACTTGTTGGTGTAGAAGTACAACCCGTCGTAGCACCTAATGCAATTAATGCTGTTCCTAATACTGTAATTTTAAATAATGATGGTAATGTCGGCTGCCACATGTGTGTGGTTGATTTATACATAAGAAGTCCAAACAACTCGTATACAATTTATTTTTAATATCGCTATTGTAGAGTAGCACCGTGGGGAAACAAGGCAATAATCGAATACCAATACCATATAAATGTTACAAGAAATTAAAAAAATAAGATATAAACAACTCATTTAATCAAATTGCGTTATACAATAGGCAAGTTTTCAGTAATTTTTTTTGGAATTTTCACCTATGTCTCAAACAATCACGCTTTACGTAGACGGTGCTTGCCGTGGTAATCCTGGTTTAGGCGGTTGGGGTGCATATATTATTACGGAACAAGAAGAACATAAAATTTGTGGTGGTGAATTACATACAACAAATAACCGAATGGAACTTACTGCGGCCATTGAAGGAATTCTGTTTTGCCCTAAAGATGCGAAATTAATTATTTGGACGGATTCGAATTACGTAAAACGTGGAATTACTGAATGGATTGAAGGTTGGAAAAAGAAAAGCTGGAAAGATGTTAAAAATCCTGATTTATGGAAAAAGCTAGATGCGACTTGCCAAGATCGTGAAATAGAATGGAATTGGATTAAAGGTCACGCAGGTCATGAAGGTAATGAAATGGCAGACCAACTCGCAAATCAAGGGGCAGACCAAATAGCTGCTCAAGAAAATTCAACTGACCCTAAAAAAAAAGCTGAATCTGACTGGTTGCTAAATGATCCTTTTGGTTTAGAATTTGATGAAGATTCAGAAGAAAATCAAGATGAATTTGAACAAGAGACCGCTTTATCTGCTCAACGTGATGATACAGCACAAGATGAAAGTTTAAATACTACAACTCATGGCTCTAACATTAATGTAACGACAACAGATCACCCTCAAATTGTTATTACTCCTGCTACTGTTGATGCAATTGGTCCACGCCAGCTTATTCTAGATACGGAAACAACTGGTTTTTACTTTAACGATGGCGACCGAATTATTGAAGTCGGTGCTATTGAAATGATTAACCGAAAGTTGACAGGTAGCTCAATTCATATTTATATCAACCCTGAAAAACCTGTAGGTGACTCAGAAAATGTCCATGGTATTAGTGATGAATTTTTAAAAGATAAACCTAAATATGCAGAAATTTCAGATATTTTATTTGAATATTTAAAAGGCGCTGAAATTATTGCCCATAATGCAACCTTCGATATGAACTTCTTAGATATGGAGTTCGAACGCGTTGGCTTAGGAAAACTTTCAAATGTTTGTGACGTGACCGATACATTGGTCATGGCAAAAAATAAACATCCAGGACAAAAAAATTCATTAGATGCCTTAGTAAGACGTTATGAAATTCCAGCACGTGATCGTACGTTCCATGGTGCATTACTCGACGCTGAAATCTTAGCAGATGTTTATTTAGCAATGACAGGTGGGCAAGTATCATTTGATATTGATGCTCTCTCCCAATCATTAGACCAGCAAAATTCTTCCGGAAAACGTGAAATTAATGTAGATCTACCTATTATTTTACCATCTAGTGAAGAACTAGAAGAACATGAAAAGTGGATGAAACTTTATGCAGATAAACATGGTAGTCCATGCTTATTTGAACAAGAAAATACATAATGCTAAAAAAGAGCCTGAAAACAGGCTCTTTTTTTAGTATTATTTTAATTTGCTTCTTTACGCTTTTTAATTTCCTCATAGCGGAAATACATATCACACGCCATCATTAGCTCAGTATGCCAGTGCCAATAAGTCTGTAAAAAATAATAAACAAGGCAAGGCAAAAAACAAAGAATAAAATAAACTTCAAATATCACAGACCACTGTAAAAAACTAAGTACTGTACTTACGCACATAATCCATACAAATAATACCAATAATAAAAGTAATAACCGAATCACAATTGGTTTTGCATGAAAATTTATAAATGGAATTTGCTCAGGAAAATTAAAATCAAATTCTTTTAAAAAAATTCTTCCTAAAAAAATATATCTTTTCGATGCTTTTAAAAATATGAGATTAATCACCAAAACTATGCTACATAAAATAGTCATCGCAATAATTAGTCGAGCTGAAAAAAATCCATCAGCTAAAGAAAAATCTGCATTTTTAGCCAAAGGACTAATGGATAAGATATTCAATAAAAAAATCAATAAAACAGAATAAATTACATGATGATAAAGATTTTTATAGCGAATTCCTGAAGAAACAGAATTCAATAATTGTTGAATATAAATCGGTCTTAAACATCTTAAAATAAGATAAATAATAAAGGGTGCAATCAGATATAAAAGGATTGTACTGTATATTGGGGGCATTATTATGGTGCTACAATAAACAATGAGTGCGAATAGTAAAACTGAAAACACACTGACTGTTGTAGGTCTAAATAATATTGATTTATCTACAAAAAAAGATGATCTTTCTTTCAAGTCATGAAAATCAACACGCCCAAGCAAATAGCTATAAGCCCAATATGCTTTTAACTCATAGATAAAATTAAAAAGCATAATTGCGAGTATTCCACCCACAATCCATACATCTTGTTGAGTCAGACTATAGTTATTATTTTTCCAATAAAATCCAAGAACAATAAATAAAATACCGTAGATGAAAGGAATAATTCTTTTATCTTGGAATCGAATAAAATCTAAATAATTCGGATTCATATCGCACCAATAAGATTTCTACAATGCACGGTTTTTTCAGGTGTAAAACCTTTAAAATCATTTAGCATATGCCCTAAATAAGCTTTATTACTCACTTCTAATAAAACTGGTTGTGTTGGATGTTGAATTAAAGATTCCATTGAACTCGTCCATTTAACGGTATGAGTTAAATGTAAAGATAGGTTTTCTTTAATCATATTTGGATCTGCTTCAGGCTTACCAGTCACATTCATAAAAACATCATGTTCTGGACTTTTTATTTCTATTGTTGCTAAAAAATCTCGCATTTGTCGAACGCCATCTTGCATTAAACGCGTATGCCAAGCACCACTTACACCCAGCTTTGTAGATTCATATCCTTCACTTAAAAGTAACCGTGAAAACTCTGATAATGCAGATGAAGTTCCACCAATGACTTGTTGTTGATGGCTATTATCACAACTCACATCGATTTCTATGCCACTTTGCTCAATTAAACGAACTAATGTTGAATAATCAATGCCTTTTACTGCATACATTAAGCCTTTATTCACCTTGCTTAAATCGTTCATGAGTTGTGCACGGAATTGAATCATTTTGAATAAATTTTCAAGCGTGATTGCTTTCGCTGCATATAAAGCTGCATATTCACCAACACTATGACCACAAAAACCCACCACGTTTTCAAAATTTTGTTTTTCCAAACATAATTCATAAAGTGTGGTATTAATTGCCGTCACTGCAATTTGCTGATTTGTCGTTTGAACCAATTTTGTCATTGGTCCTTTTAAACATAAGCGTCTAATATCTGTTTGCGAAATATCACTCGCACAATCCCAAATTTTACGTGTCGTCTCATTGAGATCCCATAAATCTGATCCCATTCCAATGACAGGATTACCTTGACCTGCAAATAAAAATGCAGTGGGTTGTAATTGATTAATTTTCATAACAATAACCTTAAAAATGATAGTTAAAACCGACGTAAGTTCCTACAGTTTCACCAAACAGACCAAATTCAGAATCATTGCGACCCAATGCGGCATAAATACCTGTATAAATATCTACTTGTTGTGTTCTTATATTGAATGGTTTTGTATAAGTAATTCCTGAAACAGTACTTTTATCTACTAAATTCATGACAACATAGGGTTTAATTGTTGATTGATCTGCCATTAAAATGCTGGCATAACTGTTGATGTAATGTTTTCCTGTCAAATTACCTTGACTTGATGTGTTATAGATTTCGGAAGCCATTAAATATTTATATGAATCAAATGCACTATCTAATGGTTCAAAATTTGTTGTTCGATTTAAAAACTGAATTAAATTCTTTTGCTCATTCCATTGCTGTTTAGAGTAACCCTCACTTTGATAATAATATTCAAAACCAAATTGGCTGAATCGATCTGAGGTGTATTGCATACCTAAAGCAATTTCAAAACCATCTTTTTTCTTAATTTGATATAAATCATTTGGAAATAAATAATTCTGAACTAACTGAGCATTCTCTCGATTTAAATGGTGCCATTGCTGTTTATTATGCCAAGCAATTTCAGCATTCATAGTTAATTGCTGAGTGATATTATAACTATTTGAAAATGCAATAGATACTGCATCACCTAAACCTAAACTTACCGTAGGTGTATGATCTTTAAAATGGTAATCGGTATATCTAAATAAATATCGCTCACGACTATTCGACCGCTCCAGAGAAGACCAATTACTAGAAGAGACATATCTTTCATCGATCTCTGTTAATTTAGGTGCAACAGTTATTGCCAAAGAATAATCTTCAGTATCTTGGGTAAGTGAGATTCCCCAAAATGACTCTGAATAAATTTGATCCATTGCCGAATCATGAATACGAGTTGGCTTAAAGCCTGCATAATAGTTATTTAATAACGCTGTAGGAGACTTTAAATAGAATAAACCATCATTATTTTTGAGTTTTCCTGTATCTAGACTTAAAGTATCAGAGAGTTGATAAGAAAGACTAAACTGATTCAATAATAATTTAACATGTTGATTATCTTGTTCAAAATTACCCGTATCTTTGTAAGATGAATAAGCTAAACCATAAGCATTAATATTTAAATTCAGTTTATTTTCTATTAATTCACAGCGGTTCTGATATTTAAGTGCAACATCATTGTAACTATTATCTGAGCTATAAGGATCTTCCCCACCTATTTCCCAAGATGATGCTTTTTTATGTACATAAGATACTTGTCCATATAATTCTATGTCAGCATCAAATACACACGAAATGGCTTTTTCTGTAGGAAACAGAATAGTAGAAAGTGCAAGCCAGCGATAGGGCAACATTACTTTGCCCTTCTCTGTATATATTCTTTTGTAAAATTAGAAACAGGAAGCGATTCAAATTTTAAATCACTGTATTCCATGACTGAATAGCCATTGCCTTGTCTCGTATCTTTCACAATAATTTTTGAAGGACGCTCACGACCAAGTAATTGCTTATATTCATGGTAAGTCACTTCTTTCATGATTTTATCATCTTGGGACAAATATGAAGCTTTAAAAGGTCTATAAGTTCCCTTTTCAACTAAATAAGTTACTTTTGGCCAAGTTACTTCGGGTGACTTACGTTGTAATGCCAAGCGATAACATGTTTTATTGCCACATGTTTGCTCATCCACAACTTTAGCGTTATAAGAATATTCAAAATTGGTTACAATCACATCACCATTTGAAATTTGTCCTAATAAACGCTGTTGACGTGAAATTGGGATCGGGCGTCTTAACTCAGGTGTGTAAAACCATAAATCATACCAATCGGACAACATGATTTTGCCCTTATCCTTAGCAGGATATACAAATCTAACCAAAGATTTTGCATCAGCTTGATTATTACCCTCCGGTTTTAAAAAACGCATTGAAACATCAAGAATTTGTTTATTTACAGCTTTCGTTGAACCAGATTTAAATTCTGAAATTGTCACTGTATAACGAAATGGTTTATTCGGAGATCGAATATCATCTGCCTTACGAATAATTTCAGTTGCATTTGGTTGCGATGCATTTGACCAACTCAGTGTTGGAATTAACAAAACTGAGAGCAATGATAATGAAGCATAAACTTTCATATGATTTTTCCTAAACTGATTTAAAAGCATCAGCAATATTCAATTTAGATGCACTTATTGCAGGTAAAATTGAAGCAAGAGATGCTGTCAAAATTGGTAAAACCAATGTAATCCAAATCAAATCAAAACTATGTGTTTGAATAAATGCGGTATAGCCTTCTGTTTGACCTGGTGATGGTGGCATCGTAATGCCTTGCAGATTAATAATTCCAGCTAAAGCAAAACCGATAACTAAACTGCCCACTGCACCAATAACACCAATAAAGATCCCTTCCAACAAAAACAGTCTTGTTACATGAGTAGGTCGTAATCCAATTGCTCTTAATGTGGTAATTTCACGTGTTCTTTCCATGACATTCATACGCATAGAATTGCTAATCATGAAAATAACAATTAATGCCACAATCACCTTAATGAAGAAGTAAATTCCAGATAACATACCTTCTACTTGTTGATAAAAGATTGATAATGTTTTCCAGTCTTTAATCATTAATGGTTGCTTTTGTGTTGAAATAAATTTTTCTAATTTTGTGGTAAAAACATCCAGATCATGGTCATCTTTTAATAAAATTACGATTTTACTAACACCACTGGTATCCATTAATTGTTGCGCTGTTCCTAAAGGCATTTTGATTGCGGTATCGTCGTAATCTTTAATTCCTGAAGAAAAAATACCACGCACTTTAAGCGATAAAGCACCTTGACCACCTTGGCTATTCACCAAAAGTAAATCGACCCAGTCTGAATATTTAGCATTTAATGTTTTTGCTAAACCACTACCCACTGTAATTTCATCTGTTTTTACACGAGATAAATCACTACCTGAAATAAGTCGATCAAATGAGCCCAACTTTAAAGCCGCCAATGGCTCGACACCAAGTGCAGCAAAGTAACTTGAGGTTTCATTTTCATACTGTGAAATTACACCAGTAAATTCTAATTGACCTGAAATTGTAGAAATATAAGGTGATAATTCTTTATCTTGCAGAATACTCTCTTTTAAATTTTGATAATCTTGAATAATACTTTTACTTTTATTGGACGTTTCAAAGTAAGTCTTATCGTAAATTTGCACATGACCAATATTCGTACGTACTGTTTGTTGCTTCAAAATCCAAAATGAATAATTAATGAAGCCACCATAAAGAAAAATAGCAACACCACCTAAAATAATGGCAAAAATTGTCGAAAATGAACGGCGCTTATGTCTGAATAAATTTAAGAATGCAAACTTTGCATCTGTTCCAGAAAAGATAATGCTATAGGTTAAAAAGCCTAAAATCGCCAGTAACGCAATACTCGTGAGTATGATTCCAATATTCATTTATTCACCTTTCATCAAAGGCATTAAAATCTGAGAAACCTCATTTACATCCCACTCAGGCGCACTATTTTTATCTAAAGCCAAAAGTTTAATTTGCGTAGGATGCCCTTTTTTTATTTGCTGTAAAAATGCTTTTGTTCGCGGATCGTTACAACTTTCCAAAGCGCGATAACGCATATGGTTCACTCTAGCAAGGATGTCTATATCAAATTTTTGACGCTCATTTAATAAAGCATTGGTATCATTTAAAGCAACAACACAACGACCTAGATCTGCAGCTACATATGCATCAATTCTTGCTCGCAAATAACGAACCCGCCAATTATCTTCATTTAAATCAGCAGCTTCATCTAAATAAAAAAAACCTAATTTTGCATATTCAGATGCATTTACATAATCATTGACAGCTTTATAGTTATTCGCCAAACGTAACATGGCATATGAATAAAAAATTAATGATGTAATGTTATTTTCGCGTTCATATTCTTTAAATAATGCCTGACTTGTTATAAGTAACTTATCTGTATTATTTGAAAAACCTTGTTTAACAATATTTTCAACTTGTACTGGAGTTGCATTACTTTGGATAGAAATAAATAAACCCATTCCCCAAAATAATATATTTTTATATAGCGGAGTCACTGACTAACTCTCCATCTTTGATTTCTATAACACGATTCGCTCTATCCTTTAATTGAGTTGAATGCGTTGAAATAATAAATGTCGTTCCAATATCCTGATTAATTTGCATTAACAGATCTAAAATTGCTTCACCCGTTGCTAAATCAAGATTTCCTGTTGGTTCGTCTGCGACAACAATTTCTGGGTTATTTGCCAAAGCTCTTGCAATTGCGACACGTTGTTGTTGTCCACCAGACAATTGACCTGGTTTTCGATCACGTAATTCATATAATCCGACACGCTCTAAATAATGTAGAGCCAATTCACTTGCTGCTTTTTTTGAATAATTTTCATTTAAAATCAATGGATAATAAACATTATCAAAAGCACTTAAAACTGGAATTAAATTAAAAAACTGAAAGATAAAACCAAGATGTTTACTACGAATCAAAGAAAGCTGATTTTCATCTAAATTATTCAATGCTTTATCTAAAAATAGTGTTGTACCAAATGTTGGTCGATCAATACCCGATAAAATATTTAATAAAGTACTTTTCCCACTACCTGATGGACCACATAAAGCAAGAAACTCACCTTTTTTAATTTCTAAATTGATATTTTTAAGCGCATCAACTCTGTTTTCTCCTGCACCATAACTTTTGAAAATATCAATCAATAGGATGGCTGGTAGTTCTTTAATTAGATTTGCCATTTTCTATTCCTGCACTTATTTATGAATACCAAGTATCAAACCAGCTATAACCACCAAAGTTATCTGGAACAATTGTTCTCATTTTTCCATAATCGCTTGCTTGCTGTTCTAGATAAATCCAGCTCAATGCAGGTGAAAGGCATCCACTATTGCCATATTTATCTGTAAGATTAATTGCTTTAAATGGCGAGTTATTTTCATTTTTTAGCAATGTTTGCTCAGAAGCCATTTTTCTCATTCCAGAAAAAGCAAATACATTAATATCTGATTCTTTTTCTATAATGTCGGTCAATAACTGTTGATCATCTTCAGGTATTACATAGTGCCCACACTTAACTTTTATTGGGCTTTCTTGTCGACTAAAAATAAAACACCCTACACGCTCAACAGATAAATTCATTTTAAAATCATCTGAACGTTTTTTTTCTTTCTTATTTACACCAATATCTTCCTCAGAAAATACCAGCACAGGTATTGCTCTATATGCTGCACAAATCACAACATAGTCAAAAAGATCCCAATTTAAATAATCTTCAGCAACTTTCATTGCTTGAACTAAAGATTGTTTTTCACCACGAATTTTACAAGTGAAATCTTTCACTGAGAATTTTTTTACTAGATTTTTCGGTAAAGTATCAATAATTGCTGTATGTAATGCACTCGAAATATTTTCAAAAGGACCAGACTCCCCCCAACTATCTACATAAATAAATGCTGTACGCGATTTAAATAACTGCATACGTTGTTTCGCAGAAAGTTGTTGTAAAGCTAAATCTGAAGCTTGTTCCATCGCATCAATATAATCTTTATAACGCGGTGTTCGGATCATTTCACGCGTATAACCATCAATACTGGTACCGAAACGTTTAAATCCCCAAGCATGTGATTTAGTGGATTTAAGCGCTAAGTTATACATATGAGATTCCCACACGTTTAGCCAGCACGGATAATATAAATGAATTTTATCTTGTGGTTCAGTCATTGCAAATGAAGATAAATACATCATTTTTCATCCCCTTCACCGACAAATTTATCGCGATTTGACATCACAATAGCAATAATAGAACCATCAACACCTAAACCCATTTTTAACAAATGATGTTTATCGTGTTTAACCGTCCCTTTATTCAGCAATACGTATTGATTAAATTTCTCACGTATTTCTGCAGTACCTGTTGGAGATACAAGCTCACCATGACATAAAGAATAATGTCCAATAATTAAATCAATAATGCCTGAACCCGTTGTGGTATAACCAATTTGACCTTTATATGCCAAAACAGGTAATGGTTGTTCTGGTAATAATGTCATAATTGCCTGAGCCTCGGCTTTATCTGTAACCTCTGATCCATTTCCATGGGGAATAATGGCGCACAGTTGGTCTAGTTCGACATTCGCTTGCTCGAGTGCCTTGGTCATGACTTTTACTAAACTTGCACTTAATTGAGCAGCATCATTTCCTCGACCTGAACTAATTTGTGCATAATTTGAAGTTAAACAAACACCAGAATTTAAACCTCGATTTATACGATGCTTTTCACTTTCCAAAATTATTGAACAATAACCTTCAGCAAATAGTACACTCTTACTCTCTTCACCAAAGGGTTGCACAATCGCACTATCTAACATTGATTGATTTGCTAAAAACTTAATATCTTGCGTTGTCATTAAAGAACAATTGATGATCAGAACTAAGTCTATATCACCACTTTCTATTGCCTTAATTGCAAGATGTACCGCTGATAATGAAGAATTACTCGTACATTGAAAATTTGGCGGGTTATATTTTAATTTAAATTTTTTTGCGATTTTATATGCTAAATCATCCTGAGATTTTTTAGCCATATGTAAGTTTTGAACAGGCTTCGTTAATGTCACATCTTCAATATCGTTATGATCATAAAAAGCTGAATAATCAATAACATCAACTCGAGGACCCAGTCCAGTCAAATATACACGAACATTTTCCTCAGCCAAGCAATGCTCATCGAGCATTGCTTGATTAAGAGAAAATTGAACCTGATCGCAGATGTGCTCAAACATACTTTTATTATTTGGCTTCAATTTGGCAACACGTTTATTGCCAGTGATTCCACATTTTTCTGCAATACTTTCAGATTTAAACCAGTTTTCTTGAGCAACTTGCTTAGCTTGCTTTAAAGATTGGATTAAATCTTCAGTACTCTCAGCAAATGCGAGATATGAACTGTAGCCTGAGATAATAGCGGAATGGTCCAAAATATTATCCTTTTATAATAAATGCGTAGTAGTTACCACCTTCGTTAGCACCTACTAAAAGCGCATGCTTAATTTCTGCTTTCAATGGTGTACGTACAAAATTAATTCGACCATCACAGAAATTTTCTGTATAAGGGATCGCTGGAATTGCTTGCTTTTTCAGACAATCAATAATCATTGCTAAATTCAACAAACCTGCACATGATTCAACAAAACCAAAATAACCATTGTAATTCACAACTGGAACTTGAGCATTTTCATCTTTAAATATACGGTGAATTGCACCTAATTCAATTTTCACAGAATCAACTGCACCATTTGATGTACCACATACCAAACCAATATCTTTTGTGGTCAAGCCTGCATCTTTTAATGCACGTTGTATTGCTAAAGACATTGCTTCAGATTTTTCATCAATTTGGGAAGCATCGAAATAAGTCGTACTGTTTGACTTACCGTACCCGACAATTTCAGCCTGAATTTCAACATTACGCGCCTGTGTTGATTCTAGATCTTCTAGTAACAACATGCATGCACCTTCACCAGACATATAGCCCTGAGCCTTATCACTATAGATTTGATAGTCTTCAGCTTTTGGACTCATTTGGATTTTCTGTGTTACAGCATCCATATACAGTGCCATTGATGGGAAGTACTCATCTGCACCACCAACCAATACTTGTGATTGCAATTGTTGACGAACAATTTCATAACCATAAGCTAATGCACCTAATGCTGCATTTTGCCCAGTTGCAAGCGTTGTCGTATAACCTTTAATGCCCTCTGAAATTCCACAAAATGTTGCAATTGAGTTCATCAACGAACCTGGAAACTCTGAAGTGCGAACTTTTCTTGGATCTGGTTTTAAGCTTTGTAAATACTTATAAGTCGTTTCTTGCGGACCACGAGACATACCCATCACAAGACCTAACTCATGACCATCACGCTTAATTTTACGTTGAGCTAAATTTAATGTTTCAGCTAAAGAAATAAGTGCAAAAGTACCACCACGTGTTGCTTTACGTGCATCAAAACGACGTAAATGTTTACGCGGCTCCAAGTTTTGGACTTGGAATGTTTTAAAGTTCGGTTCATTTTGAGGTAAGACATTTGCAACAGTGTAGTCATCACCCAACAATTCTTTAAACTGACCTGTAGTATCAAGAACTTCTAATAATTCTTTCGCTTCTTCCAATGTGTCTTCATAAAACTCAACGGAACCCAAATCAGGTGCAGAATTATTGTTCCAAATATGGTCTAAAATTTCATTTACAGTATGACCAATAGCAGAAACAGCACCTAATCCTGAAATTGCAACACGCTTAGGATTATATGAGCTTACTGGTGTTGTACCTGGCTTTGTACTCACAATAATGCAGCAGTTATTACCACCAAATGCATAATTGTTTTTCATGAAAATATTAACTTCTTTCTCTTTAAACTCATTCGGCACATAATCCAAATCACAATTTGGACGAGGAACTGTAAAGTTTAAAGTAGGCAATAAATGCTTTTCAGGTAAAGTCACTAAACAGCTAATTAACTCAACAATACCCGCTGCACCAATATTATGTCCGAAGAATGATTTTGTTGAACTTACTTGCAACTTATCAGTATTTTCAAATACTTTTTTCATTGCCATAGTTTCAATACGGTCATTTGCTTCTGTACCCGTACCATGTACGTTGACATAATCAATTTGCTCTGGAGTAATACCTGCATTCTCCATTGCTTTATTCATCACTTGAACAGCACCATTTGCACGTGGATCTGGACCAGTTTCATGATAAGCATCACATGACGTAGCATATGAAAGAATTTCACCATAAATTGTCGCACCACGGGCAATCGCATGTTCATATTCTTCCAGGACAATTGCACCGGCCCCTTCACCAATAGACATACCTGATGTGCCCGAAAATGGCGTACATGATTCCTCATGCATTACATTTAAAGCATAGAAACCAGCAAATGTTGGTAAATAAATTGGCTCAGTACCAACTGCCAACATTGTTGTGCCCTTACCATTTTGGATAAAGTCATAAGCAATACCAATTGCATTAGGACTTGCAGTACATGCAGTTGCAACAAGCTCTGTACCGCCTTTAAGTCCTAATAGCGTTGAAACGCTAGAACAACAAGAAGAAAAACCACCCGAGTACATTGCTTTTTTCAACGAAAAATCTTTAATTCGCTGCTCAAATAATGGTAAAAAAGCTTCAGTTCCTGCAGATGAAACACCAACAACTAAACCAGTATCATCTAAGCTGGCTTGATCATTAATAAGACCCGCTTGAGTTAATGCATCTTTACTTACCTTATAAGCCCATAAAGCTGCATTATCTTGAGACTTCAAAATATCTTCTGGGATATCAGAATAATCAATCTCATGTAAGATTTCTGCTGCACGTGCATTTTCAAACCATTCTGAAAAGCGTGCGCTATCTTTAACACCACATGTTTTATTCAGCAATGCCTGCTTAAAATCTACAATATTGTCAGCGAGTGATGACAATATTCCCATCCCGGTAATTACTACTCTTTTTCTGTTAGTTTTCATTGCTTTTCCAGTAATTTTTTTTCTTAACGCTATTGTTAAATGCTTACCCTTTTCTCTGCTTTAAATCTTCAATTTTTAATTACAAAGCGCTTTTTGGCTTCGAAGCATCGACATAACTATGCTCTGTTGGATTTACCAACATACTGAAGTTATAAAGGAATGGAAGGTTATGCGTTTTTGCTGCAACTTCGCCTTGACTTGTTTTTATATGGAAGCCTTCAATATCTGACCATGCATAATCACTATTAATTAATGCAAGTGCGATATACGATTGGCTTGCAGGTGAATAAACACTTTTCACAATAGTACCAACTTCAGCACCATCAACTAAGACTTTATCATCTGGTGCAATACCAGCACATTCAGCTACTGGTTTAATACCCAATAATTTTCGAGCTGCGCCTGCTTCAGAAATTGCTTCAATTTCATCTTTACCAGTAAAGCCTTCTTTATCGTATTGAATAGCCCACTGTAACTGTAATTCAACAGGATTACGTGAATAATTTTGATAAACAGATTCATCCCAACATGGATTTTCAACACGAATCACATCTTGATAATCTAGACCGCCAGTCTTTAATTGATATTTATCACCTTTTTCAAGTAATTGTTCCCATACTTGTGCCAGTTGTTCTTTTTCACCAACGACTAAATAAGCAAATTCACCATGTTTACCACAGCGGAATGTTAATAAACCATCATCCGTATTCATATATTCATGGTATGGTAATCCAATTATATCGAAACCATAAATTTCAGATAACAGTTCCCATGAATAAGGACCTTCTAAAAGAATTGCACCCCAATCAGCGCTTTCCATTGAACTAATTTCAGGATTTTCTTGGATATCTAAGTCATCACTGTGATCAGCTAAAATTTGATTTAAACGTTCAATAATTGCTTCAGCTGAAAGTGTTTCTGAAAGAATATAGTAACCATCTTCGGTACATAAAATGTAGGCATCGCCCCAAATTGAACCATCCTCATTCAAAATAAGTGTATAAATGCCTTGTTCATCACGAATGATAGAAATATCAGCAGATGCCATATAGTTCATTAATGACCAAGCATCTTCACCAACAACACTGACAATTGACATATGAGAGTAGTCAACAAGTACTGCATTTTCACGTACTGCTTTATAAACTACATTTGAATCATGATAAGAAGCAGGCACTTCTTTACCATTAAAAACACCCATTTTTGCATTATTTTTAATATGAATATTATTGAGAGCGCTCATTTTTATAGCCCTATTTAAGTTATTGTTTAAAATTAAGATTTTTTACGTTTATTAATTACAAAAGATGCCAAGTTATTGATGCTTCGCATATATGAAGGATCATCACTTTCACTTACTTTGATGCCAAAAACTTTATCTAAAAGCACCATAATTTCAGTTGCATCAACCGAATCTAGTTTTAAACCATTACCAAATAATGCAGTATCATCATCAATTTGCGCTTCATTTTTTTGAATATGTAAACGCTGAATAATTTCTGTTTTAATCGTAAATAAAACGTCTTTACGTTCATCAATATTTTCTTGCATCGTACTCATTATTTTTCTCCGTACTTAAGATTGTTTTACATCGCGAAAGTTAATAATTACACCTTGGCTAATGAGTTTTTTGCCAACATGTGCTGTTACTGCATAATGTTTAAAGCCATGACTATCTGAAAATGAAAGTTTACTTACGACTTCAATCGTATCGCCTGGCCAAGCAATTTCTTTAAATTTTAAATTTTGTGAAGCTAACACACCGCGTACTTGAGAACGTCTAGTGCGGATAATTGAACGCATTTCTTCTGTTGTAATTTTTTCATGAATATCACGTAAAGAACGCATTTCATGCTGATGGGCTTCTTGGTAGATATCACATACATCAGTTAAGAAAGATAAATATTCACTGGCTTGACCAAAGATTTCTGAGATCAATGCACCTGGCATAATTGGATCTTCAGGGAAATGACCAACCATATATGGTTCGTTATAAGTCACATGCTTAACGACTTTGATATAACCATTTTCGCCATATTTATAATCGTCAATGCGGTCTACCATTACGAGTGGTTGTCTCCAACCCCCCATCTCTAAAAAGACTCTTGAAGGAATAGAATATTTAGACATACTTACCTCATCACCATGCCACCATCAATTACGATGGTTTGACCAACGATATAGCTAGAAGCTGATGAGCTTAAATACACAATCGTATTTGCAACTTCTTCACATTTACCTAAGCGTTTTAATGGAATAGAAGAAAGTACGTCACGTACAACTGTGCGTGACACCTTTTTCACCATTTTTGATTCGATCATTCCAGGAGCTACTGCGTTTACACGTACACCTCTTGGTGCTAGTTCAGCAGCAAGCGTTCTTGTAAATGCAAGTAATGCACCTTTTGACGCGCTATAATTTGTTTGTCCAACACTTGGAACAATTGCTGCAATAGAAGCAACATTTACAATCGCAGCACTTTCAGCTGCTCTTAATAAAAGTAAAACTTCTTTGGTAATTGCAAATGTGCTCAATAAATTTGTATCAATAACAGCATTAAAATCTTCACAACTCATTGCCGAAAATAAACTATCACGTACAATTCCAGCATTATTTACAAGAACATCAAGCTTTTGTGCTTTTTCTTCTAAATATTTAGCAAGTTGTGCTAATGATTCTTTATCAGAAATATCACATTGAATGATGTCCAAATTTTTACCATTAAGATGTGTCTCTTTTAGTTGCTGTAAATCTGATGAGTTTGACTTATAGAGTGCATAAACATGACATTCTTGCTCTAAATATGCCGCACAAATTCCCAAACCAATGTCGCCACTTGCACCAGTGACCAAAACATTTTTATTTACCAAATCATTGTATTTATACATAAATATTCTTCAATTAATTAATAATTAAGCCATTATTGTGACCGCAACTGCATGCGTCCGACAGTGCGAAATACTTAATGAAATTTTTGAAATTCCTTTTTGATCAAGAATCTCTTTTAAGCGCCCATGTAATAAAAATGATGGAGCGCCATATTCATTATGAATAATTTCAGCATCGTGAAATAAAATTCCATCTCTAAAACCTAAACCAATTGCTTTTACAATTGATTCTTTTGCCGCCCAAAAACCAGAGATTCTTTCGAAGTCTAGTTCTTCGTCACCAACTTTTAATATTTCAGTATCGGTCAACATTCTCTTTAAGAATGTTTCTCCTGAACGTAAAATTGCTGTTTTAATACGTTCAATTTCAACTATATCTGTCCCAACAAACATAACTATTACCCAGTTTTTATAGTTGATAATAAAAATTGAAATTAAAGCTAAACTCATCTGGAGTCATTGCTTGCGGATACCTCAACGGTTTTGATACAGAAAAACCATAACCTAATGACTTAAAGCTTCCTCTAAACCCTGTTGTTGCACCCAATAAATGTTTATCTCTTTTATGTAATTCATCATCTTTGAAAATTACACCGTAGTCCGTACCAAAGAACCACTCGAGATTCCGCACACCCGTCATTACATTGATCGTATTTTGTGCATAAAAACCTTTGTCGCCATCTAAGCCAGCACTGTTTTCAAATCCACGAACACTCCAACGATCACCAACAGTCAGTCGATCCTGTAAAGTCAGTGGGCTTGGTGCATATTGTGCACCTACACGTAGATTGTAATAACCATCATATTTAGCAACTTTCATTGCTTTCGTATAATCAGCATCAAAGTTAAAAACATGACTTTGTTTACTTACATCACCAGATTGCATATCAGGTGTTTCCACCGCTCCTAACCATGGAACAAAGCGCTGATATGACAAGGTTGTATCTAAAAATGCACCCGTCAGATTTTTCTTTAAATTGACTCCAAAACGCAGATTAGTCATATCTCGTTTTTGTAAAACTAATTCAATATCTTCAAGACTATTCGTAACTTTTCTACGTGTGATTTCACTACTAAGTGTGATTTTTTTATCTACATCTCGATAAATAGTGCGAGATGCCTTTAAGCTCGAATATTCTGTATCACCAAAATAATTAAAGTTTAATGTTCCAAGATTAATTGGCTGCTTTGTTTTACTTTTGCTATAAAATGCTTCCAAATCCCAATAACCATATGGCAATGAGTAATAGGCACTAACACTGTCATATCCACCATCTTCTCGCTCAGCATTTGTTGTGCCTGACACATATAACACATCATTCATTTTAGTTAAGTTATATGCATAAGCAGCAGCACCGATTAGATTTTTACCAGTACCTTCATCACCCCAGTTATTTGCCCATGTCCGTACGTTCCAATTTTTAGTTCGACCTGTATTAATCACAACATTGCTAAAACCATTGTTTTGACCTGGTGCAATATTAATTTTCACATTCAGACCTGGAACTTTCTGCAAGGTTTCCAAACCTTGTTCAAGATCTCTTACATTTAAAATTTGACCGACTTTAAATGGCAAAATCCAATCGCGTACATCATTATCTTCTATAATAATTTCTTCGATTCGACCTGGAAGAACAACCAATGTTATTTTTTTTGTCAATAGGTCTTGTTCTGGAATCTCAATTCGAGTTGTGACATATCCAGAATTGATATAATAATCCTGCAAAGTACTTGCAAGCTTAGATATACCTTGAGACCCTAAACAACGACCTGCTACATCTGCTTTAATCTTTTTAATATTACGATCATTTAAAAAATCATCATTAAGAATTAATTCTTCAAAATCAAAACATTCTTCCTCAACAGGAAATTCAATATTATTGATTTTGAATGCCTCAACCTCCGAATAAACATCTTTTTTATCGAGTTTACTTTCTTGTCGAATATTCTTATCTAATTCTTGTTGAGCTTTCGCAAGTCTATTTGGATCAAAGTCAGCAAGTGTTTGCTTTGCTGCACCTAATGACAAAAGTATCAACAATGGTTTAATTGTGCTTTTCATAACATTTAGCTCTGAATAAGAGCAGTAGCATTGCTGCTACTGCCCTCAAACATCGTTAATTACAGTCCAATTACTGAACCGTTACCAGTTACAGTATTACCGTGAAGTTCAAGACCTTGACGACCACCTAATACAGCATTACGATTTGTATTTTGTACTCGGTTACCGTTGATATCTGCTTGACCTTCGCTGAACATGTTTCCAGCGTTAGCAATAGTACCATTTGAAGTTACAGTTACTTTTGCGTCACCAACAATGTCGCCATTATTCGTTACACTTGTAGTTCCTGATACAGTTGTTTCATTTTGAGAATAAATAGTACCGCGGTTTTGTAAAGCACGAGTTGAGTTAACTGTTACGCTTTCTTGCCCAGTAATCCAACCATAGTTTGTGAAGTTACCAGCAACATTAATTGCTAATGAGCCATCAGCTGCAACAATACCTGTAGCATTATTATCAATTAATGAACCACTAGAATATAACGACATGCTACCAGCGTTAATAGCTAAATCACCTGCTGAATAGATTGTAGAGTAGTTACTACTTAATGAATTCGCAGTAATAGTTGACTCACCAACACCCGCAACTAATAAGCTACGATCATTACTGAATGTACCTGTCGCAGTTAAATTTAAAGTACCATTTTCAGCAACAATACGACTGCTATTGTTATTTAACGTACGAGCATTAATTTCAACACCAGCATTACCAATCATGCCACCAGGTTGCTGTCCCATACCTAGATAAGCACCGTAACGACTTCCAAAGTTATCAGAATTTGTATTTGTTACTGTATTACCAGCATTTACTGTTAATTTCTCAGTTGCCGCAATAAGACCAGGAGCGTTATTTACATTATTTGTTGCATTTAGGCTAATATTTTCAGCAACCATAACACCACCAGTATTGGCAATATTACGTGCTTGAACATTAATTGTTCCTTCTTCAGCCGAAATAAATGCAAGTGAATTTGTTAAATCACCTGTTAATTCAATATCAACGCCTGTTTTACCAGTAATACTAGATTGACTGTTATTTACTGTACCAGCTTTAATTGCCACATTTGATTCAGTTTGGATTTGACCACTACTATTATTTACAGTAGTCGCTTGAATTCCAACCGTACCAGTTGTTGATACTTGACCATTTGAGTTATCAACAGTCGCAGCAGACAATTGAACACCTTGCTTAGTAGAAATGATACCAAGTGCATCATTACCTGTAGTATCAGCAGTACGAGTATTACGGTTTGTGATTCGATTTGCTGCTGCTAAACGAATTTGACCATTACCACTACGAATTAAACCGCTTGTATTATCAATATTATTTGTGCTTGAGATATCAATATCACCAGCAGATTGAATCATACCGCCATTATTGTTTACATTCGTTGATTGTGCACCAATATAACCACCTTGAATTTGACCATTACGGTTATTCAAAGTACCCGTTTCTAATGCAACAATACCAGCCTCAATACCAACTGTATTACCCTTACCTGAGTTTGTTAACTCAGTATTATTCGTATTAATTGCAACCATACCTGTTGCTGCAATTTTACCGTTTGTATTGTCTACACGACCACTATTAACAAATACATTTGAAGCTGATGAAATATTACCAGCACGTGTATTTGTAATAGCACCTTTAGTCGTATCTATTGAAATATCACCAATACCAGCAATTTGACCAGTTGTATTCTCTAGAGCACCATTAGTTTTAATACCAATTGCACCTGCAGATAACATTTGAGCATTACTGTTTAATAAGCGCCCATTAGATGTAATTTGTAAGCCTTCTTGACCTGCAGCAATTACACCTAAGTTACGTACACCAACACCATTTTCCGTGCTGACTAAATTGATTTTATTCGCATACATACCGCCTAAACGAGCAACATCAATTGCATAAGTATTACGGCTACCAGTTGCACGCACTGTGCCAGTAATATTATTATCATTATCAATAACATTATTACCAGCAATTAAAGTTAAGTCGCTGTTATTTGTTGTACGAATTTCACCATTTACAACAATTGAACGCGCTAAAATTGCAGTTGGAGAGTCACTTGTTAAACCATTAGTCGTAATTGTTCCACCACTAACAGAGAATCCTTGTAACTCACCATTTACCATGCTTGGTGAACCAGTTGTAAGCGTTACTTTATCACTATTGATAAAACCACAATCATTACAAGTAATACCATTTGGGTTAGCAATGATGAGCTGAGCTTTATCGCCAGCTACTTCCATCATACCGTTTAAAGTACTTGCATTACGTGAAGTTACTTCATTCAAAATAACATTTGCAGTACCAGATGCTAAATTGCTATTACCTGCAATTTGACCAGCTAAAACAGAGTTTGCACCATTTTGGCTGTTATTAAAAACTACACCTTCTCGACCAACATTTAAACGATCATAAATATTGTGAGAAATACCGTTACCGTTAGCTTGATTAATATTAATAACAGGCACGCCATTTGCTGTGCTGATACTACCATTAGAAATGCTAATATCTGCTGCACTTGCAACAACAGGAAGAGCCATAAGAACCGATACTGCTAACGGATTCAATTTCATTAAGTTTTGTTTATCTTTCATTATTACCTACTTTTTAGTTAGTATGACATTTACCACAAACATAGCGATTAAAAATAAAAATATCTCACTTCAAACCGCTAATTCTAAAAAATGAAAAATGGCAGATTGAATGCTACAAACACTCAATAAGACACCTGAAGTACAAACAACAAAACATGTACTCAGAAATTATTTTTTTAATCTTTTTTATTAATGTGAAAAGCAATGCATTACTAAAACAAAATTCCACTAGCTCCATTTAATTAAATACTTAAAAGTACAATTCAAAATCAAACTTCAATAATAAAAATAATGTGAAATAGTGCACACTTCTCGTGATTTTTATGCATTTTAGATTATAATTTTGCAGAATATGTTTCTATTTGTGAAAATTTATTTCTATTTGTTAATTGTTAGATGAATTTTCAAATAAATTAATATGTTAAATAATCACACTTTTGACTATTTTTCTTTAAGCTCAATTGTTTATTTTTACTACAAACTTTAAACTAATCGACATATCAAGTGTTCAATAAACACACAAAATGAGATTAAATTTTAACTTTTTAAGTGCTTTTATAAAAATTTCATCATATATTTTGAACATTTTTATGATTTATTAAATATCAAAAATTACGCGCTCTAATTTAATATTAGCACCCATTATAAAATATTTTTTCTAAGACTTATTGCGTTAATACTGCATATCACCATCATATTGCTTTCAAAAGAAGAAATAATCATGTATATTTTTATTTAAGTATTGACCACAATTATTAATTTTTATTTAAAATTAATCGACAAATAATAACTATGTGTTTATCTGACTAAACCTGACAAGTGAATGTTCAACATATGACTGATTATTCTTCTAATTCATTACTTATCATCTCCAAAGAAATAACCACACTTATCAATCACATTCAAAATTTAGGTCGCCATTTTTCTTCACGAACAATATCAGAAAATGAGAGTAAGCAAATTTTTAAAAAAATTAATGATATTTCGAATATTTTTAGTTTATTAGATTACTCATATTTAGCAAAATTTACTCAACGCATTCAGGAATTAATAATAAAAATTGTAGATAACGACTCTAATCTAGCAACAAAAAATCAAGCAATTAAACAATTACATATAAGCTTAACATCTCTTAAAAAGCATATTGAAATTACGAATTTATTAAAAAAAAGAATGCCAGAATTATTGCTACCTGATTTAAATCAAATAGAAATTGTACTAAAAAAACCAATAACAACATTTGCAGAATATTTAAATCTTTCTAATAAAGCCAATGAACTTATCCCAATCATTACTTCAACAAAACATGTTGAACCATCTCATTACATTCATTTTTTGTATAAATTAGGCCTTAATAACTTATTTAATAGTAAAGATAAAAAATTAAACTTTGATCAATTTAAAGATGTTTCTATACATATGGCATATTTGTCTTGGAAAAAACCAAGTCAAAATTTCTGGCAACTACTCAATCACATTTTTTTTAATTTTAATAAAATAAACATTTCTAGCGCTGTATTACAAACTCTTATTGAAATTGAATCTAGTATTTATCATTTTTTAAATTCCCCAAACTCATATCTTATTCCTGATAAGCTTTTTGCTGATATTGTTTATCTTTGTATTTCACTAAATGATGAACTTTCACTTAAACTTTGTAAAAAGTTAAATCTAAGCGACAATTTTTTAAATGATAATGAATTAGAACACATCCATTCTTTAATTCATCAACCTACTGTAGATGAACTCAATTCATACTCTAATTTGATATTTAAAAACCTATATCAAATTGATTCAAAAGAAAATAGTTTGGAAATTTTAAATCTATTCAAATCTAATTTACATCAATTAGAGGGTTCTTTTAAAAAATTAAATATGGAATCAGAATTTATTGAATTACAAAATGAAATGAGTTTTTTAAGTTCTGTAGATTCACTATCTCATGATTCATTTACGCAACTAAACACTTTGATTTTTAAAATCAAAAATGATATAGAAATAAAAAAGCGCCAGCATTTTTCTTCTCAAATACAATTCCAAGTCCATAATCCATACTTATCTATACAGTTTTTAGATGATGCTTTTTCAGATTTATTAGTTGAAACACAAAAATTAATATCTACAGCAGTTAATGAAATTTATTTTCATCTTAATGCGCAAAATGTTAAATCCCTTGAAAAACTTCCATACTACTTCAAAAAGGTTGCTTATACATTTTTATATTTAGAACAACCTATTGCTTATCAAATACTTAATTTAAATAAACAATTTATTGAACAACAGTTGAAGCAACAAGATTTACTAGAAAAAGAGCAAATAAAACTACTCTTACATAGTTTAGCAAGTGCAGAACTTTATCTTGAACATTTAATGCAAAATCAAGCTATTCCTCTCACAATCTTTACGGTAGCATTAGAGAGTAGTAAAACACTTAGATCGGCAGCATAATGACCTCAAATATTTCTATTGCTTATATTTTTCATCAACAACAATTACTTGTAGATGATCAATTTCAACTTCCAAAAGTAGAACGCTTAGCAAGTGATTTATGTATTTCAGATCAACAAATAATTGCTCGTGATCTACTTGAAAATGAACCCATTCCTGATGGATTAAAACTTGTTCCTATTCGTCAATTATTACAGTATTGGACTACTTCACAATTTGAACAAGCCAGTAAGGCAATACAACTTTTAGAATGGCGTAGAAATCATAAATTTTGCAGCCATTGTGGTCATAAAACCGAAATTCATACTTCAGAATATGCGATGACTTGTCCTTCTTGTCGCTATCATCAATATCCTCGCATCCAACCTTGCGTTATTACTGTAATTACTAAAGGCCAAAATCAAATCCTTCTTGCAAAAAATGCCCGTAATAAAAATAATATGTATGGTTTAATTGCAGGTTTTGTTGAAGTTGGAGAAACATTAGAAGAAGCTGTACGTAGAGAAACATTAGAAGAAGTTGGAATTAAAGTTAAAAATATTCAATATTTAGCCAGTCAACCTTGGCCATTTCCAAGTAATTTAATGATCGCATTTAAGGCTGAATATGAATTCGGTGAACTTCAATTACAAGAAGATGAAATCAGCGATGCTGATTTTTTTACATTTGATCAACTCCCACAAATCCCATTTAAAGGCAGTATTGCTCATGCCATGATTATGCATATTGTAGCAGGTACACCAGTGGCAGATGATACAAAAAAGTGGCTTTAAACTTTATTTAAAGCCTCATCGATTGCACTTAATATTTCAGCCTTAGTTTGAAAAAATGGACTGAATAAACTAGACACTGAACCCATGATAGTGATGTGCCCTGTCTTAGGAACTACAATAATTTTCGAGTGGTTTTGCTGTTCATTTAGCTTTTCATTTAGATCTACAGCATTCCAGTCAGCCACAATCTGATCACGATCAGCCATCAATAAATAGTGGTGGATATGATTCTTTTCAACAAAATAATATGGCATAACCTGCTTATAAGAAACACTTTGGTCAAAAGCATTTGCACATAAAGGATCATCTTTATAATCAAAATGATATGGTCCGGCCAATCCAATAATGGCTTTAATATTTTCTTGTTGCTTATATCCTCCCATATGATGAGGATAATAGATCGCAGACATAATATTAAATGCACCTGCTGAATGTCCAAGTAAAATGATATTCTTACATTCAATTCCGAACTCAGTCTGCTGATCTGTTAAATATTCTAAAGCAAGTACTAAATCATCAACATAAGCAGGAAAAATATTTTCAGGTGCTAATCGATAATTAATAATTGCAACGTCATAGCCTTCTGTTACAAATGCATGTCCAAGGAAGTGATAGTCCTTTTTATCACCAGCATTCCACGCACCGCCATGAACAAAAACGATCAAAGGTCGCTCAGGTTTTGGAACCTCTGTACGATATAAATCAAACTTATGGCGCTCATTTTCGCCATAAGGAATATCAATAATCTTTTTAAATCCTTTATTAGAAACCAACCGATTTACAGCAAAACTTCCAACATTATATAGTCTAAAATTTTCACTATATTCTTTTAAAACTGTAAACTTTTGATTTGCTAACCCAACTATCTTATTTAAATTATTGAACATTCGTTGGCTCAATTTGATCTACTTCAATCGCAGTAGGTGTTACTACACTCGATTGAGTTGCCTGAATTGCTGCATTTTGATTATCTAAATTATCAACCAACATTACAATTTTAGTTACATTACCGACCTGACCAAGCACTTGATTTAAATCTGCTATTTCAGCTGTATTTAACCTCCCCATTACATACAAAACACCATCTTCAGTATGTATGTGAATTTTACTACCAGAAATAACAGGTGCTCTTGCAATTAAACCTTTTGTATTTGCCGTTACGGTCGTATCTTGCATAATCGTACCATAACCGATTTTGTCTCCAACTGTAATGTAGTTATGAACTGATTTAACATCACTCATTGCACGAATATTATCTTCAGCCAATTGTTTTAAATGCTGATCTGGAACTTGACCAGTCAACAACACATTACTATGAAAACTTTCTATATTTACACGAGATTGCTTGAAGCGAGAATCCAATTTATACATATTAATTTTTGCTGTACGTTCAATTGAATTGTCTATAAAAACTTGACCTAAAGTGCGCGAACCACTTTCAGTACCGACAGGTGCAGTTCCCGTCCCACCAGCAATAAAACTAGCACAACCAGATAAACTTGCCACACAAAGCAAAGTCACAGCGATACGATTAAACACTCAGGTGAACTCCTTCATTACATTATTTAATTTTTTAATTTACCAATAACTAAAATCAAATTTACTTTGCATTTAATTAAAGATTAATAAACTCTGCCTCAAAAGTAAAAGCATTTTCAATCCAATTTAAATCATAGACATAGTCATCAAATCTTTGCTGTACATTTTTTGAAAAATTATGCTTAAAATCAAAACAAATAACATCAAATCTGCAGAAATAATGAGAAAATTGTAAATTTTTATTCAAGAAATGTAAGGCTGTCCTCATAATCTTTTTCTGCTTTGAAAATGAAATAACCTCAATCGCTTGCCCATATTTTGTTTTTGACCGTGCTTTAACTTCAATAAATACTAAGTCAGAATCATTTTTTACAATAAGATCAATTTCACCATATCTACAATAATAATTTCTTGCAACCAGTATATATCCTAAATTTTGCAAATATATTAAAGCATGCTGCTCTGCCCAAGCTCCCATTTTTTGATCTACTTTCATTTTTATCTTCTTTTTATTGTCTAAAGAGATTGTTCATCAATCATACATCATCAAGATTAAATCAGACCAAGATCACATTCAACCGATGAATTCAGGTAAAATAGTTCTTTTGCCTTAATCAGCACGCGTGGAGAATGTTATGGGTGCCCAATTATTTGTTGTTGCTACGCCAATCGGGCATTTAGACGATATCAGCTATCGTGCAATTGATGTTTTAAAATCAGTGAAAATTATTGCTGCTGAAGATACCCGTACATCAGCACAATTATTAAAACACTTTAATATTTCAACACCATTAACAGCCTGTCATGAGCACAATGAAAGCAATAAAATAGATCAGTTGATTGAACGCTTGCTCAATGGCGAAGATATGGCATTAATTAGTGATGCTGGTACACCACTGATTAGTGATCCTGGCTTTAAACTTGTACGTGCAGCGCAAGAAAAAAATATTCGTGTTATTCCAGTTCCTGGTGCATGCGCAGCAATTGCTGCATTAAGTGCCGTTGGTTTACCTAGTGACCGTTTTAGTTTTGAAGGCTTTTTACCTTCTAAGTCTTCACAACGAATTATTGGCTTAGAAAAGCTAAAAGATGAAACACAAACCATGATCTTTTATGAAGCTCCACATCGTATTTTAGATTCTGTAAAAGATATGACACACGTTTTTGGAGCAGATCGTCCTGTCGGTTTTGCACGCGAAATCACAAAAACTTTCGAAACAATTAAAAAAATGACGCTCGGTGAGCTGGTAGATTTTATCGAAAATGATCATAACCAGCAAAAAGGTGAAATTGTTTTAGTCGTTGGTGGTTCAATCCAAGAAAAAGATATGGAGCAAGAAAAATTAGATCAATTACTTACTCGTCTTTTACAGGATTTATCTGTTAAAGCTGCATCACAACTCGCAGCAGATTTAACGGGAATTAAAAAGAAAATAGCTTACCAACGTGCGCTAGAACTCACACAGCAAGATTAACCTTATTCATTTCACTTTAGCTTTTCTAAAAGCTAAAGTGAATATAACTTTGAACTACTTTCTAATTCTATTTTATTAAAATGAAAAAAAATAATACGATATTCTTCTCTCTTTGGCTCATTGGTTGTTGTCATATTCTTTATATGGAACAACAATATTATGTACTCTTTCCTTGCTCATTATTTTCGCTTTATTTTTTCGGTTATTCCGTCTTAGAAATTTTAAATATTAATGAAAAATATCCTGTTTTAAGTTATTACATTATTAGTGGCATTTTAATTTTTCAAGCATTTATTGCCTTTTCTATTTTTTTACATGCACCACCTGATATTATTGCTTTTATAAAAAATACATTCCTGCTCCTTATTTTCCATTTTTGTATTTTTCCTTTTCTTTTAATTTTTAATAAAAAAACACCACAATAATGTGGTGTTTTTCTTTGCAAGTTACTTTGCGGCTTCGTCGGGAGGAACTTCTGTGATTCGACCACCACGTGCAAGAAAGGCAGCAATCTCATCTTCAAGTGCTTGGCGTTGTTTTAATTTTGCTGTGACAGTCAAAGTTTCTGCTTCAGCAACATCACCATCATTTGATGATTCCTCACCATCAGATGCCCCTTTTTCTGCTGCTTTAGCTTCATCTTCATCGACAACTGAATCATCAACTTCATCGTAATCATTCATATCTGTCATATTAAAGCTCCCTACAAATGGTGTTCATTAACTGATCTAAATATTTGGTTTTGAATTATGAAGAAATTTAGCAATCTCTATGAATTTAGCATAGTAGTCAATACCTAAAAAATGATTACTTTCTAACCAATTTCATAAAAAATCTTAACAACAGATCAAAAAATAATCTAGACCAAATTTAAACAGAATATAAGGTATCTTTTAAAATATTGAGACCATTTGCTTGAGCCATAAAAGCATCTTTCAACATATTCTGCTTTTCAACTTGTTTAAGTCCAAAATTACGTACCCAGATGACAGGATACAATGTTGTTGTTTCTAACCAACCAATTGCAGACATACTGTGCATCATCGTATCATTTTGCCCTTTTCGGCAATGCTCATAACGACGCAACGTTTGTTCATGAGCCCAAACTCCACGCTGCTTATCATGTAATAAAGCATCACATAAAATTGCTGCATCAAGACACCCAATATTTACACCTTGACCTGCAAGTGGATGAATAACATGTGCAGCATCACCAATTAATGCAAGCCCTGCTTTTACATATTGATTTGCAGCTCGAGCCTTTAAGGGAAACTTTGCTCTAGGCGTTGCTTCTAAAACCTCGCCTAACATATGATGACTTTCACGTGTCAAAAGTTGTGTAAATTCATGATCAGATAATGCAACATATTCATCTGCATAATCATCTGGCAACGTCCACACGATTGATTGCCAATGCCCATCTTGCCCTGCAATTAAACTTGCCATAGGCAAAAATGCCAATGGTCCTGTTTCTAAGAAAATTTGTCTAGCGACATGTTGATGTGGTTTTGCCGTACGAATGGCACAACTCACACCTGCTTGTTTATAATCCAAAATATCAAAACTGATAAATGCTTGATCACGTACAAATGAATTAGCACCATCAGCACCAATCAACAGTTTCGTTGTTAAACGTGTACCATCCGCAAGATGGATGTGCCAAACATTGACTCCTTCCTCAACTCGGACAACTTTAACTTGTGTTCTATAATCATTTAACTCTTTCAGCATTTTTTGCTGAATAGCTAAATTCAACAAGCTTGGTTCAACCATTGAACCTAAAGCATGTCCAACAGATGGTGCTTTTTCAGATGGCTCACCAAAATTAATTTCGCCATAACCATTTTTATTCCATACTTGCATACCACTATATGGCATTTGACGTGCAATAGAATCCCAAACATCTATCGTTTTTAATAAATGTATTGTTGCTTGGCTCAATGCCAAAACACGCGGATTGGCAATTGCTAATGTTTTTTCTTGATCTAAAATTGGAGCTGCATCTAAAACAGTTGCTTGAACACCACCTTGTGCAAGTAACAATGCTGTTAAACCACCAACTAAGCCACCACCAATAATGACAGCATCTAAAACTTGATCATTATTGTCTGTCATGCCTTTAACCCCATAGCATAATTTGCAACGAGTGGTTTAATACCAGGAATAGTTTCAAAAGCAAGTAATCCAGTATTACGAATGATCTTCAAAAATGGATTCTGATTACTAAAACCACGTACAACTGAATCGCAGAATTTAATGACACGTTGTTGATCTTTCAAACGTGACTTTTCGTATTCTAATAACATTTCAGCATCGCCCAAATCTGCATTTTTTGCCTGTTGCTCTGTTAAGTAACGCAACAATACATATGCATCTCGCATGCATAAATTAAAGCCTTGTCCAGCAACAGGATGAATGGTATGCGCAGCATTCCCCATAAGAACCACACGTCCAATAGCTTGCTTTTCTGCTAATACTTGAGATAGTGGAAAACAGAATCTTTTACCTGTTTTTTGGAATTTTCCTGCACGATCACCATAAGTTTCTTGTAATGCATCCAAGAAATGTTGATCATTTTCTTCACCTAACCATTCATCCTCGGTACCTTTCTTCACAGGCCATACCACTGAACGACGATATTCACCCGGTAATGGTAATAGTGCTAAAGGTCCTAAATGACTAAATCGCTCAAAACCAACATGACCATGTGGTTTAGATGTTTGCACCGTAGTCACTATTGCGACTTGATCATAATCATGGACAGAAGCACCAATGCCTAAAGCTTTGCGACAGAATGAATCACGACCATCTGCGGCAATCACTAATTTGGCATTTAAAGTAAGTGTCTCTTCACCACGAATAGCTTCAATAGATGCAAAATCTTCATTTTGAGTTAAAGCTGTAACTTGAACACCATCTATCAAGTCAATTAAAGGTTGTTGACGCACTTGTGTTAAAAGCACTCGACCTAACCATGCATTTTCAATGACCTGACCAAAGCTTTCGACTTTTTCTTGTTCTGCTCTTAAACGTGCTTTACCAAAACTACCTTGTTCCGTGATATCTACCTGTAAAATAGGTGTAGCATGTTCTTGTAAGGCATCCCATAAGCCTAATTCTTGATAAATTTGTACACTACGACGTGATAGTGCACTATTTCTAGCATCAAAACTGGAATGATACGGCGCAAGATTTGCATCATCATAATTTGGGTATTTTATGGCTTCTAGAAGCTTTACCCCAATCTTTGCTTTTGCCAACATTAAAGCTAGGCTTAGCCCAACCATACCACCGCCAACAATAATGATGTCTTGCTGCATGCTTGTATCCTCTCTATTGTGATATCTGTATCACGACAGATCCTTATAATATTGAATAGTTTTATATTACATGAAGGTTCATCGTTTTGACATTTAAACTCTTACTCTTCTGTTTACTTGCTGTGAATAAATACAAATTTTGTCACTAAGTTTAATTTTTCAGAACAGTGGACTTCCACAATTTAACTAAAATATAATGAAATTCATAAAATTTTATTAAAAAAAATTGTTTCATTAAAATAGCTCTTATCCATCGAAATCACCACAATCACCTTCATACATCTCTAAATTTGAATCTGTAGTATACGCATGCTTAGTATTAATATTAATTATGCTATTTTCATCATCATAATATAGCGAAATTTTCCATGCATTTTTTCCAATTGCTGTGAATTTCACATTAATATCAGCAATGTTATCTTGATCAATATCTAAATCATATTCAGCATCAATCATATTGATTTTTTTAGAAATAATATTTAAAGAAATTGGATTCTCTATCATCTGATCACACGTTTGAAAAATATACATTTTATTGTTTAAAATTTTGATCGAATTTTCACTACAAAAACATCCACCCACATCAATAATTTTTTTATTATTCTGATATAAAAATGGATTGATAATGTGTTTTTCTAGGCGCTCAAAATTAAAATAATTATTTTGCAAATAATCAATTCTTCCAATGTTTTTTTGAATCAAACACTGTTCACTTAATGAACTTATATTTTCAAGCTCTGTCAATTTACAAAAAAAATTTCTTTCTCTTAACCAATGATTTTGTTCTTTTAAGAACTCTTCTTTTTCAATTTCACTTTTAATACCATGTTTTTTAATCATATTATAAATTGCAAAAAGATAAGAATCGCTATCCTTAAAATTTTCTATAGACATCATACGATGCTCTTCTAAAGCCCTCGTTTGGACTTCATTACTACACGCAGGAAATACAATGCATAAGATGATGATGGATATTAGTTTGTTGATTTCCATAATAATGACCTTTTACGCATTGAATATTTTTCATTAATTTTGTTTAAATCATAACGACTATTTATAAAATTCTTTTTTCTTTTACAGCATTATTTATTAAAAAAACCATCTAAAATAAAGCTAATTTAACATTATGATTTAAATACAATTTGATTTTGAATTTATTGAAACTCTTAAAATATAAATGGTTTATATAAAGCTCCATGCTCCTACAAACCATTTACCTTTCTCATTTTATTACGCCATTGTATGAATGGTATTTTTAAAGCGCTTTAAAGAAATATAAAAAAATGTACATGCAATTGCGATTAACCATAAAAAAGATGACCATACAACATCAAATCCTGCATTACGATATAAAATTGCTTTCGCTAAAGAAACAAAATGAGTCGTTGGTGCAATTTTCATAATATTTTGTACAATTTCAGGCATGCTTTCGGTAGGAGTTGAACCTCCAGATAACATCAATAATGGAATAATAATAAGCATTGTTAATAATCCAAATTGAGGCATAGACTTAGACAATGTAGCTAAATAAATTCCTAAAGATGTCGTTGCAAGCAATGTCAATAAAGCACCAAAAAAGAAAATCCATAAATTGCCCTCTATTGGTACCTTTAATACTATTTGTACAATGACTTTTATTCCAATAAAAGCAGCCAATAAAACCACTAAACTCATTGACCAGACTTTAGCCATCATAATTTCAAAAACGGTAATTGGCATAACCATGAGATGTTCAATCGTGCCATGTTCACGTTCACGAATTAATGCAGCCCCTGTCAAAATAATGGATAACATTGCTACATTATCAATTACTTGTCGCACACTACCAAACCATGAATAATCTAAAGTTGGGTTATACCTTGTTCTTAATTCCAATTCAGCTAATGTTTTAGCTTCTACTTTATTTCGCTGCACATATTCACTAACTTCAGATTGAATAATTTCTTGTAAATATCCAGCGCCAGATAAAGCTTGGCTCATACGAGTAGCATCAACATTCACCTGAATTCTTGTATCGTTTCCTCCCATAACATCTTTATGAAAATTAGGAGGAATATTGATCGCAAAAGCAAATTCACCTTGATCCATTCCATCATCCATCTGTTGAATATCAACCTTTTGAGTTAAAAAATATGGAAGATATAACGCAGATGAAATACGTTCAGATAACATTGTTTTATCTTCATCTACAATTGCAACAGGTACTTGATGCAAAGTATCTGAAATAGAAGTTGCAGCAATATAAACAGAAGCTGTAAAGGTATATACAATTAAAATGAGCATCATAGGGTCTCGCCATAGACTCCATAATTCCTTAAGCCCTAATTGAAAAATATTTTGAATCGTAGTTTTAAACATCTTAGGGCTCCTGTTTTTTTAATAATGTAATTGCTGTCAACAAAATAATGGGGCCCGAAATAAGCAAAATGCTTAAATACAACTCTAACTCATCAAAACCTAAACCTTTGTTAAAGATTCCTCGGCTTATATTAATCATATATGTTGCAGGATAAATTTCACCAAACCATCTGCCCAAACCTTCAAGTGATGAAACAGGATTAATCAAGCCAGCAAATTGAGTCACAGGAATCAATGTTCCTATAAGTACCAAAAATAAAGCTGCTGCCTGACTATTTGTAATTGTTGATGCCAACATTCCTGTACCTGTTGCAAATATAGAAAATAAAAAGGCAGCAATTGTTAAGGTTAGAAATTCACCCTTCATTGGGACATCAAATATGAAAACAATAATGATGCACATGAAGAAATAATTCAGCATGGCTAACATGACATAAGGAATTTGTTTTCCAATTAAAAATTCACTGCGAGTAACAGGCGTTACGTATAAATTAACTATCGAACCTAACTCTTTTTCACGTACCACAGACAAGGCTGTTAAGGTCGCAGGAATAAGTAACAACAATAATGGTAAAATACCCGTCGCTATTGCAGGAAGGCTTTTAATATCAGGGTTATAACGAAAGCGTGTTTCTATATCAACATTATTACTTGTTGATATACCTGTTTGTGCTAAAGTTCTTTCTAGCAACCAATGTGCATGTATGCCTCTAACATACCCTTGTATCGTTTCAGCTCTTGATGGCATTGCACCATCAATCCATGCAGCAATTTGTACATTTTCTCCGCGTGCAATATCTCTAGCAAAATTCGGAGGAATTTCTATGGCTAAGGCAATATCACCACTTTTCATCCGTTGGTCAATATCATCATAATTTTGCAATGGTTTTTTTTCGACAAAGTAATGGGAATTGGCTATTCCCATTGCATAATTCTCACTAAGCTGTGTTTGATCACGATCAAGTACTGCAAAATTAAGATTTTCAACATCTAAATTAATGCCGTAACTCATTACAAAAAGTAATAAGATTGAACCTAATAATGCCATGGTTGCACGAATAGGATCTCGTGCTAACTCTAAAAATTCTCGCCATGCATAACTAAATAATCTTAGGAAACTAAAAATTTTTGTCTCATCTTTTTTCGCTATAGACTCCAGTTTTCCAATATTTTGCCCAGAACTCGAATTGTAAGAAATAATCGTTCCAGCACCAGCTTCCAATAAATATTCAATAAAAGCATCTTCTAATGTTTCTTTTTGCTTTTTTCTCATAAGTTCAGATGGTAAGTCACTATCTAAAACACAGCCTGAATGCATCAATGAAACACGATCACAACGTTCAGCTTCATTCATAAAGTGCGTTGATATGAAAATCGTTACGCCATCTTCACGTGATAACTGAATTAGATAGTGCCAAAAACTATCTCGTGCAATAGGATCTACACCAGACGTTGGTTCATCTAAAATTAAAATTTCAGGATTATGAACCAAAGCAACAGCGAGTGATAAACGCTGTCTTAATCCTATCGGTAAATCATTAGGTAACTTATTTTGTACATCTACTAAATCAAAGCGCTTCAACATGTCTTGAACACGCGGATTAATTTGATCAGGAGATACGTGAAACAGCTGAGCATGTAAGACTAAATTTTGAAGAATACTTAACTCTGTATAAAGTGAAAATGCTTGTGACATATACCCAATACGTCGTCGTGTTTGAATATTTTCTCCATCCACTAAATTACCAAATAACCATGCTTTCCCTTCACTAGCCTCTAACAATCCCGTTAGAACTTTCATGGTTGTTGATTTACCACAACCATTTGAGCCTAAAAATCCAAAAATTTCACCACGCCTGATTCTGAAATTAACATTATCTACCGCCTTAAAATCACCAAAATTAACCGTAAGATTCTGTGCTTCAATCACATAATCATTTAAATAATTTTCTGGCAATGGTGGAATAACAATTGGTTTATATCCCTGCTTCTTTTCTTCAGGAAGTAATTTGATAAAAGATTCTTCTAAAGTTCGACTGTTGGTAAGTGCTAATAATTCTGTAGGAGTTCCTGTCTTTAAAATTTCACCATCATTCATCATGGCAAGCCAATCAAATTTTTGAGCTTCATCCATATATGCAGTGGCAACAATCACACTCATATTTGGACGCGCTAAACGTATTTGATTAATCAGCTCCCAAAATTGGGCTCGTGCTAATGGTGCCACACCTGTTGTTGGTTCATCTAAAATCAGAAAATCTGGATCATGAATTAAAGCACAACATAAACTCAGTTTTTGTTTCATTCCTCCAGAAAGCTTACCAGCAGGACGATCTAAAAATTCATATAATCCTGTACTTTGCGTTAATTCATCAATTCGCTTGCGACGTTCTGCCGCATTATGACCATATAAGCGAGCAATAAACTGTAAATTTTCTTCAATTGAAAGCGTTTTATATAAGTTTGAACCTAGCCCTTGCGGCATATAAGCAATATGTAAACAGATCTTCTTTCTGTGCTTTTTATCTGCAAGATCTCCACCCAGCACTTTGACACTACCTGACTGGATTACTTTTGCTCCAGATAACAAACCAAGTAAGCTAGATTTACCAACACCATCAGGACCAATTAAACCGATCATGACTCCCGCAGGAAAATCAATTGATATATCCTTTAAAGCTTTAGTTTTTCCATAGTTAAGGCTGACATGCTTAACTTCAGCAACAATCGGTCTTGAAGCAGATTGTTGTATCATAATTGAACCTGATTGCTTAAAAATTCTGGCCACTCTGCATCATCATCAATTTTGATATATGCCATTCCCGGTAAACCTGTTTTAACCTTATGAATATATTTTTCTAATAATTTGGGATCTATATTCGCTCTAATTCTAAACATCAATTTTTGACGTTCATTTTCTGTTTCTACTGATTTAGGTGTAAACTGCGCACGATCTGCAATAAATGATACTTTTGCAGGAATAACTCTATTTTTCTTTGCATCTAAAACAATTCTGACTTCTGAACCAATTGAAATTCGACCAGCCATTGTTTCTGGTAAAAAGAAAGTCATATAAACATCTGAGAGATCAATAAGATTCATAACTCGACCACCAGTATTAATCATCTCTCCAATTTGTGCTGTTTGAAATTGGACTCTTGCATTCAACGGTGCCTTTAATTGAGCATCCTCAATGTCATAACTTAAACTATCAATAGTTGCTTTAACCGCTTCAACTTGTGATTTTGCACTAGAAACCTGACTATGAGCAGCAATAATCGCACTTTCTGCACTTCTCACTTGTGATTGCGCTGAAGTTAATACCGCAATTGCACTTTGCAAACCTGCTCTTTCATCATCTAATTGTTGTTTTGAAACAGCGCCATCTTGAGCTAACATTTCTGAACGTGTTAAGCGTTTTTGAATCACTGATAATTCTGTTTGTCGCTGTTCTACCATAGCTTTCGCTACGTCACGCTCACTCATTCTCATCATTACTTGAGCTTCTGCATTGATAACTGCATCCTCAGCTTGTCGTAATTGAGCATTCGCTTCTCTCAACTTTGCCTCAAGAGTTAATACTTTTATTTTTGCAAGAACTTGCCCAGATTCAACAAATTGCCCCTCTTTCACAAGTACATCTTCTAATTGACCTGCCGTTTTACTCGATATATTAATTTCTGTTGCTTCTATTCTTCCATTGCCACTAATAATACTTTGCGCTGTAGATGGATTCGAAATTTTCAAAAAAATATATCCAAATAGAGCACCCATTACTAATGCTCCAACAATAAAATAAAACTTATTAACCTTCATGTGTTTAATCACTCAATATTTAATTTTAAAAAATTTATTTAAACTGCTTTGATTTGAAATTTTTAATAAATTTACAAAGTTAAATATAATCAAAACTTTATTGGATTTTTTCCTAATAAACGAACTATTAGTAAATTTTTAAATGCTTGATATATAATAAATTTCTTTTATTTATCTTATAAGACAGTTTAAATAACACTTTAGCAATATAGTAATATTAACTTAATACTGACACTATTTTTTTAAACAAAACTAATACATCTTTTTCATTATAAATAATATCTTAACTGTTAAACATTTCATTCTTTATAGTAATTCTTAATATTCTTTATTTCGTCTGACTTTAATAAGAAATGAATATATAAAGTTATATTATTAAAACGAAATATTTTTAAAATACTTAAATATCAATATTTTAAATAAAAAATAGCCCTTATCTAAGAGAGTAAGCGCTATTTATACTTATCTATTGACCGTAAGCTATTTAGCTTTGAGCCATTAACTTTTCAATATCTTCAATCGTTTTCACTACATTTTTAGTCAAAATCAAAGGACCTTTTTTCGTAACAACAACATCATCTTCAATTCTTATACCAATACCACGCCATTTTAAATCTACACTTTCATCATCTGGTGCAATATATAATCCTGGTTCGACTGTAACCACCATTCCATCTTCATAATTACGCCATTTTCCATCTATGGTATATGCACCAACATCATGTACATCCATTCCTAACCAGTGACCTGTACCATGCATATAAAATTGACGATAACTTTCATCTTTAATAATGTCTTCTGCTTTCCCTTTCATGATTCCTAAATCAAGTAATCCTTCTACAAGAATTTTAACTGCAGCATGATGTGGTGCTTGATATGAATGACCAATACGGACTTGATCAATCGCGGCAATCTGAGCTTTTAATACTACATTATATAAAGCTTTCTGTTCTTCACTAAACTTCCCATTTACTGGAAAGGTTCTTGTAATATCTGATGCATAAAACTCATATTCACAAGCAGCATCAATTAAAACTAAATCACCATCTTTGAGTTCTTTATTATTTTCAACATAATGTAGGATACATGCATTTTCACCACCGCCAACAATGCTGTTATATGATGGTACACAGCCATTTTTTCCAAAAATATAGTTTAGCTCTGCTTCTAAAGCATATTCCATCATTCCGGGTTCAACAGTTTGCATTGCCCGTGTATGTGCTTGAGCACTAATGTCAGATGCGATCTGCATTAATTCAATTTCTTCAGAGGATTTATATAAACGCATTTCATTTACAATACGATTAAGCTGAATAATCTGTGCTGGAATATGTGCATTACGATAATTTTTTTCAGCTTGCTTGAGCCACTGAGTTACACGAGTATCAAATTCTTCTTGATGCCCAATCCGATAAAAAACTTTATCTTTATTTACCAATTTAGCAATAATTTCTTCATCTAATGTATCAATGGCATATGCTTCATCTGCTTCATAATCATTTAAAGCGCCATCTAGTCCTGCACGATAACCATTCCAAATTTCCATACCCCGGTCACGTTCACGACAAAATAAGGTATAACAATAACCTTCTTCTTCGGAATCAAAAGTTTCAATAACAGCAACTGCTTCAGGTTCTGCAAAACCTGTTAAGTAAAAGAAACTACTGTCTGCTCTATATTTATAATCTGCATCGTTATTACGCATAACTTCAGGACTCGTTGCAATAATTGCAATGCTACGTAATCCAATTTCTGCCGCAAGATGGTCACGACGTTCTGCAAAATAAGCTTGAGTTAATTTCTTCATATAAATATTACTTCTTCACTTCTGATATAAATTAAGGGTCTGTGAATATTCAACAGACCCTAGAATTTCCATTCAATGGTAGATTAAATCTTAGCTAGGTCTATGGGGTGTAAACATCTCAACAACATTCATTGAAGTATCTGCTTTTTTCACAGGTACAATTTTCAATAATGGTGTTTCTTCTAATGGTACTTTTTTACGTCCCATAGATAAACTTACTGGAATTAAGCGAACGAATTCATATAATTCCTGATAGCTTTCTTCGCCTTCTTCATCGTTGTCAGAGTCATCAAACTCTACAGATGCAACATCTTGTAAATGTTCAATCAATTCTTTCTCATCGGCACGTAAATGCCCAGATGCCAAACCAAATCCTAATACAACGCCAGCACACCAATCTGCTAACGCTTGAACACGTTCTGATAATGAGTGCTCATCATCAGGTAATATAGGTAAATAATCTAGATCATCTTCAGTTAAAGCATGTGCTATGTCTTCACCTTCATCAGCTAAGATCGCAATTGCCTCTTCATTAATTTCTGTTACATCTAAAGTTTCAAGAATTTTTAACCACTCTTCACGTGTGGGTGCCTGTGTGACACAAATAATACCTGTAAGCAATCCATGAAGTTCGCTAGGGCTTGAAATTTCTTCAATTGCTGAAAAATTTAGGTCCCAATCTGACCAACCTGAAATATCGTCTTGCATTCGTCTATCCAATCTCTATACTTCTTATATATTACCCTTGTTTACGATACTGTGCGACTACGATATGTTAGAAGAATTACAGCGTCTGCAAGCGCATATTACTGCGCTAAAATCTCGTTTGGCTCAATACGAGTCTAACAACAAAGCCTTAGAAAATGAAAAAGCTCATTCTAATCAACAGCATAAGGTTCAGATTGACTTAAAAACAAGTATCATCAACCAAAAAGAAAAAGAATGTGAGCAATTGGTTGAAAAACTTGAAAATGCGAACTCTAAATTAAAACAATTGAATGAAGATGCAACAGCACTTGCAGATCGCTACAATCGTTTAGAGAAAAGTTGTACTGATTTAAAGAATCGTTTCCAAGAAATATTGGCAGAACGAAATGAATTACGAATTTTAAAAGAAAAATTCCATAATGATCAGCGTCATGCTCAACATGAGATTCAAAATCTACAAAATGAGCGAGATCGTTTACTACAAAAAAATGATCATGCAAAAGCAAAAGTTGAAGCTATTATTCAGCGCCTAAGTATTTTAGGAACTACACAAGATTCTTATACACAAGAAATTCAACAATTAGCTCACCCTGCTGAAAATAATGAGGATGCATAAATGAGCGAACAAATTCCTATTGAATTAAAAGTTCTTGGACATAGCTTCCGTTTAGCGACAACAAAAGAGGCTTCGCCTGATCTTGAACGAGCAGCAGAATTAGTTAACCAACGCTATGATGAATTACGTAGAAAAGCACCACGTATGGAACCCAGTAAACTCATTATTATGGTTGCTCTAGATTTAATGCAAGAAGTACTGTCCATGAATAGATCAATTCAAGAATATGAGCATTGCGAACGTTTGTTAGAAACAATTTTAGAAGACGTACAAGAATTTAATTAATTTAAAAATTTAGCGTTTAAAGAATATTCAAATGATACTTATCCTTACAGAGTTTTACTTGTAAGGATTTTACATGTTTCATTTATTCGTTATACTGTGGCTATCTCTGAGGTGTTCGCCAGCGGGTCTATATCCCTGCCGATACTTAAATCTACGGATTGTGTTCTGCATATTTAGAGTGTATGCCTACCTTCGAGTAGGAAACCCAGCAAGTATGCGTCGCGTCCACCTTGAACTTCTTCGGGTTCAGGGTAACGACATGCAGCGGCATCTTCGGAGTACTTATTTTTATCCTTAATAACAACTTTCTTTATATCTACACCTATTCACATACATAAAATCACTTTTAAAAATTTATGGCATATATTTATTCTTAGAATTCAATTTTTTATCCACGTTTAAATTAAAAAGTAGAATAAATTTATTTATATAAATCAGATACTTTTTGATAAGTCGCAACAACCTTTTTAAAGTTTGCACTTTTATCTGTCGCTTGCATTGCATATAGCTTTTTAGCGCTTGAAGGTGAAATAATTTCAATCTCTGCTAAATCTGCATGCTTCAATACATTTTCATTCAGATGATTATCAAAAGCCAATGTTTTTTCTAGAGCTTCAATTTTTCTTGAAATAAGTTCGGACTGTAAATCTATTTGTTCTTCTTTTCTTTCACATGAAGGAAATACTATTGATAAAAAATCATTCGTTTCAGTAGCAATTAAGTTTGAGAGCGGATTTATTTCTGTAATATCATTGTTATTATTCGTTAAAACAATTTCAGGTACTAGTATGCTCTCAGTAGAGATTAAGCCTATACTTGGATTAGCCACTTTATCAATAATCGTATCTATACTATCAGCTGTATTTAATTTCATAATAATATCCTTTGTAGGATTTAATGCAGAATTTTCATTCACTATTTCTTCTTTGATGTGTTCAATTGCTTTTTGATTTTCATTATCAAATAACTCATTTGCAACAATATATTGACTTTCATGAACTATTTCTAATGATGGATATTCTTTTTGAGTTTTTTCTGTATCATTTTTTTCAGATACCACCACCGTACTTTTCTGTTCAACCTCCAATGACTCTTCTACCAATGCAATATCTATATCTTCCGCATGATTAGAATAAATATTTAGCCCTGTTCCACTATGTACTTCAACTTCAGCACCATTTACCAATACTTCGTGATCATTCTTAGCATCATGTTTTTTACGTGTTAATGAATCAAGCGTAATAGAAAAGTCTTTTAATTTAATAAGTTCGAGATTTTTATCTTCATTTTCTACTTTTTTTATCTCATTATTTTTTTCTTCTAAATGCTCAGACCTCGTATTATTTTTATTTAAAATATTATCTACAGATAATTTATGTCCTAAATTCTGAACACTCACAATGCTTTTCATCAAAACGGTATGAACAAAAATGTATACAATTATCAAAAGAACAATAATAATTGATAAATAAATATATAATTTGCACTTTAATTTATGATTCATATTCTATTTCAGATAGCTAAAAGTTTACTTAACTATCTAATATTAACTAAAAAATATTATTTTTATTAAAGATAAATAAAAAGCATACAATATTTTTTTTATCTTCTGAAAAATATAACATTTTAAAAAAAAATTGAGACCTTTTTATCAAAATTATGCATTTTAAAGGGCACTGTTGCAAATAGGAAAATGAGCTGTAATTTTTGTTTGAATGATGCTTAAATTCCGAAAATTTGATTCACTAGATACATTTCTCATAAGGCATGACCATTACATAAAGAGCTCTTGTGTTATATCGAGTTGCTAATTTTTCAATTTCCTAACCCTTGTGAATTGAAGCAATATCTAAATCTAAAATGAATAGATACTTTTTCTTGGATTCAGATTCATTTTGAGCTAAATCACCAAGTAAATATTCAAGCTATCCAGTAAAAATACGACGATTACATAAGCCTTGAAAAACAAAAGGCATCACAAATTTAAAAGGTGAACTTGATCGAACTGCACTGATGTGATGAGGCTCAATCAAACGCCATGCCCACCTAGCTTTAAAGCATAGTAACATTTTCCCTTCTTAACCCAATCATATTCTGCAGTTTCATTACTGTTGATGCCTGACTCATTGATATAAAAAAATCTGCTTTTCATCATATTTGGCTTTTAATTGAGGTAATAACCATTGAAAGACAGCCCGAAGAATGCTTTCACCCTAAAAATGACGACCATGGAAGGAGTTCATCTACTGAACCTTTAGTTAAAAGACAACTTAGTTTAATATTTGCCGCTATTTGTAACAGTACCCAATTTGGATGGTCTGCCTTTCACAAAAATATTCTTCTTCAATTACTCAACCATTAAATACCTGTATATCACTTAAATTGTGTTTCATAACGCTTTTTTGAATCGATGTATTTCATCCAAAGATTATGCTTAAATATTTTAATTTCTTTGGTACAAATAAACAGTAAAATATAGATCGTTTTTTGACTTATGAAATAGATCTAATATCATTCAAGACTATTTTTAATAAAAAATTTATTAAAGCTATAATTTTTAAAATGATTTAAATACATATCATGGTCGTATTTCTTGTAAAATTTTTTGTGCATTCACATTACCGTTATTTTTAGATAAAAACAACCATTTCAATGCCTCAGTATTATTTTTAGCTACACCTTGCCCCATACTATACATTAATCCTATATTTAATTGTGCTTGATGATGCCCTTTTTCAGCTGCTTTAAACCACCATTCAAAAGCTTTTTTGGCATTTTTACGCGCACCAATACCATTCATAAACATGATTCCTAAGATATTTTGTGCTTCAATATCTTCTTGTAAAGCTGCTTTTTCATACCATTCTAATGCTTTTTCTTTATCTTTCTTGATGCCAATTCCTTGCTCATACATTAATCCTAAATTAAATTGTGATTGGACATTTCCTTGCTCAGCTGCTTTTTGAAACCATTGAAATGCAATTTCATCATTTTTTCCTATATTCTCTTGCTGACTATAAATCCATCCAAGATTATTTTGCGCCTCTGGATATCCTTGTTGAGCCGATTTTTGAATCCAAAATAAAGTTAATTCCTTGCTTTGTGGAATAGTTTCACCTTGTTCATACATCAAAGCCAAGTTAAATTGTGCTTGTGCATTTCCCGAATGTGCCGATTTATAAAATAACTCAAATGCTTTTTTATCATTCTTCTCTATACCTTTACCTTCTTTGTAAAGTATTCCTAAATTATTTTCAGCATCTTTATAATTTTGTGCTGCAGCTTTGCTATACCAATAAAATGCTTTTTGCTTATCTCCTGATAATAAAAGACCTAGATCATAAATTAAACCTAAGTTAAATTGTGCCTGTGCATTGCCTAAATTTGCAGCTTTTTTATACCAATCTATTCCTAGCTGCTCATCTTTTGCGATACCTTCACCATGTAAGTAAATCCAAGCTAAATTATTTTGTGCCGATTCATTCCCTAAATTTGCAGCTTTGCTATACCACTCAAATGCTCGTTGTTTATTCTTTTCGACCCCTAGACCTAAATCGTAAATAACAGCTAAATTAAATTGTGCTCGAGCATAATTTTGCTGTGCTGCTCGCTCATACCATTCAATGGCTTTTTCATCACTCTTAAAAATTCCTTGCCCATTTTTATACATCCACCCCAATGTATTTTGGGCTTCTGGACTACCATTATGCGCAGCTCTACTATACCAAATGAAAGCATTTTGGTAATTTTTCTTAGTACCTTTCCCTTGGTTATACATCCAACCTACATTAAATTGTGCTTCAACATGTCCATTTTCAGCCGCTTTTAAATACCATTTAAAGGCTTGTTCTAAATCAATAGGAACCCCTAAACCTAAATCATAAATTAAAGCTAAATTAAACTGCGCTTTAGCATTGTTCTGATGAGCTGCTTTACTTAACCATTCAAATGCTTTTTGATAATGATTCGGTATATTTTGTCCTTCTATAAATAAAAGACCTAAGTTATTTTGAGCTTCTAAATGATTTTGTTGAGCTGCTTTTAAATACCAGTTTAAAGCATTTTGATTATTTTTTTGTACACCTATGCCTTGCTGATATAACCAACCCAAATTATTTTGAGCTTCAGGATTATTTTTTTTAGCAGCCAAATAAAACCATTGATAAGCAAGTTGGTAATTTTGAGAAGTTCCTTGTCCTTGGCTATATAACCAACCTAATTGATTTTGTGCGTCACTATTACCTTTTTCCGCCTCTTGTCTTACCCACTCAAATATATCTGTATCTTTTTTTAAAAACTTTATTGCACCTAGGTTTCTGGTAGAAATTATTTTATTATTATTTACCAGTACTTTTCTTTGATAAAATGAATCAGATAATCTTGTATTCTCTTTTAAAATATTTTTATCTTGTACATAAATTAAATTTTTAGCATTTTTTGTATCAGCTAAGTTTATATAATTAGAATCATTGAAAGAATAATTGGTTTGATTTGCATACGTATTTAGAATAAAGATATCACAAGAAATAAAAAAAATACTGACATTTAATATTCCCCTAAAATAGTCTACAAACATATCATTCCATGTAATTTTATACTAAACTCATCATATTATAACCCGAATCCTATTTAAACCAATGACTTCATAATTTGAATTATTAGCTTATTCTGCTGAGTTAATTGGTATGTACATAGCGATACATAAATCCCACTTAAAAAAATTGCAATACTTCTAGCTCTACTTGTCATCAAATTATATTGATCTTTCAATAGACTTCTTTCATAAATCATTTTTCACTCAGCTCCAAGTTATAAATTCCAGCACTTAAACAGAATCTCAAGCCAAGCCTTTTTCCTCTATGCCTATAACGCTCCGCAAGAATTTTGAAGGTTTTTAAGCGACAAAATATATGCTCAATACCTATTCTTCTTTTATTGATTTATTGATTTATTGATTTATTGATTTATTGATTTATTGATTTATTGATTTATTGATTTATTGATTTATTGATTTATTGATTATAAAGTTTTAGCTCAGGATCTAATTTACAATGCTTTTTCGCTTTTAAGGGTAATAGGCTATTCGAATACACTTTGTAAATCCATCGATAACCTTTATCTGTAAGTATAAAGGCACCCTCAGAAATCTGATTAAAGTTACTTTTAAAGAGTTCAAAATCATGTATAGCTCCTCGACCGGTACATAACTCAAATTTTTTTGTGTTTGATAGTGAACTATAGCCTGAACTTTGAAAGTATGAGTCTTCTTCTTACCACTGTAAATTTTCTTCTGTTTTTTAGGTCTTTGTATTGGAATTTCTGCGACATCCACGATCACAGCATGCCAATCAATGTCCGATATTCACATCAATAGCTTAAACATAAAAGAATCTGATCCTCTATATTCATGCCTTTCGCTGGAATATGCTTCTGCAATTGCTCAACTATTAAAATAAAATGTTGACCATGAGATGCCGGCATATCACTTAAACTATGTTTCAGAAAGCTTCTTTAAATAGATGTATTTCATTCAAAGAATATGCCTGAATATTTTAATTTCTTGGGCACAAATAAACAGAAAAAGATAGATTATTTTTTGATTTATGAAAGAAATCTATTGTACTTTTTTATTTTTAAAATCAGCATCTTTTATTGTGAATTTTTATATATTTAAATTTAAAACTTAAATAAAAACGCTGTTATGATCTAAATCATAACAGCGTCTGTTGCTAAAAAATTATAATTCCGCTAATCCCATTACACAACTAATTGATTATTTTGCAATAATGTTATCAGATCTGTTTCAAGATTAGTAATTGTTAATACTGTTGTAAAGTTATAGTTTGTGCCTTCACCATCACGGTCAATAGCAACGAAAGTATTTCCATCTTCATTTGATACTTTCACATATTGTAAAAGTTTTTCTGAAGACACATCGAGCTTATAATCACCGTTTAAATCCTCATACAGACCAACTGTTTCAGTGTAATCTGTTAATAGTTCATGAATATCAATAATATCCTGACCTATTTTAAACCCATTTACAATATCTGTTCCATTACCACCAGTTGCATCATCTGCATCTAGAAGAGTGAAGTATAAAGTATCATTTCCTGTATGGTTTTCACCTAAATTATACGTATCGTCACCTTGTCCACCTACAAAATAATGATCACCTTCATCACCACCTGTGAAAACTGTATCTCCACTTCCTGTAATGAATTTTTCAATATTTTCAAAAGTATCTGTATAAACAGTGCCATCCACATTTTTAATTACAGTTTTCGTACTTACATTAATAGAAATTTTGGCATTCAATAAACTGTAATCAAGAATATCTTGACCACCTTGAGCCACCCATTGATTACCATTTTCATTAATGATCCAACCACCACCACCATTGTAGTGATCATTACCTAGAGTACCGTAGAAATGATCGTTATACCCCGTACCGACAATACCAACAGAATTATTATTACTATCATTAATTGCTGTATCTGCTTCTGCAGTTAGCACATATGCTTCGTTTGCTTTACTTGTCGTTAAACCAGTCCAGCTACTATTAATTGTTGCATTATTATAACCACCTAAATTCGCGACACCACCTACATGATCAGTCACACCATTCGTTACACGTAATAACTGAATTGAATAGCTTTCTGTTGCACTTAAGCCATAGAAACTCACTAAGCCCATGCTGTTACTAGAACCTGACGATTGAGGATTAATCAATTGTGTAGAAACTAGTTCACCTGCTGAGTTATAGAGTTTAACGGTATTACTATAGTAGGTATTAATACCATGACCATCAACAATACGAATATTTAGACTTGTACCATCAGCTGCGATATTAGTGTTACGTACAATTGTTGTTGGTGCGCTATTATCCGTTGAAACAACAGCAGCATTTGTACCTGAATGATATAACAATAAATCTAGTGAACCATCCCAGTCATAGTCTACAACGACTGCACCTGTAACATTTGAATATGTTACATCCCCTGTTAAGGATATTGCATTTGCTCCCCATTCATTCGTTCCATTATTCGTATACAACATTGGTGAGAATGGTGAGAAGTTTGAGTTATTAACTTGTGCAGGCACTTCAATCACATCAACCAAACCATCAAAGTTCCAGTCAACCGCAAATGATGTTGCACCTTTATACTCATCACCGAACCAGATTGTATCAGCAATATCAGTCTTAAGTTGTCCTGTGCCATCATTTAAATAAATTCGACTTTCACTACTCGCACGTGTTTGAGTTGTTTTATCAGCACCACGGTTTAAGTATAAATCTAACCAACCATCGCCATTAAAATCAGCCCAAGTCATAGATTGTGATAAGTTACCATAATCATCACCCGCATCTGGCGCAAAAATATACTCTTTCTGAATGAAGGTAAAACCTTCTTCAGTACCCGTATTATAAAGCATACCCATATTTTGGCCATTATTTCGACCACCTGTACCTGTACCGCTACGGTCGATATGAGCTGTAATATCTACAGTACCATTATTATCAATATCTACAGCTCCAATTTCATGCATCACGCTAAGGTTACCACCTGCAAGTCCATCTAGACTAACACCAGTAACACCTGCAGTACCTAAACCATTCATAACAGTTGTTGCAGAAGATGGTGGACGACCGACTTCGTTACCATTATTTTCAGGGCTTAAAACACCTTCCTCATTTTTCAAGAATGAAATTGAATCTGGAGCTGAATCTGCTAAAACAAAATCAAGATACCCATCACCCGTACGGTCATAGGCAATTACACCACCAAGATGGTTCAATGTACCTTGGTTAACAACTTGTGGTAACCACGATCCATCTTCCTGTTGCATCCAATATGCGGTACGACCACTATTACCATAGTCACTTACTTGTGACATCACATCGACTAAGCCATCACGATTGATATCCGCAAAAACGGCAGCATTAACAAAATGTCCATAACCACCACCATTTAAATTATAGCCTGCGCCATTAGTCGTACTTGGCTGTGCTAAATATGCAGAAGTATAGTCTTCAAGATCACCTTCTTGTGTATATACACGACCTGCGTTAGCAGCTCCTGTTCCCGTTGCGGCACGTACACTTTGGAAGAATGACCATGTACCATCTTTACTAATCGTTGCAGCCGCGGCATTAATTCCTCGGCCACCTGCATCTGTTGTTCCACCCCATGTTGCCTCAACAGACTCACTACCCGTATCACTTGATGAAACACCTGTATGAGTAATTGTACTCATTTCAGAAATATTTCCTGCTTTATCCCATACCAAGAATGCAAGATTTAAAGCACCAGCTGGTAAAGTTGTTTCAATTGACCATGCTCCATCGGCATTTACTACAGCTGATGCAATTACAGTATCAATGCCTTCTTGCCACATAGTGTTGTTATTCACATCATTAACTAAAGCAATTGTTGCACCTGCCTCTAGAAGACCATATTTTTCACTATCAAATGTGAAAATTTCAGTCACATCAGTTAAACTGCTTACCTCTGGAGCAAAAGCAATACCTGTTGGTGATGTTAAATCAATAATAATTTTGGCATCTTGCCCCTCGAGTCTTGATGAGTTACCAATACTATTTACAACTCTAAAATTGATATTTATTTCAGTATCATTTTCATATGTTTTATCAAACTGATATGTCCAATCTTTTTGATTTTCGAAAGTCGTAACAGTGTTCCACGTCTCACCACCATCAAAAGATAATTGAATTGTTTCACCAGCTTTTAGCGCTATATTTAAAGACCCAGATATGAGGCTTGGATTAGAATCACGTGTGATTAAGTCATCATTTCTTGCTGTAATCGTATCAGTAAATCCAGATTCAGGAACCCCATTTGCTGTATCGATATCAATATGAACTTCATTTGTAATACCTTCTACAGATGGAGGAATCGTATCAACTGTAATGATAATACTATCACTTGGCTCACTGGTATTACCTGCTGGATTTGTCACCGTATAGCTGATTTCGTTATCACCCTCAGGTAATGGATCAACTGGCGTTAGTGTGCCTTTATCTTTGTCATAAATCGAGGGAACTTCTTCTCCATTTACAATCAGATTCGGTGTATCTCCTTCCGGAACAACCACCACAATGCCTGGTGTATTGTCATCAGTCGTTGTCCCACCTGGGAAGGTGCCTTGGACATCACCCACGTTATCTTCATAACCTGATGGTGCATCTGGTTTTTCAACTGGACTTGTATCTACTGTGATCGTAATACTGTCACTTGGCTCACTGGTATTACCTGCTGGATTCGTCACCGTATAGCTGATTTCGTTATCACCCTCAGGTAATGGATCAACTGGCGTTAGTGTGCCTTTATCTTTGTCATAAATCGAGGGAACTTCTTCTCCATTCACAATCAGATTCGGTGTATCTCCTTCCGGAACAACCACCACAATGCCTGGTGTATTGTCATCAGTCGTTGTCCCACCTGGGAAGGTGCCTTGGACATCACCCACGTTATCTTCATAACCTGATGGTGCATCTGGTTTTTCAACTGGACTTGTATCTACTGTGATCGTAATACTGTCACTTGGCTCACTGGTATTACCTGCTGGATTCGTCACCGTATAGCTGATTTCGTTATCACCCTCAGGTAATGGATCAACTGGCGTTAGTGTGCCTTTATCTTTGTCATAAATCGAGGGAACTTCTTCTCCATTCACAATCAGATTCGGTGTATCTCCTTCCGGAACAACCACCACAATGCCTGGTGTATTGTCATCAGTCGTTGTCCCACCTGGGAAGGTGCCTTGGACATCACCCACGTTATCTTCATAACCTGATGGTACATCTGGTTTTTCAACGGGGCTTGTATCTACTGTGATCGTAATACTGTCACTTGGCTCACTGGTATTACCTGCTGGATTTGTCACCGTATAGCTGATTTCGTTATCACCCTCAGGTAATGGATCAACTGGCGTTAGTGTGCCTTTATCTTTGTCATAAATCGAAGGAACTTCTTCTCCATTTACAATCAGATTCGGTGTATCTCCTTCTGGAACAACCACCACAATGCCTGGTGTATTGTCATCAGTCGTTGTCCCACCTGGGAAGGTGCCTTGGACATCACCCACGTTATCTTCATAACCTGATGGTACATCTGGTTTTTCAACGGGGCTTGTATCTACTGTGATCGTAATACTGTCACTTGGCTCACTGGTATTACCTGCTGGATTCGTCACCGTATAGCTGATTTCGTTATCACCCTCAGGTAATGGATCAACTGGCGTTAGTGTGCCTTTATCTTTGTCATAAATCGAGGGAACTTCTTCTCCATTCACAATCAGATTCGGTGTATCTCCTTCCGGAACAACCACCACAATGCCTGGTGTATTGTCATCAGTCGTTGTCCCACCTGGGAAGGTGCCTTGGACATCACCCACGTTATCTTCATAACCTGATGGTGCATCTGGTTTTTCAACTGGACGTGTATCTACTGTGATCGTAATACTGTCACTTGGCTCACTAACATTACCAGCAGCATTGGTTAAGGTGTAACTTAACTTATGAGAACCATCCGGCAATGCAACAAGTGGCGTTAAATAGCCATTTTCGGCATCATACGTCGATTCTACAACTTCACCGTCAACCAATAGTGTTGGTGTACTACCTTCAGGTGGTGTTGGGATAATCAAACTTGGTGTACTGTCATCCGTTGTTGTACCTGACTCAAATTTTCCTTGTAGATCCCCCACATTATCGTAATAACCTTCAGGGGCATCTGGACGTACGATACCTGAAGCATCGACTGTAATTATAATACTATCACTTGGCTCACTGGTATTACCTGATGGATTTGTCACCGTATAGCTGATTTCATGATCACCATCTGGCAATGGATCAACTGGCGTTAGTGTGCCTTTATCTTTGTCATAAATTGAGGGAACTTCTTCTCCATCTACGATTAATTGTGGTGTATCTCCTTCAGGGACATTCACAAGAATACCAGGACGGTTATCATCAGTCGTTGTCCCACCTGGGAAGGTACCTTGAACATCACCCACGTTATCTTCATAACCTGATGGTGCATCTGGTTTTTCAACTGGACTTGTATCTACTGTGATCGTAATACTGTCACTTGGCTCACTGGTATTACCTGCTGGATTCGTCACCGTATAGCTGATTTCGTTATCACCCTCAGGTAATGGATCAACTGGCGTTAGTGTGCCTTTATCTTTGTCATAAATCGAGGGAACTTCTTCTCCATTCACAATCAGATTCGGTGTATCTCCTTCCGGAACAACCACCACAATGCCTGGTGTATTGTCATCAGTCGTTGTCCCTCCTGGGAAGGTGCCTTGGACATCACCCACGTTATCTTCATAACCTGATGGTGCATCTGGTTTTTCAACTGGACGTGTATCTACTGTGATCGTAATACTGTCACTTGGCTCACTGGTATTACCTGCTGGATTCGTCACCGTATAGCTGATTTCGTTATCACCCTCAGGTAATGGATCAACTGGCGTTAGTGTGCCTTTATCTTTGTCATAAATCGAGGGAACTTCTTCTCCATTCACAATCAGATTCGGTGTATCTCCTTCCGGAACAACCACCACAATGCCTGGTGTATTGTCATCAGTCGTTGTCCCACCTGGGAAGGTGCCTTGGACATCACCCACGTTATCTTCATAACCTGATGGTGCATCTGGTTTTTCAACTGGACGTGTATCTACTGTGATCGTAATACTGTCACTTGGCTCACTGGTATTACCTGCTGGATTCGTCACCGTATAGCTGATTTCGTTATCACCCTCAGGTAATGGATCAACTGGCGTTAGTGTGCCTTTATCTTTGTCATAAATCGAGGGAACTTCTTCTCCATTCACAATCAGATTCGGTGTATCTCCTTCCGGAACAACCACCACAATGCCTGGTGTATTGTCATCAGTCGTTGTCCCTCCTGGGAAGGTGCCTTGGACATCACCCACGTTATCTTCATAACCTGATGGTGCATCTGGTTTTTCAACTGGACGTGTATCTACTGTGATCGTAATACTGTCACTTGGCTCACTGGTATTACCTGCTGGATTCGTCACCGTATAGCTGATTTCGTTATCACCCTCAGGTAATGGATCAACTGGCGTTAGTGTGCCTTTATCTTTGTCATAAATCGAGGGAACTTCTTCTCCATTCACAATCAGATTCGGTGTATCTCCTTCCGGAACAACCACCACAATGCCTGGTGTATTGTCATCAGTCGTTGTCCCACCTGGGAAGGTGCCTTGGACATCACCCACGTTATCTTCATAACCTGATGGTGCATCTGGTTTTTCAACTGGACTTGTATCTACTGTGATCGTAATACTGTCACTTGGCTCACTGGTATTACCTGCTGGATTCGTCACCGTATAGCTGATTTCGTTATCACCCTCAGGTAATGGATCAACTGGCGTTAGTGTGCCTTTATCTTTGTCATAAATCGAGGGAACTTCTTCTCCATTCACAATCAGATTCGGTGTATCTCCTTCCGGAACAACCACCACAATGCCTGGTGTATTGTCATCAGTCGTTGTCCCACCTGGGAAGGTGCCTTGGACATCACCCACGTTATCTTCATAACCTGATGGTGCATCTGGTTTTTCAACTGGACGTGTATCTACTGTGATCGTAATACTGTCACTTGGCTCACTAACATTACCAGCAGCATTGGTTAAGGTGTAACTTAACTTATAAGAACCATCCGGCAATGCAACAAGTGGCGTTAAATAGCCATTTTCGGCATCATACGTCGATTCTACAACTTCACCGTCGACCAATAGTGTTGGTGTACTACCTTCAGGTGGTGTTGGGATAATCAAACTTGGTGTACTGTCATCCGTTGTTGTACCTGACTCAAATTTTCCTTGTAGATCCCCCACATTATCGTAATAACCTTCAGGGGCATCTGGACGTACGATACCTGAAGCATCGACTGTAATTATAATACTATCACTTGGCTCACTGGTATTACCTGCTGGATTTGTCACCGTATAGCTGATTTCATGATCACCATCTGGCAATGGATCAACTGGCGTTAGTGTGCCTTTATCTTTGTCATAAATTGAGGGAACTTCTTCTCCATCTACGATTAATTGTGGTGTATCTCCTTCAGGGACATTCACAAGAATACCAGGACGGTTATCATCAGTCGTTGTCCCACCTGGGAAGGTACCTTGAACATCACCCACGTTATCTTCATAACCTGATGGTGCATCTGGTTTTTCAACTGGACGTGTATCTACTGTGATCGTAATACTGTCACTTGGCTCACTGGTATTACCTGCTGGATTCGTCACCGTATAGCTGATTTCGTTATCACCCTCAGGTAATGGATCAACTGGCGTTAGTGTGCCTTTATCTTTGTCATAAATCGAGGGAACTTCTTCTCCATTCACAATCAGATTCGGTGTATCTCCTTCCGGAACAACCACCACAATGCCTGGTGTATTGTCATCAGTCGTTGTCCCTCCTGGGAAGGTGCCTTGGACATCACCCACGTTATCTTCATAACCTGATGGTGCATCTGGTTTTTCAACTGGACGTGTATCTACTGTGATCGTAATACTGTCACTTGGCTCACTGGTATTACCTGCTGGATTCGTCACCGTATAGCTGATTTCGTTATCACCCTCAGGTAATGGATCAACTGGCGTTAGTGTGCCTTTATCTTTGTCATAAATCGAGGGAACTTCTTCTCCATTCACAATCAGATTCGGTGTATCTCCTTCCGGAACAACCACCACAATGCCTGGTGTATTGTCATCAGTCGTTGTCCCACCTGGGAAGGTGCCTTGGACATCACCCACGTTATCTTCATAACCTGATGGTGCATCTGGTTTTTCAACTGGACGTGTATCTACTGTGATCGTAATACTGTCACTTGGCTCACTAACATTACCAGCAGCATTGGTTAAGGTGTAACTTAACTTATGAGAACCATCCGGCAATGCAACAAGTGGCGTTAAATAGCCATTTTCGGCATCATACGTCGATTCTACAACTTCACCGTCAACCAATAGTGTTGGTGTACTACCTTCAGGTGGTGTTGGGATAATCAAACTTGGTGTACTGTCATCCGTTGTTGTACCTGACTCAAATTTTCCTTGTAGATCCCCCACATTATCGTAATAACCTTCAGGGGCATCTGGACGTACGATACCTGAAGCATCGACTGTAATTATAATACTATCACTTGGCTCACTGGTATTACCTGCTGGATTTGTCACCGTATAGCTGATTTCATGATCACCATCTGGCAATGGATCAACTGGCGTTAGTGTGCCTTTATCTTTGTCATAAATTGAGGGAACTTCTTCTCCATCTACGATTAATTGTGGTGTATCTCCTTCAGGGACATTCACAAGAATACCAGGACGGTTATCATCAGTCGTTGTCCCACCTGGGAAGGTACCTTGAACATCACCCACGTTATCTTCATAACCTGATGGTGCATCTGGTTTTTCAACTGGACTTGTATCTACTGTGATCGTAATACTGTCACTTGGCTCACTAACATTACCAGCAGCATTGGTTAAGGTGTAACTTAACTTATAAGAACCATCCGGCAATGCAACAAGTGGCGTTAAATAGCCATTTTCGGCATCATACGTCGATTCTACAACTTCACCGTCGACCAATAGTGTTGGTGTACTACCTTCAGGTGGTGTTGGGATAATCAAACTTGGTGTACTGTCATCCGTTGTTGTACCTGACTCAAATTTTCCTTGTAGATCCCCCACATTATCGTAATAACCTTCAGGGGCATCTGGACGTACGATACCTGAAGCATCGACTGTAATTATAATACTATCACTTGGCTCACTGGTATTACCTGCTGGATTTGTCACCGTATAGCTGATTTCATGATCACCATCTGGCAATGGATCAACTGGCGTTAGTGTGCCTTTATCTTTGTCATAAATTGAGGGAACTTCTTCTCCATCTACGATTAATTGTGGTGTATCTCCTTCAGGGACATTCACAAGAATACCAGGACGGTTATCATCAGTCGTTGTCCCACCTGGGAAGGTACCTTGAACATCACCCACGTTATCTTCATAACCTGATGGTGCATCTGGTTTTTCAACTGGACTTGTATCTACTGTGATCGTAATACTGTCACTTGGCTCACTGGTATTACCTGCTGGATTCGTCACCGTATAGCTGATTTCGTTATCACCCTCAGGTAATGGATCAACTGGCGTTAGTGTGCCTTTATCTTTGTCATAAATCGAGGGAACTTCTTCTCCATTCACAATCAGATTCGGTGTATCTCCTTCCGGAACAACCACCACAATGCCTGGTGTATTGTCATCAGTCGTTGTCCCTCCTGGGAAGGTGCCTTGGACATCACCCACGTTATCTTCATAACCTGATGGTGCATCTGGTTTTTCAACTGGACGTGTATCTACTGTGATCGTAATACTGTCACTTGGCTCACTGGTATTACCTGCTGGATTCGTCACCGTATAGCTGATTTCGTTATCACCCTCAGGTAATGGATCAACTGGCGTTAGTGTGCCTTTATCTTTGTCATAAATCGAGGGAACTTCTTCTCCATTCACAATCAGATTCGGTGTATCTCCTTCCGGAACAACCACCACAATGCCTGGTGTATTGTCATCAGTCGTTGTCCCACCTGGGAAGGTGCCTTGGACATCACCCACGTTATCTTCATAACCTGATGGTGCATCTGGTTTTTCAACTGGACGTGTATCTACTGTGATCGTAATACTGTCACTTGGCTCACTAACATTACCAGCAGCATTGGTTAAGGTGTAACTTAACTTATGAGAACCATCCGGCAATGCAACAAGTGGCGTTAAATAGCCATTTTCGGCATCATACGTCGATTCTACAACTTCACCGTCAACCAATAGTGTTGGTGTACTACCTTCAGGTGGTGTTGGGATAATCAAACTTGGTGTACTGTCATCCGTTGTTGTACCTGACTCAAATTTTCCTTGTAGATCCCCCACATTATCGTAATAACCTTCAGGGGCATCTGGACGTACGATACCTGAAGCATCGACTGTAATTATAATACTATCACTTGGCTCACTGGTATTACCTGCTGGATTTGTCACCGTATAGCTGATTTCATGATCACCATCTGGCAATGGATCAACTGGCGTTAGTGTGCCTTTATCTTTGTCATAAATTGAGGGAACTTCTTCTCCATCTACGATTAATTGTGGTGTATCTCCTTCAGGGACATTCACAAGAATACCAGGACGGTTATCATCAGTCGTTGTCCCACCTGGGAAGGTACCTTGAACATCACCCACGTTATCTTCATAACCTGATGGTGCATCTGGTTTTTCAACTGGACTTGTATCTACTGTGATCGTAATACTGTCACTTGGCTCACTGGTATTACCTGCTGGATTTGTCACCGTATAGCTGATTTCATGATCACCGTCTGGTAATGGATTGATTGGCGTTAGTGTGCCTTTATCTTTGTCATAAATCGAGGGAACTTCTTCTCCATCTACGATTAATTGTGGTGTATCTCCTTCAGGGACATTCACAAGAATACCAGGACGGTTATCATCAGTCGTTGTCCCACCTGGGAAGGTACCTTGAACATCACCCACGTTATCTTCATAACCTGATGGTGCATCTGGTTTTTCAACTGGACTTGTATCTACTGTGATCGTAATACTGTCACTTGGCTCACTGGTATTACCTGCTGGATTCGTCACCGTATAGCTGATTTCGTTATCACCCTCAGGTAATGGATCAACTGGCGTTAGTGTGCCTTTATCTTTGTCATAAATCGAGGGAACTTCTTCTCCATTCACAATCAGATTCGGTGTATCTCCTTCCGGAACAACCACCACAATGCCTGGTGTATTGTCATCAGTCGTTGTCCCACCTGGGAAGGTGCCTTGTAAATCCCCTACATTATCTTCATAACCTTTTGGAACATCTGGTTTTTCAGGAACAACAACTGGTGGTATATAAGTATCTGTCTGAGCGTCATCTTTATTTTGATGATCAAAAGCTGCTATTGCAGCACCACCTGCAAGTAAAGGCACAACAAAGTTTAAATAATCTGTTTGTTCATATAAAAATGGTTCAATACTTTGAATAGGGTTATATGAAATAGGATTTAAAAGTTCGCCATTTTCCCCAACTATTTTTACCCATAATAATTCTCGAGTATCATCATTTTCTAGCACAAGAGTATTATCTGACTTATTACTATCATCTTTAAAGAAGTTTTCTATTATTATCTTCTCACCAGACATTAATATAATAACTACATTTTTATTTACTTTCTCTATTGCCTTAACATTATTTTTAGCAACATAAACAATAACAACTGTAGCTTCAGTTAATGATATATTTTTCGCATCACCATTATTTAATATCTCATGCGTTTTTTTCGATATTAATTCTACATTCATTTTACACCACCACCCTGAAAATCAATATTTAATATATTTTTTTAAATAATTTTCTTATCAAATCATTCATATATTAAATATTGAAATAATATTTATAGATAAGTCAGTAAGATGGTATCAGATGAAAAATCACATAAAATACGATATTTTTGTTACTTAAAGTTATTACAATAAACAAATAAATCATTAAAAATAAATAGAAATACTATTTAAAAATTGATATATTTATGATTTTTATTCTCATAATAAAAAGTGTGACTCAATATTCAATATATTAAAACCCAATTAAACAATATAAGGAAAAAAAATAATCCGTGACAAATTAATTAATAAAAAATATATTAATTAACAAAATCACAGATCGTTTTAACTGTTTATTATCTTTCACGTAAAGCTTCACCAGCCTTATTAAATGGTTTTAGAAGATAATCCAAAACACTTTTTTCTCCTGTTTTAATATCAACAGTTGCAACCATTCCTGGAGTAATATAAAAACTCTGTCCTTTTTTATTTTCTAATTTATCATTATTTGTTCTAATATATACACGATAATAAAACTGATCTTGCTTCACCTCATCTCGAATTGTATCTGGCGATATAACTGTAACCACCCCATCTAAACCACCATATATTGAATAATCATAAGCTGTAACTTTTACCAAAGCCTTTTGATCTGGATGTACAAATGCAATATCTCTTGGTGAAATTCTTGCTTCAATTAGTAATTTTTCATTTAGAGGTACAATAGTCATCAATTTACCATTTTGACCAATAACACCACCAATAGTCATAACATCAATTTCTTTTACAATCCCTTTAACAGGTGACTTAAAAATAGTTCGTTTTAATGTGTCTGACTTACCAGCAACCACTTGAGATTGAGTTTGAACATCAGTATTCGCTTTTGCGAGCTCTTCGCGAGCTTGGACACTATATTTATTTCTAATGTCATTCATTTGATTACGTAAATCATTTGCCTCACGTCTCAATCTTAAAATTTCTACATCACTAGCCGCCCCTTTGGCAACTAATGGTTCAGTCATACGAAGCTCTTGTTCAACTAAACTTAATGCATCCTTTAAACCTGAGATTGATTCTTCTAGATTAGCTCTACGCGAATAATAAAGAGCACTTTCTTCCTTAACCAATTCTGGAAATTTACGCACATCATCTGGAAAAGAAAGAGATTTTCCATTCACTTCAGCATTTAAACGTGCAACTGTAGCTTTAGATGCCAAAAGTAAGGATTGGCTCTCTTTCACTGTAGATTCTTGACGTGTTGGATCTAGCTGAGCCAGAATTTGACCTTTTTCTACAATCTGACCTTCTTTAACATATAATTTTGTAAGAATTCCCCCTTCTAAAGACTGAATAACTTGCTCTTTAGATGAAGAAACAACCTTTCCCGTACCTGTAGAAACCTCTTCTAACTTAAATACATATGCCCAAATAAAAAAAGCCAAGAAACACAAAAATACAGTCCAAATTAAAATTGTAGATTTCGGTAATACTGGTTCAAGATCATTAATCTGGCTCAAATCTTTAACTTTTTTTCTCATGATATATTTCTCATTTCATCACATATTCAATCACGCTTCTTACTTTAAAAAATGCTTTACCGTGTTTGTTTTTGTGATAAAACTTGCTCCTTTGAACCATCCATAACAATCTTGCCATTATTTATAACAATAATTCTGTCAACCAAATCTAAAACACCCAAACGATGTGTTGCGACGATTAATGTCCGATTTCCCATCCAACTTTTTAACTCAGAAATTAAATGACGTTCACTTACATCATCTAAAGCGGCTGTTGGTTCATCGAGCAATAAGATATTAGGATTTTTTAATAACAGCCTTGAAAGCAATAAAGTCTGCTTTTGCCCCCCAGAAAAACCAACCCCACCTTCCATAATAGTTGAATCTAATCCTTCTTTTTTCTCCTGAATAAATTTCAATGCACCGGTCATTTTTAAAACCCGAATCAAATCATCATCAGTTGCTAATGGTGCACCTAGCTTTAAATTTTCACGAATTGTTCCAAAAAATAATGGTGCATTTTGATTCAATAGCCCTACTTCTCGACGTACATCAGATGGATCTAACATTTTGAAATCAAAGCCATCGAGTAACATTTGCCCCGCTAAAGGCTCTTGCATACCTGATAAAATTTGCAACAAACTCGACTTACCTGCACCATTGCGTCCCAAAATTGCAATCTTCTCACCAGCTTTAATATTTAAACTTTGAATATCAATATTTAATTGAGGATCAGCCTTATCATATTTAAATTGAATGCCATTTAATTCATATGCACCATAAAGTACAGGTTGTTTAATAAAATTAGCATTTAATGGCTGATCGACAGGTTTATCCATTAATGAATCCAAACCTTCTTTTGCCACAATCGCTTGTTGAATACGACCAAAAATTCCAGAAACTTGAGAAATTGGCATTAGCATTCTGGAAGATAAAATAGAACAAGCAACTAATGCTCCTGTTGTCAGCTCACCATCCATAACAGCAAATGCACCAACCAATACAACTGCAACAAAAGTAAGACCTTGGACTTTTTGTGTCCATGTCGTCAACCAACCCACAATTTTTCGTTGTTGCATACTAATATCAGCAGAAACTTCATTCATGTGATTCCATTGATTTTGAAATCTTGCTTCCGCACGCAATAACTTAATTTCTTCAATACCTTGAACAGATTCAATCAATAATGCATTTCGAATGGCACTTTCTCGCATACCTTCTTGTGCCAATTTGGCTAATTTTTTTTGTACAAAAATTCCAGGAATTAACATAATTGGAACAACAGCAAGAATAATCCAAACTAAATTTCCACCAATAAACCAAAAGATAAAGAGGAAAAGTAAGAAAAATGGTAAATCTGCTAAAACGGTAATTGTGGTAGATGTCACTAATTCCCGAACACCCTCCAGTTCTCGAATTTGAGAAATGAAAGAACCTGTAGATTTGGATCGCATCTTGTTTTTAATTCGTAATGCATGACCAAAAACTTGATCTGAAATCCGTAAATCTGCTCGTTTTCCAATTAAGTCTGAAATATAAATACGTGAAATTCTAAATACAAACTCAAAAATAGCAGCAATCAGCACACCTATAGCCAACACCCAAAGTGTTGGAATGGCTTGCGCTGGAATTACTCGGTCATATACATTCATTGAAAAAACAATAGATGCAAGTGCCAACACATTTGCCAATAATGATGCGACAAAAACATCAGTATGACGTTTCCAATCTTTTAATACTAAAGACCAAAACCACCCTTTTGTATAAGGACGGATATAATCATCTACACGTGCATCAGGTACAGTACGATCAGGGCGAATAATGTATATATTTAATGCACTTTCAACGATATCTTCTATCTTTATAGTTTGAGATAGTCCATTTTCCCCACTAAATGAAATACTGATATTCCCTAGGCGATCAATCTTATGTAACACACCTACTTGACCATCTTTAAACTCCAATAAGAGTGGCAAGCGCCAAGTATTCAACCATTCTGTACTAAAATCTGCTTTTTGAATTTTTAAACCGATCTGTCTTGAAATAATAGATAATATTTGATCTGAATTCTTGTTTTCACTCCAATCTAACTGAAGACTAATCTGCTCTTCTGATGGCTCTATCCCATAATGCTTTGCAATTTCTAAAATTGACTTTAACCAAGGCTTATAATTAACTGTATCTATACTCATGGTTGAATCTTAAACCCTTGAATTGAAATATTATTTAAGTCATACACATTACGAGTTTGTCCTGTATGCCGTATATACTGAACAATGGCTGAATAAATTCTATATTTAGCTGTTTCAATTTCTTGTGCTGCACTATGAATTGCTTGCTCAGCACTCAACAAATCGACAATAGAACGTGTCCCCAATTTATATTGCTCTTGATAAAGCTCTCTTGTTTTCATTGCAGTTTCTTTTCTTTTCACTAAAATTCGAATTTGCTTTTGAGTGTTATCAACTTGTTCACGTAAAATTCGAATTTGTTCGACTAAATTCAAATACACAGCATTCACTTGTGCTTTAGATGCATCTTCTGCAAAATTCGCAGATTTTGCTTTAGCGGATCGAGCTCCGCCCTCATAAATAGGCATGGATACTTCAACAGTTAAAGCACTTTCAGTACCATTGTTCTGATTGTTACTTGGATTAATTCCATTTACAGCCTGACTAAGCGTTCCTTTCAAATTTACTGTTGGGTAGTTAGATAGCTTTACTCGTTCTTTTAGTAATATTGACAGTTCAACTTTTGCAGCTGCTTCCATCATGCTTGGAATAGTTTCATAATTTATATTTTCATATAAATTCGACTCAACAACTAAATCTTCAGGTATTTTAAACTCTATATTTTTTACGCTAAAACCTAAATAAGTTCTTAATTTTTGTTGATATTGTTGTAAAAAGTTTTCTTGCTCAATAAGACCTGCTTGTGCAGCTTCAAAATTAGACTCTGCTTGAATCGAATCTGCTTGGCTACTAATTCCAGCTCTTGCCCTTAATTTTGCAATCTCCTCAATTTTAGCAATACCATCTGATTGTTTTTGTGCAATTCTCATCATATTTTTATAACGATTAATATTTAAAATTGCATCAACAACATCATAGGCGATACTATCAATTTTATCTAAAGTTTGAATTTGTGAAATAAATAGATTTACTTTTTCACTTGTTACATTTGCTTTAATTTGGCCAAAATCATAGAGCATTTGTGTCGCATTAATACTATAAATTTGAGTTCCTCTATTTCCACTTTTAGTCAAATCCCCAAGTGAAAAACCGCCTGAAATTTGTGGGAAATATGCAGCTTCTGCAACATCTATATTGGAATTTTTTTCAGCAACCAATGCTACACTTTGTGTGATTTCGGGTCTTCTTTGTAATGCAATATAAACAGCACGATTTACCTCCATCGTATTTTCTTTAGTTATTATTCCATCATTAAACATCTTATTTTGATCATCAATACTTTCTAGTGTATTTTCTGTACTTGCTGAAACATCAATAGGAAATGTACTTAACTGCTGAATATTAATTTGGGTGAAATCTACTTTAGGCTTTGTAACAAATAATTGACCTGCAAATGTTTTTACTTTATTTGACATTCCACCTATATCATCAACTTGTGCATAGCTTTGCTGACTCAATAACAAAATGGAAAAAAATATCAATCCAATTTTCTTAGGCTCTCCAACATGACTATTTGTTAAAAAATTAATTCTACTTTCCTGATAATTTTTTAAAACCATTTGTTGTACCGAACCCCAATTTCCCACATCAAACTTCATTTTTATCAAAATTATTTACACACAAAATTACTAGTATTTATTAATAAAAATAAATCTCTAAATAAAGAGTGAACATTAAACGTAAATAATGACAATATTCCCTCTTATTAAACATCAATGGTTTAACTGACATTTCCCCGCTGATTATTATTGAAATTTCCAACAAATTAATGTAACTAATTTGTTTCTTTATTTTTTATTATGTTACTTGTTATATTTTTTAAGTAACGCACATCTTTATTGTACAAAGGTTTAAAGGCTGCACTCCCTTAAGTGATCCAAATTTAAGATACAACTTAGGTATGAGATCAACCTAATTCTGTGAATTTATTTAAAACTGCTACACGTACGTAAATATTATTCACCTGACTAGAAAAACTCCTTGCTTTTAATTTATCGCCTAATAATTTGATACAATACATCTTGGTTTCCACCAAACTTCGACGATGATAACCAGACCACTTTTTCCAAAGTGACCTTCCTAGTCATTTAACTAATTTTAATAACTCATTTCGCTCTATAGACCTGACTTGCTGATCTTTCTAAGGCATTACATTCTTTCTGAATAGAATGATCGCATATGCATCTCAATCTAAAATAACTTGTCTGCAACACTTAGTACCAACTGTATAAATAGAATTAATTTGCTTAGCTAAGAGAATTTAAACAAGTAAATCTTCGAGTAGTTGTGCGTCACTGACATTATTTTTTGTGAGTTCTACATGTATTTGAATAAAACCTGTGACCATGCATAAAGAGAGTCGAAATAAAGATTTGATCATTAAGCAATATTGAATCGCTGTATCGGAGTAGGTTTGATTTCGAGCTTATCTGTCTTGTGCTTGTACATCCTACTGAGTCTTCTAATCAAACCAAATGGAAATATTACCTCGGTTAATTAAGGCTCTATTGTAGGAAGACCAATTGATTGTGCGATAGGTTTCAGGGACAAATTTATTCATTTTGAAATTATATGGTTGGATAAACATGCTAGGCTAGGTTTGCGCAACAAAGCCATCTAAAAATAAAGTTTCACTTTGTATTTCCATTTTATTCCCCAAAATAACTAGTTCCTTATTAGCCAAATGCTTTAGGGCTCTTGCCCCTTAGATGAATACAGCCACTTTTCATAAAGTTCTACTCTAATCATATAAATCTGGCATATGGTCAGGGAATTACTTATGAAATCTCATCGCTACAAAGCAAACAGTATATTAATTTCAAGTACACTATCATTCACCATCTGCTTTATGATCTGGATGGTCTTTGCTGTTCTCGGCATTCCTATAAAAGAACAACTCGGATTAACCGAAACTCAATTTGGCATATTGGCTGCAATGCCTGTTCTTTCAGGCTCTCTTATTCGTGTTCCACTTGGCATATGGACAGATCGCTACGGCGGTCGAATTGTATTTTTTGTTCTTATGCTTTTTTGCATTCCACCCGTATTTCTTTTGCAATATGCAAGTCAATATTGGCAATTCTTAGCACTTGGCTTATGGATGGGATTAATTGGAGGCTCTTTTTCTGTAGGAACACCTTATGTTGCAAAATGGTTTGATCGTAAACATCAAGGCTTTGCAATGGGGGTTTTTGGTGCAGGAAATGCTGGTAGTGCCTTAAATAAACTTATCGCCCCAACACTTATTATTTTATTTGGCTGGACATTTGTTCCAACTGTTTATTCTGTCATTTTATTGGTTTGCGCACTTATTTTCTGGTTTACCACATATAGTGATCCTAAACATCAAGTTGCATCATCCGTCAAATTATCTGACCAACTAAAACTGATGAAAAATCCAGCAGTTTTACGATATAGCCAATATTACTCTGTCGTATTTGGCGGATATGTTGGTTTAGCACTTTGGATGGTGAGTTATTACGTTCAAGAATATCATTTTAGCCTCACTCAAGCGGCATTTTTAGCTGCCTGCTTCTCCTTACCTGGTGGTGTACTTCGTGCACTAGGTGGATGGCTATCTGACAAATATGGTGCTTATAAAGTCACATGGGCTGTTATGTGGGTCTGCTGGGTTGCCTTCTTCATTTTATCGTATCCATCTACAGATATGAGTATTCAAACTGTCAATGGATCTGCTCAATTTCACATTGGTATCAATGCCACAATCTTTACAATTTTACTTTTCATCGTAGGTATTGCGATGGCAATTGGTAAAGCATCTGTTTTTAAATTTATTGCAGATGATTTTCCTAATGATATGGGAACAGTATCTGGAGTTGTTGGCTTAGCGGGTGGATTAGGCGGTTTCTTATTACCCATCATGTTTGGAATGCTCGTTGACTTTACAGGTATTCGATCTAGCTCATTTATGTTGCTCTATGGTTGCGTATGTATCAGTTTAATTTGGATGCATTTCTCATTTAAACCATTACAAAAGAAAGAAATTTTAAAAGAAAATTAAAGGTATTCGTATGGCTAAGAACTTATCGGTCTGGCAACCAGAAGATCCCAATTTTTGGAAAGATACTGGTCGAAAAATTGCCAAAAGAAATTTATGGATATCTGTCCCTGCACTACTTCTAGCATTTGCTATTTGGCAAGTTTGGAGCGTTGCAGTCGTACAATTACCCTCTATTGGATTTAACTACACAAAAAACCAATTATTTTGGTTAGCAGCATTACCTGCGCTTTCAGGTGCAACATTACGTATCTTTTACTCCTTTGTTGTACCTATTTTTGGTGGGCGTCGTTGGACTGCAATCTCTACAGCAAGCTTACTCATTCCTGCACTAGGTTTAGGATTTGCAGTGCAGAATCCTGAAACTAGTTACATCACCATGGTCATTCTTGCGCTACTGTGCGGATTTGGTGGTGCAAACTTTAGTTCATCTATGTCAAATATTAGCTTCTTTTTTCCTAAGTCAGAAAAAGGAAGTGCTATGGGAATTAATGCTGGTTTAGGTAATCTTGGGGTTTCAACTGTTCAATTTGTTGTCCCTATTGTCATTACCTTTGCACTATTTGGTTTTTTAGGTGGTGATCCTCAAATAATTACGCAAGCAGATGGCTCTAGTCACCAAATTTGGTTACAAAATGCTGGATTTGTCTGGGTTCCATTTATTCTCCTTTCAACCATTTTTGCTTGGTTTGGAATGAATGACATTGACTCTGCAAAAGCGTCATTTAAAGAACAAGCTGTTATTTTTAAACGTAAACATAATTGGTTAATGTGCTGGCTATATATTGGAACATTTGGTTCATTTATTGGCTTTTCAGCAGGTTTTGCCTTACTCACTAAACATGTATTTCCAACGGTCGATCCTATTAAATATGCATTTTTAGGGCCATTGGTTGGTGCTTTAATGCGTGTGGTAGGTGGATGGCTATCCGATAAATTTGCAGCATCAAAAGTAACTCAAGTAAGTTTTATCCTTATGGTACTTGCTGTTGTGGGTGTTATTTTAAGTTTGCCAAATGAAACATCACATGGCTCATTTTTAGGTTTCTTTATTAGTTTTATGATTCTATTTGCAGCAACAGGTATTGGTAATGCATCAACTTTTGCTCAAGCACCTAGAATTTTCTCTACATTATATCGTCGCAATGCAGCACGTCTTTCATTAAACGACCAACAAGCCGATGCGGAAGCTGCCAAAGAATCTGCGGCTGTAGTTGGCTTTATGGGGGCAATTGGTGCTTATGGCGGTTTCTTTATTCCAAAAAGCTTTGGTACATCTCTAGATCTGACTGGAAGTACAGTTCCTGCACTCATTGGATTTATTATCTTTTATTTAACTTGTATTTTAATTAACTGGTGGTTCTATTCACGTGATCAAGCAGAGGTAAAATGTTAAAGGCTTTATAGCTAATATAATAAAGTTCCCATTTTTATATCTCAACCAATCCCTTTATCTAAAATGATAAGGGGATTTTTTATACTAAGTACACTCACTTTTTTAACATCTAAACGACTTAATTCTCCCTCCCCCAAAGTGACTAGTTTTATCTCATTTTTTCAGTACCTCTGACCAATAGTGACCCTTTTATCTGCTCTGTAGAATCAAGATCAGTACTATTACATAGCCGTGTTAGACGGAGAACTCTATGAGTCATTTTTTAGATCGTTTAAATTTTTTAAATCGAACCACAGAAACATATTCAAATCAGCATGGAAGTGTGACAAACGAAAACCGTGATTGGGAGAATGCTTATCGAAGCCGATGGAGCCACGATAAAGTTGTTCGCTCAACCCATGGTGTTAACTGTACAGGTTCTTGTAGCTGGAAAGTTTTTGTTAAAAATGGATTGATCACGTGGGAATTACAACAAACAGATTATCCTCGTACTCGTCCAGATTTACCGAATCATGAACCTCGTGGTTGCCCACGTGGTGCATCTTATAGTTGGTATGTTTATTCTGCTCAACGTGTTAAATATCCAATGTTACGTGGACATTTAGCTAAACTCTGGCGTGACATTCGTAAAACAAAAGATCCTATTGAAGCTTGGCAATACATTACAACTACCCCTGAAATTGCTAAATCATATAAGTCTAAACGTGGATTAGGTGGTTTTGTTCGTAGTAATTGGGATGAAGCTTATGAAATTATTGCAGCAGCCAATGCCTATACCATTAAAAATTATGGTCCAGACCGTATTTTAGGTTTCTCCCCTATTCCTGCAATGTCTATGGTCAGCTATGCCGCAGGTTCACGATATTTGAGCCTCATTGGTGGTGCATCGTTATCTTTCTACGATTGGTACTGTGATTTACCTCCATCTAGCCCACAAATTTGGGGTGAACAAACAGATGTTGCAGAATCAGCAGATTGGTATAACTCAACATTCTTAATGGTTTGGGGTTCAAACGTACCAATGACGCGTACGCCAGATGCCCATTTCTATACCGAAGTTCGTTATAAAGGTACAAAAACCGTTGCGGTATCTTCCGATTACGGCGAAATGGTGAAATTCTCTGATATGTGGCTTGCGCCAAAGCAAGGAACAGATGCTGCGCTTGCTATGGCAATGGGTCACGTTATTTTAAAAGAGTTTCATCTAGACAATCCATCTGACTACTTCCAAGACTATTGTCGTCGTTTAACCGACATGCCTGTATTAGTCACATTAAAAGAAGAAAATGGTCAATTCACTCCAAGCTATTATTTACGTGCTAGCCAACTCAATGATCAATTCAATGAACAAAATAATCCTGAATGGAAAACTTTAGTTATTGATGAAAATACAGGTGACTTAGCCGCACCGAAAGGATCTGTTGGTTTCCGTTGGGGTGAACAAGGTAAATGGAACTTAAAAGCAGAAAATAGTGCTAGCCAAGAAATCAAAGCACAACTTAGCCTTATTGAAAATCATGATGAATTGATTGATGTCGCATTTGACTATTTTGGTGGAAAAGATGCAACTGACGTCATGTTACGCAAAGTCCCTGTTAAAAAACTTCAATTAGCAGATGGCTCAACTTGCTACATCGCAACGGTCTTCGATTTATCCATTGCCAACTATGGTATTGATCGTGGTTTAGGTGGTGAAAATGTCGCATCAAGTTATGAAGATGACATTCCATATACACCAACATGGCAAGAAAAGCACACAGGCGTACCTGCTGAAAAAGTCATTCAAGTTGCACGTGAATTTGCACAAAATGCCCACGATTCACATGGTAAATCTATGGTGATTATTGGTGCAGCGATTAACCATTGGTATCACATGGACATGTCATATCGCGGCATTATTAATATGCTCATGATGTGTGGCTGTATTGGTCAATCTGGTGGTGGTTGGTGTCACTATGTAGGACAAGAAAAATTACGACCACAAACAGGCTGGGCACCACTTGCCTTTGCACTTGATTGGCAACGTCCTGCACGTCAAATGAATGGCACATCATTCTTCTATGCACATACAAGTCAATGGCGTCATGAAAAATTAGGCATGGATGAGGTTCTAGCACCAACTCAAGGTCATGAACTTACAAATATGTCGATGATTGACTATAACGCCAAAGCAGAACGTATGGGTTGGTTACCATCAGCTCCACAACTCTCCATTAACCCGCTGAAAGTGACGCAAGATGCAAAAACACTTGAACAAGATCCAATTGAATATACAGTTAACGGGCTAAAAAATGGCACGATTGATATGGCATGTAATGATCCAGACAATCCTGCAAACTTCCCACGTAATTTATTTGTATGGCGTTCAAATATTCTTGGTTCATCAGGCAAAGGACATGAGTATTTCTTAAAATACTTACTCGGTACACAAAATGCCGTGATGAGTAATGAAGATGACTGTATTAAACCAAAAGAAATTAAAGTACGTCCTGCTGTTGAAGGTAAATTAGATTTACTGACTGTACTTGATTTCCGTATGTCAACCACTTGTTTATATGCAGATATCGTATTACCAACAGCAACTTGGTATGAAAAAGATGACTTAAATACCTCAGATATGCATCCGTTTATTCATCCACTGAGTGAAGCAGTTCAACCACTTTGGGAAAGTAAAACAGACTGGGAAATTTATAAAGGCTTAGCTAAAAAATTCTCAGAGATGAGTAAGCACTACTTAGGTACACAACAAGACTTAGTCCTCACACCACTCATGCACGATAGCCCTCAAGAACTTGGGCAACCCTTTGATGCCAAAGATTGGAAAAAAGGTGAATGTGATCCAATTCCTGGAAAAACAATGCCAGCCATGACCGTTGTAGAACGTAATTATGGTGCTATTTATGACAAATTTACCTCTGTTGGACCACTTCTTGAAAAACTAGGTAATGGCGGTAAAGGCATTAGTTGGGATACTAAACATGAAGTTGAAATTTTAAGAGGCATTAACCAGACCCAAAAAGAAGGTATTGCTCAAGGTCAGCCAAAACTCAATACAGCAATTGATGCTGCAGAAATGATTTTAACTTTAGCACCAGAAACCAATGGTCATGTTGCAGTGAAAGCATGGGGTGCATTATCTAAAAATACAGGTATTGATCATACTTATTTAGCAACACCACGTGAGCATGATTCTATTCGTTTCCGTGATGTACAAGCACAGCCACGTAAAATTATTTCATCACCAACATGGTCAGGTTTAGAAAGTGAAGAAGTGAGCTATAACGCAGGTTATACCAACGTTCATGAGTTAATTCCTTGGCGTACATTGACTGGTCGTCAACAGTTTTATCAAGACCATCAATGGATGCGTGCATTTGGTGAAGGATTCTGTGTCTATAAACCTGCAGTCGATTTAAAAACAACAGCCAAAATGTTAGGTCAACATTCAAATGGCGAAACTGAAATTGTTCTGAACTTTATTACACCACATCAAAAATGGGGTATTCACAGTACCTATTCAGACAATTTAAGAATGTTGAGCTTATCTCGTGGTGGTCCACATGTTTGGATCTCTGAAGTCGATGCGCAAAAAGCAGGTATTGTCGATAACGATTGGGTTGAGGTCTTTAACATTAACGGCACCATTGCCGCCCGTGTTGTCGTCAGTCAACGTGTTCCTGAAACCATGATTTTGATGTATCACGCTCAAGAAAAAATTGTCAATGTTCCAGGTGCTGAAGTTTCCAAAATGCGCGGTGGTATTCATAACTCTGTAACCAAAACTGTCTTAAAACCAACACATATGATTGGTGGCTATGCACAGCTTTCATGGGGCTTTAACTACTACGGCACTGTTGGAACGAACCGCGATGAGTTTGTCATTGTTCGTAAAATGAAAAATGTCGATTGGTTAGATACTCCTGCTGAACAAGCGAAATAAATGGCGAAGGTATAAGGAAAATAAAATGAAAATTAGAGCACAAATTGGTATGGTGCTAAACCTCGACAAATGTATCGGTTGCCATACTTGTTCAATTACTTGTAAAAATGTCTGGACCAGTCGCGATGGTGTTGAATACGCATGGTTCAATAACGTTGAAACTAAACCTGGTATTGGTTATCCAAAACAGTGGGAAAACCAAGAGATTCATAAAGGTGGATGGGTTCGTAAAAACAATGGCAAGTTAGAATTAAAACAAGGTAGCAAACTTAAAATTATTTCAAATATTTTTGCAAACCCAAACTTGCCAAGTATTGATGAATACTACGAACCCTTTACTTATGATTATGAGCATTTACAAAATGCACCTGAAATGAAAACCCCTCCTACAGCTCGACCTGTTTCAGTCTTAACAGGTAAGAAAATGGATAAAATTAATTGGGGACCAAACTGGGAGGATGACCTAGGAGGTGAATTCCACCAACGTTCAAAAGATCAGTTGTTTGAAGGTATTCAAAAGGAAATGTATTCTACTTTTGAAAATACCTTCATGATGTACTTACCACGTTTATGTGAGCATTGTTTAAATCCAGCATGCGTAGCATCTTGCCCTTCTGGTTCGATTTATAAACGTGAAGAAGACGGCGTTGTTCTGGTAGATCAAGATAAATGTCGTGGTTGGCGGATGTGCGTCTCTGGTTGTCCATACAAAAAAATCTACTATAACTGGACAAGTGGTAAAGCTGAAAAATGTATTTTCTGCTATCCACGTATTGAAGCAGGTCAACCAACCGTATGTTCAGAAAGCTGCGTTGGGCGTATTCGTTATTTAGGTGTGCTTTTATATGATGCCGATAAAATTGAACAAGCCGCATCTACAAGCGATGAACAAGATTTATATCAATCACAACTCGATCTATTCTTAGATCCGAATGATCCAGCTGTTCAAGCAGAAGCACTCAAACAAGGTATTCCACAAGCATGGGTGGATGCAGCCAAAACATCACCTATTTATCGTATGGCTATTGAGTGGAAGGTTGCCTTCCCTCTGCATCCTGAATATCGTACTTTACCAATGGTTTGGTACATTCCACCGCTATCTCCAATTCAATCTGCCATTGAAAGTGGCATGATTGGAAAACATGGCTTAATTCCTGAAGTTAAAGATTTACGAATCCCATTACAGTATCTTGCAAACTTACTGACTGCAGGAAAAGAAGAGCCTGTTTTAGATGCTCTTGAAACCATGCTCACAATGCGTCGCTATATGCGCCAAAAACATGTGCCGCAAGCAGATATCAGCATGACTGAAGTTTTAGAAAAAACACATCTATCTGCGAAACAAATTGAAGAAATGTATCAAATTATGGCAATTGCCAACTATGAAGATCGTTTCGTCATTCCAAGCTCACATAAAGAATATGCTGAAGACACGTTTAAAGATAAAGGCGCTTGTGGCTTTAGCTTTGGCAACGGCTGTTCAGATGGTACGTCATCTGCAAGCTTGTTTGGACAACGCAAAGCTTCACCAAACATTTTCTTTAGCAATCGCGGAGGGAAAAAATAATGAATCCATTCAAACTTTCTTCTGCTTTACTGAGCTATCCGAGCATAGATTTACAAGAAGCTGTGATAGCAGATATCTGCTCGGATTTAAAAAAATTTCCTAAGTGGTTTGATCTTTTATCTCCATTACTTCAACACTTAAGTGAAACTGATTTAATTACATTACAAGAAGACTACGTTGCAACTTTTGATCGTAATCCAAATCATTCATTACATTTATTTGAACATTTACATGGCGAAAACCGTGATCGCGGTGATGCAATGGTTAATTTGCTTCAAGAATATCAAGCCCAAGGTTTTGAACCTCAAGGTTATGAATTACCCGATTATTTACCATTATTTTTAGAGTTTTTATCATTACAAACCGAACAGCATGCAAGTCATCTTCTTGCTGAAGCGATTCATGTCATTGCTTATATCGGAAAAAATTTAAGTAAAAATGATTCCCTATATGCCAATGTCATTGATTTATTAATTCACTTATCTCCAGTAGAACCAGAAGAATTAAAAGTCGCGCCTATTCATGATATGGACGAAGCTTTAGAAACTTTCGGTCCACTCATGGATGGAACAGAACCATTATTAAATAAAAAACCAAGCGATGTACAAATTGTCCAAATTCAGCCTCGTTCAAAACCACTGAGCGTATAGGAGCAATATTATGAGCTACTTACATCAATTTATTTTTGGAATTTATCCATATATTGCTTTATCTATATTCTTTTTTGGGAGTTTGCTTCGCTTTGATCGAGAACAATATAGCTGGAAAACTGAATCAAGTCAGTTGCTTTACAGAGGACAACTTCGCTTAGGAAATATCTTATTTCACATTGGTATTTTAGGGCTGTTCTTTGGGCATTTAGTTGGGCTTCTAACCCCTGTCGCATTCTGGGATTATATTGGTATCACACACGGTCAAAAGCAAATGTTTGCTATGGCGGCAGGTGGTATTATGGGGCTCATCTGTCTATTAGGCTTACTTATTTTAATTATTCGCCGCTTTAGTTCAGATCGTTTAAGTACCAATACGACTTGGCGAGATAAACTAGTATTAGTGTGGATTCTAATTACCCTATTACTTGGCTTATCTACCATTGGCGTTTCTGCACACCATGCAGATGGCGAAGAAATGGTTGCTCTTATGACTTGGGCACAGCATATTGTGACATTTAAAGCAGATGCAGCAAGCTATATTGTACATGCCAACTGGGTCTTTAAAGCACATTTATTTATGGGTATGACACTCTTCGTGATTTTCCCATTTACTCGCTTGGTTCATATTTGGAGTGGATTTGGTATCTTGAGTTATTTACGTCGTACACCACAATTAGTACGTCGTCGTTAAAATCTTAAAGACTTGTAGGCTTCTTCTTATCATCACGTCCATTAGCGTTGATACAGAAGAAGCCTATCTATAATGAATAATACAAATAGTGTGAATTAAGTTATGAATGACAATGAATTACTTCGTTATAGCCGCCATATTTTCTTAAATGAAATTGACTTAGACGGACAAGAAAAATTACAACAAGCAACGGTCATGATTATTGGTTGTGGTGGTCTAGGTAATGCCTGTATTCCTATTTTGGCTGGCGCTGGAATTGGTCATTTAATTCTGTGTGATCATGATGTAATTGAATACAGCAATCTACAGCGACAATTTGCCTTTACCCCTAAAGATATTCACCATACTAAAGTGGATGTCATTGCTCATTACTTACATCAGCGAAATTCCGATCTAAATATTACCCCTATTAATGCTTATATTAATACAGAATTACTTGAAAAATATGTTCCCAAGTGCGATGTAATCGTTGACTGTACAGACAATTCAAAAACCCGTCATTTAATCAATCAAGCTGCTGTAAAATATAATATTCCTTTAGTCAGTGCATCCGTTATTCAATTTAGCGGTCAACTAGCCGTGTTTGATTCACGTCTTGCAAATTCACCTTGCTATGCTTGTTTATTTCCTGAATTAAATACTGAAGATAAAAGCTGTTCTCAAAATGGTGTATTTTCACCTCTTGTCCATCAAATTGGTGCTGCTCAAGCAGCTGAAGTAATGAAACTTATTATTGGTTTTGGCACGTCTTCTGCTGGAAAAATGGTGCAATTTGAAGGAATAGATTTTTCAACTTATCATCTTGCACTAGAAAAAAATCCACATTGCCCAGTCTGCTCTTCTAGCAACAGCCTCCATTCTTATTTTTCTAAATAATTAAAAGATCAAATTCTATAAGAAATTTTAAAATACATTGCCATATATTTAATGAATATTGGTATATAAATAAAAATGATAAAAAATACTCATTTATTTGCAAAAATAGGAATTGACGCAAAGTCTTATCAGAGATAGGATTTGTTAGAAGATTCACATTATTAGAGTTTAAACATTTACATCTAAATTACTTAATTCAAATGAAATTTAAGCCTAAATTTCATTAAATTATTCGTAATTATATTTTTATTAAATACATAAATTTTACTTAAATAAGAGAAATATCTCATGAAAAAAAACGTTGGAAATATTGACCGTCTACTTCGAGCGATTATTGGTATTTTACTTATTGCCCTCACATTGTCTGGCACAATCGGAGCTTGGGGATGGATTGGTATCGTTCCTTTACTTTCAGCATTATTCTCCTTCTGCCCACTGTATACCTTAATAGGTATTAATACCTGTAAAACTCGTTAATTATTTATGATCTTTTATTCAAAGAGAATAATCTCCTGCTTCTTTCATGATTTATGACTAATTTCTTTATTGATCATCCTTAAAGAACAATGTAATAACATCATGAAAGAAGTACCTATTATTAACTTAATTAATCTCAGTATTTACCCTAAATATTTAGATAAACATTCAGATCATTAAAAAATAAATTTAAGTTCAAAAATAAAGTAAATTTTTCTTACTAATTGATGAACAATATCTCTTTAATCTTTGACAGTTATACTTCTTTTTTAGTTTCAAATACGTCTTTATAACTAGATCATTTTCACCTTTTGATGAAAAGCTATCTACCATCATCAATATTATAATGACTCTAGAATTACTAAAAAGAGATAAGTCATGCTACAAGATACTTATGGTCGTACAGTAGATTATCTACGAATTTCCATTACGGATCGTTGTGACTTACGTTGCACCTATTGTATTCCTAAAGGATTTACCGAATTTGAAAAACCATCACACTGGCTAAATTTTGATGAAATAGAACGTGTCGTAACACAATTCGCTGCATTAGGCACAAAACGTTTTCGCCTTACTGGGGGTGAACCTCTTTTACGTAAAAATATAGTAAATCTAGTTCAGCGTTTAAAAGCTATAGATGGCGTTGAAGATTTATCTCTCAGTACCAATGCCACACAATTAGAACACTATGCATATGATTTGAAACAAGCAGGATTAGACCGCCTAAACATCAGTTTAGACTCTCTTTCACAAGATAATTTACATAAAATAACTGGTTCAGATGCTCAAGCTAAAATCATGAGAGGTTTAAAAGCTGCTAAAAATGCAGGCTTTAAAAAAACTAAAATCAACATGGTCGCATTAGCTGGTATTAATGAACACGAAATAGAAAGAATGGTCGCTTTTTGTATAGAAAATTCATTTATCTTACGCTTAATTGAACTTATGCCAATGGGTTCTACTGCACAACGTCATCAATACTTAAATCTACAACCTATTATTGAAAAACTAAGTAAAACCTTTCAATTACACCCCACAGAACAAACGTATGGCGGTGGTCCAGCACGTTATTGGCAAAATAAAGAAGAAACCTTTTTAATGGGATATATCACACCATTATCACAACATTTTTGCCAAACCTGTAATCGTGTTCGACTATCGGTAGATGGTACTTTATATATGTGCTTGGGTCATGAATATCAATATGCGCTTACACCACTACTTAAAGCACAAGTAACCGACCAAGACTTACAACAAGCAATTAAACATGCTATTCAACTTAAACCACTTAAGCATGAGTTTATTGAAAAACCTAAAAAACTCATTCGGGTCATGTCTATGACTGGTGGATAATATATTTTTAAATTAATTAAGTAAAATTTCAATTTAGTAATGACAGCTTTTATATAAATTATTATTCCCTAAATTCACAAGTATAACCATCTTCTTTATGATCACTTAATCTTTTGCAAATAACCTGCACAACATTTGATTGATGTGTGCTGAAAAAAACGGAGACTTTAACTTGGTAAACTACACATACTTATCAGGAGTTTACCATGAGCAAAAAACAAAAGATTTATACAGCAGAATTCAAAGCTGAAGCAATCAAAGCTATTGATTCAAACAATGGCAATGTTTCAGAAACAGCACGACTGCTTGGCATTTCAATGCAAACCCTTTCAAATTGGTACAACAAAGCAAAAGCTGGAAAATTAGTAGGCACACAACAATATTCACCTGATCTCGTTGCTCTTCTCGAGGAAAATAAAAAACTGAAGCAGCAACTTAAAACCGCTGAAATGGAAAGAGAATTTCTAAAAAAAGCAGCAGCGTACTTTGCCAAAGAAAGTCAGTAAAGTACGCACATATGAAACAGCAAAAACATGCATACTCAGTCACTATGATGGCTCGGTTACTCCACGTTTCAGTTTCTGGATTTTATGAATGGTTAAAATATGGCTTAAGTAAGCGGGTTATTCAGAGAAATCATCAAACAATATTGGTTAAAATTGCTCACCAAGAAACCAATGAAAGCTATGGTTATATTCGTTTAACCAAGTACTTACAGGCACAAGGAATAGAAATTAGCGAGTATGCAGTTCGTTGTATTAAAAAACTTAATCAGCTGTATTGTAAGCGGCATAGGCGTTTCAAAAAAACAACTCATAGCGACCATCAACGTACGGTTTACAATAATTTGTTAGAGCAAAATTTTACAGTGACTGCTCCAAACATTGCATGGGTAAGTGACATTACATACGTGTGGACAGCTGAAGGATGGCTGTATTTAGCGGCTTTAAAAGATCTTTGCAGCAAACAAGTAGTTGGGTATAGCTTGAGTGAACGGATGACGTCACAGCTCGTTTGCAATGCACTGAGCATGGCGATTCGAAATCATAAACCCTCTCAAGACTTGATTATTCACTCTGACAGGGGCAGCCAATACTGTAGTCATGAATATCGAAAGATACTTGAAAAATATGGATTTCAGGGATCAATGAGTAAACGCGGTGATTGCTTCGATAATGCTCCTATTGAGAGCTTCTGGAGAATATTAAAAAATGAATTGGTTCATCATCGCAATTATAAAACAAGGGAAGAAGCTAAAGCAGATATTACAAAATACATAGAGCTATTTTATAATCAGCAGAGAATTCAGAAAGGATTGGACTTTAAGACACCAAATCAAATGGCAGAAGACTTTTACAGGATGGCTGCCTAGAATTTCCCAAGTAGAAGTGTCCTGTTATTTCAGCACACATCACTTTTGCAACAATAGTGTAGCTAGACAAACTTAGAAATATAATTAAAATAATATTTTTCATTTTTCTATTCCCTAAATTCACAAGTATAACCATCTTCTTTATAATCACTTATTCTTCTGCAACTAACTTTTATTATATTTGATTTCGTTATTAATAATGGAAAAAAACTTTCATTTAATTTTCGATATTTTTTATGGACTTCAACATAAGGCATAGAATAATCTTGATAAAATAGATTAAAATAAAAGTAATTCTCATTGCTATTTGGAATTTCTATTATATATTCTAGATTATAACTGTCTCCTTTCTTTAATTTGGCAAATAATCCTACATGCTCAGGTCGAAGAATATATGTACTCGGTGAATTAGCTCCATTCTTTCTTCGAGGCCACCACTCTGGATATACATTCATAATTTCCTTCTTATCACTTATTAAATAGATTTTTTTTCACTATAAACAGACTTTTCTTCAAATCTAGGTATATACCAATCTCTATTATTATTTATTAAAGTTACATTTACTTTTAAATTAGATGGATCTATTTGATTAACAGAAATCTTAGAGACTAATACTGATTTAAAATTATAATAATCATCACTTACATTTAAAATATTATTTTGATTAAAATATGAAAAAATATCATTTTGAAAATTTTCGTCATTTAATTCAATTTTATTAGGAACAACTTGAATTGTACTAGAATATATATATTTTTTTGCAACAACATTATAGCTAAATAAACTTAGAAATATAATTAAAATAATATTTTTCAAATTTTATTATTCCCTAAATTCACAAGTATAACCATCTTCTTTATGATCACTTAATCTTTTGCAAATAACCTGCACAATATTTGATTTAGTGACCAAGTTTGGCAGAATATTATTATTTATTTTTCTATATCGATTAAAAATTTCTATAGGGATTTTCCCATCTAGAAAGTGTATACTAAATTCAGACTGTGACTCATCAATAGTAGGAATCTTTATTATATATTCTATTTTATAAGTATCACCTTTATTAAATTTGGCCAGTAAACTAATATTATCTTTCTTTAGTATATATACTATCGGAGAGTTTTTACTTCTCTCTCTTCTTGGCCACCATTCTGGGTAAATTAATCTAAATTTATCATTTTTTTCAATTATAATTATTTTTTTCTCACTATAAATTGATTTTTCTTCAAATCTAGGTATATACCAATCTCTATTATTGTTTATTAAAGTTACATTTACTTTTAAATTAAATGGATCTATTTGATTAACAGAAATTTTAGAGGCTATTACTGGTTTAAAATTATGATAACTATCATTTACATTTAAAATATTATTTTTATTAAAATATGAAAAAATATCATTTTGAAACTTTTGATCACTTATTTCAATTTTTTCTGGTAAAAACTGTTTATCCTTAGAATAAATATATTCATTTGCATATGATTCAATCATCATAAGACTCCATATTAGAATTAATAAAAGATATTTCAATATTAAATACCTCTATATTGCATAGTAGGTCTAATTAGTTCCATTACATCTGCAAAAAACTCAGCATAACTATCAGAATTACATAAAGTTGCAGAAGGTATATCTTTAGCTAATTGCAAACACTCACTTATGCCATAAGCTGAAAAACGAACAAAAGTATTATACATATTATAATATTCAACATGAATATCATTTAAATACTTATAATCAGAATCATCTTCATATTCAAGCATACTAGATAGCAATGATTGATCTGTGACATCACTATTTTTTATCACAAAATGTAAAACCTCATGTAAAAATAAATTTACAAATCCAACTTCACCATTAAGATCTCGTCTAAAGGTAGGTATATTAAAGTCTTCATGCATATTAACTTGATTAGTAACATTTACAGATGTAAGATAAAAAATTTGAAGCCCTAAATGAATATTTTTATTTAAATCAAATGGATATACAAAAGCCCCTGTTTCTTGCCCCCATGCAAAGCACAATCTTTCACAATTTAAATTCTCTAAAACTTCTAAAGCATGCTTGTAATATTCACGCACAACTTTTTGAGCAATTTTAAAATCTGTGACATTTGGTGGTATTATCCCATTTTCATAAACAATTGAAGTTGCTGCCGTTGTTGTAACAACACCTCGCCTATATCCAAACCATATTGTGAATTTTCCATCTAAATCACGATCTTTTCCACCAGCAATCCATTTATCCAGCTTTTTTAATAATTTTTTGACTAAATAAACATTTTCGTCCAAAGCATACTGTATTAACCTTTTGACTAGATGTGTATTTGCTGTGGGAGGTCCCGGAAACATACATCTTTTCATTTGCACCAAAAACTCAACAGGATTTACAGCATATAAGCTATGTATTTCTGGTACTATTCCAGAACCTGCTGTTTTATCTAAAAAACTAACGGACTCTTGATATTTTTTTAAAGTTTGAAATGTATTCTCATCAATTTTTGAAAAAAACTTGCTCTTTTTTGTTAATAAAAAATTATATTTTTGATCAAAATACTTTTTATCCCATTCAGAATATTCTAATTTAATAATTGCCCTATCTTGTAACTTTTTCCAATCTTTAAAATTTGAATATTTATTTTTAAAATCACTTTCTTTTATAGAACCATCTATATTAAAAAAATCAGATTGCCTATATATTTTCCATTTATTGGCAGGATTAGTTAACCAATCTGCATCTGTATACAAAGTCTCCTTTTGATTATTTAATACACTGGTTAAAAACTGATTTATTGAACCTTTTTGAGCATCTAAACTCCCTTTTATTCTAGCGCAAATGTCAGTAGTAGTAGGTTCCTCAACAAAGCAAAGCGATTCAAATGTTAGATACCTATTATTACTTTTTATATAGCTATATCCTAGTGACCTTATATCTAAATTATTAAATACTATATTTCTTGGCATAGTAGAATTCAGATTATTACTAATATAGCTTGCATATTGATTAATTATATTGTTTGTTAAAAAATCTATACTGTCTAACCATATTTCAAAATGCATAAAATTTACTTGACTTTGATCAATACTACTCGCTTGACTTTTTCCAGCATAGCCTAATAACTCTCCCGTTTTAACGGAAATTTTTGTCTGATCATCCAGTACAACAACATCATTCGTTGAAAAAAACTTATCTAACACTATAACTGGTGTGTCCGATGTATCATACATATCAAGCATTTTATTCAAATAATTTTCACCATTAATATTTACTATATCTTTTTCAGATATTTTAATGATCTTATCACTTAGTTCAGTCCTTGCTACTGTAAATCCTTTTGTAAAACTTAAGACTTTTGGTTTTAACTTTTCACCGCGTATAAGCGCGGGATTACTTTTTTTATCTAAAACCAACCAATCAGGTAATATTTTCTGATTAATACATTCTTCTAGAGGCATGATGTGCATATAAAGTGTATAAAATTTATAACCTGCATATGGGTTTGCTATCAAACTGTCATCTAAACATTTTATATATTGAAATTGATCAAAATCATGTTCAACTAAAATAAAGTTATTAGAAAATTCTAATTTTGTATTTTGCTTCTTATCTACATGTTCAATGCTTTGACATTCTTTTGATACTCTATATGCAATAATATGTCCATCTGCTACTGCTTGTAATCCATGCTCATTTGGTATAACTAAATTAATCCCCCCATGGAATACTTTATTTTTTCCTATAATAAAAGATCCTAGATCACTAGAATAATTAGAATTTGTTAAAAGATTATCAAAAGTTAAACTTTTTGTATTTGGTGATGGGTTTAAATTTTTTATAGGTGGGTATATAAACTTCATTTTTTATCCTGAAAACCAAAAATTACCGTTATTATCCAGTTCTAAGTCTTTTGTTGAAAATACAGGTAATCCTTTCTGAACTGGATTCCCATTCATAAATACATGCTGTCCAGCTTTATATTCAATTTTTCCGCTCGTTTCTAAAGTAATATTTGAAGGTGTGAGCTTGATTAATGAATTACCCGTTTGTATAGTAATATTTCCTTTGGCCTGTATATTAATATCTGAACTCACTGAGCTTATATTTACCAACTTATCTGCTGAAATTTCAATATTATTTGCTTGAGATTGAATTTCAATTTTTTCCATAACTGAAATTAGTTTCATACCTAATTTATGCGCAAAAATGCTAATTTTTTCAGCCGCAGAAATATTAACTTCTTCATTTGCGCAAATTTCAGTATTTTTTATACTATTAAGGCTAATATTGTTTTTTGCCTGCATAATAATACTTTTCTGAGATGAAACTCCGATATGATCTACTGATTCTAAAAATATAAATGGTTGACCATATTTACTTATTGGAGATTTTTTATTTTTTTCATCTTGATTAAAATTATCCAGCCATTGCTCAATATCTTCTATTGCTTTCATTCCTTCTGCATGATGATATTTAGCACTCTCTGAAATTGTCTGCAATGCTTCAAGGCTCTTTGTAAGATCTTTAATCACTTGGCTAAAATTTAATATGCATTTTTCAGCTAAATTTTGTCCACGTGTTGAAATCAACAAGCCTTGTCCAGCACGTAACGCTCCCCACTGATCCGTTCTCAGCTCAAAACCTTCTCCTCGTCCATCACTCTCCGCTTGTTCTTTCGGATGACTGAGATTTCCAAGGTTAAGCTGGGTAGCCCCATGACTACTATGCAGTTGGGCACTAATTTGTCCTGTCGTATCATCAAAGCGTAGTTGGTTAAAGCCTTCTCCACCGACTTCTTTAGAGCGAATACCACTGAGTTTCTTGGTATCAGGCAATTGTCCTTTAACATCAAACTTGGTCGGACTTCTCTGTGCTTCATGAATACGTCCTGCCACAAAAGGGCGATCCACATCACCATCAAAGAAATCAATCACCACAATCTCACCCACACGTGGCAGGAAGCGTGCACCATAGCCTTCACCTGCCCAAGGGGTTAAGACATCCACCCAAGCAGAGTCGGTGTCATTGTCATTTGCTCCTGCACCACTATCATGGCTATGATCTTCTGCACGGGTAAATAAGAAACGGACTTTAATGCGTCCCCATTCATCGACATGAATTTCTTCACCTTCCACACCCACCACTTTGGCACGTTGCACATGGGCGGTTGGTCTATGCTGTAGAGGATCATATTCAGGAACAACCGCAATACTACGACGGATTAAAGTCAGTTCATTGGCTTGGCGTTCTTGATCACTGTCTTTACTGCTTGACCAATGGCTTTGTTGGAGTAGACGTTCGAGTTGGTCTTTTAAATCTTTCGGTAAATTGTTTTGGTTATAAAAACGTTTGCGGAGAATTAAAAGTTCTTTATCACTGCCACTGTGGTTTTGATCTAATTCTGGATGGTCATTCAGTTGGAACCAATAACCGACTTGAGTATCACGAACACTGCTGTGTGCTGTGAAATATTTCGATTGTAAGGCTTGGTATTGGTTTAACTGGGTATTGAGTTTTTCAATTTGTGCATTGCTAGATTTGGTGGCTTGGTCTTCACCTTTTAAATCACTGATCCATGCCGGTGAAATGGTCCATGCCTGTTCGAGGCTTAAACTCGCATTGTCTTGGACTTGACTATGTTTGTGTGAACTTAAAACTGAGCCAGCACCTTCTTCTTGTGAAAGTGCATCCGCTTGCCAACGTTGCACATGAATTGCCGTTGGTTGTAGCTGACGTTGAGCAATCAGACTGGTAATACTGTCGGTTTTTTCAGTGGCATTGGAACGATGATAACGAATACTACGACGACTTAGGGCTTGGAATTGGGCATTGTCATCAATCAAGCGAAGTTTTTGTGCTTCGATCCCTTGGTTTTGACTAGCAACAATATAGTTGGCTTCATCAATAAAATATGTAATGTTTTCAGAAGCTAACAACCGTTTTACATATGCCGCATCGCTCTCATTTGATTGCATGGAAAATGGTCGAGTGTCATAAGTATTCTTCAGACCAATTAAATCGAATTGTAGACTGGCTGCAAAAAGTGGGCTTTTACTCTGCCATTCTTTAAAAATGGTTTCGACAATTTCAACCACGGTTTTATTCATAAACACACGACTGTTACGTCGTTGATGCCACAGTGCTGTTGCATCTTGCATTTTTAGACGATACAGCGTTAAAGCACCGTCTGATTGACCCAATGAGGCTTCTGTAATGATCCCCGTTGTTCTAATCAATTGACTGGCATCAGTCACCTGATCCACTGCTACTTGGCTGCCAATAAATTCTTTTAACGCGAGATAGGGATTGGTCGATAGGCAAATCAGTTCCGCAGACAAGCCTTCATTAATGGCATGTTCTCCATCAATGCGTTGTAGCATGACTTGTTGATTCAGTGCTGCATTAGAAAATTGAATATGCAAGGCACGTTTTTGTGTACCTAAACCAATCTTGTCTAAGACCATTAAAATATTATTCAGCATTTGTTATTTTATAATGAGATGATTAATTTGGTTAATTTTAACACATTTACATTTTTTATAAAATTGAATCACACTTTTGTTTTGTTGCAATTTATTATTAAATTTTAAAATTCATTTCTTTTTTAAACACCCTTGTTCCATTATCCATAATTCATCTGCAAAATAATCAGCATCATCAATATCATGTGTGACCAAAATCATTGGGATGTTTTGCTGTTGAACTATATCTTTTACCCATTCACGCATCTCAGCACGTAAATGCTGATCTAATGCAGAAAAAGGTTCATCTAACAATAATAGCTGCGGCTCTACAGCTAATGCTCTAGCCAATGCAACACGCTGCTTCTGACCACCAGATAATTGCTGAGGATAGCTTGATGAAAAGCTAGATAAATCGACAATATCTAACCATTTTTCAGCAATTTTTTTCGCCTGATTTTCTCTTAAACTAAAAATTGACTTGGTCTGAGCCAAAGCAATATTTTGTGCCACCGTTAAATGTGGAAATAAAGCAAACTCCTGAAATAAATATGAAACTCGTCTACTTTTTATTGGCATATTTATTTTATTATTTGTGTCTAAAAAAATATGATCTTGAAAATAAATATAACCTAAATCTATAGGTAATAATCCTGCTAAACTTTTTAAAAATAAAGTTTTCCCAGCCCCAGAAGCTCCCATAATGACAATTGATTGTGCATTTGATTTCATTTCACAATTCAATAACTCAATACCTTTCTGAGCATATTTTTTTAATGCGATATCATAAAGGCAATCTGTATTATTCGATCTACAGTATTTTTCTTTGAACATATTCATTTTATTGTTTCCAATGCCGTAAATTGAGCACTTTTACTAGCCATAAAATCAAAATACATACCATAGAAATAATCACCACCAAGGCAAAAGCAAGTTGATCATTTCCTGCCTGAACTGCTTCCCATATACTAATAGAAATTGTTTGAGTTTTACCTGGAATACTTCCAGCAATCATTAATGTTGCACCAAACTCTCCTAAACTTCGTGCAAAACCAAGTAATAATCCTGCTAATACAGATTCCCATGCCATAGGTAAAATAATAATAATCAATCGCTGCCATTCATTTAAACCTATGATTTTAGAAGCATCTAAAATTGCTTGAGGAATTTGTTCAAATGAAGCTTGTATCGGTTTTAAGACCAAGGGAAAAGTAACAACTGCGGCTGCAATAATGGCGCCTTTTAAAGTAAAAATAAGCTGAATACCATAAGATGCTAACCATTCTCCAATGAAACTCTGACTACCAAAGCAAACTAATAGATAATAGCCAAGTACTGTAGGTGGTAATACCATTGGTAATGTTAAAAAACTTTCAAGTAAGCTGGTCCAACGATTTTTATATTTAAATAGAAATGCTGCACATAAAATGCCACAAACAAAATTAATGAGTGTGGCAAAAAATGCAACTTTCAACGAGAGCCAAAGTGCAATTACAATTGGCTCTATTTGTTCCATCAATATCATTTGCATTAGGGTTTAAAACCATAACGTTGTAAAACTTGCTTCCCTGCTCCACTTTGTACATATTTTAGAAATTGATCTGCTTCTAATTTATTTGTAGTGTTCTTTGTAATTGCAATCGGATATTGAATGGGTTCTAAAGTCGGTACATTCATAACAACTTTGACTTTATTGGCTTGATTCAAAACATCCGAAGAAAAAACAAATCCAAGTTGTGTTTCACTACGCGCTACATAATCAAGTGCATGACGTACATTTTGAGTTTTAATTAATTTAGATTGAACAGGATTCCACAAATTTTGCTTTTCTAATACGGCTTGTGCATATCGTCCTGCTGGCGTATAAGCAGGATTACCAATTGCAATCCGTTTAATGGATGCCTGATTTAAATCAATTAAATTTTGAATTTTAAGCGTACTATTTTTAGGTGCAATTAAAACCAATTGATTAGATGTAAAATTTACACGTGTTTGATTTTGAATCAATGACAATGCTTGTGCTTCATTCATGGTTTGTTGATCTGCTGTTGCAAATACATCAATCGGAGCACCATGTCGTAATTGTTGTAATAAAATACCTGATGATGCAAACGTTAAATTTACTTTCGTCTTTGGATATTTTTTTTCAAAATCTTGCGCAATTACTTTAAAAGCATCGGTTAAACTTGAAGCAGCAGCAACTGTAATTTCAGCCGCACAAATTGATGTTTGCCACAGCAATAATACCAATCCTAATACAATATTTTTATGCATCCTCATACTCCTAAAACTAATCAAAATTTTTCGGTCTAAATGTTTCAGAAATTTGATGATGCGTTTCAATATAAGGTCCACCAATTGCATCAATACACAAAGGTACAGCAGCAAAAATTCCATGAACTTTAATTTGACCATCTACCGTTTTTACACCAGATAATGTTTCAGCAATGGCTTTAGGACGTCCTGGTAAATTTAAAATAAGACAATTTCCTCGAATTACTCCAACTTGACGAGAAAGAATAGCTGTAGGAACAAAATGTAAACTCACTTGACGCATTTGTTCCCCAAACCCAGGAATAATACGATCAGCAATATTCAAAGTTGCATCAGGTGTAACATCTCGTGGATAAGGCCCTGTTCCACCTGTCGTTAAAATCAAATCACATTTTTGAATATCAACTAAATCCATTAAAACTTTTTCAATTAAATCTTGTTCATCTGGAATAAGTTTTTCTATACAAATAAATGGATTTTTCAATGCCATTGTTAACCAATCTTTTAGTGCAGGAATTCCCTGATCTTGGTAAACCCCATTAAATGCACGATCACTTACAGACACTAAACCAATTTTTATTGTTTCCATTTCAACCTCTTATATTTCATCTAAATATATTAATTCGATCATTTGCCCATGTTGGACAGTTTCATTTTCAGGAATCATGACTAAGGCATTGCTATTTGCACAATTGGCAAGCATTGCACTACTTTGTAATGCATGTATAAATGCCTGAACTTGACCTTCAACAATTGCTATATTGCCCCGTAAAAATTGCAATCTACTTTGTGCCTTATGTGTATTAAATTGTGCTTTAGCTTGTATTTTTTTAGGCAAAACTAAGTTTGGCTGTATGCCCGACAAAACTTTTAATGCGGGTAAAACTAAAATTAAATATGTCACCCAACATGCAACGGGATTACCCGGTAGCACAAACACTTTAGTATTATTAATTTTACCCCAAGCAAAAGGCTTTCCTGGTTTAATTGCGAGTTTCCAATGTTGAACTTCACCAATTTTTTCAAGAACTTGTTTGGTATAATCTTTATCACCAACTGAAGCACCTCCCGAAATCAAAATGACATCACTTTGCTTTTCCGCACGACTCAATTGTTCCTCGATAATGAGCTCATCATCTGGTAATACACCGCCATCAAAATATTGAATAAACGAATAATTTTTTAATAAACTAAGCAACATTAAACGATTGCTATCATAAATTTGGTTTTCAAGTAGTTCCTTTCCTAACGACTGAAGTTCATTTCCACTCGAAAAAACTGTGACCTTTAGCGGTGCATAACACAATACTTCTGTTAAACCTTGACTTGCAAAAACACCAATATGTGTTGCTGTAATTATTTGATTTTTTCCAACTAAAATATCATTTTCAGTAAATTCTTCAGCTTTAAATCGAATATGCTGTTTTTCTTTAATTGGTTCCAAACTCATAATAATATGATTTTGAATACTTATATTTTCCTGAGGTATTACAGCATCTGTACCCAAAGGGACTGCTGAACCTGTAAAAATTCTGACAGCTTGCCCTGATTTTAAATGAATATGCTGTGTTGAATCACCTGCCGCAACATAATCAATTAATGTCCAACTCTCTTGTTCAATACCACATATGGCATAGCCATCCATAGCACTATTATCAAAAATAGGTGAATCGAACTGTGCTTCAATGGATGCAGCTAAAACTCTTCCTTGTACTTCTTCAATTGCAACCAATTCAGTTTTATTTTGAGCATTAAGTTGCTGTATTAATTTATCAAATGCTTGTGCATAAGGAATTAGTGACATAGCTTTTCCCTCATGGGTAAATATTGATTTAGTGTCTGCATATCATTCATATTGATAAAGATGTCATCATCTTCAAAATTGACAGCAATAGCTCCAATTTCACTTAACCAACGGCGAATACTATGTTTGTTCGATGCCATTAAATATTCTGAAAGTTGTATTAATGCGGCACGTTTAAATTGAAAAATTACAGGATAAATTTGCGATGATGTTTGTGCATATACAGCCAAAGCATCACTAGTTTTTAACTTTTCAAATAATTTTTGAATAACATTTGAATTTATAAATGGTGAATCACAAGGTACAACCTGGATATATTGAATATTTTCAGGAAAATAAGGAACACTGCTATTTACACCTGCCAATGGTCCTAAACCTTTCCAAGGAGTTTGATCTGCCCAAACATCTACATTTTTATTACTGTATTGTTCAATATCTTGATTCGCACTAATCGCAACATAAGCACAATGCTGTTTTAAGATATTCAGAACTGGATCAATTAAATGATATCTACCAAATTTAATTAAACCTTTATTTTGATATCCCATACGGCTACCTAAGCCACCTGCTAAAATTAATGCCCCCAATTGAGAATACTGAACTATAGCCATATTTGAGATTTCTCTTGATCACTTTGCTTAGCCGCAACCCAGTTTTCTTGACCATTTTGAAAATGTTCTTTTTTCCAAAATGGCGCTGATATTTTTAAATAGTCCATAATAAATTCATTTGCCGCATATGCATCTAATCGATGTTTACTTTGCGTCATCACCCAAACAATAGCTTCTCCAACTGCAATTTTTCCGACACGATGAGCAACAACAGCCGTTTCTAGTTGCCATTTTTCTGCCGCTTTTTCTACAATTTTTCTAATTTCATCTTCTGTAACTTGTGGATAATGCTCGATATATAAGTGTGTAATAGGTTCTGCATAATCATTTTTGCGCACAAATCCTGTAAAAATGACTTGTGCTCCAAAATCCTCATTCAATGAATCTACAAACGTGTAATATTTATTGAAATTTAATGCTTCATTTTCAATTTGAATGAGAATATTCATGCTCAACCTCCAGTAACGGGAGGTAAAATGGCAACTTCCGCACCATCAGGAATATTCACAAGATCGTGACAAATTCTTTTTTCTACAACTAATTTAAAAATTTTCTCTTCAGCTAAAGCCTTTTTCCAGCGCTCATTACGTGAACGAAGTACTGTTAATAATGTTTCTGTTGTTCCCCCATTATTCCATGGTAAAGTTTCTGCTCGAGTTCCTAATTCTGTCGCCAATGGCCCAAAATATTGTATATAAATCATAAATTCAAACTCATACTAAGCATTTTTTTATAGCTTAGACTTCTAAAAATGATTCAACAATAATCACTTTGACCGATATTCAACTCCCCCTTTCGTGGAGTAAAATTGAAAAAAATAAAAGGAATATATATGACTTCTCATCAAAATCTGACGCATTTTAATCAAGATGGTCAAGCCCATATGGTCGATGTTGGTCAAAAAGAATCGACTAAACGAAAGGCTACTGCTGAAGGAAGTATTTTTGTTTCAGAAGAGGCTTTTATATGTGTTCAGTCTGGAAATAATAAAAAAGGAGATGTTCTTGCAATTGCGCGTATTGCAGCTATTCAAGCGAGTAAGCAAACAGCTTTTCTAATTCCACTATGTCATCCAATTTCACTGACTCATGTTTCTGTCGAATTTAAATTACATGAAAATGAACATCGAATTTCTATTGAGGTGAGTACTGAAAATGTAGGCCAAACTGGTGTTGAAATGGAAGCACTATGTGCTGTAAATATAGGGCTTCTCACAATCTATGACATGCTAAAAGCAATTGATAAAAATATGAGAATTTCTGATATTCAACTTATTCATAAATCTGGTGGCCGCTCGGGTCAGTGGAGAAAAAATTAAGTTGCCAAATTTTAAAATGAATATTTTTAAACTAAATACCCTATCTCATAAACTTTTCTTAGCCATTGTTTTATGGCTTATTGGTGCATTATTTTTTGTTGGATTAACTTTAAATATCACATGGAAATTAGAGGATCGAGGTGTAGCAATTAATGAAGCAGGCAGTTTACGTAAGCAGGTATTTTATCTTGTTATTTTAACCCAATCACATCAAGAAACATTGCTTAAGCATGAAATTAAAGTTTTTGAAGAAAAAATTAAATATCTTTCTCTCTTAAATAAAACCGAAAATATTGAACAACTTAAACATATTCAACAAGAGTTTGAAAAACTAAAACCACAATTTATTGAAGCACAATATAATTCTGAAATACATCGTAAACTGATTCGTGAAACACCAGTATTCATTGAAATAATAAACCAATTAGTCAAAAGCATTGAATCGCAAAATACCCATAATATTTATATCATGCGTCTTGCACAGATTCTCCTTATGTTTATGGCTTTTATATCCGCATTACTCTCACTCTATTTATTAAATCGCTTAGTCATTCGTCCGCTATCACTTATTAATCAAGGATTACAACAAATTACACAAGGTGAACTTAATGTTCGACTAAATTTAAAAACAAATGATGAATTTCATCAGGTTTCTGATGGCTTCAATCAAATGGCAAATAGTCTTGAAAATTTATATCAGCATTTAGAAGATAAAGTACAACAAAAAACGCATGATCTTGAACGGACAAATCATGAACTAGCAACCCTTTATGCAATTACCGATAATTTGCATAAAATGCCCCTCAATGACCAAACATTAGATATGTTTTTACAAAAAATGATGGCCATATCATTTGCAAAAGCCGGTAGTATTCGCTTGCTTAATCAGCAAGGTCTACAAATGTGGACAGCTCATCATATTAATTTGCCGGAAGAGTTATTAAACAACGAAGCTTGTAACCAAACTGAAGCTTGCCTATGTGGTAAAACACTTTGCCAGAGCAATACAGAGATTAATATTCAACTTAAAGAAAATCATGAATTTTTATGCAGAAAATTTGGTCTAAATCATTTAATGATTTATAAAATTCGCCTCAGAGACCAAACATTGGGATTATTAACTCTTTACTTTGAACAAAAATCATCTGAGGCTATTTCAAATCAATCTCTTATACAGCTATTATGTGGTCAACTTGCCACAACAATTGAAAACCATCGATTAATTTTAAAAGAAAAACAACTCGCAGTTCTAGAAGAACGTAATATGATTTCTCAAGGTCTACATGACAGCATTGCCCAATCCTTATCCTTTATGAATTTACAACTACAAATGCTCAACCAAGCTATTCAAAAACAAGATCATCGAAAAATAACGCAGCACCTTGATTTTTTAAATACAGGAATTAAGCAATGCTATGATGATGTTCGAGAACTACTAAATAATTTTAGATTAAAACTCTCACAGCAATCATTCGAAGATGTCTTACTCTCTATTATCGATCGTTTTAAAAATCAAACTCAAATCGAAGTAAAATTAAATTACCAATCTACAGGTGTTGATCTAACGCCTCAACAACACATTCAATTTATTTTTATTCTACAAGAAGCATTATCAAATATTCGAAAACATGCACAAGCCACTTACGTTACTATTCACTTTAAAAATAATGTTGAAAAAATATATTTATGCATTCAAGATAATGGAATCGGCTTTGATTATAAAAGTAAAAAAGCAGATCAAGGACATCATATTGGTCTAGCCATCATGCAAGAACGTATTCAACAAGTGAATGGGCTATTTCAAATAGAATCAACAATAAATCAAGGCACACGTATTGAAGTTTCAATTCAGCGCTCGTCACGTTAGGGGAAATTCATGACAATTACAAATATTTTGTTAATTGATGACCATATGCTTTTTAGAACAGGTATACGCTTTTTGCTAGAGCAAGAAGAAAACTTTAATGTTATCGGCGAAGCAACTGATGGCTTAACCGGTATTAAACTAGCAGAACAATTACGCCCAGATTTGGTCCTACTTGATCTAGATATGCCTATTATGAGTGGCCGTGAAGCACTTCCACAATTATTAAATAGCTATCCTAATTTAGTGGTCATTATCTTAACTGTATCAGAAGATGCAGAAGATTTAACTGAATGTATGCGTTTGGGCGCTAGAGGATATTTACTCAAAAATATTGAAACAAATTTCTTACTTGAAAGTATTCGTAAAGCAATGGAAGGAGATAGTATTCTTTCACCTGAAATGACAACTAAACTTATTTCTCAATTAAGAAATCCTGCCGCAGAAAAAAAAGAAGATTTATTATCAATTCTTACTTTACGCGAAAAAGAAACCTTACACTGGTTAGCCAAAGGTGCAAGCAATAAAGTCATTGCAAGAGAAATGAATGTTGCAGAATCTACTGTTAAAGTACATGTGCAAAATATTCTCAGAAAATTAGAATTAAATAGTCGTGTACAAGCAGCAGTATTTGCTGTTGAACATGCACTGGATCATGATGAATATTCTCATCAAAAATAATGTTTATTTTAAGTTTTTTATATCGATCTAACCGAAATACACTAATTACATGTGCAATTTTAGTGATTGCAATAAGAAATATTTATCAAATAATTAAATATATAAAAATCTCGATATTAATCGGGATTTTTCCTTACTTAATATAAATCAGCCAAATGTAAAAAATAATATAATTAAAAAAATAAAAACTGTAATAAGCCATGCACCAATATTAATTGGCTCACTGTTTTGTACTTTTTGTTTACGTCTATTCACTATACTTACATAAGGCTTTTCAATAGTTAAATCAGCATCGATTAGTTTTACTGTCAGGTGATGATTATTTTTAGTAATCGTTACACGAGAATCATCATTACTCATTAAAAAGATTTATCCCACATTATTATGAATCATCATAGATTCAACATTAAAAATTAAAAATTAAAAATTAAAAATTAAAAATTAAAAATTAAAAATTAAAAATTAAAAATTAAAAAAACCTAATTTAAATTAATTAAATTAGGTTATAAACTGATATTAAACTATTTTAAAGATTTTATTTGAATCTAAACTTTGAAAATACATATCTATACTTGGTCTAATTTCTTCAGCATTCACAGTAATAAATTGGATATTTTCATTTAATATGCCTAAATTCAACTTGGATGTTAATAATGTAGCAATAATTGAATATTGTGTACCAAACTGGTCTTTCACATCTATTAAGCAAGTATTCATAAAATTCCTTATTTTATTGAACAACTAACTATTATTTAGTTAGTTCTTTATTCAAACCAAATAAGAGATTAAATTATAGTAATACTACTTGCTTGAATACCCTTTTTCCCATTTGAAGTAGTAAATTGGACACGTTGTCCTTCCACTAGAGTTTTAAAACCACCAGATTGAATTTCACTAAAATGTGCAAATACATCATCACCATTATCTGAAGAGATAAAACCGAATCCTTTTGCATCATTAAACCATTTTACTGTACCAGTCGTTAAATTTGACATATTTTATATTCCTGAATAATTAATATTATAGTCAATAATCTTTAAATATAAACTTTTAATAAAATGATGCTATAAAACAACAAGGTAAAATTAGTAAACATAATAAAAATATTTTTCTAAGAAAACACTATAACCTGTTTATAATATGAAAGATAGTATTAAAAAATTAATTTATAGAGCTTATTTAAACCCGCATAAAATGATTTACCATCAAGATTTAAAGAGAAAACCTCCCCAGACTCAAATTCGATTTGCTTACTTACTTCAACCCACGTTTTTCCAATTTGATTATTTTGTTGTCGCATAAAAGGAATAACTTTTACACGAATTTGATCACCATTTACTGCGGATGCATTCATCCAACCATTAGATATATTCATTTTCACTCATTTATTTGAGCTTTTGTAAAACACAGTAATATTAAAACTAAAAAGATTATGGAGAGAATTTAAATCTGATAGCAAGAGGCTCACGCCTACAATTAAAATTTACATTTTACATTAGCAATATAATAAATATAAAAGCATTATGCATTTTATATTCTTAAAAACTCACAACACTATAAAACTTCAACGCGAATAAAGTAATGTGAGATAACAATAATAATTTAACACTTATCAAATAAAAAATTAACAAGTGAATATAATCTCTGTATAGATCTAAATACTTTCCCATTTCAACTTACGGAATTAATTCAATTCACTATAACACTCATCGGAATATTTAACCTAATTTTATTTATTTCGATGAAAATAAAATTATAAAAAAAAGCTTAATCTAATATATAGATTAAGCTATGAAAACTATATGTTTTTTCATTGGTAGCGGGAGCTGGATTTGAACCAACGACCTTCGGGTTATGAGCCCGACGAGCTACCAGACTGCTCCATCCCGCATCAATGAAAATACGTTATACAGGTTAAATGTAAATAATACAAACTTTTTTAATAAATTTAAATTAATATATCCCCTAATTTAACCTAAATCACGGATAAGGATTTTGTTTTAAAAGCATACAATAAAAGTAATTTATAGTAATTGGTGCGCTCAGCGTGCATAAGAATAACAACTTAAACTATTGTTTATACTGAATTTATTTGAACACGGTTTTCAATGTACTTCTAAATGTACTGCTAAAATAAAAAGTCCCTGCTGTTTTTCTATTTTTGGTCTCGGGTTCGAGTCCTTCTTTTGTGTAATTATATCATTGAAACTTAGAATCTGTATCCCTTGAGTTTTTGGTACCCTCATTAATAAAGGTACCATCAATTTCATTAAACCTAAGCATCACTAAATCGTTTTGCATCAGTTGTGTGTTTGTCTTCTTGTTCTGCCACGAAATTGCATATTTAACCCGAATCGCGGATAAGAAATTGACTTGAAAAATAAAAGGACTAGAACCATCAGTTGAGTTACCACACCTAACTTAAAGCTCTAGTCCTAATGTTCAATAGTACCGAATTATTCTGCATAATTGATGATTTCTTTCTTAAATTTGAAGCAATTTATTGGCAGTTTCTCAAACAAAATCGTGATTCCTTAAGAATCAGAACTGCTCAACTCACAATTTCAGAGATCTGCTTTATTGCTATTTGGTACAAGTGTTCTTATTTCAATAATTTCAAAGCCTTTTTCGCATGGTTAAAAGAAGACAAAAGTCATTTATTTAAGTACTTACCTTGCTATCAACGTATGATTTATCTGATCAATATGCACCAACTCGCCCTACATGCTTTGCATGTATCACTGATGAAAGCTCAAGATAAACAATATTTATGGATTGATTCAACAACACTACCAGTCTGTAAAATCAACGGATTCAGCGCCATAAATCTCTAGCTAAAATAGCAACTCGTGGTAAAAGTTCGATGGGCTGGTTTTATGGCTGTAAATTACATATTGCGATGAATCAATTGGGTGAAATAGCATGTTCAGCTTTATCAAATGGCCATGTTGCTGACATTAAAATGGTTGAGCAATTGGTTTACGGTTTAGAAGCGAAGATTTATGCGGATCGTGGCTACATTAGCCAAGATTTAAAAATCAGATTAAAAAAGAAAAGTGTTGATTTGATTACCTATCATCGGAAAAACATGCAGACAATTCAGCTTACTGCATCAGATGAATATCACTTAAGACAACGTAACAAGATAGAAACGTTATTCAGCTTATTAAAAGGGAAATACAATTTGGTCACGAGTAAAGCACGTAGTATTCATGGATTTCTAAGCGGGATTTACACATCGTTATGTGCATATCAAATTACGCATTCAAATAAGCCAATAATTCACATTATGGAATCATTGGCTTAAGCAGGATTCGGGTTATTTAAGATATTATATCAGGTAGATATCTATTTTAAGTCATTATTAAATCCAATATAAACTAAAATCAACTTATAAACAAAAATCACAAAATCTTAACTTACAAAATAAAAAATAATAATAATAAAAATACTTCAAAAAATCAATAACAATCTCTGATACATATATATTGATACATATACATTATATCTATTAATCAAAAAAAGGAACATTCTAAGGTTGTCATCAATAATAATGACAAACAGAGTAAAAATTATGTTTAATTTTAGAAAAAATCTTAATTGCTGCACCCCTAAAACAACTAACAAAGAAATTAAAAAGGAGGATATCAAAAACACAAATCACACTGTTAAAGAAAATAAAAATGAGGATGTTGAAATTAAAGATTCTAGTGCGGAAATTCTTAAAGAACATACTGAAATTCCAAAATAATCATATTAATTTAAAATATTAATTTTTAAAATTAAAGGGATATAATCCCTTTAATTTAAATTAAGGAGTATAAAAATGAATACAAATCTAGTGAAATCTAGAAAAATAATTACTTTATATAATAATCAAACACAAAATTATAGATGTCTTTGGGCAAACTATGATAAAGATGACTGTCTTATAAATATTACGGATTTTTTCGGAAAAGACATTCATATTTTAAGAGGAAATAAAGTAAATATAAACAATCACATATGGTTAATAATGGATCATATACACAAATTCAACTTCAGGCCATAATTATGAAAAACATATTAATAAATTCAACTAAAGGTTTAAAAATAATAATGACAACCAATATAGAAAAATACAATTTTTATTCTTTTATCTTGATTCGAATTAAAATTAAAAGAAACATTTAGTATATGAATTTTATATTTTCTTTAAAAAAATTATTTAAAAAGGGTTTATTATGAAATTTTTTGAAATAATAGTCAAGGATCAATTTAATAAAATATATTATGTTATCGCCACATATGAAGATAATATATCAATCAACACAAAAACACCAACTAACATCTGTTTTTTAACAATAAAAAATGAAGATATAAAACCAAGCTTTGATTTACTTTTTAAAAGCAAGTTTTCAGGTAAAATTTACAGAGTAATATAAAACTCAATATAACATTATTAATTCGACAGAATAAATTCATTAAAAAATTCATTCTCTCATAAATATATAGTTGCTAATTATGAAAATCACCAATCTTTTATCAACAGCCGATTTATCGCGTATTATTGAAATGGCTTGGGAAAATAAAACCCCTTTTGATGCTATACAACAACAATATAATCTAAATGAATCAGCAGTAATTACTCTAATGCGTAATAATTTAAAATCTACTAACTTTAAACTTTGGCGTAAACGTATGAGTGGTCGAAAAACCAAACATATGCCATTACACTCATTTGATGTTAGTCTCGCATATAGAGATAACCTATATAAATCGTATTAATATTATTTCTGTTTTAAAAGCTTCCCCACCTCTATCCAAGCATCAACTTGCATTGCACATTGATTGTACTTATCAACCGTATCCACTCCCCATTTCATCCAATCTTTACCAGTGGTACCTGACAATTCTTGAAGTTGTGGGCAAGGTTGCATTAAATTAGCTGGTACCTCGACTTTGAATAAGCGAGTTGATGGAGTGCATGCCGTCGTCATCAATGCAGACATTCCGATAAACATCACGCTCAACAATTTTATCGACGTACTTTGTGACTGTTTCAACTTTGACTTTATATTTGGCTTTTTCGGTTTCATAGTCTGCGCTCAACTTATTAATTGTAGTTTGCTGTTTAGCTAAGGCTTCTTGATAAGCTTTGGCTTCTTTTACTTGTTTTTCTTCATACTTTTGAACAGTCTTGGCTTCAATTGCATCCCGGTCTTTCTTCATATTTGAATAACAGCCAAATTGAATAAGAGATAAAACAACTAAAGCAATGATGGTATAAATTCGATACATTTATTGCGCCCCCATACAATTGTCATAACGTTCTTTTTGTCGGGTCCATACGCCATAGCAGTTGTTAGATCGGATAGAGCAATCACGCTTAGCCACATATTTATATTTAAGAAGTGATTCGCAGGCTTGTTGATAATTACCCTGCTTTAAATGGCGAAGCATTGATGAATTAGACCAAGTACCTATGCCATATTGATAGGTGAAATCCATATAGAGGTCATATTCCTGTTGCGAAATTGGAATATTTAAAAGCGTTTTATTAAATCGCTGAGCCTCCTGATCCATATGCGCTTTTAGGTATTCAAGACCCTGCTTTCTTGTAATCGGTGGATCCGTCATTTTGACTCGAGTACCATCTGGATAAACCGTAATACCGGGACCAATCGTCGGCACATCACCTTTCACTGGTATGATTGGTTTTGAGCTAAATCCCTCTTTGGCCATCGTGGCTTGAAGCTGTTGTTCACTTACGCCAGATATTAAAAAACCGCCACCTGTTAAGGCAGCGGCTATTGTTGAGCCGATAATTGTGCATTTAAAACCTCAACCCATGTCCCACCATCCGTTTGTAAATCTATGGCGTATTTGATGGTATAACCATATACATCACCATTATCCGGATTGGTCTGGCGAATAGGTCCCCACTTTAAGCGAATATTAATGGCATCAAGATCTTGATTTGAAAGTGCCCTTACCCAAGGTGTATCTGATTTAAGTTCAACATTCACTGCCACTTCTGATGAAATATCTGGATAACCTTCAATATAATCTTGATCAAGCGTTCCGTATCGGAAGTCACAAATCACATTTTCAAAATTATCTTCAAGGCTTGGATTTTGTAAGGGGGTATTTTCCAAATAGACTGATTGCAAACCATTCGCTAATCCTTCAACTTCACCTTCCGATAAACCATATAAAATTTTAATGTAAGTTTTTGATTGGGCTGAATCCGGTGCAATCGTGGCTCTTTTGGTACTACTTGACCCCCCTTTTGCGCCTTTAATTTTTGCTGTATTCATCATTTTCTCAGACATAAAAAAAGACGCTTCAAGCGTCCAAGTTTTGAAATAAATTAAAGTAAATCTTCAGGATATTGAGCAGCACTGACAATAAAGCCTCCCACTTCTCGCTGACCATACAGCACAGGAACCGGATTACCTTGAGCAATGGTAGTGACTGCACCACCAAAACCTTTATTGGCTTTATTGCCATCTTGATTCTCATCATTGGTCTCTGTTTTTGGCATCAGCATTTGAGCAATACCACCGACCATCATTCCAATACCAGCACCAATTAATGCTCCACCAATAGGAGCAGCACTACCAAAAGATAAACCTGTTACCACAACACCCACGACAATTAAAACAGCACCGAGAATGGTACTTAAAACCCCATCTCCACCTGCCCCAATCACTTTCGGTACAATCTTGATGACTTTGGCACTGGTATCAAAATCTATTTGATCTTCAGCAATATTGTGAGCATCTTGCCAAATTGCAAATGTTAAACCGCGCTCATGTGCATTTAGCATAAACTGTTCAAAACCGGGTAACTGAATCGATAAAGCTTTGACCGCTTCTCTTGTGTTTGCGACATCTAATTTAAATTCTTTGCCAAATTTCTTGGCTAACACACCATATAACTTAATTGTTTTTAACATGACGTACGACCTTAGCAACACGTTCTTGCCACTGTGAACCGTAGATTTCACGGACTGACTTTCGTTGATAGGGATGATGCAAAATAAAAGGACCACCGACTAAGGAACTGGTTACTTCTGATTTTAAATTGGGCTGATGGTCTAAATAAATCACCGCATGATTTACATGCTCTGTTCGACCAACTTTACACAATAAAACATCGCCATATTGCACATGATCCACCTCAACAAAACCTGCCTGTTTAAATCCATTTAAATATAAAGATTCATGATCTTTCGATTCCCACCAACGATCTTGACGTTCAAAATCAATCAATTGAAGACCGAATTCACGCTGATAAAAATCTCGAACAATCGAATAACAATCTTGCCAGCCATGATAATAATCACGCCCGACCAAAGGTGCTTTATATCCAAAAGGTTGATGAACTTGAAACTCAACATCTGGATACGCACAAATTACCCAAGGCTTTTGATGCAGTTCGATTTGATGTCGATCTAATTCCGAAGCTCTTGCTGTGGCATTCGGATGCGAATGTACATAAGCTTGTATTTCACCTAAATCCTCAACTTTGGCCAAATCTTCAGGATGAATTTCAAATTGATCGTGATGTTCTGAAAGATTACGGCAAGCAATATAAGTACCATCAACAATCACGCCACAGCATTCTTGAGGAAAACATTGTGCGGCATCCTGTAAAATCGCTTTCTTCATTTTAGTTGTTAATTTCATAATAACGAACTCGCTGGGAAACCACCAAAACGTAGAACATTGCCTTTTTTAAATCGGCACTCACATCCTGATAAGCGTTTTGAGCATTGGTCTAATAAAAGTCGATCTGTCGGTTCATCTTTGTGGGTAAATAATTCTGCACCGGTATAACCACATTCTTCAGAGCGATACTCCCATTGACAGTAATTTGAAATCTGTCGAACCGGTATTTTTAAGCCCTCAAAATCAATCGGATTTGAAAGTTCAAAAGTCACAGCTTGAGCATTCTCTGAAGTCTTTTGTTCGATATACCAAAGTTGTTCCTTGGCTTCATTTTGGGCAGAAGAATTACCTGTAGTGAAATTCTCAGCATCAAGATATTTGGCCAATGTGGTAATGACTTTTAATTTCATCCCAACAAAATCTTTAAACTGCAAACAATAGGCAGATATGGCACCTTGAACTCCCCGAAAGTTATTCGCTAGCGTCAAGGTTGGTGCTGATGCTTTACCATCAGAACGCATTTCTAAGCCATCACATTGCAATGCGATTGGTTCAAATGTTTCACCTTGCCAAACAATATCTCGATACCAAGCAAGCTCACCTGTGGTGACATTCTCTTGTTGAGTAAAATGCTGATCTTGGTCAATGGAGTAATTATTTTTATCAATTGAAATCCACGTATTATCAATCGTTAGTGGTCCAAATGTTCTGCTCATCAATGCAGTTTGATCAGCGGTAATTTGCTCACTATCAATGGAGATATTGGTATTATCAACAGTGAGATAAATTTTCTCCCAATCTCGATAAGCAATATGACCATGAAAACGAAGAATGCCAGCACCTAAGGCACTGGCATCCAGTTCAAACAGTTGAATTAAGCCATCAACATAAAGCTTCTGAAAGTCGCTATTTAAAGCCATTTAAAACCTCATGGATAAAAAACCTGAGTGAATGTAGTTGAAATTCGCCAAATATCACCACCTAAACACACTGGGTTATATTCACCTGTTTTGACACGGACTTCGCCATCCATTGGTGAATCCCAAAGAAAAGAATCTGCCCCCTTATGGGCATCAAAAAAGGCTTTAATCTCTAAGATCAAAGCCTTTTCTGCTGTTTTTGTATAGCTCCAAGTGCTTGACTTGTTGTTGATGCCAACTGAAGTATTTTGCTCATAACCATCACCAAATTTACTGCTTAAAACATTAAATGATGAGGTTTGTGAGTTTGATTCTAAATCTTGGCACCATGTAAATTTTTGGTTGCTCATTTATTTAGATCACTTATGCAGGCTTTCTTAAATCATTAATGTGTGAATTAAAATAAATTTCAATTCTCTCATTTAGTGCTTCACTGTCAGTTGTAATTGATTTTTTGGTTTGTTCCGTAAACTCAATATATTCATTAATATCAATCACTCCCTTTTTTGCTAAAAAAGAAACAAGACTTCCCACTAGTGGCTTCGTTTGCTTACCATGTACTACAAGAAATCTTGCGGCATCAGAAAGGGAATTTGTAATCATTTCAAATTGTGCTGAAATATTGCCGATTTTAATTTGCAAACCATCTTTAAGCTGACGAGCTACTTCTTCTTGTTCAATGTAATACTTGCGAATTTCGTGCCCTTTTTCATTACGCTCCATCATTCCAAGGTGCTTGGTCATATCTACTGAAATGATGTAATCAGTCACCCATTGACCAGTCTTGGAAAGCTCGTTTTTTTTGACGAGCTTAATAAAGTCATAATTTTCTTCAAATTTACATTGGGTGATTCGTCGTTTAATCCAATGTGAAAAATCAGCTTTAACTTCTAGCATTTTGTGCAAATCACGAGCATTCACACCTAATTGAATTTTTCCGTTTAATTCAACCTCAATAAATGGAGTTTGATTTTCAATATTTACTAATGCATTCATTTCGTTTACCTCGTTACCAAATAAAAAAGCCACACAGACATGTGGTAACGAAACACATCTGTATGGCAAAACTTATTGACGCAACTTTGCGTTAACCTTTAAAAACAGATATTTATAAAAAAGAAAACACTGGCGAAAGATGATGAGTAGTCATAAGACCATCTTTGTTTCGGGAGCTACCCTAGCCAGTGGTTGCCATATTTCAGGCATAAAAAAACCCCAATCCAATTAAAGATCAGGGCTTGTAACGGTTTGTTGGGTAATATCGCTAGTTCACTCGAAACTCAGCTCTCATGATTTTTCCATAGAAATTATCATCATCAATATTTTGTGGCGCATGGACTATATAAACCTCCAAGTGTTCAATGCTTTTTCCTTCTAGTAAATCACGCCACTCCTGACATACCCTCATTAAAACTAAGGTCCCTGTATTTTTAGGTACAAAGCATTGAATTGAAATCATGCCAAAATCTCTAAACTTCGCCCGGTTACCAAAGCCTGAAAACTGAGTACTGTGATAATCAATTGAAATTCGGCACCAAGGTTTATCTATAGGTGGAATAAATGGAGATCCATTTTGAGCCTCACTTAAATGTGACGCATCAATACAGGGTAATTCTTTAATTTTGAGTTTTTTTGCAGCCATGACACGACCATGACCAGCAATAATGCCATTGTGACCATCAATAATAATTGGATTTAAAAAGCCAAACTCTTTAATGGATGCAGCAATTTGTAAAACCTGCTCTTCACTATGAATACGTGAATTATTCACGTATGGAATTAAATCACTTGTATTGATCTTTTTTATAGGAGGGGAAATTGAATTATTCATATTATTCCTTCATTTTTTAGTTTCGTTATTTGTTTTTAAGATTCTTTGTTGCTTCTATTTTGTTGACCATATCAAGCCACCGTATTATGTAACTCATCAAATAAACTATGGTTCATCAATAGTGTTAATTGGATAAAAGCCAATTCATTATTGCTAATGGTCTGCCCTGTTTCAGCTTTACTCTTACATCAAAATTATATATTCACACATTTGTCTTAATTATGTAGCTTTACTTGAATTCATAGGACTCTATGAACCTAGTTAAAGCAATCTAAATCAACAATTAATATATAGTTAATTTTCTTAGTGAAATATCATGTCGATATAAACACTTACTGAATAACAAATATCTACTCCCCCCTCTCTAAACTACCTTAGTGTAAGTGTCATCAAATCTGTAAGGTGAATACTCCTTCACAAAGTAAAGAAGATTAAAATGTCAGATTTTAAAGATTTTTCAAATAAAGCCAGTCTTCAAAAATCAAACACTCAAACTAACGAACAAGTGAAAGAACATACACCTCAACCAAATACCCCATCACCCCCTAAGGTTGATCAAAAAGATAAGGGGGTTCAACCTGATCACAATGTACCCAATAAAAAGTAGGATATAACTGATTTAATTTAGGAGAAAAATAAAGTTTCATATAGTGGATATGAAGCTTTATTTTTCTATTCATATTGAATAGCTTCTGCAATATTAAGTTTTGTGAGGTTCGCCATATATTTTCTCCTTCAAATCCTAAGTAATAAAAAAGCCCTATCGATATACTGATAGAGCTCTGCTTAGATTCAATAAATTAATAATAACTAAAAGCAGTAACGAAATAGTTAATTATTAAATTTATATTTACGTGAATCAGCCTAAAAAAGAATGCTATTTATTTTAAATAAATTGATGTAAAACCTTCAGGTCTCGTTTTAAATCTACGATGAACCCACATATACTGCATAGGTTCTATACGGATCTGGTTTTCAAGAATATTGTTAACTCTTATAGCATCAGAAACTTCATCATTACTCGGAAATTGATTCAGTATTGGCTCTATCAAAATATGATAATGAGGGTTTCTAATATCCCCTTTTCTGTAAAAATATAAAGGGATAGCAACTGCATTAGACATCTGCATAATACGTCTATGTGCCGTTAACGTAGCCGCATAAATACCAAAAAATGGAGCCATGACACCTTGCTTTAAACCAAAGTCTTGATCAGGACTATACCAAACAGCTCGACCATCTTTTAGACTTCTAACCAATTGCCTCATATCATTCTTAGAAATCTGATTTTTATAAACTCTCTTTCTACTACAATAAATTAACCAATCTAAAAAAGCGTTATTTTGTGGTCTATATACCACATCCAATTCAAAAAAGAGACTAGAAATATAACCGCCAGCATCTAATAAAGTTGTATGAGTACTCAGTAATAAAATTCCTTTATCTTTTACTGCTTCAATATGTTCTAGCCCCTTAATACTAACCCTATTATTAAACCAATTCGGGCTATACCACGCATTTAACGCTTCAAAAAAGCCTATTAACATATTAAAAAATACATCTTTACCTGCTTTTTCTATTTCTTCAGGACTTTTATCAGAAAAACAAACTTCTATATTTCGAATGGTAATGTTTTTTCTACGCTTTAAATATTTCCATGCAGGATTAACTAATAATTTAGCTATACGCCACTGAATGAACCATGGTAAAACTGCCAATATAAAAATAAAAGGTAATAAAAACCAAGTAGTCCAATATTTAGGGAGTAAAAAAGCCCATTGAAATTTTCCAGATTTATTCTGATGATGATCAAGCATTAAACGTTTTTTTCTCAAACTAATTTATATAATTTATTTAGACCTGTATAAAAAGATTTTCCATCTAAATTTAATGAAAAAATTTCCCCAGTTTCAAACTCTATTTGCTTACTTACTTCAACCCAAGTTATTCCAAGCATATTATTTTGTTGACGCATAAAAGGAATCACTTTTACACGTATTTGATCGCCATTTACAGCAGAGGCATTCATCCAGCCATTTGATATATTCATTTTAACTCATTTCATTGAGCTTTTGTAAAACCACGTAATATTAACTACAAAGATTAGATAGAGAGGATTTAAAATCTGATAGAAGAGGCTTTGCCTACAATTAAAATTTACATTTTACATTAGCAATGTATTTAAAAAGCACTGTGCTTTAATAGTTAAAAAGTCCACAAAGCCGTGGACTTTTTAAGATCGGCATGTAGCGATATCATGCTCTGCGTTAACTGCTTGAATTCATAAAATAAATTTACTAAAGGGAATACGCAATTCCAAGAACAACTCAAACACTTCCGTTTCGCCTACGGATTCGATCAAAGCCACTATAGCACCCTTTTCAATCTAAACCTAATTTAAATATTATTAACTGCTTCAGTTTTAAATAAAGGATGTGATTTCCTATACTTATTCAATAATCTTGTTTCATTATCTATAAAATATTTTTTTTCTTCATCCCATGTTGATGCTCTCGTATCGAAATCTGAGTTTCTAATAACCCAATCAGAAACAATACCATAAATAAATGTATTATCTGCAAAGATAAATTTTGACTTATTACTATCTTTTAAATTTAAAAATATTTTATGTGTTGGCAATGATCCAAATATCCCAAAATAAGTATATAAATATTTATATGTTGTGGGCATAATTAATTTACCAGAAAGTATTAAAAGCATACTACTGTAAATAGTTAAAAAATACATTTTAAATATTTATTAAAAAACCAATTAGTACAGTCCATCTAAATATAAACCCACCAAATAATTATCTTATCGGTGGGGTTTTTGCTTAGTTGAGCCATTCTAATAAATAGATAGCTATGTAAAATTTAACCCCTATAAAACTATTTTTTTGTAGTCTTTAATTCAAATATTATTCTCTGATCGTAACTTTTACTTTCATTTCGATGAATATTAGTGATCACTAATAACGTAAATATACATATTACTAAAGTAATACACCCACAACAAAAGGCATAATTAATTTTCCCCATATTTCCCCTAATGTTTATTTTTATAATTACCTTATATCTCTAAAACAAAACAAAAACAATACATTTAAAAAACAAATAAAAACATTAGTTTAATTTTACTTTAATATTAGCCACTTATTTTCATCAAAAAGTTTATTCTTAAAGACTTTCAGATAAAATTTAACAGTACTTTTCAATAAAATAAAAACATAAAAAAACCCATTTAAATTTTCATTAAATGGGTACACACCTATGCAGTGTAAAACCACCAACCTTAAAGTTGGCAGTGAGGTTAGCGCACATTAATTATTTATAAATTTCGACCACAAAATATATATTATTTTTTTAATTATAAATACCTAAAAGGTTGTGCCATTTTAGATATGTAAAATTTAAATTTTTTCATTGGTAGCGGGAGCTGGATTTGAACCAACGACCTTCGGGTTATGAGCCCGACGAGCTACCAGACTGCTCCATCCCGCATCAATGAAGATACGTTATACGTAGTAAAGCTCAGTAAAGCAAACTTTATTTAAATTAATTAAATATTAATCTAACTCAGCAACAAAAAAGCCAACTAATAAGTGAATCTTTTATTCAACATTTTGGTTTTCTAAGCAACAACTCAACCTTTTTAGTCGCGTCACCCAAATCCAAACTATCTAATACCCAAAAACAAAATAAATCACTATCAATAATATATTTTTGCTTGTAATACGTTGATGAATGGCTTTCATCAATCTCCTTAGCACTGAATCGTTTTTTATCAAAGTCAAAAACTTGACCATCCAAATCACCGCCAATGCATATATTCAATTTATTTACCTAGTAATTTATTAATGCAAACACTTTAGCACAAAAACAAAAAAGCCCACCAAATGGTGAGCCTTTTTGTAGAGAAGGTGTTTTTATTGATTATATATTTAATCATCAAAACAATATATTCGTCCCAGATAAACTGTAATACGACTACAATATAAAAATATTACCTTATATGCCGTTATTTTGTCAATTAAGCTTTTTTTAGATTTTTACGGTAAATATCAACATAGTAATCAATCTCATCTTGCATATCTGACAACATAATTTCGACCATATTTTCAAGATAAATATAATGTCTGCGATAAGTATCAGCTTTCATTTCGATGATTCCTGAGAATTTAAGCTTGTCCTGTACGGTGAAGCCTTGTAATCCCCTTAATTTAAAAAACAAAGCCATCTTAGCAACTTTGAGCGCGAATGATTTCAGATCAAATCTTACTCGTTGAACATCCTTTACTAAAGCTTCATACAGTGCCGTAGCTAAATAACAATGCAACGTATTATATGCCATTGTTGTATCTCGATAGTCACCCCAAACTAGGATTTCACAATAAGCCTTAGTAGCCTTATCTTCAATTGATGCAATGGCTCCGCAACGGTCCTCCCATGTTATAGGGTTTAAGTTGGTACCTTTTTGAGTGGTTTCATAGTTTGTAGTTTTTGCTCTCATTTGCTGCCCTAACCATTCCAAATTTGTCGTTCTTTCTTGTACTGCAATATTCATCTAATCCCCTCACACTTATTAAGTTTAATGAGCCCACCACAATTCTCAATTTTCATCATCCCAGAACTGTCTCTCTTCTAATTTCTGGTGTATCTCCAGCCATTGCTGTTGAAGTAATTCTTTTTCTTGTGCATCACGACAATCATTAATTGCGTCGCGTAAACTACTTAAGTCATGTTTTGTCATATAAAAAAAGCCCTATCACAGAGATAAGGCTATTGTGGATCAAATGGTGTTGAGGTTTGTTGGGTGGTTTCACATAGAAGATTATCTAAAGACTCTTTTGGTTTACACGCTTTGAAAGTTCTTCAGCACTTTCTACACGTTCAGAGTAACGATTAGTTAAATATCCTGACTGCCCTCTTGTGAGAAGAGTAAACTTGTAAAGCTCCTCCATAACATCAACAATCCTATTGTAATAAGAAGAAGACTTCATACGTCCATCCTCCTCAAACTCTAAGAATGCTTTAGGGACGGATGACTGATTTGGGATCGTAATCATACGCATCCATCGTCCTAGTATTCTTAACTGATTCACAACATTAAAAGATTGTGATCCACCACAAACTTGCATTACAGCCAAAGTTTTACCTTGTGTTGCACGTATTGCACCTGCTGCCAATGGAATCCAATCAATTTGAGCTTTAAGAATAGAGCTCATTGCACCATGACGTTCAGGCGAACACCATACCATCCCCTCAGACCATGCTAAAAGTTCATGTAACTCTTTTACCTTAGGATGTTCCATATCACTATCCTCGGGAAGAGGTAATCCTTTAGGATGGAAAATTTTAACTTCTGCACCCAAATATTCTAAAATTCTGCCCGCTTCCTGAATCGCTAAACGGCTATACGACCTTTCACGATTTGAACCATACAAAAGTAATATTCTTGGTGGATGTTCTAGTTCTTTGGCTTGAACTTTGTCTAACGTAGGTTGTTCAAGAAGATTTAAATCAATATTAGGTAATTGCATTTAAAGTTCACTCCTCTTTATAAATTTTTTTTCTAAGCCATAATGACACTGTCACTAAAGCAATAAGTACAGGTACTTCAACAAGAGGACCAATAATCGTAGTAAATGCTACTGGTGAAGCCAATCCAAAAGTAGCAATAGCAACAGCAAGCGCTAGTTCAAAATTATTTCCAGCTGCAGTAAAAGAAATAGCTGTTGTCTTAGGATAATCATTTCCTATCCACTTACTCATAAAGAAGCTAATAAAGAACATCACAACAAAATAGATTATTAAAGGTATAGCGATTCTAATTACATCCAAAGGAAGGCTAACTACTTCACCACCTTTGAGGCTAAACATTGCAACAATAGTAAATAAAAGAGCAACTAGGCTAATCGGACTAACTTTAGGAATAAAGTTAGTTTGGTACCAATCTAAACCTTTTTGTCTAACTAAAATTAATCGAGTCAAAAAACCAAGTAAAAATGGAATTCCTAGATAAATAAGCACAGCATGGGTAATAGTCCAAAATCCCACATCAATAACTTGTGCTTCTACACCAAAATAAGGTGGCAAATAAGTCAAAAAAAGCCAAGCATAACTACTAAAAAATAAAATTTGAAAAACACTATTAAAAGCAACCAATGCTGCTACATATTGATTATCACCACAAGCTAGTTCATTCCACACCAAAACCATAGCAATACATCGGGCTAATCCAATTAAAATTAACCCTGTCATATATTCCGGATAGGAATGTAAAAAAACGATGGCTAGAATAAACATCAAACTTGGTGCTATAAGCCAGTTTTGGACAAGAGATAATGTTAAAGTACGCTTATCCTCAAATACTTTTGGCAAAGTTGCATAGTCTACTTTAGCTAGTGGTGGATACATCATCAAAATAAGTCCTATCGCAATAGGAATATTTACTGAATTTATACTCAGTTGATCTAAAGCGATCGATACTTTAGGAAAAAATATACCGATGCTTACCCCTAATGCCATGGCAATAAAAATCCATAGGGTTAAGTTTCGATCTAAAAATGAAAGCTTTGATACAGACATTCGACTACTCGCACTGTATAGAGATAGATAAGTTGTTCGAAGGTGTGCTCAGTACCTCATCCTTTAAAACATTAAGTATAGAAGTTGCCCACTCTGGTAAATCGGGATTTAAACGGTAATATACCCATTGCCCTTTACGTTCATCTAGCACAATTAAAAGGTTACGAAGTAAAGCTAAGTGGCGAGAAATCTTAGGTTGGCTCAGCTGTAATATCTCTGTGATTTCACAAACACATACGTTATGTCTTTCTAAAATTATTTTTAATATATCCAAACGAGTCGAGTCAGATAGGCATTTAAAGAAATCTGCTTGGTCCATGATCTACCTGCATTCATATATATGGTATTGCAAATATACGCATATCCATATATAAGTGCAACACTACACTCAACTCTAGGTCTATCCAATGTCATCAAAAGTTAAGATCTATCACAACCCAGCTTGCGGAACATCAAGAAATACACTAGCTCTAATTCAAAATACAGGAGAAGAACCTGAAATTATTGAGTACCTTATTAATCCTCCAAGCAAAATTGAACTGATTCATTTAATTGAAAAAGCAGGTCTTTCCGTACGTGAAGCCATTCGTAAAAATGTAGAGCCTTTCGAAACGCTTAAATTAGATCAACCTCATTGGACCGATGAACAACTCATTAATTTTATGGTTGAGTATCCAACTTTAATTAATCGTCCATTTGTAGTCACTGAGATCGGTATAAGACTCTGTAGACCATCTGAACTCGTTTTAGATATTTTATCTGCATCTCAACTAAAAGCTTTTAGCAAAGAGGATGGTGAAATCATCATCAATAATAATGGTAAGCGGATTAAATAAATCCGCCCCATTTAATACCATGAGTCTTATACAAAATCATAATATTCGAACCTTGAGGTATCCAAATTGGACACTCTGCTGTATTTGTGAGGTTTAGTGTCAAGGTTTAGTCTTCTTCTAAATTCTTTTAAGATCTCTGATCTTTTTTTGAGCCTTAATATATAAAACCATCACCGAATCACAAGAAGTCCTATCTCTAAAATAGGACTAATATTGAAGGATTTTAATTAATATAATCTTTAGTTGAAATAACCTGAGCATATGCAAATTCAAAAGCCGCCATTAATGTTGCATGTACATGTTCAGCAGGCACTTTAACACCATTAAACTCTAGGTCAAGTGTTGCACAAGCATCATGGATTACCGTCACTTTATAACCAAAATCAGATGCAGCACGAACAACAGCATCAATACACATATGGCTCATGGCACCAATTACAACAATTTCCATTATGTTATTAGTATCTAAAACTTTTTTAAGAGAAGTATTTAAGAATGCATTAATATTATTTTTGATAATAATAGTTTCATCTTCTTGTGGCTTAACTGCATCCTGAAATTCAATACCATTTGAATTAGGTTCAAATATAGGTGATTCAGCATTAGCAATATGTTGAACATGAAGTATTTGAATACCATCCTGACGAGCCTTCGCAATTACTTTCACTGCATTAGCTGATACTTGTTCAATATTTACCAATGGTAATTTTCCCGTAGGTAGATATTCATTTTGTAAATCAATAACTAATAGAGCTGATTTTGACATTGCTTTTCCTTTACTTAATTAATATTTATTTGTTCTAACTTATGGTTTTAAAGAAATAGAGTACATCACTTCTTTCAATTAGTTTAAAATGAAAGCATTTAGTCATCAACCAAAACCAACACATCACCGACAATTACTTTATCCTTTTACATATACTAAAGCTAACGTTACTCATGTAGTAAAGGTTTGATTACTTAAAGCCATCCAACTGCATGACTTTATAAAGATAAGTTGCATACTCAGCTTACCTTAATTTAAAAATGAGATAATTGAAATTTTGTATAAGGTGTATTATGTTAATTTGATGGTAATTTTCATTTTTTTGTATTAAATAGGACATATAAATTTAAGTTGAAAAGATTCTTAATAGGAACAATATTTCCCTCACTTAAATTACTGTTATAAATCATAGCCATCCATATTGGAGATAAGATCAGTAAAGTAAACTCAAAAGTAGTGCACATTAAGTTAATTTCTTTTCTTTCACTGGCTATTGAAATTAATTTTTCTAATTCTGTTGTATAAGGCAAAAACATCACATTAAAATAAATTTTTCTTAATTCTGGATTATGTTGACTTTCTCTTAAAATTAATTGAGCTATACCTTCACGTCTAGAAGTGGAAAAAGAATCAATGACTTTATCAAAATGATTCAATAAAAAATCATAAACATTTTGATTATTAGCTAACATACCAGCATGAAAAACCATATGACTTTCATTAATCATCATATGGGCTATTTCTTCAAAAATATCTTCTTTTCTTGAAAAATAACGGTAAATGGTTCCAACACTACAATTAGAAGAACTTGAAATATCTCTAATAGTTGTTTTTGAAAAACCATTTTCAAGAAATAACGTTAAAGCAGCATCTAGTATTGATTTTTTTGTAGCATCTGTTTTCTCACGACTTAAGCTTCGTGTACGTTTAGCAATATCCATAGAAACCAAAGAAAATCAAATTAATAAAAAATAGCCTCATTAAGAGGCTACTTAACTATACAAATTAGTTAATTATTTCTCACTATTGTCATTAACAACAACTTCACTTGCTGGAGTCTCAGTAACAATAGCTTCACTCGCTACAACTTCAGCAACAACCTCACTTGCTGGAGCCTCAACAGCAAAGACATTTAATGATGCTACAAGTGCTGTTCCTGCAAAAGCTAATTTAACTAATTTCATACCTATAATACCTTAAATAATGTGAATTGATTATGTTTGTAATATAACAAAATAAAAATGAACATTGTTCACTTTTATTTTAGATAAAATTCATCTTATTTTCAATAGAATTTGTCTACTATTTAACATAATAGAGTTATACAAAAGCAAAATACTAAAGACTCAATACAACGCTATGCTCATTTTTTTGTGAGATTTGGCGTCAATGACAATAAAAAAAGCCCTATCTCAGGGATAAGGCTTATTGAACTTTAACTAATAATTTTTAGCGATTGCTTTCTAAACTTGATGCAGCTCCAGCTCCAACAGCACCACCAATTGCAGCACCGCTTGTTCCACCAATTTTACTACCAAGAGCTCCGCCTACTGCACCACCTACAGCACTTGCTGCGGCATTTGCATTAGAACCATCATTTAATTTACTTGCTGTTGCCCCACCAATAGCACCACCCACAGCAGCCCCTGTAGTTCCATTAGTTTTATGTCCAATTGCAGCACCGGTCCCAGCTCCACCAGCAGTAACTGTAGGCTTACTTAAACTAGTACAACCAGTAAACACTAATGTAAAAAATCCAAATAACAAAGCTACTTTAAATTGTTTTTTCATAAAAATTCTTTCAAAAATATTGGTGTAGCTTTATCTTAAGTTAAAAATACTAATTAAATTTGAATGAATTGTATAATTTAGTTACAAACAACAAGAACCATTATCATTAATAAAAACAGATAATTAGTTAAACATATCCAACTGCCCCACATTATATTGATACGTTGCCCACTCACCCTCTCGTGGGTAACGCTTTACACCTGTCTCCATCTGCCACAATAAAATAAACGCATCACCATTCTCATAATTAGGAATACCACCTCTCGCCCATTCTGAAACAGTCGAAGCTCCCGACACTGGCAACACATCTGCAATCTTTTCATGTGTCCAACCGAGTTTATGTAGATCCAAAATCATTCTATTAAAATCAGGTCGTTTATACCCTCTCAACTTTAATAAAAACTCTTTAACCGTCTTTTTACTTCTTTGCTGGATAAACCGTATTTGAGATTCTTTTATCAATGCATCTGAATTAATCACCATTCCCATACATACCTCCAATCATGCAGCCATTTCATGCTTAGACTTCGCTTTGTACCGCCTACTCGTTTGCTTGTTGTAGTGGATCGGATAACACGCCTTACATACAGCTTCGTATTCATATTTAACACCTGATGCTGTTTTTCTCCGTTTTGGATAAAAGAACTCATCATCCATCGGGTAATAATCATCACAACACAAACAAAGTTTTTCAATACCTAGTTCCGTTTCGATTAGTTTGGGTTTTGGTTCAGCAACACAATCAATAGTTTTATTATCGTTTTCATCCTTCATGCCACTGCTCCCCAAGGCTTTTTAATAATCCCACGAACTTCGATTTGAGCTAAATCAAACGCATCTTTCCAAGTCTTACCTTGTTCAACAAAACGCTTTGTTAAATCCATAATCTGTTGCTGTTCTGAATTAAGACCAACTTTTTGAGCTGTTGTCTTTTCTTCGGCAATCGACTTACCTTGCTCTTGAAGTTTTATTGCAATCTGTTTTGGCGCTTCATACCACTGCTGTGATTCACCTTTGAGTTGAGCCTTGGATAAAAGATCAACATAGACTGCTTTAAATTGACGTTGTGCGCCTTTCATATTTCCACTCGTAATCTGATATGCCACTTGATCAAAAGCGTATTTAGTGAGAGTTGTGAGTTTTACTGATTTCTTAACTGTATAATCACAAACTCGCGCCCATGCTTCTTCAGCTGTCCACCAACTACCAGCCATGCACCATGTTTTAAATTCTGCGATTGTTGGGCAATAACCACCTTGACCAGCTTTCGTATTCAGCATTGCCATACCGCGATTAAATTGATCATCAGAGAGTGTTGTCATCACACCAGTAGCAACCATTTCAACTTGACCAAGCGTTAAGCCTTTCATCGAGTCAAGAAATAAATTGCCGTACAGTGCTTGCAAAGTTGTCACTAAAATATTTGCACGTTGTTCAAAAATGTTCATAACCACCTCTGATTAACACTTGGCTGTTCACATCAATAATTTGTGATGCTTGTGCTTGCTGTTGACGTTCAAAACGCTCTTGTGCCCACAGGTCTTTTGTTGCTTGGAGAGCAGATTTTGGTTTGTCTTGGAAATTATTTTGTTTTCCAAAAGTACGAGCTTTCACGCTACGCTCTGCTTTCTCGAACTCCTGAAGCAACCACATTGCAAATCTGCGATGCTTTTGGTTTTCAGTGAGTGGTGGTTTGTTTTCCCAGTGAGAATTAAAATTTCCTAAGTGAAATTGGAAATCCGCCATTGATAAAATTTCATCTACCCGTTGACTAAATTTTGTTTGAGCGAGAATTGTTTTTAAGAAACCAAAATTAGGATTCCACTGCTCGTCAAAATCATTTTTTTCAGGCGCGTTTTCTTGTGTGTGTATTTCTTTAATATTTTCTTTGAAATTATCTTTTGTATCTTTAGATTCTAAAGTGCTAGCGCTTTCATTACTAAAGTGCTGGCGCTTTAGTTTCTAAAGTGGTACTTTGATTTTTAAAGTGCTCGACCAATGAAACCTCATTAATTCGATATTCATTTCCTTTTCGACTGTTTTCACTAATTATAGAGATAACTTTAAGATCAATTAGTTCTTTAAGCCCTTTTCTAATTGTCGCTGTGCTTACCTTTTTTGAGCCTAGCAAGCTTCCACCTTGTAATTGACTGTAACTAACAAAATCAGATTCTTTTTGAAATCCATGAATTCTACTTTCTAATTCAAAATAAACATGACGAGCTGCATCGCTTAAAAAAGGGTAAACCTCTTTTCTGTATAACTGGCTTGATTGAACATAGCCTTGTAAGAATTTCTCCGACATAGCTTGTCGCTCTTGCTTTGGAAATTGAACAACTTCGCCTTGATAGCTTTGTTGTTCTTGTGCTAAATTTGATTTCATTCATTTGCTCCAAGTATTTGAATTCCCCGAACCACTTTCAGTTCCCGCTGAAAGTGGTTTTTTAATGCCTAAATTTCTAGCGGTCGGATAAATCTGTACGGTGCTCATCGTTTTTATAGTTCTCTGTTAATCCGAATATCTTTTGTCTAACCTTTGTCTCATGTTCAACTTTTTGGAGATAAGGCATGACAATCGTCTCGAAAATAAATTCACTAGCACCCTGCCCAGCTCTTTGCTGTTCTGCTAAACCAGTTAATTGGTCTTTTCTAAACTGCGGCATATGTATTGTTACGGATGCGTCCTTTTTGGTTTTACGTCTGGTCATGGGGGATTTTCCTATGCAACTTGTAAAGTTGAGCAATTCTCAATCCATAATTTTGTAAGGCTTTCACCTTTTTCATACCCAAGGCGCTTACCACATAAGCCATTTTCAAGATTGCTAACGTAGTTTTGTGAACAACCCATTGCATTGGCAATTTGAGTTTGTGTTAATCCTTTTTCCTTGAGATCAACAATCATTTTCTGCCATCTATTCATAGAGGACTCCTATATCTTCTATATCCCCTATAAATATATAGGTTTTCCGATATCACTACAATAGCCAAACCGATAAAGATTTGTATCACAATTCCGATAGCGGTATTTAAGGACACAGTTATGGCAACTTTAGGTGAAAATCTAAAAAAAATTCGTAAAGCTAAAAAAATGACTCAAAAAAATTTAGCTCAAAAATCAGGTGTCAAACAGTCTGTTATTTCAGATTTAGAAACTGGTAATGCCAAAACTACTGGTTCGATTTTGGAATTAGCTGCCGCCCTTGGTGTTTCTGCTGAGGAGTTAAAAAAAGGCATTATCGATGAAAGTAAATTATCTAATATTGAGATTGTAAAACCTAGAATGGCTCCTGTTCTTTCATGGGTTCAGGCTGGTGTATTCACTAATGTTGAGGCTGTTGATATGTCTCAAGTTGAAGAGTGGCTACCATTACCAGATGAATGTGAGGAATGTTTTTACTTAAAAGTTCAAGGTCTAAGTAATTTCCCTACATTTCAAGAGAATGATTATATTTTAGTTGACCCGTGTGTTCAGTTTGATGATATGCGATCTGGAGATATGGTTGTAGTTAGAAAGTTTGACGATGCTACTTTCAAAAAATTAGTAATAGAAACAGATGGAACTAAATACCTTCAAGCTTTAAACCCTGAATTGAAACCAAATATTATTCCACTGGATGAAGACTGTAATTTTGTTGGCGAGGTAGTTGATTGTATTCGGTACATATATAAATCAAAACGCAGATCAAAAACAATCAAGCACAACATTTAAAAAAGGAACCCTAAATGATCGCAACACTTAATAAATCTAAAACTGCGCTAACGATTAATCGTCAAGAATTTAAATTAGCACTAGAAAAATTAGCGCAGGAATTGATAAGCAAATTACTTCACTCAAGAAGGCAAAACAGAGCTATGACGCTGCGGAAATGGCAAATGAAACCATAAACGAGCTAAACATCTTTGAAGCTATTATTGAGGGTTTTAATGAGGCAGAAGGCATCAATCTAAAGCTATCAGACATAACTAATCTTGATACAGCACAAGGATGGATTGATGAGTTTTTAGAAAAATATTCTAAGTCTTGATTGAATAACACCACCCCACTTTGTGGTTTTTTGGTTTAGATAGGAAGAGGCATGAAAGTTGATATAAATGAAAAATACCCCCCTAATGAAGAGGAGGTGGAAATTCTACAAAAATTACTTAAAGACATTCAATCGTATCAGAAAGATTCTCAATACAGAAGTCCGACACCTACCTATGATTTACAATCGAGGTTAAATGAAATTAGTGCAAGGCCCTTAAGTTTCAAAGTTTCTGAAATTAAAAAACTTTCAGATTTAGAATTATCAAGGTTGTTAACTGGTGAGTTATTTGGAGATCAGTTAACAGATGCAACTATTCAATTAATTAATAGTGAGCTAATAGTTAGGCAAATTGAAAAACCATCAATACACAGTTGGGTTGATTACACCACTATTGTCTTGGCATTAATTGCAGCTATAACAGGTACTATTCAACTTATAAAATAATTAAAAACTACTTGTTTTGAGTAAACTGACTTTTTTTAGTCCCATACCCAATAAAACACTACTAAGCCAAAGCGAAAATACAGATATATACATTAGAGTATCAAGCAGAAAAATATAGGTAATGAGAGCAATTATTTGAAATAAGAAGGCTATACAATATATTTTCTTCACTTTAAAAAACTTTATCTGACCCACCAGTGTGGGTTTTCTTTTGTCTATTATAAAGCAGAAAAAACAAAAATATCGGTTTTCCAATAAAATAGCGGAATAACTATTGACATACAATATCGGAATTACTATATTTATCTCACACCCAATAAAAAAGCACACTGAACCCCTTAACTCTCAGTGTACTTTTGCTACATAGCGAGATAAGTATGAATCAAAACAACCTAAACGGTCAAGAACTCAAAGTTATACGCCAAAATCATAATCAATTTCTAAAGCTTACTCGAGACATTCTCGGATATTTAGCCATCATTGCGATCTTCTCTTTCCTTTCACTTATGTATTTTGAAACGTTTACAAGTGAACTACCTCAAGAATCAGTAGTAAGTGAGGTATCTCAATGAATACTCAAGAATTACTAATAAGACTCCAATCATTATTCCCTGAATCAATCGAAGTTGCTGTTGAATACGCTTACCAACGTGGTGACCTTTCCGACTCTGAATATAGAACTTGGACAACTCGAATTATTGAAACAGAACGTCAAAAAACAATAAAACTCTCAGCTCAAATTGCTGCCTAAAGGAGATCATCATGAATGCTCAAGTCCATACAACTCAAATCACGATGACTCATGATTTAGTCAGTATTCAGCAAGAACTTAAAGCACCTAAAGATAAGTTTAATTCTTTTGGTAAATACCATTACCGTTCATGTGAATCTATTTTAGAAGCAGTAAAACCCCTACTCAAAAAATATAACTGCTCATTAGTTTTATTAGATGAATCAAAAGAACTTTGCGGTATTCCTGTAATTACAGCCATTGCTAAATTTACCGACAGCAAAGGAAATGAGACGATTGTTCAAGCAGAAGCTGGTGTTGAAGTAAATAAGAAAGGAATGGATATTGCTCAAACATTTGGTGCATCCAGCTCTTACGCTCGTAAATATGCACTAAATGGCTTATTCCTGATTGATGATTCTAAAGACCCTGATTCAGATGAATTTCATAATCAAACTAAAGCGAACAACCAACCGACCAATAATCAAAAAACAAATGCCCCTCCACTAAACACCCAGCAAGCATTTAGAGATATTCAAAATGCGAACAACAAAAATGTACTCATCACGATTTGGAATACTTTTAAAGGTACGCCTTACGAGCAACAAATACAGGCAAGCATTAAAGCCAAACGTGATCAGATGGGATGGTGATAATCATGACGACATATCTAGCTAAATTAAACGATGGTTCCAAAATTGAAGTCATTAGAACAAATGGTATTTATACAGCCCTTGATACTGGTGAAATCATTACCCCTATATCACTCGTAAGTTTTAACCATATTACACATGACCAATATGAATTTGAGTCCCTTCTGAAATCTTACACCCTCAGTGGTGATTTCTCTAAAAATGAGCGTCTCATGTATCGAGATACTTTCATGAAGGCGATATATAAAACATGGAGAATCACAAAGGGACTTCCGATTGATGATCCTGAATATAGAGCTGATACGGCTCCTACCCAACCAATTCAACATAGTCCAATTTACTCAAGTGCAAGATATAAAGGCGATTAACAATATGAATAATTCTAAAAATCAAAATACAGAAAGTTTTAAATATATTTGTTCTTGTAGCTCTTGGACTAATGATTCTAAAAATATGAAATGCCCTGATTGTGGTGAGGTCGTTGAACAAGTGACTTTAGATAAAAGTGTGGTGGAACGTTTAAAGGAGGTTTGTTGATATGGTACTAACAATTGCTCAAACTTGTAAGTTACTAAACATTGGTAGAACTACGGTTTATCGAATGTTTAACCGTGGAGAATTGGAAAAAATTGAGGTAGGTCGCTCAGCAAGAGTTAAACTGCCCGATCATCTAGCCAAAGCATACGCTGAACAAATTAAAGCCCTTATGAATTAAGGGCTTTTTCTTTTAATGAGTCCAAGTAATCAGACCATGCTTGCATCATTACCATACGTTCTTCTAAATATTTTGTTCTATTGTATGCACGACCATGCATATCTCGAACCTGATGTCCTAATTGCTGTTCAATACGCTCAATTGGGAATTTAAGTACTTCATCTAGCAAAGTACGTGCAGTTGCTCGAAAGCCATGACCAGTCGTTTCACCATTTTCCCAACCTAAATTTTTTAATGCTTTATTTATAGAACTATCAGAAAGCAATTTAGTTTTACCCCAATAGTTTGCAAAACAATAATCATTGTGGCCAGTAATAACACGAAGCTCTTTAAATAGCTCAACAACTTGAGTTGATAATGGAACAATTAATTCAGTGCCTAAGGCATTTTCAGTTTTAGATGGTGTATAAGCCCATGTTCTATTTTCTAAATTAACATCAGACCATTTCGCATGTCTAAGCTCACCTGGTCGAACAAATACATGAGGCAATATTCTTAATGCATAACACATAACCACTGAACCGCGTTTTGTATAGTTGTCTATAGCAGCTAATAGTTCACCGAGTAATTTAGGATTAGTTACTGCAGCATGATGTGACTTTTTATGTGGTTTTAATAAGCCTTTAATATCTAAAGCGACATTTCGGTCACACAAACCAAGAACTAGACCATATTTAAATACCTGCCCTGCTTTCGATCTCATACGGCGAGCAGTTTCTGATTTACCTTGCTTCTCGTAAATCTGACAAACATCTAGTAATTGTCGAGCTGTAATTTCATGAATTGGTTTTTTACCGATTGCATCAAATAAATACTGGTAGATAAATTCATTTCTATGCCGAGTAGATTCAGCAACAACTTCTGTTTGCATAAATTCTTTTGCAACAGCTTCAAATGTATTTTTAAGTGCAAAACGTGCTTGCTCTTCTAAATGATTCTTATGTGTGGCTGGATCAATGCCCTGAACAAGAAGTTCACGATATTCATCTCTAAGTCTTCTCGCCTCTGCTAAAGATAATTCTGGATAGACACCAAGACCAATTGTTGTACGTTTTTTTGTTATTGGTTTGAAATAATCAAAACGCCAGTATGTACCACCTTTTTTATCTAGTAATAAAAATAATCCACCGCCATCAGAAAGACGAACAGCTGTTTCAGGTGATTTTTTATGTTTAGCAATTGCTGATTTTATTTTTGAGTCATTAAGACTTACTACAGTTCTAGCCATTTTAGCAGTACATTTTATAGTTAAATTTTAATGTACTGCTAAAAGTACTGCTAAAACAGCGGTTCAGTGCGGTACATTAAGAAACAAAAGGAATTTCAAGAAAGGCTATAATACTTTATTTATAAGGGTTTGCGGTTATTTCGAAACATATTAAAACATATAAGTGGTGCGCTCAGCGGAGAGCGAATCCAATATATAAATTACTGTTTTATATAAACTTTACAAACAAACACATTAAAACGTATCCTCATTTGTATCCTCATTTTCAAATCCACCCCTGTTATATCCTTAAATTGCCCTTTTAACTCTTACTTTCCGAATCTTGTGTCGTTGGTTCGATGCACGCTGAGGGATTCTAAATAGAAATTACTCCCCAGTAGCTCAATCATTTAGATATAGGTATAGGGGGATGGTCAAAATAACCACCCCATTTAGAGGTTTGAAAACGTATCGATACAGTGTGTGAATCGTAATCTCATCAATAATTTACAGGCTCTTTGTTTTTAATAGGGTTATTTATTTTTTATATAAAAAATTGTTAGAAGAAATGTATATAATGTAAGAGAAATACACCATAAAATTAAGTAAATATTATGATCATATTTAATCGTATTTATGATTAGTTGATCAATGGAATCTCCTTCTATCATCATTAAAGCCAAAAGAAAAAATAAGAAAACAGAAAAGCCTATTCGTAATATATATTTAGTATTTTTAATAAAAATTAAAATACTACTAATTATAAGACAAATTATTCCAAAAGAACCAATTGCCATTCCCCCATCGCTGATAGAACCTTGTATATCCTTCATATAGACATACTCTCCATAAGGGGCATATATCACAAAACCTTTTGAATAAGCTTCGAAAATATAGGCCATGAAGCCTGAGAACATTAAGAAAACAATCATTAATAGCTTAATTTTCATATCCCCGTATACCCCTCACCTGGTTTCCAATACTTACTCAATGTACGAGGAGATGCTTCACATGTTTTACAATTATCTGGTTTAGAATAAATTATTCCTTTTAAAGCTTCTTTAATTGATCCTTGCCAATTTCTAGAACGGTTATAAACAAATTTATTACTATCAAATTCTGCTTTATTTGAATTGGGCGACAAATAAGAATCTAAAAATTTTTCTCCTGCATTATGTAAAATAGTTGCTTCTCTTGGTGACAACTTCCTTCCTATCTTTTTCTGCTTGAGAGATATATTTTTAGCCACTAAATCTGTTGCAATTTGAGGATTATTAGTAATTAAATCAAATGCTTTTCTAAGTCTATCTTTATCATTTTTTGGATAATCAAGAAGATCTGCAGCTAACCCCAACTGCATTTCTCCTAATCCATAACTACGTGTTTCTTTAACACCAAATCTATCAAATACAACGTAAGCTAAGACATTTTTGCCAACAGCGGCAACTGAAAAGAACTTCTCTTGAAATACTATCGATCCAATTGCCTGAGGATCCACTCCATACTTTCGTCCAGATTCGTTAATAGCATAATTATAATAAGCAACCATGATTAATCCATCTGGTGCTGGAACCGTGTGAGCTATTTGAACTTGATTAACATTATGGTTTTGGCTTGAACTTGTAGTGTGAGCTACTAACTTTACCTCATGTTCAGTATGCTTTACTCTACTACCATTTTCTTTTGTATAAGTTATCCCCATAAATGGTTTAGGTTCAAGTAATCTGCCAGTAGGTAGGAATACATTAAATCGTACACTACAGTTTTTTGCATTTTCATTTTTTTTTAATGGAAATTGTGCTTCCACAGATATTCCAGTTGAATGTATTTTTAATTTATTTGTTTCAAATTTTCTTCCAGTATCTTGTGAAATAAATAAAGCAGTAAAAGAAAAGTTTGAAAAATCAGATAAGCCTTTTAATCTTAATTGTGCGTAACAAGTAGTCATAATTATTCATCTTCACTTTGAATTTGATCGGGATAATCATGGTTTTCAAGAAGATGAAAATATACTAACTCTTCTCTTTCTGTATAAATTCTTTGTGTGTATCCGTTATCATCAGTAACACCTTCAAATCTTTTCCCTGACTCTGTAACCGCAAAATATGCTTTATTGCAATAAGGCATATTTTCATTATTAGTAAGCTGAATGCTTAAATTAAAGATGCCATTGTTTATTTCTGGCAAAATTGGAAAGTGAGAAACAACTTTTTCACCTGTTTTAAACTGATGCTGTCCAGCTTTTACTTCAAACTTACCACCCATATAATAATTCTCATTTTTTAATTTACGTATTTTGGTTAATATATATAGCTAAATATGCAAAATCAAACACAAAATGACACTAACTATTGCTATTAATTTAGATGACTATGTCATTCTTACAGGAGATCAAAGGCTTACCATTGAGTGTGAGCCTTTTACCAATTTACCAGCAAAAACAATTATAGATAATTATAAAAAAATTAAACAATGGACTCATGGAGGTATTACAGTTTCAGGGGATGTATTGCTCATGCAGTACTTTCATGAGGAACTTGAAGCTCATGCTCGACATAAAACTCCAAAATGGGATTTTTTAAATACTGCTAGGCTTGCTAGAGTTTTATATCTTCAAGATGATAAACCTATAGATCATGCAACAGGTTGTGCTTTTTTTTCATTATTTAATTTGGATAAAGTCGAATTAATTCATCTATCAATAAGAAAAACAGTAATTGAGTATGAAACCGTTTTACCTATGCATGCACATTTTTCATTATTTGCTGGCACACCTGACGACCCCATTTATCAACAATTTGTAGATGCCTTAAAGAAAGTTAATACTTTTAAAAATTTTATAGATTTCTTTAATTATCACGTTGATCTAATCAAAGCATTTTATAAAAGACAACAATCTTTTGATGAATCAATTACGTCTACATTCGACCTATACATTCAAGATACAAAAACTGGACTAGGCTTTATGCAAACAATAGAAAACCCCTAATCCCTCGCACGCTCACGCCTTTTGTTCTTAAATCAGATCATCACTAGTGTCGCGGTTTACTGTATTTTTAACGGAATAGCATTTTAAATGCTGTCGGGTACTTGGTTGCATTTTAAAAGTGAGCAAGTACAAGGCGTACGTTTAAAGCAAATCCCTTAAAACTTAGTATCTGAAAGTTAAAACCTGTTATTCAGAACCTCACTTTTAAACTTGGTGAGTTTTTAAATCTACTCAAGTTTGAGCATATCTTTTAATATGAGCAACATTGCTCATATCTGAGCATCGCCCCCAGTGAGAGTTATCCTCAATTTGAGGTTATCGTCTTTTTTGACGATAAGGTTATTCAGGTTTGAATATAGATAATGCCCTATTGGAGCTTGTTATGATTTCCATCATACTGAGGAGATATTCAATTTTGGATATGCTTTAATGGTGTGGATGGTCAAGGATGAAAATTAAATATTTTTTTGGAATTTCTAGTGTAATAAGTCTGCTATTTTTGGCCATATCAATATGTATCTACAAAAGCTTAGATGTAGAGTTATATTTTGAAAAAGCTTTGACTCTTACATTTTCATTTATTGGCTCTGTTGGGACCATTGCTTCAATTGCATTTGCAATTTGGCTATACAATTCGCAAAGGGAGTCTCAACAACCTGTATTTTTTATAGCTGACGACTTGTTATTAAAAGATAGTCAAAATTCAACAGAAAGAGATTCTTTTTCTTTCCTCTATCTAAGTATTACTAATTATGGTCATGAGGCTACAAGTTTTAGCATGACCCTTAAAGAAAACTTAGGAAGTAATGATATTAACATTGGAATCTTTGGTGATATGAAACCTTCATTTAAAAAAGGTGAAACACATACAATACAGATTAACATTCAGAATACTTATCAAACCGATAAAACACCAGAGCCATCCCATATAGATTTTATTGTTTCTCTTAATTACTTAGATATGTTTAATTCAACTCATTTTGACCACTATAGAGTTTTTAGTGTTAATGGCTCTCGAAATATAAAAATGAAAAAATGCTAATTAAGTTATTCTATTTAGGTAATGGCTATTCATCTGCATGGTGATAATGACCATTCAAAATGAATGCTTAAAGCTCGTTTTATTTGACTACCTTTTAAGTGTAGTAACGATGCAAGATATTTTTCACCATCATTTACAACTATCATGATTTCCATGATGGTTGATAGATAGAGAGCTTCCCCCAAAGTTGGGGAGGTATGAACGAAAATTTGCGCTCCACCATTTGATGGAAGCCAAACAGTATTTTGTACACTCCAAACCATTGAGAATGATTAGCATGTAACAACATTCATTCAGGCTGAGTAATGCTTTTCTTTTATGGATGAAACGGTCAGTTTTAATGTATGAAACAGTCATTTTTTTGTTATGTAATGCACTTAAAAAACAGTGATATTTTACATGTAACATCAGTTATCAGTCTGAGTAACGGTAGATATGAATAGAAAATAATCATTATTTTTTGTTCAGTTTATCAGACATGAAAAAATACGATCTTTGTTTAAAGTTATTTGTGATACCAAATTACCTGGTATCACAAAATAAATTAAAAACCGTTATACTTTTAGATTAAAGGGTTTCTCTGATTTTTCTTAATTCACTTTAAACCTCATCGGTTGAAAATCATCAACATACACTTCATTTGTCTTCAATAAATCTTGTTGTTTTCCATTCAAAACCAATACGGCGCGTTTAACTTTTACAGTCCATGTTTGATCGGCAGCACACATATTTTCAGATTCAATAAAAACCCTACCAAAAGCTTTACCTTGTAAGTTATCTACATCGTTAGAAGTTATTACATCCTTAGAAGAACCTTGTACTACTCCGGTGTTATTTGTAACAATCAAATCAAGATATAGCTTGTCTTTTGCCTCAAGGAAATCATGAATAGTTATATCGATCGCTGCTGAGCAAATACCTGCATTTGCATAGGTAGTACTAGCGTGTTGTAGGGTAATAGGTGTTGCTATAGCAAGAGAGCTAAATAGGGAAACAAGCATTCCTGAAAGTAGTTTTTTCATTTGATTACTTCCTAATTATTTACTTCAATCATTTTTTGAGCAAAAAATAATGATTCAGCCAAACCATTCAAATTAATTTTTTCTGCCTTGTACTGTGAACCTTCTTTCCAAGAAAAATTTAATACAGAAGCTTCCTTTAGCTGTCTAATAAAAGTCTCTGCAGCAATACCAGAGGTTATCGCACTTACAGGCAAGGTCATAATTTTATTGTTATCAATTTTATAATTAATTTGAGTACTCAGAATCTCTTTCGGTTTCTCAAACCTAAAGATAACATTATATCCACTTGATGTAATATCAATGCCAAACTGACCTTGTTGAGTAAAGCATGTGAATACTGGAAGTCCTTTATCCAAACTATGTTGGCAGGTCGTAAACCACATATCGTTTTTAGTTGTATCAGAAACAAAGGTAAATATAACACTGGGGTTGCCCCTTACTTCTTCTTGATCAATGAAATAGGCTTGTTTCTTAATTGAATTAACATATTCTTTTTGATATCCGTGAGGTAATTTAATCTCATTCTTATTTTGCCCTGCATTTGCAGACAACCCCACAATAAGCAATATAAACCCTAAAATATATTTTTTCATTTTTACAATATAAATTTCCTAAAGTGCTACTGATAATACAAAAAAAGGAGCCGAAGCTCCTAATTTTATTCTGATAAATCCCACCAATAGCTATTACCTAGATTTTCAAGCCGTTGCTGAGTCCTTGGTAAGTAATCAGGATCAATCATATTTTGAAGCTTTGAATAAAGCATACGATCAACAACCAACTTGCTGTACCAAAGGTTTTGCAAAGGTATATTACTCTTAAGTGTATTCGCTATTTCCATCATTCGAGTAGATTCCTTACCCTCAATAATGTTATTACCCATTCCAGTTAGTAACATACCCAACTTCATGCTTTGACCTAATAATGGACCACTGACAAAATCTGATGCACTTCGACCTGTTGGATCTGAAAGTGCAGACATAATGTCGCCCAAGAAAGAAAGCCCTCCACCTTTAAGAATTGACTTACCAAAGAAATCTATAGTGAATACAGGCTCAGGATTCTTCCCATTTGCTAAATTTTGGGTTTGGACTATAAGTGCTCCTGCTAATGTTTGATATGCTAATAGAGAAGCTAAGAATGTCACTCTACTCTTTATATCACCCTGAGCAAAAGCTCGATGTCCTATACGCATCATATAAGCTAATGGAAAGCCTTTAAATTGAAATAAAGTCCTACCTAGCTCACCTTGGATGGTACCAGCTTCCCCTAAATTAATAATGCTACGCTCACGTACACCAGCCTCAATAATAGCAACTGATTCTTCATTGAAGATATGAGTCTGATACTTCATGGCAGCCTTATAACGAGCATCAGCCAATAATTCTCTCTGCCTTGGAGTAATAGACTGATCTAATTTATCCATTACTTTTAAACGTTTCTCTTGGCGCTCAGATACTTTGGCTTGATATTCAACAAACTCAGCATCTAATGCATTTACACGCTTATCTAAATCGTTAAACTTTGCTTGAATTGCTTTATTTGCATTACTATCTGCTGCACGGATTTTTGCGCGTAGCTCAGTCATTCTACGCTCAGCATTACCTAATCTATAGCCTAATGATTCTGCTCCATTCCCATATTGACGTGCATTACGCTCAATATTACCTCTCGCTAAAACTGAAGCCTGATCAGAGTGTCGCCCATCTTCTACCTGTTGTAAAAAGTCTTGAATTCGACTTGATTGCTTCTCTACTTGGAGATATCTATTAATATCACTTTGAATAGCAGCTGCTTCTTTTTGAGCATCAATTAAATCAATGCGATCTTGCAAGGCTTGCTTTTCTAGTTGGGCTTTAGCATCTTTCTTATTGGCATAATCAGCAAGTCTTAAAGAGAGACTGCGTTTAATATCTTCAAGTTTCTTTTCCCTTTTTTCTATGCGTAAATCATCCTCAGAATTACGGCGGTTCAATTCAGATATTTGATCCTCAATTTCATCTTTAAGAGCTTTTAACTCAGGTGATGCAAAATTAACAAATACATCATCTGGTGCATCAAAGAAATCATTCTGAGTAAGTACTATTGTTCCATCTTCACGCTTACTTGGTTCTAGCTGTTGCCATAACTGCCAGTCACGCTCATTGACTCCATTACCTTCTAAAATTTTTAGATCATCAGCACCAAGATCTTTCCACTCCGTTTTACGGGTCATTTCAGCAAGCTTATTCATATGCACCAGATTAAGTGCCCTTTTCGCTCCTGCAGTGACGGCATTCAAGCCTGATAGTTTCATAGTTGTAGAGGCAAAGGCTTGCATACGTGCATTAAATCGACCTGATCTAGTCGCACTACTCACCACATCAGCATCTCCAAAGCGAGACATACCACCAACCATCTCAGTAATCCCAAGCCCAAAACGTAATGCTTCATCTCTTGATGTGCCTTGTTTTAGTTGCTTGATATATTCGGGTAAAATTGATTTGGTATAAGACAGACCGAGCATATTGGCCACCTTTTTCATACTAGCATGGTCGCCAAAGGTGGTTAATGTAGTACCACCTAGCTTAGATGCTACCATCAATGCACGTAACCCACCCATGACATTACCTAAAGTTGAGTCAATCGCTCTCGTATTTGCATCTAAAGTGTTATATAGCGACATCGCTCTATGAGCTTGTTTATCGATTTCGCCGTGCTTCACTCCATTTTGTGGGTCAGCTTTTAATTTAGTCTTTGCTTCTTCTAACAATGATTCAAATGTATGACGAGGATTAGACCCAAGGTTTTGCATCATTGCCACTTCAGTACTCATCCGTTGAGTATGATTTTTTAATATTTCATGAAAGCCTGATTCATTGTAAGTGCCATACTTTTTCTGATATTCAAGCCATGCATCACCATCTTTAAAATGTAATGCTCTTGCTTCCTGGTGACGATTGGCCATCTTAGAGCGACCACCTACAGGAGATGTACCTTGTTTACTCAAAACTAATAAGTCTTTATTAGCACCATTTGTAGAAATGGTCTTATATATATCCTCAAGTACAGACTTCAGCTCTAACTCATCCATGAGCTCACCAGTCTCTTTGACATATTGCTTACGGTCTAAACCTACTAAAACATCATTTACCCATTCAGCTTGATCTGTAAGAGCCACTTTCTTTTGATCATGTGAAGTCATAAAGCCATGATTATCTAGCTTCTTGATATTGCCTCCAGCACGATTAAAAGCTAAACGCATCTCCTCGAGCACATCACTTACATCTTTGGCCATTGCTGTAATTTCAGGATTATCTGACTTACCGCCAAACATGACCCGGATAATGTCATCGGTCATTTCTTTATTGACTGACATACCGAAGCGCTCTTGTGTTTTGGTAAATACATCAGCAACTAAAGACATCCACCGACTATGTAAAGACTGTGCTTGCTTCTCGATAGACTGGATACCACTTTGATCAGAAAAATATGCAATCTTTCTCATCAATGATTGCAAAGGGTTTAATTTCGAGTGATTGTAAATTTCATTTTGTATTTGAGCTTTCAAAATTGCATCTCGTGCAATGTTTTGATTGTTCTTGGCAATCTGCACGGCGAGATCGGAAGCTGTCTTTTGAGCAATTGCTTCTGCACGTTCTGCTGGGCTCTTAAAAATCCAATCAGGATCAATTCTAGCCAATGTGTTTTGTGCACGCATGTAAAGGGATGAAATACGATTACTATCTGCCGCGCTTAACTTTCTTTTGCCTAATGCCTTGGCTACTTGTTCTCTACATTCAGCTCTCATGCTGCTTCACTCCCAAATTTTAATGCACAACTTGCTAAAGCCTTTACTGCCTGAATTTCATCTTTTGCAATTTCTTCTTGCTCTTTTACATAGTCCAACAAATCACGAGATGACATTGTTACAACCTCCTCCCCTCCATTTCCATCAACACGGGTAAAGGTAACTTCCATATCAAGATCAGCCTCTAAAATTGATACAGCTTCTCTTCCATCTGCCGTCTCGGTAAATGAGCCATATGTACTCTTATTAGGCTTGTTGAAATCAGGTGTACCATCAATACTCGATTTATTGCTTGGCTTCCAAAATTCACGCTCTAAAGCTTGACTAGCCTTATTTTGTACAGCTATTAAGTCAGGACTATCAGCATTTTTATTATTTGGGTGAGCAAATAAGTCCTCTCCATTACGAGAAGCCTTTACAGGACTGATTGTTCCATCCTGATTAATTTGGCGTTGGAAAGTTGTATTTGATGTTTTGTTATGAAGTTCTTGAACCACACCACCATCAATAGCTCTTTCACGTTTAAGATAGTTATCAGATCTCGTAGGAACCCAATTATCAACCCCTGCAATAATTGAGTTTTGCTCAAGATTTTGATCCAATCCTTTAGAGTTCATGCTCAGAGGATTAACTGCAGTTGAATCAATTACTCGTTGGGTTTCGAGTTGATATAGATCTGCATCAAGGTTATCTAGATTACGGTTAGCACTATTACTTGGACCTATTAAATCAACCTGTGGTTCGACATATGGTGCACGATGAGGAATACCCTCAGAATATTGGTAATGCGCCGTGGCCTTTAAATACTCTAAATCCTCTTTTGTTAATGGCGAAGATAAAGCCTCAAACTCCTCTTGTAATGACTTAATGCTATGTTCATCTGATTTCAATACAAAAGGCATAGCCTCAATTTCAACATCAGATTGAGATTTATAAACAGGTGGTGCTGCTATATCCGATTCAAACTGCGGGAACTCTGATTCACTTCCTCTAACAGCTATAGATCTACTGTCATCTGACAGTGTTCCAATACCTTCATATTGTCTGGCGACTTCATCCCATCTTTTTTGATACTTAGCTTTAACCTGTCCAACGGTCATGCCATTAAATTTATGAGAAGATGTAATACCTTCAGCAATCTGTCTTGCAGTCTGTTTCTTATTGCCCTTGCTCCAGCGTGTAGCAACATCAACGAAAAGTTCATTATCTTTAGCCTTTAAAAATACTGGTCCTCCGCCATCACCAAAGAAATGTAGGTAATAAAGTTCTAAACCATTAGGGTCTCGATTAAAGTGACTACGGAAAATTTTGGAGTTATGCTCGTAGTAATTCAGGCCTGCTTTAATTTGATCATTACCATCAAACTTATTCTTACCTCCCATCCGTGCAAAGGTACTATCCAAAGTTTGAAACAACCCAGTAGCAGATGAAAGTATCTTGCCATTTCTATCTTTTGGCTGAACTGAAGTGCTGAAAGTACCGCCTGTTTCCAAGTGAGATATGATCAAGGCATCCACTGGATTAATACCTCGTTTAGAGGCTTCTTGAACAATCGTTTTTGTCCAAGGTTTTTTATCAAATATAGGGTTAGTCAAAGCCCTCGCTATTACTGGTGTTTTATGCTCATCAGTATTGATAGCAATAGCTTTTGGTGTTCTTGTTACTGCTATTTTAGGTGCTCCACCCACTGGTGCTTTTAAGCTGACCAACTCATCATTTAATGCACTCTCCATTGCACTATCTAATGCATCAAAATGAGCATTCGCTTCTTTAGGTGAGGTTGGATTAAATGGGTTTAAACCCTCAGTAAATTCGACATTTGCTTGTACATGAGAAGCATCATTAAGCGTATCAATATTTTTATGTTCTTTACTTTGCTCTGGTCTTAATCGCCCTTTGTTCGCCCATAAATTTAGCAATAAAGCCATTCCACCATTCGTTGCCAAAGTAGACGGACTTAATGCATTTTCTTTTAATACTTCACCGTATTGAGCGATCTTCTTATTTTCATTGTTTTCAAGAAATGACCCCTCTATATAATCACCAGCTACACCAGCTCCAGTAGCCAATGCAGTAGTGGCAACAGCATCAGCTACTACTGATTTAGCAACACCATGGGTAGGAATAGCAAAACCCAAAGTATCTGTTACGCCTTTAATAGCTCCACCTGTTCGGGCAGTTTTTATATCTGCCCCTTTATTAAGTAAGTCTGACTTCTCCGCTTCAAAGGTTTGGTACCCAAACAATCCAGAATTCAGTGCTAAACCTGGTACACCACCAGTACCAAGGGTTGTTACAGCATTCCATCCAATACGTGTAAAATCCTTAGTCAGACCATAAGTAAACTCACCTGCAGTACCTAAATCATCAGGCTTAAATATTGCCAAATTCTGAGCTCTTAATGCGGCAGCTTTCTTATCACCTCGGAGTAGTGAGTCTGGGGCCGTTGCTGCTTCAATCGTCCCCATGGCAATACCAGAAGCAGTACCTAGCAACCCATCTGCAAAATTTCCACGCTGACTTTTAGGTTTAAAACGAGGGTCATCTTGGTTTAATATCAATTCATCATCTGTTAAAAAATCCATAGTTCACCTCATCGAACAGTAAAAGTTAAACGTGTTTTTCTTGTTTTATCGTTTCTATCCATAATGTATTTCGTTCCATTTTTAAAATAATATTTATATGGATTATTTGGATCTTGCTCTAAAGGTAAATCTAGAAAAAAATCTTGATCCGAACCTCCATAATCTCTGGAATTTCTAGAGTTAAAACTTTTTAATTGATCTTCAAATGATTGTTCACCAACTGTATGCGGTCTTAATACAACTGATTTTGAGCCAAAAAATCCTCCTGACTTATATTTCCCACCTGTAACATTTCTAACAGCTTGGTTAAATAAATCATCATCAATCGATTTATTTAAAATACTCCCCTTTGTATCGGCTACTCTTTCCGACTTTTGCAATAAATATGCGTAGTTAGCCTTAACCGATGCTAAATAAATTTCAAAATCAGGTTTTCCTGGTGTAGTTATGCCTGTTAAATAACTAGCCGTACTTGCTCTTAATGCATCATCATCAACTTTAACCAAATGCTTCTCTAGTAAATCCTGACCAGTAACAATTTGACCAGCAACATTATTTAAACCTCTCTTACCAAGGGAAGCTGCTAATCGATAAGCACCGCTATTTCCTGCAATACTGCTAATGATGTCCCTTGAAGCATTTGCATTTCCTGCACTAGCAGTAAATAAATTAGTTAAAAGTGCAAGTTTGTCACCTGGCTTAGACTTTCCCCAATAGTCTTTCAATTCAGCTTGTTGTTGCTTAGATAAAGGGTTTAGTGATCCATTAACCCCATCAATTATGTTATTAGCATGTACTGCCTTAATATTTTTAGTAAGGGCTGCAATTGCTTTTGGGTCTCCAGTAATAATCGATGTGGTTGGAATTGGTGTTAATTCTTGTCCTGTCTTAATTGAATAAGCTAAAGTTGAATTATTCTTTTCATAACCAAGCATATTGTCATGTGTTTTCGCTAAAAGATTTAATCTCCAGCTCATATCTTGTGGATTATCTTGTACATGATTTTGAGCTTTAGCTCTCTCTTTACTTAAATATGCTTCTCGCTGATCTGGACCTAAACGCATAAATTTCTGTACTTCAACCAAAGCACCAGAATATTGAATAAATTCTTTTTCGTACGGCGTCCCTTTAACAAGCTCTAAGCGAGATTTAATTGCTGATTCAGTTGGAACAAAACCTGTTTCAATATCTGAACGCATATCACTTACTGCTTCTTTTGCTGCAGCTTCTAATTCTTTTTGTTCACGTTCATATACTTTCTGATTTTGATCCATTTGAGTGGCAATGCGTCCACTCCAATAAATTGCTTGCTCTTGAGTTAAGTTTGGGTGACTTTTAATTACAGCTTCAGGCGTTGACAGCTCTGCAAGCTTTTCGTTATCTGCTTTATAGCCTGTAAAAAATTCATTTACATCATTAGATGATCGTTTATTCTTATATTCAATAATTTTTTCATCAACAAATGCTTGTGGCAGCCCTTTGGATTGAGCAAAAGTTTGTAAACCTTTTTGTACTTCTTCCTCTGTAGCATTAGTACTTTTTAAATAATTTTCTGTCATGTCTTTGAGTTGAACAATTGCCTGTTGTTGATCTGCTTTTTGAGCAATAGGCAAATACTTGGCAGCACTTTGATAAGAATGCTGTTCAAAATAATTATTAAAGTTTTGCTCATACTGTTTAGGAACCGCACCTTTGTACTGTCCCTTAATTGTTTCTAAGCTCTTTTGTCTTGCAGTTACGGCAGTTGTATAATCAATCTCCCCAGCCTGCATTTTTAGTAATAATTCATCATCAATAATACTAATATCTGCACCAACTTTTGATGATTGCAAAGCAAAATCAGCTTTATCTTTTTGCTCTTGTTCTTGTTGTTCTTTTCTTTGTTTATCTAATGCAAATTGCCCAACAGTTTCAGCAACACTATTCAATGCACCCGATAAATCATGTTGTTGTGGCATTTGAATACGCTGTACCTGTGGCATAGCATTACCAAAATTACCCATAGGAATTCTAGCCATTTTAATTACCCATAAATTATCTAATTTTTATAATTTAGGTTTTAAGCAACACAAAAAAAATGGGTATTTTCTCGATCAAAAAAAGGGACATTATGTCCCCTAAAAAATAATTAACGCAGCTTTCGACCAAGAGTTGGTTTTATCAAACATCTACAACTTGGATCGCCATTTGTAACGTTATTTAAGATTTCACTCGTATATTGAATATTTTGTTTAGCAACAGCATATTCATACGCAAAAGCATTTTGATTTAAGAGTCTTTTATGCTTTTGTTTAGGATCAATATAATGCGCCGTAATAATAAAAATATTAGGAAGGTTACCAATAGATAAGAGAGCTAATCGAAGTATATTAAAGTAAATACTTTTAGGGTCCATAAGCTGTCTAATATGAAAATTTAATTCATCTATTTTGTTAGCAATCAGCAGTAAAGCCTTAGAATATTTATTCTCAAACAGTTGGTTAGAATCCAAAAAATGAATATCTTTTTTAAACTTTTTCATCCCTGTCATAATTTCATCACACAAAACTAATGCTTGTTCCATATGTGGACCAACCAAAGGTTCGTATATTTTCTTCTTACTACCCATCAACATACCTTCCTAAATAAACAAATAACGATTTTTTCTTGGTACTTCTGCTTCGGTTTTATCTGTTAATAACTTCCAAAGCTCTATCAAATGGAAACCATTTTCAAAATTGGGGGCACTACCACGCGTCCATTCCGATATAGTGGAGGAGCCGGAGACAGGAAGAAGAAAAGCGATTTGTTCATGAGTTAAACCAAACTCTGCTCTAAGTATTAGTAAAATTTCACCATAATCTGGAGAGTTATACTCAATAAGATTTTTAGACAAAAGAATATTAGAACTAATACTTAAACAATTTAATTCGGCATATTCGCTCATAACTACCCCCATATTTTTTATTTATTAAGTAGCAGCTTAGACAAGAAAAAAATGGGTAATTTTTTAACAAAACGCGCGCGCGCGCGCGGGAGAGTGCAAAACACTTATTTTTCTATAATTTTTTTAATCAATTTAATAAAATCATCTGTTCTTTAGCAATCAAGTACAAATCACATATAAACGTCTAATTTACGTTTTAAGCTCTGATTTGAATCAATAGCACCCTTTTGTTCTTTTTTTAAATAAACACTTAATAAAACGATTCTGTGATGATTTAGAGCTATTCCTAAATCCAACCCATGATGTTTAATTCCAATTCTTATATTTTTATCTAACTTTTTAACAATGTAATTTAAAACATGAAATGAATTAATTTTTTTCAGAAGAGAATGATTGTTTCTATGATTGTTTCATTGATAGGTTCTGCATCCCAAAATTGGGATCATTCAAAATCCCAAAATTGGGTATGTTCAAAACACCGAAATTGGGAATATTTCCAAAAACGGAATGATACCGAAATTGGGAATGTTTATGTCAGACCTCATATCAAAAAAATCGCCACCAATATCTCCTACCTAGATATTGAGAATTTACAGCATAAAAGACTGATATTTTACTAAAAAATAATATGTTGTATTTGCTCTAGTGGGAGAATACACAAAATTATCAACATGAGTTCATATTTTTGTATTAACTAATTGAAATTTATTCGCAAGTGAATAGAATATGTTTTCTGTGTGAAAATATCATCAATATCTAATGCTGATATAAGGAATTTATAAGGTTTTAAGGGAAGTTAAATATTTCTGAAAAATCTTATAATAGTTACTTTAAATTAAACATCTGAGTATGCAATTTATTCCTGCTATTGATTAAAAGACCTTTCACCAAATTTAATCATTTTTCTAGAGCTGTATTTATGTCGATCCAACACATCATTGTCCATGAAATAAGACGGATTAAAGAAGATAAAAAGAGTACAGAAAATTTAATCATCAACATTAAAGATAAAGAAAATGACTTAAGCTCATTAAGCACTGAGTTAAAAGTGCAATTATTAAAACTTTTTTCTAGTACTGGTTTAATGGTTGGACAGTTTTCTATTGGAAATGATACAGATAAGCAACCTGTATTTGAGCAAGTATTAGATAAATTTTACAATGAAGATAGCTGCTTAGATTTTGTTGAAATGACACGAGAATTAGCAACCTTCTTTCAAAATTTTCTTGATGTAAATAAGAGTATTTCAGGTGGTTTCCTTGTTATTTTTGAGTTTAAAGGAGATGAACATACTAAATTAGCTATTGCTGTCATTAATAAATCTAATGCAACAGATATTAATCCTGATCTTGATTTTATTGCTAGAGAGATTTTGGATTTAGACAAATTGCATTTAGGCGCAACAATTAATATTACAGGATGGCGTGATGAATTTGCTGAGAGATACATTCGTTTCAAAAATGGCCAGTCAGAACATGTTACTGATTACTTCCAAAAATTTATTGGTTGTGAGATAGATACGGAAGCTGCAGTTGAAGAAACAAAAAAACTAAGGGAAGCAATTGAAAAATTTGCTAGTGAGCAGCTAATGCTTCCTCAAGAAGAGGTAGATCAGCATTTATCAAAAGCTTATGGGTATATTAATGAGTGTATAAGAAAAGGTGATGATGTCATTTTAGAAAATATATCTAAAAGCATTTTCCCTGAAGTTAGTGATGTGTTTTTTGAGTTTGCCAGTGTAGGGCATAACTTATCAGGCATCATTAAAATCAACACTACAGAATTAAAAGGTTTCATGAAGCTAAGTAGTAAGCGAAAAGGCCTTTCAATTACCTTTTCAAGAGAGCTTCTACACAATCAAATTAATTTTGAAGATGATATACTTAAAATAGATAGCTCTCTATTATCGGATAATTTAGTTGCAGAGCTTAAGGCTGCATCAGCTAAAAATGATTAAGACAAATAGGTATTACCATGAATCCAGCACAAATATATCGTGATATATTTCTGTCTATGCCAGACAGAGAGGTAGATCGCGACCAATTTGTAAGCTGGATGGAGCTAGATGCAATTAAACTTTCAGCCTTACAAATATTGAATTCACATTCATTAGCTGTTGGAAGTCTAAATGTCAAAGTTAATGGTAAACTATCAACATCTGGTGTAGTTCTAGAGAAAATTAAAGATAAACATTTTAATGATCAATATATTTTTGAAGTACGATTAAATAAAACCAATATTAATTTTGGACATGATTTCATTGTTTGTGATAACTGGAATACTGTTCTTAAATATGACCTTCATATTAAAAATTCTATCAAAAATATTTTTCTCACAGATCTAGAAAGCTATTTCGACATTGATTCAACTGATAACAAATATAAAAATTATCTAGCTATAGGGAAACTATATTCATTTATAAAATTTTTATCTGACGCATCTAACGCTGATAAAGATTGTATTTTTTATAATCGAAGTTATAAGTTTAAAATTAAAGCTGATGAAAATGATTTAAATTATTCCATTGATATTAAAAGCCTAGAAAAATTTAAAGATAAAGACATGCACCGAGAGGCTATTATTCATCTCATGTGTAAAGAAGTAACGGCTTTTGTTAAGAATGAAATTGAAGAAATTCGATTTAGTTACTTGATTCGCAATATTAATCCTTTGATTACAAATATCAATCATAGTTATCAAAGCTATGTGGAGGATTATACCTTTGATAAAGTTAGAAAAGAATATAATGAAAAGAAAACAGAATACATTAAAAAACTTAATGATACCTTTGATTCTGTAGCAACCAAAATGTTTGCTATTCCAGCAGGTATCTGGTTTGCAACAGCCCAAATGAAAGTAATAGGTGAGCCGATTCATTATCTTTTTACTAAAAATTTTTTTGTATTAATGACTGTGCTTTGTATGGTATTAATTATGATTTTAAATATTTGGGGGCAACGAAGTACCATTACTCAAATGAATAATGAATACACGACAGTTTTTACAGCATTAGAAGCAAAATTTGAAGAAGAAAAGACTAATATCCAACGTGTAAAAAATGATGTAGATAAACGATATAATAAAATCATGTCAAATATTGGTATTTCAATTATTGTTTGCATATTTTTAGCGATTTATACAGGAATTCTTTTTTATCAAAGCATATAAAAATCATTTTAATGATTTTTTAATATATGAAGCTTGACTTAGCTAAATTCTAAATATTATTAAGCTGATGATATATAAAAATTTCATGCATATGATTGTTTTTTTGTCTAAAAAATCTAAATCCTTTTAACTTTTATGCCCTACTGGCAACCACTCCAAGTGATACAAGACCACCCAATATCACAAATAAATTTCAGCAAAGGCTATGCATAGCCTAATTTAAAAATGATAAAAAAAGCCAATAAGTATTCCGTCAAAAGAGCATATTTAAAATTTATGCTCTCTTAACTTTATTGATTAAATAAAATACAAGACTACCGTTACTCACCGTAGCTTTTTCATCGGATATTTTTGTTACGTCATAATCTGTATTTAATTCAATCATTGTTACGTCATAATCCGCTTACTTAGTAATCCTTGTTACGTCATAATACGGTTATTGAATGACCTTTGTTACGTCATAAATGGAATAAAATGCTAATTATCAAAACTATTTTAGAGTAGTTTTAACTGCCCAATTTCATATTTGTATGTACTCCATTCACCATCCCGAGGAAATCTTTCTACACCTGTTTCAGCTTTCCACAATTCAATAAGTGCTTCTCCATTTTCAAAATTTGGAGTACCTCCTCGCGCCCACTCGCTTACAGTAGATGCTCCTGCAACTGGAAGAAGAAAAGCAATCTTTTCGTGAGTCCAACCCAACCGACCCAAATCTAAAAGTATTCTATTAAAATCTGGTCGTTTATAACCACGCTGCCTTAAAAGAAATTCTTTAATTTTTTTTTGCTGTCTTAAATTAATAAAACGTTCTTGAACAGGCTTTGAGTTACTTAAAGAGTCTGTATATATTGTAGACATTATTATATATTCCCTTGAATTTGACTTAATGCATCGTTATCTAGATTAGTAAATTGACAGTACTTCAGCTGTGAATGCATATAAGCAGTACCTTGTTCACCGTGTCTATTTTTACCAATAATGGCTTCAGCAATACCCCGATATTGAGATTCTTTGTTATAAACTTCATCTCGATACAGGAAAATAATTTGGTCAGCATCTTGTTCAATTGCTCCCGACTCACGTAGATCAGACATCATTGGTCTTTTATTTGGTCTTTTCTCAAGTTCACGATTAAGCTGTGACAGTAAAACAACGACACAATCGAACTCTTTAGCTAATGCTTTAAGTTCACCAGTGAAATAAGCAATCTTTAAATCTTCACGTGCAAATTGCTTTGTAGTTTTCATGATCTGTAGATAATCAACAAATACAGCGCCAACACTTCCATATTTGTGCTTAATTTTCCGCATAGATTCGCGTACATTCGCGATTGATGGTCGAGAGGTATCATTGATCATCATCGGTACGTTTTGAAGCATCACCACGGCGTTTGTATAAGCTGTAAATTCATCTTTTGGGAGTAAGTGTGGGGAATTACGCACTCCCCCAATATCAGCTGGAGCGATAGCACAGCATAAACGCATTGCGATCTGCTCTTTAGGCATTTCTCCTGACATTATAAGGGTTGGTTTTTTCTGTATTACTGCCACATTGTTTGCAATAAGCTGAAGCATAGTTGTCTTACCCATCGCTGGTCGTGCAGCAACTACCATAAGACAGCCTGGCTCAATATCACCTAGTTTCTTGTCTAGGTCATAGATACCAGTTTGGATCCCTTTAATCATCGTTTCACCAGCAATCATTGCTTCCATCTTACGGCTGATTTCAAGAAACGTATTTGATGCAGCATCATGAATATGGAATAGAGATTCACTTCCTGATTCAGTATTTAGATCTGCAAAAGCAGCTTGTGCATATTGCGCAAGCTCACCACGGCTCACAGTAAGATTTCGGGCTTGTTGAATGATTTTCAGTGCTTCAGCTTCAACCTGACGGCATGCTGTAAAATCTTTCAATTTTTCTGCATACGATTGCAGATTGTAGAAGCTGGAAGGAGCATCACTCATTAACTGCATGAGATATTTCTCTCCGCCTGACGCTTCGCCGTAATTACGCATTTCCAGCCATTGATTGACGAGTACAGCATCGTATGGGAAGTTCTTGCTACCAAGGTCTACAATTGCGTTAAAAATCAGTTTATGGCGTGTTGCATGAAAATCTTGTTCAGTCAACAAGCTTTCAACTTGAGCATAAGAGCCTGCTACCGTCATTAGTGCAGCGAGAACAGCTTGTTCAATTTGTAGATTGTGAATAGGTGTATTCATCGTAGATCTCCTAATAAGCTTTTAGGCTTATTCGGCAAATTGAAGCATGGTCGATCAGTATTAACTTGTTGTTCAGATGAAGTTTGGATGCCATATTCAGGATTCTGCTTTTTATAACGATCAAACTTGTCTACAATCCAAGCCGTGAACTTATGAAGTTTTTTACTATCAGATAATCCTCCATTATCAAAATAAGAGTTGAATGCACTCAGTTCAAATTCAAAACTAGGTAGACCAAGTATCAGATCTATGTTGTTACCATGACCTGCCATTTTTATTTTTGTTCTCAGCTGATCAAAGTCAGGAATCCACTCATGCTCTTGAGAGAGATTCAATGGCAAATTCCCTGATAAGTTCTGCACCCCTGTTTTGGGATCATTCAAAGTACCTTTTTCGGGATTATTTCCACTATTGGAATCATTCCGTTTTTGGGGTTGTTTAATATTCCCATTTTTGGGTGTATTTACTTTGGATTTAGCATCATTTTTTAAACCTAAATCATCCCAATTATGGGTATATTCTTCACGTCCTTTGACTCCGTTAATTTTAAGCACACGAACTCGTTTTGTGGCTCCAACACGCTCGCCCGTATCAGAAATTAAACCTAATTCAATAAGCTCTAGAATGACTTTTTGAACAGTTTTTTTATCTAAAACTGTATCTGCTGCCAATCTTTCAATACTTGGCCAGGCTGTATGATTTTCGCCTGCTCGATCTGCAATTGAAAGTAGAATAAGTCGTTGTGAGGAGTTCTTAACCAGAGCACTCCAAGCTCGACGGGTTGCGTCAATGCTCATCAGCCCCTCCTTTTCTGTACGCATCTTCCAAAATTTTTATTAAGCGTTCTGGAGTGATACGGACAGATTCAACGTATACCGAAGATTTACTTTCTTGAGCTGATTGAGATTTATTAAGATGATTTATATTTTGAGATGAAGCCAAAGGAGGTTTGCACATAGTTACTCCTCCATTTCAGCTTTATATTTTTCGCCGTCAATATAAAATGTATAACCATGTGCTTTTATTAGGTGGATAGCGATATATATCAAATTTTCAAGATCAGAAAATACTAGACAGTGAATGCTTTTTTCTATTTGATTTTTAGCTAATGAAGCTTCTTCTTTGATTTGATACAGCATCGTTTGAATCCAGCCAATAGCTTCATAAATCAAAGAACTTGTATCAAAAAGGTCCTCAGGAGTATATGGTAGACTTATTGACTGTAATTCATTCTCGTATTTTTCACGTTCTACATCAAATGAATTAAGTCTATCTTCAACTAAAAGAGATGTGATAGAGATTAAGTCTTCAACTTCATCAAAGTGATAAGAATTAGTATTTAAATTTTTTGCATGTTGCTTTAATTGCAAAGTAGCTTTATTTATGCGACTCAAAAGAGTTTGAGTATGAGCTGAAATATTTACAGCGAGTGTATAAATATCACGTAAATGAGCTGTATTATATAAAGAAATAGATTGTTCTGGAATTTGAAAATTTACTTTAGCGTTCATGATGAATGCGCTCCTTTTACAAGTTGAGGAGCTTCACTAATCACTGTCAAATGATTGGTGTGAAGCCTGAAAGGGTTGACAGACTGGCGTAAAAGGTAACCAGCACACTCGAAAGTGTCCCTCCCAAGCTCCACATAACGATGCAGATGCATAGAGAAATTACGCATAAAAAAAGCCCGAAGCGGACTGTATGCGCCTTTTACGTTATAGCCTGTCAAAGCTAATTCAATGATTTTGCATCGAACAATAATAATATAACTGAAACATTTAAGTTTGAGAAGATCTCTGAAGAAAATATTTTTAAATTTCATACAGCCTCTCCAAAGTGTTTAGCTAAAAGAGCCATACCTTTTGGTAAAATAAAGAATTCAGTTTGTGTGTAGCTATAAGGTTGACCGGAAGCTTTAACACCTTCTTTATGAGAATACTTAGTTTCACAATAGCCTTTGCTTTCACTGTAATAAGTTGAAGCCCTAGCATCATTTAGATAGCGATCCCAACTATGTTCACGTAACCATTTTGCTAAATCACGCTGTTTAGCATTTAAAATTTTACAGGCCTGTTGGAACTTAACGCCATGTTCTGTTTGAGTAATAGTTTCGATAGCTACGGACAAAGCTTTGTTTTCTGCACTCAGCTGTAGATTCTGTTTTGCTTGGACTTCAATTGCTTGTAAAAGGTGCTGAGGATTACTGATATCAAATACCGGCATTTTTTGCTCAAGCTCATACCAGCGTTTTACTATTGCTGCAGTGAATTCAGGACAAAGTTGAGCAACAACAGTAATTGAATCAAGTTTTCCCTGTTCTCCTGAAAATACATATACATTTGAAAATCTATTAGGACTAACTGACTGTTTATTTTCAACTTTCATCAATGGTGGAAGTTGAATAACTCCACGTTTAGCAAGCCGTTCAATAGACAAATTTACTGCACGTTGTTCTGACTGAACAAGTTCTGCTATTTCCGAACTAAGCATCTGATATGTTTTTAATAAAAGATTAAAAGTATTCATGATCATGCCCCCATTTCAGCAATATTTTTTTTGCTGTTATGCCACTCAACAAGCTCTTGATAGTCGAAGAAAACAGGAGCTTGTTTTGTGGTGCCCATTTTCATAGGCTTTGGAAACGTAGGATCTTTACGAATAGTGTGACGCAGAGACTCACGTGTAACATCTAGCAACTGGCATACAGTGCTGAATTGAATTCGAATTGGTGTTATTTGAAGCATAGTTACAACCATGTATTTGTAAAACATGGTTGTAAATTAAATTATTGTTTTTATGATTTAAAACCTAGTGCGACGTTGATGTACACTCTTAGTCGAAAGATGTACATATTACGTCGCACTATGTAATTATTTATTTTTTGCAGCTAATGAAACTAATTCATAAATTTTTCGATATGGCCTATCTACAAGTTTTTTTTCAAAAATATGCTCAGCACATTGAGTATAAGTGGCCCAATTGTTTCCTTCCCATATTTTCTTTGTTACTAATAAGTCATCATCCAATTTTTTGCGTAATGGTTTATTCCTTTTTTCGGCTAATTTGATCATTTTCTCTCTGAGTTGTACTTTTGAGCCCAGATTACCAGCATGGGTTGCTTTGCAAAGACCGATAAAATAATTAGCCTTACACAGATAATAAAAAATTTTATTATCTGTAATTAATGAGTTTTCTACTATTATTGCCTCTCCGTCATTAAATTCTTTTTTTATATTCTTTAAGACTTCTGCAGCATCACATATATACATGCAAACAATATTCAAAAGTTGGTACAAAGCTGAATTCAGGTTCTCTTTCTTTAATTCTTCGTCAGTTTCATTATCAAGTATTGAGCTAAAAAACTCCTCTTCAGCCTGTATTCCCGTCGGGCGATTTGGGTCGCTGTGCCTACCAGTAAAGTGTTTAGTGAATAGAATATTCATATCTTTTATATATTCATCTTCCGGTATATTTTTTTCAGTTTTTTCATAAGGGAATAACTCCTTTAAGTAGAAGTCACGTGCTTCAACCATAAGAGACTGTAATTCCATAATAGGTGACCAGAAATTAAGCTCTTCTTCCAAGGAATCGAGATGGATTTGTTTCATTTTGCCTCCCACGGCAGGCCCAATAGAATAGGAGCTAAGCCAATCGAATTGGGTATTCGACTTTCGGGGATCAGCCTAGACTTAGCAAAACCAATATACCTTATATATGCTTAAATCCGTGCATATTTTGCTTAGTAATACGACAAGTTATGTCACTTTCCCAACTTAGCATATTTAAAATTAATAACATCATTTTGTAATAGTTGCTGTGTGAAGTCATACGGACTTATATAGCCTTCTTGGTTCGCTTCTAGGTAATCACTCCACCAATTAAGCATAGCCTTTCGTTCTTCTAGATATTCTGCACGATGTGTATATGCCAAACGAACCTGGTCTCGCTCTTGATGGCTCATTTGTTTTTCTACTGCTTCCTTTTGAAACAATGTGCTTTGTACCAATGCAGAACAAGCCATACCCCTAAAACCATGCCCACATACATCCTTTTCAGTATCGTAACCAATACGGCGCAAGGTATCATTCACAACTTTGTCGCATATAAAGCCTTGAGGGTCACCATTCTTAGGGAATACATTTTTAGTCATGCCACTGTATGCCTGTATCTCTTTTAGAATTGAAATGACTTGAGGTGATAAAGGTATCAAGTGCTCAGTTTTCATCTTTGCACCTCTATCAGAAAATCTTTGCCCCTCAATTAACTCTCGTACTGGTGGTATGGTCCATATACAACTTTTAAAATCAAACTCAGTCCAACGTGCAAAACGAATCTCGCTAGATCGAGCGAATACATGCAAAGTAAATGCCGTGCATAATCTTGTTAGTGGATAACCATTATCACCTTTTAACTTTTGTAATAGCTCAGGCAGTCGCTCCAGTGGCAATTGTGGATAGTGTTTAACTTTCTTAGTGAGTACAAATACATCTTTTAAAAAATATGCTGGGTTTTCTTCTATTAAACCTCTTGAGATTGCATAAGCAAAAATTGCATTAAATCGCTGTCTAGTTTTCTTTAATACTTCTGATAGTCCTTTTTCCTCTATAGAACGCAAAACAGTTACTAAGTCTTTTGACTTCACTTCATCAATAGCAATCTGTCCGATTAAAGGGAAAACATAAGTTTCTAAAACTCTAAGTGCTTTAATAGAAGTATGCTCTACCCATTGACCTGTCTTTGTATATTCGCCGTGCCAATCTCTAGCAACTGATTCAAAGCTAAACGCATTACTTTTTTTAACCTTTTGGATGGCTTCGTATTCGATAGGGTCAATATTCTGTGCAATTAACTTCTCATATTCACGGCGTTTATCCCTTGCCTGTTTTAGAGTAAGTGAGGGAAAGTTACCCAAAGTCATCAAGCCATCTTTACCATTGGCTTTTTTATATTTATATCGCCATACCTTTTTGCTCGATTTACGAACAAACAAAATTAAACCGTTCCCATCGTATAAAGAATAGTCTTTATCAAGTGGTTTTGCACTTGAGCACTTAGAATCTGTTAGAGGGGTAATATGTTTTGCCATAGCGAATAAGGATACAAAAGTTTATCGAATCCAATATATCCTCATATATATCCTTATTATTTGCAACTGTATCCTTATTTATTATTGTATATTTTGGCATGTTGTTTAAGTGAAATGCTTATATATCAAGGGTTTTGAACTATATTTTGTTATATTTGTTTATAGAGTTGGTGCGCTCAGCGGGACTCGAACCCACGCCACAGGCTTCGGAGACCTGTACTCTATCCAGTTGAGCTATGAGCGCGCGATGCACATCATAACAAAAAAAACCACAAGGTAAAGCAACTATCTACATAACTCAGAAATTACTGCTTACGCTTTAATCAACATCCTATATTTGCAACGCAGTTTATCTACTAAATGACTTGGTTTAAAGCAAAAGTTCACCCACAATACAGCCTAAATATTTTGTCTGTGAGAATTTCATGACTGATGCATTGGTGTTAAGGGATTTATCCAAAACATATAAAAATGGTTTTCAAGCCTTAAAAGGCATTAATCTAAATGTTCCTGAAGGTGAATTCTATGCGCTTTTAGGTCCTAATGGTGCCGGTAAATCTACAACGATTAGCATTATCAGTTCATTAACTAAAAAAACATCTGGCTCAGTCGAAATTTTTGGTCACAATCTCGATACTCACCCATCTCAAGCCAAGCAATGTCTTGGTATCGTCCCCCAAGAGTTTAATTTTGGTCATTTTGAAAAAACATTTGATATTTTAGTAACTCAAGCAGGTTACTATGGTATTGCAAAAAAAGAAGCTGAACAACGTGCTGAAGAATACCTTGAAAAATTAGGCTTATGGGAAAAACGCGGTGTACAAGCTCGAATGCTATCTGGTGGTATGAAACGTCGCTTAATGATTGCTCGTGCCATGATGCATGAACCTAAACTTTTAATTTTAGATGAACCGACTGCCGGCGTCGATATTGAGCTTCGTCGTTCAATGTGGGATTTCCTTATTGAAATGAACAATAAAGGTACATCTATTATTTTAACGACTCACTATCTAGAAGAAGCAGAAATGCTTTGTCGACGTATTGCAATCATCGACCGAGGTGTCATCAAAGAAGATACATCGATGAAATCTTTCCTCAATCAGCTGAACGAGGAGTCTTTCATTTTTGATTTAGCAAACCCAATACAGCCATTCAATATTGATATTTTAGGCGTTGAGTTTAATTTGATTGATCCTGTCACTTTAGAAGTCACAATGGATAAAGTACATACACTGAATGAACTTTTCCAACTTTTAGAAGCACAAGGCATTCAAGTTAAAAGCATGCGTAATAAATCAAATCGTTTAGAAGAGTTATTTGTCAAAATGGTCGAAAAAAATCTAAATGGAGAAGCACAATGAATTTTAATCAACTTTATATTGCGCTTTCCACTTTAGTCCGTAAAGAAATTCGTCGCTTTATGCGAATTTGGCCACAAACATTATTACCACCAGCAATCACAATGAGCTTATATTTTGTGATTTTTGGCAATTTAGTTGGTTCACGCATTGGTGAAATGGGTGGCTTTAGTTATATGCAATTTATTGTACCTGGTTTAATTATGATGGCCGTAATTACAAATAGCTATGCCAATGTGTCTTCAAGTTTTTTTAGTGCTAAATTTCAAAAAAGTATTGAAGAACTTATTATGAGCCCTGTGCCTCTTCATGCAATTTTATGTGGATATGTACTCGGTGGTGTTTGCCGTGGTGTTTTAGTCGGTATTATTGTCACAACAATGAGCCTATTTTTTACTGACTTATATATTACCAATTGGTTTGTGACCATTTATACTGTACTTATTACTTCTTTTTTATTTGCACTTGGCGGATTCATTAATGCAGTGTACGCTAAATCTTTCGATGATATTTCCATCATTCCTACATTTGTATTAACACCACTGACTTATTTAGGCGGTGTGTTTTATGCAATTTCTGCATTAAGCCCATTTTGGCAAAATTTATCGTTAATTAACCCTATTGTATATATGGTCAATGCATTCCGTTACGGAATTCTTGGTCAAAGTGATGTAAACGTTACAATATCTTTAGTCGTTATAACTTTGTGCTGTGCTGTATTTTACGGTATAGCTTACCATTTACTTTCTCGTGGTTCAGGAATGCGTGAATAATGAGTGTTGAACATTCTCTTTTAGGTAAAGATACCAACTATCCAACAGAATATCAGCCCGATATTCTATTTCCTATTTCTCGTGAACAAGCACGTGAAAAATACAGCCATGTTGAAGGCATCCGCCAAGGTAAAGATTGGTGGCATGTGTTTGAAATTTCTTGGTTAAATGCACAAGGCATTCCCCAAGTTGCTATTGGACGTATCACCTTACCTGCTACATCAGAAAATCTCATCGAATCTAAATCACTAAAGCTCTACTTTAATAGTATGAACTTTACCCAGTTTGATTCTAAAGATGCTTTTATTGCAACAGTAGAAAAAGATCTTTCAGCTGCAGCAAAAGCACCTGTAAGCTTAGATTTGTATCAAGTAGATGATTTAGCTATTTCTCAACCTAAAGGTCTATGTATAGATAATTTACAGCCTGAACGCTTAGAGAACCATCCAGACAGTAGTTTATTAAAGCTAGATGACAGCACTTTGAATGATGAAAATCAGGTTGAAGTCGAACTTTATTCTCATCTTTTGAGAAGTAACTGCCCTGTAACAGGACAACCTGACTGGGGTACAGTTTTTATACGCTACCAAGGTAAAAAACCTTGTTATCAAAGTATTTTGGCTTATATTATTTCTTACCGCCAACATAATGGTTTTCATGAGCAATGTGTTGAACAAATCTATGCGGATATTTGGCAAATTCTTCAACCTGAAAAATTGATGGTATACGCAACTTATACACGTCGTGGTGGTTTAGACATTAACCCTTGTCGCGTATCTGATTTAGCATGGATGCCTCAACCTATTCGTTTGGCGCGTCAATAAAATAATATGGAGGTTTATATTAATGTCATTTTTTGGATTTATTCCATCTGAAGAATTGCTCACAACAATTCACATTGCTGTGGAAAAAGAAGACTCCAATGAGACACTTTATCCACTAAGAGATAAAACTGCACTGCTCATCAATGATGAAATTATTGATGCGATTTTAACTGAGTTAGTTCATCGTTTTCCTCACAGTGATAAACGAGAAACTGCTGAAAAACTTGCTGGTTATATTAAATCTACTGTTGCCATTTTACTAAAACAGTTATTTAGTAAGTCTTCAAATGATGTTGTGAAGCAATCAATTGAGTTTTCTAGAAAAAGTATTTTCTTAGATGAAAATAACCAACAACGTGTGGGCGTAGAACTAGATTCTCACTTGGTCTCTCAATTAAAGCAATATTATTCAGAAATTCAATCTGGCAATGACATTAATAAAACCTTCTTTTGTGAACTTTATAAACAGTTTGCTGATGCCACTGTACATCATTTCATGAATGATTTTAATCGCACCTTGGACTTAGGAATGATTAAACGTAAAGCTGCAGATTTAGGTTCAATGGCAGTCATTAAAGCAACACATGTTGCGATTGATCATATTATTCCAAATTTAAGTCGTGAAGAATTATTCATCTTAGCTGAATATCACGATACACTTTTTCATAAATAATATTATTCATTTAATGATTTATTAAAAAAAACCTAAGTTTCTTAGGTTTTTTTTGTATTAAAATTTTGTCATTTATCAAACTTAAACAAAGCGCGTGTTAGCATAGTAATTATTTGATTTTTTATATTTAAAATACTATGTCTCTAGACATCCAAAGTAAATTTTTACGTTATTCTCCACGTGATGGACGAACGATAAATAATAAGTTTTATTTATTCCAACGTCTCCATTTAGATCCTTGGCTTTTACTTTTTATTTCAATTACTTCATTTTTAGGTCTTATCACTTTATATAGTGCTTCTGGGCAAGATTTGCTGATGGTTTCAAAACAATTAATGAGTTTTGGAATTGGGTTAATCATCATGTTCATATTAGCTCAAATACCTCCTAAATTTTATCAATCATTATCACCATTTTTTTATGCTTTTGGTTTACTTGGGCTTATTGCAGTATTTTTTATTGGTGAAATCCGATTAGGGGCTCAACGTTGGATTAGTTTACCTGGTGTAGGGAGTGTTCAACCCAGTGAGTTTATGAAAATTGCCATGCCCATGATGGTCGCATGGTATTTATCTTTACAACGACTCCCTCCCACACTATTACATATTATTTCGTCATTATTTTTAATTCTCATTCCATTTTTAATGATTGCAAAACAACCTGATTTAGGTACATCTGCACTCGTTTTAGCAAGTGGAATTTTTGTTTTATTTTTAAGTGGATTACCTTGGTGGCTCATTGGTGGTGCAATGACAGCAGCTGCAGTTTTAATTCCTTTACTTTGGGAGTTTTTATTAAAAGATTATCAAAAGCAACGTGTACTTACATTATTTGACCCAGAAGCAGATGCACTAGGTTCAGGTTGGAATATTATTCAATCTAAAATTGCAATTGGCTCTGGTGGAACATCAGGAAAAGGGTTTCTCTCTGGTACACAATCACATTTACATTTTTTACCGGAAGGACATACTGACTTCATTATTGCAGCGTATTCTGAGGAATTCGGTTTTATTGGTGTTGCAATCTTAATGTTCTTATATTTTGCAATTATCATCAGAACTTTACAAATTAGTATGCAATGCTTTCATAATTATGGCAAATTACTCTCAGGCGGCTTAGGATTAGCCTTTTTCGTCTATGTTTTTGTCAATGCTGGCATGGTTAGCGGTATATTACCCGTTACAGGTATTCCACTTCCTTTTATGAGTTATGGTGGAACAGCAATTATTACCTTAATGGCTTCTTTTGGCATTGTGATGTCAATTCACACGCACAAATAAATGCTTTTGGAAATTAAATTTTATGTCTATGCAAAATCTTTATAACAATATTAAACGTTTACCACTTATTTTAGCAGCTATTTCAATGACAAGTTTCTGTCATGCTAACGATTTTAAAAATCATCCAGCTTATAGCCAATTTAAACAAAAAATGATGCAGACTTATGGTTTAACAGAAGCACAAATTGATTGGGCAATGGATGGTTCAAAAAATCTACCGAATATTATCAACATTATGAATCGACCAGGTGAAAGTAAGCCTTGGTATGAATATAAAACGAACTTCTTGGCAGAAGGTACCATCCAACGTGGTCTACGCTTCCGTGATCAATATGCTGATACTTTAAATCGTGCTGAGCAACAATATGGTGTTCCTCAATCTGTTATTTTAGGAATACTTGGTGTTGAAACTGGATATGGTGCAAATAAAGGCTCTTTTGTTACTCGAGATGCCTTAGCCACGTTAGGTTTTGGATATGAACGTCGTGCTGAATATTTCCAAGATGAGCTTGCTGCACTGATTGCATGGTCATATAAAGATGGTGTTCCCACAAACTCAATTGTTGGTTCATATGCTGGTGCTGTAGGCTTTCCTCAATTTATGCCAAGTAATATTCCTAAATATGGCGTAGATTATGATGGTAATGGTCATGTCGATTTAAGAAATTCTGCAATAGATGCAATTGGTTCAATTGCAAATTATCTTGCAGAACATGGCTGGCAACGTAATCAGCCTATTGCATTTGCTGCGACTTATAGTGGTAATAATCCTGACGATGTCATTGCCAAAGATTTAACACAGCCCATTCCTTATGGAATACTTAAAACAAAAGGCATTACACCAGTAAACCCATTAGTAAAAATTGATGATTTAGATATGGTGAATGTTATTCAGCTACAAGAAAAATCTGGACCTATTTACTATATTACGTATCCAAATTTTCAAGTAATTACAACATATAACAGAAGTCGTATGTATGCTACTGCTCTTTGGCTTTTAGGCACTGAAGTCACCAGTCGATAGTCAATTTTTACAAATCTATAAAAAAAGCAAGATTTTTTTATAGATAAAAGATTAAAATATAATCAAATTATATTATTTGTTACAATATTGATTATATTTTAATCAAAAGAAATGCGTTATTCTACTTTTTTGTGACTATTTTAAGAACACCTATAGACACAATTATAGTAGGATGAATATTATCCTGAGTGTTGAAAAACATTAAATCCAGTTGCAAAAGTGAAAATATATAGGTGTTTATTTATAAATATCAGCTGTTTACACTAATATTTATGAAAGCCTTGGAGTTAAATCAATAATGCACCCCTCGATAAAAGCCTTGCTTACTGTCTCGACGGTCTTGTTTACACTCAACCAGTCGCAAGCAGAAATGGTTCAATCTTCATCATTAACGAATGATGCAGAGAACTCTAGCCTTGCTGCCCGTGTTTTAAACAAAGAAGCTCAAAGCTTTAATTCACACTTATCCAACCTCAATAGCCTTTCAATCACTGAACGTTCTGGCGATAAAATTCGTCGTCAAACAATTGCAGCGAAAATCGAAATTCCAGCAGAAGAGCCTTCTGTGATTGAAAAGTTAAACACTGTTGCGTCAAATACTGTTCGTAAATTCAGCCAAACTGGTGTTGCTTCTTGGTATGGTCGTCAATTTCATGGTCGCCCTACTGCAAGTGGAGAAACTTTCGATATGAACGGCTTAACAGCTGCTCATCGCACACTACCGCTTAACTGCTATATTCGTGTAACAAATAATACAAATGGCAAAAGTGTTGTTGTAAAAGTGAATGATCGTGGTCCATTCCATGGAAATCGAGTAGTTGACTTATCTTATGGTGCAGCTAAACAGCTTGGTATTACGAATCAAGGAACAGCAAAAGTAAGTATTGAACGTGTTGCTGGTCCAAATTCTTAATCAAATATTTAACTAAAATTAAGAAAATATAAAGAAGCCACTACAAAGTGGCTTTTTTAATACGCCTTATTTGCTCACAAATCAAAATTTAAATGCTTTATCAAGCTACCCTACCCTTTAAAATCTAAAAATCTACTGACACGCACTGAGCGCGATATAGATACAATCAATAAAATATATCTAATTTAATAATATCCTCTTATAAAATGTATAAAAGAAAATAAAAAAACATCAAACTAAATACTACGCTCATCAATAAATGCCGTGTAATAAGAACAAATAAAATCGTAAATATCGCACTGTATAAATAAATATTATCAATCACTCCTCGAAACTGAGAAGATTGATAAAAAATAATTGGGATACATAATGAGACCATTAAACAAGGCGCAGCATAATTCAGCATTTTTGTTAAAAATTTTGGAAGATGAAATCTAATAGTTGGTTCCAAAAATACATAGCGATTAAAAAAAACAATTGAGCTTAACCCTAAAATCAGCAACCAAATCATGATTTCTCCTTATCTAATAAGGCTGCTATCATCATTCCAACTAAGCTTGAAAAAATTAATGCAAATTGAAACTCAACCCATGTCAATATAAACATCGTAGTAAAAGAGACTAAAACAGCGATAATGCCAATCATATTTTTGATGATCAATATACTCATTACCAAAAAAATTGCTACAATTGAATAATCTAAATATATTGCCGTAATATCCTTAATCATAAATGTAGAAAAGATACCAACAACACTAAAAATCACCCAAAATATATAAAAACTAAATCCTGCACCTAATAAGTATGAATATGAACGTTCGGGATGTAATTTTGATACAGCATACAATTCATCAGTCAATAAAAAACCCAAACTTATACGCTGTAGTAAACTCATCTTTGAAATATCTACCCGAAGACTTAATCCATAAATATAATGCTGTGTAGTCATGAAAAATATCATCACTAAAATAACAAAGGATGACGTGTCAGCCATTAACATCGTTAAGCTCATAATCTGCGCTGCTCCAGCAAAAACCAAAACAGACATTGCAATTGCCTCTGTTATATTTAAGCCAGCACTAATTGCGAGTGAACCCACCATAATTGCCCAAGGAATAACCGCAACAGATAAAGGCAACATATCTTTGATGCCTTTTCGGAAGTTCATAATTTTAATTGGATGCTTTAACATAATAAGAATATCAGCTATAAAAATATAAACTTACTCATCCAAGTACATATTTAATTGTATAAATTTGCTGAATTTAATATCGATGATTAGCAATATATTGTACTGGTGTGCATCCCAAACTACGCTTAAAATGACGGTTGAAGTGGCTTTGATCAGAAAAACCACAAAGCTGTGCCGTCAAGGCAATACCAACACCTTTTTTAAGTAAGGCTAATGATTTTCTCAATCTTGCTTGTATCAACCACGCATGAGGCGGAAATCCAGTAGCATACTTAAACTGCCTTAACAAATGCCATGGACTTAGACCAACCATTTTAGCTAAATCAGATAGTTGATGATCTTTTTCAGGCTCAAAATAAAGTATATCTTTTACTTTTAAAATTTTTGAATCCGATCGTGATAACATTTTTAATTCTTTTTGAACTTTGCTATGCCGTTGTAATAACAATGCCATCGTTGAAATAAAAAGACTTTCTTTAAATAAACCATTATTTTTAGATAATAAAATATCAAATAATATCTTTAATTGAGCTGCTAAGCCTTCATCATGAATGACTGCTTTGGAAAACCACGGAATAACACCTTGCTCATTAAAAAAATCAACACTAATTTCTTGAAACATTTCAGGTGTTGGATAAATGGATCGATAACACCAGCCTGTTTCAACAGCAGATGAACCTGTATGCACCTCATCTGCATTAATAATAATGATATCACCTTTAGGTGCAATAAATTGATCATGTGTTCTTAAAAATGATTGAGCACCATCTTCAATAATACCAATACAATATCCTTCATGTGTATGCTTAGAAAATTGCGTATTATGAAATGAAGCACTCAGAAATTCTAAGCCTTTTAACTCATGTAAATGTCTATACTCAACTATCTCCATAAATTTGATTATCCATAATTTTTCAATCTATTTATCTACCAAAATGAATTTTTATTTTGCAAAATGATAGAATAAAATTGCTATTTATAAATTAAATTATTATGTTTCAACCAACCGTCAATATGACTTCCTTTCGAATCATGATGAGTCCAATGAATTACACCACCTTTTGAGCTATATTCATATTCACCATAAAAATCAACACGATCACCTCTACTTAAATTCGGTATTCTCGGAGCTAAATCAATATTATGTGCAACCAAAACTGTTTGTCCATTATCTAGCTCTAAAATAAATTTTTGGTGTCGACTTCCCTTATTATCATCAGGTAATAATACCTTTACGGTACCAACTGATTGAACTTGAATACTTTCTAATTTATTTTTATAAGCATGCTCAATAATCGCTAATCCACGTACATCTTGTTGAATTTGATTATTCTGTGTAGATTCAAGATTTTTATTTTTTTCTATACCATCTAAAGCAAAATATATTGCAACCAAAATAAGTACAGCAATTCCAATTCTATAATTTATTTTTTTAGACATAAAAAATTCATCCTAAATTTTTTCTTATTCTACAAAAAAGCCCCTAGCGTAAACTAGAGGCTTTTTTAACTCAAAATAATTTATTCAATTATTTTGCAGCAGCTTGAGCAGCAGCAACTTCTTCAGCGAAAGAAAGTTCAGCTTTTTTCTCAATACCTTCACCCACTTCGAAACGAACGAATTGAGCAACAGTTGTACCAGCAGCTTTCAATACATCAGCAACTTTTTTCTCGTTGTCAATTACGTATTGTTGACGCTCAAGAACAACTTCGTTCAAGTATTTTTCAACTGAACCAGTTACCATTTTCTCAACGATGTTTGCTGGTTTGCCAGATTCAATTGCTTTAGCTTCAGCAATTTCTTTTTCTTTAGCAATAAGATCAGCAGGAACTTGTTCAGCAGTAACAGCAATCGGGTTGAACGCAGCAATGTGCATTGCTAAACCTTTACCAGTTTCAGCATCACCAGCATATGCAACTACAACACCAATTTTTAAACCGTGTTTGTAAACTGCAAGGTTTTCACCTTCAACAATTTGCGCACGACGAACTTGGATGTTTTCACCGATTTTTTGAACAAGAGCAATACGCGCTTCTTCAACAGTAACGCCATCTTCAAGTTTTAATTCAGCAATTTTAGCAGCATCAATTTCATTTGCAGCAAGAGCAGCAGCAGCAACTTTAGCAGAAAAACCAGCAAAGTTTTCGTCTTTAGCAACGAAGTCAGTTTGACAGTTTACTTCTAAAAGAATAGCTTTGTTGCCTTCTTGAGCGATAGTGATTGCACCATCAGCAGCAATGTTACCAGCTTTTTTAGCTGCTTTTGCTTGACCAGATTTACGTAGGTTGTCAATCGCTAATTCGATATCACCACCAGCTTCTGTCAAAGCTTTTTTACATTCCATCATTGCTAGACCAGTACGATCGCGCAACTCTTTAACCATGCTTGCAGTAACAGCAGTCATGTTTGTCTCCTAAATTCGGTAGAAAATGAATTCTTTATAGAACAGAAACGGCCCAGAGGATACTCATGGGCCGCCTGCATACATGACGCTTACTTTGCCACGATCACATGTCGCAAAAATGACAAGCTAGCGTCTAACGCATTAAGCCTCAGAAGCAGGAGCTTCTTCACCTTTAGCTTGTGCATTTGCTTGAGTTTGAGCGTATTCTTTACCAGCAATAATCGCATCAGCCATAGCAGAAGCATAAAGTGTAACTGCACGGATCGCATCATCGTTACCAGGAATAACGTAATCTACGTTGTCTGGGTTAGAGTTTGTATCAACGATACCGATTACAGGAATACCAAGGTTTTTAGCTTCTTTAATTGCAATTGCTTCGTGATCTACGTCAATTACAAATAAAGCGTCTGGTAAACCGCCCATGTTTTTCACACCGCCAAGAGCGCGTTCAAGTTTTTCCATCTCACGAGTACGTTCTAAAGCTTCACGTTTAGTAAGCTTAGCAAAAGTACCGTCTTGAGATTGAGTTTGAAGATCTTTTAAACGATTGATAGACTGGCGAAGAGTTTTCCAGTTTGTCAACATACCGCCTAACCAACGGTGGTCTACATATGGTTGACCAGCGCGTTGAGCTTGTTCACGGATGATTGCAGAAGCAGCACGTTTAGTACCAACAAACAAAACTTTGTTCTTTTTGCTAGCTAATTGGTTAGCAAAGTTCAAAGCATCATTTAACGCTGGAACAGTGTGCTCAAGGTTAATGATGTGAATTTTGTTGCGCGCACCGAAGATGTACTCGCGCATTTTTGGATTCCAAAAACGTGTTTGGTGACCGAAGTGAGCGCCAGCTTGAAGAAGGTCGCGCATGCTTACGTTGTAATCTGCCATTTTCTTTACCTTAAAGTTTGGGTTAGGCCTCCATATACCCGCATCCTCCACCCTATTGGGCACCCAGAGAGATGTGTCGATATATGTGCGGATTTTATTGCCCCATCGCACAAAGCCCGTGAAAAAGAATCACGAAAAAGCATTTGATAAAATGGGCGGCTATTTATACCATAGTCACATACAAATTTCCAAAAGTTTTTAAAGATCATGAACAGTACTTACGAAGCTCCCCGTCGTTTAATCAAATCTGCTGACGATATCGAGAAGATGCGAATCGCAGGACGACTCGCGGCTGAAGTCTTGGATATGATCAAACCGCATATCAAACCAGGTGTTACAACGCTTGAGCTTGATACGATTTGTCATGACTATATCGTAAATAAACAAGATGCTATTCCTGCATGTTTAGGTTACGGTGCAGCCCCAGGACGTCCAGCTTTCCAACACGTTATTTGTACTTCTGTAAACCATGTGGTTTGTCACGGTATTCCTTCTGATGCGAAAAAACTGAAAAAAGGCGATATTTTAAATATTGACGTGACTGTTATTAAAGATGGTTTCCACGGAGATACAAACATGATGTACATCGTAGGTGATGAAACATCAATTCTGGCTAACCGTTTATGTAAAGTTGCACAAGAAGCCATGTATCGCGGTATGGAAGTAGTTAAACCTGGTGCAACTATTGGTGATATTGGTCATGCCATTCAACAATATGTCGAATCTGAACGTTTTGGTGTTGTTCGTGAATATTGCGGTCATGGTATTGGTACAGTTTTCCATGATGAACCACAAGTTCTACATTATGGACAAGCAAATAGCGGTATGATTCTAGAAGAAGGCATGACATTTACAATTGAACCTATGGTGAATGCAGGCGATTGGCGTACAAAAACCTTAGGTGATAAATGGACTGTAGTAACAAAAGACCATAGCCTTTCTGCACAGTATGAACACACTATTTTAGTAACGAAAAATGGTTTAGAAGTACTCACTGCTCGTCCTGAAGAAGATTTATCTCGCTTCCAAAAATAATTTTTATTTTGAATCAATTATGATCTTCCCAATTCTATAAGAAAGATCATCAAAATAGATGGCTATTAAAAATAATAGCCATCTATTTAGTATTGTTCATGAACAATACTTTGAAATTTTTATATTCCCATACACATGTATTTAATTTCTAAATAGTCTTCAATTCCATATTTAGATCCTTCTCGTCCTGTGCCTGATTCCTTGATACCACCAAAAGGTGCAACTTCTGTTGAAATTAAACCTTCATTCACGCCAACCATACCGTATTCAAGTGCTTCACTTATTTTCCAAGCACGACTCAAACTTTCAGTATAAATATAAGAAGCTAAACCAAATTCTGTGGCATTTGCCATCTCCACAGCCTGCTCATTTGAGCTAAATTTAAAAATTGGAGCAAGTGGTGCAAAAGTTTCCTCCTTAGCAACCAACATCTCTTGTGTTGCATTAATTAAAATTGTGGGTTCAAAAAATGTATGCCCTAATTCATGGCGTTTTCCACCTACAACAATTTGAGCACCTTTAGCAACTGCATCGGAAATATGCTTTTCAACTTTTGCCACTGATTTTTCATTAATCAAAGGACCTTGCTCTGCACCATCTTCAAACGCAGAAGCAACTTTCATTTTTTTAACGACAGCTGCAAACTTTTCAACAAATACATCATGAATACGCTCATGCACTAAAAAGCGATTTGTGCATACACAGGTTTGACCACTATTTCTAAACTTAGATGCAACTGCCCCTTCAACAGCTCGATCTAAATCAGCATCATCAAACACAATAAATGGGGCATTTCCGCCAAGCTCCATGCTTACTTTTTTCATAGTTGATGAACATTGTGCCATTAACAGCTTTCCAACTTGCGTTGAACCTGTAAAAGAAACTTTTTTAACAATTGGATGAGTCGTAAGTACTTCACCGATTTCACGAGCACTTCCAGTGACAACATTAATCACACCTTTAGGAATCCCTGCTTGTTCAGCTAATGCCACTAAAGCCAATGCCGATAATGGGGTTTCTGATGCAGGCTTAATAACCACAGTACAACCTGCTGCCAGTGCAGGCCCAACTTTACGAGTAATCATTGCATTCGGGAAATTCCACGGTGTAATCGCAGCAACAACACCTATAGGCTGCTTAATCACAGCTAAACGTCGTCCTTGTTTATCATGCGGAATAATATCACCATAGATACGCTTTGCTTCTTCAGCAAACCATTCTATAAAGCTTGCACCATAGATAATTTCACCGCGACTTTCAGTAAATGGTTTTCCTTGTTCTGTGCTTAAAATGACTGCCAAATCATCTTGATTTTCAACAATGAGATCAAACCATTTACGCAATAAAATAGAACGTTCTTTGGCTGTTTTAGTTTTCCATGTAGTGAATGCTTGATGAGCAGATACAACCGCTTGTTCAACCTGTTCAACAGACAGATTTGGGACTTTTGCTATTGTTTGACCCGTTGCAGGATTAATGACAGCAAATGTTGAATGATCATTTGCATCTACCCAAAAACCGTCAATATATGATTGCTGTTTTAGTAAACTGGGATTATTTAGTTGCACAAATATTCTCCTCAAGAGTCACTTAGTGATAAATTTACTATAACATTAATACTTTTTTATAAGTTTGATTAATAAGATGTTAACTAATCTCACCATTCAATCTATGGAAAATAAATATCAATCATCAAAAAATTACTTAAAATAAACTTCATATTTTAAAGTAGATGTAAATACACCACCAACAGTTGGTTTTCTAAGAAAAATTACACCTGCATCAAACTCTTTAATTAAATTTCCTCCATGACTTAATCCAAAATCAATTTTTTGATCTAAATTAAGTGCTTTTTTTGAGTTTTTAGGAAAAATTTGAATACCGACAAGATTCTTCATACTCGGCTCTATTGCTGTTATTGTATGATCATCATATTTTTGATTTGATGTAAATTTACCAGAAAATGGATATTTGGCACAATTATTACCTTCTATCTGCACATGTATAGCAAAAGGCGTTTTTCTTATTACCTGCTGAGTTTCTTCAAATGATGAATAACTACCTAAATCAACATTTTCAGTAGCAAGTTTTAATGTACATTCAATATAGTTCGTCGTTAAGTGGCTTATTTTTCCATAAAAATTAGTTGCAGTTCTTCGTCCTCCACGTCCACTAACCTGAAAAATCTCAAAGATACCTTTTGTTAAATTTACTTTTTTTTTCATTCTTGGATTGGATTTTATATATATAGAATAAGTTAAAGTAATCGTTTGAGGATCGGCACAAAGACTATTTCCTTTTCGAATGAAATGACAATTTTGTATAGCTTGAGCCCTATTTGGCTGAGTTTTTATGGCTAACTTTCCAGTATCAATACGATATGTTGAATCAATAGGATATTCTCGTCCATTATACCGAATACCAATCACCAGATTACTCGACTGAAAGCGGTTCTTGATTGTCGATTTTTTATCATCTAAATATAAAAATACATTCTCTGATTTGTTAAGTCTTGAATCATCATAACAAGTAAATGTAGTCGTAATTTGATTTGATTCCCAAAGTAATGTCTCTTGAGCTTGACTAGAACTAGATATACGAATAACACCAATTGATGTTGTATGTAATCCAGACTGTATCCTAGTAATATCAAAACCTCTCCTCTCTTTCGTTCCTTCTAAACACGCCAATGCCCAACAATTTTGCAGTGTAATCATACTCAATATGAACAGTAATACTGTTTGTATTAAACCTAGAGATAAACGCTCCATCTTAGTTTTTCTCCAACTTAATACATTCCAAATTTATTTCTTCATAGCCAAATATACGATCTTGTAATTTAGGTAGTACAAACGTACATTGTTGATGCTCACTCTCTCCCCATTTTGCAATAAAGTGTTGCCCATCCTGCACGGCTGCCAAATAAGCTTGACCATTTAATCCAACAGTTCCAACGTAGCGCTTAGAATCATCAATAATGAATGCTCCTGTAACCAATGGATAATTTTGATAATTCAAATGCGCTAAAATGCTTTTTCCTCGTTGAATGTCAAACTTTACTTTTATAATTGCCATTTTAGTTGGAATAACATCATTAATGACCGATTGCGCGACAATAACATCTTGCCCTAAATCTTCTCCATTTAACGCAATTCGATTCTTTATATAAGGACTCACATTGCTAATGATTGCATACCCTGATTTATCTATTTTCAGTCCTTGCTGATTTTCTATACGAACATCTTCAGCCCCTTTTGCTTCAATTAAGATTGGACTGTTATACATAGATTTACCAAATACAATTCTATTTTTATAAACTAATACACCACCACTTATTCCACCCATAATTTTTTGATAATTAGAATTATAGGTATAACTAAAATTTAAATTTTGTTTGGACCCCATGTAATTAGAACTTATGGAGAAATCATTTTGACCATTTTGAAATTGAGCAACTTGTAACTGCACACCTAATCTCTGATCAGTTAAAAAACTTCCTGATAATGATGTTTGTATACTATTTCCAACATTTGGAGAATACTGATAATTTTCACTCATAGATGTCGAATGCTGCTGTAATATTTTTGGTGTATCAAATAGAAAACTAAAAGAAAAACCCGCAATATAATTTGAAGAGGAGAATTTGCTTTTCTCTTTTTGATAATACAAGCTATAACTTAAATTCTTAAAATTGTTGCTATAGCCCATCTGCCAATTTTGACTATTAAAATGTTTTTGCCAATAGCGTACTTGTGAGAAATTAAAAAAACACTGACCAAACCGATCTAAATTTTGATTGAGTGAAATTTGCGCTTGGTTCTTTTTTTGAGAATAAATAGAAGAATAATTATTATCCTCAACTTTTATGATATTTGTATCAACAAAATGATCTCCATACATTAATTTCTCTTCTATAGCATCCGCCAAATTCGAATAATTTGAAGTTGAATAGCGATATCCTATTAAACGTAAATTAGTTCCTAATTCGTTTAAAGATTTTGAATATAAAAACTTAAAACTCGTTCCATTCTTTTTCATTCCCTTTATTAACTTATTTTGGGCAAATGTCATATCTAATGAAACAGCACCTAATTTACCTAATGACCAAGCTACCCCAGATAATAATGCAGAATATTTATGCAACATCAAAATACCACCATAGGGTGAAATCCAATTATTTAAACCATATGAATAGGTCATTTGCGCTAAATATGGGTTATAACGTTGAGTATTACCACTTCTATACTGCCCAATGGTCATTTGATATTTATACTGACTTGGGCGAATCATATTAGGTACAGATGAATAAGCTTGCGTAAACTTTTCGACACGACCATCACTTTCATTAATCGTAATTTCTAAATCACCACTTTCATTGGCAGCATATAAATCATCAATGGTAAACTTACCCGCTGAAACTTGCGTACTATAAATTAAGTAACCATTCTGTCTGACTTCAACGACAGCATTACTTAATGCTATTCCACGAATAACTGGTGCATAACGCTGTGAGCGACTATTTATTTGTGCTTCATCAGTACTAAATTGCACACCTCGAAAATTAAAACTATCAAATACATCACTATTCGTTGCTGTATCGCCAAGTTCTAAACGAGCTTGATAAGCAATAATATTTCTTTCGAATTTATTTGATATGGTTTGATACTGATGGCCATGTGTATATTGATTTAATACACTTTGATTTCTATAACGCCATGCACCATAATTGAATCCACCATTCAAAAATAGCATAATATTATTTTCATGCTGTTTATTTTGACGCAAAATATAATAACTATTGATATTATAATTTAATATAAATGCATTAATTCCCTCATCAAAAAGCTCAGGCGGAATATAATCTTTAGGATTTTTTACTAAATTAACCTGAGGAATAGATAAGTTTATTTTTTGCTGAGCAGCATCAACATCCATAGATAATTTGGGAATTACCTTAAGATCATAACACCCCTCATTATCTACTTTTATATATTCCTCTTTATCAAATACAATCTGATAGTGATCAATAAAATTTTGATCAAAACATGGTTCAACTGCATTATCTATATTTTGATAAAATCGAATCACATGACTATTTGATATTACATTATTTAAATTCACGGTAAAACTATAAACTCCCGGTGAAATCACATAACCTTTTCGTACCACTTCAACAGTAATCTTATCTGTTAAATCTAACAAAAAATCTGTATTAAACTCTTCTGATGCTGCATATAAAAATGTACACACCATGTTTAATAGTAAAAAATAAAGGGATGATTTAATCCTAGGCAATTTAATACCCTATTAGAAAGATTTAAAATAAATTAAGATTTAAATAGTAATATTACTTAAAATGAATAATAGGCATTTTCTTATTACTACCGAATTCATTTATATAAGTAAATTCTATATTTTTGAGAGGAAAAGAAATATCTTTTAAAACTTGAATACTGCTATAAGGAGCAACCATATCCTGATTAATATTCTCAATAAAAGCAGCCTGATCATTGAGTTTTAAATCGCCAATAGTCACATGAAGTGGGCTATTGTTCTCCAAATACAAACTTTGATCTTTTACATACCATTTCAATTCTTTTACAGCATCTTCTAACGAAATATCAATTTGTGTTGGTCTGTAAAATAATTTTATCTTTGAACGAATCGCCAATTGCAATATGTTGTCCTGATTTGGTTTTGGTGGGATTTCTTGAATACTAATCCAAAATTGGCTTTCACGATCTGTAGGAAGCCCTTGACCAGCATAAATGAATCTTAATGTCGCCTCTTTTTGAGATTCAATTTTAATCAAAGGAGGCGTAACAACAAATGGAACCTCCTCATCTTTATTTAATGTTCCTGGCTCTAACCAAGCCTGAATCATATAAGTATATTGAGAATTATTTTTTAAACCTAAAGTGGCTGCCTTATTTGCCCCATCATAAATTACTCGACTTGCCATCGCTTGAATAGCGCATTGTGCAATATTCGTAAAACTCAAGCCAATCATAAAAATAGTGCTAACAACCGATGCTTTCAAGCGCATAGCAACTCCCTTCCAATTATTTTTGCTGGACGGTTACACGAACAGTTGCATTAGCCTCTCCAGCCTCTACTTGTTCTAAAGTTGATTGATAATAAGCTTGTAAAGGTAGTGTTCCACCTGTTGCATTATCTGCTATAGTCAATAATGCATTTGATTGCATTCCTGTATTTGTATTAATTTTTACAACATTCGTTAGTGAGTCAGCATTAGCAATTGCTATACCTACACCTTTAGCACCACTAACTTGCAATAAGTTAGAGTTAATTGAATCACTTAGGCCTGTAAAATTAAAGCTGAAACTACCAGGTAAACAGTCTGTAACTACAATATTAAATGGCTGAGGAATTGATGTATCACCAACCATTTTAAATGTTGATGTAGGCCACTGCCCCAATTTCACCTCACTATCGACTTTACCATCAATCGAAATATTACAGGCCGCATTTAAAATTTTTCCTTTGAATACAATATTTCCTATGCTTGAATTTGCAGCATTTGAAGAATGTGAAATTAAAAAAATAATGCCACTTGATACAAAAAAATTCATTAATTTTTTCATTTAAATCTCAAATATAAATCAATTAAAAATGATATCTAAGAAAATAAAATAGCTACTTAGATACACTCACTATTTTAATTAACATTTCATATAAAATAGTGCTCTCCAAAAATAGAGGAGTGCATAATACAGATTAATAATTCAAATTCAACTCAAACAAAGAAAATATAAAGAGATAATTTTACAATTTATTTTTTTATTTTGAACATTTTTTCTTAAATATTTATTTAATTTAAAAGCTTAAAAAATAGAAAACAAAAAATAAAACTTACATTAATTACATTAAAAAACATATTAACAAAATATTTAAATCAAATAAAAATACATTTTAATTTATTAAATATTGTTCACTTATAATAAACCTCATAATTTAACGTGGAAGTAAAAACACCTCCTACAGTCGGTTTTTTTAACAATAAAAATCCTGCTTCAAATGTTTTAATTAAATTTTTTCCATTACTATAACCAAAGTCAATATTTGTATCCAAATTCAAAGGTGTATTTGAATTTTCATTAAAAATTTTAATTCCAACAACATCTTTCATATTTACTTCAGAAGCAGTTAAAGTAGTTTCATTATATTTTTGATTTGAAGTAAATTTACCAACAAAAGGATATTGGGCACAACTTTTTCCTTCTGTTTTAATATTAATTGTAAATGCTGTTTTTTTAATTATTTTATTTAAAGTTTCTAATGATGAATATGTCCCTAAATCAACATCTTGAGCTGAAACAATAGGTGTACATTCAACATAATTTACTGTCATATTACTTACTTTTTCCTGAAAATTTCCATTGATATTACGACCACCTTGCCCATCAAGTTGAAATACTTGAAACGTTTTCCCACTTAAACTTGATAGATTACTACCCGAACCTTTCGCTTTAATATAGATTGAATAATTTACAGTTATTGTTTCTGGATCAGCACAATAATCCACTCCCTTCTTAATAAAACTACAATTGCTTAAAGCTCTAGTTCTATTTGACTGAGTACTTAAAGCCAATTTTCCTAAATTGATTCGATCCGTTGAACCAATAGGATATTCACGACCATTGTAACGAACACCGATCGTCAAATTTGAATTTCTAAAAAGCATTTCCAAAGTATCACTTTCATCATCTAAATATAGATATGCATTTTCAGATTGGTTTGTTTTATAGTCATCATAACAAGTGAATGTCGTGCTCATTTGCTCTGACTCCCACAATAGTGTACCAGCTGCTTGGCTAGAACTTGTAACACGAATAGTTCCAATAGATATGATATGGCTTGTATTTGTTGCTCTAGAAATATCAAATGAACTCGAAGGTTTATTACCTTCTAAACAACGTAATGCCCAACTACTTTTTATTGTTGTAAAACAGATCAATATAAATATGATTATTTGAAGAATTCTTGTCATAATATTTTTCACTTAGTCTTTCTCACTTTTATTACAATTTAAGCTTATTTCTTCATAACCAAATTCACGATCTGCCAAAGTCGGTAATTCAAATTTACACTGCTGATGTTTTTCTTCCCCCCATTTAGCAAGTAATTTATGTCCAGATTGAACTGCAGCTAAATAAGCTTGACCATTTAATCCAACCATCCCCACATAATCGTTAGTTTCAGCATCAAGAATCATTGCACCTGTAATTAAAGGTCCATTGTGATCTTTCAACGTAACTAAAATGCTGTGACCGCTTTTAATATCAAATTTCACTTTAATGATGGCCATTTTAGTTGGAATAATGTCGTTAATTACGGAATGATCAACAATGACATTTTGTCCTAGATCTTCACCTTTTAATGCCACTCTATTTTTTGAATATGCACTGCTATTACTAATAATTGCGTAACCCGAGTCATCAATTACAAGACCTGGTTGATTTTCTATACGTACACCCTCAGCACCTTTAGCCTCAATTAATACAGGTGTATTAATTGATTTACCCATGACCACACCATCTGAATGAATTAAAAGTCCACCACTCATACCTGCCATAATTCTTTGACTATTCTTATTATAAATATAACTAAAATTTGAGTTTTGTTTTGATCCTACATAATTCGAACTAACCGCAATGTTTTGTTGCCCTGCTTGAGATTGAGCAAGTTGTAATTGCACACCAAGTTTTTGTTCATCTAAAAAACCAGCTGATAAGCTTGTTTGTACAGTATTTCCAATACTTGGTGTATATTGATAACTTGTGCTCGCTAAGGCAGCATGCTTTTGGAATACTCTAGGCTGATCCAATAGTAGACTTAAAGACATACCTACAATATATTGAGAAGCTTGAAAAAGACTCTTTTCTCTTTGGTAATAGACACTATAACTTAGATTTTTGTAATTATTGTTGTAACCCATTTGCCAACTTTGGCTATTTAATTTTTTTTGCCAATAATCAATTTTATTAAAATTAAAATATAATTGTCCAAATCGATCTAAATTTTGGTTTAACGAAACTTGAGATTGATTCTTTTTATTATAGTAAGTAGAGGAAAAGTAAGTTTGATTTGATTCTTGTCCGCCATTAACCTCCACCACACTATCAGAATTACCTGTATTCACTATATATTTATAACCATCTTTAGTTTGTATGGATTTTTCCTCAACAGCATCTGCCAAGCTATAATAGCCCGATGTTGAATAACGATAACCAATCAAACGTAAACTTGTACCAACTTGATTTAAAGATTTAGCATATAAGAATCTAAAGCTAGCTCCCTCTTTTTTAATACCATTAGACAGTTGATTTCGTGCAAAAGTTGCATCTAATGAAAATGCTCCTAATACTCCTAATGACCATGCTGTTCCTGTAGAAATGGCATAGTAATCATCAGCAACTAATATTCCACCATAAGGTGAAATCCAATTACTGAAACCATAAGCATATGTAAATTGCCCTATATATGGATTATATGAATTACCATTTCCACTTCTATATTGCCCCATAGCAAATTGGTATTTATGCTGATTTGGACGAATCATATTCGGTACAGTAGAATAAGCTTGTGTAAATTTTTCGACACGCCCATTACTTTCATTCACTGTAATTTCTAAATCACCACTTTCATTAGCAGCATACAAATCATCAATGACAAATTCCCCAGCTGAAACGTTCGTGCTATAAATTAAATAGCCATTTTGTCTAATCTCTACGACTGCATTGCTTTGTGCAATTCCTCGAATAACTGGTGCGTATCGTTGTAAAGTATTGGCAATTTGGGCCTCATCACTACTTAATTGAATACCTCGAAAGTTATAGCTATCAAAGACCTCACTTCCAGTTGATGTATCTCCGAGTTCCAAACGTGCTTGATACTGTAAAATATTACGTTCTAACTTATTTGATGTTGTTTGCCATTGTTGACCACCTGTATATTTTGCATACATACTTTGGTTACGATAACGCCATGCGCCGTAATTAAAACCACTATTCAAAAGAAAAGTTGTATTGTATTCATGTTGATGATCTTTGCGATGGTTATAATAACTATTTATTTGATAATTAAATAAAAAAGCATTAATTCCTTCATCAAACAATTTTGGAGAAATATAATCTTTTGGCACTTTATCTAAATTGACTTGAGGAATAGAAAGATTAAGCTTTTGTTGTGCTGCGTCTAAATAAATTGATGCTTGTGGAATTGCTGTAAGATCATAGCATCCGTCTATATCCACTATTTTATATTCATCATTAATTCTAATTTTATACTGATCAATAAATTCTTGATCTAAACATGGCACAATATCTTGATCATCATTTTTATATAATCGAATCGTATTAATATTTGATGTTGAGTTATTCAAATTAACTGTAAATTTATAAATTCCAGGTGAAATAGCATAGCCCTTTTTTACAGCTTCAACTGAAATTTGGTCTGTTAAATCTAATAAAAAATCTGTATTAAACTCTTCTGTGTCTGCACGAGAAACTGTGCATGCAGAACTAAACAGAATGAAATATAAGGATGAAAAGATCCTAGGCAATTGAATACCCTTACAAAATAATATTTAAAATTAAAAACTTAAAGATAGATTAGTGAATCATTTTAGTTTAACAATTGGCATTTTCTCATTGCCACCATAATCATTAATGTATGTAAACTCTAACGTTTTCACAGGATAGGTGAGATCTTTTAAAACTTGGATCGTACTATAAGGTGCAACCATATCTTGATTCATATTCTTTACGAATGCACTTTGATCATTAAGCTTTAAATCACCAATAGTTACATAAAGTGGACTATCATTTTCTAAATATAAAGTTTGGTCCTTGATATACCAATGCAAACGTTTAACTACATCCTCGAGTCTCATATCAATTTGAGAAGGTCGATAAAATAATTTAATTTTCGAACGAATTGCGAGTTGAAGTACGTTCTCATTATCTGACTTTGGTGGGATTTCCTGAATATTGATCCAGAATTGACTTTCTCTATCAGTCGGAAGCCCTTGACCAGCATAGATAAATCGTAAAGCAGCTTCTTTTTGTGACTCAATTTTAATAAGTGGAGGTGTCACAACAAAAGGAATTGCCTCTCCTTTGTTATTTTCACCATTCTCTAACCAAGCTTGAACCATATATGCTTTTGAAGCATTATTTTTTAAAGCTAAAGTCGATGCTTTATTTCCACTGTTATAAATCACTCGACTAGCCATTGCCTGAATAGCACTATGAGCAGTACTCGTCACACAATAAGTAACGAGCATTGTACTGATTATTAATGATTTCAAGCGCATGGCAATTCTCTGTCAATTATTTTTGTTGCAATGTTACACGTACAGTTGCATTTGCTTCGCCAGCTACTACTGTCTCTAAAGTTGATTGGTAATAAGCTTGTAATGGCAATTTTCCAGTCGTTTCACTTTCTGCAATTGTCAACAATGCATTTGATTGCGTGCCTGAGTTTGTATTGATTTTTACAATATTGTTTAAGGCATCAATGTTCGCAATTGCAATACCTACACCTTTTGCACCATTTACTTGTAATAAGTTTGTGTTTGTTACATCGCTGGTTCCGGTGAAGTTAAAGCTAAAGCTTCCTGGTAAACAATCACTCACTGCAATATCAAATGGTTGTGGAATTGACTTATCACCTACGGCTTTAAATGTTGATGTAGGCCATTCACCTAATTTCACTTCACCATCAGCTTTACCGTCAATTGAAATATTACAAGCTGCATTCAAAATTTTACCTTTGAATGTCACACTACCAGAGCCAGTATCAGCAGCTATTGCTGATTGATTCATCGTAAAAATAAATACGCTTGTTGCTAGAAATTTGATAGTGCTCTTCATTAGATCCTCTAATGTTAAATAAATATATAATTACCCTTATTAACCATTTTATATTAAAAATCACATTAATTAATCAAAAACAGTTAACCATATTAATCAATATAATATAGTTACCATAACTAACCATTAAATAAATTAATTAATATCACCTTGGTTAAGATTCTGCGAATAATACACTTACTTTTATAAAAATCAACCTAAAAAAAACAAAATATTTTTTAAAACAAATACTCTATTTTTATAATATCTTTAATCAATAAAGAACTATAAACAAACAATAAAAAAATAAAATAAATATAAAATTCATAAACTTATGCATATTTAAATATTTAATTAAATTTAAAAATAAATTTTAGAACAAATACTCCAATTTAATCAAAATTAAAATACAAATGAAAATTATTAGCAATAAATAAATAGATAAATAAATAGATAAATAAATAGATAAATAAATAGATAAATAAATAGATAAATAAATAAATAAATAAATAAATAAATAGATAAATAAATAGATAGATAAATAGATAAATAGATAAATAGATAAATAGATAAATAGATAAATAGATAAATAAATAAACAGATAAATAAACAGATAAATAAATAGGTAAATAAACAATAAAAATTAAATAATATATGTTTAATTAAGAAAAAAATTATTTTTAAAAAAAAATTAAATATAGTCTATATTTTTTAAAAAAAAGTTAAATATAAACACACAAAGAGCAAAAAATAATCTTTATCTTTATATTTCATATGGTTATGATTTTTAATTCTATGTATTTATAATTTATATTTCTTTTAAATAAATATTGCTTAGTATTTCAACATATAAAAATTCATTTTGATTAACATTTAACCCTAAAACAATTTATAAACAAAAAAATATTAAAAAGTATACAAAAGAATAACAATACACTTGTAATTTCAAATATAAAAGATATAAATAAATATATTACTTATTAACAAATAATTTATAAATTTCTATATAAATTATTTTAAGGAGAATAATTATGATAAAAACTAGCCTTATTTTTTTATATATTTTTATTAGCACTCTAGTTCATAGCCAACCGATTGATTTATCATTTACAGGATCAATTATCGAACCAGCTTGTCTTATTTTTGCGCAAAACATTAATACATGTAGAGCTATAGTTAATGAAGAAAAACTTATAGATACAAGTATTTTAGATGATCAAAATCTTTCCATAGAAAAGTTAAATAACTTTATTTCAAACTATGAAACAACACTCGTAGATCTTAAATTAATTGCAACAGAAAAAAATAAGAATGCGATTAATTTATTTGTTACTTACAAATAATATGAAAAAAGTCACAAATTAATTAAAAAATAATACATATCATTATTATTAAAAATTGTGATTTAAGTCACATTTACTAAAATTTTCATTAAATTATTTATTAACAAATAATACCGATTATATTTATTAATTTTTACGATATAAAAATATTTCAATGTTCTTTTATAAATACCATATATAATAATTTAAATAACCATGAATCATGGGTAAGAATTTTGCTTTAAAAGCATACAATAAGAGCAATTTTCTGCATATTTTTTAGACTTTAAAAACAAATATTAGATTTCTTTCGCTCAAACTGATGAAGATTTATCAAGATCAAAGAATATATAATTGGGTTTAAATACTAGTTTTTTTATTCATATAGCCATAAAAAAGGCCTTAGATTTAACCTAAGACCCTTTTATATGTTGCCTATTAATCCATTTAACTCACAGATTTTGCTCTTGCAGCATGCAATTTATGATAACTATCTAGTAAACGCTGATGACGATCTAAGCCTTCAAGCTTCAAACTTGTTGGAGTCAGACCGTAAAAACGAACATTGCCTTCAATAGAACCCAGTACAGCATCTAGACGCTCATCACCAAACATACGGCGGAAATTTCCGACATAATCGTCTAATTCCATTTCATCGTCTAATATCACGGCAAGTACGACATTCATACATTGATAGAATAATCCACGTTCAACGGTATTTGTATTGTATTGCAAGAATGCTTCTACTAGATCTTTAGCTTCTTCAAACTGCTTTAATACGATATAAACAAGTAGCTTAAGCTCTAGAATGGTCAGTTGTCCCCATACAGTATTGTCATCAAAATCTATACCAATGAGTGTTTGAATATCAGTGTAATCATCAAGCTCACTTTCCTCCAAACGTTCAACTAATGCTTCAAGCTGTTCATCATCTAAGCGATGTAAGTTCAAGATATCTTCACGGAACAATAACGCTTTATTTGTATTGTCCCAAACAAGATCTTCTATTTCATAAACTTCAGAATAGTCTGGAACCAAAATACGGCATGCTGTTGCACCTAAATGCTGATACACCGCCATATAAACTTCTTTATCCATATCTGCCAGAATTGAAAAGAGCTTTTCAGCATCTTTTTCGTTGGCATTTTCACCTTTATGAGTGAAATCCCATTCAACAAAATCATAATCAGATTTAGCACTAAAGAAGCGCCAAGACACCACACCACTTGAATCAATAAAGTGCTCAACAAAATTATTCGGTTCTGTTACAGCATTGGTACTAAAGGTTGGTTTTGGAAGATCATTTAAACCTTCAAAGCTTCGACCTTGCATCAGCTCCGTTAAGCTTCGCTCAATTGCAACTTGCATATTGGGATGTGCACCAAAAGAAGCAAATACTCCACCAGTACGAGGATTCATGAGCGTCACACACATCACTGGGAATTGACCACCAAGAGATGCATCTTTAACAAGAATAGGGAATCCTTGCTCTTCTAAACCTTTAATGCCTTCAACAATACCTGGATATTTCGCAAGAATCTCTTCAGGAACATCTGGTAAAGCAATTTCACCTTCAATAATTTCACGTTTTACTGCACGTTCAAAAATTTCAGATAAACATTGTACTTGTGCTTCAGCTAATGTATTTCCTGCACTCATCCCATTACTTAAATACAAGTTTTCAATGAGGTTTGTTGGGAAATACACTGTTTCACCATCAGATTGACGTACATATGGCAATGAACAAATGCCACGTGCCGTATTTCCTGAGTTGGTATCATATAGATGTGTACCTAATAACTCATCATCTGGATTATAAATTTCTAAACAATATTCATCTAAAATTTCAGGTGGTAATTCACCATTTGGACCTGGCTGGAACCATTTCTCTTCTGGATAGTGAACAAAGTCTGCATTCGCAATTTCCTCACCCCAAAATTGATCATTATAGAAAAAGTTACAGTTTAAACGTTCAATAAATTCGCCTAATGCAGATGCTAATGCACTTTCTTTTGTTGCACCTTTACCATTGGTAAAACACATTGGTGAATGAGCATCACGAATATGTAATGACCAAACATTTGGAACAATATTACGCCATGATGCAATTTCAATTTTCATGCCCAAATCTGAAAGTAATTTAGACATATTGGCAATTGTTTGCTCTAACGGTAAATCTTTTCCAGCAATATGCGTTAAATTTTCAGAAGCTAAATTCGGCATTAACAGTGCTTGTGAATCTGCATCAATGCTTTCAACTTCTTCAATCACAAATTCTGGACCCGTTTGTACTACTTTTTTAACAGTACAACGGTCGATAGAACGCAAAATACCTTGGCGATCTTTTTCTGAAATATCAGCTGGGAGTTCAACTTGAATTTTAAAAATTTGTTTATAACGATCTTCAGGATCTACAATATTATTTTGTGATAAACGAATGTTATCTGTAGGAATATCGCGAGCTAAACAATAGACCTTAACAAAATATGCAGCACACATTGCTGATGATGCAAGAAAATAATCAAATGGTCCTGGTGCAGAGCCATCGCCTTTATAACGGATAGGTTGGTCAGCGATTACCGTAAAATCATCGAACTTTGCTTCAAGTCGAAGATTGTCAAGATAATTAACCTTAATTTCCATGCTGGCACCTAAATATATTTATATGTCACCATGAACATATAAGATGATTAAACTAAATTTACGAAATAAGCCGAATTACATAGCAATTGGCTTAAAATAGGAGTGCAAATTGCATTTGCATATGATACCTCACTCAAGAAGTGAAAATAAAAATAATATTGAAATTATCACTGCATGCAATACAACAAAATTTTGTAGGTCCAATACAAATTTTAACAGTCATAATAATTTAAAAATTATCATATTTTTTATACAACTCTACCCCGTACTGAAATACTACAGCTCAGATTCTAAAATTTTGAAATGGTATTCTTTTCTTGATAAATATTCCTTAACACTAAAAAATCTCTTGCTTAGCATTTAAAATTTTAAAATTTCTTCTTTATTGTTAGACAGTTACAAAAAAATAAAATTTCATTTCTTAAACATTTGATTCGAAATTCTTATAGAAATTACAGAATAAAAACAGATAAAACTTTTAACATTACATTTCTATAAAAGCCTTACGTAAAAACACTATTCCATAAAATAACAATAACGAATGTGCTTTTTTTTATTTCCATAATGATCCCTGCATGATTTGCAATAAAAATCGGTAATAAAATAAAAACTGTACACGACATGGAGTCGTAAAATGAAAAAATCACCATTATACTTATCTGTCGCTTTTTTTTGTTTCCCTATTATTTGCCACGCAGAATCATCATTCTTTAATGATTTATTTAGCGAAGGTGATGGATTTAAACGCTTTTCTGTTTCTGCTGGATGGCTTTATTCAAATCCAACAGGCAAAGCCAATCCAGTTCAAGTAAATACAGCTGTTAAGAAGGGTAAATATGAAATAGGTCCCATCAAAATTGATACTGTAAGAAATAGTATTGCAAAAACCCCTGAAGGTGAAACTGCTAGAAAAGGTTTCGAAGCACTAATTTCTCAAGGGAAACGTCAAGGTGCATTCGCTGATAATATCATTCCACAAACTGTAAGTGGTTATACGCAAATTGATAGTTTAGAGGCATGGTCTAATCCCAATACAGGATTAAAAGCTCAAAGTGTTAATACTGTTGGCTTACTCATGAATTACCATATTACAGATAATTGGTCTATTCAATTCAAAGGGGGTATCCCACCAAAAGTAGATATTGCGGGGATAGGACAAATTAATGCTCCAATTAAAGGTCTAGCTCTACCAGAAGGGAGAACAAGCAGATCTATTGCAAATGAAGAAATTAATAGCGCTGGACCTCTTCCTATAGATACCACTATACCTATTACCAACTTACAACAAAGTAAAATTGCAGCTACTGCACGAGCATGGTTACCCGCTACTGAAATTCAATATCAATTTGGAAAATCTGGTGTGAATAAATTTAGACCTTATATTGGTGTTGGTATCGTTTATGCACATTTTACACATGTCAAACTTAACAAAGGGATTGAAAGAGACCTTATTGCTGCTGGGCACAATATTAGCAACACATTGAATAATCGTGCAGGTGCAGCTATGGAAAAGCAAAAATCATCTGCAGATCCTGTTGTAAAAGTCAAAGCGACTGATGCATTCGCACCTGTAATTACACTTGGTGCAACTTATGATTTTAATGATAAGTGGTACGCTGTTGCTTCTGTTTCTTATTCAAAAATGAGTAATAAATCCATCATTACTCTTACAGATAGAAAAACAGGCAAAGAATTACAAAAATCTACCACCAAAATTAATATTGATCCTTTAATCACTTACATGGGTATTGGTTATCGTTTCTAAAAATAAAGACTATAACCATTTGAAGAAATTCACCTAAATTAAAATAAGAATTCGGAGCAATTCTCAATGAAAAAATTGATCGTACCCATCACTAGTTTAATGTTAGGACTACCTACTTTAAGTTATGCAGATTCAAATTATTTTTCAGTAGAAGATGACAACTTTAAACGCTTTTCTATCTCAGCAGGTTGGTTACATGGAAGTCCTCATGGCAAACCAAATCCTGTCCAAATGTCTACAGCTGCAACAGGAACTAATTATAAAAATAATAATATTAAAACCAATACGATTCCAAATTATATTGCCAAAACAAAAGAAGGAGACGTAGCACGTCAGCGTTATAAAAAATTAATAGATGAAACAAAGCAACCTAATGCTTTTTATACTTTTCCGAATAATGTCCTAACATCTGATATTAGTGGCATTACACAAATCAATAGTTTAGAAAATTGGACGAATCCTAATTCTGGTTTTAAGGCAAAAGATTTTGATGCTTTAGGCGTAATGTTAAATTATCATTTAACAGAAAATATTTCGGTTGCCTTACGACTTAACTCGCCATCTCAAGTAAAACTTGAAGGTGTTGGGCAAATAAACATGCCAATAGAAGGCTTTTCCTTACTTCAGGGAAAATCAAAAAATCCTAGAAATGCATTTTTTGTAAACAGTGACATAAATGCTGTACGTAGTATGCCTTTAAATGGTCGTATACCTGTTTCTAATTTAGAAAAACACCAAACAGCTGCCAATATGCGAGCTTGGTTACCTGCAATTGAAATGCAATATCAGTTTGGTAAAGCAGGTGTTAATAAATTTAGACCCTATGTTGGTGCTGGCATTATGCTCTCACACTTTAGTGGTGTAAAACTAGATAAAGGTGTCGAGAAAGATTTTATTAAAGTTGGTCATGTTGTAAAAAATTTAATGGATCAAAAAGCAGGTGCTGCATTAGAAGGTGCAACATCATCAGCAGATCCAAGAGTAAGTATGGATACCAATAGTAAACTTGCTCCTATGCTAACACTAGGTGCAACATATGATTTTGATCAGAATTGGTTTGCTGTTGCATCTGTATCTTATGCAAAATTTAATAATACAGCTGAAATTACTATTCGCGATGAAAAAACCTTTAAAGTACTAGGAACAGCCAAAACCAAAATTAAAATGGACCCATTTATGACTTATGTTGGCGTAGGTTATCGTTTCTAATCTTTTAATAAAGTCAAAAGGCAAATTCAATAGAATTTGCCTTTTTATAACTAATTTTTATTGATAAAAAAATTTAAATGAATGATAAAAATCATACGCTTCGCTTACTATATAGCTCCATTGACCATGGCTAAATGAATAATGTCCGAAGAAAAATTCTCTAAACCGCTTATTTATATGCTTATTGGAAGTGCAGTGATATTGGCACTTTCTTTAGGTGTTCGTCATGCATTTGGTCTTTATTTAGTACCTATGAGTCACGAATTTGGCTGGGGACATAATGTTTTTAGCCTAGCCATTGCAATGCAAAATTTAATTTGGGGTACTGTTCAGCCAATTACAGGTGCATTTGCTGATAAATATGGCAGTAAAATTGTCGTTGCAACAGGTGGAGTTTTATATTGCTTAGGTTTAATACTAATGGCAATGAGCTCCACAGGATTACTTCTTAATTTAAGTGCAGGTTTAATTTTAGGTCTTGCCTTATCTGCCACATCATTTCCCGTATTACTATCTGCTGTTGGTCGTGCTGCTCACCCATCCAAACGAAGCATGGCAATGGGAATTGCGAGTGCAGCAGGATCATTTGGTCAGTTTATTATGCTGCCAACTACTCTTCTACTTTTACAAAATGTAGGTTGGAAAGGTGCACTTATTGTCAGTGCTATTTTAATTGCTTTACTCGTTCCACTCGCCTGGACACTTAAAGCACCTATGTATGTTGAATCTCAAGCATCCACACAGCAAAAACAAAATCTCACGTTTAGACAAATTTTAATGATTGCCAAAAAGCATAAACCTTTTTGGTTTTTATCATTGGGCTTTTTTGTTTGTGGTTTCCAAGTTGTATTTATCGGTATACATTTACCAGGCTATTTAATTGATCATGGCTTTAATGCAACGACAGGTACAATCTTTTTAGCACTCGTTGGTTTATTTAATATTATTGGCACATATGGTGCAGGATGGTTAGGTGGAAAATACTCCAAGCCTCATTTACTCATGGGCTTATATGGCTTACGTGGTATCGCTATTATTGCCTTTTTATTATTTCCACTGACCACTTTCAGTGTTTATGCTTTTGGCATTGTAATGGGATTACTTTGGTTATCTACCGTACCATTAACAAATGGCATTGTCGCCAATATGTTCGGGGTTAAATATCTCACAATGCTCAGTGGTATTGTTTTCTTTACACACCAAATCGGTTCATTCCTAGGTGGATGGCTTGGTGGTCTCAACCATGATATAACAGGTAATTATGATGCAGTTTGGATGATTTCCATTGCTCTTAGCCTATTAGGTGTTCTTGTTCACTTCTTTGTCAATGAAAAGGCAGTGGTTCATGACTAATTCAATATCATTATTTAAAGTATGTTTATATCTAAGTATTTTTATACTTTTAGTCTTTTCCACTTTTCTATGGTTTCAAACGCCTGACTTGTTTGAATATTTTAATCAAGCTTTCTGTGCACACTAAACTATTCTTTTTGTCATAAAAATATCATATTTAAATAAGCGTTTTTAATTTAACAACTTCATAATGATATTTATCTTTTCATAAATTAATTTCGAAACAATAATTCAATCAAAATAATGATGAATCTCATTCAACTTTCTCAAGCGATTCATAATGCTAATCTTTGGCATCAACTTAAACAATTTCAGAATGCACATGAAATTCAGATGATTCCTTTCAAAATGAAGCTTTAGGTGCAATGTCAACCAGATTAGATACAAAGAAAGCTCAATCAGAATAAACTATTTACAACTTAAATAAATACTTGCTGAATATCTTATTTTAATTTTTAAACATCAACTAAAATTTCAATATAAATATAAACGGGAAAAAGTAGATATTGTATTTTGGGGTAATAAAATTACACTACATTCTCGTCATCCATTTCCTTCCAAACAAAAATGCCTATTAAAAAGAATTAGTTTGGCCGGTGGAATACCATTTTAATCATTTCCATGATCCAATTTAAAAGTCCTGTATATAAATATACAGGACTCATTTATGCTCTATTCTTATAATATTAAGAAGAAAAAACTACATCTCTGTCAAAGCCTAAACTTGGGAGTTTATTTGCTAAAATTGGAGCTGCATATGCGTTGATAGATACTTTGTGATCTGTCACGCCAATTTTCATATTTAAATAAGGCGAATCCATTTTGCTAATTAAATAATGATCTTCAACAACTTCACCTAAATAATTTCCATTAAGATCAACAAATATATTGAGCTGTGAAACATAACTTCCTAAGCACTCGCCTACAGGTGTATATAAAGATTGATTTAAAAAATTAGCAACATGAAATCCATGACTATTGTATAAAAACATTTTAGAACCCTTTTATCTTTTGTTTAGTTATTTTTTATACATACTATAGTGTATCTAACATAAATACAATCAGCGAATTAACAATTATTTTGATCATAAAAAAGCCCGTACTATTACGGGCTTTTTCAATATATATTTAAACTTAGAATAAACGGTTCATGCCATTTAAAGTCGCTACACGATAAGCTTCCGCCATCGTTGGATAGTTAAATGTTGTTTCAACAAAATACTTAATTGTATTGTTCGGGCTATTCATAACAGCCTGACCAATATGGATAATTTCTGAAGCATTATTACCAAAACAATGAACGCCTAAAATTTCTAAGGTTTCACGATGGAATAAAATTTTTAATTCACCCACTGTATCACCCGTAATTTGCGCACGCGCTAAATAACGGAAAGATGACTGACCAACTTCATACGGAATTTTTTCTTCCGTTAATTGCTGTTCAGTTTTACCAATTGAAGAAATTTCTGGAATGGTATAAATACCAGTAGGAATATCTGTTACTGGTGCAACATCTACTTCACCACTCATATTTGCACCTGCACAACGGCCTTGGTCATATGCAGCAGAAGCAAGCGATGGCCAACCAATTACATCACCAGCAGCATAGATATTGTCTATTTCTGTTTGATATTGATCATTTACAGCCAATTGCCCACGACTATTTGGTTTTAAGCCTACATTTTCAAGACCTAGACCATCTGTGTTGCCTGAACGGCCATTACACCAAAGAATCGCATCTGCTTTAATTTTCTTACCACTTTGCAAATGTAGAACAACATGATCATCAAAAGTCTCTAAATGATCAATTTGTTCATTATGGCGAATTAATACACCCTGTTCACGTAAGTGATAAGACAATGCATCAGAAATTTCATCATCTAAATAGCTCAGTAATTTAGGCTGAGTATTAATTAAATCAACTTTATGATCTAGACCAATAAAGATAGATGCATATTCACATCCAATTACACCTGCACCGTAAATAATAATTTTACGGATTGTGAAATCTAGATCTAAAATTTTATCTGAATCAAATACGCGTGGATGATTAAAATCTAAAATTTCAGGACGATAAGGACGTGAACCTGTTGCAATAACAAGTTGCTTAAAGATTAAAGTTTCTTTAATTCCATCTGGACTAAAAACGAGAACTGTATTTTTGTCTTGAATGTATGCACGACCATGATAGATATCAATCTTATTACGATCATAGAATCGTGAATGCGTATCGACTTGTTGCTGAATCACTTTGTGCGCATTACGCAACACTTGTTTCATTGTAAAGTGCTTCCATTCTCCCACTTTCTGGAACATTGGATCACGTTGATAGCGAATAATACTTGAAACAGTTTGACGTAAAGCTTTACTTGGAATTGTACCTACATGTGTACAGTTACCACCCAACTGCTCTCGCATATCAACAATTGCAACTCGCTTACCTGATTTGGCAAGTTTCATTGCTGCACCTTCACCCGCAGGACCAGAACCAAGAACTACCGCATCGTATTTTACGAACGCTCCACCAACGACCTCTTTTTTACGTGGCATTCAACGCTCCTCAATTTTATTTCAATCATCTGCCTTAGTTATATTATGACTCAAATCATACTAATTTGCTGTATTTACCTAGTATATATTAGGTGATATCCACATTTTTTATATGAATACTCTTATTTTCCCAATTTTTCGCGTTCTCAGTTATAATATCTATTAGAATATATCTATGTACTCCCCCGTCAAAACAGTGGAAAAGTTAAATATGTCAGAAAACCGTAAACCTGAACAGGGCGTTAAACTTCGTGGCGCAGAAAAAGTCGCTCGTATTCCTGTAAAAGTTGTTCCTACGGTTGAAACACCACGCAAGCCAGATTGGATTCGCGTGAAAATGTCTGCACCGGAAGAAGTGCAACGTATTAAAACAACCCTACGTGCACAAAAACTTCATACTGTTTGTGAAGAAGCAGCTTGTCCTAACCTCCCAGAATGCTTTGGTGGTGGTACAGCAACCTTCATGATTATGGGTGATATCTGTACACGCCGTTGTCCTTTCTGTGATGTTGCACATGGTCGTCCAAATGCATTAGATCCAGATGAACCTCGCCATATGGCTGAAACCATTGCAAATCTAAACTTAAAGTATGCAGTAATCACTTCTGTTGACCGTGATGATTTAGCAGATGGTGGTGCACAGCATTTTGTTGACTGCATTAAAGAAGCACGTGAACTCAGCCCTAAAACATTATTAGAAATTTTAGTGCCTGACTTCCGTGGTCGTATGGATATCGCACTTCGTATTATGACTGAATGCCCTCCAGATGTATTCAACCATAATATTGAAACAGTGCCACGTTTATACAAAGCAATGCGTCCAGGTTCTGATTACCAACACTCTTTAAACTTGTTAAAAATGTTTAAAGAATACTGCCCAGATGTGCCAACAAAATGTGGCTTAATGGTTGGTATTGGTGAAACTGAAGAAGAAGTGATTTCATTACTTGATGATCTGCATGCACATGGTGTTGACTATGTAACGATTGGTCAATACTTACAACCTTCTAAAGAACATGCACCAATTGACCGCTTTGTATCTCCTGAAGAATTTGAGCGTTATACAGCACATGGTCAAAAGCTTGGTTTCCGTAACATTTGGGCTGCACCAATGGTACGTTCAAGTTACTTTGCTGATCGTCAATACTATGGTGAACCTGTACCAGCAGTACGCCGTAAAACTGATCCGGCTAAAAAAATTGCGGTTCAAACGATTGAAGCTTAATTTGAATATTTAAAATAAAAAGCCCTCTAAATAGAGGGCTTTTTATTACTTCTAAACATCAATTTGAAAATTTTATAATTTAGGATAGATCAAACAACATAGCCAAGAGAAAAAGAATATCTCCATAAGACATTTAAAATTATGCAAAAACAAAAAAGGAGCTTGGGGTTAGCACCCAAACTCCTATAAAACGTAAATTTTTAAAAATACCAAGGACTACATAATCTGTAGCCCCTATAGATTATTGACCTGAACGGATAATGTAATCAAATGCTGAAAGTGATGCTTTAGCGCCTTCACCTGTTGCAATGATGATTTGTTTATAAGGAACTGTTGTACAGTCACCTGCTGCAAATACACCTTTTACATTTGTTTCATTACGTTCATTGATTACAATCTCACCACGGTTTGAAAGCTCAACTGCTGTTTCTTTTAAGAAATCAGTGTTTGGTAACAAACCAATTTGGACAAAGATACCAGCAAGTTCAATTGATTTAATTTCATCAGTTGCACGATCTTTATATTTAAGTGCTGTTACTTGTGAACCATCACCAACCACTTCTGTAGATAATGCATTTTTGATTACAGTTGTGTTTGGTAAGCTATTCAATTTATCTTGAAGAACTTGGTCAGCACGTAATTTAGTATCAAACTCAACCAATGTTACATGCTCAACAATACCAGCAAGGTCAATTGCAGCTTCAACACCAGAGTTACCACCACCAATTACAGCAACACGTTTACCTTTGAACAATGGACCATCACAGTGTGGGCAGTATGCAACACCACGTGTACGGTATTCTTGCTCACCAGGAACATTCATTTCTCTCCAACGAGCACCAGTTGAAAGAATAACTGTCTTAGATTCTAGTTTCGCACCATTTTCTAAAGTTACTTCTACCAAACCATTTGCTGTTTGATCTGCACCCTTAATATCAGATACACGTTGTAAGTTCATGATATCTACGCCGTATTCACGTACGTGTGCTTCCATTTCAGCAGCAAATTTAGGACCTTGAGTCTTCTGCACCGATGTGAAGTTTTCGATATCCATAGTATCCATAACTTGACCACCCATGCGCTCAGCAACGATACCTGTACGGATACCTTTACGTGCAGCATAGATTGCAGAAGTATTCCCTGCAGGTCCACCACCAATCACAAGTACATCAAATGCTTCTTTTGCATTTAACTTTTCAGCATCTTTAGCAGCAGAATTAGTATCTAATTTTGCAACAATCTCTTCCAAAGTCATACGACCTTGACCAATGTGTTCATTGTCTTGGAATACCATTGGTACAGCCATGATTTTGCGTTCTTCAACTTCATCTTGGAAGAATGCACCATCAATCATAGTTGCAGTTGTACCAGGGTTATAAATTGCAATTAAGTTTAATGCTTGTACAACATCTGGACAGTTATGGCAGCTTAAAGATACAAATACATCAAAATCAGATTTAATGCCTAAGCCTTTGATAGAAGCTAATACTTCATCAGATACTTTAGGTGCATAACCAGAAGTTTGTAACAATGCTAAGATCAAAGATGTAAATTCATGCCCCATTGGTAAGCCTGCAAAGAATACACGTGGTTCTTCACCTGCTTTTGCAACACCAAAGCTTGGTGCACGTTTATTTTTACCATCAAAACGAGCAGTTACTAAATTTGAAAGTGCAGCAATTTCTTCTACAAGTTCTTTAATTTTTGTAGATTTGTCTGATGCATCTAAAGTTGCAACTAATTCGATAGGACCTTCAAGGCGTTCTAAAAGAGCTTTTAATTGAGCTGAAGTATTTTGATCTAACATTGCTAACATCTCCAAAGGAGTAAGTATTTATTGAATGATGCTATGTTAAGCAATTTATAAACACAGGTAAAACAGTTTGTTTTTATACTTACAATCGGTTTTTTAAATAAAACTTCTCATTTAAAATAAATTTTTCTCTATTCTACCTATCCGTTTCTTTAAATTCCATGATAATAAAAATATTAAAATGGTTAATCCCACAGAAAAAATGCCAATAACAATGATAAAATACTGTACCAATTTACTTATGCGATTGGCTTGTAACACTTGTTTTTCCACAGTTTCTGCCATTGGAGTTAAGGCTTTACCATAGGTCTGATATTGCATAGTCCACAATTGTTCTGGTTTAAATCCATACTGAAAAAATTCAGAATTATTTTTTTCTGAATTAATCAAATCTAAAATATATGGAATAGCAGCATCTTTATCTACAGGTTGATGTAATAAAGCTACTTGAGCGAGTAAGTAAGCCTGAACAGTAGAATCCAAAGTTGTTGTTTTTAAATATTGTGCTAATTCACTTTGTTGTAAATCTTGGTCATAAGCGATTACTTTTGCATATGCTTGAAGGTCTTTATCTTTACGCTCATATTGAATATAAGTAAGCACTGACCACAGCAAAATAAATGCAATTAACCATGCAACAAATTTTAAGATAAAAGATTTAAAACGACGTGCAAAAAACTGGAATCTTTTTATAAAACGTATAATAAAAAAAGAGCCAATAAATGAAACAAATAACTTAAGAATAAACCAACCAAACCAAGATAATAAATTCATAAAATAGTCTGGTTGTGCATGTAAATTTGCTAAATTACCATCTGCACTAACAGGAATATGAAGTTGTTTTAGCTCTATTGTTAAACCAAAGAATCCATAAACAAAATCTTGCTGTAAAAATAAAGCAACCATTGAAGCTAAAAAAATAGTACCCGTACAAATCATATAAATATCGAGTCGTTGAGTCCGTTTTTTTATTTGAACAATACCACTTTCAATTTTGATTGGATCAATTGCATATTTTTCTAGCGACAATGATAGCTCCTTAATTTCACTTAAGATTTTTTAACATTTGACTCAATGATTAATTGATTCAAATTATTCTGTAAAGTTTTTAGACGTTCTGTTGCCTCAAAACGCTTTTGCATACCTTCTTTTTGAATTTGAATCACATCATTTACTGTATTGATTAACGTATTTTGTACATGCTCTAAAGTTTCAATATCAATCACTGAACGCTGATTCGCACGTGCTGTATCTACAGAGTTTTGGTGTAGTAAATCTGCATTTCGACGTAAAATTTCATTGGTTGCATCATCGATATTATTCGCAAGTTGCACGCTATTTTTCTGCTCATTTAACGAGATAGCTAAACTAATTTGGTTTTTCCATGCTGGAATAGTAATATTTTTAATGGCATAAAACTTATCTACCAGCATTAAATTATTTGATTGAATAATACGAATCATTGGTAATGATTGCATTGCTGAATGCTGTAAAATTTGAAAATCACTTACTCTTTTTTCCAAATTATTTGCCAAATGATTTAAATCATAAATTTTTTGAACAATTGTTTGGTCTTGTTCTAGTGCTGTCAGTTGACTAATTTCAGCTTGAATCTCTTGCTGCTTAATTTTCCCTGCTGCAATATAAATACCAAGCTCTTTATATTCATTTTCCACCCCAATAAACATTTTATCTAATGTTTCTACTCGAGCTTTTAATCCCGACTGAGAGGTTTCAATTTCTTTCACTAGAACATCTAATTGTTCTTTTGTTGTATTAAATGCCATATCAAAGTTGTTTTTAGCACCTTTGATTTTATTCATTATTTTACCTAAAAAGCTCGAATTTTTTTTCTGATTTAAAATACTTGACGTATTTAACTGTTGCGCAACTTGTACCACTTCATTCAGTTTTTGTCCTGTTTCTTCTAAATCTTTATTTTGAACAAGCCCTAACAATTCATCAGTATATGTTGCCGTTTGTTGAGCAATGTTTTTTCCATACTCTGCAATTGCATGATAATTTAAATCCTGTAAATCTTTACGAGCAGCCATAACTTTTTCAAAATCATGTTCATTTAGCCCAATTTCTTTTAAATTGAGTTGATTAAATTTTTCTTTACTTTGTTCAACTGAAAATTCAGTTGCCACAATATCGTACTTTTCAGTATTAACCATATGCTACCTTTATGATGAATTATGTTATTTTTTCTAAAGACTTTTTCAAAGTCGAAATTAAATCTTGACGAGTATGATCTAATTTTTCTAAATCAGTTTTTGATACACTCTGATGACTTTGCTTTACATAGTATTGCCATGCTGGAATAAGAATTTGCTGTGCTTCATTAAAACGGTCTAATAAAGTAAATGCTATTTGTTCTGACAGTTGCATTTGAGTAATAGCAATATCATTATTTGCCTGTAAAGTCATCAAACTCATTATTTTTTTAGATAGTCGCTCACTAAAATTATCTAATGGATGAATATCTTTAACAAATTTTGGATATTCATTTAAAAAACTTTCAGCAGCACTAATATAATGAGCCATTTCATCACGATATAAATGTATTTCCTCAATTCTTTTTCTTGATTTCTCTATTTCTATTTGTAATTTTTGACTCAGTTGATTCGCTTTTGCCAATAAAAATTCTAGCTTTTTATAATACTCAATTTGACCTGCTCCATATTCAATATCAATACCCAACCATTTTTGAAGTGCATTAAACTTCCTAACTTTTAGATATTTTTTTGAATCAGATAAAACTTGTATTAATTGCTCAATTGTTTGACTAAGTTGATTAGTTAGATAAGGATCTACTCCACTCAAACGCTGTGCTTGAGCCTGAACAATATGATCTGCATAATGATTCAAATGATATTGATCATTTAATACTAACAATAAATCATCACGCTGAATCACTAATATTTTTTCGCGATCAAGCATAATATCTTTAATTGGTATCAAAACAATCATTTGTGGCATATCTTAAATAATCCAATAGAATCATTCTTATATTACGTATTTTATCATCATGTTCGAGTAGCTTTTTGAAACGATATCATTATTTTGAATAATAACTTTAGAACTGATGTAATCTTATACCCAATATTATCAATTTTATTTTTATAAAAAGAAGCCCTCGTCAGGACTTCCTTTATATTACATACTCTAAAAATACCTATATAAATAAGACTTTTATAAGTAATTTCCCTCACGCTCTGGCTGATAAATTACTTTTTCAATGCGAACCTTCATGATATGACCATCTGGTTGTGGCCATTCAATATCTTGACCCTCTGCCAACCCTAGAATTGCAGCACCAACTGGAGCTAAAATATTGACCTGTCCTTTATCACCTGTAAAATCATGAGGATAAACCAATGTCACCTCAGTAGATTCAGTTGATGGTGCAATGGTAATTTCAACTTTTGCATTCATCGTCACAACATTCGATGGAACATCTTTTGCTCCAACAACATCCGCACGTGCCAACTCATCTTCTAGGTGCTTCATGGTATCTGTTAATACCTTTTGATGTTCAAGCATTGTCTCTAAACGATTCAAGTCTTGTTCTGAAACAATAATATTTGGTTTAGTCATACAGAAAATCCTTAATTTATGAGTATGCTCATTGAATTATTATTCAACTTTTAACTTCGTGTTTTAAATTAAATTATCTTGTAAATGTACATGAATATTTAAACATTTCACAGTATAAAAAAAGCCTCCTTGAGAGGAGGCTTTCTCAATCAGAGTTTATTTATTTTGCATAAACTGGGAATTTAGCACATACCGCTTCAACTTTTGCCTTAACAGTATTAATAACAGCTTCATCACCTTTTGCATCTAGAATATCTGCGATCCAGCCTGCAAGTTCACGAACTTCTGCTTCACCAAAACCACGTGTTGTTACTGCTGGTGTACCAATACGGATACCAGAAGTTACAAATGGAGAGCGTGGATCATTTGGAACAGAATTTTTGTTTACAGTAATGTGAGCAGCACCTAACCATGCATCAGCTTCTTTACCCGTAATATCTTGTTTAATTAAAGATAATAAGAATAAATGGTTTTTTGTACCGCCAGAAACAATATCATAACCACGAGCAATAAGAACTTCAGCCATTGCTTGAGCGTTCTTAACAACTTGTTGCTGATATTCTTTATATTCTGGAGCCATTGCTTCTTTAAAGCAAATTGCTTTAGCAGCAACAGCGTGAACTAAAGGACCACCTTGGTTACCAGGGAATACAGCTGACTGTAATTTTTTCTCAATTTCTTCGTTTGCTTTTGCAAGGATTAAACCAGAACGTGGTCCACGAAGTGTTTTATGAGTAGTCGTTGTTGTTACGTCAGCAATTTGAACTGGACTTGGGTAAACACCAGCAGCAACAAGACCAGCAACGTGAGCCATATCTACAAATAAGTAAGCGCCAACTTTATCCGCAATTTCACGGAAACGTTGCCAATCAACAATTTGACTATAAGCAGAAAAACCAGCAACAATCATACGTGGCTTATGTTCAATCGCTAAACGCTCAACTTCTTCATAATCGATTTCACCTGTTTCAGGATTTAAACCGTATTGAATCGCATTATATGTTTTACCAGAGAAACTTACTTTAGCACCATGAGTCAAATGACCACCATGTGCTAAGCTCATTCCAAGAACAGTATCGCCTGGATTAAGTAAAGCTAAGTAAACTGCTGAGTTTGCTTGTGAACCAGCGTGTGGCTGAACGTTTGCATAATCTGCGCCAAAGAGTTCTTTAGCACGGTCAATTGCGACTTGTTCAATAATATCAACATATTCACAACCGCCATAGTAGCGTTTGCCTGGATAGCCTTCCGCATATTTGTTAGTGAGTTTTGATCCTTGAGCTTCCATAACTGCTGGAGAACAGTAGTTTTCTGAAGCAATTAACTCAATATGAGCTTCTTGACGAGCATCTTCATTTGAAATTGCTTGAGCTAATTCTGGGTCAAATTCAGCAATAGAGATGTTGGCAAACATTAGCGAGGTCCTATAAATTTAGGGCTTTTAAGCCGTGCTAAGATTGGCGCGTATTGTAACATGAAGTTATCTTATTTTGAGCGTAAACTTTACACAGTTTGCGATAAAAAATGCTCATGTTTATAAAAAAATGAGCATCCTGAGTAAAATCAACTTATTGAATTGGCATTAATGTTTTTACATCTTGTAAGAAAACTAAGTGATTATTGGTATATACAGTAAAATGATCCCAAATCATGGATTTTTTATAACTTACTCTTGTTCCTAATTTTGTAGCATTGGCATAAAGTAAATCCGTTGCTGCAATAGGAATAATTGTGTCTACCCCACCATGATACAAAATAATAGGCGTATCCACTTTCACAGTTAAAGGCTGTAAATCTTTATCTATAAATTGCCTAATTTTTAAATTTTTGAAAAAGTTATCTTGTAAACGCCCATACCCAGCTAAAGAATTTAGATTAAGTGTAGCATGTTGCGTCATTTTAGAGCTCATCTCAGCCATTATTTCTGCCACACATTCTCGCTCTGCTATAGGTGCAACATCAGCTAGATGTGATTTAAATATTTCACCATATGAAATTGTATTGTGATGCCCCTGTGTTCCAGCTGCAATTAATGAAGTGAAGGAATCTAAACTTGCATAAATAGGAATTTGCATTACTGGCAGCTGACCTTGAGCAAGTTTTGTCTTATCAATCAATATTTTCTCTAAATTAGATGCGGGTGCAATCGCAATTGTACCTTTATAATCTAGATTAGCTCGTGATGCATACTGAGCCGCACCAAGAACTGCATGACCTCCCTGCGAATGCCCAATACTCAACCATTTTTTAGAAAGCTTTCCTCCATTCCTAGTTAAATAGGTATGTGTTGCTACAACTGCATCTGTAATCGAATATGCTTCGCTTTTTAAATTTAAGTAAGGATGATTCCCAGGACTACCTAATCCTTCATAATCTGGAGCAACAACAACGTATCCAGCTGCCAAGAGCATTGCAATAAAAACCTCAGTCCCTTTTAAACCCTGTTTACTAGGAGCACATTTATCAGCAACTCCTGTAGTTCCGTGAGCCCAAACAACTGTAGACCAACCTTCTTTTGGAACAGTACCCTTTGGTACAAATACTAATGTAGTTGCTGTTGTTTCTTTTCCATTTACACCTGACATTTTATAGGTGAGTAATGTTCTTTCCGAGCTAACAGGAGCAAGTACAAGATCATCACTAATATTTGCATAAGATGAGACAGAAACTACAGGATTCTCAATCTTGTAGGTAATCTGTTCATTATTTACTAAAGCATCTCTTTGCTGGTTACTAATTACTTGTGTTGGGGGGCTATTTTGTAAAACATTAGCAGGCTGACGCCCATTTAATTGGTTATTTCTATTTTCAGATTTACATCCTATTAATAGAACTAATGAACACATAGTCATGGCTATTATATTTTTCATAATAGCACCTCTACTATTTATTAATGAGAGAAATAAATACTAAATAGTTTATTTAAAAAAATAGTTTTATATTTGTTTTCAAAAAAAAGGATAATGTAAAAATCATCACAATTTTATTTTTTTTTAAAACTCTATAATTCAATAAAAGTATTTTTGAAAAAAAATTAAACAAATATACAATCATACACTTACATAAAACACCTTAATAAAAAATTATTTATTTAAAACTTCAAAAATACTTTATCAACTTCCCCTATTTAACAAAACCCACCAAATAACAATAAATAATTACCAATGAATTAAATAAAAATAAAAACAATAATATTTTTAATAAAAATTGTAATTATTTTTACAAGGATATTATTATGAAAATAAAATTACTCACTTATACAATTGCAAGTATTATGTTATCTGCATGTGGCGGTTCATCACAAGATCAGGCAAAAAACAATCCCGTTACAAATGCAAGTCAATCATCTAACAATTCGAATAGAGAAGTCACTAATATAAACTGTATCGAAACTGGAGCATATGCTTGTAAAACAGGTCGAACAGAGCCTCTTTATACTTTCCAATGGGCTCTAAATTATCAAGAAAGCTTCTTTAAAAAATTTAAAAGTATTTGGAAGAATGATGCAGATCCTCAAAATTACGATTTAAATGTAGAAAATCTGCACAGACAAGGAATTAAAGGACAAGGAATTAATATTATTATTTTAGATGACGGTATTGATATTAAGCATGAAGATTTAAGCTCAAATATTAAGCTTGATATGACTTATAATTTCCAAAATCGAAGCAATGATCCAACACCACCATTACTAGATGAAAATAAAAATGATGCTCATGGAACTAATGTTGCTGGAATTATTGCTGCTGCTCAAAATGGAAAAGGAATAATGGGGATAGCATCTAGGGCCAATTTAGGGGGTGCCAATTATATTTCAACAAATACATTAAAAGACACTATCGCTGCTTATGGAGGGGCTCCATTTTCTCAAAATGTTGATATTTTCAATGCTTCTTTTGGTCGAAATCCAATAACTCCTCCTTCTTATAATGATAGAAACATAGAGTTATTAGTTCTAAGGAACTTACAATATCTGCGACAAAATAAAGGAGCTATCCTTTTAAAAGCAGCAGGTAATGAGTTCATTGCTGACACTCAATCTACATCTGCTATCCGCGATTGTCTTCCGCAGTTTCAAAATATATTAAGTTGTGAAAATCCTGCTCATGAAATTCAAACACTAGAACCAACAACAATAATTATTGCAGCTGCAAATACGAAAGGAATAAAAGCAAGTTATTCAAATGCAGGGGCTGTGAATTGGGTGACAGGCTTAGCAGGTGAATCAGGTTTAGGTGGTGAATATGGTGAGGGTGTAGCTAGACTCCGACACTTCCTTTTACAGAACCATAAGACTCAAGGTCCATCAATATTTTCAACAGATTTACAAGGTTGTGTATATGGCTATAGTCGCAGTGATTCAACTGATAATCTCTTTTCTCGAGGATTATCTAAACTTAATAGAATACTCAATAATGCCAAATGTGATTACTCACAAATGAATGGTACATCTGCTGCAACCCCTTCAGTAAGCGCAGTCACGGCATTAATCTTACAAGTAAATCCTAATTTAACTTGGCGCGATGTTCGTGAAATATTAAAAAGAACCTCACGCAAAATTGATCTTAATTATGTTTCAAGAAGTCAGGCAAATCGCTTAGTCGACTTAAAAACAGGGCTACTTTTAAATTCAACGGGTACTAAAAATGACATCAAAGATGGTGCTACTCAAGTATCTTTAGAATTTGGTTGGCAAACAAATAATGCTGGCTCTCAATATTCTAACTGGTATGGCTTTGGTTTAGTTGATGCTACTGCTGCTGTAGAACTCGCAAAAACATATAAAGCTGGCACTTTGCCATCTAGATTACAAATTCCACAATTTTCAAATGCTTTTCCTAACATACATCATTTGAATTATGGTCAAGTCACCCGCTTAGGTATTATTTCAATGAATCAAGGAAATACAATTGATCAATTTCAGTTAAGGTTATCGGGGCCAATTTGTGCTGGAAGTGTAGGAATATTTGTGAAATCACCATCTGGTATTATTTCAACGCTCTCTATCCCCTACAATATTTATTATAAATCAGGCATATCAAAAGTTCAGAATTATAGTTTGGGTAGCTATGCATTCCACGATGAAAAAGCAAATGGGCAATGGGAGATTTTTGCTATAAGTGGTGATAAAGGTACTTGTACATCAGAGGTTAGTGCACAAGATCCACTTAAAGTCGAATATCGAGTGATTCCAAAAACATCATCTTAAGGAAATGGATATGAAAATTATAAATTTAGCTAAAATCAATTTAATATCGATTCTTTTTTTAATGCCTGCATATAGCTATGCACAAACACAACTATCTATAGGACAACTATTAACTAAAAAGGAACATGCACAACTTAAAAGTTCAAAAATCAAATTGAATCAAGAAATTTATGACATAATTCCCTCAAACATACCTGATCAAATTTATTTAATTAATGATCAAGGCGCTGTTGGCATCGGTGAGACAGTTGTTATTATTACTGAGGTTTCTCAAAATAAATTTAAAACACAAGCATCGCATATTCTTTCTTTATCTGATTCTATCGAATATTATGATCATATGAAAATAGTTCACATAAAATTCAAGAACTTTTCTCAAACATTAAATGCATATAATCAGTTACTAAAAATTTTTCCAGAAGACAATGTAAGTATACCTATTCAATTTAGCCAACCAAAACTACGCTGAAATATGATTATAAATAACAGCAGACCTTTATTCAAAACGTCTGCTGTGATTCAATATGGTTTCTAACATTCTCATTTTTAATATTTATTTTAATTTTAAATACCATAGGATAATATAATGATTCATTTTTTCTAATTTCATCTAAATGGTCTAAAAAAATCAATATAAAATACTTATTTCTGAAAATATTTGTTCTATAGATTTGATAATGGTAAATTAAATTTCTTTCGCTTATTGGCATAGGTTATGCACGCAATCATTTTAGATACAGAAACCCATACATTAAATGGTCAACCTATCGAAATTGCTTACGCCCCTATTGAAATTAATGACGCTAAAATTACATTAGATAAATCTCAACTTTTTGATCAGTTGTATCAAGCAGATGAGCCTATTTCTTATGCTGCAATGGCTGTTCATCATATTCTAGAAACAGACTTAGCAGACCAGCCTCATTACACAACATTTAAACTCCCAGCAGAAACACAATATATTATTGGTCATAACATTGATTACGATATTCGTGCTATTCAAAAATGTGGTGTAGATACATCTTCAATTAAAGCGATTTGTACCCTTGCCCTAGCTCGTAAAGTTTGGCCTGATGCTGAAGCACATAATATTTCTGCTTTAATTTATATGATCAGTAAAGGAAGTGAAAAAGCACGTGAAATGATTCGTAAAGCACACCGTGCAGATATGGACATTATTTTAACGGCAAATATTTTGATGCATATCGTGCATCACTTAAAAATTAATAATATTGAAGCATTATATGAAGCATCAGAAGATGCACGTATTCCACGTACTGTAAATTTTGGAAAACACAAAGGAACATTAATTGTAGATTTACCACAAGATTATGTTCAATGGTTACTACGCCAAGATGAGCTTGACCCATATTTACGTAAAGCATTAGAAAATACTGCTATTTCAACGTTATAGTCTACTCTCATAATTTCTTTCACTTATTTTCATACTAGAAAAATAAGTGAAAGAAATCTTTTATATAAATAAACGTTTAATTTAGTCATTTTTTAGATCATTTTTTTATTATTGACATTTAAAATAATTACATAATATTGATTTTTATAATTTATTTATAAAGGTTTAATATTTACAGAAATATTTACCAATTTTATCCGACTTTAGCTCATTTTCTTTATTCTCTATTTACGTATATAAATAAATGTCTTTTTATTATCTATGTCCAGATCATGCTTTACTTAAAATTTGAACCATTCGACCAGCCAACACAACTGAGTAAAGTCGGAAACTGGGTCATTACATTTGTCAGCACTAAAGATGATTTAACTCATATTCTCGCCATTACTCATGTTATTCCACGACAAGCCGATCAAGAAATCCAAATTCGACGTTTAGTTATTCAAGCAACAAATACGGAAAATTGCTGGGAAATTTTAAATATCGAAGCCTTTAATGGCATATTAAATCAAGAAGTTATACTTAATTTACAAGAAGAAAAAACTCAGCAATTGATTTTAGAGATACTTAAAGAATTTAATAAATATGATGTATCTATTCAATTAATTTCAGAAAATTAATTTTTTATTTTTGATTAAAAAGATGCCTTCCATCTCAATGAAAGGCATCTAAAATATTATTTATGCATTTAGCCAACGCTCAGCTTTCGCTTGATCTTCAACATTTAATACCACTGAAGCTAAGCCAACTTTTCCAGCATTCACTTCAAACTGCATTAATTCATCACGACGGAAAGCAAAAATTGTATACGTGCCTTCAGTTTGTGCATATGTCTCTAATAATTTGCTTGTTGCCTTAACGCCATCAATTGCAATAATCACATCATTCGCAGACAAACCTGCAAGTGTTGCTGAACCATCACGGCGTGCTTGTTGTACTAAAACACCTTCTGGTTTTTCAATAACTTTTAAACCAAAAGGAAGTGATTTTTCATCCTTAATTTGATACTGAATACCAAATTCTGGTAGTAATTGATCAAGTGGCAATTCATCTGTTGTATTAATCAAATGATTAACTTGCTCAATCCAATTATCACCTGTTAACTCTTGGCATAATTCATAAATTGTACGCTCATGTACTTGAATACCTTTCTGTGCATTTTCATACAATTTACGCATTAATTCATCTAAGCTAGAACCACGTAAACGTAAGCCTAAATCTAAACATAAAGCCACTAAACAGCCTTTGTTGTAATAGCTTGTACCAGCATTATTTGAGTTTTCATCTTGACGATAAAACTTTACCCAAGCATCAAAACTTGATTCGGCAACAGTTTGAACGAAACGACCTGGATTTTGTAAATAGCGATCAATTTGTGCTTTTAATAATTTCAAATAAGAAGCTTGATCAATCACACCACTTCTTAACAAAATTAAATCATCATAATAAGATGTGAATCCTTCAAAAATCCAAAGTAAAGACGTATAGCCTTCTTTATTTAAATCATAATTCACAAAGTTTTCTGGACGAATAAATTTCACTAACCATGAATGAAAATATTCATGACTACATAAACCTAAAAAGCGTTGATAATCTTCAGAAGGTTCTTCAGGTTCATTAGCTTTTGGCAAATCACTACGTGGTGTAATTAAACTTGTACTATTTGGATGTTCCAAACCACCATAACTATTACCAGTTGCCATTGTCATAAAGGTATAGTCATTAAATGGTGCTGAACCAAACATTGAAATTTCTGTTGCACAGATTCTTTCAATATCTTGTTTCATACGCTGTTCATTCATCGCATGCTGACCAGATACAACAAACTCATGTGCAATACCATTTGCTTCAAAACTAAAGCGTGTCTGTTCAGCTAACTCAAATGGTGCATCAATTAATTCAGCATAATTATCTGCATATAACGTATAACGACCTTTCACCAAACTTTTCGTTTTAAGTCCTGTCGCAATTTGGAAGTGCTTTAATTCATCAGGTAAGAAAACTTCAACTTCAATTGCTTTAGATTCTTGACCTTCTAAACCTAAACACGCACATGCAGGATTTACATATAAACGATTTTGATCTACGTATGCACCACGAACTGAAAGATCATACGCATAAACGTCATATTCAACCGTAATCAGTTCATGATCTGTATTGAATAAGCGCCATTTATTCTTTTCAAATTTATGAATCTTTAAAACACGACCAGCTTCATCATATGCTTTTACACTTTCGATATGCTTAGAAAATTCACGAATTAAATAACTTCCAGGAATCCAAGTCGGCAATGAAAGTACCTGTGTTGGATCTGCTAAAAAGCGTAAAGTCACGTGAATAAGATGCTGACGATAATCGTCGAATTCGATTTGATAATGCAACATAATAGGCAATACAAAAATATAAAAATAGAACTTAAGAGATAGCTTATCATTTTTTTTACTTGCTTTGCCGAACTGCTTTAAAAGTCATCAACTTTGACTAGTCATTAAATAAAAAAAGGCATACGATTCGCAGCATTATCGCATTACATTGTCATGACTTGACAACACCAAGGAACCCCTTTGAAAGCCTTCATCTACGTTATTGCAGCATTCTGTTTATTTCTAAGTCATCTTAGCCATGCTGCCCTATTTAATATCGTCCCTGAATCCGTTGAAGCTGAAGCTTGGACTATTCTAGATCCGCAGTCTGGTCAGATCATTGCTGAACATAATAGTCATGTTCAACGTGCTCCTGCATCAATGACGAAAATGATGGTCGCGTATATCGCTTTAAAAGAAATTGAAGCGGGTCGTTTATCTAAGGATGAAATTATCACTGCAACTCCTGTGGTTAATACAGTGCAATGGGATGAATCTCAAATGTATCTAAAACCTGGAGAAAAAATTTCAGTAGACCAGCTGCTCGCAGGCTTAATTGTTATGTCTGCAAATGATGCAGCTGTTACATTAGCAGAGCGTATTTCAGGTAGTGTTCCAGCATTTTTAAAAAGAATGAATCAAGAAGCAAAAGCGCTTGGAATGAAAAATTCACATTTTTCTAATCCAGCGGGTGTCACAATGGATGACCATTTCTCTTCAGCACACGATATGGCTTTGCTTGGTCAAGCTGTCACTATAGAAACACCTGAATATTTACATTATTCTGTTATGCCAAGTTTTAGCTATAATCAACGCTTTCATAGAGCGACAAATTTAGCATTAAAATTTGATCCTAGTGTTGATGGTTTAAAAACTGGATTTACCAAAGCAGCTGGTTATAACTTAGCACTTACAGCACATCGTCCGACAGGTAATGCAGAACTTCCTGAACGCCGTTTAATTGTAGTAGTTATGGGTTCTAAAAATGCTCAAAAACGTGCAGAGGTCGCGCATAAACTCCTAGATTTAGCATATGTATACACACGTGATGAAGTTGTAATTAAAAATCATCAAATTATTGCTGAACTTCCAGTAATTCAATCAACATTAAAAATGTTTAAAGTAGAAAGTAATCAACCTAAAATTGTAACTACTTCTCTTTATGGGACATCTACACCAATTAATTTACTCGACTACAATGTGGCATCACAGCGTATTATGACGAATCTTAATCATCAAATCGCCACCATAGAGCCTCTCAAAAATACTCAAACAAATATTGATATCCAATTTAATCAAAAAGAACTTGTAGCTCCACTCGCTCAAATGATGAATCTTGTTACTGTTAATGTTTACCAAAACAATCAATTGCTCAAAGCAATTCCTATTGAGCAAAATGTCAATATTGCTGAAGCTAGCTTTTTTGAACGTATTATTATGTGGTTTTCAAACTTATTTTCGTTTGGTGCAACTACTCAACCTACAGCAAAGACTTATCCTATCCATTCTTAAAAAAAAGGCAGTTCAACTGTGAACTACCCTGCGTAAAATGATGAAAAAGTTAGGCTTTGAATCCCCCATAATTCAAAGCCTAATTCTTTTCCATGTATCCATTTATTCTTCTTAATCAGATACATTTTTATTTGCCATTTTATTTCTATCTTTATTCGTGGTTTTCACATCGCCAAGATCTGTCATCTATCTTAATTTTTTATTTGAAGGCATATTTTATTAAGCAAATTACATACCACTCTTTTTATACAGACAATTTTTCTCTTGATTTTAAAGTTATTTATATTGATATTTGCCAATTTATCCATTTATAGGATTTAAAAGACAAATCAATTTGCAACTTAATGCATCTGTATAAAACTTCTTACGCCCAAATCACTCAAAATACGTTAAAATACCCGATTGCATTATCGCTTTTGGAAAATCTACATGACATCAAAACCACGTCTTTCTACGTATTGGGTAACCTGTGCAGTTGGACTTGAAACCCTACTTCAAGAAGAATTACAAGGTTTAGGCATCCAAGACATTGAAGTTTTGCCTGGTCGTTTGGTTTTCAAAGGTCAACTCGAAGATGCGTACCGCATCTGTATGTGGTCACGTTTGGCTTCTCGTGTACTCATGCCAATTCATGTTCATGAAATTGAGTTTTCTCATGATGCTCGTGATGTCGCTGAAGAGCTTTATGAAGGTGCAATTAGCTTTGATTGGTCACTTATATTTGCACCACAAAGTACTTTTGCAATTCGTTTACACGTAGAACGTGATATTAAAGTAAATACACAATTCGCGACGCTTCGTGCTAAGGATGGTGTTGTTGACTCATTCATGGAAGCTGTTGGTAAGCGTCCAAGTATTGATACCAAACAACCTGAAATTACCATGTTCATTCTTGCTGGTAAAAAAGAACATACTTATTGCTTGGATTTATCAGGTGATTCATTACATAAACGTGGCTACCGTCGCTTTATGACAGATGCACCGATTAAAGAAAACTTAGCTGCTGCAATTTTACAAAAAGCTAAAATCAATGATATTCAGCCAGATATTATTTTAGATCCAATGTGTGGTTCTGGTACGTTTATTATCGAATCTTTAATGATTTTAACGGATCGTGCACCAGGTCTCGTACGACGTTTCGGTTTTAATGGTTGGAATGGTCATGACAATGAATTATGGATGAATATTAAAGCTGAAGCAGCAGAGCGACATCAAACAGCACTTACTCAACCACTTCCTAAATTTTATGCTTTTGATGCAGATTGGGAAGCAATTAAAGCCACTAAGCAAAATATTATTGCCGCTGGTTTTGAATCTATACTTGACCAAATTCAAATTGAAGAACGTACTTTAGCAGATTGGCCAAACTTCCAAGCTGAAGGCAAAAAATCATTTATCGTAACAAACCCTCCATATGGTGAACGTTTAGGTGATAAAGCATCAAATCGTGCTTTTTACTTAGGTTTATCAGCTTTATTGCAAAAGCATTTCCCAAATCAAACTGCTGCGGTTATTGCTGCTCAAATTGAACAAGCTGATGTCCTTGCATTCAATGAAACACAAACCTTACGTTTAATGAATGGTAAATTACCAATCTATACACGTGTTGGTAAAATAAAACCTGCCTCTGTTGTTCGCCCATTCTTAGAAAATTGGCAACCACAGCAGTTCGAAGCAATTGAAGGTGCTGAAGACTTTACCAATCGTCTGCAAAAAAATATGCAAACATTGAAAAAGTGGGCTGTAAAAGATGGTGTTTATTGTTTACGTTTATACGATGCAGATTTACCCGACTTCAATGTTGCAGTAGATTTGTATGGTGATCGTTTACATGTTCAAGAATATGCACCACCTAAAACGATTGATCCTGAAAAAGCAAAAAAACGCTTTAATTTAGCACTTGCAAGTATTCGTGCTGTAACAGGTTTAGGACGTGATGCAATTTTTATTAAAACACGTGCTCGTCAAGAAGGTAAAACACAGTACGCAAAACAAAGTACTGCATCTAAACGTTTTATCGTTCAAGAAGGCAAAGCTAAAATTTTAGTTAACTTAACTGACTATTTAGATACAGGTCTATTCCTAGATCACCGCCAAATGCGTCTACGCATTGCAGCAGAAGCAAAAGGTAAGCATTTCCTTAATCTATATAGTTATACCTCTACAGCGAGCTTACATGCAGCTTTAGGTGGTGCAGCAAGTACAACAAGTGTCGATTTATCAAATACCTACTTAAACTGGTCAAAAGAAAACTTTGTGCTCAATGGTTTAACTGTAGATCATGCCGATGAACAGCATCAATTCTTTGCGAGTGATTGCTTTGAATGGTTGAAAGAAGGTCATGAACAATATGACTTAATCTTTATTGATCCACCAACATTCTCTAACTCTAAAAAGTTCTACGGTACTTTTGACGTACAACGTGATCATGTTTCATTACTTAAACGTGCAATGAACCGCTTAACAACTGAAGGTACTTTGTATTTCTCAAATAACTACCGTGGTTTTGAGATGGATGAAGAAATTGAAGCGATGTTTGATGTTAAAGAAATCAGTAATGAAACCATTGGTCCTGATTTCAAACGTAATCAAAAAATTCACCGTGCTTGGAAAATCACCCACCACCCTGTTTAATATTGGTTGATTATTTCAATCATTTAAGCAATAAAAAAACCTAGCCGAAGCTAGGTTTTTTTATTGTGCCGTTTGATTTAGCTTAATTTCACTTTATCAAAGACCAAATGACCATTCTCTGATTTAATCAGAATATTATCACCAGGTATAAAATCACCCGCTAATATTTTCTGAGCTAACGTATTTTCAACTTGTTGTTGAATTGCACGTTTTAATGGACGAGCACCGTAAACTGGATCAAAACCTGCATCAATCAATTGATCAAATGCCGTATCATCAATCGTTAAGCGCATATCTTTTTCGCTTAAACGTGAACGTAAACGATCTAATTGAATATCTGCAATACCGCGAATTTGTGCTTTTTGAAGTGAATGGAAGATGACCAATTCATCAATACGGTTCACAAATTCAGGACGGAAGTGTTGTCCTACAGCATTCATCACAACTGTACGAACTTCATCTTCTGTTGCACCTTCACCTAATTCACGTACATCTTGTGAACCTAAGTTAGATGTCATCACAATTACAGTATTCTTAAAGTCAACTACACGACCTTGCGAGTCTGTTAAACGCCCATCATCCAACACTTGTAATAAGATATTGAAAACATCAGGATGTGCTTTTTCAACTTCATCAAATAACACAACGCTATAAGGTTTACGACGTACAGCTTCAGTTAATAAACCACCTTCTTCATAGCCTACATAGCCTGGAGGTGCACCAACTAAACGACTCACCGAATGCTTTTCCATAAACTCTGACATATCAATACGAATCATCGCATCATCACTGTCAAATAAGAAATTCGCTAATGCTTTCGTTAATTCAGTTTTACCTACCCCAGTTGGTCCTAGGAACAAGAATGAACCACTCGGACGATTTGGATCTGATAAACCTGCACGTGAACGACGCACAGCATTCGATACTGCAACAACTGCCTCATCTTGACCAACAACACGGTTATGTAAGAAATCTTCCATATGAAGTAGTTTCTCACGCTCACCTTGCATCATTTTCGCTACAGGAATACCTGTTGCGGCACTCACTACTTCTGCAATTTCATTATCCGTTACTTTATTACGTAAAAGTTTTGGTTCTGCTTTTTCTTCAGCAACCTCTTCTTCACTTAAACGTTTTTCTAGTTCTGGAATAATCCCATATTGCAAACGTGCCATTTCAGCTAAATCATTTTCACGTTGCGCTTTTTGCATTGCTATACGTGCTTGATCTAATTCAGCCTGAGTTTGTTGATCACCTTGTACTAAACGTTTTTCAGCAATCCAGATCTCTTCTAAATCACTATATTCTCTTTCAACTTCAGAAATTTGACTCTCAAGATGATCGACTTCAGCTTTACTGCCTGCATCTTCATCTTTTTTCACTGCTTCCAATTGAAGTTTCAATTGAATTAAACGACGTTCAAGTTTATCTAATGGCTCTGGTTTAGAATCCAGTTCCATTTTGATACGTGAAGCTGCCTCATCAATCAAATCAATTGCTTTATCTGGTAATTGACGATCAGTGATATAACGATGTGACATTTTTGCTGCTGCAATAATCGCAGAGTCTAAAATTTTCACACCATGATGTACTTCATAACGTTCTTTCAAACCACGTAAAATTGCAATGGTATCTTCAACACTTGGTTCATCAACCTGTACTTTTTGGAAACGACGTTCTAAAGCAGCATCTTTTTCAATATATTGACGATACTCATCTAAAGTCGTTGCACCAACACAGCGTAATTCACCACGTGCAAGCGCTGGTTTAAGCATATTACCAGCATCCATTGCGCCATCGCCCTTACCTGCGCCAACCAATGTATGAAGCTCATCAATAAAGAGAATCACTTGACCATCTTGTTTTGCTAAATCATTTAAGACCGCTTTTAGACGCTCTTCAAATTCACCACGATATTTAGCACCAGCAAGCAATGAACCTAAATCTAAAGATAAAACACGTTTACCCTGTAAACTTTCAGGTACTTCACGATTAATAATACGCTGTGCTAAACCTTCAACAATTGCGGTTTTACCAACACCTGGCTCACCAATTAACACAGGATTATTTTTAGTACGACGTGATAAAACTTGAATCGTACGACGAATTTCATCATCACGGCCAATAACAGGATCAAGTTTTCCTGCAGCAGCACGTTCTGTTAAATCAATCGTGTATTTATTGAGTGAATCACGTTGATCTTCATGATTATTGCTCATCACTTTTTCATCACCTCGAACTTTATTAATCGCTGTTTTTAATTGCTCTGATGTTAAACCGATACTACTTAAAATTGCTTTCGTTGCACCAACTTCTGCCAATCCGAGCATGACCCAGTCTGTAGATAAAAACTCGTCCCCTGCCTTTTGCGCAAAACTATCTGCAAGATTTAATGCTTTTACTGCATCTGGACTTAAATGAATATCACCTGTCGGATTTGCGATTGTTGGAGCATCTTGTAAAGCTTGATTCAACTTTACTTGTAAATCTCTTAAATTTGCTCCAGCTTGTTGTAACAAGCTAATGTTTGATGCTTCATCTAACAACGTACTTAAAATATGAATCCCTTCAATTGCTGTATGGTCTTTACTCATTGCTAAAGACTGAGCATCGGAGAGAGTTTGTTGCAGGCGATTTGTAAATTTTTCAAAACGCATTCTTCTTATTCCTCACAACCAATTTTTTAACTTAATCAATATATGGGAGCTATTTATTTTTTTCAAGAAATTATTCATATATTTTTCATATAGTTATTCTAATTAAAATCGTTGGATTTTGGTTGTAATATGCGTGCTAATTTATTTTTTTCAAGTCAAGTCTAATCTTCTATATTTTATTCACCTCTTCTGTTACTCAAACATTCAAAAATTCCACTTATCATTACAATAAACAACGAATGAGTATTCAAAATTATCTTTTAATTCTAAAAAAACAGGTCGGATTCAATCCGACCTTGGTGATTTTTACATTTTATTACAATTATTTTAACTTAATTCCACAATCTCAAAATCATGTGAAATATTAACCCCACCATCCGCTAACATTTTGCTCGCTGAACAGTACTTTTCGGCTGAAAGTTCAACAGCTTTAGAAACTTGCTTTTCTTTGACAGAGTTGCCTTTCACGACAAAATGGAGATGAATTTTAGTAAATACTGCAGGAATTGTATCAGCACGATCAGCTTTAATAAAACACTCAACACTTGTCACGTCTTGTCTAGATTTCTTTAATATCGTCACAATATCAAACGAAGCACAACCACCAAGTCCCATTAATATCATTTCCATAGGACGTGGACCACGGTTTTCACCGCCATATTCAGGAGATCCATCCATAATTATGCTATGCCCGCTCTCTGATTTTGCCTCAAAAGCAACATTCTCTAGCCAATGAACACTCGTTTGCATTGCAAGTCCCTAAAAAAAGCTATAAATTTACATGGTACCTGTACACTAACATAATTTGAGCTGATAAGGAATTTCATCGATTGAGTTGAAAAGAATTTTCATCTCTTCTGTGTGACAAGTTCATACTAGGTCTTGTGCGATCTATTATTTATCCAATTCGGAACCGTTAGCATGACTTCAAACTTTTCACAACTTAGCACTGATGCACTATCTCCGGGTCAATTACCAGAGTCAGTAAAAGCATTATTAAAACGCGCTTATATTAATCGTTATCCAAAACGTACAACAATTATCGATCCAGGTTCAGACTCTAAGTCTTTATACTTAATCTTAAAAGGTTCTGTATCTATCATTCTTCGTGAAGATGATGACCGTGAGATCGTTGTAGCTTATTTGAATCCTGGTGATTTCTTTGGGGAAATGGGTCTTTTTGAAGCAAATCCACAACGTACTGCTGAAGTACGTACTCGTGAAGTATGTGAGATTGCTGAAATTACTTATGAAAACTTCCATGATTTAAGCAAGCAATATCCTGACTTAAGCTACGCTGTATTCGCTCAGCTTGTACGTCGTCTTAAAAATACAACTCGTAAAGTAACAGACTTAGCATTCATCGATGTTTCTGGTCGTATCGCACGTTGTTTAATCGACTTATCGACTCAACCTGAAGCAATGATTTTACCAAATGGCCGTCAAATTCGTATTACACGCCAAGAAATTGGTCGAATTGTAGGCTGCTCACGTGAAATGGTTGGCCGTGTTCTTAAAGCGCTTGAAGAACAAGGTATGATTGAAACTGATGGTAAAGCAATTTTAATTTTTGATGCATCTTTAGAATCTCATGAAGAGCCTGAATTCACAAATGATGTTGAATAAAATTGCATAAATGAGTGATAAAAAGCAAATCTTAGGATTTGCTTTTTTTATGTTTGTATTTTTATAAAAATTAGAACGATCTCATAATTTGTGATTTCAATTATATTCTCTAATCATTTAGCTTATTCCATAGTAAATAAACTCCATTGTTTTTATAGGACATTAGCATGCAATTTAAGCCCCTATCTAATACAGGAATTTTGGTTCCTGAAATTTGTTTAGGCACAATGACTTTTGGCGAACAAAACACACAAAATGAGGCATTTCAACAGCTTGATTATGCTTTAGAACGTGGATTATTTTTTTGGGATACTGCAGAAATGTATCCTGTTCCACCTAAGCCTGAAACACAAGGTTCAACAGAAACTATTATTGGTAATTGGATTGCAAAACATGGCGGTCGAGACAAATTATTTCTAGCATCTAAAATTGCAGGTCCATCACAAGGCGGTGCACATATTCGAGATGGAAAAACAAAATTTATTGCAAGTGAGATTGAATCTGCAATTGATCAATCACTTCAACGCTTACAAACAGATTATATCGATTTATACCAATTACACTGGCCTCAACGCCCAACAAATTTCTTTGGGAAATTAGGTTATAGCAATAATGACGCTAAGAATGATCATGAAATTACAGCATTAGAAGAAACATTGGCTGCTCTTTCAAATGAAATTAAAAATGGTCGTATTCGTTACATTGGTTTATCAAATGAAACACCTTGGGGCACAATGAAATTTTTACACCTTGCTGAAAAACTTGGTTTAGAAAAATTCGTAAGTGTGCAAAATCCATATAGCCTATTAAATCGCACTTACGAAATTGGAATGGCGGAAATTGCAAAATATGAAGGTGTTGGCTTATTAGCATATTCACCTTTAGCATTTGGTTATTTAACAGGAAAATTCAGAAATGGGGCTCGTCCTGCAAATGCTCGAGTCACTCTATTTTCACGATTTAGTCGTTATTCTAATCCTGAAAGTGAATGGGCCACTGAGCAATACGCGCTACTCGCTGAAAAATATAATTTAAGTCTTACACAATTAGCACTAGCATTTATTAAGCAACAATTTTTCGTGACATCAACAATTATTGGTGCCACAAATTTAGATCAACTTAAAGAAAATATTGATGCTTTTGAAATTAATCTAAATCAGGAAATTTTAGATGAGATTGCAAAAATTCACAAACAACAACCGAATCCTGCACCTTAATTTTCATTAATATACAACTCAATAAGAAAGTGCGTTATAGCCTTTCTTATTGATGTACTCGAAACTTGATGAATCGCTTTATAATTACTATCAAAGTAAAAACCGATTATTTAACTATATCGATCTTATAAAATTAGCCTTCTAATAAAAATCAAAGCTATAATATAAAGAAAATTGGCTTAATTACTCATTAAGAACAAATTGATCACATTTAAATACAAACAAAACTTTATTTTTATCAAGGTTTTTCCTATATGCAACAAATCAAAATAAGCCAAACTACTATATTTTTGACCATTTCAGTTTTATTACTTATTATTTTTTTAATAATACTATCTCGTAGCTTTATTCGTATCACTGATGCAGACACAGGCATTCGTCAAACATTTAGTGGTGAAATTGAAGATACTGTTTTGGGACAAGGCTTACACCAAACATTGATTGGTGACGTCATTAAAGTTTCTAAAAGAAATCTTGTATTAAACGTTGATTCTCAACCGATTGTCGTAGAGAAAATTCCTATGCAAGATTTTCAACTCAAAGTGAATTACGGTATTGTTCCTGAAAATGCAGCTATTGCATATAAAACTGAAAAAGCACAACACATTGTCACGGAGGATGGTGATGTTTATCTACTTGGACAATATGTTCAATATGTCGCAAATTCAGCTATTAACGATGTAGTAAGTAAATATAAAGCACTTGCAGTTAATGATAATCGTGCAACAATTGAAACAGAAATCAAAAATAGTATTAACCTAAAATTAAAAGTCCAAGGTAAAGACCGCTTTGTTAAAGTTAATGAAATTAACATTTTAAAAGTGTCTCCACCAAAATCTATCCTAGATTCATCTTTAGCAATTGTAAATTCACAAAATGCGTTGAAGACCAAACAAAATGAGCTTGAAACAGCTCGAGTTGAAACTGAAATTAAAAGAGTTTTAGCAGAAAATGCATCAGATAAATATGTTGATCTTCTTCGTGCTGAAGCTGAGAAAACAAAGGCTGAAGCACTGCTTAAAGCTGCTGAACAAGGAACACTCAATACAATGGTGATTGTTCCAGATAAATTCACCAGTATTGGTAAATTAAACTAATAAATCAAAGCTCCATTACAAAGCTTTGACATAAAAGAAAAAGTAATATCTAGGACTACTCTTTGAATAGAATAATATTTTGCTTTTTCTTTTATAGCTAAGAATTTATCAAATAAAAAATCACAATAACGTTCTATTTATCGCTTACAAAATAAGATCTTAAATATTAAATGAATGCTAAGTTATGTTTTTTATAAGTTAATAATTTATTTTCATAAATATCATATCTGCTAAATATTGTTTTTTTTATTATTAAAAATTATTGATTTTGATCGGTAAGATAATCAAAAACTATTTCTCATATTTTAAAGAATCTTATGACTAAACAAATTAGATTTAATGCTTTTGAAATGAATTGCGTTGCACATCAATCTCCAGGATTATGGCGCCACCCTTCAGATCGTTCTACAGAATATAAAGATTTAGAATATTGGACAGATTTAGCGAAAATTTTAGAACGTGGAAAATTCGATGGTATCTTTATTGCTGATGTTTTAGGTATTTATGATATTTATCATGGCTCTGCTGAGCATGCATTAACTGGTGCTGTACAAGTTCCTGTCAATGACCCATTACAAATTGTGCCCGCAATGGCTGCCGTGACAAAACATCTTGGATTTGGTGTAACAACCTCTATTTCTTTTGAGCACCCTTACCCTTTTGCACGTCGTATGAGTACTTTAGACCATTTAACCAAAGGACGTGTCGGTTGGAATATTGTGACATCTTATCTTGAAAGTGGCTCTAAAAATTTAGGCTTAAAAACTCAAGTCAGTCATGATGAGCGTTATGACATTGCTGATGAATACTTAGAAGTTCTCTATAAACTTTGGGAAGGGTCTTGGGAATCTGATGCTGTCCTACGTGATAAGGAGAAAGGGATTTTTGCAGATCATACAAAAATTCACCCAATTCACCATGAAGGTAGATATTTTTCAGTACCTGGTATTCATATTTGTGAACCTTCTCCACAGCGTACTCCTGTTCTATATCAAGCTGGAGCATCTTCTCGCGGTCAAAAGTTTGCAAGCCAAAATGCTGAATGTGTTTTTATTTCCGCACCAACAAAAATTGCAGTTAAAAAACTGGCTCAGGGTATAAGACAAAATTTAATTCAAGAAGGAAAAGATTCAAACTCTGTACTTATTTATACCATGTTAGCTATTGTTGTTGATGAAACTGATGAAAAAGCTCAAGCTAAATTTAAAGAATATCAACAATATGGAAGTTATGATGGTGGCTTAACCTTAGCATCTGGTTGGTCTGGTGTAGATTTCTCTCAATTTAAGCCAACAGATCAAGTTGAATACATTCAAACTAACGCAATTCAATCTATGCTTCAATCTTATGTAGATGCAGATCCAGAGAAAATTTGGACTATTGAAGAGGTAGCAAATTGGACAAGTGTTGGTGGAAATGGACCTGTTATAGTTGGCTCACCAGCTACGGTAGCAGACCGTTTACAAGAGTGGGTTGAAGAAACGGGCATTGATGGTTTCAATCTAGCATATATTTTAGCGCATCAATCATTTGAAGATATTGTTGAGTTTATTGTTCCTGAATTACAACGTAGAGGTGTTTACCAAACTGATTATAAAGATGGAACTTTACGTGAAAAACTATTCGGTCACGGTCCTCTTTTGTCCGACCATCATAGAGCCGCAAGTTATCGAAAAATTTCTAGCGATAACAATCGAGTACTTTCATCAAAAATCGCTTAAACTATAAATTATTAGATTTCTTTCATTCAACATAATTGATGGAAGAAATCTAATATAAATTTTAATTTAATCCTGTATTTTCATTCTAAAGATACGACCAATGCGACTACCTGCATCTCCTAATGCAAAGAAAAGTAGTAACTCCTTACTTTTATTGTCTATAGCTAGACCTTCGGGTTCCCAAGCACCAGATTGACTAAAATCAAATGCATCATCATAACCTATTCTGAGATTATCTATTTTTTGAACAATTTTCCCTTTCAGGTCATAAATATACAGTCTTTTAGGAAGTTTATCTGATTTACCACTCATTAAATAAATATATTTTCCATCTGTAGTAATTGCTTGAAATGGATAATTATCTTTAGTCAATCCATCATCAACAATCCATTCATTATAGGGAAGCTTATCTGCTTGATCTTCATTTTTCTTGAATTCATTAAAGTCATAAATTCGGACATAGTTTTTTTGATTTTTTCTAGCTCGAATCGCTAATATTTTATTGTCTGGTGATATTGAAGGCATAGCACTAATTTTTTTGCTATAAGAATTATCAAATATTCGTATTACTTTAAAATCAGTTGGTATCTCATTTTTATTATAGGTAAATTTTGTTATGTACCATCCATGATTTTTTACTGCAGAACCAGTGGATGTATATAAAGTCCCTGAATCCGCATCAACAGTAATCCCTTGATGTCCAATATATGCAAATGGAAGCTGTGCATCTATAAGCATATAGAACATGTGAACTTTTCATATGAAACCGATTAATTACCCCTTTTTCTGGATTACCGGTCACATTACTGCTATAGATAAATTTATGTGTAGGGTCAATAGCAAGCCCTTGTACAACTCTATCTTTACCCACTCCTTTACGAATTAAAGTAACAGGTTCACCACCATTCCCAGTTAATGGCTAAGATAAGTATTGTTGATTTAGCGGTGCAGCAGACAAAGAAAGTGACAAGCTTAACAATATAAGACTGCCAAAAGTGCTAAATGATGTCATTTATTCTAAGCTTCTGAAAATTTTACCTATTATAATCTATAACTAAGATTATTATTTGAATCGAATTTAATTATTACAAAGCTATAAATATATATTTTGTAGCAGTAAATTACATGCATAACCACTATTCATTAATGACTTATTCGACCATTTAAGCCGAATAGGCTGATATTAACATATCTTATTATAGGCATAAAAAAAGGGCTTTAAGCCTCTGTTTTTGCTTAAAACCCTTACTATATATAGCTTTGAATTTTGGTAGGTATAAGCAGACTCGAACTGCTGACCTCTACGATGTCAACGTAGTATCTTTTAAATAAAATCAGTTAGTTATATTAATATGACGTAAGTTTGACGTAAATGCAAGTTTATCCACAGTCTGCAATTAGCCGTGTAAAGCTATTATATCATTGAAACTTAGAATCTGTATCCCTTGAGTTTTTGGTAGAATGTTTCAGAATTTGAATAATATTATGGATTGAGAAAAGTGTCTCTAACAATACCAACAGACTCCTTAAATAAATTTTTAGCGATTGGTGGTATTGTCGCCATGGTGTATGTGGCTGATATTTGTCTTAAAAACTATGAAAAAGCTGAAATCATGCTAATCAAATTAGATAAAGATATTGCTATATTTGGTACAGCAGTTAAAAGATATTCTGAAGTAAATAGCTTAAGAAACGATAGGTTTGACACTCTTGTAAGAACAAATAATAGAGATCCTCAACTTCAAATGTCAGAAATCAAACATTATTTTGATAATATTGAAAATCTAGATTCTATACATAAAGAAATAGATCTATTAAAAATCCAAGCTGAAGAATCAGAAAAATTAACTAATCTTCAGCTTAAATTAAGAAACTTTTGGTTAACTTTGACAATTGTATGTGTAATTATACTATCTGCTCTTTCAGCCTTTGGTTTCTATAGGTGGTTTAAAGCTTCAAATAAAAATACAAATTAACATTTCTGTTATCCTTTTATTTCTACTTAGGCCAAGCATCACTTAATCGTTTTGCATCAGCTGCGTGTTTATCTGCTTGTTCTGCCACGTATTGATATTGTCCAATGCATTCTTTGAGTACGTCACTGTTGGTATTGGCGTACTCAATAATGGTTTCTTTGGAAGCTGTGGACATACGCTTTGTGGCTGTATCGAGTTGCTTTGACATGCCATCAACAGCGGACTTAGCATTATTAACATCAATAATGATTTCTTGCATTTTTGCATTGTGAGCTTTCTCTACTTCTAAAAGTTTATCGGACCATTCTTTTTCTTTAGTTCTAGCTTCGGCTTTAGCTTGTTCGGTTAATGCTTTTGCTTCGGCAACTTCGGTTTTGTATTTAGCATTCAGCAATTGGTAATCGGTTTTTAATGAAGATGCTCGCCAAGTCTGAACACCTCCAAAAATGGATAGAACTAAAATTATGGCTAATAAAATTAAAATGATTACCTGGTAGAACTTCGCTATAAATTCTTGAATGATTATTTTCATTGCGCCCCCATACAATTGTCGTAGCGTTCTTTCTGACGCACCCAAACACCCCAACAGTTATTGGATCGGATTGAACAATCTTTTTTCTTAACATATCTATAGAGTAAAAGAGACTTACAAGCCTGCTCATATCGCCCTAATTTTAAATTAGTAAGCATTGCAGACTTATTCCAATTTGCTTGCCCAAAGTTGTATGTAAAATCGAGATAAACGTCATATTCAGTCTGGGATAGTTTCACGCCTTGTAATGACTTTTTAAATGCTGTCTCATCTTTCGATACATGAGCTTTCGCCCATTCCTGTGCAGTTTTACGGTCAATCGGCTTGTCGGTCATTTTGATTTTTGAGCCATCAGGCTTGACTGTTGAGCCAATACCTTGTGTGACCACTCCACCAGTATCTTTATATGGTTTAGCAGAAAAGCCTTCGTATTTTTCTAAGCCGACAAAGAAACCAAGTGAAGCGGTTAAAACTACTGCTAAATATTTAGTCTTGTTTTGCATCACACTGATCCTTTAATTGTTTTACTTTTAAGCGATGGATTTCTTTTTCACGGTGATTGCGCTGACAAGAAAAATAGGCATTAATAATCAAACCTAAAATTGCAATTCCAAGCGATAACCAACCAATCCAATTAATACCAGCAAAGAAGGCAACAAAACTTGCAGCACCTCCACCAAATGAAGCTTTAGAGCCAATTGCTGCTGCAGAAGTTTCCGCGAATAAATGAACTTTTTCAGACATCGTTTTTCCTAAAATTTTGGTAATAAAAAACCCCGATCTTTATTAAAAGTCGGGGTGTGTTTGGATTTGTTGGGTTAATTTTTTACATAGCCAACATATCTTTAACAATAGCTAAAGCAGGATTTCTTTTTTTCCCATAATAAGGGAAATAATGTATAGAAAAATTAGCTGCTGTATTTAGTTCTAAAACATAAGCGGCTGTAGGATCTTTGAAATCCTTCAGATAGAAATCAATTCCTACAACATTTAAACCACGTACAGACTTAGCAACCTTTATAGATAAATTTCGAATATCATTACCTACATATTCAGTAACATCCAATGCTTCTCCACCTTGATGAATATTAGCCGCACTACTTAAAAATAATATCTCACCTTCGTGAGGGACAATTCTCTCATCTAGAGAGGGCTTAATTATTATTGGAAAAGCCTTATGATGAGGATGCTTGCTTCTTGCCTCATTTTTTTCACTCACAAGTTGAGCCACTGTTTTAACCCCATCACCAATTACATGTGCTGGAATTCGACAAATAGCACAATCAAATTTTCCATTAACAACAATAACCCTTATATCAAAGCCATCAATTTTTTCCTCAACTAATACTCGTCCGTTTTGACCTGTATTTTCAACCGCATATTGAAATGCTTTTTTAAACTCATCAATACCATTTACTCCAATTGTAATACCTTTACCGCCAGAGCCATCCGAAGGCTTTACAACTGTTAAATTATATTTTTTAAAGCACTCAATAGCACCATCTAAATCATTTTTAGAAAAAGAATATTGTTTAGGTACTTGAATGTCATTTGCAGCCAAAATTTTATGAGTTAATTCTTTATCCCCACAGACACGCAATGCAAAACTAGATACAAAACTACTCACCATGCCTGAAACGCCACCAATATATGAATCGTTATATGGGCTTTTAATTAAAAAATGATTTTTATGTTTCTCATATTCTAACCCCAATTCCTTACAAGCCTGATAAAAACCATATAGATGCGAAGCTGTGGAGTCTTTCATTGATAAAGGGGATAGTTTATCTTTTTGAATATCTCGAATAATTTCCGTGTACATAAAGCCATCTAATATAAATAATAATATCAATAGCCTATCATTTTTTTATATTTAACTTCCAATATAAAAACACTTATTATTATTCAAAATAATAATTATTACTTTATATACCCTAGCTTTAAGCTAGGGGTATCTAAAGCTTGCTGATTTATACGATGGCGTATTTTTGCATTAAAAAATCATTCATCTGATTCCTGTATTCAGCATTTAAAGGGTCATTCAGATCAATAGAAAGTAAACCAATCATGCCGAATAAACCACGCGCTCCACGCAATATATTCCATTCACCAGCTTGCCATTGATCATTTATCAAGTCCTTATTTGAGTTGCTTGCTACAAGCACCCCATCTTGATAGATTGCTAAACCATTTGCAATTGAACCTGTAACAATATAAACACTCACTTTTTCCGATAATGGAACACTTGGTGTGTATGTTAATCGTCTCTCTAAATCAGACAATGCACCACCTTTCATGATGCGGAAGGTTGTGGTTGATGCTGAAAAAGCCACACTTGGTGTGATCTTATCTGCTGTATAAGTATTAGCTGTGATAATGGTGTTTAAATCAACACCAGTTTTTACATCAGGCTTAGCTACAAAAATAAGTGACCATGCATCAATTGGAAATTCTAAATTCGGGTTAATACGAATTGGTAGAGCATCGGTTGGATTAAAAGCTTTTTGACCATTTGCAAATGTTCCAAGGTTGATACTCCCTGATACCAACTCACAAAAAGTATTACGGATACAGCGATTTTGAACTGTGCTACTGGTTACATGATCAGGATCGATCAGCAATTCCCAACCAGGAATATTCGCCATTGCAACACCTTCTGGACTTGGTGTGAATTTCTTAGCATTCTTACTTGCCTTTGCGCCTTCAATAATTTGATATGTAATCATTTTTTAATTCCTAAACATTTTTTATGAAGTTTTTAACGACTGTTACGATAGATTTTTCTGCAACTTTTCGAGCATCAACCCATTTCCCTGTCAGCATTGGGTGGTTTGATGACGACATTTCAATCAAGATAGTTGCTTTGTTTTTTACAAGCTGAAAATATCGAGCAAGTGTGCCTTCACCATTGTATGCAAGACGACATAGCGTTTGTTGTAAGTCTGATTCAGGTTTTATATGCTTGTAGAGATACGTTGTCATATCATTCAAAGACTCAACAACTGTTGTAATTGTTTGATCTAAGATTGTCCCAAACCAAAATAAATACACTTCACCTTGCTGATGTAAGTCCATAAATAGATTTGCATTTGGGTGTAAGTCGGGAATTGTTGCTAATAATTGCGTCTCTATTTCAGAAAAAGGTGCCGAACCTTTATAGTTCACATCAGATGGATCTGTACTTCCAGCGCCATCCCAATTCACATCAAAGTTACGATTTAAATCAACACCGTTTACATTACCACGAGTATTTGAGCGAATACCGTAAGGGTTACAAGCTGGGTAAATTGTAAATTTACAAGAGAAGCGCAACTTGTCGTAATACTCTTCCGTATTCCAGTAATTCACCAGATTATCAAAGAAAGACATTCCTGCAATGATTCCCATTTTTTCAGCACCATGCACACCAGAAGTTATTACAATTTCAGGTGGTTGAACACTTTCAGCAGTATGACCACCCCAATACAGTTTTGGTGGTGGCGTGAAAGTGTATCCGTAAATCGGGTATCCTTCTGTGTCTGCACCTAGTGTGGTCTTTGTGATGTAATCAGGATTCTGTGACATTAAGTTGTCATAAAAAGCGTACACATCATCAGCATGCGTGATTACTGATTGCGATGTGTTGAAGTAATAGTTTGGATAATCTTTACGAGATACTTTTAAATAATGATTATCAACATAAGGTTCTCCAAGTCCTTGTTCGTTGTTTGGAATGTTTTCAACATCCAACCCTGAACCTTCTTGTTGGGGCTTAAGTTCTTTTAAATTTTCATCCGCAAAAAAAAGATCGGATTCGCTAGCATCTGAATGAAAATCCATAACAATATTAGGTGCTAATGTATTAATTACTTTTAAATCCTCATTGATAACAACAAATGATGGTGTGTTTTCTATCGAATGAAAGTCGTACTTGATGGTTAGCTTGGTATCCACTTTTTGAGATACTTTGTTTATATCTCTCTTAGCCAAATCATATTCACTCAACCCAGTATCATTCCATTGAGTGCCATCCCACAACCAAACTTTTTTAGTATCTAAAGCCTTGGCTGCTTTCTTGGTAATAGTTGGTCTGCTTGCAAGCAAAGCTGTTTCAGTAGCAAATGGTTCAAATCCACCAGTTTCAATTACTTGTTTTACAGCGTTGGCAAGTGTTGGATATTTCTTACTTTTACGTGTTGTGACTGTCGCTGTGTCTGCACCATTGATAAACGTATCAAGAGCATCTGCATCTTTATCAGCATTCTCTAGTTTATCGACCGTAACAATCCCCATTGCTTTTCTCCAGGCATAAAAAAAGCACTCTTTCGAGTGCCTTATAAGGTTTAAATTTTAAATAAATGCTTTATCTTTTTCGTAATAACGAGAATCGTAGTTAATGCATGTCAGCTTATTCGTCATCTCATCATTAGGACTAGCTTCGGTGAGTAAGAATGCTTGTTTATCTGCTTCTTGAGCTTCGACTAGTAAATAGGTTGTCTTGATATAGCGATCCTCATCAATAACAAGAGATTGAAGAGGTGCACGACTCAAAATAACTTCATCTGGCTCATTACCAGCAACACAACTAATCATATCTATTGTTGCATTTTGCATTTGCAAGTAGATGTAATAGGTCTTGCCTTCCATTATCTCAACATTGCCAAATTGTTTTGAATAAGGATCTTCAATAAATTGAGATAACTTCAATGTTAATCCATCAACATACTCCACCTGACCATCACGAGTTTTAAGCTCTGTATTATCAGCAACTAAAATACGATCATTTCTAACCAATAAATTAGATTCGTCAAGCGCATCAAACTCACAACTCAAATTCTGATATAAAAGCTTATTCCATTCTCTCCACGCCCTTGTTTTAGCAACTGCATGATTGCGAATGCCCGAAGTTGTAATCTTTAAAGGATTACGTGCTGAACCATCTTCAGGGATTGAATAAGTTGTTTTAAGATCATCATCTGGTGATGTGTATTCAAGCTCAACACCATCATAATCTTTATCAATACCGATACTAAAAGTACGCTTTTCACTACCGGGTACTTTATTACGATGATTGAATAAAAGAACTGAATTATCTTGTGGTCCTTCAAACTTCATTCGTAACTTATTGCCATAGCGATAAGTCTCACAAAAACATGCTGAAGCAACCATTCCTGCCATTTCTTCAAAACTTAAGTTGTCATCATCAAAGGTATAGTTGAATTCAGTTGCAACATCAGAACCAAAGTAATTCTTCACCTTTTGAATTTCAGACTTAATTTGAGCAATATCTAATTCAGAGCTAGAACGTCTCCCAACATATTGATCCAAAGCCATATTAATCAGTGCTTGCCCTGCATCACGCGTAGCAACTAAAGCACCAGTACCATCTGTTTTAAGTTTACGAGTAACAAGACAATTTAATTTACGTTCTTTAACTGATAATGCCCCATCAGTTGCAACCGTTTTTAAACGTAAAACAGTCACATCAGGATAATTACGTTTTGAAGAAGCATAAGTTGCATAAACACTTTTAATTTTTACTTCGGTAACAGGTCGGTTATTTTGCTTTGCATAAGTCTTAGCAAGTCGAAAACGAAAGCTACCTTTACTTGGTAAATCATAACGAGCTGTACGCCCAAAACTTGATTTGGTTTTATTCCAAATCTCCCATTCCCTTGTGACAATTTCACCCACTGGATTTTTATTTTCATCAAGCATTTGATATTGCACCGTGATTGTACAACCAGCTTCTCGCTCACCACCTGAATCTGTTGTTGCATACATCCCTTGCGGTGCATACACATTAAATACAGCTTGTGTAGCTTGATCAAAATCTAAGTTAAACCAACCAACCCATTTATTGGCCACAATTTCTAAATCAACATTGGCTTGTCTGCCTTGTGTACTACCATTAAACATTGTTGGAAGTTTCAACCATTCGGCATTTACGGTAGCAGCATTTGCAAGAGTAATTTGAGTTGAGCTAATCGCACTGATAGAGTAAATATCATCAAGTGTCATGGAATTAGCATTTAGATTAAGTGTAATACCTGCACTAATCGTTTGATTTTCAGAAATATCATTCCAACTGTAATTTACTTGTTTTGGATTAGATAATTGAATTGTGTAGGTATAAATCGAACCACTTTGAATTCGAGTCACACTACTCACTTCATACTGACCAGATGCATCACGAGTTGCTCGCTCTACCACAACAGTTGTAGATTCTTCTGTTTCAGGATCAATAGTAGTTTCTTCAACAATATATTCAAATAAGGCACCATTGAGTAATAATCCCTTGTAGGCATCATAAGCCTCAATATCAACACTACTTTGCACAATAACTTTAAAATCAGGCGTTAATACAGCCGTACCTGAAAGTGAAGCATCATTAATCCCGAAAGCAGCACCAGTAATTGCAATGCCATCACCTACTTTAAAATAAGTAGTGAAATCGATATTTGCTGTGCTTCTAATCACACCACCAGTCATAAAATATAATGAACTGGACTCAAGGCTTAAATCATTTGGCTGTACTAAAGATTGACCATTGATGGCATCTGATTTTCTTACAGCTCTTGGTGCCGTAGTGAATGCTGTGCCTGTACGATAAATTGTTGTGTTGCTAGTGATTGATACATTCGGATCATAAACACTGATTGAAGCACCTTCAATTCCCTCAATTGCAGTATCGCCATCTTTACATTCATGAACATCATAATATCCACGGCCAATAACCATTAGACATTCTTCAATTTCAATGCCATTTTCATAATAGGTATAGATTTCCGCAATCAGATCAGGGAATGAAAGAACAGTACCAAAAATATCAGGGATCCGACTTTTAACTCGCGCTTTATTAGATCGATTTGCCAGTTCGTTATTTGATGAGCCGACAGAACCTTGTCCATTTTGTTTGGGCATTGTAGCGATCATATATACGCTATATGCCGCCATAACAGCGGTAACCACCCAAAAGACAACCATCCACCAAGCAGGGTGAATCACAACCCAAAATACACCATCTAATTGTTTTAAACGCTCAATATCTGCTTCTGTTTTAGGTGTGATATTTGTTTGTTCAGAAATCTGATTATGATAAATCTGTGCATTTTCAGGGAATACATCAAACTGTTCAGCCAAATACTTACACACATCATCAACATAAGCTTCGATTTTATCTTTAGCAAACTGATCACGTATGATGATGACTTTTTTCATGTGTAATATCTCACTTCTTTAAAGTGCATAGCTACCACTTCAAGTGGTATGAATTGCACACCACGAGGCGTTAAATGCAAAAGTTTGTCGCAATAAAAAAGCCCTACATGAGTAGGGCTTCGATCATCGTTTTTAAATAAAACCAAACAAGGCGAAATAGGTTCTTCCAGTCTTTTAAATCGACCTTTACCGTTTAATACTTTATAAATCCGTTTGCTTAAGTCTTTACCTGTAATTTGCTTCCACGCTTCACAAGCAAATTCATTACATGTGTAGCCTTTGGACCATGTACGATCTAATAAGTTGTCGATAGACATAATATTTTTCACTTGAAAATTACATGAATAAACAATTCAGCAATATTACCTACATAAATTCTTCCATGGTTATTGCTAAGATTTAATTCAATCTTAACACCCCCAAGAATAGTTAAGATTCTTACACGACCCATTGTATATGAGAGCATACAGTGGGTTTTTTTTGCCTTAAATTCCACGTAATAACGGATAATCTTCAAAGGTATAAAGGCGACCTGTTCTAACTGCGTTCAATTCAGGTGCTTGAGCATCAAATGTCACAAGCCCTGTGCTGTCTTTAGATATTGTTGGAACTTCCAAAGTTTGCATTTCAATCATTGGTGCTGATAAATCATCATCACGATAGATTTTAAAAACAATCTTTGGTTTTACTCTTGGACTAGATGAAGTACGAATGTTTTCAATCGCATTCATAAATTCATCTTCCATATCAGCAAGCGTAATAGATAACCGTTGCTCTAAATCATTCGTCACATTAGATCGTTTGATTGACATAGGTTGGTACTTATAGGAAAGACCACCAATAATCATCCCATCTTCATCATTCCGAATATAACGAAAGGTTTTAGAAAAACTTGGGTGTGATATTTCAAGGCATTCAAGTTGAACAACCCCACCTGAATTATTAAGAAAAAATGCTGTGTAATCCGTCATAGTTTCTCCAATGCATCAGGTAGGCTTTCATTGACTAGTTTTTCAAGCGGATTCCAAAGTTCATTTAGATCCACACCTTCATCACCAGCACTGACGATTAAATCATCCATATCAGGATTGATATTGAGTGGTTTAACTCGAAGTTCAGCCGAAACCGTATAAACACCACCATCTTTATTATTTAGCTTTGGAGTTCCTGAAAAATAACACTGGTAGTCTTCAACAGTCGCATTATCAATACAAAGTTTTGCTAAAAATCGTTGATTTGGGTTTCTTGCCCACACACGATAAAAAGCCATCAAATATTGATAGCCTTTTTCTTTAACAACCCATTGCACCGATGCTGTGTGATATGTGCCTTTTAAGGCTCGTCTAAATCGTGGTGCACCACCTTCCAAATCTTGAGAAATAACACCATCACCAATTTGGGCTGAATAGCCTGATTGAGTCGAGCAGTACAATAATTTGTGCATTATCGTCTCCGTGACGCTGTTGTATTCTGTTTAAGTGATTTGGAAATAACACTGTTTGCATTACTTAATCTGTTAGCGAGCTGTCTTTCAACTAAATCAATATCAATACTGCCATCTGAGTTCTGACGAGTCTGAACATCAGCGTTAGCATTATTATTGATTGTGATTTGTGGAGCTTGTTGTTTCTGATTAGAAAGATAGTTTTTCAAATCAGAGTTGGTTCGGCTATCAACAACTCGCTCACCTTTATCTAACAGCCATGTGCCTTCTTTTGGTACGTTGTCGATACCATCGTGAGCCATACCTGCAATAGTTTGTGCACCAATCATTCCAACAGAAGCATAACCTAAAGCTCGAATTGCTGTTGCCATTGGAATACCTGCAATCATCCCACCTTCCGCCATGGCTTTTGTTGCTGCAACCTCGGTATTAATCAAAGCTTGAGCCATTGAAATAGCTTGATTGGTTAAAAACATTGCCTTATATGCTGCGCTTGATTCGCCAGAGGTGTTTTTTACCATTTCAGCCATTTGGCTAAATACGGTACCTGTTCTGGTAAGCAAATCTTGCCAAATACCCATTTGAGCATCATGTTGACTTTGAATAAGCTTTTGCTCTTCAACTGCATACTGCTCAGCAAGTGAAGCTTTATTTTGAAGATACTGCTCATAAATTGCTTCAAGCTGTGCATATTTCTCTGTCTCAGAAATATATTCACTGTCATTAATTGCTTGCTGAGTAAGAGAAAAACTATCAGCTAACTGCGAATACCCTGCTTGATGTTGGTTATTTAACTCCCATTTTTGATACTCTGCAGGACTTAAAGTAGCCATAGCAGTTGCATTCATGCCAATGCTTTGCATATTAGCTAAAGGGTTATAAACTGCCTCATAAGCTGAAATAGCTTTTTGATGTTGAGCTTCTTTAAAAGCATTCACATCTTTTTGATAGGCTTTTTCTTGCTTTGCTAAATATTCAGCTATTAACTCTTTATTACCAGCAAAAGCCTTTTCAATTTCAACTTTAGCCTGTTCATGAGCTTCAGCCATTGCCTCCTCTTCAGAATAATAAGCCTGCATTACCGTTTTTTGTCGAGCTAGAGATTTTGCTTTTTCTGCTTCAACATTTTCCCAGTATTCACCAAGCTCTTTAATGCTTAAAACCGCTTCCTGAGAAGAAAACCCTAAACTTTTTGAAGATGAGCCATTTAAACCAGCAAAAAACTTATCAACCGATGGCGCATAATTTCTTGCTTCTTTTGTTTTTGCGGCAGAACCTGTAAAACCTTTTGCATTTAAGCTTTTTGTACCAGCCACACCAGCGTTATAGGCTGTAACTGCGTCTTTCCAATTTCCAAAAACCTCAAAGGACTTTGCTAAATCCGTTGTTATAGCTTCGGCAACCTTTTTAACATCATAAGAATCAGCTACAGACAAGCCATATTGCTTTCTAAAGATACTAGTCGTTTGTCCTGGTCCAATAGCACCTGTTGGGCTTTTAGCATTAATTAACCCACCAGACTCTTGCGCTATTATTGCAGCAACCAAATTATCAGGTACACCTTGCTTTGCACTGATTTTATTTAAGCTATGCTCTGCATTTAATTTAGAAACTCTTTCAAGAATTTGTAAATCTGACTTGCTGTAAGAATAATTCTTTTCAGCAAACTCAGCCTTTTTCTTTTGGGCTTCTAAAGACTTTTTCTCAGACTCTAATCTTGCTTCATTTTGCTTTTCTAAAGTACGCCCTGCTTCAATTTGCGTGTACATAACTTTAGATAATTTTTCATTAAAAGGTATGCCAGCCTCAATGCGTTTATCTGCAAAATATTCCGCTTGTTCACGACTCATTGTTCCATTTGAAACATTTAGTTGAATATATTTCTCACGCTGTAACTGCTTATCTATGCTGTCATACACTTTCTTTTGCTGTTCAGATAAAGATGCATATGCATTTTTTTGGCGATCAATTGCACTTGTAATTCCATCATGAGACTTTGCTAATTTTGGATTTAAATCAATTAGCTTTTCAACAAATCCTTTTTGGGTATTCATCGCATCAGAAGAACTGCGAAGACTAGAAGCATGTTTAATGAACTCATCTTTTTGCTTTTGAGTAAAATTGGTATTTTTACCCACTGCATCAGATAATTGTTCAAGTGTAATCTCACCAGACTTATACTTACCAACCAAGCTATTAAATTCCCTAGCTTGTGTTGTGGTCATATCAGTGCTGCGTGTCATTCTCCATGCATATGAGATTAATGCATTATTTGCATTTCCATATGCATCAGTTAATTCTTCTAACTTTTCACGTTCTTCAACTAATTGCCCTGCTCGTTTAATCTTATCTAACTCAGTATATTTCTTAATTGCTTCTTCCACGGTTTCATTGTTTTCACGCAAAGAAACTGTTGAATCTTTTGTTTTATCACGAAATAAAGCATAACTTGCAGCAACGGTTGCAACAGTTAAGACTAATCCTACTGGACCACCCAAAACAGCCAACGCACCACGAGCAGCACCACCCATGATTGTCATGGTTGTAGATGTTATCGATATTTGTGCAGACAAGCGAGTAACAGCTACTTGGTATTTTAAGGCATCAATAGAAGATGACACAAAAGCCTTTCCACTCAACCAAATTGCAGGTGTCATTTTTAGTGCTAAAACAGCCGCAGCAGTACCGCCAGCAACAGCAAGAACATCTAAATTATCAGAGGCTAATACTAAAACATCACCAACTGTTGCCAATCCTGCGGCTAATGTGCTTGTGGCACCTGTAGCCATATTTGCCTCACCAACAAGAACACTAAATCCATTCTTTAAAGCAAACATACCATCAGCAAGCGAGTTTTCCATTGCATCAGCTAATGCTTGGTTTGCATCTCTTGATAGTAGAAAACCTTTATTTAAGTCTTCAGCAGCTAATTTTCCTTCAGCTCCTAGTTTACGAATTTCGGAAGGCAGTTTATTAGTTGCCTTGGCAACATCATCTAGAATATTTGGTACTGCTGCCATGATTGAGAACCAAGAATCAGCCTCAACCTTACCCTTATCTAAAACCTTACCGTACGCACTCATTGCAGATTGTGCTTTATCAGCAGAAGTAGCATTGTGTACAAATGAATAAGATAAAGAATCAGAAATATCCAAAACCTGTTGAGTGTTATATCCTAATTCTTTTAACCCCCCTGAAAGACCCAAATAAACTTCTTGAGCCTCACCTAAGGCGCGATATGTTCCATTCGCTGTATTTAGCAGTCTTTTTTGTACTAAATCATACTCTTCTGTATCTTTTGTTGCATTTCTAATTCGTGCAGCCATTTGACCGTAAGCATCTGCACTTTCAATTACAGCACCCACAGTTAAGCCAGCTAATGCTGTAGCACCCAAAGCAGTAATAGCTTTTGTTGCAGAGTTAATACTTGATTCAATACGTTTAGATTCTTTTTGAGCAGTATCACCTGCTTTTTTCATTGGTTCTGAAAAGTTGCTGATTTTTGCAACTAAATCAAGCGTTAATGTTCCGAGTTTTGTACTCATATAAACCTCTAGGCGTAAAAAAACCGCCTAAAGGGCGGTAATAATTAATTGATTCTCTTTAATCCATTAAATCAGAATAACCTCTTAAATTATCCTCGCAAAATTTCTTTTCCCCAAAAACCTTGTATCTATCTCTTGAGTCTTGCAATACATCTCTTGATAAATTTTCAACCGTTTCCTGTGGAACAATCTCTCTACAATCAGCTGAATCATAGATATTTTTCAACTTATCTTTGACACCCCCATCAAAATCACACACCGTTTCCAACACACTATTAAATATAGCTGCACCTAAGACTTCTTTGCAAAAACCCAACTTTTCCTCTTGTTCTTCTATAGGCATGGTACTAGCATTTGTTAGCTGAAAACTTAAAGCAAAACACAATCCAATAATAATTTTTTTCATGACTATCCCACTACTCACTTCTTAGGAGTTTTTTCAAGTAACTGATCTACCAATTCATTGATCTTGGTTTCAGTGCTACGCCATTTATTTGGTGCTAACCCACCATTACCTTTTAATCTAAACGATGCTTCAGAAACTTGTTTTCCATTTTGAATTAAATTGAACTGAGCAGAAACCATGTAAGGTGCCATATCCCATGATCTTAAAGCTGTATAGTTTAGGATTGTTTGGCATAGGCTCATATCATCAGAATCTTTAATAACTTTTGTACCTATGTCATAACGAGCGAAACTTTTCTCAACCAAACTATCAAAATCTTTAATAATTACTTTTGGATTATTAACAATACAAACTTGTCTTATACTATTTGGATTAAACCCAGTAGCATTATTCACTTGAATTGATGTACACCCAACTAAACCAACCACAAAACACAACCCTAATATTTTTTTCATAAAATCATCCTTTAAGAATGACCTTAAAATACTAAATATTAGTTGAAAAAGAAACTAACCTAAGTTAATTCCCTTCCCCAAACTGCTGCATCATATATTCCTCAAGCGACATTTCAACCTGTTGTGGTTTTTGCTCATGTGGCATGAAGCTATATGGATCAACATCTTTTACACCTTTTAAAGATACATAAAGTGCCGATAATCCACCAATCGATTGTTCAATACGTCTTGCAGTAAAAAGAGAGCCTCGTTTTTCACGATAAGCTCTCCAAATTTGAAATTCCGTATTACTTATTCTTCGCTTGGCTTCTGTGATTGTTCTTCCACCGATTCCGTTGATGACGAGTTCACACCAGAATTCTTCTTCATCAATTTTTCCATCAGATACTTTCCCGAAAAATCATTCACCTCATCAGATGCTTTGTGTAAAGCATCCATAAGACTAGGGAGAATTTTTCCAACATCATTATTGGAGAAAAGAGGCTTTTTAGTTTCTTTATTAAAAATTGATGCTGCGATACGAGATTTAATTAAATCAGACATAAGTGTTTTTTGAGCATCTTTTCCACGCATCAAGTTAACAACTTCATCATATGACAAAATCTTAATACCTACATCCACACTATATTCTTTATCTTCATGGAAAAAGAAAACCTCCTTTTCCACAAGCTCAGATACAGCATCATTTGATAACTTTAAAAAGTCATTGATAGCAAGCTTAATAGGCGCTTCAACCTGTTTAATTTCTTTCTTTTTAGCCATTATGAAGTCACCGTACGTGGAGTTGTCACAACTTTAGATGTGCGAACTAAAGTGAATGTATAACTTACTAAAGTATCCTGTTCTGTTGTTGGTGCAGATGGATTTAAATAACCTTTGAATGACCACCAAATACGATCTTCTGGTAACTCAATACCCGAAACAGCTTCATAAGTTGGAGGTGCTTTTGAGTGACTTGAGCCAACATACCATTCAATTTTTTCACCTGAATCCGCTAATTCAATTAACTGTAGATGACTTGCATTTTCATCATCCAAATCAATTTGAATTGAACCTTCACCCGGATCACGTAAACCACGTTCATAATCTTTGGTATCAGCATCTAGACAAGTAGCATCAATTTTTGTGAATGCATCCTCACCAAATGAAAATGCTTTAGGACATGAGAAACGCACCACTGCGCCATCAACTACCGCAAATACCTGTGTACCTTGCGCTTTAATACGTGCCATGAGTAGCTACTCCTCTTTTTAGGCATAAAAAAACCTCCGTTAAGGAGGTATGGGTTTAATAAAATTTATTTATTCAAATAAGCATGGTTGAATTTGTCGATCTACATTGGCTATTGCTGTTGTTAAACAATCACGTTGTTTTTTCCATCCTGCCAAGCCACGACCACATGCACTAGCAATATCTTTTTCACATTCAAGTTTTGCGTTTAGTGCTTCTCGTTGTTGAATAAGTGCAAAATAATCTGTTTGTAATAATGTACGTGCTTCAAAGAATGCTTTTACTAATGCTTTTTTAAACTCACGAACTCTTGGACTATTACGCATATAGATTAGAAGTAAAGTTGCTTGCTGTTCATTTAGAACTGCATATTGCAAAGAATGCCCATAACCACCTTGGGGCAATGGAGCACCCATCCGCATTTCAAATGCCAATGGGCCAAACTCTGAAAAATCAGATTTGTAACTTCGTACCAACTGAATGACAGATTTATGCTGAATTCCCAACCCTAATGCTATTTGCATAGTTGTGGTTTTTGGAACACCATTCTCAACATCAACAATTTTTAAAACTTCAATTTTTGCATTCATGTTTAACTCCTTGAGTTGTGGTTAACCTATTTATTGAATGCATTTGGAATAATAAATAGGCATAAAAAAAGCACCCGATTGGGTGCTATATGAAAATTATTTAATTAACGATCAACAAACCAGTTGCTATCAAAACCAGTTCGATAAAGCTTTGTATCATGTTCACGACTATTGCCACGTAAACCTGTAATCGTGCATGAATTATCTTGTTCTAATGCTCGTCGTGCAGCGTTTTTTATCATTGCTAAATCACGAACATCATGTGTGTAAATATCAATTTGAATAGAGATATGATCAGTTAATGCAGGACAATCAAGATTATTTTGTGGGTTACCTGAAATATCTTGCCACACCAAATATGGTGTTTTAGGTTTATCAGGTGCTAAGCCAAATTCATAAGCTCTTAAAATATTGCCTGACTTCAAAAATGACTTAACTTCATCATCTGCATTAAGCAATTCAAAGATTGGTGCTGTCATGATATTTTGCCTTTCGCTATTGCAGTCTCGATGGACTTCATAAATGTCTTTGCAAATTCATCTGTAACTTTTTGAATGTTTTCAGACAAAGCTGGTCGCATAAATGGTACTGCTGGCATCTTGGATGTGCCAAACTCTAAATAACGCCAGTAAACCGTTTCACCACCTGGTAAAGCTGAAAGTTTAGCTCTATCTGATCTACCATTTACCGCAGCACCACCCAACACACCAACTCGCATACGAATTTCATTAATACTTCGTGTTTTTCCTGCACGAACTACAATATTTTCTTGAATCGCTTCTCTTGTTGCAGGGTCATCAATTCGAGATGCACCAATCATTGCAACCATTTGAACAAGTTGCATTGCTTTACGAGCAGATGAATTAGCTCTTGATCTTACTTTTTTAATATCGGTGAGTTCTGCAATTTTTTTGTTGAATTCATCAAGACCATCAATTTTTAAGTCTGAGGTTGCCATGATGCTTCACCTTCAGCAAGGTTCAAAGTAATCCACTCAAGACCGCTTTCATTATCGGGCATTGGATCACCATCAATTTTCCAATATTTGCCACGGAACAACACTCGCATAGTCGAATCAATCTGAATTGCTTTCTTGCTATAGCGAATCTTGCAACGTGCCGACATAGTTGAATTAATAGCTTGAGCTTGAAGAATATCTTTTGTGGATAAACCTTCATGTTTTCCCCAAACAGTTGTAAATTCTGACCATTCTTCAGTGATGTGACCTGTTTTTTGGTCTTGGGTTTCAACGAATGATTCTATTCGGATGCGGTGAGGTAGTTTTTCTGATAAATCCACCATCTAAACTCCCATGATGCGAAATTTTTGCAACAAACTTAAATACGCTTGAGGCTTATCTTCTAGGCTACGACTATAGCGATATTGAATATATATAAGCCGAGCTGAATCCAACCATTTATTATCCAATAAATCACAATCATTGCTTCGATCGGCTTCATTTATGATGATTTTACGATCTAAATCATTTTCAATAACTTCATCCGCTTCAGCAATTAAGTCTCGAAATATTTCATCTTCATCATCATGATCTACACGACAATGCAATTTAGCTCGATCGAGGTCAATCATTCTGATTTCGCCTTTGTTGAACGGGGTTTTATCTGCTTTGTTTCTGTTACTTCTTCTGGTAATTCTTTTAAAATTCCATTTTTTACCAGGTGTGCAACTTCATTAGGTTTGGCTTCGCGAATATCACCCACTTTGAAGTCTTTATCACCAAAATGCGGACGCTTCACTATGTATTTCATGATTAGTACTCCGAAAGAGCAGACATATGCCTGCTCTTTCAATCAGCAATTAAGGACTAGGAACATAAGAACCATAGATTAATGATTCAGGACGATACACAGCTAATGCACCACGAGTTTCAGCAAGGATTGTACGTTTGTTTGATGTGAAATCATCACCAGTCAATCCTAGCTGCACAGACGCTCCCCAACGCTCAAAGTATTGAGCAGCAGTATTAAATGCTCCTGTCAAGAAACTACCAGCATCCATCGCTTGAGTTTGGACCACTGGCAAGCCCCAAAGCGTAGGAACTGCTTTAGATTGAGGATCACCAATCAAATAGCGTCCATTTTCATCTTTAGTGGTCTCCATGATTGCCCAATCGATAGGGTTAAGAACATGACCATTTGCATAATCATCCGCTAAAACAACTTGAAGCATCGCGTAGCGCAACACATCAAACATATTGGCACCAGTGACACCAGCAGGAGGAGCGTATTCAGTGGCTTGTGTTAGAAGACCTGCGATATTCCCTGATGTCCCATCACCTTTAAGGATTTGATTTTCAAGTTTAATATCAAGTCCATGACGTAAACGGTTGTTAATGTATGACTCAAGCGCAGGAGCGTCACTCAGCATCTGAGTAGTGACCTTTAACCAATGAGCAATTACAACAGCTTTTGCGTCTTTGTCTTCAAAAGTGATTGCAGATTCAGGTTTATTGCCTTTTTCAGCTACCACTGCTGCATTATTGGTAAAGCCAGCTTCCTGAACATATTCAAGAGAGTTGCCAGACATTTTCCCACCAGCAAGCAGATCACGAATTGTTAAACGCTGTTGATTTGGTAAAATCAAACCAAGATTAGTTGGTTGAATATTCCCTGCCACTTCAGTGGTACCAATCGTATTTTTAAGCTCACGACGAGTAATACCTTTAAATTCCGATTCAGCTGCAGCTTTATATTCAGCACTTTCAACAAATTCACGACCACCTGATTTAACTTCAGGATCACCATCATTTTGTCGACGTGACATTTTTTGAGCCAAATCTTGCAACTGGCTTTTAGTTTCATTCAGTTTTGTTAAGGCATCATCAGCTTGGGCTTTTGCTTCAGCTGTAATTTTGTCGTTGTGAGCCATTTTGCCTTTGTATTCTTCGGCAATCGCTTTTACAGCATCAACCTGGGTTTTAAACTCTCAAAATGAAAATGTTGTTTTTGGCGATATTAGAACTGAAAACCATATTCTTTGTGATGGTCGCTCATTAGAAGTTAGTCCAGATGTTGAAATGGACTTTCGTAATATGCCTTTTGATGATGGCCAATTTAAATTAGTCGTTTTTGATCCGCCACACTTAGTACGTGCAGGCAAGCAATCTTGGTTGGCCCTGAAATATGGAAAGCTTGAAAATGATTGGCGTGAAGATTTAAGAAAAGGCTTTTCAGAATGTTTCCGTGTGTTGGCCACTGATGGTGTTTTGATTTTTAAATGGAATGAAACTCAAATTAAGGTTTCTGAAATTTTAAAGCTAACAGATCAAAAACCTTTGTTTGGCCACATTAGTGGAAAACGTGCCAATACACATTGGATGACATTTATAAAGGTGGAACGTTTGAAGGAGGTTTGTTGATGGGAGTGTATCAAATTACTGTCACTGGTGATGTACCTCAACTTTTTATTGGTGCTGAAGTTGCTGGTGGTGCAAAAGTTGTGGCCATTAAAGATGTAAGTCCTGAATTTGTATCGCCACAGGAATTAGCTGTTAAGTATGGAATTAGTGAAGATACTGTTCGAGATAGACTTGTATCTATTAATCGTGGTGTTGGGCGAAAATGTAAATACAAACCTGATGAAGCTCATTTAATTTTAGGGCAGAAGACATCAAAAAATAGACGACCAAGAAAGAATTAAATCAAAGGGGGTACATTTTATGTATACCCCTTATTTTACGCATCCAACATATCTGCAATATCATTCACATCAGGATTGTAATAAGTATTCACTAACACTTTAATGTTCTTATGCCCTGTCACTTTCGCTAATACCTCAACAGGCAATTTTTGATTATTCACAAATCTTGTAATCGCTTCATGTCGTGCATCATGAAAATGAATATCTTCTAATCCTACTTTCGCCTTTCTTCTTTCCCACATTAATCTAAATGCATTTTCTGACTGTGGAATAAGTTTAGGTCCATCATGTTCAATCAGATCTAAAAGAGCTAATGCCTTTTTAGTTAATGGCACATTACGAGCATCACCATTTTTTGTTTTTGGTAAATGTACATGACGATCAAAAATATCTGTCATTTGAATACCAAGAATTTCACCACGACGCATTGCTGTTTCAAGTGCAAATAAAAATGCCCATGCAACATAATGATCTGGTTCAGTTGGTGTCTGCCCTTCACTGTAATTTAATGATTCAAGAATTAACTGTATTTCATTATCTCGAATACGACGATGACGAGCTTTAGGCTTTACTGGTTTTTTGACATTGGTCCACGGATTCACATCAAGCAAAAATAGCTCCTTTACTGCATAACTAAAAACAGAACTATATAAAGCCATTTCACGAAGTAAGGTATTCGCTCCCACTTCTTTTGCTCGTTTGTTTCTCCAGGCAGTTAAATGCTTTGGTGTAATTTCATGAATCGACATTTCTGCCAGTGCACCAAACTTTTCTTCAAATGGTTTTAATTGTTCTTTTACATAAATTGAACCGCGAAGCTTTTTACCCACTTCATCGTAGTATTTATAAAAAAGTGTTTTAAATGGGTAATGCTGTTTTACACCTTGGTCTTCTGCCAATTTATTTGCTTTAGCTTCAAGTATTTTTTGTGCTGCCCATTGTTCACATTCTTTGGCTGTGTCACGAGTTGCAGATGAGCGTTTTCCATCAATCATGATCTCGATGTAATAAGCTTCACCACGCTTTCTAGGTTTTGGTATTTTCATGACGTAAAACTCAAAATTCTTGACGTAAATTTGACGTAAATTATTCGGCAGAATCGGCTTAATTCGCCCTTTAAGCCGAATAGGCAGATATTAACATATATTATTATAGACATAAAAAAAGGGCTTTAAGCTACTGATTTCGCTTAAAACCCTTACCATTTCTGGCTTTGAATCTTGGTAGGTATATCCAGATTCGAACTGGAGACCTCTACGATGTCAACGTAGCGCTCTAACCAACTGAGCTATACACCTAAAGTGTGCAGAATCATATTCAATTTTAAGATGTAAAACAAGTGCTTTTTCCTAGATTTTTTAGCATCCTTGTCATTGATCTTATTTTAAACACATTTAAAGAAATTCACTCCATAAAGTAAATAATATACTGCCCCTCTTTCATAATTGTATTCTTATTAATCAGTAAAGGGCTCTAAGTCTTATACTTCTTGTCTTTTGATTCAAGTTCTATGATTCTTATTAGATTAAAAAGTAACTTATGAAAGACTCTATTATTTTCTTTTTTACTTTTTAGAACAAAATTTAATATCTGTTATATTTATGTGATTTTTTATGTAATTTATATTTAAATATCATGCGAGTACCCTTAATCTTTTACATTTAAAAATAATTTTAAAAACAATATCTTACAATCTTAACAATTATTAATGTTACTAATATATTAGTGTCTTAAATTATCAAAATTAATAATAAAAATTTAAAACTCAAACTTTATAACATATAAACATTGATAAGGCTCAATAATGAAAAGCATCCTACTCATTTGCGTAACAAACTTACTAACTGTTTCATCGACATTAGCTTATGCTACAACAGATTTTTCTATTCGAACTGAAGGTGGTTTATCTGGTTATGGTGGAGCCATTATCTATAATGTTAATCCTTATATAAGTCTTGCTCTAGGTTATAATGGTGGTCAGGTAAACTGGAAAAATAATATAAAAATTAATGGAATTCGCTATAACATTGAAATGAATAATAATAGAACATATATCAACACAACTTTTCGACCATGGACATATAGTCCCAATAACTGGTTACAGGCTTTTCATACCACTATAGGAATTGGGTACATTGGTGATAATTATGATATTCATCAAAATTTTAAAGTTGGAGAAGCACGCCCTAGTCAATTAAATAAATTTATTCCTAAAAACTTTGAGATTGATGCAAAAGGATTATTGGATTATGGAAACCCCATTGCACCTTATTTAGGTGTAGGACTGTCACCAAAATTTAATTTGAATTGGAGTGGCTTCTTTGAAATTGGCATATATTATACAGGCTCACCTACTGTTCGCTTAACTCATATTAATAACAATGAAGTAAAAGCAGATCCAAAATTCACACATTATGAATTAAATGATAATTTCTTTTTTAAATGGCATCCCGTTGCTAAAGCTGGGATTGCATATTCTTTTTAAATTAATTCAAGATCATTGAATAAAAAAGCCAGATATTTCATCTGGCTTTTTGAATTAAAAACTTATATTTTCACACTTAGCATGGACATTTTTTCATACTACTGCCTGCACTTGGATAACGACTATCCACGCAATAACGATAGAATGTTTTTGCATCCATTGCTTCTAAGTCAGGATGATGTTTTTTCATATGTTCCAAATAATTTTGATAATCAGGAACACCAACCATTAAACGAAAACTTTGCTGTAGTCGTTGCCACAATGTTGCAATTCTAGACCAATTCTTTGGATTTAGAATTAGGTCTTTTTGCGACATAATGGTCATCTTAATGATTTTATAAATTACAGCCTTTCCATTTTTTGCAAACTTAAGGTTCATTTCATATCCCCTTTTAATGAGCTGCTTTTGGTGGCTCTAATTCAGCAGGATCAACATAAATAGCTTCTGCTTCATTTACTGATGGTTCAGGATTTGCAAGTGCACGGCGAATAACTCCAATTGCAGCAATTAGCATAACTACAGCTACAATCATAAAGAATGCACATAATGCTGCATTAATTTGATTTGATAATACAATATTTTGCATTTCGGCCATTGAAGTTGCTGGTTTCAAAATTTCACCACGAGCAATAGCATCAGAGAAACGATCTGCTTGTGCTAAGAAACCAATTTTTGGATTTTCGTGGAAAATTTTCTGCCAACCCGCTGTCATTGAAGTAATAAATAAGAATACTGTCGGAATAATAGTAACCCAAACATATTTCTGCTTTTTCATTTTGAATAGAATTACTGTACCCAAAATCAATGCCATTGCTGCAAGAATTTGGTTACCAATACCAAAGAGTGGCCATAAGCTATTAATACCGCCTAATGGATCAACCACACCTTGATAAACAAAGAAGCCCCATCCAGCAACTGCTACAGCTGTACCCAACATATTACCAAAAAGGTTATGTGAATTTTTTACAGCAGGAATCACAATACCAACAGTATCTTGCACCATAAAACGGCATGCACGAGTACCAGCATCTACAGCTGTTAAAATAAATAATGCTTCAAATAAAATGGCAAAGTGGTACCAAAATGCCATCATTTCACGGCTGTTAAATATCTCAGTAATGATATGCGCCATACCAATTGCAAAGGTCGGTGCACCACCAGTACGAGATAAAATTGAGTTTTCACCAACCTCTTGGGCAAGTAAAGTTAATGCTTCAGGTGTTACTACAAAACCTAAATTTCTTACCGCTTCTGCTGCAGACTCAACGGTTGTACCTAATAATGCTGCTGGGGAGTTAATCGCAAAATATACACCTGGATCTAAAATTGTTGCACAGACTAAAGCCATAATTGCAACAAAAGATTCCATTAACATACCGCCATAACCAATCATGCGAATATCTTTTTCGTTATTCACAAGTTTTGGCGTTGTTCCAGAAGAAACCAAGGCGTGGAAACCTGAAATAGCACCACAGGCAATTGTAATAAATAAGAATGGGAATAATGAACCAGCAAAAACAGGACCTGTACCATCCACAAATTGAGTAATGGCTGGCATTTTCATTTCTGGCATTGCAAATAAAATACCAATTGCAAGACCCGCAATGACACCAATTTTTAAGAATGTAGATAAGTAATCACGCGGAGCCAATAACAACCAAACGGGTAATACTGATGCAACGAAACCATATCCAATTAACCACCAAGTTAACTCTGTACCTGATAATGTAAAGAATGGTCCCCAGTAAGGATGTTGTGCTACATCTCCACCGTAAATAATACCTGCCATCATCAGAACGAAACCAATGATAGAAACTTCTGCAATTCGACCTGGGCGAATATATCGCATATAAATGCCCATAAAAATTGCAATTGGTACTGTTGCTGCAATACTAAATACACCCCACGGGCTATTTGTTAATGCCTTTACAACCACAAGTGCAAGTACCGCTAAAATGATAATCATCACGCCTAGTGCACCAAGCATAACGATAATTCCAGCAAAAGAACCTAGCTCTTGTTTTGCCATTTCACCTAATGAACGACCATCTCGACGAGTCGAAATAAAAAGAACTAAAAAGTCTTGAACTGCACCTGCTAAAACAACACCAACCAACAGCCAGATTGTTCCAGGCAAATAACCCATTTGTGCAGCTAAAATTGGACCAACCAAGGGACCAGCACCTGCAATAGCGGCAAAGTGGTGCCCAAATAAAACACTTTTATTTGTTGGAACATAATCTAAACCATCATTCATACGATGGGCTGGTGTTAAACGACGTTCATTTAATTCAAAAACTTTATTGGCAATAAATAAACTATAGAACCGATAAGCAATACTATAAACACAAGCTGCAGCTAAAATTAACCAAACGGCATTTACATGCTCTCCTCGGCTAATCGCTAGTATTCCAAATGATACGGCACCTAATATAGCGACAAGTAGCCATATTATTTTTGAAGCCATTGATGACTTCTGTTGAACTGAGTCCATGTCAATCCCTCTAACTTACATATTTAAATTAATCAGCACAATTTTATTGATATGAGGCACTGTGATTTCTATTTATGCGACTTTACTCCTATTATTATCATTTACTCTAATACTTTGGCATTAAAAAAGGGATGATTTACATCATCCCTTATCATAATAGTCTATTATTCAACCATTATGCACGTTCTAAATATTCACCAGTTCGAGTATCTACACGAACGCTTTCTTCTTGTTGAACAAATAATGGAACACGTACAACTGCACCTGTTTCAAGTTTAGCTGGTTTACCACCACCGCCAGATGTATCACCACGAACACCTGGATCAGTTTCAACAATTTTCAATACAACGAAATTAGGCGCACTTACGTTTAATGGAACACCATTAAATAACATAATTGTACATTTTTCATTTGAATCATCTTTTAACCATTTTGCAGCATCGCCCATTGCAACTTTATCTGCAGCGATTTGCTCAAATGTTACAGGATCCATGAAGTTCCACATTTCACCATCGTTATATAAGTAGTCCATTTCTACTTCAACAATGTCAGCGGCTTCTAATGAATCACCTGATTTAAATGTTTTTTCTAAAACTTTACCAGAACGTAAGTTACGTAGTTTTACACGGTTAAAAGCTTGCCCTTTACCCGGCTTAACATATTCGTTTTCCATGATTGAACATGGGTTACCATCAAGCATAACCTTTAGGCCTGACTTGAAATCATTCGTAGAATAATAGGCCATGACTGGCACACTCCAAACTTACTAACTTAAATTATATAATGCGCAGAATACTGGACATTAAGATTGAGTATTACAACAATTTTAATCAATTGTATGCAATATATGCATTTTCATGATCAGCATTTTAAATGAGCAATACATAGCGAATCAATGTAAAATTTAGATAGTCAGTAGTTTTACTGTTTATCTATTACCCGGATAACCCAACATACCGCTTATTTGGCATATTTTCGTTGTAAAATTTTGAAATATCATCACGCTGACTTGACAATGGATAGACCATTCTCTAGTTTGCACAGCTTATTCTATCTTCCACAATATAAGTCTCCGAGTTTAGCTCGCTATAACTCGCGCACTTCGCATTATGTTCAAACAACCAACATGATAAACTATTTGTACCAAGAGCAAAACTGGCAAACTCAACTAAGTGACCTTATTACAGATCCTTTAGAGCTTTTAGAAATATTAAAACTTGCTCCTGATCAATTATTATCTGGTGCTATTTTAGCATCTGAACAATTCAAATTACGTGTGCCCCGTGCATTTGCAAATAAAATAGAAAAATCAAATATTTTTGATCCATTATTATTACAAGTATTACCACATCATTTAGAATTAGAAGATCATGCAGATTTTGTCACAGATCCATTGGGTGAGGAACAAGCAAACCAACAACCTGGTGTTTTACATAAATATAAATCACGATTTTTACTGACATTAACTGGTGCTTGTGCTGTTCATTGTCGATATTGTTTTCGTCGCCACTTTCCTTATCAAGAAAATTTACCTAAAAATGATGATTGGATAAACATTAAAAACTATATAGAAACTCAATCAAATATTAATGAGGTAATTCTTAGTGGTGGTGATCCGTTAACTTTATCCAATCGCAAACTTAAATTATGGATTGATCGTTTAGAAACAGTCAACCAACTAAAATATCTCCGCGTTCATTCACGTGTTCCAATTGTGATTCCAAATCGAATTGATGACGAGCTTATTTCTATCTTTAAAAATAGTAGGCTACGTATTATTCTGGTGGTACACTCCAATCATGCAAATGAATTAGATGATTTTACATGCGCTAAAATTAATTCACTTGTAAAGGAAAATATCACTGTTCTGAATCAAGCAGTTTTACTCAAAGGTGTTAATGATTCGGTACAAGCATTGTGTAACTTAAGTTACCGCTTATTTGATGCGGGTATTATGCCTTACTATTTACATGTATTAGATAAAGTAAAAGGTGCGCATCATTTCGATCTTAACCCCAAAGTGATTGATCAAATTTATAAAGACGTTTTAGCCAATTTACCAGGGTATTTAGTACCTAAATTAGTAAGAGAAATTGCAGGTGAGCAAAATAAAACACCGCTTTTTGGAGTTACAACGTATTGACCATGTGGTGACATAACAGCGATGAAAACATCAAAAATTTTACTCACACCTAATGAATTAACACTAGATCAGCTTAGTTTTTGTAAAAGCTCAGTCAAAAGTATTCAAGAGTGGGCAAATAGTTTGAATACGCTTCCACTAGGAAGCCTCTCAAAAGCGTTGTTCAATGCGATCATTGAAATTTCAAAATTAAAATGTCAGGAAACACTACGTTTCGATTTGATTCAGGCAATTCATCCTGCCATTGAAAGTACATTAAATAGTTTAGAAAAAAACTATTTTAATCAGTCACTCATTACGAGTGATCGTCATGAACAAATTATTGAATTGGCTCTTTTATTAAGAACCCAATTCACAAATATTTATATTAGTATTGCTTTACATAGTCATGAAATTCTATTCAAACAATCATTTTCAATTTTTTCATATAAAATTAAGAAAAACTTTCAAACAGCACGTATCGTTGCTAGTTACTATGCTTTACAACAGTTAAGTTTATTACTGTATCAGCAACAAGTTTTATATAGCACCCCTTTTCCTAATCAGTGGTTAATTGCCCATCAGTTAATGAATTTTGCAATGATGAATAATTATCATACTGCTAATATTAATTTTCTACAGGGCACACAATATCAAATTCAAACCATCACTCAAGCATATGCTCAACTCTTATTATTAGATATTTTCAATAATAATCAGATTCGACCATCTGAAATTCAAGGTTTGTATTTATGTACTTTCGATTGGGCTTCACTTGTTCAAATTACGCAAAAAGAAAATTTATTTACCCGTTACATTGTTGATTCTAAAAAAGATTTAGCACCTATCTATAATACACACCAAGATCTAAAATTTATTCCTAACATCTTTATTGCAACTCAAAATTTACTTGAATATCTCAGTGCAAATGAAGGTAGAAATAAAAATAATCTTTCAGAAAATGAAAAGAAATTTTTAACACCGGCATTACATTTCCATATTCATAATTTATTAACAACAAATGCAGAACGTCGTCATGAACGTTATGAATACTCTGCAAAAATTAAAATTTGTTTTGGTTTAAACGTCGCTCACTTCTATTTATCTAAAAACAAAGACTTTAACGAAACACTTGATTTAAATCACTATGATGATAGTGATTATGAACCATCTTTTGTTACACTCGAGAGCCCTATTGCAAATAAGAAATTAAGATCTCTAGATCGTGAAACTAAAAAAATCTATCAAGTTGATGTACTCGATATTAGTGTAAATGGCTATCGTATAAAATGGACAGGTGAAACACCAAAAACACTCAAAACAGGTGAATTTATTCTTGTTCAAGAAAATTCTCAAAGCCCATGGCGTGGTGGAGTTATTCGTTGGATTAAACAATCAAGTGAAAAAAGTATTGAAATGGGCTTGGAAATTCTAGCTCAAGATATTGCACCATGTGCTATTCACCTACAAGCAAATGAACAAAGTATCTATCATCCTGCCTTGCTCATGCAAACCACACAATTAGGCGAAGTTTCTACGCACCTTGTTGTGTCTGGCATGAATATAATTAATGAAAAGCAAACAATTTTATTACACCTAAAAAATCAAGAGCTTAAAGTTTACTTGGCAAAACCAAAACTGATAACACAAAGCTTTACTTGTTTTGATTTTGAATTATTAAATGAACAACAGAAACCTATTTTAAATAGTTTTATTCAAAAGCAACTCAATGAAGTTAAAAATCAAGATTTATGGGACTCATTAAAATAAATCATTTTTAGTATTTTTTAGACATAAAAAAACGAGCTTTCGCTCGTTTTTTTACTTTGGGTATTAACGCTTAACAGAGCGTGACATACCAGCAAAACGTTGTTTGAACTTGTCAATACGACCGCCAGTATCAACGTTCTTTTGCTTACCAGTGTAAAATGGGTGGCAAGCTGAACATACGTCAAGGTAAATAGTTTCTTTACCAAGAGCTGAACGAGTTTCAATTACGTTACCGCAAGAGCAAGTAGCAACTAATGTTTCATATTTTGGGTGAATATCGGCGCGCATCGTCGATTACTCCATTAAATTAAAGAAGGTTCCGCTGTCATCGCAATTGACCACTCTCGTAATGAGGAAAAGGCATGTAATAAATTACATAGCAGATCAACACCATAACAGACCATTCTTTTGGCCCACCGAAACGGATACCGTCAGGGCTAAGCACAACAAGTTGGGCAATATTATACGTGAATCTTTAAAGATTTGCTAATTATTCTAAAGGTTCCGATGAGGTGCGATTTGCCCAATAATTAGCAATAATGCCACAGACCATTAGTTGAATTTGATGAAAAATCATAATAGGTAATACAATCATTCCTAAAGGCTGACCAATAAATAAAACTTGCGCCATAGGTACACCACTTGCAAGTGTTTTTTTAGATGCACAAAAGAAAATTGCTTTTTGGTCTGGAACATTAAAACCTAACCATTTAGGAACATAATGTGCAAGTAGCATGACAATTGTTAATAAAATTGAACATACCAAAATCAATAAAAATAATGTATTACCATCTACTTCATGCCATAGACCTGCAACAACTGCACTACTGAAAGCACCGTAAACCACCATTAAAATACTACCCTGATCAAATGCTTTCACAATGCTTGGAATTTTTTGCATTTTCGGAAAAACATAAGGTCTTAAAATTTGCCCTAAAATAAAAGGCACAAGTAGCAACAAAAGAATATTTAAAATGGAAGATGTTGCATCATAATCATTTTGTGCTTGTCCAAAAATAAATAAACTCACCAAAATTGGCGTAATAAACATCCCTATAATATTTGAAAATGATGCACTACATACCGCACTCGCGACATTCCCTTTTGCAACTGAAGTAAACGCAATAGATGACTGTACCGTTGATGGTAAGCAGCACATAAACAAAAAGCCCCAATAAAGCTCTTGTCTTAGCATTGGTACTAATACAGGTTTAGCAAGTAAACCTAAAATTGGAAATAAGGCGAAAGTAAATGTAAAAACAAGGACATGTAATTTCCAATGTTTTATACCTTGAATCACTGCTTCTCGAGAAAGTTTAGCCCCATGTAAAAAGAATAATATTGCAATTGCAATAATAGTTAAAATACCAAAAATATCTGCCGCTTGTCCTGACACTGGTAAAAACGTCGCCAACAATACCATTACAAAAATTAAAATTGTAAATCGATCCAGTGCTAAAAACTTCAACATATCCCTATCATCCTTTTCTCAATCCGATAAAAAACCCAATAAGGTTAATTTATCATTTGATAAACATCTTACTGGGCTTTCTAAAAAAAGCGACCATTTTCAAGAAATGTTCACTATTTTATATGTGTATGCAACTTAATTATTTTTTGCATTTACGTCTTGCTGAATCAATTCAATTTTATAACCATCTGGATCTTCAACAAAGGCAATAACAGTTACACCACCTTTCATAGGACCTGCTTCACGAACAACATTACCACCGCGAGCTTTAATTTCTTCACATGCCTTATAAGCATCATCAACAGCAATCGCAATATGACCATAAGCATTACCTAAGTCATATTTTTCTGTATCCCAGTTATGCGTTAATTCAAGAACAGTTGTCGAGTCTTCATCACCGTAACCTACAAATGCTAAGGTAAAACGCCCTTCTTCATAGTCGCGTTTACGTAACAATTGCATACCGAGCACTTCAGTATAGAACTTTAAAGATTGTTCTAAATTGCCTACACGTAACATGGTATGGAGCATACGCATTGTCTATCATCCTTTTCTATTTCATTTACAATTTTTGATGTTCTTTCAATAACTTTCCAACCCATACAACTAAGAATAAAATTGGAATACCAATTAAGGTTGTCATTAAAAAGAAATCTGGATAACCAATTTTAGTTACTATAGTACCTGAATAACCACCTAAAATTTTAGGTGTTAATGTCATAAGTGAACTAAAAATAGCATATTGCACAGCAGTAAAAGAAACACTCGTTAAACTTGATAAAAATGCAATAAATGCTGCTCCTGCTAAACCAGCAGCTAAATTATCAACCACAATCGCAAAATAAAGCCATAAAGAACTATATTCTTTAATGACCTTACCTTTAATTTCAACATCACCTTGATCTGCTTTTATCGGCATAATTGGCTGAATATCAACATCTAAACTTTGTTTTTCACTCACCAATTGATACGGTCGTTGAGCTTGTAATACTTGGGTATTTTCTTTTAACTGAGCAATTGCTGTAATTTTCTTGGTTGATGATGCTTGTAAAACCTTACCATCTATTGCTCCACTAAAAATATTATTTGAATCAACTTTAGCCGTAAATTCTTGACCATCTAACTTTAAAATCACTGGCTTGTCAGCCTCTAACTGATCAACAGTAATACCTGTTAGCTGACCTTTAACAACAATACTTTGCTTAGCTTCTTTTGCAGAAATATGATCATCTGAAGTAATTGGCAATAAATGAATTTGTGGCTGATTTTGCTCTATCAAATACGGTAACTGAATATCTCTTTGAGTTGATTTATCATCGGCATAATAAGTATGAACATTAATTTGATGATCTTGTGCTAACACTTGAGATGGAACTTGTACTGTCCACTGTCCCACTTCATCTGGCTGTGCGACATATTGTTCAGAACCAACCTGAACAACAACATCACCTAATGAATGCCCCGATTTCACTAAACCAATAAACACTAAATTTGTTGCGCTTGCTAGCACTGCCCCGACAAACATTAATTTCATAATGTTCATACGTTGTGCAAGCAATCCACCTAAGAAACCGCCAATCAAGCTAAAGATAACACCATATACTTTTACAGCTTCAGCAATTTGCTCTTTAGTAAAGTTTAAATCTTGATAAAAGACATTTGAAATAACACCTGAAATAATGTCTGAAATACGATAAAAACCAATCAGTAGCAATAGAACAAGTGCTAATTTAACCCCATAACGTCTAAAGAAATCTGCAATTGGATTGACCCACGTTTCATAAGCCATCTGCTTATTAACGGCACCCATTTTTACAAGCACAGAGCCAAGTAACAATGCGATTGCACCTGAACCAATAAAACGTAAAGCTTCTAAACCAAATAATGCAAAAGAATCTTTAATACCTAAGGATGTTTTTATTATAGAAACAAGATTATCACCATAAATATAAGAACAAACGAAACCTAATACTGCAAAGAAAAATACAATAACTAATCGATAATAATCTGATTTTTTATATGATTTTTTAACTCTATCGACCTGAGGCTCACGCACAATTAGTGTTGTAATAACACCAATAACCATCACCCCGGCCATTGCTAAATAAGTATATTTCCAAGCATCATAAATATAATTTCCTTTTGCTGTACCAAGATACGCTGCTAAAAATAATGCGCCTGCGCCTGCAACAATCATCCCGATTCTATAACCAGCATTATATGTAGATGCCAAAATAGTCTGCATTTGTGTTTCAGCTAATTCAATACGATAAGCATCAATCACAATATCTTGAGTCGCCGCAGAAAAACCTAATAATACTGCTCCAACCGCCATTTGATACAGATGAGCCTGCCCCAATGATGGATCAGAAAATGCCATAATTGATATTGCACCAATAATTAAAATTTGTGCAATAAGCAACCATGCGCGTCGACGCCCTAAAGTTTTTGTTAAAAATGGAACAGGTAATTCATCAATCAATGGTGCCCAAACAAATTTAAAGGAATAACCTAAAGCTGCCCAACTAAAAAATGTCACTGCACTCTTTTCAATACCTGCTTCTCCTAACCACAGAGACAAGCTTGAGAAAATAAGTAAAATAGGAATTCCGGCTGAAAAACCCAGAAATAACATGATCAGCGCACGGCGATCTAAAAATGCAGTAAAGGCGGCTTTCCAGCCTTGTGAAGACGTTGTCATTACTCTAGTTGTTTTCGGCAATATGAATGTCTGCTATTCAACCCCTTAATGAGAATTCTTTCAACAATAATTGCCAAAACTATATAAAAAATTCTAGATAAAATCTTTATTCTGGCTTGAATTTTCTATGTAAACCTGTATACCTTAAAAACCTATCATTAATATTTTTGTTTTGGATTTCACAGTGACGCAAAAACTCGATCAAGTTAATTCCTCTTTATCAGCAAACACTACAAATCAAAACCAGCCAAACCAAAATAGCAACTTAATTTCAGCATTTGAGCAATTAGGCATACAAAATACATTAATGAATACACAGCTTAAATCTGAACAACTGACGCATATTCCAGATTTAAAAAAAATACCAGCGTCTACACGTAAAATTAAAGCACTGAATGATTTTTTAGGGCAAGATCGTGCACGTGCATCCGTTGAAGCAGGAATTTCTCTGCCATATTCTGGCTATAATATTTTTGCAGTGGGCACAGCTGGACTTGGTAAACGTACAATGATTCGACGTTTACTCCAACAACATGCTAAAACCATGCAAACTCCAAATGACTGGGTATATGTCAACAACTTCCAACAATCACGCCAACCTATTGCTTTAAAACTACCAAGTGGTCAAGCTGGAAAATTCCAAACATTACTGCATCAGACATGGCAAACTATTCTTAAACAATTAGAACGAAAGTTTACCGCTGAAACCTATCACAATCGTATAGAACTCATTCGTCAGCAAACAGGTGATGAACAACATCAAGCCCTTATTGAACTGACTAAAGAAGGCGAAGATTTAGATTTAAAATTAGTAACCAAAAATGATGAACATTGCTTTGTTCCTGTTCACATTAAAGACAATAAAATTCAAGAAATGACGCAAGATGATATTCATGCACTCAATGCTAAAGAGCGCTCTGAAATTTCATCTAATATGCGTTATATGGATAAAAAACTTGAGCGTCTTGGACTACATCTTGGCGATTTAGAAGATGATGCTCGTGATCAAGTTCAACTCCTTAACAGAGAAATTGCAAAACAAGTCGTTTTACCGCGAGTTGAACTATTATTTAATAAATTTTCTGAAGTTCAAGGCTTTGAAGAATATTTAAAAGCATACGCTGAAGATATTATTCATAATGTTGAAATTGTATTAGAACAAGAAGAAGATGATTTCACTCCTGGTTTATTTAGTCGTGTTCCTGCACGCTATCAAGCCAATATTGTTGTAACACATAAGCCAAATAGTGGTGCACCTGTCATTTTTGAAGATTTCCCAACACACTATAATTTATTAGGTCATGTTGAACAGTTAACTCAAAATGGCACCATCACCACAGATTTCACGCTTATTCGCTCAGGCACCTTACACCGTGCAAATGGTGGTTTCTTAATTTTAGAAGCAGAACAGTTACTTGAACAACCATATGCATGGCAAGGTTTAAAACGTGCTCTTAAATCTGGGCAGTTAAAGCTATCGTCTTTAGAACATATGCTTACCTTAACTGGCAGTATTTCAATTGAACCTGCATCTATTCCTTTAAATATTAAAGTCGTTTTATTGGCTGAACCTGATATTTACTACGATATTTTAGAGCTTGAACCAGAGCTAGGCAGCATTTTTAAAATCCGTGCAGATTTTACCGATACACTCCAACGTAATGAAGCCAATGAACAAGCTTACATGCAATTAATTGCAGACTATGTTCAATCTGACAAATTACTTCCTTTTGATCGTAGTGCCCTAGCATCTCTTTTAACGGATTCAAGTCGCCAAGCAGAAGACCAAAGCTCTCTTTCATTACATGCGCTTACTTTAGGTGATTTAATTCGTGAAGCGCATCACCATGCAATAAAAGCCGATGCAAAAACAGTGACTGACGCTCATATCAGCATGGCACTAGATCATCGCAAATATCGCTTAGGCTATTTAAGAGAACTCTATTGGCAAGATCTCTCTCGTGGTACACAGCTTATCGAAACTCGTGGACATCGCCTCGGACAAGTGAATGCTCTTTCTGTTATTCAATATGCAGATGTTGAATTTGGTTTACCATCTCGCTTAACCGCTTCTGTTTATCAAGGTGGTGGAGATATTCTCGATATTGAACGCAGTGTGGAACTCGGTGGCTCATTACATGCCAAAGGTGTGCTGTTAATGTCGAGTTTCTTAAAAGCACATTTTGGTCGTGAACAAACTCTTCACTTCTCAGCTGCTCTTGCCTTTGAACAAAGCTATGGTCAAGTTGATGGTGATAGTGCAACTGTTGCCGAATTATCTGCCCTAATCTCCGCTATTAGCCAACTTCCAATTGACCAGTCTTGGGCAATTACAGGCTCTATGAACCAACTTGGACAAGTTCAGCCTATTGGTGGTGTAAATGCAAAAATTGAAGGCTTCTTTGATGCTTGTAAATTACAAGGACTAACAGGCAAACAAGGCGTTATTATTCCACGCCAAAATATGCAACATTTAATGTTACGTAAAGATGTCATTGAAGCTGTTACTCAAGGTCAATTCCATATTCATGCCATTGATACCATTGATCAAGCCCTTGAAATTTTAATGGCTCGCCCTGTGGGAACATTAGATAAAAAAGGTCGTTATAGCAAAAATTCAATTTATGCCGCAGTTATGGAACAACTTGAATATTGGCAAGCGATTGAAGATGGTGAAATCTTAGAAGAGGAAGAACCGAAGAAAAAGAAAAAAAAGAAGAAGAAAAAAGATAAGAAAAAAGCAAAAGTGACAGAAACAGTGACAACTGAAGAATCTTCAAATTCGGAAGAAACTTCATCTGAAAGTTAAATTTTTAATGTGAAATAAAAAAAGCGCCATGATTGGCGCTTTTTTTCAACTCTGAATTATGCTTCAGGAGCTGGGCTATATTGCTCAACTAAAGATTTTAATTCACCTTTTTGGAACATATCTAACATAATGTCACTACCACCGATCAATTCGCCATTGATCCACAATTGTGGGAATGTTGGCCAATTTGCAATTTGTGGCAAAGTAGCGCGAATATCAGGGTTTTCCAAAATATTTACATATGCAAATGGGCGACCAATTTGACTAAGCGCCTCTACTGCACGTGCAGAAAAACCACATTGTGGAAATTGTGGAGTGCCTTTCATGTAAAGAAGAACTGCATGTTTTGCAATTTGGTCACGAATTAACGCTTCAGTATCGCGTGCTTGTTCAGTCATTGATCAATCCTCAACTAATCTGATTCGCATTATACCCAAATCTCAACAAAACAGTATGTCAAAAGTAATTTTTCTAGTTTTATTTGCATTCGGGCTTTAAATTTTAATGAGATTTTGCTTATATAGAATACTTGATGTTTTTATTAAACATCAAAATACTCATTTTCAATCCCCTAACAAATAAGAGTTAGTCATGAATAATATTACCCTTGCTCCCGTGCAAACTGATCAACCATCTCATTTGATGCCTGTTTTTGGTCGTCAGCCGATCAGCTTTGTTCGAGGTCGAGGTGCTTATCTTTACACAGAAGATGGAACTGAATATTTAGATGCACTTACAGGAATTGCTGTATGTGGTCTTGGACACTCTCATCCTGCTGTAACTGAGGCAATTGCAGAACAAGCTGCAACACTTATTCATACCAGTAATTTATTTGAAGTGCCTTGGCAAACTGCTGCTGCACAAAAGCTTGCTGAAGTTGCAGGTATGGAAGAAGTTTTCTTTTCAAATAGTGGTGCTGAATCAAATGAAGGTGCAATTAAAATTGCACGTAAATTTGGACATTTACAAGGTGTTGCAAATCCAAAAATTATTGTTGCCGCTCACTCTTTCCACGGTCGTACACTAGCAACACTATCCGCAACAGGTAATAAAAAAGTTCAAGATGGCTTTGCACCATTAGTTGAAGGCTTCATTCGCGTTCCATTTGGTGATATTGAAGCTATTGAAGAAGCTGCTATCAATCATCCTGATATTGTAGCTATTCTTGTTGAACCTATCCAAGGTGAAGGTGGTGTAAATACTGCACCTCAAGGATTTAGCTATTTAGAAGAAATTCGTCAAATTTGTAACCAACATAATTGGTTAATGATGTTAGATGAAGTTCAAACGGGTAATGGTCGTACAGGTAAATATTTTGCTTACCAACACACCAGTATCATTCCAGATGTTATTACTACAGCAAAAGGTCTAGGTAATGGCTTCCCTATTGGTGCTGTAATGACTCAAGGTCGTGGTGTAGGCGTATTAACAGCAGGAAACCATGGTTCTACTTATAGTGGTACAGCTTTAGGTTCACGTGTTGTTTATACTGTTATTGATACGATTCAAAAAGAAAATTTAGTTGAAAATGCTGCAACAATGGGTGCATATATTGTTGACCAATTTAAACAACAACTTGCTGATCAAAATGTAATTATTCGTGGTTTTGGCTTAATGATTGGTATCGAATTACCAAAAGCCTGTGGTGAACTTGTAAACGTTGCACGTGATGAACATCATTTGATTCTTAATGTTACTGCGGGTTCAGTCATTCGTCTATTACCAACCTTAAATATTACAAAAGAACAAGCAGACGAACTTATTTCTCGTATTGTAAGTTTAGTTAAAAACTTTCTTGCATAAGAAAATATAAATAAAATAAAAGCCGCAATTTGCGGCTTTTATTTTATATGACGATAAATTAAGAAGCTTCTTGATAAATTCTACCTGCTGGGAGCTGAGCAAAATATTGTTTTAAAGCATCTAAACAACGATTAATCTTCATTGGCTGCTGTTCACGTTTTGAAATCAATGCGTATAAATGGAATGGAGATAACTTCCATTCTGGCATTACTTCAACTAAAGCACCCGTCATTAATTCTTTTTGAACATCTAAATATGAGAGATGAGCAATGCCATGTCCCATTTTACAAAACGCTTTTGCAACAACCACATTATTGGTTGAAAAACGAGATGTGAGTTCAATATCAATCACTTCACGACTTCCCATATTTTTAAATGAGAAGTTAGTCGAATTTTTTACTCGACTAATAGGAATTAAATCGTGATTTTTCAAATCTTCAGGGCGCGTAATTGGCATAGATTGATTTAAGTAACTTGGTGCTGCAACCAATACTCTTTCAACACAAGCTAACGGCGTAACCAAAAAGTTTTGATCTTCAACCTTCTGTCCCATTCTAACCGCAATATCAATACGTCCTTCGATTAAATCGACATATTGATTATCTGCTTCAATATGTACAGCTAAGCCCTTATGAGCTGACATCCAATGAGATAATGCAGGTATAACCTGACTTGAAGCCAATTCTGGAGTAGTTGCTATACGTAAATCGCCAACTAGATCATCACGTAGTTCATTAATACGTATTTTGCCACGTTCTGCGGCTGCTAACATTTCTTGACAACTATGAAAAAAGGCTTGTCCTGCTTCAGTTAAACTCAACTTTCTTGTCGAACGATGTAGAAGCGTTACTTCCATTTCATTTTCTAAAGAACGAATTTGCTGACTGACTGCACTTGTTGTGATACCTAGTTCACGCGCAGCGCCACTAAACGAGCTTTTTTCAACTACGCAGGCAAATACGCCCATTGCACGGAGTTGATCTAACATAAATTTCCCTCTGAACTTATGAGTGCTTTTCTATCAAAAAAGCAACTCATTGTATTATACGGTGAAATTTATCGTTTGTATTCGTCAAATTTAATTAATTAATAAAATATTTTCAGGGTTAATAGGTTTACCATCCAATCTTACCTGAAACTCAAGCATAGTGCGGTTTGCGCCTGTAGATCCCATTTCTGCAATCTTTTGACCCGCGTTCACATTTTGCCCACTGTTTACTAATAATTTACTATTGTGCGCATATGCAGTGATATAACCACCCGAATGCTTAATTAAAACTAAATTACCGTACTCTTTTAAACCATCTGCAGCATAAACAACTTGACCATCTGCTGCGGCATAAATTGGATCACCAACATTACCAGCAAAACGAACACCTTTAACATTAGATGCCAAATTAAAACGCTCTAATAGTGATGCATTTGTTGGTCTCACCCATTTTATAGCATTTGGGTTTTCAGTCACAATAGGCGTTACAATAGTAGTACTCTTATTGGTTTGCACTGGAGTCTGTGTTGGAGTGGCTATTTTCTGACGCTGAATTTGTGCTGGCTGACTCACTGGCTTTGTTTGTACTGTTTGTACTGAACTACTACTTACACCTTTTAATTTCAAAGATTGACCGACATAAATACGATATGGTGGTGCAATATCATTAAACTCTGCAATTTTTATATAATTCATACCATAACGACTTGCAATTCCACTTAAGGTATCACCAGAACGTACGGTGTAATATGTAGGAGCAGTTGCATAACGATTTGCACTTGAGCCTACCTGAGGTTTTGATGCACATCCTGTGATTGCAGCAAGAGAAACAATAGCTGAAGAAATTAATATTGTTTTTATAAGTTTCAAAGGCATTGTATTACCTCGCAAATTTGACACCAAGTGCATTTATTATCCTCACTCAAATAATGAATCCAAATACTTTAACTAGATTTGGTCAACAAGTAGATCATTTTCTTTCAGAACATCTTTTTTTTCACAATTTTATAACAATTATACTCTCAATTGTTCATCTAATGAACTTAGGACAGTATGATTTGTTCGATCCATCTGAATAGGTGTGATACTAACATAGCCCTCAGAAATTGCTAAAAAATCAGATTTACGTTTTGTATTAGACCCATTGATAGACTCTTCTTCTCCTTTTAAACCAATCCAACAGACTTTTCGTCCTCTAGGATCAGTAAAGTGAGTTAAAGGCTGCTTAAGCTTTTTACAGCCTTGGTAAGTTACTTGTATCCCTTTTAATTGAACTATATCGGGAATATTAATATTTAAAATATGTTGCTCTGGTAAACTAGGTAATCCTTTTAAAATAAAATCATGCACCCATTGTGCTGCAATCTTATATTGTTCAGGACTATTATAAGATTTGACATGTTCACCAGCCAATGAGATAGCTAAGGCAGGTTTATGCATTAACCTGCCCTCAAATGCTGCTCCTACAGTGCCTGAATATAAAATGTCATCTCCTAAATTAGCACCGCTATTAATACCGCTAACAACCAAATCGAATTCAAAATCAAATAATCCATTTGTAGCAATAAATACACAATCAGCTGGTGTTCCATTTACAGCCCAAATATCTTTTTCTATTTCTGTTGGTTTTAATGGGCGGTCTAATGTTAATGCACTTGAGAATCCACTACGTTCACTATCTGGCGCAACAACAATAATTCTACCCAGAGGTTTTAATGCCTGTACTAAAGCTTGAATGCCAGGTGCCAATACACCATCATCATTCGAAATTAAAATATTCACTGCATGCTCTTTTAGATAAATTGTTAGTACAGAAGTACTAAAATAACTTAAGATATTATATATATTTACTATTTCTTTTCCATCATCCATTTAAATAGTTTGATCAATTAGTAATTTGGCTACCAATACTAAATATAGGACAATATATTTTAAATTAAGGCTTATTCTTCTCTAAATTTCAAAAACCTTCAACACGTAGAAAAATAAAACTTATCTAATATAATTTTTCTTTACTTTTAATCCTTATTATCTACATCTTTCATACATAGCAGCACTTTACAATATTAAATATCATCACTCTTCGTAGTATGATAATCATATTATTATATAAGCAAGGTCTTAAGGTTATTATGAATATGCGTAATTTAAGTTTAGCCTCTTCTTTATTTATTGGTCTAACAATGGCTCAAGTAACTCAAGCAAATGATGGAAATATTGAAGTTACACCAGACCAACAAGTAACCAAGCAAGAACTTGCAGCTATTTATGTTATTTCAGAAGTGTGTCCAGCAATAGTAAGTGATAAAGAAAAATTTTCTTCTGGTTTAGAAAAACTCACCAAAGAATATTTACCAAATGAACAAAAACCAATGGAAGCTTTAAATAAAATTACTCAAACAGATGATTTTAAATTAATTTTAGAAGAAGCAAGATCTGATGCACAACAAGCAGGCGAAGAAAAAAATAAAGCAATTTGTGAAGAATTGGTGGTTTATACCAAGTAATTGAATTTAGTTACAATACTTTTTTCAAATTAGCTGATTTTTCCCATAGAAGTCCATCAGTGTTTGTCCTAAAATGCAAAACTCGTTGTGCCTATAAAACCATTGGAACCACCTAGAATGACCCATAAAAGCGCCCTAGCTGCATTATTATTAGTACCAAGCTTTAGCTATGCAGCGACTGTTTTATCAACTCCACCTGAACTCAATAATAAAGCTTATGTTTTGATGGATTATGAAACAGGGCAAATTCTTGCTGCTAAAAATGAAAATGAAAAACTAGCACCAGCTTCAATGACGAAAATGATGACTAGTTATATTATTGAACAAAAGCTTCTCAATGGCGAACTAACCGAAGGTGAAAAAGTTCGTATGAACGAGTCAGCTTGGTGTCGTGGCTCAAGTGCTGAATCATGTATGTATGTTCCATTAAATGGTACTGCAACTGTACTTGAAATGCTTCGCGGTATTATTGTTCAATCTGGGAATGATGCTTCAAAAGCAATGGCTGAACATATTGCTGGCAATGAAGGCACTTTCGTTCATATGATGAATGAAGAAGCTAAACGTATTGGCATGGCAAATACTCAGTTCATGAATGCAACAGGTATGCCTGCTGAAGGTCATTACTCAACAGCAAAAGATATGGCTATTCTTGCTGAACATATTATCCATGATAGTTCAAAATACTATCCAATCTATTCTGAAAAAGACTTTACCTTTAATGGTATTAAACAAGGAAACCGAAATGCACTTCTGTATACAGACCCAAGTGTTGATGGTTTAAAAACAGGTCATACTAATGAAGCTGGATATTGCTTAACAACTTCTGCAAAGCGTGGTCCAATGCGCCTTATTTCAGTCATATTTGGTGCGCCGAATATGAATGAACGCGCATCTCAAACACGTGAATTATTAGCATGGGGTTTTGCTAATTTTGAAACTAAAAATGTTCAGCGCGCAAACCAAGTACTTGCAACATCAAAAGTACTTTTTGGGCAAGAAAATAGCGTAAAAATTGGTTTAGCGGAAAACTTTAATGTCACTATGCCTAAAGGCAAAGCAAATGAGATTAAAACTCAGCTTGTCGTACAACCAAAATTAACTGCACCTCTTCAAAAAGGACAGGTTGTTGGTAAATTTGTTGCAACACTTGATGGTAAAGTAATTGCAGAAAAACCACTTGTTGCATTAGAAGCTGTCGAAGAAGCTGGTTTCTTCTCTCGTATGATTGATCATATTAAACAATTCTTTATGAATCTTTTTTCATAAAATAGGATTTTAATCCTTTTAAAGCATTCATATTTCGATATGAATGCTTTTTTATTTATACTGTCTCTCACTCAATACGTTAAAAAACCAAATGAAAAAAAATATTCGCCCTTATTTAGGTCAGCATCCAAAAATTGACGTGACTTGTTATATTGATGAAATGTCAGTCGTAATTGGTGAAGTATCACTTGCTGAAAATGTTTCTGTATGGCCTTTCGCTGTCATTCGTGGAGATGTAAATCATATCCATATTGGCAAAAACAGTAATGTACAAGACCATGCAATGTTACATGTCAGCCATAAAAAAGCTGACAAACCTGAAGGCTCACCATTAATTATTGGGGAAGATGTTACGATTGGTCACCATGTCAAACTTCATGGCTGTCAAATTGGAAATCGTGTTCTTGTTGGTATTGGTACTATTATTTTAGATGATGTGATTGTAGAGGATGATGTCATGATTGGTGCAGGCTCATTAGTACCACCTCGAAAAACACTTGAAAGTGGCTATCTTTATGTGGGTAGCCCTGTACAAAAAATTCGCCCACTCACCAAGAAAGAAATAGAATTCCTACCTTATTCAGCAAAACATTATGTAAAAGTTGCGAATAATTATTTAGACACCATTTAAATAATAAACTTAGTTTCCTATTGTAAATTCTCTTTATCTTGTTAATTTAGAGAATTTACAAACCAACTTATTCACTCCTAATAAAAATTAAAGAAAGCATACAAATTCATATAGATAAAAACAGCAATAATAAAGAAATTACTTTCTACCATAGCCACCACGCCTTAAATTTTGTAGAATAGTAGTTCCCTTCCTCTGGTGCTGCTTTATGACCGCTTGGACTGCTCATGTTACTGTTGCAACCATCGTTGAAAAAGATGGTAAATTTCTGTTTGTTGAAGAATATACAGAAGGCGTAACACATACTGTATTTAATCAGCCAGCAGGTCATGTCGAATGCAATGAAACACTCATTGAAGCAGCAGTTCGTGAGACATTGGAAGAAACAGGTTATGAAGTTGAAATACAGGATTTACTCGGTATTTATACATATACCCCACCAATGTTTCCAGATCGAACCTACTATCGCTTTTGCTTCCTTGCAAAAGAAACCCAATATCATCCTGAAGCAAAACTTGATACAGGTATTGTTGGTGCTGTTTGGATGACTCTAGATGAGCTTCAAATTTCTGCTCGAGCACGTAGCCCATTGGTAATTAAAGCGATAGAAGATGCTTTAAAAGGTCAAAAATTCCCTTTATCGCTCATATTTGAGCACCAAAACTCTCCTTTATTTTCAAATTTGGATGCCTAATCCTATGCAACAACGTGTCATCGTCGGTATGTCTGGTGGTGTAGATTCTTCTGTTTCTGCCGCATTACTTCTTCAACAAGGTTATCAAGTTGAAGGACTTTTCATGAAAAACTGGGAAGAAGATGACGGTACGGAATATTGTACAGCAATGGATGATCTTGCTGATGCTCAAGCCGTTTGTGACAAAATTGGTATTAAACTTCATACTGCCAACTTTGCAATGGAATATTGGGATCGTGTATTTGAACACTTTCTTGCAGAATATAAAGCTGGTCGTACACCAAACCCAGATATTTTATGTAATAAAGAAATTAAATTTCGTGCTTTCCTAGATCATGCAATTCATTTAGGCGCCGACTTTATTGCAACTGGACATTATTGTCGTCGTGGCGAAACACTAACCAATTCTAAAGGTGAACAATATGCACCATTATTACGTGGTCTAGATCAAAACAAAGATCAAACTTACTTCTTACATGCCGTTCATGGTCGTGAAATTAATAAAACACTCTTCCCAGTAGGTGAAATTGAAAAACCTCAAGTACGAAAAATTGCGGAAGAATTAGGTTTAATTACAGCAAAAAAGAAAGATTCAACTGGTATTTGTTTTATTGGTGAGCGTCGTTTTAATGATTTCTTAAAACAATATTTACCAGCACAACCTGGAAAAATTGTTTTAGAAGATGGAAAAGAGATTGGTGATCATCACGGCTTAATGTACTATACGCTCGGTCAACGTGGTGGTATTGGTATTGGTGGTATGAAAGGTGCCGAAGAAGGTGCTTGGTTTGTACTTCATAAAGATATCGAAGGTAATCGTCTTGTTGTGGGTCAAGGTCATGAACATCCACTCATGCAAAGTACAATACTTTGGAGTGAAGCAATTGACTGGGTAGCAGGAGAACAAGAAATTCCTGAAACTGGTTTCCGCTGTACAGCGAAAACGCGTTATCGCCAATCTGACCAAGCATGCATATTATTTAAAGACTCAGATGCACCAAATGGCGTTCGTGTAGAATTTGATGAACCACAACGCGCAGTCACTCCAGGACAAAGTGTCGTATTTTACACTGGGGAAATTTGTTTAGGTGGTGGAGTAATTCATCATACGAATGCCCCAAAACCTGACTTTATTTAGGGATAAATTCAGCATGACAGAGTTACCGTTTCAACAATCTCAAGCTCTGAATGATCGTCAAAACCGAGCTTTGGCTTTGGCGGGAGTATTTCAAGCCACTCAGCTTACTCATATGACAGCATTGACTGGGCGACAGAGTATTGGTGATAACGGTAACTTTTATTTCGAACAACTCATTAAAGCCAGCCTAAATATTCGACCAAGTATTAATAATAACTGCCAAACTTTAGATTTTTTTAATCAATTAACTGATATTTCATTAGGTTTAAAGACATTAGAAAATTGTATTACTCAACCGTTTAGTACAACACCAAAATCAAAACTTCCAAAATTTAGTAATACTAAACTACCAATGTCGTATGCTATGGCACTTTTACAATTAGAAAAAAAAGTGTATAGCAATCCTAAATTTGTAGAAATCATTGAACAATCGCAACAAAAAATACTTAGACAACTTTCTTTTTTTGATAATAATTATTTACACCCAAGCATTATTGCCAATTTAGCTCAAACCTATATTGAAACAGCAGGACAAATAAATCCACGTATTTTAGTAAGAGGAAATGCAGAGGCATTTAAAGACCCATCGCATACCAATCGAATCCGTGCATCTCTTTTTACAGGTTTACAGCTTGCTCACTTGTGGCGCCAGATAGGTGGTAGCTCGTGGGGACTTATTTTTAGCAAACGCAAATTGCTTCAAGATATTCAAAATCTTGCTCGATTGCAGTATCAATTGGTTTAATCCATGCAATTGAGCTTCTCAGTTTTACGTTTAATTCCAAAGTTTAGGGAATCGATATGAACGCTTTAACCGCACTTTCTCCATTAGATGGACGTTACGCTAGCAAATGTGATGCTTTACGCCCTTTCCTCTCTGAGTTTGGTTTAATCCATGCTCGTGTGACAGTTGAAGTGCGTTGGTTACAAGCGCTTGCAAACCGTCCAGAAATTACAGAAGTGCCTGCTTTTTCAAGTGAAACAAATGCTGCTTTAGATGCAATTGTTGCGAATTTCTCTGAAGAAAATGCCAACCGCATTAAAGAAATTGAACGTACAACAAACCATGACGTTAAGGCTGTTGAATACTTCCTTAAAGAACAAATTGCACATATTGATGAGCTTAAAAATGCAGGTGAATTTATTCACTTTGCTTGTACTTCTGAAGATATTAACAACTTGTCTCATGCTTTAATGTTAAAAAATGGTCGTGAAGTTTTAGTTGCTGCTATGCAACAAATCATTGACTCAATTGTTGCATTATCTGAACAGCATGCAGAACAACCAATGTTATCTCGTACACATGGTCAAACTGCAAGCCCAACAACTTTAGGTAAAGAAATGGCGAACGTGGCTTACCGCCTTGCACGTCAAATCAAACAATTCAAGCAAGTAGAACTTTTAGGTAAAATTAATGGTGCTGTAGGTAACTACAATGCACACTATTCTGCGTATCCAGAAATTAATTGGCCTGCTCACTCACAAGCATTTGTTGAATCTTTAGGTTTACAATTCAACCCATATACAACTCAAATTGAACCACATGACTACATGGCGGAACTTTTTGATGCACTTCGTCGTTTTAATACAATTTTAATCGACTTTAACCGTGATGTATGGGGTTATATCTCTTTAGGTTTCTTCAAACAACGCTTGAAAGAAGGTGAAGTTGGTTCTTCAACAATGCCTCACAAAGTTAACCCAATTGACTTTGAAAACTCTGAAGGTAACTTAGGTATTGCAAATGCAGTACTTGCACACCTTGGTGAAAAACTTCCTGTATCTCGCTGGCAGCGTGATTTAACTGACTCTACTGTGCTTCGTAACATGGGTGTTGGTTTTGCACAAAGCTTAATCGCATTTGAAGCTTGTTCTAAAGGTATTGGTAAACTTGAATTGAATGCTCAACGTATTCTTGAAGATTTAGACCACGCTCAAGAAGTTTTAGCTGAACCAATTCAAACTGTTATGCGTCGTTATGCCGTTGAAAAACCATACGAAAAATTAAAAGCACTTACTCGTGGTCAAGCAATGACACGTGAAATGATGGTGAACTTCGTAAATGGTGATGAACTTGCAGCTGTTCCTGCTGAAGATCGTGCACGTTTAGCAGAAATGACACCAGCAACTTATACTGGTAATGCAGCAACTCAAGCAAAACAAATTAAAGATTTAATTTCTAAAATCTAATCAAATTTTTCACAAAAAACGAAGCTTCGGCTTCGTTTTTTTATGCACTCAATTTATCTATAATGATGTATAAAATATAGCTGTTCTAGCTTTATTAAAATGATTCAAGTACATTACATCCAATATTAACTTAATTAAAAATGACTAAATTTTAAAATAATTTTTATGAATGAATCTCAATTTACTTCTAAACATTTTATTGTTTTTGGCGTACTCCTATTTGTTGCATTAATTGCCAGTATTAACCCACTTGAATATACATCATATGGATTACATCAAATTGGCACCGTACTCATGCTTATGGTTTTAATCATGTGTTTTAAAAAAGTTGGACTAAGTTTTAATGCATTCTGTTTGTATATCTTATTTCTTTTAATCCATATTTTAGGTGCACATTATTTATATTCCTATGTTCCTTATAGTGATTGGTCCATGCATTTATTTGGTTTTAACTTAGATCAAAGTATGGGCTGGACACGTAATATGTATGACCGTTTAGTCCATATTTCTTATGGTTTATTTCTTTATCCTTTCTTTTATCGCTTATTTCAAGTTTGGTTTCCGCAAATTTCATCCACTCAACGCTTTTGGCTGGTTGTGCAATTTGTTATGGCAACAAGTTTGATTTATGAATGGATTGAATGGTTAATTGCAATAGGTTTATCTCCTGAAGAAGCTGAAAATTATAATGGTCAACAAGGTGATATTTGGGATGCACATAAAGATATTCTAGTAGCAACAATCGGCTCTATGATTACAGGAGCTTTTATGCTTTATCAAGACAAGAAAAAAGCACTCAAATGAGTGCTTTTTTAACTTAGAAGTTATAGTTTTGGATCTCTTAATTGCACAACATCTGAATTGGTTTTCAATACAGTTTCCACCAACTTATTCATTACAACAGGTATAATATGATCTGCAATTTGAGCGGCTTGTATACCTAGTTTCTCACCTAAAGTTGGCTTTTTACGTGTTTCAATCACATAAACATCATGCTGTGCTAATAAACCTAAAATATATTCATCAGATGTTTGAATACGATCTACTAAGTTTAACTCTTGTGCATCGTGTCCATACCAGTGTTCACCAGTCGCTACTTTTTCAACATTTAATTGTGGACGATATTTTTCTACAAAACTTTTAAACAAATGATGAGTTTGTTGAAGTTCTTCTTCAAACTTTTCCTTACCTTCTTCGGTATTTTCACCAAACATAGTAACGGTACGTTTATATTGACCTGCAGTATATAACTCAAAATCAATATTATTTTGTTTTAATAAACGATTAAAATTTGGAACCTGAGCAACTACACCAATAGAGCCAACAATTGCAAACGGTGCAGCTAAAATTTCAGAACCGATGCATGCCATCATATAACCGCCACTTGCAGCAACTTTATCTACACAAATGGTGAGATGAAAACCCGCTTCACGTAAACGCACAAGTTGAGCTGCCGCTAGACCATAGCCATGTACCATGCCACCAGGACTTTCTAAACGTACTACGACTTTATCTTTACCTGCTTTTGCGGTTGCCAAAATAAGTGTAATTTCTTCTCTTAATTGTGCCACAGCAGATGCTGCTGTATCACCCTTAAAATCGAGTACATAAATTTTTTGATTTAATTTTTTACGTAGACGTGATTCTTTTGATAATTGTTGTGTCAATTGTAAAAGTTCAAATTTGCTTGCGGTTGATTGTGCTATTTTTTTTCGTTGATCATTAATTCGAGTATTTAAATGATGAATACGAATTTCTGCAGGAAATTTAGTAGTATGAAATAGCATAAGATGTGAATTCTCAGATTATTCTGTGCATATCACTATCATTAGGTCAATCTGTATTTTTTTCAATAGTATTTTTATAATTTGCTGAATAATTTACAAAATTCACTTCAAAACAATAGGCTTCTTTTCACAGTATGCACTTTTGATATTCATCTCTTTATATACAAAAAGATTAAACCCAAAAATCAAAATACTGAAAAAAGAAACCTATGATATATAAATATTTTAGTGCTTATTTACCATTCACATCTAAAAATATTTGAGCATCTACAGCATCACCATAAATTGGTCGTAATGTTTGATTATAAATTTTTTGGATTTCACCTGTTTCTCTCAATTGCTTCATTTCTGTATTCAACCAATTAAGCAATTCAACATTTCCTTTTTTTACCGCAGGTGCGATAAAGTCTTCATTACCAATTTGAGGAATACCAACGGTATAGTTTGGATTCTCAGCAGCCCAGGCTAAAGCATAAGTCGAATCTTGTGAAATTGCATCACCACGACCATCTTTTAATGCATTAAATGCATCTGTATTTTGTTCAAATTTAAGTAATTTTACTTTTGGATAATTTTTCGTAAAGAAACTATCTGAACTAGAACCTCTATTCACAATTAACGTTTTATTTTCTAAATCTGTAACTGAGTTAATTGGTTTACTTTTAGGAGACACAATACCTAAAGATGCTTTTAAATAAGGTTCTGCAAAGTCGACAACGGTTTTACGTTCTGGTGTTACAGAAAAACTTGCTAAAACAACATCAACCTTACCTGACTTAAGGAACTCCACACGGTTTGCAGCCTCAGTCACCACGTATTCAATTTTCTTTTCATCACCCAATAAATCTTTTGCGACTTTTTTAGCAATTTCAACATCAAATCCTTGATGCTCACCTTTACTGTTGACATAACCAAAAGGAGGATTATCTGCAAATACTGCTACACGAAGTACATCATTCTTTTTAATTTGTTCAATTGAAGATGTTTGTTGTTGAGCATCTGAGTTTTTATTACAAGCTGTTAAACCTAACGCAGAAATACCAATACCAACTGCCAATAGGAGAGATTTTTTTAATTCCATTTTATTTTCCTTAATTAACTTTAAATTAATAACTTAAAATATTTAAAAATGCTTTTGCACGTTCAGTTTTCGGTTGATTAAAAAATTGATCTGGCGCAGCTTCCTCAATAATATTGCCCTGATCCATAAAAATAATTCGATCAGCAACTTTCTGAGCAAATCCCATTTCATGAGTTACAATTAACATCGTCATCCCTTCATTTGCTAAGCTAAGTACAACATCCAATACTTCTCTCACCATTTCAGGATCTAAAGCTGCGGTAATTTCATCCATCAACATTACTTTAGGTTGCATAACAAGTGAACGAACAATAGCTATTCGTTGTTTTTGCCCACCCGATAAATTACGTGGATAATCTAGCTTTCTATCAAACAAACCTACTCGTTTCAGTAACTCATCAGCAACTTTTTCAGCTTCTGCTCGAGTTCTTTTTTGTGCCTTAAGTGGTCCTAATAAAATATTATCAATAATATTCATATGTCCAAATAATTCATAATTTTGGAATACCATACCAATTTCTTGACGAACCTCAGTCCATTGCGTGTCTTGACCTAAAATGCCTAAACCGTTGAGTTTGATCTCACCAGACTGAATCGGTTCTAGCCCATTAATACAACGTAATAATGTACTTTTGCCACAACCTGAAGGTCCTAAAATTACAACAACTTCACCTTCAGTCACATCCAAATTAATATTTTTTAAAATTTGGGTATCACCAAATGACTTTTTTAAATTTTTAATCTCAAGTAAAGACATGATTTATTCCCAAACTTTTTCTAAATAGCGTGATATCAAAGACAATGGATAACAAATAATGAAATATAAAATAAAGATCAATCCATAAATCCATAAAGATGCATTCGGTTCAATAAGCAACGAATTTTCTATGATTTGTTGTCCAACTTTTAAAACCTCGACAACACCAATCAATACAGCCAATGAACTTGTTTTTACCATTCGGGTAAATAAGTTAATTGCACCGGGTGTAATTCGTTTTAAGCTTTGTGGAAAAACAACAAAAGTAAGAACTTGAGTTTGATTTAGACCCAAAGCAAGTGCTGTATCGCGCTGATGTTTATCTATAGAACTAATGCCTGCACGAACCAAGTCCCCCATTTCAGCTGTACCCCAGAGTACAAAAACAAAGATACATACCCAAAAGGCAGAGAACTGCCAGTTAAACCATGTAGCAAACCCAAAATAGAAAACAAACAGTAAAACCAAAATAGGTGTAACGCGAATAATCTCTAAATAAAGACGAGATAGGACTTTAATTACTGTATTTTTAGATGTCATGATGACACCAAAAATCGTACCTAAAATTGCGGAAAGTACTACCGAAAATAAGGCGATTTTAATCGTAACCCAAAGCCCGAGCATTAATCGTTCAAGGTGACTAGGCTGAAATAAAAATTCAAATTCCATGACTCACCTTCCGACTTTTATATTCTAAATAGCTCGTTAAAGCGGATACAGGAAGAAGAATAATCAGATATGCACAAATTAATAAAAAGAGTGCTTCTGTTGTTTTATAATCCAAACCAATCAAATCTTTTGTCACAAACAAAAGCTCTGCAATCGCAATTGCACTCAATACTGAACTTTCTTTAATTAAGAATAGACAATTTGCCCCAATTGCAGGAATTGAAATTGCCATTGCTTGAGGAAAAGTAACGTAACGGAAAATTTGTAATGAATTTAAGCCAATACTTTTTGCAGAATCTATTTGCCCTTTAGAAACCGATTGCAAACCAGCTCTAAATACTTCTGCCATATAGCTTGCGCCTAAAAATGTAAGACCAATAACCCCACAAGTAAAACCATCTAAAGTAATACCAATTTTAGGTAATCCATAATACAAAAATAAAAGTTGTATCAATAACGGGGTATTTCTTGATAACTCAATATAACAACCAACCAATTTATCTAAAATAAAAACCTTATAAGTCAAAATAATACTAAAAATCAGCCCCAATAAAGTGGATAGAAAAATACTGATAAGAGAAATTTGTAGGGTTGTTATAGTCGCAGCATAAAATTGCGGCCAAACACTCCAAATATAGAGCCAATCCAAAATAATCATCCAAAATAAAATAAAAACGGATTTATGGATCTAATTTTTATAATCCAATTATCATTATATAAATATAATGAGATAAAACTAACCATTTTTTACAAATATGTATTTCTTAAATTTTTATATATTTATGAGATAAATACAATAATATTCACAAAACAACAAATATTAACTACATAAAAAAAGAGTCAAATGACTCTTTTTTACATTTAAATAAAATTAACCAAAGCGCCCCGTAATATAGGCTTCCGTAAGCTGATGATCTGGCTGAGTAAATACTTTTTCTGTTGCATTTACTTCAATTAAATCCCCTAAATGAAAATATGCAGTTCGATCAGAAACACGTGCTGCTTGTTGCATTGAGTGAGTTACAATTGCGATTGTATATTGCGTAGAAAGTTCAGAAATTAGCTCTTCAACTTTAGCTGTTGCAATAGGATCTAATGCCGAGCACGGCTCATCCATTAAAATTACTTCAGGGCTCACTGCAATTGTACGTGCAATACATAGTCGTTGTTGCTGCCCACCTGAAAGTCCTGTTCCTGGCTGATTTAAACGATATTTTACTTCATCCCATAGCCCCGCTTTACGAAGACTATTTTCAACAATTTCTTCTAAATCATATTTATCACGTGCCAATCCATGTAATTTTGGACCATAAGCTACATTATCAAAAATAGACTTAGGAAAAGGATTTGGCTTTTGGAAAACCATGCCTACTTGAGCACGTAACAAGACTACATCTAAATTAGGATCATATATATCTTGTTGATCTAACAAAACTTTCCCAGTCACACGACATGAATCGATCGTATCATTCATGCGATTCAATGTTCTTAAAAATGTTGATTTACCACAGCCTGATGGACCAATAAAAGCAATCACTTCATTTTCATAGATATTTAAATCTATGCCTTTAATCGCTTCAGACTCCCCATAATAAACATGCACATCTGAAGTACTTAATTTGATATTTGAAGTAGGTATATCTTTTTTCATTGCTGGCTGTGTATCAAATTGAGAAATAAATGATGTTGATGCCATTTTCTCAGATTCAGCAGAGCTTGACTGTATTTTTTCTGAATTCACTGATTTATCCTGTTTTAAGGAATTTGTTTCTGTTGCAGTTACCATATTCATTTCTTATGCCCTACCAACGAACTTCAAATTTTTTACGCAACCAAATTGCAAAACTATTTAAACTAATCATTAATGCCAGTAAGACAATAATTGCAGCTGCGGTACGACCTTCAAAGAAGTTACGTAATTCATTTCCCTGCCATAAGAAAATTTGCACAGGTAATGCCGTAGACTGATCAAGTGGTGTAGCAGGTACATTTGCAACAAATGCACTCATACCAATCAATAATAAAGGAGCTGTTTCACCCAAAGCCTGTGCAACACCAATAATTGCACCAGTAAGAATACCGGGCAAAGCCAAAGGTAAAACATGATGAAAAACTGTTTGTAAACGTGATGCACCTAAGCCCAATGCAGCTTGACGAATTGATGGTGGAACTGCTTTTAACGATGCTCGAGTGGTAATAATCACTGTAGGTAATGTCATTAAACTCAAAACTAAACCACCAACCAATGGAGCAGATAGAGGCATATGCATCCAACCGATAAAAATAGCTGCCCCTAATAAACCAAATACAATTGAGGGAACTGCTGCAAGATTATTGATGTTCACTTCAATAATATCGGTCAGAATATTTTTAGGTGCAAACTCTTCTAAATAAATTGCCGATGCAACACCAATTGGAATCGAAATTATGATGACAATTAGCATCATAAATAAAGACCCCATAAATGCACCTGCTAAACCTGATGTTGCTGGTGAACTACGTGAATCTGGATTCACAAATAAATTAGTATTAAATGTTTTTTCAATAATACCTTGTGCCTTTAATTCATCTGCTAATTGACGAATTTCAGGGCTTAATTGTTGTTGCTCATCTGCTAATGTACGATCAATATTTCCCGACAACCAAACATCAACATTTGCATCAACCAATGCTGTCACTTCTTTGACTTGACCAATCAGAGATGGATCTGCCATTACCATGTCACGCAATTTATAAGTTTCTGAACTGGTATAAAGTGACGATAATTCATCTTGTTGATTGGCAATTTTCGGGTCTTGTTTAACAATAGCCTGACTTAATAATAAATCCCAATCCACCATTCCAAGCTCAGTTTGCCAAGCAATCATTCGCTCTTCAAAATGTACAGGTGATTCACCTTCTTTTTGCTGTGGTTTTCCACTGATTTGAATAACATTTGGATCAAAATAAACTGGCACCGTGACACTATATTGCCAAAATGCGGGTAAACCTTTCGCTAAAATACTACCGAAAAGTAATACTACAAAAAGTAGCCCTGCAATTACCGCAGAAAAACCAAACCATTTAAATGTTTTTTCTTTTCTATGGCGCTTTGCTAATGAGCTTTCAATTTTTCGCTTACGCTCATCTCTTAATCTAGCTGCAATCTCTGGATCAATCTGATCCAATGAATTTGTATTACTCGTACTCATTAGTCATATTGCTCACGGTATTTACGCACAATATAAAGTGCCACAATGTTTAGACCCAAGGTAATTACAAATAAGGTCAATCCTAAAGCAAATGCCACCAATGCTTGCGGGCTTGCAAAATCTGTATCTCCAGTTAATTGATTCACAATCGTAATCGTTACTGTTGAAACCGCTTCTAATGGATTTACATGAAGTAATGGGCTATTTCCTGCCGCTAACACCACAATCATGGTTTCACCAATTGCACGTGATGCTGCCAATAAAAATGCACCAATAATTCCTGGTAAAGCCGCTGGTAATACGACTTGTCGAATTGTTTCAGATTTTGTTGCACCCAAGCCCAAAGAGCCATCTCTTAATGCACGAGGAACTTGGGTAATAATGTCATCAGATAATGAAGATACAAATGGAATAATCATAATTCCCATGACTAAACCCGCAGTTAAAGCACTTGTCGCATTAATATCAATTCCAACAAGAGCACCCAACATTTTTAGAAATGGGCCAATAATCATTAAAGCAAATACGCCATATACAATTGTTGGAATACCCGCTAATACTTCAATAGCAGGTTTTGCCCAAGAACGAAATTTAGGTGATGCGTATTCTGCTAAATAAATGGCAATCATAAGTCCAACTGGAACAGCCACTAAAAGTGCTATTCCACTGACCATGAGTGTTCCCCAAAGTAACGGAAGTAACCCATAACTCCCTTCTGCATTTCCTGAGGTACTAAAACCAGGATTCCACTCTGTACCAAAGAAGAAATCTAAAGGGCTAACAAAACTAAAAAATCTTAAGGCTTCACTAAACATAGACATCACAATGCCAATCGTGGTCAAAATTGCCACTCCTGAACATAGTGCTAAAGCCACATTAATTATTTTTTCAACTTGATTACGGGCACGATATTGTTTTTCTACTTTTTTCTTTGCCCAAACTAAACCTAATAATGAAGCGCAAATCACAATAGCAAATTTGGCAAATGAGGTAATCATTGCCAATTGAGAAAGTTGATTTGCCGCAGATATTTCATAAACAGCAGGTGTATCAGTCACACCAAAACCTGAAGCAATAGCTTCAACTCGATCAATTAAAACTTCTTTATCTGCTTGATCTAAGCTTGCCATAATAGCTTCAGGCACATGATTAAGTATGACCTGTTGTAAAATCATTGGTTCAACAATATTCCAAACCAATAAAATCAAAATAGCAGGAAGACCACACCACAAGGCAACCAACGCACCATAATAACCTGGGCGTGAATGCAACATTGCAGAATTATTTCCCTTGCCTGCTAATTTACGGCTTGTTGCTAAACCAATTTGATAGGCAATGGCAATCAATGCCAGTAGAACACCTATGAGTAGCAGATTCATGCATTCTCCACTGTTTTTCAACAATGATATTGTTTAAAAAAACTCATATTGAAAACTCACCAATGATCAAATCAATTCATCATTGGCGAGTTCATCTTTTTACTTTACTGCTTTGCCAGCTTTAAAGTTTGCTAAAATTTGTGCACGTTCTTTATCTGATAAAGAAATTAAACCTGCTTTATCTAATTTCGAACCTTTACCTGAAACTTTTTTACTTAAAAAGTATTCAGTAAATTGTGGTAAACCTTTAATTGATTTTAAGTGCTCACCTTTGACATAAAAGTACAATGGACGTGATACAGGATATGACCCATTTAAAATAGTCTGTTCTGAAGGTGCAACATTATTTACTGTTGCGACACGTAATTTATCTTTATTTTGATTATAGAAACCTAAACCAAATACACCCACAGCACTTGGTGATGTTTTTAAACGTGCCAAAGTTTCAGTGTAATCACCTGAGATTTCAATAACACGTCCATCTTTACGAAATGTTGAGCATGCTTTCTTTTGAGCATCTTTATCTAATGCTTTAATCGCAGCATAAGTTTCACATCCTGCATCAACCATTTTTTCTTGGAAAACTTCACGTGTTCCATGGTTTGATGCTGGAATGACTAAGGTAATTGGTTCATTTGGTAATGCTTTATCAATCTGATTCCAATGTGTATATGGGTTCGGAACCATTTTGCCATTTGATGGTAATTCTGCTGCTAATGCTGCATAAACATGTTGTGGGCGTAATTTATAAGCAGATTTTTTTGCATTTGAGGCAAATACAATGCCGTCATAGCCAATTTTTACTTCTAAAACTTGATTTACACCAGCCTTTTTACAAGCAGCTAATTCTGTATCTTTAATTTTACGAGATGAATTGGCGATATCTATTGTGTTATCACCAACACCATTACAAAACTGTTTTAAGCCACCAGATGAACCACCAGAACCAACAACAGGTGATTTAAACTGAGGAAATGTATTACCAAACTCTTCAGCAACAATACTTGCATAAGGTAAAACTGTTGATGAGCCAGCAATTTGAATAGTATCACGTGCTGCATTTGCGGCTGTACTTACAAGCACTCCAGAAGCTGTAAACATCAACGCAATCGTTTTTAGGCGCATTTTCTTCTCTCTTTTATGAAGCTTAAACTCAAAAGTACGCCACTAACCTGTTGTGCTGTACTTTTTAGATGCTTTCATTTTGAGTTCAGAATATGACAAGGAAGTTACAGACTAATGACGGTTTTATGATATTCGATAGAGTTACTTTAAAATAAATAATGCTCATAAAATTCAATTAGTTATCTATCTTGGAATTATTTATTATACTCAGCCTCACTATAACTTTTTTTGTAATTCACCTCACTTTAATAATAAAAAAGTGATACGTCTTATATTTATGAAAATATTTTTTGGCGCTTATCTAATGCTTTGTTACATATCAAAACCAATCTAAAAAGAAAAACCTCGGTTCTCTTATATTAAAGGTATATAAAAAGGAGCTCATTAGAGCTCCTTCCTTTACACAAACAATTAATTAATCAATTGGTGGTGTATATGTACCATTTGCAATCGAATCTTTAATACGATCAGCTTCTGCAAGCACAAGTGCAAGTAAGTTCTTCACGTTATCTAAAGTTGCAACAGGGCTTAAAGTTGTCATTTTCAATGATTGAACTTGACCAACTTTAGTCACACCAATATTCGCTTCACCACGTGCAAACAATTCATCTGCTACATTTTGGTTTAATGTATCAAGTAATTCTGTTGGATAACCTTCAGGAATTACACGGAACAATACAGAAGCAAATTGTGGATCAACCAACATTTCTAAACCGTCAGTTGCATCAATATAAGCTGCAACATCACGTGTTAAACCAACACCATGATCAATCATAGAACCGTAAAGCTCTTCACCTAGTGCTTCTACTGTCATCCACAATTTCAACGCATCAAAACGACGAGTTGTTTGTAGTGATTTAGATACTAGGTTTGGTACGCCATGTTCTTCATCATAAGCAGAGTTTAAATACTCAGCTTCATAATGCATGAAACGATAATTCGCTTCATCTTTAAGTAAGAACGCACCACATGAAATCGTTTGGAAATAATGCTTATGGAAATCAAGCGTTACTGAATCAGAAAGCTCAATACCGTCCAACATAGAACGATAATCATTAGAAAGAATCAGTGCACCACCCCAAGCTGCGTCAATATGCATCCACGTGCCATATTTATTGGTGATTTCACGAATTTCTTTTAATGGATCAATCGCACCAGCATCAGTTGTACCTGCAGTTGCAACAACACATGCCACAATCTTACCTTCAGCTTGAAGGTGAGCCATGGTTTTTTCAAGTGCATCAACATCCATCTGAGCATTGTCGTTCACAGGAACAGTCACAACAGACTGGAAGCCCATGCCCATCATTGCCATGTTCTTTTGCACAGAGAAGTGTGCATTTTCAGAACAGATAACTTTAACATTACGCATTGCTTCGTTAGGCACGCCATCACGCTGAACAGACCACGGATTGCCGTTTTCGTCTTTCCAGTTTTTCGCGATACAAGCATCACGCGCAAGAAGTACACCCATCAAATTAGACTGTGTACCGCCAGAGGTAAATACACCTGCTTGACCTGCACCATAACCTACTTTTTGACGTAACCAATCAATTAACTGAACTTCCATCAATGAACCCGCTGGGCTTTGATCCCATGAATCCATAGATTGGTTTGTTGCATTGATTAATACTTCTGCGATTTGACTTGTCACCATTGTTGGGCAATGCAAATGCGCTAGAGAATGTGGATGATGTACTTTTAAGCTTTTATTTAAGAAAAGCTCAACCATACGGTCTAATGATTTTTGCACACCAATACCATCTTTAGATGGATTGAAAGCAATTGCACTGCGAAGATCTTTAATGCTGCCGCCGGTGTACATTTTGTCATTTTGCAACCATGCAGAAACGGCTTTAACCGCTTCGCCCATTGCTGACTGATAGTCAGCAATGGATTGTGCATCATTGCAGAATAACGCTTTACGATGTTCTGCAAAATCAACCATTATTACGCGCCTCGAACTGCAACAAGAGCTTCAGCAACTGCTTTCTTAAAGCGAGCAATTACTTCTACACATTCATCTTGACTGATGATCAACGGGCAAAGTAAACGAATTACTGTACCGTTACGACCACCTTTTTCGAGCAATAATTTATTGTCGAAACAAGCTGCTTGAATTGCTGCTGCAAGTTGAGAATCACCTGGCAAAGAACCCATATGATCAGCTTTTTGACGCTCATCAACGATTTCAACACCAATCATTAAACCACGGCCACGCACGTTACCAATACATGGGAATTCAGCAGCTAATTTTTTAATTTCAGCTTGTAAGAAATCACCACGATCTTGTGCATTTTGAGCTAAGTTTTGCTCTTTGATTGTATTCAAAGTTGCAAGACCTGTACCCATTGCCAATTGGTTACCACGGAAAGTACCCGTGTGACCTGCTGGTTGCCAAGCATCAAACTTACGTTTAATACCTAATACAGCAAGTGGTAAGCTACCACCTACAGCTTTAGACATTACAACAACATCTGGTTCAATACCTGCATGTTCAAATGCAAACATTTTACCTGAACGCGCAAAGCCTGCTTGAACTTCATCAAGAATTAACACGATATTGTGTTTTTCAGTTACTTCACGAATTTTTTTCAACCATTTGGTTGGTGCTGTAACTACACCACCTTCACCTTGAATTGCTTCAAGAATCACAGCAGCAGGCTTAGTTACACCACTTTCAACGTCTTCAATAAAGTTTTCAAAGAAATACGTTAATGCGTCAACACCCGCTTCACCACCTAAACCAAGTGGGCAACGGTATTCATGCGGATAAGGCATAAATTGAACGCCTGGCATTAAACCATTTACGGCATTTTTAGCAGACAAGTTACCTGTCATAGCTAAAGAGCCGTGAGTCATACCGTGATAGCCACCTGAGAAACTAATCACAGAGCTACGACCTGTATACGTCTTTGCAAGTTTAATAGCCGCTTCTGTTGCATCAGCACCAGAAGGACCACAGAACTGTAAGCAATATTCTTCTTTTCCACCTGGCAGGTAAGAAAGAAGTGCTTCAGTAAATGCATCTTTTAAAGGAGTTGTTAAATCCAAAGTATGTAAAGGTAGACCACTTGCAATAGTGTCTTGAATACTTTGAATTACCGCAGGATGGTTATGGCCCAAAGCCAATGTTCCTGCCCCAGCTAAACAATCGAGGTACGTTGTACCTTCAACATCGGTAACCCAGCAACCTTGTGCTTTCGCTATCGCTAACGGTAATTTACGTGGATAACTACGAACATTCGATTCCATCTGACTTTGGCGAGTCAAGTAGTATTCGTTTGTGGAATTGGTGGCAGGGTTTACAGAAGTAACGCTCATATCGAATTACCATCTCTGATATGGGTTGATAGAAATAAGTCGGGTGACTTGCGGTCCTTTGACTCGGTGCTTTATAGAATCTAGTTAGATTTTGATGTATTAAATAACTAGGAGCGCGATGATACCTAATTTTTATAGAAAATAAACACCTTTAATCACTAAAAGTATTTAAATTTTATCGAAAATATACATCAAGCCCATCATTAGATTGAATTATCATCTTACTATGTGACAAGCATAAGAAAACACTATTTTTTAATTTTTTTTCATCAATATTTTCCATATCTTTTTTTCATAAAAAAATCAGCACAAATCACTAATTTATAATATTTTTTACATATTAATTCGTTATTTATTGTTTTGCGTGTTTTTTACATTCATGCCACAATTTCTACCTAAAAGCACCACAAATAAAAAATATGCTATTCCTAGTATACAAAAATCATCTCGGGGACTTCATTATGTATAATATTACAAAACTGCCTATTATATTTAGTATATTTATGGGTACTACTATATTCACCCATGCTTCAGATACTATTAATTATAATATTGCTAATATTCAATCAGAATCATCACGTGATGTTTCAAATGATGAAATGTATGCTGTGTTATATATTGAGCAATCTAATAAGCAACCTGCTCAATTGGCTAGTCAAATTAATTCATTAATGAATAAAGCACTAACCACAGCTCAAAAATATCCTTCGGTTAAAACAAATACAGGCTCACAAAGCTCTTACCCAGTTTACGACAATGACAATAAAAAGTTAAAAGAATGGCGTAGTCGTGCTGAAATTCAAATTAAAAGCACAGACTTTCAAGCCACTAGTCAATTAATTAGCGAGTTACAAAAAAACTTTCAAACGCAATCAATTAATTTTTCTGTATCAGAAAATCAGCGTAAAAAAGTAGAAAATGAATTACTTGTTGAAGCATCTAAAAACTTCCAACAACGTGCTCAATCACTTGCAGAAGCTTGGAATAAAAATGGCTATCATCTTGTGAATATTAATTTAAATACCAATACACAATATCAAGCACCAATTGTTATGCGTGCTGCAAGTGCTAAGTTTGCTACGGATAGCATTCCAGAACAAAATGTGGCAAGTGGTGAAACTAAAATTGTGGTCAATGCTAATGGAACTATTCAATTTAAATAGTTCTTTTAAAGTACAGCATCATTTTTGATTTATACGTTAAATATCAAACTTTAAAAGCATTAAAAAGACAACAAATCTGTTGTCTTTTTCCTATTTTAACTTCGTATAATTATAAACATTATATGACCATTATTATTTTTGAATTTTCTTATGACCTTGTCAGATCTTAACCAAAATCTTTTTTTATATATTAACTCAGGCAATCAACTTTCAAATACCTTAAATCAATTTGGTATATTTATTGCAAAAGACCTGCTCTATATTACAACGATTATATTTATTATATTTTGGTTGTGGGGAAATGAGGTTGTTAAACGCTATTTAATGAAGGCATTTCTTTTTACCCTAATTGGTGGCTGTATTAGTCAACTCATTTCTTATATTTTTGATTTACCACGCCCCTTTGTACTTAACTTAGGTTTCCCTTTAATTGAACATACTGCTAATGGTGCTTTTCCAAGTAATCATATGTTTATTTTTAGCAGTATTGCCTTTTCCTATTTATTTTCACCTTTTAAAAAATTAGGTATCGCTTTAATTTTTGTTGCGTGGCTTGTGGGTTGGTCTCGTATATTTGTTGGTGTCCATTTTCCAATGGATATTTTAGGTGGCTTCTTGTTAGCATTCATCGTCAATTATTTTGGATTAGGACTTTGGAATAAATATCAGGATAAAATTATGCATTTTATTTTGAGCATTTATCATCAAATATTTAACAAGCTTATTCAAAAAGGCTTCATTAAATAAATTAATTTTGCTTATTTTAAAACCGCTATCGAAGCGGTTTTTTTATGCACTACATACTGACTATAAAAACCAAATAACCAAATGAATAATTTGTGGCCCAAATAACACCATAAATACACCTGCTAAAACCATACTTAAACAAGCAACAACACCCTCTTCTTTGTGTCGTATAAAAGCTTTACTTGTACCAAATCCATGTGCAGAGTTTCCTAATGCAGCGCCCTGTGCAAATTTAGAATGAAGTTTCAAACCTGCCAAAACGACATCACCAATTGCAACACCTGCAATACCCGTAATCATGGTAAATAAAATTACCAGTTCTACAGAACCACCAATATTTTGCGTTAACTCCATAGCAAATGGGGTAGAAATTGAACGTGCCATTAAACTATATGTTGTTTCTTGATTAAAACTAAAAAATTGCGCTAAATAAAAAGCACTCACCACACCACTTACCATTCCTAAAATAATACCCAAACTCATTGAAATAAGATGGCTACGAATAACCTGTCGATACTCATAAATAGGAATCGCAAATGCAACTGTTGCAGGTCCCAACATCCACATAATCCACTGACTTTTTTCCATATATGTTTCATATGACACTTGAAAACTCATCATAAAAACAATCATTAAAAAAGGTACAAATAGCGCTGGAGATAGCAGCATATATGGATATTTTTTATAAAGTTTTTTAACCAGCACATAGGCAATTAAAGTCAACACAAAGCAGATAATGGCGATATTATTCATTTTATATCTCCAACATTTTGCTTGAACTTATTTTTATTTTTTAAATACGATTCAAACTTAAATCCTAAATGAACCATATATGCGGTCACAATCATGACACAAAATGTTCCTATCACAACTGAAGCAACCAACTGTAAACCTTGAGCAAGTAATAACTCTTGATATTTCACAATACCAATCACACAAGGTACAAAAAATAAAACCAATTCAGCCAAAATTAAATCGGAACCTTGTTTAATCCATTTCAGTTTAAAAAGCCCTGTCATTAAAGCGAATAATAAAATCAATAAACCAATCACACCTGCCGAAACTGGCAAAGAAAAAGTGTGTTGAATAAATGCACTGACCCACCAAATCAGCATAAGTAAACCAATCTGAGCAAATACTTTTACTGTATTGAAAAATTTATTCGATTTAATCTGAATAGACATAGCTGACTAATTTAATTGGATTAATGCTATTTTAAGATTGAACTCATCTATAAATTATGAATAATAAAATAATAATTATGCCAATTTGGAATAATCTAAATGGATATTAAAGCACTTAATGCTTTTGTGAAAATTGTGCAGAAAAAAAGCTTTAGTTTAGCTGCTGAAGAACTTTGTGTAACGCAACCTACACTGAGTAAAATCATTCGACAATTAGAAGAAGAAATCGAAGTCGCTCTTTTTCACAAAGGTTTTGCTGGCCGTAAACGTGATGCTACACTTACTTTTATAGGTGAAAAAATATATCAACATGCTCTTGTTATTCTCAGTGAACAACAGCGCATGGCTGAGACTATTCTACAAGTTAAAACGTTAAAACAAGGTAAATTAATTTTAGGGCTTCCCCCTTTAGCATCTGTTTTACTCAGTACATTAATTGCAAAATTTCATAAAAAATACCCTGATGTTGAACTTAGTTTCTTAGAGGTTGGAGCTTCTGGTATTGAAGCTGCTATTTTAGAAAAGCGAATTGATGTTGGTATTATCTTAGGTCATTTAAAACCGCAACTCAGCGGAATTCAAGTCATGGACTCACCATTATGTGTGCTTTCTCCAAAACACTCGCAATGGCATAAACGTCAACAAATCTCACTAAATGAACTCAGACATGAGGCTTTTTTACTATATAATGATACCTTCACCTTAAATAATATCATTATACAAGCCTGCCATTATGTTGGTTTTGAGCCACAAGTTGTGTGTAAGAGTAGCCAATGGGACTTTATTGCCAAAATGGTCGAGTCTAATGTAGGTATTGCACTATTACCGCAAATTTATTGCGACCGATTAGATTCCTCTAAATATAATGTTTCTTTATTGACTCATCCAAATTTGAATTGGACTTTAAATATGGCGTGGAATACAACTGTAGTGATGAATCCTGCTACACGTGCTTGGCTTAATATCGTAAATAGTCATATTGATGAAGTTCATTTTTAATTTATTCATTCTTACGCTTGAACTTTAGCCATAAAAAACATAATGTTGCTCTATTAAAATACGTAATTCAAATTCTATCAAAGGCTAGAATATGGCGTGGATACAGCAACTTTTAAATGGATATTTATCAAGTTCAGTAATTACATTCTGGGGCATATTTATTCTATTAGCCTGTTCTGCATTTGCAGGAAAATATTTAAACATCATCAAAATTCATTTAATGATGATCAAGCCAAAATTGTACTTGGTGCTATTTGATGTGTGCTGAAATAACAGGACACTTCTACTTGGGAAATTCTAGGCAGCCATCCTGTAAAAGTCTTCTGCCATTTGATTTGGTGTCTTAAAGTCCAATCCTTTCTGAATTCTCTGCTGATTATAAAATAGCTCTATGTATTTTGTAATATCTGCTTTAGCTTCTTCCCTTGTTTTATAATTGCGATGATGAACCAATTCATTTTTTAATATTCTCCAGAAGCTCTCAATAGGAGCATTATCGAAGCAATCACCGCGTTTACTCATTGATCCCTGAAATCCATATTTTTCAAGTATCTTTCGATATTCATGACTACAGTATTGGCTGCCCCTGTCAGAGTGAATAATCAAGTCTTGAGAGGGTTTATGATTTCGAATCGCCATGCTCAGTGCATTGCAAACGAGCTGTGACGTCATCCGTTCACTCAAGCTATACCCAACTACTTGTTTGCTGCAAAGATCTTTTAAAGCCGCTAAATACAGCCATCCTTCAGCTGTCCACACGTATGTAATGTCACTTACCCATGCAATGTTTGGAGCAGTCACTGTAAAATTTTGCTCTAACAAATTATTGTAAACCGTACGTTGATGGTCGCTATGAGTTGTTTTTTTGAAACGCCTATGCCGCTTACAATACAGCTGATTAAGTTTTTTAATACAACGAACTGCATACTCGCTAATTTCTATTCCTTGTGCCTGTAAGTACTTGGTTAAACGAATATAACCATAGCTTTCATTGGTTTCTTGGTGAGCAATTTTAACCAATATTGTTTGATGATTTCTCTGAATAACCCGCTTACTTAAGCCATATTTTAACCATTCATAAAATCCAGAAACTGAAACGTGGAGTAACCGAGCCATCATAGTGACTGAGTATGCATGTTTTTGCTGTTTCATATGTGCGTACTTTACTGACTTTCTTTGGCAAAGTACGCTGCTGCTTTTTTTAGAAATTCTCTTTCCATTTCAGCGGTTTTAAGTTGCTGCTTCAGTTTTTTATTTTCCTCGAGAAGAGCAACGAGATCAGGTGAATATTGTTGTGTGCCTACTAATTTTCCAGCTTTTGCTTTGTTGTACCAATTTGAAAGGGTTTGCATTGAAATGCCAAGCAGTCGTGCTGTTTCTGAAACATTGCCATTGTTTGAATCAATAGCTTTGATTGCTTCAGCTTTGAATTCTGCTGTATAAATCTTTTGTTTTTTGCTCATGGTAAACTCCTGATGAGTATGTGTAGTTTACCAAGTTAAAGTCTCCGTTTTTTTCAGCACACATCACTTGATTAATCGCTTTATATATCAAACAAAAACTTTTTCTAAGTTCTTACTTATTTCGCTTCCTATTGTATATTATTAAACCACACAAGAAAAAGGCTCAATCCCTTTTAGAATCAAGCCTTAACGTTATGCTTCTTATGATAGGCAACTGCTAATATATTGCCATGTGATTTCGATGAATCATTTCCAATGAACGCGCTTCGCCTAAAACCTGATGAACTTTATCTGAAGCTAAACCTTTCACAATTTCAGCCGAACGAGAACTAAAGTTCACACGCCCTACAGCAATACGATGTCCTTGTCGATCGACACATTCCACCACATCACCACGTTCAAAATGACCTTCAACAGCTTTAACACCAACTGGCAACAAGCTACGATGATTTTCTTTAATGGCTTTTACTGCACCATCATCAATCACCAAACGCCCTGCTGTTTGTAAATGTGCTGCTAACCACTGCTGATGCGCTGTGATTCGATCACTATCAGTCACAAATAATGTACCTAACATTTCTCCCGCCATTAAACGAGATAAAACATGATCACTATCGCCACTTGCAATTAAAGTTGGACAACCAGATTTAGCTGCTAAACGTGCCGCACGAACTTTCGTTAACATACCGCCACGACCAAACTTACCACCACCACCTGCCATATCAAATAGACTTTCATCTAAAGCACGAACAGTATGGAACAGTTTTGCATTTGGATTAGAGCGTGGGTCTGAATCGAACATGCCTTGTTGGTCAGTCAAGATAATGAGCAAATCGCCATGTACCTGACCTGCCACCATAGCAGCTAAAGTATCGTTATCACCAAAGCGAATTTCATCAGTTGATACCGTATCATTTTCATTGATGACAGGAATTACTCGCCAATCAATTAAATGTTGCAAAGCATCACATGAGTTTAAATAACGTCGACGATCCGCTAAGTCATCATGGGTTAATAAAACCTGAGCCGTTTGAATACCTAATTTCTCAAGTACGCTTGACCAAGTCTGAATTAATCCCATTTGACCAATGGCAGCGCACGCCTGAAGACTGGGTAGATCTGTGGGTCGGTTGTCGAGTTTCATTCGAACCATACCTTCAGCCACAGCACCTGATGACACAAGAATAATCTCATGCCCTGCATTATGTAGATCTGCAATTTGTTTCGCCCAATGCGAAATTGCATTTAAATCTAAACCTTGCCCATTTGCTGTGAGTAAAGATGATCCGATCTTAACAACGATTCGTTTGCAACCCTTAAGTTGACGTTGCCCATCTACCACTTCAATCATCTTGTCCTCAGTACTCTTATCCTAAGAGCTTAACGTACGTAATAAGTTTCAACTTCGCTGTCGTCATCTTCATCATCAAAATCATCGTCTTCTTCTAGCATAATTCCTGCAAGACGTTGCTGACGACGCATTTCACGATATGCTTCTTTCGCTGCGATCGTTTGTTCACGTGTTTCAGCTTCTAACTGATCACGGAATACTTTCATTTCTGCTGCATAATCAGGATCTTCAACTTCGCGTTCACGTTGCTGCTCAATTTGATCCATCAAATAATACACAACATCTTTTGTGCCTTCAGCAGTAAGACCAGAAGTTTTAAATACTGGACCATCCCACTTCAATTCTTCAAGAATATGGTTACACCACTCTTCACGTGTTTCAGCAGATAGTTGATCTACTTTATTCAACACTAAAACAACAGGCAACTTAGAAAGTGTTGGTGAGAATTTATGTAATTCATTAAGTATTGCTTTCGCATTGTATACAGGATCTGAACCATCAATAGGCTGAACATCCACAATGTGCAATAAAATACGTGTACGTGCTAAATGTTTAAGGAAACGAATACCTAAACCTGCACCTTCAGCTGCACCTTCAATCAGTCCTGGAATATCAGCCATCACAAATGAACGATAACGATCAGCATCAACCACACCTAGGTTTGGAACCATTGTGGTAAATGGATAATCTGCAACTTTTGGTTTTGCTGCTGAAACTGCACGAATAAAAGTCGATTTCCCAGCATTTGGCATACCAAGTAAGCCAACATCTGCAAGTACTTTTAACTCTAAACGAATTTCACGAAATTCACCTTTAAAACCATGTGTACATTTACGAGGTGAACGATTTGTTGATGACTTAAAATGGGTATTACCCAAACCACCATCACCACCTTTAGCAACAAGTATTCTTTGACCATCTTCAATCAAATCGCCAATAATATCGCCAGAATCTGTATCAACAATTGTTGTTCCTACTGGAACTAACAATATCGTATCTTCACCGCCTCGACCTGCACAGTTCGCACCACGCCCATTTTTTGCTCGTTCTGCACGAAACTTACGGGTATAACGATAATCTACGAGTGTACTAGTGTCGTCATCAGCTTGAATATAAACGCTGCCACCACGACCACCATCACCACCATCTGGGCCACCAAATGGTACGAATTTTTCACGGCGAAAACTGGCTACGCCATTGCCACCGTCGCCAGCCTCTACGGTAATGACTGCTTCATCAACAAAGCGCATAATGCCAATCCTCTAAAAACTTTAAAACCGCATATTCTGCCATATTTTAAAGAATTTCTCGAATAGATTTATTCAGCTTTTCGTTAAATTTATAGATTAATTTTCAATATTATTTTTTATCACGATATTTCACATTCAAAAATTGTCTTTAAAGTCAATATTGACGAGGGTTTGGTCTTTTTTAGTCAAAAATAATACTTTGTATTTATCTACCATTCTGCTTAAAATTACGGCTCTTTTTTAAATAAAGATATAAGAAGAAAAATTAAAACAACTCACGACATTGGCTCTTCTTATCTTTTTTAAGTAATAACTCTTTATTTTTTTATCCTAAAAGGAAATTTATTATTGTCTATTGTTCAAATTAGTGCTGCACTTGGACCAGCAGAGTGTGAACTTGCTGTAAAACATACTTTTGAAGCACTGTTAAAAGATGCAAAAAAGCATCAAATTAATATTCAAATCATTGAAGAAAATAAAACCCAATATGGTTTTTCATCCATATTACTTCGTATTGCAGATGATGCTAACAGATGGATTCGGTCTTGGCTTGGTACAATTCAATGGGTCTTTAAAAGCCCATTTAGACCTAATCATAAACGAAAAAATTGGTTTATTGGTATTCAATTATTTCCATCTAACACCAACTTACCGAACGATGATACGATTATTTTCAAAGCTTGCCGTGCATCTGGCTCAGGTGGTCAACATATCAATACAACAGATTCTGCCGTCCATGCAACTCATATTGCTAGCGGAATTAGTGTAAAGGTTATGTCTGAACGCAGCCAACATGCAAATAAACGTTTAGCAAAAGAATTAATCGCTTTAAAATTACAGCAAATAGTAGAAAAAAACTCAGTACATCAAAAACAGAAACAGCATGAACAACATGCATTAATTACAAGAGGAAATGCAATTAAAGTTTTTCAACTGTCTATTTAGTTTTGGCCTTATTTTCAACAATCTCAGGCAGGCTCTTTTCAATCCAGTCTATTAAGTAACTTAATTGTGCTGCTGCTTGTGAGCCTAAAATCGTGAGTTGATATTCCACTTTTGGAGGAACAACTGGATAAACGGTACGTAAAATAAAACCATCTTTTTCCAACATTTTTAAAGTCTGAGCTAACATTTTTTCACTCACACCCTCTATACGTTGCTTAAGCTCACTAAAACGATGTACACCATCTCTTAAGCAACGAAGTACAAGCACCGACCATTTATTGGTTAAATGTTCCAAAATTTCACGAGATGGACAGTCTTTTGCTAAAACCTGACCAAGCAATTTACTTGTTGCATAAGTATTCATTATTTCTCTCTAAATGCTAATAAGCTTACTTTTTGTAAGTTAGCAGATTACCATTTTTCCATCAAGTTTATTAAATAAACAACATATATTGCATAGTCGACTATCTTGACTTAAGAACTTCCAATTAAGACAAAAATCACAATACAACAAGCAAGTTTTTTCTGTAAAACATGATTAAACTCAGCCAAAATAAAATTGCACTCGATTATCTATCCAAACCTTTATTTTAAAGTTAAATCACGTACAATTTATCTCGATACTTTTGACCATATAATGAAAATTTTATGCAAGATTTAAGACGTCAACTCAGAAAACAACGTAGACAATTAAATCATTTTCAGCAGCAGCAAAGTGAAAAGCAAGTTTTTCATCGCCTAATTCGCTCCCCTAAATTTCAGTCTGCCCAACATATTGGTATGTACTTACATGCCTTTGGTGAAATTCAAACTAAATTAATTATTGATTACGCACTATCGAAACATAAAAAAATATATTTACCTATGATTTGCAATATGAATCAACACTTAGTTTGGGTTCGTATATCTCGCAATCAATATCAAAATAAACGTTTTTCCATGCATCGATTAGGCATGCAAGAACCCATGCAATCACGTGGTTTACATGTATCAAAATTAGATCTACTACTTATGCCATTATTAGCCTGTGATTATTCCGGTACTCGTCTCGGTATGGGAGGTGGTTTTTATGATCGTACATTAGCATCTGCGAAATTTAAACCATATCGACTTGGATTGGCACATACATTTCAACTTACCAATATACCTATTTTAAGAAAAAAATGGGATCAACCTTTAGATGAGCTCACAACACCAACTAAATCACTAAGATTTAAAAGATAATTTATTAAAAATGACGTATCAGTTTACTGAAAAACACTAAATTTTAAGGCATTTTTATACAATTTATTTGCAATTACCCTTGTAATTTTAAAAATCGTAAGCACTATAAAAGCATGGCAACATTGTTGTCACTCATTAGGAGTGCCCATGTCTGAAATTAATATGAATGAAGAAATCTTAGAGCCTCAGGTTCCAAGTGTATTACCGCTTTTAGCGCTACGTGATGTTGTGGTGTATCCACACATGCAAATTGCGCTTTTTGTAGGTCGTGAAAAATCGATCAATGCAGTTGATGTGGCTCGTAACAGTGACAATCTCGTATTTGTAGTTGCACAAAAAGATTCGCTAACAGAAGAAATTGATCACGACAACTTATATCAATATGGTACTGTCGCGAAGATTGTGCAAGTTGTGAATCATGAAAATGATGAAAACTGCATTAAGGTTTTGATTGAAGGTTTATACCGCTCAAAACTCGTCAATATTTTTGATAATAATGACGAATACCTTTCGGCTGAACATTCGTTAAGTGCAATGACAGTGAGTATTGATGCTGAGACACAAGTAAAACGTGTAGAAGAACTACGCGCATTATTTGCTCAATATGCTGAAGCAAAATTGCGTAATGCACGTGAACTCATTGCTGCCTCAAATAAAATTGATGATTTACTTCAATTAATGTTCTTTGTTGCAACACGTGCACCTCTGAATATTGATATTAAACAAAAATTCTTAGAGCACGATGAGTTTGAAGCACATTTACAAGAACTCATGAGCTATTTATTGCAACAATCTGAAGAACAACAGATTGAGCAAACGCTTCATGACTCTGTAAAACGTCAAATGGAAAAGAATCAACGCGAATACTTCTTAAATGAAAAAATGAAAGTTATTCAGCGTGAACTTTCCGATATGAATGGCGGTGCTGAAGATGACGTTGCAGAAATTGAAAGACGTTTAGCAGAAGCAGATTTACCAGAACACGTTCGCAAAAAAGCTGAAGCTGAATTCCGCAAACTTAAATCAATGCAACCTGCTTCAAGTGAAGCTGCTGTCGTTCGTAACTATTTAGAAGTTATTCTAGATACACCGTGGAACAAAGCAAGCAAAGTCAGCATTAACCTAGCGAAAGCACAAGATATTCTTGATGCAGATCATTATGGTTTAGATGATGTAAAAGATCGTATTGTTGAGTATCTAGCAGTTCAATCACGTGTGAAAAAATTACGTGGCCCTATTTTATGTTTGGTTGGTCCTCCTGGTGTTGGTAAAACCTCACTTGGTGAATCTGTAGCAAAAGCAACAGGGCGTGAATTTGTTCGCATGGCACTTGGTGGTGTCCGTGATGAAGCTGAAATTCGTGGTCATCGTCGTACATATATTGGTGCTATGCCTGGTAAAATTGTTCAATCTTTATCGAAAGTTGGTGTTAAAAACCCACTTTTCTTACTCGATGAAATTGACAAAATGGCGCAAGATTATCGTGGCGATCCAGCTTCTGCATTGCTTGAAGTGCTTGATCCATCACAAAATAGTAAATTCAACGATCATTATTTAGACCTTGATCTTGATTTATCTGAAGTCATGTTCATCTGTACAGCAAATAGCATGAATATTCCTGAAGCATTACTTGACCGTATGGAAGTCATTCGTCTACCGGGTTATACAGAAGATGAAAAAGTAAATATTGCAGAACGCTATCTTGTTCCTAAAGCAATTAAGAATAATGGTTTACGTGCTAAAGAATTAACAGTTCATGAAGAAGCTATTCGCGACATCGTTCAACGTTATACGCGTGAAGCTGGTGTTCGTAGCTTAGAACGTGAAGTTTCTAAAATTGCACGTAAAGTAGTAAAAGAAGCTGTCAGCAAAAAAGCGAAAAATCTTCAAATTGATGTAACTTCAGAGAACCTACCTGATTATTTAGGACCACATAAATTCGACTTCGGTATGGCTGAAGAAGAAGCTCAAGTGGGTCGTGTAAATGGTCTTGCTTGGACATCTGTTGGTGGTGAATTGCTCACTATTGAAGTTGCGGCTGTTCCTGGTAAAGGTAAATTTATTACAACAGGCTCATTAGGCGATGTAATGAAAGAATCAATTACAGCAGCAATGACAGTTGTTCGTACACGTGCAGATGAATTAGGAATCGAAGCTTCTCGTTTTGAAGAAACTGACGTTCATGTTCATTTACCTGAAGGTGCAACACCAAAAGATGGTCCATCTGCTGGTTTAGCTTTAACTTTAGCACTGGTTTCTGCTTTCACTAAAATTGCGATTCGTCCTGATATTGCAATGACAGGTGAAACAAGTTTAAGTGGTCGTGCAATGCGTATTGGTGGTCTAAAAGAAAAACTTTTAGCTGCTCATCGTGGTGGTGTAAAACTTGTATTTATTCCACAAGATAACGTACGTGACTTAGCTGAAATCCCAGAAAATGTTAAAGAAGGCTTAGAAATTAAAGCGGTTAAATCTATTGATGAGATTTTACCTTTAGCGCTAGTTTCTGAACCTAAACCATTGGTAAAAACACCAATCGTTAAAGCTGTAAATGAAAACAAAGCTGCACGACACTAATCAAAACACATAAAAAAAGAGAGATTATTCTCTCTTTTTTTCATTTTAAACTTGAATTTATTTTTATTGCCCTTATGTAATATAGTAAGAGATACATTACGCTGTATGTTCCTTTTATCACAAATGGTCATTGAACTCTCCAGATAAATGACCACTTTTTATCGTAGCTCACATACCTTTTGAGAGCTACGTTTTTTTATTTTTGATTTACCATACTGCGCACTAAGCCATCAACAACGTCTGCCATTTTGATAAAATTTAATTGACTCATTTGGTCTGTTTTTAAATGATAATGTGGATTCCTAAAAAATGCTGTATCAGTAATCATAATTGCAGGAATATCATATTTCCAATAATTTCCATGGTCTGAAAAATCTACCCCCTCAATAAATGAAGGTGCTATTAATCTTTCACATTGAAGCTTATCTAAAGATGACATTTGATGACAAAAATTAGCACTTAGACTCCGTGAACTATAATTGCTAATTGCTGCAATGAAATCTCCATGACTTGGATAAAACAAACCTAGTCCTGTTGGATAAGTTTGAATATCCCTTTCACTGTAATAGCCAATCATCTCAAGAATATAGACACCAAATATTTCATGCTTACTTTTTTCTACAGATTTAGCATGAATATAACTTCCCATATGCTCAGTTCTAAAATATGGTGGCTCTTCCAATGTATAAAAAACAAACTCAATATTATACTTTAGCTGATTTTTATTTTGTGCCATTAGTCGTGCAGTTTCTAGAACACCAGCAACTCCTGAAGCATTATCATCTGCACCATCTTGCTCACCAAAAACATCATAATGAGCACCTACAATTATTTTTTTTGTTTGATTTAAATTCAAAGGACAAACAACATTTCGGTAAGTCTGTCGATCGACTGAGTAATTTTGATATGAACATTCAATTCCAAATTGCTTCATTTGCCCTTTAATCCATGCAGCAACTCGGTTTAATTCAGCAATATTTCTATAATTTCGATAAGCATCTTTCCCACCAACAATATTATTCATATACATTTTTAAATAAGCTGGATTGGCTTTTGTAACAGTTTCAGCATAATTATTTGAAGTTAATAAAATAATCAATACAAAAATAGTAGAAGATAGAATTTTTTTAAAAATATGAAAACTCATTTATTGTATTCCAATTTTATGGTCATTTTTATCACTATTAGAACAATTGAACTCAATTAAAAGCAAGTTCATTTTGTGATCTAATAAACAAAATAAGTTTTCAAGGGTATAATATTCTTTTATTTCTATATGCTTTTTTATGAAAATACGCATCTTGACAATTGGTCAAAAAATGCCTGCATGGGTTCTCACTGGTTTTGAAGATTATTTCAAACGCATTCAACCTTTTGTTCAAACACAAATTATTGAATTACCTATGGCAAAACGAGGTAAAAATGACTCAGAAGCTGATATTTTAAAATACCGTCAAATTGAAGGTGATAGTATTCTAAATGCATTAAAGCAAAATGAAATTTTGATTGCCTTAGAAGTAGGTGGTCGTGAATTTAGTACTGAAAAACTTGCCGACACTATGAAATCATGGATGCTAGAAGGTCATGATGTTGCGCTTGCTATTGGTGGTCCAGATGGTCACTCTGAAGCTGTTCGTAAAGCTGCGGCATGGCATTGGTCTTTATCAAAATTAACACTTCCTCATCCTCTTGTTCGAGTCATGTTAATTGAGCAACTATACCGTGCTATGAGCATTAATCACAATCATCCTTATCATCGTGCAGGATAAATTATAATTGTCTTATTTTTAGAACGATCTGTTATTTGTATCAAGTTCTTTTTAAACCATTTTTAAGGCAAAATCATTTCATCTTTAAACTTTGGCGTATCATCATGAATTTACAAACGCTTCCTGGGTTATTCATCTCTCATGGATCGCCTATGCTTGCACTGAATCCAGAACAAGTTGGTCCTGCATTAGAACGCCTCAGCTTAAATTTACCTAAACCTCAAGCGATAATCGTCATGTCTGCTCATTGGGAAAGTGAGTCTTTAGAAGTAAATACTGGAACTAGACCTGAGACTTGGCATGATTTTAGAGGCTTCCCTCAAGAACTATATGAACTACGCTATCCTGCTCCTGGTCATCCAGAACTGGCTGAAAAAATTTTAAATATCTTAGCCGATGCCGGATTTGCAGCGCATGCAAATAGCTCTCGTCCTCGTGATCATGGTGTGTGGATGCCCCTGCTACACATGTATCCAAAAGCAGATATTCCAGTCATTGAAATATCACTTCCAACTACAATGTCCGCACAAGATATATATAAAATAGGTCAAAGTTTAGCAATCTTTAGAGAGCAACAAATTCTGATTATTGGTTCTGGAAGTATTACCCATAATTTACGTGAATTATCATGGGATGGGGGCTCAAATGCCATTCCTGAGTGGGCTTCTACTTTCCGCAATTATGTCGTAAATAAGCTTAACCATCGTGATTTTGACGCCGTTTTACATTGGGAAAATCTTCCTTTTGTTCAACGTAATCATCCGACTATTGAACATTTAGAACCTTTATTTTTTTCAATGGGTACAGGTCAACTCTTCAATGTTGTGCATAGTAGCTTTACGATGGGTGCATTAGGAATGGATATTTATCGCTTCGATTAAAGTTGTAAGATCATTCACAATTGCTTCTTTTGGATACATTTTGATACTCAAAAGTTTCAAATGTATCCATCATTTTACAACCCTATTCATTTATTCTATTCAACATCCATTTAATGATTGAATTGGTTAAAAATGAAATTTAAATTAATGACTTTAGCTTTTTTGCCTTTGGCATTAGCCGCTTGTCAATCGACTGGTGTAATTTCAACAAACTATACAACATCAACTCAAAAGCTTGACAAAGTTTTAACCAATTATCAATGGGAAACAATCACAAGCCCTAACCTTAAACCTATTATTTTAAATTTTAATCCATCAAATCGTTTAAGTATTTCTACAAGCTGTAATACTTTAGGTAGTTCATGGAAAGTAAATAAAAACCAACTAGAACTAGGAAGTGGTATGGGCACACTCATGGCCTGTGACACTGAAGCAACAAAACAAGAGCAATTTGCAGCACAACTATTAACCAATCAAAAAATTCCTTTTTCTATTGATTTAAAGAATATTGATGCACCAACATTAACATTGACCTCAGCACAAGGATCAGCTATTACTTTTACAGGCAAAATGACCCCTGAAGCGAAGTATCAAATACAAGCTGAAACTATTTTTTTAGAGATTTCTCCTGAAATGAAAGACTGTGCAGGTGTTACTCCACAAAAATGCTTACTTGTACGAGAAATTAAATATGATGAAAAAGGCTTAAGAACACACATAGATAAAGATTGGTCTTTATTTTATAGCCCAATTGAAAACTTCGCACACCGTAATGATTTACAGCAAATTATTCGCTTAAAGCGCTATGAAATAAAAAATCCTGCCGCAGATCAATCTAAATATGCTTATATTTATGATATGACGGTCGAAAGTAAAGAAACAAAAAAAACACTTCCGTAATAAAAGCTTTTTGAAATAAAAAAACCGATGAAAATTCATCGGTTTTTTATGCAGTAATTTACTAGTTAATTAGTAAACACCTTGAGCAAGCATTGCATCAGCAACTTTTACAAAACCTGCAATATTCGCACCATCAACATAGTTAACAGTACCATCTTCTTTCGTACCGTATTTAACACAGTTACGATGAATTTCTTTCATGATTGCATGTAAACGCTCATCAACTTCTTCAAAAGTCCATCCTAAACGTAAAGCATTTTGAGACATTTCAAGACCAGAAGTTGCTACACCACCAGCATTTGATGCTTTACCTGGTGCATAAAGAATATTTGCTTCAACAAATTTCTCAACAGCGTCTAAAGTTGAAGGCATGTTTGCACCCTCAGCAACACAAATAACACCATTTGCAAGAAGTGTTGCTGCATCATTGCCATCTAACTCATTTTGAGTTGCACATGGCAATGCGATATCACATTTAATTGACCAAGGACGTTGACCTTCTAAATATTCAAAACCATGTTTTGCTGCAAATTCAGAAATACGTCCACGTTTTACATTTTTAAGCTCCATCACTTCAAGAAGAAGTTCATCGGTGAAACCATCTTTAACGTAAACTGTACCATTTGAATCTGACAATGAAACAACTTTAGCACCAAGGAACATTGCTTTTTCAGCAGCATATTGCGCAACGTTACCAGAACCAGAAATTGCCACAACTTTATCTTTAAAGTTTTCACCACGAGTCTTAAGCATTTCCTCAGCGAAATACACAGTCCCGAAACCAGTTGCTTCTGGACGAGCTAAAGAGCCACCAAAAGTTAAACCTTTACCAGTGAATACACATGAAGTGTCATTGCTGAGTTTTTTCATCATACCAGCCATGTAACCAACTTCACGACCGCCTACACCGATATCACCAGCAGGAATATCTGTGTTTGAACCTAAATGACGATATAACTCAATCATTAATGCTTGGCAGAAACGCATGATTTCACCTTCAGACTTTCCTTTAGGATCAAAGTCTGAACCGCCTTTACCACCACCCATAGGAAGTGTAGTTAAAGCATTTTTAAAAGTTTGTTCAAAACCTAAAAATTTAAGAATTGAAAGGTTCACCGATGGATGGAAACGCATACCACCTTTAAATGGACCGATTGCTGAGTTGTATTGAACACGGAAAGCACGGTTAACATGTGTTTGACCTTGATCATCTACCCAAGAGACACGGAATTGAATTGCACGTTCAGGTTCAACTAAACGCTCAAGTAAACCATGGTCAGCATATTGTGGATTTTTTGCAATGAAAGGCCAAAGGCTTGTCATTACTTCTTCAACAGCTTGAAGAAATTCTGGTTGATGTGAATCACGTGTTTTAACGTAGTCTAGGAAGTCGTTAAGGGTGTTATATTTCAACGCTTAATCCTCAGCAGAAATGGATCAAAATTGGTCAAAATTTCAATCAATGATATATTTTGGCGCAAAACATTTAATACCTTTTGTAAAAAATCTACAATGGTTTTTTAAATGAATTTTAATTAAATTATAAATAACAATTATTTATATTTATTATATACAAATAACTATTGGTTATTTATAAATCAAAATAACAAATAAAACCACAATTAACGCACAATTATAAAGCATATAGTGAACCAATATAGATCACAAGATAATTCGGATATTTCATGCTAAAATCAGCACCCTAATCTAAATCTCCTTATTTCTACTGCATTTTTTGTAGTTGTGGTATTTCCAATGAATTCGCAAATCGCACTCATCCAAAAAATTGATGCTTTACTTCCCCAAACTCAATGTGGTTTATGTGGTCATCGTGATGGTTGTTTGCCCTATGCAAAATCTATAGTTGAAGGTGAAGAAGCCAATAAGTGCGTTCCAGGCGGGCAACCCGTAGCAGATGCACTTGCAAATTTATTAGATCGACAACAATTAGTTGCAGAAGAAAGCGTATGGCCTATCCAAGCAGATGGTCGTCCTCAGCGTATGAAAGCAATTATTCGAGAAGATGAATGTATTGGCTGTACAAAATGTATTAGTGCTTGTCCTGTAGATGCCATTATTGGTTCTGGAAAACTTATGCATACCGTCCTAACAGATCTATGTACTGGCTGTGAATTATGTATTCCTCCCTGTCCTGTAGATTGCATTGATTTAGTCGAAGATTTACAACCTATATTAAATAGTGACACTCGGATTCAAGAACAAAATGATTTACGCCAGCGGTACTATGCACATATTCAACGTGAAGAAAAACGTCGATTAAATCGTAAAGGACCTGTAGTCCGTGCAGAAATTGATACCGAGTTATTCGCACAATTTTCAGCACAATCTGATGCAGTTCCAGCAATTAAAGTACTCGAAAAGCCAAAACCAATGGCTGTGCAACAGGATGCTAAAACAACAATTGAGCTCGCAAAAATTCGTACTCAAATTAAGAAATTAGAAAAACAATTAAGTGTCCGTGAAGATCAAACTAAACGTAATCAACTTGAAGAGTTGATACAAAAAATGGCTGACTTAGGAGCATAAGTTCATGGCAGTAAAAAACATGACAAAAAAGCAGATTCAAACCTTTTTTGAACGCTTACGTGAACAACGTCCTAATCCAAAGACTGAACTCAACTATTCAAGCCCTTTTGAATTATTAGTAGCGGTGACGCTCTCTGCCCAAGCTACCGATGTCAGTGTAAATAAAGCGACTGATAAATTATTTCCTATAGCCAATACACCTGAAGCCATTTATGCATTAGGTGTAGATGGTCTAAAAGAATATATAAAAACCATTGGTTTATATAATTCAAAAGCAGAAAACGTGATTAAAGCATGCAAAATACTAATAGAAAAGCATAATAGTATTGTGCCAAATAACCGTGCCGATTTAGAAGCATTACCTGGTGTTGGACGTAAAACAGCAAATGTTGTTTTAAATACTGCATTTGGTCAGCCAACTATGGCTGTAGATACCCATATATTTCGTTTAGGTAATCGTACTGGTTTAGCAATCGGTAAAAATGTACTTGAAGTTGAACACCGATTAGTTAAGGTTATTCCAAAGGAATTTATTATAGATTCTCATCATTGGCTTATTTTACATGGACGCTATTGCTGCATTGCACGTAAACCAAAATGCAATGAATGTATTGTATCAGATGTATGTAATTGGCCTGATCGATTTGAGTTTGGTGCAGCTCGTATTCCAACAACAAATATTTCAACAGCTGAACATTAATGTTCAGCTTTCATAATCATTTAAATTTCTGAATTATTTTTCTTGCTGTTCTTGAGCCTGTTTTTCACGCTCTAATTCTTTTAATTTCGGATGCAACCGACGCTGGGGTGCTTTACCTACATTTTCTGCTCTTTCTTCTGTGCGTACTTTAATCAACATTTTATAACTAATCACAAATAATGCGACTAAAACAACGAAACAAATTATTAGTAAAACAATAACAGCAATATTCTGCAAAGGAATATCCTCAAATTAAAGATATAAAAAAGAGCCCTAATATGACTTAGGACTCTTTTCTTGTCAAAATTTTAAAATCAAATTCTATTATTTAGATTGATCTAAAATTGCAAACAAATCTGTTTGAACTTCTTCAATTGGACGTAAACCGTTCAATTTGTTGTAGGTTGGTGCATTTTCACCAGCTGTTGCACGACCTTGGTAGAAACCAACGAGTTGTTCAGTTTCAGTATGATATGAACCTAAACGTTTACGAATAGTTTCTTCTTGATCATCAGGACGCTGAACTAAATCTTCACCTGTTTCATCATCTTTACCTTCAACTTTTGGTGGGTTATACACAATGTGATAAACACGACCTGAAGCTGGGTGTTGACGACGACCAGATAAACGTTGAACAATTTCTTCATCAGGCACATCAATTTCGATCACGTGATCAATATTAATACCTTCTTTTTCCAAAGCTTCTGCTTGTGGAATTGTGCGAGGGAAACCGTCAAAAATACATCCATTCACACAATCTGGTTGAGCAATGCGCTCTTTCACAAGACCAATGATTAACTCATCAGATACCAGACCACCGCTTTCCATCACACTCTTAGCTTTAAGACCTAATTCAGTACCTTCACGAATTGCAGCACGGAGCATATCACCGGTTGAAATTTGTGGGACATTGTAGCGCTTACAGATCAACTGAGCTTGTGTACCTTTACCTGCTCCAGGTGGTCCTAGTAAGATAATGCGCATAATGAAACATCCTCATTTTAACAATGTATATAATATTTAATATGATGAACCGTTTAATTCACTCATCATTAAATATCGAATTATAAGAAAGCGACAAATAAATGTATTAACCCGGCTAAAAACCCAGTTACGCCCCCCAGTAAAATCAAAATCCATTCGTCTTCCTGAAATGCAGGACGTAATAGGTTTTGGAACTCTTTAGGAGTTAAATCTCGAATACGATCACGGAACATTTGATAGATCTTTTGTGCACGGCTTGCGTTAAACGCTGGATCGCTTACAGGCACCATCGTAATTTCAATTGAGCGATCGATCAAGTCCGACTTGAGTTTTGCATACTCTGTTGGACCTAAAGATAGCTGTAATGTTGTACGAACTAAAGGTGTTTCCATGATTTTATTAATATGTTTTTTGACTATACGGCGCGTTTTATCCTTTTTATGACCATACATCATCTCAGTCATAATGGTCTTTAACGTAATTAAATCTTCTGTTACAACACTTGCAAAGACATCTGAAACTTCTTCTTGTCGTTTCATAAATGCCCCTTGAATATTATAGGTACTCATATGTGGTAACACAGGTTTAATCCAAGGAAATTTGTGACCTTTTACACGTGTAAAGAATTTAGGATATTTCACTGGATGTGGATAAAGTGGATTAAACACCATCCAAATTGCAATCCAGTTTGTTAAAAATCCCCAAATTGCTGCCCAAAAAGGAACGGTCCAATGCCATGGTACAATTAACCAAATAATCATTTGGACAAAACCAAAACACATTCCAATAAGTGCACTCATGTGCCAAATAAAATTAATTTCTTTTTGTCCTACTTTGAGGAACATACGAACCATTAAACGACGATCACCTTCCATTTGGCTGACCACCATTTCACGCATATTTACCAAAGATTCAACATTCAAAATTAAATCTGTTACTAAATCTTTTAAAACTGCAGGCAATTGTTTATGTGATTGCGCATAAATACGTCTTTTAATTGAATATGGCAGATTTTCCCAAAGAATAGCATTACGCTCCAACATCACTTCATCAATTAAATTATCAAGTTCATGTGTCACTTGTTCACCAATAATACGTGCCATATCATCGGGATCCATAGCCTCGAGAAATTCACTCAACGAACCTAATTTCGATAACGTATTGTCTGTAATAATTCCTGAGATTCGTCCAGCTTTCCTAGGAACAATACCCTGCCAACCTATTGGAATAGAACCAATATGAAATCCCCAAAAATGAATAGGGAAAAATACCATTTTCAGTGCCATCCATACATGTGCCCATGTCACAAAAGTTGTCACTGGAACGATACTGAGCACAGCCCATAAGTCTGGGCGATTCAGAAATGCTAGCAACAACTGATGAAGGTACTCAAGCATGAATTTTTCCGTATTTCTTTCTAATTACTGCGGTTGAATTTCAAGTTCACTCTTTTCAAGAGTGTCTTCAAAAATGAAAAAACAATATGATTTCATATTTTCATTTGTAGCAAATGAAAATGGCAAATCAATAGCTCAATTAATATAAACAATAAAATGAATCAGATTCATTTGAAAATTTATAAAACAAACTGAATCATAACAATCTACTTTTTTCGTAAAAAGACCATGAATTACAAGTCTTCAATATAATAACCTTTTTTGATGAATTATACGAAAGCTTCTCAATGGTAAATTACTTTAATTTTAAAAGAGTTTTTATTCATATTCCATTTATTTAAGCTTCCAAAATAATATTTAAATCCTTGTTATAAATCATCATATTATTTTTAAATTTTCTTTTAATGTCATATGCTAATGAATTGAGCTATACCTTTTTAAGTTACTGTAAATTTTAGCCTCATGACTCTATCAGATAATTTTATAGGCTTATATACATAAATTTTCTTTTTTCATGTCTAGAAAGTCAAAAAATTGTAGTAGGCAAACATTTTGCCAATCTCATCTACACAATCATTTCTAAAATTACGTTAGAATAGGCAGAATTCTCTATTTTTTCAGCAGATACAGCCAAGAACATATGAAACCGAATTTTCCACTTAAAAATGTGCAGCAAGAAAAGCGCATATTTCGCAATCGTGTCTTCATATCTATTGGTATTATTACTTTTTTCTTGCTAATTCTTGTGGTTCGTTATGCATATTTACAAATCACTAGTTTTGATGAATTTAGTACAGCATCAGATAAAAACCGTATTCGTCTACAACCCTTAGCACCAGCACGTGGTTACATTTATGATCGTAATGGTATTTTATTGGCAGATAATCTACCTGTTTTTAATGCCACAATTAGCCGTGCTGATGTAGATGATATAGATGATACTATTCGTCGCCTTAGTCCTGTATTATCACTTACAGAAGAAGATATTGAGCGCTTTAAAAGCCGTATAAAAACAGCTCGAAAAACTGAACGTGTTTCTATTAAACTCAATCTAAATGAAACAGATATTGCTCGTTTTAGTGAAGTGAAATTTTTATTTCCTGGCGTAAATATTGAACTCCAAATGACACGCTATTATCCACATGGGGAACTATTTGCTCATGTGATTGGATACGTTGGAAGAATTAATGATAAAGAACTCAAAGAAATTGATAAAGATGCCTATGCAGGAACAAACCTAATTGGAAAAATTGGTGTTGAAAAATCATATGAACAACTCCTACATGGCGTACCTGGAAATGAATCTATTGAAGCCGATGCGCATGGTAATGTTCTACGCCATTTAGGTAAAAAAGATCCAATTCGTGGAAATGATTTATATCTATCTCTCGATTATGGTCTACAAGTGATTGCAAGCGAACAATTAGCTGGTCGTCGTGGTGCTATTGTTGCTTTGGATCCTCGTACAGGTGAAATTCTAGCCTTAGTTTCAAGTCCTAGTTTTAATCCTAATCTATTTGTGACAGGAATTAGCAATACTGATTATTCGCAATTACGTGATAATTTAGACCAACCACTTTACAACCGTGCTGTTCAGGGAGCTTATCCTCCAGGTTCAACCATTAAGCCTATGTTCGGCTTAGGTGGAATTCATTACGGATATATTGATTGGAAAACCCAAATTTCCGACCATGGTTATTTTACATTACCTGGTGATAGCCATCGTTTCCGTGACCATAAAAAAACAGGACACGGTGCTGTAGATTTACATAAAGCTCAAGTTGTTTCATGTGATACCTACTTCTATATTCTTTCTTATAGAATGGGAATTGAAAAGATGAATGCTTGGATGCGCCAATTCGGTTTTGGTGCAAAAACTGGCATTGATCTACCTAGTGAAAGTACGGGCTTATACCCTAGTCCTGAATGGAAATTACGTACTCGTAATGCAAAATGGTTAAAAGGTGAAACTATTTCGGTCAGTATTGGTCAGGGTGCATTTACTTCAACACCATTACAACTTGCTATGGCAACTGCTATTACAGCAAACCAAGGTGCTCACATCACACCTCATGTTTTACGTGAGAGTAAAGGTGCTAAACCATATAAAGTACATAATGCTTCAGATGGTCAAATCCAATTTAATGGACAACCTGAAGATTGGATAAAAATGCGTGAGGCAATGGTCGATGTTGTTAACTCTGGTACAGGACGTGGTATTCGTACGCCAATGTATTCAATCGCAGGTAAAACAGGTACTGCGCAGGTAAAAAGTATTGCTCAGGGTAAAAAATATAATGAATCTTTACTTACAGAGCGTCAACTTGACCATGGTTTATTTGTTGGTTTTGCTCCAGCAGAAAATCCAGAGATTGCAATTGCTGTCGTTTGGGAAAATGGTCGCCACGGTGGTTCTGCTGCCCAACTTGCCAAACCAATGTTTGACTATTGGCTATTAACCCGTAAGAAAAATCCAATTATTCCAAAAGGAACACATATTAGTGGTGGCTTAATGACTGCTGGTATCAAACCAAGTGAATTACCAAGTGGTAATCAAATCTTATCCGCTGATCCAAATGCAACGAATCCCCCTCAAAGAGAAGCATCTGCCGCTACACCAGCAAGCCAAGCAATAGTAGAACGAGATTAATATATGAAAAATCAACTCCGCATCATTGGTGGTGATTGGAAAAGACGTCAACTTCCTTTTGCGAGTATTGACGGTTTACGCCCAACGCCTGATCGTGTTCGTGAAACGCTTTTCAACTGGCTCATGTGGGATATTCAAAATACAAATGTATTAGATATTTGTGCAGGTTCTGGAGCACTAGCATTTGAGTCTTTATCACGAGGTGCAAGCCAAGTGGTTATGATTGAGCCAAATACATCTCAAACCAAATTTTTAAAAGATAATCTTGAACTTCTAAAAGTAACAAATCAGCGTGCAAAACTTAAAATTGGCACAGCACAACAAACATTACCAAGCTTGAAAGAACAATTTGATTTAGTTTTTCTAGACCCACCTTACAGCTTAAATTTATGGACAGAATTAGCTACTTTGGCAGATCCATTAATTAAAATAGGTGGACTTATTTATGTTGAAGCCGATCAAGATATTGGACAACTACAATTACCTTCATCATGGCAACAAATTAAAGAAACAAAGGCTGGTAGTGTAAGAGCTGGCTTATTTAAAAAAACAATTTAAAAAAAGGATGCTTAGGCATCCTTTTTTTATTGTCTTGACTGTTTAACTTTTCGCTCTTCATTCGGTCTAGTAGCGCTTGTATCATTTTTTATTGGCCGTTTATTTTGATGCTGATCTTTGGGTTTTGAACTTTGAGGGCGACTTTGCTGTTGTGGTCTAGTAGGTCGTTGTTGACTATTTTCAGGTCGAATAGGACGATATTGCTCCTTACCCAATGATGGTTTATTCGGTTTATTTAAATTTTGATTATATTTAGGCGAACTAGAATGCCGTACCGCATGTATATCCTGTCTTACAGGTTTTACCGTATGATAGTTTCGATAAGATGATGAATAGTTATAATAAACAGGGCTTGAATAATAGCCCATACTACTATAATAATCATCGCTCGGTGTAATCATACATCCAGTCAAAAATAATACACAACTAGAAAGCAAAAATAGTGTTTTCATTCTATTTCCATCCTCATTTTATTGTGCACATTATTTAATCTAAATACGCATTCCTAAAGAATCTTACGTTTCATCTTGTAGAGTCCCATTCATTATTTATTCATAGTTAATTTAAAATAATATTTCTTATCTTTTATCTTCAATATACCAGCTGATATTCATATAAATAAACCATTTATATTTTAATAACTTACATAGATAATACTCTTTCAAAACACTTGCGATCTTTTTATGGCCTGGCTCATTTTTATTTTTGGTGCAATTGTTGCTGGTTTTATTCAAGGTTTAACAGGTTTCGCATTTGGACTTGTTGCCATGTCATTTTGGGTATGGATTTTAGCTCCTCAACTTGCAGCACCTTTAGTCGTATTTGCTTCCCTATGGGGGCATATTATTTCTCTGAGTAGCGAAAAAAACTTATTCCAGTTCCATAAATCACTTATTCTACCCTATATTTTTGCAGGTTTAATCGGAGTTCCTTTAGGAACTTGGTTGCTTGAACACGTTAATGCTTCAACATTTAAATTTATTCTAGGGACATTTCTAATGGTTTGGAGCCCATTAATGTTGTTCAGACCCCAAATTAAAATCATAGAAAATGCTGGAGGAATCGCAGATATTTTTATTGGATTTGTTGGTGGAATTTTAGGTGGATTAGGTGGTTTTAGTGGGGCTATTCCATCTGCATGGGTCATGCTTAAAAACATGCCTAAAGATAAACAACGTTATATTATGCGCCACTTTAATTTTGCTATTCAAATCTGTGCAATCCTCAGCTATACCATACAGGGTAATTTGCAAAGCCATCTTCTACCTTATTTTGCAGTACTCATAATTGCTGTTAGTCTGCCTGCTATCTGGGGTGCTAAATTATTTTATAAAATTTCAGCTCAACAATTTAATAAAATTGTGCTTAGTTTATTATTTGCTTCTGGTATATTTCTCACTGTTAGTACGTTCATAATCAGCTAATAATATTATATTTAAAAATCCTTAGACCAAAAAAAACGAATCATTTGTCCACGATCATATGGAAAATTTGATACATACTCATAACCAACTTTACGATATTTATCTATCTTATATTCCATGCCATAACCAATGGAAAATTTTAAATCATTTGCAATATTAGGCACAATTTGAGTGGTATCCATCTTTTGGTCTAGAGGACTAAACTCATATAAAGTATTGTTATAAATTTTAATTCTATCATTTTCATATAGCTTATTATTCATAACACTGTAATCTTGAGTTTCCTCAACTAGTGCATCAAACTGTTCCTTTTCTTCTTTTGCTTGAATGTCAAAAATAGTCGGCTTAGCAAAATTTTCTTCATCGACATACTCATCTGCCAATGCAAGAGAATTAAAGAAACCTAATATGATTAAAAAAATATATTTTTTCATTGCCTAACGACGAAAAAAGGTAGCACATATATGCTACCTTGAATTTATTTATTATTCATGTATTTATTTTTAAGCTAAACCAATAATTGCAACAATTGCTGCCAATGTTCCTACAATTTTTTTCCCATAAGGAATATAACTGATGATAAACTTGCCCAAAATTAGACCCAAAATATAAAGTGCACTCATTGCACACAACATTCCTAAAATTTGTAACAGCCAATGTCCTTGGTTCGCAAGTTCTGTACCATGTGCAACACCATGAAATGTCGCTAAAAATGCTACTGCAATAGGAAATATCACTCTAGATTTCATCCATAAAGCGACAGTAAGAATGATCAGTGAAGCAACGATTCCATATTCCGCAAAGTCTGTAAACACAGTTGTCTTAGCACCTAAAACAAAACCAACAACCAATGCTACAATTAAGCTTAGTGCACCTGTTAGCTTCCATTGTTTACTCGCTGTCCACATCAATACACCAAATGCTAAAGCCATCATTAAATGATCTAGACCTGTAAATGGATGTATGAACCCTGTCCAAAAACCCGCTTCATGTTCATGATAATGCCCTGGATGAGCATAGGCAAATATTGGAACAAAAAGTAAACTAATTGAAGTTAATCGTTGAATTAAATTTTTCATTTCCATTACGCCTTAAACAAACCCTGTTTCTCAATAAATTCGATGATTTCATTTAACCCATCTTTCGTTTTCATATTTGAAAATAAAAATGGTTTGTCACCTCGCATACGTTTTGCATCTTGATCCATTACATCTAAATTTGCGCCAACCATGGGTGCAAGATCAGTTTTATTAATGATCAATAAATCAGACTTAGTAATTCCAGGCCCACCTTTACGCGGAATTTTCTCTCCACCCGCAACATCAATTACATATAACGTTAAATCGGATAGCTCAGGGCTAAAAGTTGCAGCAAGATTATCACCACCACTTTCAATAATAATTAGCTCTAGACCTTCGAATTTTTCACATAAATCATCAATCGCTGCTAAATTAATTGAAGCATCTTCACGAATTGCTGTATGTGGACACCCCCCAGTTTCAACACCAACAATACGTTCAGGATTCATTGCTTCATGCCGTGTTAAAAAGTTTGAATCTTCTTTAGTATAAATATCATTTGTTACAACTGCCATGTTATATTTTTCACGCAACTCATGGCACAAATTCAATGTTAAAGCAGTTTTACCAGACCCGACTGGTCCACCAATTCCAACCCGTAATGGGGAACGTTCTGTCATTTTATATTTCCTTCATTAGCTCTCTCTTTTTTCAAGAGAGAATTGGGGAGAAACTAAGCCCCCATAATTTCAATTTTTTAAGCCCCCATACAATCCTCATTAAAAAAGCAGGACTGGAAGGCATTATTAAGATCTAAATAATCTCGAATATTGTGTTTCATGTGCCATACTCAACATGGCATAACGTGGTAATGCACTACTCATCTGAAGATCTTCAAGCATTAGCGCTTTTTCAACCGCTGCAGGTACAAGTTCATATAAATGCCATAAAATACGTTGTCCGCTCATTTGCCCCAACGGAACTGTTTTTACAGCACCTAAAACTTGATTTTCGAGTACTGTAAACGTATATGCAGTTAAAACATCAGCTTCATTTAACACTAATCTTCCGCAAAGTTGTGCATAAACAGGTACAAAACCAAATTGTTTTTTGATCGGAACAGGAAGTTTCAAAACATCTTTTATCCATGCATTCAGTGAAAAAGCAAGTTGTTGTGATTCTGCCAACAACTCCCGACTTTCACGACTAGCACGATAAATATTAGCCCAATAATCAAACATTTCATCTTGATCATAATAATGCATAAGACGTTTTAAAATAGGCAATTCAAAACGTACTAAAAGCATTTCTAATACTTCTTCGAAATATGCAATACTTGTATCTTCATCATGAATTATGCCTTGATCAATTGCACTTTCTACGCCTTGCGAATAACAGTATGCACCTACTGGCAACGCTGTTGAAGATAGCATTAATAACTTAAGCAGATGTGCAGCATTAGTGATGCGCATGGGAATGAATCGCTTTAATTGGGCTTAAGCGATGATCATGGCTATGTTGCGCATATGCACCACTTTCTGGCTCAAATGGATGCTCAATTTCATTGACTGCAAGACCCAGCCCAATAACCATTTCCGCTAAAACATGATCAGGTTCAAAATATAATACAGTTGGTGTCAACATAAGTGGCACATGACGATTGCCTAAATGATATGCAGCTTTGAGTAAATCAAATTCTGTTTGAGCAGTGACCTGCATTAAACTTTCAGGCTTTGCATCAACTCGAAGTAAATCACCTTGTTCTGTTGCAATAAATGAACCACTGCGCAAAATACCAGTGCGTGGTAAATCTGCACCAATATCTGCTCCATTACTTAATGTTGCACGAAATCGGCTCTTTTGACGGGTGTCGAAACTCAGTTCAACAGTTTCAAAATTACTTCCCTCTGAAATGTTTTCTATTCTTTGAGTGTAGATTTTCATGCTTTTCCTTTTGTCACGAAGATGTTTCTTTTCTCGCTTCGTAGAAGTTAAAAACATCTATAAATTAACGCATCAAAAGTAAGCATTTTTCATGCCAATAAATGAGTTTTATTGGTGCATATTGCTTTCTAATAAGATTTAAAGTAAATCTATCACTTTATATTTATGCCCAAATAACTAATATTGCAGCTAAAACTACTAAGCCCAATCCCCAATATTCTGATTTTACTAATTTTTCTTTAAAGAAATACGCTGAAATTAATAAGCTAAAAATAATTTCAATTTGTCCTAATGTTTTCACAATCGGCACACTAATCATACTCATAGCAGTAAACCATCCTAATGATGCCATAAAGCTACATAAACTCACCTTGAACGTGAGCCCTAATCTATTCCAAAGCGCAACAAGTGTTTGACGACTAAATAATCCTAAATAAAACATCATAAATAAACATTGCACACTAATAACTGACAACAACACCCATGAAGCTCGATGAATTGTAGGTAACATAGATAGTTCTAAACTCGCTTCACGTACTAAAATTGAAGTAATCGCAAAACATAGCCCACTTCCAACACCGATAATTAAAGTCTTTGGAGAAAATCCCGAAAATTGATATCCTCGGCTAAGTAAAAATACTGCAATACCTCCCAATAGAACCCCAAACCATGCAAATAAAGACAATTGATCTGATAAAAAAACAACACCAATAATTGCTGCTAAAATAGCTTCACTTTTTGCAAGCCCCACACCAATTGCATAATTTTTTTGTTTAAATAATTGCACCATTAATGCTGTTGCTAATATCTGAGCTATTGCTGCAATAATAATATAAATCCAATATGAGGTGCTAAAATGAACATCATTTCCGATAGGCAAGTAAATATATAAACATTGAAGATAAATAATTGCTAAAGGTAAGCCAAAAATAAAACGAGCAAGTGTTACTCCCCAAATATCTACTGTTGTACTTAATTGTTTTTGAAATGCATTACGCCATGCCTGCATAAATGCAGCCATGAGAGTAAAAAAAATCCAACTGATTACCATATATTTATCTGCTAATACAATATTAGTCGCTTGATTTTAAAACTTGAAAAAGCAAATGACTAATTAAAAATAAAATGTAATCAGATACCCAAAAGTTAATAGTCAATATTATTTTTTATCATTTAATAAAGAGATTAACATATTTATAAAACATATATTGTATTTATTATGATCCAATATATAACACCTTATCGATCTAAATTGGGGCATATCTCACAAATAACAAGACTTTTTCATATAAACTATACAAATCAATAATTATTTTTAAAGATAAAATGATTGTCAAAAAACTTTCATAATATTAATGTAGTGTTAATGGTATTAAATACTAGCACTTAGGGAGAATCAGGAAATGGTTTTTCACACTCGCAGTCAAAAAATTAATTTAATCTCACCATCAATTTCTAATCTGATGTCTGAATATAATCTTAAAATAAATGGTGTTGTTGAGTTATCAGAAGGCATTATGTTTGAATTTGGTGCAGTTATTGATGATGAAGAAATTGTATTTGATGTTTATTATGACAAATACAATCAATTTAAAAAACTCCATGTAGATGAAGACTACCAACCAACTTTTAGAGAAAATTTAAAGCAAGAATATTTTGAAAATGCTTTAATTAGTTAAAGTTTAAAATTGCATAAACTCTTAAGCCAATGTTTAATATATTTAATCATTGGCTTAATTTTTTATGATAAATAATGTTATACTAATAGCCTAGCTAGGCAATACCTAAGCAAGTTTTATTCTTTTATTACCAAATGATATTTAATCAGACAGAAAATCACTTCTAAATTAGACGACTTTCAATATCAACATTGAAATAAATATACCTATATTTGATAACGCAAGCCAAATAATATAATCACATCAGCTTAGCTTTAAAAATTTAATGCCCCATAATAGATAGAAATCTATCTTTCTTATCGATTAAACATAATCCATAGTTTTGCATCATCAAATATCTATAATGATATTAAATTTACTTTACAAATTAAAAAACCTTCTATGAAAGAAGGTTTTTTTAATCATCGATCATTTAAAATAAAAAGTAACGTTGCGCCATTGGTAGAACTTCCGCTGGCTCACAAGTCAGTAATTTTCCATCTGCCCGTACTTCATAAATTTCAGGATCAACTTCCATCACAGGACAGTAAGTATTCAACTTCATATCTTTCTTCTGAATATTCCGTGTGCTTTTACACGGACTGATCAGCTTTTTAAGTTCAAGCTTTTGATGTACACCTTCATCAATTGCGATTTGAGATAAAAATGTAATACAGGTGTTATGTACACCACGTGCATTTGCTCCAAACATCGGACGATAATGCACAGGTTGAGGAGTTGGAATTGATGCATTAATATCACCCATCGGTGCTGCTGCAATCATTCCACCTTTAATAATCATAGAAGGTTTCACGCCAAAAAAAGCTGGTTTCCACAATACTAAATCAGCTAATTTCCCTTCTTCGACTGAGCCAATTTCATGACTTAGACCATGCGTAATAGCAGGATTAATCGTATATTTTGCAATATAACGCTTTACTCGATTATTATCATGTGTGGCATTATCACCTTCTAAATATCCTCGCTGTACTTTCATTTTATGTGCAGTTTGCCATGTTCGAATTACAACTTCACCCACACGTCCCATTGCTTGGGAATCCGAGGACATCATGGCAATTGCACCCAAATCCTGCAAAATATCTTCTGCCGCAATGGTTTCACGTCGTATACGACTTTCTGCAAATGCAACATCTTCTGAAATTGCAGGATCTAAATGATGACAAACCATCAACATATCCAAGTGTTCATCAATCGTATTAATCGTATATGGTCTTGTTGGATTTGTTGAAGATGGCAATACATTTGGCTGACCAATTGCTTTTAAAATATCTGGTGCATGCCCACCACCTGCACCTTCAGTATGATACGTATGAATTGTTCTATTTTTAAAAGCTGCTAATGTTTCTTCTAAAAATCCACTTTCATTTAAAGTATCTGTATGAATTGCAACTTGTACATCGAACTGATCTGCAACACTTAAGCAATTATCAATTGCAGCAGGCGTAGATCCCCAATCTTCATGTAACTTTAATCCTACTACACCAGCTTTAATTTGTTCCGCAATTGGTTCAGGTTGGCTCAAATTTCCTTTACCCAATAAACCAATATTCATAGGTAAATCATCAATTGCCTGCAACATCGTTGAAATATGCCATGGACCTGGGGTAACTGTAGTTGCTGATGTTCCTGCTGCAGGTCCTGTACCCCCGCCAATCATAGTTGTAATACCAGACATAAGTGCAGTGTCAACCTGCTGTGGACAAATCCAGTGAATATGTGTATCAACACCACCTGCCGTTAAAATTTGCCCTTCTCCAGCAATTACTTCAGTTGCAGCACCCAATGGAATTGTGATATTGGGTTGAATATCAGGATTTCCAGCTTTACCAATTTTCCAAATTCTCCCATTTTTCACCCCAACATCGGCTTTAATAATTCCCCACCAATCAACAATTAACGCATTGGTAATTACTGTATCTGCTACTTCATCTGCAAGTAATTGTGACTGTCCCATTCCATCACGAATGACCTTACCACCACCAAATTTAACTTCTTCACCATACGTTGTTAAATCCTGTTCAACCTCAATAAAAAGTTCTGTATCTGCTAATCTAACTCGGTCACCAACTGTTGGACCAAACATTTCTGCATATGCACGGCGTGACATTTTCATTTTATTTCTTCCTTAGTCCAACTTACCCATTATGCGACCAGCAAACCCATATACTTCACGTTTCCCAACCAATTCAACCAATTCAATATTACGACTTTGACCAGGTTCAAAACGAACAGCTGTCCCTGCGGCAATATTTAAACGGAATCCTTTTGCTGCCTCCCGATCAAATTGCAAAGCATCATTTGCCTCATAAAAATGAAAATGAGATCCCACTTGAATCGGTCGATCACCAAGATTACTTACCATCATTTTTAAAGTTTTACGACCAACATTCATTTCAATATCTAAATTCGGGGTAAGTACCTCTCCAGGAATCATATGCTACTCCTACACAATCGGTTGATGAACAGTGACAAGTTTTGAACCATCAGGAAAAGTCGCTTCCACTTGAACTTCAGCAATCATTTCAGGTATACCATCCATCACATCTTCTCGTTTTAATAATGTCGTTCCATAATGCATCAGTTCACTCACCGTCATCCCATCACGAGCACCTTCTAGTAGTGCAGCCGAAATAAATGCAATTGCTTCAGGATAGTTCAGCTTAAGACCCCGTGCTTTGCGACGCTCAGCCACTAAACCTGCTGTAAAAATAAGTAATTTATCTTTTTCAGTTGGATTAAGTTCCATATTCCTTTCCTAAAGTTATTCAATCTTTTAAATGCAAAATATTTACTCAAATCATCTCTAAGTGAGTTTTAAAGCAATACTTTAAAACAAAACTAAAGAAATAAAGGACTGTAGAGATCCCCAGAAAATCTTCTCTAATCAACAGGTATTTCCCTCTCCTATTTTAGAGAGAAGACCTAGATAGGAAGCATCATTATGTCCTCCAAATTCTTGGAAATTCTTCTTCTAAATTAAACCAATAATGACGTAATTTCGCTCGAATTGCGGCAAATGCATCATGACATTCTCTGACATCATTACCTAAATAACGTGCTGAAACGACTGTATCTAGCAAGGTCAATGTCACATTAATATTCATTCGCATAATGAGTTCACGAATTTGATCAACATGTTGATCTAAAAAAAATTTAGATCTAAATTTTTCAGGTGGTACTGCCCAAAAACTTGCCATGACAGCACAGCCATTCATTCCCAAACAAGATGTTAACCAGCGATCATTTCCTTCAAACCTTAAAAAATCAGTCACTAACAATTTATTATTCTGAAATAACTGAAACTTATTCTGATACTTTCCTTCAGAAAAATACTCTTCTCGGGCTTGCCGACCAATCACAAACATATCCCAACCAATAAAACTTGCTTGCTGGTCTAGTGATATAGTCATTTCTGAATTTGCATTCGCACCATTAAAGAGCATTGTTTCTTGTGGAAGCCATTCAAACACTGAAGTATCTTTCACTGTAATATCAATATGTTGAAAGGCTTGCTTTTGATTTGTTTTGTACCACTTCCCTGCCCCAGGTGTTGTCACTAAAGCATGTGCCTGCTGCTCTGCACACATAATAAATGTAAGATGATCACCTCCTGCGATCCCCGCAGGTGGATGAACAATAATTGCGTGGCATACCCCTGTCTTTTCAGGCCAAAGCATCTTCTGCACCCGAACAGGACCAAAGTGTTTCCTGTGCGCTAAAATGGTGCGATTTTTTTCACCAATAAAGCCCATTTCTAATTTTGCAAACCAATATTTAGGATGAATGCGATCATAGTCATTAAAGGCTTGGTTCAATTTCATCATTCACTGATCATTTTCTATCTCTTGGTGAATAAAGCAAAAACTGCACCACTTTTTTACATAAATTTTACTTTGGCATTTTACGAAAGCTTGCTATGTTTTCATTATTTCAGTTTTAAGATCTATTACATGCAAATTCGTGATCAAATTGTTCTCGTGACTGGTGGTGCACGTGGATTAGGCTTAGCAATTACACAAACTTTAATTTCTGAAGGTGCTCGTGTTGTTGTAAATTACTTTTCCAGTGAGACTCAAGCAAAAAAGCTAGCAAAACAGTATCCTAAGCAGGTCTTCACCTATCAAGCTGATGTCACCAATAAAGATCAAGTCAAAGTTATGTTTAATGCCGCTAAGGAATATTTTGGCTCTGCAATTACTTCAATTATTAACAATGCATTAATTCACTTTGAATTTAATGGTGATGCTCGACCAAAAATTGAAGATCTCACCACACAAACAATGACATCACAATTTAATGGTTCAGTTTTAGCTGCTCTAAATACGACGCAAGCTGGTTTAGAAGATATGAAAAAAGCACAATTTGGTCGTATTATTAATGTTGGAACCAATCTTGTACAAAATCCTGTTGTACCATATCACGACTATACCGCAGCAAAAGCAGCATTATTGGCATTTACACGGACTGCATCTCAGGATTTAGGGCAATATGGAATTAACGTCAATATGCTCTCAGGTGGATTGCTACAAACAACAGATGCCAGTAAAGCAACTCCAGATTTTGTTTTTGATCTTATTGCATCTTCAACACCCTTAAAAAGAGTGATAACACCTGAAGAATTTTCTTCAGCAATGATGATCTTTTTATCCCCATATTCTCATGCAATTACGGGACAAAATCTAATTGTCGATGGTGGACTTGTTAAAGGTTAATTTTTAAAATAAGTAATTCTTTCTATTTACTTATTTTTTAATCAATTAACTGATATGAGATGAAATGTGATGCATAAATATTTATACAATAGATGCATCACCTCTAGAAATTACTCCACATCTCATGAAATTTTATGTAGTTTTACTCAGTACAACCCTTTTTAGTGGCTGTATGTTTTCAAACTCCAATGAGATAAAAAAAGCAGAAAAAATATTAGAGCAGTTTAGTTGTGCCAATATTGAAAGTTCTGCAATGGTGCATACATCTATTACGTCTTATCACGAAAGATCACTGTATGGATCAAAACAAAAAGCACAAGAGTATATAGAAAATTATAAAAATGGAGATGAAATATTTGATATTCCATTATCAGAAGTCATAGAACAGCAATTTACAATTTACAAAGAAGCTTGCCAAAATTTAGGTGGTTTACATAATGGTGAAAAATAAATACAACACAATCAACTTAATGTTATAATTGTTTGAATATATTCACATATTATAGCTCTATATATTTACTAAAAAGTGTATAAAGTTGCACGATTTTATTACATGAATTTTCTATTTATATTCAGCGAATATTTATATGATAAATTAGTCAAAGCAATTCGACTTTTCTAATATTTTAAATTTTGGTGAAATTATGAAAAAAAGTGCACTTATTTTAAGCATCTTAGCTATTTCTTTAGCAGCATGTAGTAAACCAAAAACAGAAGATCAACCAGTGGCATCGGAAGCATCTGCACCAATGACAGCTACAGTAGCATCTGAAATTGCACCGACTGGTGATACTGCTGAAACTTCATTAGATTGGGCTGGTGATTACAAAGGTACAATTCCTTGTGCTAACTGTGATGGCATTAAAACAGAACTTGAACTCAAAAGTAATAAGACTTATGAGCTTACTCAAGAATATATTGGTGCTAAAGATGTAGATACAAAATTAGATATTAAGGGAACTTTTACATTTGATCCTAAAAATCCATCTATCATTACTTTAGATTCTATAGCAGATAATCGTAAATTATTTGTAGGCGAAAATTATGTTGAATTCCGTGCCGCTGAAACTGGTGATGCAATTACTGGTCCACTTGCAGATCAATATAAATTAACTAAAGAAAACTAATTTTCCTTATTTACATTACTCACAGAAAAAACCCTGCAATTGCAGGGTTTTTTCTAATCAACTCACCGTTTTTATGCAGAGAATTGGTTCATTGTATTTTTCGCATCATCACCAGCTTTAAGTGCATTGTCACCAGCGAAGATTTCTTTGTGATCATCACCGATATCTGATCCCGCCATTGCTTGATGTTTCACACAAGCGATACCACCGCGGATTTCTTTACGTTGTACACCAGCAACATAAGCCAACATACCTTCAGAACCGAAGTAACCTTGAGCAAGCTCATGCGTAGAAAGTGCAGCTGTGTGGTAAGTTGGAAGTGTAATCAAGTGATGGAACACACCTGCTTCACGAGCAGCATCTGCTTGGAATGTACGGACTTTTTCGTCAGCTTCGGCAGCTAATTCAGTCGCATCATACTCAGCGCTCATTAATTTAGCGCGATCATAAGCAGAAACATCTTTACCTTCAGCAACCCAACGATCGTACGCCTGTTGACGGAAGTTTAAAGTCCAGTTGAACGAAGGTGAGTTGTTGTAAACAAGTTTCGCATTTGGCACAACTTCACGTACGCGGTTAACCATGTGAGCGATTTCAGCTACGTTTGGAGTCGCAGTTTCGATCCAAAGAAGATCAGCACCGTTTTGAAGACTTGTTACACAGTCAAGTACAACTCGATCGATTTGAGTACCTTCACGGAATTGATACAAGCCAGAAGCTAAACGCTTAGGACGGTGAAGTTTACCATCACGCTTGATTAGGATTTCATCTTCTTGCGCTTCTGAAATATCAATCTCTTGAGTGTCTAAGTAGCTAATGTATTGTGAAGCGATGTCACCTGGCTCTTTAACCACTGGAATTTTTTGCGTTAAATCTGCACCTTCAGAGTCAGTACGTGCAACAATAATACCATCATCAAGACCCATTTCTAAGAATGCATAGCGAAGAGCATGGATTTTCGCAATAAAGTCTTCGTGTGGAACTGTTACTTTACCTGCTTGATGACCACATTGTTTAGCATCAGATACTTGGTTTTCGATTTGAAGTGCACATGCACCTGCTTCGATCATTTTCTTCGCTAAAAGGTAAGTTGCTTCTTCATTACCAAAACCAGCATCGATATCCGCAATTATTGGCACAACATGTGTTTGGAAATTGTCAATTTGTGAAGTGATTTCAGCTGCTTTAACAGTATCACCCGCTTCTTGTGCTTTTTTAAGTGCACGGAAAAGATCGTTTAATTCTTTTGCATCAGCTTGACGTAAGAATGTATAGATTTCTTCAATCAATGCAGGAACTGAAGTTTTTTCATGCATAGATTGGTCAGGAAGTGGACCGAATTCTGAACGAAGAGCAGCAACCATCCAACCAGAAAGATAAATATATCGACGTTCAGTTGTACCGAAATATTTTTTATTTGCAATCATTTTTTGTTGTGCTATGAAACCGTGCCAGCAACCTAATGATTGAGTATATTTGCTAGAATCAGCATCATAAGCAGCCATATCACGACGCATAATCGCAGCTGTATATTTTGCGATATCCAAACCTGTTTTAAAACGGTTTTGAAGTTGCATACGCGCAGCATCTTCAGGAGAGATGTCTGCCCAAGTGTTACCGAATTTTGCTTTTAATTCACGGATTGCATCAATCGCTGTTTGGTATGTAGTCATGATATTTTCCTGTAATAATATTAGGATTTTCCCTACGAATGATTCGAATCATAACCCTCAAATAATTGTTCAGATTTCGATCATTTCGTTTTGATGAATACAGATTAGAGCGTGTAGAAAAATAAATCCAATATCCCCAAAGAATCTTCATCATTTATTTAAAAAATACGTAGATTAAAGTCGTAATGTTTTTTATATAATAATTTGCAAATATTTGATTTATATCGATTTTAAAAAACCAACAAGCGATCAAATTAAGTACAATTTGTATATTTTATAAGTACTATACTAAAGTCGAAACATACTTTTCATAAATAAAAAAAGCATTTTTTGACGAAAATACAAGCAAGCATAAAATAGAAAATTTACATCCCATCATTTATGAAATTTAGGAAAAATAAAATTAAGCTCTATATTATTTTAATGATCATATTTTCATTTACATTGATGATTACATTTTCATTTTAAGTATTAAGACTTATCTAGATTTATTCCATTTTTGATTTATATATATGATCAACTTTAATATGCAAAAAATCTCATAAGTTCATTATATCATTAACTTTTATGCTACAAATAGGCATTTTTTTTCATCGTATTTTCTACACAAGCAAAACTGCTTATGGCATAATTGAAATAATTCACTAATTTTATTCTCGGTATTTATTTTATGAATCTGGAGCGTGTCGATCTTAATCTACTGATATATTTAGATGTTCTGTTACGTGAAAAAAATGTAACTCGTGCAGCAGAACAATTAGGTGTCACTCAACCTGCTATGAGTAATATCCTGCGTAGATTACGAAATCTATTTAACGACCCTCTCCTGATTCGCTCATCAGAAGGTATGACGCCAACAGAACGTGCTTTGGAACTTCAACCACGTATTCGCGATGCTCTTGCTGATCTATCTATGATTTTAGAGCCACGTACTGAGTTTCGTCCATATACCTCAAATCGCGTTTTCCGCATCATGACTTCTGATTATGCTGAAGCTACATTAGTGCCACGCTTAGTTAAAGCATTGCGCTCAGAAGCACCAAATGTTGTACTCGACTTTTTAACGCCTAGTGATGTTTCTTACCGAGATATGGAACAAGGGAAAGTCGATTTAGCAATTAATCGTTTTAATGAAATTCCTCAGAGTTTTCATCAAGTTTTAGTATGGCGAGATAGTTTTTCTTGTTTACTTAATAGTAAACACCCTGCTGCTCCAAACCTAAATTTAAAAAGTTATTTAGATGCACAACATATTTGGGTTTCTAAAACAGGTATGGGTGTTGGTTTTGGTGTTAATCCTGAAAAACAAGCAGGTCTTGGTTGGATTGATCAAGCACTCGAACGTATTGGTCAAAAACGTAAAATTTCTGTTTTTACTCGTCACTACCAAATGCCTGCTTTATTGGCATCCAATGTTGATTTAATCGCAACACTGCCAAGCCGAATTGCACGCTTGCAAGCACAGAGTCAAAACTTACTCATTAAAGATCCGCCATTTTATATTCCTGAATTTGAATTAAAAATGGCATGGTGCCCTTTATTACATCATCATCCAGCGCATCGTTGGTTACGTCAACTTATTTTATATGTTGCACGTCAAATGATTGAAGAAGAAAATCGAGAGTTCTTACTCAACAACTCTCAAATTTCACATTTCTAATTCCAAATTTACTTAATTTTTATAATTTATTCCAATACAATAACTTGTGGAAACCATTTGCTTCCTCAAGTTATTTGTTTTAAAAGTATTTAATAAAATGATAAATCCACAGGTGGATTCGTGAGCCTTTTTCAAAATATCGTCATTATTATATTATTAATTATTGGCGGCGGTTTTTTATCTTTAACTGAAATTGCTCTCGCTGGTGCTCGTAAAGTCAAACTCAAAATACTTGCCGAGTCTGGAGAAGAGCGAGCACAAAAAGTATTAGACCTTCAAGTTAATTCTGCTGACTTTTTTGCAGCATCTCAAATTGGCATGAATGCTATTGCCATTTTAGGCGGGATTTTAGGTGAAGCGGCCTTTCGCCCCTATTTTGTAACTTTAGTCGATCGTTTTTATGATGGCCCTTGGACTCAGTCTATTGGTTTCGCACTTTCCTTTACTTTGGTGACATCACTTTTTATTCTTTTCGCAGATTTAATGCCAAAGCGTTTGGCAATGATTGCACCAGAAAAAATTGCAATTGCAGTTATTAATCCTATTCAAATATTTATTATATTTTGTCGTCCACTTGCACTTTTTATTAACGCAATTGCCAACTTAATTTTTAAACTATTTAAAGTTAATACAAAACGTGATGACAACATTACTTTTGATGATATTTCAGCAGTAATGGATGCAGGTGCACAAGCGGGTGTTTTACAAAAGCAAGAACATCATTTTATTGAAAATGTATTTGAATTAGAGGAGCGAAATGTTCCTTCAAGTATGACTACGCGTGAAAATGTCGTTTATTTTACATTAAATGAATCAGAAGCCAGTATTCGTCAAAAACTTGCAGAATATCCATATTCAAAATTTTTAGTTTGTAGCAAAAATATTGATGATGTCATTGGTTATGTAGATGCCAAAGACATTTTAGTTCGTATTTTAAATAATCAATCATTATTACAATTAAATGAATCAACTATTCGCAATGTTTTAATTATTCCAGATACACTTACATTATCTGAATTACTTGATCGCTTTCGTTCAAGCAAAGAAAAATTTGCTGTTGTCATTAATGAATATGCATTAGTTGTTGGTGTCATTACGCTTTCTGACATTATGATTACGGTGATGGGTGATTGGGTTACTCCAATAGAAGAAGATCAACAAATCATTAAACGTGATAATAATTCTTGGCTCATTGAAGGCAGTACACCAATTGAAGATATGAAACATGCACTTGAAATTGATGAAATGCCGGACGAAGAAAGCTATGAAACTTTAGCTGGTTTTATGATGTATCGTCTAAGAAAAATTCCACGCCCTGCTGATACTGTTGTCTTTGGTGATTATAAATTTGAAGTTGTAGATGTAGATCATTTCAAAATTGATCAGCTACTTGTTACACGTTTATCTTCAGAACAACCCACTTATAAAGAAGAAGAATAACATTATTCATTATCTCATGAGTACGAGTGTTATTTTTTAAATTCATATACAAATTAGGAGTTTATATTTTACCAGAATATATAAATTCCTATTTTTTAAACAAGAAAAATCCACAAAAAATAACCATAAGTAAATGAATTTTATTATATTAATAAATTCACTAAACCAACATAACATTACAATTTGCATAAAAACATTAGTATTTTTTTAATTAATATTCCATTTCTAAATTTTATAAAAAAATTCAATTATATTTTTAAATCAAGGACTGATTTTATGTTAACAACTTTAGGTTTGAGCATGATTTTATGCTTTATGTATTTAATTATGTCCAAACGACTAGTACCACTTGTTGCACTAACTATTATTCCAGTTCTATTTGCTCTTATTGCATGGGGGCTTGGCTACTTTATTGAAGGACTATCACATATAGAATTAAATAGTTTAGGTGAAATGATGCTCAATGGTGTAAAAAAACTTGCACCAACAGGCATCATGCTTCTATTTGCTATTCTCTACTTTGCAATCATGATTGATACAGGATTATTTGATCCTTCTGTTAAATGGATTCTTCGCCTCGTTAAAGGTGATCCACTTAAAGTTGTTTTAGGCACAATTACATTAACTTTAATTGTTTCATTAGATGGAGATGGTTCAACGACCTACATGATCTGTGTTGCTGCTATGCTTCCACTCTATAAACGCTTAGGTATGAGCCCTCTTATTATGGCATGTCTGATGCTTCTTTCGAGTGGCATTATGAACCTAACACCTTGGGGTGGACCTACAGCACGAGCAGCCAGTGCATTACATGTCGATCCAAGTGACTTATTTATTCCAATGATATTGCCAATGCTCTTCGCTATTCTTTGGTTATATTTCCTTGGATTTATGTATGGTCGAATGGAACGCAAGCGTTTAGGCATTATTGAACTTGATATTAGCCATGGTGATCAAATCCAAATTTCAAATAATCCTGAAGCTAATCGTGCACATTTACGTTGGTTTAATGGCTTATTAACACTGGGGCTAATGGTTAGTCTTATTCTAAGTCTTCTTCCTATGCCTATTCTTTTTATGATTGCGCTGTGTGTTGCATTAGTTGTGAATTATAAAGATATTGAATTACAAAAGAAATTAATTGCAAATCATGCAAGTAGCGTACTTAATGTTGTTGGTATTATTTTTGCTGCTGGCATTTTTACAGGAATATTGACAGGAACTGGCATGGTTGAGTCTATGTCAAAAGAACTTGTCGCTATTATTCCTGAAAGCTTAGGGCCTTATCTTGCACCTATTACTGCAATTATGAGTATGCCTCTAACATTCTTTATGTCTAATGATGCTTTTTATTTTGGTGTATTGCCTGTTCTATCCGAAGCAGCGGTACATTACGGCATTGAACCAATTGAAATTGCACGAGCTTCAATTGTTGGTCAACCGGTTCATCTTCTTTCTCCGCTAGTACCCTCAACTTATTTATTATGTGGGCTTGCAGGGATTGAGTTTGGTCAGCATCAGAAATTTACCATTAAATGGGCTATAATTACGTGCATAGTTATGCTTATAGCATCACTTACTTTTGGCATGTTTCCACTTTATTCTGTCTCTGAGTAGATATGAATAAAAATCTTTATAAAGATTTTCACATAAAAAAAGCACCAAAATATTGGTGCTTTTTTTAGCTATATTTTAGTTATGCTTTTTTAGTAACTCATCTAAAACAGCTTGATAGTGAATACTAATATCATCTTCTAAAATTTTGTAGGCATTATCAAACTGAACCATTGGCCAGCCTTCTTTCCAAAATGGGAAAATATTGTGTAAATCACGTGTCACAATCGCATCTTCACGTGTAATCGCTTGTGCAATCTGTGAAAGAACTTGTGCTGTTTCTGCACCATCAATTGCTAAATAATCAATACCGCGTGCTTTCAAAATACGGATACGGTCTTTTTTATAACGAATTTTTTTCGCCTGACCTTCATTAAGACCTAAAGCTAAAGTCACAGCTTCTACAAAATTATTCTCAAATGTTTGATTTAACGAAACCAATGCATCTCTATGCGCTTCTTGACGACCTGCTTTTCCACCATTACGAATAATGTCTTTGGCTTCACGATTAAGCTCATCATTTTTCATAGAGTTTAAAATATCTAGAATTTCAATATCGCTTAACATTGCAGGAGATTGTTCAGTCATAAAAAGCCTATAGCTCGGAGGTACAATTACAAAGAACTATTTTCGCATAATTTAGAATGGAAATATATGTACAACTTCATGATGAAATAAATTAGCCATCACAATATCATTATTTTATCTTTTTATATGAAATCTATATTTTAATTTTCCATCTTTCTTCTCATAAGAAAGATGGAAATAAACATCTTAAATAACTTCTACAACGACTTTACCAATATGCTCACCAGTATCCATACATGCATGTGCATCTTGAATTTGGTCAAACTTAAATGTTTTATAAATCATAGGTAAACATTCACCTTTTGCCCATAAAGGAGCAACATGCTGCTGTAAACCTTTTGAAATTTCAGCTTTTTCTTCGGTATTTCGTGCTCGCATTGTTGAACCAGTAATCGTCAAACGTTTCATCATAATTTGACCAAGTTTAACTTCTTTTGCTTTTGCGCCACCTAAAAATGCAATGTAAACCAAACGACCATCACGGCGTAATAAGCTTAAATTTTTATCTAAATATGGTGCACCCACCATATCTAAAACAACATCTACACCAGCATTTTCAGTAACTTCATTAATCACTTGTTCAAAGTCTTGAGTTTTGTAATTAATTGCATGTGTTAAATGTGAAATAGCTTGTACTTTCTCATCAGAACCAACAGTGGCAAAACTTTTTAAACCTAATGACTTACATAGCATAAGTGCAGTTGTACCAATACCACTTGCACCACCATGAACTAAAACTGTTTCACCTACTTTAGCATGTGCCATTTGAAACACATTTGCCCAAACTGTAAAAAATGTTTCAGGAATTGCTGCTGCTTGCACAAAACTTACACCTGCTGGAATATGTATTGTTTGGCTTTCAGGCACAACACAATACTCAGCATAGCCACCACCATTGGTTAAGCCACAAACTTTATCACCTATTTTAAAGCCTGTAACATCATTACCTACAGCAACCACCTCACCTGCAACCTCTAAACCTGGTACAGGTGTAACACCTTTTGGCATTGGGTATAAACCTTGGCGTTGTAAAATATCTGGACGATTAATACCAAAAGCATGAACCTTAACTAAAACTTCATCTGCCTTCGCTACAGGAATAGAAACAGCTTCATAAGCTAATTTTTCAATTCCACCTGGTTCAGTAATAATGATTTGTTGCATTTCTTGCGACATTGAATATTTCCCTGTTACGTTAAATTTCACTATTTCAATCTATCTTTGAGCATAATATTTTCAATATAAAAAACATAGCTTATGCCGAATTTATTTCTCATCTATTACGTAAAATTCTATTTTAAATATAAATTCTTGAGACGATTCATATACAAATATATAAAATGAAATGATTTCACGCCATATTCACTCAAGATACCATTTATTCAAGTCTTAAAATTTTGTGATATGGTATTTCAATGAATCTTAAAAAAATAATATATTCCACAGCCCTTTTAGGCCTCGTTTTTTTAACTGCTTGTACCACACCAACAGAAAAATCTGATCCATCACATCTTATAAAAAAATTACAGCCTATTGTTATTCAAGGTGCTTTACCTATTGAGACAGATCGATTGGCTAAAAAATTAACTAATCCAAGTATAGAAACTTTGGGAGGATGGACTTTTTGGAAAGGTACATATCAGGGTTTTCCTGTCATTATTTCAAAAACACGTATGGGCATGTCCAACTCGGCTGCTGCTACAGCACTCGCAATTGAACGATACAAGCCAATTGCTATTATTAATCAAGGAACATCGGGTGGGCATGATCCAAACTTAAAAGTTTTTGATGTGGTTCTTGGTAAATACACCACCAATATTAATGCATTTAAAACTCCTGTTTTACCCGAAGGTGCAGGTTCTAACTCCTTAGCATGGACAGAAGCCTTTGATGTCTTACCTGAAGATGAATCTGACCCTGAACCTATTGCCATTCGTAAATTTGCAGCAGATCAAGATTTATTAGCTGCGGCACATCGTGTTAAGCATCTTTATACAAAAGGTAAAGTTGTAGAAGGAACTTTAGGTTCTGCCGATGTTTGGAATAATGAGTTAGACCGAATTGCCTTTTTCCATAAAAATTATGGTGTTTCTGCTGAAGAAATGGAAGGCGCATCAGTTGCTCAAATTGCTAGCCAATTTAATGTTCCATTTCTTGGAATTCGTGTTTTATCAAACAATATTACCAATAATGGAAAGTATGATTCTAATACAGGAAAAGCCGTACAAGATTATGCTTTAGATGTTGCGATTGAATATATGAGAACTAAACAAGCTGAATAAAAAATTTAAGTGCTTCTCTCATGAAGCACTTTTACTTTGAATATACATTAGTTCTATAAATTATTTTGCGTATGCACAAACTTCATTAAAAAGCGTCTAACCACAGGTAAAACAATCAAAATTAGTGGAAAAGCAATCAGCCATGACAATGACCATGCTTTTAGCCAAATATAAAAAAAGCCATCAACAAATCCACGATTAATAAATAAATTAAAACATGAAATAGATGCACTCATAATGCCAGATAAAAATAACGGCATTAACCATGACAAATGTTTAGGATGAAATTTTAATGTATTCATTTATTCACCTTTTGCTGAGCTAATTGCATAATTTCAACCGCTGCTTGATCAATCTTTTGGGCAATTTCTGTTATAGATTCAGAACTTAATTGTTCATTTTGAATATTTTGACGTAATGCTGCTTTTAAATTTTCCATTGCAGTTTTTATTGCAAGATAGTCAACATTGTTTTGTATTTGGTTACGTGTATTAAAACGGTTTAAAACTTTATCTAAAATCTGTTGCTGCTCTTGAAGATGCATTATACCTTTTTGCGTAATATGGTATTGCTTACGTTCATCTTCAACAAAATGGACTTCGCTATATTGCTGTTCTTCTAAATAGTTAATAGTTGGACAGATTGTGCCTGTACTTGGTTTATAGTTTCCACCTACAAGTGCAGATACATCTTTAATAATGTCATAGCTATATTTTGGATTTTGCGAAATGAAATACAGGACTAAAAGCTTCATTTCTCCTGCTTCAAACAAGCGCTTTCTAGGCTTATTTGTACCTTCAATTTCTGCAATAATTTCGGAATTTTGCATAACTAAGATATATCTTAGTGAAGATTTTAGCTTTTGAATAGTATTTTTTAATTTATTTGTGATATTTTTTATAACTATGCACTCATAATAAAATTTCTCAATGTATAAATAATATAAAAACCAAAATAATCAATAATATAATAAATTTATATAATGCTACCCACTTTTCCTTTAATTTATAAATATTCTGTTCTCGATTTATCTATGAAGTAATGTTTAAATATATTTAAAATAAATAAATATTAATCAACTATGACAGATCAACTTCGTAAAAAATTTGAAAATATTGAATTGAATGCAGGCAAAGGTAAAATTAGTGCATTTTTATCCGTTTCATTAGGTTTATTAGCCATATTTTCAGCACTTTGTTTTTTATTTCCAAGCTTACTCACAACACCTGAACTTAGACCCTTCTATTCTAAATATTATGATATTTTTTATTATGCTCTCCTTATAGGCATTTTTATTAGTGCATGTTTTGGTGCTTATAGTGCAATTCTCAAACAAAATAAATATGGATTTTATGGGCTTTGCTTTAGCATAATTGCTGTTGTTCTCGGTTGTGGTCTAATTAAAACACCTACTCTCCCTACTCTACCATTTTATGCTGGTTTTGATTATTTCGTCATTACCCTCATTATTCTTGCACTTGTATTTATCCCACTTGAAGGTTTTTTCGCCAAAAACAATGAACAAAAACTGTTGCGTACAGGATGGGTAACTGACATGAAATATTTCATGTTTAGCCATATTGGTATACAACTTTTTTCATTTTTAACGGTGATGCCAATTCAATATTGGATTACGCATATTCCAAATAATCCAGTAGTGCCATATATTCAAATGCAACCTATATGGCTTCAATTTATTGAACTACTAGTTGTTGTTGATTTCACAACTTATTGGATTCATCGTGCATTACACGAAATTAATTTTTTATGGAGATTTCATGCAATACATCACTCAACAGAACAAATGGATTGGTTAGCATCATCTCGTTTACATATTGTTGAAGTACTCATTACTCGCCTCATTGCAACCTTACCAATATTTCTATTAGGCTTTCATACATCTGCCGTTTTTGCTTATCTCATTTTTATTTCATTCCATGCAATTTTCATTCACTCAAATGTTCGATTTAGATTTCCGTATCTGCGTTGGATAATTGCAACACCTGAGTTCCATCACTGGCATCATTCATCTGAAAAACCTGCCATAGATAAAAACTATGCTGCTTTCATTCCACTCTATGATGTCATTTTTAAAACCCTCTATATGCCAAATCATCTTGCTAGTATATACGGCACTGTCGGCTATAAAATTCCTAATAGTTTTATAAAACAATTCACATGGCCATTTAAAAAATATATAAATAAACTAAAAAATAAACTAAAACGAAATACCTAAAATTAATAATAAAAAACCCGCCTTTCAGCGGGTTTATTTAAATCAGCTCAATCTATTACAGACGAACTAACTCAATAATTTTCTCAGCAACTTCTTCCGCTGTTTCAACGGTAAATGTCACATCTGTACCTGCTGTAAGGTCAGTAATAACAACCACACCAGTTTCACGAACAAGTGCAACTTGAGTCGCATCTAAACCAGCTTTAGCAATTGCCACTACACCTTGTTGAATGAGTAGACTCTCAAGTGCTTGCGCATTTTCAAGAGCTTTAGCAGTGACAGTTACCGCAGCAGGTTTTTGACCTAAACGTGCAGCACGTGTTTCAGCAGTAACAGGTTCATTATGTGCAGTCCATTCAACTGCAGCTTCAACCATACCTGCACCAACAGTCACGTTACTCAAACGATCAATAAAGATGAATGAACCCGTATAACGACTGTCTTGATAACGATCAAATACAACAGGAGCATCAAACTCAATTAATACATCTGCAATCGCATTAAGCTCAAGCTGTTCAACTTCCAGTTTTTCCAATGTATTCACATTGGTACGGTAGTTAATTTTCGCTACTTTTGCAGGAATGGTTTGTGTACCAAACTTCACGTTATAAAGTTTGCCAATCACTAATGGTTGATCATTCATCCAAACCACAGATGCACGTGCAGAACGTGAAATTAGCGGTTGCTCACCTGCTTTAACCAATACGTTACCACGTGAAATATCAATTTCATCGTTTAAGGTTAAAGTAACCGCTTGACCTGCAACAGCATGTTCTAAGTTGCCATCAAAAGTTACGATTTCTTTAATTGTTGATTTCTTACCTGATGGTAAAGCAACAATTTCATCACCAACTTTCACTTCACCAAGCGCAATCGTACCGCAGAAACCACGGAAATCTAAGTTAGGACGGTTAACATATTGAACTGGGAAACGTAATTCATCTTTATTTGAATTGCGAGTAATCTCAACGCTTTCTAACGTCTCCATTAAAGTCTCACCTTTGTACCAAGGTGTATTTGGAGATTTATTTACAACGTTGTCACCATTTAACGCAGAAATTGGCGTAAAAATGATGTTGGCAGGTTTACGATCACCAAGTTGGTTTACGAACTCATTGTATTCAGCTTGAATTTCATTGAAACGAGGTTCAGAGAATTCAACCAAATCCATTTTATTTACAGCAACAACAATATTACGAATACCTAAAAGGCTTGCAATAAATGAGTGACGACGTGTTTGAGTTTGAACACCGTAACGAGCATCAATTAAGATAATAGCTAAGTCTGCTGTTGAAGCACCTGTTGCCATGTTACGTGTATATTGTTCATGTCCCGGAGTATCGGCAATAATGAACTTACGTTTTTCAGTAGAGAAATAACGGTAAGCTACATCAATCGTAATACCTTGTTCACGTTCAGCTTGTAAGCCATCTACAAGTAAAGCCAAATCAGGTGCATCACCTGTTGTACCTACTTTTTTCGAGTCACGTGTCACTGCTTGTAGTTGATCTTCATAAATCAACTTTGAATCGTAAAGTAAACGACCAATTAAAGTTGACTTACCATCATCTACGTTACCGCAAGTAAGGAAACGCAATAAGTCTTTATTTTCATGTTGTTTTAAATACGCCAAGATATCTTGGCTAATTAAATCTGATTGATGAGACATTGCTCAAAGCTCCACATATTCTTTTGAAATCGGTCTGTTCTAATCTCCCTAAATCCCTCTTTTACTAAGAGGGACTTCACACCCTTTTTATTTCAGGGATTTCTCCTCTCTTTATCAAAGATGAGTAGCACTGCTGCGCAAGGGAGAGATTAAAAATAAATTTAGAAGTAACCTTCCTGCTTTTTCTTTTCCATCGACCCAGCTTCATCATGGTCAATCATACGACCTTGACGTTCAGAAGTTGTTGCAAGCAACATTTCTTGGATGATTTCTGGCAAGGTGTTCGCTGTAGATTCAACAGCACCTGTCAATGGATAACAGCCTAAAGTACGGAAACGTACCGATTTCATTTGTGGTACTTCACCTTCATTTAAACGCATACGCTCATCATCAACCATGATCAGTGTACCGTTACGTTCAACTACTGGACGTTCAGCAGCTAAATACAAAGGAACAAGTTTAATATTTTCTAAGTAAATGTATTGCCAAATATCAAGCTCAGTCCAGTTTGATAGTGGGAACACACGAATACTTTCACCTTTGTTCACTTTACCGTTATAAAGATTCCAAAGTTCTGGGCGTTGGTTTTTTGGATCCCAACGATGTTTTGAATCACGGAAAGAATAAACACGTTCTTTTGCACGAGATTTTTCTTCATCACGACGTGCGCCACCAAAAGCAGCATCGAACTGATATTTATCTAAGGCTTGCTTTAAGCCTTGAGTTTTCATGATGTCAGTATATTTAGAGCTACCATAATCAAATGGATTTACACCTGCATCCTTGCCTTCTTTATTTTGATGCACAATCAAATCAAAACCGTGTTCTTTCGCCATGTTATCGCGAAACTTGATCATGTCCTTAAATTTCCAGCCCGTATCTACATGCAGCAATGGAAATGGAAGTTTTGCAGGATAGAAAGCTTTCAACGCAAGATGTAGCATCACTGCCGAATCTTTACCAATTGAATATAGCATGACTGGATTTTCAAATTCAGCAGCAACTTCGCGAATAATATGAATACTCTCAGCTTCTAGCTGTTTAAGATGAGTAAGTCTTTCCTCATTTAACGACATGGACAACACCAGCTTAGAAATTACGTGTACTTATGACACTTTTGAAAATTAATATTCATTATAGTGATTTAGTTATCCACACTATTGCTTGTTTTATTATATTGATATGCAATTTCATCATATAAAGGTTTTTTGATATTCCTTATGAGCTAAATTGACTCATATTTTTATAATCATAATATTGTTTTATATTGCGAATATTCTTCTATTATAGACATAAATAAAATAGATAAGTTCATCGTAAATTTATATGAAAAAACTCTATTAAAAACCAAATTTCGTGTTTAAAGTCATAATATAAATCATCTATTAAGTTAGCTCGTTATGCCATATAGCCATTTTGATATTGAAACCCTAAAAAAGCTTCTTGAACAATCAGGCTTGGCAGGTTTTATCTATCAACATCAGCAACACATGCTGGTATTACAAGAAGCATTCAATGATGCTGGCTCAGCACTAAATAATTTTATTCAACATGATTACAGCTCAGATCAATTAGGTCTTCAATTTGGTCTACGACTTTCGGATAATCAATGGCAGTTTATGATTGGAGTTACACATAGCAATCAAGATCGTAGCTATGAAATTGGTGCTGGAAATTTAAAAGGCGATCAACGTGCGTTTAACTTACTTTATGCATTTTATAATTTTCCAAAAGCATTTCACACAATTGAGATGCCTCTAGCAGCAACAACAGATCAATTACAACTTGCGATTGAAAAACAATTATTTAATCTTCCTTCAATGGAGTTTTTAAATACCGCGATTAAAATTAATCCAATGGGTGAACAAATCTTTTGGATGAAATCATTTATTATTCAACAATCATTAGAGATGAAAGTACGCATACAAACAAGTTTACTTTAAACATAAAATTCAATTTAATTATTAATATATTCTTTAAAATAATTCTAAAATAAGAGTTATTTTATTTATCACACTCACACTAAACCTAAAAAATCGTTAAAAACATGCATAATTATTAATATAATCTTTACATTTTTAGTATGTTATTGATTATAATATCTGCACAAATAAATATTATCTTTGTATGATATTCAAAATAATCAAAGATTATATATATCCATATAAAACAAAATTATAGAGACAAACAAACATGTGGGAGTTATTTTTACACCCTTCGAATATCATTTTTAGCATCAGTCTGTGTCTAATGTTGCTATTTGGTATATTTGAAATTTGTATGACCCTTCTTGGTGGTGGCTCTCAAGGTTTTTTAGATCAGTTCCTTCCTGATAATGTAGGTCATCAAGCCGAAATTAATTTAGATTCAGATTATAGCTATATTGCTAAAGTATTTGATTGGCTTTATTTAGGTAAAGTTCCCCTATTTGTATGGCTCATCATTTTTTTAACTGTTTATAGTCTTAGTGGATTTTTTATTCAAGGCATTATTTTTAATCTGACACATACAATGTTAAGCGGCTGGATAATTTCTCCTATTTGCTTTTTTTTATGTATGCCGCTTGTGAGGCAAAGTGCAAAAATAATCACTAAAATTCTCCCCCAAGATGAAACAACCGCAATTCACAGCGACGATTTAATAGGCTTAACAGGCATTATTATTTTAGGTGAAGCACGCCAATCTTATCCTGCACAAGCAAAAGTAAAAGATATACATGGTCTAACACATTATGTACTTGTAGAACCTGAAATAGATGAAGTATTTATTGAAGGACAAGCAGTCATTTTAACCCAAAGAACCAGCGTTGGTTATCAAGCGAAAGCACCTGGTTACTAAACTACTTTTATACAGTTTTATTAATACAAAAAACAGAGACAAGTCCAATGATTAATTTTTTATCTAACAGCATTTTAGTCAGTGCTGTTGCAATTTTTATTGCATTACTTATTATAGGCTTTATTTTAGCACGTCTTTACCGACGTTCAAGTAAAGAAATTTCTTTTGTTCGTACAGGTTTTGGTGGGGAAAAAGTCATTTTAGGTGGCGGTGCAATTGTACTTCCTATCCTTCACGAAACTATTCCTGTAAACATGAACACACTTCGTTTAGAAGTTCGTCGTGCAGATGATCAAGCATTGATTACACGTGATCGTATGCGTGTAGATGTAATGGCTGAATTCTATGTTCGTGTAAAACCAACAGCGGACTCCATTGCAACTGCAGCACAAACATTAGGACAAAAAACAATGTCTCCTAATGAGCTAAAAAACTTAGTGGAAGGTAAGTTTGTTGACTCATTGCGCGCTGTAGCTGCGGAAATGGCAATGGAAGAATTACATGAAAAACGTGTTGATTTCGTTCAAAAGGTACAGCAAGTCGTTTCTGAAGACTTACATAAAAATGGTCTTGAATTAGAAACTGTTTCATTAACAGGTCTTGATCAAACTGGTTTTAAATACTTTAACCCACAAAATGCTTTCGATGCTGAAGGTTTAACAAAGCTTACTGAAACCATTGAAGACCGTCGTCGTAAACGTAATCATATTGAACAAGATGCTGATTTAGCGATTAAGACTAAAAATTTAGAAGCAGAACAAGCAAAATTACAAATTATTCGTGAAGAAGAATATGCAAAGCTTCAACAAGAACGTGAAATTTCTATTCGTCGTGCAGAACAATTAGCTGAAATTGCAGCACAAGAAGCCGCTAAAAAACGTGAAGCTGAAGAAGCAAGAATTGCTGCAGATCGTGAAGTTGACTTAAAGCGCATTGCAGCTGCACGTGATGTTGAGAATGAAAATATTCAAAAATCACAGCTTATTCAAAAAGCACAAGTTGAACAAAAGAAAACTATTGAACTTGCTGAACAAGATCGTGCAATTGCTATTGCTGAAAAATCACGTGCCGAATCTGAGGCAAAAGCTCAAGCAGATTTAGCTCGTGCACAAGCAGTTAAAGCAGAAGAAGAAGTTGTAACTGTTAGACAAATTCAACAAGCTGAACGTCAAAAAGCAGTTGAACTTGTTTCTGCAAAAGAAAAAGCTGAAAAAGATGCTATTGCAATTACTGTTGCTGCTGAAGCTGGCAAACAAGCAGCAGCAGATGAGGCAGAAGCAATTCGTATTGCAGCACAAGCCGAAGCTGAACAAGTTCGCTTAAAGGCAAAAGGTGAAGCAGATGCTAAATTATTACTGGCTGAAGCAATGGAAAAACAATACCAAGTTGATGCTGAAGGTACACGTGCTGTCAATGAAGCAAATAACGTTCTATCATCTGAACAAGTTGAAATGCAAATTCGTTTGGCAATGCTGAAATACTTACCTGAAATTATTCGTGAAAGTGTTAAACCAATGGAAAACATTGATGATATTAAAATATTACAGGTTAATGGCTTAGGTGGTGTTTCATCAGGAAATTCAGAAGCTTCTTCTGAACAAGGTCAAGTTGCTTTATCTGATCAAGTTGTAAATAGTGCTCTACGCTACCGCTCTCAAGCACCGCTTATTGATAGTTTAATGAATGAGCTGGGTATTCAAGGTGGCGATATTAATGGTTTAACTCAAAGCCTAAAACCAAAACATGATGCATAAGTTAAAATAATTTTTATTAAAACAGCCAATATATTTGGCTGTTTTTTTTAGCATTAAAATACTATTTTATATTATTTAACCCTAATCCTGCTCAAGGAAATATAATCCTTGATCTTGAGGAATCTTTATCATTGCGAGTTAAATAAAGCTCATTTTTTGTTCTTAAATTAGCATTTGAAGTGCAACACCATGTTGTTGCCATAATACCTGACGGACTTTTAAAGCCGAGTCTTTTTCTTATCCGCGATTCAGGTTAATTAAATATTTTTTTATTGTGTGAATCATGGGTAACTATTCAATCAATATCTTAATGGGACGTATTTCCACACAAAGCATTATTTAAAAATTGCTTATATATATCCCAAAAAATGTTTGTTTTAGCTACTGATTTAATTCAATTCTTCTAAATAAAACTTAAAATTTATGTATCATTTTTTATGTCTACTTATTTTTATAAATATACTTCTATTATCTCTTTTATATTCAAACAGTTCGGTCATAAATTCCACTAATATCTTATAAACACATACTCAAAATATATCTTTTGTATAATCAATCATTTCACATTAAATATAAAAAAGTGGATTAAGAATCAATTCTTAATCCACTTTTAATAAACTACGATTTTTATGGTGTAGTAAATACTAGCGTTGCTGTCGCATTAAAATATCCTGATGGTAAATTTACTGAGTTTGCTTGAGCACTTTTAACTGGTGCAATTGTTAAAGTATCACTACCTACACCATTGGTAATTTGAGTCATAAAACCATTTGCCGAGTTTGGTGCTAGTACTATTGTATCTTTATAAAATTCAATACCTAAATGCTGAATAGTTTCACCTGTTCCGTAGACATTTCCTGTTCGTGTTTCAACTGCAGTAGTCGAAAAATCTGATGGCTCACCAACCAATTGAACACGCATAGCTGAGGTGATATTAGTATCACACTGGTAATTTAAATCAATTGTTCGTGTCAAATTACTGTTTAAGCCACTTCCCACAGGAATTTCCACTTCAGCAATTGTACCTAAGTCCACTTCTAATGGCTGACCATTATTCACAACACAAGTTTCTGGTTGAAAAATTAAGTCATTCGTCGTAACTAATCGTACTACTAATTGTTGATTAGCTTGAACCACGCCATTTCTTAACACACTAAATGTGATATTTCCAAGATATGTACCAGCAGGAACAACTTGAGAATTTACCACTTGATAAATTGCAAGTGCTGGAGTAATAAGAACTGTACCTAAACTATTTCGAGGTGGTAATTGCATCTGAAATACAATTGGACCGCCAGCACCAGCACCGTTAGATCTCGGATCGAATGTATCAGAATTACGATTATTTCTATATACATATGCGACAGCATTCGTAGCAGATAAAAATGCTGGGCTATAATCTTGAGCATTATTTAATCTAGCAACTTGCGTTAATTGTAGTTGATAATCGGCATTATCTTCCATGGAATTACGACATTGTACAAATGCTGGAGTCAGGCTATAAAATCTGTCATTCCTATTATTATTATCAATACCAGCAGAAGGAAATATTTGTCCACCAACGTTCACAAATCGTGTCATTTGTGGTGTACTATTAGTTAATCGATTCCACTCCCCTGTTGCATTATCAAGACAGTAAATACCTGGATCTATTGCATATGCTTTCGTAAATTGAACTACTGCAAGTATACAAAAACATAACTTTAAAAATAATTTCATCACTTACCCCAATTTTTTAATCATAACTAACTTCATAGGTCGCTGTTGCTGTAAAAGCCCCACTGACTAAATCTGCCGTTGTTGCATCAGATAATTTAGCAACTTGCGCATGAAAATTTAGTACATGCACAACACCTGGTACACCACTTACACCAACGGTGTCTTGACCAATTGGAATCACTCGATTTTGTTCATCATATAAGCGAATTCCAACACCTTGAGCGGTACTACCAGTACTCAAACCTAAAAGTTGATTGTTATCGACACCCTCACCTACAAACTTAGTACGAATATTTGAACTTGGGCAGTTATTTAAACGAATTTGGAAGTCTTTTGTTGGTGCTGAATCACTCATTAACTGAGGTGTATTCACCGCATCAAAATTAACGTCAATTTCTGTGTTAATAATTTCACAAGGTTTTGCAACGAGCAAACCAACAACATTAATAACACGATCATTTGCTTGAGTAGTTGAGGATAAACATAAGCCTAAAGCAAGACTAATCCCACAACTCAATAAAGATATAGACTTCATCCGCTGTAATTTCTTCATGATTATTCTCAACTTTACAAATTACTCATAAACCAATTCAAAAGAAATAAGGGCATCAAACGCATTTGGTTCTAATGAAGCAGTTTTGACTGGCGTCACATAATACGTTAAAACACTTTGTTGTGTAGGTATTAAAATTGGCCGACTCAATTGACCTAAATCAACAGATTCACCATTTAAATCAGTAATTTCTAAACCCAAACCTTTTGCACCATTTACACGAACAATATTTGGATTAAGCACATCACTTTCAGCTAAAAAGCGGACTTTAACACCTGGTTGAGTTGTACTCCAAGTCAGAAGACCTGTTTTAAAATCAATCATTTCAGTGCTATCAGACATACAATCTTTTAATCGAATTTGAAATGCTGTAGGTGTTGCACGGTCACCAATATTTTGAAATTCCGCTGTTTCAACATTACCTACATTAATAGATTGATCTAAAGATTCCATTTCAATACTACAGGTACTTTCAGTCAATGAACCATGAACATGCAGTTTACCCACATTACCGGCAATACCGTTCACTACACTGCTAGATTGACTTGCATAAACAGAACTACACAGACTTAGTGCAAGCAGCATTCCTGCACACTTTTTAAACACATGTTCATTATTCATTTTTTTAATCACTCTTTCGCTTTTTTAACCAGTTGGCAGCTATCTGCTTGGCATTGATATTGCAATTTTGGTGTACCACCGTAATCATTGATATAAGTTAATACTGGAGAATTACCCATTTCTTTTGCTGTTATCGGAAATTTTGCTTCAGAAAATGGTGCAATCATAATGGCATCAGTATCATCAATTGGTTTTGCATCTCTTGATTTTTTCACTGAAATAATCGTTGTATAGTAAGGCGTTGGGTTTTGTGCAATAACTTGCTCACCACGCTTAAGCAATATAAGTTTTTCTTGCCAAGGCGTATTGCTAATTTCAGTTGGTGTTAACTCAATACCTTTTGGACGATAAAATAATTTAATTTTACTTTGTAAAGCAATTTGTAAAACGTTTGGTTTATCGCTTTTTGGTGGTACTTCACGTAAATTAAAATAGAACAAACTTTCACGATCTTGTGGCAAAGATGCAATTCGACTTTCTACTGCTTCAACACGAATCTGACTTGTTTGAGATGGCTCTAAACGTTGTAATGGCGGTAACACAGCAAATGGAGTAGTTGCTTTTTCTAAATTTTCATTTTCCAACCATGCTTGTGCCAAATACGGTAGATTTGCATTTTTATTACTGACCGATAATGACACTGAATTATTCGAGCCATTAAAAATAATACGTGTTCGATCTAATGCAACAGCACTATGTGCAAATGTAGTTACACATGCTAACCCCAGCATAGTTACTTTTGCCAATAAACTTTTCACTTGACCTTTACCATTCATCTGTTTCATTAAATTACCCCTTAATTACTATTAATTTCACATAATAACGCATCATTTTCATCTTTTGCCAAGTTACTTTCAGTAAATGTGATCGTACAATCTTGACCATTGCCCAATTGAGCAGTCATTTTCGTACCTAAGTTAATACCACCTAGATATGCCATACCACTATCATCAACCATACCAACACTACGACCACGACTATCCATAACTGGTGTACCAAATGGAACATAGCCACCATCACTTAGAGCTAAAGTCACCATCTTTTTCTCACCAGCAATAATATTGAGCTGGTGATAACCAATTGCACCTTGCGTTAAGCTTGTTTGTAAAACTGAATCTACAACTTCTGCATTTTTTGGCAGTTTATTAACATCAACGTTGATCTTATTACGCGTATAGTTTGCAACATCTGTAACAACAGCTTTACCAAAATAGTTTGACTTGGTTGCAACACCATTACCACTAATAGGAATACCTGAAATTTTATCGGTATCTAGCATTACACGTGTGCCACCCATACTATTCGTACGATGGAAATCAACACCGCGAGCCGTCAATGTAATTCCCCCTTGAGAACTACCACCAATTGACGTATATCTGCTTTGAACATGGCTTACGTTAGCAGTGACTTGAACGCGACCACCAGTATGAGATACAAATGCGCCAGCTGAATTAGCCGCATTAGAGAAGTTTGAGTTAACTTGATAGCTTGTTGTATTATTAAGGCGATCAAAATAACTCACTTGATGACGTGTATCATTGTCATCGTGTGCAACAGAATAACTTACACGAGCACCTGTATCTAATGGCAAACTCAATGATAAGAATGCACCTGTATCACGAGTATCTGCTTTGTTTTGATAACCCGTTAATGATAAGTTCGCATTTTTAATTGAACCCATACTTAATGTTTTATTGATCGAAACATTATAATAATCACGAGCATCAGCATCCCAATAAGTTTGATGGTTTAAGTTCAAACTTATTGATGTTTTCCATGAAGGAATATTTTGGCTTAAAGAAACGTTATACATTTCTTTACTACGACCGCGACGTGTTGGCACTTCACCATTCAACGCCAAAAAGTCATTCATACTTAAGAAGTCACGTTCAGAGAAACGGTAGCCAGCGAACTGAATCGAACTATTCATTTCTTCAAATCGTTTCGCATAGTTAATACGATAAGAACGACCTTCTAAATTTTGTTCATTTTCTAAATTAGCAAATGATTGTGTGATATCGAATGAGATTGCACCAAGTGCTAATAAGTCACGACCCACACCAACAGATAAAGAGTTATAGTCTTTACTATTTAAAGTACCACCAAATAATGACCAACCATTTGATACACCCCATGAAAACTCTCCACTAAAGAAGTAATCTCCTTGAAATTTATGATCAAATGTTGATGGGCGACCAACTGCTGTTCTATAACGTAATGAACCAGGACGAGTTAAGAATGGAATCGATGCAGTATCTACATCAAATTCACGGACTGTACCATCTTCTTCTTCAACGCGTACGTTTAAAGTACCGCTCACACTGTCATTCAAATCCTGAATTTTAAAAGGACCTGCAGGAACTTGTGTTTGATAGATAACACGTCCTAACTGACTAATTACCACACGAGCGTTAGTTTGCGCAACACCTGTAACTTGTGGTGCATAACCACGTAAGTTTGGTGGTAACATATTAGTATCAGATGCTAAGCTAGCACCAGTAAACCGGAAGCTATCAAATAAATCCGAGCTAAGGTAATTTTCCCCTAAAACAAGTTGTGACTTAATAGATGGTAATGCTGTATATGCATAAAACCTATTCCAATTAAAATCTATTTGGTCACCTTGTGGGTTATTATCAACTTTTTGATATGACGATTGCCAATCTGCACGTAATCTCCACGCACCAAAGTTTAATCCTGCAACACCATTTGCACCAATAAATGTGCTATTCCCTTCGCCTTCTAAATGACTAAAAGTTGTATTTGCAGCAATGTTATAATCAAGTACAGCACCACTAATACCATCATCCCACATGGCAGCAGGATCCCAGTTTTCACTGCGATATTCTAAATATGCTTGTGGAATATTAATATTTGCAATTGCACGTGGTAAATCACCCTTAACAGTCATTCCTTCTAGACTTTCAGGAATTAAACAATCCGTTTCAGGATCCCACTGTAATTTTTTCTGAATTTCTTTAGTTAAACCAAATTTTTGGACTAAATCTTCAGTAATACATGCAACTGTATCTTTTTCATTTTCTTTTGATGTTGAGAATGTAATTCTTTTTTCTGTTAAATACTGGTTATTTAAATTAACTTTGAATAAGTAATCACCAGGCATGATGTAACCTGGTTTTGAGAATAAACCAAGTTCAATATTCTTTTTATCAGATACATCTAAAAGGTCAGTATTGAATTGCAAATCATCAGCATGCGCAGACGCAGAGTAAGCTGACATACTCGACAATATCATTAAGCATAATTTACTTATTGGATGATTTACGTGCATAACCTATCTCGTCTACAGCAAAATGCTGCTATTTATTTATAACTAATATTGAAATGGACAATTGTGTTGAAGGAACCAGACTCAACAGGATTCCCATCAGGAACCAATCTAAAACGATATCTTGAAGCAATCTCTCGAGTAAAATCATGTTCAAAAACAATGGTTTCACTTGGGATTATTTTTTCTCCAGAAATAGACTCTAAACCTAATTTAATTCCGCGAGCATCACCTTCTAGTAAAAAGTAATCTGCTTCAGATTGACCAGAAAAACTGATATCAACACTGGTTAAATTATTTCGGGTTTCTTCACCCCATCGGCAATCTATGAGTTTTAGTTCAAATTCTTTTATATTATTTTCATTATTATCCCGGACTGAACTTACCGGAATATTTCCCATATCAATGGTTTGATCTACGGAGTTAATATCTATAGTGCAAGCACTTTCTAGAATTTCTCCTCGCATATTTACTAAACCTCTTTGGATATTGTCTTGAGCAGATACCAAAGAAAACATGCTTGAAGTTAGAAGTAGATTAAATACAATAATTTGCGATTTTTTCACTTTCACTCCCTCCATCATCAACTAAGAGGAGGGAATAAAATAATGTCATAAAGACATTATTTTATTCTTGGGCTCATATACACTATATTTATGAATCCCTCCTCAACTATCTAATAACTTAGTTATAAGAGATAGCGAAGTTAGCAAGAGCGCTGAAGTTACCTAATGGGATATCATCTGCAGTTGCTGTAGAAGCACCACGTACGTTAGCGCTGAATGGAAGATCGTTGTTACCATTTTGAAGATCAGTAACATCAACTGGAGTAGATCCGCTTAAGTCAACAAGAGCGTCTGTACCAGCTTGACGGATTTCGATAGCTACGTTGTAGAAGTTAGCAGCTTCAGAGTCATTAAAACCAGTCATTGCTAAGTATTCACCAAGAAGCTCATCTGCGTCAGCTGTAGCTTGACCAACTGTAGTACCATTAAAAGTAATTTGAGCTGTACGATCATACTCTTCAGTAGTGAAGTTACATTCAGATAAAGTGATGTTGAAGTTATGAACTGGAGACGCGCCACCTTGAGTAAGAGCTACGTTAGAAATTTGACCAAGGCTTACAGTTTGATCCATAGTTTCTGCAGTGATTGAACATGGAGCAGCGATAATTTCGCCAGTAAAGTTGATACGACCACTTCCTTGGTTAGCCATAGCAGAAGCTGAAATTGTACCCAAAAGTGCCATTGCAATGATTGACTTTTTCATGATTTTCTCTCTTATTAAAACTAAATAAATAAAACTACTTAAAAAACTATTCACAAAACTTTGTCACCCAGAAAACTGTGTGTTGTACGCTGTTTCGCATTTGGTGTGTGCAGAATATCAAATTAAAAATATTAATCAAGTCACACTTTTTTGAATAAATATTGATGTAAGTTTCAATTATTAAGTTCCGTTTAATAAATTTCACATTTATGGTGATTTATAACTATTCCATTCGATTTATTTAAATTCAGAAATTGTAATAAATTTAAGTGACAATAATTTTTTAGTTTTTTTGTATAAAATAGACAATATTCAATTAAAATGTTGATATTTTTCACATAAAGTATATTATTAAGTATGTTTGAAAAAAGCATTATCTTACCACCCTGCACTAATGTGACACACATCACAATTAATTAAAAAAATGCATAATAATTCTCATTGTTTACCTCACATTTAAAAACACCCGTATGTAAAGTTTTGTAAAAAACAAAATTATTTTTCTTTTTTCATTTAATTGATCAATAAACAATCAAATCAAGCTTCTTTTTAAATAAGAAAGCCTATTTTTAATAGTTATTTTTTGCATATTAAATAATCTTTCATTGAATATTTCTGTATTTTCATAAAATTCTAAAATAATTTCTTAATATTATTCTTATACTTCATATTATATTTAAAATAAAATACAGAGTAGTTTTAAATAAAATAACAAATATAAGGTGTTTTATAACTTCAAGTATTTTTTCTCATTAATACGCTTCATCACCAAGATAAAAAAAAGCCCGCATATGCGGGCTTTTTGCTTAAATATCACATTTATGCATTTTTATGGCGCATATGCGGGAATAAAATTACATCACGGATACTTGGCGCATTGGCAAATAACATTACTAAACGATCAATACCGATACCTTCACCTGCTGTTGGAGGTAAACCGTATTCAAGTGCTTCAATAAAGTCTGCATCAAAATGCATTGCTTCATCATCACCAGCGTCTTTTTCAGCTACTTGTGCTTGGAAACGTTCCGCTTGGTCAATTGGATCATTTAACTCTGAGAAACCATTTGCTAACTCACGACCACCAATAAAAAACTCAAAACGATCAGTAATATGCGGGTTATCATCATTACGACGCGCCAATGGAGAAGTTTCCGCTGGATATTCAGTAATAAATGTAGGTTGACGAAGTTTTGTTTCAACTGTTTCTTCAAATACTATTGTTTGAAGCTTGCCCAAACCAAATCCAGGTTTCACTTGCTCTTTCAATTCATTTTTAACGAAATCCGCTAAGAAATCACGATCGCTTACATTTTCAGGCGTAAATTGCGGATTGTGTTCAAGAATCGCATCAAACATTGAGATTTTTTTGAATGGACCTTTGAAGCTATATACTTCTTCACCATAAGGAACATCTGTAGAACCTAAAATGTCGATTGCTAATTTCTCAAGCATGTTTTCAGTTAAAGCCATAAGGTCTTTATAGTCTGCATATGCTTGGTAGAATTCGATCATTGTAAATTCTGGGTTATGACGTGTAGAAACACCTTCATTACGGAAGTTACGATTAATTTCAAACACACGTTCAAAACCACCAACAACTAAACGCTTTAAGTAAAGCTCTGGTGCAATACGTAAGAATAATGGCATATCCAACGCATTATGATGTGTTTCAAAAGGACGTGCCGAAGCACCACCTGGAATCACATGCATCATTGGTGTTTCAACTTCCATGAAACGTTCATTAGTTAAATAGTTACGAATGCCTGACACTACTTTTGCACGAATCTCAAAAGTTTTACGTGTTTCTTCATTCACAATTAAATCTAAGTAACGTTTACGATACTTGACTTCAGTATCAGTTAAACCATGAAATTTATCTGGAAGTGGACGAAGTGATTTTGTTAATAGTTCAAATTGTTCAATATGAACGTACAAATCGCCTTTACCCGAACGACCAATATAACCTTCAATTGCAATAATATCGCCTAAGTCTAGACTTTTAATCGTTTCTAAAACTTCAGGAGATAATTCTTTACGTGCAACATAAAGCTGAATACGACCTGTCATGTCTTGAATTACGATGAATGAACCACGGTTCAACATCACACGACCTGCAACTTTTACATAAACCTTTTCACCAGCTTCGATTTCTTCTTTAGATACTTCTGCAAACTGGTCTTGTAAATCTTGTGCATAATGCTCACGTTTAAATGTGTTTGGCCAAGGGCTAACACCAGTTTCTTGAGCATGGTCTTGAATTTGCTTTAACTTGGCATGACGCTGTGCAATTAAATCGTTTTCGGAAATGTGCTGTTCAGAAGTCGATTGAGCGTTATGTTGCGTCATCTCTGCCTCGATAGTAATAAAAAACGGAAGTTGCATAGCATAGCAGATTTACAGAACAAAACGCATTGAAAAAATTAAACACCAATATAAAATCTTTTTATTTTAATTTTATAAATACTCTCAAAACAAACTCAGATTACGACTAAAGTCTTTATTTTACAAAAGAATTAGACCAAATGATAACTTTTCATAACGCTTATTCAAACTACAATAATATTCAACATTTATTGATCACCAACTAAAATAAACCAACACTGAATTCTATCATTATGAAAGTATTATATTTTCACGGTCTAGATTCTTCACGAGAGTCTACAAAATTTCATTCAATTAAAGCAGATCAAAAAATATGTATAAATGTTGACTATCGACATCTATCTTTTCAAAGTGTTGCTGACTTTTACGACAATATTATTCAAACGTTTATACCAGATATAATTGTCGGTCACTGTATTGGTGGCTACTGGGCTTTAAAGATGTCACAGATTCATCAAATGCCCTGTGTCATTGCAAATCCAAATCTTTGTCCAGACTTTCGTTCCGACTACCCTGCTATATCAGATCAAGATCTGAATCACGATATTCCGCAATTTGGCTATTTAGAATTGGGAGATGAACTATTAAATATGTATGAAATTAAAGAACAACTAGAAAATTATATGCCACTTTCAACTATTAATAGTGGTCACCACCAATTACAATTTCCTGAGAATATTAATTTACTTATTCAACAAATTGAACAAGCCTATTTGCTTAAATAAAAAAGCCGTAAATAAACTTACGGCTTTTCTTTTAAAATCATGCAAATTTTAAGCAGCGCTTTCTTCTGGTTTAGATTTATCATCTAATACCGTCCAAACTTCTAAACCTAAATTTTGATGTAAATCAGGCAAGTCTAAGAAAATACTTGCACCAAGCACATTATGATTACATTTTTCAGCAAGTTTTTGAACTGCTTTTAATGTTCCACCTGTTGCAAGTACATCATCAACAATAATGACTTTTTGTGCTTCTACTTCAGCTGACATTTCTAAACGATCTAAACCATATTCTAAACTATAGCCAACACCTACAACTGGTGGTGGTAATTTTCCTGCTTTACGAACAAGGATTAAACCTTTACCTAAACGCTGAGCCAACAAACTTGCCAACACAAAACCACGAGCTTCAACAGCAATAAAACTATCTACTTCAGCTAATTTATCAGCAGGGATACTCTCAATTAATGCATCTGTTAATAAACCGATATTCTTCATGAACAAAGGAGTCAAATCAAAAAAGCAAATACCAGGTTTTGGAAAATCTTGGACAGTACGAATGTGTGACCACAATGTAGTAGACAGATTGCTCATGGGAGAAATATTTAATTAAGAAAGAATAGTGCAATTTTACTTCTATTTTATATAACTGACTAGTAAGGAATCTAAAAATTAATTTACATTATATTTAGTAACATACTGACTTTTAATGACTATTTATTATTCAAATATCAATAATAGATTTAAGCAATTATAAAAATAAACTATTAATTAATCGATTTTATTACTTACTATTTATTTTAAAATCTTCTATCTATAAAAAATTAAGGCTATTAAAATGTTTGTATATTATTATTTTTGTTTATTTTTTAATTCAAAATACTAAAAGTGCTCATTTTTTTTCCATTTAATATAATATCAAGCATATTTCCTCATATTCATGCTTGACCAATTGTTCTTTGCCACATACAATGCCACTCAGATTCTCCCATAGCTCAGTCGGTAGAGCGACGGACTGTTAATCCGCAGGTCCCTGGTTCGAGCCCAGGTGGGAGAGCCAAGATTCAAAAGACCCACTCTAATTGAGTGGGTTTTTTATTTATTCAGATTTAGTCCGCCTGTGCCAAACTTCATTTCTACATTGTTTTTTAGTGTTGGCTGCATTGCAAGCCTAGCCCTTCTTTTTCTTATTTTTAGACAATACTTTTCTTCTAGACAACAATTTTATCCCAAACGTATCATTACTGCATATGAAGCAAAAATGTTTACTCGCTTAAAACAAAGCTTTCCAGAATATGATGTGCTTGCTCAAGTTGCTTTTAGTGCATTAATTACTAATAAAAACTATAAAGTTAGAGCGAAGTTCAATCGTAAAGTAACAGACTTTGTTATTATCGATCGGCATACTAATGTGATTGCAATTGTTGAATTAGATGATCCGAGTCATATTGGAAAAGAAAAAGAAGATGCAGAGCGCGATGCTATGCTTTTTGAAGCAGGATATATTGTTTATCGTTATACAGAAATCCCTTCTGTTCAAGTACTTAGAAAGGATATTATGCCCAACAAATCAAAATCCTTTTTGAATACCCTCACAGGATAACTCTTAATTTGTTGTCACATCATTAGTTGAGTTTTGTTTAAATTGCTCTTCTGCTGCTTCACGCTCTTTAATACGTTTAATCATTTCAGCTTGTTGTTGTTTATAAAGCTCTTGATTCTTTGCATCACTTCGAACAGCAAGCATTCCCATAGAAACTAAAAAAATAGGTACACACAGACCTAATGTTGCGAAAAATAAAACTTTTTTCGTACTTATTTTAGAAGAAGATGACTGCCCCATAATACGCTACACAACAACAATAACAGTAAAGAAATAATATTCTATAAGATAAAATATAAAGATGACATCTTCATGACAAAAAAGACTCTATACAATAGAGCCTTTTATATCATTGATTATAGATTCTTAGAATTGTAAAAAAATTCCTGCAAATATCAATAATCCTATCCATCTATTATGTCTAAATGCCCAAAAGCAAAGTTGTGGATCTCGATTCTTTGTTTTTGTCCATTGATATATAAAGTCTGCAATTACTAGAACTAAAGCACAAAATACAAATGGAATAAGAGCATTTTGTATATATAAAGCCAATCCAATCAAAATAACACTTACAGCTTGAAGCAAAGAAATAATTTCGATGTCATAACGTCCAAATAAAATTGCTGTAGATTTCACACCAATTTTTAAATCATATTCGCGGTCTGTAATCGCATATTGAGTATCGTATGCTACGGTCCAAGCAAGATTACCAAAATAAAGTAACCAACAACTTAAATCTAAAGGATGCCCTACCGCTGTATATGCCATAGGAATTGACCATGAAAATGCAGCGCCCAAAAATACCTGGGGTAAATAAGTATAACGCTTCATAAATGGATAAATAAAAGCAAGAATCAAAGCACCAAATGAACAATAAAATGTTTCTATAGGCAGAAAAAACAACATGCATGCACTTGCCAGCACCAATACTAAAAATACATAAATAGCTTCTTTAGCTTGAATAATGCCTGTTGCCAATGGACGTGTTTTTGTTCTTTCTACATGTGCATCTACTTTTCGGTCTGCAAAGTCATTAATTGCACATCCTGCTGCACGCATAAAAATCGTGCCCAAAATCATTGGAATTAAGATAGAAAGTGCTGGCATTCCCTGATTTGCTAACCACAATGCCCACATGGTTGGCCAAAATACAAGTTCCGTACCAATAGGTTTATCAAATCGGCATAAATAATAATACGCTTCTAAACGTTCACGCCAAGTAATTTGCTGCACAGTTGCCATGCCTGTCCTTTACTGAATTACACTGAATGGTGGTTTTGAATAAATTTTTCAAATTCAGGAAGAAATGTTTCCTGAACAATAAATTTACAACCATGCCAAGTATAACAGCTCTGTCTAGTCCAACCATCTTCTAGTAAAAGAACACGACGCTCACAAATAGGGTTTGTACGTTGGAATAAATAAAAACCTATCGGTTTTTTACCAATATGTTGAAAAATTCGTGCTTTTTTTTGCACACTCAATATAGGAAAAATACTTTTTGCCTTCACCCATGGTTGATTCTCACAACCATATAAGTATGCCTCTCTTACCCAAGAGGTATGATGATGAGGCATTTTCATCCACTTCGCATCAATAAATGTAAGTCGTTTAAAACTTTCATTTATCGGCTGAACCTTAAATATCCCACCCGCTAAATCTGTAAGTTGGCGAGTCAATGAACCTGAAGCAAACAACCATTTCTTTAACTCAGGATGCATTTGTTTCTCCTGCTTAATTCGGATATGTTTGCAATTCATAATTCCAATGCCTTTAAAAATCGGCTTTAGTGTACCTAACTCAATAAATGATTTCATTAAATACACGGTTATAAATATTTATCATCAGTATTTATTATAGTTACCAATTTTTATAAACTTTATTTTTCATACACCGTATGATCAATGCAAAATAAAAGGCTTAACCTCTACAATGTATTTAAAACGGCTTTGTTGCATAGAGATTTGAGAGATAGAACTATCCCTAGTATTCCAAATTTAAGAGACAACTTGGGTATGCGGGCGACCTAATTCTGTGAGTTTATTCAATACTGCTACGCGTGCATGAATCTCATTCACCTGACTCGGAAAGCTCCTTGCTGTTAATTTATCGCCTAATAATTTGATGCAATGTATCTTGGTTTCCACCAAACTACGACGATGATAACCAGACCACTTTTTCCAAAGTGACCTTCCCAGCCGTTTGACTGTTTTCAATAACTCGTTCCGTTCCATAGACCTCGCTTGCTGATCTTTCCAAGGCTTTGCATTCTTCCTTGGAGGAATCACAGCATGTGCATCTCGATCTAAAATGACTTGTCGGCAATGCTTTGTGTCATAAGCACCATCTGTATAAACAGAATCAATTTGTTCATCCAAGGGAATTTGAGCAAGTAAATCTTCGAGCACTTGCGAATCACTGACATTATTCGTTGTAAGCTGAACTGCACGTATTTGAAGAGTTTCAGCATCTATAGCAATATGCAGCTTACGCCATTGGCGACGATATTCAGCCCCATGTTTCTTACACTTCCATTCACCTTCACCTAGAAACTTCAAACCAGTAGAGTCCATGAGTAGATGGAGACCATCACTACTTTTTTGATAGCTAATCGCAATATCAATATGCTTTTGTCTTCTACAAAGCGTAGTGTAATCTGGAGCTGTCCAATCTAATCTACAAAGCTTAATCAGACTTTGGACAAAACCTGTCACCATCACCATACGTAAAGAGAGTCGAAATAGTGACTTGATCATTAAGCAGCATTGAATCGCTGTATCGGAGTAGATTTGATTTCGACCTTGCTTACCTTGTGATTGTGCATACCACTGAGTCTTTGGATCAAACCAAATGGAAATATTACCTCGGTTAATTAAAGCTCGGTTATAGGATGACCAATTGGTTGTACGATAGGTTTTAGGGGCAGGTTTATTCATTTTGAAATTATAGGATTAAATAGACCTTCTAGGCTAGGTTTATGCAACAAAGCCATTTAGCGATTCAAACAATTGGTCGGTCACCTAAACACGTTCTACTCTTACATACAAATGACATCAATGCTGCTTTTTTAAATGATGTGATTACAGCATTTAAAAATAATAAATGGAACTTTGTAAGTGCAAGTGAAGCTTTCAACGATCCTATTTATAATGAATTTAGTCAAAACATTCCTGCTGGAGAAAGTATTATTTGGTCTATTGCCAAATCTAAAAAAATTCCCAATTTACGTTATCCAGCAGAAGATGCACCTTATGCAACTGAAAATTTAAAAAAATATCAGCTAAATGACTAAGTTAAATATTAGGTATTATCTGATTTTGCAATCACTTCATATTTTCCATTATTGTGCTGAATAAGAATAAAGCCTTCAGCACTAATATAAAAAATTTCAGGATAATCAAAATCTAAAGCCAATTCAGGATTTCTAAGCTCAACAAATTGAGCCTGTTTATATCCTTCTAAAGTACGCCCTACTTCCATATATGTTACTTCAGAAAAATTAAGTTTAAATCCCTTTGCTTGATCTTTAGGATCATTCCAAGGAAAAAAACCTGTATGTTTTTTACGTGGCTTTGCCATAAATACTTACTCAAAATTTTTTAATTTATCTTTGCCTATCATACAAAAAACCCGCGATGAACGCGGGTTTTTCTAAGCTAAATTCTGTATAGAATTACAAGCTGTAGTACATATCAAACTCAACTGGGTGAGTTGTTGTATTTAAACGACGTACATCTTCAGTTTTAAGTTCAATATAAGCATCGATCATTTCTTTAGTGAATACGCCACCTTTTAATAGGTAGTCGTGATCAGCAGCTAATGCTTCTAAAGCCATATCTAAGCTGTGCGCAACTGTAGGAATTTTTGCTTCTTCTTCAGGAGGAAGATCATATAAGTTCTTATCAGCAGCTTCGCCTGGATGGATTTTATTTTGAATACCATCAAGACCAGCCATTAACAATGCAGCAAAACCTAAGTACGGGTTCATCATTGGATCTGGGAAACGTGCTTCAATACGTTTGCCTTTAGGGCTTGAAACATAAGGAATACGAATAGATGCAGAACGGTTACGTGCTGAATAAGCAAGCATAATTGGCGCTTCAAAATGTGGAACCAAACGCTTATACGAGTTTGTAGAAGGGTTTGTTAACGCATTTAATGAACGAGCATGCTTAATAATACCGCCAATGAAATACAATGCCATTTCTGAAAGGCCTGCATATTCATCACCAGCAAATAAGTTCTTACCATCTTTAGAGATAGACATATGAACATGCATACCAGAACCATTATCGCCTACCATTGGTTTAGGCATAAATGTTGCTGTTTTTGCATATTGATGTGCAACGTTCCAAACAGCATATTTAAACTGTTGTACTTCGTCTGCTTTACGTACCATTGTGTTGAAGCTTACACCAATTTCTAATTGGCAAGATGCAACTTCGTGGTGATGTACTTCTACACGACCTGGACCCATGATGTCTTCAATTTTTGCACACATATCTGCACGCATATCTTGTGAAGAATCAACAGGAGGAACTGGGAAGTAACCACCTTTTACACGTGGACGGTGACCTGAGTTACCAGCTTCGTAATCTTTACCTGTAGACCATGCAGCTTCTTCAGCGATTAATGTATGGCGTGCGCCAGACATATCGATATCCCATTTTACTTCGTCAAAAACGAAGAATTCTGGTTCTGGACCAAAGAATGCAGTATCACCAATACCTGTAGATTTTAGGTATTCTTCAGCACGACGAGCAATAGAGCGTGGATCACGTTCGTAACCTTGACCAGTAGATGGCTCAATTACGTCACAAGTCACAACTACAGTTGGCTCAGCAAAGAACGGGTCGATGAAACCTGTTTCAGCATCTGGACGTAAGATCATGTCAGAAGCTTCAATACCTTTCCAACCTGCAATTGAAGAGCCGTCAAACATTTTGCCGTCTTCAAATGTATCTTCGTCGATCGTATCTGCAGGGTAAGTTACATGCTGCTCTTTACCCTTAGTATCAGTAAAGCGAAAATCGACCCATTTTGCGCCACTTTCTTGGATGAGTTGAAGGACCTTGTTCGCCATGCTCATTTTGCTCCGATGTTTTTTTGTTGCACTCACAGAGTGCGTGTTAGTAGTTGACTGATATCAAGCAAATACCATACCAACTATGTCAAAGCTAAGTTAAAATACTGAATTCCTTATCAGAAAACACGCAATATAGCTTTTACATTTTTGCTATTATACTGTCTATGCCAAGAAATGCACCACATTCACTCATTCTTAAACATAATAATTAAAAAAGATTTTACAGGAGCACCATTTTAGTGCAAATAGAATTTTTAGATTATATTTATCTAGGAATATTCATAAAAAAATTTGATGTAACTCTCTTTTTAAAACAAAAATATGATTTCAATAGATTTGATAAAAATTAAATGCAAAACATTAATTTATAATAAAAATATATAAATATCAAAAATATTTCTCATAAACTAAAGTGTATTTCACAATCCTTTGCTTTCATCATATAAAAGATATTTGCACTACAATAATTAGACATTTTCAATTCAAATATGAATTTTGATAAAATCAATATCATGTTTCTTGCACATTTCTTATCTAATAGTTCTAAAAATTTACTTTTATTCAATTCATGGAATGTGCAATAAATTGTTTGATCAACTATGCCAAACTTTTATTTCACCACCATACAGTACGTGATTTTTATTATGATGAAGTCTATGATGATAACGCTTGTCTGAAATCTCTTGTAATTGCCCTGCCTGATCATAACGATATTCTCGTTCTAAACATTTATGTTGGCTTGTCCTTGCCAACACTTCAATTGTTCAATAAAAGGACAAAAACCAATAACCTTATTATTTTAAACCAAGGTTGTGTTTCAAAAAGTATGCTGACATTAAATAAAGCCATTATTGATGTAAAAGAAGGCTAAATCGAAAGCTTTAAAATGGTTTTCAAGCTTTTTCGAAAAATTACAGCTTCTTCTGAAGCTACGACTCATTCTATGTCTTATTTTGCAATTATTGCCTTCAATACCTACAATAAAAAATTTACCAATACTTTGCTTACAATTTTTAAAAGCACTGATGAAGCTGTCCCAATGATCACTTGCAATTCGAGTGTAGTGAATACCTAATTGTTTCAGCTTTATCTTCAATTGCTGGACTGTTGCTAAATCTCGTTTACCCCAAACATAAGCAACAATTTCACCTGTTTCTCGATGATAGGCGTAAATAAGCCATTGTTTATTCTTTTTATTTCTAACAAACGTCCAGAACTCATCCACCTCAAGAGATTCATAATGACTTTGCTGAGGCTAAATTTTATAGGTTGATTCAGTTAAAGTCCGTAAAACTTTACCGATACTGATGCGCTCAACTTCAGCAATATCTCGTATACCACTGCCTCTGACCATCAACTGTAATATTTTACGAGTAATACCTGACTTACATCCTAGATAGCTCAGTGCATGATCACCAATAAACTGACGTTTACAGTCTTTGCACTGATAGTTTTGTTTCCCATCTACTTTGATACCATTTTTCTTTATACTGTCACTGAGGCAGGTTGGACATTTGATTGCTAGAGTTATTTGCATTTCTCTATTTTATCAAAATCCAATCTGTTTTTCTTCAGCATACTTTTTGAAACACCACCATATTTTTATCAACTATATATATTTTTTCTAAATTTTTCAAACTAGTCTCTTAAATTTTCCTAATGAGTCTAAACACTTATATATTCTAGGCTATTTACAACAACACCACCTTATAAGTGATTTTTTTTATATATTATTTTAATACATATATTTATATACTTATAAACATCAAATAAATTCCTTGTGTTACTTATAAAAAGTGGTTTAGTCCAATCTTGATTTTTTATAAGCATGATAGTAAAACAGCCTTTTTTTGAAGTAGAAGGATACCACCCTACATCAATTATAAACCGATCACAAAAAAAATTGATTTGTAGTAAATCTTCCGTTAAAAAATCAACATTCATTTTTACTTGATTATTATCTTTTAACCAAGTTAAATTATCGAATGAAATAATCCCATCCTTTAATTCAATTTTTTTCTCTAAACTCACCTTATAATACTCTCTTCATTAATTTTGTAAATTCAGCTTTGGAAATAGGATGCCCATGAATAACTCCTTGAGAACACTCTACCCTCATATATTTCGTTTCTTTACCTTCACTAGCACCAATTATTTCACCTAAATCTTGAATTTTCCATTTCGTATTTTTCCCCCTAGGTGTTGCTATTTCGATACCCTTTGCCCAAATATTTCTTTCTAATGCTTGAATATTTGTACCTGGTAAATATTTAGCTGGCCCTCTTTTTGTTGACTCCACAATTTTATCCCATTTTAGATTTGCTGGAACATGTTTATTCCCATGATTAGTCCAATCAACATCTGTAAACTACTACAACAGCTCAACCCCCAAGGATCCACCCACTCCACAGGATTCGGCGCATACTGAAAGTGATTATCTCCACCTAATAATCCAATTGGATCATGACTTATAAAACGCCCACAATCAGGGTCATAATAACGGAAGCGGTTATAATGTAAACCTGTTTCTACATCATAAATCTGTCCCTGAAAACGATGTGGTTGTAATAAATACATTTGTTCTAAAGTATTCAGTTGAATTGGGTTCGGCTGAGCCCTTTCTTCCCATTCCACCGTAACCGTATTGCCCCATGCTTGATACACCGCTTCCCATGCAATCTCACCACCTTGTTCTGTTAATTCACGAGGCGTACCTAAATGGTCATTTTGATACCAGTAAATTTGGTGTGAACTGTGTTCGTGTGCTTCATCATTTTGTGCATGAGGAAGTTTAAATGCATCGGCATCCAAACTTTCAAAGCCTTCTAAATTGCTTAAAGTCAATTGTTGTAAATTATTAAGTGTCTCCAGCTGTTCAGCATTTGGTGCATCATTAGCTGCACAACTTAACTGTTCGTCTAGCCAAACCACACGTGCCAAAGGCACAAAACTATCAGCTTCATATACCGTGGTAAAAACATGTCGTCCGTTATAATCCTGTAAAATACGATTACCATCCCATACATTCCACACGGCATGTTTAGAAATAAATTGAGTTTGTTCTCGTTTTACTTTCTGTGGTGATAGTGTATGTTTTGGAATACGATTTGGTGATGATTCTGTGCCTCCTAAACTCAGATTCATTGATGAACCTAATTGATTCGATGAGCTTGTACTTGATGCAGAAGGTACAGAATAAGACGCCAACTTTTTCTTCAACTGTTGCTGAACAATCGACTTATGATAAATCTGACTTTGCTTGGCAATTCGTCGCCCAAAAGGATCATAATAATATTGGGTTTTTATAATTTCTTGCCCACCACGTCCATCGGGTTTGATGCTTTGAATTGGCTATATTCACTTTATATTAAAAATATCTTCTAATGAATAGCAAATACCATCTTCATCTTTTATATTAAAAATAATACCTAATAGACAAGATTTAACATCATTATATATATATGTATTATCATTACTTAGTTGAAGATCAACACTATTTAGAGCTGTTTTATCAAAGAAGAAAATAGCATCATGATCCCAATTATGGTTTGATAAAAGTGATTTAAGTTTTACACTAATTGTATCACTTTCAATTACATAACTATCTAGCCTTTCAAGTCTAGATTTAAAAATAAATATATCATCTGTATTATGAAATTTTAATATATATTCACAACTCATCTATTGCCAGCTCCGTGTGGTCGATTTCTTACTATAGGTAAATCTTTAGGGTTTTTAATTCCAATATGGTATTCGTTTGGATTATTGGATAGTAACCCATTATCATCTAATTTGTTACCACAAGGATCATATTTATGAACATGAGCATTATTTCCTGTTTTAAAATCTCCTGTTCTTTGGTCACCATGTTGATGAATCCATATTCTTGAGCCATCTGGATGTGAATAGTGTAAATTTGATAGATTAGTCACAGGATTAGATCGAACAAATCCCTTACTGGTAATTATTTTAATAATATTAGACACACTTTTTCCGCCTAGTCTCCCTATATTTGCTACAGCATTAAGACCAAGCGGATCCACCCACTCCACAGGATTCGGCGCATACTGAAAGTGATTATCTCCACCTAATAATCCAATTGGATCATGACTTATAAAACGCCCACAATCAGGGTCATAATAACGGAAGCGGTTATAATGTAAACCTGTTTCTACATCATAAATCTGTCCCTGAAAACGATGTGGTTGTAATAAATACATTTGTTCTAAAGTATTCAGTTGAATTGGGTTCGGCTGAGCCCTTTCTTCCCATTCCACCGTAACCGTATTGCCCCATGCTTGATACACCGCTTCCCATGCAATCTCACCACCTTGTTCTGTTAATTCACGAGGCGTACCTAAATGGTCATTTTGATACCAGTAAATTTGGTGTGAACTGTGTTCGTGTGCTTCATCATTTTGTGCATGAGGAAGTTTAAATGCATCGGCATCCAAACTTTCAAAGCCTTCTAAATTGCTTAAAGTCAATTGTTGTAAATTATTAAGTGTCTCCAGCTGTTCAGCATTTGGTGCATCATTAGCTGCACAACTTAACTGTTCGTCTAGCCAAACCACACGTGCCAAAGGCACAAAACTATCAGCTTCATATACCGTGGTAAAAACATGTCGTCCGTTATAATCCTGTAAAATACGATTACCATCCCATACATTCCACACGGCATGTTTAGAAATAAATTGAGTTTGTTCTCGTTTTACTTTCTGTGGTGATAGTGTATGTTTTGGAATACGATTTGGTGATGATTCTGTGCCTCCTAAACTCAGATTCATTGATGAACCTAATTGATTCGATGAGCTTGTACTTGATGCAGAAGGTACAGAATAAGACGCCAACTTTTTCTTCAACTGTTGCTGAACAATCGACTTATGATAAATCTGACTTTGCTTGGCAATTCGTCGCCCAAAAGGATCATAATAATATTGGGTTTTTATAATTTCTTGCCCACCACGTCCATCGGGTTTGGTCGAGGTTGATGCTTTTAATTGGCTTTGCTCATCCCACTCTAAGTCAATCTGACGTTGGCTAAATTGTTGCAATATAGCGGTGTTTGGCAATGTATGCTGCGATAAGTTATTTTGTCGAATATGCCCAAAAGCATGCTGATCTTTAATATATATTCGCTTCTGAATTACACGCCCCAAATCATCATAAGCATAATGTACGCTTTGATGGTCTTGTTCTAAATATTTGACCCGATTATCTTGTAATTTTTCTTTGCTCTTTTCAGCGAATGCTATCGGTAAAATATTACTAGCAGGGTCAAAAGCAAATTGTTCTCGTATTTGAATATAATTATCGTTTTGACCTTGTGAACTAAGTTCACTGCCTGTTAAACGTGACAAAACATCATATTGATAACTTTGTCGTTTATGCCAAACTCTTGCTTCACCACCATGCAATACATGACTTTTATTATGATGAAAAGGATCATGATAACGCTTGTCTAAAATCTCTTGTAATTGCCCTGCCTGATCATAACGATATTCTCGTTCTAAGCGTTTGTATGAGCTTTGTCCTTGCCAACATACCTGTTGTTCAACTAAACGCCCCATGCTATCAAGCTTAAACTGACTATTTAAATCGCCCTGACTACGTTGTATCTCCTGATGTAGATCATCCCGCTGTAGCTGACTAATTTCATGAACACCACTTTGATCTTCCAAAGCATAGTGCCAAGCATGCCCCGATCCATAGTACATGGTTTTTAACTTACGACCATCAGGTAACGTAGTTTCAATACGATTTCCCAACGCATCATAACGATGAGTTAAACAATGGCTGCGCTGACTATGTTGTTGTGTATGTTCATTAAACCAATGGGCAACTAATTGTTCTTGCGTTAATTGTCCAATGGCATCATAACTTAAAGATACATGGCTATCGGCATTACGGGCTTCAAGCAATTGACCTGCCAAATCATAGGCATATCGGGTACGTTTTTTCTCTGTTAAATCTTGATGATCAATAATATATTGTTCAAGTAATTGACCCAATAAATCACGTTTAAAATAAGTGCTATAGCGAATTTTTTGTTGTTCAGTGAGTTGACGATGCTGTACTAAATGACCCGCAGAGCTGTATTCATATTCTGTACGAATACCATCAAAAGTGGTTTCCGCAATCACCTGATCATTCACATCATATTCTATTTGCCATGTTTGCCCATTTTCATTGATTAAACCAACAAAGCGACGCAATGCATCATATTGATAATGCACTACACCATTGGCACTGTCTTTTCGTTGTATCGGCAAATCATCTGCACTGTATTCATAGCTTGTGGCACGACCTAAGGCATCTCGATATTCAACTAAACGCTCTAAAGCATCATATTTGAAATATTCTTGGCTTTGATCTGGATAAGTAATTTCACATGGTTGTTGCTGATGGGCGTGGTATTTTAAATGAGTAATTTGCCCCATTGCATCTTTAACTTCAATCACGCGTCCATATGCATCATAGGCATAATGAGTTTGTTTACCGCTACAATCTTGATAGTTTTTTAGATTGCCATACATATCCCACAGCATACGCTTATGCCCACCTTGGGCATCGGTCACTTGATATGCCATACCAACTGGGCTGTATTTGATTTGGGTTTGTTGCCCTAAAGCATTACTAATGCTAAGTGGTTGTCCTGCAAAATCATAAGCTGTGGTTTCACTATGACCCAATGGATCTGTAACTTGCGTTAAACGTCCATTTTTCCAATTTAGGCATATTTCTCGCCAAACAGGTAATTTAGATGTTTCATCATAGCGAATTAGACTTTGAATTTTTGTTAATTCCGAACCGCTATATTGATATTGTGTGATACCTCCATCGGCATCCTTTTTTTCAATGAGTTGTTGCTTATCATTATAATGATACGTTTCTTTTTCACCCATTGCATTCACATAGGCTGTTAAGAATTTATACTTATCAAAATAATAAGTTTCACGTTTTTCTAATGTTGTTTTTGGTGCGAATACAACATGAGTCATTCCCATATGATATTCAAATAAGAATTCTTCACCCGTATTCATCCAATGACGTATAACTTTGCCACTTGGATCATAGCGATCATATTCATAATAACTGCTGATGCCACCCACTTCATGATGTGCTGTCATGATGTGATTATTCCACTCAAATTTACGGCTTAAACGTAATTTATATTCGTGTGCTTCTTTTGCAGTAACAGAACTATCATCTATATACACATGAATTAAATCAGCCTGATCTGAATAGGCATAGCTCACTAAAGTTTTTGCTTTTAAATAATCGTGTAAATCTAGTAAATGTATATTGGCATTTTGCTGAGCGGTGAATAAACGATCAGGCAAAGAATCATATAAGTGTTCTTTCGTGACACTAAGAGGGTCAACAGGATTTAAACCTTGTAAATATTGTATTTGCTTTAAACGAACCTGTCCCTGAATTTCAATAAACTCTAGACTCATGACACGTTGAATACTATCTACAATATGGCTTGGATAATGCTTTAAAATTTCATCTGTATATAAATATTCTAAGCTAATACGATTGCTATATAGATCTTCTAATCCTGTGCAAAGTACTAAATATTCAGGCTTAGTATTAGCATGATTAACTTGATGATGAAATTCATAAAATACGCTAGCTGCTTGTTCTGTACCAATTGCTATACAAAATTTAAAGTCTTTACTTTCTTGCCCTTCAGCAACTGCTTCACGAATTAAAGTTAAATCTTTTCCTAAATGATAAAAAGCATCTTCAGGCTCTAAATAAGGCAACTCAATTTCATCACCTAAAGGTAGTAATAATTTAATTTTTTGATGCGCAGGAAAAACTTTAATTTGCATGCCATAAGGATTGTCCCAACCTTGCCCATACCAAGAAATAGGATACTCCGCTGTACCGATGAGACTGTCACTTGCATAACTACGTTGCCATGTAAATGGTAACGCTGAATTTAAACTAAAGTCAGTATCTTGATCTCCAGTTAAAATCTTACAACCATATAAAGGATTTACTGGCTTACCTACTTTAGGTTGGCACTTACCCGATTTACATTTTTTGCCTGAACCTTTAAATCTAGCCCCAACTTTACCCAAATGCTTTTTAGCTGTTTTTTTAATGGCTTTAGTCGCAGCATTGGTTGCTGCACTCACCGCTTTGGTGACTTTTTTACCTAATTTTGTTGCTGTTGCAGCTGAGCCTGCAAATGGAATCATTGCAGCAGCAGATAAAGCTGCACCTTCATAGTCGCCACGTGCTAAACATATAACACAGTTTATACCATCGGCAATTTCACCAATTCCGGGAATTAAACCAGCAATATCTAATGCAACTTGTAAACCATCTAAAGCGCTATCAATCATTTCGCTCAATGGAGGCATCTTTACGACACGACCGCGAGTATTACCTGAATTTCCCTGTCCATTCATCCAAAAGGCATCATCTACACGAACAGTCCATTTACCATTAACTTTAAATGAAGCACTTTTATCAATTGGAAAACATTTTGCTCCAACTGTCTGACTTTTTATGCCTTTTAATATTCCAAGTTGATCACCCCATGTCGGTGACACATAAGACTTATCATGTAAAACAAAAGGATGGTTATTGGCTTTAACATTCGTTTGTGTTTTTTCAGAATCATTAAGAAAAGCAACAACAGGATAAGGAACAGGAATACACGGCGGTGTTTTACACACATCAGGCATGGTACAAACGACCATCCAACCCGATTCTTTGCGTAACATTAAATTATCTGCCATCTTCGTTCCTGCTTATTCTTCTTAATCTTGTACTTCTAAAAATCTATTCAGTTAGAGTATGTTCAAATTTGAACAACTCACCTTCTGCTTGATCACTAAAATGTGCTTCTACATATGCCAGTGGTGCTGTATCTGAACGAATCCATGCCTTATGCGTTAAGCTAATAGTCATAGCATCAGTATCAATGAGTAGCGTTTCCGTAATCATTGGAAATGGTACGGCTCCACCTTCTTGAAAATGCATCACAATAAAAGGACGATGCCCTAAAAAATCTACTTTCAAATAACCATTTTTGGCATGTTCAGGCGCTGTTAAATTCCATAGTTCTAAACGTGAACGTGGATAAAAAAAATCAATTTGCTGATCTTCAGGCGCACCATTCCAATAGGCATAATTCATATCTAAAGGTGGATAAGGATGCTGTTCATCTAGCCATTTCTGATCATAAGTCCCTGCATAAGCAATTCGTGGTACCCATGAACGCCCAACAAAACCAAATCCTGCAGGTTTATAAGGATATTTTTGTGCAAGTTTTGCTAAATCTTTAGCCGTCACTTCAGTTTTAATTTGAGCTTGTTTGACAATTGCTGGCTTAGGCTGACGCTGTAAATGATATTCAATTTGTGGTGCATGAATCGTTTTATAATGACTACAAACTTGCTGTTTTTTCCGAGCATTCAGCTTTTCACATTGTTCAAAATAATCTTGTGCCACCCATCCCATACCAAGAGGATTGCTGTAACACATATTGCTATAAAATGCGTCACTGTCTTGTTCATTTAACTTTAAGAAATGATGACCACCAAATGCATATTCCCAACGAATTGGTTGCTGTTTAAAGACAGTTATAGAACTTCTTTTCCAACCTGGCATCATAACGTTAGGTTTAAATACTGATTCGCCAAGAACACTTAGCGTTTTTTCTAATTGAACCTGATAGCTTGGTGGCTTCTGAGCTTTTAATGCAGCCTGATAATGTTCTTGTTCTTTTTTCCATTGCTGCATTTGTGTTTGTGTTAAAGGCATATTAGGATTAAGTGCTTGAGGTGCCTGTGGCTCTTTTAATTGCTCTTTTTTTTCTGGCACACTTAGCTTTAAGCGAACTGCAATTGCTTCCATTTCTTTGCCATTTGGACTATGAGCAGAACCATTTACAATCACATCACACTTTGGCTTATAGGGTGCTAAATCACTTTCAATTTTGACACTACTTTGTCCTACCTCTCCCCAGAATTCATCGGCTAAACATAATGGTATTGAACCATCTTGTATCAGTTCTAGTCCCCACTCATCTTGAGCTTTACGAATAATTTTATAACTGACTTTCATTACAACAATACGATGTTCATCACGATGTGCATCGGCTGCTGAATACATCAAAGCTGGAAATGGAGTTTTATTGATAAGTTCCATTGTTCACTAATCTCCTCTTAGTTAATTTCGACGTCTTTGCCGTCAATCTGTACTAAGCTGTCAGCTTCAATACGAATTTTCACACCAGATAAAACAATTGTTCCATCTGACTTCATTTGAAAACTAGAACTTCCTACTCGAACTTCAAAACTATCTGCCACATCAATATTGAAGCTTTTTCCAACATAAATACTTTTATTTAATCCCACTTGTTCAAACTGCGCTAAACCTACTGCTGTATTCATAGCTCCAACAACGGTTAAAGCATGTCCTGCACCTACAGTGACGGCATAACCTGCTCCTACATTTAACGCTTTTGCAATAGATACGGTTTCCATTTTATTTAAACCAACAGAAACGACTTGGTTTTGCTGTACCGTCACTTTTTCATTCGCAACAACTGTTTTTGTTCTATTTTGCTGAATGGTTATGGTTTCATTATTCCCCACAGTTTCTGTTCTATTTACACCAATATTAATTATTTCGTTATTACCAACAGTCTCTGTTCGATCTACACCAATATTAATCGTTTCATTTTTACCTACTGTTTCTGTCCGATCTACGCCAATACTGACAGTTTCATTACTACCCACAGTTTTAGAACGATCTACACCAACTGAATGTGATTCATTATTTTCTACTTCTATTCTTTGGTCTTTTTCTGCATGAATCCAAACTTCTTCTTCGCCTTTTTTATCTTCAAAGCGAATCGCATTGGCATTATCAGGAGTTGCCCCTTTACTCGAACGACTTAAAATACCTGATTGCGTAGCATTATCAGGTAAATCCCAAGGAGGTAAATTATCTTCGTTATAAACGCTTCCTGTTACCAATGGACGATCAGGATTCCCCTCTAAGAACTGAACAATCACTTCTTGCCCAATTCGAGGAATACTCACCATCCCAAAATTAGATCCTGCCCAAGCACTCGCAACACGAACCCATGCAGATGAAAGATCATCTTGTTTACCATACCTATCCCAATGGAACTGTACTTTAATACGTCCATATTTATCGGTATAAATTTCCTCGTCTGGAGGCCCTACAACAAGCGCTGTTTGCATACCATAAATACGTGTATCTAAACTATTTAAATATAGCTCTGGCTTCCAAGGTGTTTCTCGCATAATGCTTAAAAGTTCAGCCTCATAAGACGCCATACGATTTTTATTTTGCAAATAGTTATTGCCTGCTTTATGGTGCATACCAACAATAAGAAATTCTTGCTCACCACTATTATTTGCTTCAAATTCAGTTAACTTGAACCATTTACCTACTTCAGCATAGGCATTATTACAAATCATTTTATTGTAATCTGCGGCAGACTCTTGAGCTAATCTTTTCTGATCTAACTGATTCCGACCAATATCTTCATCTTTAAAACCGTAAGTACCAGCATAATTAAAACGCTCTAAATCAACTTTTTGTTCTGGTGTATTTTTAGCTTTAACATCAGTTTGAATGGCTATTGGACTTTTAAAGTCAAAAGAGGCTGAAGCAAATTTAGTAAACCCTATTTTAGATGCTTGCTGATACCCTAAAATACCCACTAAATTATTATGTGGATTTTGCCCCCGCCAAATCAATGCTTGCCCAGGACTGAAAATAGGTTGAGTATCTAAGCTTTGATCAGCAATACATAGGGTATGATCTACTTCGGTATGCTCATACCAATAGATCCAACCTCTACGCTCTAACATTCTGTGCAAATAGTTATAATCAGATTCATTGTATTGAACTGAAAAAGTTTCCTCTGGATCTTCTCCACGAATCATCCAATTTGTAGGTTTATAAAATAGTTCACTCAAAATTTCTTGAGTACGATCTTTCATATTAATATTCTGAAAAATCTTACAATTCTCTTTATATTTTAGAAAAGCTAACCAAGGCTTGAGTATCATTTCATATGTACTAAAGCTTCCATCATTACGAATTAGCCTAAAACTAAAAATAAACCCATTAAAATAACGCAAAGAACCATCATGACGTTTACATGCAACACTTGCCATTTTCCCAATAGCATCATCAAGTGGTAAATCGGGTAAATCAGAAATTATTTCTAGTTTAAATTCAAAATCTTGGTTGAATTTTTCTTGAGCATCAATATGATTTACCACCATATTAAATGCACATGGAACATCCGAATTTGGAAAAGACAAACTCAATACGCGATTTTCTTGTTTTAATACCGCAGTCAATTGACTTAATGTTTTTGAAAGTTGCATATGTGTTTTACATCACACTTAATTACATATTTGCAAATAAATTAGCATTAAGTTTGTCTAAATAATAGATCTTTTAGAATATTTCATAATTGAATCAAATTTTTATTATAAAAATCATTTAAATATCATCTAGGATCAAAAGCTATAATATTTTCATTCATAAAACTTTCTTATTTCAATAAAATTGAAGAAAATATAAAAGTTTTAATTACTACGTCTATAAAACCCTTACAAAAAATAGAAAACTTAACTTTTGCTTAAACAACAATATCAATGAAGCTATAACAAACACTAAAAAATCTGCTAAAGTAACCACTTAAATGAGCTACTTTTAAATGGAAATAAAAAAAGTTGCACTTTTAATTCGTGAGTAACACTGTAAATTATCAGCGAAAAAATCTCACTTATATGTAAATTAAATCAAAAGGTTAAGCTCAAAATGCTTTTAATGATCGACAACTATGACTCTTTTACCTACAACATCGTTCAATATTTTGGCGAGTTAAATCAAGAAGTAAAAGTGATTCGTAATGATGCCGTAACATTGGACGATATTGAGCGATGGCAACCGAAGTATTTAGTGATTGGTCCTGGTCCTTGTTCTCCATCTGAAGCAGGTATTTCTATTCCTGCAATTCAGCATTTTGGAGGAAAAATTCCACTACTAGGTGTTTGCTTAGGGCATCAAAGTATTGGACAAGCTTTTGGCGGAAATATTGTTCGTGCCAAAAAAGTGATGCATGGTCGTTTATCTGACATGTACCACAGCGACAAGGGCATTTTCAGTAATTTACCCTCTCCTTTTTCTGCAACACGCTATCATTCCTTAGTGATTGATCAAGCAACCTTGCCAGAATGTTTAGAGGTTACCTGCTGGACCAATGAAAATGATGGCTCAATGGAAGAAATCATGGGTGTTAAACATAAGACATTACCTATTGAAGGTGTGCAGTTCCATCCTGAATCAATTCTGAGCGAACATGGTCATCAAATCTTTAAAAACTTCTTAGAAATTTATGCATAAGTGGACAATATGAATATTCAACAAGCTTTAAGTCATATCACAAAAAATATTCACCTTACTCAAACACAAATGGAAGATGTAATGCGTGGCATTATGTCTGGCGAAGCAACAGATGCGCAAATTGGTGCACTGATGATGGGACTTCGTTTAAAAGGTGAAAGTATTGATGAAATGACTGCTGCTGCACGTGTCATGCGTGAGTTCGCAACAAAAATTGACGTCAGTGACCTTCCATACCTCGTTGATATTGTGGGTACTGGTGGCGATGGTCAAAACCTATTTAACGTTTCAACAGCTTCTGCCTTTGTCATTGCAGCAGCAGGTGCAAATATTGCAAAACATGGTGGTCGTGGTGTTTCAGGTAAATCAGGCTCTTCAGATTTACTTGAACAAGCAGGTATTAGTCTTGAACTTAATATGAAACAAACCGAACGTTGCATCCGTGATATTGGTGTAGGTTTCTTATTTGCACCAAACCATCATAAAGCAATGAAATATGCTGCTGGACCACGTAAAGAGCTTGGTTTCCGTTCAATATTTAATTTACTCGGTCCGCTTACGAATCCGGCTGGAGTAAAACGTTTTGTGATAGGCGTATTTTCAAATGAATTATGTCGTCCAATGGCTGAAGTTTTAAAACAATTGGGCGCAGAACATGTAATGGTTGTTCACTCTAAAGATGGTTTAGATGAAATCAGCTTAGCGTCTCCAACTTATGTGGCTGAATTAAAAGATGGTGAAGTCACTGAATGGATGATTACACCTGAAGATGTTGATATTGAATCACAAACATTAACAGGATTAACCATTGATAGCCCCGCAGAAAGTCTTGCTTTAATTAAAGCTGCATTGGCGAAGAAAAAATCTGAAATAGGTGATAAAGCTGCCAATATCATTGCGCTTAATGCAGGTGCAGGTATTTATGTTTCAGGTCTAACCAATAGCTATAAACAGGGTGTTGCTCTCGCACATGACATTATTTATGGTGGGCAAGCACTTGAAAAAATGGATGTGCTATCAGAATTCACTAAAACGCTTAAACAATACGAAGCTTAAGATTTAAGGAACATTGTCATGGTTGATATTGCAAATACGATCTTAGGTAAAATTGTTGATCGCAAAAAAGAAGAATTTACCGCACGTCTAAAACAGCATAGCTATAAAGATGTTGAAGAGCTTGCCCAAGCAGCTACTCCTGTTCGTGGTTTTGCCCAAGCATTATTAAGCAAACGTCCTGGTGTTATTGCTGAAATTAAAAAAGCATCTCCTTCTAAAGGTATTATTCGTGAAAACTTTAATCCTGCTGAAATTGCAGAACAATATGAATCTGCGGGTGCTGCATGTTTATCGGTCTTAACTGATATCGATTTTTTCCAAGGTAATGATGAAAACATTGCAATTGCTCGCTCCCACTGTTCATTGCCTGCATTACGTAAAGATTTTTTAATCGATCCTTATGGCGTTATTGAAGCACGTGCTTTACATGCAGATTGTATTCTTCTCATTGTTGCGTGTTTATCCGATCAACAACTCGAAGAAATGTCTAAAACTGCATTTGAGCAAAATTTAGATGTTTTAGTCGAAGTTCATGATGAAGATGAACTAGAACGTGCACTTCAACTTTCAGATCGTTGCTTATTAGGTGTAAATAACCGTAATTTAAAAACATTTGATGTTAATCTACATACATCACTTCGTTTGAAAAAATTATTAGATCCTTCTCGTCTATTAGTAACTGAAAGTGGTATTGCAACGCCTGCCGATGTAGCAATGATGCAAGAACATGATATTCATGCATTCTTAGTGGGAGAAAGTTTTATGAAACAACCTCGCCCTGATCATGCTTTTAATGAATTATTTGGCATGCCAAAAGCTATTTAATTAACGCTAATAAAAAAAGCCCAATTCAAAGAATTGGGCTTTTTTTATCAAGATTCATAAAAGCTATTAAATTTTGCTTTGATCAATTTCAACATCCAAATAATTTTTTTCATTTTTCTTAATAATTTTTTCACAAAGTGCATATGCTTTTTGCGTATGCTGCACAATTAAATCTTGATGATATTTCTTTTTTTGATCCATAGGCTGATTTAAATGTTGATGTAAAACTTCCTCACAAAAGAAAAACTCAAATGCAAGTTGATTTAAATCTTCATCATAAATCTGACTATGTACAAAAATATGCAATTCTTTAGAAAATACTGGAATTAAATCTAAATATAAACTGTCTAAGGTATGCATTATATTTTCAATATTATTTTCATGATTTTCTATGTGATTTAAAAAATCAAAACTATAACGTCGAATACGATACAAACTAGGAAATAAAATCACAAAATATTTTTGTTTTTGTATTTCCATTGCTTGTTGCATATTCTTTCTTTGTAAATAATTAAGATATAAAGGAATACTAATTGCAACAAAAATTGCAAAAACAGATCCAATTGCCTGAACCCAAGCTGCTAATTCCTGATTAAAAATTAAATCGGACTGTGTAAGCACATCCTTTCCCCTGTATATACTTAAATATATTTTGAATAAAATTAATAATTGGCACTATTTTAAAGATAAAAATCTCATAAAAATGACTTTAAATCTATTTTTTAATGTTTTAAGTATTAAAAATTTAATTTGAAAATAATTTCAAAACTCTGTGAATTCAATTCATTTCAAATCATTTGCATTTCAGACTATAATTACTCACAAATTCTTTGAGCTCGATGTTCCTTTAACTTATGAGTAAGCATGATTCTTCTCTTTCTAAAGATCAATTCAATTTATTGAAAGCCTTTAAAAAGCAAATCACTCATCCTCATTCTTCTGCAATTGCAAAACAGACTGAAGTCAATACTCAAGCTGTCGATGCACCTAAAGAAGAAGATGATTTCGATTTATTTCGCAAACAAATGCAAGGTGTGCAAAAAATGGCGCATGGCAATACTGCGAAATTAGAAAAATCTATCAAGAAAAAACCCGATGCTCAAACTTTAGCAAAACGTGCTGCTGCAATGGGTCCTATGGAAGCAGATCATGCTGAGTTATCAGATACACATGCCATGCTAAACCCTGTTGAAAGCCAAGTTGCATTAAGTTATCGTATTGCAACTTTACAGCATAAAGTCTTTGAAGATTTAAAAGCGGGTAATTTACGCTGGTTCGAAGCAGTAGATTTACATGGTTGTACCATTGAAGATGCTCGTACTGCCGTTTTACAAATCATTCAAATTGCCAAAGATGAAAACCAAAATGTGATTAAAATTGTACATGGCAAAGGCCCTGAAGCAATTTTAAAAACTTATGTGAATAGCTGGTTACGTCAACATCGCGATGTTTTAGCATTTGTCAGTGCTCCTGAAAAACAAGGCGGTACTGGAGCTGTTCTCGTTCTTTTGAAACGCGCTGAAAAAAATCCAAAATTTAAACAGTAATCCAAATTTTATTCAAAAGGAGGCATTATGGTAGTTTTCTGCTACAATGCCGTCCTTGTTCAATCTCTCAAGTGTAAGTGAACACGTCTTATGTCTATGCAGCAATCCTACGCAAATATCCTAACTGCCGTTGGCGAAGATCTGAATCGTCCTGGTCTTAAAGATACGCCTATGCGTGCTGCTAAAGCTTTTTCATATTTGACTTCAGGATATAACCAGTCATTAGCAGAAGTCACCAACAATGCGGTTTTCCCTTCTGACAACCGTGAAATGGTTTTAGTTAAAAATATTGAATTCTACTCTTTATGCGAACATCATTTATTGCCATTTTATGGTCGTGTTCATATTGCATATCTACCAGAAGGCAATGTTTTAGGCTTATCTAAATTTGCTCGTATTACAGAAATGTTTGCACGTCGTTTGCAAATTCAAGAAAATTTGACACAGCAAATTGCTGAAGCTGTTGCTGAAGTTACAGGTGCTCGTGGCGTTGCCGTTGTCATTGATTCAGCACATATGTGTATGATGATGCGCGGTGTAGGAAAACAAGAATCCACGACACGTACAGTCTCTTTCATTGGTGATTTCAAAACCAATAAAGAAGAACGTCGTGAATTTTTAAGTGCCGTACCAGAAAGTTACTAATATTTGAAAAGCCTCAATAAATATTGAGGCTTTTTTTTAACTCAATTTTTAAGCCAATCATTTTAATTTCATTTCTCAACTTCTATTGATCATGAGGATTAAACATAATGCCATCAATTTTTTTAGCTGGGCACGGTTTAACTGAAAATAATATCTCTGTTGATTTTCCTCGCCCAGATCGCCTTGTTCAAGGAAATCCGAAAAGATTAACGACCGAACTGTACGAACATCCTCATATGAACTGTGGAATTTGGGAATGTGAAGTAGGTGCTTGGAATATTGAGTTTGCATCAAATAAACAAGAATTTTTTCAAATCATTGAAGGAATTGTTCGTTTACACGATATGACTGGGCAATTTATTGAAGTCCGTGCAGGTGATGCTGGTGTTATTCCACCATCATTTAAAGGTACTTTTGAAGTAATTGAACACGTTAAAAAATACTATGTCATTGTTGAAAGTTAGAAAAATACCCCCCCGAAACATTCGGGGGTTTATATCATCTCTTTTATAAATGAAGAAAAATATATAAAGTTAATTCAGCTTCCACAAACCATTCGGTTTACGCTGTCCTAAAATTCTAAGAACTAAAACCAAACTAAGTAAAAGCAATAAATACCAAGAACCTAGCTTACCCCAGCCTACCATATGCCATGCATCCACCTGACTTGGGTATAACCAAATTTTATAGAAAGTACTAATATTTTCTGCAATCCAAATAATACAAGCGAGAATAAAAAGTACAGGTAACATTGGTACTTTAAATTGGCGTTGTTGAATCACAAAACCTACTTTTGTTTTCCAAAAAATCACAACACTCCATATAAATAAAAAGTTGCGAATATCTGGAATAAAAAATTTCGTCATAAAATTGGCATAAGACAAAATTGCCAAAGCCATCATATTGCTAAAGCTAGGTAAATATTGAAAATGCACATGATATAAACGTAAAGATCGTGCAAAAAAACTACCTACTGCCGAGTACATAAACCCTGCAAATAATGGAACAGTACAAATTTTAAATACGGCAGGTTGTGGATATTGCCATGAAGCAATAGCAGGATGTGTAAGGAATATTTCCATCACCATTGCCATGATATGAAATAAAGCAATGACTTTCGCTTCTGCCCAAGACTCCATTTTGCTATAGAGCAAACATGCTTGAATAATTAATGCATAAAACAATAAATAATCATATCGGAAAAAACCGTAATAACGATGTTCCCCCATATCTGATGTGACAACAAAAGCAATCAATAGCAATATCCCAAATAAGGCAGCCGAAGCTGCCTTAAAAGAGAATTCACCTAAAGATTTTAGGAAAAATATCACTGAACTATCCTATAAATATTTCGCACTGTATTCATGTACAGTATCAATAAATGCCTTCGGATTGGCAGGATCGACCCATTGCGTAATGCCATGTCCTAAATTCGCTACATAACCCGTTTTTTCACCATTTGCATAAGCATCATCTAACATTGCTTTCGTTGCTTTGGCAATATTTTCAGGTGAAGCATATAAAGTTGCAGGATCTAAATTACCTTGAAGTGCAGCACGTCCATTAACAGTTTGACGAGCAACATTTAATGGCGTTGTCCAATCTAAACCAAAAGCATCAGCACCTGTTGCAATCATTGGCTCTAACCATTGACCACCACCTTTGGTAAATAAAATGACTGGAACTTTACGTCCATCTTTTTCACGCTGTAAACCTGCAACAATTTTTTGCATGTATTTTAATGAAAACTCAAGATATTCACGGTGTGCTAATGCCCCACCCCAACTATCAAAAATTTGTACAGCTTGTGCACCAGCATCAATTTGAGCATTTAAATAATCAATCACTGCATCAGCTAGACGGTCTAAAAGTGCATGTAATACTTCTGGCTGTGCATACATCATTTGTTTAGTAAAACGGAAATCTTTACTCGATCCACCTTCAACCATATATGTTGCTAAAGTCCAAGGGCTACCAGAGAAACCAATAAGAGGAACTTGTCCACCCAATGCAGAACGAATGGTAGAAACAGCATTCATTACATAGTCTAAATCTGACTTAGCATTAAATTTTGGTAAATTCGCAACATCTTGTTCAGTACGAACTGTTTTATGGAATTTAGGGCCTTCACCAACTTCAAAATACAAACCTAAACCTAAAGCATCAGGTACAGTTAAAATATCTGAAAATAAAATTGCAGCATCTAAATCATAACGGCGCAAAGGCTGTAATGTAACTTCACAAGCAAATTCTGTATTTTTGCAGAGTGATAAAAAATCACCTGCTTTAGCACGAGTTTCTCTATATTCAGGTAAATAACGTCCTGCTTGTCTCATCATCCATACTGGTGTTGTATCTACAGGTTCTCGCAATAAAGCACGTAGAAAACGATCATTCTTTAAAGCTGTCATTTACTTTCCTATCTAAATTTTAATCTTGGCCACATCATAACAAAAAGGTTCTGATTTGAATAACTCAGCATCATGTTAAAATTCGATACAGATAAATGATAAAACTGATATTTAAACAAAAGAATTACTGCAACAGATTTTCTTTTCTGTAATACTTATAGCGATTTATCACAATGTTAATGAATAATTCTTAAGGTTGAATTACATGTTCGTTCGCACATTGCTCGCAATGAGTTTAAGTTGCATTTTTGCTGGTACTGCATTTGCTACCACTCATTCAGGACAAACAATTACAGATATTGCTGTAGAAGATCCTATTAATCCTTTAGCGGTTAGTACACAAAAAGCTGCATCTGAAGTACAAGTGCCAGCCAAAGCTGCATCTGAAGCTCAGATTACAGAACAAGAACAACAAGATCTTAACCAAGCGTCTGCAACCTTGAATAATCTTCAAACTAAAGAAGATAAGACTGCAGATATCGGAAGCGCTCCAACTGTTCAAGTTGAGACACCTGCATCTAAAGGAACATGGACCCTTGATGGCTTAAATAAAGTCACTTGGTATGAAAATATAGGCAAAGGTCAGTTCCCTGTTTATGCACGTGCACACGTTATGCTAAACAATGCTCATGCTTCACCTGGTGCAATTGATGGTACAAGTGGTAAAAATACACTTAAAGCGATTTCATCATTCCAACAAATGAATGGTCTTGAGCCAACAGGTGTTTTAACCAAAGAAACTTGGGATGCACTTGTAGCAAAACAAGGAAATAAACCTGCATTTATTGAATACACGATTACAGCAGCGGACTTAAAGGGTCCATATGCAAAATCAATTCCACATGATTACGCAGAACAAGCAAAAATGCCTGGCTTATACTACACTCGCGTGTCTGAGATGCTAGGTGAAAAATTCCATATGGATGAAGATTTCTTAAAGAAATTAAATCCAAATGCCAACTTCAATAAAGTCGGGCAAAAAATTATTGTGACGAACATTCGCAATGAATTACCTGAAGATATTCATTTAATTGTTGCTCATAAAGGTGCTAAACAACTTTATTTGTTTAACAGCAAAAATCAAATGATAGGTTCATTTCCTGCGACGATTGGTAGTTCAGCAACACCATCACCAACAGGTACATACAAAATTACAGGCGTAGCACCAAATCCTTGGTATAGCTATTCTCCAAGTAACTTTGTTCAAGGTAAAAACTTAAAACCACTTTCATTACCACCTGGTCCTAATGGTCCTGTAGGTAATATTTGGATTGGTTTAAGTAAGAAATCTTTCGGTATTCATGGAACACCAAATCCATCATCTATTTCAAAAACTGCTTCACATGGTTGCATTCGCTTGACCAACTGGGATGCAAATGACTTAGGTAAAAAAGTAAAATCTGGTGTTACTGTTAAATTTTTAGAATAATTTTATAGCATATAAAAAGGTGCCATATTTGGCACCTTTTTATTTTAAAACCGAATACTTCACCATAAATAGAAAAATTATAAGCAGGCAATTTACTTAAAAATACAATCGTTCTACAAATAGAACACAGCTTTAGTTATTCACAATATATTCTAATAAATAAATCAAATACAATGCTCTTAACTTAAAAATAATCATAGGCATACGCACATGAATACATTAATTCATCATAGTGAAAACCGTGGTCACGTTAAAATAGGATGGCTAGAGTCCAAGCACAGTTTTTCATTTGGCAACTGGTATAACCCTAAATATATGGGTGTAAGTGCATTGCGTGTTATTAATGATGACTTAATTAATGGTCATAATGGATTTGGCACACATCCACATGACAATATGGAAATTTTAACCTGCGTTTTGAAGGGTGCTATTTCACATAAAGATAGCATGGGAAATGCTGGAAAAATTTCTGCTGGTGAATGGCAGCTAATGAGTGCTGGCACAGGTGTACAACACAGTGAAATCAATGAGGGGGATGAAACTGTTCACCTATTACAAATTTGGATTATTCCAAATATTAGAAATGCTGAACCGACCTATCAACAAATCCAGCGTAATCCTCAAGATCAACCAAATGAATGGCACTTAATTGCGGGACCTGAAGCAGATGCACCAATGCATATTCGCCAGCAAACTGAAGTTAAAACTGCTGTTTTAAATGAAGATAAACAACTTGATGTTCAATCAAAATATGGTGTGAATTATATTCATATTATAGAAGGTGAAGTTGAGTTCAATGGTCAAATTGGTCGTGCAGGTGATGCATTAATTAGTACCGATAACGGTCCATTAAAAGCATTAAAAAATAGTCAATTTATTTGGTTTGACCTACCAGTACAGTAATTTAAAAATACCAAAAGCCGCTATTCATAGTGGCTTTTTTTATATGACTACATCCTATTATCTTAAAAAAAGTAGCACTTTATCCTGAATAATAATCTAATTTATCTCATTTATGATTAAAATATGGCATTTTATGCATCACGTACACGGATCTAACAGTGAATCGGAATAACAATGCTACACTCACACGCGAAGATAAAAGAACATTAGGACTATCCTCTTTAGGGGAGCTTTAGAATTTTATGATTTTGTTATCTTTGTCTTTTATGCAAAGCTCATTTCTGAATTATTTTTCCCAAGTACTCTAAGCCCATTTTGGGCAATGTTAAATACTTATGGAATTTTTGCAGCAGGATATTTTTTCCGACCTTTAGGTGGCATTATCATGGCTCACTTTGGGGATTTAGTCGGACGAAAAAGGTTATTTACTCTATCCATTTTATTAATGGCATTACCCACTTTATGTATTGGTATCATGCCAACTTTTGAAAATATTGGCTATGCTGCACCTTTACTCTTATTATTTATGCGTATTTTACAAGGTATTGCAATTGGTGGAGAAATTCCTGCTGCATGGACATTTGTTTCTGAACATGTTCAAGAGCAACGTGTTGGCTTTGCTAATGGACTACTCACTGCTGGCTTATCTTTAGGAATTTTACTTGGTTCATTGATGTCTCTATTTATTTCTTTGAAGTTTACATCACAAGAAATTCAAGATTGGGCATGGCGTATTCCTTTCATTTTAGGTGGTATTTTTGGGTTTATTACACTTTATTTAAGAAGCTATTTAAAAGAAACTCCTGTTTTTAAAGCAATGCAAAAACGTAAAGAACTTGCTAAAGAATTACCCGTTAAACAAGTATTAGCAGAACATAAAGTAGCAACTATTCTTGGCATGGTTTTTACTTGGTTTCTTACTGGATGCATCCTTGTCTTAATATTATCTATGCCAACACTTTTAACAACAACATTTGGCTTTGAACGAGCTGAAGCATTTAAAATGCAAAGTTCTGCGATTGTGATGCAAATGATTGGCTGTATTAGTGTGGGACTTTTGGCTGATAAATTTGGTGGCGGAAAAATCATGGCTATTGGCGTCACTTTAGTTGCACTCATCTCTTCTATTTTCTTCTATAGTCTTGGTCAACAATCAAATCAAACCATATTTTTCCTATATATGGCAGTGGGATTATTCTCAGGTACAGTTGGTATCGTGTCTTATATGATGGTGAAAATGTTCCCTGCACAAATCCGATTTACTGGCATTTCATTTTCTTATAATGTTGCTTATGCCATTGCAGGTGGATTAACTTTTCCATTTGTACAGTGGCTAAGCTTATTTAGTCCAATTGGCGCAATTTATTATATTTGGCTGATTTGCTTAGTTACACTGATTACCGCATTTATTTTTAAATCTAAATTTGAACAAATAAGACAATAATATAAAAAAGAAAAAGCCACATTTATTGTGGCTTTTTTAACTTTTAATTTGTTCAGTCATGCTTCATTCATAATCTTTCAACAAATAAAATACCATTTAGATGATCAATTTCATGTTGCACAATACGTGCAGGAAATCCAGCCAACATTAATTCTATTTGCTGACCTTCTAAATCAAAATATCGAATGAAAATTTCATTTGTTCTAGGAACTTGACCTCGTTCATTTGGTACGCTTAAGCACCCTTCTTCCCCTAAATTATTTTGCTCAGACCTTGCCAAAATTTGAGGATTAACCATCACAATTGGTGTCATTTCAGGCGCATCTGGATAACGTAAATTTGCCTTTGATGCAACAATAATCACTCGTTTTGATACATACACTTGAGGCGCTGCAATACCCACACCATTTCGTGCCAACATCGTGGACTGCATTGCTTCTGCTAAACCGTATAACCATGCCGAACCAAATTCATTTGATGAAACATCGGAGGCTTTTAATTTCAGTATTTATTCACCTTTTTGCGCAACCGCTAAAATTGTTCCCATCATCATTCCTTTTGATTTTATTTGAGACCGTCATCTCATTCCATATTCTACTCGCACCAAATGATTTTTCTGAATTTTAATAAAATAATATTTATATTCAATCAAGGCATAAAAGTCTTCTGCTCCATTATCTAAACCAGTGGCAATCCATGTTGTTCCTTGAGGAAATTCCTCCAACCAAGCTGCTTTATAAAAATCGGATACCGAATCAAAATTCAAATATTGCTCAGGAAATTGTTTTATTTTTTTAGCAATATCTTCAAATTTTTTAAGTTGATACGCAGTAAAATTGATAATCATATAGGTGTAGCTTCATCCATAATATATAACTAGCATCCTACTATTTTTGTTGTGTATAAATCTTCTGCCATTGCATCCATCCCATCGCTGCAAGTATTACAAATACAGCGTAAAGCCCTGCTGTCAGATATAACGATTTATAAATAAACATAGCAATATAGATGATGTCAACAACAACCCAAAGGCGCCAAGTATTTAAATACTTTTGGCTACTCCAATAAGTTGCCAACAAACTAAAAGCAGCTAATTGAGCATCCAACCAAGGAACTGATGCTTCAGTAAAATTTGCTAATACTGCACCAAAACCAATACCAACAATACATCCGCCTATTAACTGCTGTATGGTTTTGATCAATGAAAGATTTGAAATACCTAAAATATGGTGTTCTACCGCACCTTTTTTCCACTGTATATAACCATATACAGCCATCACCATAAAAAAGACTTGTAGAATTGTTTCGCCATATAACTTAAATTGGAAAAATAAAATCGCATATAACACACATGCAATAAAATTAAAAAACCAGCACCAAATATGACGTTTAATGGTCAGTACAACAGCAATAACGCTAATAATGACCGAAATAATCTCTAATATACTCATGAAGGGCAGTAAAATATAAAAAGCTGATTATGGAAACTTTTTAATAAATCACAACTCAGATTTGTAATAAAATCGAAAGGCTTTGTTTCTATCCAATATCATTACAATTCAAAATAAGATGATTGATGTCTTCCTGAACTAAATCTCATTTTATTTTGTTCATGTAAGTGACTGTCTTTATTTTCATTTCCATCACGATCAACATGAGTAATAAACACACCATAGCGACTCACAAAATATTCTAAAGATTGATTTTGTAATGCCCAATAAATCGACCAATCTTCTAAATCATGATTTTGAATCACTGCTCTTGTTGCTAATGGCATTTTTTTTAATACATTTGCTTGAATTTTACAGGCTTGAATTTTTTCAATCAGGTATATTTTTTCAGACATAAATAAAGTTGCAACATCATCAAACAGACGCTGTTCATCTAGATCAATATCATAAGCTAAGATCTCTTGTTCTTCATGCTGTGCGAAAGAAACAGCCACATTTTTTTTATGATTTCTTTTTACTCGATCTCTAAAAAATTGATGACTTATTTTATATTTTTGATAAATTTTATAACAAACATATATCGCGATAATTAAAATAACAACCAATAAAACTTTAACCATAAGCCCTCACATATGAGTATTCACGGCCGATTTCATCAGTATAGCTTAAATTAAAATTTGTTCAAAATTAAAACAATACAGTTTGTTTTATAGGGACTTATTTCACTATTTTTCATTAAAAAAGAGCTTCATCTAAACATTTAGAAGAAGCTCTTTAAACACTTGATTAATCTTATTTACAATGATTAATCTCTTGTTTTTACATCAAATAATTCAATTTCAAAAATTAAATTTGAATTGGCAGGAATAATATTCCCCATCTTACGGCTACCATAAGCCAAATGTGCAGGAACAATCAGTTTACGCTTACCGCCAACTTTCATTCCCATAATACCTTGATCCCAACCTTTAATTACTCGGCCAGTACCAATTACACATTCAAAATAATTACCACGATCAATTGAAGAGTCGAACTTCGTACCATCTTCTAACCAACCTGTATAATGTGTCGTAATTAAAGCACCTTTTACTGCTTCTTTACCTTCACCTATTTTTAAGTCGATAATTTCTAATTCAGTAGTCATAATAAAAACTCTTCACTATCTTTCAAAATTACTGTAATTGAGTCCACTCAATTGTTGCTTGTGCTTGATCGCCAATGAGTGTCCACTCACCATCCATCACATTCAATTGCAACTGCATTGTACGCTCACACAATGCCTGAATTGCATTTGTTGTCGCTTCAGATAATTGCCAAACTTCAACATTTTTCAATGTTTTTAACTTGCTGCTGCGTTTATACCATTCATTTACAGATGAACCATAAGTAATCACGGCTACTTGCTTACAACGTGCAGCCGCTTTTTTCACTTTATCTTCATCTGGACAACCTACTTCAATCCATTTTACCAATTGACCAGTTAAATCTTTTTCCCAAAGCGCAGGTTCATCAGTTTCAAATAAATCTTTCGTGAATTCTAATGCTTCATCGGCATATTTTGCATAAGCTAAAACACGCACCATTAAGCGTTCAATCGTTTCTGATGGATGTAATGCCATTGTAAATTGATAATCACCATATTGATGACTATCCATATTGGCTATATTCAAATCTGCCTTATAAATTGTCGCTTTTAACGCCATAAAATGTTCCTCAAACTTGGCGCCTAGCATACCTGATTTTATCGCTATTTTTTCTAAATTCTAATCACACTTTTAAGACTTAGATATTTGATAAGACAAAAGCTGTGCTTCAAATTCACTCCAATCTCGTTCACCGCGATAAATAATTTCAACCCGATTATCAATACTTTCATCTGTGGTCTGATAATTAAATTGCTCTGGATTAAAATTAAATGCTTTCCATCCCTGATCTGTATAGAAAATTGCTTTAATTCTTAACCAATCTTGCTGCTCACATAATAAATCTAAAACATCATAAAAATGAAACTGAAGTCGTTTTGAAAATTTCCACCCTGCCACACTATAACCTTGTGCTGTTTCAATATAGTGATAAGGCAATTGCTTTATTTCAGGAACAATTTGATCTGAAGCGAATGTTTTTTGAATACTCAATAATGGTTGAATTTTGCGTTGAGTACCTTTAAAAGAAAAATCAATATCCTGTAATTGAATATTCCCTTGAGAAGCCATAAGCCATTCTTGAGCATAGGCTTGATATTCTACTTTTAGTAACTCAAGTGAATTAATATCTTGCTCATTCATTAAATCTTGATGAGATACCACAATAATTTGTGCTGCTTTTAATTGATCTTGATACAAATTTTGCTGTACCCATTCACTCTCATGCAAACGAGAACCATCAACCACTGTTACTGGACTTCTAACATCTAAACGAGTCTGCCAATGTGGCTCAGTCAACTGTTCAATAATTTGTGCAGGATGTCCTAACCCAGTAGGCTCTATAAAGATACGATGTGGTTTTGTATCACTCAATAAACGAGATAATGTCACTTGCATACTGAGTTGACTACTACAACATAAACAACCACCAAGCAATTCTCGAATGGCATAACCATCTTCATTTACCAATAGAAGCTGATCTACGCCTATTTGACCAAACTCATTCATGACTACTGCCCAAACTTCATTTTCAGGCTTTTGAGTTAATAAAGATTTAAGAAGGGTTGTTTTCCCTGCTCCAAGAAACCCTGAAATAATATGAGTGGGAATACGTTGTATTGGCGATATTTTCACAACAACTTTTCATCTTTACTTAAATCTTATTTCTATGCTATCAATATTTTTATGATATTCAATCTAATTTGAAATAAAATAACGAGAAGAATTAATTCTAAAATTAGCTATTTTGACCGTGTTTTAAAATATTTAGAGTATATATTTGATACTATACTTTTAATTTAGAATAAAAATTAAACGATACAAAGAAAATATAATATATATTTTGATACAAATAATGATGAATATTACATCAAATATCACAAAATTATTACATTAAAAACAATTATGTAAGCTCTATGTAACTAAATCGTTTTACTTTGTGATTTTAATTGCATATTAAACTAAAAATTATCTAGGATGAGTCCGTTCATGTTTAAGTGATGATAAATATGAACTTTTATTATTAATGAAGGATGCTACTATGAAATTTGCACAAATTTTACTTGCTTCAACAATCGCAACTGCCGCTGCTACAACATTTGCAAACACTGAAAAAACAACTGCTCAAGTTCCTGTGCTTTCTGAAGAAGAAGTAATTATTTCTGCGACACCAGAAACTGTTGTGACAATTAATGAAGAATCTACTGCAAGCTCAGCAGCAACTGAAATGCCTGCTTCTGAAGCAACTGTAGAAACTACACCACATACAAAATAATTATTTTATATATCAATATTCATTTAAATAAAGGCTGAATTGCATCAGCAATTCAGCTTAATCTTCTCATTTTAAAACTATAGAATATGAATAGAATTTGATTTTTTAAATCATGCCAATAATAAATAACAGGAAAATTAAATATAATTTCCAAATTTTTATTATCTATTTATATTTGCAATATATGAAATATTTAATTACATTTTATTTTATATAAAACCTCATAATATATATCCGAATTAATTCAAATGTTATTTCTTTGTATATCAAAATTTCTTTCAAACCAGATATTCTCATTTTTTATATTATCTTTTCTTTAAAATATTATATTTTGCCTAACAAAAATTGACATTATTCTGCTTTTTGTATTTTGAAAGTAATCAAAACTGTTTCTCTTTGTGAACCATATTGCCCTATATATTTTCGCTACGTACGATAAATATCTTCATGCTGATGTGATGAACAGTATGAAATTAACTTTATAAATATTAGGATGCACAATAATGAAATTATCTCAAATTTTAACAACAGCTTTACTTACGGTTTCTGCGAATACATTATTTGCAGCAGAAGAAACTCCAAAAGTTTTACCATCAGTCACAACAGAAGTAAAAACTACAACAACTACTGAAAAGCCAGCAATAAAACCTCAAACTGAAACCACACATAAATCTCATACAACAAAAGAAGGGACTACAGAGACTGTTCTTTTGAAACCAGATGCAATTAAATATAAATATGAGGAAGAGACCAAGAAAAAATAATTAATCTATAAATTTATTGATAAATCTCCCCCCCTTAAGTCCAAAGCCTAAAACTGAATTACCAAGGTAATTCAGTTTTCTTTCGAAGCAATTATTCATCATAGAAATTAATGATCATTGCATTACTAATAGAAATAGCACAAAAAAACATATAACAATATATTTCAATACCTTATATTATTAAAATCACTTTTAAAAGTTATTATTAGTATTACTTTAAACTATAGACTAGCTTGTCTAAATATCAATTCTCAACGTTAATACGATTAAACGTGAATTGATAAATGGACATTCGCTATGACTAATACCACAAATTTCACAACTGAAGTTGCTATTTTAGGTGCCGGACCAGTTGGCTTAACAATTGCGAATTATTTAAGTAAACAAGGAATTCAAGTCACTATTATTGAACAGCTTGATACACTCATTGATTATCCTAGAGCTATCGGTATTGATGATGAATCATTAAGAACTATTCAATCATTAGGGTTAATTGAAAAAGTTCTGCCGCATACAACACCTAACCATGCGATGCGTTTTTTAACGCCAAAAGGTCGTTGTTTTGCAGATATTCAACCAATGACTCGTGAATTTGGTTTCCCACGTCGTAATGCATTTATTCAACCTCAAGTAGATAACGTTTTACTTGAAGGATTAAAACAATATAAAAATACTCAAGTATTATTTTCTCGCCAGTTGACAGAATTTAACCAAGATTCAAATGGCGTAACATTGCATATCGAAACAAAAGATAAAAACAAAGAAACTATTCGTGCGCAATATTTAATTGCTTGTGATGGCGGCAACTCAATTGTACGTCGTACATTGAATATTGGCTTTGATGGTAAGACTGCACCGAACCAATGGATTGTAGTGGATATTGAAAATGATCCTTTGGCAACACCTCATATTTACTTATGTTGTGATCCTGTTCGCCCTTATGTTTCAGCAGCACTTCCTCACGGTATACGTCGTTTCGAATTCATGGTGATGCCTGGCGAAACTCAAGAAGAACTAAGCAAACCAGAAAATATTGCAAAATTGCTTTCAAAAGTTTTACCTACAACTGATGGAATTGAAGTCATTCGTGAGCGTGTGTATACACATAATGCACGTATTGCAGACAAATTCCGTGTAGACCGTATTTTACTTGCTGGTGATGCTGCACACATCATGCCTGTATGGCAAGGTCAAGGTTATAACAGTGGTATGCGAGATGCATTCAACTTAGCATGGAAAGTTGCTTTAGTTGTTCAAAGTAAAGCGTCTCCTGCATTGTTAGATACATATCAAATTGAACGTAAAGATCATGCAAAAGCCATGATTGACTTATCTGTTATGGCAGGTCATGTACTTGCACCACCTAAAAAATGGCAAGGTTTTGTTCGTGACAGCATTGCCTATGTTTTGAACTACATAAAACCAATCAAACAGTACCTTCTTGAAATGCGCTTTAAGCCAATGCCTAAATATCATGATGGTGCATTAGTTTTAACTAGCGACAAAGAATCACCTGTTGGTAAAATGTTTATTCAACCAGAAGTAAAATTAGAATCTGGTGAAACAGTATTACTCGATGAAGTGATTGGTAATGACTTTGCAATTATTGCTTGGGGTGTAGATCCTAAATGGGGTTTAAGCCAAGAAAATATCGCAAAATGGAAAAATTTAGGTGTTAAATTTATCAATGTAATCCCTGCTGTTCAGCTCAACAATGAGAACCGCATTCAACATGAACATGTGATTACAATTGGTGATATAGGCACAGACATTCGTAGCTGGTTCGGTAAAACCTCAGAATCTGTTGTTATTCTTCGTCCAGACCGCTTTGTTGCTGCCCTTGCTATTCCACAAACATTGGATACGGTAAGCAATCAATTATTTGCTAAATTACATGCAAATTAAACTTTAATAGTTTACTAATAAGGAAGCCACGATTTATCGTGGCTTCCTTATTTTTTACTAAATAAAATATGTATTAAGAGTTAAAGAATCCCATATAAAACTGTTCTTTTAAGACCTTTAAAATAAGATCAATAGCTTCAGTTTTTTGGTCTTTACGATAGCTTGCATATAAGCCAATCATTGGCAAAGGTTCCACTGTATTTTTTGCCACGATTTTATCGCCTAAAAGTGGAATAACATAAGCAGGAACAATACTCCATCCCACCCCCATACCCACTAAATTCACATTCAATAAAATATTTGTCGAATATTGAACAATATTGAGGTTCAGCTTATATTGCTTAAAATAATCTTGAATTAACTTATTTAATTGAGGAGAAGCTAATTCATCACTAATCACAAATTTTTGTTGGTTAAACATTTTAATACTAATATGAGGCAAATCAGCTTCTAAAGAATCTTTAGGTACAATCAAAGTTAATGGCTCATCAAAAACTTGTATTGTTTCAATATCTTTAGACTGATCAACATAACGAGTAAAAGCAATATCAACCTCGCCTTTTTTCAATGCTTTGAACTGCTCTGAATCTGTCAAACTATGAAAACTAATCTTTATTTCTGGAAACTGAGCACGAATTTTAGGCATGATATAAGGAAATACTTTCATTTCAGCAACTGGTACAAAACCAATATTCAAATGACTACGATTTGACTGTGCGACTAATCTTGCATCACTCACTGCTTTATCTGCATATTCCAAAGACAATCTTGCTTGTTTTAAGAAAGCATGTCCTTCTGGAGTTAATTCAACTTTACGATTTGAACGAATTAATAACTGAACACCGACTTCTGTTTCTAAATCTTTAATTTGTTGACTTAATGAAGGTTGTACCGTAAACATACGTTGAGCAGCTTTTGTAAAATTTAGCTCTTCAGCAACAGCAATAAAGTAGCGTAAATGTCGTAATTCCATGCTTTTTTCTCAACCACTTAGTTTTTAACCAATGCTGGAGCAACCATCACTTTATAAAATAATAAGGTGAATAAAACAATTAAGGCACAAATCATATAAGTCATTTGAAAGCCCATCCATGCTATAAATAGCCCCATAATAATAGAACCAACAGCAAGACCTAAATCAAACAAAGTAAAAAAGGTCGAAATAGAATGTCCCATTCTTTCTTTTGAAACAGACTGAATCGCTATTGTTTGTAAGCACGGAAATAATGAACCATATCCAATGCCAATAAATATTGCAGATCCCCACATTACCCACTGATTACTTAAGAAACTCACAATGACAAGACCAATTGCGAAAAAAATAAATGATGGATAAATAACAGAGCTAGGACCTTTTCGATCATACATACGCCCAACCAAAGGACGCACAAGAATCATAGAAACTGCAAAAACAATGAAGAAAATACCTGTGTATGCAAGCAAGTGCTTAACTTCACTATAAGCCGTAATAAAACTCATTACACTTGAATATGCAAAAGCTGTCAGTAAAGCTACAAAACCAACAGGAATTGCTTTAGTTTCAATAATATCGTGTAAATTTATTTTTTTACTTTGTACTTGTTCAACATTTTTAGGACTGTCTTTAACATTAATACATAAACAAAAAATTAATCCAATTGCCATTAATCCAGACAATACAACAAATAGTGTACTAAAACTTGCAAACTGAATAACAGTTAAAGCCAATAATGGACCAAATACCACCCCTAAATTAGTAGACATCACATAATAGCCCATTCCCTCACCCTTACGATGCTCAGGAATAAAGTCATTTGCTATTGGAACGGCAACTGTTGTTAAAACACTAAACCATATGCCATGTAAAAACCGAATGAGTAATAAAGACCACATGCTATCAATCCATAGATAGCTTAAAGCAAAAAGTACAAAGAAAAATTCAGAACCTCTAAAACTTAATCTTTTTCCAATTTTTTGGATAATTAAGCCAGAAAATGGTCTTATCGCAATTGATGAAATTAAGAATAGCGTGAGTGCCCAGCCAGCTTGTTCGACAGTTCCACCTAAATCTTTCATGATATAAATAGGTAAAACTGCAAGCAATGCAAAATAATAAGTGAATAAAAACAAATTATTAAAAACACATAAAATAAATGTTCTATTCCACAAACGATTTGATTCTACAGTGATTATTGACATAATTTTGGCATCTTAAATAGGTTTTCATTCAGAAAAGCGCACAGAAGCTAAGACCATTTGAACAAGGTCATGGATATAACGCTCACTTGGAGTTTGATTAAAAAATATAATGTGATAATGAATTGGGGCATAAAGCGTATCGAGCATTAACTCAAAGGGATATTCCGCCTTAATTTCTTTTCGTTGGATCGCTATTTGAATTAATTTTCTAGTTTGTTCTCGTCGTGGCAATAAATATTGCTGAAAAAACAAACCAGCTGCTTCACGACGTTCTGCCATAGCAACGAGTAATGCCCGTCCTACCCCTTGACGCAGAACATCATTTAATTTTAATAATTGCTGAATTAAGTTTTGCTCTAAACTTTCTTCGAAATCCAAATTAAAAACAGAAGTTGTCTGCTGTTTAAACGCTTCAAAAACTAAATCAGATTTATGCCCCCACCAACGATAAATTGTAGATTTCCCTACCCCTGCTTTTGAAGCGACTTCTTCAATCGTTAATTTACGATATTCTGTTGTTTCTAAAATTTCTATAACCGTTTTAAGTATCACTTCCTGTCGTCTAGAACATTTATCTTCCATTTCCCCACCAACAAACAAAACGATACGTATCGTTTCATTTTAAAGTAAATATCAAAAGTTTTTTATTTAATTATCTTAGACATAGGTCTTATATTCAGATCTACACATAATTTAAAAAAATAAGTACATATCAATAAAAATACAAAAATCCACTTTTTCTTTTATAAAATTTATCTATGATCTTTAAATCATTTAACTCAAAAATATATAGTTTTTTATTTTTCTTAGATTGGCTTTTAAAATGTTCAAATTACCTATCAATAATTAACAAAATAATGAGTTTATTTTCTAAATACTATGACAAATAAAAGAGATTCTATCATGTTAAAGAAATTTAGTTTCATACTTTTCATTGCAACGTTTCTTGTCGCTTGTAGTAAACCTATCCCACAAGATAAATTAAACTTTATTGGCACTTGGCAGTCTGAAGATTTCAATACAACTTTAATTATTTCACAAGATGGTCGTCTAGACTATAAGAATAAAGAACCCAATCGTTCTACATCACTTGATGCACCTATTAGTGAATTTTCGGGAGCAAACTTTAGTGCAGGTATTGGTCCATTTACTACCGAATTTGTTGTATCACAAGCCCCTACACAAAATTCAGATGGTACATGGAGCATGATTGTTGATAACAAAGTGCTCCACCGCCAATAAAAAAAAGACCTCATATGAGGTCTTTTCTTTATGTAGATGACTTTTTATAGATGCTACAAGATGGATGATGATTTTCTTGTAAACGTGCAACTTTACGCTGTTCAGCAGCCTCAAATCGACAACGTTTCCAATCATTATCTAAATTAAGTGGTGGAATTTGTTTTGGTTTCCCGTTTTCATCCACAGCAACCATAGTGAAATAGCAACTATTTGTATGACGAACTGTTCTTTTTTGAATATTTTGTGCTTCAACACGAATACCTATTTCCATTGAAGTACGACCAACATGGTTTACACTCGCAAGAAATGTCACTAATTCACCAACATGAATAGGTTCTTTAAATGTTACTTTATCGACAGAAAGAGTAACGACATAACTACCTGAGTAACGACTGGCACAAGCATATGCAGCTTGGTCTAATAACTTCAGAATTGTACCACCGTGGACATTACCTGAAAAATTCGCCATATCTGGTGTCATTAATACAGACATGTTTAATTCAGACTGATCTTCCATAATTGGTAAAATTTGATCTAATGGGGACATTATGTTCTCTAGACTCTTTTAAAGACGATAAGATATAAGGTTAAAATTATATCTTTTTTTTTAAGATATAGCTGTTTAAAATCAAAAAAAATACATCATTATTTTTTATAATTATTCCACTATCATTTTATTAAATGCATATTATTCTATAAAATTGCTTTTAATTTGAGTTTTTGAAAAAAAGAGTACTTTAAATAACATTTGAAATTAAATATTAAAAAAATTCACTTTATTTTGCATCACTTGTCCAGTTCAAAGGACTATATTTTTATTATAAAATAAATTATTAAAAAAAGAATTACATAATAATGCTAAAACCATTAGTAAGTTACTTATAAAGGTCTTAGCATTAATTCTTTTATAATTAATCAATCAATTAATCTAAAATTCTTAACATTTCTTTAGAAATATTTCCATATCTTAAAATTTGATCATCACTAATTTTGGCTTCTATTTCATAACTACCATCAGTATTTTCTGCAACAATTTTAAAAGTAATATTTTCAATTGTTGCCAAAACAACATGATCACCTAATTCAATTTTTTTCATACTCTACCCAATTTATTATGTGTCCCGACAAAGTGAGTTTTCTTTATCATTTTTAAGTATAATTAAAATTGAACAATCGATAAATACAAGCCAATGAGTTTACTCAGAGTTTATAACTATTGGCTTATATGGAAATCCAACTCAATTTATTATTTTAATATTCACGTGAATTAATAATAGGCGTAATGATTTTCATCTAAAGTTTTCTTAAAATGCTGTTTTTTAACCTCAAACACTTCAAAAATTGAAGATAATTGTTTAGTCGCAGCATCCACACCTTCTTGAATCGTTTTTTCTCTACCCTTTACATCAAAAATATGATTCTTTTCTCTTAAGTCAGGACGAATAATAATATCTGCATCCTTTAATTCTGAAAGCGCAATATTTTGTTGCATGATATTAATATTTTGATTAAATAACCCCCACACATTAGAGGTCTCTGTATATACAGGCTGAGCTAAGATATCTACTGCTATTACAATATCTGCACCCAAATCACGTGCAATTTCAACAGGGACAGGACTAACCAATCCACCATCTACAAATTCTTCTTCACCTATTTTAGCTGGTATAAACATACTAGGTATTGAAATAGATGCTCGTACAGCTTGCCCTGTATTCCCATAATTAAATATTGCCTTTCTGCCTTCTTTTAATTCTGTTGCAACAACATACATAGGAATTTTTAATTCTTGAAGCTGCTTATACTCAACCTGCTTATTGATATAACTTTCTACTTTTTCACCAACAAAAAAACCTTTTAATCTTATCGTTAAATCACGTACATCATTGGGTTGTAAATTTAATGCAATATCTTTCAACTCTTCTGCTGATTTCCCACTTGCATAAATAGAACCAACTATACTACCTGCACTCGTTCCTACAATAAAATCAGGCTTTATGCCATTCTTTTCTAAAACATCAATCACGCCAATATGTGCATATCCTCTAGCACCACCACTACCCAAAACTAAAGCAACAATCGGTCTTTGATGTTTAAATTTTAATTTTCTAAAATCAATCTGATTTAATTTTTCTTCTGGTAGAGCTAAGTGTATATTCTGTACCTGAGATAATGATGCATTTTCAATAGGTAGTAAACTTTGGCACCCAGCTACCCCAAAGGAAATACATAAAGAAGATAAAATTAAATATTTAAAACTTCTCATAATTTCTCTACACCAAAACCTATAAATTTACACTACATTTTAATGAAAAAAGTTTAGTTAAAATTAACTTTACCTTAACGATTCATATAAAAATTATCAAATAAAGATCATCTACTCTACTTAAATATTACTGTGTTTAATATTTAATGGATACCTAATTTTTTTTAAAATACATTATTCAAACAGAAATATTACATAATTTTAAACACTTAAATCAGATCATAAAAAAGCCCAATAGGCATATTGGGCTTTTTTATTTTTCAAAAGATGAATCTAGGCAAAGAATTTAAGAATAACTTGAATTACAGTCGCATTAATTAAATCTACGAAGAATGCTCCACATAAAGGTACAATCAAGAATGCTTTATGCGAAGGACCATACATGTTTGTAATTGCTTGCATGTTAGCTACTGCTGTTGGTGTTGCACCCATACCGAAACCACAATGACCAGCAGTTAATACAGCTGCATCATAATCTTTGCCCATTACTCGGAAAGTCACAAATGCTGCATACAATGCCATTGTAATAGTTTGAGCACCCAAAATAACAACCAACGGACCTGCCAAATCTGCTAATTGCCATAGTTTTAAAGATAACAGTGCCATAGCTAGATATAAAGAGAGCGAAGCATTACCAAATACATCAATCGCACGATCAAAAATTTGGATTTTAAATACACCTTCTAAAACATTACGAATAATAACACCACCAGCCAATGCCCAAACAAATGTTGGAAGCTCCAACATTGAGCCTTTCATTTGGACAGTCATGACGTCTGCAAATGCTAAACAAATTGCAAATAAGCCTAACGTTGTAATTGCATTATCCGCTGTAATTAAACGCACACGATGTGGATATTCGAATGGTACATATTCAGTCGAGCTAATATCTTCAGGTGTATTATCTTGTTTTTCTATTTGATCATTCGTTCTTGGTGTTGATAATGAATAGCGATTAATCAATAATTTTGCTAATGGACCACCTATAATACCACCAATGATTAAACCAAATGTTGCACTTGCCATACCTAAAGCAACTGCCCCTTGAATACCATAATTAACCTCAAATATTTCCCCCCAAGCACCAGCAGTACCGTGACCACCAGTCAACGTAATCGAACCAGCAATTAAACCTATAAGAGGATCAAGCCCCAACACAGTCGCAAGACTCATACCAACAAAGTTTTGCACCATAATGAATGCAGAAACAGCTATTAAGAAAATAACTAAAGCTATTCCACCTTCTTTTAATTTTGCAAAATTTGCACTTAAACCAATTGATGCAAAGAAAATAAGCATGAAACTTGTTTGCAATTCACTACTCGTTGTAATGCTATATCCCCAAAACTGATGCACCACGAGTGACAAAATTGCTGCTACTAAACCACCCGCAACTGGCTCAGGAATATTATATCGCTTTAAAAAATCAATTTTATTGACCAAAAAGCGTCCTAATAATAAAACAATAACCGCCGCGATTAATGTGTAATAGGCGTTAAAAGTAAATTCCATAGAATTTGTCCTTATAGAGACTAAAAGCTAATTTTTGTATTACAAGAACACTCTGTATCCAATCTTGTAGTGTAATTTATGAAGATTCACGAGATATATATTTTTTACAAAAAACACAAACAAAATCACAAAAAAACATTTGTATTTACTTATTAAAAGCCAATTAATATGATTAAAATTATATTGTTAGAATATTCTTTTTAATTCTTATTTAACATTACACAATATAAAAACTCCATAACCCATATCAAAACAAACATCACATATATAAAAACAAACATCACATATATAAAAAAGCAGAGTTTACACTCTGCTTTTTAGTTTATGAACTCAACTAAATATTAGAAGCTGTATTTAGCCATTAAACCAATACGGTCATCATCATATTTTTTACCGGCAAAGTTTTTACGTTCACCATTAACATATTCAATACCAAATTCAAGTGGTTTAACTGGAGAATAAACTACATTAACCCAAGCTTGTTGCACTTTTTTATTCGCTAAATCATTATTACGATTTAACTCTGCATATTTACTGTCATCATCAGCAAATAATGCACCATAACCGATGGTTGATTTTAAATTAGGTAAAATGCTATAAGTTAAGCCTGTTTGTACTGCCCAAATTTCATTTTGCTCAATACTATCTCCATCTACAACATATGCATTTGAAGCATTTGTACCATATAAATATTTATTATCACCTTTTACATAAGATACATCAGCAGTTAATTTTAACGGATCGATAACCTGATAAGTTACACCACCCGCTAAGCCCCAACCTGCTTTACTCTTATCAATTGTATCTGATTTATAATATTCAACTAAAGCACGTGCAGATGCATTACCTTTACCTTCAGCAAACTCTTGTACCAATTTTGCTGTTACAACAGGCACACGATATTTTGTACCATATTCACCTGAGCTATCACCTTCTTCAGCAGCAAAGAAAAGTTTAGTGGTAGGTGCAAGATTTACACCATAACGAACTTGAGGAATACGAGCTGTACCACCACCTACGTTTGTACCAAAGTCAATCATAAATGGTGCATGGTTAGATAAGAAGTTTGATGTTGTTTGGCCTACCAACCAATTATTATAAGTTAAATAGGCATGACGTAAACGTACAGTATCATTAGAACCTGCAAAGTCCATTTCAACTTTACCACCTACATCAGCACCTTCAACCTTAGTTTTAAAATCTAAGCCTAAACGTGTTGTTTTTGCAGTAGCACGTAATTTATCTTTAACAGTATTTGCATCAGTTGTACGTGCAACATTATTGAAGTCATCATCTGCACCATCAATAATGTAGTTTGCATCACCACGAACGAAACCGTAAACTTTAACTTCAGCACCACCTTTTGAAGTAAGCGCAGTAGGAATAGAAGATGATGTCGCAGCAGGTTTAGCTTTTACTTGCTCAATTTGCACTGCTTGAGTTTTTTGTACTTGCTGTTGTTGTAATACAAGCGCTTTAAGCGCTTCAATTTCTTTACGTAACTCTTGAATTTGTTGCTGTTCAGATGTTGCTGCACTTGCAGTCACACTAAACATTAATGCTGAAATGGTAACCGCCAAGCTTTTTGCTAAAAATTTCCCAGTAAGAAATTGACTCATTAAATTCTCCAATTTTTAAAATGCATCCGTGTATTTAGTCCCTTAAGCTAGCTCTTATTCCAAGTTCAAAGTAACTTACAGCTACACATTGCTTTAAAACACAGATTGTTATCACACATGTGATATTCACATATACTCGATATTATTTTGTAATAAAATATCTGAATACCTGCTTAATCTATCAAGTTCCTTTCAATATGAAAATCATTTTTCTTGAATTATTTATAATAAAATATCAATTTTACTTATCTTTATTTTTATATCATTATTTTTTATAAAAATAATAAAATAACATTCAAGTGTATATTTTTTGTTCTTTGTATCAAAAAGGTTAATTAATATCAAAAAAACTTTAAACTTTTCTTTCTAATACACAAAGCCATCATGCAACAATTCTCTATATATTAAAAGATTTAGTGCTCACTCTACATCATACATTTTATTCAATTATGTATATAATCCTTTTTAGATCAAAAGTAGTCAAACACAAAAAATTGCTTGAAAATCTAAATAATGTAACGATCGCTTAAAGACAAGAATTTGATGTCATAGTATGATTCGCACAGATAACTTAATTACAGCTATAACAATTAAGGATTGATTTTGAAATCTTGGCTTAAACGTCTACAGCAAGTTACATATAACACGACATTTATGTACAACTGTCGAATGATTATTGCATTTGCTGGTACAGCTTTTGTTCCTTATTTTCTTGGCAATCAACTTGCAACGATTCCTTTAACATTAGGTGTTGTTGCAGCAGGAATTAGTGATATTGATGATCGTTTTTCTGTCCGAATTTTAAATCAACTTTATACTTATATTGGTTTTTTTATTACAGCAACATCCATACAACTTTTATTCCCTCATCCTATTTTATTTGCATGTGGGCTCATTATTTCTTGTATTGGTTTAATCTTATTAGGTTCTTTAGGTCGACGATATACTACAATTTCATATGGATGCTTAGTCGTCTCTGTTTATTCCATGTTAGGTGTAAACTTATTTGAAGAATGGTATATCCAACCATCATTACTTGTCATTGGCGCTGCTTGGTATGGCTTAATTTCTACGATTAGTTTCTTACTTTTTCCTGTCAGAGAGGTTCAAGATCGTCTGTCATTATGCTATTCATCTTTAGGTAATTTTCTATTTTCTAAGTCAAATTTTTTTGATGTTGATATGACACAAAAAAGCTATCAACAAAGTATGATCGATTTATCTTTAGAAAATGGAAAACTTATTACCATTTTTAATAATATGAAAACAGCATTGCTCACTCGCTTAAAAGGTGATCGTGGGCAAAAAGATACACGACGTAGCTTACAATATTATTTTGTTGCTCAAGATATACATGAACGAGCAGACTCCGCACATATTGACTATCCTAAACTTGCTAAAATTTTTGAACATAGTGACATCTTATTTCGCTTTCAGCGGATATTGTCATTGCAAGGAAAGGCCTGTAAAGATTTAGCAGATAGCATTTTAAAACGTGAAACCTATAAACATAACACACGCTTTAAACATGCTTTTCAGAATTTAAAAACATCAATTGAAAAACTTCGCTCTGAAAATAAATACGATATTGTTTGGGTCAATGCACTTGCAGCGCTATATCAAAACTTAAAATCAATTGATGCTCAATTACGTAACCTAGAAACAGAGCGAAATATCAAGTTTGATAAAGCCAAGCACATGGAAAATCAATTAAAGGATGATGACTTAAAAGGTTGGGATGATATTGTCATTCGTATTAAGCAAAATTTAACACCAGAATCTGTATTATTTCGTCACGCAATTCGCTTATCTTTAGTTTTACTTGTAGCTTATATTTTCGTCCAGTTAACAGACATTCAATATGGTTACTGGATTTTACTCACCGCATTATTTGTGATTCAACCTAACTTTAATGCGACAAAGCGACGCCTGAGATTACGTGTAGTAGGAACCCTGATCGGTATTATTATTGGTTATGCCATTCTATTTTTTATTCCATCTATTGAAGGGCAATTACTCTTACTTATTATCAGTGGCGTACTATTTTTTGATTTACGCAGTAAGCAATATGCTCAAGCCACTGCCTTTATTACTATCTTAGCACTTATAAATTTTAATTTAGATGGATTAGGGTTTGAGGCCGCCATTCCTCGAATGATTGATACGCTCATCGGTTGTGGGCTTGCATGGTTAGGTGTAACGTATATTTTTCCAGATTGGAAATTCAGACGTTTACCAAGAACCATTTCACGCTCACTCAATGCTCAATGCAATTATTTAGCAGAAGTTATTCAACAGTATAAAACGGGACGCAATAATGGCTTAAATTATCGCATTGTACGTCGTGCTGCTCACAATACAGATGCAGACGTGGCTTCTCTTATTTCAACACTTGCTACAGAGCCAGACTTTGAGCCATCTCAAAAAGCACAAGCCTTTGAGTTTTTATGCTTAAATCATACATTACTCAGTTATATTGCTGCATTAGGTGCTCATAGAGAAAAAATTGAAGATGCTGAAATATTAATTGTGTTAGATAAAGCTTTTGATGATATTCAAGGCGCCTTATTAAGAGATGAGGTTCCTGATCTTAGCTCTCAAAATATGCTACACACCATTCGTCAGAGATTAAGTTTAAATAGTGATGACGATCAAAAGTCTCTTATTATTTTACAACAAATCTCATTAATGCTTAGCATGTTAAATCAAATTAGCCACCTAAAGCAGAGCTTAAGCCATGAGCAAGATCGAAACTCAACTGAACTTGCCTCATTATAAATAGGATGAATTTACGACAATGTACTCCTGTAATGGTTTAAATAATGCTACACTTTTTCTAGTTTCAATTTGTTATTTTCATTATGACCGCTAAAAACGTTTACGCTTACACTTTACAGCCTATAAATTATGAAATTTCTGAGGCTGAACAACGCCATGCTCAACTTGTCATTTGGCGCAGTACCAATAAAATTGGCACTAAGGCTTGGTTAATTATGGGTGCTGTCATAGCACTTTCAATTTTAGGTATTATCTTATTAAAAGGTTATTCAACTGCATTTTGTTGGGTTGCCATTTCATGTGTTGTCCTTTACTACCTTATCCGTAAATTCGGTCTTGAATGGTATGTAAAACGTAAAATGAATGAATATCCTGTTCAAGAAATTAAAGGTATTCGCCTAGGTGTGCAACCTCATGGTCTTGTTATGCGTCAACAAATGGGACAACAAGAAGGTGTGGGTGCAATTTCTTGGAAAGACATTTATGAATGGTATGACACACCTGAATTCATGTTAGTTAACTTCAAAGTAAAAGGTCAGCAAGGTGCTTATATCCTACCGAAGCGTTTAGATACTAAAAATTTCTCATTTAAAACGATTCGTACACATTTAAATGAAACCGTAGGTTCGGCTAAATTAGTCTAATTTAGAGTTTTAAAAAACCTCCTTCTAATAGGAGGTTTTTTTATACTATTAATAACGCCTAAATCGTAATAAGAATTAATATTATTTATAATCTACATATTATTTCTAAAATATTCTTTTATAATAGCGCCAGCATAATCCAACTAGTCTATAACCATGGTCAAAAAAATATTTTTCCAACTACATTGGTTTCTTGGCATTTCAGCAGGTTTAATACTTGCTTTAATGGGAGTTACTGGTGCAATTTACTCTTATGAACAACAAATCCTCAAATGGATGAATCAAGACAGCTATGTTGTTCACATCGAAAATAAACCAAAACTCACACCTGCTCAAATTTTTCAGCATTTTCAAGAAAATACACCTGAATATAAAATCAATAGCATTACAATTGCACATGATGCCAGCGCCTCATCTTCAGTCAATATTGTAAAAGAAGGTGCTCGTCGTGGTAAAAATATCATGATTAACCCATATTCAGCAGAAATTTTGCCTGAAATAAAGGGCCAAGAATTTTTCCAATTCATTCAACAATTACACCGTAACTTAACGATTGGACCAGTTGGTAAGCAGATTACAGGCGCTTGTGCATTAATTCTAATTTTCTTTGTATTAAGTGGTCTATATTTACGCTGGCCTAAAAAACATACAATCAAACAATGGCTGGCTATTAAACCTCAATTAAAAGGTCGCAATTTCCTTTGGGACTTACATGCCGTTGTAGGAACTTGGGTTATTATTTTCTATCTGATTCTTGCATGTACAGGTCTCTATTGGTCATATGATTGGTGGCGTAGTGGAATGTTCAAAGTACTTGGAGTAGAACGTCCTCAAGCACAAATGCAAATAACTGGATCGATACCTAAAGGTGGGCAAAATGAGCATAAGCCTGAACACCAAGGAAATACTGAACGTACTCAAAAAGTAAATTCTGAACACTCAGCACCTGAAAATCACGATAAGAAACGAGAAAATAAAGAACTATCTGTAGAAACCATTCATATTGCTCTAAATCAATCTTGGTCTAATTTTAATGAAAAAATTGGCCGTGATTACTCATCACTCACATTCAATATCCCTAAAAAGAATAATAATGAAATTGAGTTAAGTTTTGTTGATGCCACGCCTCAGCATGAACGTGCACGAAATAAAGCAATTTATAATTATCAAACCTCTGAAGTCACTACTTTAGAATTATATGAAGATAAAAAACTGAATGAAAAAATTATGAGCAGTATGTTACCTGTTCATAGAGGAAGTTTTTTTGGTCCTGTCTATCAGTTCTTTGCAATGCTTGCTTCTTTAGCTATGCCTCTATTTTTTGTCACAGGATGGATGCTTTATTTAAAACGTCGTAAGCAAAAAAAACTTACTTTAGCTGCCAAGAACTCAGTATCTAATATAAGCATTGACCCAAATGCAAAACCTTGGTTAATTGCTTATGCGACACAAACAGGTGTTTCTGAACAACTCGCATGGAATACAGCAACTAGCCTTCAAGAAGCTCATCAACCTACGACTGTTAAACCAGTACAAGATTTAACTTTAGATGATATTCAACAAGCTGAGCAAATTTTATTCATTGCAAGTACCTATGGTACTGGTGAAGCACCAGACTTAGCCAATGTTTTTGCTAAGAAAATACTCAGTACACAAGTTGATTTATCTCATCTTGAATATGCAGTTTTGGCATTAGGTTCTCAAGAATATCCTGAGAGTTACTGTAGTTTTGGTCATCAAATTGATCAATGGTTACAAGCAAATCATGCAAAATCTTTGTTCAACTTAATTGAGGTAGATAATGCAAATCCTAAAGATATTCAAGCTTGGAATGATGCCTTAGCAAAAGCAACACACTTAGATTTACAAGCTAAAAAGCTAGATAAAACTTTTGATACATGGATATTATCAAAACGTACCCTGCTTAACCCAAATAGTTTAGGCGCACCTGCCTTTAATATTGAGCTAACCACTCCACTCGATATTGTATGGGAAGCTGGTGATATTGCAGAAATTCAGCCAGGTAATAGCGCTGAACGCATTAAAAACTTCTTAAAACAGTATCAAATTGCTGAAAATACATTTGTTGAACATTTAGGTGTAAACATTCAAACAGCGCTTTGGGATAAAAACCTCAGCACAGAAATTGAACCATTCGCCAATATGGAACATCTATTTGAGCAACTTTCCGACTTGCCATCTCGTGAATACTCAATTGCAAGTATTCCTAGCCAACAAGTTCTTCGTTTAGTTGTGCGTCAGCAATCTGATGCCAATGGTGAACTTGGTTTAGGATCAGGTTGGCTCACGCAATATGCCCCACTAAATGCACACATTGCATTACGTATTCGTAAAAATGAATCATTCCATTTAATCAATGATAATCGTCCAATTATCTGTATTGGTAACGGTACAGGCATAGCAGGTCTACTCAGTTTATTACAAACCCGTGTTCGCCATAATTATGAACAAAACTGGCTCATTTTTGGTGAGCGTCAACAAGCACATGATTTCTTCTTTCAAGAAACCATTGAAGTTTGGCAACGTATGGGAATGTTAAAGAAACTTGATCTTGCTTTCTCTCGAGACCAAGCTGAGAAAATTTATGTTCATCATAAATTGACTCACAATGCAGATGAACTCAAAGCATGGATTGCAAATGGTGCTGTGATTTATGTTTGCGGTAGCATCCAAGGGATGGCTAGCGATGTAGATCAAGCCTTAAATGATATTCTAGGTACATCGACAGTAGACCAATTACGTCAAGAAGGTCGTTATAAACGCGATGTCTACTAAATAGTGTGTAAAATAACTAAACCGAGCCATCGTGCTCGGTTTTTTATATAATTCATTTCATAGCCACTAAATTTACAATCAAAAATACATAAATATTTTGAGATATATAATGCATCATAAACTAAAGCGCATACTCAGTTTTATATTTGGCTTAATCTTAACTATAGATGGTATTTGGCTGACGTTACTTAAAAAAATGCATTTAGGTACTATTTTACCTTTAATTATTGGACTAATTTTACTTTGCTATGCATTCTTTTTTAATACGATTTATCAATGGTTCCAACAAACAAATTATAAAATACGAGTTTATAAATTCTTATGGACTGGATTTTTTCTTTGGCTATTTTCTGTTGCTACCTTTTTTGTATTTATCCAGCATTCAATTAATAGCAATGACTCCAACAAACCAAGTAAAGCAATATTAGTACTAGGAAGTGGCATAGAAAATGGAAAACCATCGCCTACTTTAAAAAATCGTTTAGATACTGCTGCACAATATGCAAAAGATCATCCTCAAGCAATCATCATCATGACAGGAGGTTTAGGTTTTAAAGCACAGCGTACTGAAGCAGAAGTCATGGCACAATACGTTAAAGAACAATATCCAGAATTACATAATCTTATAAAACTTGAAGATAAAAGCACAAGTACAGAGCTTAATCTCGCCAATTCACACCCTATCCTTCAAGCATCAAATATACAATTAACTGATCCAATCACAATTATCACCAGTGACTTTCATAGTATGCGTGCCAAAGCAATTGCAGAACATCAAGGTTATCAAAATATTATTAACCTCAGTGCACCCACTCCTCTCTATTTACGCTACAACTCATGGTTACGTGAATATTTTGCTTACTTATCAGGTTTTATATTAAGCGAATATTAAGATTTGAGATTTGAGATTTGAGATTTGAGATTTGAGATTTGAGATTTGAGATAAGTAGATCATTTTTAATTATATTTTTATCTTTCAAAAACAAAAAATCACTCATATAGAGTGCATTTTATTTTAAAAAATTTGGTGGGCGCTGACGGGATCGAACCGCCGACATTCTGCTTGTAAGGCAGACGCTCTACCAACTGAGCTAAGCGCCCTTATAGGGTCAAACTTTCGAGTAAATGGCGCAGCGGACGGGACTCGAACCCGCGACCCTCGGCGTGACAGGCCGATATTCTAACCAACTGAACTACCGCTGCATGCTTACTGCTATATCCGAAGATATGGTGGGCGCTGACGGGATCGAACCGCCGACATTCTGCTTGTAAGGCAGACGCTCTACCAACTGAGCTAAGCGCCCTTATAGGGTCAAACTTTCGAGTAAATGGCGCAGCGGACGGGACTCGAACCCGCGACCCTCGGCGTGACAGGCCGATATTCTAACCAACTGAACTACCGCTGCATGCTTACTGCTATATCCGAAGATATGGTGGGCGCTGACGGGATCGAACCGCCGACATTCTGCTTGTAAGGCAGACGCTCTACCAACTGAGCTAAGCGCCCTTATAGGGTCAAACTTTTTTGATTTTTAAATGGCGCAGCGGACGGGACTCGAACCCGCGACCCTCGGCGTGACAGGCCGATATTCTAACCAACTGAACTACCGCTGCATCGTAAAAAAATCTGGTGGGCGCTGACGGGATCGAACCGCCGACATTCTGCTTGTAAGGCAGACGCTCTACCAACTGAGCTAAGCGCCCTCAAAAGCTCTATTATGTAAATGGCGCAGCGGACGGGACTCGAACCCGCGACCCTCGGCGTGACAGGCCGATATTCTAACCAACTGAACTACCGCTGCAATTACACAATTTCACGATTGTGGCACAAACAATGTTAAGAATTTAAGTGGCGCAGCGGACGGGACTCGAACCCGCGACCCTCGGCGTGACAGGCCGATATTCTAACCAACTGAACTACCGCTGCACTATAAATCTTAACGTAAAGGCTTGGTGGGCGCTGACGGGATCGAACCGCCGACATTCTGCTTGTAAGGCAGACGCTCTACCAACTGAGCTAAGCGCCCTCAACGTCTTCATCGTTTGTGAGGTGCATTATAGAGAATCCTGTGAACCTGTCAAACGCTTTTCTACTTGTTTTTAACTTTTCCTTATCGAATGATTAAAAAATAGGTTATTTGCTATAAAAATATGCAAATTTCACATGTTAGTGACCAATATATTTTATATTTTGTATTTTTAAAGTTCCATTTCCATAAAAAAATTAAAAAATTCTGTAGTCTACAATTTTTTTAATGCTCTAAAAGACATATTACATTGTACAAAAAACACTGTATTTCTATAATTTTATATTTTAATTATTCATTTTATACATTTAAAATTTTACTCGAATACTTTTACAAGACTTTTTTCAGAAATATAAACTAGAGATTCTTCAGGAATCAGATCAAATAATTCAATAATATCGGTATTTTTCATTCGAATACATCCATGTGACATAGGAATACCCATAGGCTCAGTATCAGGAGTGCCATGTATATAAATATATCTATTAAATGTATCGCAACCTGTACCTGAATTAAAATTAGGCTCCAACCCACTTAACCATAATATTCTAGATAAAATCCAATCACGTTCTGGAAATTCTTCAGCTAAATCTTGTGAATAAATTTCACCCGTTTCTTGTCTTGCTATAAATACTGTATTTTTAGGTGCATTATGACCAAATTTTAATGCAACTTTATGCCATCCCCTTGGAGTTTTACCACTATTTTCAAACTCTCCAATGCCATTTTTCCCTGTAGAAATAATATAGAGCTTGTTATGTTTTGGTAAAAATAAAGTTTGCTCTGCTAGATCTACTAAAATATCGGCTTGATTTAATGTGTATTTCATAGCATACCTTTTTAATTATGTTTAGGCTCTGGACGCAACCAAAGCCAAATTGCGACAATCAACATTGTTACATCCGTAAAAATTTTGACGGCCAATGGTGCATTTGTAAATACCATTATTATTCCACTAATGAGCATCATAATACTAGCAACCCATTTCGCTTTTCTAGGAACAGTTCCATGCTCTCGCCAAGCTTTAAGTGTCGGTCCATATTTTGGATGTTGCATTAACCACTCATCTACTTGTGGCCATCCTTTTGAAGCAGCCCATGCAGCTAAAATTAAGAATACAGTTGTTGGCATACCTGGAAGCAATGCACCAATAAAGCCTAATGTGACAAATATCACAACTAAAGCCCGCCAAAACAACGTTTTCATATAATTTTCCTATAAATAGTTATTTTGTAGTATAAATTGTTTTAGTCGCCAATCTCATCAATTTATCTATTAAATGTGCTTAAGCCATGTCTTCTCTGTTAAACAACATACAAAATGAATATTGGTTATTTTATAAAACGCCAGTTGTTAGGCAACTTGCTTTTGCCTTACTCAGTCCAAATATTATTCAGAAAATTCCACAAGAACTTGAAGTCTTTTACCCATTTCAATTACATGACAGTCAAAAATGGCAAAATTTTTACACACAATACAAGCCTCGTTTAGAGTTTTTAGATCAAAATCCTAATGAATTACAAAACTTTTTAAACAAGCTTAAAAGTACACGTTTAGGGCTACGCTTTGAAATGCTCATTTGGTTTTGGTTACTCGATTCAAATTATCACCCTTATGAAGTATTGGCACATGGTTTACAGATCATTCAGGGACCTAAAACTGTTGGTGAATTAGACTTTGTTGTTAAGAATACTGAGAACAATCAAATTGAACATTGGGAAGTCGCTTTAAAATATTATTTAGGGGAAAGTGATTTAACACTAAAAAATTGGTATGGACTTAATCGTAGTGATACATTATTTAAAAAGATGTATCATTTCTCTCAAAAACAATTCCAATTTTCTCATGTATTAGATTTAGAAATTAATGAGAAATTTGCCGTAATCAAAGGTCAACTTTATTTACCTTTGTATCAGAACTCATTAGAAATACCTACATGGATCAATCTAGATCGTCGTTTAGGAAATTGGGGAACATGTTTTCCTAAACATGCAAAAAAACATCATCGCCTAAGCCGACATGAATGGTTATGCCCTCACAATAATGCAAGTTCTTCTCATAATAAATGGTGGACAGATGGATTATATTTTAATTCAGACTCCTCTCATTATTATATGTATAGATCACCGTCATTACCCTATTTAATCTAAACTATCTTCTTGTATAAATACATTCTCTTACTGAATAGAACAAACTTTATACACTTATCACGGTTATTTTCTTTTAGTCTGAAATTGAAGGATATTTATTTTAGTAAATCAAAAGGGTGATATTAATGAAAAAAGTTCTATTTTCTGCTTTGGCACTAAGTTTTGTATTAGTTGGATGTAATACTGTTAAAGGCGTTGGACAAGATGTTTCTAAAGTTGGAAGCGTTGTCACAGATACTGCTGAAAAAACGTCCAATGAAATTAAAAATAAATAATATCTAAAAGCCCCCTCTTAAAAACCTTATCTTAGATAAGGTTTTTTTCATTTGGAACTCCCCTTATTTTAGAGTTTCGCCTATTATAGGGTGACTTTTTAGACATGACTTATTGGTATGATTTCGTCAGAAACTCTTGAGCTTAGCTTACAATTATTACGCCAACCCTCTGTAACTCCTATTGATCATACTTGCCAAGAAATCATGGCCAAGCGCCTAGAAAAAATTGGTTTTAATATTGAAAACATGCGTTTCGACGATGTTGATAATTTATGGGCTCGTAAAGGCACAGAATCTCCTGTTTTTTGTTTTGCTGGTCATACAGATGTTGTTCCAACAGGTCATTTAGATGCTTGGAATTCTGATCCATTTGTTCCTGAAATTCGTGATGGAAAACTTTATGGTCGTGGTAGTGCTGATATGAAAACAGCACTTGCAGCAATGGTGATTGCTTCTGAACGTTTCGTGGCAAAGCATCCCAACCACAAAGGTTCAATTGCTTTTCTCATCACATCTGATGAAGAAGGTCCATCTATTAATGGAACAGTTAAAGTCATTGAGACATTGGAAGCACGCAATGAAAAAATGGACTGGTGCTTAGTAGGTGAGCCATCAAGTACAAATAAACTTGGTGATATTATTAAAAATGGTCGTCGTGGTTCTTTAAACGCAAATCTAACAATTAAAGGTAAGCAAGGTCATGTTGCTTATCCTCATTTAGCGATTAATCCAATTCATACAGCCTCAAAAGCAATTGCTGAATTATGTGAAACAGTATGGGATGAAGGAAATGAATACTTCCCTGCCACATCTTTCCAAATTTCAAATATTAATGCTGGTACAGGTGCAACAAATGTTGTTCCAGGTTCTATGAACTTGCTAATTAATTGGCGTTATTCTACGGAAGTTACAGCTGAAGAACTTAAAGTTCGTGCTATAGAAATTTTAGATCGTCATCAAGTTGATTATGATATTCAATGGACTCTTTCAGGTTTACCATTCTTGACACCTGTTGGTGAACTAGTGAATGCGGCTAAAAATGCTATTCACAATGTCACTGGCATTAAAGCCGAACTTTCAACAAGTGGTGGCACATCAGATGGTCGTTTTATTGCGCCAACAGGTGCACAGGTTCTTGAACTTGGTGTATTAAATGCAACAATCCATCAAATTAATGAACATGTTGATGTTTCAGATTTAGAGCCACTTGCTGAAATTTATGAGCAAATTCTAGAAAATCTTTTAGCATAAGTAAAAAAAGGAACTCAATAGAGTTCCTTTTTTATATAAAATGAAATGAACTTATTTCTCATTTAAATAATGTTTTACAGTTTGAATTAATAAGTTTTCATCAATTGGTTTTGTTAAATAATCGCAAGCACCTTGAAGTTTTCCCCATGCACGATCAGTTTCTTGATCTTTGGTACTCACAATAACAATCGGAATATGCTTAGTTACATCATCACGAGAAAGTTGGCGTGTTGCCTGAAAACCATTTACACCTGGCATCACAACATCCATAAGAACTAAATCTGGTAATTCTGCTTGTGCCATTGTGACACCATCAGCACCATTCGTCGCTTCAATAACATCAAAACCATGCTGATTTAAAATTTCTTTAAACCGAAATGTTTCAGTTGGTGAATCATCTACAATTAAAATTCTAGCCATTATTTTCCCCAAAGCTACACTTCAATTATACCTTTATATGTTGACGAATTGCATTTAATAGTTCATCTTTACTAAATGGTTTCATCAAGCTCGCATTCGCACCAACCACTTGTCCTTTCGCTTGATCAAACAAACTATCTTGTGTAGACAACATAATAATAGGCGTATTTTGAAAATCTTTTGTATTTTTAATTAATGCGCAAACTTGGTAACCATTTAATCTTTCAAGCATCACGTCAATTAATATGATATCTGGATTAAATGTAGATAAATGAGCTAAAGATTCAAAGCCATCTTCCATTGTTTGAATAACGCACCCCTCTCTTTGCAAAAATGTCTCTGTTGTACGTCTAATAATATGTGAATGATCAACTACTAGAACTTTTAAATTTTTTAAAACTTCGCTCATTTATTTTTACCTTTCTCATTTCACTTAAACAAATGAGTTTTTTAAACATTTTTAAGCAGTATCTATATCATACATCAAATCCCATAAATATTATATGGATATAGAGTTCAGCAAAAACCTACAATAATTACAAAAAAAATATTTTTTATTTCAAAGATTTAGAAAATTAAATATAAATTAAAATACATTTTTTTTCTTACAGGATTTATTTACTATAACATAAACTAAAACAACAATATAAAACTATATTTTAGAATTACTTAGGGGCTTAAATATGAACTTTTACAGTATCAAAAAAATAAAGATATTTTTCTTTTTTATACTATCAGTCCACTCAAATTTAGTCTTGGCTAAAACTTCTCAAAAAACATCTTCAGAAATCATATATCGTTATTATGATAAAAATGGAGTTGCAAATATAAGTACAAATATTACAGCTAACCATATTTATTATGGCTATGAAGCACTCAATCAAAACATGCAGGTAATACAGAAACATTCTGCATTTAATGTAGAAAAAAGCCTGCTAGATGAAAAAAGTCTTCAAAATGCTATTAAGCAAAAGAAAGATGATGCTCGGTTAAAACAAGCATATATGACAAGTCAAAATGCAATTCAAAAAAAGAAACAGCTTTAGCAACACTAAAAAAGCAAGTGAGCTTTCAAAAGAAACAGCTAGAGACCTTACAAAATGAACGAAAAATTTTATTAAATGAAGAAATGAAATTAATTCGTGCTGATCACAAAATATTAAATAATATCAAAGTAAAACTTCAGCAAAACTCATATAACATTACTCAAGTCAAACAGAATATCATTCATCTTAAAGACACTTATCACAATACAAATCTTGAATACAATCAACTTATTTTTCGTTTACAAAAAAATGAATAAGGTACTTTCAGTAGCACTTGTTTAATTCATACAGCTTTCAATAAAAATTTTATTCTGCATTTTATATTAGATTAATTCATGTCTTCAAATTGATGTTCAATGCTACGCTTAATTTTATTGTATAATCACTCACTTTAACGAAATTCATATTAGGACAGTTTCCATGCGCGCGAGTCGCTTTTTATTTGCAACGTTAAGAGAAACCCCAAATGATGCTGAAGTAATCTCACACCAGCTCATGTTACGTGCGGGGATGATTCGTAAATTGGCTTCAGGTTTATATACTTGGTTACCAATGGGCGTTCGCGTATTAAATAAAGTTGAAGCGATTGTGCGTGAAGAAATGAACCGCGCAGGCTCACTTGAAGTACTTATGCCTGTTACTCAACCTGCTTCATTATGGGAAGAGTCTGGTCGTTATGTTCAATACGGCCCTGAATTACTTCGATTTAAAGATCGTCATATGAATGATTTCGTGCTTGGACCAACGCATGAAGAAGTGATTACAGATTTAGCACGTACGGAACTCAAAAGTTATAAACAACTTCCTGCGAACTTCTATCAAGTTCAAACTAAATTCCGTGATGAAATTCGTCCACGTTTTGGTGTAATGCGTTCACGTGAATTCATTATGAAAGATGCTTATTCATTCCATGTGAATCAAGAATCTTTACAAGAAACGTATGACATTATGTACGATGCATACTGCAAAATTTTCACACGTTTAGGTTTGAATTTCCGTCCAGTACAAGCAGATACTGGTTCTATTGGTGGTTCAGGTTCACATGAATTCCATGTATTGGCATCAAGTGGTGAAGATGATATCGCATTCTCTACAGAATCTGATTATGCAGCAAATATTGAAATGGCTGAAGCTGTTTTAGTTGGCAAACGTGCTACACCAACTCAAGCATTAACAATTGTTGATACTCCAAATCAAAAAACAATCGCAGATGTTTCAGCATTCTTAAAGTCAGATCCTGCTCAATCTGTAAAAGCATTATTGGTACAAGGTGTTGTAACTGAAGAAGGTAAAACACCTGTTGTTGCGCTATTCTTACGTGGCGATCACGAACTCAATGAAATTAAAGCTGAAAAACATCCTTTAATTGCATCTCCACTTACATTTGCAACAGAAGAACAAATTACTGAACTAGGTTTAACTGCTGGTTTCATTGGTCCACAAGGTTTAACTGAAAAAGGTTTAACCGTTATTATTGATCGTGCAGCTTCTGTTCTTTCTGACTTTGTTGCAGGTGCAAATGAAGCAGATAAACATGCTACAGGCGTAAACTGGGAACGTGATGCTAACTTCACAGAAGTTTATGACTTACGTAATGTTGTTGAAGGTGATCCTTCTCCAGATGGCAAAGGTACACTTCAAATTAAACGTGGTATTGAAGTCGGTCATATTTTCCAATTAGGTCAAAAATACTCAGAAGCTTTAGGCTGTAAAGTTCTTGGCGAAGATGGCAAACCACTTGTTGTAACTATGGGTTGTTATGGTATTGGCGTAACTCGTGTAGTTGCTTCTGCTATTGAACAAAACTACGATGAAAAAGGTATTATCTGGCCTTCAGCAATTGCACCTTTTGAAATTGCGATTGTTCCAATGAATGCACATAAATCACCTCGTACTTTAGAAGCGGCTGAAGCGCTTTATGAAGAACTCCAAGCAGCGGGTTATGATGTATTACTTGATGATCGTAATGAACGTCCAGGTGTTAAATTCTCTGACTTAGAACTTACGGGTATTCCTCACCGTATTGTTATTGGTGAAAAAGGTTTAGATGCGGGTACTTTTGAATATAAAGGCCGTCGTGATGCTGAGTCTGTAAACTTAAGTAAAGAAGAATTACTAGCAAAAATTGTTAAATAATTTGACTATATAAAAAAATCCCGCGTAATGCGGGATTTTTTATTGCTTACAAAATTAAGCTTTCGGAAGTGTAACACCTTGTTGACCTTGGTATTTACCACCACGATCTTTATAAGATGTTTCACATACTTCATCAGATTCGAAGAATAACATCTGAGCAACACCCTCACCTGCATAAATATATGCTGGTAAATTTGTTGTATTTGAAAATTCTAAAGTCACGTGACCTTCCCACTCTGGCTCAAGCGGAGTAACGTTTACAATAATACCGCAACGTGCATAAGTTGATTTACCTAAGCATACTGTCAATACATTACGTGGAATACGGAAATATTCAACTGTACGAGCTAAAGCAAATGAGTTTGGTGGAATAATACAAACGTCAGCTTCAATATCGACAAAACATTTTTCATCAAAGTTTTTCGGATCTACAATTGCTGAATGAACATTTGTAAATACTTTAAACTCACGTGCACAACGCACATCATAACCGTAACTTGATACGCCATAAGAAATGAGTTTTTGACCATTTTCATCTAAACGAACTTGGTTCTCTGCATACGGTTCAATCATACCGTGCTTTTCGCTCATTTCACGAATCCAACGATCAGACTTAATTGCCATTGTATTATCCAAATAGTGCTAAATAATTTACTGCGACGTACTTTAACTTAAATCGCACATAATGAAAATAAGCGTCTCTGCTTCCGCTACATTTCACTACCTATAAAATAGTGAGATAATTAAAAACTTAATAAAGCAGAGTAGCTTAAAGGTACTGAAAAGCTTAATAAAATAATGGAAGCTGTTTTTTGCAAATTAGACTGATTTAACCAACGAATCTTATTTGAAGCTAAATATGAACCAATACACGTCCATAAAAAAGCAATTGGAATAAGTAAAAATAAGAATATCAACATATGACTGACATAATAATTCATATTTTTCCATACAATTGCTGGAAAAATAGCAGAAGCAAATAACAATGCTTTTGGATTCAATAATGTTGCAATGAATAATTCACGAGCACGAATTGTAGGTTGATTAAAACTCACGTCAACATCTGCAGTACGCCAAAGTTTAATCGCTAAAAAAACAATATAACTGGCACTAAATAATTTTAAAATTGTGGGTAATAGTGGAAATTGTGCAGATACTTTGCCAATCAAAAATCCCCAAATAGAGATTGCAATCATGTAACCAAATGCTTCAGAAGGGATTAAACGAAATGATTTTCGAATCCCAACCTGAATCCCTGAAGAGGCTAATAATGTATTTGTTGGACCAGGTGTTAATAAAATAGAAATAACCAAGCCAATAAATAATAATGAAATCATTTATTCGACCTCAACTATGAATAACTGAAGGATAATTGAGCACTCTATGATTTAGCAAAGTAAAAATTGTAAGAGGAAATATAATTTCAAAAAAAATAATAAAAATTAACAATATTTTCATATATTTAACAAATTAAATACATTAAAAAACCAATTAGTCACTTTAAAATTAAAAATCCTTTTAACAAAAAAACTAAAAGAAATAAGCTAGAATTAAATTATTATTAAAAAACAACTAACTAACTTATATTGTTAAGTTTTATATCAAAACTATATTCAAGCGTATTTAAATAAGTTATTTTTTAAACAGCTTATAGCAAAGCTAAAGAACAAACTCAAATGACTTGAGAAAATAAAAAAACTATGGAGTAGTTTATGACAAAATTTTTAACCTTATCAATTTTATGCTTATCAATATCAGGTATGTATGCATGCTCAAATGACAATAAAACGGTACAAAATAAAGAACCAGCAACATCCACATCAGCTCCAGATAAGCTTTCAAGCAAATTTGTTAGTATTGCAACAGGTGGTGCCTCAGGCCCATACAATGTAATTGGAACAAGCTTGGCTGAAATTTATAATAAAACTTATGGGGTTAATTCTAAAACCCAAACAACAGGTGCTTCTGTAGAAAATCTAAACTTACTTAAGCAAAATAAAGTTGAAATGGCTTTTGTCATGAGTGACAGTCTGACCGATGCATTAAAAGGTACTGGCGTTTTTAATAATGGTAAAGTCGAAAATGTTCAGCAAATTGCTGCACTTTATCCAAACTATGTACAAATTGTCGCATCAAAAAAATCGGGTATTAAAAATATTGAAGATTTGAAAGGAAAACGTATTGCTGTTGGTGCTCAAAATTCAGGCGTAGAAGTAAATGCCCGCACATTATTAAATGGATTTGGCATTACATATGATGACGTAAAAGTTGATTATCTAGGATATGCAGAAGCAGCAGATGCATTAAAAGGTGGAAAAATTGATGCAGCATTTTTAACCAGCGGTATTCCAAACTCATCTTTAATGGAACTACAACAAGGTTTTGATTTACAACTCGTTGCTATCAATTCGGAAAAAATTAAAGATATTGCTAAAGATCAATCTTATTTTCTAGCCCTGACTATTCCTAAAGGAACCTATGGAAATACAGAAGATATCCCAACAGCTGCCATTATGAATGCTTTAGTTGTTAAGTCCGACCTCTCTGATGATGATGTTTACAAACTAACTAAAACATTCTTCGACAGCCTAAAAACATTAGCCAATTCACATCAAGCAGCGACTGAAATTACTTTAGAAAACGCTCAGAATGGTTTAGTTGCACCGCTACATCCTGGTGCTAAACGCTATTACGATGAAGTAGCGAAAAAATAATGATAAAACATAAAAGTGTAGTTATCACTACACTTTTATTTGGTCTATGTTTTGGTCTTACTTTTCTTCTTCCTGTATCTTACACGCAGGTACAAGTCAATCAGAATATTTGCAAGATTCCATCTCAATCTTTTGATTTACAATGGAAACATTCTGTTGAAAAAACAAATTGGCTAGAACATTATCAAATAAAAAATAATAATTTTGTACTTCAGTACACGGACTTTATTTCTTTTGGTGCAGGTACACCAATAAGTAATCTTATAATTTTTCAAAAAGATGGTTGGATTCGTATGGAAGTGAATCAAATGTTAAAAGAGATTAATTGGACAATTTCTAAAAATATGCAAGGTGTAATTAAATTTAATCACCAAGAATGGCGTATTTATGAAGATTATCCTAACTATAGCCTCATCAATATTTCTATTCAGCAACAACCATTTTGGACGGTATTGTGGTTGGGAGAATGCTTATGACCACCACAGATCAAAAAGTTGTCATTGAACAATTAGATGAAAAAGAACAGCAAGCAATTTTAGAAAAGTTTGATCGTGAATCTGTGACACGACAGCCAGTAAATAAATCAGTTAAATGGTTTATTGCTACAATTGCTATTTTTTACTCTTTATTTCATTTATTTATTACGTTTAATCCCTTGCCAGAATTGATTCAACGTTCTGCCCATGTTGCAATTGGCTTGGCATTAGTTTTTCTACTTTATCCAGCAAGAAGTTCGACTTCAAGACAAACCATTTCTTGGTCAGATTGGATCTTAGCTTCCGCATCATTGTCTTCATTTTTATATCTTTGGATTGAATATCAAGATATTGTCACGACTCGTGGCGGTATCCCCAATACGCTTGATATTGCCTTTTCTATTATGACGGTCATTTTAGTGATTGAAGGTGCACGACGTGTTATGGGGTGGATGCTCCCAATTTTAGGAATGATCTTTTTAGCCTATCCATTTATTAGTCATTTTGATTGGATGCCTGATCGCTTATTAACACGCCCATTTACAGTCAGCGATATTTTTGGTCAAATGTATTTAAAAACTGAAGGGTTATATTCTTCAGCAATAGGTGCCTCTGTTACTTTTATTTTCTTATTTATTTTATTTGGTGCCTTCTTAGCAAAATCTGGTATGGGGAAACTCTTTAATGATTTAGCAATGGCATTAGCTGGACATAAGCAAGGTGGTCCTGCAAAAGTTGCTGTAATTTCAAGTGGTTTTATGGGTAGTATCAATGGCACAGCTGTCGCCAATGTCGTTGGTACCGGTTCATTTACCATTCCCCTTATGAAAAAAATTGGTTATCACAAAAATTTTGCTGGTGCAGTTGAAGCAAGCGCATCTGTTGGCGGACAAATTCTACCTCCTGTTATGGGTGCAAGTGCTTTTATCATGGCTGAAACAACTGGTGTAAGCTACGGTACAATTGCACTTGCTGCAACATTACCTGCATTACTATATTACTTAGGTGTAATGGCACAAGTTCACTTTCGTGCAGGTCGAGACAACCTAAAAGGTGTCCCAAAATCAGACCTACCAAAAGTTAAAGAAGTTTTAAAGGAACGTGGACACTTACTCATTCCCATTATTGCACTGGTATTTTTCTTATTTCAGTCTATTCCTGTCAGTTACGCAGCGGTTTATACCATTTTATTAACAATTGTTGTTGCAGCGTTTAAGAAAACGACTCGTATGGGCTTAAAAGAAATTTTAGAAGCCTTAGAAGATGGTGCTAAGCAATCATTATCCGTCATGGCAGCCTGTGCTTTAGTGGGTATTATTATTGGTGTTGTGAGCTTAACAAGTTTTGGTTCAGTCATGACCTCTTCTATTATGAGTATTGGCGCAGGCAGCTTATTTTTAACACTCTTTTTTACCATGATTGCCTCAATGATTTTAGGCATGGGCTTACCTTCAATTCCGGCATATATCATCACAGCAACAATGGCTGCTCCAGCATTAGCAAACTTTGACATTCCAACACTTGTTGCACATATGTTTGTATTTTATTTTGGATTATTTGCCAACATCACCCCTCCTGTCGCCTTAGCCGCCTTTGCTGGTGCTGGTATTGCAGGTGGAGATCCAATGCGTACAGGCTTTCAGGCACTCAAACTTTCACTTGCAGGCTTTATCGTTCCATTCTTATTTGTCTACAACCCCGCAATGTTAATGATTGATACTGCAAATGTTGCCGTTAATGCACGTGAATTTGCATTCCCTGCATGGACAACAATTATCAGTATTTGTGTAACATCTATTATTGGTATTCTCGCATTAGGTGCAGCTGTTGAAGGTTACTTTAAAACAGCCTTACCTTGGTTCTGGAGACTATTTTTAGGTGCGGGTGCACTATGTATGATTATTCCTGAAACGATTACAGATATTATTGGTATTTTTATGGTTATTATTGCTATATCTATTAATATCATAAATGCTAAAAAGCAAAATCCCAAAATAGAACTTACCATTTAATAGGATTCAATTATACGTAAAAAAAGCCCAAAATATTTTGGGCTTTTTAATTCATATTTATTAACTTTCTATTTAAAAAATACGAGACTTATCTTTTTCTTCTTTTGGCAGTCTATTCGCAATTTTTTGTGCAATTACCATATAACTTTCAGCCGCATCATCACCTGCAATTACAGATGGTTTACCAGCATCTGCATTTTCACGAATTTTCACATTTAGAGGCAAACGCCCTAAAAGTGGAATATCGTATTGTTCAGCAAGTTTATCACCACCACCTGTACCAAAAATTTGTTCCTCAAATCCACAGTTTGAACAAATATGAGTCGACATATTTTCAACAACACCCATTACTGGAATTTGCACACGATTAAACAACTCAATGCCTTTCGTTGCATCAAGCAATGCTACATTTTGAGGAGTTGTCACAATAACTGCGCCTGTCACAGGAATACGCTGTGCCAAAGTCAATTGAATATCACCTGTACCTGGTGGCATATCAATCATTAGTACATCTAAATCAGGCCAAAGTGTTTGATTAAACAGTTGCATCAATGCACCCGTTGCTTTTGGACCACGCCAAGCAACTGGCGTATTATTATCACCCGTTAAATGTCCAATAGATAAAACTGCCATTCCATATGCTTCAAGAGGAACAAAATTTTCCGATTCAATCATGGGTGTACGACCTGCATTTCCCAACATTGTTGGAATACTTGGTCCGTAAATATCTGCATCTAACACACCAACTTTTAAACCTAAAGCTTGTAAAGCCAAAGCTAAATTTACAGTTGTGGTCGATTTACCTACACCGCCTTTCCCTGAAGAAACCAAAATAACATTTTGAATACGTGGATGCTTTGGCACATCACGCTGTTGAGGTGCTGCTTTTGCTATAGGAGGATTATTTGGATCGACTTCTTCCACAGCTTTTTGTGTTACTTCTGCCGAAGCATCCACAACTGGTGGTAATTTTGATTTTTCTTCTTTTTCTTGGCTTGAACAACTTTCACCTTCTTTATGATGATGACCACAGCCACCTTCTTTTTTATGTGCTGTTTTTTGCTGAATCACATGCATATTCAATTCAGTAATACCACATTTTTCTAAGGCATCTGCTAAATCATCATGAATTTTTTGCAAATCATCAGCTTCAGATGGAAAAGTATTAATTGTGATTTGTAAAATTTGCCCCTGCACATTAATCTGAGTAATACGATCTTTTAAAGCATTGGCAGAATTTGGCAAAATATATGCCTGCAATACTTTTTGGATTTCTTCTTCATTGACTTCTTTAGAGGGTGAAAAGACGGATTTAAGAGAAGAAAGCCACGACATATATTTACTCCAAACGGGAATACAGCAAAATACTGATGCTATAGTTTAACGATAATTTCCACCAAGGTTAAGCAAGTTCAACGAGAGTTTTAAAAAAATCTTAGTAAATAAGTTGGTTTTATAAATATTAAGAATCTCGACTTAATATATTTATAACTGACATTGGTTAAAATTTAATTTAAGCTACTTTTTTTAATTTGACTAGTTTAAGAATGAATCCCATCTTTAGAGAAAAAATAATTAGAATTTGCAATGAAAAAATTGAAAAGAAAGGCGAAAATGTAGGACTTTCCTTTTATGCCTTTTTTTCCAATAAAAATACTGATCCAGATTTACTGATGCAAATGGCAAAGTGGTGGATTAAAACCCACCAACTCGATCACTTTGAAAAAGCCATTAAAATTCGACAACTGATTCTTGATAATAAATAAACTTATTTCTTTAAGGTGCTCATAAAACTCACCACAGAAAATAGCCATAAGAATAAAACAAAGGTACGACCTTGATTAAAATGATTTAAATCAGTGCCATGTAAAATATTATGACGTGTCATAGTCACTGTTGAGCTACTATCCATCTTATATGCAGCAAGCTCTGCAAAATATGGATTTAGCTCACATGCAATTTTTGACTTATGCCATAAGCTCTTAATTTCATTTCCTTTTAGACCAGGAACAATTTTATAAACATCTAAATATTTGGTTTGATTTTGTTTTAAATAACCATGCTCAACCAAGACGTCTGTTAATAAACCTTCAATTTGTGCATATAAAATAGCAATACAACCTGCATAACATTTTAATTTATATAATTTTAAAGCTTCTAATATCACTTTACGGCGTTGTTCCTGATGCTCGCCAATCATCAATGCATCCAATGCCGTTAATAAGTCTTTTTGAAATTTTTCAGAATGAATAATTTCAAGTAAATTAAACTCTGAAATATTTTCATATTGATGAATTAATTGCCAAAAATGAATAAGATTTAAAGCATCATTTGCAATCTTATGACCAACAGGTTGATCTAACTCATCTGCCAAAACTTTAAAATAATCTTCTTCTGCTGCTAAATCACGTAAAGTTGAAATTAGAAAATGATGCTCTTTTTCCGAAATCGCTTCTAAATAATCATTCGCTTCAAGCAAAATACGTTTACCAAATAGCATACCCTGTTCATTCTGTGGAATACGGGTAATTGGTTGATCATCAAAACCATCATCAATCATAGTCTTTCACTTTCGTCGAATCAAAAGACTATTATCTATTGTATTCAAGCAAAAGATAACTCATTTTCATTATTTATATTTGAAACAAATCTTTAAAGTTTTTGTCATTCTTTTTCTATACAAATGGCTGTAACAATCGTATCAACATCACCACAGTTCATTACAGACCCTTACTAAGCTCTCGGTTATTTTTCAGCTGTTGTTTTGAATATGTATATTCAACTCAGAAAATATCTTAAATAAGGCTACATAAAATGAAAAATAATAGCACTTTAAAACCCTATATCATGACTCTTGGCATGCTTACATCAATGTTTTCCTCTACTCAGCTATTTGCACATGGTTATATGTTGCAACCTGAATCTAGAGCTTATGCATGTAAACTCCAAACCAACTACCAATGTGGTAGCATTATTTGGGAGCCACAAAGTTTAGAAGGAACAAATAACTTTCCACAGTCAGGACCTGCCAATGGAAAAATTGCCAGTGCAGGACTTGCTCAGTTTTCAGAACTCAATAGCCAATCACAAACACGTTGGGTTAAAAGACGTATGCCGACAGGTGAAAATAATTTCACATGGCAATTTACAGCCCCTCACGTCACTAAAGGTTGGCGCTATTTTATTACTAAACCCAATTGGAACCCAAATGCTCCTTTAACTCGTCAATCTTTTGAATTACGTCCATTTTGTACTGTTGATGGCTTATATCAACGACCGCAAAGCCGTGTCACCCATCGTTGTTCAATTCCATCAGACCATAAAGGCTATCATGTTATTTTAGCAGTTTGGGATATTGGCGATACAACCAATTCATTCTATAACGTGATTGATGTTCATCTTGGTGAAGGCTTCCCTGCTTTACCAACACCTCCAAAACCACCTGTTTCAACACAACATGAATCTCATTGGAAAAATATTGGAGAAATTAATCCAGTAGATGACTTACAACCAAATGATCGTGTCAAATTGCGCGTATTTGAGAAAAATGGCGAGAATCTTAATTTACAGACCCAATTAACGATTCAATCTGCACATCAAAGGCAAAAACAATATTGGACACATGCTTTGGCTCAGAAAATCAATCAAGAGCACAATGCACTTCGTGCTAGAACGAAAAATCATCATGGTAATATCCAGCCAGCTCTAGGGAAAAATAATGTTTATATTACCCCCCACAGTACGATTGTTCGTACAGAAGTGACCATTGAACGGGCTAATTCTGCTACAAGAGAAAATTCTTCTGTATCATCATCTGCTTATCAATATGTTTATCCTCAAAATATTCAACGCTATAAAGCAGGTACAAAAGTTTTAGGAAGTGATGGACAGTTATACCAATGCAAACCTTATCCATATAGTGGATGGTGTGGTATTTCTTCTCATCATTATGTTCCAGGGACAGGATCAAACTGGCGAGATGCTTGGAATCGGATAAATTAAGGATAAAAACTCACTTTAAAATAGAAGGACTAGAGTCATTAGTAAAATTAAATCACCAAATTTACAAACTCTAGCCCTGATTAAAGAATTTACTATCTACAAATTTCAATTTTTTTTAGATCATTACAAAAACACATAAGCTATTTATTTAAAAAATATTTACTAATACCAAAACTTTGATATATTTTTATAAACACATAGATATAAATAAATATTTTAATTCAACAAAAATATAAACCACCAAAAAATCTCTATTCCTTGTTTATAAACAACTCATCAACAAATCAGAAATTAAAAAAATTATAAACTTATTCTAAAAAAAATACTTAAATTACATAATTCACCTGTAAAATAGTTTCCATATTCTTATTATAATGAAATATTAGTAAAATTAAATATGTGATAATTATACATTTAAAATAAATTAAAATAAAAAATTAAATAAATTTCAATATTACTTTTGTTCAGTTAAGTTAATTTTCTTATATAATAAAAAATAAATAAATTATTAATTTTATATATCTACCATTTATTTCAAAATAAAAGAATACTAATTAACCAATTATTAATAAAAAAAATGACAGATAATTACACACAAAATACATTCATTGATTGATTTCAACTACCTTCCTCATTAATTTATGCACTCCTTTTAATTCAAAAAATATGTAAAAATAAAGGTAATATTTAAATGAATAGAAATTATTTTTTAATACTAGGTATTATTGCTGCCTATTTTCCCACATTTGCATCTGCACATGGATATGTCCAAAAGCCAGAATCGCGAGCATATGCTTGTCAAGTATATAAAAATAGTAAATGTGGTGATGTTCAATATGAACCTCAAAGTATTGAAGGGCCAAATGGCTTTCCTCAATTTGGTCCAGTAGATGGAACAATTCCAAGCGCAGGTATCTCTCGCTTTTCTCAATTAAATCAGCAGTCTCCAACACGTTGGATGAAAAACATCATGCCAACAGGAGTAAATAACTTTACTTGGTATCATACAGCTCCACATGTTACAAAAGGCTATCGATACTTCATCACTAAACAAGGATGGAATCCTTCTTTACCACTAGCTAGAACTTCTTTTGAACTCTCACCTTTTTGTACTGTAGATGGAAAATTTCAAACACCACCAAAACAAGTTTCACATCAATGTTCTATCCCTAAAAATAGAAGTGGTTATCATGTGATTCTTGCTATTTGGGATATTGGCGATACATCTAACTCATTCTATCAAGTCATTGATGCTCAAATTGGATCAGGCACACCAACACAACCTGTCGATCCTGAAAAACCACCAGTTATAACAGCAACATGGAATCAAGTTGGAACAATTAATCCTGTTGAGGACTTAAAACCTAATGAGCGAGCTAGAACGCGTGTATTTGACAAAAATGGAGAAAACAAAAATTTAGAAACTGTACTCGTAATTAAAACAAAAGAACAAGGTCAGCGTAATGAATGGCCAAAATTATTAGCTCAAAAAATTAATAATGAACATACATCCTTAAAAGCAGGTGTAAAAAACTCATCAAACCAAATTATTCCAGCTCCAGGTATAAACATTATTTATGGACATAAAGACAGTAATATTTTACAAGTAGAAGTTGCTATAGATAAAATTCCAGCACAACCGGGTTCATATGATTATGTTTATCCAAATAATATTAGCCAATATAAAGCAGGAACTAAGGTATTAGCATCAGATAAACAAGTTTATCAGTGTAAACCTCATCCATTTAGTGGATGGTGTACTATTTCTTCTCACCATTATGTTCCTGGAACAGGTTCAAACTGGGAAGATGCTTGGATTCTATTAAAGTAATTTTTTTCCAATCAATATCTCATCTTTTAACAAAAAAGATGAGATATTTTTGCAATACCTCACTTCAATTTTATTTAAATTTCTTTGACTTTTTTCAGAATAAAATCATATTTAAAAAGATTTCGCACTTTCCATTGTGCAAGTCTGTGCTATCTCATGTAAAATCGTTAGCCTTACATAAAATACGAATGAGAGAGTTATATCCGTGCGTAATATTTTAGTCACCAATGCCCTTCCTTACGCCAATGGCCCGATCCATATGGGTCATTTACTTGGTTATATCCAAGCTGATATTTGGGTTCGTGCCATGCGTGCAATGGGTCATCAAGTGACTTATGTATGTGCAGATGATGCTCATGGTACAGCGATTATGCTTCGTGCTGAAGCAAATGGCATTTCACCAGAAGCACAAATTGCCAATGTTCAGAAAGAGCATATGCGTGATTTTGATGGCTTTGGTGTTCATTTCGATCATTATGATTCAACCAATAGCGATGCGAATAAAGCACGTTCACAAGAAATTTATATTAAAAACCGTGAAGCAGGCAATATTGCTGTTCGTCCAGTAACACAATTATTTGACCCTGAAAAAGGCATGTTCTTGTCTGATCGTTTCATTAAAGGCACATGCCCAAAATGTAAAGCTGAAGATCAGTATGGCGATTCATGTGAAGTTTGCGGTACAACTTATAATGCAACTGAACTTTTAAATCCAAAATCTACTTTAAGTGGTGCTGCACCTGTAGAAAAGTCTTCAGATCACTACTTCTTTAAACTGCCAAATTTTGCAGAATACTTACAAAAATGGACACGTGACGAAGGTCGCCTGCCTGTTTCAATTGCCAACAAACTTGATGAATGGTTTGATGCTGGCTTAGCAGATTGGGATATTTCACGTGATGCACCATATTTTGGTTTTGAAATTCCAGATGCACCAAACAAATATTTCTATGTTTGGGTAGATGCGCCTATTGGTTATATGTCTAGTTTTGAAAACTACATTAAAACTAAACGTCCAGATTTAAACTTTGATGATTATTGGAAAAAAGATTCTAAAAATGAGGTTTATCACTTCATTGGTAAAGACATCGTGTATTTCCATGCATTATTTTGGCCTGCAATGCTTGAAGGTGCAAACTACCGTACTCCAAGTGGTTTATTCGTAAATGGTTTCTTGACTGTCAATGGTCAAAAAATGTCTAAATCACGTGGTACATTCATTAAAGCTGAAACTTATTTAGACCACTTAAATCCTGAATATTTACGTTACTACTTTGCATCTAAACTTTCTGACAAAGTTGAAGATTCTGACTTAAACCTTGATGATTTCGTTCAAAAAGTGAATTCTGACTTGGTGGGTAAAGTCGTAAATATTGCAAGTCGTTGTGCAAAATTCATTAACACGAAATTTGACAATAAATTGTCTGCAACATGTGCAGAGCCTGAATTGGTTCAAAGCTTTATTGATGCGGGTGATTCTATTGCTAAAGCATACGAAGCACGTGAATTCTCTACAGCAATTCGTGAGATTATGGCGCTTGCAGACAAAGCGAATCAGTATATTGATGAGAAAAAGCCTTGGGCACTTGCAAAAATTGAAGGTGAAGAACAACAAGTTCATGACGTGTGTTCTGTGGGTATTAACTTATTCCGTCAATTGGCAATTTACCTAGCACCTGTTCTTCCAACTTTGGCTGCTCAAGTTCAAGACTTCTTAAAACTTGCTTCTTTCGACTTTGCTTCACGTACTGAAGTTTTAGTTGGTCATGAAATTGCATTGTTCCAACCACTTATGCAACGTGTTGACCCTAAAGCTGTAGCTGCAATGGTGGATGCTTCTAAAGATTCTTTAGCTGCTCCTGCTGAAGCACCAAAAGCTGAAAAGAAAAAAGAAAAAGCCAAAGAGAAAAAAGCTGAACCAAAAGTAGGTGAAGCTGAAATCATTGGTATTGAAGACTTTATGAAAGTTGACCTACGTGTGGCAGAAGTTTTAGAAGCTGCTACAGTTGAAGGTTCTGACAAACTTCTTCAATTGACTTTAAATGTAGGTGAAGCTGAACCACGTAATGTATTTAGTGGTATTCGTGAGTTTTACCAACCTGAAGACTTAAAAGGCAAATTGGTGGTAATGGTTGCGAATCTTGCACCACGTAAGATGCGTTTTGGTATTTCAAACGGTATGGTTTTAGCTGCGGGTAATGGCGATGGTGTTTGGGTAATTTCACCTGAATCTGGCGCTAAACCGGGTGATAAAGTGTCTTAACTGACAAAAAAAAGGCTTCGAAAGAAGCCTTTTTCTTATAAAAATTAATTATCAGGATAAAAAATGTATAAATATTTAATAATTCTATTCACTTATTTCTTAACTCCTATGCTTTCTCATGCAAGTATCAATGAAGTCACTTATACATTTAGCCCTCAGGTGCAAAATCAAAAATCTCAATTTCAAAACTTGCTTAATACCTTTTCACTAGATGATGAAACTAATTCCAATATAGATATTCAACTGAAAACTCTTTTAGATGAAAACGATGAATATAAAATTACTCATTATATTGATCAAAAAAAAGAAAATTTCATAGCAAAATTAATAGAATTTTCTAAAAAAGGTGATACTTCTGCATCAATGGCACTTTTAGAATATTCTTTCTTTTTTCGAGAATATGATTTATTAGATCAGATAGATTTAACACCTATCGAAAAGCTTTCAAATGAGAATAATGCATATGCCTCATATCTATTAGCACAATTTTATGAATCAAGTTCAAATACTGAAAAATACATAGCAATGCTTGAAAAAGCTGGTCACCAAGGGTCACCTCTTGCACAACGAGTTTTAGTCGATGAATATAGTTTTAGACTACCAAATGAAAAACAAGATATTCAAAAAGCTGAGTTCTGGGAAAATAAAGCAAAAGCTTCTATGGGCGCTGAGGAATATCAACAAACTCGTTGTGAACTTGCTAATTGTGACCTTCAAGAGTTTGAATTAGTAGACTTTGATGAAATACTAAAGCATGAAAAATAAAAAATTATTTATATACTGAATATATTTTTAAATATTATTTGGCATAATTTTTAACTTCATATAAAATTTTGCTATAAAATAAGTCATCGTTTAGATATATATTCAGATTTTATAAACTGGCTTGTATATATACTAATTTTTCAAAACTTTATAAATTAATAAAAATGAATAATAAAATAAAACCCATCAGATCTTCTTTATTTATTCTCTTAGGGCCATTTATCGGTTTACTTTGTATTACCATTGTCTTTCACAGTCATATTTTCTTTTATGAACCGTTAAGATTTATTAAAGGTCTTGTAACACCATCTATTATTTTTCCAATGTTAGCATATCTTTTATTATTAACACCTTTTAGTTTCTTAATCGGGATATTACCAGCATTTATTACAGATAGAATTTTTCATATTTTCTTCAAAAAGAAAATCTATAAAGCTAATTTTCTAAAAGTATTTATTTATGGCTACCTCTTAGGTTTTATGTGGTTGCCTATTCTTTTATTTTTATTTCTATGGTTTACCAATTTAGGATATATCAAAATATTGTACATACAACTTTTCCTAATATTACCTACTACAATTATTTGTACATTATTAGAATGGCGAAAATTAATACGCTCTCAGTAAATTAATTCTATACTCTAATATTATTTAAAAATTAAATATAAAATTTATTACTCACTGCTATCATCTATATCTTCTTGAATTATTTTTGGCATGCGACCACATACATCTAAAATTTTTACTTGTTGGAAATATACCTCATTATCCATCATTCTTGAGTAATCAAAATTAAATGAGTTATCCTCTTCATCAATATATTTTGAAGAAATATCTTTAAAATTTCTAAAATCTTTATTTTTCGAACTTATTTCAAAAAACACTTGAAGGCTAGGAAGTCTATAAAAAGCAATTTTCTGATGTTTTTTACCATCATTCTCTTGATTTAAAAAACATTTATTTTGTTCATCAACCATAATTACATTATAAAAAATAGATTTTTTGTCATTTGAATCATAAATTTCTAATATATGATTAGATCCAGTTGCTCCCAAACGCAAACCAATTAAATTAGGGCTAAATTGATATGGAATTACTGTCTTACTCCATTTTTCAATCAATAGCTCTGATTTACCTTTGTATTTTTTAACATAATCACATTCATAGGTGTTTTCATTACAATTTTGTTGAATAATCTGAACATCACCAGCTTTAACCAATATCATATCTTTAGCGTAAGTTGTTGACATAAATAATAAACAACCAATCATTAATACTTTTTTCAACAACATTATTTTTCTCTTTTTAAAATAAAAAATACAAATTCTTATAGATTAAAACTCTAATAATAAAAGTTTTTAACTTTTAAGAAAGTAACATGATTTAAGTTTTTTATGCTAAAAACTAATCATTTTATATTCAATGGCGCCAATCATGAAAAACCTAAAACCCCTCTTCCTTGCGCTTAGCCTTAGCACTATGACCATAACTACGGCTCAAGCAACTAACTACCAAAGTATCCAACCACAACAAAAACAAGTCGCTGGTTACTATCATTATCAAATGGATGGTGTACAAATTACTGCTTTACTTGATGGTACAAATTTTATTTCTCCATCACTATTTAAAAATTTATCAAATGAAGAAATTCAAAACATCTTAAAAAAATATTATGCAGATCAAGCTAAAGGCATTCAAACTTCTGTAAATGCATTCTTAGTGAAGAATAGCAATACGCTAACATTAGTCGACAGCGGTACAGCCGACTGTTTTGGTGCTCATTTAGGCTCTGTAAGTACGAACTTAAAAGCAGCAGGTTATCAACCTGAACAAGTAGATACCATTTTACTTACCCACTTACACCCCGACCATTCATGTGGTGTCAGTAAAAATGGCGTAGCCAACTTTCCAAACGCTACAATTTACGTTGCTGAAGATGAAGCCAACTATTGGTTAAACCCCAAATCGCTTAAATCTATTCCAAAAGAAAAACAATCTGGTTATTTAGCAACTACCGATAAAATTAAAACTGCACTTGCGCCTTATCAAGCAAAACAGCAATTTAAAACATTTAAATTAGGTGATCAAATCAACGGCTTTGAAGTAATCAGTACCGCTGGTCATACACCTGGACACTTTAGCTACAAGCTTAAAACACCTCAAAAAGATGTTATTTTTATTGGTGATATTGTTCACTCTCATACTATTCAATTTGATCGCCCTGAAACGGCAATTGAATATGATATTGATCCTGAACAAGCGGTACAAACACGCCTAAAACAATTTGCAGATTATGCTCAAAATGGACAAACCATTGCTGCGCCACATTTACCTTTTCCTGGTATAGGTCACATTTATTCACAAGATGGTAAAAGCTATCAGTGGATGCCAATTCATTTCACTGATTAAATAAAATCAATTATTTATAAATGAAATCTATGTCATGACGCACATAGATTTCAGCTTAAAACCTATGAAATACGCCATATTTATCACAAAATAAATGTCTGTTTTATCTCACAATCTTTTTAGTGAAATATCTTCTTCATCTACTTGCTTCCTTTACTTTTTCAGTTAGAATGAAAGTGAAGATAAAATTTAAATATAATATTTTTAAAATTGATTTTAATAAGATAAGGAGCAACAACATGTCATTTCAAAATATTCTAGTGCCTATTGATGGCTCAGAAACTTCATATGCTGCGGTACAAAAAGCAGCAGATTTTGCAAAAACATGTGGAAGTAAAATTACTGTTGTTCAAGTACTTACATTAGATCCTTATATTGCTGCAGAATATATTACTGCTTCTCAAACAAATGAATTAATTGAACGTGCTAAAGGCTATATTCAAAAATCACTCGAAGATGCCAAAGCTAAATTTGCTGAAAATGGCATTGAAATTGAAACGCGTCTGTTAGAAGGTCAATTGGTACATAGAGAAATTTCACAAGCTGCTGAAGACATTAAAGCCGACCTTATTATTATGGGTTCTCATGGTCGTACAGGGCTCAAAAAACTTCTTTTAGGCAGTGTTGCTCAAAGCGTATTAACTGAAGGCACAACACCTGTTCTTATTGTTCGTAAAAATTAACCTTATTGTTCTTGTCCAAGCCCAGAAATCTCTTATTTTAATAATAGGAGATTTCATTTATTTACATCCCACAAATATTGTTTCAAATTTATTTTTCCATTCAAAACAACAATACCTTCTTCTTGTAATTTTATTATTTGAATATTTTCTCCTTGTTCATTTTCTTTCATTAAGCGAATTTTTCCTTGAGAGTTAATGACTCTATACCAAGGCAAATTGGATTGCCCATCTAGATTTTTTAATGCAAAGCCCACATGTCTTGCATGTTTTGGCCAACCAGCCATTTTTGCAATCTGTCCATAAGTCGCTACTTTTCCACAGGGTATAAGTGCAATCACTTGAAAAAAATCGATATACATTGCAGATTGATATGAAGTGTTCACTATAAAATCTCCATTTAGAAGCCAATAGCATAAAAAAACCACCATAAAGGTGGTCTTTTTTATTCAGCAAAGCTGAAAATCAACAATTAACCAAGTTTCTTAGAAACGTAGTCAATAGCAGATTGAACAGTTGTGATTTCGTTAGAATCTTCATCAGGAATAGTGATGTCGAAATCGTTTTCGAAAGACATTACTAATTCTACTAGATCAAGAGAGTCTGCACCTAAGTCATCCATGAAAGATGCTTCGTTTTTAATCTCTTCTGCTTTAAGACCAAGTTGTTCTGCAACCGCTTGTTTAACGCGTTGTTCGATATCGCTCACAGGAATTCTCCTCATTGCTTGTGGCGTTTTTAATGCCGTTAGTTTAATTGAATCTTTAACTTTTTGAAAGTTTATACTTAAGCTTATTAGCTCATGTATAAACCACCATTTACATGTAACACTGTACCCGTAATGTAACTTGCTTTATCTGATGCTAAGAAACTTACAGCATTTGCAATATCTTGTGGATCGCCTAAACGATTTAATGCCACTTGATCGCTCATTTTTTTACGAATTTCTTCGCTAAGCTGTTCCGTCATTTCTGTTGCAATAAAACCAGGTGCTACAGAGTTCACCGTAATCTGGCGACTACCCATTTCTTTTGCAAGACTGCGGCTAAATGCCTCAATCCCTGCTTTTGCAGCAGAATAGTTCGCTTGTCCAGGGTTGGCAAAATGTGCAACCACTGAACTAATATTAATGATGCGACCAAAGCGAGCTTTCGTCATACCTTTTAACACACGCTTAGATAAACGATATACCGCTTTTAAATGAATATTTAAAATATCGTCCCAATCATCTTCAGACATGCGTAATAATAAATTATCTTTTGTAATACCGGCATTATTTACCAATACCAATACAAAACCGTAGTTTTGTTCAATATCTGTAATTAACGCATCAATAGCAGTACCGTCACGTACATCTAAAACTTTACCCACACCATTTTGAGCAAATGAAGTAGAAAGTTTTTCAGCACCTGCTTCTGAAGTTGCTGTCCCTACAACAAAAAAACCATCTTGTATGAGTTGTTGAGCAATGGCTGCGCCAATTCCTCTACTCGCACCTGTTACTAATGCAACTTTGCGTTCTTGTGTCATGCAATCTTTCCTTCAGCCACTAGAATGGCATTTAGTGCATCATCCAAACGATTTTTTGAATCGAGTGGTAACGCTTTTTCAATTTTTGGTAGACGTTTTGCTAAATTTGCAAGAACATTGCCTGGACCACATTCAACAATGTATTCGATTCCTTCGTTTTGAAGGAAATCCATTGTTTTTGTCCACTGAACAGATTGATACAACTGTTCGGTCAATGCCGTGCGTAATCCAACCACATCAGACGCAATTCCAGCGTTTACATTTTGTATTACAGGAATACGTGGTAGCTCAATGGCAGTTTGTTCCAAAGCTTCAGCAAACTGTTCTGCTGCAGGCTTCATTAATGCACAATGAGATGGTACTGATACAGGAAGACCTATTGCCTTACCACCATTTTCTTTTGCAGCTGTCATCACCAATTCTACAAGCGCTTTATCACCTGCAATAACAACTTGTCCATTGGCATTATAGTTAGCAGCATCTACAGAACCATCACTGTTCGCAGTTACATCTGCACAAAGTTCAACAACTTTGGCATCATCTAGACCTAAGATGGCTGCCATTGCGCCTTGACCTTGAGGTACAGCAGTTTGCATTAATTTACCGCGTAAATTAACCAGCTTAACAGCATCAGCTAAACTCATTGCCCCAGCTGCAACCAAGGCACTGTATTCACCTAAAGAATGTCCTGCTAAATATTTCGGTACAACACCACCAAGCTCCAACCAAACACGCCATAATGCGATACTTGCAGTTAATAGCACTGGCTGAGTAAATTCAGTCTGATTCAGCTCTTCGCCAATTTGCGCAATATTCCACAAATCAAAACCTACAGCCTCTGAAGCTTCTGTAAAAGTTTCACGAATACCAACAAAATGTTCCGCAAGTTCAGCCAACATACCAGCTTTTTGTGAGCCTTGACCTGGGAATACAAAAGCTGTTTTTGTTGCCTGAGTTGCTTGCTCTAGTTGTTTAGCAGACATAAATAAATCCTTTAATTAAGATATGTCGATTTCGTTTTATAAAGACCGAATATCAACTAGCTTTCGTACAAGCTTATTTCTTGGAGCGCAATTTATCATTTAATTTTGTTTTTAGTAATTGCCAAATACAACAAAAAAAGGGAGCTTTCGCTCCCATTTTTTCCACTAAGCTTTAAGCCTAATGCATCACCGCAAATTATTCAGCATCAGCTGCTTTAGCGAATAATTGACGACCACGATAGATACCATCTTTAGATACATGGTGGCGACGGTGAGTTTCACCAGTAGTTTGATCTACTGTTAATGCATTCTCGGTTAAAGCGTCATGTGAACGGCGCATGTCACGGCGAGAGCGACTTTTACGGTTTTGCTGAACGGCCATGATGGCTCCTTACAAATATCGAAAAAATGGATCAGAACAAATTTGATTGTCTTATACCTATGAGTATAACACAAAAATTAGTTAAGTTTACCCTTTAAAGATGCCAAAACATCAAACGGATTATCCCGTTTTTCTTCAGCAATCTCTTCAATGACTGGTTGATGCTTATGCTCACAAGACTCATGCTTAGGAGACAAAGGCAACAGCAGTAACACTTCATCTTCTATTAGTGCAAGTAAATTGGCCATTGCAGGTGCATCATAATCACCTTTCGTGGTCGCTTCACTCTCACCTAAGACGATGAAATCAGCATCCTCATCCAAGCGCTCTATCAGTGACTCATCATCCACAAGAGCTAGATGAAAATCTGAAACTAGTTCAATTTCAACAACATTTAAACAACGTTGACATTCCATTGGAACTTGTGTTTCAACGTGACCATCTAACCAAACAACGCGATGATATGCATCCATTGATAGTTTACAGTCTATATTGACCAATTGATTATCAATTGACCCAACAGCTTCACGGGCAATACGAGGAAAGCTTGACAATGGTAGTGTTCCTGACCATGTAAAGCCTTGCTCAGCCCATTTAAACGGCTCAATCTGTGCCGGAAAGGTATTTGCTGACATAATTAAGGCGGCAATTCTACAAATTCATAAGTACTCTGTCAAAGATTAAGATACAATTTTGTACTTATTAAGACAGACCAATTGGGTAAATTAAAATATGCATCTGTTGCAGCCGCAAACAGAAGTGAATATTTCATCACTTGCTAGCACACTTCCTTGTTCTAATTCTGACAGCTCACCATTAGAAGTGCAACTATCGACTTGGACAAATTTACAAAGAGAACCAGATCAAGTAGATTGGTTAATTTTACACTTTAATCATTGGTTTGCTCATTTAAATGTAACTTTAATTCGTGGGGAGTTTGAACCAGAATATTTTCCTGCTGAAAATAATCTTCCTGCACGTATTCAATTTGCACATGGTTTTTTCAATAGTGCATTACATGAAATTAGCCATTGGACGATTGCAGGCGATAAAAGACGTTTATTACCAGACTTAGGCTATTGGTATGCACCAGATGGTCGTACAGCTGAACAGCAAGCTCTATTTGAGCAAGTTGAAATCAAACCTCAGGCTATTGAATGGTTATTTGCTCAAGCATTTGGACGAAAATTTCGTGTTTCTTTAGATAATCTGACTGGTGATGGTGGTGATGGCTGTACATTTAAAGATAATGTATACGCCCAAGTACAACGATATTTTAGTGGCGAAGATCACCTTCCTCGAGATGCACAGCACTTTATTTCTTGTATTTGCTTCTGTACTAGAGATGGCAAAATGTTACATTCCGATGAATTTAATCGAGAAATGCTCGGCTAAATTACAGTTTTAAATATGTTAAAAGATTGCATCTTATAGTCAGACGAACACATAATAAGCAATGCAATACAGAAAAGGATAAAAAAATGCTGCATTTACGAATACATCCTGAAAATCCACAATCACGTTTAATTAGTCAGGCTGTTGAACGAATTCGTGCAGGCGATGTTATCGTTTATCCAACAGATGCTGCTTACGCTATTGGTTGCCAAATTGGTAATAAAAGTGCAATGGAACGTATTTCACAAATTCGAGGTTTAGGACCAAAGCATCAATATGCAATTATCTGCGCAGATTTATCTGACATTGCAACATATGCAAAAGTAGATAATGCAATGTACCGTTTACTTAAAAACAATACTCCTGCTGTTACAACATTTATTTTACCTGCAACAAGTGAAGTTCCTCGTCGTTTAATGCATCCTAAAAAGAAAACGATCGGTTTGCGTATTCCAAGCAATCCAATCTGTAGAATGCTATTAAAAGAATTAGGGGAACCTTTATTAACAAGTACACTCATTTTACCAAATCAAACTGAACCTTTAGATGATCCATATGAAATTGAACTACAAATAGGTAATCGTATTGATGTTTTAGTTGATGGTGGATTAGGTACTCTTTCTACCACAAGTATTGTTGATTTATCAGGAAATAATCCTGAAATTATTCGTCGTGGTGTTGGTGATGTTAGTCCATTTGAATAATGGACTACATCTATATTTTTATATTTTCAAAAAACATTTAAGTATACTGTCGTTTAAATTCTTCTAAACGTACTTTTTGTGCATTCTTTTCATCAAAATTATCAGCAGATAACCAAGCTTCATAGGCTTTTTTCAACGCTATCCATTCTTCATCTAAAATTGAAAACCAAGCGGTATTTCTATTTCTTCCTTTACTTATACGATCTTGACGAAATATTCCCTCAAAACAGAACCCAAAGCGCAAAGCTGCTTTCTTTGAAGGCACATTCAAATCATCGCATTTCCATTCCACACGTCGAAAACCTTGCTCAAAACAAGTTTTCAATAACAAATAAATAACCTCTGTAGCAGCTTTAGAACGCTTCATTAAATGGGAAAAATATACATTTCCTATTTCTACAACTCGATGATCTGTACGTTGATTCATCAAAGCAATCCATCCAACAATATCTCCACTCATCTCTATTAGATAATGTGTCGTGCCTTGAAAATTAAAATTTCGTTCTATATTTTCAACTAATTCTTTTTCTGATGTGAAACCTAAATAAGGCAAATACGTCCAACAGCTTAAATCTTGTTCAGTAGAAACTGTTTTCCAAATTTTTGACTTCCATAATGCAGGTCGTTTTTCTTGTTCATTCAATACATATAAGGTAACCGAACTTCCATATAATGTTTTTGTGTCAAAACTAAACTCTACACGTTCATCCACAAAGGAGCCAACTGGCTGATTAAACTGATTATATTCAATTTTCTTATATACTTTTTCCATTTTTCTAATCCATGAGCAATAATTAGAATAACTTATATCAGTTTCTATGTAACAACTATTAAATATCAATTTGAATAGTCAATAATATGTTCCGCATATTTCGTATAAAAAGACTAAAAGTTAATTATCTTCTCACTTAAACTATCACGTAAATAAATATCATGTATTTATTTTAAATTTTTTATTCAATCTTCTTACCAATTTGATTTATTTAACTTCAAATTTCCATTAGACTAGACTAGCTTTTAATTCTTTTGCTATTGATCGGGTTTTTCTTCTCAAGTCAACCAAATAGCATTCATGCCTTTGAAAATTCGCGTGGCTTATAATTGCAATGAATCAAATTATCCATGATGCAATGGACAATCCTCAAACCATTCGTGTATTGGATGAATGGCAGGATACACTCCCAGAGGATTTATACATTCCTCCCGCTGCATTTGAAATTCTCTTAGAGCATTTCGAAGGTCCACTTGACTTTTTAATTTACCTTATTCAAAAAAATGGTTTCGATTTATTGCAATTAGATATTGCTCCCATTGCATCTCAATATCTTTCATATATGGATGCTATGAAAACCTTAAATTTTGAACTTACTGCTGATTATATGGTAATGGCTGCATTATTAGCAGATTTAAAATCTCGATTATTACTTCCAAAACCTACATCAATTTCTACCACTGAAAAAGATCCAAAACAAGAACTGATAGATCGTTTAGAAACTTATTTACGCATTAAACAAGCTGCCGAGCGCTTAGGAAAAATGCCTGTGCTTGAACGTGATACATTTACAACTCATGTATCTCTTGGGCAAATTCATATTGAAAATACTGGACATGACGTTAATTTGCTACGTGATGCTTTATTCTGTATTTTTAATAGACCTGAACCAATTACACATCAAATTCTACAAGAACCTGTTCTTCTAGAAGAACGTATTGCATATATTGAAAGCAAAATTGAATCAGGCGAAGTCTTAAAATTTGAAGAACTACTCAAACCTAGCCAAGGTCGCATGGGAATGGTGGTCACCTTCATGGCTGTACTTGAACTCACTCGCCAACAAAAAATTGAAATCATTTCAACAGGTATTGAAGCACCGCTTGCAATTCAAGGAGCGAAAGTATGATGTTTGAAGATGTTCAAACTTTAGAAAATACTCAAGAAAATTTACATGAAATACTCATGCAAATTGAAGCGATTATCTACGTAAGTGATGCTCCTGTTTCATTAGCTCGTTTAAAAGAAGCTTTTAAAGACACATACAGCAAACAACAATTACGGCAATTTGTACAACAACTTTCCATGTTACAACATGGTCGATCAATAGAACTAATTGAAACTGCACAAGGTTTTCGGTTTCAAGTACGTGCAAAATATCGTAATATTATTGCTGAAACATGGCCTGAACGACCAACTCGTTTATCGCCATCTCTTCTTGAGACCCTATCGGTGATTGCTTACCACCAACCCGTGACGCGGTCTGATATTGAACAAATTCGTGGAGTAACAAACAATAGTCAAATACTACGTACATTGTTTGAATGGAATTGGATTAAAGAATCTGGTTTCCGTGAACTCCCAGGAAGACCTGCGTTGTTAGTTACAACGCCTCAGTTTTTGAATGCTTTTGGCCTAACTTCATTAGGTCAATTGCCTCCCCTACAGAATGCCAAGGAAGCTTTTATGACTCTCGATGCAAATGCACCAAAGTCATAAATAGGTGGACTGTTATGATAATTTCTAAGGTTATACTGTCATGAGTGAAAAATTGCAAAAGGTGCTTGCACGCGTTGGTTTGGGTTCTCGCCGTTATATGGAAGAAGTCATTGCTGCTGGTCGTGTAAGCGTCAACGGTCAAGTAGCCCAAGTGGGTGAACGTATCGAGCCAGGTGATGAGCTTCGCATCGATGGTCGCAAAGTACAGTTCCAAATTGAAGATGAAATTCGTCGCCGTGTTTTAATTTATTACAAACCCGAAGGCGAAATCTGTTCTCGTAACGACCCTGAAAGCCGCCCAACTGTTTTTGACAACCTCCCTCCTATCGCAAATGACCGCTGGGTAATGGTAGGACGCCTAGATATTAACTCTACAGGATTATTACTTTTCACAAATGATGGTGAACTTGCTAACCGCTTAATGCATCCGTCAAATGAAATTGAACGTGAATATGCTGTACGTGTTATGGGTGAGGTTACACCTCAGCTTAAAAACAATATGCTTAAGGGTGTTGTTTTAGATGATGGTCCAGCAAAATTTGAATCTTTCTCTGAAATTGGTGGAGATGGTATTAACCGTTGGTACCAAGTCGTTGTAAAAGAAGGGCGTAATCGTGAAGTTCGTCGTATATTTGAATCTCAAGGCTTAAAAGTAAGTCGCTTACTACGTACACGCTATGGTACTGTTATTTTACCACGTGAATTACGCACAGGTCGTTGGATGGAATTAGATAAGCAAGATATTGATAATTTAGCAAAAAGTGTTGAACTTAAACCACGTCAAGGTACTGGCTTATTTGGCATGGCAAAACGTCGCAACGAACGTATGCAAGAAAAACCTATGGCAGCTCGTCGTGGTGGATACTTACGTCAACAACGTCGTGACACCGAAGGCGCTCCTCAGTTCTCTCAAGCAGATGAAAATTTCAGTAATCGTGAACGTCGTGATGACAATATAGGTAATCGCGAACGTCGTGATGATAATTTTGGTAATCGTGAGCGTCGCAATGAACATACTCCTCGCAAACCATACGGCATGAATAAAGGCTTTAAAAAGTTCTAAAATTAAAGCTTAAAAAAAACCGCTCTAATGAGCGGTTTTTTTTAATGATCAGAAAGACATGGAATATCAATCCACTGTGCTTGAGGAAAATGACAACTCAAATAATTTTTCAAATACATTGCGGTATCTTTAGAAATGATTTCATCCTGTGATTCATCATTTAAATTATAAGCCAATGCATAAAGCTCAATACATCTATGCTTTAAAGCTTCCAAGCTAAGTAAAGTATGATTAATACTTCCCAACCTTCCTGAACTCACTAAAATAACAGGAAATTTTTGTTGCTCTATATAATCAAGAGTTAATAAATTACGTGTTAAAGGAACCATTAAACCGCCTGCGCCTTCCAACAATACAACTTGATATTTTTCTTTTAATTGTTCAGTCGCTTGATTGATTTTAGAAAAATCAATTTCACGTCCATCAATTTCAGTTGCTAAATGAGGTGATGCAGGATAACTAAAAATTTCAGGCATCGTTAACTTTTCTAAATCAACTTCAAGTAAATCTGTACCCATAATTTGACGATGTATTTCAATATCTTCCGATATTTCGATATTTCCAGTTTGAACTAATTTTTGTGTGATTGTGGAAATACCCTGTTCATTCCATTGCCTTGCTAAATAGCCAGTTGTATAGGTTTTGCCAATACCTGTATCAATCCCACTAATAAAATACACTTTAGCCATCACAGTACCTTCCGTGCAATACAATAAATTGGATGATAAGTTAATGGATATCTCATATACACCTGTCTCTCCATTGCAAATGCCTCATATCCTTCATAGAACTGATTTAATGTCGTTTTCGTCCACCTAAATCTTTCTTCCGTTGCAGTTACACCTGTTGCTTTTAAATGCTCTAATACTTGTTTCGGATGCCTAAAATAGATTTTTTCTAAATCTTCAGCTAAATATAAAATTTCAAAACCATGCTTTTCCAATATTTGGCGCAATTCAATAATATTGAAATAATCTAGACCACAACCTGTTAATTGCTTCATTTCTTCTAAATTTTGCGTACCAAAAGTAGAAAAACAAAATAAATGATCCATCTTTAAATGATGTTTTATTTTTTGAATAACCTGCTCTAAATCTCGAACCCACTGTAATGCAGAACTAGAAACAACTAAATCAAATACGTTATTTAGCGCAACAGTTTCAATATCACCTATCAAAAAATGAGTATTTTCATTTTCCTCAAAATTTGATTGAATTTCAGGATACAAGTCATTCAAATAAATTTGATCCATCTCTAATTTTTGCATTAATAACTGAGTTAACTGCCCTGTTCCACAACCAATATCCAATACAGAATCAAAAGATTGGTGTGGCAAATAGCAATGAATAAGCTTAGATAACTGCTGACAAACTTTTTGCTGTACCCAAGCATGTTGATCATAATTTTGCTGAGCCTGAGCAAACCTTTGAGCAACCTTTTGCTTATTAATAGAAATATTCATAATACTGAAACCAATCTACTCAATTCCGCCTCACCTAGCATTGCATTTAAAGAAATTCGTAATCGTGAAGAATGCTTTGGAACTGTTGGCGGTCGTACAGGCATAATATAAAAACCTTCATGCTGTAATTTTTGTGCGTACATTATTGTTTTTGCAGAATCACCAATAATAATAGGAACAAGATGAGAACTTGATGGACAATCAAATTGCTTATTCATCACTTCATTTCTAAATTTATGGCATCTTAAGGAAAATTCATCTCTTACAATATGTAAATTCTGCATATGCTTAAAAATATATGTTGTCCATGCCATATTCAATGGAGGTTGAGCTGTACTAAAAATAAGTGGACGCATTTTATTAATTAAATATTCACGAATAATTGGATGACAAATCAAATATCCACCAACTGAAGCAAGTGCTTTACCAAATGTTCCAACCAAGAAATCAATGTCTTGAATAATATTATACTGTTCAGCGCAGCCCAATCCTTTTTGTCCACGAACACCGACCGCGTGTGCTTCATCTACATACAACATAAGCTTTGAAAATTGATATTTAATCTGAACTAACTGCTTTAAATCAGCTTCATCACCATCCATACTAAATATAGATTCAGTTACAACAATAATTTTTTCAAACTGCTGATCATCATGATATTTTTCTAATAACTGTGTTAAATGCTCTAAATCATTATGTCGGTATCTTATATATTTTGCAGTAGATAAACGAATACCATCAATCATACTTGCATGTATGAGTTTATCTGCAAGAATCAGGGTTTTACTATCACTTAATGCAGGTAAAATACCAATATTCATGTGATAACCGCTATTAAAAACCAAAGCAGATCGCCCTAAAAATGCCTGACTTAATTGAAATTCTAAGGCTTCATATTCAGGAAAATTTCCAGTTAATAACCGCGAAGAAGAACTCCCCATTATTTTTAATTTATTCGGTAATTGATCAAAAAATCCTGCTCTTAAATCAAGATCTGCTGCTAAACCCAAATAATCATTTGAAGAACAATTTAGCATTTTATGCTGATCAATTTGAATCCACTTATCTTCTTGTTGATTAGATTGAAATTGACGCAAATTTCCACTTGCTTTTAAAACATGGAGCTCTCGCTCAAAACTCTCCAATAAACTCATGCTTCAGGCTCCTGTAATGATTGAATTACATTAACCATTTCAGTTAACAATTTAGTTAATTCTATTTCTGAAATTACATAAGGTGGCATTACATAAATTAATTTTCCAAAAGGTCTAAGCCAAATTCCATGCTGCACAAATTGTGATTGTAAACTTCTTAAATCAACAGCAAATGTTAATTCAACAACACCAATAGCACCCAAAACACGAACATCAGAAACTGATGATAATTTCTGTAATGGGCTTAAATATTGCTGTAATTGTTGTTCTATGAATAAAACTTTTTCTTGCCAATTTTGTGCTAAAAGCATTTGTGTACTTTTTAAAGCAACCGCACATGCAAGTGGATTTGCCATAAAAGTAGGTCCATGCATAAATACACTAGCCTCACCTTGGCTTATAGTTTCAGCAATATGTGAAGTCGTCAATGTCGCTGACAAAGTCATATACCCACCTGTTAGCGCCTTACCTATGCACATAATATCTGGTTCAACTTGTGCATATTCCCAAGCAAATAATTTTCCTGTGCGACCAAATCCTGTAGCAATTTCATCAAAAATACATAAAACATTATATTTTTCACAAAGTTTTTTTGCTTGTCGCAAATACTCAGGATGATAAAACCGCATGCCTCCAGCACCTTGAACAATAGGCTCAATAATCAGTGCAGCAATATTCTCATATGATGCTTCTAATTCTTTTTCCAAAGATAAAATATCTTCAGGATTCCAATCCTCATTAAATTTTGTTTTCGGTGCTTCAACAAAAATTCGATTTGGTAAACTTTTTCCAAAAACTTGGTGCATGCCTGTAACAGGATCGCATATAGACATCGCATTCCACGTATCACCGTGATAACCTGAATGTGTTGTAATAAAATTAGTTTTTTTTGTTTTTCCTAATGCAGACCAATATTGCACAGCCATTTTCAGCGCAACTTCCACAGCAACTGAACCTGAATCTGCATAGAAAATTTTAGTTAAATTCTTTGGTGTAATTTCTAAAAGAAGTCGCCCCAAATCAATTGCTGGTTGATGTGTTAAACCACCAAACATCACATGAGACATTTGTTCTAATTGAGATGTGATTGCATGATTTAATTCAGGGTGGTTATAACCATGAATCACACACCACCAAGATGACATTCCATCAATTAGTTGCTGACCATCATCTAACTCTATTGTTACACCAAATGCTCGCTTTACCTTAAATGTCGGTAAAGGATCAATCATTGATGTATAAGGATGCCAAAGATGTTCTTGATCAAATTGCTGATCTGATAAATTGATCATCCTGCACTCCAAGCTAGATTAAACAATATATAAAGAGCTTAACCTTGCTTAAAAAAAAAAGTAATTGCGATAAAAACCACTTATTCACTTCTTTGTTGGATTTTTTTTAAATATTGGAATATTTTACAACTTACTTCTTCAGCAAAAAATAATGGGAAACCATGTGAGCCATGAATTAAATCCACTTCTAAAAACTTTGCATCTAAATTCTGTAGTTTTTCAGCAATTTTGTAACTAACTAAATAATCTTGCTTCGAAAAAATATGATATTGATTTCCAGTATATTGTTTTAAGATATTTACATTATTCAACTGTTCTAGTTCATCCAAACCTTGTTTTAAAAGTTCAATATTTTGAGCTCGTATTAAACTTTGTAATTTTTTAAAATCTTCTTTAGCAGTTTGTACACCTTGGCATACCATAAAACCAAATTTTTTAAGTGTTGTAATCGCATCTGCATAAAAGGACATTTTGAATTGTTCGAATGTCGATTCAGACATTGCATATTGCCAATCACTATTTTGAACAAAACATGGATTTGAGCCCAATGTAATCAAAATCTTATGTTGTTGATATTGTTGTTGTATTTGATTCACCAGAATTGTTGCCAATTGCCCACCCAAAGACCAACCCATAATGACATCAAAGGCTTGTGCTTGCTGAACATGTTTTTGCAATACTTCAGGATCAAGAATATTAAAAATATTGATTAATTCAACTTGATCTGCTTGTTGTTCTAAATTTTGTTTTAGTGCCGATAATAGCTGAGTACCACCACCCCAACCTGTAATCAATAAAATTTTCACAACATTCATCCCTATAAAAATGCCATGTCATTTTACTCATTTTAGATAAAGGTTTCTTATATTATTCGGAGTGCTCTAATAAGTTAAGTAAGAAGAAAATCTGTAAATAAAAAAGCACAGATAAAAAAAGACCACATTTAGGAATGTGGTCTATAAAAATGGTGGCTATGACGAGACTTGAACTTGTGACCCCCGCATTATGAGTGCGGTGCTCTAACCAACTGAGCTACATAGCCATAAACTGTGTTCGCATTATCTAGATTTCAAGACCGGACGTCAAGAACTTTACAATTCAAATGTTCACACTTTAATCGATAAAATGAAAATTTAAACTAACTATCAAGTTAAAATTAAAACAAGTCACAATATTTAAAAATAATGTGATTTAAATTAAAATCAATAGTCACATACTTAACCAACAACAATTTCACTTAGTAATACTTTTAAACATTAAAATCAGATAAAGATGATTCAACTATGCAAAAAAACAATATATTATTCTTTGTTTTCAAAGAATATTTTCTTTTATTATTGAAAATATCGTTTTAATCACCATTTGTGCATTTATAACTAAAAATTTACATGAATATATTTCTAACACACTAATATTCAATTTATTCGGCATACTATTTTGCCTTTTTTATTTTGCAATATTTAATAGTCAATTAAATCAAGGTAAAACAATTGGAAAATTACTTTGTAGAATCAGAGTAGCATCTTTACAAGCACAATCAATCAAGCTCACTACATCATTTCTACGTGCATGTATTATCATTATGCTTACATCCCTTATTAAAAACTTCTTTTTATAGTTCCATTTTTTACTGTTTTTTATACTCCCTTTTCATTAACATTGTATTAATTAATATATATTTCATTATTTTTAATCAACATACGCAACAATCATTTCACGATTTACCATTACAGACACAAGTATTAAAAAAAATTCAAGGAATGCAGCGCCCCATTTGAAATATCATTTTTATATTTTTGGAAGAATAGCAACTTTAGTCTTTATCTGAAATACTTATAACTTTTACCAAAGCCAAGATACCGTAGAAAACATAATAATTCCAAATGTTAAAAATTTACAAATTCAGCAAAATCAGCATTTTTTAATGATCAGTTATATCAATCTAACATCCTGATTATTCATGCAGATAACTCAAACACAATTAAAACAACAGAAGATAAACAAGTATTAGTTAAAAGAGATTCAACAATATCCAGACATTATTCAATCATTCAAAATCAATCAAGTCCAATTTATAACTACTCATCATTTTGGTCTCGCGCATCTAAATGAATCAAAAAATTATGATTTATAGATACGTCCAAACCTCCATCAACTATTATTCAATCCAAGTTCTTCTTATGTAAGTTTATTTAATTTAGATGTAATTCAAAAATAACTTAACCACTAAAAATCTAGAAAAAAAAGACCACATTTAGGAATGTGGTCTATAAAAATGGTGGCTATGACGAGACTTGAACTTGTGACCCCCGCATTATGAGTGCGGTGCTCTAACCAACTGAGCTACATAGCCGTAAACTGTGCGCGCATTATCTTCCGTATTTAAACTAACGTCAAGACCCTTCATGCACTGTTTGTACAAAATTTGATGAAGTGAGCCGATAAGCCGGGTTCTGTCGAGAACGATCATTCCTCTAGGCGCACAATCACTCATACGCTCAAGCGACCTACCCGAATCCAGCATGGGCCATGCCTAATGGATTCCTATTTGGTCTTGCTTCCGGTGGGGTTTACCTCGCCATGAACTGTTACCAGCCATGCGGTGCGCTCTTACCGCACCCTTTCACCCTTACCTTCGAGTCTAATTACTTAGACACATAATGAAGGCGGTCTTCTCTCTGCTGCACTTGCCGTCGGTTTACACCGCCCAGGCGTTACCTGGCACCTTGCCCTATGAAGCCCGGACTTTCCTCCCCTGCTTTAGTCACGGAGACCTCCACAGCAGCGATCGTCTAGCTCACTCCGTCGCGCATATTAACAAAAAATGAAACTAATTGCTTGTGCTTTTTTGAGCAATTAGATTTTTATACTTTTCCATTAACTGATCCTGAGTTTCTACATGGTTAGGATCTAACGGAATACAGTCCACTGGACAAAAAATTTGACACTGTGGTTTATCATAATGACCTACACACTCTGTGCATAAATCTGGATGAATTTCATAAATCAACTCACCCATATAAATTGCTTCGTTTGGACACACTGGTTCACAAACATCACAATTGATACATTCATCTGTAATATATAATGACACTCTACCAACCTTGTTGATGTTTAGTCTCAAATGCAGCAACAACTGCAGATGGAACAAATTTTGTGACATCGCCTTTTAGACGTGCAATTTCACGTACCAAAGTCGACGAAATGAATGAATACTGTTCTGAAGGTGTAAGGAATACAGCTTCAAACTGTGAATCTAACTGACGATTCATATTTGCCAACTGAAATTCATACTCAAAATCAGAGACTGCACGCAATCCACGCAACACTGCTGTTGCTTTTTGTTCTTGAAACAAATTAACTAACAAACCATCAAAACCAACAAATTCAACATTTGGCAAATGTTTTAAAGATGATTTAGCTAGTGCTACACGTTCATCTAAAGTAAAAACTGGATTTTTATGATGCCCAATCGCAATTGCAACAACAACCTCATCAAACATTTTTGCTGCACGTGTAACTAAATCAACATGACCATTGGTAATTGGATCAAAAGTACCTGGGTAAATCACGCGAGTTTTAGACATCCGTTTTACTCTAGTTTATTTTGTAGACGTGCATTTTAACAAAAAGTTGTTTTTTTAGTGAATAATACTCACAAATTTATCTATAAATAATGCAATTTTCTTAATTATTATCTTCATTCCATTTAGTAATTGTCTTTAAAGTACAATTTGGGGCACAATATGCCTAACTTTGGAAGTATTTCATTATGGCAAAGGCAATAGTAGTTAAAAAAAATACCAGCAGCACGATTGCGCAAAATAAACGCGCACGTCATGATTTTTTTATTGAAGAAAAATTTGAAGCAGGTCTTTCTTTAGAAGGTTGGGAAGTTAAATCTTTACGTGCAGGTCGTATGACGCTCACGGAAAGTTATATTACTTTTAAAAATGGTGAGGCATATTTATTTGGTGCTCAAATTCAACCTTTACTCAGCGCATCAACTCACGTTGTTCCAGAAGCACGTAGAACGCGTAAATTACTTTTAAACCGTCGCCAAATTGAAAAACTATTAGGTGCAGTTAACCAAAAAGGTTATGCATGTGTTCCTTTAGCTTGTTATTGGAAAGGACGTTTGGCAAAACTTGAAATTGCTTTAGTTAAAGGAAAACAACTTCACGATAAACGTGCCACAGAAAAAGATCGCGATTGGCAACGCGATAAAGCACGTATATTCCATAAGTAATTTTATTATTTAAGTGCTCTTAAACTTAGTCCTAAATCAAATACAAAAACCCCGATATAAAATCGGGGTTTTTACTTAAGCACATGTTCTTATTTTTCTTTTTGAATACCAAGCACTATATATAAGATAAACAATAGAAGAATCCACACAGGTAGAATTAACACAGAAATCATAAAACCTTGATACCACATAATGTATAAAATCACACACATAAATGCGAGTACAAGATAATTACTTATCGGTGAAAATAATGCAGGGAACTTAGTTTGTGTGCCTTCATGTTTCATTGCACGTTTAAATTTAAGATGAATTAAGCTAATCATCATCCAATTTAAAACAGCAGCACCAACAACAATATAAATTAAATAACTTAATGCTTTTTCAGGCACAAAATAATTTAACAATACACAACCAAAAATTAAAAATGCTGAGAACAAAGCTGCATTAACTGGAACGCCTTGTTTATTGACTTTCTTAAATACTTTTGGCGCATTACCTTGTTCTGCCAAACCAAGTAACATACGACTATTGGCATACATCCCACTATTACAAACAGACAATGATGCTGTCAAAATAATGAAATTAAGCAAATGTGCAGCCCACTCAATGCCAATCTTATTAAAGATCATAACAAATGGACTATGTTCTAAATCACCTAAATCTAACTGATTCCAAGGTACAAGAGATAATAAAATCGCTAAAGAACAAATATAGAAAAGGAAAATTCGAATCACTGTTTGATTAACAGCTTTTGGAATATTTTTTTCAGGATTTTCCGTTTCAGCAGCAGCCATACTAATCAGTTCAATACCACCAAATGCAAACATCATAAATGCAAGCATGTAGAATAAACCTGAAAAGCCATTCGGGAAAAAGCCACCATGTGACCACAAATTACTGATTGATATTGTTGAATCTGCACCAGCGGTAACAATTAAATAAAGACCAAAGACAATCATAGCAACAATAGCCAAAACCTTGATCATAGATAACCAAAACTCTGACTCACCATAAATTCGAACATTAGCCAAATTTAAAATCGTAACAATGACGAAGAAAAATAGTACCGAGCTCCATGCAGGAATATGTGGCCACCACCAATTTATATATTTACCTATGGCTGTCAACTCAGTCATTGCTACTAGAATATACAAAATCCAGTAATTCCAACCTGTTAAAAAACCAGAGAATTTACCCCAGTATTTAAAAGCGAAATAACTAAATGAACCTGTCACTGGTTCATGAACAATCATTTCACCAAGTTGACGCATAATCAAAAAAGCAATTAAACCACCGATTGCGTATCCCAACAAAATAGAAGGACCAGCTGATTGAATAATATGCGCAGAACCTAAAAACAGTCCCGTACCAATTGCACCACCCATGGCAATCAATTGGATATGGCGGTTTTTTAAAACTCGCTGAAGTTTGGGAGCCTCGTTGTGCAAAACACATCCTCTCCATAAATAAAAAATGGATTGTAAATCCTTTTGAAAAGATAACCTAGTCTAGAATGTTAAATAAATTTACCTAATCGATGACATGCGATTTCAAAGTAAAAAATAATAAATTTGAGTCATCATCATCTCTAATCATTTTTTGTTTATTCACTTATTTTTATAGATCAATATTTTTTCAATTTTATATTTAACCCAACAAAAACATCAGTTCAGTTAATAAAATATTTTTATTATAAAAATCCCCTTTTAGTAAACATCTTTCAAATTACTAAAAAGGGAGAGATAAATATTATTTAATTCGTACAATAGTTTGTGCGATATGCTCACCAAAGTAAAAAGCCGTTTCTAAATCACCTTTTGGTGGCGTTACGTCCACAGGAGCATTATCAGATTGAGTCATTAACCCCAAGAAGCTAGACATACGGTTTAAATCAGTCACACTACGCCCAGTTGGCATAATAGGCAAACCCGTCCAAAGCATGCCATGTTGCATCGCAAATAAATTAATTTGTTGTAATACGGCTAATTTATCTCCGCTTAATCCACCACCATTGGTAAATCCAGCTGCCAACTTCCCTTGCCAAGTTCTTGCTAACCAACGCTTAGAAGATTGTTCCATAAAGAGCTTCATCGCTGCACTCAAGCTCCCCATATAAGTTGGGCAACCAAATACTATCGCATCAGCCACATCTAAATAATCCCAATCAACGCTTTCAACATTCATCACAACAACGCGCTGTAAAGACGTTAAAGCACCTTGAGCAATCCATTCGGCAACTTTTTGAGTGTGTCCATAAGGACTATGATAAACAATCGCAAGAGATGAAGCAGACACTGACATAACAACTAAAAACCAAGAGATTTACTCAAGTTTAACATCTTGAACGTATAAAAACGAATGTTGCCATTCTTCCTGTTTTTGCTTCACGGCGGTAAGAAAAATATTGATCTGCCTGCGTATATGAGCATTGATCTCCACCCAAAACCAACGTTACACCTTGAAGATTTAAAATATAACGTGCAATTTCATATAAGTCGGCATAAAACTTTCCAGCTTTTTCCCCTGCTTTAAAAGCAATCTCTAATTCAGCATATTTATGGCAAAACGTATCTTTTACTTCTTCACCAATCTCAAAACAAGACTGGCTAATTGCAGCACCCATCCATGCCCAAGTTGGCTGAGTTTTCATTTCAGAAATAGTATTTTCAACAATACCATTTGCCAAACCACGCCACCCTGCATGCAAATTAGCAACTTCAGTTCCATCCTCATTTCCTAGAACTATAGGCAAACAATCTGCAGTCATCATCATAAGTGCATGACCTGCTTTTTGAGTCACTAAACCATCTCCCTCTAAAGCAAGGAATGGAAGCTCTTCATTGATGGTATGGCAAATTGTGCTATGCGTTTGTGTCATCCATGTCATTTTATTCACACCAAATGATCTAAAATCTTCCAAAAGATTCATTCGGTGTTGCTGAACACGTGCAGGATCATCATTAACATGCAATGCCAAATTAAAACCAGCTAATTCCGCTTTTTGCGAAGGTTCCATTTTTTCGTGATGAATTGTGGTTTGACCAACATAAATTCCTGCTGGTAACCCTTCTACGAATTGCATGTTAATTTCCCTATCCTCTATAAATTAATAAGCTGCATTTTCAGCACGTAACATATCAACCAAAGCTGAAAAATCAGCTGGCCACGGCGCATCAAACATCATTTCCTCACCTGTTCTAGGATGCTGTAATCCCAACTGAACAGCATGTAATGCTTGGCGTTTAAATCCACGCAATACATCGTTTAATGTTTCACTTGCACCAGCAGGTACGCGAACACGTGGCATATAAACTTGATCACCAACCAAACCATGACCAATATAACTAAAATGCACACGAATCTGATGAGTACGTCCTGTTTCTAAACGTGCTTGTACGCGCGTAAAATGTTGAAACCGCTCTTTAACATTGTAATGTGTTACCGCATCTTTCCCACCTGGTAAAACTGTCATTTTCACACGATCTACAGGATGACGCTTAATTGGCTCATCAATTGTACCACCAGCAATAATATTGCCGTAAACAATTAAATCATAAACACGATAAACAGATTTTTTAGCCAATTGCTTACTTAAAGAAAACTGAGCTTCTAGGTTTTTAGCAACAACCAATAAGCCACTCGTATCTTTATCAATACGATGAACTAAGCCTGCTCTTGCTAATTCTGAAGATTTTGGATAATGATATAACAGCGCATTTACCAAAGTTCCTGAAGAATTTCCTGCTCCAGGGTGTACAACCATTCCAACAGGCTTATTAATGATGATAATATCGTCATCTTCGTAAACAATATTTAATGGAATGTTTTCGGGTTGACTGGTTGTTTGTGCTTCTAACTCGACATTTAATGTCAGAAGCTCAGTGCCTTCACACTTATATTTAGGCTTTACACTATTACCATTTACCAGTAGATGACCATCTTTAAGCCATTGTTTTAACTTTTCGCGCGAATAATCATTCCAGATTAATGCTGCGACTTGGTCAATACGTTGTCCTAAATATGTATCATCCAACTGAAATTGCAACGATAAACGTGTTGCAGTAGAGTCTGAAGTATGATTATCTGCATCCTCAGAATCTTCAAATAAATGGATATCAGTTTCAGGGATGTTTGAATTAGAAGATTGTGCTTGGGTCATTTGATCATTCAAAAAAAAGTGGTTTAATAGCGCAATTGTAGCTCATTGCCCGTAATAACAGAGGAATTTTTATGTCGCTACCACGTTATAAAATTACAATGCTTGCTCTAGCGGTTGGTTTAACAACGATTATCGCTGGATGTAGCAGTAATCCAAAAAAAGAAGTGGTCGATAAGGGTCCGCAGTCTAGTGAAGAAGTTTATATCGAAAAAGCAGAAAAAGCGCTAGCGAGTGGACATTATATAGATGCAACAAAACACTTAGAAGCAATTGAAACATATTTCCCTACTGGAGAATATGCTCAACAAGCTCAGCTAGAATTGATGTATGCTAAATTTCAGCAGAAAGAATATGAAAGTACAGTAACACTTGCTGATCGCTTTATTCGTCTTAATCCACAAGCTCCAAATGTAGATTATGCGTACTATATTCGTGGTGTGGCGAATATGGAACAGAACTATGATGGTTTAATGCGCTATACATCATTAAAGCAATCTCATCGTGATGTAAGTTATCTAAAAGTTGCTTATCAAAACTTCGTAGATTTTATTCGTCGTTATCCATCAAGCCCTTATGCTGTAGATGCTGCTCAACGTATGCAGTATATCAATACTGAACTTGCTGAATCTGAAATTAATATTGCACGTTTTAATGTGAAACGTAAAGCTTGGGTTGCTGCTATTGAACGTGCTCAATGGGTAATGGAACATCACCCAAACACAGCACAAGTTCCTGAAGCATTGGCAATTATTGCTTATAGTTATGATAAATTAGGCGATCAAACAACAGCTCAGCAATATATTGACGTACTAAAACTAAACTATCCTAATTTAGTGAAAGCGAATGGTTCTGTAAATTTAAAAGCTGCTCAAAAAGAAGCAAGCTGGCTCAATAAAGCAACACTAGGTTTATTTGGTGATTCAAATAAGGCTTCTGCTTCAGTACCTGCACCTGAAAATACACAAAAGCGTAGCTGGTCAAATCGTTTAAGCTTAGGCTTACTCGACAAACCCGAAGATGCAGAAAAGTCTGAAAATTAATTATAGAACCACCATATACTCAACTTAAAATAGTTTTGTATTCGCAATTTCTTAAAGGGCAAGTTATCATACTTGCCCTTTGTTATCTTATTGATGAAAGTCAGTTGAAAAAGTAGACAAATTTCAAATCAATCGCTAAATTGTGTTGAAATAATACACAAATAAGATTGTTATATTTTTATAGACCCCTGTTAAATTAAACTAGAATTGACTGAATTATGGCTATTCCTCAACATACGATAGATCAAATTTTAGATCGCACAGATATTGTCGATCTGATTGGTCAACGTGTGAAGTTAAAAAAGTCTGGTCGTACCTATTCTGGCTGTTGCCCATTTCATCAGGAGAAATCTCCTTCTTTTCATGTCTATAGAGATAAGCAGTACTATCATTGTTTTGGATGCCAAGCGAACGGTAATGCCATTCGTTTTTTAATGGATATAGATCATCGTAATTTTGTCGAGGTTATGAAGGATCTTTCCAGCCAAACAGGCATTGAGCTTCCTAAAGATAATCAGGAATCTAAAAAACTCGTTTATAAACGAGAAACTAAAAAACCTATCCCAGCAGAAGTACCTGTTACGACATCTAAGCCATCTAAAACAAATGAATCAGCTCAACATTTTGATCCATTTGAAGAATTTCAAAATGCAGATGATCCTTTTTTAGAGTTTGATCATGCTCCAACTTTTCAAGAAGATGCCATACAAGAAGGTAACTTATTTGATTTATTGGAAAATGTAGCTCAGTTTTATGAAAAACAGCTTCCACAAAGTCAGTCTGCACAGCAATACTTTAAGCAACGTGGCTTAACAGCGCAAACGATTCAATTTTGGCGTTTAGGTTACGCACCAGAAGATTGGCAACATTTAGAAAAAGCATTCCCTCAAGATATTGAAGGTTTAAAACTTCTTGGTTTGATTCGAACCAGTGATAGTGGTCGAGATTTTGATTTACTACGTGATCGCGTTATTTTCCCCATCCGAGATAGTAAAGGTCGTGTCGTTGGATTCGGTGGACGTGCACTCAACGATGAAATTAAACCCAAATACATCAACTCACCAGATTCCGAAATTTTTCATAAAAATCAACTGCTGTACGGTTTATATGAAGGACGCAAACAAAAAGCCCAAGATTGGCTTATGGTCGAAGGCTATATGGATGTCATTGCTTTACAGCAATATGGTATCTATGGTGCTGTCGCAACCTTAGGAACAGCAAGTAACACTGAACACCTTAATATCTTATTTAAACAAAATCATCGTATTACTATTGCATTTGATGGTGACTTAGCAGGGCAAAAAGCCGCTCGACGCACTTTAGAAATTGCACTCCCCTTGTTAAATGATGGTCGTGAACTCAAGTTCTTTGTTCTACCAAATAATCATGATCCAGATTCATTAATTCGTCGTGAAGGCATTGAAAACTTTCAAAAGCTACTAAAAGATTCTCCTTTACTTTCAGATTTTATTTTCGCTCATATTACACAAAATCATAATATTGCGACACCTGAGGGTAAAAGCCAGGTGATGGCAGAACTACGCCAATTAACAGAATTACTCCCTAAAGTTGGATCATATCGATATTTATTACAGCAGTTTTTTAAAGAAAAACTCGGCTTCAACCGTAAATGGCAGCCTTATACTAATAATGATGCATCCCTAAGCTTTAGTACAAAAATTGATGCTGAAGAATATGTCATTGCAATTCTTATTCATCATCCATATTTATATATTCATTTTGAACCTTTACGTGCGTTAATTCCACCGGAGCAGCTTTTACATAAAATTCTTAATATTTTTAATGATATTTTTGAAAATTTACCCGATGATCCTGAACAAGCTAAATATTATGTTTTAGGCGCATGCGCACCTTTTCATTTTGAATTACAACGTATTTTACAACAAGCAAATGTAAGCGATTACACAACATCACCTGAAAAAGTTGACAAACTTGCACAAGATTTTTCAATCAAATTGCAATATGATTTTTTAAAGTTAAAAATGCGTTCAAATAAATTTTCTAGCATTGCTGAAATGAAAAATCTAAAACATCAACTCTATGAAATAGATAAAAAGCGTTCTTTAACCTTGTTAGATAGTTAGTTATTTTAGATTTTTATCCATAAAAAAAAGCGTTTTCAAATCAACGCTCTTTTATTATTTTTCTATTTCTTTACTTTTCTTCTATTCTCAGCAATATCTTTAAGGCTTTGCTGCATCATTTCTAAATATGCGGGATCTTCAACCTTCGCTGCCTCTCTTAATAAAATTGAAGTAGGATGTAATAATTTTTGTGTTAATCGATGTGTTAAAGAGCGAATAATATCTTCTGCATTTTCACCGCTATCGAGTTGAGACAAAGCTAAAGACAATTCTTCTTGTGCTAAAACCTCACCCTCTGCACGATAAGCATGAATGGTTTGCCCTGCACCTTTCACACGTTGATGCGTCATTAACTCAGTTGCAAGCTGATTTACCATTACTTCTGCTTCAACAGCAGCCTGTCGTCGTTGAGCAAGATTTTCTTCAATAACTGTTTGTAAGTCATCGACCCCGTATAAATAAACACCATCTAATGATTCAACTTTAGAGTCAATATCACGAGGTACAGCCAAATCAACTAACAACATTTGTTGATAACGTCGTTTTTTTAGCGCTGCTTTTACATCTTGATAATGAATAACCTGGTGTAAGCTTCCCGTACAACTTGAAATAACGTCAGCACGGTGTAAATTTTCAGCAAGTTGATCAAACTCAATAATCTCAACATCAACTCTATGTGCAATTTCTTGCGCTAAATTTTCTGAACGCGCACGTGTTCTGTTACAGATTAAAACTTTACCAACACCCATTTCAGCCAAATGCTTTGCAACTAAGCTATTCATTTCGCCCGCTGCAACCACCATAATGGTTAATGTCTCTGGCTTACTAAATACTTGTAATGCCAACTGTGCAACAGCATATCCCATGGAAACTGCATGACTTCCAACCGCTGTCTCCGAACGAACACGCTTTGCTGCATAAAATGCATATTCAAAAATTTTATTCAGCTCGGAAGAAACCGTATCTGCATCTTTTGCTAAAGATAATGCTGTTTTGACTTGACCCAAAATTTGAGGTTCGCCCAGCATTAAAGAATCTAGACCACTTGCTACACGCATCAAATGTGCTACCGCTTGAGCATTCTCATAACGATACACATGATTTGACAATTGTTTTACATCAATACCATTTACATGGGCGAGCCAATGCAACACGATATCTACATTTTCAGACATCGCGTAAACTTCAGTACGATTACAAGTAGACACCACCACCAAATCATTTAAAATTTGATGATGACTTTGTTGTTGAAGCAGTTCCGTTAACTTTTCAGGGTTAAACGCAATTTGCTCTCGCAACTCTACTGAGGCTGTTTGATGGTTGACACCCAATGCAAAGAAAGACATATCAGATCATCATTTAGCTAAATTTATGCTATTGTGCAACATCGGTGTCATAAAAAGCATTACTTGGATTAAGAAAAATTGCGTCAAACGATTAGCCGACTAACAATTAGTTCGACAATTAAACATTATTCTACCACATTCTTACTGGTTGGTAGCATATCATCTAGCGCTCAAATTACAGCAGCTGGATCAGATTCTTATACATATAATAATGTGAAAAATAAATCAATAGAGTTGAGCATGATTGCAGAATTTGCTCTCGCTTATCGTGATCCAAATACAGCACTCAACAACTACACAACACTTGCAACCCAAACTAATTCAACCATGGTTAAGCAACGTGCATTAAATATTGCAATTGACTTAGAAAATATTCCATCAGCACTCAATATTGTCACTAATTGGGTAAAACAAGAACCCAAAGATGTCCCTGCTTTATTCTATTTATCACATATTGCATTAAAAGCACATGAGTACGAATTAGCTGCAGAAACGTTAGATAAAATTCTAAATCTCGATCCAAATGCCGATTTAGAAAAAATTTTAGCAGGGATTTCACCTGAAACTGCTGAAGATCGGGATTACTTAATTAATGCATTACAAGCAAGTAAAGAGCAAAATAATCCTTCTATTTTAGTACTTATTGCAGCACTTGAAGCACAAAATGGTCAATTAGAAAAAGCACTTTCAACAATCAATCAAGCCCTAAAAATTCGACCTAAAACAGCAAGCTATATTCTTATGAAAGCAAGTATACTCAATGCTTTAGGGGACATAAAAGAGACAATAAAGTGGTATAAAAAGTCTAGTAAAAAAAATAAAAACAATATTGATATTCAACTCGCAGAAGCAAAATTTTTAATTAAAAACAATCTTGCTGAAGATGCTCTAGAAAAATTAGAAAATATTTTAAAACAATGGCCAAATAATGAAGAAGCACTCTTTATTGCAGGTTTAACTAGTATTGATTTAAAAAAATATGAAGATGCAGAGACACATCTTGTTGAATTAAGAACTTCAGCACAATATCAAAATGAAGCTTATTATTATTTAGCAGTTAATGCTGAACGAAAAGAGCATTTCGAAACAGCAAAAGCATATTATCGCTTAGTAGATGGTAGCCTCTACCCTGTTTCACGTAAAAATATGATTACGATTTTTAATCAACAAAATCAACTTAATGAAGCCTTACGATTTCTTACCCAAGAACGTGTAAACTACCCTCAATATTCAAGTTTTTTATATCAAATGCAAGCCAACATCTTAATTCAAATGAATAATAAAAAGGCAGCAATTCGCTTATTAGATGAAGCCATTCAAAACTTACCCGATGATCCTGAATTGGTTTATACCGAAGTATTACTCTTAGATGCTCATGCAGATCGAGAAAAACTCAATGATCGATTAGAAACACTTCTTGAAATCGAACCCAATAATCCTGCATATCTAAATGCTTATGCCTATACACTAGCCTTACAAAATAGAAATCTAAAAGAAGCAAGAAAGTCTGTTGAATTAGCTTTAGAGCTTGCACCTGAACAGGCTTCTATTTTAGATACATTAGGGCTCATTGCATTTTTACAAAATGACTTTGAAGCATCTAGTCAGGCCTTAGAAAAAGCATATGCTCAAAGCAATAGTATTAAAATTGGTATTCGTTATGCACAATCTTTATACATGCTAGGTGAGATTGATAAATTTAATCAAATACTTGGACAACTAAAATCAAGTTTTCCAAACAACCCAGAACTAGACACACTCAATTCACTTCTACTCAATAAACAAACAAATGAGAGCTAAATTCACATGCCATTTCATTCTAGATCATGCTTAGCCATATTCATCACAAGTATGTTAATGCTAACTGGCTGTCAAACACCTTCTCTTGCATCAAAAACATCTTCGCCCAACATTGGTAATAATGATTCTCAAACAGTGTCTTATAATCAATTTAGCTTACAAGGAAAAATCGGGGTAAAAACCCCTCAACAATCTGGTAGTGCCTTTTTCACATGGATTCAACAAGAAGAACAATTTGATATTGAACTCAGTGGCATTCTAGGCATTGGAAAAACACAAATTACAGGAGAGCCTGGAAAAGTTGAACTCAATAGTTCAAGAACAGGTCTCATTAGTGCAGAAAGCCCTGAAGAACTGCTATTACTAGCAACTGGATGGAACGCACCTATTACTCATATCATTGATTGGGTGCAAGCACGTCCAGCAACCTTAGAAACAGAAATATTAAAAGATAACATGCAACGTCCAATTCAGTTTATTGAAGATGGTTGGACGGTTGATCTTAGCTACAAAGACGAAGCTGTACTCCCTAATCGCCTTGTTTTAAAACAAGCACTTGATTCAAATCAAGAAAACCGTATTACAATGATTATCCAAAATCGTTAACTCAGAAGATGATCGATATTTATGATTCGTGTACCATCACCTGCCAAACTTAATCTGTTCTTACATATTACAGGTCGTCGTGAAAATGGCTACCACGAATTACAAAGCATTTTTCAATTGATTGATTTATGCGATTGGATGGAGTTTTATCCTACTACATCTAAAAAAGTTTTGATTGATGGATTAGCCAGCGTAGATCTACAAAATAATTTAATTTACAAAGCCGCACAGATACTTAAACCGTTTGCTCAAAAGCAAACCGGTTTAAAAATCAACATTGAGAAAAATATTCCGATGGGTGCAGGCTTAGGAGGCGGTTCATCGAATGCTGCAACTACGCTTATTGTTCTCAATCAAATATGGCAATGTGGATTAAAAACAGAACAACTTGCTCAATTAGGACTACAACTTGGTGCAGATGTTCCGATATTTGTTCACGGTAAAAATGCATGGGCAGAAGGTGTTGGAGAAATACTTAGCTTCATTAAATTAGATCAAAAAAAATTCATTATCCTTAAACCTGATTGTTTTATCAGCACTCAATTACTTTTTTCACAAAAAACATTGACAAGAGACACGAAGCCTACTAAATTTTGCGCCTATCAGTTAAAGCCATCTGATTTTGGAAATAATTTCGAGCATCTAGCGAGAAGTTTATATCCTGAAGTAGATGAAGCAATGAAGTACTTAGATCAGTTCGGTACTGCAAAGCTTACAGGTACAGGTGCTTGTGTTTTTATTGAAATAAATGAACAAATGAATATTGATGAAATTTTAAAATATTCACCATGTAAATCATACTTGGTAAATAGTTTAAGTGAATCACCACTCATTCATTTAGAAGTTTAATAGGGGTATCGCCAAGTGGTAAGGCACCGGGTTTTGATCTCGGCATCCGTTGGTTCGAATCCAGCTACCCCTGCCATTTTCACCTGTAGATGTTTGTATTAGGGGTATCGCCAAGTGGTAAGGCACCGGGTTTTGATCTCGGCATCCGTTGGTTCGAATCCAGCTACCCCTGCCATCTTACAACATCGAATTAGGGGCGTCGCCAAGTGGTAAGGCACCGGGTTTTGATCTCGGCATCCGTTGGTTCGAATCCAGCCGCCCCTGCCATTTCTTAGTACAAGACAGAATACACCTTTTACGCTTTACAAGTTTAATTCAACTTGACAAAACGCTGTAAAAATATTAAAGTTCTGCCGCATTAGGGGTATCGCCAAGTGGTAAGGCACCGGGTTTTGATCTCGGCATCCGTTGGTTCGAATCCAGCTACCCCTGCCATATTTTTCCATACATTACCAACCGCCAAGGGTGCTTCATGCCCAATCTTGTCGTTTTTAGTGGAACCGCGCATCCACAATTCGCTCAAAAAGTCGTTAGCCATTTGCACATTCCTTTAGGTGCTGCTTCTGTTTCTACCTTCTCTGATGGTGAAATTGCAGTAGAGATCACTGAAAATGTTCGTGGTAAAGACGTATTTATCGTACAACCTACTTGTGCCCCTACTAATGATAACCTAATGGAAATCTTAGTAATGGCCGATGCTTTGCGTCGCGCAAGTGCTGGTCGTATTACTGCCGTTATTCCTTACTTCGGTTATGCTCGTCAAGATCGTCGTCCTCGTTCTACACGTGTACCAATTACTGCTAAAGTTGTAGCAGATATGCTTACTACCGTAGGTATTGACCGTGTGGTGATGATTGACCTTCATGCAGACCAGATTCAAGGTTTCTTTGATATCCCTGTAGACAACATTTACGGTACTCCAGCATTACTTGCTGATTTACGCCAACAGTCTCATGACAACTTAATGGTTGTTTCTCCTGACGTTGGTGGCGTAGTACGTGCTCGTGCTGTTGCTAAACAAATGGGTGATATCGATCTTGCAATCATCGATAAACGTCGTCAAAAAGCGAATGAATCACAAGTGATGCATTTGATTGGTGATGTTAAAGGTCGTGACTGTGTAATTGTTGATGACATGGTAGATACTGCTGGTACCTTATGTAAAGCTGCTGATGCGCTTAAAACATTTGGTGCTCGTCGTGTAGTTGCATATGCAACTCACCCAGTATTATCAGGTAAGGCACTTGAAAACTTAAAGAATTCTGTAATTGATGAATTGGTTGTCTGTGACACCATTCCTCTTTCAGAAGAAGCTCAAGAAATTGGCAAGATTCGCCAAGTTTCAGTGGCAAGTATGGTTGCTGAAACAATTCGTCGTATTAATAACGAAGAATCTATTAGCGCAATGTTCGATTCTTATCTATAATAGAGCGCTGAATTTTAAAGCCCTGCCCTATGGTGGGGCTTTGTCTCACTAGACTGGTCGCAAGTCTAGTTTAATTAAAACTTAAATTTAAGGATGTCTATCATGGCAAACTTCGTATTAAATGCCGTAGCACGTGAAGAAGCAGTACAAGGGAAAGGTGCGAGCCGCCGCCTTCGTCTTCAAGCTAAAGTTCCAGCAATCATCTATGGTGGTGAAGCTGCTCCTGTTGCAATCACTCTTGAACTTCGTGAGCTTGTTAAAGCTTTAGAAAGCAATACTTTCTTTGAAGAAGTTATTGATATCAACATCGATGGTAAAGTTGAAAGCGTTAAAATCCAAGCTTTACAACGTCACCCATCTAAAAACACACCTATGCACGCTGACTTCAAACGCGCATAAGTGTTTATTGGTGTAAATTAGTGTCAAATATTTCACTGATTGTAGGTTTGGGCAACCCTGGTAAAGAGTATGCCCAAACTCGCCATAATGCAGGCTTTTGGTTTGTAGAACGCCTTGCAGAACAATATGGCATATCCCTCAAAGCTGACCCTAAATTCAATGGAATTAGTGGTCGTGGTAATATTGAAGGTCAAGACATTCGTCTACTATTGCCAACAACATTTATGAACCTAGTCGGAAAAAGTGTTGTCCCTTTCGCAAAATTCTATAATATCCCTCCTGAAGCAATACTCATTGCTCATGATGAACTTGATATGAACCCTGGTATCATTCGCCTAAAAACAGGTGGTGGTCATGGTGGGCATAACGGTTTACGAGATATCGTTCCACATACTGGACCTAATTTCCATCGTTTACGTATAGGTATTGGTCATCCAGGCTCTAAAGAACGCGTATCTGGTCATGTACTTAGTAAAGCACCAAGTAATGAACAAAATTTAATGGATGAGGCAATTCATCATGCATTATCTCGCATTAAACTTTTGGTAAATGGTGATATTCAACAAGCCATGAATCAAATTAATGCATATAAACCAAACTGATCATGTAGTTTGAATAGTCAATATTTATACTTGCTATCCTCTAACTTACAGATCAAAATGCAATTCTTCTAAATTCAAATTAAAAGAAGCAATTGATTTAACACAAGATAAAATATCTTAGGTCAACTAAGGAGACGCAAAACCATGCTATCTCGTTTACTCAAAGCAAAAATTCACCGTTGTGTTGTAACACAAGCAGAACTTCACTATGAAGGCTCATGTGCAATTGATGGCGTTTTATTAGATTTAGCTGGTATTCGTGAATACGAAGAAATACATATGTGGAATGTGACTAACGGTAAACGTTTCACAACCTATGCTATTCGCGGTGAAGAAAACTCTGGCATTATCTCTGTTAATGGTGGTGCAGCTCTTCAAGCAGATGTTGGCGATTTAATGATTATTGCAACATTTGGTGATTTCACAGAAGCTGAAGCTGATGTACATAAACCTCGCTTAGTATATGCAAATCCGGATAACACTGTAAACCACACAGCAAACTGTATCCCTGTTCAAGTAGCTTAAAATTTTGAACATTAAAGCTCACTACAAGTGAGCTTTTTATCCATTATTTAATTAAAAACTTCGACTTTTAACTTCACCATTATAGTAAAGACAATCTTGAACCCTAATTTTTTGAATTTCACTCAGCTCACTTAAATTGAACCATTTAAATTCAGAATGTTCGTCACTCAACTGAATGATCGAACTCTCAAGATAACATTTAAAAATAAAAGCATGTGAATTAACAGAAGAATGAAAATACACACCAGATAAATATTCTATTTTAATATTAGAACCCAATTCTTCTAAACATTCTCTTATTAATGCCTGATGTATAGTTTCACCTAAATCCAAAGCGCCTCCAGGTAAACCCCAAGCCAAATCTGAATAAGTTGCTTTTAATAATAATACCTGATTATTTTCATTCAAAATTACAGCATGCGAACTTAATCTATATAAATCATGAAAAGTCATATTGCTTACTCAAGTTATACTGTATTTATTATATCATTTAAATTATTTTTAATATTATTCTATACTTTTCGGCATTGAAATATGTTGATGTGCTATTTTCCACTGTCCTTTATTTTTTTGGAAACATAATGTTGTCCTGCACCATGGTAAGTTTAAAATTTTATCAGGCTCTTTATGGTCAATTTTAGAATAACAATGCATAAATGCTAAATTAGATTGAGCAAATATTTGTACTTCTTTTCTATATACTTTGATATTTTCTACAAAAAATGGGTTATAGCGCTCCCACAAACACTTAAACTCCACTACACCCTCAATTTGTGAGCTAACATCAAATACTTTCATATCTTGCTCACATATATCGGTAATCGCATGTAAATCTAACTTTGCAATAGCATCATCCCATTGCTTGATTTTAAACAGTACTTCCTGTGCTAAATGCTCATCACCAACAAATACGACTGACATAGTCATTCCCAGATTTAATTCATAAAATTTGTAACTTTCAGCGGGAACTAGTCAACATTGATCAATCACCCAACTGAAACAATAAATATACATTACAATAACATATTTGTGTGAATCAATTCACACTTTGTTTTGTAAGCTAATATTTGATGATAGGTATTGATATATCAACAACTTTCCAGGTCCAATCAAATGGCTGTAAAGTCACTTTTGTTGTATATTTATTTTTTAAGTCAAAATAAACAATAAACTTATTCCATGCTAAGATACTAATCTTTAATATTTTTTTATCCGTATTTGTGACAATCTGCTTATCTAAGTTAGTATTTTTTTTACCATTTAGTAGATTTATCGAATTATGAGATTCTATGAGATAATTTAGCTCCTTTAGGTAACTATCGTGTAACAAATTCCCTTGCATTAAAGAGCAAATGGATTCAGGTGTGACTAAATTTTCTACAAGCTGATGAGAAATTAGAGAATTAATTTTTTTACCTAACACTGTATAACGATTGCTTACATTATCAAACCCCATTGCTTCAACAAATTTTTCTTCAATTTGTAAAGTTAAACTTTGTTGAACTCGAGGAAAATTAATATATTTATGCAATTTTTCAGGCTGATTATTCTCAACTGCCTGCATAATTTGATATAAAGACCAGTAAGCAGAACCAATCCAAGATATTAAAACAATACTAAATAATAAAATAATGACCGTTATAAACTTTTTCATAAATTAACATCTAAAATAATTAAAAATAAAGACATGTCTTCGCATGCTCGAACTTTATTTTATGGGAAAAAATTATGCGTTCGGTTAAATCTTGTATCAAACCAAAATTAATTTTTGCTAATATTTAGATATGTTAAATTATTTTTTACTAAATAAATACATCGAATATTTAACATTATAATATAAATATTAATTAAATTGATAAAGAAATATAAAGATATATACTCCTTTATCAAGATAAAATTAATACACTTGTATAATTTTTTTACTATATGTTTCTTTTGGCATTTCTATAATTTCAATACATGCTTGAATTTCAACTTTCGATTGCTTAGGTAAATATTCAATTAAAACACCTAAAGCTTTTTCCGAAATTGCTTGTCGAATTTCTAGTGAGCGTCCAGTTAATAAAGAAATTTTAACATGAACATAGCCTTGGCTTTGTTCATTAATACCAATAACATAATCCTTTTGGCACATTGCTCTACTTTTTATATCAACAGCAGTTGCATATTCTCCGACAACTAAACATTGATTAAGTGCAGTGAGTAAAGGTTTTGCTTCAAAATTTTCAATATTATCTGAATATTCAACATGGATATGAGGCATAACAAATTCCTTAATTTTTCTTTGTTATACCATATGACAGGTTTTGCAGTAAGCTTAAATAGCTCGATCTTATTAAAATGTAGGCAAACAGGCTATAACTTTAAATAACTATAACCTGCCCCCTTATTCAAAGCTTAAATTTAAAAATCATGTTAAATTTTTATACTTTTTTGACATATTCAGACTTTAATTTCATTGCACCAAAGCCATCAATTTTACAATCGATATCATGTCCATCAGCAGAATCTGTTAATAAACGAATATTTTTAACTTTTGTCCCCACTTTTACTACAGATGAAGAACCTTTCACTTTTAAGTCTTTGATTACTGTAACAGTATCACCATCAACTAAAACATTACCATTTGTATCTTTAATAATCGTTTCAACATCTTGTTCTGAAACTTCTCCCTCTTTCCATTCATAAGAGCATTCTGGACAAATCAATAATTCACCATCTTCGTATGTATATTCTGATTGGCATTTTGGACAATTTGGTAAAGACATAAAAAACCTCAAAAAAGGCAAAATAGAAAATTAAAGATTGAACTATAACATTAATTGTAAATTTAAAGAAAAGACCTATAAATGATAGGTCTTTTGTAATCAGAATAAGTTAAATCATGATTCAACTTAAATATGAGATTAAATGGGCTGAGTATCCTCATCTAAATCATCATCATATACATATGCCATACACCCCCATCCATCATATTCACCATGATATTGTGTTGCAATTTTAGTAAACCAATCTTCTAAATCGACAATATCGGAATAATCAGGTTCCATATAAACATAAATGGTAATAAACCATTCATTGGTGTCCTCATCTTGAAAAAGGGTGATTTTTTGCTCTTCTTTCAATAAGGATAATGCACAAGCTTCCGCATTTTCTTGACTTTGAAAAGCAAGGGAAAATTCAATTTCATGTGCTTCTGTTAAATCATCTCCATCTTCATACATTTGCCAAAGTACATTACCATTGTCATCATCTGGAAATTGTTGATAATCACGAGCCATTGGTTTTCCTTATTTTAGATTCCATTTTACTTATCTTAGATTAGCCTAAAACGTTATCATTTTGGTAAAAATTACTAAAAAGCACAAAGCTAAAATGCAATAAAATATGACATCGCATATAAGCTTTATATAAAAATAAAAATGACCTATCAACATTCTTTCATCAAAATGGAACATTTCCTTTGATTTCAACATTTATACCACTTAAAGGATGCTGAAATGCTAAATAACTTGCATGTAATGCCATTCTATTCAGTAAACTTTTTTTAGGTTCTGGATGATAAATTTTATCACCCGTAATTGGATGACCAATATGCATCATATGTACACGTAATTGATGCGATCGTCCTGTAATTGGTGTAAGTAAGACACGTGTAATATCTAAAGCAGTATCATAATCTAAAGCTCGATATAGTGTTCTTGCTGGTTTCCCTAACTCATAATGAACCATTTGTCTTGGTCGATTTTCCCAATCTGTGATTAAAGGCACATCAACTTCACCCACACCTTCTAACTTTCCTTGTACCAACGCAATGTAATTTTTAGTGACCGTACGTGCCTGAAACATTTTACTTACTGCAACTTCTGCATTACGATGCTTAGCAAACATTAAAATGCCTGACGTTGCCATATCTAAACGGTGGGTAATTTTTGCAGATGGATATTTTTCTAAAACACGTAAATAAGCACTATCATGGTGTTCTGGTAAACGCCCTGGAACAGACAATAATCCTGCTGGTTTTTCAATGACAACTAAATCATCATCCTCATAAACAATAACTAATGGTTCTTGAGGTGGCATATAAACAAAATTGTCATCTAAAGGCATGAAACTTACAGCATTGGTAGGAAAAATGGGAAAATATCAATTGGGTGATGTTGTGTCAAATTGAATTAAAATTTAATTCTTATTTTATCTTTTTTATTGAAGTTGAAGAATTTTTTAGGATGTTGGGAAAAACTTCAATGTTGTTTACTTCAACTATCATGCTTTGTAAGTCATGATCTTATAGCCTATAAACTTTTGATCTATAGCGTCCTAAGCCGAATCGAGACCTTTTGGGTAAGTACTGCACTCGCATTTTGCGCCACTCACAGCATGCTACTCTTTCCGATTCCCGTCACACCCTTGAGATATATAATAGAAAAATAGTGTTGAAATTAATTTCCTAAGATCTCTATTTTTTTTATTTTTATAAAAAAAATTATCAAATAAATCTAATTTAATGAAAAATTATTTCATATTTTGTTTTTATCTATAACTTTTCATCAAAAATAGACTATAAAATAAGAATTATTATCTTTGTATAGATACATATCTATAGGTAGTTTTGCACCCATGTCCCAATAAACCACCATAAACTTATAGCAGACATTCCACACAATAAATTAGCTAAAATTTTATTAAGTTTGGACAAGTGTGATTTATAAATTTGCAAATTAATCAAATAAGCAATTAAGGCTAATATTCCACCTATTACACCACCAATAAAAATAAGCAAAAATGGCCAAGCGGCCATTAAATGTACACTCTTAGCTAGAGTTTCTTGATGCTCTTTTTCAGCTACAACCTTTCCAGATAATTCCATAATAATTGCCTTATTTAAATATTTTATAATAAGAAATAAGCAATTTTTAAGCCAAATAAATAAACTGAATCCAATTTAAAAAAGCAACCGATTCATTTTATTTAAGTTTAATAAATTATGATAAAAATCTCATAAGTAAATATTTAAATTATTTTTTTCAAAATCTTACAGCTACTCATCAAAATACAATTCATCAAACTGTTTAATTTCTGAAAGAAAAATTGAAGGGAAATTAACATCCACCCAACGTTCTTTAAAGTATTCTGGTTTATCTCTATCATCTAAATTTATATTGTTACGTATTAACTTTTTATTCGTTAAAAAATTAATACTGACCTGTTTATCTATATAAGGTCCATGATTATCTGAACTTTCATATCCAATTAAGCGAAAATCATTCTTTTCCAATCTAAAGCGATATTCCCACCAACCATAACGCCCATGCCCATAAAATATATTTAATCGATTATTTTTAATCTCTATAGTGAACTCAGGTGCAAAATAAACACCGCCATCTTCATTTTCAGAACTAAAAGCAGATAAATTTTGCACTATTTTTTTATAACCACTATTTTCACGTAACAAAATAATAATGCCTCTACGATTACGATCTAATTTTCCTTTATATTCATCATATACCCATGCTTGAGGATCTGTTGCTTTAATAATGAGTACGAGATCATCCAAACCATCTTTATTTAAATCACCTTGAATTGCTTCAAAAAGCACATAGTTTTTAGGAATATAAGCTTTGTATTTCTTTTTATCTTGCTGTAATTGAATTTCTTGAGGGCTAAGCCCATGAGCCAATGTGATAGAACTAAAACTAAGCACTATTATAGAAAAAATTATTAAACACAATTTCATTTAGCTTTATATTCCTATACTTAGATTTTATTTTATTACTGATAACAAATTAAACATTTCTAAAAAGCATGATATTAATTTTTTTTCATCATTTTTATACTAAAAACCCCATTGGGTAATGGGGTTTTTGTTTAAAACAGAGATCTTCTGTTTTTTTCGTGTAGCTTAAGCAACCTTATCGTTATATTGGGTGCCAAGACATTTGGTACACGGTGGTAAACGGTCTGTACCAATTTCTAAGTAGGTGCGGTGTCCGCATTTAACACAAAAATAGAAGCCTGTTCCGGGTTGTTCGCCAGCAGTTACCATTTTTGTTCTCCTTGTGTTTTAGAAATGGTAAAAATAGTATAATCTGATTTGTATGATTTTCAATTAGCCATTTAGTCTAATGATGATGGCAGAAAAGCGAAGGATATAAAACTGCCCTAGTTCAGTAGTCGCTATTTCAAACTACTTCTAATGCTAACACCTTATGCTGCGCAATATATTATCGGAATAACATTGGCTTCTTTAGCTGCGTGAGCGAAAGACGATAGTATCCACAATAATTGAATTATATGACCTCTAACCTTTTTTTCTTGCTTAATATCATTAAATTCAGCCTCTATTTTAGACTTAGAAATAAAGCTGCAACTTAAAATACATTTCCTATATAACCTATGATTTCTTAATAAAGAATCTATATCCGAACTTAAATTCGGTGTGGTTTTCCTAATTCGCTCTATTTGAGTTTGAACCCCATTCCCACTCTTATATTGTTTACATAAAGATGTTTTAACTTTTTGATCAATTTGATCTTTTGAAAAGAACATATTTCCTAAATTTTTTATACCTTGACCGACTACATCATGTAAGTTACTAGCGGATGTTGATTCCTCTCCATGTTTAGAGTGAATAAAACTAATACTAGAATCCTTTAAATTTAATGTTATATGATCCGCCCATTCATCACCTAAATCATCACAAAAAATGTAGTCCTCATTAACACAAATACTTTCAACAAAACCAAACATAGAATTAGAATTAAAAGTTGTTTGTGTATTAATAAACGATCCTTTTTCCGATATAACTGTTTCAATTCCACTTTGTGGTTCAAACATTTCAAGAATACTCTCGATCTCTGAAATCCCAGACCTATCCTCAAAACAATTATTCATAAAATACATATACTTAGGATTATCAAAGGTAATGCTGTATAAGCCCTTATTATTTATATATTTCATTAAACTTATTGTTTTATTATTTTCTTCAATTTTAAATTTTGCAAAAGCTTTAGTTGAAATTGACAAACTTTTAGAGTTAATTTTTATCTTTGATATTTTTTTTGCTCCCCGAATAATATGCTTTTCATCAATTTCATATACTTTTCTAAGTTCATCTAGCAAAAGGTTTTTTGTATTCTCTTTTATATATTTCTCAATTATTTTGTTCTTTCTATTACCTTTGATTCTTTTAGAAGTTTGCCATTTTATTTTAATATTTTCACTCAATAATTCATCTTCAATAAAGGGAACATCAATAAGTAGTGCAGCAGGCTTTGTAACTTTCAGTACATCTGATAATTAAACTTTTCTAGCAAATAGATTTAAAAATTCATTTGAACTAGCTGTTTCTAAAAGTTTAATTTGTTCATGCATCCATGTAACCATTTCCTCGAGAGACTGTCTTGATGAAGACTCTACTACTCTACCTGTGCTGGATATAGATTTTAAATGACTCCCATCTCTTACTTTTATATGTGAAGGGATTGAACGACCAGCTGCGTGAGTCGACAATGTCCCTTTTAAATTAACTGCTTCATAAGATCGGTTACGGATAGCTTTATCAGATATTGTCATATTTCTAAGGGATAACTTTTGAAATTCAACATTTTTACCAAATAGCTTACTCAGTTCTTGAGTTAAAACTAGATCAAAATTTTTATTTAATATTTGTGAAAAATTTGCACAGCTTTTGCTCATTACAATTAAGTAATTTTTTAGCTCAATTAACACAACATAAGCAAATATTCTGTCTTTTAAATCAATATCTTTAAGAAAGTACACTCGCCTTTCAGTAGGAAAAACTTTTATAGTAACTTTATACTCTAAATTATTAATAGATCTAATATCTCGATAAATATCCAGTATAAAATCTGCCCCCAGTTCTTTATTTGACACTGCTTGATCCAATACTTCGGAAAGGAGATTATCGTCCAGTGAACTCTTTATTTTGTAAAACTGCATATTTTTTGTTAATGCTAAATCACAAGACATAGCTTCCCCTATATTTTTGTAAAGAACCCCACTCAAAAGTAGGGTATTTTTCACACATTATCAATACTATTTTAACTTAAACTCTAAGCCATATCCCCTTCTAAAAAATCCTGCGCAAAGCGTTGCAACACCCCACCCGCTTCATACACAGAAACTTCTTCTTCGGTATCCAAACGACAGGTCACAGGAACTTCAATAACTTGATTTTTTCCATCATCAGTAGAACGTTCAATCACCAAAGTTAAAGTCGAACGTGGTGCAATATTTCCAATCACACTATATAACTCTGTACCATCAAGTTTTAATGTTTTGCGGTCAACTCCGACCTTAAACTCAAGTGGTAACACGCCCATTCCAACTAAGTTCGTTCGATGAATACGCTCAAATCCTTCAGCAACAATCGCTTCCACACCTGCTAAACGTACACCTTTAGCAGCCCAATCACGACTTGAACCCTGACCGTAATCTTTCCCAGCAATCACAATTAATGGCTGTTTACGATTCATGTAGGTTTCAATGGCTTCCCACATGCGCATCACTTCACCCTCAGGCTCAACACGCGCTTTTGAACCTTGCTTAATTGTGCCATCAGAACGAACCACCATTTCATTAAACAATTTTGGGTTCGCCAAAGTCGCACGTTGTGCCGTTAAATGGTCACCTCGGTGTGTTGCATACGAGTTGAAATCTTCTTCAGGCAAGCCCATTTTCGCCAAATACTCACCTGCTGCCGAATCCAACACAATCGCATTTGATGGAGATAAATGATCGGTTGTAATGTTATCGCCCAAAATTGCGAGCGGACGCATATTCGCCAAAGTTCTTGGTGCTGCTAAAGCACCCTCCCAATATGGAGGACGACGAATATATGTACTTTTTGGGCGCCAATCATATAAAGGGCTTTCAGATTTTTCAGTTTGTCCCAAATCAAACATTGGAATATACACTTGTCGGAATTGCTCAGGTTTAACCGATGTTTTTACCAAAGCATCAATTTCGGCATCAGATGGCCAAATATCTTTTAAGTAAATTGGATGTCCATTTTTGTCATGACCAAGTACATCTTTTTCAATATCGACTCGAATTGTACCCGCAAGTGCATATGCGACAACCAATGGAGGCGAAGCTAAAAATGCTTGTTTCGCATAAGGATGAATTCGTCCATCAAAGTTGCGATTACCCGAAAGTACTGCTGTTGCATATAAATCACGGTCAATAATCTCTTGCTGAATTTTTGGATCTAATGCCCCAGACATTCCATTACATGTTGTACATGCATAAGCCACAATACCAAAACCAAGTTGTTCTAAATCTTTTAACACACCCGCTTCTTCTAGATATAAAGCTGCTGCTTTGGAACCAGGTGCAAATGAAGATTTTACCCAAGGCTTACGTGTTAACCCTAACTCATTGGCTTTACGTGCAAGTAATCCTGCTGCAACCGTATTTCTTGGATTAGATGTATTTGTACATGATGTAATTGCTGCAATAATGATTGCACCATCAGGCATTAAACCATCATCACGATTATCTACAATACCTGCGATACCTTTTTCTTTTAAATCAGATGTAGAGACACGTGCATGTGGATTCGATGGACCTGCAATATTACGTGTTACAGTTGATAAATCAAAACATAACACTCTTGGATATTCTGCTTGCTTCATATCTGAAGCCCATAGCCCAATGGTTTTTGCATAAGTTTCTACAAGTCTGACTTGCTCAGGTTCACGACCTGTTAAAGTTAAATAATCAATTGTATTTTGATCAATATAGAACATTGCAGCCGTTGCACCATACTCTGGTGTCATATTAGAAATTGTGGCACGGTCCCCAATAGACATACTGTCTGCACCTTCACCAAAAAACTCAAGATATGCACCAACAACACGCTCCTTACGTAAAAATTCAGTTAATGCTAAAACAATATCTGTTGCAGTAATGCCTGCTTGACGTTGCCCAATAAGTTCTACACCAATAATGTCAGGTAATCTCATCCACGATGCACGACCAAGCATGACATTTTCAGCTTCAAGACCACCAACACCAATAGAAATCACACCTAAAGCATCAGTATGTGGAGTATGTGAATCGGTTCCAACACAAGTATCAGGAAATGCAATACCATCTCTGTTTTGCACCACAGGTGACATTTTTTCTAAATTAATTTGATGCATAATGCCATTCCCCGCAGGAATAACATCAACATTTTCAAAAGCTGTTTTAGTCCATTCAATAAAATGAAAGCGGTCTTCATTACGGCGATCTTCTACTGCACGATTTTTTTCAAAAGCTTCAGGATCGAAACCACCATATTCAACTGCCAATGAATGGTCAACAATAAGCTGCGTCGGAACAACAGGATTAACTTTTGCAGGATCTCCACCTTGATCTGCAATTGCATCTCGTAAACCAGCTAAATCAACTAATGCTGTCTGCCCCAAAATATCATGACAAATAACCCTAGCTGGGTACCATGGAAAATCATGATCCTGTTTTCTATAAATTAGCTCTTTAAGTGATTGTTCTAAGATTTTTGGATCACAACGACGTACCAATTGTTCTGCCAATACTTTAGAAGTAAAAGGAAGTTTTTCATAAGCATCTTGCTGAATATCATTGATTGCATTTCGAGCATCATAATACTCTAGCTGGGTATTTTGCAGCGGTTTACGATAGTTGTTATTCATAGCTTTCCTGCCTGTGATCGATACTTTTTATTTAACTTATTTCATGCATACCTTATTTACGGTTTCGATACTACACTGCAAAAATACCATTTCCCAAATAGATTGTTTTCACTTCAGACTTAAGTATTAAATACAGCCTCATGAAAGGTGAAATATGTATTTTTTTCTGTATTATTTTAATTTGAAAGAAAAAAATAATGATTTGTTTTTCATATTTTTTAAAAAAAGATATTTTATTTACAAAAATAATCGGTTAATCTAAAACCAAAATATATATCCCAAAATAATAACTTCGGTTCAATAAGAGAAAAACAATGACTAAAAAAACTCAATTACTTGGTCTAATGGTACTCACTATTATGCTTACTGCTTGTGGTGGTTCATCTAACTCATCAGGTTCATCTAACTCAAGCAATAACGGAACAGGAAATACTGAAACAAACACTCCTACTCCAGTTCAAGCAACAAAAATTACAGCTCAATGCACTGATGTTGACAATAATGTTTCTATCAGTACAGCAGGTTGTATCTATACATCAGGCACATCAAATCAAACAGCAATTTGCCAAGGTAATACAATTAAAATACTTTCAGGAACTGATCATACAGCGACTGATGTAAGCTCTAAAGGAAGTACCTTTACAGGTAATTCACTTACAATAAATAATAAAAAACTAAACTGTGTTTAAAATAATTAAACCGCTCTCATTATTATGATTCATCCTTTATTTCAACTCATAATAAAGGATGAATAATTTTATTTTTTGATTATATTTATTCAGCCTATGTCAAAAATATTTCCTATTTTTATTGCTTTAATTGCGTTTATTGTTGGATATGTTATTTCAAATCTTAAATCGACTTATGAAAATCAGACATATTCATCTCACTTAGAACAACAAACTTCAGAAAAACAAACGAATCAAATTTCTGAAAACTTTAATATTCCATTAGTGAACTCCGAAACTCCTAATATTTCGTTAAGTAAAATAAATCAAGAAAAACTCTTAACATTACTTCAAGATGTTCCCTCTGATCAGCTCGAAAACTATTTAAAACGTGCATTTCCAGAACAAGATTTACAATATATAAAAGATAAAAAACAATTTTCTAAACGATTAATTGAAGAATTAAATCAGAATAAAACCTCCTCCAAAAAGCTTTCAGGAGAAATCGTGTTTTCAACATCAGCATCGTTACAAATGGATCATCAACCTCTTAATAATATTCATGCACAACAATTTATATATGCTCATTTAAATACTTTTGGAAGTTCCCCACCCAACACTCAAATTTTTGTTAAATGGATAAATCTAGATACTCAAGATGTTGTCCTATTTACGCCTAAATATATACAAGAAAATTCACAGCAAAATTGGGTAAGTGCTGTTCCTGCTGAGGGTTGGCAAAATAGTCAATATTTAGTCACTTTTTATGAAATGGATGATCAATTAAATCCTATAGCTCAAGCAAACTATACTTTATCATCAGTCATTCAATAATCTAGAGATTTATCCATTTTAAAATTACGCTTCTAATATACGATTTTATAATTTGCTCGATTGTTCATTTCTAAGAAGAGTTTTACAATGGCTCTATATATCTTGGGTTCTTAATATGAATAATCTAGCATTCTCTTCATTTACATTAAACGGTGTAGACGCACAAAAATTTCTACAGGGTCAAGTGACATTAAATGTAGAAAAATTGGCGGAAGGCGAAACTCGTTATACAGGTATTTGTAATTTAAAAGGTCGCTTACAATTTGGTTTATGGATTAAAAAAATCAATGCTGAAAATTTTGAGCTAATTACAACATCAGACCAAGCAGAAGAACTAGCAAAACATATTAAAAAATTTGGCGCTTTCTCAAAAATGAAACTTGAGGATGCAGGTGTAGTTTATCCAACAATTGAAGGTCTTTATACAACCTTCTCTACTAGTGAAACTGATATTCAATCTTGGAAATTACAAGCAATTGAACAAGGTCAAGCTTGGATTGAAACAGCAACTTCACAAGAATTTCAACCACAAGAATTACGATTACACCAGCGTGAAGGTGTTCATTACGACAAAGGCTGCTATTTAGGGCAAGAAATTGTGGCTCGTCTTTGGTTTAAAGCAAAGCCAAAACATTGGTTACATCTAGTTCAAGGAAGTGGAGATGCACCAAATTCTGCTACCCGATTAAGTAAAGATGTAGAAGTTGTAAACAGTATTTCTATTCATGGTGGATATAAAGCACTTGTAGTCGCTAAACCAGAAGCTATTACTGAATTACAACTAGTAGTCCTAAATTTACCTGAACATTTAAATGGTGATGTTGCTAGACCGCAATCGTAATATAAACTTGAATAGGGTTTTAAATAAAAAGCCCTATTCTCTATTTAAAACAAATAGAATTTATAACTATCATTGAATGAAATTCATTATCCTATCTCAATTATTTATTTTTCAATAGGGTAATTATAATCCCCCCATTTACTCGTTTTTAACCCCATTCCGTGTAAACCTTCTATAAGTTTTACAGCTGCTCTCACTCCATCAATAACAGGAATTCCTAATTCATCACTAACCTGTTCTGCCATCTCTGCCATACCACCACAACCAAGAACAATGACACCAATTCCATCTTGTTCTTTTGCCATTCGGCAACATTCCAGTAGTTTAATATATGCAACTTCTTTATCATTTTCGAGTGCAAGTACAGGCAAATCAATACATCTAATTTGAGCACAATGTGCTGAAAAACCATATTGTTGTAACAAATGTTCTGCAATAATTTTTGTTCTAGACAATGTCGTTACAATTGAAAATTTTGTTGCTACTAATGTCGCCATATGAAAGGCTGCTTCTGCAATTCCAATGACTGGTGCACTTGCGACTTCCCTAGCCGCATGTAAAGCTGGATCTCCAAAACAAGCAATAATATGACCATCAACCTGATTATCTTTTCCTTGCTTCACTAATTCTAAAATACCAATAGCTGAAATTGCTTCATCATAGTGCCCTTCAATAGATGAAACCCCGTTCTGAGGTGATACTGCAGTAATTTGAGTATTTGGTGAAGCTACTTTTTCCGCAGCTTTGCCAATCGCTTGCGTCATTTCGATACATGTATTTGGATTTATGACCTGAATTCTTACACTCATTGTACTCACGCTATTCTTTATTTAAGATTTTTTAGATAAAAGTGATTTTTTGATCACATTTAATGCATTTACATGCAAAATTCGCACCATAATATAAATATTTTTTATTTTATATTTCATATGCTTATTAAAATATTCTTTTAGGTTGGCATACTTTCTGCTCATTCCACACAAAATTAAATAAAAGTGGATGAACATGCACAAAGAAAATTATAGCCCTAAGCTGACTAATGAAGATTTAGCACCAGCTAAGAAAGATTGGTCTTGGTATAACATTTTTTCATTTTGGATGTCAGATGTACACAGTATGGGTGGCTATATTGTAGCAGCTAGCTTATTTGCATTAGGTCTTGCAAGCTGGCAGGTGTTTGTTGCTCTCATTGTGGGTATCGTGATTGTTCAAATTGCCGCAAATTTAGTTGCTAAGCCAAGTCAAGTATCAGGTGTTCCTTATGCTGTTATTGCTCGACAATCATTTGGTGTATATGGTGCCAATATTCCTGCACTTATTCGTGGCTTAATTGCAGTATCTTGGTATGGCATTCAAACATGGCTTGCATCAAATGCATTAATGCTCATTGTATTAAAATTTTATCCTAGTTTAAGCCCACTTACTGAATCTAGTTTCGCAGGGCTTTCAGCAATAGGTTGGATCTGCTTTGGTATTATGTGGATTTTACAGGCATTGGTCTTTTGGAAAGGAATGAATGCCATTAAGGTTTTTATTGACTGGGCTGGACCTCTAGTTTATGTCGTTATGTTTGCGCTAGCTGCTTGGCTTATTTCTCAAGTAGGTTGGTCAAATATTTCATTTAATTTAGGCGGTAAAACCTTAACAGCATCAGAACAATTTGCACAAACACTCGTTGCTATTGCTTTAGTTGTTTCATATTTTTCAGGACCTCTGTTAAATTTTGGTGATTTTTCTCGTTATGGAAAATCAATGAAACAAGTTAAAAAAGGGAACTTTTGGGGACTTCCATTTAACTTTGTATTCTTCTCTTTAATTACGGTTATCACAGTCTCTGGTACATATAGCTTATTCGGAAAAATAGTGACTGATCCACTAGAAACAGTTGCCATGATTGACAATACATTTGCTGTAGTTTTAGGACTATTAACTGTGCTTACAGCAACTATTGGTATTAACATTGTTGCTAATTTCGTTTCGGCTGGTTTCGATTTTTCAAACATCTTCCCACAAAAACTTAGCTTTCGCTCAGGTGGTATGATTGCAGCAATTGGCTCAGTATTAATTACACCTTGGAATTTATTTAACTCCCCAGAATTAATTCACTATACTTTAGATGTTTTAGCTGCATTTATTGGTCCATTATTTGGAATTCTAATTGCTGACTTTTATTTAATTAAAAAACAAAAAGTTGAAATAGATGATTTATTTAATGACAAAAATACAGGTGCTTATTGGTATAAAAATGGTTACAACCCTAAAGCTATTGCAGCACTTATTCCAGCTGTAATCGTAGGACTAGTTTTAACGCTTATACCTTCTTTGCAACATTTAGCACCATTTAACTGGTTTATCGGTGCTACTCTTGGCTTAAGCTTTTACTACTTCCTTGCACGTGAAGCAAATGTGAAAGTTAAAGTAGCAATTCCTGATCAATCTTAACAAAAATAGAGCCTCCTTATTGGAGGCTTTTAGATTGTAAAAAGAATAAAATTTATAGAACACATAGCAGAAACCATTCTAAAAATTTCAGTATAAAAATGTAGCCAAATATAAAAATCATTAAGTGGAGTAATTTCGGATAGTTATACACTTATCATATTTTCACTCTATTTCTTATTTGCTCCAATATTTTTCATTATTATTGATTTTTCTCTTTTTTTCTTAGCTTCTCAATTTTATGAATTATATCTACCTAAAATGAAAATTTGGTTTAATGAGTTTATTCCCTCTCGATTCAATCCAATTCTAAAAATGATAAATCTAAAATATATTGAAATATCAATCAATGGTCATGTTCTTGCACAAAATAGAAAATCAACATCATCATCCATAAATAGTTCTTCAAATTATACTTCTTCTTCTAGCTCCAACTCACCATCAAGCGCACCTTTAAATCAAAGAGACTCTGGTGATCGATCAGATGGTAGAGGTGATCGGGGTCTTGGTAAAATTAAAAAACTATGCCCACCACAGTGTTATGAGCCCACTGACAACAACAAATCCAATAATAGTACTCAGAAGTAAAGGTGTTAGGGTTTTTTGATTCAACCCATACACCTGCCCGAGCATCACAAATATCGTTGGCATTGGTAATGCAGCAACAATCGTTCCTGCATACACCATTTCTTTACTGACATCTGTTAAATAATTCAGCCCTAAAAACACTAGAATTGGCATGAGAATATTGCTTGAAAATACCAAATAACAAGTTTGAATATTTAAGTATTTTAAAGTCATACCCACAATCCCCCCACCTATTGCAAATAAAGCCAAAGGTGAAGCAGTCTGTCCTAATAAAAACAATATATCATCTAAATATTCAGGAATATTGACTTTAAAAACAGCAAAGATAATTCCTAAAATCACTCCCATAAATAGAGGATTTTTTAATAATGTAAAAAATGTATTTTTTAAAATTTTAAGAATATTCGTATTCTTCTGATTACTTATTTCAGCCAAAATTAAAACAAATGGAACAAGAAGAACACTTTCTATAATTATAATCAATGATGTATACATCATTGCTTTTTGTCCCATAATCAAAGTTAATACGGCTGTTCCTATCAGTCCTGTATTAGACATTGAGGCTCCTAAGGCCAATACAGAGGTTTCTGCTGCATTATTTTTAAATACGTTATACATCACCGCAAAAGCTAAAGCATATAAACTAAATGTGATTGTTGTATAGACCCCAAAATACTCAGGAAACCATATTTCCGACAAGTTTTTAGATGCCAATGATTGTAAAAATAATGCGGGTAGTGCAATTTTAATCACAAATGCACCAAGTGCAGCGATTTGAATATTACTTAATAAAGATAATTTTACAGATAAATATCCCAATATAAGTAATAAAAATATTGGAACAATAACGGCCAAAACCATAATGATTATGTCCTTTTAAAAAGCATTAAGCTGCACCACAACCCAATGCCTTCACTTAAGAGAATTTAAAAAGAAATGAACAAGTCTTTTAGCCCATGAGGCTGACTTCGTAAATATTGGGGAGATACTTGAATCTTTTCACCTAGCTTTGCTGCAGCATGCCAAGGCCAATGAGGATTATAAAGGATCGCTCTAGCAATACCAATTGCATCGGCCTGATGATTTTGTAAAATTTCTTCAGCTTGATCTGCATCTGAAATCATTCCAACAGCAATCACAGGAATTTTAACAGTTTTTTTGATTTCTTCAGCAAATGGAACTTGGTAGTTTTCTTTTATTTGAATAGATTGATCAATATGTAAACCTGCTGTAGAAACATGAATATAAGCAGCACCTAAGTCTTCTAATTTTTGAGCAAGAATTTTAGATGATTCAATATCCCAGCCATTTTCCACCCAATCTGTTGCAGAAATTCGAATACCAATTGGATACTTTTTAGGTACACTTTCTTTTATTGCTTTAAAAACGTCTAGAGTTAAACGCATTCTATTTTCAAGATTTCCACCATACTCATCCGTCCTTTGATTGGATAATGGGGATAAAAATTGATGCAGTAAATAGCCATGTGCAGCATGAATTTCAATAAGATCAAATCCAGCATTTACCGCCCGTTTCGCGGCTTGAGTAAAATCTTGAATAAGCAGACTAATCCCATTCTCATCTAAAGCTGTTGGCACCATATCTTCAGGATGAAAAGGTAAATGGCTTGCCGATACAGTCTGCCAACCTAAATCATCATTTGCTGAAATTTGGCGACCACCTTTCCATGGTAAATTACTAGATGCCTTTCGTCCTGCATGTGCAAGTTGAACTGCAATCGGCATCGGTGATATTTTTTTAACTTTTAATAAAATATCTTTTATTTTTTCAGCCTGCTGATTATTCCATAATCCTAAATCGGCATAACTAATACGCCCCTCTGGCTGAACTGCTGTTGCTTCAACAATACACAATCCCGCTCCAGATAAAGCATACTGTGCCCATTGTTGTTCATGCCAAAATGTAGGCTCGCCTTTTTCATTTGCAGAATATTGACACATTGGTGCAATTACAATCTTATTTGATAACTTCAATTCTCCGAATTGAATTGGCTGAAATAATAATGCCATTTTGTCCTCTTCAGATATCACTTTAATAATAGTCAATTAATATAAATGTTCTCATAAAATGATATTTAACATTTATTATGACCTAATATGTATCACAAAATAACTAATAATATTCATATAAAATATGATTTATATATTCTTATAATTTGATCATTTTTAGAATCTAATCAATTTTTATCCATAAAAAAAGGTGATAGACATAACCTACCACCTTCCTAAATTTGCAAATATTCTTAGAAAATGATTCGTGAGCTTAACCCTAATACAAATGCATTATCTACATTATTTGAAGAACCTGGATTAATCACATATTGAATGTTTGGACGTAACATTAACCATGGTGTTGCATTATAAGCATAATTTAATTCAATATTATATTCTGCGCTTGCATCTAAGTTAGGATTATTAAGTCTATTGTTCACATGAATGCGGTTTACGCCTAGACCTAAAATATCATTTGGATGTTGATCTAATAATCCAATATATTTGATCCCAAGCTGTTGTGAATTATCAATTTTATTCGTTACTCGATCATGCCAAGTAAAGTTTGCAAAACTGTGCAGACCACGCTTACCTTCACCTGTTGATAATAGCTGCTGCTCTATGGCTAACCAGCCTGCAAATGTACGATTTTTAACTTTACCTGTCACAACATCTTTTTGGTTAATTTGATCATCGGCAGTATTGTACATACCACCTAAACGATAGCTTCCTGCTAGACCATTAACAAACGACTTAGGTTGCCACACGACCTCTACTGGAATTGTCACACCATCAGCATTATCCATATCCAAGCTCCAGCCTTGACCTTCTGCTTGACCATTACCATTGTCTGGATTGAATTCATACACACCTATTTGTGTAAAAATTTCAGGATTAATCTGATATTTTATGCGTCCTGCCCATTGTGCTACAGGCGTGTTCATCCAAATATTACCCTGCCATTTTCCCATTTGTGCTGCACAAAATGCAGTACTCACAAAATCACAGGCCATAACATTAAAGTCCATGCCAAGCCCTAAACGACCAACTTTTACACTAATCCCTTGTTCTTTAAAGTTCTTTTCAATTGATAACTCTGTCAAACGGCTATCTTGATTCCCTCGACCATATGCACCTTGAACATTTGCTAATTCTGGTGCGTTTGCATCCTGAATATCTCGAATTGATGTACTTTGTCCTTGTCGAGCAGTCATAACAAAACGAATATTTACTCCGTTCCAACCTGCTAACTTTTCCATGTCAAATGCTGAGCCAAGCCATAATTGACTTGCTACAGTTGGGTCAGCATGTGGATTTCTTCCACCATCTGCTAAATATGCTGCATCTGCCAATAGATTTGCCTCAAACTTAATTCCTTTCTGAGCTAATTCATTTCTTTTTCCATCCCAATCGCCAAGCATATACTGCCCTTTAGGATCAAAAATATCTTGAGCAAACAACATGCCAGAAGAAAATAAAAATGATATTGGAAAAAAGGCTAAAGCAAACTTATTCATAACACATGAACCTAAAATATAGAGAGCGATGTGAATTAGATACACTATTCACATTTACCTGCTAAAAAATACAGTATTTCTTATAACTTTTATCTTTCTTTTCTTTATTAAATACTAAACTTTTATTTATAAAAAAATTTAACACTTAAATAGACCCAAAAGAATTTTAAATACTTTTTACTTTAAATCAATAACTTAAAAACACACACTTAAAAATAAAAAATACTGAACCATAATTTATTAATTAATATAAAAATCTATTATTTATCCAAATATGTGAAATAGTCAAATATTCACCAAAAAATCTTGTAATTCTTTATAAACAACCCGATATTGTGTCTATTCTTGCTTTCATATTGATTATCCTCATGCCAGAATTACCTGAAGTTGAAACAACAAAAACGAGTTTACTCCCTCTTTTAAATGAAACTGTTCTTGATGTTCAAGTAAAACAAGCCAGCTTACGTTGGCCCATTCCTAATGACATTCAAAAATTAGTCGGGCAAAAACTTATTGGTCTCTCTAGACGTTCAAAATATATTTTGGCTAAATTTGAAAATGATACGATGCTTTGGCATCTAGGCATGTCTGGAAGCTTTCGTATTTGTACAAACTCGGAAGAATTACGTAAACATGATCATTTAATTATTCAATTTGAAGATCAACAATTGCGTTACCATGATCCACGTCGTTTTGGTTGTATTTTATGGTTAGATGAACTGTCTCACAATAAATTGATTGACACATTAGGTCCTGAACCATTAAGTGATGACTTTAATGCTGACTATTTAGCGCAGAAATTAAAAAATAAAAATACTGCTATTAAAGTTGCAATTATGGATAATCATATCGTTGTTGGTGTTGGAAATATTTATGCTACTGAAAGCTTATTCAATTTAGGTATTCATCCTGCACAACCAGCAAAAGATTTAAATCCAATTCAAATTGAAAAATTAGTGGTCGAAATTAAACGAATATTAAAGCAAGCGATTGATTTAGGTGGATCGACATTACGTGATTTTAGTAATGCAATGGGTGAAAATGGTTATTTTCAACAGACACTATTGGCTTATGGACGTGTAGGCGAAATGTGTGTGAACTGCGAAACAATTTTAGAAAATATAAAATTAGGACAACGTGCATCTGTCTTCTGCCCTGAATGCCAACCCCTTAAAAAGGTCAAAACAACGTCCAAGAAAGTTGTAAAAGGAACATCTGTATGAAGTCTGCTATCGTCCGCCATATTTTAGTTAAAGATAAAGATCTTTGTGAACAATTGAAAAAGAAAATTAAAGATGGTGCTGATTTCGCTAAAATTGCAAAGCAGCATTCAACTTGTCCATCTGCTAAAAAAGGGGGTGAACTTGGTGATATTAAAAAAGGACAACTTGTTGCCCCTATTGATAAAGCAGTTTTCACTTTAGCAGAACGTGAACTTCATGGCCCAATTAAAAGTCAGTTTGGATGGCATTTATTAGAAATTAAATTCCGTATGGATTTCTAACACTGCAAATTCTTCCTCCCAAAAAAGAGGAAGAATACACCTAATTATCAAATAATTTTATTTGTTCATCCTCACATTCTAGCTCTGATGTTGTTGCCATATCGCCTTCTTTCATCGCAATATATTCAACTCCTTCATCTAATTGATAAATATAAACTTCAGCAATAGTATTGGGAACATTTGGTTCTATAATTGCTCCATCCCATCGTGCGCCAGATTGTTGAAAAAAACATATTGACTGATCTTTAAACAATTTAGATATATCGGTATTCAGTTTAACATTTTGTACTATAGGCGTTTCAGGATCATCATGTCCTTTAATTTGTTGAGTGATATCTTCTACATGATTAATTTTTAAATGTAATGGTCTTTCTAAAACTTTCTCTTTTAAAATACTAGGTAAATCTTGGAAAGACAATGTGCTCATATCTTCAATATTTATTAAGTTTTTCAGTTCATTATATGTACATGAAATTTTTTCAAAATAGACCGGTAAACCACCAAGTTGATTTGACCAAGATAAAGAATGAGCTACTGCATCTAAATTAGTAATTAAGTATTTATTGTTTCTAATATTTATTAAAGTTGCATCATGTATATTAAAGATATTACTTCTATCATCTGTTTTTCTTTTTTGATTTTCGACTTTAAAAATAAATTTATTCGCCTCTTTTGTATAAATACCTTCTTGTTCATAAATATTATTCATGTATTTTAAAGTAGGATCTTTAAAATCTCTAAAAGTTAAAATTTCAAAATTATGATCTTTTAAACCTAAAAATATATTCGTTTCTAAAAAATCACGATGATAATAAATACTTTAACCAAGATCATTCCCATCATATTTTTGACAGAATTTATCTAATTTTTGTGCATAATCTAAAGTTAATGCATTTACAAATTGCTGATCAACAAGTGGTTTCGTATTAATCCAACTACAAGCATCTACAATTAAAATAGTAGAAATAAAAAATATAAATTTTAATATTTTTTTCATTCAAATAATTCTGATTATAAGCTTTATAACGGCATATATTATACCGTTATAAAACTTAATATATTTCTATTTCTTTTTCAACTCATCACGAATTTCACGCAATAAAGTAATATCCTCAGGCGTTGGAGCAGGTGCAGCTGGCTCTACTGCTTTTTCACGACGTAATTTATTCATGACTTTAACTAACCAAAAAACAACCCAAGCTAATAAAATAAAATTAATTAAAATCGTAATAAAATTACCATAAGCAAAGACATTCAAACCCGCTTCTTTTGCAGCTGCAAGATTTGTTATATTTTCAGGATTATCGCCTAAAATAACAAACCAATTTGAATAATCAACTTTTCCACCAAGTATCCAAGAAACCAAAGGCATAATTAAATCAGCAACGACTGAATCAATAATTTTACCAAATGCTCCACCAATAATGACACCAACGGCCAAATCCATGACGTTGCCTTTGACAGCAAACTCTTTAAATTCTTGAATAATACTCATGTTTTCTCCAGTATTTATAGTAGAAAATTCCAACGTAGAAAAGTGCTACATTAATACCCAGTAATTTACTAGGTTTAATTTTATTACTAAATACTTTTCAACTAAATAATACAAAAAAACCGCTAACTTTAAGTTAACGGTTTTTCCCATCTTAATTTAAAAATTAAGATTTGTTACGTTTACGTTCGTTTTCAGTCAACCAACGCTTACGAATACGGATTGATTTAGGTGTTACTTCAACCAATTCATCATCTTCAATGAATTCAAGTGCTTGTTCAAGCGTGTATTCAAGATGTGGAACTAATGTTAATGCATCATCAGTACCAGAAGCACGAACGTTTGTTAATTGTTTCGCTTTAGTTGGGTTAACAACCATATCGTCTGAACGAGAGTTGATACCTACGATCATACCTTCGTAAACTTCTAACTGTGGTTTAGCAAATAGACGACCACGGTCTTGTAAGCTGAACAATGCATAGCCCAAGCAAGTACCTTGAACCATAGAAATCAACACACCGTTTTGACGCTTCGCAACAGTACCTTGTTTCATAGGACCATAATGAGAGAAGCTAGACGTCATGATACCAGTACCAGAAGTCATTGTAAGGAATTCTGAACGGAAACCGATTAAGCCACGTGAAGGAACAGTTGCTTCAATACGGATACGGCCTTTACCGTCAACTTCCATATTAGTCATTTCGCCTTTACGATGCCCCATTTGCTCCATTACAGAACCTTGGTGCTGTTCTTCAACGTCAAAAGTTACGTTTTCGTACGGTTCTTGCATTACGCCATCAATCTCTTTCAAGATTACTTGCGGACGAGATACACCCATCTCGAAGCCTTCACGACGCATGTTTTCAATTAATACTGAAAGATGAAGTTCACCACGGCCAGATACTTTGAAACGGTCTGGACTATCAGTGTCTTCAACACGAAGTGCTACGTTGTGAATTAATTCGCGGTCAAGACGTTCACGGATGTTACGTGAAGTTACAAATTTACCTTCTTTACCAGCAAACGGTGAGTTGTTTACCTGGAATGTCATAGATACTGTAGGTTCGTCTACAGAAAGTGCAGGTAATGCTTCAACATTTTTCGGATCACAAATTGTGTCAGAAATATGAAGTTCATCAATACCAGTTACACAAACGATATCACCAGCTGATGCACTTTCAACATCAACGCGATCTAAGCCATGGTAACCCATGATTTTCAAGATACGACCGTTACGTGTTTTACCGTCTTTATCAATCACAGTTACAGGTGTGTTTAACTTCACAGAACCACGTTGAATACGGCCTACACCGATAACACCAACGAAGCTGTTATAGTCAAGTGAAGACACTTGCATTTGGAATGGACCATCAACGTCAACTGCTGGTGGCTCAACGATATCTACGATTGTTTGGAACAATGGAGTCATATCTTCAGCAAGTTCTTCTGGAGAAGGACCAGCTACACCACGAAGACCAGATGCATATACCACAGGGAAGTCTAACTGTTCGTCAGTACCACCAAGATTATCAAATAAATCGAATACTTGGTCGATTACCCAATCAGGACGAGCACTTGGCTTGTCTACTTTATTGATAATTACGATTGGCTTCAAACCACGTGCGAACGCTTTTTGCGTTACGAAACGAGTTTGCGGCATTGGACCTTCTTGAGAGTCAACAAGAAGCAGTACACAGTCAACCATAGACATTACACGTTCAACTTCACCACCGAAGTCGGCGTGTCCCGGGGTGTCCACGATGTTAATACGGTATTCAGTATCAGTACGTTTGTCTAACCATTTAATTGCAGTGTTTTTTGCAAGAATGGTAATACCACGTTCACTTTCAATAGCGCCTGAATCCATGACACGTTCGATCTCGCCCGCGCGATCGCCAAGAGCACCTGATTGCTGTAAAAGTTTGTCTACAAGAGTCGTTTTACCATGATCGACGTGCGCAATAATGGCAATGTTACGGAGAGTTTTAATATCTGACATGTATAATTCGATACGCTTTAAATTTGAGGGCAAATTATACAGAAAAAACTTAACTTTTAGTAGTGACTGTTTATTGACAATATCGATTTTTTTATTCGAGTTGTACGCTTTTCATTTTATAAATCATTTAATCAGATTAGAATACCACCACCTAGCCACAATTTGCGTCATTCATGTCAGATTTAAATCAATCTCCAAATCAGAAAGATCAACTTGATCTTGTCTATGGACTTAACGATCGCCCTTCTCCTTTTATCGCCTTTTTAGCCGCCTTTCAACATCTTCTTGCCATTATCGTTCCAATCGTAACGCCTGGCTTGCTCATTTGTTTGGCATTAGGTGTATCTAAAGAAGATACCAATATGATTTTGTCCATGTCATTGGTCATTTCAGGTATCGCAACCTTTTTACAATGTAAAAAAGTAGGACCTTTTGGTGCCGGGCTTCTCATTGTTCAAGGAACAAGTTTTAACTTTATTGGTCCAATTATTGGTATTGGTTCTGCTATGGTTGCAGCAGGAACTCCTGTTGAATCTGTTATGGCAGCAATTTTTGGGGTTGTAATTGCTGGCTCATTTATTGAAATGGGTGTTTCTCGCATTCTACCTTGGGTAAAAAAATTAATTACGCCATTAGTTACAGGTATTGTGGTTTTACTCATTGGTTTGACCTTAATTAAAGAAGGTCTGATTAGTATGGGCGGTGGTTATCAAGCAATGGGAGATAAAACCTTTGCTAATGCCGATAACCTTATTATGTCTTGTACAGTTTTAGCTTTAATTATTTTACTTAACCGTGTTCGTATTACTTGGGTAAAAAGTTCTGCAATTTTAATTGCGCTCGTAGCTGGCTATATTCTTGCTGGTTTTATGGGACATTTAGATTTCTCAGGTCTTCAAGAGACTCCTCTTGTACAAATTCCAACACCTATGCATTTTGGTTTAGACTTTTCTTGGAGTCTATTTATTCCAATGGCGTTTATTTATTTAGTAACTTCACTAGAAGCCATTGGTGATATCACTGCAACATCTAAACTTTCCAACCAACCTGTAGATGGTGCATCGTGGATGCAACGCATTAAAGGTGGTGTACTTGTTAATGGTGCAAACTCATTCCTAGCAGGTATTTTTAATACTTTCCCAAGTTCAGTATTTGCACAAAATAATGGTGTGATCCAACTTACAGGCGTTGCTAGCCGTTATGTTGGTATTTGGATTGCTGCTCTATTGGTAATACTAGGACTACTTCCTGCTGTTGCTGGTGTAATTCAAGCTGTTCCTCAAGCTGTACTTGGTGGTGCTGTAATGGTGATGTTTGGTGCTGTAGCCGCGTCAGGAATTAATATCTTATCTGGTATTCATCTTGATCGTCGTGCACTTCTAATTATTGCGATTTCTTTAGCATTAGGTCTTGGTGTAGCACAAGTTCCTCAAATTTTAGAACATCTTCCTGAATTATTCCGTAATATTTTCAGTTCTGGTGTAGCGACAGGTGGTATTGCCGCATTAATTCTAAATATTGTTCTGCCTGAAACAAATAAGTAATTTGATTTATACTAAGACACTACTCAATTTTCTTGAGTAGTGTTTTTTCATGTGAGTTTAATATGGATCCCAGAAGTGAAGTCGTCATACGACAAGAAGATCATCTTCAAGGTCGAGTGCTATTTATTAATGCCCCAAATGACCAATTAATAAGTAATTTAAGTTCTGACATAGATAGTTACATCTGGACTTGGAATTATGCCGATTTTATTTCATTTGAAAAAAATAATTATAAAGTTCACTTTGGTACAGAATTACCAACAGAAAGTTTTGACCAAGTTGTTGTCTTTGTTCCAAAATCCAAAGAACTTCTCAATTATATCCTTGATTGTATTGTAAGTAAGTTTCAATTAAATACTCAAATTTTCCTCGTTGGCGAGAAAAAAAGTGGGGTTGAACGTGCTGCGAAACAATTACAAGAGTTTGGAAAGTGTATTAAACTCGATAGTGCTCGTCATTGCCAATTTTGGCAAATGAGCTTAGGGATAATAAAAAAAGCAACTTCGCTAGAGAAATGGACTAAAAATTATGAAATACAAATAAATGATCAAATAGTTAAAATTTATGCATTACCGGGAGTTTTTAGCCAAGCAAAACTTGATATTGGAACTGCTGTACTTTTACCATACCTACAACAGGTAAAATCAGGTAAAATTGCGGACTTTGGTTGCGGTGCTGGTGTTATTGCTTGCTACTTAGCAAAACTTAATCCCGAAAATTGTGTTTATGCTTTAGATGTAGATGCTTTTGCATTACATTCAACAAGGCTTACATTTGAACATAATGGAATTGATCCTGCTCAGTTTAACATTCTCCCTGTTGCAAACTTTAGTGATGCTCCAACCGAGCTTGATGCTATTGTGAGTAATCCTCCTTTCCATCAAGGCATTCATACAAATTACGATGCGAGCGAAGGTCTTTGTAAATTAGCAAAGCGCCATCTGAAATCGAAAGGTGAATTATGGATTGTGGCAAATCGCTTCCTCAACTACCCAATTTTAATTGAACAAAATTTTGGTCAGTGCAAGGTTGTAACAGATCAAAATGGTTTTAAGGTGCTTTATGCCTCTGTTTAATCATATAAATAAGGAAACACCATGAGCGAAACTCAACAAGCTCACCTAAAGCGTAAGCTTGGTGCTCGTCATTTGAATATGATCGCCATTGGTGGTTCAATCGGTACTGGTCTTTTTCTTGCGTCTGGTGCCACGATTGCAAATGCGGGACCTGGTGGTGCGCTACTTGCCTACTGTCTTATTGGAATAATGATTTATTTCTTAATGACAAGCTTAGGTGAATTGGCAACGCATAATCCCACGTCGGGAGCTTTCTTCACGTATGGAAGCAAATATGTAGAAAAAGGCTTTGGATTTGCACTTGGTTGGAACTATTGGTACAACTGGGCAATTACCGTTGCATTTGAACTCGTTGCAGTTCAATTTATTATGAAATTTTGGTTTCCAGATATTCCAGGTTTCTATTGGAGTGCTATATTCCTTGCCATTATTTTTGGCATAAATGCACTTACAGTCAAAGGCTTTGGTGAAAGTGAATTCTTCTTCTCTTTAGTTAAAGTACTCGCCATTATTGTCTTTATTATTATTGGTATTGCCATGATTGTAAAAACAATGATGACACCTGGCATTGCAACATTTGGTAATTGGACCATTGGTGAAGCCCCCTTCGTAGGTGGTTTATCGGCATTAATTGGTGTTGCAATGATTGCCGGATTCTCTTTCCAAGGTACAGAAATGGTTGGGGTTGCGGCTGGCGAATCAAAAGATCCGAAGAAAACAATTCCTGTTGCAATTAAACAAATTTTCTGGCGTATCTTATTATTCTATATTGTGTGTATTTTCATCATTGGTACACTCATTGCTTATAATGATCCATTGTTATTACAAGCGGCAGAAACTGAAAATATTGCCTTATCGCCATTTACATTACTTTATGAAAAAGCAGGTTTTGCATTCGCAGCAAGTATCATGAATGCTGTCATTTTAACTGCTATTCTTTCTGCTGGTAATTCAGGAATGTACTCTTCGACACGTATGCTATTTGATATGGCACGTAAAGGAAGTGCTCCTAAAGTCTTTGGTCACTTAGATCCTCGTGGCGTACCAATGAATGCGCTATATGCAACTACTGCAATTGCTGCACTTTGCTTCTTAACTACATTCTTTGGTGAAAAAGAAGTATTTAACTGGCTTCTCAATATGTCTGGTATGTGTGGATTTATTGTTTGGCTTGGCATTGCTATTTCTCACTACCGTTTCCGTAAAGGATATTTAGCTCAAGGTTATCAAGTTAGTGATTTAGCCTACCGAGCAAAGTTTTTCCCATTTGCACCTTGGTTTGCTTTTACGCTTTGTGCGATCGTTGTTTTAGGTCAAAATTATCAAGCTGTTTTGGATGGTAATTGGCTTGATGTGGTTTCTACATATATCGGTATTCTTTTATTCTTAGTTATTTGGCTAGTTTATAAGTTTAAATACAAAACCAAACTAATTTCATATCAAGAAATGGATGTGAAACCAATGAATATTGATCAAGATTAATTTAAATTGTGAGACAAAAAAACAGCCAATCGGCTGTTTTTTTTTACATATTTTTTATTATTTTGAATAAATTTTAATGGTTACACGACGATTTTGAGCTCGCCCTTCAGCAGTACTATTATCTTTAATTGGTTCTGCTGAACCAAAACCAATAGTCATAATTTGATCTGAATTTACATTATATTCCGTCACCAGCTTATTTTTCACAGCTTCTGCACGCTCATTTGAAATTCGATGATTCACACCAGTTTGACCAACATTATCAGCATGACCTTCTAATCCAATAACTAAATTTGGTTGCGCTGCTAACATATGTGCTGCTGTCTTTAAGTAAAAATCATATTTAGGCTCTACATAGCTAGAACCTGTATCAAAATATAAAGATACGCCATTTTGTAAAGCGGACATAACACTTGCAGTTTTCTGATCAACCACATTGGTAGTTTTTACTGCTGATGTACAACCCACCATTGCCAATGACAATGCCAATATACTTGTTAGACCTATTATTTTAATCATATGAACATCTTCTCTATAATAATTTTTGTCGATTGTATCACAATTTTATAAATAAAAAAAACGACCTTATAGAAGGTCGTTTTTTTGCAAATAATTAAAATTATTTAATTATTCAGCTACAACACGGCTACCAGAAATAGTCGCGAATACACGACGGTTCATAGCACGGCCTTCTTTAGTGTTGTTGTCAGCAATTGGTTGGAACCAAGCAAAACCTTTCGTAGTTAAACGAGCAGGATCGATGTTGTATTCATTAACAAGAGCAGACTTAACAGAGTTAGCACGAGCTAAAGATAAACGTTCGTTCAATGCTAATGGACCAGTGTTATCTGTGTGACCATCAATACGTGCAGTTGCGTTAGGGAATTCAACTAACTTCTCAGCAACTTTAGCGATTTCTGGTTGGTACTGTGGTTTGATGTTTGATTTGTTAGTATCAAAGAACACACGAAGTTCCATTTGAAGATCTTCAACTTCAACTGGAGCTACTACAACTGGCTCTTCAACAATAACTGGCTCTTCAACAATAACTGGCTCAACTACTACTACTGGAGCAGCAGGTTTCAAGTGACCACCAAGAACTACATTAAGACCAGCTAAAGCTGTGTAATCCCAGTTTTTAACTGCTTCGTTATAAGTAGCACGCGCTTCAGTACGTAAAGATAAAGCGTCGTTTAAGCGCCAGAAAGCACCAAGACCAGCATTCGCTAAAGTACCTTCTTCTTTATTGAAAGCTGCGCCGTCTTCACCTTTAACTTTAACATGACCAGCACCTAACAATACATAAGGCTTGATTTTGCTATCGTAGTTTTTAGTGATTAAATCAGAAGTAACATAGAAGTTACCTGCGATGTTACTTTGCTTGTATTTACCATTTTTTTGGAAATCAGCACCAGTACCAGCAGCACGAGTTTCTAAATCACCTTTAACTTGGCTATATTCAGCTTCAAAACCTAACCATGGAGTCAATTCAACACCAAGTGCTGCACCAACAAATACGTCGTCTTTAAGCTTTAATTCTTGACCAGTTTGGCCAGCGTGCTTGTTGTTATAATCTTTTAAAGAGTCTTGAAAAGTATAACCTAGTAGTAACGGAGTTACAGTTACACCAGCGTTTGCAGCAGCTAATGGAGCAGCTACGAGCATTGCTAAAGCAATACGACTCATTTTCATGGATTTATCCTCCAGAGATAACATTATTGTTCAAGTCCAAGCCTAAATTAATTCTATCCTGAGATAGGCTTTACCCCAGTTCTTTTAAGCTAGTTACTGTGAATCATACAAACACTTTTAAAGTTTTCCAAGTGCTTGATAATTTTAATCACGCAAATTATTGACAAAATTACTTACAATTTCCGTTGTAATTGAGTAAATAAAACTAATTTTTTAACAGTAAATAGCTTATCCTTCACATTGAAATAATACTAACATTTTTTATTAGCCTGTAAGCAAAAAATATTTTTTAAATTTTTCCTGATAAGCTATTTCTATATTTTCATGATGCCTTATAACAAAAACTCAGGCTTTAGTTTAGTCGAAACATTAGCCATAATAACCATATTAGCAATAATAGCTAGCATTTCAGTGCCCTATTTCCATATTTTTTTTGCTAAACAAGAAGCAATTCAGACAATAAGAACCCTTAATGGCTTTCTCAAGAGTGCTAAAAATGAAGCTTCTGTTCGTCATGCTCGTATCGTAATTTGCTCATCATCTAATTATGAACAGTGTGAAAATAATAATTGGAATAACAAGATTATAGCATTTCTCGACTCAAATGCTAATCGCAAAATTGATCATCATGATGTTGTTCTAAAAACAGAATCACTTCAATTAAAATATGGTCAACTTTCATGGAAAGCAGCTCTCAACTCACCAAATATTATATTTAATCAAGAGTTAGGTTTACCCATTGGATATAATGGCAGTTTTTATTACTGCAATCATACTCATGCAATCTATCATAAAATTATTCTAAGTAAGATGGGACATGTACGAACAGAAACACTAGACAATTGTTAGACTTATCAGTCTAAAGCATTAGATCTTTTTCTATTTATTGATTGTCAATTTCCAATATACTGCTAAAAGGTGGAAAAATTACAGACAATAAATTGGAGAAATATAAATGGCCGATATCGTCATTGTGAATGGTGCACGTACTGCAATGGGTGGTTTTCAAGGAAGCTTAACAAATGTAACTGCTCCCGAGTTAGGTGCAATCACAATTAAAGAGGCAATTGCTCGATCTAATTTACACCCCAACGATATAGAAGAAGTCATTATGGGCTGTGTTTTACCTGCGGGTTTAAAACAAGGTCCAGCACGTCAAGCCATGCGTAAAGCAGGATTACCTGATTCAACAGGTGCTATCACCATTAATAAGTTATGTGGTTCAGGCATGAAAGCTGTGATGCAAGCAGCTGATAGTATTAAGGCGGGTTCTGCTCAAATCATTATTGCAGGTGGTATGGAGTCAATGACAAATGCTCCTTATATCCTACCTAAAGCACGTAGTGGTTATCGTATGGGGCATGGTGAACTAAAAGACCATATGTTCTTTGATGGCCTTGAGGATGCTGAAACAGGTCGACTTATGGGATCATTTGCTCAAGATATGGCAAATATAAAAGGCTATACACGTGAACAAATGGATGATTTTGCAATTCGTTCTTTAAAACGTGCCCAAACAGCAATTACTGAAGGTTATTTTGCTGATGAAATTGTGCCTGTAACAGTTTCTACTCGTAAAGGTGATGTCATTGTCGATAAAGATGAACAACCTTTTAATGCCAATATAGATAAAATTCCAACTTTACGTCCCGCATTTTCTAAAGATGGTACGATTACAGCTGCTAATGCAAGCTCAATTTCGGATGGTGCTTCAGCACTTGTCATCACATCTAGCGATGTTGCAAGTAATAAAGGTTTAAAACCATTAGCGAAAATTATTGCTTATGCCTCAAATTCACAACATCCTTCAGAATTTACAATTGCGCCTGTTGGAGCAATTCAAAAAGTTTTAGATAAAGCTGATTGGCAGGCTTCCGAAGTTGATCTATGGGAAATTAATGAAGCTTTCGCTATGGTAACAATGTGTCCTATTGATGAGTTTAAACTTGACCCAGAAAAAGTAAATATTCATGGCGGTGCTTGTGCTTTAGGACATCCTGTAGGTTCAACTGGTTCTCGTATTATCTTAACGCTTATTCATGCACTCAAACGTACTGGCGGTAAAAAAGGGATTGCCAGCCTTTGTATTGGTGGTGGTGAAGCAACTGCTATGGCGATTGAGTTGCTATAATCATGATTTATTTTGCACAAAAATCTTTTTATACTTTATAGATTTTTGTGCAATTCAAAATAATAAAATTTCTCAAAAATATTAATATTTTTAGATATCTATATTAGAAAACTGAGCAATAATAGCTAAACCAACTACAATAAATCCACTACCAGCCCATCCTGCCAAGTCAATATTTTTCTCTAAAAATACTTGTGCTAAAAAATTGTCGAAATTGCTAAACAAGAGAGCGTTCAAAACTCTATGTCAGCATTCCTTTACCCTATTTTTTAGATCATATAAAAAAGCTGGATATGAATATCCAGCTTTTTAAATTAATAACACCAATTAAAACAGATTATGCACCTGTTTGATAATGTGCTTCTTTAACTGCTGTAGAAGCTTGATATGGATGAGTAAAGTCACCCAAACCTGCTGCCGCTTCGGTAATATCCTTACCTTCTTTAATGACAAAACTATCAAAACCTGAACGCTTCATATAGTTTAAAACATCTTTAAATACATCACCTGTTGCACGAAGTTCACCTTCAAAACCTTGACGACGAAGCAATGCTGCAAATGAATAACCACGACCATCATTAAAACCTGCAAATTCAATAAAAATTGCATCTAACTGATCTAAAGGAAATTCATGAGTTTCAGGTGAAGCATCTACTGTTAAATAAAGCGCTTTTTTACCAGTTACATTGGCAAGTTGATCTAACTGCTCAACAGTTAAAACCACATCACCTTGCGGTAAAATTCCATCTTCACCAATCAATTGATAGCTATTGTCTGCAATTGAGCCATCTTTAAAGAGTACTTGTAGTGCTGTATTAAGCATATGCACGCTCCTTAAATGGTTTAATACCTACACGACGATATGTTTCTACAAACTCTTCACCTTCTTCACGAAGATCAAGATAGGTATTTAGAATTTCTTCAACTACATCAGGTACTTTATCAGCAGCAAATGATGGTCCTAAAATATCACCAATTGACGCATCATGATCGGCATTACCACCTAATGTAATTTGGTAGAATTCAGCGCCTTTTTTATCAACACCTAAAATACCAATATTACCAACATGGTGATGACCACAAGCATTCATACAACCCGAGATATTTAGATCCAATTTACCTAAATTATAAATGGTATCTAGATCATCAAAACGACGTGAAATTGCCTCTGAAATTGGAATAGATTTCGCATTCGCTAATGAACAGAAATCACCACCAGGACAACAGATAATATCGGTTAAGAAACCAATATGAGCACGTGCAAGATTATTCTTTTCAAGAATTGTCCAAAGCTCAAATAAATCTTTTTGCGGCACATCAACAAGCGCAATATTTTGCTCATGTGTTGTACGTAATTCACCAAATGTATATTTATCTGCTAAATCAGCAATTAAATTCATTTCTTCAGTGGTCATATCACCCGGTGCAATACCCGCACGTTTCAGTGAAATCGTCACAATGCGATAACCTTTTACTTTATGCGCATTAGTATTGATATTGAACCATTGTTTGAATTTTGGATATTCAGCAAATTGTGCAGTGAAATCTTCATCTGCATAATCTTGATAGTCAAACGGTGTAAATTCTTCGTCTAATTTTTTCAAAATTTCAGGCTGAATTTTTAAGGTCTGAATTGTATGTGCAAATTCGGCTTCAACCTTCTCTGCAAATACTTCTGGTGTTAATGCTTTCACCAAAATTTTGATACGTGCTTTATATTTATTGTCACGACGACCATGCAAGTTATATACACGAAGAACTGCTTCTAAATAAGCAATTAAATCTTCACGTGGTAAAAACTCACGAATAAAGCTACCAATGACAGGTGTACGACCTAAACCACCACCCACTTTAATTTTATAACCAACCTCACCTGCTTCATTTTTCACAATATATACACCAATATCGTGGAATGAAGTTGCAGCACGGTCAATTTCTTCAAGTGCAGATACTGCAATTTTGAACTTACGTGGTAAGAATGCAAATTCTGGATGGAATGTTGACCATTGACGAATCAATTCACATGTTGGTCGCGGATCTGCAATTTCACCTGCAACCACACCTGCATATTGGTCAGTCGTTGTATTACGAATACAGTTACCAGAGGTTTGAATTGCATGCATTTGAACTGTTGCCAATTCTGCAAGCATTTCTGGAACATTTTCTAAAGCTGGCCAGTTAAACTGAATATTCTGACGAGTTGAAACATGGGCATAACCACGATCATACTCTTTCGCCAATTCAGCAACTTTGCGCAATTGCTTAGAGTTCATCAAGCCATAAGGGACTGCAATACGTAACATTGGCGCATAACGTTGTACGTAAAGACCATTTTGGAGACGAAGCGGACGATACTCATCTTCAGTCAATTTGCCCGCTAAATAACGTTCCGTTTGATCACGGAACTGTGCAACACGTTCATTAATCAGTTGCTGATCGAAATCAGTATATAAATACATGGCGTACAGCTAGTAGTTTCTATTATAACCATCTAAGGATAACGAGATTTCAACTATCAAGAAAATGCGTTTTTTACATATTTCATAGCGATTTTATTGATAAGCATTACTCAAAGACTTGAGTAGAAAGGCTTACCTGCTATTTTTGTACTTATTTATAGCATTTATATAATTTGTAAGATCTTTATCTTATTTTTTTATAAACAGAATTTTCTATTTTTTATCATTAAATAATTATGTTTAGCTAGTTCAATAGACACTACTTCGCCACTCACTGTATAGACATTTAAACTGTATATAAAAAACACATATATAAATAAAAAATGAGTTTTTTCAATATCTTTTTAAAACTTACATTTCGAGTTTTTACTCTATTTATATATTTATTGAAATAAAAAATAGACATGAAATGATAAAAACAATGTCATCTTAAGCCATTTACCTTGATAGTTTCGGCAATTTACCATGTTATACATTGGCAAAAGTTATTCTAGATAAGTTGTCAAATTAAAATTTTTAGGTCATTTGGGTCAAAATACGTGAACGCAAACTTTAAAGAGACAGAAGGATTAATTATGAGTAGAGATACGATTAGTATCCATTTCGTCAATGCTGCTCTTACAGGTGTTAAACGCCTAGGCATGGATGTCGAAACACTTTTGTCTCATGTCGGAATTGAAGCTGAATTATTGCGTCAACCCAAAGCTCGTATTTCACCAGAACAATATACCCGTTTCGTAAAAATGTTATGGATGGTGACCCAAGATGAGCATATTGGTTTTGATGCTCAGCCACGTCGCTTAGGTACATTTGCTATCATGTGTCAATTGATCATACATGCAAAAACCTTGGGTGATGCTCTAGAGCTCTCTACTCAATTTTATAAACTCTTCGGTGACGAATGGTGTGTTACTTTGGAGCGAGATAAACACGAAGCTCGTCTAGTTCCACTTATTCCACAATCAATGGATCCAGATCATTACATTACCGAAAGTATGCTAATGATTTGGCACGGTCTAGCATCATGGCTTATTGATCGCAGACTTCCTTTAGAACGTGTTCATTTTGGCTATGAACGCCCGAATCACGCCGATGAATATGATGCATTATTTTTTGCACCTGTTATGCAATTCGATACACCACGTACCGAAATTACATTTGCAGCAGATTATTTAGATTTACCTATTCGCCAAACAGAAGAAACATTAGAAGAATTCTTAAAAGTTGCGCCAGCTCAGTTGTTAGTTAAATTTAAAAATACAAATTCTTTAACTTCTCGCATTCGTGAAGTATTAAAAAGCCAAATTGGTGAGGAAATGCCTACACTTAACGATGTGGCATCTATGCTTTACTTATCTCCACAAACGCTACGTCGTCGTTTAGCTGCTGAGGGCAAAAGCTACCAAGGTGTGAAAGATGCATTACGTCGAGATGCTGCAATCCATTTATTATTAAATCCACAACTCACCTTAGAAGATGTTGCACAACAAGTTGGTTTTAGTGAAACAAGCACATTTCATCGTGCATTTAAAAAGTGGACTGGTGTAACTCCAGGGCTTTATCGCCAATTACATGGCTATCATTAATAATTTAAGTTATTAAAAAACCCATGATTTTTTCATGGGTTTTTTATTCGTTGCTCTTTTTTTGTGATATAACATCTTCCAACTTTATTTTATCGTCTGTTATTGGTATATCAATTATGGCTGATCTTCCTACACCTGAAAGCACACCTTGGGGCTGGAAAGCACTTATTATTGCATGTGTTATTGGTGCTATTTTCTTAGGTTTCATTTACTTAGCTGTGAATTCTGAAGCAGATTACATGCCAAGCCAGCAACGTAAGCATGACACACAGCAACATGCATTTAAAGAAGCACCAACAATGTCTGCTGACGCGATTCAAAAAGCACAAGAAGATAAGCTAAAACGTGAAGAAATTGCAAAAAATTCAGCTAATACTCATGGGATGACAGAAGAAGAACATGCTCATATGGTTGCACATGAAGAAGGTATTGCTCATAGCCATTGAAAATAATTCCTCAATAAAAAACCCTTTTTAAAGGGTTTTTTATTTTTCACTATCATGATTAATTTTAGCTTTTCTTCTGTTCTAATTCTGGTTTATGTTCCAATTCTTTTGCTAAGAAATAATTTAGGAATGTTCGAATCAAAGCAATAATGGCTAATTTAATGAGACTATCTAAGTCTGGGTCGACAGTTGTCGCTAAAATATCAGCAGCCAATTGAAACTCTAATGCTGTTGCTAACCAATCCCCAAAACAATAACGTGCGGTTCGCCCAGATTTAAATTGTATTAAAACAATGAGTGTTTTGATTAAACCAATTACGACACAGATAACGGATATGGCTTCTAAAGAGAGCTGGAGAAATTGAACACAAGAAACCAATAACTCTCTTAATATAGATACATCAAACATTTATACCCTAACCCAATATTACATCTGCACGAATATCACCATTTAAACATAAAAAATTAATCTTTTTCATCTTTAAAACTGTTTATGTATTAACAATATACACAACATACTCATTCATCTTAAATAAACTTTTAATTACTGTCTTATACAAAAAATGATTTTATCTTTAAGAAAAATAATTTAAAGGTAATTTTAAATAAGAAATTCCATTGTGTTCTGGTTCAGGAAAATGACCTACTCTCATATTTACTTGAATCGCTGGCAATATCAGTTTTGGCATACTAAGCGTAGCATCGAGTTCATTACTTAAAGGTTTCTTGAACAATTACTATGCTCCCGACCATTTACGATGAAGCAGGACACCAATTAACATAGCAACAATAAAATACAATACCTGATAATATCCAAGACCAATTAATGTAAAACTTGGTGCAGGACAAATCCCCGCAACTCCCCACCCCATTCCAAATATTAAACTTCCAATAATTAGCTTTGAATCTATGCACTGATTACTTGGTAATTCAATCGCTTCATTAAAGACCGTTTTAGGCTGAGTTTGGCGTACTACTTTTTGAAAAGGAATAACTGCAATTGTAATTGCTCCCATCATCACAAATGCTAAACTTGCATCCCATTGTCCAAAAATATCTAAAAAATCGATCACTTTTTGGGGATTTGACATTCCTGATACCATTAGTCCAACTGAAAATAATGCACCAAAGAAAAATGCAAAAATATTCTTCATTTTAAAGTGCTTCCATTAGATGGCGAACAATATATACAGTAATAAATCCTGCAAACATAAATGTAATGGTTGCAATAATTGAACGCTTAGATAAACGACTCATTCCACAAATGCCATGCCCACTTGTACACCCAGATCCTAAACGAGTACCAAAACCAACTAATAGACCAGCAAGGATCATCATTAATGGCGTTGCTTCAATATGAATTTCAGGTTGTACAAAAAGTCCATAAATAAATGGTGTAATCATCAAACCCAATAAAAACCAAATCGCTGGTGTTTTAAAAACAGCTTGAAAGTTTAATACCTGACTAATCAGCCCGCTAATGCCAGCAATACGTCCATTGACATAGAGGTATCCTACAACGGAAAGACCAAGCATAAGTCCACCTGCAAAGGCAATCAAAAATTCATGCATTACATCCCCTTAAAACAATATTTTTATCAATATTATACAATTTTATATAATATTAAAAGCAATAATATGATATGGTTTTTCTAATCCCTTCTTCTTCTCGATAGTGCATTCGGACACTGTAATGAATAATCCAGTTGATCACCCTAAAATTGATTTTTCCAAAGTAGATATTGTTTCAGGTTACTTAAAAGTTTTATCCAATCCAGATCGTTTAAAGATTTTATGTGTTTTGGTCGATGGTGAACTCAATGTTCAACAAATTGAGGTTTGTACTGAGATTTATCAACCTACTCTATCTCAACAATTAACCGTTCTTCGTAAGAATTATATTGTGTCGACTCGTCGAGAAGGTAAACAAATATTTTATCGACTTTCTGATCCTAAAATCCTCACTCTCATGAAAACACTTTATAATTTATATTGTAAAGGGTAACTTTTGCATACAAATCAATTCGTAAATTTCATTCATACAATTCCAAAAAGTATACGATTATTTTCACACAAAATGGATCCAAAAATTAATATTATGATTAAATTAGTTTGACATATTGAACAAAAAACCATAAATTGGATCCAATTGATATGGAGATCAATCTATGTTCATCAAAAATGCTTGGTATGTAGCAGCACGTCTAGAAGAAGTCACAGATAAACCATTGGGTCGTCAAATCTGTGGAGAAAAAATCGTGTTTTATCGTGGTAAAGAAAATAAAATCTATGCTGTCGAAGACTTTTGCCCTCACCGAGGAGCACCTTTATCTTTAGGTTTTATTGAAGATGGAAATTTAGTATGTGGCTATCATGGACTTGTTATGGGTTGTGATGGAAAAACTATATCTATGCCTGGACAACGCGTTCGAGGCTTCCCATGTAATAAAAGTTATAGCGTCATTGAAAAATACGGTTTTATTTGGGTATGGCCTGGTGAACAACATCTTGCAACTGAAGATGATTTACCCGTACTTGAATGGGCTGAAAGTAAAGAATGGGCTTATGGTGGTGGCTTATTTCATATCAATTGTGACTATCGCTTAATGATTGATAATCTCATGGATTTAACACATGAAACTTATGTTCATGCAAATAGTATTGGTCAAAAAGAAATAGATGAAGCAGCACCTACAACACGTGTTGATGGTGATCATGTTATTACCGAACGCCATATGAAAAATATTTATGCCCCTCCATTTTGGCAAATGGCACTTAAAGGCAATAATCTAGCAACTGATGTTCCTGTTGATCGTTGGCAAATCTGTCATTTTCATGCACCAAGCAATGTACATATTGAAGTTGGTGTCGCACATGCAGGACATGGTGGTTATCATGCTCAAGAAGATAAAAAAGTCTCTTCTGTTGTTGTTGATTTTATTACACCAGAAACAGAAACATCTCATTGGTACTTTTGGGGAATGGCACGTCATTTCCAAGCTGATAATGCTGAATTAACAGCTCAAATTAAAGAAGGTCAAGGAAAAATTTTCTCAGAAGATCTAGACATGTTAGAGCAACAACAACAAAACTTACTTCGATATCCTAATCGAAAATTATTAATGCTCAATATTGATGCTGGTGGTGTTCAAGCTCGTAAAGTGATTGATCGTTTAATAAGTCTAGAACAAGTACAAAATATTGCATCGGATCAAATCCCTTCAGTCAATCTTCAATAAAATCTGACTCTTGAATAATCCATTCAAAATTATTGTAAAGGACAATACTCACATGGAAGTGACCATTCATCAAATTCATAGACATAATCCAGATATTTTATCTTTTGAATTAATTTCTGAAAATCAAATTCCTTTACCTGCTTTTCAAGCTGGTGCACATATTGATGTACATTTAGGTGATGGCTTAATACGACAATACTCATTGGCAAATTGTAGTTCAGAGCAACATCGTTATGTTATTGGCGTTTTAAAAGATCCGAGTTCACGTGGAGGTTCGCGATATATTCACGAACAACTGAAAGTTGGGCAACGATTAATTATTAGTGAGCCACGTAATTTATTTGCGCTTAACCCTCATTTAGGACATGCCATACTTTGTGCAGGCGGAATAGGTATTACCCCAATACTGGCAATGGCAAAAGAATTAAAACGACAAAACAAAAGTTTTCAGCTCTTTTACTTTGTTAAAACTCGTACATCCCTCGCTTTTTTAGAAGAGCTAACTGAACTTGGGAATTCTGTATATATTCATATTGATGATGAACCCAATACCCAATGTGATTTAAATCATGAATTAAGGCATCATTCAGCCCATCAACATCTCTATGTGTGTGGTCCAAATGGTTTCATGGATTTTGTTATTCAAACCGCTCAAAAAAATGCTTGGCTTGATAGTCACATTCATAAGGAGCACTTTAATGCCCCTACAATAGATACAAGTAATGATGGAAGTTTTAATATTCAAATTTTAAAAACAGGACAAATCATTCATGTAGCCCCAGATCAGACAGCCGTAAAAGCCCTAGAAGCAGCAGGAATATGTGTTCCCGTTTCATGTGAGCAAGGCATATGTGGTACTTGTTTGGTTAATGTTATGTCAGGTGAAATTGACCATCGAGATTTATATCTAACCGAAGAAGAACAGGCTGAAAATAAACTTTTTACACCATGTTGTTCACGTGCAAAATCTAAAACATTAATCATTGATTTATAATATTTTAGTTTAAAGAAATATTCACTTAGGTTTTGAAACGGAATGATGAACTCATTTCGTTTCAAATACTGCTCGCATCATGCTTCCCAATGTAACAACATGGCTATGTTCACGCATTAAACTTTCTGCACGTGCTGCATCTCGGCTCAATAATGCCTGATAAATTGCACAATGCTGAATATGCCCATGTTGTAAACGTCTAATCTCTGACAAATGATTTTTTTTATCAAACGTAATTGCTTGTGCAGATGCCATCGGCAACTGATTATTTTTAGATAATGCCTGAGTAATCGCAAGATTGTCTGTAGCCTGTATAATTGTATTATGAAAAATCATATTAAAATGATGATAAATTTCAATATCATCATCTGTTAGTTCTGATTTTTCAAAAATAGGATCAATATTCTCAAGGCACATCATTAACTGTTTTTGTTCAGTTTCACTCATCCCTTTTTCTGCTAATTTTTTTGCAGCAAGACCTTCTAAAACACCACGAACTTCAAGAGCATCTTGAATAAGTTTTGGGGATATTTCTCGTACTGTGTAACCCCGAGTTGGATTTTTTAATAATAATCCCTCTTGCTCAAGCAACCGAAAAGCAACTCTAATAGGCTGCCGCGAAACACCCAACATTTCAGCTGTAGGAATTTCAGCTAACCGTAATCCTCCTTGTAGCTCACCAGAAATTATCATTTTTCTTAGTTCAATCAGTACTTGCTGACCAGAAGACATCGTATTGCTCGCCATGGGTAAAGTTTCCTGATGCTACCGATTCAAGTCAATCATTTCAATCTATTCACAGTATCTTCATTCGATAAAATAAAGTTTAAAACCCGATCTAATATCATTTATTCTCATATGCATTCTAAATTTTCAATCCGACCACATATCGAATTTTATACGCTATTCTGCTTTTGCAAATTGTTCGCCATGATATCTAAGTTATTACGAATCAAAAGTGATAGATTAATATCAATACCATTTAACATTGTGTCTTCAAGTTTTTTAACGATCGTACGACATTGACTTAATTTTTCAAAACCTTCAGGTGTGACATGAATTAAAATACGACGACCATGTGATGGATCTGACTGTTTTACAATCCAACCTTGGCTTAATAAGTCTTGTAAAATTTTATTAGTAGATTGTGGTTTAATAAATGAACGCTCTGCTAACTTTGCATTAGATAGACTTCCCTTTGCTGCCAATACAGACAATGCTGTAAATTGCGGTAAAGTAATACTTAAATCTTTGAGTTCTTCGCTGAGTAATTTACTAATAATACGATCAACACGCGCAATCATATAGCTTAATGTTGGCAATTGATGGGTTTGTTGCTCAATCATAATAATACCGCCTTAAATTTTAGACATAAAAAAGTATGGCCTATGCTAGACCATACTCGATTATTTCACTTACTGCGATGCGACTTTTAGCACCGAAGTAGCTTCTTGTACTTTTGGTTTCCGCACCAAGAAAAGTGCCGCAATTGCTGCAATAAAGATTAATGGAATACTTGCACCAATTACCATTGCAGAGCTTGAACCCATTGATAATAGCATACCAGCAAACAAAGGCCCTGCAAAAGAACCTATTCGACCAATAGCTACAGCTGCTCCTACACCTGTTCCACGCATTTCAGTTGGATAGAACATTGCAGCAAGTCCATATAATGCAGATTGACCACCCACAATAAATAAACCACACCCCACAGCAGACAAAGATAATAAAGCCACTGTTGGAGAAATTGCCAAACAGCATAACGATACTAAAATACCAATATAAATGAGTTTAATCACAATGCTCATTCTGATCTTATCAAGTAGAACCCCCATGATAATGGAACCAAAAATACCACCAATGTTGTAACCAATTTGCACGTAATTCGCTTCGGTTTTCCCTAAACCTTGAGCACCCATCAATAACGGTAACCAATTTAAAAGGAAATATAAAACAACCAATGTAAAGAAGAAGCTGATCCAAATTTGAATGGTTGAGAATCGACGTTCTTTCGCAAATAATACTTCAAAAAATGGTATAGATGGTTTTGTTCTTGATGCTGTTAAATAATCCTTCGATTCCGGCAAAAACTTCATTAAAAGCGGAATCAATAATATTGGGGCAAATCCACCGACATAAAAAATATGACGCCATTGTTCATCTCCTGCAAGTCCCATCGCAACAAATGAAGTCAACATTCCACCAAATGGAATACCACTATACATGATACTTACGGCAGCACCTTTATGCTTCTCAGAAACAGCTTCTGATGCCATTGTAATCATCATTGGTAAAGCACCACCCATCCCTAAACCCGTTAAAAACCGGATGATGAGTAATAAAGTATAATCTGATGCATATGCGGTCAAAACTGACATAACACCAAAAATAAAAATACTGGTTAAAAGAACTGCTTTACGTCCAATTTTATCCGCATAGCGTCCACCAAGTAATGCACCTGGTAAAGTCCCTAAAATTGCTGCACTGAAAGCCCAAGCCATTTGTGCATTATCTAAGCCAAACTCTGCTCGCATACGTGGTGCTGCAACGCCCATTGATTGAAGATCGAAACCCTCAAAGACGGCAATAGCAAAGCACAATACGAGTGTAAGTGTGGCTTTACTTTTACTACTTACACTATTTTCCATTCGTTATAGTCCTTTCTTAGATTTTTCTAATCTATACACATCCTATGTATTGCCTTCCGTCCTAAGCAATTAAAAAAATATCACCCAAACTTATAATTTAATCAACATATATTTTTATATATTTACAAAATAATATTTTAATAATTTAATTTTCAATAAGTTATAAAAAATATATAAAAAATCCAAAATAATGCTTGAATGTAAGTTTAACTGATATTAAATTAAAAAGCATCAGGACATAAAACATACATTAAGGAGCTACACATGTCTTATCAGAACCGCTGGCAAACAGTTGATGTACAAGTTGATTCAGGCATTGCATGGGTGACATTAAATCGTCCAGAAAAGAAAAATGCGATGAGCCCAACACTGAATAAAGAAATGATTGATGTACTAGAAACATTGGAATTAGATCCGGCAGCAAAAGTACTCGTTTTAACAGGTGCTGGTGATTCTTGGACTGCTGGCATGGATTTAAAAGAATATTTTCGTGAAGTAGATAATCAACCAGAAATTTTCCAAGAGCGCATTCGTCGTGATGCTTCCCGTTGGCAATGGCATTTACTTCGTTTCTACTCAAAACCAACAATTGCCATGGTCAACGGTTGGTGTTTCGGTGGTGGTTTCTCTCCACTTGTTGCATGTGACTTAGCAATTGCAGCAGATGAAGCAACTTTTGGTTTATCAGAAATTAACTGGGGCATTCCTCCTGGTAACTTGGTAAGTAAAGCAATGGCTGATACTGTTGGTCATCGTACATCAATGTATTACATCATGACAGGTAAAACGTTCTCTGGCGTTGAAGCTGCAAATATGGGATTGGTAAATAAAAGTGTTCCTCTCGCACAGCTCAAAGCAGAAGTGACAGAACTTGCAAATAATCTACTTGAAAAAAACCCTGTGGTATTACGCACGGCGAAAAATGGATTTAAACGTTGCCGCGAACTCACTTGGGAACAAAATGAAGATTATTTATACGCAAAACTTGATCAATGTAATTATCGTGATGATGAAGGTGGTCGTGAACAAGGGCTAAAACAATTTCTTGATGACAAATCAATAAAGCCTGGTCTTCAAGCATATAAACGCCCTGCTTAATAGATCAATTCATCACTAAATAATGGACATGTAAGGAAACATTCGCCATGCAAAACGTAGAGTTACTTATTCACGGTCAATCCGTTGCTGCAAGTTCGGGAAAATACTTTGAAAGAATTAGCCCAATTGATGGCTCAATTGCATCAATGAGTGCTGCAGCAACTTTAGATGATGTCGATCGTGCTATCGAATCCGCTCATGAAGCGTTTCAAACATGGTCTACGCTTTCTCCAACAGACCGTCGTTTAAAGCTACTCAAAGCGGCAGACCTTATGGATCAAAAAACTGAACAATTTATTCAGACAGCGATTCATGAAATAGGTTCAACTGCAACGTGGTATGGCTTTAATGTTCACCTTGCAGCTAATATGTTACGTGAAGCTGCTGCGATGACAACTCAAATTGATGGAAGCATTATTCCATCAGATGTACCAGGAAATATGGCAATGGGTATTCGTGTTCCTTGTGGAGTCATTGTAGGAATGGCTCCATGGAATGCTCCAGTAATTCTTGCTACTCGTGCGCTCGCCATGCCTCTTGCATGTGGTAATACCGTTGTATTAAAGGCATCTGAATCTTGCCCTGCAACCCATCGACTCATTGGTGAAGTATTACATGAAGCTGGTATTGGTGATGGCGTAGTTAATGTCATTACTCATGCACCCGAAGATGCACCAAAAATCGTAGAGCGATTAATTCAACATCCTCTGACTAAACGAATTAACTTTACAGGTTCTACACATGTAGGTCGAATTATTGCTGAAACAGCTGCAAAGTATTTAAAACCTGTCTTACTTGAATTAGGTGGAAAAGCTCCTGTCATTGTACTTGAACAGGCAGATCTTGATGAAACAGTAAACGCAATTACATTTGGTGCTTTCTTTAACCAAGGACAAATTTGTATGTCGACGGAACGTGTTCTTGTCGATGAAAAAATTGCTGAACAATTTATTAAAAAGTTAGTTAATAAAGTCAAAACAATTCATGCAGGAAACCCACTCAATAGTGATGCTCCACTTGGGACACTAGAAAGCTTAAAAGCAGCAAATCGCATCCAAAAACTTGTAGAAGATGCAGGCAACAAAGGAGCAAATATTCCACTAGGATTACACATTGATGGAACAGTGATGCAACCGACTATTGTCGTAGATGTAACTAAAGAGATGTTGTTATATGCTGAGGAATCATTTGGTCCTGTCTGTACTGTACAACGTTTTAAAACAGTTAATGAAGCTATTGAACTCGCGAATGATTCTGAATTTGGATTATCTTCAGCTGTCTTTAGCCAAAATTTAGCTGATGCACTCTCTGTTGCAAAACGTATTGATTCGGGGATTTGTCATATTAATGGCGCAACAGTACATGACGAAGCACAAATGCCATTTGGGGGCGTAAAACAAAGTGGTTATGGACGTTTTGGGAGCAAAGTTTCAGTAGCTGAATTTACTGAACTACGTTGGATTACTATCCAAACAAGCCCACGTCATTACCCTATTTAACGAAGAAATAAGAGTTGACATGAAGTCAACTCTTCTCGTTAAGACAAAATAGATAAAATTACATGGAGTAATAAAAATGGCACATATGACAGTTCATGCGCAAAAATATCCTGAACGATTTGTTAAATTAGGCAGCCATGAAATACTTTTTGAATATAAAAACGATACTTTATATATATCTCCTAAGGAACAACTCAAGCCTTATCCACAAAAATTGACAGACCGCTTATTGCAATATGCAGAGTCACATCCTCATCGTGTATTTGCAGCTAAACGAGATGCTAATGGTGAATGGATCGAGCTTACTTATGCTGAAACTGCAAATCGTGCATGGCGCATTGCTCAATCATTAAAAAAGTACACACATTTATCTGATGACCGCCCAATCGTTATATTATCTGGTAATGATCTTGAGCATTTAACATTATCTATGGGGGCTATGTTAGCAGGCATCCCCTTTTCTGCCATTTCACCTGCTTACTCTCTTATTTCAAAAGACTTTGGCAAGCTAAAACATATTTTTGATGTACTTACACCAGGACTTGTTTTTGCAAATGATGGTGATGCATTTGCAACAGCAATAGAAACTTGTCGCAATGCAGATGATATTGAAGTCATTACTACTTCGGGACAATTAGCAGATCAACCATGTACTGCTTTTTCAAGTTTACTTGATACTGAAATTACAGATATTAAAGCTCACTACACAACTGTTGATGAGCATCAAATTGCAAAATTTTTATTTACTTCTGGCTCTACAAAGATGCCAAAAGCAGTACCAACAACGCATTTAATGCTATGTACTAATCAGCAAATGCTACTACAAACTTTCCCTGAATTTGAAGAAACACCGCCAGTTTTAGTTGATTGGTTAGCATGGCATCATACTTTTGGTGGTAGTCATAATGTTGGGATTGCCTTATACAATGGTGGGACCATTTATATTGATGATGGAAAACCAGTGCCAGGGAAAATGGAAGAAACCATTCGTAATTTAAAAGAAATTGCGCCAACAGTTTACTTAAATGTGCCTAAAGGCTGGGAAGAAATTACTGTTGCATTGGAACAAGATGCAGAATTACGTGAAAAATTCTTTAGTCGCGTTAAAATTTTGTTCTTCGCAGGTGCTGCACTTTCCGAAGCAGGATGGAACCGTTTAGATAAAATTGCTCAAGATCATTGTGGTGAACGCATTCGAATCATGAGCGGTTTAGGTATGACTGAAACTGCACCATCATGCGTCTTTACGACAGGACCAAAAGTTATGGCAGGCTTTATTGGTTATCCTGCGCCGGGCTGTGAAGTCAAACTTACACCTTTAGGCGACAAGCTTGAATTTTGTGTTCGTGGAAAAAATGTGATGAAACATTATTGGCGTTTACCACAAGAACAACAAACCGATATTTTTGATGATGAAGGGTTCTACCGTACTGGCGATGCTGTAGTTTTAGTAGATCCAAATGATCCTAGTCAAGGTTTAATGTATGACGGACGTATTGCCGAAGACTTTAAACTGAATACTGGTACTTTCGTAAACGTTGGAACGTTACGAAATAAAGTTCTTATTAATGGAAACTTACTCATCCAAGATGTCTGTATTACAGGCTCAAATCTAAATGCTATTGGATTTCTTATTTTTCCTAAAATTAGTGCTTGTGCCAAATATGCTGGTTTAAATATTCAAAATGTCACCACTGAAGAAATATTAACTCATCCAAAAGTTCAACATTGGTTTAAACAATTTTTATTAGACTTCAATAAAGATGCAACTGGAAGCTCTAATACCGTATCAATGCTGTATTTAATGGTTGAACCACCTCAACTTGATGCTGGTGAAACAACCGATAAAGGTAATTTAAACCAAAATGGCATTTTAAAGCGTAGGGCTTCAATGATTCAGGAACTTTATGAGAAGCATGTAAATAATCCTCTCATTATTCGGATTCCAACCTTAAAACAATAATTTTTCACCCTCAATTTAGCTGCTCTTTTATAGAGCCGCTTGGACTTTTACGTCCTCAAAAAGGAATACTCTATGCAAAATGATAGTGATTTCGAACTTTTTCGCCGAAATTATCAGCGTTTTCTAGCTGAACAAGTTGCACCTTATTATGAGTCATGGGAAGAGCAAGAGCTTATTCCTCGTGAACTATGGCATAAGCTTGGCGAGAATGGATTTTTATGTGTTGATATTCCTGAAGAATATGGAGGCTACGGCGCACCTATCTATTATTCACAAATGCTTGTAGAAGAAACAGCAAAAGCTGGATTTACATCACTCGCCGTTGGAATTGGTGGGCAAAGTGAATTGGTATCCCCTTATATTCAAAATATTGGCAGTGAAGAGCAAAAACAGTATTGGCTTCCCAAAATGGTCTCAGGTGAAGTTGTAACGGCAATTGCGATGACTGAAGCAAATGCAGGTTCGGATTTACAAGCAATACGTACTCAAGCCATTTTAGATGGTGATCACTACATTGTTGATGGTTCTAAAACCTTTATTTCTAATGGGCACCATGCCGATTTAATTGTTTTAGTTGCGAAAACAGATCCTCAAGCACGTGCAAAAGGTATTTCTATTTTATTGGTAGATGCACATTTAAATGGGGTCAAAAAAGGTCGTGGTTTAAAGAAAATTGGGCTTCATGCTCAAGATACTGCTGAGCTTTTCTTTGACCAAGTTCGTGTACCAAAATCTCAACTACTCGGTCAAGAGGGTCAAGGCTTTAATTATTTAATGCAAGAATTACCTCGTGAACGTTTAAGTATTTCCTTAATGGCTTTAGGTGCAATGATCGGTGCAATTGAAATTACCAAAGAATATGTACTTGAACGGAAAGCATTTGGTCAACATTTATCTCAATTTCAAAATACTCGCTTTGTTCTTGCACAAGCACAAATTAAGGCACGTGCAGCAGAAGCCTTTGTAGAGCGCTGCAAAGATCTATATCGCAAAAATGCTTTGAGTATTACAGAAGTTGCTGCGTTGAAATGCTTTATTACCGAAACCCAATGTGAAGTAATCGATCAACTTCTTCAACTTTTTGGCGGTTACGGCTACATGCAAGAATATCCAATTTCACGTTTTTTTGTAGATGCACGAGTACAAAAAATTTATGGGGGAACAAATGAAATAATGAAAGAGATCGTTGCACGCGAACTCTTAGGCAAATAAACACCTACACACTTAAAACAATATTTTTCAAAATATTTTCAGGATGAAATAACGATGAAAAAAATATGGACTATGCCATTTTTACTTTTAACTATACCTGCTTTTGCAAATAGTTTTATTGAGGACAGTACTGTCGAACTGACAGCACGCAACTTTTATTTTGATCGTGACTATACCGATGTCTCCGCTTATCCAGCAGCAAAAGATTGGAGTCAAGGATTTATTTTAAAAATGAATTCAGGTTATACAGAAGGCCCAATTGGATTTGGAATAGACTTACTAGGTACAGCAGGCTTTAAACTGCATGGGGATGCAAAACATGCTGGAACAGGAAATATTCCCCGAGATCCTATTACCAATGAGCCTCAAGGCAGTTATGGTGAATTACGTTATACAGGTAAAATTAAAGTTGGAAAAACTGATTTACGTATAGGTACACTACAACCTATGACGCCTGTCTTAGTTGGTTCTCCAGCCAGATTACTACCGCAAACTTATCGTGGTGTCGCATTAAATGTAAAAGATATTTCTCAACTTGATATTCAAGCTTCGTATATTGATAAGGTCAATCATCGAGATTCTACCGATTATGAAAAAATAAAACTTTCTGGCGTCAATGGTCGCTTTATCCCTGCTGAAACTAGTCATTTATATTATGTTGGCGGTAATTATGACATTCAGTCAGTGCCATTACGCCTAACTTCCTTTTATATGGATGTTCATGACATTTTCCGTCAGACATTGCTCGGCTTAACGTACAAATATCCAATTAATGAAAATAATACCTTAACAAGTCAAATCAGATATTACGTAAGTCGAGACTCTGGAGAGTCAAATGCAGGACTAGTGGATAATGATTTAATCCATGCACATGTTGAACTAAAACATAAAGAACATAAATTTATTGTATCTACTTTCCATCACCAAGGTGAAACAGCATTTCCATACTTAACAGGTGGAGAACCGGGTGTTCTCATTGATACGTGGACAGGTGAATTCCTAAATCCGAAAGAAAAAGTCTATAGCGCTAGATATGAATACGATTTCAAAAAATATGTACCAGGTCTTCGATTTATGACACGTTATACAAAAGGTACAAATATCTATGCTCCTCGTTTAGGTGGTACCAATCTTAAAGAAGATGAACTCGACTTCGATATCGGCTATACCATACAAAGTGGTTTCTTAAAAAATTTAGCATTAAGAGCACGTTATGCAATATACGATAACAATATGCTTTCAAATGCCAATATCAAACCTGCCAATGAAACGCGCATTAATATTGATTACACATGGAAATTTAAATAAATATTTCTAGGCTCTGCATCCTCAGAGCCTTTTTTATTTTAGTGAGATCATTCTATGAAATATCTATTGGGTTTATATATTTGTTTAGGATTATCAACACTGAGCTATGCGAACACCAAATTTAGTCCACCGCCATTGAAACTTGAACCTCTTTAGACCTTTAACGTTGATCTAAATACCTGTTTGGAAATTAGGAAAAACATCTGATTTAGGACAACGACGGATTATTCCAATTACTGGAGGAACATTTAAAGGACCGTTAATTAAGGGACAAATATTAAATAATGGTGCAGATTGGCAAACTATTGATAGTAATGGTCTTGCTCATATGGATACTCGCTATTTTCTAGAAACTGAAGATAGTGCTCTTATTTACAAACTAAGGGCTATCGTTACGGCTCTCCAGATATCCTTAAACAACTTAGTAAAGGACATGACGTTGATCCAACACAATATTACTTTAAATTAACCATGCAATTTGAAACGAGTGCTTCTCAATATGCTTGGCTAAATAAAACAATTGCTGCGGGCAATGTAATACGTTTTGGAAAAGCCGTTATTTATAATGCATTTACTTTTAAATAGCATGAAAAGCAACTCAACAAACCATGGAAGGAACAAATGATGCATACAACAATATTCAGTCAACTCCCCCCAATCCATCATTTATTAGGTGGACATAATATTCATTGGGATGCTGATAAACGTGAAATCTGCGTTGACTATATGGCACTTGAAAGTTTTACTAATCCACGTGGAACTGTAGAAGGTGGTATGATTTGTGCCATGCTTGATGATGCAATGGGAATTTTAGCAGCTCTCAATCAAATGCAAAAACCAGCAGCGACCATTAATCTATCAATGGATTTTTTTAGACCTTGTGAAATAGGTACAATTCAAACAAAAGCATGGTTTATTAAAGAAGGGAAGAAAATTCTTAGTATTGAAAGCGAGGCTTGGCAGCATAAAAAACTGATCGCAAAAACTAGTGCTGCGTTTATGGTCTTAGATTAACTTAAAATTACCAATAAAAAAGGTCAGTAGAATGACTGACCTTTTGTTATTTTAGCATCCTATAGAATACCTAAATATCTAAAAATACGGTCTCATTTTCGCCTTGGATTCGTATATCAAAACGATAAATAACTTGACCATCACGTTCTTCACGTTTTGCAATTAAAGTTTGACGACGTGGTGCCCATTCAATACCATTTAATAAAGGATCATTGGCATTAGCTTCTACCTCATCTTCAAAATAAACACGAGTATGTAGCCCAAGATTAATACCACGTGCAAATATGACCAATGCAATATGTGGTGCCTGTTTACTTCCTTTACGACCCGGCACAACACCTGGTTTAATCGTATTAAAATGCCAAATACCACTTTCGAAATCAGCTGCCGCTCTTCCCCAGCCAAAAAAATTCGGATCTGCTTGTTTACCTTGTGTATCAGCTTGGCTTGGGTAAACACCATTTGCATCAGCTTGCCAAATTTCAACTAAAACATCACGTAATGGTAAACCTAAACCATCAAATACCTGACCTTCTAAACGAATACGCTCACCTTGTATTTCAGCTTTCGCCAGTTGATTATCAAAACTGTGTTGAAAAACTTCAATCCCTGCCTGATTTGGCATTAAACCAATATGTACGTATGGCCCACCAGTTTGCGATGGTGTTTCATGTAATTCCTGGAAATTCCAACCGTTCATTATGATACTCCTTATCACGTTAATTCATTTTCAAAATACGTACCACGACGACCACGCAAAGTGATGTCAAAACGATAACAACGGCTATCTGCTTCAATAAAATTGCTCTTATCTTCAAGCGCAATCAAAGCACGACGTTGCTGTTCTGATGGAATTGTTTTTAAAATTGGACAACTATCAATTAACGTATCGCCTTCAAAATAGAATTGTGAAATTAATCTCTGTGCCCAACCATCAGCCATGACAGAAAAATGAATATGTGCGGGACGCCATTCATTAATACGATTACGCCAAGGATAAGGACCTGGTTTAATCGTGCGGAAAACAAAGAATCCATTTTCATCTGTCAACATACGTCCACAACCACCAAAATTTGGATCCATTGCACCAATAAACTTATCATTAGGATGACGATAACGACCTGATGCATTTGCCTGCCAGACTTCAATTAATGCATTCTTCACAGGGCGACCAAATTGATCACGTAAATATCCATGAATAATGATACGCTCACCAATCGGCAAACCATCTTTTGCATAATTTAAAATCAAATCATTATCTTTTGGACCTAACAAATCAGCACTAAAATGTGGAGCTGTTACTTCTGTAAGTGTTTCTGCTATTGAAATCAATGCATTTTTTGGTGACCGTAAAACACTCGTTTTATAGCCTGGCGCATATGCAGGTGGATGATCATCTGTATTACGCTGTGCATATGCACCTAATATAATTTGAGACATGAATCTCTCCTTGTTCAATTCTAAAAATCTTCCGTTATTTAAGTTTTGTTGGTGCTATACCTAGCTCTGCAAAAACTTCTTCAGCGATATGCATTGCAGCATTTGCAGCAGGTAAACCTGCATATAAAGAAGAATGTAAAAATAATTCTTTTAAATCATCTTTCGTGACACCATTATTAAAACATGCACGAATATGCATGCGTAATTCAGCTTCACGCCCAAGTGCTAATAAAATTCCAATGGTTACGAGGCTACGTGTATGCCTTGGCATACCAGGTCTTGACCACACTTCACCCCATGCAAATCGGCTAATAAAGTTTTGGAAATCTTCATTGAAGTCATTTAAATTTTCTAAAGAACGCCCTACATGTGCTTCGCCTAAAACCTCTGTGCGTACTTCTATTCCCTGTTTGTAACGATCTTCATCATTCATGATAAATACACTCTTATACATTGTTATACATTGTTATACATCAGCATAAAGATTAAAAAACCACTTCACGCCATTAAAATATTTAAATTAAATCAATATTTTGATATAAATCTCTTAAAAATATTATTAAATTCATTTGCTGCTTCAATATTAGATAAATGCGATGCTTCAACGACTGCAAATTCACTATTTGGAATATGCATTTGCATAAACTCACCATCTATAACTGTAGTGACAGGATCAAACTCACCACATAAAATTAAACAAGGAACAGTAATTTTTGCGATCTCATCACGTAAATCTGCTTGTGCTAGTGCACGACAAGATTCTGCATATCCCTTAGGAGAAGTGACTGAAAGACTTTGTATAGTTTTTTGTGCAACAGTATCGTGAATATAATCAAATTTATGGCTAAACCAGCGTGTATGTGTTGTACTGACAATATCGGCTAGACCTTCTTTTTCTACCGCATCTGCACGTGATAACCATGCTGCTTCTTGACCAATTTTGGCTGCTGAATTTGCTATCGTAATACTATAAAAGTGTTGCTGTGCTTCCAAACCAAGTTGAAGACCTGTAATCCCCCCCATAGAAATGCCACAAAAATGTGCTTTCTCTACTTTAAAGTAATCAAGAATATCGATCACATCTTCAGCCAAATTAGTAATGGTTGTATTTTCAATAACAGTACTTTTTCCATGACCACGTGTGTCATAACAGATAACAAAGTACTCTTTTGAAAACTGATCAACTTGAAACTGCCACATTGAATGATCAGTGCCTAATGAATTTGAAAAAATAATAGTTGGCTGACCAATATCACCAAAACTATAAACAGCTAATTGTTGACCATTACGATTATTTATTAACGACATGATTGCACCTTCCTTTGTACATCTTTCAATACAGCATCAATTTGTTGTTGGGTATTACCTAAATAGTGTTGCGGATTAAAAATTTTATGAAGTTGTTCCACACTAAACAGTGCTGTAATTTCTGTATTATTTTTTACAATATCAATTAAATGGCATTGCTCAGCTACTGCTTTTTTACATGCTTCTTCAACAATATGATGTGCATTAAGTCGACCTAATTTAGGTGCTAAAGCCATCATTAAAGCTTCAGCCATAATAAGACCGTGAGTACACTCAAGATTTCGATACATATTTTCAGTATTTACTTCTAAACCTTCAAAAACCTCTATCGCCCTCGCTAAACTGCCTGAACTTAACTGGAATATTTCAGGTAACGCTAACCATTCGGCATGCCAAGCACCTAAACTACGTTCATGTTCCTGTACCAAACTTTGATAAATACTTGACATCAGTGCTGGAACGCGATTTGCTGCAGCCAAAATAGATGCGGCAGCAACAGGATTACGTTTATGAGGCATGGTTGATGAACCTCCTCGTTCAGCACCACTCGGTTCAAACACTTCAGCAATTTCTGTTTGCATCATGAGTGACCAATCACGTGCGATTTTGCCTAAATTACCAGTCAAAACAGCCAATACATGTGCAATATCTACAATACGATCGCGCTCCCCATGCCATGTGCAATCGGGAACATTCAAATTAAGTTCTTTCGCAAATGCTTCAACAACCAAACTCCCTTGATCAAGTAAGGAAGCAAGTGTGCCAACAGCACCTCCCAATTGCACAGTTAAAGCAGATTCTTTGATGGTTTGAAGCCGTTGTAAATCTCGCTGTAAGCTTGAAAGCCAGCGTGCAGTTTTATGACCAAATGTTAATGGTAAACCCTGTTGTAACCATGTTCGTCCAATCATGACCTGATGACGATATTGTTCTGTCAACAATTTTGTTGCATGAATTGCTTGAAATAATTGTTTTTCTATAATATTTAGTGCATCTCGACACTGTAAAATACATGCAGTATCAATAATATCTTGACTCGTCGCTCCCCAATGAACATAACGTGAAGCATCCTCATCATGTTGCTTTACAACAGCTGTAAACTGCTTAACCAAAGGAATTGCAATATTTCCAGACATACTTGCGGCATGACCCAATATCGAAAAATCAATAATATTTTTAATGGGTTGCTGAGAAATTTGAGTAATAAATAAAGCAGCTGCATCTGGAATTATGCCCACATTTGCCTGAGCTCGAGCCAATGCCGCCTCTGCTTGCAACATATAGCGTACCATCCCTTCATCACTAAAAATTTCAGTAACTTCAGCTTGGTAAAATAAACTTGCATATAGTTGCATATCGGATTCCTTTTTATTTATTCAACACGAATATCTCACTCAAGAAATATATAATCGTGATTTAAACTCGTTCAATAATCAAAGCAATGCCTTGGCCTACACCAATACACATTGAACATAACGCATATTTCCCACCACTTTTTTCAAGTTGATTCAGTGCAGTTGTTACCAATCGTGCTCCCGATGCACCTAGTGGATGACCTAATGCAATTGCTCCACCATTTGGATTTATGCGGACATCATCATCAGCCAAACCTAAATCACGTGTTACCGCTAAAGCTTGTGCTGCAAATGCTTCATTTAGCTCAATGACATCTATTTGTTCTAAGGTTAAACTTGTTTGTGTAAGTAGTTTTTTAATAGCAGGGGCTGGGCCAAATCCCATAATACGAGGTTCAACACCAACAACTGTAGCACCTATAATTTTTGCACGTGGTTTTAAGCCATATTGTGAAATGGCTTTATCTGATGCTATTAATAGTGCGGCTGCACCGTCATTAATTCCTGATGCATTACCAGCTGTTACAGACCCTTCGGCTTTTACAACAGGTTTTAATTTATTTAAACCTTCAAGTGTGGTTGATGCACGTGGATGTTCATCCGTATTGATAACAATCGGTTCACCTTTACGCTGTGGAATGATGACAGGAATAATTTCTTTACTAAAAAAACCATTACTTTGAGCTGTAGCTGTTTTTTGCTGACTATTAAAAGCAAATAAATCTTGATCTGCACGAGAAATATTAAATTGTTCAGCAACGTTTTCTGCTGTTTGTGGCATTGTTTCAACACCATATAGAGCCTTAAGCTCTGGATTGATAAAGCGCCATCCCATTGTGGTATCTTCAAGCTTTTGATTGCGGCCATACACTGTTTCTGATTTTCCCATTACAAATGGTGCACGAGACATGCTTTCTACACCACCAACAATCATTAAATCAGCTTCATCTGCTTTAATCGTACGTGCTGCCATTGCAATTGCATCTAAAGATGAGCCACATAAGCGATTTACAGTTGTTGCAGGAACTTGGTATGGCAAACCTGCAAGTAGAGCAGACATTCTTCCTACGTTGCGATTGTCTTCACCTGCTTGATTAGCACAGCCATAGATTACATCATCAACTTTTTTCCAATCGATATTAGGATGACGTTCCATTAATGCTTTAATAGGCAATGCACCTAAGTCATCGGTACGAATAGAGGCTAATCCACCTGCATAACGACCAAATGGGGTGCGAATAGCATCAATAATATAGGCATTTTTCATTTTAAATCCTTGTTCATAAATTCCTTCCTTTTTTAGGGAGGCTTGGAGGGATTTAAAGGAAGTTAATTTTTAACATTAATCCTCCCTAAATCCCTCCTTTAATAAAGGAGAGATTTTCTGCTTTAAGTGATCGCATTAATCAGTGTTGCACCTGTCATCGACTGCAACTCTTCAAATGATAAACCTTCAACTTTTTCAATTAATTTCAACCCTTCAGGGGTCACATCAATAACGCATAAATCGGTATAGATTCGATCTACACATTTCAACCCTGTAGCAGGATAGCTTAGTTCTTTGACAATTTTAGGTTCACCTTTTTTAGTGACATGATCTGTGGTGATAAAGACTTTTTTAGCACCAACAGCTAAATCCATTGCACCGCCTACAGCAGGAATAGCATCAGGTGCACCCGTATGCCAATTCGCTAAGTCACCATTTTCTGCAATTTGAAAAGCACCTAAAACAGCGATATCTAAATGACCGCCTCGCATCATGGCAAATGAGTCTCCATGATGGAAAAATGAACCACCTGTGAGCATGGTGACAAATTCTTTTCCTGCATTAATCAGTTCAGGATCACGATCTTCTTCGGCAGGTGGTGGACCAAATGCCAATAAGCCATTTTCAGAATGTAAAAATACATCTTTGTCTGATGGTAAATAACTCGAAATTTTAGTTGGTAAACCAATGCCTAAATTAACATAAGCACCATCTGGAATATCTTGTGCAACACGTTGGGCAATTTGGTCACGGCTTAATTTGCTATAGCTCATTTTATTTCTCCGATTCCTTATTGTGCTGGTTGTACTTGAACAACATGTTGAACAAAAATCCCAGGAGTAATGATATGTTCAGGATCAAGTGCACCTAATTCGACAACTTCACTCACTTGGGCAATTGTGACATCTGCTGCCATTGCCATAATTGGACCAAAATTACGTGCAGATTTTCGGTAGATAAGATTCCCCCAACGATCTCCCTGATAAGCTTTAATAAGTGCAAAGTCAGCTTTAATTGGGTTTTCTAAGACAAAGTCTTTGCCTTCGTAATGAAGCGTTGGTTTGCCTTCTGCGAGTAAAGTTCCAAAACCTGTTGGAGTATAAATAGGTCCAAGTCCCATACCTGCGGCTTGAATGCGACAAGCTAAATTCCCTTGAGGAACAAGTTCTAATTCAATTTTTCCATCACGATAAAGTTCATCAAAAATATAAGAATCAGATTGACGAGGAAATGAACAAATAATTTTACGGACAGCACCTGTTTTTAGCAGTGTAGCAAGCCCATAATCACCATTTCCAGCATTGTTATTGACGATGATAAGATCTTTTACACCAAGTTCAATTAAACCATCAATGAGTTCAGCAGGCTGGCCTGCCGTACCAAAACCACCAATCATAATGGTTGAACCATCTTTAATTTTTGAGAGGACTTCCATCATTGAAGATGAACTTTTATCGATCATCAAATAACTCCATGTGTTTCCACTGTATTTAAATATTTTTTGGAAATCCTAAGTATTCAGAAAGAATTATTCTGGACGGAGAATAAATTCCAACTAAAGTCCTTAGGATTTCGTATTATCCATTCTTGATAAAAACCTAGCATTCGACTACGGTTAAAAATGAGTTTTGTACGATTTATAGTTCTTTTGTTCGATGATCGCACAAAAAATAATTTCTGTTTTTAAATTCAAGTAATAGGTTGAACATCAACACAGAAATTCGAATACTTCAAGGAGAGAAAATGAACAAAAATAAGGAAATAGCAGAAAAAAGGATACAACATCCTGAAAATAAAAAAGTCATTCGACATGAAGACTTCATAGCTGGCATAAGTAAAGGACTTGCAATTTTAGATTGTTTTGCTAATGATCGTCATCGCTTAAATGTCACAATGGCCGCAGAGCGAACAGGCTTAACTCGTGCAGCTGCACGTCGTCATTTACTGACACTTGAATATTTAGGCTATCTTGATTTCGATGGGCACTATTACACTTTAAGTCCTAAAGTTTTGAAATTTTCTGGTGCCTATTTAAGTGGTGCACAACTACCTAAAATTGCTCAACCCTTACTTAATTTATTGACTCAACAAACTTCTCTCACTTATTCCGTCATGGTTTTAGATGGCTTTGAAGCAATTACAATTGCACGCAGTGCTGCTCATCAACAAACAGACCGAGTAAATCCTTATGGATTACATCTAGGAAATAGATTGCCTGCCCATGCCACATCTGCAGGTAAAATTTTACTCAGCTATTTAAATGAAGATGCACAACAAGAATGGCTTTATCATTATCCATTAAAATCTTTAACTAAATATACATATACTGATAATCAAGCCTTTTTAACATTGCTTAAACAAATACGATCTGATGAATTCTGTTATTCAGCTGAAGAACATGAACTTGGAATACATGCACTTGCAGTTCCCATTTATGATCGTAGAGCAAATGTCGTTGCTGCACTTAATATCGTTTCACCAACAGGCAAAACAAGTCATGAATATTTACAACAACATATTCTGCCTTTACTTAGAGAAACAGCCACAGAGTTTAGACAAATGCTTTGAGTCAGAATATTCTGACTCAATAAAAAACACATCGAAATCTTAAGACCTCGATGTGTTTTTATAACAAATGGATGAAACTTAAATTACAAATACTAACCCGCTTTTTGTAGTGGTAACCCCACATAATTTTCAGCAAGTGTTGTTTGCCCCGCCTCAGATCCTAATATATAACTTAACTCTGCTTGTTTAATTTTATGTTCAAACTCAGTTTCTGTTTCGAAACGATGTAATAAATGCGTCATCCACCATGAAAAACGCTCTGCCTTCCACACTCGTTTTAAACAGTTTTCTGAATAATGCTCTAGTCCATTTTCAGAACCTGTTTGATAGTATTCAATCAGTGCTTTTGATAGAAATGCAATATCAGAAGCAGCTAAGTTAAGCCCTTTCGCTCCTGTTGGCGGTACAATATGCGCAGCATCTCCTGCTAAAAATAATTGACCAAACCGCATTGGCTCTGTAACAAAACTGCGTAAAGGTGCAATACTCTTTTCAATTGATGGACCAATTACTAATTTTTCACGGCTTTCTGGATCTAAGCGATTTTTCAACTCTTCCCAAAATTGTTCATCGGACCAATTTTCTACTTTATCTGTCAATGGAACCTGTAAATAATATCGGCTTCTTGTATTTGAACGCATACTACATAAGGCAAAGCCGCGCTCAGATTGTACATAAATCAATTCATCTGCAACAGGTGGAACATCGGCTAAAACACCAAGCCAACCAAAAGGATAAACCTTTTCAAAAGTCTTAATTTTATCTTTAGGAACACTCGCACGGCATATCCCATGATAACCATCACAACCCGCAATAAAATCACATTGAATTATAAATTTCTGATCTTTATATCCAAAAGTTACAGATGGTTGATCTGTATAAAAATCGTGAATTTGAACATTATGTGCTTCATAAAATGAACTTAAACCTGCTTGTGTACGCGCTAACATAAGATCTTTTGTAACTTCAGTTTGCCCATAGACCGTAACCTGTTTACCACCTGTTAGTTTGGTTAAATCAACACGATATTTCTCACCATTTGTTAAAATTTCAATCCCATTATGTGGTAAACCTTTTACTTTGAGTTCAGCATCAACCCCTGCTTCTTCCAGTAAATCAACAGAAACTTGCTCAAGAATACCTGCACGAATTCGTCCAGCAACATATTCTGCACTTCTCTGCTCAATTAAAATATGGTCAATGCCGGCTTTATATAATAATTGTCCTAGAAGTAATCCCGCAGGACCTGATCCAATAATTGCAACCTTGGTTTTTAGAATTTCCATATACTCATCTTCTCAAATAAAGATTCTTTTTTAAAACTAAGTAATTTTTTAAATATAGACTAGACTTTAGCCCTAATCCCGACCGAAATAGATGACTTTTGACCGATGATCGGACAAGATATAAAAGCACAAAAGTTAAGAAGGATTTTTCAAAGTGCGTAATAATTTGATTTCTAATGATAAAAATAGTGAAACTATACAATACGATGATTACATTGCTGGGCTTGCAAAAGGACTCAGTCTACTGGAATGCTTTGGCATGGAACGTCAAAAGCTAAATGTGACACAAATTGCAGAACGTACAGGGCTAAGTCGTAGTGCTGCTAGACGTTATGTACGCACACTCAAATTTCTTGGATATTTAGACACTGATGAACATTTCTACTGGCTTACTTACAAAGTGCTACGCTTTTCAAGCGCTTATCTAAGTTCGGCATATTTACCAAAGGTATCTCAACCTATGCTAAATTTTCTTAGCATAAAAACTACTCTCAGTTTTTCTGTCGTTGTTTTAGATGAACATGAAGTCGTTCCTGTTGCTAAAAGCATAGCACTACAAAATAACAGTGCAAAAATTAGCCCTTTAGGTGTGCATTTAGGTAATCGCCTTCCAGCGTATGCAACATCGACAGGAAAAATCTTATTATCTCGTTTAAATGAAAAAGATCAGCAACAATGGTTAGATAAATATCAGCTCAAACGTCTAACACCGTACACAATTACAGATGCTCAAATTTTGTTACAAACATTAGCTGAAATTAATCAACATGATTACTGTATTTCAACAGAAGAACATGAACTTGGAGTTATTGCGATGGCTGTTCCAATATTAAATATGCAAGGTGATACGGTAGCTGCCTTAAACTGTATTGGTCCAAGTAACAGAATTCAATCTTCTTATCTTATTCAAAATATTTTACCACTCCTAAAACAAACTGCACATGATTTACGTGCACTGCTATGACAAATGAAATTATCTAATTTCATCTAAAAAACTTCCTATTTCTTTTATGCAATTGAAATATTGACGGTTCAGTATAATTTTTTATTCCGACTAAATTAATATAATTTTCAATATTTTATAACTTTAAAAGTCACTATATTTCTATAAAACTAGCATATTACAGTAAAAACATACTTGAATTTGGATCCAATGATGATAAATTCATCAAAACAGTCAGGTTGATGAATACATCAATAATGGAACATGGACGGGTTCTTAGACTGAAAATAAAACCTTAAATATTACTAGGATGATGCTTTCTACTTAGATTTTTTCGCTGCTAAATAAATGATTTATTTTCATACAGTTTTCTAAGCCAGAACGTATCGATTTCCATGGAGAAAGTAAATGGTTCAGAACCCGCGTGAGGAAATGAATAACAAAAACATGAATGGTTTTCAGTGGTTTGTTATTTTTATCTGTATTTTGCTTAATGTCATTGACGGCTTTGATGTACTCGTTATGGCTTTTACAGCCGCATCTGTATCTAATGAGTGGGGATTATCAGGGGCAGAATTAGGCGCCCTACTCAGTGCTGGCTTATTTGGCATGGGTGCAGGCTCATTATTTTTAGCACCTTGGGCAGATAAAATAGGACGTCGCCCATTAATTTTGCTATGCCTACTGATTTCTGGACTTAGTATGGTTGCTGCATCTTTTGCTCAAACAGCCATGCAACTGGGCTTAATGCGCTTTATTACTGGCATTGGAATTGGTGGCATTTTAGCAAGCAGCAATGTAATTGCGAGTGAATATGCATCTTCACGTTGGAGAAGTTTGGCTGTAAGTCTTCAGTGTACTGGCTATGCAATTGGTGCAACTGTTGGTGGTATTATTGCCATTGCATTGATTAGTAGTTTTGGTTGGCGCTCTGTATTTCTGACTGGTGGCTTAACTACCCTATTCATGTTTATTATTTCTTATGTTTGGTTACCAGAATCATTAGATTACTTACTCGCTAAACAACCTAAAAATGCATTAAATAGAATTAATGTCTTAACACAAAAAATCAATATTACTCGATTAACGCAATTACCCATTATTTCACAAACTGCCGAGTTGAAAAAAAGTGGAATTTCTCGCCTATTCAGCCCACGTTTAGCATTTCAAACAATTTGTATTTGGCTAAGCTTCTTTTTTGTCATGTTTGGTTTCTATTTCGTCATGAGCTGGACGCCAAAAATTTTATCAGCGAATGGAATGACAACAGAACAGGGAGTTACAGCTGGTGTATTAATTAGTGCAGGCGGTATGTTTGGAGCGGCATTATTAGGATTCATTAGTTCTCGTGTTCGTATTTTTTATGTACAAGCAGCATTTCTTGCACTTACTGCGGTATTAATTTGGTTATTTGTTGGTAGCACAGCATCATTAACTATTGCTTTCATTTTATCTGTACTTTTAGGCATGATGGCAAATGGCTGTGTCGCAGGCTTATATGCCATGTCTCCATCAATTTATGAGGCAGATGTACGTGCAACTGGCGTAGGTTATGCTATTGGTTTTGGTCGTATTGGTGGAATTTTATCCCCACTTGTTGCAGGTGCTTTTTTAGATAGTGGAATCTCTTCACTCACGCTATATGGATACTATGGTGGTGCTTTCATACTTGCAATTATTACTGTACTCGCTATTTCTAAGATACAAAACAGAAATACAATAAAAGTCAGCTATCCAAATTCAATTGAAAAAATGGTTTAAATCAAAAATTTGATCCGCTCTTTAAGAGCGGATCTTTAAATAAAAATCGAAACTTAAGTAGTACTACATCAACACTTTTATATTATTCACAACAAAATTAGTAAAACTATCTTTTTAAAATTAAAAACTCTTAAATAAATAACAACCTACAAGAGAATTCTTATAGGTTGCTGATCAAAGATTTTCCATCAATATTCTTATACTTAATCTTTAATAATAATAGGTTGAATAAAAGGCTGAGATTCTGTTTTTAATCGTTTAATCATAAATAATGAAAATGCTGCAAAGAATGCTGGTATTGCTAAAATCGACATAATTTCAAAACTAGATAGATTTAATGACATTAACCAACCACCAATGACAGAGCCAATCACAGAACCTGAACGTCCTACTGCATTTGCCCAGCTTACTCCAGTTGCTCGACAATATGTTGGATAAAAGCCTGAAGTAAATGCATTTACACCTACTTGTGAACCACTAATACCAACACCAACACCAAACATTGCAAGCATCAGTAACAGCATATTGGATTGTTCAATTCCCAAACCTAAACAAATAAGAAATAAACCGCCCAATACGTAAACAAAACTGAGTACTTTTACAGGCTCAATTTTATCCATACACAAACCAATAATGATTGCACCAATCGTACCACCAATTTGGAAAATTGAAGTCAACCATGAAGCATTCACTAAGTTGAAACCTTCATTCGTCAAGAGTGTCGGCATCCAGCTCGAAATCATATAAATGATTAATAAGCTCATAAAAAATGTGCACCAAATTAGAATTGTGCCTAAAGCAAATTGACGACTAAATAGTGCCTTAATACTCACTTTATTTTTAGCTTCACTTGTACTTGGTAATAATTTTGGTAACTGTGTTAAATGAGGAGCAATGCTTTTTAAAACTTTATCAATTTTATGCTGTGCGTAATTTTTAAATACCATAAATCTGAGTGATTCAGGCAATAACCAAATCAAAAATGGCACTGTCAATAATGGCATAATACCACCAAGCAATAAAATTCCATGCCAACTGATATGAGGTAATAACTGAGCCGCTGCAATACCACCTAAAGCTGAACCAATAGTAAAACCACAGAACATTAAAGTCACAAGGCTAGAACGACGCTTTGAAGGACTATATTCGGAAGTCAAAGTAATGGCATTTGGCATTGCCCCACCTAAACCAAGTCCAGTAATAAAGCGCCAAACCACCAATGATTGTAAATCAGTCGTAAATGCACTCACCAAACTTGCTAAACCAAATAAAATTACCGAACCGATTAAAATTGGTTTACGACCAAATTTATCTGACAATGGACCAAAAATTAGTGCACCAGCCATCAAACCAAATAAACCTGCACCAAATAATGGTGCTAAGTCTGCTGCTTGTAATGCCCACTCAGCTTTTAATGCTGGAGCAATAAAACCTACAGCGGCTGTATCAAAACCATCAATTGCAACAATTAAAAAACATAACCAAATTATACGTTTTTGTGCACCCGATAACGGATTTTCATCTATGAAATTTTGTACATCTACTTGTTGATTTTGAGACATTGCATCTCTCCTTTTGTCATCCTGAAGCACCCTGCATCCTTTGCGAAAAAAATACTCTCAAATGAGAGTATTTTTTCTTTGTTCTTAAGCAACTTTTACTGTTATACCAGTTAAACCAGCTACTTCAGCACGCATTTCATCTCCACGAACTACAGCACCAACACCTTCCGGAGTACCTGTAAAGATTAAATCACCTTGCTTTAACTCAAATAGTGTTGAAAGATTTGCAATTGTTTCTGCAATATTCCAAATGAGGTGAGTTACATCACTACGTTGCTTAGTCTCACCATTAACTGTTAAGTGAATATCACCTGAGTTTAATTCACCAGTTTGTGAAATCGGGTGAATAAGCCCAATAGGTGCTGAATAATCAAATGCCTTACCAACTTCCCATGGGCGACCTTTTTCACGTTGAGCCATTTGTAAATCACGGCGAGTCATATCTAAACCAACGGCGTAACCATAAATATAGTTCACTGCATCTTCTACAGAAATATTTTTGCCGTCTTTACCAATTGCGACAACAAGCTCAATTTCATAATGATAGTTAGACGTTAAACTTGGGTAAGGAATTGTTACAGCCTCATTTTCAGGTACAGGCACAATTGATTCAGAATCATTTGGCTTACAAAAGAAAAATGGTGGTTCACGATCTGGATCAAAGCCCATTTCACGTGCATGCGCAGCATAGTTACGACCTACACAGTACACACGACGTACTGGAAATAATGCTTCTGTATCTTTTACTGGTAAACCAACAATCGGCATTGGATTAAATACGAAACTCATGTTCATTCCTTGTTTATTTCAATATTTAGCTGGATTACACAGCATCTGGTTGATTTTTTGGCGCAGCTGCTTGAAATGCAGGTAATTGCATACATGCATCATAAACACGCTGAATATTAGGATATTTAGTCATATCAACATTAAAACGTTTTGATGAATCAACTTGTGGAATTAGGTATGCATCTGCAATTGTTGGTGCATCCCCTACACAAAAATCACCACGTACTTGATCTTGTTCAAGTAGTTGTTCTAAAGCATTGAACCCTTCATTAATCCAATGCTGGCACCATGTTTCAACTTGTTGATCATCAAGTTTTAATGTATGACGAAGATATTCAAGGATACGTTTGTTATTGATTGGATGAATATCACATCCAATCAAGGCTGCAATCGCACGTACTTTTGCTCTTGCAGGCTCTTCTTGAGGTAACAACGCAGGCATTGGGTACTGCTCTTCTAACCACTCAATAATTGCAGGGCTTTGAATAAGTTTTTGATCATTTACTTCAAGTACAGGTACAAAACCTTGCGGATTAAGTTCTTTAAAGCTCGCTAGTTTATGCTCATTTTTCATTAATGAAATTGGCTGAAAGTCGTAGTTAATTTGCTTTAAATTTAAAATGATACGTGTTCTGTGCGATGTTCCACTACGGAAAAATCCAAACATTTTCATGCTGCATTCCCCGTATAATTTTTCGCCGCATCTAAACAGTTATCAACATTCCAGTTATATAACCAAGACATTGCCTCATAGAAACCTTCACTAGGACGACCACGCCATAAATCATTACGTACCATCCGCTGTACGCCTTTAGCATGATAAATCTTACCCATTTCACGTGAAGATAGAACTATACGTGCAGTACGAGCAACACGTGCACGTTGATAAATATCAAATGCTTGCTCAATATTATTATTCGTAATACGTAGTGCTTCACCTAATGTAACCGCATCTTCCATTGCCATACATGCACCTTGTGCCATGTATTGAGTTGTTGGATGAGCAGCATCACCTAATAATGTAATACGACCATACGTCCATTGATCAATTGGTTCACGATCAGCAGTTGCCCAACGACGCCATGATTTTGGTAATTCAATTAATTGTCGTGCTTTAGGGCAAATACCTTGGAAGTAAGAAAGAACTTCTTCTTTAGAACCATCTTTAACACCCCATTCTTCTTGTTCACGACTATGGAAAGTTACAACAACGTTATATTCTTCACCGCCGCGCAATGGATAATGTACTAAATGACAATTCGGACCGACCCAAATACTTGCAGCATTCCATTGTAAGTTTTCAGGAAATTCTTCTTTAGATACAACAGCACGATATACCACATGACCTGTTACTAATGCAGGATCACCTACATATTTTTCACGGACAATAGATTTCACACCATCTGCACCAATTAATGCTTGACCAATATATGCATTACCTTTGTGATCTGTAATCGTCACACTATTTTCATCTTGATCAACATTAACAATTTTACAGTCTGTGATAATTTCAATATCACCACTTTCCTGTGCACCTTCAACTAATGACGTATGGATATCAGCACGATGAATAACCGCATATGGATTACCAAATCGTTTAATAAAAGCCTCACTAGTTTCAATACGACCAACTTGATACTCATCCAATGCATCATGCATAACCATATAATCGGTATAAACTGCACGTGCACGTGCACGATCACCAATCCCTAGAGCATCAAATGCATTAAATGCATTTGGTCCTAATTGAATTCCCGCACCAATTTCACCAATTTCTGGTGCTTGCTCAAAAACTTGCACTTTGAAACCACGTTTTGCTAAAGCTAATGCTGCAGCAAAACCACCAATACCGCCACCAGCAACTAAAATAGGCATCGTTTGATTTGACATGTTCTTCATCCTTTAAAAACGATCATTCACTGCGAGCACGAACCGAATACAGACCAAGTTTTTTCTGAATTGGTGCTTCATCTGCTATAAAAATAAAGCAAGGTCTATTAGACTTATTGATTAAATCAATATTTGAAAAACAAGGTGCACAAGCTGTATCTGCTTGGTCAATTCCAAAGATTTTTCCATCAATTTTAATTTCAGCTTCACCTTCAATTACATGAAATACCATTGCTGCTGAGCGCGGTTGTAACTGAACTGTTTCACCTGATCTCACCATAAGCACTGAATAACCAATAATTTTTTGACAATCTTCACCTGTTTCAGGATTCACATATGCCACCTGAATTGGACCTTCAGATTGTTTTTCTGATAAATCGATGAGTAATTGTTTAGCATCTTTCCATGGATATCGAAGCATTGGATAATTTTGTTCAGCGCGAATATGATGCTGTACTGGTACTAGACCTGCGCTATAACTCATTTTATTTTCTACAGTTTTTACAGGCTGTGACTCGCCACCTTCTACAAAAGATGCTTCCATGTAGTACACCAATGGCAAATCAAGCACATCTAACCAAATCACTGGTTGATCACCATCATGACCATGTTCATGCCATAAACCCGATGGTGTTAAAATTAAATCACCATGTTCCATTGGGCATTTAACGCCTTCAACCGTTGTATAGGCTTTTTCACCTTCAACAATTAAACGAACTGCATTCGGTGTATGGCGATGTGCAGGTGCCCACTCATTTGGAAGAAGCAATTGCATTCCAAGATAAATTACTGAAGTTGCACGCATATTTTCCAAACCATGTCCTGGATTTGCGAGTACTAGGACACGTCTTTCAGCCTTTTCAATCGGTGTTAATTCCCCAGCTTCTAATAATAGAGGCTTAATTTCACTATATTTCCAAACTAAACTTTGTGTATGTGGAATTGGTTTTATCGGGGGTAAAACATTACGAAGACTGGGCCATAATGGGACTAAATTACTTTGTTCTAGATGTTCCAAATAGCGTTCCGGGAGATCTGCTAATGTTGCAAGCTGTTCCATAACTTACCTCTTCCATTGATGAATGATGCAACTAAAGTTCGCATTCAATATTTCTTGTTTTTTAATTTAGCAACCAAAATAACTTGAATCTATTCGCTAGATTCAATACTCTGTATTGATTATATCAATACAGTTTTTTTGTCTAATTTATGAGCATTGATACGCGTTTATTGAATATTTTTGATGCAATTTTTAAACATCGAAGTGTTTCAAAAGCTTCTGATGAGCTTGGAATTGGTCAGCCAACTGTGAGTATTGGCTTAAATAAATTAAGAGAACATTATCATGATCCTTTATTTATTCGAGTTGGAAATGAAATGCAACCAACTGATTTATCAATAAATTTATCAAAAGGAATTCGAAGTGTTTTAACACAAATTCAAAGTATTAATGACTTCAATGTTGAATTTGACCCTAGAACATCAAATCAACAATTCAATATCAGTATGACGGACATTAGTCATTTAGTCTTATTGCCAAAGCTCATAAATTACTTACAGGTACATTCACCCAATATTCGTATAAATATTGTTCCGATTGACAATAATACTCAACGTTTAATGGAATCAGGCGATATTGATTTAGCAATCGGTTTCTTACCTCAATTAGAAGCTGGCTTTTATCAACAAACACTTTTTAATCAGCATTATGTTGTAATTGCAAATGCTGAACATCCTCGTTTACGAGAGAATCGAATTACAGTTGAACAATATAGCCAAGAATTACATATCGATATTTTAGCAACGGGTGGACATTATGTAGTGGAACATGAGTTACAAAAACTCGGTATTAAAAGAAATACATCTGTAACGCTACCAAGCTATTTAGGGATTGGACTTGTTATTCAGGAAACTGATGCGATTGCAACTATACCGAACTATTTAAGCCATGTTTTATTATCTAGGGGACGATTGAAAATTATCGAGCTTCCTTTTAATTTCGCTAAATATGAGGTGAAACAACATTGGCATTCTCGTGTACACAATAATCCAAGTAATCAATGGTTACGCCGTGTTTGTTTTTCATTATTTTCAGGAACAAACTTTGAAGATGTCTAATATCGAACTAAGTTAAACAATCAAAATATATCAGAAATAAAAATTATTTTAGATAGACGTATACTTCAAAAGAGAATGTATTCTTCGCTAAATATTAAATCCCTAATCGATTTTTAAAGGTAACAAAAGTAAAAAATGATAATAAACAATTATTCACTCTCAATATTTTTAGTTAAGACTCGATATAGCTAATACAGTATCAGCTAATGGTCTTCTCTTAATTGCAGATCTTTTCACTATCTTGTATCCCCATGAGTTTTAAAATAGAGTGTGTTTCTATATCTAGATATACTCAATTATATGCATATAAAAAAGGCTTGATCCCTTTAGAATCAAGCCTTTCATCTACTATTTAAAACGATGACGTCAATTGAATTCAGTTAATAACCCATTGATTTTAAATACTAATTCATATAATAGAAAAATTTTACCCAATTTTTACCCAAATCAGATTTAGTGCATTGAGTACTAAAACTAATTTTGTTCAAATTCAATTCTAGGATTTGAACTTAGGTACTAATTTTAACACGTGTGAATTCACTATAAAATGATATGTTATAATATTTCAAAATAATCAATGCTCTAATAATTACCTCTGTAATGCCTGAGTTTAGTAACTCTGCCTTTCAAACCTTTATGTAGTAAAACTCAGTTCAATTCAATCTTTTTAAAATAGGAAAATAATTTTATAATAAGTGAAATGTACTCTTTTCATATAGGATTATAATTACTCATGGTAGAGCGTATAAAAAAATATATAAATAGTTCAGAAGCATCAAGCTCCCCTATTGATAGTAATTATTGGTTTCATTCCGAACAAAATATTGATACTAAAATTGCAGAAGGTCTAACTGCATTTTTACCGTTATATGAAGCTTTTTTAAGTATTGCAACCAGATTACACTTAATCACCAAGGCCCAACATCATATCGATTTACAATACTATATTTGGGAAAACGATGAGCTTGGACACTTACTTCTTTCAGAACTTCTTAGGGCAGCTAATAGAGGAGTACAAATTCGATTACTAATTGATGATCAAAATGGCACTCAACTTGATTCTAGTTTAGAACAACTTGTAATTCATCCAAATTTTTCTATTAAATTTTATAATCCCTATAAATTTAGAAAATTACGTGCATTAGATTTTTTATATAGAGCATTTCAAATAAACCGTCGTATGCATAATAAACTTATAATTGCTGATGGTGAAATTGCAGTTACTGGTGGAAGAAATATTAGTCGTCAGTATTTTAATGCTAGTAATAAATCTGAATTTACGGATTTCGATATTCTATTTTATGGCCCACCTGTTAAAGATGCCAATCGGTTATTTCTAGACTTTTGGAATGATACATTAAGTTGTCCTGTTAATTATTTTTTAAAATCAGGTACAGCAGCTGGTCTACAACAGTTAAAAAATAAATATGAGCAAGAAAGTCTTGTAAAAACCATAGATAAAGAAAAACTCTTCCGTACTGAAAAGTTACTTAGAGAATATCATTTAGCTAAATATCCACTCCGTTGGGCAAAAGCCCATTTTATTGGAGACACACCTAACAAAACTAGAAACAAAGTTAATAAAGAGGATCTTTTGTACAATAAATTTATAAAAATAATGGGAATGCCAAAGTATCATTTTCAACTCGTTTCAGCATATTTCATTCCAACTAAATTCGGTGTAAAGCAATTAACGAATATTAAAGAATCGCATGTCAGTGTTCGTATTCTCACTAATTCTTATTTAGCAAATAATGTTCCGATTGTGCATGCTTTTTATCAAAAATATAGACAAAAACTTTTAACTTCAAATATAAAAATTTATGAGTTAAAACCCTTCATTCAACAAAAAAACAAACTTGGTATGAAATTATAACAGGTAATATCATTCCAACTCAAAACAAAAATAGATCTTGTTTACATGCTAAATTTTTCTATATTGATCACAAAGTTTTTATTGGATCATTTAATTTTGATCCAAGATCTAAATCATTAAATACTGAAGTTGGTTTGATACTTGAATCTGAAAGTTTACAACAAGAAATTCATGAATCATTATCTCTATTATTACCTCGTATCGCCTACGAACTAAAACTTAATAAATATGGAAAAATTATATGGCTTGAGCATCATGATGGCAATGTAACAACACATAAATATGAACCAGAGACCACTTTATTTCAAAGACTTACAATCAAAGTGATCTCAATCCTACCAATAGAATGGATAATGTAATAATTTAAGTTTACTGAAAATACTATTTGAGAGGCACTGTTGCAAATAGGAAGTGAGGCTGTAATTTTTGTTTAAATGTTGCTTAAATTCCGAAAACTCTATTCACTAAATACACTTCTCCTAAGGCATGACCCCGATAAAATAATGAAGCTTGTCCTTTGCGTAGTGCACGCATCACTTCAATACCTTTAATGGTGGCATATGCCGTTTTCATTGATTTAAATCCTAACATGGGCTTAATGATTCTCTTCAGCTTGCTATGATCACATTCAATCACATTATTTTTGTATTTAATCTGCTGATGTTTAAGGCTTTCAGGACATTTTCCTTCTCGTTTTAATCGTGATAACGCACGCCCATAAGTCGGAGCTTTATCTGTATTGATTACGCGTGGAATTTGCCACTTTTTCACATTGTTGAAGATCTTGGAGAGAAAGCGATAAGCCGATTGGGTATTTCGTCGAGATGAAAGATAGAAATCAATGGTATGACCACGTTGATCCACAGCACGGTAGAGATAGGTCCATTTGCCATTTACTTTGATATAAGTTTCATCCATATGCCATGCATGTAAATCTGTAGGATTGCGCCAATACCAGCGTAAACGTTTTTCCATTTCAGGCGCATAACGCTGCACCCAACGATAAATCGTAGTGTGATCAACATTTACACCTCGTTCAGCAAGCATTTCCTGAAGTTCACGATAGCTGATGCCATATTTACAATACCAACGAACCGCCCAAAGAATAATTTCACCTTGAAAATGTCGGCCATGGAATGGATTCATACACTGTATCTCAAATCAAATAAGATCTTTAGCCTATCATAGGAGCTATTTGCAACAGTGCCAGCTAAGGTGGTATCAGATAAAGGACGGCGTTTTATATCTGTTCTTTTCATGGCTTGTACACCAGTGAGTTCAATAAATATTGCAATGTACAAGACAGTGTACACGGTGCATGTACACTATAGCTAGTTATATTTAGTTATGTTTAGGCAAGAAAAAAGGCTTAATCCCTTTAGAATCAAGCCTTTTTAGTGTTTAACAAACCATATCTTGGTATGTTTTGTTAGGTATTTGGTGGAGATGGCGGGAGTTGAACCCGCGTCCGCCAGCATTACGCTCGAGAATACTACATGCTTAGATATCGTCTATTATTTTAGCTTTTTGTGACCCGACGAACAGGATACAAATCGCGATCCTTTTAGTTTAGTACAACACCCCAAGGCTTGATGTTATACGGACTTGTGTGCGTGCGCTTCAGTCGGGATCTCTAACCACAAGTATTCAGAGATGCGGACAAGCTGCCCTTAGGCAGCTAGAGCGTAAGATTCGTCGTTTGCGACTATAAAAATGCAAATTTTATTTACGAGAGAAAATGCGCTCTCGGCATGCATCTATGAGTTTCATCACCAGCGTCGAAGCCAGAAACATCCCCAAAGTACAGAGTCATCATAGCATAAAAGAAAAAAATATCAGCTTGTTTTTTACTCACTCACACAACTTAATGCGTTTATTTTCATATTTACGCTAGAATTTAAAAATTCAAATTAGCATCTCAATATTTTATGAGCTTTTTACTTGCACTAGATCAAGGTACAACATCAAGTCGTGCCATCATTTTTAATGAGCATGGAGAAATTCAAGCAATAGCTCAACAAGAAACCCATATTCATACTCCACAATCTGGTTGGGTCGAGCAAGATGCTTTAGAAATTTGGTCATCACAAATTGCTGTAATTCAGCAAGCACTTGCCCAAGCGAGTATTTTAGCAAAAGATATTAAAGCAATTGGTTTAACAAACCAAAGAGAAACAACCGTTATTTGGGATAAGCGCACAGGTAAACCACTTGCACCTGCTATTATCTGGCAAGATCGACGGGCAACACCATGGTGCAACCAACTTAGTCAAAAGCGCCTAAGTGAAAAAATTCAACATAGAACTGGATTACGAATAGATCCTTATTTTAGTGCAGGAAAACTCGTTTGGTTACTAGAAAATATTCAAGGGCTAAGAAAACTTGCAGAAGATGGGCATGTCGCATTTGGCACTATTGATAGTTGGTTAGTTTGGAATCTTACCCAAGGTACAACACATATCATTGAAGCAAGTAATGCCTCTCGTACGATGCTCATGAATTTAGAAACCCAATCTTGGGATACAGAATTACTCGAATTATTTAATATTCCAGTTTCTATTCTTCCTCAAATCATCAATTCAGATACCTATGTAGCAGATACAGCAACAGGGTTATTAGGTGCAAATATTCCTATTACAGGCATTTTAGGAGATCAACAAGCTGCTTTATTTGGTCAGTCTTGTTTTGATGTTGGTATGGCAAAAAATACATATGGAACAGGTTGTTTTCTATTATTCAATAGTGGTGATCAAGTTCAATACAGTCAAAATAAATTATTATCTACATTGGCTTGGAAAACCCAAAATCAAACTACATTTGCTCTTGAAGGCAGTGTCTTTATGGCAGGTGCCGTCGTTCAATGGCTAAGAGATGGTTTGGGAATTATTCAAAAAAGTAGTGATGTTGAAAAGTTAGCAACAAAAGTACAGCATACAGATGGCGTTGTTCTCGTTCCAGCATTTACAGGACTTGGTGCCCCTCATTGGGATAGTGATGCACGCGCACTTTTATGTGGAATGTCTCGTGGTACAACAAAGGAACACATTGCACGTGCGGCATTAGAATCTATTGCATTCCAAGTTTCAGATGTACTAACCGCAATGAAATCTGACTTAGCTCATCCGCTCAAAGAACTCCGTGTTGATGGTGGTGCTAGCCAAAATGATATGCTTATGCAATTCCAAGCGGATATTTTAAATGTTCCAGTTTTACGTCCACAAATGTTGGAATCTACTGCTTGGGGTGCTGCAGCAATGGCCGGATTAAAAGCAGGTATATTTAGTAATTTTTCAGATATTTCACAATCTTGGCAATTAGATCGTGCATTTGAGCCAAAAATGAATGAAGATCAACGACAAAGTTATTTAGCACAATGGCAAACTGCTTTAAAACGTGCTAAATCCGATATTATCTAATGAATTAATTTTAACAATCATAAAAAAACCGCAATTTATTGCGGTTTTTTTATTTTTTTCCAGTTGGTTTTAATGTAAGTTTTCACTACTTGCCATACCTGCTTTTGGTTTTGGACATAACCAAATAATAAGCCCAGCAAAGAAAAAAACTAAAGACATCGTAAAAAATACATAATCAGCAGAAATAGTATTTGCTTCAGATTCAACTAAATTAGCAATGTAAGCAATTGAGCCTTGTTCACTTAAGCCAATATTCATGAGAGTATTTTTCACTTCATCAATATGTAATAAGCCCGAAAGTTCTGCACGTGAAATCTTGGCATGATCAGCCCAAATTGTGACTGCAATAGAAGCACCTATAGCACCTGCCATGGTTCTTAAAAAGTTCATTAACCCTGCTGCCGCTGCCATTTCATGTGGCTTAACTGCACCTAAAGCCATATTCGATAAAGGAATAAAGAAAAATGGAACAGCAAAACCTTGTAATATTTGCGGCCATGCTAATGCCATAAAATCGGCATCTGTAGTCCAAAAAGCACGCATAAGCGTCACACCACCAAGTAAACATAATCCAAAACTTGCCAATGCCCGTTGGTCATATTTCATTGCTAGTTTAGCTGCAATAGGTGACATCGTTAAACTACCAAGCCCCATGGTTGCAGTCAGTAGTCCTGCCCAACTTGCGGTATATCCTAAGTTAATTTGCAGCCACTGTGGAATAAGTACAATACTGCCAAAAAAAGCACCAAAGCCAAATGCTAAGGCTAAAACTGAAATGGTAAATCCTCGGTATCTAAAGATTTGAATATTCACTATAGGATGACGTTCTGTCAGCTCCCAGATCGTAAAAATAATCAACCCAACAAAAGATGTAATCGCTAAAATGACAATAAATGGGTTATTAAACCAGTCCTTTTCATGACCTAAATCCAACATTAGCTGCAAAGCACCAATCCATAGAACGAGAAGTAACAATCCCCCCATATCTATTTTTAATTTTGCAGTTGGTGTTTCTGCAGATTTTAATAAGCGCATAACTGCGTATGCACAGACCAAGCCCACAGGAATATTAATAAAGAAAATCCAATGCCAAGACCAATTATCACTGATCGTTCCACCTAAAATAGGACCTAAAATAGGACCTAAAACTGTGGTCATTGCCCACATTCCCATTGCCTGTGATTGCTTCTCTTGAGGGAAAATTCGCATTAGCAAAGTTTGGCTTAATGGCATAATTGGACCGCCAAAAAGCCCCTGTCCAATTCGACAAAATATCAGCATTTCTAAACTGGTAGATAAACCACACAAAATAGAAAAAATAGTAAAGCCAAATAAGCTCACAGCAAAAGTACGAACTGCACCAAAGCGTCCTGCAAGCCATCCTGTTAAAGGAACACAAATTGCTTCTGCAACTGCATAAGAGGTAATAACCCACGTCCCTTGTGAGGCTGAAACTGCCAAACTTCCTGAAATATGAGGTACAGATACATTGGCAATCGTCATATCTAAGACGACCATAAAGTTGGCTAAAGCCAATACAAAAGCTGCCAGTATTAAGCGACCACCTTTAAGATCACTTATAGGATAAACCTGATTCATAGGTGATTACTTCGATGTTAAATCAATGGTTGCTTCCATCGACAAACCGACTCGAAGTGGATGCTCTGCTAATTCTTTGGAATCTAACTGAATACGTACAGGTAAACGCTGAACGACTTTAATCCAATTCCCTGTTGCATTTTGTGCAGGAATTAATGCAAAGGCTGCACCAGTCCCTCCTGAAAAACCTGTAACCGTTCCAGTAAACTCAACAGAGTCACCATAATAATCTGAAGTGAGTTTAACCTTTTGCCCCACATGTACACGTTCAAGCTGGCTTTCTTTAAAGTTAGCATCTACATATACTTGCTGTTCGGGTACAACAAGCATCAAAACACTACCTGGCGATACACGTTGCCCAACTTGAATATTTCGACGTGTTACAACACCATTTAATGGTGCTTTTACTTTGGTTCGTTCTAAATCTAGTAAAGCTTGCTTCAATCTCGCTTGAGCAACTAAAACATCAGGCGTTGAGTTTTCATTTGCACCTTGAATTAACGCTTGATTGGCTTCTAAATTACTTTGTGCTGCTTTTTGACTAGATTTAGCTTGTGCAAGACTCGCATTCGCAACTTCTAAAGCGGCTTTCGCTGTATTAACCGTATTTTTAGATGTACTTAATTCTTCTTGAGAAATTGCACCAGTTGAACGTAATTGAACACGGCGATTATATTCCTCTTGGACTTTCGTTAAATCTGCCTGAGCTTTTACAACTTGAGCAGCTGCACTTTGAATTGCATCATCACTCACATATATTTGCGCATTTAAAGAACTACTATTAGCAGCGGTTTGTTTATATTGACGCTGTGCTTTAATCAATTCTGCTTTTGCTTGTGCTACCGCAATTTCAGCATCTCTAGGATCAATTTGTACTAACAATTGCCCTTTTTTGACATGCTGAGTATCACTTACAAAAACCTCTGCAACTTGCCCCGTTACCATAGATGTAATAGAAGCCGTTTCTGCACCTACATAGGCATTCTCTGTACTTACTGTATTATTAAAGAAAAACCTCCATATCAAAAAGATAGCAAATGTAATTACAAGCAAAAGTGCCACTATACTTAAGGCTTTCTTTCGTTTTGCTTTTAATTCAGCATCACTCGTTTGATCTGTAGATGGTGCATTTGGCAGTGTATTTTGAACATCTGTCATCGAATATTCCTAAAATCCAATTCACTTGGTCATCAGGCATCATCCTTTTACAACAAGGATCGGACATCATTGTCCTTTGCTGGTGTCGATGAGAAAGTATTTCTAGTTAATGGTTCATATTGTAATAATAATTTTTTATTTTTCTAAAACATAAAATGTAACTTATGGGTTTATTTTATTCACAACACCGCTTTAAATTTCAGTGTTGTGATTTTTATCAACATCTCTTTAATACACATAAGATGCTATTGCCGTTGCAATCGCTTTGCCTTCATCATTTTCCATGGTCATACGCATAGTGCAACCTTTACGACCTAAACGTAAAGTTTCAGCACGTGCAACAAAATATTGCCCCCGACCTGGTGCTAAATAATCAACACGAATATCAATAGTTGCTAATTTAGATACTTTTTGACTAATTTCAGGTAATTCTTCTGGCGTTGCCTTTTTATAAAGCTCCCCCATTGCAGTAATACCACCAATACTATCTAAAATAGTTGCTGCCACCCCACCATGCAAAATTCTGAATGCAGTATTACCAATTAACTCCTTTTGCATCTCCACATAAGCTTCAATGACCCCATCTACAACTCTCATACTCATACCACAATAGGTATAAAATGGAGATTGGTTAAATGCATGACATAGCTGTTCTAATACAACCGTTACATCTGTATCTAAACCAAATTCAACATTACCAGTCCAACTTTTTTTTAATGCCATAATTGACTACTTAAATGATATTGATTGAATAAAAAAATGAATTGTATTGCCCTAAAGCTGAAATAAGCGTCTACAATAGACCATAGTTTAATACTGATCACTGAGATTGTTATGACTTACACGTTCAATCGTCCTGCTTTTCCTGCTACTCGTATGCGCCGTATTCGTAAAAATGACCAACTACGTGCCATGGTCAGAGAAACACACCTGACGGCTGACCATCTCATTTATCCAGTATTTGTTTTACCAGGTCAAAATCAAACTCAAGATATTCCGAGCATGCCAAATGTTCAGCGTTTATCTGCTGATTTACTTTTGAAAAAATCTGAAAAACTATTAGAACTTGGTGTTTCTAAACTTGCATTATTTCCTGTTACACCACAAGAAGATAAAAGCTTAACAGCTGAAGCAGCTTGGCGTGAAGATGGCTTAGTTCAAAATACTGTTCGTTTATTGAAAAAAGAATTACCAGAAATGGTACTCATCACTGATGGTGCACTTGATCCATATACCACTCATGGTCAAGATGGCATTATTGATGATACTGGCTATGTATTGAATGATGAAACTGTTGAATGCTTAATTAAACAAGCACTCAGCCATGCAGAAGCTGGTGCCGATGTGATTGCACCAAGTGATATGATGGATGGTCGTATTGGTGCAATTCGCCAAGCATTAGAAGCCAATGGTCATATCTATACAAATATCATGGCATATTCAGCAAAATATGCTTCAAGCTTTTATGGGCCTTTCCGCGATGCGGTTGGTTCAGCAAGCAATCTAAAAGGTGGTAACAAATACAACTACCAAATGGATATTGGCAACCGTGCAGAAGCATTACATGAAATTGCGCTCGATATTCAAGAAGGTGCAGACATGGTCATTGTAAAACCAGGTATGCCTTATTTAGATATTGTTCGTGAAGTAAAAGATACATTTGGCATACCAACTTTCGTTTATCAAGTCAGTGGTGAATACGCTATGCTTGCAGGCGCAATTCAAAATGGTTGGCTATCAGACAGCGTGATTATTGAATCACTCATGAGCTGTCGTCGTGCTGGTGCAGACGGAATTTGGACATATTTTGCCGAAGAAGCTGCCATCAAACTTAAAGATATGAAGTAACTTCTTCATTTTAAAAGCCCTCCCTGATATGGAGGGCTTTTTTTATCTCTCCCACTTTCAACATACAGGATTTATACCTAATGCATATTGCGATTATAGGTGCAGGAATTAGCGGCCTAATGACTGCATTAGAACTTATTGAACAAGGTTGTTCTGTCACAATTTTCGATCAACAACAAGTAGGAAAAGCAGCTTCATGGGCAGGTGGAGGAATTCTTTCCCCTATGTATCCTTGGCGTTATGATCCTGCCGTTAATGCCCTCGCAAAATATGCCAAACCGCTTTATCAAACATGGAATGAAAAATTAGCACCACAAACAGGAATTGATTTTCAAATTCATGAAACAGGTATGCTTATTTTTGATGAAGATGATTTTGACATTGGCTTAAATTATGCAAAACAGCACCATGAACCATTACAACATGCAGAATATATACAGCGTGAACAACTCGAACAAATCAATCCATTTATTCATAAAAAATATACACATGCACTCTATTTTCCACATTTAGCAAATGCACGAAATCCACGCGTATTACAATCTATTCAAAGATATTTAAAACAACAACCACAGGTTAAAATTTTAGAACACTGTCCAATAGAAAAACTAAATATTCAAAAGCAAAAACTTATATCGGTTACAGATTTATCAGGACAAACTCATCATGCAGATGCTTTCGTTATTGCCGCAGGTGCTTGGTCAAAACATTGGGAAAAGCAGTTGAATATTCATATTCCTGTCGAGCCAATTCAAGGACAAATGCTGTTATTTAAAACGCCTGAAAATTGGTTACCCACCATGTGTATGAATAAAGTGATGTATCTTATTCCACGTATGGATGGACATATTGTTTGCGGTTCTAGTATGCGCCAAGTTGGTTTTAATTTATCTTTAGATGAAAATATAAAAAATAATATCTTAGATGCATGCTTCGACATGGTACCTGAACTTGCTCACTTTCCAATTGTGCAGCAATGGGCAGGTTTAAGACCTAGCTCACCCAATGGCGTTCCATTTATTGGTCAAGCACCATTTATAGAAAACTTATGGTTTAACTTTGGTCATTTTCGAAATGGCTTATGTATGGGAGCTGCTTCTGCAAAATTATTGCGCCAACTTATGCTAAATCAAACGCCATTGGAAAACCCAGATGCTTATTCACCCTTACGTTTAATGTCCTGAAATGCACCTAAGATTAATTCTCTAATAAATCTTTCAAAGCTTGTTTAAGGGTTGGATATTTAAACTCAAAGCCTGCATCTTGTAAGGCTTTAGGTTTCACATATTGTCCATTTAAAATAAGCTGAGATTGTTCCCCCAATATCAATTTCATAATAAAACTGGGCAATGTAATAAATGGTTTCCGTTTTAAAATATTGGCAGATGTACTCACAAAACTTGCCTGACAAACTTTCTCTGGAGCAACTACATTAAAAATGCTTTGTGATGTTTCTGTTGTCATTAAAAATACAATGCTTCTTAATACATCTTGAATATGTATCCAAACACAAGGTTGCTTTCCTGAACCTATTTTTCCAATTAAATTTAGACGAATAGGCAATAACATTTGAGGAAGAATGCCTCCCTTTCGTCCAAACACAACACCTAAACGAATAATTTTTGTTTTCTGTTCAGGATATTGCGCTGTTACAGCTTCCCATTGTTGGCATAATTCAGACATAAATATAGATTGTGGTGATGCATTTTCATTACTCACATCAGACCATTTTTCCATTTGATCTATGCCATAAAAGCCCACTGCAGAACCTGAAATAATGGTTTTTGGAAAAATATTATTTTTCTTTAAATACTCATATAGGTTTTTAGTCGTTTTAATACGGCTTTGTTTTAATTCTTCTTTACGTTTTTCTGTCCACCGCCCCTGACCAATACTTTCCCCTGCTAAATTGATGACATAATCAATCTGACTTCTGTTAATTTCTGAAAATTCTTCAACCCATTCTAAATTGGGATGCATTTTTTTCTGATGTTTATTCCGGGTTAAACCAATCACTTGATAATCTAAATCTAATAAATAAGAAATTAAATATGATCCAATAAAGCCTGATGCACCCGTAATTAACACCAAAGACTTATCTATCATCTTGCTATACCTATAACGTATTATTCAGCCTATAAATAGGCTATTCTTTAATAAATAGCACGCTTTTCCTCTTAGTTTTTTGTAACTTGTAATGCTTATTTTCAAGGTTCTTAAGAATGTATCTTTTGAGCCATACGCTGAGCTTGCGGTCCATAAAACCAATAAGTAATTAAACCTAATGGAATAGCAATCAATAAAAATAAGCAACCTATGGTCAGTATAAATCTAGGCTCTTTTAAATATAGAACAAAAATTTTCCAGATTTCAGGATCACCTTTTGAAAATAAGAAGATTCCTAAAAAAACAAAAATTACATTAAACAACCAAAAGATAAGATTAAGTCCCCAGGTAAATTTTATACGCTCACTTTGGCTTGGTGCACGTTTTTGTTGCTTAATAAATTTGAATAAAACCCAAATCATCGCAATCATATAAGGAATCACTGTCAATATCCCTCCGACACCTTGGGGTAGTAACGCAGCAAGTACTCCACAAATACAGGTAAAAATAAACATCAGAAAGAAAAACCAAATAAAATAACGAGTTAAGGTTGCCATGGTACTCACAATAAAAAAATTTATAACACAGTATAAAAAAAAATGAATTTTTTTTCATTTTATTGTCAACCATTCTGTATATGCTGACGTTATATAAGTATAAGGTCTGTAGCAACCGTGAATTTGTACGGCATCCACAATATTTTCGGTGACCTTCCTAAAGCAATAAGCTCATAGCTTTAACATGGATTTTGAATAGTAGCCAAAATTTTTTGTTTTAAGCTTCCTTGACCGACGATTTCATCATCACTCGAATCGTCGGTCTTTTATTTGTGTGCAGTATTATCTTTATTCTGTCATTTAAATTGCCTTTCTTATCTTACTAAAATAAGACTAGAATTACGCTATTCATTTTCGCTACTATGCATGTTAATGCATAGGGTTAAAAATATGACTGTTCGTTTTTTTCATACTTCAGATTGGCATTTAGGACAATTTTTTTATAACCATTCACGTCAATATGAACATGAACAATTTCTCTTATGGTTAATTCATCAAATTAAAGAAAAACAACCTCATGCTTTACTCATTGCAGGAGATATTTTTGATGTAATTAATCCTGCATCCGCTGCACAAAAACAACTTTATCAATTTCTTGCAGATGCCCATGCAGTGGCTCCTCATATGCAAACATTAATGATTGCAGGTAATCATGATTCTGGTTATAGAATTGAACAAGTTGAACCATTACTAGAAAAATATAATGCAAAAGCCGTTGGTGTTATTGCTTGGAATGCTGATAAAACATTGAATTTGGATCATTTATTACAACCTATTTTGAATGAAGATAAAGAAGTCGTAGCTTGGTGCTTAACCCTACCATTTTTACGTTCATCTGAAATTACAGGTTATAATGACCAAACGACTAATAGCCAAAATGCGATTGCATATTTACATCAGCAACTGATAGCTGAAGCTAAAACGCGTACAAAACCAAATCAAGCCTTAATTTTAATGTCACATGCGCATATGCAAGGTGGTGAAACTTCAGATTCAGAACGCCCGATTATTATTGGCAATGAAGAAGCGCTATCTACCTCTCTTTTTGATGATGTCATTGATTATGTTGCCCTAGGACATTTACATAAACCTCAAAAAGTTGGTCAGGCAAATATTCGATATAGTGGTTCACCAATTCCGCTTTCATTTAGCGAAATTAACTATAAGCACCAAGTAATTGAAGTCGAGATTCATCCTGAAGAAAATAATGAATCACGGATGATTTACAATATTTTAGAAATTCCTCGTAGCGTAGAATTACATAAAATAAAGGGAAGTTTGTCTGAGGTTTTTGAAAAATTAAAAGCTTTACCTAGTGGTGAAATTGCAAATATAGATCATCGGGAATATGTCGATATTGAATATCATACAGATACACCTCCTCAACCGAATTTACGTCAACAATTTGAAGATGTACTAGCACCGAATCGCTATCGTTTGATTCGAATTTCTAGACAATATAAAAATCAGAATCACGAGCTTGATGAACAACAACATATTCTTTTAGAACCACCAACGCCTGAAAAACTCTTTCAACAAATCTGGGAAAAGCAAGGTTATCACTCGGATGAAACCGTATTGAAAGATTTTATGAGCTTGGTTGAAGAAGCACAAAAATCACTTGAAGATGATACGAATATTTAAGGAATTAGCATGAAAATTTTATCTATTCGTATAAAAAATTTAGCATCATTAGCAGGTGAACATTTCATTGATTTTGAAAGTGAACCCTTAGCAAGTGCAGGTCTTATTGCAATTGTCGGCAAAACTGGTGCAGGTAAATCAACTATTTTAGATGCCATGTGTTTGGCATTATTCAATCGTATTCCACGTTTAAAAGACAGCGATGGACGACTAATTGATGTAGATGGTTCAGAACTTCTAAGTAACTCGCCTTTAACAGTTTTACGTCGTGGTACAGGTCATGGTTTTGCAGAACTGAGCTTTGTTGCTCAAGATCAAAAAGTATATTTAGCACGTTGGGAAATTAAACGCGCACGTGAAAATCCAAATGGAAAATTACAAAGTGCTCAACGTTCATTAAAATGCTTAACCGATGGAAATGTCATAGCAGATAAAGCCAAAGCCGTAGAATCTGCAATTCAAAAGCTCACACAACTAAGCTTTGAACAATTTACCCGTGCCGTTTTACTTGCACAATCTGAAGTAACTGCTTTCTTAAAAGCACGTGATAATGAGCGTGGTGAACTTTTAGAATATCTCACCAATTCAAATATTTTTGGCAAAATTGGTCAATTGGCATTTGAAAAGACCAAACAAATTGCAAATCAGCGTAAAGAACTTGAGAGTGTTTTAGGACATATTGAAATTTTATCTGATGAAGATTTTGCGACATTCGATGCACAATTCAAAATATTGAATAATCAATATCAACAACTTGAAGCTGAAAAGCAAATTCTACAAAAACAACAACAATGGTTTGAACAAAAACAAAAGCTAGTAGTAAATATTCAAACACGCCAGCAGCAATTACAAACCCAACAACAATTGGTTGATGCACTTGCGCCACAAAAAATTCAATTACAACGCTTGGAACATTTTTCATCTATTCGTCCAAGTGTTATTCAACAGCAAAGTTTGAATGCTGAAATTACTCAACTACAACCTAAATTAGAACATGCTCAAAAGCAATTTACGGTGATTGAACAACAATTTAATACTGAAAAAATTGCCTTTGAACAAATTGAAACAGAACAAAAACAGCAAGATCTTTTTGAATCACAGCATCATGAAAAAATTAAATTGGTCCGTGAACGGATTACCGAACGTCTTATTTTAGTAGAGCAACTACGTAAAGCAAAACATGATATTCAAGATCTTGAAAATCAACTTACTCCTCATCTCAATAATGAAATATTAATTAAAGAACAGCTCAAGAAAATACACGATAATATTGCTCAATACACAGCACAATTAGAGCTATCGAACCATTTCAGCAATTTGGATGATGCACTTTCAGCACACATTGAACAAGTTCAGCGTTTCATTGAAAGCTATTCACACTTTGAAAAAAATTATGGCGATCTTAAACATGCCAACTCACAACTCTTAACCCAACAAAATCAGCTCAATGAATTGATTCAAAAATTTGGTGAAGATGATGTGCTCAATCAAAAAATTACGACATTTCGTACTGAACGAGATCAATTTGTACAAAAACTCAATCAGCTCAATGTCATTCAACATCAATGGCAAAATTTCCAAAATATTGATACCGAATATCATCGATTAACAAATTTACAAAATACCTTGAGCCAACAAATCACACATAATCAAGCTGAGCTCAAAAATGCAGAAAATAATTATCAAGACCAAAAGACAGCACATGAACAACTGCAAAAAATATTGCAACAACAGCGTTTATTAAATACCGAAAATATTGAAAAACTCAGAGCAAATTTAGTCGATGGTGAAGCATGTTTAGTCTGTGGCAGCACACATCACCCTTATGCAAAAAAAGATGATTTTTCAAATGAGCTCGTGAAATTACAAGAACAGCAAGAGCAACAGGCACTAGTGTCTGAAAAAGTGGCTTTTGATATATGGCAAAAACTACAAACGACATTAACTCAACAAACTACGTCTTTAGATGCAAATACTGTGCAGCTTGCAACACTGACAGCTCAACAACAGCAACTACAAATTGAGCTTGCGCAAAAACTTAGCCTACTCGACATCACATTTGATTTTTCACAAAATCATGATGTATTCACTCAACTCATTCAAAGTCAAAAAGATGATATCCAACAGGCTCAACAACAACTTGAACTTTCATTAGATACACATGAAAAAGTACAAAAACAGCGCCATGAACTTGTACAAATTATTCAACAAACTTCACAGCATTTATCAAAAGTCCAGCAAGCCGAATTAAATATTCAGCATATTATTCATTTGCTCAGTGATACAGAACAACAAATGTGGAAACAAAAAACATTAAGCACTGCCGAGCATATATTAAACTGTTTGCAACAACGTCAAGACATCTTAAAACAGTTAAATGAGCTGAAAACACAGCTTAGTCAAATCACACAACAATTTGATCAATGCACACAACAAATCCAATTCGGTCGGGAAAATATTCAATCTGCTAAAAATAGAATTGAAAATTTAACAACTGAAGGTAAAAAAAATAGCGATATTGCAATTCAAGCTATTTTTGAAATGACACAAATTACCGTTGAAAAACCACATGAATGGTTAGCTGATTTTGAAAAGAATAGCTTACAATTAAAAGATCGAATCAATCTTGCTCGTAAAAGCTTTGATCAAATTCGTCAGTCTTTTGATACTGCGCAAAGTGCACTAAAAGAATGTAATACCCAAAATACTCAACTTCAAAAACAAGTAGAGCAAGCAAGTATTCATATTCAGCAATGGTTAAGCCAACATCTAGATTTTGATGCTGCTCTTTTACAGCAATTAAGCACGATTTCTCATGAGCAAGAACAGCAACTTAAACAGCGTATTTCTGAAGTTGAACGTACTTATACAGACCTACAAGCAAGCATTAAAACTGTTCAAGATCAACTAGAACAACACTTGGAACAGCAACCTGAAATTGAGTTAGACACACTTATTTCCAAACTCACTGAGCTTGCTCAACATCTTAATCAATTAGCTGAACAGCGTGATGACATTAGACTTAAACTTGAAGTTCATCATCGTAATGTAATCAAGCAAAAAGAGTTTGCAGAACAAATTCAACTAATTCAGACTGAAGAGCATCGTTGGAATAAAATTTCGAGTTTAATGGGTGACTCAACAGGGAAAAAATTCCGTGACTACGCACAGCAATATAATCTCGACATTTTGATTGAATACGCCAATCAACAATTAGCAATGCTTTCTCAGCGCTATACATTAAAACGTTTAGACAACTCCCTGAGTCTTGCAATTATTGACCACGATATGGATGGAGAAACACGTTCTGTTGCATCTCTATCAGGTGGAGAATCCTTCTTAACTGCCCTTGCCTTATCCTTAGCAATCGCCAATATGGCATCAGGTTCAATGAAAATAGAATCATTATTTATTGATGAAGGATTTGGAACACTTGATGCATCTTCATTACACATGGTGATGAATGCATTAGATCAATTACAAAGCCAAGGTCGCAAGGTAGTACTAATCTCTCATATTCAAGAAATGCATGAGCGAATTCCTGTACAAATCCAAGTAAAACCTATCGGTGCTGGTGCAAGTACAATCGAAATTTCAGGATAAAAAAAGCCCCATATACTTGGGGCTTTCTACCTATTATCTAGAATTTAAAAATCTAAAAATTCATTATTTAGATTTTAATTCTTTAGCTAATTTAGTTTCATATTCATCTAAAGCTAAATTGATATTTTCAACCCACTGTTGACCAGTTTTCACATGAACGGGTCTAACTAATTTGGTATCTACTACAATATTTTTTGCAGTATTTTTATCATTTACTAAAGTTGTTTCAATTTCTGTGCTTAAAACACCTAGGTTAGACCATGACCAAAATTTATTAATTTGAACAGAAACAACTAAATCTGCTTTTCGTTCATTTTCAACTGAAGTTGGTATTACTTTATAACCTGCTTGGTTCAATGCACTTATCACACGATCTTGTACTACCGAACTTACAGTCCCTTCACGTAATAAAATATCACCTAAAGCTTTGCCATAAGTATTACGCTTACGTGCAATAGCTCTTGCCTTCTCTTCTTCGGTTGCGTTATTTAAACCACCTTTTAAAGATGGAATACTAGGAGATGTTGGTCTATTTTCAAAATGACGATCATCTTCTACTATTTTAATTACAGCCGTATGTTTCAATGTTTCTGATTGATTCACGTGTTGAGGAGCATTTAAAGTAACGAGTCCTCTTGACGTCGCACACCCCGTTAAACCAATCATTACCAGCGACAAAGTAATGACAAATAAATTTTTCACAGTCCATTCCTTTTGATATAAAAATCAAATGAAATCATAACCTTTTTACTGTAAAAATTATTGTTTCAATACGTATCATTATTGAATCAATTAAATATAGATCAAAACAAAAATAAACTTATTCATCGTCATTTAGAACTAAAAGCACGTTCAATCTAATGATCCAATTTAGAGCTTAGAATAATCACGTGCACCAAACAATGCAGTTCCAATACGAATCATTGTTGAACCCGCTTGAATTGCTTCATTCATATCTCCTGACATTCCCATACTTAACGTATCCCAATCTTCAGGATGAGCATGCTCTAATTTTACACTTTCAAATAATATACGTGCATCAGAAAATGCTGAAATATTATTAGGTGCTGGAATCACCATTAATCCACGTAAACGTAACTGAGGAAGTTGACTAATTTGACGAACTAGATCAGAAACTTCTGTCACCATACAACCATCTTTACTGTCTTGATGATCAATATTTACTTGTAAACAAATATTTAAAGGTGCCTGTGATGTTTCTCGTTGACTTGATAAGCGTTCAGCAATAATTAAACGATCTACTCCATGCACCCAAGCAAATTTTTCCGCCAAATGTTTTGTCTTATTTCTTTGTACATGACCAATAAAATGCCATTCAATATTTAAATCACTTAACTCATCAATTTTATTTAAAGCTTCCTGTAAATAATTTTCGCCAAAAGAACGCTGTCCCGCAGTATACATCTCACGTAGCATTTCACTCGGATGTGTTTTAGAAACAGCCAATAGCTGTACATCATCTACCGAACGATGTGCAAGATCACAAGCATGCTTGATTTGCTCTAATACCGAATGACGTAATACTTGAAGGCTACTCATAAATGATCTTCTCATCTTTGAAAATTTTATTTTTAATTTCAGTAAACTATTGGTTAAGTCTACAGAAAGCCGTATTATTCTAACAAAATTATTAAAAATATATTCATGCTTGGGGAGCTTTAATGAATATTATAGAACTACTAACGTTTGCAATAAAAAATAATGCCTCAGATCTACATTTATCTGCAGGAATGCCACCACTAATAAGAGTAGATGGAGAAATTAGACGAATCAATGTACCTCATCTTGAACAAGAAAATGTACAAGAATTCTTATATGACACAATGAATGAAAAACAACAACGAGAATTTGAAGAACACCTAGAAATAGATTTTTCCTATGAAATTGAAAATTTAGCTCGTTTTCGTGTAAATGCTTTTCATCAAAAACGTGGTATTAGCGCTGTATTTAGAACTATTCCAAGTAAAGTTTTAAGTATGGATGAACTCAATATGGGGCAAGTATTTAAAAATATCTGTGATTTTCCTCGAGGTCTTGTGTTGGTTACAGGTCCAACGGGTTCAGGTAAGTCTACAACATTAGCTGCAATGATTGATTATATTAACGAGCAACGTTATAGCCATATTTTAACTGTTGAAGATCCTATTGAGTTTGTGCATCAATCGAAAAAATGTTTAGTGAATCAACGAGAAGTTCATCGAGATACGCATGGCTTTAATGAAGCATTACGGTCAGCGTTACGTGAAGACCCAGATATTATTTTAGTGGGTGAAATGCGCGATCTTGAAACAATCCGTTTGGCATTAACTGCTGCTGAAACTGGTCATCTCGTTTTTGGTACATTACATACAACTTCGGCTGCAAAAACAGTAGACCGAGTAATTGATGTATTTCCTGCAGAAGAAAAAGAAATGGTGCGAGCAATGCTTTCAGAATCATTACAGGCTGTCATTTCACAAAGTTTACTGAAAAAAAATGGCGGTGGTCGTGTTGCTGCTTATGAAATTATGATTGGCATTCCTGCTATTCGTAATTTAATCAGAGAAAATAAAGTTGCCCAAATGTATTCAGCCATTCAAACTGGCGCGAATCACGGTATGATCACTTTAGATCAAAGTTTAAAAAACCTTGTAGCAAAAGGATTAATTTCACCTCAAACTGCCCGCTCTATGGCAAAACAGCCCGAAACATTTTTATAAATTATCTTACTCATTAATTAACAAGAAAATATAAAAATAAAAAAGCTCCACCAGAGGAGCTTTTTTATACAATGATATTAACGCTTGCGGAATGCTTCTTGGCAAGCTGGCGCATCGCAATAACCATAAAGATTGAGTGAGTGACCTGTTAATTCAAATCCAAACTTTTTAGCAACTTCATGCTGTTCATGCTCAATTATATCATTCGTAAATTCAACAACTTTATTACAGTTTTGACAAACAATATGATCGTGATGATCTTCTTGCATAATCTCAAATACAGAATGGTTATTTTCAAAATGATGACGCTGAATAATCCCCGCAGCTTCAAATTGTGTTAACACTCTGTATACAGTTGCTAAACCGACATCTTCCCCTTGTTCAAGTAATGTCTTATAAATATCTTCAGCACTTAAGTGATGGTGTCTTGAATTTTCTAATAATTCGAGTATTTTTATACGTGGAAGTGTAACTTTCAGTCCAGCCTTTCGTAAGTCTTGATTAGAAATAGCCATGAATATGATCTCTCAACAAAATTAAAGTTGGAATATGCAACAAACATAAGATGCAGTATGATCTATCCGTGGATCAAATGCATCATAATTAATTTGGGATAGTGTAGCAAAATGCAAAAAATCATGTTGACGTTATTCGTCACTTCGTTGCTGACAGGTTGTTCAACCTTAGGCGTTTATAAAGTTGATATTCCTCAAGGTACACCTTTAACCCAAGCTCAGGCAGCTAAAATTCAGGTGGGAATGACCCACCAACAAGTTCGCTTTTTGCTTGGTAGTCCAACAATATCAGATCCGTTAAATCCATTACGTTGGGACTATATTTACAACTATATCCCAGGAACCTATGCTAAAAAAGCAAAAATTCCAGCAGCACAAGGGCAACATCTAAAAGTATTTTTTAATTCCCAAGGAGTTGTAGAAAAGATTGACGGATTAGAAACTATTCCTGAATCTCAGCCTGGTCTTCCTGGTTCAAAAGAAACCATTTTAAATGCGCCACCACTATAAGTGCTTTGATAGATAAAATAAAACCCCTAACTAAGGGGTTTTTTATATCATTTCGATTGTTTAAAACGATTACCTTTAATTAATCGCCCAACTGGATGATTTTCTGCTCGTTTTCTACGAATATCTTTAGGATTAATCGTTAAAGCACGATAGATTTCAACACGATCCCCAATACTCAAAATTTGATTTTCATCTTTTAAGCGAACACCAAAAATACCCAATTGTAGTGTTTCGGGTAAATCTATTTGCTTTCTAATTCCACTTAACTCTATGGCTTCTATTGCAGTTAATCCCTCACGGTATTCAACTGCAATATTAAATTGCTGTTCTGGGGCTGCATAAGCAACCCACACCATTTGTTGAATTAAACTCATTAGATCAATTGTCCGAGTTGAGCAACAATCGCAACAATAATCGCAACTGGTAAAATAATACGAACGGCAATACGCCAAATATTATAAAAAGCTTCATTACTAAAATTCATCGATTTACGTAAATGGCTTATTTTCATAATCCAACCAGCAAAAATTGCGTAAATAAAACAAATAACCAAGCCCCAAAATACCAATATATGATCAAAAATTGCACTTGTATTGGGTATCGCCCAAACAAAAAGTACAATCAGTAAAATGCCCCACTGTAAAACAGTTGAAATTTGACGATGTGCCAATTGCTCTCGTGCCATTTGCAGTAATAATGCTGAACCTGCAACACTTGCAATAATAAATGTAAAAGCAGGAATTTGAGTACGAATAGCAAAGAAACCGAATACAACTACCGCTAATATTTGAGCAATCCAAATCGGTAAAACTGTTTTACTCGCCACATCTTCAGATTGAACTGTTGCTAAATTTGATTGACCATATAAACCAAGACCTAACCCACTTGCAACGAGTGCTAGAATCGTTGCATGCCCCCATTCAGAAAAAGCCAATGGACTTAATTTCCATTCAGGCAACACAGTCCCAAAAACATTAGCAAATATTAATGATGCAATCACAGCAATTAAAGTTAAAATTAAAATAATTGCACGTGGTAGCAATGAAATAATCACTGTTGCAATAGCAAGCCCAATGCATAAAATATTGTATTCAGTTGCAGGGAATGCATAAACCATCAGCAATTGGCTTGCATTATCTAAAATACCACCAGCAAGAAATGGAATAAAAACAACAGCAAACCAACCTACAAGACGCCATTTAGGTGAAGCATCAGCATCTCTTGTGAGTTTAGATAAAGCCTGTAATGCAGTCATCTTAGAACGTTTCACTAAAGCAATTTCTAGATAACAAATAGGCAATGCCAACACAACCATCGTCAAAAGCCACAAAATCCAAAAGTCGATTTGACGTTCAATTTGAATTCCTGTCACTGGTGCCAAGGTTGTAATAATAATAAATGATAAACAAAACGCCATCAGCGGCGATAACCATCGTGATAGAGCATTATGTTGCATGATGCTGTCCTATTAAAAATCTATGGCTATTTTGCCCTTCTCATGACGGAAAATCAAAAACAAAAAAAGCAAACTAAAGTAAACTTTAGTTTGCTGCGCGAAATCAGAATATATTTATATTCTGATTATTCAAAAGGATGCACTTAAAGAAAATATATTTTTTGTTAATTCTATATAAAAAATAGCTGCAAACACAAAAAAATAGACACTAATCACTTGATTTAAATTAAGTTTATATAAAACATACAATCTTAAAATGATATTTTCTCTAATACTGGTCTGCTTTTGTTACACGTTTTAACTCTGGATTTAAACGTTCTCTCTCTAATCGATCAATCCATGTTAATTGTGATTTAATCGGTTGCCCATTTTGGAATAAAATCATTTCACCTGGCTGAAATGCCGTCCACTGCTCATTTTGAGTTAATGGCTCTGTTGTAATCACTGCAACACGATCTTCTGGCGTGGTTACTTGACTAAAATCTACCTCAACATCCAAATCAATCAGTTGAGCAGGTTTAAATGGATATTCACGAACCAGCCAATGCAATTTTGTTACAGCATAACTAAATAACGCTTGCCCATTGGATAAACAAAAATTAAACGTACCATGTTCTGCAATTTTTGGTGAAATCCCAATTAACACATCAAAAATTTCATCTATACAAGGCTCTTTATAGCCAAAGCATGCAACTAATTGATCTAATAAATAACAAAATGATCGTTCACTATCCGTATTACCAACAGGTGTATATCTACCAGAAAGTTCAGGATGAAAATCATGTAAATCACCATTATGGGCAAAAATCCACTGTCTACCCCATAGTTCACGAATAAATGGATGTGAATTTTCTAAATTAATTTTTCCTTGTGTCGCTTTTCGTATATGCGCAATTACATTTCGTGATTTTATTGGATAATTACGAATAAGTTCTGCAATCGGTGATTTTACAGCCGACTCATTATCTACAAACAAACGACATGCTTTATCTTCAAAAAAAGCGATACCAAAACCATCTGAATGATCTGAGGTAATCCCTGCTCTTTGTGAAAAGCCACGAAATGAAAACGTGATATCTGTAGGTGTTGCACAATTCATTCCTAGAAGCTGGCACATAAAATTTCATCAAGCAAAAATTATTATTGGATCATTCTGCATGACTTCATAGGTCATTTGCAAATCAGAATTTAAAATTATTTGAATTAGAATACATACAAATGTATTTGAATTTTATCACTAATTTTATTTATTCATTTTATTTTGATAATTTAACTTAAAAGGAGCCATATAGGCTCCTTCTCATCAAACATCATTATGTATTTTTTACATGAGCACGATTGGTAATTAAAGTTCCAACACCATGATCTGTAAAAATTTCTAATAACGTTGCATGTGGAACACGTCCATCTACAATATGTGCACTCACAACTCCACCTTTAACTGCATCTAAAGCACAGCCAACTTTAGGAATCATGCCACCATAAATGACCCCTGTTTCAATCAGGCGATCAACTTCTTGAGTACTTAAACCTGTTAAAAGATTTTTGTTTTCATCAAGTACGCCTGTAATATTAGTAAGTAAAATTAACTTTTCAGCACCTAATGCTTCAGCAACTTTACCTGCAACTAAATCGGCATTGATATTGTAAGTATTACCTTCATCATCTACGCCTAACGGCGCAATCACAGGAATAAAGTCACTTTGGGTAAACATCTCAAGAACATCTGTTTTCACACCAACGACTTCACCAACAAGTCCTAAATCAATCTGTTGTGTAGAACCATCTTCTAAGGTTTTTTCCATCAACAGTTTTTGTGCACGAATTAAATTACCATCTTTACCTGTTAAACCAATGGCACGACCGCCATGTTGGTTAATCAGATTCACAATCGATTTATTAACGCTACCACCTAGAACCATTTCTACAACTTCCATTGTTGCAGGATCGGTTACACGCATACCATCAATACGATCAGATTCACGTCCTAATTGCTTTAAAAAAGAATCGACTTGAGGTCCACCACCATGCACAACAATTGGATTAATACCCACTGTTTTCAATAAAACAATATCTCGAGCGAATGAACTTTCTAATGCTGGATCAGTCATGGCATTGCCGCCATATTTTACAACGAGTGTTTTACCTGCAAAACGTTGAATATACGGCAAAGCTTCTGTCAAAATTTGTGCTTTGTCGATGCCAGTCTGTTGATGTGGCATTCGCCTCTCCTTATTGAGCATCTAATATATTTTGGGCAATTTGAGGATAATCTTCACTTAACATAGAAGCAAATACTCCTCGAATATCTTTTAAACGACTAGGATTATCTGCATCAAAACGAACCGTAAAATATTCGCCCGTATTTGATGCTCGAATAATGCCAAATCCATCTTCGAAATCAAGACGTATACCATCTATTTTACTCATTTGTGCATCAAATGCCTGACTTTTTAATTCCACCACATCTAAAACTTGCTGTGGGTCAATTGCATATGTACTGATATAAGTATCTTCAGTGCTACAACGTTCAGGATATTGACTAAAAATAGAGGATACTGTTTTAAAATCTGAAAGACTTAAATATTCTAAAATTCTTAATGCAGCGTATAAACCATCGTCATAACCATAGCCACGACCATCGTTAAAAACATAATGTCCTGCATATTCACCACCAAAAATGGCATCACCATTCGAGCACGCAAGATATTTTCTTAAAAATGTACTTCCAGTCCGAATCATTTTAGGAATACCACCTAAATCACGAATCGTATTTCGTACCATCGTTGAACATTTTACATCGAATACAATTTCTTTGGCTGGCTGTTTTAATAAACACATTTGTGCACATAAAGATAAAATACGATCTGCTGTTATTAAATGTGCATTTTCATCAATTAAAACCAATCGATCACCATCACCATCTAAAGCAATACCAATATCTGCCTGCTCTATTAAAACCTTTTCTTTTAACTGGGCTAAATGCTGCTCTTTAGATGGATCTGGTGCATGATCTGGAAATTCACCATTTACTTCGCATCGTAAAGCAATGACTTGGCAACCTAACTTCTCAAATACTGTTTGTGCGAGATATCCTGCTGAACCATTCATGCCATCCACAATAATTTTAAATGGACGTTGTAAGTGAATATCAGACAATAATGCTTGCTGATATTTCAAACCATATTCAAGATGGATATGATGCTCTAAATTAGGGCTTTTTAATGGTGCTATATTTTCATAACATTCGCTTGCAATAACCGCTACATCTTGAATCATTTCAGGCGATGGAGGTAAACCATTAATCATCCACTTTAAGCCATTATCAGATTTTGGATTATGACTCGCTGTGACCATAATTCCATTTCCTGCCATTTGACAAGCAAAATAGTACATCATTGGGCTAGAACAACAGCCTATTTGAAGAACCTTTAATTGATTTAATTCGAATATTTTTACAATAATTTCTGCATATTCAGGACTACTTAAACGTGCGTCATAACCTAAAACAATTTCAGATTGATTTTTCTTCTTAAATTGTAGAACTAGTCCATAAGCAATGGCTTCGACTACTTGAGGCGTAAGTGCACTGACCTTTCCTCGAATATCATAGGCTCTAAATACATAATATGGGAAAGAATGTGGCTGAGTCGTCATAGGCTGGACAATGAAAATTAGAAGATTTTTAAACAATTAAAATATTGACTTCTAATCACTATAATTCGATTTATGCTGAATAGATAGTCAATCGTACACTTTTAGTTACATTTCAATAAAAATGCGACAAAATGATACCTCACTTTGTCGCAATATAATGACTTAACTAAAATTAATTAATTTTTTCCAGTATGACCGAAACCGCCTGCACCACGTTCTGTCGCAACGAACTCTTCAACTTGTTCAAATTCTGCCTGAACAACAGGAACTAATACATATTGAGCCAAGCGTTCACCTGGTTCTAAACTAAATGCAGTTTGACTACGGTTCCAAACAGAAACCATAAGCTCACCTTGGTAATCTGAATCGATTAACCCTACCAAATTACCCAAAACAATACCATGTTTATGACCTAAACCTGAGCGTGGTAAAATTAATCCTGCAAAATTAGTATCTTGAATATAAATTGATAAACCAGTTTTAACCAATACAGTTTGACCTGGTTCAATCACCGTTGTTTCATCAACACATGCACGTAAATCTAAGCCAGCTGAACCAGATGTTGCATATGTTGGTAATGGCCATTCTTTACCTAAACGCTGATCTAATACTTTAACTTGAACCTTCATCTGTTCATTCCTATTTATTTCGTGGAAATTAATTAACGTTTAATTAGAGCACGTAAGTTTTCTAAATATTGTTGAGCTTGTAGCTTAGGATCAATGTTTCCTGCAAGTTTTTTCTTGCGACCTAGCCACTCTAGTTCATCTTGTGGTAACTCATCTAAAAAACGACTTGGCGTCATCTGTTTCATTTGACCACCAGCCTTACGCTGTTCAGCCAATGTAATGGTTAACCCTTGTCGTGCACGTGTAATTCCCACATACATTAAACGGCGTTCTTCTTCGACCGTTTCAGCAACAATGGAGTTCTTATGTGGCAGAATTTCTTCTTCCAAACCAATTAAATAAACAAATGGAAACTCTAAACCTTTCGAAGCATGTAAAGTCAATAAATTGACTTTGTCTGTGTCTTCTTCTTCCTGCTGTTGCTCCAACATATCAAGCAACACCATTTTACGAATAACACTTTCAATATTTTTTTCGTCTACATCTTCAGCACGGTTAATTAAACTTTGAATACTGCTATATAAAATTTCAATATTATCAAGTTTCGTTTTTTCCTGTGCTGGCGTTGCCGCACTTTCTTTAATGTAGTCGATATAACCTGCTTCCAACATCATTTGGCGAATAATCGGAACCGGCTCATCATCTTCCAATAAATTTCGAGTAAACCCTGCAATAAAATCTGCAAACTCAGCCAACTGCGTCGTTGCCTTTTTAGGCATTACCATCGTTAAACGCTGATCGCCAGCCGCAGTCAATAATGATAAATGATTTTCTTGTGCAAATAGACCCAACTTTTCTAAAGTCACAGGGCCAATGGCACGTTTTGGCGTATTAATAATACGTAAAAAAGCACTATCATCTTCAGGATTAATAATGAGTCTTAAATAACTCATAATGTCTTTAATCTCTGCTCGTGCGAAGAAAGACTGCCCACCCGATAATTTATATGGGATTTGCATTTGACGTAATTGCGTTTCTAATATACGTGCTTGAAAGTTACCACGATATAAAATCGCATAATCTTTCCAATTTTTACCATTCATCAATTTATGGGTGATGAGATCTTTAACAACGCGTTCCGCTTCATCATCATCATTACGGCAAGTAATCACGCGAATGACTTCACCATGACCTTTGTCAGACCATAATTTTTTATCAAAAATATGAGGATTATTTCCAATAACTGTATTGGCCGCTTTTAAAATTCGACTGGTAGAACGGTAATTTTGTTCTAATTTAATGACTTTTAAATTTCTAAAATCTTCTTTAAGCAAAGCCATATTTTCGGGCTTAGCACCACGCCATGCATAAATGGATTGATCATCATCACCCACCGCAGTGAACTGTCCCATCACACCAACTAATAATTTCACCAAAATATACTGTGCCGTGTTGGTATCTTGATACTCATCAACCAATAAATAACGCACACGATTTTGCCAGCGATCACGAACCTCTGCATTTTCTTGTAAAAGACGAGTTGGCATCACAATCAAATCATCAAAATCAACGGCATTATAGGCACGTAAATTACGCTCATAAAGTTGATACAAATGAGCCATCTGAATATCTTCAGGTGTTTCACATGTAGTATGCGCTTGTTCTGGTGGAATTAAATCATTTTTCCAGTCTGAAATCATTTTCATTGCTCTCGCAATGAGTTCTTTACTTTCTGCACCTGACATATTATCGCGGTGCATTAAGTCCATCAGAATTCGTTTGCAATCATCTGCATCTAAAATGGAAAAATTCGGCTTCAAAGGTGTATTTTGAAGTTCAATACGTAATAGATTCAAACCAAAAGTATGAAAGGTAGATACAGATAAACCTTTTGACTCTTCACGAGAAAGTAGCTTAGTCACACGCTCTTTCATTTCACGTGCAGCTTTATTGGTAAAGGTCATGGCAGTAATGCGATGTGCAGGAATACCACAATGCTTCACTAAATAAGCAATTTTACGTGTAATAACCGATGTCTTACCTGAACCAGCCCCTGCAAGCACTAACAAGGGTCCTTGAGTATGTTTCATCGCTTCAAGTTGCTTGTCATTAAGTTGACTTGCAAGTGACATATGCTTTCCTCTTTTTAATCCGCTTGTGATTATAGACATCTCAAGGCAACTTGCCTAATGCAAAATGCATATTTCATCATCATAAAAAAACCACCCGAAGGTGGTTCTTTAAATTGAAATCATATTCAAATTATTGAATTGCGTAAACACTGATTTCTACACGACGGTTTTGTTCACGACCTACAGCAGTTGAGTTATCAGCAATTGGATTTGCTGAACCCATACCTTGTGAGTTAATACGAGCAGTAGAAACACCACGGCTTGCAATATAACTTGCTACAGATTGAGCACGTGCTTGAGATAATGGGATATTAATTGAATCATTACCCGTATTATCAGTATAACCTGTTACTAAAATACCGCTTTTATTATCTTCAGCAAGTACTTGAGCAACTTTATCTAAGGTTGTATAGAAGTTAGGCTTAATATTTGATTTGTTCGTATCAAATGTAATGTTACCTGGCATAATTAGACCAACCGAACCATCTGGATTACGGTTAACTTCTACGCCTGTTCCAGCCATTTGTTGACGAAGTTTCTTCTCTTTATTATCTAAGTAAAGACCTGCCGCACCACCTACGATAGCACCAATAGCTGTAGCTCGGTTGTTTTGACTAGATGTATTAGCATTACCTTTTGAAATACCATAACCTGCTGCTGCACCAATTACGGCACCAAGCGCAGTTTTATCATATTCAACACCACCGATATTACCTGTGGTTTGGCAACCTGAAAGAATCATCGCCCCAGCTATTGCTGAAATTGCTAGTGCACGCATTGCATGCCTCCTTTGTTGTGTTTTTGTAGATAAATTATGACCTATAATCATGCATAGAACATGGACTTTTTGTAAAAAAGTCTTAATATTTTTACACTTTACAACATAATTTCTTCTTTATTAGATTTAATTAACAATATTTTTAATTTATTCATCTACCTTTTACTTTTTAAAAGTAGAAACTGCATTTAATATAAAATACTAAATTTCATATATTAATAGGGAAAAATATGGCAAGCGTTCCAAATAAACAACCTTTTTTTAAAAAACTTTCTAAAGGATTTACCGTTGGCGCTGTCATTACTGGAAGTACATTTTTTCATGGACCACCTGTTCTCGCTCTTGGACTCACGAAACTATTCAAAAAATCAAAAAAAGTAGATGAAACCAATATTCGAATTACAAACAGTTGGTTAAGTATAAACAACTGGTTAATTGATTATGTTTTACCAAATACAAAATGGAATATTGAAATAGATCCTGAGTTAGAACTCAATATGAATGGGCGCTATTTAATGACATGTAACCATCAGAGTTGGGTTGATACTACAGTAAACCAATATTTTGGCTTAACACGAATGCCACTAACACGATTTTTTACAAAGTGGGAACTTATTTTTATTCCCTTTGTTGGGCAAGCTTTTAAAATTTTAGGCTTCCCTATGATGAAACGCCACACAAAAATACAAATTGAAAAAAATCCTGAATTAAAAACACGTGATATGGATGAAGCTCGAAAAGCGTGTGAACAGCTACTTAGTCAACCTTTTACTTTACTCAATTATTTAGAAGGTACTCGTTTTACAAAGGAAAAGCATCAGCAACAGCAATCTCAGTATGTAAATTTGCTTAAACCTAAGGCTGGTGGTTTAGCACTTGCTTTAAATATTTTAGGTGACCAAATTGATGCATTAGTCGATATGACTATTGTTTATCCTGACGGTGTTCCTGATTATGGCGAATTTTGGTTAGGTGAAGTACCTCGTATTGCCGTAAACTTACGTAAGATTTCCATTCCAGACTGGGTATTGGGTGGAAATTATGAAGATGATCCTATTTATAAAGAACGATTTCAAAATTGGGTAGATGAGCTTTGGCAAGAAAAAGATCAACTCATTACTCAAATGAAGCAAAACCTACGAAACAGCCTAAATGAAGTAAGCTAGGGAATAGAATGAGCAATAATAAACCACGGATTAATCCAACCTTTAACTTTGTAAAGGAAGGATCTTGGGGATGGAAGGTCGCTTTAGGCTATGATGTTTTTATGATGTTTCTCATCATTATTAACTTATTTTGCCTATGCTCAAATGCTATTTTAATGAGCAACTTCACCAATTGGTTTTTTGATTTATTTAGAATATCTGAAATTCTTGTTTATTATAAAACTGAACTTAATCCATGGGTTGTCATTACTGAAAGTTGGTTTACAAGCTTACTTATTATTGAATTAGCCATTCGCTGGATTATTGCAATTATTTTTAAACAACACCAACGTTGGTTCTTTTTTCCATTTGTGCATTGGTACGAAATTCTAGCGGTTATTCCACAATTGCGTTTCTTACGATTATTACGTGCTGGTGTAATTGCCTATCAGCTACATGAGCATGGGTATCAAATTTTCCCAAAAAGTTGGTATAAACAAGCCAACTTTTATTACAACCTTGTAATGGAAGAACTCACTAGCCGTATTGTACTTACTGTGTTATCGGGTATTCGAAAAGAATTAACCACGAGCACCACGCATAAACAGCTTATTTCAAATATTATTAACCAACATCGTGAACTTTTAGCAATCAGTTTAACCGATATTCTGCAAGAACATCTCGGTAAAGAATTACAACAGCAACGCAAACTTATTGCACAAGATGTGGGGCAAATTGTAAACAAAGCAATTGAAGATACACCTGAGCTTACGCAATTGCTACGTTTAATCCCAATTGTAGGTAGTCGAATTGAACAACAAATTCAAAGTATTGGTCAACGATTAGGTGAAAATATTACCCAAGGGCTTATACAACCTTTTACGACAAATGCACAATCTGACAATACATCTTACCGTTTAATTTCTGAAAAAATCAGTCAAATCCCAATCGAAAATAATCCACATATTGAACAACTTGTAGAATCTGTAGTTTTCCAAAGTCTTGATGCTATTCAACAGCAAGTAAAAGTGAAACAATGGCAACAAATACTTGAAGAAAGCAAAAATGAATCTCTACACAACAAAGAGTGAGCAAATGCAAAATAATTTACTTCTGGCGCTAGAGAAATCATTAAATTTGTTCTAGCATTTGTTCTTATTTAATAACTCTACCTCAACCACCACTAACTGTCAGAAGTCTAAAGGAATAAATATGGCTGATATCCGGATAAAAGGCAGAATGGTCAATGCTATTCGCATTAGCCTAGATACAAGTGATCATGATGCAATCCGACAGCAATTAGCACCTATGCTTGAGAAAACAGCACCGCAAGGAACACTCGCTGTAATTGAGAGCTCTGTTGAACAAGAGCTTATTGCTCTCATTCAACTTCTTATTGATCTAGATTTACAACCAATGGCAGTCACTGAAGGCATCTTAGCTGATCAAGCTCGTGCTATTCAATTTCCTGTAATACCGCCTGATCGCCATTTACAGCAAGTAAAAGCTAAAAAAGAGCAAGTTGTTGAAGTCAAAATTGAAGTGCCAGAGGAATTACCTCAAGACTCAAAAAAACCAGAAATTATTCCTCCCCCTATTATTTCTCATGTAACGTCTTATCATGATGAAATTTTAAGAACTGGTCAGTGCTTGGTGCAAAATCAGGGTGATATTATTATAAATGCAGGAATTAATAGCGGTTCTGAAGTAATTGCTTCTGGAAATATACACATCTATGGTAGTGTACGTGGAAGAGTTATTGCTGGTGCTGGAGGAAATACTTCAGCAAGAATATTCTGCCATTCACTCGAGGCTGAATTAGTCTCTATTGCAGGGACATACTGCGTAGCAGATGATATACCACCTGATGTGGTGAAAAAATCTGTACATATCTATTTAAATGATAATCAAGAGCTCGTTTTTGATGCTCTTCAGTTTTAATATATAAATAACACCTAAAACCCCAAACAATATGGGGATTTAACCATAACAGGAGTGGATTCGGTGGCGAAAATTGTTGTCGTAACATCAGGCAAAGGCGGCGTAGGAAAAACTACGACTAGCGCATCTTTTGCAACAGGTTTAGCCCAGCGCGGTCACAAAACTGTTGTGATCGATTTTGACGTTGGCTTACGTAATTTAGATTTAATCATGGGTTGCGAACGTCGTGTAGTTTATGATTTTGTTAACGTATTAAATAACGAAGCAAGATTACAACAAGCTTTAATTCGTGATAAAGACCTTGAAAATCTTTATATATTACCTGCTTCACAAACACGTGATAAAGATGCTCTAACAGATGAGGGTGTTGCGCGTGTAATGGATGAACTTTCTCAAGAGTTTGATTATATTATTTGTGATTCACCTGCTGGTATTGAACGTGGTGCTATTTTAGCCATGTATCATGCTGATGAAGCAATTATTGTAACTAACCCTGAAATTTCTTCAGTACGAGATTCCGATCGTATTATCGGCATGCTCGACAGTAAAACAAAAAAAGTAGAACAAAATGAGGGGCGAATTCGTAAACATCTTTGTATCACACGTTACAACCCTGAACGTGCTGATAAACAAGAAATGTTAACTATTGATGACATTTCCAAAGATATTTTACGTATTCCAACATTAGGCGTTATTCCTGAATGTAAAAGCGTTTTACAAGCATCAAATGAAGGTAAACCTGTCATCCTTTATCAAGATGAAACTGCAGGCCAAGCATATGATGATCTTGTCGCTCGTTTTTTAGGTGAAGAAAGAGAATATCGCCATATTACGGCTAAACCAAAAGGCTGGTTAGCACGATTATTTGGAGCTTAAAATGGCAGGTTTTTGGAGTAAACTTTTCAGCAGTGAAGATAAACCATCAAGTGCTCAAACAGCTAAAGATCGTTTAAAAGTCATTGTAGCCTCTGAACAAGGCTTAGGTAGACGTTTGAGTCAAGACAAAATTGATCAAATGAAAAAAGAGATCATGCAAGTGGTTAATCGCTATGTTCGCGGTGTAGATGAACAACATATTCAAATGTCTGTTCGTTCAGAAGCAAACATTGAAATGCTTGAAATGAATATCAATTTGCCTGAAGAGCGATAATTTGATTTCTGATTAGTCAACTGCATTGAATCAAGGCAAAATACACAGCAAGTTTAGGAAAGATCCCTTTCCCTTGCCGTACAAGTATTTTGCCTTTTTTAAACCTTGAAACGAATATATTTAGGAGATTGCAATGGCATTATCACAACCAGCAACGTTCAACGAAGAATGGTCAGATGAGCGTGTATTTGCCTACCTTAATCAGCTTCCTCCTGAAGGCGTGAATGCAGATTTCCATGTACTTTACCATGCATATAAACATATGCGCCCTGCTGATTATGAACGTCTCTTGACAAAATTCGTTGCAGATGGTCGTGATCTCAATGCCACCAATTTAGAAGGTCAACGTATTCATGAGGTTATTGCGAAGTTTCCTCGTCAAAAAGATGGCTTTTTAGAAGTGCTTGCAAAATTTGCTTAAGTTTTATTTAAAATTTTCTATAAATAAAAAGCCTGCATAACATGCAGGCTTTTTTAATTTAATTAAGAATAATTCAAAGCAATATTTCCACTAAGACTGGATACGTCACAATAAAAAATACTGTTTGTAAGCTAATCACTGCTGCCATCAAACGATCATCCCCGGCATAAACTTTTGTTAAAATATAAGAGGCAGATGCTGTAGGTAAAGCAAAATAAGTAACTAAAATGGTCGTCTCAAACTGATTTAAACCAAAACAATAACATGTGAAAAATGCAAGTAATGGCATCATCAACAAGCGACCAAATACATTTAGGCTTAAACGCTTAATATCTGTTTTTATTTGATTAAACTGTAACGCAGCACCTACAGATAGCAAGCCTAAGGGTAAACTCATTGCCGCAAATAAACCAAGTAACCGCTCTATCCCTTCAAATAAATTCAAATTGAGAAAATTAAAAATAACACCAACTACACAACCTAAAATGAGTGGGTTTTTTAAAATTGCAAAACAAGTTTTACGTAAATTTTCAGCATTAACTGTAGAAAATGACAATACAGAAATAATGTTTACTAATGGTATAGCAACAGCAATTAACATTGAAAACATCTGCATACCTTTAGTACCTGAAAGCATGGCAACTAAAGAGAGACCAATATAGGTATTAAACCGTAATTGGCTTTGTACATAAACGCCAAATCTTGTTATGGGAGTCTGATAATATTTTTTTAAACTCCATAAAAAAATAGCAACACCGATAGTTACTACTCCTAACACCATAATTAAACTTGAAACTGTATCAAGATTAAGTTCAACTTTTGAAATATTCAAAAATAGTAATGCAGGAAATAAAACATAGTAATTTAATTTTTCCGAATTTCCCCAAAATCCATCTGTGAGAAATCGAGTTTTTTTCAAAATACACCCAACCGCAATTAAGGAAACAAGCGGAAATAGTGCAATTAATATATTCATTATTGTCTCAATACATCTATCTTTAAAAAAGCCTGCTCACGCAGGCTCTTCATTTAAGAAACAATTATACGAGAATTTCTCGTTTTCCGTTTGCTCCCATAGCACTAACAATTCCGTTCTCTTCCATTTGATCGATAATGCGTGCAGCTCGGTTATAACCCAAGCTAAACTTTCTTTGTAAAGATGAGGTTGATGCTTTTCTTGTCTCTAATACAAATGAAACACATTGATCATAAAGTGCATCACGATCTGGCGCTCCCTCTCCATCTTCAAAACCACGTGAACTTGGTTCCTCATCATATGGCGTTAAAATTTCATCCACATAATTTGGCTCACCTCGTTCACGCCATGCATCACATATACGGTTTACTTCATCATCAGAGATAAATGCACCATGCACACGTTCAGGCTCAATTTTTCCTGGTCCAAGAAATAACATATCACCGTGGCCTAACAAGTCTTCTGCACCACCAGCATCTAAAATGGTTCGTGAATCTAACTTACTATTTACACGTAATGCTGCACGAGTAGGAATATTGGCTTTAATTAAACCTGTTACAACATCAACCGTTGGTCGTTGTGTTGCAAGTAATAAATGAATCCCTGCTGCACGAGATTTTTGTGCAAGACGAGTAATCATTTCTTCTGCTTTCTTACCAACTTGCATAATCATATCTGCAAATTCGTCAGCAACAATTACGATCAATGGCATTGGTTGTAAACGAGGAGCTCGGCTTTGTGTTGCTGAGTCATCTGGCTTCCATGTAGGGTCAATTAAATCTTCACCATTTGCAATCGCTTCTTCAACCTTACGGTTATAATCAGTTAACTTACGTACTTTTAATAATGACATAAGTTTATAACGTCGTTCCATTTCATTAACACACCAATTTAATGCACTTACTGCATCTTTCATATCAGTCACAACTGGTGTTAACAAATGTGGAATATCATTATAGTTCGCCAATTCTAATTGCTTAGGATCAATCATAATTAAACGAAGCTGCTCAGGTGTATATTTCAGCAACATCGATAATAACATTGCATTCACAGCTACAGATTTACCTGAGCCTGTCGTACCTGCAACAAGCATATGCGGTGCTTTCGCTAAATCAGCTAATACAGGATTACCCGAAATATCTTTCCCCATTGCCATACTAAGTAATGCATTTGGATCACGATATGCAGGTGTTTCAAGTAACTCAATTAAACGTACCATTTCACGTGTACTGTTTGGTACTTCAATGCCAATATATGGTTTACCTGGAATAACCTCTACAACACGAACAGATGCCATTGACATTGATCGCGCTAAATCACGTGAAATATTTGTAACTTTTGAAGCTTTAACACCTGGTGCTAAATCAAGTTCAAACCGTGTAACAACAGGTCCCGGTTGGGCCTCCATCACCTTCGCTTTGACATTAAACTCTTGTAATTTAATTTCAAGAAGTTCAGAGAGTCGAGCCAATTGTTCCGCAGTGAAATTCACTTTTTTATTTGGATCAACTTTATCTAGAATTTCTAGTCCAGGCAGAGTTGGTAAATCTTTACGTTTTTGTGCAACTTGCATCGCACGAGACAATGGACGTCCATATGCATCGGTCAGTGGAGCATCTAGATCAAAATCATCTTCTAATTTTTCATCTTCAGCTACACCGGCTGTTTCCTGCCAAGCTTCTCTAAATGCATCTTTATCACTACTAATTAAAGCTTTTTCATCTTCAGAAACATAAGCCGTATTAATCTCATGTTGAATTTCAGCTTTAACAAAGGGTGAAGATTGAGCATAACTTAATGAAGATTTTTGACCACTTTCATTAGAATCTTCTCTTAATAAATCATCAAATGATTCAAAACCTTGATCTGTCAATTTTTCAGTCGTAGCAAGATGACTTACTGGTTCAGCCGTAGCTGCAGCAGCAAGTGCTGTTAACTCATCTGCTAAATGAGACTTAGATTCAGTATTAAATGGGCTATGAATTTCTGCTGTTTTTTGATTTGGTACAGCAGCCAATAACTCATCAAATACTTGATCATCATTCCAATCAATATTGGTATGCACTTGAGATGTTGTGGTTTCTCTTAAAGATGCTGAGCTTTCAGATCTAACTGGTTCGACTTGTATATTCGTATCTTGAGAAGCTTTAAGCAGCTCATTAATATCTTCTTTATGTTGCTGTACAGAATCATCTCCTGCAACTGCACGCCATACCTCGCCTGTTGATACAACACGATCTTCAGTTTCTTTTAAAACTTCATGTGCCTTTGCAATCGTTGCCTCTAATTGTGCCTCATGTTCCGCAATATTGGTATTTTGAACTGTTTCTCGTTCAACCATATCATCAAATAAACGATGTGCTGCTTGATCAACAACAACTGTCTGATTAGTTTCAGGAACAATCTCTTTTTCTTCTAATTTTTCCGATTCTTCTATATTTTGAGGTGCAGTAGCAATTACTGTTTTTTGAACAGTAGCTTTTGATGTTTCAAACTCTTGATCTGACTTTGGAATATCTCGATAAAATAAATCTTGTAAATAGGCTGGTGTGGCTTTTAATGTTGCCCAAGTTTTATTCCATTTCACTCCAAAAGCTAAAGTGAATATAGTAATCAAAAAAGCAATGAGAAAAATACTCGCACCATAAATAGTCAGTACTTGACTTAAACTCTCTCCAAGCTCATAACCAATGATGCCACCTGAAGCATTATCTAAGGTATCAGCAGGAACTTCCCAAAATAAGTAAAGTAGACTTGAAGTTGCCAAAACAATAAAAAACTGTGCTGCATATCTAAATGGGCGATTTAAAAAGCTATGAGGCCACCATAATTGAATTGCCTCAACAAAGAAGTAAATAGGAATAAGTAAACTTGCCCACCCTAAAAAACCAAACAACAAATCTGCAATCCATGCACCAGCAACACCACTTGCATTTGAGACAGTGCGAGTATCACTAGATATGTGCATCCATCCTGGATCAAATGGTGTATAAGTCACAGTTGCAAGAAAAAGATAAATCCCAAATGAGATTAAAAATATTGTCACTATTAAGCGCTGTACATATGTACTCGACACCGCAGTCATATACTGTCCTGTAACCATTTATTCATCATGTTTTTGTTGCAGAGTTTAAACTATGCATATTTACAATGTCTGCTATTATGCACTCGTTAATCAAAAAATGATGCAATATTATTTACGTATGTTGTTAACTTATTCTATATAGCTCAAATCGATTTGCTTGATCAATAATATCAACTTGAAACTCCCCCCACAGTTATGTACTTTCACGTATAATTTCATAAATTTCTAAATAAAAAAAGGATTACACTGATGAGCGCTCGTCACTCACGTCTAATTATTTTAGGCTCAGGCCCAGCAGGTTACAGTGCTGCAGTTTATGCTGCTCGTGCAAACTTAAAGCCAACTCTCATCGCAGGTTTACAACTTGGTGGTCAATTAACAACTACTACTGAAGTCGATAACTGGCCTGGTGATCCAGAAGGTTTAACTGGCCCCGCACTTATGGAACGTATGCAAGCACATGCTGAACGTTTTGGAACAGAAATTGTATATGACCATATTAATGAAGTAGACCTTAGCGTTCGCCCATTCGTTCTCAAAGGCGATATGGAAGAGTTTACTTGTGATGCATTAATTATTGCGACTGGTGCAACAGCTCAATATTTAGGTCTAGAGTCTGAAGTAAAATTCATGGGACAAGGTGTAAGTGCTTGTGCAACTTGCGATGGTTTCTTCTATAAAAACCAAAAAGTAATGGTTGTGGGTGGTGGTAACACTGCTGTAGAAGAAGCACTATATCTTTCAAATATTGCATCTCATGTAACATTAGTTCACCGTCGTGATTCTTTACGTTCAGAAAAGATTCTACAAGATCATATATTTGAAAAAGAAAAAGAAGGAAAAATCAGCATTCTTTGGAATAATCAAGTTGATGAAGTACTTGGTGACAACACAGGTGTTACATCTGTCCGCCTAAAATCAACAACTGATGAATCAACTCAAGACGTAGATGTTCAAGGTCTATTTGTTGCAATTGGTCACAAACCAAATACAACAATGTTTGAAGGTCAATTAAACTTACGTGACGGCTACATCCAAGTTCAAAGTGGTACTTCTGGTAATGCAACTGCAGCATCTATTCCAGGTGTATTCGCAGCTGGTGATGTTGCAGATAGTGTTTATCGTCAAGCAATTACTTCAGCAGGTTCTGGTTGTATGGCGGCACTTGATGCAGAAAAATATTTAGATGGTTTATCTGACTAATTTTCATTTAAATTCAAAAATATAGAAAACCACCTAAATCGGTGGTTTTCTTTTATTCACAAATCATTTATAACTACAAAAGTTACTGATAAAAACTCAATGAAAACAGCAACTAAATAATCGTATAAATAAAGTTAAAAATAACAAACTGCCACAATATAAAAAGGATCATACAATGACAACACATTGGACCAATGGTTATCAAACTGAAGTTAACTATACCTATGGCTATTACAAAGAGTTAAGTCCTAACTATCAAAAATTCTGCTTATTGCTAAATGGTATAGATACCCCAAAAGAAACCGAAGGTCATACACATTGTGAGTTAGGTTTTGGACAAGGTGTTAGTTTAAATATCCATGCTGCAAGCCACTTAGGACAATTTTTTGGGACTGACTTCAATCCAGCTCATGCTGCCCATGCCAATATGCTTGCAGAACAAGCTCAGACTCATCAACGCTTTTATGACCATAGTTTTGAGGAGTTACTTTCAGAAGATCTACCTCTTTTTGATAGTATCAGCTTACATGGTATTTGGAGTTGGATTAGCTATGAAAACCAACTCATTATTTTAAAATTCATTCGAAAATTCCTAAAACCAAATGGTGTCGTTTATATCAGCTATAACTGCGTGACAGGATGGGCTGCAAATATGCCAATTCGTGAACTTTTTTATAGTTATTTTAAATTTAATAGTACAAGTACAAATCCAATTCAAAAAGTGAAAGAAGCTTTAGAATTTAGTGAAAAGCTTCTAGAACAAAAACCAACTTTTTCTATTAATAATCCCAATGCACTCTCACGGCTACAAGAATTAAAAAATAGTAACCCAAATTATTTAATTCATGAATATCTTAACCAAGATTGGCAATGTTTTTCATTCCAACAAATTGTTAGATTATTTGATGAAATCAAGCTCAGTTTTGCAGGTTCAATCGATTTAAATACAAACTTAGATAAAATTAACTTAAGCGAAGCACATCAGGCATTTTTAGAGCAAATTGAACATCCTATTTTTAAAGAACAATGTCGCGATTATTTCAATAATACTCAATTTAGAAGAGATCTATTTATTCGTGGAAAAGTCAGCCTAACACCTTCGCAAATACAAGAACGATTACGTAAAACTCCTTTCTCATTGTTATTAGCACCAGAACTTCATCCAAAAACAATAAAAGGACATTTAGGTGAATTTGACTTATTGCTAGATATCTACCAGCCTTTAGGTGAATGCTTTAAAAAAGCAGAATATCAACCATTAACTATCGAAGAAATTGAAAAGCAATTACCAAATCTGAATTATGTAAAAATTCTCAATGCTCTCATAATTTGGTGCCATTTAGGAATTGCTCAACCATGTATGAATCAACCAACAGAAGAAATTATTAAAAGATCACAAGCACTTAATCTCTATATTTTAGAACAAGCAAGTTTTCATCATAATTATCAAGCTTTAACCAATCCTTATTCTGGAATGGGTATTTTTACAGATAATATTACTCAATTATTATATAAAGCACATTTTATGTATGAAATGAAATCTGTAAATGATCTTGCTCAATTTGTACAAAATACACTTTCAAATTTAGGTTGGTATATTCTTAACTCAAAAGGTGATGCTATTTCAAATACAAATGAAAGCTTAAAAATTTTAAAAGGAAAAGCAAAAACCTTCATGGAAAGTGACAGTATCAAAATTGCAAAAAAATTAAGACTCTTTTATTAGGATTGAATTATTACATTATCTTTCGTTAGTATTGATTGATCGAATATAAAAATTTTGCCAAATCATATGCTATCCCAATCACAGTTCATATTTCCAAATCCTTCAGAAGTCGATTCTGAAGGAGAGGGTCTTATTTGTATAGGTGCAGACCTATCCCCTTCTACGTTATATGAAGCATATACACACGGACTATTCCCTTGGTTTTCAGAAGGCGAACCTATTTATTGGTGGTCTCCAGAACCTAGATGTGTGATCAATCCAAATCATTACAAGCCAAGTAAATCTTTGCTTAGAAACATGAAAAAGTTCAATTATAAAATTACCATCAATCATGCATTTGAAACCGTAATTCGTTCTTGCTCGCTTCCTCGTGCATATGCTAATGAAACATGGATCAGTGAAGATATCATTCAAGCCTATTGTCAAATGTTTAAATATGGCTATGGATACAGCATTGAAGTATGGGAAAATAACAAAATTGTTGGTGGATTATACGGTATCAATATTGGACAAGGCTGCTTTGGTGAATCTATGTTTAGTACTCGTACCGATGTATCTAAAATGGCTTTTTATACTTTAATGTTGATTGGTAACGAGAATCACCTTCCATGGATTGACTGTCAACTTGTAAATGAACACTTACTTAGCTTAGGTGCTAGTACAATTTCTCGCCAAGATTATCTAAAATCGTTACAAATTGTTGTAAATGAAACACCTATAGATTGGAAAAAATATCAAGACAGTGTATTTTCAAGTAAAAGCATCGCAGAAAATAATGCTTTATTCATAAAATGAAAAATAAAGAGGGAGCTTGATATGAATTCTTATGAACCTAAATCATTGCTCAATGAATTACAGTACTACATTACGCCACCTCATGATTGTAGCTATTTGGAAAATAAATCATCTCGTATGGTATTTCTAGACCCAGCACATAAAATTGATGTTGTTACACTTTCTGAACTTTCGCGTGTGGGATTTAGAAGAAGTGGAGATTTCACATATAGACCAGAATGCCATCTATGTCGCCAATGCCTATCTTCTCGCGTGCCTGTTGCAGAATTTATAATGAATAGCAGTCAAAAAAAGGCGTATAAAAAGAATCAGGATTTACGTTACACCATTACATCTACAGTCTATGCTAATGATCAGCATTATGAACTTTATGAACGCTATATCATTGCACGCCACTCAGATGGTGATATGTATCCACCATCACGAGAACAATTTGATAAATTTTTAGTACAAAGTTGTACCGACAGTTTTTTTATAGAGTTTTGGCTTGACCAAAAGTTAATAGCTGTATCAACTTGCGACCAGCTCGATGATGGAATTTCTGCTGTTTATACTTTTTTTGATCCAGAAGAAAGTCATCGCTCTTTGGGAACTTTTGCTGTTCTCCAACAAATAGAATATGCTAAACAAATTGGACTTCAATATGTCTACTTAGGTTACTGGGTTCCACATTCCAAGAAAATGAACTATAAATCTCAATATATTCCACTTGAATTACTTCTAGATGGTCAATGGCGAAAATTAAATAAAATATTAACTGAGGATGAAATCAATCAATTGGGTAACTCATTGATGACTACTCTACCCTCTGGTTGGAATAGCCCAATTATAAAATAAAGATCAATGATTATTTAAATAAGCTAGCAAAATCATCACTACAAGATTTCACCATAATAACTGCATGCTCTCGTGAACCATCTGGATTCGGATAATAGTTTTTTCTAAGATCTATTTGATGAAATCCAGCTTTTTCATATAAAGCAATAGCAGCAACATTACTTTCTCTTACCTCTAAAAATATTTGTACTGGGCTATTTTTAAGTAGGTTTATTGATTCTTCTAATAATTTATAACCATAACCCTTACCCTGAAAATCAGGATCGACAGCCATTAATAGCAAATTTGCTTCATCTAATACAGGTTGTAAAATGCAAAAGCCTATTACTTTTCCATCTTCTTCAATAACTGTACTTTGATAAGTTTGTACAGCCTCCTCGAACTGCTTCATTGTCCAAGGATGTGTTTGAACTTTATATTCAATATTAGTTACCGATCTAACATCAGTATTATTCATTAACCGAATCATCTTCGTTAACTTATTTCAATTGTAATGGTCGCATTATATTAATTTCTTCGCAAAAATTGATATAGCTCACAGCCTTAATTGCACTAAATTCAGACATAAAAAAAGGCATCCTAAAAGGATGCCTTTTTCACACATTTAGTGATTATGCAATTACTTTAGCAACTACACCAGCACCAACTGTACGACCACCTTCACGGATCGCGAAGCGTAAACCAGCGTCCATTGCGATTGGGTGGATTAATTCTACTGACATTTCTACGTTGTCACCAGGCATAACCATTTCTACGCCATCTTTAAGAGAGATAGCACCAGTTACGTCAGTTGTACGGAAGTAGAACTGTGGACGGTAACCGTTAAGGAATGGAGTATGACGACCACCTTCTTCTTTAGAAAGTACATATACTTCTGCGTCGAATTTAGTATGCGGTTTGATTGCACCTGGTTTAGCAAGTACTTGACCACGTTGAACGTCTTCACGTTTAGTACCACGTAGAAGAACACCACAGTTCTCGCCCGCACGACCTTCGTCAAGAAGTTTACGGAACATTTCTACGCCAGTTACAGTTGTTTTAACTGTATCTTTAATACCAACGATTTCAACTTCTTCGCCTACTTTAACGATACCAGTCTCAACACGGCCAGTTACAACTGTACCACGACCTGAGATAGAGAATACGTCTTCGATTGGCATTAAGAATGCTTGGTCGATAGCACGCTCTGGCTCTGGAATGTAAGAATCAAGCGCTTCAACAAGAGCAACAACTGCGTCTTCGCCAAACTGACCAGCTTCACCGTTAAGTGCAGCAAGAGCAGAACCACGGATAACTGGAGTGTCATCACCTGGGAAGTCATAAGTAGAAAGAAGTTCACGAACTTCCATTTCTACTAATTCAAGTAATTCTTCGTCATCAACAAGGTCGCATTTGTTTAAGAATACAACGATGTATGGTACACCTACTTGGCGAGAAAGAAGGATGTGTTCACGAGTTTGTGGCATTGGACCATCAGTCGCAGCACATACAAGGATCGCACCGTCCATTTGAGCAGCACCAGTGATCATGTTTTTAACATAATCGGCGTGTCCTGGGCAGTCTACGTGAGCGTAGTGACGAGTTGGAGAATCGTATTCTACGTGTGAAGTATTAATTGTAATACCACGTGCTTTTTCTTCTGGTGCAGAGTCGATTGCAGCGTAGTCTTTAGCTTCACCACCGAATTTCTTCGCACAAACAGTTGCGATTGCAGCTGTTAAAGTAGTTTTACCATGGTCAACGTGACCAATTGTGCCCACGTTAACGTGTGGCTTATTACGTTCAAACTTAGCCTTAGCCATGAGATCTTCCTTTGTAAACTACTCATGGAGGATCGCTCCATGAGCACTTGGTTTTTTTAAAAACTATGAGTTAGTGGGGCTTATAGTAATCGAAAGATTACTCGTCGTCACCTTTTTTACCGCCAGACTGGAACTTAGAAATGATGCCTTCAGCCACGTTACGTGGAGTTTCAGCATATTTAGCAAATTCCATAGAGTAAGTTGCACGGCCTTGAGACATAGAACGCATTTGAGTCGCGTAACCAAACATCTCAGCAAGTGGAACTTCTGCACGGATTGCTTTAGTACCACCAGGTAAATCGTCCATACCTTGAACCATACCACGACGACGGTTTAAGTCACCCATGATATCGCCCATGTAATCTTCTGGAGTTTCTACTTCAACTTTCATGATAGGTTCAAGAAGGATAGGATCCGCTTTCATGAAACCATCACGGAAGGCATAAGAACCCGCCATTTTGAACGATAATTCGTCAGAATCGACATCATGGTAAGAACCATCAAATAATGTCGCTTTGATACCCACAACAGGGTAACCAGCAAGGACACCATTCTTCATACGTTCTTGAATACCTTTGTCAACCGCGCCGAAGAATTCTTTAGGTACAACACCACCTACAACTTCTTCAACGAATTCGTATTCTTTACCAGCTTCGTCAACATCGATTGGTTCTAAACGAACGTATACGTGACCGAATTTACCTTTACCACCAGTTTGACGTACGAATTTACCTTCTTGCTCAACAGATTTTTTGATCGTTTCGCGGTAAGCAACCATTGGTTTACCAATGTTCGCTTCAACGTTAAATTCACGTTTCATACGATCAACAAGGATGTCAAGGTGAAGCTCACCCATACCTGCGATGATTGTTTGACCAGATTCTTCGTCAGTGCGAACACGGAACGATGGATCTTCTTTTGCCAAACGGCCAAGCGCGATAGACATTTTCTCTTGGTCAGCTTTAGTCTTAGGCTCAACAGCTAAAGAAATTACTGGCTCAGGGAATTCCATACGTTCTAGAGTAATGATGTTTTTCTCATCACAAAGTGTATCACCAGTTGTAACGTCTTTAAGACCTACACATGCAGCGATGTCACCAGCGCGGATTTCTTCAACGTCTTGACGTTCGTTTGCATGCATTTGCACGATACGACCAATACGCTCACGTTTCGCTTTAACTGGGTTGTACACTGGGTCGCCTTGTTTAAGAACACCAGAGTAAACACGTACGAACGTTAAGTTACCTACGAATTTGTCATTCATGATTTTGAACGCAAGCGCAGAGAACGGAGCTTCGTCAGATGCTTCACGAGTCGCTTTAGTTTCAGCTTTGTCATCAAGGATACCCTCGATCGCTTTAACTTCAGTCGGTGATGGAAGGAAATCAATCACAGCATCCAACATACGTTGAACACCTTTGTTCTTGAATGCCGAACCACAAAGCATCGGTTGAATTTCACATGCTAAAGTTTGAGCACGAAGACCAGCGATGATTTGCTCTTTCGTCAAATCACCATTGTTTAGGTATTCATCCATCAATTCTTCAGATGCTTCAGCCGCAGCTTCAACCATGTTAGTACGCCATTCTTCAGCAGTATCAACTAGGTCAGCTGGAATCTCACCGTACTCAAACTTCATACCTTGAGATGCTTCATCCCAGATAATCGCTTTCATTTCGATAAGGTCAATAACACCTTGGAAGTTATCTTCAGCACCTACTGGGATAACAACTGGTACAGGGTGAGCACCTAAACGCGTACGCATTTGCTCAACAACGCGGAAGAAGTTTGCACCTGTACGGTCCATCTTGTTCACGAATGCTAAACGAGGTACTTGGTACTTGTTTGCTTGACGCCATACAGTTTCAGACTGAGGTTGAACACCACCTACAGCACAGTAAACCATACATGCACCATCAAGAACACGCATAGAACGTTCAACTTCAATTGTGAAGTCTACGTGTCCTGGGGTATCAATTACGTTGATACGGTGTTCTTGGAATTGTTTAGCCATACCAGACCAGAAACAAGTCGTAGCAGCAGAAGTAATGGTAATACCACGCTCTTGCTCTTGTTCCATCCAGTCCATTGTTGCTGCACCGTCGTGTACTTCACCTAGTTTGTGAGATACACCTGTGTAGAACAAAATACGTTCAGAAGTAGTGGTTTTACCAGCATCGATGTGTGCAGAGATACCAATGTTACGGTAACGAGAAATTGGGGTTTGACGAGCCATGATTTCTAGCATTCCTAAATTTTGTTTGTTTAAAACAGGACGCACCAATGAAACATTGATGCGTACGGATACTCAGTACGTTTTGTGGGTAAATTAAATACCCGCAAATCCCCCACTTGGGTAAAGTGCGATATTAAATCGAGCCACTGTACGCATGAGTATTCTCCTGATTAGGGACTGTTTTATCCGCTTAGAAACGGTAGTGAGAGAAGGCTTTGTTGGCTTCAGCCATACGATGCACATCTTCACGTTTTTTGATCGCTGCGCCTTTACCTTCAGATGCATCAAGCAACTCACCAGCAAGACGTAAAGCCATAGTTTTTTCAGAACGCTTAGCTGCAGCATCTACTAACCAACGCATCGCTAAAGCAGTACGACGGGATGGGCGTACTTCCATAGGAACTTGATAAGTAGCACCACCAACACGGCGTGCTTTTACTTCGACCATAGGACGAACTTTTTCAAGAGTAGTCTCAAAAAATTCAACTGGGTCTACTTTTGATTTTTCTTGAACGCGATCTAAAGCACCGTAAACGATACTTTCAGCAATAGATTTTTTACCATCTTGCATTACGTGGTTCATAAATTTAGCGATTGTTTGGCTGCTGAATTTCGGATCCGGAAGGATTTCACGAGCAGCGACTACGCGACGTCTTGGCATTTTAATACTACCTATAAATATGACACTTCAGGTTTATCCAGCCGTAGCACAAAGTGTCATGTGCTTTTCGCTGGCCTTACTATACGTCGCTTGAATTTTTACAAAAAATGCAGAAATCAGACAAGCGAGACGGTAAAGGATTGCAGTTCTAACAGTCTTAAGATGAAATCTTTTAAAGATTATTTCTTAGGACGTTTAGTACCGTATTTAGAACGAGACTGGTTACGATCTTTAACACCAGCACAGTCTAAAGAACCACGAACGGTATGGTAACGTACACCTGGTAAATCTTTAACACGACCACCACGGATAAGAACAACACTGTGCTCTTGTAAGTTATGGCCTTCACCACCGATGTAGCTAGATACTTCAAAACCTGAAGTTAAGCGAACACGGCAAACTTTACGCATTGCTGAGTTAGGTTTTTTAGGTGTAGTTGTGTAAACACGTGTACAAACACCACGACGTTGTGGACAAGCCTTCAACGCAGGAACTTTAGATTTTTCAACTAAAGTTGTACGACCCTTACGGATCAACTGATTTGTTGTTGCCATTTGGCAATTCTCCCGTTAATAAAAAGCCCCAAAAAACTACTACTTTTTGAGGGCATGCAATTGTATTCCAAGATAAGAAAATGGTCAATATTCGGTATTTATAATGAATATTGATCATTTTCCAAAAAAAGCCACAACACACTGATTATTATAAAATTATTTACCAGCATCCTTCTTGTTCGATTTTTTTGTTACTCTTTTTATTGCTTTTTTACTTTCCTTCACTATTTTCAACATCAGATTTATTCAATTGTTTTATTTCATTTTCTTTTAATCCTGTCACTTCAAGTAAATCTTTTTGATGCCTTTTATCTTTATGCTTAAATTTCGCCCCATTTAAAGCCTGTTTATTTTGTTCTGCATTTTCACTTATCTCACCTCTTGTCATTTCATTTTTTTCTATTTCTAGAGATCTATACGATAATTTTTCACTTTTTATTTGAACACCAATTGCATTTGCTTTCTTTTTAATCTGCAAAGATTTCTCATATGCAGTAATAATTGAAAGAGAAGCATCTTTATGTGCAAGTAAATAACGTCTTGCATTAGAAAAGACTTCTTGTGCCTTATTATTTACATCATCAACAAGTTGCCAACTATAGGTTGCACTAATTGAAGCACCAATCACAGGACTTAATTTAGATAAAGCAGAAATTTTAGGAATATATTTTAACCATTCATACTTCGCTTCTCCTTGCGCATTTAATAACATTTTTCTTAATAATTCGATATCATTAGTTGAGCCCAATAGTGTTTGTAATTGATCAATATCATGTGTTTTAAGCATACTTGATATTGCTCTCAACCCCATTAAAAGTGTCTGCTTTTCAGCCAATATACCTAGATTAATCTGTCTAAAAATATATTGAACAATATCTTGCTCTTCTTCTTCATTTAGTTCAAAACCATAAGAGCGTCCGACTTGATATATTGTTTTCAACGCTAAAATAATTGATATAGGAATATCAATAGATGAACCTACAACACCTGTTGCCCCACTCAAAGCACCTTGAACAGATGCAATCCATTTATTTTGCTCAACCAATGCCAAACTTAAACGTTTAGAGCGATCAACATCTTGTGTTAACTCTTCTAAATCTTGAATGCCTGCTTGATCTAATACTGCATCAACTGAGCTAATTTGATTCGTGAATTTATTGAGTCGCTCAAAAAAATAGTCTGAAACTTTATCTGAAAGCTCTGGTGATACCATATTTGTCACTTTATTAAATGTACCGTAGTGGCGACCTAATAACTGTTGAGATATAACAGGGACATAATTACGTAAAATTTGTTGTGGCTGATTATCATAAAATTGAAATGCAAGTTTTGGGCTTGCAATACCATCTATAGTTTTAGATTCATCTACAGGGTCATTTTGCTTATAAACTTGATTTATTTTTGTTTGGTTTACAAGCTCTATACCCGCACTACTGAGCTTTTTAGCCACTCCTAACGCATTTGATAGGAATCCTCTTGAAGGATTATTATTAGATTTTTCCATTCGCCCCAACCCTTTATAATCTCGATTTATACCTAGTAAATACTAGGCATAGTCTAGATTTATCTCAACTTAATTCTGTTTATTTTAATAAATTAACAAGATTAAAGTAATTAACTAGGTAAAGTCTCAATAGGCATCATATTTGCCATAAGAATTCAAAAATCTTTCTGCTATTATGTCTCTTAATTTATAAACTCAAGGATGGCTTGAGTTCAGATATGAATTTTAATATCTGAATCAGCTTACTCCCCAGTATCATGACCATAAAGGGATATGTTAGATGAAACGTGTTGTAATCACAGGCATGGGTATTAACTCATGTATTGGTAATACTTTAGAAGATGTGAATCATTCATTACAAAATGGTATTTCTGGGACACGTTTTAACCCAACTTATGCTGAACTAAATTTTAAAAGTCATGTTAGTGCCGCTGCTGAACAAAACTTTGACAATATTGACCGTCGTGCAAAACGCTTCATGGGCGTATGCGCAATGTATGCCTACAATGCCGCTGTCGCTGCCGTTGAACATGCAGGCTTAACTGCAGAACAATTGGCTGGTAATCCTCGTTACGGTATTACTGGTGGCTCAGGTGGTGGTTCAACTGCCTCTGTTGTTGAAATGAATGAATTATTGGAAACAAAAGGCGCACGTAAAGTAGGTCCTTTCTTTGTTCCTCGTAATATGACAAATACGATTACTGCAAACGTAGGCGTTGCATTTAAATTACAAGGTGTTGCTCACTCTATTACGAGTGCATGTGCAACATCTGCTGATGCTATTGGATATGCATACAACCTAATTCAACTTGGTAAGCAAGATCTTATGCTTGCTGGTGGTGGTGAAGAAGACCATTGGTCACAAAGTTTATTGTTTGATGCAATGGGTGCCTTATGTTCTAAATATAATGACACACCAGAAAGTGCATCTCGTCCGTATTCTGCAGACCGTGATGGTTTTGTTATTGCTGGCGGTGGTGGTTTCGTTGTACTTGAATCACTTGAACATGCTCAAGCTCGTGGTGCTAATATTTTAGCTGAAGTTGTAGGCTATGCTGCTAACTCAGATGGCGCAGATATGGTTGCTCCATCTGGCGAAGGTGCAACACGTTGTATCCTAATGGCTTTAGAAGAAGCAAAACAGCATGGCGTAGAAAAAATTGACTATGTAAATACACATGGTACATCTACTCCAGCAGGCGATATCACTGAACTTCAAGCAATGGGGCGTGCTTTTGGTGCCGGTAATGTTCCTCCTCTTAGCTCAACTAAATCTATGACTGGTCATAGTCTTGGTGCTGCTGGTGTTCAAGAGGCTATTTATTCTATTCTTATGATGCAAAATGACTTTATTGCACCAAACATCAATGTCACTCAACTTGATGAAGGTACAGAAGGCTATGACATCGTACTTGAAAAACGTGACGCAAAATTGAATACTGTAATGAGTAACAGTTTCGGTTTTGGTGGCGTAAATGCCTGTCTCATTTTCAAGAAATGGGAAGGCTAATCCACCCCATATAGGGTAAAAGAATGGATATAGCTTCTAATGCTTTCCTCTTCATGAAAGCATTTCATATTATTGCCGTAGTTTGTTGGTTCGCTGCTTTGTTCTACCTACCACGGCTATTTGTTTACCATGCAATGAGTGAAGATGCGATTAGCCATCAACGCTTTGAAGTTATGGAACGTAAGTTATATCGCGGTATTATGTGGCCATCAATGGTGATTACATTAATTACCGCCCACTTTCTTGTGGATTGGGGCGATGCAACTCAACATTATCATCAAGCAATGTGGTTTTTCATTAAAGTTGCTTTAGTCGGTTTACTGGTGATTTACCATTTTTTCTGTGGTTATTATCGTAAAAAATTGATTGGTAATGCGCACTATAAATCACATAAGTTTTGGCGTTACTTTAATGAAATGCCAACTGTAATCTTAATTGCAGTGGTGATTTTAGTGGTTGTTAAACCTATTTTTTAAGACAAAATAGAACAATAAAAAACCTCCAATTGGAGGTTTTTTATTGTGTATATAAAATTAATGATTATTCATTTTATGTACACGTGGCTTATAAAAATAATGGTACGTTGTCGCCAAAATAATTAACCATAATGGGCTAATAATAAGTGCTTTCAAGGTATCTGCTTCTAGACTTAAAATCACCAAAGCAAAAAGCAAGAAGGCAATCACAATATAAGACATCCAAATACCACCTGGCATTTTAAATTGTGATTTATCATGTAATTCTGGCTTTAATTTACGATAGCGGATGTAGCACACCATAATCAGTGCCCATATACTAATAAATAAAATTACACATAACGAACTTGCTAAAGTAAAAGCTTCAATTGTATTTGGAACAAAGTATTGAAATGCCGCACCAACCATAATAAAAGCACATGAAAAATATAAGCCTTTTGCAGGAACAGCACGTGGTGATAACAAACCTAATACTTTTGGTGCCTGTCCGCCTTGAGCCAAACCAAAGAGCATACGACTTGTTGAAAATACACCACTATTCATAGATGACATAACTGAAGATAAAACCACTAAATTCATAATAATGGCAGAAGTTGGAATACCTGCATGTAAAAATAAACTAACAAATGGACTTTGATCCGCAGGAATTTCAATCCATGGCGTTACGGCCATAATCATAAATAAAGAAAGAACATAAAATAGAATAATGCGTGTCGGAATTGCATTTACAGCTTTAGGTAAATTCTTTTCAGGATCCTTTGTTTCTGCTGCCATTGTGCCTAAAAGTTCAACCCCAACAAATGCAAACATCGCAATTTGGAAACCTGCTAAAAAGCCCATCGCACCTTTTGGAAACATACCACCATGTGACCAAATATTACTAAAGCTAGCAACTGAACCTGTAGGTGCTTGAAAGTGTGTAAACACCATATAAGCACCAATAACAATTAACCCAATAATGGCTAAAATTTTAATCAAGGCAAACCAAAATTCAATCTCACCAAATAACTTAACCGTAACTAAATTAATAAGTAAAATAAAAATGACACATCCCGCACTAATAAGTGCTTGCCCCATTGGCGTAAATGCCATTCCTTCGGGAAGCCAAAAACCTAAATAATTAATAATTGCGGCTAGATCAGCGATTCCAACTAAAATCCATCCAAGCCAATACGACCAACCAATATAATAACCAGCACCTGGACCAATTAAATCATGTGCCATATCAATGAATGATTTATAGTGTAAATTTGAAAGTAAAATTTCACCTAAAGCGCGCATTAAAAAGAAAAACATAAAGCCAATGATCATATAAATAAATAAGATCGAAGGCCCAGCTAAAGCAATTGTTTTACCAGAGCCCATAAATAGCCCTGTTCCAATTGCTCCACCAATAGCGATTAATTGTAGATGTCTATTTGAAAGCTTACGCTGTAATTCGTGTGGAGGGGATTTATCATTTATTTGATTGGTTCTGTTCATTAAAACATCCTTATAACCGTTATCAAAACAATCGAAAAATAGGATTTATATATTAATCCTCAAAGTCATACGATTGTTTAAAAACTGTAATCTTCCATTTTCTCTAAGTTCAAGATTTGTTTCTATAAGCAATTTGTAGTAACAAAAATTTATTCATTCTACGATCTCCATCGTGGTTTGCTATTATCATTTTACCAAAAATAAAGTCTGTCTAAAATTTGTATTTAGACAGACTAAACATCAAAACATCCCGTTCATTTGCTTATGCCGCATAGTCATATCTCTCTAAAGATAAACCTTCCGTTGATATTTCCGTCGACTTATCTAAAACCAAATCACTAATCAGTTTCCCTGAACCACATGCCATAGTCCAACCTAATGTGCCATGCCCTGTATTTAAAAATAAATTCTTAAATTTAGTTTTACCAATAATCGGTGTACTGTCTGGCGTCATTGGACGTAAACCTGTCCAAAAACTCGCTTGAGCCAAATCACCGCCTGGAAATAAATCTTGTGTCACCATTTCTAAAGTGCCACGGCGATCTTCATTTAAGCCTAAATTAAATCCACTGAGTTCAGCCATTCCACCTACACGAATACGTTCATCAAATCGTGTAATCGCAATTTTATACGTTTCATCCAATACTGTTGATTGAGGTGCATGACTTGGATCAACAATAGGAATAGTCAAAGAATATCCTTTCACAGGATAAACAGGTAAGTTCAGATCTAATGGTTTTAAGAAATCTCGTGAATAACTACCAAATGCCAAGACATAGCGATCTGCTTGTAAAAGTTCCCCATTTGAAATAACACCTTTTATTTCATTTCCTTCAATGACTAGCTTTTCAACATTTTGATTAAACTTAAAACTAACACCCATTTTTTTAGCATGCTCTGCTAAAGCGTTTGTAAAAAGATAACAATCGCCTGTTTCATCATTTGGTAAATGCAAACCACCAACTAACTTATCTTTGACTTCAGCCAATGCAGGTTCTACTTGCCCAAGCCCATCCCGATCTAATAAGGCAAAATCCACACCTGTTTCACGAAGTACTTCAATATCTCGCTGAACAGCATCTAATTGTGCTTCATTACGAAATACTTGGAGTGTTCCTTTTGCTCTATTTTCATAAGAAATCCCAATTTCTTCACGCAAATTTCTTAAGCAATCACGGCTATATTCTGCAACTCGCACCATACGCTCTTTATTAATTGCATAATGAGATGCATCACAATTTTTTAGCATTTGAGCAATCCACTGTAACTGCCACAAACTTCCATCAATATTCATCGCTAATGGTGCATGATGTTGAAACATCCACTTTACAGCCTTAAATGGAATGCCAGGTGCAGCCCAAGGAGTCGAATATCCTGGGGAAATTTGACCTGCATTACCAAAACTAGTTTCTTCAGCGGGGCCTGCTTGACGATCCAATACGGTTACTTCTGCTCCTTGCTGCGCAAGATAGTAGGCGCTTGCAACCCCAATTACACCACTACCTAATACGATCACTCGCATGGCTATATCCTCAAAAATATTATTAGTTTATTTACCTAGTATATTTTTACTTAAATAGTGAAATTCACTATTTTTTAAGGCATTATTAAAAGAAAGGAATAAGTTTTTATTTTAATAAAGACAAATAGCAGGGAAAATTAAATGCGTAAGCTAGATCGTATTGATCGCATGATTTTAGATATCTTGCAAAAAAATGGTCGTATTGCCATTAGTGAACTTGCAGCCAAAGTTAATCTGTCCACAACGCCTTGTTCAGAACGTGTAAAACGCTTAGAACGTGATGGAATTATTATGGGATATTACGCTCGTTTAAATCCCAATCTTGTTGAAAAAAGCTTATTGGTTTTTTTAGAAATTAAATTGTCCGCAAAATCTGGAGATGTTTTTGATCAGGTTGCAAAAGATTTAGTCGAAATTCCTGAAGTTTTAGAATGCCATCTTATTTCTGGCGAGTTTGATTATTTAGTCAAAGCGCGTTTAAAGGAAATGAGCGCTTATCGTAGATTATTAGGAGATTTATTAAAGAAACTTCCCTCTTCTGCTTCATCACATAGTTATATTGTGATGGAAGAAGTCAAAGAAACGCTATATTTAGATATTGAGTGAAATTCACTGTGTATTAGACATCCTTGTCTAAAAATACAGATAATACAATTACAGATATTGAAGTAAGTCAGAAAATTGCTGAATTCTAACTTTTGGATTCGCCTGCGTTAACTCATCTAAAGAGCCATATCCATATTCAACTGCAATCGTTTCAATCGCATTTTTTCGAGCACCTAAAATATCGTACTCACGATCTCCAACCATAATACATTCTTCAGGTTTTAAATTTTCTTGCTCAAGTATATAGGTAATTAAATCCCCTTTATTCGTCCGCTCACCACTTAATTCACTACCGTAAATTTCATTAAAATAGTGTGCTAAATTAAAATGCTCCAAAATTTGTTTGGCATAAATTGTTGGTTTAGCTGTCGCAAGAAATAACTGATATTTTTTTTCTTTTAACTTTTCCAAGGTTTCCACGACTGTGGGATAAACTTCATTTTCATATAAACCAATCGCTGAAAAACGTTCGCGATAGCCTAATAATGCTTGTTCTGCTAAATCATCACTCAAATCTACATTTAAAATTTTTGCTAAAGATGCTTTCAATGGTGGACCAATAATCCAATCTAAATTAGTACTGTCATCAACTGGATATCCTATTTTGTCTAAGCCATAACGTGCCGATGTAGTAATGCCCACTTTCGGATCAGTCAATGTTCCGTCTAAATCTAATAAGATATTTTTAATCACAGCATCACTCTTTTAACAAATCGATCAAAAAGACTATCGAGACTTTCAATATTTTTTCCTATACTACCCTAATTTTAAAATTTAAGGATATGCTTGTGCGTCCTACTGTCATTTGTTTTTCAGGATTAGATCCATCTGGTGGAGCAGGTCTACAAGCCGATATTGAAGCCATTGGACAAAGTGGTGCTCATGCTGCTATTGCATGTACAGCATTAACGATTCAAAACTCTCAACAAGTTTTTGGTTTTGAGGCGACCTCAAAAGAATTACTACTTGCTCAAGCGAATGCCGTCGTTGGTGATCTTCCAATCAAATGTGTTAAATCTGGCATGTTAGGTACAACCGATAATATTGCAGCATTAGCAGAATTTTTAGCTCAACATCCAGAATATCTTTATGTACTTGATCCAGTCTTGGTTGCTAATAGTGGCGGCTCATTAGGAAATCAAGAAACATTAGTCAAAGCATTTGCGCAGCTTATTCCATTTGCGACAGTAATTACGCCCAATACTGTAGAGCTTCGTGCTTTAACAGGTGAAAATGACCTAGATTTAGCAACACAAAAACTCTTTGCAATGGGAGCGAAAGCAGTCTTAGTAAAAGGTGGTCATGAAGATACGCCTGAATATATTCGTAATGCCTTATATATTCAAAATGAATTAGTTTCTGAAACGCGATGTCCACGTTTAGATGGTGAATACCATGGTTCAGGCTGTTCATTAGCAAGTTTTATTGCTGGGCGTTTGGCATTAGGTGATGATTTAAAAGTTGCCGTACATCATTCTGAAACATGGTTATTTGGTGTGCTTAAAAATGCTGAATCACCTGTAACCAATGGTCAAAAAATCCCGAAGCGTTTTTAATAAAGTAACCTTAAAGCTAAAGTAATATTTATTAAATCTATAATAAAAAATCAGCTTTCCATTGATTGAAGGCTGATTTTAATTATCCAAAATCGTTTCTAGAAAGTATTTCTTCTTTTTGACTCTTAAATTATTTAACTTTTGAAATATATTTTTTATTTTTAGTATTTCTATATAATCTTTGAAATATTTCTTATTCTTAACTCAAAAATAAGTGATAATATATGCACTTAAATAAAAAAAGAATACTCTAACTATAAATGAGATTATTATGAAAGGTACTATTTTAAATTACTCTACCCAAAATCAAACTGGTGAAATTTTATCTGAAGAACAACTACAGTATACTTTTTCAATTACAGATTGGTTTGAGACAGTTCAACCCACCATTGGTACAACGGTTAATTTTGAATTAGATGCAAATGGCTTAGTCACAAAAATTACTGCTATTACTCAACCAGTATTCACTAATGTTTCAAATACTCCTCTTCAAAAGCAGCAACATAATGAAGAAGATAATTACAACATGTTTAATTGGTTCGTAAAATGCTTAAAAAACTATGCTAATTTTAAAGATCGTGCTCGCCGTAAAGAGTATTGGCTTTTTACTTTAGTTTATTCATTAATCTCTTTAGGATTACTTATTATTGAAATAATATTATGGTCTTATCCAATTATAACTATTTTATTTATACTCGCAATGATCATACCGAGTTATTCTGTTTTAGCACGTCGCTTGCATGATATTAATAAATCTGGCTGGGCTATGTTCATTTCAATGATCCCTATTGTTGGCGGTATTATTTTACTTGTTTGGTTATGCACAGAAACAAAAAATGAAGATAACCAATGGGGTAAACCAGCTAAATAATAAAGCTATATTTATTATTAAATAACATTAAAAGACTTCTTTTTTAAATATTCTTATCTCTTCAAAAACTGCAGAATAATCTATATTTATGAAAGAAGTCTTTATCATCTAAACTAATGCTTAACTGATGAAGCAACTCTATTTATCACTGTCATTTTACTTTCATCTTTACGTTTACGATTTAAAATCACCAATAAAATAACACCAATAAAACCAACCACAGCAAGTGTTACCAATCCTGCCATATCGTTTTGCCAAACTCGATCCATCCAATTTTTTAAATTTGGTGCAACAAATCCACCTAAATTTCCCATTGAACCAATTAAAGCTGTACCAATTGCGGCTGCACGTCCTGTCAAATATTGTGTTGGTAAATTCCAAAATAAGGGCTGAACGACAATAAAACCAACAACAGCTAAACTAATAGTAAAAATAAATGGAAAAATATGAGTCATTTGAGTCGATAAACCAATTCCAATGACTGCACATGACAACATAATAATTGCCATAAAATTCCAGTTTTGCTTTTTATCTGCAATTCTCGTAATTAATGGAAGTAAAAATAAAGTAAATACCCATGGAATAGCACTATAAAATCCAACCTCTATTCCAACTTGTGTATGTAATAATTCTGCAAGTTTTGTTGGTAAGAAAAAAAGTACGCCATACACACTTAATTGAATGGCAAAATAAATAAAAACAAACCGCCAAACCATCCAATCAGAAAATACTTTTTGTGGTTTATTACTATCAACACGTTGTGTCTCAGGCATATCTTGTGCAAATGCTTGCTTTAACATTTGCTTTTCTCTTGTACTCAACCATTTTGCATCACTTGGCTGACTCACCAACATAAAAAATGCAATAAGCCCAACGATCACTGTCAATACACCTTGGACAATGAACATCCATTGCCAATTTTTAAAACCAAATGTGTAATTTGATTCTAATAACCATCCAGAAAATGGTCCTCCAAGCATTAAAGCAATTGGTACACCTAAGTAATACCAACCATATGCTTGCCCTCTAAATGCTTTTGGAAACCAATATGTTAAAAATAAAATAACACCTGGTGAAAACCCTGCTTCTGCTGCACCTAATAAAAATCTAAGAATATAGAAACTTGTCGAGTCCCGAACAAAGATCATTGCAATGGAAACAAGCCCCCATGTAATCATGATTCGGCTCAGCCAAACTTTAGCACCAACTCTATGCAAAATCATATTACTTGGGATTTCAAATAAGGCATATCCAATAAAGAATATTCCAGCGCCCAAAGCATATGCCGTGGCACTGATTCCAACATCAACTTCAATATAGTGTTTTACAAAACCAATATTTGAACGATCTAACATTGCCAAAGCAAACATTAAAACAATCAATGGCAATATACGAATCTTAATTTTACGAATAATTTGAGTTAATTCTGTATGCCCTGAAGACATCATTTCCTGAGTATTTTGCATATCAATCATCCTTTGATATGAACTATTTTAAGCTGATGAAACTTTTGTTTTAAATCAATCTCCCCTCTATAAAGAAGATTGATCTATCACAAGCATCATCACATTAGATTAGATACATCATTTTTTATTTTTCACGAAATAAATATTCTTGAATTGAAGATTCTTTCATTTCTATTGAAAAACCAGGTAATTTTGGTGGCATATATGCTGCATTTTGAATAACACATGGTTCAATAAAATGTTCATGTAAATGATCTACATATTCGGTCACTCTATCTTCTTTTGATGCAGAGAACCATAAATAATCAATCATAGACAAATGCTGAACATATTCACATAATCCTACACCACCAGCATGTGGGCAGACTTTGAGCTTATATTTTGCCGCCATGAGTAAAACAGAAAGAACTTCGTTGATTCCGCCCATACGACATGCATCAATTTGTACAATATCAATGGCTTCTCGCATAATAAATTGCTTGAACATAATACGGTTTTGACACATTTCACCTGTCGCAACTTGGATAGGTTGAATTGCCATACGAATTGCACGATGGGCTTCAATATCATCTGGAGATGTTGGTTCTTCAATAAACCATGGTTTTGCAAAAGCTAATTCTTTGACCCAATCAATTGCTTGATCACGCTCCCAAATTTGATTGGCATCAATCATTAACTGACGATTTGATCCAATAATTTCACGAGCAATTTTGACGCGGCGTTTATCTTCTTCAACATCACGCCCAACTTTTAACTTAATATAATTAAAGCCTTCATCTACTGCTTCTTGACATAAGCGTGCTAATTTTTCATCACTATACCCTAGCCAACCAGCAGACGTTGTATAACAAGGATAACCTTCTTGAAGTAATGTTTGTTCACGAAGTTTTTTACCTGCCTCATTCTTTTTCAATAATGCCAAAGCTTCTTCAGGTGTAATACAATCGGTTAGATATCTAAAATCAATACATGCAACCAATTGTTCTGCTGTCATATCAGCAACGAGTTTCCAAACAGGCTTAGCTTCACTCTTTGCCCATAAATCCCAAATTGCATTGACAACTGCGCCTGTTGCTAAGTGCATTGCACCTTTATCTGGTCCAATCCAACGGAGCTGACTATCAGAAGTTAAATGACGCCACATTTGTGCAGGGTCTTTTTTAATTTCTTCAATATCTAAACCGATAACTAAATGACGCATGGCTTCAATTGCAGCACAGCAAATTTCATTACCACGTCCAATGGTAAAAGTTAAACCATGTCCAGCTAATTCTTCATTTTCTGTTTTTAAAATTACATATGCAGCTGAATAATCTGGATCAGGATTCATTGCATCTGAACCATCTAATTGCTGCGATGTTGGAAACCGAATATCTAATACTTCTAAATCTGTAATTTTAAGCATTTTCACTCATTCCTTGTTTTATAGTTCTTCGTTTTTCAAGGACAAAAGCTCCCTAAGCACGAGAGTTTCATGCCTTAAAAAAATAGAGATTTAAGCTATTTTATTGCTTATTGAGCATTAATCACTTTTTGCTGTTGCTCACTCAATCCTTCAATACCTAAACGCATGGTTTGCCCAGCTTTTAAATATACAGGTGGCTTTTGTCCTAAACCGACTCCTGGTGGTGTCCCTGTTGAAATCACATCACCTGCTTGTAAACTCATATGCTGACTTAAATAGCTCACAATGGTTGGGATATCAAAAATCATCGTATTGGTATTACCATCTTGATAACGATGTCCATCAACCTCTAACCAAATATGTAATTGGTGCGGATTTTCAATTTCATCTTTCGTCACTAACCAAGGTCCTATTGGACCAAAAGTGTCACACCCCTTGCCTTTATCCCAAGTTCCTGTTCCTTCTAATTGGAAAGCACGTTCAGAAATATCATTAATGACGCAATAACCAGCAACATAATCCATCGCATCGTCTTTACTGATATAGCGACCATCTTTACCAATGACAACACCTAACTCAACTTCCCAATCTGTTTTTTGAGAATTTTTAGGAATTTCCACATCATCATTTGGTCCAACCACTGCACTGGTCCATTTATTAAAAACAACTGGCTCTGCGGGAACTTCCACACCTGTTTCAGCAGCATGGTCAGAATAATTCAATCCAATACAAATAAATTTACCAATATTTCCAACACAAGCACCTAAACGTACTTGATCAAAAACAATAGGTAATTGTTGAAGATCTATTTGGCGAATTTTTTCTAAATGATGAGCGAGCGTTTCACCATTAATATCTGAAACAATAGATGATAAATCACGTATTTTTCCATCTTGATCTAAAATACCTGGTTTTTCCTGCCCTTTTTGACCAAAGCGTAATAATTTCATTATTCTATCCTTAATTCATTGTTTTCATTAATTTGACCAACCACCATCAATCATATTGATCGTACCTGTCGTAAATGCCGATTCATCACTTGCAAGATATAAAGCTAAAGCTGCAATTTCTTCAGCTTTACCTACACGCCCCATGGGTTGACGTGCAACAAATTGCTGATAAACCTCATCTACTGTTTTATTTTGTTCTTTTGCCTGAGCTTCAATGCGTTGATGTAACGACGGTGACTCAACTGTTCCTGGGCAAATCGCATTACAACGAATACCTTGAGTAATATAATCAGCCGCAATTGCTTTAGTCATACCCAATACAGCAGCTTTTGTCACACTATAAGAAAAACGATTTGGTACACCTTTTATACTTGATGCAGCCGAAGACATATTAATAATTGAGCCTTTTTTATGCTCTAACATTGACGGTAAAAAAGCTCGAATCATGTCATACATTGAGTCAACATTAATTTGGAATGCTCTTTTCCATTGATTTTCATCACACTCTAAAATTGTTCCAGCAGGAACCCAGCCTGCACAGTTAAATAACACATCAACCGTTTTATATTTTTCTGCAAAAACTTGTATTTGCTTTGAGTCTGTTACATCTAAATATTCAATGACAATATTTTCTTCTTCGCTTTGTAATTCGTTAAGTAAATCAAGATTAATATCTGTCGCAATCACTTTTGCACCCTCTTTAGCAAATGCTAAAGCAGTGGCCCGACCAATTCCCTGAGCTGCGGCAGTGATTACACAAGTTTTATTTCGTAATCTCATACTTCTTTCCTTGTTTTACATTATAATTAAATCAAAGCCAAATTGGCTAGACCAAACAACTGGTCTAGCCAATTTATGTTATTTTTATTTTTTTGGCAAGACCAAATATTTTAAAAAGTTAGTTTTATGAAGCAAAATCGTCTTTACCAAAATATTGTGAATAAAATTCAAGAAGATATAAAAAATGGAATTTATCTTGTGGGTGCAAAGTTGCCACCTGAACGAGATTTAGCTCAACAATTAGGGGTAAGTCGTACATCTATCCGTGAAGCAATTATTGCTTTAGAAATTTTTGGTATTGTAGAAGTAAGACTTGGAAGTGGTGTTTATGTCCTTAAAACTCCAGATGATCTTTTGCCACAACCTCAAAATAATTTAGATCAGAATATTCATCCTCTTTTATTACCTCATTTAAAAGAAGAAGATTTCATTACGCCATTTGAAGTTTTAGAAGCACGTTTACATATTGAGCCGTATCTTGCCGAATTAGCTGCAAAAAATCGTACTACAGCACAATTGGAACAAATTAAAGAAGCATTTTTAATGAATGTGAATGACAACTTAGATCAATCATCAGATCATATTGGCGATCGCTTATTTCATATTCGAATTGCCGAAGCAAGTCAGAATAATGCTTATGGATTTTTTCTAAAATATTTATTGGGTCAACATTACACAGACATTTTTAGCCGAATGCGTACATTGTATACCCCAGAAGATATGCCTTTAAGATCACAATTTGAACATCAAGAAATTTTATTTGCAATTCAAAATCAAGATGCCATTGCAGCTAAAAATGCCATGAAAAAGCATATTCAAAATGTCATCAATATTTTTTCAAGAAAAATATAATTTTAGAATTATGTTCATTATTTTGGGTTCTTTCATAAGTGATCTACTCTTTTAAATAGAATAAATTCTTATGAAAGATCTCTTTTCCCCAAAAAGTATATTCCAATATTGGCTTAAATAAATAGACTAATCTCTTATTATTCAAAATATGATTAGTGTTATAACAGGCCTTTTTCTTTATACTTTAAATAATCTTCGCGTGATAAATCTAAATCAATTGATGCTTGATCTGGTTTATTTAGTGCAAGCTCATGTTGAATAGAAAATAGCATAAAATATGCAATTCTTATTTTTTTATTGTTCTCATTAATAAAATCGTTGTTCATAAAAAAATTTTCACCTTCTTGAATATTTGAATCTTTAAACTCTTTAAAATCGAAATCATCTAAACCAAATTTTAATTTAAGCATTTGTCTAAATTCAATTGTAATACTATAAATATATGCTTGCTTATATTCTATTAACTTATTTAATCTTGCTGTTTTTTTAGGATTAAAGTCACCAAATACAGCATAAAATACAATTACCATTAATCCCAATATTATTGATATTATAAAAAAATTTGTCGAAAATAAAATTAAAACAAGTATTAATAAAATACATATGAATAATATAATTTTTAAAGGTGTCAAAAATGGAACTTTAATATCATTAAAAATAGGATGATCTTGATACTCATCAGTTTCGTTAAAATCATCTTCTATTTTTTCTGAAAGCTCATGCAATAACCTATATGGAAAATCATCATCTCTAACTTTAATTTGTTTTATTGTAAAATTTTCAAAATATTCAAAAGACAATTCATCATCTATAAACATGAGGTCATACATGTTTTCTAATTCATCCTCTAATTGAATATATAAAAAATTATTATTAATTTTTAATCGCCAAAATTCAAAATACTGTTTTTCTTCAAATGACATTTCTGAAATTTTAATATTTAATGGCGGTAAAGGTGGTACTTGATTCAAATAATCCTGATACTGACTGATTGCCAATTTTTTAAATTCTGACCAAGAATTCTGCAAGCTGCTAATATGTCTCATAATTTTATATACATTTAATTTTTAGTGTCTTATTACTTTAATGTTTGTTATTTTTTAAGCAAAGAAAAATAAATGCCAAAAACTACATTTTTTCTCCACACAAAAAAACTATGATCAGTTTAACAAAATTACTCTCCATTTGAGAAATGAATATGAAAAAAATATTATCTGGTTTAATTTTAGGTATTTCATCTATTGCTTTAACAACGTCAGTTATGGCGAATAAAACGCCCGATACAAATCATCAAAAAGAAAAGACCAGTAGCTCTAAACCTCATAAAGATAAATCATCTAAAGAGATGAAAAATCAACAAAAATCTAAGTCATCTAACAAAGCGAATGATAAAGACCGTCCGATGCCGCCTAAAGATGCGAATGGTAAAGACCATCCGATGCCACCTAAAGATGCGAATGGTAAAGACCATCCAATACCACAACAACAGCGCTAAAATAAAAAAAGCGAGATTTAATATCTCGCTTTTTTATTACATCTCCATTTTCATGGTGATATGTGGAATCCCACAATCTAAATATTCATGCCCTTCACATTGAAAACCTAATTTTTCATAAAAAGAAATTGCATGAACTTGTGCGGAAAGTTCTAAAAATTTTCGCTGCTCTTGGCGTGCCACTAAAATAATTTCTTGCATTAATTTAAAACCAATGCCTAAACCACGATGGCTTTTTAATACAGCCACTCGACCAATACTATTATTTGGTAATAATCGAGCCGTTGCGACCGCAGTAGTATCATCCCAAACGATAAAATGTAGACTAACAGGATCTAAATCATCCCATTCTTCATTTTCAGGAATATCTTGTTCTTGAATAAAAACCAATTCACGAATTTTTTTGGCATGCAGTTTTAAATTTACCCAATCTCCTGCTTCAATTTTCACTATGCTTCATCCCTTAACATTTACATCCAATATCTTGCTGATCCCATTCATTCTTTAATAACAATTCTAAAGAATGCTTTTGAATACCATACATTTGCTTCAATGCATTAATCTGATCTAATACTTGCTGATCAGGTACTTCAAAATCTTTGCGTTTTGTCGCCAAAATCATTTTATTTTTACTAGTATGTTCTAAGGCAACAAACTCAAAAACTTTGGTTTCATAACCATATGCCTTCAACAACAAAGCACGAATCGTATCTGTTAACATTTCAGCCTGCTGCCCTGCATGAATACCAAATTGCAACATAGGTTGTAATACTTGTGGTGCTGTTAATTGTGGGCGCAACTCTTTATGACAACACGGCGCACACATGATCATTTGTGCATTTAAACGAATACCCGTATGAATAGCAAAATCAGTTGCGACATCGCAAGCATGTAATGCAATCATGACATCTAATTTTTCGGGATGATAAGTTCTTACATCTCCTTGGAAAAATTCGAGTTGATTAAAATCAACTTGTTGAGCAATATTTTGACAGAACTCGACCATTTTAGGATTGAGTTCAACACCTGTTACATTTGGAACATGCTGATTTTTTGCCATATAGTCATATAAAGCAAATGTTAAATAGCCTTTACCTGAACCAAAATCGACAACTTGTAATGGTTGCTGATCAACTTGAATTTGCGCTAGAGCCCCTGAAAAAATTTCAATAAATTTATTAATTTGTTTCCACTTACGCGCCATACTCGGAATAATCTGCGCTTTAGTATCTGTAATTCCTAATCCCTGTAGAAACAATGCATCTTGATCAACATAGCGTTGTTTTGTTCGATCATGCCCTTGAACCTCTTTCTTTGAAGGAGCTTGAAGTTTTTTAGTTACTGTTAACATCGCTTTCTTTTTATTCTTTTTTAGTTGTATTTCTTGATCATGCATAAATAAATTTGCTTGCTTACATTGAGCAAGTAATTCAGTTAAAACTTGAATAGATTCCTTTATAGGATAATTTTTAGTTACATCTTGAGTTGAGTATCTATATAAACAACTCAAAAATGGCTCGTTCTGTAACTGAATGACTCTTAAAGTCATTTTTTCTAATTTTTCTAGCTCACCTTTATATTGACTTAGCACCACTCGCTCAAGCTTTTGATTTTCAATAGCTTCCTTAAAAGCATCTAAAAACTGTTGTTCCTGTGATGTAGGCATAACCGCGAGAGACATAAAATGAACCTAAAAAGAATTGTACCTAAAGTTTAAAGCTTCTTACTTTAAATTCAAAATTGAATTACTATACATTTGTATATTTAATTTTAGAGCATTCCTCTATGACCAAAAATGCTTCATCGATTATGAGTTACGACGCCTTAGAAGAAAAAATCAACTATTGGAGTCACGGCATAGGTGCAATACTGTCTTTTATTGGTGGAGTTTTCTTAATTTTTAAAGGAGCTTATCTAAATTGGGGGCAATGGTTTGGATTATGGATATATGCATTAAGTTTATTTATCTTATTTTCAGCATCAACTTTATACCATATGGCGACAACCGATGACCGTCGTCATTTTTACAAAAAGTTAGATCACACTGCTATTTATTATCTCATCGCTGGAACATATACTCCATTTTTAGCCATCGCTATTCCAACTGCAAAAGCACACTATTTACTTATTGCTTTATGGATCATTGCTATTATTGGTACACTTTTTAAATTGGTGTTCATCAATTCATTTCAAAAAATTTCTCTCTTTGCTTATCTCGCTATGGGATGGCTTGCACTATTTGTTATTGACGATATGCAAGAGTTTCTAACTGATCAATGTTTAACCTTACTAATTGCAGGAGGCATTTCTTATACGGTTGGTGCATTGTTTTATGCGCTAAAAAAGGTAAGATACACACACGCTATCTGGCATATTTTTGTACTTTTAGGTGCAGGATTACAATTCCTTTCCATTTATTTGTACGTGATTTAATCATCTCTCCTTCATTCTTGTTTAGTGACCCTGAACTTTGATTTAGAGAAGATTGCCGTTGTTTTTTTAAGAAATTACGCCTTTTTTTAAAAAGATTACGCTATTAAAACTAAGTTTTTATTTTTAGTAAGTGTAAGGTCCTCCATGGCGTCAGTAAACTCAGCTACAAATCAAGAAGTAGCAACAAACTCTAAATTTCGTGTACTTACAGCAAGTCTAGTAGGTACTACTATCGAATTCTTCGATTTTTATATTTATGCAACTGCTGCGGTTCTCATTTTTCCGCATCTATTCTTCCCTACTAGTACAGATCCTAAAACTGCAATTATTCAATCTTTAGCAACATTTGCGATTGCTTTTATTGCTCGTCCAATTGGTGCTGCTATATTTGGTCATTTAGGAGATAGAATTGGGCGAAAAGCGACTTTAGTTGCTGCGCTTCTTACCATGGGACTTTCAACTGTTGCCATTGGTTTACTTCCAACATATACACAAATTGGGATTGCAGCACCACTTATGTTAGCACTTTGCCGTTTAGGGCAAGGTCTAGGTCTAGGTGGTGAATGGTCAGGTGCTGTGTTACTTGCAACAGAGAATGCTCCTGAAGGTAAACGTGCTTGGTATGGTATGTTCCCTCAGTTAGGTGCACCAATAGGATTTATTCTTGCAACTGGTTCGTTCTTAACACTTGGTGCATTCATGTCTGAAGAGTCATTCATGACATGGGGCTGGCGTATTCCATTTATTTCAAGTGCTTTATTAGTTATTGTAGGTTTATGGATTCGCTTACAATTACATGAAACGCCTGCATTCCAAAAAGTTTTAGACAAACAAAAAGAAGTTAATGTCCCATTTAAAGAAGTCTTTGCAAAACATTGGAAAATGCTAATTTTAGGTACGATTGCTGCTATTTGTACATTTGTCGTATTCTATTTAACTACTGTTTTTGCTTTAAACTGGGGTACTACACAACTTGGTTATACGCGAGCTGAATTTTTAAAATTACAGCTATTAGCAACATTATGTTTTGCTGCATTTATTCCTCTTTCTGCTATTTTGGCTGAAAAATTTGGACGTAGAACAACATCTATTGCTGTTTGTATTATCTCTGCATTATTTGGTCTAGTATTTTCAACCATGTTAGATTCAGGAAGTACTCTTGTTGTATTCCTGTTCTTATGTATTGGTTTAGCAATTATGGGCCTCACTTATGGACCGATAGGTACAGTACTTTCAGAGATTTTCCCAATTTCAGTACGTTACACAGGTTCAGCACTCACATTTAACCTTGCTGGTATTTTTGGTGCGTCCTTTGCACCACTAATTGCAACAGAACTTGCAGACCATTTTGGTTTAGCTGCTGTAGGTTATTATTTAACTGCGGCATCTATTCTTTCATTACTTGCATTCTTAGCAATTCGTGAAACAAAAAATGATGATGTGAATAACCAAGTTTAATTCATATCTTTGAATTAGTTGCTAATTTCATTTAATCTCAAATGGAATTAGCCAACAAAAAAACCAGCATATTTGCTGGTTTTTTATTTTAAAATTTAAAAATTCATTAAATAAGTTTAATAATATCTATAGTTGGTGGTACGCGAAAACGAAATGGAACACCAACCATCCCTGTTCCAACTGTCACAAAAACATCTGCATTTTCATGGGAATAAAGCCCTCTTTTATGCCCTAAAATTGATACCTTCTTCATCACATAGTCAGTTAGCCATGGTAATTCAACCTGTCCACCATGCGTATGACCAGAAAGCATTAATGCACGATATTTAAGTTTAGGCACCATATCTACAGTATCGGGATTATGTGACAAAATTAACCATGGTTTGTCTTGTGGCAAGTCAGGCATAAAGCGCATATCAGCTTTTCCTGCCCATAAATCACCAATACCAATAAGTCTAAAGTCATCAAACTCTACAACCTGACCTTCAATATCCATCACATTATTTTCTTCTAATGCCTTTGCTAATAATGCCTGAATAGGAGGTCCAGGATATTGTTCATCATGATTACCATTTACTGAATAGATAGGTGCTTTTATTTCTTTTAATACAGCAAGTTCTTCAATCAATGTACTCTCAGGCTCATAAGTCCAATCTCCAGAAACAAGAACTAAATCTGGATTCTGCTCATTCACTTTTTTAACAATTTTTTTAAGCTGTTGTTCATGTCCTGAAAATAAACCAATATGTAAATCTGCCAATAAGGCTATTTTAATAGGTTGATTTAAAGATTTTTCTGGATAAATTTGATAAGATATTTCATCGACATGAATGCGCATTGGCTCAATAAAACGAGCATAAATGAGTATTCCGCTTACAATGAATACAAAAATTGCTTCATGTAAAGAATAGTAACCTACCCAACCTGCATAAAGACTAAATAAAAAAATTGGAATGAGCAAATATGAAAAATAGAATGCTAATAAATGTATAAAAGCTTTAAATGGATGAATCGTTTCGGTTTTTTTCTGACTCATCCATGCTTGAGAAATTGCCCACAAAGCAAGTACTCCCAAAACAATATAAAAATATAATTGGACTGAATTAGGTGACCACATTATTCATCTCATTTTTTATGCACTTACGTATATTGTTATCTTTTCACAGCTTATAATTATACACAAATCTAATTTTGTACTCATCATCAAGAACTTGGCTTGAAGGAATTGAATTTGTTATTTCATCATATGAAAACCATCAAAACATATTACTTAGTTTTTATATGGCTAAGCTGTATGTTTATGCTTGGAATTTCTGGCTGCTCAACATTGCCAAAACAATATCCTCAACAAGCACAGTATTCATATCAACAAGATACTAGTCAAACAACTTTTGCCAAAATTATTGAACCTTTACGTGAAAACAATCCAGGTTTGACTGGTTATCATATTCTCTATGATCCTTTAGAGGCACTCTCAACAAGGATTCATCTTATAGATAAAGCAGAGAAAACTTTAGATCTACAATATTATATTTGGGATAATGATCGAATTGGTGCATTAGCGTTACATTCTATTATTCAAGCAGCAGATCGTGGTGTAAAAGTCCGTTTATTAATTGATGATAATAATGCAAAAGAGATGGAAGGCATTTTTCTCGCCCTCGATCAACACGAAAATATTGATGTAAAACTTTATAATCCTTATGGTTTTAGACAATATCGCTTACTCGATATTATTTTTGATCTAAAACGTGTTAATCGTAGAATGCATAATAAAAGTTTTATTGTTGATAATCAAATTGCATTGATAGGTGGTCGCAATATGAGTGACCAATATTACAATTTAAGTGATAAATATCAATTTTCAGATGTTGATACCATTTTAGTTGGAAGTGCATCCGATGAAATCATCCAATCTTTTGATGAGTATTGGAATGACAACTACGCCTATCCTGTTAAACAAATCGTAAGTCATACACGCTATCCTTTACGATATGATGGATTAAAAGAACAATTAGAAGCACATTATCAAGAAGCTTCTGTACAGAATTATCTAGATCTTGCTTCACGTTCTAATTCATTTGAAAATTGGTTAAATCAAGATCCTAAACTTGAGTGGGTTAGTGCGGAAGTTGTTAAAGACTCACCAAGTAAAATTAAAAGTCGTGCAACAAAAGAAGAGCATTTAAACTTTCAACTTTTAAAACGTTTACAAGAACCTGATCATAGTATTGATATTGTTTCTGCATATTTTGTTCCAGAAAAAATTGGAATGCGTAAGTTAAATGAAATGGCTCAAAATGGTGTAAAAGTTAGAGTATTAACGAATTCCTTTGCAGCAAATGATGTATCTGTTGTTCATGCCTTTTATGCAAAATATCGTGAAGAGCTTTTAGCTAATAATGTTGAATTATATGAGTTCTTGTATGCGCCTGATCAAGAAAATCTAAACTCAAACTTGGAAGAATTTTCTCAAAAAGCAAAAGTCAGTCTAAAAGGATTAAGTCGTTCAAGTTTACATGCAAAACTTATGGCAATCGATGAAAAACAAGTGTTTATTGGCTCTTTTAATTTTGATCCTAGATCATCGTATTTAAACAGTGAAATTGGTGTATTACTGAATAGCCCTGCCTTAGCAAAAGGCGTTCATGAAACTATGGATGATCATCTTTCAAAATATGCATATAAACTTATTTTAGATGCAAACCAAAAAATTAATTGGCAATTAACTAAACCAAATGGTGAAGTTCGTACCTTAACAAAAGAGCCTAAGATGCGTTGGTATCATAAAGCCTTATTAAAAATTACGTCTTGGCTTCCCGTTGAAGGTCTTATGTAAGACCTTCTTATACGTAAAAATTCTATATAATGTTATTGCTCTAATTTTTTAACTAAAACTTCTGATTGAAGCTGTTGTAAGCCTTCAATCATTCGTTCTTGCACAACAGCTGTTAATGTATTTACGGTGTGTCCTTCAACAGAAATACTTGGCAATGCCATTAAATGAGCTGTAACTTGGGGCATTTCAACTACATTTTTAACATGTTGCATAAATGAAATGTTGCCAATAAATGGAGAAACTAAATCTAGTTCTCCTTGCTGGTTTACATAACAGATTAAACAGATTTGCACAGGTTTTTGTGCCTCAATTGCAGCACCTAAGATACGTCCATGAATTTTTTTAACTTTAGAACCATCTGTCGTAGTTGCTTCAGGAAAAAATAAAACAGGAATATCTTGACTTAAAAAATCTGCAATTTGCTCACGAATACGAACTGAATCACCTGAACCACGTTTAATAAATAAAGTTCCACCACTTTTTGCCAATTTACCCAATAATGGCCATTTTTCAATTTCAGCTTTTGCCAAAAAGAATACACGAGCACCTGAACCTAAAACAGCAATATCAAGCCATGAAACATGATTGGAAACCCATAATGCAGGCTCACGAGGAATCTGACCATGAACCTTTACATCAAGGTTAAAAACATGACAGAGTTTACGACAAAAATATTGTACATAACGTGTATTTTTAGGGTTGTTACTGTCTTGATATAAGCGATAACGGACAACTAAATAAAAGCCAAGTAAAATAATGCCAATGCCTAAAACTGTCTTTTTTAAATATAAAAAATATTTAGATAAATTACTCATTATTAATATTTAATTTCCATACAATACGATAGAGAGTTACATCAACCATAGAGGTGCTGTAATATTTTCATATACTATTTTATACTTTTCCCACAACTTTGTAAGCTAAGATATTTTGAAGTATTTTAATCCTGAATAAGATAAGAAATTTTGACTATCTAATTAAAAAACTTGATGATAAAAACCGAAAAGATTCATCCAAAAATTCAATTTCAATTCAAAAAATAACTTAACTACAATAAAACAATCGAATTAACAAATTAATGAGTTTTATCATGCAACAAGATCAATCAAATAAAATGAATCAAGACATCAAAGCATCTTCAGCACTTAAAGTAATTTTAGGTGGAACTATTTTATATTTTGGTGTGATTTTAAGCTTTGCACAAATGTTCTCATCAATGCTTTAATTCTAAATAAAGCACGAAGAAAAAACCAACTCTCAGACCATTTTCATCTAAAATAGGAGCTTTATAAACGGAGCAACACATTAGTGGTCAATGCAATGCAACAAAGAGATGGTGAACGTGTCATCTTAATCAGTGTTTCAGTTCAAATGTTAGAAGATCTCGATGCTGATGAGTTTGCCCTGCTTGCAAAATCTGCGGGTGCTGAAATTCTTCAACATTTACATGTTGCAAGAATTAAACCAGATGCTAAATATTTTATTGGATCTGGTAAAACAGAAGAAATAGCAGCACTTGTCGAAGAACTAGACGCTAATTTAGTTATTTTTGATCACTCTCTTACCCCGGCTCAAGTTCGTAACTTAGAACAGATCATGAAATGTCGTGTTGTTGACCGTACAGAATTAATTTTAGATATTTTTGCCCTTCGTGCACGTACTTATGAAGGTAAGTTACAAGTCGAATTGGCCCAATTACATCATCTTTCATCTCGTCTTATTCGTAGCCGAGGTACTTTAGATAGCCAAAAAGGTGGTATTGGTTTACGTGGACCAGGTGAGACCTTACTTGAAACAGACCGTCGCTTACTTAAAATTCGTATGGGGCAACTCAAAGCGAGACTAGATAAAGTTAAACAAACACGTATGCAAGGTCGTGTTGCACGTCAAAAAGCTGCAATTCCAACAGTTTCTCTTGTTGGTTATACCAACGCAGGAAAATCGACTTTATTTAATATTTTAGCCAATAGTGATGTTTATGCAGCAGATCAGCTTTTTGCAACACTAGACCCAACTCTAAGACGTTTAGATTGGGATGGTATTGGTCAACTTGTCCTTGCTGATACGGTTGGTTTTGTCCGAAATTTATCACACTCTTTAGTTGAATCATTTAAAGCAACATTAGAAGAAACCCTAGAAGCAACCCTACTTTTACATGTGATCGATTCCAGCAGCCCTGAAATGCTTGAACAAATCGAAGCTGTTGAAAAGGTTTTAAATGAAATTGGTGCAGATGTTCCTATCATTCGTGTTTACAATAAAATTGATCAAAGCCAAGAAGAAGCAAAAATCATTTATGCCAACGAACATCAACCTGAGCGAGTTTACCTATCTGCACATACGGGACAAGGTTTAAATCTATTAAAACAAGCTGTACATGAAAGCTTAGTTGGTCAAATTCAATGTTTTGATGTATTGCTTAAACCTGCTTATGGAAAATTACGTACACAACTTTATGCATTAAATGTTATTCAATCTGAAAAATATGATGATGAAGGCAATTTGCATTTAAAAGTGATGATGGCACCTCATAAAATTGAACAGCTAATAAAAAAAGCCCATTTGCCATTAGACGAAATACTGGGAGAAAAAGCGAAAATTTTCCATCCAGCACTTGAAGAGTTTGAAATCAAGGATTAAATTGATCAAAACTTGATAAATAGAATATTACGACAACATGGATTGGTTCAAACATATAGATTGGCACATCTGGATTGCAACAATCATTTTAATTGTTGCATTTAGAGAAGGTGCTTTATGGCTCATGACTCAGTTTTCACATCCTGAACTCGGTAATTTAGTCGGGTTAATGAGCCTTTTAATCGTTTTATCTTTATGGCGATTTTTTGGACACATCCCAAGCAATCTCATAGAAACCAACAATAAAATCATGAAAGAAAGTGCTTTTGCATTTTTACCCATTAGTGCTGGATCTCTTATCATGTTGGTTCATATGGGAGAGAAAATTCCTACTTTCTTAATTGTTTTATTCATCAGCACCTTAATTCCATTATGGGTGTATGCAAAAATTGCAAAACGTTGGTTGTAGGAGATTCTTCATGCTTTCTATCTTATATGCTTTTGTTCTCACCCTCATTGCCTATTTACTTGCAAAGCCATGCAATAAAAAAGTACCACAAATTCCAGTTTTAGTTTTTAGTATGTTCTTCGTATTAATTCTCTTATTCTGTTTTGGTATTTCTTATGAAGATTATATGGCACAAACCAATACTATCTTTAATAGATTATTAGGCTATGTCACTGTTGCTTTAGCCATTCCATTAGCAACTATGCGTTATGATGATTTGCCAATTAAAGCTCTCATGGGCATCTTAGTTTTTGCTAGTATTAGTGCTGTTGCATTACCTATGGGGCTTGCTTATATATTACATATGAATGCTCCAGATATTTTGGCATTTGCAACACGTGCAGTAACAACACCAATCGCAATTAATATTGCAACATTACTGCAATCTGAAATTAGTTTAGTCATATTAATCGTTATTTTATCTGGTGTTATTGGTGCAGCATTTTCACCATTCATTTTAAACCGGATTAATGATGAAAGAGCCTCAGGTCTTGCCTTAGGTTTAGCAGCACATGCCATTGGCACAGCTCAAGCATGGCAACGTGGTAGTGTTGCTGGTCGTTATGCTGCTTTTGGTATGGCAGTAAATGCAGTATTTACAGCAGTTTGGCTTCCCACTTTTATTCTCTATCTAAAAAATATGACTTAATTAAAACTCATCTTTTATCCATTATTACGAACATTTCAATGTAATGGATAAAAGATAATTTCATTACTTTTAATCAATTATAAATATTCTAAACCTTTAATTTTCATTGTACTTCCTTTACGCCCACCAATAGCATTTACAACATTAACTTTGAGTGACTCAGCAAAATTTCCTTGATATAACTTAGCACCTTGATGCGTTAAATTAGATGCAGCATCGATATAAATCTCCCCCCCCATCTTTTCCCATAAATAACAAAATCCATAATCTTCAGACAAATAGCGTTTAGATTCAGGATGTACCATGACATCAAAAAACCGATAATGAAATCCTTGATTTTCTTCACCAATCGAATCTGGCACATATTTTAATTCTGGATACTGTTCCATCATTTTTTCAAATACAGCCCTTTTAATGACCATAAATCCTGTTGGTGCTTCACTGACCTCCAAAAAACCATCTTTGTTAATTTCTAAATTTATTTCTCCATCACCAGATGTATTTACAGTATATTTCTGATATTTAGCAATAAATTCAGATTGTCTCATCCCTTTATCCAGTCCATCTTCTGGCCAATCATCTCTTTTTAAAGGATATACTCCAGCTACAACATCATAATCGGAAGCAAGTAAGCGCAAAGCACTATCGACACTAAAACCAATATCAGCATCAATCCAAAATAAATGTGTCCATTGCTTATTTTTTAAAAATGCAGCGACACAATTATTACGTGCACGAGTGACTAAACTCTCACCTTGCATAAAATAAAATTGAAGAGGAACGCCAATTTTTAGAGCTACATTCTGTAAATTTAAAAGAGAAACCAAATAGTTATTAAAATATTTTCCATCATGAGTCGGTGTCACAATCAAAGGATATATACTTTTTAATTGTTCTGGTTCTAACATTTATAATCTCCACTCTTATTTTTAATTATTTTCTATAATCAAATTAATGTTCTAAAAATACATTATTTCCAATAAAAAAAGCCACAATAAAGTGACTTTTTTTACAAATTTTAAAAAATCAAAAAACTGGATTATCGACAGCAAAAATGTGTTTATCTTCTAAACGATAAGCCAATAGTTGATGTCCCCAAACACATCCACCATCTACATTTTGTATCTTTTTAGAAATTGTTTTGCCTTCTAAAGCAGCCCAATGACCAAAAACAACCTGATGAGTTTTGGCTGCTTTTGAATCAAAATCAAACCAAGGTTTAAAACCTTTAGGCATCGAATCATCTAATGATTCTTTAAAACTAAATTCTAAACGTCCATTTTCATCAATTAAACGCATACGAGTTAAATAATTAGTAATACAACGTAACCGTGCATTACCATCCAAATCATCCGACCATATATCTGGAGTTTTGCCATACATTTCTTTTAAAAAAGTATCAACAACATTAAAATCTTCATGAGCAATAGCTGCTTCAACTTCTTTGGCTAATGTTGCGGCTTGTTCCGCAGTCCAAATATTCGGAATTCCAGCATGCGTTAAAACTGTATGTTCATTTGGAAATAAACATAATGGTTGTTTACGTAACCAATCAATTAAATCATCACTTTCTAATGCATGAATAACATCAGCAATATTGTCTTTATCTTTGATCGGTTTAATGCCTCGTGCAACAGCGAGTAAATTAAGATCGTGATTGCCTAATACGGTTTTAGCAACGCCAGCATCAACCAGTTTTTTAATAAATCTTATTGCCCCAACAGAGTTTTCTCCGCGAGCAACTAAATCACCTGCAAACCAAATAAAATCTTGATCTGCATCAAACTGAATTTTTTTAAGTAATGCTTTTAATGCTTCAAAACAACCTTGTACATCACCAATAACATAATTATATCGAATCGAACGAGACATTCTTTAAGCCACCATTTGATCTGAAAGTGCAACAAATTGAGCAAGTGTTAATGTTTCTGGACGTGCCATTGGATCAACCCCTGCATTTTCAAATCCATCTTCAACCAACATTCCTTTTAAGCTATTACGCAAAGTTTTACGACGTTGTGTAAAGACATGAGATACCAAACGAGCCAATGCTTTTTCATTTTTGGCTATAATTGGCTTAACATCATAAGGCTCTAAACGGAAAACTGCAGATGTTACTTTTGGTGGTGGATTAAATGATCCAGGCGGTACTTCAAATAAGAAAGTAGGTTTACAAAAATATTGAATCATCACAGATAAACGACCATATTCTTTCGTATTTGGCGCTGCTGTAATACGATCAACAACTTCTTTTTGTAGCATGAAATGCATGTCTTTTACTTTATCGCCAAATTCTAAGAGATGGAATAAAAGTGGTGTTGAAATATTATAAGGCAAGTTGCCAACGACACGTAATGGACGATTTTCTTGAAATAATTGAGTAAAATCATATTTCAAAGCATCTGTTTCAATAATCGTAAGTCGTTCAGGATGTGGTACACGACCCGGTAAACCTGCTGCTAAATCACGGTCTAATTCGAGTACTGTTAATGCATCACACTCACCAATAAGTGGCGATGTTAACGCAGCCAAACCAGGACCAATTTCAACAATATTTTCACCCGCACGCGGGTTCACTGAACGGACAATTTTTGCAATGACACGTTGGTCATGTAAGAAGTTTTGACCAAATCGTTTCCGTGTATGATGCCCTTCATCTTTAGGGTTTAAGGCATTAATTTGATACATAGACATTTCCAACGTGTAAATAAGATTGAATCATTGACGTGCTAAATCTAGCGCTAAATCGACAGCAACTTGTAAGCTTGAACTTTTAGCAAGACCCGTACCTGCAAGGGAGAGTGCAGTACCATGATCAACAGATGTTCGAATAAAAGGTAAGCCCAAAGTAATATTGATTGCTTCACCAAAGCCTTGAGATTTTAACACAGGTAAACCCTGATCATGATACATCGCTAAAACTGCATCTGCATCTTTTAAATTTTCTGGGGTAAATAAAGTATCTGCAGGTAAACTTAAGCTCATATTAATACCTTGTTCACGATAAGTTTCTAAAACAGGATTAATAACCTCTATTTCTTCCATACCTAAATAACCATCTTCACCTGCATGTGGATTTAAACCACACACTAAAATATGAGGATGCTCAATTTTAAATTTAGATTTTAAATCATGAATTAAGATATCAATCACTTGATGTAAGCGTTCAACTGTAATTGCATCAGCAACATCTCTGAGTGGTAAATGTGTGGTTGCCAAAGCAACTCTTAGTGTTTTTGTTGCTAACATCATGACAACACGGGCAACATTCGCATACTCCTGATAAAACTCCGTATGCCCACTAAAATGAATACCTGCTTCATTAATAATGGATTTTTGTACAGGTGCTGTCGCAACCCCAACACTTTGACCTGTCATAGCATATTCAGCTGAACGACGAAGTTGCTCTAAAACATAAGCTGCATTATGTGAATTTAATTCACCAGTAACAGTATCTTGATTTAAAGGCACATGCTCAATATAAAGCTGACCTTTTTTTGAAGAAGTTTGCTGACCTTTATATTCAATAAATTGAATAGATAATTGAAGTAACTGAGCACGCTGTTCTAATAAATTTTGATCAGCCAATACAACAATCGGACGTTCATCAATGCGATCTGCCAAAGTTAAACAAATATCCGGACCGATTCCCGCTGGCTCACCACTAGTGACATATAAAGGACGCATATCAGGCTCAACTTCACTTCATCAAGATTACTTCATTATAATAATCTTATTAACGAATGTTCAGCTTTATTTCAACAGAAGCATACGAATAAAGAAGAAAATAACACTCAAGTTTCACATTCTATATCCATTTTTTTATATTTATATTTTTGTTTATAAGTCACTAGAAAATGAAATATAAATCACATTTTATATTTATACTTTCTATTTGTATGCTTTTCCTATAAAATACCCACCTTGAAAGTCTATATTTTGATTGTGATTCTATGTGAAATCCGCTAGAATTCGCTCTCCTTTAGTTTGGACAGATTCCATAGTCCAAACCAACTATAATAGGTAGTGGTTTAATGAAAACTCTCAGCGCTAAGCCTGCTGAAGTTCAACACGACTGGTACGTTGTTGATGCTTCTGGCAAAACTTTAGGTCGCCTTGCGACTGAAATCGCTCGTCGTTTACGCGGTAAGCATAAAACTTCTTATACTCCTCACGTTGACACTGGCGATTATATCGTTGTAATCAATGCTGAAGAAATTCAAGTAACTGGTAAAAAAGCACTTGATAAAAAATACTATCGCCATACTGGTTTCCCTGGTGGTATCCGCGAAACTAACTTTGAAAAGTTAATCGCTCACAAACCTGAAGCTGTTTTAGAAAAAGCTGTTAAAGGTATGTTACCTAAAGGTCCTCTTGGTTACGCAATGATCAAGAAGATGAAAGTGTATGCTGGTAGCGAGCATCCGCATGCTGCTCAACAGCCACAAGTTTTGGACATCTAAGGGATACAGCACATGGCTACTAACTATGGTACAGGTCGCCGTAAGACCGCAACTGCACGTGTTTTCCTATCAGCTGGTACTGGTAAACTCGTAATTAACAATCGTTCTTTAGAACAATATTTCGGTCGCGAGACTGCTCGTATGGTTGTTCGTCAACCTTTAGAGCTTCTTGAAGTTACTGAAAAATATGACCTTTACATCACTGTTGCTGGTGGTGGTATTGGTGGTCAAGCAGGCGCTATCCGTCACGGTATTACTCGTGCATTGATCGCTTCTGACGAAACTTTAAAACCTGCTCTTCGTCAAGCTGGTTTCGTTACTCGTGATGCTCGTGAAGTTGAACGTAAGAAACTTGGTTTACGTAAAGCTCGTAAACGTCCTCAGTTCTCTAAACGTTAATTCGTTTACCGAATCGGACAAAAAGCCTTGGATTATCCAAGGCTTTTTTATTTATCCAACCTATAAGAATCAATAAGATTAGAAGATCTGCCTTCAAGATCAAGATACTCTATAATTAAGTATCCCTCTTTCTCGATCATTCTGTAGATTTATATGATACTGATTACTAGTGACTACATCCTCTAATCTTACAGATCCATCATAATAGATAGTCAACATTACAATGATCGACAATATATTGATCTTCAATGTCTCCATATAAATGGAAACACATTACATACACTACTTAAAGTTTCATTGTCATCACAAAATGCAGTAACAATAGTATAAACCTTCTCTCTTCATACATAATTTAAAATTATCATGAGCGCAAATTTGAATTGGACTTTGAATAAATAATCAAATTACTGCGTACTTTTTTTATTACTCTTGTACATTATCAATTTAATATTACTTTTTCACGAACAATGATATTAAATAATTTGAAATCGTGATTTTATGATCTATTTTTAGTATCCTATCCTATTCATTCACTATTTGCATCGGAATATGTCAGTCGAAACCGCTCCGCTTCAAGGAATTACGCTTTATAGTCATGTTGATGACTTACGCTCACATTGGATTCGCTATGTTCTGGCCGAAAAACAAATAAAATTTCACCTCATATTAGTTGAAGATGAGGATGAGGACTTAGCAAGTCTCAACCCCTATAATCAACTACCAACGCTTATTGAAAATGAATTAAAATTATTTAATACAGCAATAATTTCTGAATATCTAGATGATCGCTATCGCCAAAATAAATTATATGCAGATGCACCAATGCCACGAGCAGAACAACGCCAATACATTTGGCGTTTACAGAATGACTGGCTAAAACTCGCAGAAACGATCCTCTGCCATTCTGATACTTTAAATATAGATGCGCTTAAAAGAGCTCAGAAACAGCTAAAAGATACGCTTATTTCACTTACACCACTCTTTCAGCATTATCCTTATTTTATGTCAGAGCATTTTACAATTTTAGATTGTATGCTCGCACCTATTTTTCTAAGATTAAAAGCAATGCATATTGAATTACCAGCACAGCATTGTCGCCCTATTATTCTGTATTGTCAGCGTATCTTTAATCGTCCTGCATTCATTAAGTCATTAACTTTGCAGGAAAGAAATAGATATGCTAAATATATTTCAAATTAATTGAGTTACATTATGTCTGATAAAGATTTAAATTTGACCCCTACTCGTCCATATTTATCACGTGCCATTTATGACTGGATATGTGATAACAATTTGACACCATATATTCTTGTTGATGCAACACAAAAATATACAATAGTGCCTGAACAATTCATTCAAGATGGACAAATTGTCCTAAATATCGCACCTCATGCTGTACATGCATTCTCTATGGATAAAGAAGCTATTTCTTTTTCTGCGCGATTTGGTGGTGTTTCACGTGATATCTATGTACCACTTAAATCACTATTAGGCATTTATGCACGAGAAAATGGTCAAGGACTTTTCTTTGATGCTTCAGAGTATGAAGATATCAATATTGAAGAAAGTCACGTAGAATCTAAAGAAGAACAAGTAGAACCAGTGAAAAAGAAACCACAGTTAAGATTATTAGATTAATTTAAGGAGAAAGTTATGGCTTTTGATTTAGTTCAGTATTTTAATGACCAAATTAGAATTCAAAAGCCTCAACTTTTGAATTGTTATCCAAAGCAGAAACAAGACCTCACTATCCAAGAACTTAATTGTCTAATATTAGGTAAACTTATTTCATGTCTACGTGAAGATGAAGAAAAATTCTACTATGAAATTCATCAATTAGATGATTTATACATTCAAGAAATTGCTCGACATCTAACAACATCACACTCTAATCAATCTAAGCTTAATAAATCTGAATTAGAAATTTCATTATTCGATATTCTTAAACTTCAATTTTTAGAGTTAAAACAATTAGATGAAACTGCAAGCCTTGGCAAATTTGGCATAAAAGAGCTACTACTTGGACAAGTTGAATACTTATCTGGAAAGGCAGAAGATTGGGTTTGGACAACAAACAACCTACTAGAACTAAAAGGGACTAAACCTACTCTCACAGAAGATATATCATTAGAGAATACATTAAAGGAATTTAATCAAATGGCTACTCAAAATCAAACTCATGCATCTGAAGAAGTAATTGAAGTGAAAGAACCAAGTTGGGCTAAAATTGTGGAACCTTTAGTTGCTCTAGCTATTCTATGGATTTTAGTAAATGCTTTATGTACAGTTTTTGCTTAAAAGTGTAATTAGCTAAATAAAAAACCGCTTCATTGCGGTTTTTTATTATCACATTTCTCTAATTTTCACTTCATTTTCCTTTAAACTGCTATTTTTTATACATTTTATTAATATACCGTTATCAATGTAGCTTAAAATATTGATAAAGAGATAAAAGATGTATTTCATTTTTAAATAAAAACCAATTCACTAAATTTCTTTCATTTATTTTTTCACATAAAAAAACACCCCCTTCTTTGAAGGGGGTGTTTTAGAATTAATGAGCTGGCGATGACTTACTCTCACATGGGTAACCCCACACTACCATCAGCGCTAAGAGGTTTCACTTCTGAGTTCGGGAAGGGATCAGGTGGTTCACTCTTGCTATTGTCGCCAGCACAACTGTTTATGATTACTTGCTATGGTCTTACTTAGATGCCTAGCTTTCTTCAAATGAGTTATTAACAGGTATATCTGAGTTAATTTAAGGTGTTCATTGTATCTAGCTTTAGAACTAAATCAAGTTTCTTTGATTATTTGTGAATCAATTGATGCTTGATACAACAACTGTTTGGGTGTTGTATAGTCAAGCCTCACGAGCAATTAGTATTGGTCAGCTTCACATATCGCTATGCTTCCACATCCAACCTATCAACGTCGTAGTCTTCAACGGCTCTTTAGAGGACATATAGTCCTAGGGAAATCTTATCTTGAGGTAGGCTTCCCGCTTAGATGCTTTCAGCGGTTATCCCTTCCGAACATAGCTACCCGGCGATGCGACTGGCGTCACAACCGGTACACCAGAGGTTCGTCCACTCTGGTCCTCTCGTACTAGGAGCAGATCCTCTCAAATTTCCAGCGCCCACGGTAGATAGGGACCGAACTGTCTCACGACGTTCTAAACCCAGCTCGCGTACCTCTTTAAATGGCGAACAGCCATACCCTTGGGACCTGCTTCAGCCCCAGGATGAGATGAGCCGACATCGAGGTGCCAAACACCGCCGTCGATATGAACTCTTGGGCGGTATCAGCCTGTTATCCCCAGAGTACCTTTTATCCGTTGAGCGATGGCCCTTCCATACAGAACCACCGGATCACTAAGACCTACTTTCGTACCTGCTCGACTTGTGGGTCTCGCAGTTAAGCGCGCTTTTGCCTTTATACTCTACGCGTGATTTCCGACCACGCTGAGCGCACCTTCGTACTCCTCCGTTACTCTTTAGGAGGAGACCGCCCCAGTCAAACTACCCACCAGACATGGTCCTCGCTCCAGATAATGGAGCAGAGTTAGAACCTCAATATTACCAGGGTGGTATTTCAAGATTGGCTCCACCGAAACTAGCGTCTCGGTTTCAAAGCCTCCCACCTATCCTACACAAGTAAGATCAAAGTTCAATGTCAAGCTGCAGTAAAGGTTCACGGGGTCTTTCCGTCTAGCCGCGGGTACACCGCATCTTCACGGCGAATTCGATTTCACTGAGCCTCTGCTGGAGACAGCGCCGCCATCATTATGCCATTCGTGCAGGTCGGAACTTACCCGACAAGGAATTTCGCTACCTTAGGACCGTTATAGTTACGGCCGCCGTTTACTGGGGCTTCGATCAAGAGCTTCGCTTACGCTAACCCCATCAATTAACCTTCCAGCACCGGGCAGGCATCACACCCTATACGTCCACTTTCGTGTTTGCAGAGTGCTATGTTTTTAATAAACAGTTGCAGCGGCCTGGTTTCTGAGGCTGTCATCAGCTCAAGGAGCAAGTCCTATCACCAACAACAGCGTACCTTCTCCCGAAGTTACGGTACCATTTTGCCTAGTTCCTTCAGCAGAGTTCTCTCAAGCGCTTTGGTCTACTCGACCTGACCACCTGTGTCGGTTTAGGGTACGATTCCAGTATAACTGAAGCTTAGAGACTTTTCCTGGAAGCATGGTATCAGCCACTTCGCTAGTAAACTAGCTTGCTATCAGTTCTCAGCATAGAGTACCCCGGATTTGCCTAAGATACATGCCTACAACCTTCCACCTGGACAACCAACGCCAGGCTGACTTAACCTTCTCCGTCCTCTCATCGCATTATACTGAAGTATTGGAATATTAACCAATTTCCCATCGACTACGCCTCTCGGCCTCGCCTTAGGGGTCGACTCACCCAGCCCCGATTAACGTTGGACTGGAACCCTTGGTCTTTCAGCGAACGGGTTTTTCACCCGTTTTGTCGTTACTCACGTCAGCATTCGCACTTCTGATACCTCCAGCAGACTTCTCAATCCACCTTCATCGGCTTACAGAACGCTCCCCTACCACTTGCAATAAATTGCAAATCCGCAGCTTCGGCATATAGTTTTAGCCCCGTTACATCTTCCGCGCAGGCCGACTCGACTAGTGAGCTATTACGCTTTCTTTAAAGGGTGGCTGCTTCTAAGCCAACCTCCTAGCTGTCTATGCCTTCCCACATCGTTTCCCACTTAACTATAATTTTGGGGCCTTAGCTGGCGGTCTGGATTGTTTTCCTCTTGACTACGGACGTTAGCACCCGCAGTCTGTCTCCCGGATAGTACTCATTGGTATTCGGAGTTTGCATCGGTTTGGTAAGTCGGGATGACCCCCTAGCCGAAACAGTGCTCTACCCCCAATGGTATTCGTCCGAGGCGCTACCTAAATAGCTTTCGGGGAGAACCAGCTATCACCAAGTTTGATTAGCCTTTCACCCCTATCCACAAGTCATCCCCTGGCTTTTCAACGACAGTGGGTTCGGTCCTCCAGTTAGTGTTACCCAACCTTCAACCTGCTCATGGATAGATCACCTGGTTTCGGGTCTATACCCAGCAACTAAACGCCCTATTAAGACTCGGTTTCCCTACGGCTCCCCTATGCGGTTAACCTTGCTACTGAATATAAGTCGCTGACCCATTATACAAAAGGTACGCAGTCACCGAACAAGTCGGCTCCCACTGCTTGTATGCATGCGGTTTCAGGATCTATTTCACTCCCCTCACAGGGGTTCTTTTCGCCTTTCCCTCACGGTACTGGTTCACTATCGGTCAGTCAGGAGTATTTAGCCTTGGAGGATGGTCCCCCCATATTCAGACAAGGTTTCACGTGCCTCGCCCTACTCGACATCATTATGTGTGCCCTTTCGTGTACAGGACTATCACCTACTATGGTTGCACTTCCCAGAGCATTCCACTAAAACACACATAACTTAATGGGCTGTTCCCCGTTCGCTCGCCGCTACTGAGGGAATCTCAATTGATTTCTTTTCCTAAGGGTACTGAGATGTTTCACTTCCCCTCGTTCGCCTCGTAACACTATGTATTCATGTTACGATACCTAGCTTATACTAGGTGGGTTTCCCCATTCAGAAATCTCCGGATCAAAGGATATTTGCCGCCTCCCCGGAGCTTATCGCAGGCTATTACGTCTTTCATCGCCTCTGACTGCCAAGGCATCCACCACATGCACTTAATTACTTGACTATACAACCCCAAACAGTCGCCCATTTCCTACAAGTGAAAATGTTGCGTTGCGAACTTAATCGCCACAGTTAGAGTTTTGTAGATTTAACTACAGTACAGCTTCAATTAGATTCATATACCAAAACGCTTGATTCAGTTAATTTCGCTAGTAACTCATTTAATCAGTCAACTTCAGAATTACTTCTTTAGTCTTCCTTTTAACGAGTATGAACAAATTATTTCAACTCAAATATATTCTGTTAATGATTCACTACGTCTTCGTCAGATCGCAGTCAACTGTGATAAATCACAGAGATTAATAACAATGCCGCGCATTATACGCCACCTTATCACTAAGCTCTATAAGCTATCCAACTGTTTGCTTACTATGTATTCATTCAAATACATGGTGGAGACTAGGAGAGTCGAACTCCTGACCTCCTGCGTGCAAAGCAGGCGCTCTACCAACTAAGCTAAGTCCCCAGCTTATCATTTAGATTCAATGTACCTTTCTAAGTCATGGTGGGTCTGACAAGACTTGAACTTGTGACCCCACGCTTATCAAGCGTGTGCTCTAACCAACTGAGCTACAGACCCTCAGATACATCATAATGAAGAACAACTTGTTGTGGATTCTTACCAATCGTCAATCTTTCGTTAAGGAGGTGATCCAGCCGCAGGTTCCCCTACGGCTACCTTGTTACGACTTCACCCCAGTCATCGGCCACACCGTGGTAAGCGTCCTCCTTGCGGTTAGACTACCTACTTCTGGTGCAACAAACTCCCATGGTGTGACGGGCGGTGTGTACAAGGCCCGGGAACGTATTCACCGCGGCATTCTGATCCGCGATTACTAGCGATTCCGACTTCATGGAGTCGAGTTGCAGACTCCAATCCGGACTACGATCGGCTTTTTGAGATTAGCATCCTCTCGCGAGGTAGCAACCCTTTGTACCGACCATTGTAGCACGTGTGTAGCCCTGGTCGTAAGGGCCATGATGACTTGACGTCGTCCCCGCCTTCCTCCAGTTTGTCACTGGCAGTATCCTTAAAGTTCCCGGCATAACCCGCTGGCAAATAAGGAAAAGGGTTGCGCTCGTTGCGGGACTTAACCCAACATCTCACGACACGAGCTGACGACAGCCATGCAGCACCTGTATCAGAGTTCCCGAAGGCACCAATCCATCTCTGGAAAGTTCTCTGTATGTCAAGACCAGGTAAGGTTCTTCGCGTTGCATCGAATTAAACCACATGCTCCACCGCTTGTGCGGGCCCCCGTCAATTCATTTGAGTTTTAGTCTTGCGACCGTACTCCCCAGGCGGTCTACTTATCGCGTTAGCTGCGCCACTAAAGCCTCAAAGGCCCCAACGGCTAGTAGACATCGTTTACGGCATGGACTACCAGGGTATCTAATCCTGTTTGCTCCCCATGCTTTCGTACCTCAGTGTCAGTATTAGGCCAGATGGCTGCCTTCGCCATCGGTATTCCTCCAGATCTCTACGCATTTCACCGCTACACCTGGAATTCTACCATCCTCTCCCATACTCTAGCCAACCAGTATCGAATGCAATTCCTAAGTTAAGCTCAGGGATTTCACATTTGACTTAATTGGCCACCTACGCACGCTTTACGCCCAGTAAATCCGATTAACGCTTGCACCCTCTGTATTACCGCGGCTGCTGGCACAGAGTTAGCCGGTGCTTATTCTGCGAGTAACGTCCACTATCTCAGAGTATTAATCCAAGTAGCCTCCTCCTCGCTTAAAGTGCTTTACAACCAAAAGGCCTTCTTCACACACGCGGCATGGCTGGATCAGGCTTGCGCCCATTGTCCAATATTCCCCACTGCTGCCTCCCGTAGGAGTCTGGGCCGTGTCTCAGTCCCAGTGTGGCGGATCATCCTCTCAGACCCGCTACAGATCGTCGCCTTGGTAGGCCTTTACCCCACCAACTAGCTAATCCGACTTAGGCTCATCTATTAGCGCAAGGTCCGAAGATCCCCTGCTTTCCCCCGTAGGGCGTATGCGGTATTAGCGTCCCTTTCGAAACGTTGTCCCCCACTAATAGGCAGATTCCTAAGCATTACTCACCCGTCCGCCGCTAGGTCCAGTAGCAAGCTACCTTCCCCCGCTCGACTTGCATGTGTTAAGCCTGCCGCCAGCGTTCAATCTGAGCCATGATCAAACTCTTCAGTTTAAAATCAGTAGTAGCTTATGGCTACCAATCTTGGCTCATCAATTTTCTGACAAATATTTCTCAAATAAACTTCGAGTAATTTCTACCATTCAATCAATGAAAATATATTCGATTGATCAACTAGTAAAAATCCACACAAGTTGTTCTTCATAATCTCTTAATGATCTTCTTACTACTTCGTCAGTAGCAAGCTAGGTCGGCTATATTACTCTCTATTTCCAGAAAGTCAACTAGTAATTCAAATTATTTTAAACTTTCTTTCTAAAACACAACCCCAACACTTTGTGCTAAGTTGCTGTTTTATCAGAAGTTTTAATCTTCATCACCGCCGATGGATGTGCATTCTACAGCATTTCCTATACGTTGCAACACCTTTTCTTTATTTTTTTTGAAAATAATGTGCGTTTGCGTGATTTATAAGCAAAAATGTTGTTTTTCACGCATAAATATAGTTGATAGTGGAAAATAATAATAATTCTATGCTATATTTGAACATAATTTAAACAATTATCAAGCTTGCAATAAAAACAATGAAGTCATCCTCCAAATTACCCTTTATTATTTTATTTTCTTCCGCTCTAAATTTAAGCACATCTATTTATGCAAACTCTACAAATACAGCAAATACAATTTATTCAATATTAAGTTATGTTAAAATTAATACCCCTTCACCCATGATATGCACACTAAATAATCCTCCCCTATCAGATCAACTAACTAAAGCATCTAATAGCTACAATAAGTACCGAATAAAAAATGTTTCTATAAGTGAAATAAAAAAAACAAATTGTAATGTTATTATTTTTTCAGGATCCACTCCAAAAGAAGAACAATTTATTCTTAATTCTCATGTTACTTTTCCCGCATTATCCATTAGTACAAACAACCTCCATTGTGAGGTAGGAAGTGCTATCTGCCTTTATAAAAAGAAAAACCAAATTTCCTTTAAAATAAATCTAGAAAGTGTAAATCAATCGAGAGTTTATATTGATCCTCGTATTTTATTACTCGCAAAGGAATCGGAGCAATAGTATGAAAAATACAACGACTTCCTTACATAATGTATTTAAAAAATCTCAACTGGCTATTTTTGGACTAACTTTTTTTCTGTGTAGTGTTATTTTTGTATTGGTTGCTAGCTTCACTCTAGAAACTTACGCCACACGTAGTATCACAGTTCTAACAAAAGCACTCAGTGAGCGTATACAGCCAGCTGTTGTTTTTAATGACAAATCCACGATTGATAAAATTCTAAAAAATTTTACAAAAGAGTATCCTATTCGCTCAATTTCAGTTGCTGACACTAATGGAAATACAATCTCACAAGCAATGCAATATGAATCAACACCCTTTCAGCTTCAATCCATTTTAGATAATTTATATTTTAGCGACCCAATTCGATTAAAGATACAACACAATAATCAAAACTTTGGTGAATTAATTGTTTACGGAAACTCATCAACTCATATCGAATTTTTTAAAAAAATAATTATTTTTCTATGCATAGGATTCTTATTCGTACTGATCATTTTATTTTGGTCTGTGAATTCCATTTATAAATATTTAATGCACTCTATAAGTCCAATTGCTGAAACAGCAAAAATAATCAGTAGCAACAAAGACTACAGTCTACGATTTCCCCACTCTAATATTTCCGAATTAAATAAAATTACATTTGTTTTTAATGAATTGCTTGCAAAAATTCAATTATCAAACCAACAACTTGAAACAGAAAATCAGCAACTATCTCATCGAGCTAACCATGATGAATTAACCCAACTCCCCAATAGGAACTATTTTAATGAAAAATTAATTTATATTTTTAATCACCATCTGAATGATAATGTTGCTCTATTATTCATAGACAATAACAACTTCAAAGAGATTAACGATAAATTTGGTCATCTTGCTGGTGATGCTGTCCTAAAAGAAATGGCTATTCGACTCAGATCCAGTTTAAGATCTGATGACTTTATTGCCCGTATTGGAGGTGATGAGTTTGCAGTTTTATTGTATAACGTAAAAAATAAAGACAATTTGATCTTAATTTGCGAAAATCTTCTAAATACATGTAAAAAACCAATTATTCATTCAGATCAAGAAATTTATTTCAGTTTTAGTATTGGTATAGCATTAGGAAAACTGTTTACAACACCAGAAACCCTTATAGCTGAAGCCGATAGTTCTATGTACAAAGCAAAAATACTGCCTAAGCGTTGGTTTATTGCATCTTAATTAGGATTCGACCTTATGCTCAAACAATTTACAAAAATTTTCTCATTCGCTTTAATCGGTTTAATACTTGTTGCTTGTGCGACTAAAGGCTTATCGAGCAAGCAAAAACAACTATTACAGAAAGAAGGATTCAATCTTACTGAAGATGGCTGGAGCCTAGCATTACCAGAACAATTATTATTTGAATTCAACAAATCAACAATTAATGAAAGTAAAATCTCTCAAATCGAGCAACTCTCTGAAACATTGAAAAAATATGATTTAAAACGACTAAAAATCATTGGTCATACAGATAATATAGGCACCCCTGAATACAACCATGCTTTATCCAAAAAACGTGCAGAGACAGTCAAAGAAGTCTTTGTTCAACATGGCTTCCGCAGTTCAGATATTCAAACTATAGGACGAGGAGCAACTCAACCCCTAAGCAACAATGATAACATTGAAAAGCGAGCAGTTAATCGCAGAGTAAACATTGTTATTATTCCTTAAGCAAAAACTACTTTTTACTCAATAAAAAAGCTCCAAAATAATATGGAGCTTTTTTGTTTACATAAAATTCAGAAATAAAAAAACCGCACTTAAGCGGATCTTTTAAATGGTCGGAGCAGTAGGATTCGAACCTACGACCCCCTGGTCCCAAACCAGGTGCACTACCAGGCTGTGCTATGCTCCGATTTCAACTATAAAAGTTGGGGTGAATGACGGGATTCGAACCCGCGACAACTGGAATCACAATCCAGGGCTCTACCAACTGAGCTACATCCACCATTATTTGGCTCTAATATACCAAGCTACCAAATGGCGCGCCTGACAGGATTCGAACCTGTGACCATCCGCTTAGAAGGCGGATGCTCTATCCAACTGAGCTACAGGCGCATGACCGATGATATATTTATCATGCGATTCGCCTTGAGGAATTGGTCGGAGCAGTAGGATTCGAACCTACGACCCCCTGGTCCCAAACCAGGTGCACTACCAGGCTGTGCTATGCTCCGTTCATCTCAGCTTTCGTATCGCATATCGTGCGGTACGGTGTGCATTCTAGGCGCGACGCAGCGAGACGTCAACACCTATATTTAAAAAAATTTAAAAAAATGCTTCAACCGTATATTTATCAAGCATTTTAGGTATTTTTTGTTCAAATTTAACGTTTCAAGCTTGCGCTAAAGCTCAACATTCGATCTAAAGGTAGCTTCGCCTTCTCCCCTAAAGCAGGATCAACAAAGATTTCTTGATCATTATTTTGCAAAACATTCAAAATACCATCTAATTCATTCATTGCCATCCATGGACAATGTGCACAAGATCTACATGTAGCCCCTTCCCCTGCTGTAGGCGCCTCAATAAGAATCTTATGTGGTACTACTTGTTGCATTTTATAAAAAATTCCACGATCAGTAGCAACAATCAACCTTTCATTCGGAAGTCTTTGTGCAGCTTGTATCAATTGAGATGTACTTCCCACTGCATCAGCAATATCAATAACCGATTCTGGTGATTCGGGATGAACAAGTACTGCCGCATCAGGATAAAGCGCTTTCATCTTATCAATACCACGTGCACGGAATTCCTCATGAACAATACAAGCTCCATCCCAAAGCAACATGTCAGCACCTGTTTTCTTCTGAATGTAACGCCCCAAATGCTGATCAGGTGCCCAAATAATTTTTTCACCTAAGCTATCTAAATGCTCAATAATTTCTACAGCACAACTCGATGTTACCACCCAATCCGCACGTGCTTTAACTGCTGCAGATGTGTTGGCATACACTACAACTGTATGATCTGGGTGTTCATCACAAAATCGAGTAAATTCATCAATAGGACAGCCTAAATCTAAAGAGCATGTCGCCTCTAAAGTTGGCATTAAAATTGTTTTTTCAGGAGATAAAATTTTTGCTGTTTCTCCCATAAATTTGACACCAGCAACCACCAATGTCTGTGCTTCATGATCTCGACCAAAGCGTGCCATTTCTAAAGAATCCGATACACATCCACCAGTAATTTCTGCAAGTTCTTGTACCTCTGGATCGCAATAATAATGCGCAACTAATACTGCATTTCTTTTTTTTAGTTCTGCTTGAATTTGCTCAAACTTCCGTTGTTTTATTTCTTCACTCATTAAGCTCACTTTTGGCTCGCCTAGTCGATCTAAATGCGCTTGTACAATTGATTTTGCTTCATTTGCAATTAAATTCGTCGCATTATTCATCATGATCTTCTCTGTCCTTTTGCCCATACCTGGGGTAGATTCCTCAATACTGATCAATAAAATTGACCAGTTAGTAAAAAAATTCTGATATAAAAAAGCCTCCTTAAAGGAGGCTTTTAATCAAAGAATGTTAAGATCGATAGTCTGCATTGATCTTCACATAATCATAAGATAGGTCACAAGTATAAACCGTATCTTTAGCATCCCCACGTCCCAAATCAACACGAATGGTCATTTCTGATTGAGACATAACGTGAGCACCAGCTTCTTCGGTATAATCTTCTGCTGCACCACCATCTTTACAGATTTGTACATCATCTAACCAAACTTGAATTTTTTCAACATCTAAATTTGGAACACCTGCGTAACCAATTGCAGCAAGTATACGTCCCCAGTTTGGATCTGAAGCGAAGATCGCTGTCTTAACTAAAGGTGAATGAGCAATACTATAAGCGATGTCACAACATTCTTGTGTATTTGCACCACCCTCTACAGCAACGGTGATAAATTTAGTTGCACCCTCACCATCACGAACAATGAGTTGTGCTAAACGCTTCATTACACGTGTAAGTACACCCAATACAACAGAATAACGAGCATCATTTACTGAGTTAATTTCAATGCCACCTGCTTGACCTGTTGCAGCAAAAATACATGAGTCATTCGTAGATGTATCACCATCAACAGTTATTCTATTAAAAGAAACATTGACAGTTTCTTTTAATAACAATTGAACAAGTTCACGACTAATCGGTGCATCTGTAGCAACATAGCTCAACATCGTTGCCATATTAGGACGAATCATGCCTGCACCTTTAGAGATGCCAGTCATGGTATAAGTAACACCATCTAGAACAAACTGTTCTGATGCACCTTTAGGTGTAGTATCTGTGGTCATAATACCTGTTGCGGCATCCAACCAAGCATTTTCATTTAGATTATCTAAGGCTGGTTGCAAACCTTTTACAAGACGCTCGATTGGTAATTGTTCACCAATAACACCTGTTGAAAATGGTAAAATCTCTGTTACTTTAACATTTGCCAATTCAGCAAGCTTTGCACATGTTGCTTCTGCATTTTGCATACCAATTTTACCAGTACCTGCATTCGCATTACCTGTATTAATAACTAAGTAACGTGGGTTTCCAGCAAGCAAATGTGCTTTAGATAAATGAACAGGTGCTGCACAGAATGCATTTTGTGTAAATACACCAGCAACTTGTGTGCCTTCTGAAAATTCGAAAATAACAAGGTCACGTCGGTTCTGATAACGCACATACGCTTCCGCGGTACCAATTTTTACACCTTTAACCACATGCATCTGTGGCATAGATACGTCACCAACTGCCATTTTTATATCCAATTCAGATTATTAAAAATAGAGCTTAGTTCAAAATGATAAAAAAATCGAGTAGCTCCTAGCTTTTAGCAAATGTAATTTTAATCCCACATCCTTAAGCAACAAAAAAGCCAGACACTTGGTCTAGCTTTTTTCACACTCGCTTAACAAATTTATTTAGTTAGATTAACCAATGCTTGTTTCGCTTGTTCTTGACTTTCAATTGATAATGCTGGGTTTGAAGCAATAATACGATCTGCTGTAACTGAGTTAGCTGCTTCAATCGCTTGTGTTTGCATTACAACAGATCTTTGATCCGGATTTGGAATAGTATATTGAATTCCCGTTCTAGGGCTTTCTAATGTTACCTGTCCATTATTTACTGGAACTTGTTGTGCTGCTGGATTTGCAATTGCAGATATTGGAATAACTATAGTTATTAATAACAAAGTACTAATTAATTTTTTCATTGATCATCCGTCTTAATTCTCAATAGGAGAGTTAATAACATTTAATTTGAAAAAATTCCATAGTAATAAAATAATTATCAAATTTCTCTTAAAAAAAGCAGGATATTAAATCCTGCCTTTTTTAATAAAATAATTAAATTCTACCGTGACACTGTTTATATTTCTGACCTGAACCACATGGACATGGTGAGTTTCGGCTTACTGGTGGTATTACTTGCTGAGCATCTGAATTAGAGCGTTCTACAGCTTCACCATCAACTTCATCATCAAGACTTTGATGAGATAAATTGAATTGCATTGCCTGTGCTTGCGCTTGTTTCTGTGCTTCTAATTCAGCCAATTCTTCCGCAGTTGGAACATGAACACGAGATAGATCCATCACAACATCTGATTTAATCACACCTAACATATTTACAAATAAATTAAATGCTTCTTTTTTATACTCTTGCTCTGGGTTCTTTTGCGCGTATCCACGTAAGTGAATACCTTGGCGTAAATAATCCATTGCAGCAAGATGATCTTTCCAATGACGATCTAATGAACCTAATGTGAAGTGTCTTTCTAGCATTGCAGAAGATTCTGGCCCCATCTGCTCACGACGATCATTATAGCGTTTCAGTACTTCATCAGTAATACGACGAACCAATGCCTCTTCATCTAAGCGACGATCTTCTTCTAACCATTTACCAATTGGAAGTGAAATACCTAAATCTTCATGTAAAGCTTGTTCTAGACCAGGAATATCCCACTGATCATGAATAGACTCTGGTGGAATATAATTTGCAATCATACCTGACATTACATCATGATACATTTCTTCAATGTAGTCATGTAGTGACTCAGCCGCAAGGATTTCATCACGCTGTGAATAAATAATTTTACGTTGCTCATTATTTACATCATCGTACTTCAATAAGTTCTTACGAATATCAAAGTTACGTGCTTCTACTTTACGTTGTGCATTCTCAATTGAACGAGAAACCATTTTATGTTCAATTGCTTCATCTTCTTTTAAGCCCATTGCACGCATCATCGCAATGATACGATCACCCGCAAAAATACGCATTAAATCATCTTCTAAAGATAAGAAGAAGCGAGAAACACCAGGGTCACCTTGACGACCAGCACGACCACGTAACTGATTATCAATACGACGTGATTCATGACGTTCTGAACCAATGATGTGTAGACCACCTGAAGCTAATACCGCTTCATGGTTTGCCTCCCATTCATCTTTTAAACGCTGCTCATCTTCAGGTGTTGGATTTTCAATTTTAGAGAGTAGAACTTTCCAGTTACCACCAAGTAAAATATCTGTACCACGACCTGCCATGTTCGTTGCAATTGTTACGGCACGTGGTGCACCTGCTTGCGCAATAATATCTGCTTCACGCTCATGTTGTTTTGCATTCAAGACTTCATGAACAATGCCCGCTTGACGAAGTTTATCTGATAAAATTTCAGATGCTTCAATCGTTGCTGTACCAATTAAGATTGGTGCAACACCAGACTCTTGAATACTTTGAATCTCTTTAGTAATTGCAGAATATTTACCATTACGATTCAAATAAATTAAATCATTTAAATCCTTACGTACCATTGGTCGATGCGTTGGAATAAGAACAACATCTAAGCCATAAATTTCTTTCATTTCCGAAGCTTCAGTATCGGCTGTACCTGTCATACCTGAAAGCTTTTTATACAAACGGAAATAGTTTTGGAAAGTCGTTGTTGCTAATGTTTGGTTTTCTGGTTGAATTTCTAAACCTTCTTTGGCTTCAACAGCTTGATGCAAACCTTCTGACCAACGACGACCAGGCATTGTACGGCCAGTATTTTCATCAACAATAATCACTTCGCCTTCGTGAATAATGTAGTGAACATTACGTTGGAAAAGAAAGTGTGCACGAATTGCTGCTGAAACATGATGAACCAAATTAAGATTCGCAGCCGAATACAAGCTTTCACCTTCAGCCAACAACCCCATTGCAATAAGTTCTGCCTCTACAGTCTCATAACCAACTTCAGTCATTTCAACTGAACGTTGCTTTTCATCAATCCAGAAATGACCGCCATCTGGCACTTTTTCTTCTTTTTGAGGACGTAATTTAGCTGGAATTGAGTTAATTGCAGCATATAGTTGAGAAGAGTCTTCACTCTGCCCAGAAATAATTAATGGTGTACGGGCTTCATCAATTAAGATTGAGTCCACCTCATCAATGATGGCATAAGTCAAGCCACGTTGCTTTTTCTCTGCTAAAGAGAACACCATATTGTCACGTAAATAATCGAAACCAAATTCGTTATTTGTACCATATGTAATATCTGCTTTATATGCTTCTGATTTTTCCATTGGATCTTGCATTGAATAAATAATACCAATGCTTAATCCTAAAAATTCAAATAATGGACGGTTCAACTCAGCATCACGCTGTGCTAAATAATCGTTCACGGTAATAACATGAACACCCTCACCACTAATCGCATTCAAATAACATGCAAGAGTACCCATGAGCGTTTTACCTTCACCAGTACGCATTTCTGCGATTTTACCTTCATGAAGTGTAATACCACCAATGAGCTGTACATCATAATGACGCATACCCATGATACGCTTTGCAGCTTCTCGACAAACAGCAAATGCCTCTGGCATTAATTTATCTAAGCTTTCGCCATTTTTATGACGCTGTTTGAATTCTTCAGTTTTTGCAGACAGGTCTGCATCATTTAAGGCTGATATCGTCGGCTCGAGCGCATTAATCTTTTCAACGATTTTACGCATGCGTTTAAGTTCACGCTCATTTTTAGTACCGAAGATTCCTCCGATCAGACTTGCCAACATGAATAGACTCTCTAAATCTTGCTTGTCAATTGAATAAGTTTTTTGTCAATCATTATTATGGTGTCAGAAATATGAAGTACAAGTGCTTTCTAAAAAACACCATTAAAAAACTCTTTATTTTTTAATCTAACACTAAACATAAGTACGATAATGTATCAAATTTCAACCCAGTTTTATAGAAAAAAATGTGACTTTTGCGGGATAAAAGATCTATTCCCCTTATTATCTTCTAATAAAACAGCATTACCACACTTATAAAATATATATACGAATCAATAACATCACATTCTTTTTTTACTTAGTATAAAAATCATAATTAAGTATATTTATCATCCCCCTATTTATGATGAATAAAGCAAAGATAGCTTATTATCTATACTTTCTTGTTTACTCAGTATAATTTAAGGTTATCCCGACCTCTTATAATTCTTTTTTTAATTTTCTTATGCCTAAAAAATTACTTATTACAACTTTACTTATTCATCCCTTATTTTTTCTCTCCATTTGCACCACTGCGAATACAGTACCTGTTCGTCCTGAAAATTGGGGGAATATTATTTCTAAAGAACATAATTTTTATCAAGTCAGTCCAAATATTTTCCGTAGTGAGCAGCCATCCAATCAAATTATTCCGTTATTAGAACAACAAAATATTGATATTGTCATCAACTTAAGAACATCAAATAAAGATAAAAAAATACTCCATGATACTAATATTGAGCTCGTACATATTCCTGTAAACACATGGGCAATGTCTAAAGAAGACTTACTTGTTGTGATGAAAACCATTCAAATAGCAGAACAAAATAACCAAAAAGTTCTGATTCATTGCTATCACGGTTCAGATCGTACAGGAACGAGTGTTGCAATGTATCGTATTATTTTTGAGGATTGGTCAATAGAGGAAGCACTAAATGAAATGAAAAATGGAGACTATGGTTTCCATTCCATTTGGAGAAATCTTGAAAAATTATTCACGCCTAAAAATATAAAATGGATTCAACAAGAACTGTCAAATCCACTTTAATTTTTGAGAATAATAAAAGCTGATTAGTTACGTTTATCTAATGGCACCCAATCAATCACCCAAGCTGATTTCATGCCTAAACTTTCATCGGTTGCAATTTTTTTACGAATAGCATCGGCAGCTGCTCTATCTTTAGAAGGTCCTACCATTAAACGAATACCTTTAGATGTTGGACTTTTTGTAACTTTATAGCCTTTTGCTTTTAATTTTGCAGCTAAAGCATCTGCATTTGCCTCATTAACAGCCAATGCAACTTGAACCATCCATTGCTTTTCGCCATGTTCCAATAGTTCTCTCGCCTTTTCAGCTTCAGCTTTTTTCTTTTCAGCAGTTTTACGCTCTGCTTCTTTCTTTTCTGCCGCTTTACGTTCAGCTTCTTTTTTCTCAGTAGCCTTACGAGTATCTTCAGCCTTTTTCTTTTCCTCAGCTTTTTTCTTTGCTTCAGCATCAGCTTTACGCTGAGCTTCTTTTTTCGCATTTTCTGCTTTCAACTGCTCTGCTTTCAGCTGTTCTTGCTTTTTTTGATTTGCCAGTTTTTCCTCAGCTAAACGCTTTTGCTTAACTTTTTCATCTTCAACCAATTCAGGTGGAATGTTATCTGAACTCTGTTGAGCACCTGCTCTATGTGCATTCAAAGCAGCATATTCTTCTGCTGCCTTTCTAGCTGCTTCAGCTTCAGCCTGTTGCTGCATAGCTAAAAACTCTGCTGCACGTGCTTCTTGCTCAGCAATTGCCTTTTCTCTTGCTCGTTTTTGTTCAGCTAATAAGCGCTTTTCAGTTTCAATATCAACTGTTAAAGGCTGTAACTGAATCATTTCACTTTCTGTGGAATTATTTTTTTGCTGTACTTGACTTACAATATCTGAATTAGGCGCATGCTTAATTTCTTCCTGCCCTTTTAACAATAAAGCCGCAAGTAAAATACCACCACCTAATAAAACAACACCACCCATCCAGCGCTGTTTGTTATTCATGGACATTTTTCTAAATACTCCCATACGGCTTCCAATGTATGGAATGACCCACACACCAAAATCAGCTGATTATTATTTGTTTCATTTAAAGCTGACTCAAAAGCCAATTGAACACTTTGATAGTGTTGTACATTTTCGCCTAACAACGCATCATCCAATTGAGATATGTCTGCTGCTCGAGGTACTGTCAGCGGAGCAATTTTCCACAGATTCACAGTATCTTTCAATAGTGTGATGACAGATTTAATATCTTTATCAGTCAACATTGAAAATACACTCACAATCTCAGTATATTGTTTATTGTAATTCAAATAGTTTTTTAATTGTTTTAATAGAAATTCAATACCATGTGGGTTATGTCCAGCATCAAAAATAACGGTTTTATCTTTGATTTTTCTAATTTCAAAACGACCTGGTAACTGAGCTGCAATAATACCTGTCGCAATAGCCTCTTGAGATACCTCTAACCCACTCACTAAAATAGCAGTGACTGCAGTTGAAATATTCTCTAATGCTAATTGACCTAGTGGTAATTCTAACGTTAATCCTGCTGTAGCCAGCATCCACGCCTGACCATCTTGTGTATAACGATAAAAATAATCACGGTCTAAAGCATAAAGTGTTGCATGACATTCATTGACTTTATTTTGAATTGCTTGTGGTAAGGCTTGATGTCCGCCAAAAACAACTGGAATATTTGGTCGAATAATTCCTGCTTTTTCAAAAGCAATTTTTTCAATTGTATCGCCAAGCCAATCTGTATGATCCAAACCAATATTAGTAATTACTGCAATATTCGGATCTACAACGTTTACAACATCTAAACGACCACCTAACCCAACTTCTAACACCCAAACATCACATTGTTTGACTTTAAAAATCACAAAAGCAGCTAATGTTGTTGCTTCAAAAAATGATAGTGATAACTTGCATTCACGGCGTGCTTGATCAACCAACACAAATGCATTAATTAAAGTTTGATCATCAATCTCTATGCCATTTAACTTTACGCGCTCATTAAAGCGATAAATATGAGGAGATTGATATAAACCTACTTGATAACCTTGGGCTTTTAAAATAGCAGCCAAGGTCGTCGTCGTCGAACCTTTACCATTTGTTCCTGCAACTGTCAGTACTTTGGCATTCGGTCGAGTAACTTCCAGTTTTTCAGCAACAGGAATTACGCGTTCTAGACCTAAATCTATGCCCGTAACATGAACATGGCTCCAATAATCGAGCCATGTATTTAAAGAATCAGATGCAAGTGGTGCTGTGTTCAAGGTAAATTCATCAACTTAGTCACAATACGATATACAGTATCACGTAATGCATGACGATGAACAATTTGATCGATTACACCGTGATCAAGCAAATATTCTGCACGTTGGAATGGTTCTTCCAAAGTTTCACGTACAGTTTGTTCAATTACACGTTTGCCCGCGAAACCAATCATTGCTTTAGGTTCAGCAATATGAACATCACCTAACATTGCCAATGATGCAGTTACACCACCATAAACTGGGTGAGTTAATACCACAATATATGGAAGACCTTGTTCTTTCATACGTTGAATTGCAGCTGATGTACGTGCCATTTGCATTAAAGACAACATGCCTTCTTGCATGCGTGCACCACCAGATGCAGCAAAACAAATTAAAGGTTGACGTAATTCAATTGCACGTTCTGCAGCTTGAACAAAGCGATCACCTACGACAGTTCCCATAGAACCGCCCATAAAGTCAAATTCAAATGCACAAGTCATCACAGGAAGATCTTTTAACAACCCTTGCATTACTACAAGCGCTTCAGTTTCACCTGTTTTCTTTTGCGCTTCAGTCATACGATCTGGATAAGCTTTGCTATCAACAAATTTTAATGGATCTTTTGCTTTAAACTCTTGCCCAAGCTCAGCTTGTACTTGATCTAAAAACCAAGTTAAACGATCACGAGCTTTCATTTTTAAATGTTCGTCACATTGCGGACAAACATAAGCATTAAATGACATTGCCGTTCTTGTCACTAATGCGTGACACTCAGGGCATTCAATTGTTGGCTCTGTAAAAGTCGCTTTTAATGCTTGTTGTTCATCAGGAATATGAATACCTGGAACACCACGTACTGTCCATGGCGTAGATGGGCTGAGGATTTTCCCTGTTTTCACTTCTTGACTCATACTAACTCATCGAGCGCAGCTCGAAGCTCCTTAACTTTATTAATCGTTGCAGTCGTTGCTTGTTCTGGAGTTAAATTTGCAAACTGTTTTACGAAAGCACTACCTACAATTACAGCATCAGCAACACTACCCATTGCTTTTGCAGATGCAGCATCACTAATACCAAAGCCCACACCTACAGGAACATTTGTGTGTTGCTTAATTTTTTCAATACGTGACGCAGCTTCAGCAACATCTAAAGTTGCCGCACCTGTTACACCTTTCAAGGAAACATAATAAATAAATCCGCTTGCTTGTTTCACTACATGCTGGATACGTTCATCTGTTGATGTTGGTGCAAGTAAGAAAATCTGATCCATATTATATTTTTGTAATACAACATCTAAATCTTTTGCTTCTTCTGGAGGTAAATCCACCAAAAGTACACCATCAACACCGCATTCATTTGCATAAGCAACAAACTTTTCATAACCAATTACTTCAACAGGATTTAAATATCCCATTAAAACAACCGGTGTTTCAGAATCATTTTTACGGAATTCTTTCACCATATTCAAAGCATCAAGTGTATTTGTTCCACCAGCAAGTGCTCGTTCTGCCGCTAATGCGATCACAGGACCATCTGCCATAGGATCTGAGAAAGGAAGGCCTAACTCAATCACATCGACACTAGCCTCAACCATTTGATGTAATAATGGTACAGTTACATGTGGATGAGGGTCACCCGCCATAACATAAGAAACTAAAGCCTTACGTTGTTGAGATTTCAGTTGTTCAAATCGAGCGGCTAAACGTGACATAGGGTTGTACATTCCTTGAATTATTAAAACTGAGGCGTTGCTATTGTAAAAATACAAGACCACTCATTGTAACGCTATTTTTTACTCATTGAATAGAGCACAATACTTTGAAGTTGCATTTCATTTACAAATCATTTTTTCAAAACAACCCGAAAGGTACATTTACTAATATTTAACATTTTTTCACAATGATCAAAGATGCCTATTTTTAGGTTTTATTGAAATCTATAAGATTTAGAAAAACTTATTTTTATTTAAAAATTTCTATAAAAATAACATGCTTAGCAAAAGCACTTAAAATTAGCTGAAATAGCAAAACCTGCTTTATACTATCACTATTCTTTGTTTTTCCTATCTCCCTATGAATCCCGAACACTCGTCAAAAGTGCAAGCACGAGCATTTGCACTATTGCCACTTATTGTTTTTTTAGCCATCTTTTTAGGTAGTGGAATATATCATTCCGCAATCGGAACTGAGTTTGCTTTCTATCAAATTAAAGCACCAGTTGCTGCCTTACCTGCAATTATTATAGCCGTATTGCTTTATAGAGGTAAACTCAATGCTGGCATCGAAGCTTTCTTAAAGGGTGCAAGCCATCCTAATTTAATTCTCATGTTTATGGTTTTTATGCTTGCAGGGGCATTTGCAAGTACAAGTAGTGCCATTGGAAGCGTAGACGCAACCGTTCAATTCGGTTTATCTATTATTCCACCTGAATTTGTATTACCTATGCTTTTTCTCATTTCTGCATTTATTGCAACAGCTATGGGAACTTCAATGGGAACTATTGCCGCATGTGCTCCTATTGCATTTGGCTTTTCTCAAGCAACCGATATTAATGTCATTTATGCAATTGGTGCTGTCGTAGGCGGTGCAATGTTTGGTGATAATCTATCAATGATTTCAGATACTACAATTGCAGCAACAAGTAGCCAGAAGGTTCAATTGCGCGATAAATTTAAAGTCAATGTATGGATTGCTGTTCCAGCAGCGGTTGTTACTATTTTAATTTATATTTTTTCTAGTCATAGCTCTCAAACCATTCATTATAGCTATTATAATTTTTGGCTTATTTTGCCTTATGTTGCCGTTTTTATTTTAGCATTTTCTCGTTTACATGTTTTAGCTGTACTTTTTATTGGTGTTATTTTATCTGGTATTGTTGGATTAATTGAAAATACAAAATTTGATTTTTTACAATTAAATAATGCAATTTATGATGGCTTTACAAGCATGTTTGAAGTTGCTCTTCTTTCTATGTTTTTAGGTGGATTATCTGCCATTATGCAAAAAGAAGGTGGCTTAGAATGGCTCATTCAGCGCATTTATAGCTTAACGCGCTTATTCAAAGTTGGTACACAACGTGCTGGCGAGTTTGGGATCAGCTTTCTTGTCATTTTTTCAAACCTATTCGTTGCAAATAATACCGTTGCAATTATTTTATCAGGAGATATGGCACGTGAAGTTGCAAAAGAATATGGCGTTGATCCTAAACGTTCTGCAGCACTTTTAGATATCTTCTCTTGTGTCATTCAAGGGCTCATCCCTTATGGTGCACAATTATTACTTGCCTGTTCTATCGCTAAAATTTCACCAGTTGAATTAATCGGTAGCATTTACTATTGCTGGATTCTCGCGATTTTTGCTGTACTTGCGATTATTTTTAGACAACCCAAATTTAAATCAATTTAAACGCTATATTAAGGCGACCACATGAGGTCGCCATTACATAAAATAAAGAATCAAAATAACAATAATTTTCCTCTTAAGCTTAAAAACAAATATATTTATATCGATCACTTACCACTTTAAGTAGTCAATAAAGATAATGAATACATTGTCTTTATATGCTATATTTTTGCACAAATGATATCTGTTTTTTGTGATGTATTTCATGATTTTATATACAAAAAACACATATTAATGAACTCTTCTATTCAGATAAAAATTGATTCTTTTATGCTATTCAAATCCAAACTACGAGTGCATTTATATTTTATTATCGTAAATGCATTCATTGCTATGCTTATCGCATGCCGATACTTTGTTTATTTATCTGAATTCCCAACAGATATATTAGGCTTTAGTTTCTTAGTCAGTAGTGTTATTTCACATATGACATTATTGATGGTTCTTTTAGGTATTATATTAATTCCTTTTTTACTACTGCCGAATAAACTAAGCAGAGTAATTCAAGTCACGGTATTATCTTTAGCATTACTGATTTTATTTATTGATACTATTGTCTTTGCACAATATCGTTTCCATATCAGCTTGGTAATGCTTGAACTGGTTATGTCTGGTCAAGTTGTTAATTTTAGTTTTATGACTTGGTTTATGGCTATAGCGGGTATTGCAATTATATGGCTAGCTCAGTATTTCTTACTAGTCTATTTAGAAAAGAATGTTGATCGTATACAGCAATGGAAAATTGGTCCAAAATTTAGTGTGCTGGTTTTTATTTGCTTACTCATTTCCCACAGTATACATATTTGGGCTGTAGCAAATGTCTATCAACCTGTCACAGTGACTAAGAAATATCTACCATTGTTTTATCCAACAACAGCAAATGGAACAATGGAAAAATATGGATGGATTGATGCTGAAGCATTAGAAAAACAAAAATCATTATCTCTTAATAGTAAAAGTGATATCAACTATCCATTACAAACATTACAAACTCAACCTGTTGAAAAACCACTTAATATTGTATTTATTGTAATTGACTCTTGGCGTGCAGATACGTTTAATGCCGATACGTCACCCAATATGTGGAATTTTGCCCAATCAGGGAAAATTTTTAATAATCATATTTCTTCAGGAAATGCCACACGTACAGGTATTTTTGGATTATTTTATGGTATTCCTGGTACTTACTGGCATGCAATGCTTGCAAATCATAAAAGTCCCGTCTTTATTGATCGCTTACAGACACTTAATTATGATTTAGGCATTTTTGCAGCTGCAAAATTAACTAATCCAGAATTTCATCAAACAGTTTTCTCTAAAGTCCCAAATTTACGTGTAAGCTCTAAAGGCAATCTACCGTCTGAGTTGGACCAAGATTTAACAAAAGATTGGGTACAATGGTTCGATCATCGAAATAAATCTAAACCTTATTTTTCATTTATATTCTATGATGCACCACATGGATTCGATTTCCCAACAAACTATCCTCATCGTTATGAACCTATGGTTGATGAAGTCAACTATCTAAAACTAAATAATAATACTGACCGTAATCTCATTATGAATCGTTATAAAACCAGCGTTCATTTTGTTGATAGCCAAGTTAAAATTATTTTAGATAAACTAAAACAATCAGGTGACTTAGAAAATACCGTCATTATTATTACGGGTGATCATGGTCAAGAAATTAATGACAATATGAGCAATTTCTGGGGACATAACAGTAATTATACTGATCCTCAAATCAAAGTCCCATTTGCAATTATTGCACCTAAATTAAGTGAATCTCAAATCATGCAATGGAATAGTGATGCATTTACTAGCCATCAAGATATTGTTCCAACTCTTATGAAAAATTACTTAGGTGTAACAAATGATGTTAAAGACTACTCTGTAGGTGAAGATCTTTTAGGCAAACCAATACAACGTGATTGGTTATTGGCATCAAATTATAGTAGTTATGCGATTATTTCACCGCAATCTATTTTAGAAATTGGTGTTGTAGGTCAGTACGATATTCTAGATAAAAATAATCATCCAATGAAAGATGCTCAACCTGATCATAAAAGCTTACAAGAAGCGCTAGAGCAAATTAGTCGTTTTAATAAGTAAACTACATCTTAGTACAAAGGTTTTTAGAAACCTTTGTACTATTCCTTAAATTTATATTGTTCGAATAATCCATATTCATCTAACAACAATACGTTCAATTCTTCGTGCTGAATTTTACCACTAACTTTGACTTGCCATTGGTGTGTTTGATGATGCTTTAAATGTAACTTAATCCCTTCACTTCTATGCCAATTCAGATTTAAACTTAAATCAATTAATTTATCATCAGAATGAATATGCCAAATTTCGGGTTGTATTTGAGTAACATTCACTTTTGGTAAGGCATATAGTTGTCCATTGATCCACAAACAATTTTCATTAGAATCATCATGTTTCTTATTTGAAGTTAAATAAAGACCAATTCGATTTCCAGTGCGATCCCAATAGTTACTCGATAATGTGAACAAAGTTTCATTGGGGCTCAAAAACCCACAAGTATCACTCAATGCAGCAAAAGTTTTATCATTAAACTGAATTAACTCACCCTGTTTATCAATAAAATAGCCTTCGCAGTTTAAAGTCATTAGCTTTTGTGTATAAATCCATCCTGTTTCACCATAAGGTTTACATACACTTAATGGTTGTGTTCCAGCACAAAAAATACGTGCACTTAATTGAATTTCACCAAATTTAGTTACTTGAATATAACGTACACCATTAGCATGTTGAATTTGAATTTGATACGGAGAATTTTCAAAATAACTTTGATTAAATAAAGGTTGCTCATCTAACACTGTCTTGCGCGATAAAAGATTCACCGCATTCCAATTAAATACTTCCTTTTTATCATGATGATAAATATAAAAATATCCATAACTTGCCCAAACCATATCTGCAATTGCAAGTCCAATGGTAATATTTTCATGCTGTATAAAACAAAATTTATATTTTTTATACTGTAACCGTTTACGCCAACCTTTCAAAATATTGCCGTTAGCAACCCGATGTTCATAACGATCAATATTAATCATGCTTGGTACAATGCTGAATCGACCAAATCTAGGCTGACCATTTATCTGAATTAAATCCATTTACGCCATTCCATTCTTCAGCTAAAAAACCAACAATTCCACTTTCACTTAAATTATAGAAAAGTGAATTAAATTAAACTTAAAAATATAATACATTTATTCCGAAATATATATTATTTAATTCAATGGTTTGCTATTGACCGATCTTGATATAACAATTTTCCCAGACAGTTGGTACATAATCACTCTCTTCAAGCACAATATAACGTCCCGCAATACAATCAATTGCCAAACAATCATCTACATCAAGTATACGGTCTGTATGTTGCTTGCTCCATGCTTTATGAAAATGCTTTTTTCCAATTCGTTTAGCTTCGACTTCATTTAATGCAACAACTAAAATATAACGGTGTAATTCACCAAATAATTGAGAATCATATCCACCTAAATTAATTAAAAATAATTTTAAACTTTGCTCATTTGGCATTGAATGACTAAAGCTAATTCGATATTTTTTTTGTTCTGTTTCAACACCATTTACTTTCATCCATGAATCTATATGCAAACCTTTTTGCTCTCCAAACCAAGCTTGTTTGAGCTGAGGATAAATCTCCTCTAATGTATTTCCTATCGCAAAAACAACATCATGAACTTCCGTATTTGCTCGCGCATGATGACCACCTAACATGACTACAAACAAATCAGACATTGTGTAATTCCTTGCTACAAAACCTTTTACAGATCTCTTAAATCATACGCTTTCAGTATTAATATGTCGCTTTTATATTTTTATTACTAAGACTTCTTTTCTACTTTATTATTCAATATATCAATAAAAATCCCATACCTAAAATACTAGATACGGGATCTTTGCATCACTATAATATAGTTTACATTTCTACCATTTCCACGCCATCTATACGTGCAACAGTCATTAAATCTTTATCTCCACGACCAGATACAGTCGCAATCAGAATTTGATCTTTATCCATTGTTGGCGCAAGTTTAGAAACATATGCCATTGCATGAGAACTTTCTAGCGCAGGAATAATTCCTTCAATTTTCGTCAAATCACGGAAGCCTTGAAGTGCTTCTTGGTCATTAATTGGAACATATTTCACACGATCCATATCTTTTAGGAAACTGTGTTCTGGGCCTACGCCTGGATAATCCAAACCTGCGGAAATTGAATGAGTTTCAATAATCTGACCTTGTTCATCCGACATCAAATATGTACGGTTACCATGAAGTACGCCAACATGACCTGCATTTAATGGTGCAGAGTGCTTACCTGTTTCAATGCCATAGCCTGCTGCTTCAACACCATACATTTTCACATCTTGATCATTCAAGAATGGATAGAATAAGCCCATTGCATTTGAACCACCACCAACACAAGCCACTAAAGCATCAGGTAAACGACCTGTTTGTTCTTGAATTTGACGGCGTGCTTCACGACCAATAATTGATTGAAAATCACGAACCAATTGCGGATATGGATGTGGACCCGCAACAGTACCAATCACATAATAAGTTGAATCAACATTTGTTACCCAATCACGCATCGCTTCGTTCATGGCATCTTTTAATGTCTTCGAACCACTTTCTACTGGAACAACAGTCGCACCGAGTAAACGCATACGATAAACATTCATTGCTTGACGTTTTACATCTTCTGCACCCATAAACACAACACATTCAAGTCCTAAGCGTGCCGCAATAGTTGCTGTTGCTACACCATGTTGACCTGCACCTGTTTCTGCAATGATTCGTTTTTTACCCGAAAGTTTAGCAAGTAATGCTTGTCCAATCGTGTTATTTATTTTGTGAGATCCAGTGTGGTTTAAATCTTCACGTTTCAAATAAATTTGTGCACCACCTAACTCTTTCGACCATCGCTCAGCATGATATAAAGGACTTGGACGACCTACGTAAAAACTAAGGTCACGGTCGAATTCTGCCAGAAACTGTTCATCATTTTGCATGCGGAAATAGAGTTTTTCTAAATCTTCTAATGCCGCCATAAGTGTTTCTGACACAAAACGTCCGCCATGGATACCGAAATGCCCTTTCTCATCTGGGAACTGGGTATAGTCAATCACATTGTTTTGCTGATCCACGAAGGACTCCTTGCATAAAGCGTTCTATGAGTTGTTGGTCTTTAATACCTTTTGCGGATTCTACGCCTCCGCTAACATCCACTGCATATGCTCGTGTCGTTTGTATAGCGTCTTCAATATTTTCAGGTTTTAATCCACCTGCCAAAATTAAAGGGATATCCATTTTTGGGAACTGCATCCAATTAAAATGATGTCCAGTTCCCCCTTTAAGTTCAGGATGCCATGCATCCAATAATACTGCGCTTGCACCTGCTTGTTGATAGTTTTTTATAATTTTTATCAAATCCAGATCAAGCTTTACTTGAATTGCTTTATACCATCGTCGTCCAACTGCTTGGGCAATTTCTTTACATTGATCTGCAGTTTCATCCCCATGAAACTGTAAAATATCTAAAGGAACATCATTTAAAATATCTTGAATTTCACTCAAAGATGCATTCACAAATAAACCAACTGTTTGTACATAAGCAGGTACATACTGAATCAACAATTGTGCTTGTTCTTTATTCACACTGCGTGGACTAGGTGGGAAAAATACAAAACCAATTGCATCTGCTCCGGCTTGAACAACTGATTGAATATCCTGAACTCTTGTGATCCCACATATTTTGGTACGAGTACGCATGTTCTTTGCTCTAACTAATTCCGTGTTTCTTGCCATTCTGTCTGAAACTTAAGGCAAGTCATTGTAATGCAATTCACATGACTTGAGTAAAGTTCCATCGAAAAATTCTTTTTAGTGATTGTTTCACACTAGTTCAAACATTATACTTCGCGCAAATGCAATAAGTTCAAGCCTCATCGCTTTAGGGAAGTTGGTGAAAATCCGACACTGCCCCCGCAACGGTAAAATGAAAAGCTTATCTTTATAAATCTTAGATTTACACCACTGCAATTTTTTTGTGGGAAGGTGGATAAGTCAGTTACTTTAATATAACCACATTTAAGTCCGGATACCTGCTTATTGTTCCTGCCACTCAATCATTCACGGGGAGTGAATGTATGGAGCTAAAAATCATGTCCATCCCTTTCCAACCTACAGCACTTGTAGGTGCTATTGCTATTGCAATAAGCTATCCAACGGTTATTTTTGCTCAAGAAACAGTAAGTTCCTCAAATACTGTTAATGCAACTTTAGATACACTTGTAGTCACAGCAACGCGATCTGAAGAAAAAATTGAAAATATTCCTGCTCGAATTTCAATTATTGAACCACAAATCATTGAACAATCACCGATGGCCTCTCTACCTGAGTTACTCAAAAGCCAAGCTTCTGCAAATATTGTTCAACTTGGTGGCTACGGTCAACAAGCTTCAATTTTTTTACGTGGAACAAACTCTACACAGGCCTTAGTTCTGCAAGATGGTGTCCGTTTAAATACTGCCACAACTGGTGCAGCATCTATCCCATTTTTAGATACAACAGATATTAAGCAAATTGAAGTTTTAGAAGGTCCCGCTTCTGTTTTATATGGTACTGATGCAATTGGTGGCGTCATACAAATGATTACTAAGACACCTGAAAAAACAGGTGCATTTATTACAGGTGAAATTGGTGAAAATAAAACTTATAAATCTATTATTGGTGCTGATTTAGCAGAAGATGGTTTTTATGCACAAATCCGTGGTCAACGTTTAGAAACTGATGGAACTATACTAAAAGAAATTAAAAATGCACAAAAAGCAGCATTTGATCAAAAAGGTTACAGTGCTAAAGTTGGTGTTGAAAAAGAACAATATGCTGCTTCATTCGATTACAGTGAAAATAAAGGTAATACTGAATACGACAATTATGGAGCATTAGCTGATCAAGATTTTAAAAATAAAATTCTAAATTTAAAAGGACGAATTAATCTAGGATCTCAAGTTGAGTTAAATGCTCGTTTATCCCAATTTAAAGATGATTTAATTCAAAATCAAACAAACTATTTGGGGCAATATGATTATGTATTGAGTAAAACTCAAGAGGCTGATTTATATGCAAAGTGGAATATAACAGCCCAACAAAATATTTCATTCGGAACAACCTATCAAAATATTAAAGCTGATGCCTTATCTTATGGTAAAAAAATAGATAGTAGCATTGATTCTCAAGGTTATTATATTCAGCATCAATACAATAGTGATGGGATTCATACCCAAGTTGGATTACGTGTAGAAGACAATGAAGTTTATGGTACTCATACTATAGGTCAAGCTGCTATACGCTATCAAATTCTCCCTCTTACAAGTATTTATACGAATATTGGAACTGCCTTTCGTTCTCCTAATTTAAATGAATTATATAGTGCATCTGGCAACCCAAATCTTAAACCTGAAGAAAGTACATCCTACGAAATTGGTTTAGATCAAAAATTAAATTATGGTATCTCGACTGGGATTACGCTGTATCACAATGAAGTCAAAAATCTGATTGATGCAACGGGTTTAACAAACTACAAATTCCAAAATTTAGATAAAGCATCCTTTGAAGGAAGTGAGCTTTATCTTAAATGGTCTGGAGATCACCTTTATGCAAGCACAAGTTACAATTATGTCCGTGCTAAAGATAAAACAACCAATCAAGATCTCAGCCGTCGACCACGTCAAAAAGCAGCATTTACGATTGGTTGGGATGATACTAAATACGGTCTATCCACAACATTAACAGCACTTTCTTCTTCCGATAATAGTGCCTATGACTATATTATCATTCCAGGACATTTCAACATTGATATGAGTGGATATTACAATATAAATGACATGCTTAAATTGTTTGCAAATATCCAAAATATTGGTGATAGCCAATATCGTACAGGTTACGGCAGTGGCAGTTATTACATCAACGGTGGTCGTTTAGCATCTATAGGAATTACATTAAAATATTAATGTACAACAGATAAATTTAGAGGATAATGTTTTCAATACATTATCCTTTTTACAACGGTTTAATTCGAAATTTAAGGAATATTTATGGGGCATCGCTTAAGCAAAATTTATACACGCACAGGTGATTCTGGTACTACTGGTTTGGGTGATGGCTCACGTGTATCTAAAGATGATTTACGTATTCATGCTTTAGGTGATGTTGATGAACTCAATGCATCGATTGGCATTTTACGTGCTCAAATTACAGCAAGTACAATTGTAGACAAAGCATCTTGGGATAAGTCTTTAAGCTTAATTCAACACTGGTTATTCGATTTAGGTGGAGAAGTTTGTATTCCAAACTTTAATTTGGTTCAACCTATCGCAATTGAATATTTAGAAAATGACATTGATCGTTTGAATGAAGAACTTCCAATGTTAAAAGATTTTATTCTACCTTCTGGTTCATTAAGCTGTAGTTTTGCTCATCAAGCTCGTGCGATTTGTCGTCGTGCAGAACGAAGCTTAATGTCTGTACATGCTCGTGATCAAAATATTCAAGCACCATCTTTACAATTACTTAATCGTTTATCAGATTGGTTATTTGTTGCATCACGTGCTTTACAACGTGCAGAAGGCGGTACTGAAGTTCTTTGGCAAAAAAATATTAATGAAACAATTTAACAGCGTTATAAAACCATAATCATAAATAATACGTTGAGAACTCTATGAAAATTATTGGTCATCGTGGTGCTCGTGGTGAAGCACCTGAAAATACTTTAGGCGGATTTCAATATATTCATGATATTGGAATTCGTGCTGTCGAATTTGATATTAGACAACTTAAAGACCAAGCTTTAATTGTGATGCACGATGACCAATTTTTACGTACAACAGGACAAGATAAGTCTTTATATGAATGTACCGCTTGTGAATTAGATCATTACAACCAATCTTTTCATTGGTCAGATTGGTCAACACAAGAAAAAACCCCTCTTTTGACCGAAACACTCCATATTATTCAAAACTTTAATCATATTGAAGTCGAAGTTAAAGCCGTCACGAGTTTGAATGATGCTGAAAAAATTGTTGATGAATTACACCAACAACTTGTAGGTTTTGAAAATACTGCCATTATTACGAGTTTTGACACTAAAATTCATCACATTTTAAATCAAAAAAAATCCGTTTTTAAGCATGGACTTCTGATTGAAGAAGACATTCGCTTTAAAGCAATTGATCAAGCACTTGAATTAGGTTGTTGCCAAATTGGTTGGATGGATAGTTTGGCAAATGATAAAATTATTGAAGCAACACAAAATGCCAATTTAAATATCAGTATCTGGACTGTAAATAACACTGATCGTGCACAGTATCTTTATGATTTAGGAATTCAAGGTCTCATTACAGACTATCCTAAGCGTATGTTAAACTACTTTAAATCTAAAAATATTTCTTTCTAATTCAATAAGATTTTGCACAAAAATTTGTATATCGCTGAATTCATAATTTCAATGGAATAATGTCGATAAAACCAATCATTCATCCATATTATTTTCATACTTTTTGCAACAATACAACTGTACAATAATGTTAATGAAAGTATATTCAAACATGTTAATATGCTAAAAAATGATCGAGTTCATTTTTAAGTTTTTTTAAAATTATACCTCCCAAGGTGTATTAGGAGTATTGCTGGAGATGACCGCTCCCCTACCCAAAGCCCCATTCAACTGGGTTGCAATTTTTGCATTAGTCTTTTTACCTATTGTTGCAGTGATTGCAATTCCACTTTATGCCTATCATTACGATTTTAGCTTAGCCGCTTGGATCAGTATGTTTGTTTTATTAGGTGTAAGTAGCTTGGGAATTACTGCGGGTTACCATCGTTTATGGGCACACCGCGCTTTTGAAGCAACCTTACCATTAAAAATTATTTTGATGGTTATGGGAACTTTTGCTGTTCAAAATAGTATCTTGTACTGGGGCTCTGGTCACCGTACACATCACCGCCATGTTGATGATATTGAAAAAGATCCATATTCTATCAAAAATGGATTTTGGTATGCTCACATGGGATGGATGCTTCGCGACTATCCAGCAGCAGAACCTAATTATAAGAATGCGCCTGACTTATTAAATGATAAATTAGTAATGTTCCAACATAAATATTATGTACCAATGGTAATTGGTGTACATTCTGCAATTCTATTACCTATTGGTTGGGCTGTAGGCGACATGGGAGGGGTTCTATTATTAGGTGGTTTAATGCGCCTTATTTTAAGTCACCATGTAACATTCTTTATTAACTCTCTATGCCATATGTGGGGTAAACGCCCATATACAGATGAAAATACGGCACGTGACAATTTTGTCTTAGCAATTGCTACTTGGGGTGAGGGTTATCATAACTATCACCATATTTTCCAATATGACTATCGTAATGGCGTTAAATGGTGGCAATATGACCCAACAAAATGGCTCATTTGGACATGTTCAAAATTAGGTTTAGCGAAAAACTTACGCCGCATACCAAGCTTTAATATCAAAAAAGCAGAATTAGCCATGAAGTTTAAATATGCTGAACAAGATTTAGCGATTTATGGCTTAAATGTCACTGAAGATATTAGCAACGTTAAAACTCGAATTTCTCAAGAATATGATGCATTTACTCAAACATTAAATGATTGGGCTAAACTAAAAGAGCAAGAAATTCAGACAAAAAAAGCATCTGTTGCTGAAAAAATTCATCAAATGGATGACAAATTAAAAGTTGAGTTTCAATTGGTGGAACAACGATTATCACATCACCGTGAAACATTAAATTTATTACTCAGAAATGTGAAAAAAAATACAATTTCTGAATAAGAATATGAAAGCCTCCTAAAAGGAGGCTTTTTCATAGAATAAATATTAAAAAATATGGATAACAATCATGCAACTCAACAATATTCCATTTGGCATCACAAATTGGAAAGATATTCCTTCAGAAAAACATATGGGCGAACAGGGTTATGCACTTTGGCAAACACAAGTTTTTAATGATATTCGCGTAAGAATCGTTAGCTATTCAGCAGGCTACCTGGCAGACCATTGGTGTCATAAAGGACACATCTTATTCTGCTTGGAAGGTGAACTTGTTACAGAACTCGAAGATGGTCGAACATTTACATTAACTACAGGTATGAGCTATCAAGTCGCTGATGCTGCTGAAGCACATCGTTCCTCAACTTTATTAGGTGCAAAACTTTTTATTGTGGATTAATTCAGAACAATTGCATGCGTATTAAAATAACTTTGTTATATTAAAGGCAAACATCTGATTGATCTCTGCACTATGCAATTTAATGCTCGCTACCCATCTTTAAATCCTAAACTTTTTCATCATCAAGCACCAAAACCATTGATTGGTGCAAAAGCTGGACATTTTAATGCTGAACTAGCCAATCAACTCAATTGGTCAGATGAAGATAAAGTACAGTGGGTTGAAATTTGTAGTGGTCAAAAAATCTTTGAAGAGTTTGAACCATTAGCAATGGTTTATGCAGGACACCAATTTGGTCAATGGGCAGGACAATTAGGTGATGGTCGTGGTTTACTTATTGCTCAAATTTTAGATAAGAATCAGAAAACAATAGACCTTCATTTAAAAGGTGCAGGCTTAACACCCTACTCTCGTATGGGAGATGGCCGTGCAGTTTTACGTTCAGTAATACGTGAATATTTAGCAGGTCATGCTTTAAATGCGCTAGGTGTTCCATCAAGCAATGCTGTTGGTTTTACAACATCGACCCAAGGTGTACAAAGAGAAAAATTAGAATTAGGTGCAATGATGCTTAGAACATCAGACAGCCATATTCGCTTAGGTCATTTTGAATGGATTAATCAATATCAACCTGATTTATTAAAAGAATTTACTCAAAAGTGCATTGAATGGCATTATTCTGAATGTTTAGATACTGAACAACCTATCTTAGCTTTTGCAACCAAAGTCATTCAAAACACAGCGATTATGATTTCACATTGGCAATTAATTGGGTTTGCCCATGGTGTGATGAATACAGATAATTTAAATATTACAGGTTCAACTTTAGATTTTGGTCCTTATGGTTTTTTAGAACGTTTTCGTCCAAATTGGATTAACAATCACTCAGATCATCAAGGACGTTATACTTACCAACAACAGCCAAGTATTGGTCATTGGAACTTATGGATGTGGTTGAATAATTTAGTTCCGCTATGCCCTGAAAATATAGAAAAAGAAATATGGAAAGAACAATTGGCACAATGTTTAGAACATTTTGAGCCTACATTTTTAGAGCATTATCAACAAGGTCTAAAACAGAAAATGGGACTGCCAAGTTTCCATAAAGATAGCTTTGATTGTGCTATGGCTTTCTTACGTATTTTACAAACAGAACAATTAGACTATACGCAAAACTTTATTCGTCTACAAAATAAAGAATATGAGTTAATCAAAGATGACTGTTTAGACCATCGTCAATTTGAAAGCTTTTTAGCACAATATGAAAATATCCGTAAACACCAAGATACAGATGAACTTGATCAAATCATGCGAGCATCAAATCCTCATTATATTTTACGCAATCATATGGCTCAAAAAGCAATTGAATTAGCAGAACGAAATGATTTTTCAGAAGTAGAACGCTTATTTAAATTGCTTAGCCATCCCTTCCAAAAGCAGCCTGAACTTGAAAAGCCTGAAGATTTAGCCCCTTTACCAAGTGACCAACCTGAAATTATGGTGAGCTGTTCAAGCTAAATTATATTTTCTGACAATTCAGTTGTGGATAAATTAAGCTTTATCCACAACAATAGTAAAATATATTCAACTTTTCACAATTATCAAAATGAATAAAAAATCTCTCATTATTTTTCTTATCTTTATTATTTTACTCATATCAGGATATGTTTTATTCCAAAAATATAATCAATATTTACCCACGACTACTCTTAGCAATCAAAACGCTACATCCTCTACGCTCAATCAAAATAATGGCTTTCCAACACCTTTAACAGATGCAGCTATTCAAAATATTCGTACTGAAACTCCAATTCAATTAATTAAAGTTCATAAAAAACAACGTATCGTACAACTCATTCATGGAAAAGATCAGATTATTCGTGAATACCCAATGCGTTTAGGTTTTGACCCGATTGGACATAAAGTTAAAGAAGGTGATGGAAAAACACCTGAAGGACGTTACACCATTGACTGGCGAAATCCACAAAGCGCATTTTATAAATCACTACATATTTCCTATCCAAATCAAAAAGATAAAAATCATGCTCAACAACTGGGTGTATCTCCTGGCGGAGATATTATGATTCATGGTTCTGCAACAACAAAACAAGTAAATGCACTTTCCTCTCTAATGACTTATTTTCCAAGAGATGATTGGACTTGGGGATGTATTGCTGTACGTAATATTGATATAGATGAAATTTGGAAACTTGTTAATAATGGTATTCCTATTGAAATTGCTCCATAGAAATACACTATTTATTATGAAAATTGGCATTTAAAATAATGCCAATTTCCCCCTTAATTTCAATTATTGAAATTCATTATTCAAATGATCTAATTCAACAAAAATATCTTTTTGCAAAATTTGAGAACGTAATGCTAAATTTTTAAATTCAGCAGATGGATTTTTCATATCAAAATCTTCTTGATTCGATAGATCATGCATTTGTTCGGTTAGCATTAAATTTTCAATCATCTTAGTTCGAATAGCTTGAACTTCCGAGGTCTTAAGATTTAAATTCATCAAATCGAGTAAGCCTTTTTGTTGCATAACTTGGCTCTTTTCTAAAATTTTTTTAATTTTAGTTGTATCTTGATTGGCCAATACAATTTCAGATCTTAATTGTTCAGATTGAGAATTTAAATGATCTACTATTTTATTTAGTTGAGATAAATCTTCTTTAATCTCTTGTACATTTTGATTAGATAATTCATCTACTTTTGCTTGCCAATTTCCTGAAGATTGGCTAATTTCTTCGGACATACTTTCTGCTGTTTTTGTCTCAGTTGTTTGATTACTACATGCTGAAAGTAATAGAACAATAATACTTAAAGGTAATACAAGGTGTTTAAATGTTTTCATACTTATTTATCATCTCAAGAGTTTTACTTTATAAAAAGCGATAAAACAGAAAAGCTATACCCCGATAAAAACAATGCGAAAACTGTCTAATCTATAGACTTATATTAATTTTTTATGAAATATAGTCGATTTATAAACAAAAGTAAAATTCACGTATTAATCATCTCATTAACTCGTTTAAGAATAGAATATCAACTCAGCATTATTTTGCTTAAAAATATAAGATCATCTTCACTTCATATAAAGAATTACATTTTAAAATTTACCTATATCTGACTTCCGTTATAAGCTAAAAACCTATTTTCTATTAATTAAAATAAATGAATATCACAATTAAAATATTAAGCCCTCAGAATGTGAATGACTTTAAAAAGATTCGTCTGTCTGCCTTACTTCAGGCCCCTGAAATGTTTGGATCAACTTATACAACTGAAGTCACTCATCAAGATATTTATTTTAAAAATTGTTTATTAAATTCAATAGCATTTGCTGCTTATCATGATAAAGACATTATTGGTATCGCTGTATTGGTACGAGAGTCAGCAATCCGAATCGCTCATAAAGCACACTTAGCAAGTGTCTTTATAGAGCCTAAATTTCAACAAAAAGGGATTGCTCATATACTATTAAATACTGTAATTAAACATGCAAGAGCACAACGAATAGAACAAATATTACTGACTGTTGTTGAAGATAATATGATTGCTATTAACTTATATAAAAAGTTAGGTTTTCAAATTTATGGTACTGAAATTAATGCTCTTAAAGATCAAGACAAGTATACAAATGAAATATTGATGAAGCTTTTTTTAACTAAAAATTTATAGAAAGTTATATGTATAAGGATAATTAACATGCTCAACTTACATCATTTTGCAAAGCAACAAGCATCATCATTAACGGCAACTACATGTACACAACCGTTTATGCCCAATTGTGATGTATATAAAGTCTTTAATAAAATTTATCTTATGACTTTCAGCTTAAATCATCATCCAATTTTAAACTTAAAAACCACTCCGCAAGAAAGTGAAATGCTACGTGATACTTATCCATTTATTCATACTGGATATCATATGAACAAACAACACTGGATTTCTATTTACGAACATGAAGATTTAAGTGAAGATCTCTTAAAAGATCTAATCAACTCTTCCTATCAATTGGTAATTTTCAATCTAGCAAAAACCAAAAAACAACAGCTTCAAATACTACAATCTATAAAAAAATCCAGACAATAAAAAAGACCAATAAATTGGTCTTTTTGTATTTCTTAAATTCTAAAATTAATGTAAAACATTAATCTTCAGGATATTCAAAGCGATAACCTACACCATAAACAGCTTGAATCCACTCATGACGATTACCTGTTTCTGCTGCATCAGAAATTTTACGACGCAAGTTTTTAATATGACTATCAATTACACGGTCAGCAACATCAAAACTATCTGGATTAATATGATCTAGTAATTGCGCTCGAGAATAAACTTGACCGACATGCTCTAAAAATAACTCTAATAAACGAAATTCTGTCGGTGTTAGATTTAGTGCTTTTTGCTGATACCAAATACGCTGCTGTGCTTTATCCATACGGAATAAATCATTTGATTCAGGTTCTGCTTTACGCTCTAAACGACGTAGAACAGCTTGCACACGAGCAACTAGTTCTTTTGGACTAAATGGTTTACACACATAATCATCCGCCCCCATATTGAGTCCAAGTACACGATCAATTTCTTCAGTTCTAGCAGTCACCATAATAATTGGCACATCTGATTGTTCTCGAACTTTACGGCAAATAGTTAAACCATCCATCCGTGGGACCATTAAGTCTAGAATCATTAGACTTGGTTTACGTTGTAGAAAGCTATTATATGCTTCTTGCCCGTCGTGGAACATGCCCACTTCAAAACCCGCTGCTTCAAGATAATCACGAACAAGCTGTGCAAGTTCGATTTCATCTTCCACTAACAAAACATATTTCATGTATTTATTCCTTATTGTTTAATGTGCTTAGGAAAAGTTAATTTGCAACGTAAACCACCTAAAGGTGAATGCTCAAAACTTAACTTACCACCTAATGCTTCAGTAATTTTAACCGATAATGCCAAACCAAGCCCCGTACCGCCAGTTGCTCGTGTGCGAGAATCATCTACACGGTAAAAACGTTGACCTAGATTAACTAATTGTTCATCTGTTAAACCTAATGGACTATCATCAACATATACCGTCCATTCAGTAGTAGACTGTTCTGTATGAATATGAATCTGCCCACCTTCTTCGGTATAGCGAATACTATTTCCAATTAAATTCACCATAATTTGTTTAAAACGATCTATATCTAATAATAAGTTTGTATTGTCACCCTGTGCTGTAACGGTTAACTGAGCTTGTTCAAACTTAGGTTTGAAGTTATCTATTTCTTGTTCAATAACGGCCCAAGGATTAACCTCGGCAAAATAACATTTTAATTGCATCGCTTCGGCTTGAGCCAAATCTGCTAAATCCTGGGTTAGTTTTTTCAAACTCGTTACTTGACGTAGCATCGACTCAAAATGTTCTGGTGTTGGCTTACGAATACCATCTTGCATCGCTTCAATTTGAGCTTGTAGCACAGCCAAAGGAGTTTTTAATTCATGTGAAGTATCAGCAACCCATTGACGACGAGATGTTTCATGATGATCAAGAATGACAGCCAATTGATTTAACTCACAAGATAAATCTCCTAATTCATCATTGCGATTAATTTTCACCTGATATTCATAATTCCCTTTAGTTAACTCTCTTGTACCTCGTAGCAATCGTTGAATTGGAATTTTGAAGTAAGTCGCCAATAATGATGCTGCAATTAAACTCACCAAGAAGGTAAATGCGTACACTAAAAATAAATAACGTTTTTGATTACTAAAAAAATTAATACTTAATGCATCATCTTGATCTAAAACAGGTTTTAAACCTAAATATCCAACAACTTTTCCATCAACAGAAATTGGACGATACGATACTTGATCAGGAGATGGTTCACCCACAACAAACTGATGATTTACATCATATAGAGATAAACGAGAGCTTAAACCTAGACGATCAGGTATGGCAATATATTGTTTTTTACTTGGTTCATTCGTTAGGTTTGAATCTGTTTTTTTATCCGCTCGCACTAAATTTTGATTTGCACTTAACGGAAATATGAGTCCTTCGAATGGTTGAAATTCTGAAGGAATATTTTTACGAATTAATTCTATCTCTTCCTCATTCAAACCTTGTTTTATATCACTTTTATTCAAACTATCTGAATTCATTGCTGTAGTATGTTCTTCAAAATAACGCTGCTGCAAAGCAATATCATACTGACGTCTTAACCACCACCGAGACAAACGATCATAATCATCTGGTCCTGCCTCTCCCTCAATTTGTAAAATTTGAGCCTGAATTGCATTCCCCCAATCATGATGAACCGTATATACCTCTGCTAAGTTCGTCATAAGATGATCTAGCTTTTGCATTTCAACATCTGCAACATATTTAGCGAAGTTTTTTTGCATAGCCCAATGGAGTACACCTAAGCTCACCGTAGTAAGTAAAAGTGTAGTTAATAACACTGTCAAAAATAAGCGTAATGCAATAGGTACTCGAAAAACTTTCAAGGGATGTTCTCTATTTTTTCTCTACAATTATTATTGTAACGAACACTGTCTAAAAAAACTCTTCATTGTTTCTTCATCATTATTATTTATTCTTTAATCATTGAAAAATAAATTAATTTATCGAGGCAAATATAATGAACTTAGCAAAAATTTCAATTGCTACTGCAAGCCTAATCGCATTAGGTACACTGACAGCTTGTCAATCTACAAATAGTCCAAAAGAAAATGTATCTACTCAAAAAATGCATGGTAAATATGATCATGAACAACGTAAACATATGAAAAAAATGCATACTGAACAACGTGAAGGCATGAAAAAAATAAAAGCCGCATGTGATGGAAAAGCTGCAGGAACTGCAACACAAGTTCAAATTGGCGATAAAACAATTGAAGGTACATGTAACTTAGTATTTAAAGCTGATCGTAAAGATTTTAAAGATGCTCGTGCAGAATCTAAACCAATGCGTGGCGAACATAAGCCAATGCAGGGTGAAATGCGTGGAAAAATGGGGGCAATGCCTTCAGAGCCATTAACTGATGCTCAACGTGCAGAATTGACGAAAAAATTTGACCAACGTTTAGCACAACATCAAGCGAATCAAAACGCAATGGCTCAAGCATGTCAAGGACAAAAAGCTGGTACAACTATTCAGCTCAAAATGGGCGAACAAACTATAAATGGTAAATGTGAAGTACGTTTTCAACCCAATAAACCAATGATACCTGCTCCTATGCAAACCAAAGCAGCTTAACTAAGCAAAATTGAAGTAAAAAAGGTGCATTATTGCGCCTTTTTTTATGCCAATTCAATTTACGTTTTTTGACTATTTATATCACAAGAAAAAACATAAATTTATATACACTTTAAACAGTTACGATTTTCAAGATATTTTTTTTTGACTTTGCAGTCACTAAGAAATAGTAAAGAAAAGCTTGTACCTTCATATAAGATGTTGCACGATTATAACTATGTAAACCGTGTAATATAAAGCACGTAGAATTATTTCTTAGGATTATAAGGCTGGTTTAAAACCAGTATTGAGGAACAACGATATGCCACAATACAAAGCGCCCTTACGTGATATGCAATTTGTTTTGCATGAACTTTTGAATGTCGAAGAACATTATGGAAAATTACCTGCATTTCAAGAAAGCGTAGGTCGCGAATTGATTGATCAATATCTAGAAGCTGCAGCAAATTTCTGTGAAAAAGAACTTTCTCCTCTCAATCAAGTTGGCGACCGTGAAGGTTGTACTTGGAATGATGGTGTCGTAACAACACCTACAGGTTTTAAAGAAGCATATCAAAAATATATCGAATTAGGTTTCCCTTCTCTTTCTGCCGAAGAACAATACGGTGGTCAAGGTTTACCAAATTCATTAGGTACTGTTATTTCTGAAATGGTTGGCACAGCAAACTGGGCTTGGGGTATGTACCCTGGCTTATCTCACGGTGCTGTACGTACTTTAGAGCATCATGGTTCTAAAGAACAGAAAGAGACTTATTTACCAAAACTCGTTTCAGGTGAATGGACAGGTACCATGTGCTTAACTGAATCTCAAGCAGGTTCAGATCTTGGTATTATTCGTACTAAAGCAGAACCACAAGCAGATGGTAGCTATGCTATTACGGGTGAGAAAATCTTTATTTCTGCTGGTGAACACGATATGGCAGAAAATATTGTACATATTGTTCTTGCTCGTTTACCTGGTGCACCAAAAGGAACTAAAGGTATTTCATTATTCATTGTTCCAAAATTCAATGTAAATACTGATGGCTCTTTAGGTGAACGTAATGCTGTTCGTTGTGGTTCAATCGAACATAAAATGGGAATCCATGGTAATGCCACTTGTGTCATTAATTTTGACAATGCAAAGGGTTTCCTTATTGGTCCTGAAAACCGTGGCTTAAACTGCATGTTCACATTTATGAACACTGCACGTATTGGTACAGCTGTACAAGGTCTTTCTGCCTCTGAAGCCTCTTTCCAAGGTGCATTAACATATGCGAAAGATCGTTTAGCAATGCGTTCTTTATCTGGGCCAAAAGCACCTGAAAAAGAAGCCGATCCAATTATTGTCCATCCTGCTGTTCGTAATATGCTTCTTACTCAAAAAGCATTTGCAGAAGGCGGACGTTCACTTGTTTATTTACTTACTTTATATGCTGATGTTGTTGAAAATGCAGCGACTGAAGAAGAACGTAAGTTTGCAGATAATATTCTTTCATTCTTAACACCAATTGCAAAAGCATTCTTAACTGAAACTGGTTATGAATCTGCTAATCACGGCGTACAAGTATTTGGTGGTCATGGTTTCATCTCTGAACATGGCATGGAGCAAATCGTTCGTGATACACGTATTGCTTGCTTATATGAAGGTACAACTGAGATTCAAGCACTTGACTTATTAGGTCGTAAAGTTCTTGGAACCCAAGGTGCGATGCTTAAAGACTTCACTAAAATTATTTATAAATTTACTGAAGCAAATAAAGACAATGCAGCTTTACAAGAATTCATTGAACCACTTGCCGCTCTAAATAAAGAATGGGGCGACTTAACCATGCAAATTGGTATGCGTGCAATGAAAAACCCTGAAGAAGTAGGTGCAGCAGCAGTTGATTACCTGTACTTCTCTGGCTATGTAACTCTTGCTTACTTATGGGCACGTATGGCACTTGTTGCACAAGAACAACTTGCATCAGGTTCGACAGAAGTAGATTTCTATAATGCAAAAGTAACAACTGCACGTTTCTACTTTAAAAAGATTCTTCCACGTGTACGCTCACACGTAGAAGTCATTGCTACAGGTGTTGACCCACTTATGACTTTAGATGCTGAACATTTTGCATTCTAAAACTGGCAATTTAAAATGATGTAACGAAGAGGATGGTCAATGATTTGACCATCCTTTTTCTTTATAAAAGAGATATAAAATTAAACCTTTAGTCGTCTAACATTCTTATATTTTTTCTATTAGACTGATTAAATCCATACGAAACAAACAATAAACGGGTGACAACACATGCCAATATATAATGCGCCTCTAGCAGACATGAAATTCATTTTAAATGATGTTTTTCAAGCAGAAAAATTCTGGCAAAAGAATGAAAATCTAGCTCATCTTGATGCTGCAACAGCAGAAGCAATTTTAGAAGAAATGGCTAAATTTTCTCAAAATGTGACTCTTCCTCTTAATCGTACTGGAGATGAAGAAGGAGCAAAATATGACAATGGAACTGTCACTACACCTGCTGGTTTTAAAGCTGCATTTCAACAATATGCTGAAGGAGGTTGGATTGGTTTAGGCGCTGACGCAGAATGGGGTGGTCAGGAAATGCCTAAAATGCTGACCGTCCTTTCTGATGAAATGCTTTTTGCAACAAATCCATCTTTTATGCTTTACCCTCTGCTTTCTGTTGGTGCAGGTATGGCATTAAATAGCTATGCATCTCAAGAGCAAAAAGAAACCTATTTACCTAAAATTTATACAGGTGAATGGGCTGGTACTATGTGCTTAACAGAGCCACATGCAGGTACAGATTTAGGTATTATTAAAACTAAAGCTGAACCAAATAATGATGGTTCATACAATATTACTGGTACAAAAATCTTTATTACTGGTGGTGATCATGATCTTACTGAAAATATCATTCATCTTGTATTAGCAAAAACACCAAATGCACCCGCAGGTTCACGTGGTATTTCACTCTTTATTGTGCCTAAATTTTTAGTCAATGAAGATGGTTCATTAGGTGAGCGTAATCCTGTAAACCCAGGTTCAATTGAACATAAAATGGGAATTAAAGCCTCTGCAACATGTGTCATGAATTTTGATGCGGCAAAAGGCTTCCTTGTTGGCAAAGAAAATGAAGGACTTGCTGCTATGTTTGTCATGATGAACTATGAACGTTTATCAATGGGAATTCAGGGGTTAGGTGCATCAGAATTTGCTTATCAAAATGCTGCTCAATACGCAACTGATCGAATTCAAGGTCGTAGCGTAACAGGAGCAAAATCACCAGACAAAGTCGCCGATAGCATTTTAGTTCATGGTGATGTACGTCGTATGTTACTCAATGCACGTGCAAACAATGAAGCATCTCGTGCATTTGCTGTATATGTAGGTCAACAACTCGATATTACAAAGTTCTCAACAGATCCTGAAGCGATAAAAGCTGCGAATAATCGTGTGGCATTACTCACACCAATTGCAAAGGCTTATTTAACAGATACTGCATTCCAAGCAGTTTTAGATGCTCAAATGTGCTTTGGTGGACATGGTTATATTCGTGAATGGGGAATGGAACAATGTATACGTGACTTACGTATCGCACAAATTTATGAAGGAACTAATGGTGTTCAATCCCAAGATTTAATTGGTCGTAAAACCATTAAATGTGAAGGTGAATTCCTCGCGGAATATATTTCTGAAATTCGTGACTTTACTAATAGTTTAGATGCCGAACTTAACTTTATAAAAGATGCGACATTAGATGCAGCAACCGAAGTTGAATCTGTTACTAAATACATTTTAGAAGCAACTCAAGAAAATCCTGAATTTCCAAATTCTGCTGCTGTAGATTATTTACATGTAGTTGGTTTACTCAGTTTTGCATACATGTTTGCTCGTATTGCAAATGCAGCAAAAGAGAAAGAAGGCGATTTCTATCAAAACAAAATTGCACTAGCTGGATATTTTGTACAGCGTATTTTGCCTGAATTGTCAGTACGCATCACCAAAGTTAAAGCTGGTTCTGAAGTAATTATGAGTTTTTCTGAAGACTATTTTACTCATCAATCTTAAAGATAATGAAATAAAAAACGCCTGTACATTCAGGCGTTTTTATTAAAATATCAAACTTTCTGAATCATTAGTGAATCTACTAACTTTTGTCCCGTCTTCGTTTCTTCATGACGATTAAGAATTTTAATAATTCCATCCGATGCCAATTGATCACATAACTCAACCACATGCTGCATCGTTTTTATTTCTATTCCAGCGCCTAAAATTAATTTTTTCCCTGTTTCTAACATTGCTATTTGTACTTGAATTTTATCTAACATTTTTATTTTCCTATAGTCGTTTAGCCCATCGGTATTTAAATTAGCATAAAAATTCATCTACAACTAAATTTCTTTTGACTATTGATTTCAATTATGTCTGTAATGTGCATGAAAATTGCTTAATATTTTAATAAATAAAGTTTTTTATCAAAGGAGGCGCAAATGGCACATACAGACCCTAAATTAAATAAAATTGAAAAGCTCCTCGATCGTTTTGGAAATATGGCTGTTGAAGGTTTTCATTACATTGCCCTATTTGTGATTGGTTGTATGGTTATTTGGTCTGCAGGACAAACTATTTTTGATATTTTTACCATAAAAAAAGTCGCAACTATTGATGATATTTTATTGCTTTTCATTTACTTAGAATTAGGGGCAATGGTTGGAATTTACTTTAAAACAAATCATATGCCTGTTCGTTTTTTAATATATATTGCGATCACAGCACTTACTCGGCTACTTATTTCAGATATTCAGCATGATCATAAGGCTGATATGGATTTAGTAATTATTACTGGATCTATTCTAATTCTAGCTTTTGCAATTTTAGTTGTTCGTTTTGCATCTTGGAAGTTTCCATCAGTTATACGAGGAAAACATCAAGATAAACCTATTCCTAATGGAAAAACACCACGTCCTGAAGAAGATGAACTTGCTTAAAGAAAATATATTCCAAATACAGCATGTTATAGACATGCTGTAGTTTTCTTAATAAGACAAATAGCATTATTTACTCTTTACGAAATAAAATTACGCGTATTGAAAATCCAAGCCATAATCCCTATATGATAGACTGAATTTATTTAGTACTGGATTTTTATCGTGTCTGATCTTAGCTTTGACCGTTTATACGATTTTTTTTGTAAAGTTCCAAGTGTTCAAAAAAATCATATAGACTCTTATGGTACAGATGGACACCAAGCATGGTGGTTTAAATTTCAAATTAATATTGAACATCCTCTTGCTTGGCAAACCGTACAAGAGTTAGGTCACGTTTTAAATTATATTTCTAAAAATGAACGCTTACCTACGCAATTTTTGCCTGTATCACCACCACCATACATGAATGGTGAAGCAAAACAATTTTTATCTTGGGTGATTCAATGTAATCACGCAGACTTCCCACCTGATGTCGTATGTGATTGGTTAGAAGCACGTTTACCTCAACCAATTGATGATGAATCACAATGGAAAATTAAAACAGATATTAAAGAGTTAGATCAACTTTCAGATAAAGATTTGGATACTCTAGTTCCACCGAATCCACAAGCTTAATTTTACTAGATAAAACCGTAATTAATATTGCGGTTTTATCACCCAACAAATATTTATAACTGAAAAAATTGTAAAACTATTCCTCGTCATTTTCTGTTAGTGACTCTCAATAAGAGTCCCATTCATCCAAAGATTTATCTATATTAATTAAAACAATAATAAAAAAATTGAGTGTTTGAAAAATATCCGTTATTTTTTAATTTTATTCTCTTTTTTGTGATAAAAGTCAATTTTAATATAAATAGAGGTAAATAATAAACAATTTATTATTTACCCTTAATCTTAAAAATTAAAATGTCGATAATCCTGTCCATTCCATAAAACGGTATAACCAATATTTAGACTTAGAATCATCTGCATATTGACGATAATCCACACTCATTTGACGCCCTTCTAAATTAGACCAAGCAGTATTAAAATAGGCCTGAGCATCCGTAAAAACAGTCGCTTGTGAATGACCAATAACACGTAAATCTGTTTCTAAATTATAGTTTTTTAAATTCCGTGCAGTAAAGTTAGCTGATCCTAAAATAAGTTCAGATTTGTCTACATTGTGTTTAATAATCATTTTGCTATGGCATTGTTCACCCTGCGTATTGCACCAACGTACATTAACTCCAGCCTGATGAAGCTCTAAAGCAACTTGTCGATTTGGTATTCCATTTTTTTCACGTCCAAATGCATCCTTATTGGGATCTAACAAAACACGAACATTTACACCGCGTTCTTTTGCAGCAATTAAAGATTTTATAATTTGACGTTCCGACAAATAAAACATTGCCAAGTCAATTTTTTCTTGTGCCTGAGCAGACTCAATTAAATTCAATGTTGCATCTAAAATTGCTTTTTCTGTGAGTACCTGAACTTGAGGTAATTGTGGATCTCCATCAAATTCTCCAATCACAATACCAGAAACATCCCCTTGAGACATTTGTGCAACAACCTGTTCTGATCGAAGAACATCTATAGCTGTGTGACCTTTAACAAGAAGTGCAACATTAGAATGTCTTGAGCTACCATCATGAGGATTCATAGATGAAACTAATGTTTTCCAACCATCAGCAGTATCGACCACTAATGTTTTACGATGATTTGCTTTAAAGTTAAGTAAATTAAGGTAGCTTCTTATTGTGATTTTTCCCTCACCCATTGGGTTTGCTAACCAGCCTTTTTCACTGTTATTTCCTATACCTTGGCAGCAAACATACCAAAAACCTGACCATAACGGATTCGATGCACGTAACGGCGTTAAGTTCGTTTCGATCACATCTATACCAGCCTGACGTAATTTACGATACTGCTCTGGTGCAATACCACCATAAACAGAATTTACAGGATCTGTGATAAATCGAATTTCAATATTAGGATTTAATGTTTTTTTCACAATCAGTGCATCGACTAACTGTTGAGTTAATGGGCGTTGCTTTTGTTGTGAGTCGCCTGTTTCTGCATTAAATAAAAACATATCTAGCACAATTGTACTTTGGGCTTCTTCAATGAGATCAAGAATTTTTTGAAAAATATGCTGATCTAAATGTTGTCGACCTTGCATATCAATATATGTTTGGTCTGATAAAAATTCGACATCAGCATGACGTAATTTTCCTATGTAATTTAGCCCTTCAGGTAATGGTTTATAAACCTGATAAATCACTGAACTGACATAAGTAATCGCCATCAATCCTAAAACAAGCAAAATATAGCGTTTAGGAGACCAATTTAGTTTTTGATAAATTTTTGTAAAAACTCGCATAAGAAAAAACCTAACCTAATGAACTCAGGCTAGGTTTTATTCATATTTTTTTCAAGCTCTTTTCACTTTAATTCATCATGAATTTTGTTTAGAAGCTAAACTCAACACCCATTGTAAAGTTGCGTCCCACTTGTGGAATATTCGCAAGGAATGATGCGTGTTGATACACTTTTTGATCTAATAAGTTATTTGCTTTGAAATAAACACGATACTCATGATCTTTTTTATAATGGTCCGTATATGTAATGCCAAGATTTACCATGTTATATCCTGGTGTGTCATTTTCAAAAGTACTAATATGATCTTGCTTAAATACACGGTAGTACTCAGCAGAGCCAGACCATTGATCAGCAAAGTCTGCATCGACTTTAGTACCTAAACGTCCAGCGGGAACACGTGGTGCATTTTTGCCATCAATTTTCCCACGAACAACATCACCAAATAGGCTTAATTTATAAACATCTGTTAATTGATAGCCAATTTTAGCTTCTGCACCATAAAACTTCGCTTTATCTTGTGTATAGTCAACTAAACGAAAATTTTCATTCTCAACACGTGCTATTGTTGCTGCATAAATATAGTTTTCGTACCAATTTTGATACACATGAACATGATAATCTAATTTATCATGTTCATAATGCAGTCCTAATTCTAAATTATTTGATTTTTCAATATTCAGATTTTCATTACCGCGCTCATAAGTATTTGTCGCTAAATGAACACCATTTGCATATAACTCTTGAGCTTGTGGTAAACGTTGTTGATGTGAGCCAACCAATGACAACTTATAATCTGGCATAAATTCCCAATTCACTGCTGCCGAACCTGAAAAGGCATGTGAATTATTGTCTTTTTGCTTGGAGTCAATTTTTATTTTTTGCTGATCTGCACGTGCACCTAATTCAAAATGAAAATCACCAACTTGCTTATGTTCTAAAGCAAATAAACTCCACTTCTTCGTATCGGCTGGGCTAAATAAAACCTCTGTACCTGTAATATCTATCTTTTGCTGATTATATTGTGTTCCAAAAACACCTTCCCATCCAGCAACCTCATGATGTACAAGCTCTAGACGAGCATCATATCCTTTACTTTTAAATCGGGTTTCAACTGTTTTATCATCAATTTCATCATGTTTATAATCCGTATAACTGACGTGTGCTCTTAATTTACTAAAGCCAGCAAATGGATCATACAATTCTGTACGTAATTCATAACGTTCAGATTTTAAATTCACCCAAGGACCAGCATCGTGATCATGATGTTCATCATGATCATGCCCTTCTTCTTGATGTTCATGCCCACTACAATGCAAACTATTTCCATGCGGATGACATGACTCATATTCATGACTATGACCTGGTAAACCATATTGATCATGACGTTTAGTATATGCCATTCCAACAAAACCACGATCATGAATCCAAGAACCACCTATACTAAATGTTTCACCTTTTGAGAAAGTGTCAGGTACACGACGTTCATAATCTAAATGTCCATCATGCTCTACAACATAATCAGGCGTAATATAATCATTTGCATGCTTTTTAGAGCCTTCCACACGTAAAGCAAACTGGCTACCTAAAGCGACTGTAGCACCACCTGTAGCGACACGCTCATCACTACCTGAGTTATAACGGAATCCAACTTTTCCTTCATGACCATTTTCTGGCATTTCGGTAGGAATTTTATTATCTGTCACATTAACTAAACCACCAACAGTCCCCGCTGCATAAAGCAATGTTGATGGTCCACGAATAATTTCAATTTGTTTAGCCAAAACAGGATCAACAGTTACTGCATGATCTGGTGATAATGATGATACATCGGCAGTTTCCGATGCATGTTGCAATACTTTGACACGTGGTCCATCTTGCCCACGAATAACAGGACGGCTTGACCCCGCACCATATTGATTTGAATAAACACCCACTTCTTCAGATAATGCATCACCAATCGTTGTTGCTCGTCCTGCTAATTGTTTTTGGTCAATAATATGATCTGCGACTGCAAAATCAGCAGCTGTTTGAACCAATGGATGTGCTTGTAATTGAATTGTTTCTAATTGTTTTACATTTGATTCTTCAGCAAAAATACTTGGGGATACCACTGAGAAAATAGTAATAGTGATTAAATTTTTGTGGAAATACATCTGAGTCGCTCAAAGAGGTCAATTTTGAATAAATGATATATTATAACATTTCACATTGAATGCAATATTTTTCTACTGTCATTTAATATTCATATTAAACTCTGCTAAATTAAATTTCTGATCAAAAAATGGCGTTTACTCTTTCTCATTGTATTGTTGCAATTCCGCTCACTAAATTTTTTAAACAACGAATTCCTTTTGCTTCAATCGCAATTGGTAGTATGACACCTGATTTATATCGCTTATTGACCACTCAATCTGGTTTTGTTAGTCATCAATGGACAAGTGTAATTGTTCCAAATTTATTTATTGGGCTACTTTTTTGCTTTCTGTGGTATTACATTTATAAGCCAACGCTCAGTTATATTTTTATTTCAAAATATCCAAAGACAAATCAATCGAATCACCTTATTCGCTTTTTTCTGCTGATTATTGGTCTATTACTGGGATGTATCACTCATTTAATTTGGGATGGGCTAACTCATTTAGATCATCGTACTTTACTGTTTCACACCATACTTTCCCAAGAATTTATTATTTTTAATCAAAGCTATGCTTTACATTTTTTACTACAAATTTTTAGTTCTTTCATTGCATTGCCCGTACTCTTCTATTTTATGTACCAGTATTTTAAAAATTATATGCAACTTAAAATAGAATCTTTGGGATATTTAAAAGCCATTCTTTGTATTTTTATTCTTTCAACCCTTGCAGGATCTCTATATTCTTTTTGCTATATCTTTTACTTAACACCGAACATATTTAATCAAAATGCCTATTACTATTTAGGACGTATACTCAATCTTTTTACTGTCGGTTTTCTTATTTCTAGCACTATATTTTGCTTAATACTTAACCTTTATAGTAATCGAATAATTTTTAAAAAGTTATATTTCCTTATAAAAAATAAAAATTTGAGTAAATTTAATGACTAATTAACCACAATCACACCATCAGTTCGTATCATTTTACAACTAATTGTTGTGACAAAACTCTCAAAGAGGCATAATCCTATATTTACTAAAGGCGGTACGCTGTTTACGTATTCGCTTCCATAACCCATATAGTTGGATTTTTTACGCTATGATGCGAACTCATTACTGCGGTTCTTTAACCGAAGCTCAAATTGATCAAACAGTAACACTATGCGGTTGGATTCACCGTCGCCGTGACCACGGTGGTGTGATTTTCCTAGATATGCGTGACCGTGATGGTCTTGTACAAGTTGTTATCGATCCAGATACTCCTGAAGCATTTGCAACTGCTGACAAATCACGTTCAGAATTCGTATTAAAAATTACAGGTCGTGTGCGTCGTCGTTACGAAGGTACTGAAAACGCGAATATTACAAGTGGTCAAATCGAAGTTCTTGGTAAAGAAATCGAAGTTCTTGCTACTTCTGAAACTCCGCCATTCCCATTGAATGACGAAAATACAAATATTTCTGAAGAAGTACGCTTAAAATATCGTTTCTTAGACATCCGTCGTCCAGAAATGTTAGACCGTCTACGTTTCCGTTCTAAATTAACAAACCTTATTCGTAACTACTTCGAAGAAAATGGTTTCTTAGACGTTGAAACACCTATTTTGACTCGTGCAACTCCTGAAGGTGCACGTGACTATTTAGTCCCAAGTCGTGTATCTAACGGTAGCTTCTACGCTCTTCCACAATCTCCACAATTATTCAAACAATTGTTGATGGTTGGCGGTATTGATCGTTATTACCAGATTGCTAAATGTTTCCGTGATGAAGACTTACGTGCTGACCGTCAGCCTGAATTCACACAAATCGACGTTGAAACATCGTTCATGAGTGACGATGACATCATGGATTTAATGGAAACATTGACTGTTAAGATGTTCAAAGAACTTCTAAACGTTCAATTCGAAAAATTCCCACGTATGACTTATGCTGATGCAATGCGTGATTATGCATCGGATAAGCCAGACTTACGTATTCCTTTGAAACTTGTTGACGTTGCAGACATGATGCAAGACGTTGAGTTCAAAGTATTCGCAGGTCCAGCAAAAGATCCTAAAGGTCGTATTGTTGCTCTTCGTGTTCCTGGTGCTGGTGCTCTTCCTCGTAGTGCTATTGATGAATACACTAAATTCGTTGGCATTTATGGTGCACGCGGCTTAGCTTACATCAAAGTAAATGAGCTTGAAAAAGGCATTGAAGGTCTTCAATCTCCGATCGTTAAATTCATCGAGCCAATCGTACTTGATCTATTAAAACGTGTTGGTGCTGAAAATGGCGATATCGTATTCTTCGGTGCTGATAAAGCTAAAATCGTAAATGATGCGATGGGCGCACTTCGTGTGAAAATCGGTCATGATATGAATCTTTCAACTTGCGAGTGGGCTCCACTTTGGGTTGTTGATTTCCCAATGTTCGAAGAAACTGATGATGGTAAATGGACTTCTGTTCACCACCCATTCACGCTTCCAAAATCAAGCGTCGAAGAAGTGAAGAACAATCCAGGTGCAGCATTGTCTGTAGCTTACGATATGGTATTGAACGGTACTGAAATTGGTGGTGGTTCTCTTCGTATTTTCAATCTTGAAATGCAAAAAGCAATTTTTGAAGCGCTTGGTATTTCTGAAGAAGAAGCTGAAGAGAAATTTAGCTTCTTGTTAAATGCATTAAAATTCGGTGCGCCTCCTCACGGTGGTTTAGCATTCGGTCTTGACCGTCTTGTTATGTTGATGACTGGTGCTTCTTCTATTCGTGATGTGATTGCATTCCCGAAAACGAAGACTGCTGAATGTCCATTAACTCAAGCACCGGCACCAGTTGAAGCAAATCAATTGCGTGACCTAGGTATTCGCTTACGTGAAAAACCAAAAGCTGAATCTCAAGAATAATCTTTAGATTTATATTAAAAAAGCCCTGCTAAACGTAGGGCTTTTTTATTGGATTGTGCATGTAGTCGAGCAATGGCATAATATCTATCTTATTTTTGACTTTGCTGTGAGTCTTTTTATGGCTATGCGTCCTGAAGTTCGTCGTCGTGCAATCGTTTTAATTGTGTTTGCAATCGTGCAATGGATTTTCATGCGTTATATTTTAAATAACGAACTATTCAATTTAACAACTTATAATCGTATTGTAATTTTCTGTGTAAGCAGTTTAGCTGGTGCATTTATTATTTTTGTTGGACTCATTTATATGGTCCTCAAAGGTAATTCTGATAAAGAATAACGCAATCTATTTGAATGAATTCTATGTACTATTTTTTTAAGTTTTTTTCTAAGTTACCATTAGCATTTATTCAGTCTTTTGCAAAACTGGTTGGGGGGTTCTTATATAAAAGTAATTCCTCTGCCAAAAAAACAACATCAGCAAACCTAAAAATTGCCTATCCAAATCTTAATACTGATCAGCATGAAGCACTATTAAAAGTAAACTTACAACATCAATGCATGACGTATGCTGAATCGATCAAAGTATGGGGTTCACCAACACAGTTTTCATTAGAACAAATCAAACAAGTTCATCATGCTGAAATATTTTTTGATGCTCTCAAAAATCCAAATGGAACACTAGCAGCAGTTCCTCACTATGGAAATTGGGAGCTTATGAATGCTTGGGTTAATCAATACACAGCCCCAGTAATCATGTATAAACCGAGTAAAGATAAAGATTTAGATAGATTCATGCTCGAATCTAGACAACGCCTAAATGCAACATTAGTTCCAACTGATGATAGCGGTGTCAGAGCACTATTTAAGCATTTAAAGCATGGTGGTTTCTCTGCAATTCTTCCTGATCATGTTCCTAAAGAATCAGGAGGAATCTATGCATCTTTTTATGGAAAAAATGTTCTTTCACCAACATTACTTTCAAAACTTGCTGCAAAAACACAATGCTCTGTAATTGGAATGTATTGCTTACGTAACCCCGATTTAAACGGATTTGAGCTCCATTTTTGTAAAATTTCAAACGAAATACTCTCCAAAGATTTACAAGTCTCTGTAAATGTATTAAATCAAGATATTGAACAGATGATTAATGTTGCTCCAGAACAATATTTATGGGGTTATAAACGATTTAGAAAACAAAAAGATTAATTCTTATATTATAATTAATTTAAAATTGATTATAAAAAGAGAATATCTTCAAATGATACCTAAAATAATACATTACTGCTGGTTTGGGAATAATGAATTACCACAGCAACAAAAAGATTTTATAAAACAATGGAAAGAAATATGCCCTGATTGGGAAATTAAATTATGAAATGAAAATAATTTTAATATTTCAGAACATCCATTTGCGGCAAGTGCTTATTCAAAACAAAAATATGCTTTTGTATCTGATTATGTACGAACATGGGTTCTATATAAATTTGGCGGTGTATATTTGGATACAGATATAGAGCTAAAGCATAGTTTAAATCCATTTTTAAATTGTGAAGCATTTAGTTGCTTTGAGACAAAGGGGATTGCTTTTACTTCTGCTGTATGGGGAAGCATTAAAGAACACTCTCTAACAGCCAAAATGCTTAACTATTACAATAATAATTCATTTAATATAAATCATGAACCAAATACAATTACAATTACTAAAATTCTAGCAATGGACTATAATATAAATACGCTTGATAATAACAATCAAATTGGTCAAGATGCTAAAAATTCAATTCATATTTATGCATCACATTACTTTTGTTTAGATTTACCTATAAATTATGCCTCCCATCATTTTATTGGATCATGGATAGATAAATCTAAAACATTAAATGTAAAAGATTATATTCATCAGAATTACTACACAGATTTAATATTAAACAAAGAAACAGTCAACAAAAAAGTTTTTTTAAGAAAAACAGCATATATACTTAGTTTTAAAAGTTTAATTCATATTATTCGATATTATATAAAATCAAAATTAATTAAATTTTAACTTTCTTTTCCAAATTTCATAATGCAAATTATAAATTTGAAAAAACAACCTCACTATCTCTCTTTTTATTTTATATTTTAAATTTATATTTTTTTCAATATCGAAATATCTCCCCCCTGTCTCTTAATACGTTCTTTTTGTAAATAACTATTAAAAACTATAGACTCTTTATTATAAATAAAATCTTGCACACATAGTGCTGGAAAAATTTGATAAACATCATTACTTTTAATAAAACATTCAAACATAAAATTTTCTATAGGAAGCATTTTTTTTAAACTTTTTATATAGATAATTAATTTTTTTGCTCCTTCTCTAGAAATAATATAACCTGCAGTTCCAAGATGTCGGTTTTTCAAAATCTGTAAATGAAAATTATTTTTTAGTTTAATTTTAGAAAAAAACTTAATCATTACATCATCATCAAAAAGCTCAACTTTAATCAAATCAATACCTTGGTCAATCCAATTATAGCTTTTCAAAAATAAATGAGCAGATGAAGACAAATAGACATCATCTTCAAAAATTGTAAAATAACTTTCATTAGATTCTAAAAGTTTTACCCATAAAGAAACATGACTTAATAAACAACCAATTTCACCTTTTGTTAAATCATTTTGTGAAATAGATAAGTTCAGTTGATCTTGTACATTAACTATTTGCAATGGATCTATGGCATTAAAAAAATTAAATTGAATATTTTGCCCACAAAACTGCTCCTCAATATGTTTTCTTCTATCCACTTCATCTATCAGACTTATTATATGAATACTCATTGACTTACCCACAATATATAATATATTCTTCTTATAAACATAAAGATTATATAATATGTTTATTAAAATTTATAATACTAATTTCAAACAAGGTAAAATCCAATGATTAATTTAAGCATTATCATTCCTATATACAATGCTGAAAATTACTTAATGGACTGTCTAAACAGTATTAAAAATCAAATTAATCAGAATATTGAAGTTATTTTAATTAATGATGGTTCAACAGATAAATCACTTGAAATATTGGATATTTTTTTCAAAACATTAACCCCCGAAGAGATTAATAACTTTACACTTATAAATAAAAAAAATAGTGGTGTAAGTCATACGAGAAACAAAGGAATAAAAATATCAAAAGGTGATTATATTACATTCATTGATTCTGATGATTTTATATCCCCAGAGTATATTAAAAAAATATTTCATGCCATCTACAAAAACCCTGATTTAATTCAAATTAATGCTTACTGCATTTTTGAAAACTCCCCTTCAAAAAACTACATATTAAATACACACAACTTAAATGGTCTACATACACTCAACAATGAATTAAAAGGTTTAATTTTTAATGAAAACAGCTGGTTTTCTTGGATTAGAATTTTCAAAAGAGAGCTATTTAATAATATTTTATTTCCTGAAAAAATTTCACATTTTGAAGATGCCTATATTATTGCTGAAATAATAAATAATTCAAAATATATATATATGATTTCAGATTGCCTTTATAATTATAGGATAATAAACTCAAGTGCAACTCGAACTAAAGATTTTAAAACAAAAGAAAAATTATTACTTAGCTCTGAAAAAATAATTGAAAAACTTATTATCCTCTATTCAAAAAATATTATTTTTGGTATTCCATTAATTCATTTTTTTAATATTTATATTAATGAAACAAAAAAATATAAACAGGATTTAAAAAAAGAAAATTGGGGGAAATTTTCAGCTAGAATTGATAACTTAAAAATCCCCCCAAAAATTATTAAAAATAATAATGAGCGCTTTTTAGTTTACTTTTTAAAATTCGGTCTATTTGGGCATTATTTAGCAAAAAAACTTTCAAAATTTATAAAATAAAAGAAATAAAGCTTTTACTTGAACTTTATTTCCTTACTTGAAAATGCGTACTGAATTTGAGTAAGGATTCGTTGTATTTCCACTCTAACTTTTTCCCAGCCTTTCTTCTTGAATTTTTTCATCCTTTGCTTGCGTTCAAGAAGCAAATTACTTGGCAAAACTGATGCTTTCTCGGGATACAAAATCATTTCCTGTATACATAAACCTGGTGACATTTGATATATGTCTAATAATCTCTCTTTGACAAAAACATCAAACATTAGTTCATCTAAAGGAATTAGAGGTCGACGTTTAATATAATCTAGGTAAGCTTGTGCACCTTGTAAAGACAAAATATAGCCTGCCGTCCCTAAATGTTTGTCCTTCAATAACTGTACTTCCCTGATTGTATTTGGTATTTTTATTGGGCTATCCATCATCACTTTGGGTGAAAATGCTTCTATTTTAATAATATTCCATCCTGAATGAATCCACTCATCACTATTTAAAATAGCTGCGGCATCTTCACCTAAAAATACATCATCTTCAAAAATAGCCATATATGGAATATTTTCATCAACCATTTTTTGCCATAGTGCAACATGACTCATAAAACAAGCTAATTCACCTGAAGTTAAACGTTCTGACTGAATATTTAAGTTCATTTTTTCAGCTAATGGCTGAGCTAATTTAGGAGTTAATGCACTAAAAAATGTGTAATTAATGTTCTGCTTTTCAAATTCACCTTGAATATGAGCTCTGCGTTCTATTGCCGTTTCTAAGCTAATAACCATACTTTGCATATTAATTTACAGAATTCCCAACAGTCTTCAATTATTGATTAAATCTTGATGAATCGACAAAAATCTCTCTCTTCACCCCTTTAAATAGGACTTTTAAATAATAAATACCTAACCGAAGTTGAGTCATAATTCGATTATATTTAAAATTAATTTTTTGTGACAAGGTGAGTTCAAAATTGACTACATTCTTTACCTGTCCAATCACAGATCCCATATTTATATCCGTTTGAACATTATATACTGGACATTTATCACTTTGTAATAATACTGCAGGTTCAATTTGATAGGCATTTAACAAATGACAACTATAGATAAATTCATCTGCTAAGCCTATTGCACGCTGATTCATAAAAGATAATAACTTTTGAGCACCTTGAGGATATAAAATATACCCACCCGTACCGCTACGATCTAAATATAATTCAAATAATCTATAATCTTTTAGCGAATAAGAAGGCTGTTTTGATATTATTTTTCTACGACCATGAGCCTCTAAATTAATAAAATCTACAGGTATTTTTATACTTTCTATTTGCTGTAAAAGTATTGAAAAATCAGAAACTAAAACCGCATCATCTTCTAAAATTACACAAGGCTCATTTTGTTCAATCACATACTTCCAAGCACGTTGATGACTTAAAAAGCATGCTAGCTCTGACTGCTTCATTAGTCTTTGACCATTAAATGCTAAATCTAAATATTCTGATTCAGTAAAATCTTGAATCGTTGTTGCTGAAAACCGATTAAATTTCAAACCAAGACGTTTAAATTGCTTTTTTTGTTCTTCTAGTCGATCTTTTGAAGAATCTAAATTAATCAGTAAAATTTTCACGTGTTTTCAGCTCTATATATCAAAGAAAAGTTATTTATCTTTAACAAGGTTCTTAAATGCATAAAAACGATCACGCCACATGCGTGTTTGCTTTTTCAAGCCATACCCAATCTTTCGTCCTGATTTATCATTCCGACGGATACTTTGTGTTGCATTCGCACCATCAATATCGCTATCAGAACCATTTGGTCTTACTAATGGTGGCCAAATCGATAAACCTTTACCATTTTTTGCAAGCCAAGACTGTGCCAAATTATCGACAGGCATATACATTTCATGTGCAGCATAGTCATAAAATGCTTGTGCACCTTGCTTTGACCAAATCATGCCAATAAAACGAATTGGATAATAATATGCCTTTACAAGATCGCGTCCGGCATAATTAAAAATTGATTTAGAAAGCTTATTTTTTTTTGCTCCTAGATTCATTGCATACCAATCAATCTCTGGATGTTGGTATAACCAATTCAACATTCCATCGATTGTTGTTTTAAATTGTTCATCAATGATTTCAATATCATCTTCTAAGACAACTAAATAATCTGCATCTGTCTTTAGAAATTTTTCTACACAACCTAAATGACTTTTGTAACAACCTAATTCTGAACTAATTAAACTTCGTCCCATAACGTCATTTGCTTTCACATCGTTATATTCTTTAAAGTCAGATAGTGGCTTACCACGTCCATCATAAGCAGCGAAACGTTCAAATTGAAAATTCTGCGCAGCTAATTGTTTCGTTGCTGTTTCTAATCGCGCATGACTTCCATCAAGATTAATTAGATATGCTTCTACTTTCATTATGCTGCTCCAAATTGAATTGCTTTTGGTAAATAATCATTAAATTTTTTTATCATTGCTTGACGTACAATATTTTGATCTTGTTCTGTCATTAAATCTAAGCTTTGAATACAGCCATATTTTATCGTTTCATCCTGTAATTCTTGTACAAATACACCCACATCACCATTCGGTTTAATATATGCAATATGAATATCTGGTTTCAAAATTGCCTTATTTTGTTGAATTGCTAAATGATTCGCTAGAGCAGTTGGTAAAAACTGATCGATATGTCTAAATTTATGACTAAGCTGTGACTTTAGAACATCTAAATTATTCTGAAAGTATATTTTTAGTAAATCTGTTTTTACAAAATGAGGGCGATGATCGAGTGCATAATATTGATTTAAACCAACTAAATCTGCACTTAGCATCTGTGCAATGGTAAATCGTGGTTGTAACTTTTTATGACTAATTGTATTCATCCATTTACGGAATTTATACTTTGCTTTAATTAAAGCTGTTTTTTCCCAATGCCCATACACCATCACCTGATCATTCTCAAAACAATCAGATGATTTAACAATCCCATTAAAAAAAACATCATCGTTTAGATATATAAATTCAGAAGAAAGATTTGGAATATTCCACAATAGTGCCTCAATCGTTAAGGAATTAAATGTTGGTAAATATTCATCATATCCTTTAAATAAAACCTGATGATCAATCACCTGAATTTTATCTGCTGAACAAATATTTTCTTCAACAAACCTAGATAGAAATTCTGGTTCCTGTTGATCCGTAACTAAATAAACTTTTCCACTTTGTGGCATATATTTTAAAACAGAAGCAATTGCAAAATAAATTTCATCATTACTTGCAAATCGCGTTGAGCTTGTTGCATCTGAAGCAGCATCATCAGTTAAATATTGTTGACGCTTTTTCTGCAAATTTTGGTCACTACCATCTACCCATGTGATGACAACATCAATGGTTTTATTTAAATCTTTCATGTAATGTATCTCTAAACTTTATTGCCAAGCATCCTTAATCCATTCTGAAGGCAATACATAGCGATACCATTTTCCTCCGCCACCATTAATTGCATCAGGTGGATTAATCTCTCCATGGAAGATAATAATTTTGACATCTTTAGGTTTTACAGGCGGCTTGAAATAAGCCAGTGGAATTTTCTGTAGGCAATGATATTTATAGCTTTTACACCAACTATCTGGCCAATATTGTAATTTTTTCTCTTGATCTACATACCAAGATAAATATGCTTGCTCATTACGGAATTTTTCACGGATCTCATCAAAATGATCACGAAAATATGGCATAAGCCCCGGGAATTCACCTAATTTAAAGCGATAAACTGAACTATTTCCAGTAATACGCCATGGTCGCTTCCAATCATGAATAATGAGGAAATCACCTGGATGCGTAAAAAAGCTATCAATATTATCAACAATAACAACATCTAAATCTAGAAATAATGCATTTCCTTTTAAACCATATAAGTCTGGTTCAAATGTAGATAACTTATTCCAACCACGCTCAGGGCTACCTTCCGGCAATGCTAATGGTGGAATAGGAAAACATTTAACAGCAGGATTAATTCCTTCTGTACGATCTGTTAAACACACCATTGTAAAATCTACAGTCGTATGGCGTTTGACCATATTATAAAGTCGATTAACATACTCAGCCCCGTATTTTGTCCCCCATTTCATACATAGGACTATATTTTGTGATTCATCGCTCATAGAATCTGGCTGAATACTTTCGTTATTCATAATGACTCGACCTTTAATTTCTTTTTTCTATAATACACAATAACCTATAATTCGTCATGCCATTCACAAGCAACAACGCCTATAAATACAATTAATAAATTAAATTTAAAGACTTTTAATCCTATTCTTTAAAAAAAAGAAAATTCTTGTAAATATAGTTATTTTATTCAGCCTATTTTTTAAATATATTTTTCTATAAGATAACTCATCATTCATCATATGATTGCCATTGGCAGATTTGGATATCATCAAATGAAAAACTTTTTCCTGTTCTTTTTCCGTTATATTTTTACATTAGGATATCGAACATCATCTTCTCAATCTATTCAAAAACAAAATCATATTGAACCGACACCATTAACAAATTTTAAAAGTTCATTTTTTATTGTTGCCCATCCAGATGATATTGAATTATTTATGGGTCGCGAAGCTCGACATCAAATTTTAGAACAACCCAATACAAAAAAAATCTTCATTGTTCTTTCTGCTGGAGATGCAAATAGAAAAAATCGTAAAAAGATTTTCCGAGAAATCACATGGTGGAAAGCACGAGAACAAGCACATACACTTTCTATTTCATATTGGAATAATAATCGAGATCCAGCAATTGAAAGTGAAATTAGCATCAATCAAAGAAAAATTACTAAAATTACTTTAGGTTCTTCCATTGTTTTATATAACTTTCGTTTAACAGATGCCGATAAAACAACATCTTTAGATGATTTACTTAATCAGACAAGCGAAAAAATTTATGATTTAGCTCATCATCAAGCTTATACAAAACAAGATATCCAAAATTCATTGTTAGAATTAATTGAACATGAAAATCAAGGTGCAATCAGTTCTTCATTTTATATTATGGATGAAAGTTATGATCGTAACCCTGGTGACCATAAAGATCACAAAGCGACATCGACTATATTTAGAGAAATTTATCCTAAAATTTCAATAAATGAAAAGTCTTTACATGGCTATCTCACCTATTTTGTCAAAGATAAAGAAGTTAATTTGGAAGGTGAAGATAAACACGTAAGCTTTGAAACTTGGCGTATTATTGCTGATGAACTTGAGCGCAATGGCTACAAACGTAATGATGATCCACATCATATGCAATGGGTAGGTAAAGAATATAAAGCATATGACATCAAAGTAATTGACGAGAAAGACTTATAGTTATAAAAAATTAGTTTACTCATTAAAGCCCATAAAAAAAGCATTGCGAGAAGCAATGCTTTTTTCTTAGGAAAAACTTATTTTACATAAGTTAACCAGTGAGCATATTTCGGATCTTTACCCTGAACAGCATCAAAATAAGCTTTTTGAATTGCTGTCGTGATTGGACCACGAACACCTTCACCAATTTGACGATCATCATATTCACGAATTGGTGTTACTTCCGCAGCAGTACCTGTAAAGAATGCTTCATCTGCAATGTAGAATTCATCACGAGTAATACGGCGTTCAACCACTTCATAACCAAGATCTTTGGCAATTGTGATAATCGTTTGACGTGTAATACCATCAAGCGCACCACCAGCGATATCTGGAGTATGAATTACACCATCACGTACTAAGAATACGTTTTCGCCCGAACCTTGGCACACATAACCTTGTGGGTCTAATAACATTGCTTCATCATAACCTGCATGCGCAACTTCTTGGTGTGCAAGAATAGATAAAGTGTAGTTACCAGATGCTTTCGCTTTACACATCGTCACATTTGGATGATGGTGTGTAAATGAAGAGGTTTTAACACGAATACCCTTTGCCATTGCCTCTTCACCAAGGTAAGCACCCCAGCTCCATGCAGCAACAACTGCATGAATAGTATTGTCAGTAGCCGCAATACCTAATTTTTCTGAACCAATGAAAATAATTGGACGTAAATAGCAAGATGCTAATTTATTTTCACGTACAACATCGATTTGCGCTTGTTCTAATGCTGCATGATCAAATGGAACTTTCATTTGATAAATTTTTGCAGAATTTAATAAACGTTTTGTATGTTCTTTTAAACGGAAAATCGCCGTTCCATTCGGAGTTTCGTAAGCACGGACACCCTCAAACACACCCATACTATAGTGTAAAGTATGTGTTAATACGTGAGTTTTAGCCTCACGCCAATCAACTAATTGTCCATCTTGCCAAATAAAACCATCACGATCAGCCAAATTCATGACCTAAACTCCAATTTTTTATACACAGTCATTTCTATCCAAGGCAAACATTGCACTTGGATCTATTAATCTTTGCCATAACTTGCAAACGACCTCTCGGGTATCGTGCCAGTCCGAAGCAGTCACTTGCATGGATTGATTTGCAAGGGCTAAACGGTGGCTCTCGGCTCGTTCACTAAGATAAGCTTGAATCAATGCTGTCGCGTCGCTGCTTGATAAGCAATTTGCTTTTGCGGCATCCTCAAGGATTCGTACGTTGTCGGAGTAATGGGCGAGATCAGGATTCGACCCACTCCATGCCAATACTGCATACTGTGCCATAAATTCGATATCAACGATACCACCTGCATCCTGTTTTAAATGAAAAATTCCCTCTTTTTTCTGTTCTTTCGATGAACCGAGGTGATCTTTCATTTTTTGACGCATTTTTAAGACTTCTTCTCGAACAAATTTTTCATCTCTTGTTAAAGTCAAAATACTACAGCGTAATTCTTCAAATTTCTGGCGTAAACTTTGCTCACCAGCAATTGGTCTTGCTCGAACTAATGCTTGATGCTCCCACATCCATGCACTTTTTAATTGATATTGTTCAAATGCTTTTAGACTCGTTACCAATAATCCAGCTTCACCTGATGGTCTTAAACGTGTGTCAATTTCATAGACACGACCATCTAAAGTTTGTGTCGTCATTAAAGACATAAATTTTTGAGCAACACGCATTGCAAATTCAAATCCACTAATTTGCTTTTGACCATCTGTATCGGCTTGCTCATCCATATAATGAATAAACACGAGATCTAAATCTGAACCGTATCCTAGTTCAATCCCCCCCACTTTCCCATAACCAATAACAGTAAAAGCCGTATGATCTAAAGAGCATCTTAGACCATCTGCATCTAATGGAAAGCCATGTTTTTTTGCAGTCATTTCATAAGCTAAATGTAATGCTGCCTGAACTGAAACTTCAGCAATATCCGTCAACGCATCAGAAACTTTCATTAACGGGCTTTCTGCTAAAACATCACTTGCAGCAACCGTCAGTACATTCGATTTTTTAAATAAACGGAGTACACGTAACTGATCTTCTACCTGATCAATTTCAATACGTAATAATTGTTGACGTAATGAATCTTCCAAATCTTGTCGTTTAGGTAATTCAAAATCCATCGACAAGAATTCATCAAGCAGCACTGGATAATGAGTAAGTTCCTCACAAATCCAAGGACTTACTGTTGCCATTTTGACTAATCGTTGTAATGCACCTTTGCTTTCAATCAGCATAACCAAATAAACAGTTCTTCGCATTACCGACTCAACCAAAGGCATTAAGCGAACTAAAGCTGTTTGCGGTTTATCTGATTGTAAAATTGCTTCAATTAAATGTGGCCAAAACATTTTTAACCGCTGAACGGCTTTGGCAGGTAATTTTTTTAATGCATGTCCATGCCAAAATTCATAGACTAAGTTTTTTGCATTTTCATCTAAAATTTCATTTAATTGTTTTTCTAATTGAGAAAAACTTTCGATTAAAGGATCTGCTTCCTTTTCCTTAATTAAATGCTCAAATTGATAAGTTACTTTTGCTCTTTTATCATTTAAAACATCTAAAAATGCTTCCCATGAAGAATACCCTAATGTATCAATCATTCTTTGACGTAAATCTGGCTCAGTAGGTAAAGACTGAGTCTGTTGATCATTTAAAGCCTGAATAGCATGTTCAATACGTCGTAAAAATAAATAAGCATCTTCTAATTCAATCACTGCTTTTTGGTCTAATAATTCAGCTTCACCCAAATGATGCAAGCTCACCAAACATTTACGATCTTGTAACTCTAACTTTGAACCACCATAAATAAGCTGAAACACTTGAACAATAAATTCAACTTCGCGAATACCACCTGCGCCTAACTTAATATCATCTTCAATATTACGGCGTAGAACCTCTCTCTCAATCATCGCTTTCATTTCACGCATAGCTTCAAAAGCGGTGTAATCGACATATTTTCTAAATACAAATGGACGTGTCATTTGTAATAATTCTTGCCCTTCTTTTCCACCCGTCACAATACGAGCTTTGATCCAAGCATAACGCTCCCACTCACGACCATGCTGACTTAAATACTTTTCTAAAGCACCATGACTAATTGCTAGAGCTGATCCATCTCCCCAAGGACGTAAACGCATATCTACACGAAAAACAAAACCATCTGCTGTAATATGATCCAATAAGTAAATTAATTTTTGTCCCCAAAAAATACAAAATTGTTGAACATCAATACACTTACGACCATTGGTTTCACCTTGTTCATCAAAGGCAAATATTAAATCTATATCACTTGATAAATTAAGTTCTTGTGCACCATGCTTCCCCATAGCAATCACAATTAAATCCTGTACTTTCCCACCATAACCAATAGGCTCACCATATTTAGCAACCAATGGTCGATAAGCAAACTCTTTTGCTGCGCTTACAGCTAAATCTGCAAAGTCAGATAATTCTTGCGTCAACTGAATCACATTCGTCAATTGATTCGAATCCTGCCAAATCCAGCGAAACATGAGACGTGCTCTTAGAATTCGAATAGCACTCATCCATTGCATTTCATCTGTAATATGAGCCACTTCAGATGTAATTATTTCTTTTAAATCTGTTTTACTTAATGAGCTAAAAAATTGGTCTCGTTGGTAATCTTGCTCTAATAAAGATTTATGCTTTTCTAGTACTTGTTCAGCATATTGACTAGCAACTAAAGTTTTATGCAAATGGTCTAAATTCATTTTCAACGCCTAAAGCATGACATTTTGATTATTTCCCTAGTTATAACAGCTCAATTTAAACTTGTGGAAAAAAATATTACTGCGACCTTGAATCTTTAAATCCACTCAACTACTTTTATGTAGACTTTTTTCCTTAGGTAAGCCAACTTTAAAGATAGTTCCTTCACCTTCCTTAGATATAACTGAAATTGAACCCAAATTTAAATCAACAAACCTCTTGCATAAAACTAACCCAAGACCAGCCCCCTTTTCCCCACTTGTACCATGAACACTGAAAGTTATTTTAGGTTCAAAGAGGGTAGAAATTTGTAACTGTGACATTCCAAGACCTGTATCATGAATATAAACATAGACTTGTTCATCATCCTGCTCAGTTCGTAAAATAACCTTTCCAGAACCATCAATTGGAGTAAACTTCAAAGCATTTGATACCAAATTTTGAATGACAGATGTAATCATATTAATATCTGCATAAACTTTTGTATTTTCTTGAATATCATTAATTAATTTAATATTTTTCTTAACTGCAAATCCGCCTAATACATTCACGACAATCTGACCAGTTTGTGCTAAATCAAAATTGATTGGATGACAAACAAAACGCCCACCCTCAGCCATTGCCCAATTTAACAAGCTTTCTAATAGATTATAAGTTGACTGAGCTGTATCAAAAAGATAATTTGCAATTTCTTCTATATGTCCATCATCTAACTCTTCTCGCTCTCGTGCTAGAACTTCTGAAAACCCTAATAAACCATGAAATGGTGCTCTTAAATCATGTGCAATCACTTGAAAAAATTTTGTTTTACTAAAGTTTAAAGCAGATTCTTGCTCATAGATTTCTTTGAGTAATGCATTTTCTTTTTGTAAACTCAAAATACTTAATAAGCTTTGAACAAATCCAATGATGGCATTCAATTTCCGATGAACATAAGGTTCACTTTTATCATCAAAAAAAACAGCATATCCAACTGTTTCACCTTCATTTTTCAAATCAATAGCGATAAAACGCTGATGTTCTATGCCTAATGTTCTTAAAAAAACAGATGTTGTTTGATAGTTTGGATGAGAAATATCAATATATTGTTGATCTAGAAAAAAATCACTAAAGCCTTTTTGAGAATGTGTTGTAAAAGCATGACACGCATCTTCTGAAAAATGCCACCCATATGGCTCACTTTCAAAGACCCAAAATCCTTTATCTGCCCCCAGAATTTCACACGCAAATTTTAGAAAGTCTGCAATACGATTATCTTGAGAATGCACCCCCAATAATAACGAACGCTCGCATACCCCTAATTGCTCTGTTTCTGCGCCAATTTCAAGTAATTCTAATTTCATAACGCCCTCGTTTTTTAATGCAGAATATACAGGGTGTTTACATTGTAAAATTACATTAAAATTTAACAAAAAAAAACACATGACTCAACACTAACAATGAAAGTATATTGACCTATTGTTTAACTTTTATTAAAAATATTTTTTTGTTTTTCCTAAATATTTAAAATATAAATCAAATACAATCATCTAATTTAATCACTATAAATCAAATCAATCACGCCAACAAAATCAACATAACCACACAGAAACACAAGCATGTAAAGCTTTCAGATTTTAAGCATCACTTTAAGTTGTATTTCATCTTTTAAAAATCACATGATTTACAAAACTATTCTATACTTTTAGTAAAAATATAAATTCATTGAATTTATATACAAAAATATACAAAAAGAATAGGAATAATAAAAACAACTTTTTATATGAGAGAATATTCATTTATCTTTTATAAGATTTTTATTCTGAATTTTAGGCATAAAAAAACCCAAGACTTAATATGCTTGGGTTTTTTTTAATCTTGGTCCCGAGGGTCGGACTCGAACCGACACGTCATCTCTGACAGCGGATTTTGAGTCCGCCGCGTCTACCAATTTCACCACCTCGGGAAGGTGTTGAGGCGTATATTAAACTGTTTAGAGCTGTTGTCAATCCTAGCTCCCCACATTTGTCTATTTTTAAATCATTTTATTTTTTTTTGCCTTAACAATAAACAAATCCATCTACTTTGTTTAAAAAGGCATATACTACGTGGTATTTCCAAATCTCAGTTATTTACGCGCGTTATCATGCAACTTTCAGATTTTAATTTTGATCTTCCTGATGAGCTTATTGCTCGCTATCCTTTAAAAACTCGTAGTGCATCTAGACTTTTGCATTTAGATGCAAATGGTACATATCATGACCATCAGTTCACTGATATTTTAGATTTACTTTCACCAGGTGACTTACTTGTTCTCAATGATACAAAAGTAATGAAAGCTCGCCTTAAAGGAAAAAGAGCAACGGGTGGTGCTGTTGAAGTACTCGTAGAACGAATGCAAGATAAGTTTATTGCTCATTGTCATATTAAAGCGAGCAATTCACCAAAACCTGGTGCTGAACTTTTTATTGGTGAAGATCAAGTAAAAGTTACTGTTCAAGGACGTCACGAAAATTTATTTATTGTTGAGTTTTCACAGCCTATTTTAGATGTACTTGATCAATATGGTAGCCTCCCTATTCCACCATATTTTAATCGTGAAGCTGAAGATATTGACACTGAACGTTATCAGACCGTATTCAATGATCCTACGAAATTAGCTAGTGTTGCAGCTCCTACAGCAAGTCTACATTTTGATGAAGTCTTACTTAAAAAATTAGAAGAAAAAGGTATTAATAAAACCTTTGTTACATTACATGTTGGTGCTGGCACCTTCCTTCCTGTTCGTACAAATGATATTGAAAATCATATTATGCATAGCGAATGGTGTGATGTTTCAGATGCCTCAATGCAACTCATTAAAGAAACTAAAGCACGTGGGAATAGAGTCATTGCTGTAGGTACGACTGCAACACGTGCCACTGAAAGTGCTGCTCAAGCCAATGGTGGTGAACTTAAAGGCTGGACTGGTGATACACAAATCTTTATTTATCCTGGTTATGAATTTAAAGTGGTTGATCGTTTAATTACCAACTTCCACTTACCAGAATCAACACTTTTGATGCTTGTTTCTGCTTTATCGAATCGTGACAATATTTTAAATGCCTACAATCATGCAGTGACTGAAAAATATCGTTTCTTTAGTTATGGAGATGCAATGCTAATAGATAATCAAGCAAAATAATGATGTAAAAGCCTTTAAGCCTAAAGAATAAATTCTGATCCTTTAGGCTTAATATTATAATTTAATTAAAAAAAATATTTCAAATTATTAAATAATAAGCCCTATTTATTACTTCAAATTTGTATATATAATACCCAGATAGATATAACCATATTCGCTATATTAAAAATTAATAAAAACAGGATTATCCAAATGATTAATAAGATATTTTTTATTTTATGCATTACTTTTTTATTGCATAACACAGCTCAAGCAAAAGGATTTTTTATTATCAATACAGGAGATGAAATGTTTCCTGTAGCAGCATTTCCTCAAGAAATTATAGAACAAGATGAAGATTTTAAAAACTTTCAAGTTGGGTATAAATGTAGTCACTTTGGCATATTATGGGCAGATTTTAGAATTTGGGATTGCTCACTTGTCGGAATTAATCCAAGTGAAAAAGATACCTATTATGAATTGCCAGAAGTTGTCACAGAATATTTAAAGTCTAAACCAGAATTTCAAGAAGATAAAATGCAACGCAATTTTTGGAATAAATTTGGAATGTATATTCTGATTCTAATAATTGTTGGCTACTTTTTTACACGTTTTAGAAAATCATCTTCATCTGAATAATAACTAATTTTGATCTGCTACAAATTACATTAACCTCTGCATTTTGTAGCATTATTCAATGAAAAAACATGTCTTATCTTTCATATTTTATTCATTATTTATTTTAAGAATTACAGCTTTAAAACAGTTTAAAGCTAGCCTTTAAAGCCATAATCAAGGAAAATAGAGAACTTTTAGCATTAACAATCAGCGAACTGTTTTTTCGCCTCGATTTCGGATTTTTTATGAAGTTTGAAAAACTAGGTCAGTCGGGTCGTGCTCGACGTGGTCGTTTAACCCTTGCACATGGTGTAGTTGAAACACCTGTATTTATGCCAGTTGGAACATACGGTACTGTAAAAGGTATGCTTCCACGCGATATTGAAGAAATTAAAGCCCAAATTATTTTAGGCAACACATTTCATCTTTACTTACGCCCAGGTTTAGAAGTCATTAAAGAACATGGTGGCCTCCATGAATTTATGAAATGGAATAAGCCTATTTTAACTGACTCAGGCGGCTTCCAAGTTTTCAGCCTTGGTGCAATGCGTAAAATTAAAGAAGAAGGTGTTACCTTCCGTTCTCCTATTGACGGTTCAAAAGTATTCCTTTCTCCTGAAATTTCAATGGATATTCAACATACATTGAATTCAGACATTGTGATGATTTTTGATGAATGTACACCGTATCCTGCAACACATGAAGAAGCACAAAAATCATTGCAGCTTTCTTTGCGTTGGGCAAAACGTTGTAAGACTCAACATCATGATGAATTAAAAAATACCAATGCACTATTTGGGATTATCCAAGGTGGTATGTATGAAGATTTACGTGATGAATCTTTAAATGGATTACTCGAAATTGGCTTTGATGGTTATGCCATCGGTGGTTTATCTGTAGGTGAACCTAAAGAAGAAATGATCAAAGTCTTAGATTACCTTCCTGCAAAAATGCCTGAAGATAAACCACGCTATTTAATGGGCGTTGGTAAACCTGAAGATATTGTTGAAGGTATTCGTCGTGGCGTAGATATGTTTGACTGCGTAATGCCATCTCGTAATGCCCGTAATGGTCATTATTTTGTTACGGATGGTTTAGTTCGTATTCGTAATGCAAAATATCGTCATGATCAAAGCCCTCTTGATCCACATTGTGATTGTTATACCTGTCAAAACTTTACACGTGCCTATTTATTCCATTTAGAAAAATGCGGTGAAATGCTAGGTTCAATGTTAGGCACTATTCACAATCTTCGTTATTACCAACGCTTTACTGAAGATATTCGAAATGCATTAGATAACGGAACTTTCGATGCATTTGTGGAAGACTTTTATAAACGTCGTGGCTTAGAAGTCCCTCCATGCCCACAATAATATCGTTCAGCATTTGCGCTGAGCTTAAAGACCATGTAAATTGCTATTCAACCAATTTATGAATCATATAGTTAATTACTAATTTTTATTTAGGAAGATCAAATGAGCCTTTTTATTGCTACTGCTCATGCAGCTGGTGAAACAGCACAACAACCTGGCCTAATGGCTAACGTATTAATGATTGCTGTTTTTGTTGCAATTTTCTACTTTTTAATCTGGCGTCCTCAATCAAAACGCGCAAAAGAACATCGCTCTTTAATTGAAAGCCTAGGTGTTGGTAGTGAAGTTGTTTTTGCTGGTGGTTTAATGGGGAAAATCACTAAAATTGAAGGTGATTTTGCAGTTGTTGAGTTAAGTCGTGGTGTAGAAGTGAAAGTTCAACGCGCAAGTGTTGTTTCAGTTTTACCAGAAGGTACTCTCAATAGTCTTTAATCAAAAAATAGTCGTGCTTTTGGCACGGCTACTTTCATTTTAAGAAGAAAATAAATGCGTTACCCAGCATGGAAATATCTACTTATCATTGTTGTTTTAGTGATAAGTACTTTATATGCCCTGCCAAGTTTGTATCCAGATGAACCTGCTGTTCAAATTTCCGGTGCCAAAGCTGGTACTCAAATTGATCAAAGCATCTTACAAAAAGCAGAGCAAATTTTAAAAAGCGAAAAAATTGCTAGTCACGATAATACCTTTACCAATAATGCCGCACTTTTGCGTGTTGATAGTTCAGAAGCACAATTAAAAGCGAAGGAAGCATTACGTCGTGGTTTAGGTGATGACTATGTTGTTGCTCTTAACTTAGCTCCAACCACTCCAGAATGGCTACAAAAAATTGGTGCTAAACCAATGAAACTCGGCCTCGACTTACGTGGTGGTGTTCACTTCTTACTTGAAGTGGATATGGATAAAGCAATTGCACAACGTATGGAAACATCCACTACGGATCTTCGTCGTCAATTCCGCGATAATAAAATTAAATTTAATAGTTTATCTTTAAACAACAATACGATTAACGTTCAATTCGCGAATACATCAGATCGTGAAGCGGCTATGGATTTCTTGCGTCGTAATGGCAATGAATATACTCAGCAAGCTGTTGCAACTCCTGAAGGTGCAACATTACGTTTAGCGTATACACCAGCACGTAAGCAAGAAATTGAATCTTATGCTGTCAACCAAAACTTAACAACTTTACGTAATCGTATCAATGAATTAGGTGTTGCTGAAGCGTTAGTTCAAACTCAAGGTAGCAATCGTATTGTTGTTGAATTACCTGGTGTTCAAGATACAGCTGAAGCAAAACGTGTTTTAGGTCGTACAGCGAACTTAGAATTCCGTTTAGTATCTGACTTAAATGATCAAACAATTGATCCTTACACAGGTCAAGTACAAGGTGCTGTTCCTCCAGGAACAGAAGCTTTTGCTTACGAGTCTTTAGACAGCGGTCGTCAACTATTGTTAAACCGTAACCGTATTTTAACAGGTGAACGTGTTCAAAATGCATCTAGTGGCTTTAGCCAAGATACTGGTGGCGCTGAAGTAAATATTACTTTGGATTCTGCTGGCGGTAAGCTTATGGCAGATGCTACACGAAATGCTGTGGGCAAACGTATGGCTGTTTTGTTTATTGAAAATAAACAAAAAATTAACTACGTACAAGATCCAGAAACAGGTGTTCAAACTGAAGTTCGTACACCATATACAGAATCTGTCATTATTAATGCTGCAACGGTTCAAGCTGTATTAGGATCACAATTCCGTATTACAGGTCTAAGCTCTCCTCAAGAAGCTGCTGAACTTGCATTAATGCTTCGTGCTGGTGCTTTAGCTGCGCCAATGTACTTTGTTGAAGAACGTGTAATTGGCCCTAGCCTTGGTCAAGAAAACATTGATAAAGGTGTATTGTCAACTCAAATTGGCTTCTTACTCGTTGCGATTTGGATGGTGGTATTCTTCCGTCTATTCGGTATCATTGCCAACTTTGCGCTTGTCTTTAACTTAGCCATGATTTTAACAGTCATGTCTTGGATTGGTGCATCACTTACATTACCTGGTATTGCAGGTATCGTAATTACCATTGGTATGGCCGTCGACGCCAACGTACTCATATGTGAGCGTATACGAGAAGAAATGAAATGGGGTGCATCTCCAAAACAAGCCATTGTGGCGGGTTATGATCGTGCATATAACACCATTTTTGACTCAAACTTAACAACTTTCTTAGTTGCATTTATCTTATTCGCTATCGGTACAGGTCCTATTAAAGGCTTTGCGGTAACGTTAATGATTGGTATTGTTTGTTCTATGTTTACTGCAATTACAGTAACTCGTGCAATCGTACAAATTATTTATGGTAAACGTCGTAACTTGAAAAAGTTGAGCATTTAAGGAGATCAAAAATGACTGAAAATACTCAACTCGATTCAAAACAATACGGACGCCCTGAAGAAGAACGCGTGATTCCATTTATGAAGATTGCTCTGCCTGCGGCTTTGCTTTCTATCGTTTTAACCATCGCAAGTATCTTCTTTATTGCAACCAAAGGATTAAACTTAGGCTTAGACTTTACTGGTGGTATTTCTGCCGAGTTAAACTACAGCCAACCCGTTCAATCTAATCAAGTTGTTAATGCGCTGACTCAAGCAGGTTTCCATGATCCTGTCGTACAAACTTTAGGATCTAACCAAGATCTTATGGTACGTATGCCTGTTCAAGAAGGCATGGAAGTTGAAAACCTTACTCAAATTATTAACACTGCTGTGCAATTGCCAAATAACACAGTTGAAGTAAATAAAGTAGATATGGTTGGCGGACAAGTAGGTAATGAACTTTATCTACGTTCGGCTGGTGCTGTTGCATTAGCACTTATTCTTATGTTGGTTTATGTCACTATTCGCTTTGAGTTTAAACTTGCGATGGGGGCTGTTTTATCATTATTCCACGATATCATTGTGACACTAGGTGTGTTTGCAATGATGCAATGGCCATTTGATTTAACAGTATTAGCGGCATTACTTGCGATTATTGGTTTCTCATTAAACGATAACATCGTTGTATCTGACCGTATTCGTGAAAACTTCCGTAAGATTCGTGGCGCAACACCGCTGGAAATTGTCAACATTGCTTTAACTGAAACCTTACGTCGTACCATCCATACATCTATGACACTTTTACTCGTTGTACTTGCAATGATGTTCTTAGGTGGCGATGGTCTTAAATGGTTCTCTGTTGCAATGTGTATTGGTGTTTTTGTTGGTACATATTCATCTATCTACATTGGTACAGCTTTCGCTTTATGGCGTGGTCTAAACCGCCAAGACTTTATTGTTCAAGTTAAACCTGAATTTGATGAAGAAGAAGTTCAATAAACCAATTTAAAACCAAATAAAGCTCATCTTCGGATGGGCTTTTTTAATGTGAAACAATTTCAATATTTGGCCATTTTTTTTCAGATTCACTTTCGCACTTTACCCATGCAACAGTTAGCATCATGTTATTGAATAAAAAATTTTGATATTGCAATGTACCTATCGCAGCATGATGACATTGACCCATATTCTGCTCTAAAGATACCTGTGTATCTAATTCATTTAAACTGATACGAATACCTAATCCAGATGCTTTTAAAACAGCCTCTTTTGTCGTCCAAACTTTAAACCAATATTCTTTTGAATAATCAGATAATTGCCATACATATAATTCATTCGGATGAAATGCATGTTTAGCCAATGCCTCATAACGAACTTGACGTGTTAAATCTTCAACATCAATACCAATATCGGCATAACTTTGACTGATTGCTAAAGCATAATTATTTTGACTATGCGTATGATTAAAAGCTAATTCTTCATCGTGAGTTAAATATGGTTTCCCCCACTCTGTTACACTGAAATCTTCATTTAAAATTTCTTTATTTAAAATTTGGCTCAAATGCTTATTTCTTAGTTGATAAATTTCATTTTTTTTATACAAATTAAAACTTCGAATATCAGTAAAGTCTGTTTTATTTTTCAACAAAACTTGAGCTAGAGGATAAGTAAAAATGGTCATCATCTGCTGTTTTCTCCTTTCATCCAACTCAATATAAAAAAGACTTCCCCATATCGCATCATGAAAGAAGTCTTTTTATTTTTTAAATAGTTAAACTTTAAAATTTAACTAAATCACCTTTTAAAGCAACACCAGCAAGTGCCGTTCCTTTAGCACATTGATAAGTCGTTGTGCTTTTGGTTTCTTTGGCTTTGTAATAACTGACAATATTCGTTACTGCATTTGCACCTTTTTCCTTTGCTGTGTTTTGCAATTGAATTAATGCTGAACGTAATACATGATCACAAGATGATTCAGCTGATTTTGCAAAACCATTGGTTTTTTTATTTGTAACTGCCCCTTGCTCAATCATTTTACCGCCAGATTTCGTACCTGCTAAATAAAATTTAACTGAGCCATCTAAAGTTCCATCTGCTACAGCTCGGCTTACAGCATCTTGAAAATTATAATCGTGCATCTTATCTGCTGCTTGTGCAGTAACAATTCCACCCATAGATAATGCAACAAATAGTGAAACTTTTTGAATAAACATCATTTTATTCCCTTAACCCCTTGGTTTTATATGTCTTAACGCTATAAAGCAGCGAAGTATACGTTTTTGTTAACCTTCACTTTTACATCATTTTTTTAAACAAGAGCGATGTATTAATTCCACCAAAGGCAAAATTATTACTCATCATCACATCTGTTTTAATCTCACGAGATTGTCCTACAATATAATCTAAATCACCACATGCAGGATCAATTTCATCTAAGTTTAGTGTAGGAATAAACTGTTGGCGCAATAACATTTCTATACCAAGCCATGCTTCAATAGCACCACAAGCACCTAATGTATGTCCAAAATAACTTTTCAAAGAGCTAATCGGCTTTTTACCTAAAATAAAAGCAGTTGCTTGTGTTTCAGCAATATCACCTTGATCTGTAGAAGTCCCATGTGCATTTACATAGCCAATTTCATCAATGGAAATATTGGCATCTTTTAATGCTAATTCCATACAACGCCCCATTGTTTCTGAGTTTGGACGCGTTACATGCTGACCATCAGTATTACTACCATAACCGATAATTTCTGCATAAATAGTTGCACCTCGTGCAATAGCATGTTCGTATTCTTCTAAAATTAACGTACCTGCACCTTCACCAATCACTAAACCATCTCGTGCTTTATCAAATGGTCGTGGTGTTTTTTCAGGATGATCATTTTGCACACTTGTTGCGAGCAGCACATCAAACACCGCTGATCCTGCTGCACTAATTTCTTCTGCACCACCTGCAATCATTAATGTTTGCTTGCCATATTTAATTGCTTCATATGCCTGACCAATTGCCATTGAGCCTGATGTACATGCACTAGAAGTTGGTAATGTCAGCCCTTTTAAACCAAAATAAACCGTCATATTCACAGCACTGGTATGCGACATCATTCGAATATAAGTCGTTGCATTTAGCTGATTCATATTGTTATCGAGTAGCATTGCACCAAACTCTTTAACCGCATCTACACTACCAGCAGATGAACCATAAGCAACACCCGCCTCACCACTTGAAAGGATTGGATGATTTAACAATCCTGCATTTTCTAATGCTTTTTCTGCACTAATAACAGACATTAAAGCAACACGTCCCATTCCACGTGTCACTTTACGGTTAAAATGCTTTGGAATGGTAAATGAACTCACAGGAGCACCCAATTTACTTCGTAAATCGGTATAAACAGCCCAATCTGACATATAACGAATGCCACTTTTTCCTAATTTAAACTGTTCAAAAATTTGATCTGCCGTTTCACCTAATGATGTGATTCCTGACATTCCTGTAACGACAACACGTTTCATTAAATCAGCCCTCCATTGACTGAAATCACTTGGCGGGTGATATAACTTGCATCATCACTACATAAAAATCTTACCACTTTTGCAACTTCTTCAACTTGCCCCATGCGTTGCATTGGAATCATTTTTAATGCGTGTTCTTTGACTTCTTCTGTCACCATTTCTGTTTCAATCAAACCCGGTGCGACACAATTAACCGTAATTTTTCGCTTTGCAAGCTCCAAAGCAAGTGCCTTAGTTGCACCAATTAAGCCTGCTTTAGCTGCGCTATAATTGACCTGCCCACGATTTCCCATTACGCCCGACACTGAAGAAAGCGTGACAATACGCCCTCCCTTTTTCATGCGAATCATTGGCATCATTAATGGTTTTAAAACATTATAAAATCCGTTTAATGACGTTGAAATCACATCATCCCAATCATCATCTGTTAATGCAGGAAAAGCTCCATCACGTGTTAAACCTGCATTTAAAACAACACCATAAAAAGCCCCAAATTGAGCTATATCATTTTCAAGATGCTGAATAATTAATTCACGGTCATTCACATCGAACATAAGAACATGACTTTCACGTCCAAGCATTCGTATTTCTTCGCATACCTGCTCTGCTTCTTGTTGTCTTGATCTTGCATGAACAGTTACATCAAAACCTGATTTTGCTAGTTCCAAAGCAATCGCTTTTCCAATACCACGGCTTGAACCCGTTACTAAAATTCTTTTATTCACAGTGATTCTCTAATCATTCCATTTCATCATTTGGTTCAAATACATTAATCATCGCGTTGAATACGTAGGTTTGATATTCAATTTGACAACTAAATTGCCCCAATCCTTCATGAACATAATTTTGTTCTACATGAATTTTAACTGTTTCACCCAATTCAAAAAAAGGAATGGGAAAAGTTAACTTTCTTGTACCTAATAAAAATCCAATTTTAGGTTTTCCACCTGTTTCTTTAGCTCGATGACCTGCATATGCACTGACCGTTTGCGCCATCAATTCAATACTTGTCCAAGTGGGTAAACCTTGTTGTTCACAAAACATTAAATCAGATGTAATGATTAATTCTGCAATAGCAGAAGTTTCATTCGCTTCTATAAGATGGTTAATAAAAACCATCGGCTTTTCGTGTGGAATAAATTGCAGTGCATCCATCATTTAGATAGTCCAAAAATCAAACTAATATTACTTCCACCAAAAGCAAATGAATTACTCATGACATATTGAATAGGCTGCGAATGATTTGAAGTCAAAATATAATTTTGATCATCTAAATCAGGATCAATCACGCCATCATGATGTAAAGGCAACCATGATTGATCTAATAAAACTTGGTGACAAATTAAGGCTTCAATCGCACCTGCTGCCCCTAAACAATGTCCAGTTTTATGTTTGGTACTGCTTAATGGAACATCATAATCTTTAAATACAGTTCTTACCGCATTAATTTCCATAGCATCATTTTGAGGTGTCGATGTTCCATGCAAATTTAAATAATGAATATCTGTAGCATTTAAGTTAGCTGTATCTAAAGCTTTTTGCATTGCCTCTGCCGCACCTCGACCTTCAGGATGTGGCGCAGATATATGCCAAGCATCCATTGATTCACCAGCGGAAAGAAGCATAACAGGCGCAGTTTCTTTTGAAATTAAAAACAATGCAGCTGCTTCACCAATATTAATACCATCTCGTTTAAAGCCACATGGTCGGCAAATATCATCAGATAAACTTTCAAGGCTATTAAAACCATTTAAAGTAAGTTTACATAAAGTATCGACACCACCAACCAAAACAGCATCGGCTAATCCTGCATGAATTAATCGTTGCCCTGCTGCCATCGCTTTTGCACTCGAAGAACATGCTGTAGAAATTGTATAAGCTGGTCCTTTCCAACCTAAATAAGATTGAATCGATTTAGCAAGACTGCCCATTTCTTGTTTTTCATGCCCAATTAATTTTGTACTCTGATTCAAAAAGTGTTGCTGAATTAAAGGTTCATTGGTTGAAATGCCAGATGTTGATGTTCCTAAAACAATGGCTAAACGCTGTGTCTCAAACTGAGATGTATAAGCTTTAACTTGTGCTTCAATTTTTTGCAAAGCCGTCAATGCAAAACGTAAATTTCTTGAATCTAAATACTTTAAATGATCTGGAACACTATCAACTAAAGCTGATTGATATGCTCCTACCCATACTTGCTTCTCTAAAATATAGTCTTTACTTGCTGTTAATGTCTGAGATTGCATAGTAAGTGATTGTCGAATTTGATCCGAACTCTCACCTAATGCAGATAATCCCACAGCATACTGAATACCAACTGCTGTTTGATTGGAATCAATTTTATTGAGCATTCAGCACACCATCACTTTCTAAAGCTGCATCAATTGGACTAATCATCATTAAATATGGAACCTGAATATTCTGTAACTCAACTTCATTCTCTTGTTGAGTGATTTTTAATACTGCTTGATTTTGTATCAATACCATTTTCATTTGATCTTGTTGTTCAATTTTTGCCTCTGTTAAATAATTTGGATAAGTTGCATACAATAAATCTCGTACAACATATTCAAATGGCAATAACTTCATTTGATCAATTCTTTGCTCTACTGTCACCTTTTCCCCATTAAATGACAGTTTAAATAATTGCTGACCAGTCAAACTGAGTGCAATCATGTCTAAATTTTTACCTTGCTGCTGTTGATACAATAAAAAGCTAAAACTTTTATCTTTCCATTGAACTTCAATTTGATCTTGGCGTAAATACGATTGATCCACCCAAGCTGTGGATTTCAAACCTTGAGCAGTAGGTATAAAACTTTGACACGCACTGCATAGCAGTGCGCTCGCCAATAAAATTCCAACAATTTTCAAATGAATTTTAGGTGACATCTTCCTGAGTTACTCGCTGCATTTGCTCTTGGCAATATTGTGAAATCACATGTAATCGTTGTTTCGCATTACGATGAATTGGATTTTCTTCATCCCATGCATAACCCGCTAAAAGTGAAGAAATCATCAGTCTAATTTTTTCTTCTTGATATTGAGAAAATACAACATCTTGAAATTCACCCGAATACCATGCTTCCACATAAGCACGGAAAACTTGAATGCCTTTACGAAGTGGTTTTTCATATTCTTCCATCCAATTTACCTCTTCCCCTTGTAGAACCTTTTCTACCAAAGGAACAACTAAACTTGATGATTTTAATGCAATCGTTACACCTGATGAAAATACAGGATCTAAAAACTCACCTGCATTTCCAAGCAATGCATAATTACGATCTGCAAGATGTTTTACGTTAGCAGAATAGCCAACTAAAGTTCGTACAGGCGTATCAAATTGAGCATTTCGAAGTACATGTGAAAGTGCAGGATCATCTGCCAAAATTCGTTTCAGTAATGACTCTAAATCATATTCTGTACTATGATCAAAACCATGTTTTTCAAAAAAGTCTTGTTCAGCAACCACACCAAAAGATGATCGACCATCTGCAAATGGAATTAGCCAATACCAAGCACGTGGATCTTTTTCATGTACGGTAATTAAGATTTTTTCACGATCAAAATCAGGATCATCTAAAATCCCATCTTCAATATGAGTAAATACCGCACGGCGTACTGGAAAATCAGATGGGCTTTCTAAATCTAAAAATTTAGGAAGTATGCGTCCAAAACCACTCGCATCAAGCAAAAACTTTGCTTGAATTTGATAGATTTCATCTTGTTCATTTTTAACCGTTAATATTGGCTGATGACTTTCTACATTAACCGCAATAACTTCATGCCCAAAGCGAATTTCTGCACCCATTTTTTCAGCTTGAGATGCAAGTAAATGGTCAAATGGCGCACGACGAACTTGCCAAGTTGTTCCAGGACCTTCACTAAATTTTTCTCTAAAATCATAAAAACTACGCTGTTTTCCTTTTAAAAAAGCCGCGCCATTTTTATATTGGAATGCAAATTCATCAACATGGTCACGAACACACTCTAATAGCCCTGCTTCTTCAAGAAAAACCATAGATTGTGGTAATAATGACTCGCCAATTGAAAACCGTGGAAAATGTTGTTTTTCAATAATCGTAACGTCATAGCCTTTTTTCTTTAATAAAGCGGCTGCTGAACTACCTGAAGGTCCTGCCCCAATAATCAAAATATCCGTTTGTTGTATAATGCTCATAAACCGTATGCCTTATGTTTAATTTTTTGTTTGATATTGTTCAATAACAATATGTTTTTCATCAGAAGTTGTAAACAAGGTTGCATAAACGAAAGCAAAAACAACCCCGAGTAAAACAGTTAATCCAAAGCAATGAATGGCATAAGTTTGGCTAAAAGCCAATAACCCGAAACCTAAAAAGGTTGACATCATACATAAGAATAAAGCCATACCAACGACTTGCGGATGATCATGTCCATGTCGATAAAAAATTGCGTAATCAACACCAATACCAATAATAAGAAATGTTCCCATAATGCTAAAAAGATTAATTTCAACACCAAGCCATGCCTGAATAGCAAAGGTTGTCATTAAAGCCATTGTTACGGGTAAAACCAATGGCAAAATTGATCTTCGTCCATATAGTGCACCTAAACCCACTGCTAAAATCACAAGTGCAGAAACAAGTAGCCACTGTGCATGTAAGCGATGTTCAGAGAAAAGTTCAGATAATTGATTTACAGGACGTAATAACTTGATCTCATTGGTTTGCAATTTTTCAACAGCATTTAAATCTTGAATATTTTGCAACATCACCAATCTTGTCGTTGGATTGATTTGCAAAAATGCCAATGGATGCGTTGAAAAAGCATTAAAATCGAAGATAGGTTGTTGCTTTAATTGTACTTGCCAAGTTTGAAGATCATTTACATCTAACTGCATTGCTTCTGCATAAAACGCTAATGTTCCACGTGGAATTTGTGTTAATAGTTGAATATTTTCTTTTTGTGTCTGTTCACTTGGTAGCCATTGAGCTAAAGACTGAAAACCTGCAAGCTTATTTTCGCTTTGAAGTTGCTGTAATTGCTGAATAAGCTTTTGTTCATTTAACAATAATTCAGCTGAATTTTTCCCATGTACAACAAAGTATTCACTTCCCTGCTGTTGGGCAAATTTTTCACGAATATATTGATCTTCTTGTTTTAAGTGTTGATCCATACTTTGTAAATTACGTATGTCATCATTACTTTGCAAAAAGAATAAACTGCTTCCCGTAACAACTATAATTCCCGCAATTAATCCATAACGTAAGTTTTTTTTGGATTGAACATAAGTCCGAATATTGCCAATAAATGCCAAGGTTCGAATTGCAGGTTCAGCGTTTAATGCAGGTAATCTTGGTAAAAGTAAAATGCTTGTAATCCATGCAGCAGTTAAACCAACCATTGAAAACACAGCAATCTGTTTAAATCCTGGAAATGGTGTAAAACTTAAAACGACATATGCCATTAAAGTTGTTAATAAACCAACAAATAAACTTGGCAACACAGGTTTAAGTACTGCAAATCCATCAACATTACGATGCTGTGACTGCATTGCCATAAAATAAAATGAGAAATCAACACAAACACCAATTAAGCTTGCGCCAAAAACTAAGGTCATTAAATGAATTTCACCAAAAATCCAATATGTCACAGCAAATGCCAATAAACAGCCTGTGCTAACAGCAATCATTTCCGTCAACATAGGACGTACTGAACGAAAGCCAAACCAAACGAGTAATAAAATACCGAGAGTTGAACCTACACCAATAGTCGAAATTTCATTTTTAGCAGAATTTGTTCCAAACTGAGCAAATAAAAGTGTTCCTGTCCAATGTGGATTTACACCTAAATTTGTCATTTTTTTATTAATTTGATCAATAAATACAGTCGTTTTTTCTTGATATTCAATATTATAAGGACTTTGCTTTAGCTCCAAAACAAATAGGCGAGAAATTCCTTGCTCATCTTTTAACGTCGCAAAACCATCTTCAAGCTCAATATTATGGGTATTAAGTGCAGCTAAGTTTGCAACATATCTTGGAAAAAATAAAAACGGATCTGAGTTTAATAAGTCTGCCGTTACAGGCATTCCAGGACTCATTAACTGAAGTAAACTTTGCTCTGCCAATGCATCATAATCGCCATCACGTAATAACTGACGATCACTTTCTGTCAATAAACCCACTTTATGTTGATACAGCATTCTTGCAAAAGCTTCACCATCAAACTGAGGTTTTAATGGATTAAATAAACCACTTTGATCTACCTGTTGTTTTAATGTCTGAGTTGCAACTTGAAGTTTTTCATCCGTTGCTGCATCAATCAGCAAAAAAATTTTATCATTAAGTTGATCACTTACATAATTTTGAGCTTGTTCAAGGCGTTCATCCTGATGAGTCTCTGGTAATAATGCAAAAATATTAGATTCAATATGAATCTCTTTTTTTAGCCATGCTACACCTAAAACTAATGCAGTAACTGTAAGTATAATGAGCCAAATTGCGGTGGCTTTATTTTGCCAATTGGAAAAGTTCATTCTCATTGGCCGTTAAAGTTTGAGGTTGTGATGTTTGCTGCGTAAACCGAATTGTAGTGCTATTTCCTGCTTTTTCTTGAATCACAATTTTATTTACATAACGTTGACCTTGTGCATCAACTCGATCAAACAGCTTCTTAAATAAATTACTTTTTGGCGTTAAAACAACATTCCATGCAGTTGGCGAATATTCTGCGGAAACTACATTAAAGTTTTTTGCCAAAGCCGTTTCATTTCCAGACATAAGCTGTAAAAACATTGTCGCAACAGAGCCATAAGGTGTTTTTTCAACTTCAATTTGGCTATACGTGCGCTGAGTTTTTTGAATCAATTTCTTTGGTGTAACAATTAAATCTGCTTTAACTGGTGTTTGTATTTGCCACAAAACACCTGCATTTTTAGAAAATAAAACAGTTCCTTTAGACACATAAGTTTTATTAAGAGAAGCTAATTTCTTTTGCTGTTCAAAATTTGCTCTTACCACTGGCATTGCAGATAATTGCTGAAATACCTTTTGTAATTCTACATTTTGAGCATGCACCGACATGATAGGTACTATTGCCATAGAGCTCGCTAAAGCTAAAATGGTCGATCGAAATAAATTTTGATACTTCATCTTTACTCTGCCTTAAACTCTGCCCAAGCATTTAAACGCTCAAACAGAATTTGTGGTGATTGATAACACATCTCTTTAGTGTGCATATCAACAGCCACTTGAGTGGTATAACCTTTGGTCAATCGCTTCCCAGATTTTGCATCAAAAATTTGATATTCAATTTTTAGGCGATTTTCCCATTCTTTTAAAGTCGCACGTATACGAATTTTTTGTTCAAACAAAATTCCATGTGCATAACGGACATGACTTTCAATAATTGGCCATGCATAACCTGAATCACGCATTTGCTTATAATTATAATCAAACTGATCTAACAGCTTACAACGCGCAATTTCAAAGTATTTCAAATAATGCCCATGCCAAACAACCTCCATGGTATCTACATCATGAAATGGAACTTCTATTATTACATCAGCATGCATCATCATTCCTTATTCTCAGTCAAAATTGAGCTTTGAATGAGTTCTAGATTTTCAAAACGATCGACCAACATCTGCAACTCTTTTCGTAATGGTCGATCTTCCTCTACATACTTGAAGCTTTGAAGAACCCATTGTTGAAATGCTGTTAAAACTCGACCTAATTGTGAATTTAAATTTTTCAATTTTACAGCTTGTACACTGGCACAACTTAAAGCAGCAATCACTTGTTCAGTTAAAAGAATCACTCGACTCGCATCTCGTGCTGCAATTGTTCCCATGCTTACTTTATCTTGGTTATGACATTCGGTTGAGCGTGAAAAAATAGAAGCTGCAACAGTTTGTTTTAGTGCTTCTGCTGTCCATGCAGAAACCCCAATTTGCACTGCTTTAAACCCATGATTTAACGGTAATCGATCTGCTGTTGATCCTGTCAAATTACGAGGCAGACCATTATTCATTTTATAATCAACAAGCTGTGCCAATTGACGATCCATTAAATCTGCAATATTGGCAATCATAATTTTTAAGCTATCCATGGCTTGTGCAATATGACCACCATAAAAATGCCCACCATGTAAAACTCGTAAATGAATAGGATCGATCAACGGATTATCATTACTGGAGTTCAATTCATTTTCAATAAATTGACGTAACCATGTTTTTGAGTCTTCAAATACCCCAATAATATGTGGTGCACAACGAAGTGAATAACGGTCTTGTAAACGAGAAGTTTGATGTTCTGTTTGAACTTGATAATTCAACCAATCACGTAATTGATGCGCAATATACTGCTGCCCTTGATGTGGTTTTTGTGCAAATAGAACTTCGTCAAAATGACTCGCATTACCTTCCAATGCCAATACATTTAATGCCGTAATATAAGTACTCGCTAAAGCAATTTGTTCCGCTTTTTTATAATTTAAACAAGCCAACGCTGTCATAACTGCAGTACCATTCATTAAAGCCAAACCTTCCTTTGGTCTTAATATCAAAGCCTGCATATTTTTTTCAGCATAAACATCTGCAATAGGAACTATTTTTCCTTGGTAGTACACATCGCGCTCACCTACTAACGCCCCTGCAATATAAGATAAAGGCGTTAAATCACCACTTGCACCAACAGAACCTTCAGATGGAATAACTGGTATTACATTTTCATTGAGCATCCATACCAAGCGTTCCAAAAGTTCAAATGAAACGCCCGAATAACCTCGAGCTAAAGAACATAAACGAGTAATCACAACTGCTCGTGCACTGACTAAATCGAGATTTTCTCCCAACCCACAGCCATGAAAACGAGAAAGATGTAAAGGAAGTTCATGTACCTGATGTGCTGGAATATTAACTAAACAAGAATCACCATATCCTGTTGTCACACCATAGATCACACCTTCTTCTTCTAATAATTGATCTAAAAATGCAGCACCTTTATGAATGAGTTCAACCCATTCTTTTGATGATGAGAGCTCTACTCTTTGTTCACCACGAGCAACAGCAATCACATCTTCTATCGTTAAAGATAATTCACCGATAATTAAGTGTTCCATTCTTATTTATTCCAAAATTTGTAAAAATTGAACCATTGATACGGCTCTTGCATACAGTGATATTCCAAAAGTGCTATAAACTTTTGTGTAAATTCTTTCATTGCCTCTAAACGTCCTTGCCTTGGCAAACTTACAATCGCAGCAATAGAATGAATATGAACTTGAATTTTTGCTTTTTTTCGATAACAAAATACAGCCAAAACTGGTGCTTTTAATAAATTAGCTAAAATCCAAGCACCTTGTGGCCAAGCTGCAATTTCACCTAAAAATGAAATATGTTGTACTCGATTTGACTCAACAGGTGTCCGATCTGCAGCAATAATAATCCACTCACCTTGAGCTAATTTTTCCTCAAGAATCATTGCTGTTTCAACACCTAGCTCATCTACAGCAATTAAATTTACATCAACATTTTTATTTAATTTTTTTAAAAATTGGTTAAATTTAGTCGCATGTTTCTGATAAACCAAAATATTTACTTTTTGCACATGCTCTGATTTAACAGCACGTAATAATTCAATATTTCCAAAATGAGATACCAATAAAATAGCACCTTTTTGATAATGCTCTCGAAAATGCTCATGACCATGTAATTCTAATTGGTGCTCAGGAATATGCCCTAACCAACCTTCAATTTTATCTAAAATACACTCGCCAAAAGCCATTAAATGATGGTAGGTATTTTTCAAAGAAGGTGCTTTAGAAAAAGGAGATTTTTCTTGTGCAAATTGATGTAAATTCGAAAGATATAATAAAGAAGCTTCACGTGCAATTTTAGAAAAAAGCCAATACCACAAAATGATAAAATACAAAACAAAACGGCATAACCATCTACCGCCAAATCGGTAAATTGCCAACATTATAAGCAATGGCAACATACCGCCACGCTCTTTAATATTGTTCCATTTTTCCGTATTTAATGCAGACATTACGACCCTTTTACTTTACGCGATAGTAATTGAGGGAGTCGTATTAACATCCCAAAGAAAAGGCGTGTATGCGCTTTACTGATACCAATATTATCTCTAAGTGCATTAAAGTGTGAAATTCCATTTTCAGGATAAATCACTTTGGTTGGTACATTAACAAAAGGAACATTATTCCATTTTAATCGCACTAAAATTTCAGTATCAAACCCCATTCGAAGCTGAAACTTTGCAGTATTTAAAAGATCAATTGTCGATGCTAATGGATAAATTCTAAACCCACACATACTGTCTTTAATCTCAAAAGATAAAGTATTAATCCAAACCCAAATGTGCGTAGCGTAACGTCCATATAAGCGCTTTTTCGGAACAGAATCATCAAACTCAGGTTGACCAATAATCATTGCTTCAGGATTCTGTTGAGATGCTTCTAAAAATTTTGAAATATCATCCCAACGATGCTGACCATCTGAATCCAATTGAATCGCGTGGCTAAATCCAAGTTTATAAGCATGTTGTATGCCTGTAATAACCGCCTGTCCCTTACCTAGATTTTGCGAATGTTCAATTAAATCCACACAGCTATGCTCTTGTGCAATTTTTCTCAAAAGATCACTACATTCGACATCACTACCATCATTCACCATAATAATAGGCAATTGATAATGTTCTAAATGCTCAACCAACGCGTTTAAATAATGGGGATGATTATAAACAGGAATCACAAAGCAATATTTCATAGGTAATCTCTAAGTCGCCTGTTTATATAGATTGCACAGCAAATAATAGCCGTCCAGATGCCAAAATTTTATCTTCAGTTTTAAGTTCAAAAGACACTTTATGGTCTAGACGTTTTAAAGACAAATTGACTTGCATAAAGGGCTGAATCAAGTCTTGGAATTTTAATTGCTCATATCCATTACACCATTGCAAATCTGCCCAATTTTCTTTAGAAAAATGTTGAATAAATGCAATTTGCCCTACCCCTGGGTAAATTGGCTTTTGTGAAAAATGACCTTTAAAACACTCCAACTCTGGAATAAATTCTAATTGATACTCATGACCATTCTCTATAACATTTTTTTCTAAAACAACAGGAAGTGTTAATGAATTAAATAACGATTTCATATAGTGCTTATTCAATTTAGATTGCGCATTTTTAGGAAGTTTAGCTATAAAACGCCATTGTTTGGGTATGGCAATTGTCTCTAATTGATGGATTAAAGTTGCTTTTAATTCAGCAACAAATTTCGCTTTCCCTTTTTGATGTAACGCTGTGCGTCCTAGTAAATTTAGAACCACAATACTTGCTAAACGTTGTCGACCATCTTGCTCTAAAACTAAAACATGACATTGTTCAATAAAAGGCAAAGCCATTAACTTTTGCTCAATTGCATCCAAGCTTATTCTTTTTTCTTCAAGTTTGACTAAGCGATCTAAACGTCCTAATAATTTAAATGAACTTTTCAAATTATTTGGAACTACAAGGTCAACCTGATCACCTGTTAAAATCCAATCTTCAGTAAAAGCATGATTTGCTTTTACGGCTAATTCATTATGTGTTTGAGCTTGAATTTCAACATTTGCAAAAGGTGTCCATACATCATTATCTTGATATCGATATGCAATTCCACCTGTTTCAGAACTCCCAAATATTTCAGCTATGCTCACATTTAAAAATGGACGTATACCAGCATCCAACTTACCCCCTGAAGAATAAATTTTGGCACAATTTTGGAGTTTTAAATCTGAAGTCCAACGCTTTAGCAATGCTGGGCTAGCAATGAAATAATTTTGAATTCCACACTCAGAAAGCTTTTTTTGTAACGCAATAACATCTTCAGGAAAGGCAACTTGTACCTCATAAAAACTGCGTCCACTTGCTAAAGGCCAAAGTAATTTAAATAATAATCCATAAATATGCTGATGACTGACGGTCGAAATTGCGGTCACTTGAGATGGAAGTTCAAAACTATCATTTAAGCCTTTTACTTCATTTAATAATTGTTTTAACGTTCTTGGAATACGTTTAGGTTGTCCTGTAGAACCAGATGTATAAAAATACAATTTTGCTTGATTAAAAAAAGTTTCATCAAACTTTAACTCAACTAGCTCATCCTGTGTAGTGACTAAATTTTGACGACTTAAAAAATAAATATCTTGTTCTGCTAATTCTTTTTCTAAATCACGAATACGATGTGGAGGTAATAGAACATCCTTCCCCGCCTGAAGTGCAGCAAAAAGTAAAACTAAAAAGTCATAACTATTTTTTTCCCATAATGCCCACACTGAATGATGTAATTTTTTAATTTCAACACTTTGTTGAGCAACATCTTGCCAAAATGCTTGAAATGAAACGTGACTAAAATCTTCTCGAATACATAGCACTTGAGCTGATTGAAAGTAAGGTTCGAACAGACACCATTTTTTCATTTTTAAACATCATCCATTTTTATAATTGGTGCTTACGCTGTTGTCTTTTACGTAAAATAAATTCTACGACAAATAAAATACCCATGAGAAAATAAGAAATAAATCCGTTATATAACACCCAAATTTCCATAGATGTCATAAATACAGTATATGTAGCTATCAGTGAATTACAGAGAAAAAATAAACACCACACCATGGTGACTTTCTTAGTCCATATCACACCTTCATGTGGCAAATCTGGTTCTACAATACGTGCAAATCGCTCAATCATTGAAGGTGGTTTAATGAGTGTTAATGCAAAAATAATGAGAGCACCAAGACTCATAAACACAGGATAAAGTTTTAGCCATGCTTCATCCTTCAAAATTAAACTTAATGCACCACATAAAATAGCAAAAGTGGTTAGAGGCAAAAGTAATGCATTACCTTTACTAAACAACTTTAGGCAACCTAATGTGATTAATAAAAGACCTACCCATACATATTGTCCTTCCGCCAAACAATAACCCGCTAAAAAAGGATAAAAAATAAATCCAATTATCAATATCCCTTTAAAAACTTTCTTCATTCAACTGTCATATTTTGAATAACAATAACAACATCCTGAATGGTTCTTACACTTTTAAAATCTTCAGGATTAACTTGTTTTCCCGTCAGTTCTTTAATTTTTACTACCAAATCAATAGCATCAATACTATCTACATCTAAATCAGTTGCTAAATTTGAATCCAACTGAATATCTTCTGGTGAAATTTCAAATAGATCTTCCATCCACTCTCTTAACTTTTCGAGAACTTCTTCTTGAGTCAGCATGACAACCTCTTTATGCCGTTTTTTGTGCTTCAACCAAAGCAACTAAACTTTGAATTGACTTAAAATGTTGCTTTGTTTCAGCAGATTCTGCATTTAAATGCACGTTATAACGCTTCTTAAGTGCTAAACCAAGTTCCAAAGCATCAATAGAATCTAGCCCTAAGCCATCTCCAAATAATGGAGCTTCACTATCAATATCTTCGATACGGATGTCTTCTAATACGAGCACATCAATAATCATTTGCTTTAATTCATCAGCGAGATTGCTCATCGTTACATAACTCTTGACTAAAATATTGGAATAACTGGTGATTCAAATGACGAACATTTTTAGGATTAATACAATCATCATTTAAAAGATCATCGATCTCAAGTGCATCCATCACTTTAATTTGAATATGAAAAGGCTCACTCGGAACGTGATACCACTTTTCATTTTTCGTTAGTGTTGATGGCGTACAATGAATCAAAATTGGACGTATTGGAACTTTTGCACGTAGTGCAATATTTGCAGCACCTCTTTGAAATTCATTCAAAAATGTATCTTTTTCAGTTCTAGTGCCTTCCGGAAAAATTAATAAAGAAGCAGCTTGTTCTTGATTAAGTTTATCTACGCAATCTTGAATAAACTGTTCTGAACCTGCATTTAAAATATAACCTGCATTTTGTACAGCACCTTTAGTAAATGGATTTTGCCATAGTGCTTGTTTAACAACACAATTAGCTTGTTCCATAAGACCAATGAGTACAACAACATCAATTAAAGTAGGATGGTTTGCAATCACTAGTTCTTGACGACTATTTTTTAATTGTTCCAAACCTTCAATTTCATACGTCATAATTCCAAGCTTTACCATCATTTTAGTAAAACCTTTAAACGTATATTTAATGACTTTCTGTGTTCGTTTCTGTCTTAGGTTTTGATCCGTTGTGGAAGCCTTCACAAGAGGTGCAATTAAACCACCTAAAATCACACCACCAATTCCAAAACTTGCAAAACTAAATCCTGTGGCACCCACTCGCCAACAAAAGTTTGCTTTTTTTCTTATAAAATCCATTTTTAAATTTTCTTCCATTCTTTAAACTGAACATCCGATGTCTGCTCCCAAAAATGATAAAAAGCTAAAACATCTTCATAATAATTTTTAGCAACATGTTCTGGAGTAAATGAAAGTGCTAAATTTTCATTTCCTAAAGAAATAATACCCGCTAATGCAAAAGCATCAAAAGGATGACTTTCAATATATACGCTTGGCATGCTCTCTTCATAAAATACAGTCAAGACTTTGGCATTTTCAACTTTTGTTGTTTTTAACCAACTATAAGCTTCTATTAGTGCATCATTCCAAGTCGCAGCTAAACTTGTTGATTGAGTTGCATCTTGACATAAAATTGAATAAAGCCCTGAAATTGCATTATGAACAGACGTAGAAAATTGTGTGGGAGATGGTGTCTGATCTTGTAAAACATCAGCTAGAATTTTAAATGTTTTATGCTCATCGCCATATTGGGAAACCCAAATAATATAATCAACTGATGTATTCTTTAACGCACTTAATGCACTATTTATTGCAAGTTTTGCAATTGTAGATAAACGGCGACGTTGCATTGCAGGAATTTGTTTTAATTCTGGGAATAATGATTCCTCTGAACTTAAATAAAGCTCAGATACATTTATGTATATCATAAAGTCACCTTCCACACCTTTCCCACAAGGCTTATCCAAGCTGCATTGTCTATTTTAATAATATAAATGCAATTATGAAAACAAAAAATATACAAAAAACAAAATAAACTCAATGATTAAAATAAAATCATAAAAAGCAGCTTAAGCATTATTTCACAAATTCTAAATAAAAAAAACCAGCATCAAAAGACACTGGTTTTTCAAAACCTTAGTTTCCTTGTACAAGCCTTCTTGCACTAATAATGCCGGGTTGCTGCTCAAGGCGAGCTAATAATTTAGACAATTGTGCTAAACCTTTAACTTCGATTAACAACTTCATATTGGCAATACCATCTGCTTCTGAAATGGTATTTACTTGTCGTATATTAATTTGATCAGCAAAAATGACTTGCGTTAAATCTTTCAATAGACCACGGCGATCGTAAGCTTCAACCACAATTTGGACACTTTGCCCACGTGTTGGTTGCATTTCCCAATCTGCTTCAACCGCGCGCTCAGGCTCTTGAGAAATCATACGTACATAGTCAGAACATATAACTTTATGAATACTCACACCACGATTTAAGGTGATGTAGCCAGCAATTGATTCACCATGAACAGGCTGGCAACACTGTGCCACATGTAATTCAACGTTATCTAAACCATCAATTAAAATACCATGTGCAGATAAAGTATGGCTAGCACGTGGATTTAATGCTGGTTTTAGAACAAGTTCTGGCTCATCTTGATCAAGATGCATATGACGATTAACCTGATTAATCAGTGAATGTAGACTAATATCACCACTCACCAATCCAATCAGAATATCTTCACCATGTTTTACATTAAAATGATTACAGTAATCATTTAAATCAATGCTTTTAGGATGAATAGCTAAACGAGAAAGTTCTTTGTTTAGAATCTCACGCCCAACTTCTAAGTTTTTGCTTCGATCTTGTTGTCTAAACCAATGACGTAACTTATCTCGCGCACGCGCAGTTTTAATATAACCTAAAGAGTTCACCAACCAATCACGGTTAGGTTCACGATCTTTTTTGGTCAAAATTTCAACTTGCTCACCAGTTTTTAGCGTATAAGTTAAAGGAACATAACGTTGGTTGACACGTGCTGCATAACACTTATTTCCAACTTCTGTATGCACATGGAATGCAAAATCTAAAACTGTTGAGCCACGTGGTAATTCTTTAATATCACCATCTCGGCTAAACACATAAATTTTCTCAAAATCTTCAAACTCTTGAATTTGCTCAAAATCATCTACATCTTCATCTTTATGTGCACTTGCATCATTACGCTCTTGATAATGCTCAAGAACCGATCTTAAAGAATGTAAACGATGATTGAAGGAGCGATCTGTCGTTTTCGCTCCTTCTTTATAATTAAAGTGTGAACATACCCCTAACTCAGCTTCTTCATGCATATCTTTAGTACGAATTTGTACTTCCAAAGATTTATTTTCAGCAATCACGGCTGTATGCAATGAACGATAACCATTGGCTTTTGGATTGGTAATATAATCATCAAACTGATGCGGAATATGACGCCAAATCTGATGAACAATCCCCAAAGAGTGATAACACTCTGGAACACTTTTAACCAAAACACGAACTGCACGAATATCATAAAGCTGGTCAAAGCTAAGGTTTTTGCTTTTCATTTTTCGATAAATCGAATAAATGTGTTTTACTCGTCCATTAATCTCAGCTTCAATACCATTTTCAGCCAATTCATTCTTTAATTTATCAATAACAAATTGAATATATTGTTCACGTTCTAAGCGTTTTTCATTCAGTAAAGATGCTATTTCTTTATAACGATCTGGTGCTAAATAACGGAATGCAAGATCTTCTAACTCCCATTTAAGCTGAGCAATGCCTAAACGATGTGCCAAAGGGGCATAAATCGTTAAAATTTCTCGAGCAACTCGCTCTTGTCGTTCTTTTGAAGAATGAGCTAATTCACGTAAAGCAAAAGTACGTTCCGCAAGTTTAATTAATACGACTCGAACATCTTCTGTCACAGAGATCAGCATTTTATAAATGCCTGTTAAATGTTCGCGTTGATTATTATTAAAATGATCTTCTAGACGCTTATTCTTTTCAATCAGATCAGATAGTTTACCCATTGCCAAAGTACCTTTGACAAGCCCATAAACTCCTTCACCAAATAGCTCTTTCACATCTTCTAGTGGGATTACACCTTCACGTACGCCTCGGTACAATAGAGAGGCTGACAAAGTATCTTCATCAACATGTAAATGTGCAAGAATATCAGCCATCTCAATACCCGTATAAAGTGTATTGGAACGATGACTAACCGTTGTCTCTAGCTCTTTTTGCAAAGTATAACTAGCCACTTCTTCAAGTCGCTTTAATGCAGCCCCATCTAAAATATCACGAACTCTATCAAGCCATTTTGCAATGTCTTGTCGTGCTTGCTCGGCATGTTCTACAGTCGTTTCCTCAGACAGCTCAGTCAAGCGTCCTGGAAGTTGTTCACGTACTGTGACCATACCCATCTCCTGTTGTTTTATACATCATTATTATAAACCGCTTACATTTTCCATGCTTTGTTCAAACAACGCGATTGATTCAACGTGAGCAGTATGTGTAAACATATCCATTATTCCTACTTTTTTCAATCTATAGCCTTGTTTTACCAATAAACCTGCATCTCTAGCTAAAGTTGCAGGATTACATGAAACATAAACAATTTTTCTAGCACCGAATTTTGACAAATATGTCATCACTTCTTCGGCACCAGAGCGTGGTGGATCAATCAAAAGCGCATCAAATGCTAAACTCGCCCATGATTGATTCGAAAAATCTTGCGTTAAATCTTGTGAATAAAATTGAATATTATCCAAATGATTTAATCGTGCATTTTCCTGACCACGTTGAACCATTTCTTCTGAACCCTCAACAGCAATCACTGATCCTGTTGGACCAACACAGCGCGCTAAAGGTAATGAAAAATTTCCTAATCCACAAAATAAATCAAGAACCCGTTCGCCCGGCTGAAGCTTAAGCAAATTGCATGCCATCTTAACCATTTGAGGGTTAATTGTTGAGTTAACTTGCGTAAAATCGTACGGATGAAATGCAAATCTCACATCAAAATCATCTAATGCATAATGTAGTCGCATTTCTTCTGCATGATCCACACGCGTTAAACTCTCCACATCTGTTGGCTGTAAATAAAGTTGCCAGTTTTTCTGTAATGCAAATTGTTTAAGTAACGTAATATCATCTTCAGCTAAAGGGGCTGTTTGTCTAATCACAAGCGCACACTCATGATCACCCATCGCTAATTCTATATGACCTATGTTCGCTTTGCCTTTTAGACTTTGGAGTAATTGCTTTAAGCGAGTAATTGAGCCGAACTCTTGATCCAAGATCATACAACGATCAATTGATGTTAAATAATTACTAGATTTTTCACGAAAACCAACCACAAGCTTATTTTGTTTTGGAATATAACGAACCCCAATACGCGCCTTTCTACGATAATCGTCACGTGTTGAACGTAAAGGCTCCAACCATGATTCGGCTTGAATACCAGCAAAATGCTCTAAATGAGATTTCAAAACATTTTGTTTTAAACGAATTTGCTCATCTTTATGAATATGTTGCATATTACAACCACCACAATGTCCATAATGTGGACACTGTGGTTCAACACGAACTTCTGAAGGATGGCTTAATATTTCCAAGCATTCTGCTTCTTCTAGCTTTGAAACAACTTTTGTAATCTTTGCTTTAACAGTTTCACCTGGCAAAGCAGCTTCAATAAAAACTTTTTTTCCATGCTTTTCAGCAGGATGCTCTGGATGTGATCCATAGTGCGCTATACCACGTCCCTCGTGTGATAGTGACTCAACTGTAAAAATATATGTTCCGTGTTGAGTGGTACGAGGTTTGGCTCTATGTTTCATGTATACCTAATATTGGGAAGATAAAAAATCTGAAGAGGTAAAAGTTGTCTGTTGAGAGGTTTTAGACCATATTTCTAAAAACTCAGCATGTTGCGCTTGAGTTTTCAAATACTCAATAGTTGCTTGTACCCATAAACGATGATCCTCACTCGTTAATTGCCCTTTTAACAATAACCAACGAATATAGATCAACCATGTATTTAATACATCACCTTCGCAGTAACTCGTTAAACGTAGCCATTGCTGTAAACGAATATATTCAGGCACATGATAACCTACCTCACCTCGTTTACCCGGAAACCCTAGTAAATGAGCAATATCATCTAATTTTTGGAAATGACGACCATTAAACATTGCCATAACATCCATTAAATCAATATGACGATGATGATATCGATTTTGGTAATTATTATAGCGTTTCTGAGTATCAATTTCGCCCTGATCAAATAAGCTAGGTGCAGAAAGCCCATGATACATTGCGCGGAATAAAATCACAGGTAAATCAAACTGCATTCCATTCCAACTCACTAATGTTGGATGACGTTTATCAAAAATGGATAAAAATTTTCTTAAAATTTCAGCTTCATTAAACTTTTCACGGCTAAATGAAAATAACTTCATTGCACCTAATTCATCAATCCACAAGCCCGAAATACATACAATTTCATGTAATGCCAAGCGCTGAAAATCAGTTCCAGTATCTTGACGGCGTAATTTCATCAATGCTTGTTCAAGGTCTGCTTCTGGCAAATCTAATTGATATAAATGCGCCCCCGATTTTAGATCGGTAACAGTTTCGATATCAAAAACTAAAACAGGTAAGCGCATAATTAGACTCTTATTATTCTGGATCTACTACAGAAAATAATCCTGTAGATAAATAGCGATCACCACGATCACAAACAATACATACAATCACTGCATCTGGATTTTCTTCAGCAAGTTTAATTGATGCCCAAACAGCACCACCCGATGAAGTTCCTGCACTAATCCCTTCTTTGCGTGCCAATTTACGCGCTGTTTTTTCCGCTTCAATTTGCGGAATATCCATAATACGGTCAACACGTTTTGCATCAAAAATCGTTGGAAGATATTCTTGTGGCCAACGACGAATACCCGCAATATTTGAGCCTTCTGAAGGCTGTAAACCGACAATTTGAATCTCTGGATTTTTTTCTTTTAGGAATTTTGAAATTCCCATAATCGTACCAGTCGTTCCCATTGAACTCACAAAATGAGTAATTTTCCCACCTGTTTGTTCCCAAATTTCAGGACCTGTTGTGAGATAATGTGCTTCAACATTATCAGGATTACCAAATTGGTTAAGGACTAAACCTTTTCCTTCTTTTTCCATCTGAAGCGCAAGATCTCGTGCTTGCTCCATATTTTCAGACTCAATAAGTTCGGCACCATATGCACGCATTGCATCTTTACGTTCTTGACTAGAGCTCGCTGGCATAATCAGTATCATTTTATAACCGCGCATTGCCGCAACCATTGCCAATGCAATTCCAGTATTCCCACTCGTCGCTTCAATTAACGTATCGCCTGGCTGAATTTGACCACGCTTTTCTGCTTGCATAATCATATTATATGCTGGTCGATCTTTTACCGATCCTGCTGGATTATTGCCTTCAAGTTTTGCTAATACTGTTGCTTGAGTGTGATTTGCAAGACGCTGTAAACGCACTAGTGGGGTTTTACCTACATAATGGTCTAACAAAAATTCATCTGCTTTAAAATCTGGGGTCATGTTACTCATTATGTGCACCTATATCGAGGTGCGCATATTGTATGAAAAAAACCTTACCCCTGCACCCTTTTGCACTAATATTTATTAAACATGATCAATTAACCATCAACCCATTAGTCAATTTTTCATATTGATCTTGCTCTATTTAATTGGCTTATTTCTTTTTTATGCGCTTGAGAGATGATATTTTTAGATTAATTTTTTAAATGATACCGATAAATCTATAACCGATTATGAGTCGAATAGAAAAAGCATGCTACACTCCTTTTTAGAAGGGATAGCTTGCTTAACTTATGTCAAATATCAATAAAAAGTTATTTAAAAGACTGGATTTAAATCATGCTTATGGGCAACTTATTGCGCTCATTTTTGTACCTATTACCATTTTAGCTTGTGTCGGTGCAGCTTTAGTTTTAACTGAAACATCAAATGCTGCAAAATCTCAACAAAAACAAATGGCAATTGCAATTCTAACAAGAAATGAAATTCCTGCAGAAATTGCCTTAACACAAATTAATTCAATGCCTTGGACTTTTCATCAAGCACCAACAAACTTTATGCAAAATATGATGAAAGAAAAGGATCTATTACGCACCGCCTTAATTGATGAAAATGATATTAGCCTGATTAGTATTGGTTTTGATGCACAGGCACCATGGCCAACTATCCCGAAAAATAGCAATAGTTTTTTTGGACCTATCAAATCTAAAGCTAGCAATGTTTATGGTATTCCTATTCAAAATGAAAACCATCAGCGTTCTTGGTTACTTATTGAATTAGATAATCAGCCATTACAATTGGCACGCTATAGGGTGTTAATCGTACTAATTGCAACAGGATTACTAACCTTACTTTTACTCTTACTTTGTCTAAACTTTTATTCTAGACGCTGGATTGCACCTATGTATGAAATACGTATGCAATTACAGCGTCTTAATGCAGATACTCTTGACCAACACATGGTCATTAACAGTACAGGTGAACTTCGCCTATTGCAGCGTGATATTGCCAATGTGGTAAAACGCTTACATTTCAGCTTCTTAGAACTTAAAGAACATACTGAACAAACTGAGGATGATCTACGTCGTACCTTAGATACCTTAGAAGTCCAAAATATTACTTATCGTCAAGCACGAGACCAAGCAATTTCGGCTAATCAATCTAAATCTGTATTTTTAGCAAATATCAGTCATGAATTACGTACACCATTAAATAGTATTGATGGCTTTATTCACTTGCTTCTGCGCCAAGATACCTTAAGCAATGAACAAAAACTTTATTTACAAACTATTCGTAAATCTTCAGCACATTTACTTGCCTTAATTAATGACGTATTAGATTTCTCAAAAATTGATGCAGGAAAATTAGAACTCGAAACAGCACGTTTTAATTTAGAAGAAGCAATTTATGATGTCATGGATATGCTATCCCCTCTTGCAGCACAAAAAAATATCGATATGGCATTTTATTATGCTGATGATTTACCTATTTTCGTCATTGGCGATGCACTTCGTTTTAAACAAATTCTAACCAACCTTATTTCAAATGCTATTAAATTTACGCCAGATGGTGAAATTATTGTTCGTGCCCGTATTGAACATGATGATATTGGTCAGTGCTTAATTCACTTTAGTGTACAAGATAGTGGAATTGGCTTAAGTGGCACAGATCGTAAAAAGCTCTTCGAATCCTTTTCACAAGGTGATGCTTCAGTTACTCGTCAATTTGGTGGAACAGGCTTAGGATTAGCAATTTCAAAACAACTCGTTCACCTCATGCATGGACAAATTGGATTTGAAGATAATCAGGAAAGAGCACCAACCGATAAAGGCTCAACCTTTTGGTTTACAGCACGTTTTGATGTTGATGAAGATGAAGTGGTGATTCACCCTAAATTTAATCAAATTCATGTCTTGTCATATCTTGCACATCCTGCAACTGCAAGTATTTTACGTCAGTATTTAGAAAATTATCATGTTCATCACAATGAAGCAGGATCAGTTTTAGATATTTTTAGCCGATTACATCAACTACCTGAAGATGAAGATACTTGGCTTATAGTCGATCATAGTGGTGATACAAAAGCATTACTTAAAGAAATCCGCACGCGATATACAGGTAAAATTGCAATTTATGGCTATCAAATGTCATTAGAACCAGATATGTTGCAAGAATATAAGGCGCGTGCTCTATACCAGCCATTGAGTCGTAAGGCTTTGGTAGAATTATTAAACAATGAAAATACGTTTGAAGAAGCTGAAATCGAAGAGTTTGATGGTAAAGGCTTACATATTTTGGCAGTTGATGACCATTTGCCTAATTTAATTGTACTTGAGGCATTATTAGGCGAATTAAATGTCACCACGACCAAAGCACTTAGTGGTAAAGAAGCTTTAGATATTCTTCAAGCACGGATAAATGAACAACAAAAGCCATTTGACTTAATCTTTATGGATATTCAAATGCCTGTAATGTCAGGGGTAGATACTACACGAGCAATTCGTTCATTAGAGTCAACTTTGGAAAATCATCAACCGATTCCAATCATTGCACTCACAGCAAATGCTTTAACCGATGAAAAACATAAGCTACTCAAAGTAGGTATGGATGACTATGTTACCAAACCGATTCAGCTTGAACAAATCATTCAAATTTTAACACATTGGACTAATAATGATTTTTCAGCTAATCAATATGTAGATAAATCGCCTGTAATTGAGGCACTTGACCCTCAAATTTTAAATTGGCAGCAATGCTTACAACTCGCAGCAAATAAAGAAGATTTGGCATTAGATCTTTTAAAAATGCTCATTGATAGCTTCCCATCCGACTTAGAAGAAATGGAACAACTCATTGAACTTGAAGATTTCCCTCAACTTGAACATGTATTACATCGCCTACATGGTGCTACACGTTATGTCGGTACCCCATTATTACAAGATACAACTGGAAATTTTGAACGCTTTGTTTCGACCTTACGAAAAGAGCAAAAGCGTGCGGATGATGCATTTATTCAAGATGTCTTAATTCGCTTAGATGAATTAAAAATGGTCATTAAACAAGTCGAAAATGTAGCTCAACATATTTTAGATCATCATTCAAGTCTATAGCTAATTTTAAAATAGAGCATGATGATTTTCTATGACTATGGTGTCATTTATATAAGTGACGTCCGTGATATGCTCAATCTAGGAAAAATAAGAGCAAAGTTAATGACTTTAATACGTACAGATATTCAAAATGGTATTGCCACTGTTTCACTTAATCGTCCTGAAAAACGTAATGCTATGAGTTTTGCTTTACTCAAAGAACTAGTCAAAACAGCACATCAATTAAAAAAAAATCGCCATGTCCGTTGCATTATTTTGACAGGTGAAGCTCAAGTTTTTAGTGCGGGTATTGATCTCAGTGATTTGAATAATCCTAAAAATAAAGCATTTGCAGCATGGGAACTTCTTAAACCGGGTCAAAGCCTATTTCAAAAAGCATTCTTAGTTTGGCAAGAATTGCCCATTCCTGTCATTGCAGCAATTGAAGGCTATTGTTTCGGTGCTGGCATGCAACTCGCTTTAGCTGCAGATATTCGTATCGCTCACGCAAATACCCAAATATCAATTATGGAAAGTCGTTGGGGTCTCGTACCAGACATGGGCTTAAGCAAATCACTTAAAGGCCTAATCGGACTAGATCTAGCAAAAGAATTGACCTTAACTGCGCGTATTTTTGATGGTGAATATGCCAAAAACATTGGTCTAATCACTCATTTGAGTGATCATCCATTAAAACATGCCCAACAAATTTCTGAAGAAATGCTTCAAAGATCTCCTGATGCCTTAGCCGCAGCTAAACAGGTTTTAAATGCGATGGAACATCATCCACAAAAATCTTTACGTTTAGAAAAAATTTGGCAGCTAAAACTTCTCTTAGGCAAAAATAGTCAATTAGCACGTAAAAAAGATAAGCATCCAGATACCCAATTTTTACCGCGCCAATTTAAATGATTAACTTCTAAAAACAAAGATAGAAAAGGATTTCAAATGAACATTAGTCAACAAACAAAAATTGCATTCTTAGGTATGGGACTTATGGGGAAACGCATGAGTCACAGATTACTCGATGCAGGTTTTCATGTTGGTGTTTGGAATAGAACCTCATCTGCATGTATGCCATTAATTGAACAAGGTGCACATGCATTAAAACTTAATAAAATTCAGAACTATCCTATTATTCTAATGTGTTTGGCGGATGATCAGGCTGTAGAACAAGTTTATGAACAGATACAAGATTGGCTTCTTCCAAATCAAATCATTGTCGATTTTTCAAGTCTATCTGTGGATAAAACTTTAGAACTTGCGGATAAAGCAAAAAATAAACAAGTAACTTGGATTGACTCTCCTGTTTCTGGTGGTACAGCGGGTGCAGAACAAGGCTCATTGGTCATTTTTGCAGGTGGTGATGAACATACAATTCAAAACTTAACTCATCTCTATCAAGTACTTTCGCAACGTGTTACGCGTATGGGAAACACAGGAACTGGACAAGCAACAAAAATTTGTAATCAGCTCATTGTTGCAGCGAATAGCACACTGATTGCTGAAGCTGTTGCACTAGCCAGCCAAGCGGGCGTTGATACAACACTACTTGCTTCTGCACTTGCTGGTGGATTTGCTGACTCAAAACCTTTCCAAATATTAGCTCCGCGTATGGCAACTCATACATTTGAACCTGTGCAATGGAAAGTACAAACTTTATCTAAAGATTTAAATAATGCGATAAAACTTGCCAAGCAGTTCCAACTTGATATTCCTGTAGCTCAACATGCATTATCACAGCTACAAGCACATCAAAATCAGGGCTATGCTGAAGCAGATTTGGCAAGCGTTATTCTTCAAATTCAGCATCAAAACTAATTCATAAGGACGTGATATGAACCACTTAGCCGTGAATATTTCAATGATTTTTACTGAAGTCCCGCTCATTGAGCGTTTTGCTTTAGCAAAAAAACATGGCTTTCGACATGTAGAAATTCAATTTCCTTATGTGCTTTCCATTTCAGATATACAAAAACAATTAGATGAAAATGAACTTAGCTTATGTTTAATTAATGTTCCTACTGGAGACTTAATGCAAGGAGGATGTGGTCTTGCAAGTATTCTAGAAAAAGCAACCGAATTTCGTCTAGCACTCGAACAAGCGATTGATTATGCTAAAGCGCTGCAAGTTCCTAGTGTTAATATTTTGGCAGGTAAACAGCCAACACATCTTGAATATTCAACTTGTTTTGAAACCTTAGTTAAAAATTTAAGATTAGCCAGTGTAATGTTGAGCGAGCATGATATTCAGCCTGTATTTGAAATGATTAATGGCAAAGATATGCCCAATTTTCTCATCCAAACAATTGAGCAAGCACATCAAGTATTAAATGCCGTACAACACCCTGCTTTAAAAATGCAATTCGATTGTTATCATATGCAAATGATGGATGAAAATATTCTACAAGCTCTACACAAAAATATACACCAAATTGGACATATTCAATTTGCAGATTGTATTGGTCGTCATGAACCTGATACTGGCTCCATCCCTTTCGCAGAGATCTTCTCATGGTTAAAACAAAGTTCATATACTGGCTTTATCGCAGCCGAATATAAACCATCAGAACATTCAGAAAATTCTTTTGTATGGAAAAGTAAATATTTTCCATAATTATTAAATTGCTTTTTATTTGCTCGATTGAAATTTAGCGATAAATAAGCTATATTAGAACATGAAAATAGTCCGGAATTTAAACCTTTTATGAATTTAGAACCATCGCCCAGCGCTTCTAATTCTCACGATCTCGCAATGAACTCACAAAACACTGCTGTACAAGATTGTCTTAAAGTTGTACATGAAGCTCTTTTAGATGTAAAAGCTAAAGAAATTGTTGAACTTGATGTAAGCAAAATTAGCAACGTTGCTGATGCAATTGTGATCGCTAGTGGTACATCAACTCGTCATATTAAGTCTCTTGCTAACAATGTTGCCGAAGAAGCACGTAAAGCAGGCTTTCGCCCAATTGGTGTTGAAGGTGAACGTGATGCTGAATGGATCCTTATCGATTTAGGTTATGTTGTTGTACACGTTATGCTTCCAACAGCACGTAAATTCTATGATTTAGAAAGCTTATGGCGTACAACTCCTGAGTCTGTAGCATAATTTTCTTTATTCTAAAAAAGCGGCCTTATTAGGTCGCTTTTTTATATCTATGATATTCGTAATCTAATCTTAATTTTCATAATATTCATCAATTGGATAATAATTAATGGTTTCGTTCCATTTCCCATTAATTAAATTACGTTCTGTGACCTCTACTCTATCTCCACCAACAGCGTGAGTTGCGTCTTCAATAAACTCTTTAACTAGAACTAATCCTTTTTTAGGAACAACTTGATATTCTTCTGTAACATGAAAGCAACAACCACTTTTATTGAATGTAATTATTCTTTTTTGCTCATGATTTGTATAAAACATACCTAAATTTAAATAAGTTAAATCAGATAACTCTTCACTCAATACAAAATTTTTCTTATTTTTATGATACACATAAACATCATATGTCGGTCCACCATATGATCCCATATTTCCATTTCGTATAGCTAAATCTATACTTCCATCAAAATTAAAATCATCAAAAATTAAAGGACTTTGCTCATTATATAGCTGTATCACATTGACTGATGGTTGCTGATTTTCATTGAGATAAAAATAAAGATCTTCTGACTCAAAATTTTGAATTAATTTTTTATTTTCTTTGCTATATAACTTAACTTTCCCAAGCCCTGAACAAGTATCTTCCTCACATTCAACCTCAATGATTGCTGTATACAAATCAGAACCTTGCTGAATTTCAAAGATTTGAGCATATAAACTATTTGAAAACAAACAGATAAAAATGACTATTAGCCAAGAATTCATTACTTAATAATCCTATTTTTTACTATCGTTATTAAAAATAATGATCTCATAAAAAAAACCGCCAAAGTGGCGGTTTTTTTATAAATGAAAATTTAGTGACCTGTACCATTAATGGCTTTTGTCATATCTTCCACGACTTTCTTCGCATCACCAAATACCATCATGGTTTTATCGTTATAGAACAAGTCATTATCTAAACCTGCATAACCAGTTGCCATAGAACGCTTAATCACCATAATCGTACGCGCTTTATGTGCTTCTAAAATTGGCATTCCATAAATTGGCGAACTCGGATCATCTTTTGCTGCTGGGTTAACCACATCATTTGCACCAATAACCAATACAACATCTGTAGCTGGGAAATCAGAGTTAATTTCATCCATCTCCAAAATATCTTCGTATGGTACATCCGCTTCAGCAAGTAAAACGTTCATATGTCCTGGCATACGACCTGCTACAGGGTGAATCGCAAAACGAACAGTAACACCTTGTTCTTTTAATAAATTTGCCAATTCTTTTACTGCGTTTTGCGCACGACCTTGTGCCATACCATAACCAGGTACAATCACCACACTATCTGCATTTGACATAAGGAATCCTGCATCATCTGCCGAACCTGAACGATAGTTACGCTGAACTTGTTCACCTGTATTAGCCGTTGCAGCAACAGCCCCACCCATTGCACCACCAAATAAGACATTGATGATTGAACGGTTCATTGCTTTACACATAATGTAAGACAGAATTGCTCCTGAAGATCCAACCAATGAACCTGCAACAATGAGCATATTATTTTCAAGTGTAAAACCAATACCCGCAGCAGCCCAACCTGAGAATGAGTTCAAAAGTGATACCACAACAGGCATATCCCCCCGCCGACTGGTGCAATCCAAACCCAACCAAAAGCAAGAGCAAGGACTGTCATCAACCAAAATGATGTCATATCACCTGTTAGGAAGAAACTTATACCAAAGCCAAGCATGGCAATAAAAATAACTGCTTGTACAGGTTTTACCCAAGCACCTGAAATGGTTTTTGCCCATTTTTTTGCAGCCAATTTCCCATAAGCAAAAACAGATGCTGTAAAGGTAATTGCCCCTACAAAACACCCCACAAAGAGTTCAAATAAATGCACTTTACTCATATGCACATGAGAAACACCAGCTGCTGTTAATGCTGATTCATTCTGTACAAATAAAGCGCTTAATTGGTTGTTATGTAAAATTGCAGCAATGGCAATAAGCACAGCAGCTAAGCCGACTAAAGAATGCATTAATGCAACAGTTTCAGGCATCTGCGTCATTGGAACTGTACGTGCACGAGCAATCCCCACAATTGCACCTAACACCATTGCACCAACAATCATCCAAACCACAGGATGATCTGCTACAAAAAATGTCGTAATAACAGCAATCGTCATAGCAATCATGCCATAACGATTCCCTGCAATTGCTGTTTTTGGTCCAGATAAACCACGTAAAGTTAAAATAAAAAGAATAGCGCCAATTAAATAGAACCAGTTTGCATATTCACGAATGAAATCCATTGTTTAACCCTCTTTTTTCTTTTGCTTTGGTTTAAACATTTCAAGCATTCGAGCCGTTACAGCAAAACCACCAAAAATATTAATACTTGCAAGAAATACAGCTATAGCACCCAATACGCTAACAATGTTAATGCTTTGGAATTGCACACTCGCATCAATAACACCTGGAATTCCTACGGTTTGAATCATTGCACCCACAATAATAATTGAAGATAAAGCATTCGTAACTGCCATCAATGGCGTATGCAATGCAGGTGTTACACCCCAAACAACGTAATAACCTACAAAAATTGCTAAGACAAAAATTGTGATTGTTTCAACCATGTCCGTTCTCCTTAACCACGTTTAAGCAGTACTTGACCGCCATAAGTGAGCAGTAATGCTTTTTGAATATCATCATCCTGATTAATTAAAATGTTCTTTTCCGAATCAAATAAAGTTTCGACAAAATTAAAAACATTTCGGGCATATAAAGCAGACGCTTCTGTTGCAACAGTAGATGGAATATTTGGAATACCTAGAATTTTTACGCCATTATCCGTAACGACAGTTTCACCACATTTTGAACATGCAACATTTCCACCTGTTTCAACAGCCATATCTAAAATGACTGAACCAGGTTTCATTTTTGCAATTGTTTCTGCTTGAATTAAACGCGGTGCATCACGACCAGGTAGAAGTGCAGTTGTAATCACAATATCTGCATTTGAAACAGCTTTATCAACAATTGCTGTCTGATCTTTTATATATTGTTCGCCTGGCATCCATCCATAGCCATTTTTAGCAGCATCGGCAGCACGTTGTTTTTCTTCTTCAGACATTGGAATATCAAGCCATTTGCCACCCAAAGACTCAACTTGATCTTTTGCAGTTGGACGTAAATCTGTTGCTTCAACCACAGCACCTAAACGTTTGGCTGTTGCTATTGCTTGTAAACCTGCAACACCAACCCCCATAACCACAACACGTGCTGGTTTAACCGTTCCAGCAGCTGTCATTAACATAGGGAACATACGCTGATATTCATTTGCGGCTAATAACACAGATTTATAACCTGCTAAATTGGCTTGAGATGATAGAACATCCATATTTTGTGCACGAGATAATGTTCGAGGTAAAAGCTCTAATGCAAATGAGGTAATGTTTTGCTTTGCAAAACTCTCCAACTCTGTATTGCGATAAGGATCAAACATTGCAACAACAGTCGTGTTGGCTGTGATTTTTTGAATTTCACTACCCTGCGGTGCACGGACTTTTAAAATTAATTGACTACCAATATAAGCATCATCAACAATTTTTGCGCCGACTTGTTCATATGCACTATCAATATATGCAGCATTAATGCCCGCATGATGCTCAACCACCACATCATGTCCTGCACTAATTAACTTTTTTACTGTTTCTGGCGTAGCCGCCACTCGATTTTCACCGGTCACAGTTTCTGCTGGAATTCCTATTCGCATGAGCATCCCTCAAGCCATGTTTTTTTGATTAACACTGCAAAATGCAGCATTACCTTTAGATCTAAATTTCTATTATTTTTGGATTCTAATGAAAATTTTTCTAATTACTACCTACTATTTATTTAATAAATACCTACTTATTAGACTGACCATTCATAAAAATAATAATAAGATATAAAAATACTTAATTAGATTTTATATAAATTTTATTTATAATTAGTATTCTTTTTAGTCAACTTCTGTTTTTTATACTAATCTAATTTTCCAATTTCCTGATTGACCTAATTGACGCTATTTCAATCAACCTTTCCAAAGTTCATTTTTATTATAAGACTTGATCTATCTAATATTTCACCGTAGCACTACATCCCAATAACTCCAATTGACCTTATTGACAAAAATACGCAAGAATTAAATACAATATCAATCAAATATTTCATCATCTATATAAATAAGAATATAAGCTTTTTATTAATAAAGGCTTTTATTAAGCTCATTTTGAAATTTTTAGTTATTAGCAAATCGTCTTAAATGCGGATTAATTTTTTTAAAATTATTTTATTCATCATTTTGGTGCGTGATGTATTCATAATAATGCACCATACATGTGCATATTGATTTGAGTTCTTATATTCCAATTAGTTCAATTATTTATTCATTTATTTAAATATTATTTAATACCTTTTTATATTTATACTATATGCACTTTCATCTAACCCTTTTCTCTCTTTATTTTTATGTGTTGCTATAAAAATAGGTTAGATGGATGCTTTATTTTTCATTCAAATTATCTAAAAATTTACCTAAAACCAACTTCAAACGTAATTGCTCATATGACCTTAGCACTCACTAAAACTCAAATAGGTTCTATATTTGCAATACTTGCCGCTTTTTTATTTAGCACAAAATCTATTCTCATAAAACAAGCATATGCTGAATCTGCTTTAGTCGATGGCACACTATTAATGATGCTTCGAATGAGTAGTGCCTTACCCTTTTTTCTTGTGCTTTGTTGGCTCAATCGACATCGGAATAAAAACATTTCAATCAAGGATTGGACCTTATTACTTTTGGCTGGTTTACTTGGCTATTATTTTTCAAGTTGGCTTGATTTTGTAGGCCTTATGTATATTAGTGCCTCATTAGAGCGCATTATTTTATTTTTATATCCAACATTAACTGTTATTGCATCTAGCTTTATTTTTAAACAAAAGCTTAATTTTAAAAGTATATTTGCGATCGTCTTAAGTTATGGTGGCACTGTATTAGTCATGCTACAAGAACAAAGCAATGTACCTCATGAAAGTAATTTTTGGTTAGGTAGTAGTCTCGTATTTGCTAGTGCTGTATGTTTTGCTTGTTATTTATTATTGACACCTAAATTAATTCAAAAATTTGGTAGTTGGAATTTTACAGGTCTTGCTTTAAGTATCGCCTGTATCGGGACAATTTTACATTACCTGATTGAAACACCCCATCCAATTCAATTATTAACAGAACTTCCGACAAATATTATTTGGTATGGTATTGCACTCGGTTTTTTAGTGACCGTATTACCTACGGTTCTTATGGCTCAAAGTATTGCTCGAATTGGTGCAGCTCAGTCAGCTATGATTGCATCAGTTGGTCCTGTTTTAACCCTAATCTTAGCGACAATATTTTTAGGAGAAAGCTTAAACTTAATTCAATGGTTTGGCTGTGCTTTAAATATTATTGGTGTATTAATGATTACACTTGCGAAGAAAAAGCTGACTTAATATATTTTGATACACCGACCTAAATAGATAAATTGAAAAGAGATTTTTTAATACAATTCTTCATCATTAATTTAATAAAAGTGTGAAATAATACTCAATATTTCCCATATATTTAATTTCTATAGCACACTGAATAGCTATTTCATAAGATTATTCAAATTGAAGTCACTGCTTATTGCTAAGATTAAGGATAGATTATGCAAATTAAAAATGATATCAGTGAAAATAAACCCTTACTTTGGCTTATGGCAATTGCCTGCGGTTTATGCGCAGGTGCCAACTATTATAGCCAACCTTTAATTAACTCTATTCATGAATCTTTTTTGATTCCAGAATCTCAAGTTGCTTTAACTGTTACTTTTGCTCAAGTTTCATATGCGTTAGGACTACTTTTTATTGTTCCTATTGGTGATATTGTAAATAAAACAAAATTTATTCCATTGTTGATGGTTCTTGCATCTATAGGGCTTTTTATATGTGCATTTTCTATTAATTTACCCATGCTATGGGTTGGAACAATCATGGCAGGACTTTTTTCTGTCGCAGCACAAGTACTCATTCCTTTTGCAACAATGAGTGTTTCACCTAATAAATTGGGTGAAGTTGTAGGCTTATTAATGAGTGGCTTACTTGTTGGTATTTTACTATCAACCAGTTTAGCCGGAGTACTTTCCAACCTATTTCATTGGAAACTTATCTATTTTTTAAGCGCGATTCTCATGCTTATTATTGCAATTGCATTACGCAGTCGCCTACCGTATATCCCAATTCATAAAATTAGCTATAGTCATATTTTTAAATCTATGGGCGTATTGCTCAAAGAAGAAAAGCGTTTAGTTTTTAGATCATTAATCGGTGGTTTTTCATTTGCTGCAATGAGTATTTTATTTTCAACCATTGCTGTACTTTTAGGTTCAACATTTAATTTGCCCGACTTTATTGTCGGCATTGTGACCTTGGTTGGTGTTTTCGGTGCTTTATCTACAAAAACTGTCGGTAAATTTGCCGACCGTGGTTATACCCAACTCATCACTTGGCTTGGAATTACAATTTTAGGGTTAAGCTGGATCTTCTTATATTACGGTCAATATTCATTAATCAGTTATATCATTGGCTTTGGGATAATCAATCTAGGTTTAGCTATCGTTCATAGCAGTAATCAAAATATTATTTTTCGTTTACGAGTAGATGCCAAATCACGTATTAATTCCATTTATATGACATCTTATTTTATTGGTGGTGCAACAGGCTCAGCCATTGGGGTGTATGCATGGCATCATGGTGGATGGAATATGAGTTGTCTTGCAGGTTTAAGCTTAGTCGGCTTTTCTGCTATTTTTGCCTTTATTGATCAACTCTATTCTCAAAAAACACTAAAATTATAAGTAATTTTAATAAAAAATTACTTATGACAATCTATGAATGAGAATTTTATGGGTCTTTATCAATGAATGGAACATGGTTAAATATTTGATTTATCAATCTTCACCAAATAGCATTCAAGATATCAACTCGATTTTTTTTATAAAATCCGTATAATCCTCGCTCTTGTTGTAATCTCTTCAGGATTAAATATATGTCTATCCAATCACTTCAGCCACGCATTTCTGTCGCACCCATGATGGATTGGACCACCAAAGATTACCGTTTTTTTGCACGTTTATTTAATCCAAATATCATTTTATATACTGAAATGGTTACAACTGGCGCTATTCTTTTTGGCGATGCAAAACGCCATTTAGACTTCAATAAAGAAGAACATCCTCTGGTTTTACAACTAGGTGGTTCAAATCCTCAAGACTTAGCGACTTGTACCAAAATGGCACAAGATTGGGGATATGATGAAGTCAATTTAAATGTTGGTTGCCCAAGTGACCGCGTACAAAATAATAAAATTGGTGCTTGCCTTATGGCAGAACCGAATTTAGTCGCTGAATGTATTGCTGAAATGCAAAATGCAGTTGATATTCCTGTAACTGTAAAACATCGTATTGGTATTGATCACATGCAGTCATATGAAGAAATGCTGCATTTTGTAGATACCATTGCAAAAACAGGATGTAATAACTTTATTGTTCACGCTCGTATTGCATTACTTCAAGGCTTATCACCTAAAGAAAATCGTGAAGTTCCACCTTTACGTTATGAAGATGTTTATCGTTTAAAGCAAGATCGTCCAAATTTACTGATTGAAATAAATGGCGGCATTAAAACCTTTGCTGAAACTGAAGCACATTTAAAGCATATTGATGGTGTCATGATTGGTCGTGAGGCTTACCATAATCCATATTTACTTGCTGAGCTTGGACAGTTATGGAATTTAGAAGCGCCTAATCGTTTTGATATTATGGATCAAATGCTGCCATATATTGCAAAACGTATGGAAGAAGGTGCTCCTCTTTCTATTATTACGCGTCATATTTTAGGCTTATTCCAAAACCTTCCTGGTGCACGTAAATGGCGTCAAGCACTTAGTGGTGGTAATGCAAAAACATTTGCAGATGTTGAAAATGCAATTAAAAATATTAAAGATGCAATGCAACGTACTGAAGAATATATTCAAAATCAACAAACACAATAATGAAATAAAATGGCTAATCTAAATAAATAGATTGGCCATTTTTCTATTATTTTTATAATTATTTATTTTAAAATTTCACATTAAACCTATAAAATTCAAGCAATATTTATAAAGTATAATAACCTGATTAATGTATGCTAAGATTGATACATAACAATATTTTTATGCCTAAAAATTCAAAATCATATTTATTATGAATAGCGCTATATATTATGAATAAAACATCACAATCATCTATAAATCATGTTAAAAGTCGTCCTATTGCGCGTGGTATTTCCTTTCTTATTCGACATAGTGCTCAACTATTAACGGGTGCGCGTAGCTTATGGGTTGGTTGTGAGCCACAACAAATTCAACGTATTTATTATGCAAATCATAATAGCCATATCGATTTTATTTTACTTTGGGCATCATTACCTAAACCACTACGACTACAAACTCGTCCTGTTGCTGCATCTGATTATTGGCTTAAAGATGGATTTCGTCGCTTTTTAATTCAAGATACTTTTACTGGGATTGTCATTCAACGACAAGGCAATAAAACTATAGATCCTCTCGCCACAATTGCCGAAGCACTGACCCAAGGTGATTCAATTATTCTCTTTCCTGAAGGAACACGAAATTTAAGTGATGATACGGAATTATTAGATTTTAAAAGCGGTTTATATCATTTAGCACAGCAATTTCCTCAAGTTGAAATTGTTCCTGTTTGGATTTCTAATCTTAAACGCGTCATGCCTAAAGGGGCTTTTATTCCCCTCCCCCTATTATCTACCGTTATTTTTGGTTCACCTTTACAGACATATGCGCATATGCAAAAAGCTGAGTTTTTAGAATATGCTCGCCAACAACTCATTGCATTAAAAGAACAAGAGGTACAATAATCGTGGCTCAATTTTCAGCAACGTATATGCTATTTGGTGTTTTTACACTTATTTTAATGATTGCATCGAGTATTGGTTTTATTTTAAAACGCAAGGCAGGTACAAAGCCTGCTCCAGTCATTGATAATTTAATTGCCCGTATTAATGCTTGGTGGGTCATGGTGATTATCTTAGCGGTAGCAATTACGCTAGGAACAACAGCATTTATTGTCCTTTTTGCAATTATTTCATTTTTTGCATTACGTGAATTTATTAGTTTATTACCCACACGACGTGGAGACTATTTTCCGCTACTGATCGCTTTTTATTTTGTCATTCCTTATCAATATTTTTTAATCTATTCTAATTGGTACGGTCTATATTCAATTTTTATCCCACTCTATGTTTTTTTACTTATTCCAATTGCCAGTTTAAAAGCAGAAGATACCACGCATTTTTTAGAGCGCAGCTCCAAAATTCAATGGGGATTAATGATTAGTGTTTTCTGTATTTCACATGTGCCTGCCCTACTTAACCTGAAAGTAACAGGCTTTAGTGGTGAGAAAATTTGGCTCGCTATTTGGCTCATTATGGTTGTTCAGGTTTCTGATGTTCTACAGTATGTTTGTGGAAAACTTTTTGGTAAGCATAAAGTTGCTCCAATGCTATCCCCATCAAAAACAGTAGAGGGACTATTGGGTGGAATTTTTTTAGCCGTTGCTCTAGGCGTAGCAATGTCATGGCTCACTCCTTTTAATTATTGGCAAGCAACATTAATTGGCTTTATTGTCTGCATTTTTGGTTTCTTTGGTGGACTTGTTATGTCTGCAATTAAGCGAGACCGAGGTGTAAAAGATTGGGGAAATCTAATTCAAGGTCATGGTGGTATGTTAGATCGTATTGATTCTATTTGCTTTTCTGCTCCAATCTTCTTCCATATTATCCGTTTTTATTGGGGATGAGAAAATCACTTCCAAATCAGAAAAAATGCAGCCTAAGCTGCATTTTTTTCAAATCAAAATCATCAAGAAAATTTACAATTCATCTTTTTTCAATGAATTAAAATGTAATGCATCATGAATTGCTTCAACAAGTTGTTGAGAAATTTCTTGTTTTGATGCTTTTTCCAAATCACGTTTATCTAGTTGATATTGATCTGCGAAGAAAACAGTCATAGCATTTTGATCTGATGCAAAACCAATATCTGCACGTGAAACATCATTACATGCAATCATATCTAGTTTTTTAGCAACCAATTTGCCTGCCGCATACTCTTCAACCTGACGTGTTTCAGCAGCAAACCCCACCATAAATGGCCGTTTTTCTTGCTGTGCAATCGTTGCCACAATATCTGGATTTTTCACCAAATTTACAGCAAGCTCATCACCTGATTTTTTAATTTTATGCTCAGCAACTTCCGCAACTCGATAATCTGCCACAGCAGCTGTTGCAATAAAAATATCGCATCCTTCTTGTAACTGCGCCAAACTTTGATCTAGCATTTGTAATGCTGACTGTACATTTACACGGCGTACGCCATTTGGTGTATCTAAACTCACAGGACCTGCTATGAGCGTTACTTTTGCACCTGCCGCATAACATGCAGCGGCTAAGGCAAAGCCCATTTTTCCTGTACTATGGTTTGAAATATAGCGTACAGGATCAATTGCTTCTCTTGTTGGACCCGCAGTAATCGCTACGCGTTTACCTGCCAGCAAACCAAATTTTTCAGCAATAGCACGTTGTGCTTGATGGAAATATGCTTTGACTTGATACGCAATTGCTTCAGGCTCAGGCATACGACCTAAACCAACATCACCACATGCTTGTGAACCTGAATCAGGCATAATGACATGTACGCCATCATCTACCAATGTCGCCAAATTACGCTGTGTTGCTTTTGCCGCCCACATCTGCTGATTCATAGCAGGCACCACCCAAACAGGTGCTTTTGTTGCTAAATATAATGTAGATAACAAATCATCTGCTAACCCTGTTGCAAATTTTGCTAAGGTGTCACATGTTGCAGGTGCAACCAATAAAAGATCGGCCCATCGTGCTAATTCAATATGCCCCATTCCTGCTTCAGCTTCAGGATTAAGTAATTCAGTATGTACTGGATTTCCCGAAAGTGCTTGAAAGGTTAAAGGCGTAATAAATGCCAATGCACCTTGAGTCATAACAACACGAATATTAAATCCTGCATCTTTTAAACGACGTACCAGAATTGCACTTTTATAAGCAGCAATACCACCTGTTACAGCCAACACAATATTTTTATTAGGAATTACACTTAAATCAAAACTCACAAACAGGCTACCTTTCTGTTGCAGTGGCGCTCACAATATCATTAAATAAAATCTTTCCCAAGACTTGTACTTGGAATTAATCTTTTCATCATAATAAAAAGTATAAAAAACATGATCATTTCTATAAAAAACTGGCCTGAAAATGAAAGACCGCGTGAACGTCTTCTACAATTTGGTGCTTCTAACTTATCCGATGCTGAATTGATTGCCATTTTTCTGCGTTCAGGCTCACAACAACATTCAGCTGTTGAACTGGCTCGTATATTGATTCAACATTTTGGACAGCTCATGACGTTACTTGATGCCCCATATGAAGATTTTAAAAAATTTCACGGTATTGGACCTACAAAATATGCCCAAATTATGGCAGTTAAAGAATTAGGAAAACGTTATATCTCTGAACATTTAAAACAAGAAAAACTAGAACTATCCAATTCAACATTACTTTTAGATTATTTAAAATTTGAATTACTTGGAGAAACGCATGAAACTTTTGCTGTACTTTGCTTAGATGCAAATTTAAGAAAATTGCATTTTAAAAAGCTATTTTTTGGATCTTTAAATTCCTGTGAAATTTCTATTAATACATTACTTAGATACTGCATTATAGAACAAGCCACTTTTATTGTTATTGCACATAACCATCCTCTAGGTCTACCTATACCATCAACCGCTGATATTGCATTAACAGAAAAAATTCAACAGGCTTGTCAGCTTGTAGATATTGAATTAATTGATCACTGCATCATCACTTCAGAGGGATGTCTTTCATTTGCTGAACAATCTCTCCTAAAAAACAATTTATAAATAAAGTTTAAGGATTGACAAATTCATCACAAGATACGAATATCAGCAAAAAATATAGATGATTCTAATAAATGATTGTTCGCGAACAACCTAGCGTATTTAAAATACTCTTCTCATGGAGTGGAACCATTTTACCCAAAGTGCTTCCACCCCTAGGTTTTGTTGTACTTTTATCTACGGTCGTAGGCGGGCTTGCTCATGCCGGACATTTTAATTTTCCAGAATTACCTTTGGTTGGTTTTACCCTTATTGGGGTTGTTCTTTCTATTTTCTTAGGCTTTAAAAACTCAGCATGTTATGACCGTTGGTGGGAAGCACGTAAACTTTGGGGGATGCTGATTGCCAATGCACGTCATTTTGATCGTGATTGTCGTATGCTCAGTCAAGGGCGACGTGAACGTGTTATTCAACATGTTATTGTCTTTGCCAATGTGCTTCGTGATCGTTTAAGACAGCAAACTGCCAATCCAACCGAACTTATTGCAACAAGTGGTATGAGCCCACAAGCACTTTCTCAACTTTATCAGCAGGTCAATGCGCCACAATATACCTTAAGTTTAATTCAGTGGGAGCTTATGCAAGCACTCAAAGAAGGTGAAATTTCAGATATTATTTATACGCAAATGAATAATCATGTGACTGAACTTAGCCTTGTACAAACAGGTTGTGATCGTATCGCGACAACACCTTTGCCTTTTGCTTATTCAGTTCTGCTCAATCGTACTGTATATTTTTTCTGTTTTATGCTGCCATTTAGCTTAGGGTCTACCTTAGGTTTAGCGACTCCATTATTGGTCGGTATTTTGGCTTATACATTCTTAGGTTTAGATGCACTTAGCTCTGAAATTGAAGAACCTTTTGGTACACAAAGTAATGATCTTCCTTTAGATGCAATGGTTCGTACAATTGAAATTGAATTATTAGGCACACTAGGAAAACAAACCCCGCCACCTATTCAGGCACACAATAATAATTTACTTTAATTCGAGATTAATCACCCTTTAATTTCATATAATATGAGACCTTATGATGATTTTAAAATAATATAAAGAAAGCAAAATTAAATTTTAAATACGCCCTATTTTTAAATTGCTCAATATCTATTTATTTCTTATTATTACTTCCTCTCATAAATAATCTACTCTGATTATTTTTTAAAATCTTTTAAGGAAAAACAATGTTCGCGTTTATTACAGCCGCACTATTGGTTAATTTACCGCTTGCATTTTCTCCTGGCCCTGCCAATATTTTATGTCTTAGTGTTGCTTCAGCAAAAGGTTTTAAAGGCTCTTTAAAATTTATTGCAGGTTTACAAGTTCTTCCATTTTTATATTCTTTAATTATTGCATTTGGTGCTGGTTATTTTCTTACACAGCATGCCTATATTACGCATATTGTAAAAATAGTGGGCAGTATTTATATGCTGTACCTGGCATTTTGTATGCTCAGATCAGACTCAGATATTAAAAAGAAACCTGAAATTAAAAGTAGCTTTAGTTTTGGCGTCATGGCTCAAGCGCTTAATCCTAAAAATATTGCTATTATTTTGACAATTTATTCTTTATTTTCTGTAGAAACCCAAGATTATCATTTTGGAATTGTTTTAGCATTCATCATTACTTTATGTAATTTTTTATCCCATCTATTATGGGCATCTAGTGCACAACTTATTCTTAAAAGTCCTCTTTCAAAGTATCAAGATAAGTTTTTTGGTGCACTACTTGTTCTTGCAACAGCCCTGTTATGGATATAGAAAAATACTTTACAATTTATAAAGTAAATCACTTAATGATTAAATGATTCCCAAATGCCAATTTGACCTTCTTTTAATCTTGGAATATTACCAAGTCGAATCCATGGCATATGATCTCCATGAAAATCGCTCCCCACAGAAACTTTAAGTTCATGTTCCGCAATTTTTCGGTCAATCATTTGTCGTGTTGATGCAGGCTCAATAGCTGGTGGTAACTCAACAGCATCTCCACCATGCTGTGCAAATATTTCAATTAAATAGCGAATATTCGTCGCAGATAAGTCATATTTTGTAGGATGAGCTAAAACTGCAAATCCACCACTTTGATGAATCACATCAATCGTTTCAGCTAAACCCAATCCTTCAAACTTAACATAAGCTTTTTTGCCTTCTTTAATATATTTATCAAATGCTTGTTGAGGGCGACTAACATAACCTTTTTCAACTAAAGTTTTGGCAATATGTGTTCGAGTCACTCTATCTGCTTCACCATCTACTTTAGCAATCACATCGGCATAAATATCTTCATGAATTAATGGAATTAATAAATCACAAATTTGTTTTGATCTAGCAGCTCTCACTTTCTTTTGTTCGATTAAAATACGTTGCAAAGGTTCTGGATTTTTCATGTTTAATGCAACAATATGAACACCATAGGATTTCTTTGTTGCAGGTCTAGACCACTGACTTGAAATCTCTACACCAGAAATAATTTTTATTTGCTGTTTTTCTGCTGCTTTTTCTGCCAAAATCAGTCCATCCATGGTGTCATGGTCGGTTAGAGCTAAGGTATGAATATTTTTTTCAACCGCAGCAAGCACGAGTTGTTCTGGAGACAAAGTTCCATCAGAAATATTACTATGTGTATGTAAATCTATACCTTCCATCACTTATACTATGTCACTTATTTGAGCAGATTTAGATACTTTAACATGAAAGCACTTTTAGACTTTGTGCCACTGATTATTTTCTTTTATTTATATAAAACGGTAGAGCCAAACGATACAAATCATCCATTATTAAAATTAATTGGTTCTGCAGGTGGCGTAGACAATAATAATATTTTGGTTGCGACAACTGGCTTAATTATCTCAATGCTCGTGGTATATGGTGCGTTATATATCATGCAAAAATTCCGTTTAGAAAAACAACAGTGGATTGTACTGTTTATGACGGTAATTTTTGGTGGTATTACACTTATGCTTTCTGATGATTTCTATATCAAACTCAAAGCGGCATTATTAAACTTAGTCTTTGCTGGTGCTTTTATTCTTTCACCTTTATTTAGCAAAGAACGTAAGCCCCTTATTCAGCGTTTATTTGGCCCAATCTTCGACTTAACTGAAAAAGGTTGGCTAAAATTAAACTATGCATGGGCAGCAATGTTCACCTTAATGTCATTTTTACACGTATTTTTCGCTTTTTTATATATGAACGGAAAATATTGGGGAGAATTCACAGCTTTTGGTGACATGATTGTGATGTTTTCCTTTATTATTATTCAGTTCATTGTATTACGAAAATACTTTAAGAATACTGAACAATAGAAATTCCAGCTCACTTCAGCACAGAGAACACGCATATGCCATTATTTGTTGTTAGCTGTACAGATCAGGAAGGCACTGTAGAAAAGCGTCTTGCTATCCGTCCACAGCATCTTGAACGCTTAAATAAACTTGATGAAGAAGGTCGTTTAATTGTCGCTGGCGCAATGCCTAAAGATCCAACTAATCCTCAAGCAGGATTTTATGGTAGCACAATTATTGTAGACTTTGAATCTAGAGAAGCGCTTGATGCATGGTTACAAGAAGAGCCTTTTTTAAAGGAAGGTGTTTACAGTCATATTGACGTAAAACCATTTAACAAAGCATTTCCTAAAGGATAAGGTTCATGCGCACCGTTGTATCTAGTGTATTCAGTTTATTGCTTTTTTGTTCTCCTGCTTGGGCAGTTGAACCTACGACCCCTGCATCTCCTACTGCAGGACAGCAAATACCACCAACAACACCGCCTCCGCCAGCAACGGTGCAAACAATTCCAGCAAATAGACCTGGGGTTATTCCTTCTGCAGCTCACAATACAGCGAATGCTCAAGAACAGAAATTAACAGCCGAACAGCTTGCAAAAACAAAATTTCAACAAGATGCTAAAGTTAAAGCATTGGTAAAAGACCAAGAAAGTCGCTTACAACAGTTAGAAAAAGCAAACTTAGATGCTCTTTCTCAGAACCAAGAACTACAGCTAAAGAATGATAATCTTGCTGTACAGGTCCAAGTTCTACAAAGTGAACGTAGTGCTCAAATGTTCCTTTATGGTGCTGTTACACTTGCTTTAGGTGTTTTGCTTGGCTTTCTAATTGCAAGTTATGTATACGGCAAACGTCGTCGTCAATGGTAATTTTTTATTCTCATTTTCACTAAAAAGGCTTTAAGATTTGTCTCATGCAATTCAAACTGCTGATCTTGATTGGCAAATTGTAGATGGTATTGATATCCCTATTTCTAAACAGTTTGGTGATGTTTATTTTTCTAAAGATAATGGCTTACTTGAAACCCACCATGTGTTTCTAAATGGCAATGATTTATCTGATCGCTTATCAAACCTTAAAGCTTTTGAATACTTTAGTGTTGGTGAAACAGGATTTGGAACAGGTTTAAATATTTTGGCATTGTGGCAACTTTGGCAACAAGTTCGTCCAACCAATCACAGCCATCTGCATGCAATTTCTGTTGAAAAATTTCCACTCAGTAAATCAGATCTTATTCGGGCGCTCAATGTTTGGCCCGAACTAAAACCACTTGCTGATCAACTCATTACTCAATATCCTTTTGCGATTGCAGGATGTCATCGTTTAAACTTTCCTGAAGAACGTTTTTCTTTAGATTTATGGCTAGGCGATGCTCATGATGTTTTTCCTACCATGATAAAAACCCAACAAGTTAATGCATGGTTTCTAGATGGCTTTGCCCCCTCTTGCAACCCAGATATGTGGGAAGAAAATGTTCTAAATCATATTATTCGTTTATCTGGTGTTGGAACAACTTTCGCATCCTTTAGCGTTGCAGGCGTTCTTAAAAGAGGCTTAAAACAACATGGCATTACAATTTCTCGTCCACGTGGTTTTGGTCATAAACGAGAAATGTTAAAGGCTATTTGGAATGCTCCAATACCACCTGAAAATGAACAAAATTTAGAAGATACTCAAAAAAAAACTTCTTTAATTCCTCAAGCCCAATTTAAACAACGTGAAATTGCGATTATTGGCGCTGGAATTGCGGGTTTAAGTTGTGCATGGGCATTTGCTCAACGTGGGCATAAAGTCGTTATTTACGAGAAAACAGCGCCATTATCTGGGGGATCTGGCAATCCTCTAGCATTACTTAATCCAAAACTTTGTCCTATTGAACAAAGTGCCGAACATTTAATGACATTAGCTTGGCAATATGCATTAACTCATTACATAAAATTTACAGCATTTCGCCCACTGCAAATTAATCAAATTGGCTTAAAAAATTCAGATGATTTAATTGAACTTTCAACCCAATACCCATCTCAAGTATTAAAGTATCAAACCGCTGAACAAAGTCATTTAGCAACCCAATTTTCAAGTCTAAAACTACTTAAAGCGGGTGCTGTCTATCCACATCAATTACGTGATGAAATTCTTCAACATCCTAACATTACGCTTGAACAAGCTGAAATTTATCAAATCAAACAAAAAAATCAGGTTCAGGTATTTAAAAATAATCATGAACAAGCAGATATCTTTGATCATGTCATTGTTTGTGCGGCACGTGAAAGTGCTCAATTTTTTGAAAACTTTCCAAGCTTAAAACCAATTCGTGGACAAGTCAGCTGGGTACAGAACACTCAACATCCTCTATCTATTGATCAAGCCTACAGTTATGGTGGTTATTGTATGCAATTAGATCAAGATCATATTATTTTAGGTGCTTCTTTTTATCCAAATAGAGAGGATCATGGGGTACTACCTGAAGACCATGTGCATAACTATGAACTTATCCACAGTGTATTTCCTGAATATGCGGAATCATTAGATACAACTCTAAATTGGCAAGGTCGAGCATCTGTTCGTGCACAAAGTCAGGACTATTTTCCATTGCTTGGCTCACTTAAAGATGATGAAGAGATTTATACATTTGCTGGGCTAGGATCAAAAGGTTTTTTATTTTCGCCACTATGTAGTGAAGTATTAGTCGCTTCAATTTTAGGTGAAGCATGCCCTATTCCTTCATCTTTATTTCAAAAACTCAATGTTCGACGTTTCCAAAAAAAGCAAAAAAACAAAAAACCTTATTTCAAACCAGCATCATAAAACAAGTTGAAATATTTATTTACAATTTAATTTATTATTATTATTAAAAAAAGCGCCAAACGGCGCTTTTTTTAATAACTACCTTATTCTAAAGGTAGTCCTGCGTCACGGGCAGCTCGAGTTCCACCCATTAGCACAACATATTCACGGCTACTGTCAAACCCCTCTAATAATTCAGCAGCACGAGGTGCTTTACTTCCACCACCACATAAAATGTATATTGGCTGATCCGCCGACACCTGAGATAAACTATCTGCCGATAAGCTGGCTATAGGCTGGTTTAATGCACCTTTTAAATGTGCTTCAGCATAAGCATTTGTATCACGGACATCCCAGATTACAGCATTTTCTGGGAACTCAAATGTTGTAATTTCTTGTTTACGGATCATTACGCACTCCTTTGATGTAAACAACACTTGGCAAATGAAGAAAACATCCCTAGCATCTCAGATATTGTTTATATTTGCAAAGGTCTAATTTATGCCATCTTTTGATATTGTTTCGGAATTAGAAATTTTTGAAGTGAACCATGCTGTTCAAAATACACAAAAAGAAATCGCAACTCGTTTTGATTTCCGTGGTCAAGATGTTTCCATTGAACTAAATGAAAAAGCAAAAGAAATCAAAATTTCCACTGAAAGTGATTTCCAATGCGAACAAGTTTATACCATGCTTGAAAATCATTTCTTTAAACGTAAAGTTGATATTCAAGCGCTTGATCCACAAAAAATGACAGCTTCAGGTAAAAATGTGATTCAAGTCATCAAACTTAAAGATGGTCTTGACTCTGATACCGCAAAAAAAATCAATAAAGCCATTAAAGAAAGCGGTATAAAGGCGCAGTCTTCTATTCAAGGGGACAAAATTCGTGTAACTGATAAAAAACGCGATACTCTACAGCAAATTATGGCTTTCTTGAAAGAACAACAATTTGGTGTTCCTTTACAATTCAACAACTTTAAAGATTAAGACTATTTGAAGTCTTAAAAGTAGGGATTATGACGCAGACCAATCGACTTTCTAAACTCGTTAAAGCCACTTCTAAATTGCCAAGTGGCATTCAAAGTACGCTGTTAAGTAAGGTCTTTGGTCGCATCGTCCCAATGGTCGGTTCCGCTAAGATTCGCTACATTCACGTCAGCGAATCAAAAGTGGAAGTGACCCTTGCCAACCACAAAGCCATGCGAAACCATATCGGTCAAGTTCATGCCTGTGCCATGGTGCTTCTTGCTGAAACAGCAACTGGCTTTGTAACTGGAATGAATGTTCCTGACAATTGCATCATGCTCATCAAAAGTCTACATGTCGATTTCAAACGGCCATCCAAAGGTGCCATGACTGCGATTGCGACACTTACACCTGAACAACGCCAACTGATGCAAACAGATAAAGGAGAAACTATCGTTCATGTGACCGTAACTGATGAATCTGGTGAAGCCCCTATTCAATGTGAAATGCTGTGGGCATGGATCCCAAAGTCATACCTAAAAAACAAATAAATGTAAATAAAACTTACTGTTGGGTAAGTGTAAGATTTACTAGACTTACACTTAAGGCTGACAAAATGTTGCTATTTTCACGACTATAAATATGCTTAATATGGTGACATTCTCTCTTTTTCATATTGAGTCTTCTGATGAAAAAATTATTATTGGCTTCTACCCTTTTGGTCACCCTCCCAATCCTAAATACAGTTCAAGCTGCTGCCCCAACAAGCGGGATAAAAGCTAAATCTCAAACTGAACAGAACCGAAATATTGTTCTCGATTTTTATCAAGGCGTGTTCCAAAAGCATCACGTAAAAGCATATGCAGACCGCTATATTGGTGATCAATATATTCAGCACAACCCATATGTATCTGATGGTAAAGCACCTTTTGTAAATTACTTCACCCAATACTTTAAAGAAAACCCAACTGCACAGAACACAATTAAACGTGCAATTACAGACGGTGATTTAGTCGTTTTACATGTGCATTCAAAGCAAAATGAACATGATAAAGGACAAGCAATTGTTGATATATTTCGGATAGAAAATGGAAAAATAGTTGAGCATTGGGATGTGATTCAAAATATTCCTGAACAAAGTGCCAATCAAAATTCAATGTTCTAAATATAAAAAATCCCAGACTTATGCTGGGATTTTTTGACAATCAAATTTAAGATTGTGTTTCTAAAAACAACTGTTTTGACTCTTCCGGAATTTGACGTTTAGATCCCTTCACATCTACTGCTACAAAGGTAAATACACCTTCTGTTACACGTTTAGCAGGACGTGAACTATCATGACTATCCCATACTTCAATTTGCATTTGAATTGAGGTATTTCCTACTTTCAAAATTTTTGTATAGCAAGAAATTACATCACCAACCTTTACAGGAACAAGAAAAGTCATTTGATTGATCGAAATTGTTGCACAACGTCCTTTCGAGAAACGTTCCGCATGAATTGCACCTGCCAAATCCATTTGTGACACAATCCAACCACCAAAGACATCACCACTCCAGTTTGTATCCGCAGGCATTGCAATAGTTTGAAGGGATAAAGTACCTTCTGGTTTTACGTAAGAATCTGACACGTTAACTCCAAGCCTATAAAATTAGGAAGCATTCAAATGTTGATCTAGCCACTTTTTTAACTCACTAGATCTAAGTGCACCGCTTATTCTAGCAACTTCATTCGTTTTATTCATTAAAACTAAGGTTGGAATACTACGAACATTAAATGCAGCACTTAAACGAGGATTCTCTTCAGTATTAATTTTTGCAAAAACAACATGAGGATAATCTTTTGCAACTTGCTGAAAATGTGGAGCCATCATTTTACAAGGACCACACCAATCTGCCCATAAATCAATAAATACAGGTAAATCGCTAGAACTAATGAAGCTACTAAAATTTTTTTCATTCAGTTCAATAGGTGCTAATGGAATCAATCCTTGATGACATTGTCCACAACTTGGTTGCTCCAAAAGTTTTTCTTCAGGTACTCTATTTTTTGCACCACATGCCGAACACACAATAATCATCTAGCTTGTTCCTATCGTTTTAGATAAAAAATCTAATTGGGTCAATATTGCTTTTTCAAAGTATTTTCCATGATAAATATCAAAATGATGCATATCCCATTCTTGATATTCTGCAAAAAATGCAAGATTCGTTGCAGTTTCACGGACAGCCTCTATCGGCATTAGACTATCATTTTTTGCAGCAATAATCAGAGTAGGTATTTGAATTTTTTGAACATCTAAAATTGGTCTAAATTTAAGTAAGCTAAAAAACACTCGTGCGGGAATTTCCCCACTCCAGAAAGCATCTAAATTTAAAATGGATAAATATCCCTCATAATAATCATGCGCAGGAAAAATAGATAAACCGCTAGGTTCTACAACAGGTATTTGTTTAGATGCTAAAGCAATTTTTGCTCCCATATAATCTTTTGTAGAAATTTTTAAAGCCTTCGTCATATATTGAATAGGATATACTTTTGCATATTCGGTTCCATCAACAAATGGAACCTGTGCAATAACAGCTTTAATATTTTTCAACACGGAAGCCAAATGAAGAACATAGCCTGCACTTAACCCAGAACCCCATAAAATAATTTGGTTGATATCAATTGATTTTCTTCCCATCAAGTGAGAAATCATCGTTTTCCAATCTTCAATTTGCTCATCAATAGAAACGAGCTCACGTGGTCGTCCTGTACTACCTCCCCAATAGCGATAATCAAATAAAACAACAGCATAACCTGCACGAGCAAATCGTTTAGCAAATTGGGCTAATTTAAAATGTCTTAATGATGCAAATTCGGGAGCCATTAAAATAATAGGTGGCTTATCTATATTATGTGGATGATAAAAATCCGCAGCAATAACATCTTTCCCACTTTTGACATAGAGCGGTTCAACCATATACGCAAACATGTCAGCTCCATTCCATAATCATACTTAAGTTAATCGAATTTAATGATTTATAAATTTTTTTAATAATCTGCTCAATATTATGCTTAATGTTATCATAGACTATATTTATTTTTGTGCTAATGGAGTCCTACAGTGAGTGATCTTGTTGGTTTTGCAGGTCAAATTGGTCCTGAACATATTTCTCAAGTTGTTGAAAAAGGATTTAAATCTGTAATTAATAATCGTCCTGATCTTGAAGGTGGCCCCTCTCAACCAACAAGTGCAGATCTAGAAGTTGCTGCACGTGAAGCTGGTTTAGATTATGTGTATCAACCCGTAGTTGCTGGGCAAATCACTGAATTAGACGTACGTGAATTTGCAAATAATTTTAATGAACTACCAAAACCTGTTCTTATGTTCTGCCGTACTGGTAATCGATCAAATAATCTTTACCAACTTGCAAAACAAATGGATTTGTTAGATGACTGAATTTTGTTTTAAAGCCTTAATATTTAGCGTTATTATCAGCTTTTCAGGAACAGTCATAGCTGAAGATTCTTTAAGTAAATCTTTAGCACCGAGCCTTAGCGTCACTGGTGATATGACAACTGATAAGTTTAGTAAGCTCATGCAGCAAGGTTTTAAATCTGTAATTGTAAATCGTCCTGATCAAGAATCAGGCAATAAAGTTTCAGTCAATGCTTTAAGAGAAATTGCTGAAGCAAATCAGGTTGGTGTTATTTATCAACCTGTTACAAGTGGAAAAATCAATCAAATAGACATCAATGAATTTGCTGAATACTATAATGATTTACCAAAACCAATTTTAATGGTTTGCAAAAGTGGAACGCGTTCTGCATCATTATATCATCAGGCAAAAGAACAAGGTTTATTAGATGAATAAAATGTTTCTTGTACTACTCTGCTCACTCACACTTATTGGATGTAGCACCATGAATGTTCGTCCAACTGTTGGGATCTATGGCGGAGCGTCCATCTAAAAGCATAAAAAACGGCATAAATTGCCGTTTTTTTTATTTTAAAAATTTAAATCGCTTATAATTTTTCACATAAATATGCTATGAATAAGACATCATTATAAAATAAAGAGTATTTTATGTACGATATTATTATTATTGGCGCAGGAACAGCAGGTATAGCTGCCTATAAAGAAGCAATTAAATTTACACAAAATATTCTCATTATTAATGATGGTCCTTGGGATACGACATGTGCCCGTGTTGGTTGTATGCCCAGTAAAGTTCTTATTGCTAGTGCTAATCGTATGTATGCATAATATTTTACATGCAAATGAACTTGGTTTAGATATCCAAGTACAAATTGACACATCAAATGTAATGAGTAGAGTAAGAGCCTTACGAGACCACTTTACAACTGCAACACAAAAAGATGTAGATCAATGGTCAACTGAGCACAAAATATCAGGTAAAGCTGAATTTATAAATGCAACAACCATTAAAGTAAACAATCAAATTTTTCAAGCAAAATCATTTATTTTAGCTGTAGGCTCAACACCAAATATTGATCAAACAATGCAACAAGAATTAGGCAGTCGACTTATTAGCTCAAATCAAATTTTTGAATTAGAACAACTTCCCAACTCATTAGCTATTATTGGTAGTGGTGTTATTGCTCTTGAACTAGCACAAGCAATGCAACGACTTGGTGTAAAAGTAGATGTTTTTGCACGAAGTAAAAAAATTGGTTCGCTGACAAGTCCACGTTTACAAAAATTTGCACAAGAAGAAATTTCACAGGAACTTAATATACATTTTGAAGTTTTACCAGATGCTATGCAAAAAGTTAAAAATAAAATCTCGATAAACTTTACCGAGGATCAGCAGACAAAAAATATTGAAGTCGATTACGTTCTCACAGCAACAGGCCGTAAAAGTTTATTAGACACATTAAACCTACAAAAAATTGATTCAACCTATTCTTCTTCAAAACAAATAAATATTTCATCTCAAACCAAGCAATTAGGTAATTATCCAATTTTTATTGTTGGTGATGCATATACAACAACACCTATTCAACATGAAGCTGCTCATGAAGGTCGTTTGGCTGTTCATAATTGCTTAAATTATCCACAGATTAATAATATAAAAATACTAACTCCATTAAGTATTGTGTTTAGCCAACCTGAAATGGCAATTATAGGACAAAGTTTGAAACAACTTGAAGAAAATAAAATTGAATATATCTGTGGATTTATTGATTACAAACAGCAAGGTCGCGCTTTACTAATGTCTGAAAATAAAGGTGCTGCTGAGATTTATATAGATAAACAATCCAAAATAATTCTTGGAGCAGAATTATTCGTATCATCAGCAGAACATTTAGCTCATTTATTAGCATGGATCATAGATGAAAAGTTAACAGTTAATGAAATTTTACAGAAGCCTTTTTATCATCCGACCCTAGAAGAAGGTCTAAGGACTGCATTAAAACATGCAAAACGACAACTAAATTAATTCTAAGATTAAAAAGACTTAAGCACTTCTCTGCTCATTCACAGTAAGTTGCTTAAGTTTCCATGCTATTAGTAAACCTAATAATAAAAGAATTATAATAAAAAATAGCAAACCATTCCATTTTCCGTATTCCCACACAATACCACTTAAACTACCTAAAATGCTTGAACCTAAATAATAGCTAAATAAATATAATGAAGATCCAACTGCTTTATATCTTAATGCTTGAATTGAAACCCAACTGCTAGCTGTTGAATGTCCAGCAAAAAAGGCAAAAGTAAAAATAAGTAATCCTATTGAGACAACAAATAATAAATTACTAAACATTAATAAAATACCCATAATCATGCCAACAAGCATCCAAGGTAAAATACTATGCCTTCCCCATTTTCGTCCCCAAGCTGCAGCACGTGGCGCACTATAGATACCAGCTAAGTAAACAACAGATAAACAGCCAATCCATGCTTGAGATAAATTAAAAGGAGAATCTAGTAAATGAAAACTCATATAATTAAAAATAGAAACAAAGCATCCCATCAAAATAAATCCTTGAAGGAATAATAATTTAAGCTTTGAATCTTTTAAATTGTCTATAAAAGAAGAGCTAAATCTTGAAAATTTAAAAGAGTAACGTTTAAAATGCTGAGATGCAGGAAGTTTTTTATAAAAAATTAATGCAATAAATAAATTAATTAATCCAATAACAATTGTTGCCGTTTGCCAACTCACGAAATCAACTAAAACTCCAGCAATAAATCGCCCCCCCATTCCTCCAATTGCAGTACCTGAAATATAGAGCCCAATTGCTAAACCAATATCTTTTTTTGCAATTTCTTCACCGATATAAGTCATAGCGACAGCAGCCACACCACTAACTGCTAATCCAACAAAAATTCGAGTAATTAGAAATAAGCTCCAATAAGGTAAACATGCACTTATTAATAAAAGAAGAGCTACGCTCAACAGTGCTACTGTCATAATGGATTTTCGACCAAATTTATCTGATATAAATCCAGTAATGAGCAGACCAAATGCCAAGGCGATTGTAGAAATAGATAATGGAAAACTACTATGAGTTGCACTTACATTAAAAAAGTCTGCCAATATTGGCATCATGGGTTGAACACAATATAAAGAAGAAAAAATTGAAAATCCGGCTAGAAATAAACAAAATAGAACAGATTTAAATGATTTTGTTCCATATTCAATATAGTTATTAGATTGTTTTGAGTCTTGCATATGTGCTCCATTTCTTTGCACAGTATACTCCTCTTTAAAATTAAAACTCATTCCCTTTCATTTTCCATATATTTTTATCAAATTCTTATTGATCTACTTATTCCTTAAATTTCTTTCATTTATTTTTTCACATAAAAAAACACCCCCTTCATCTGAAGGGGGTGTTTTAGAATTAATGAGCTGGCGATGACTTACTCTCACATGGGTAACCCCACACTACCATCAGCGCTAAGAGGTTTCACTTCTGAGTTCGGGAAGGGATCAGGTGGTTCACTCTTGCTATTGTCGCCAGCACAACTGTTTATGATTACTTGCTATGGTCTTACTTAGATGCCTAGCTTTCTTCAAATGAGTTATTAACAGGTATATCTGAGTTAATTTAAGGTGTTCATTGTATCTAGCTTTAGAACTAAATCAAGTTTCTTTGATTATTTGTGAATCAATTGATGCTTGATACAACAACTGTTTGGGTGTTGTATAGTCAAGCCTCACGAGCAATTAGTATTGGTCAGCTTCACATATCGCTATGCTTCCACATCCAACCTATCAACGTCGTAGTCTTCAACGGCTCTTTAGAGGACATATAGTCCTAGGGAAATCTTATCTTGAGGTAGGCTTCCCGCTTAGATGCTTTCAGCGGTTATCCCTTCCGAACATAGCTACCCGGCGATGCGACTGGCGTCACAACCGGTACACCAGAGGTTCGTCCACTCTGGTCCTCTCGTACTAGGAGCAGATCCTCTCAAATTTCCAGCGCCCACGGTAGATAGGGACCGAACTGTCTCACGACGTTCTAAACCCAGCTCGCGTACCTCTTTAAATGGCGAACAGCCATACCCTTGGGACCTGCTTCAGCCCCAGGATGAGATGAGCCGACATCGAGGTGCCAAACACCGCCGTCGATATGAACTCTTGGGCGGTATCAGCCTGTTATCCCCAGAGTACCTTTTATCCGTTGAGCGATGGCCCTTCCATACAGAACCACCGGATCACTAAGACCTACTTTCGTACCTGCTCGACTTGTGGGTCTCGCAGTTAAGCGCGCTTTTGCCTTTATACTCTACGCGTGATTTCCGACCACGCTGAGCGCACCTTCGTACTCCTCCGTTACTCTTTAGGAGGAGACCGCCCCAGTCAAACTACCCACCAGACATGGTCCTCGCTCCAGATAATGGAGCAGAGTTAGAACCTCAATATTACCAGGGTGGTATTTCAAGATTGGCTCCACCGAAACTAGCGTCTCGGTTTCAAAGCCTCCCACCTATCCTACACAAGTAAGATCAAAGTTCAATGTCAAGCTGCAGTAAAGGTTCACGGGGTCTTTCCGTCTAGCCGCGGGTACACCGCATCTTCACGGCGAATTCGATTTCACTGAGCCTCTGCTGGAGACAGCGCCGCCATCATTATGCCATTCGTGCAGGTCGGAACTTACCCGACAAGGAATTTCGCTACCTTAGGACCGTTATAGTTACGGCCGCCGTTTACTGGGGCTTCGATCAAGAGCTTCGCTTACGCTAACCCCATCAATTAACCTTCCAGCACCGGGCAGGCATCACACCCTATACGTCCACTTTCGTGTTTGCAGAGTGCTATGTTTTTAATAAACAGTTGCAGCGGCCTGGTTTCTGAGGCTGTCATCAGCTCAAGGAGCAAGTCCTATCACCAACAACAGCGTACCTTCTCCCGAAGTTACGGTACCATTTTGCCTAGTTCCTTCAGCAGAGTTCTCTCAAGCGCTTTGGTCTACTCGACCTGACCACCTGTGTCGGTTTAGGGTACGATTCCAGTATAACTGAAGCTTAGAGACTTTTCCTGGAAGCATGGTATCAGCCACTTCGCTAGTAAACTAGCTTGCTATCAGTTCTCAGCATAGAGTACCCCGGATTTGCCTAAGATACATGCCTACAACCTTCCACCTGGACAACCAACGCCAGGCTGACTTAACCTTCTCCGTCCTCTCATCGCATTATACTGAAGTATTGGAATATTAACCAATTTCCCATCGACTACGCCTCTCGGCCTCGCCTTAGGGGTCGACTCACCCAGCCCCGATTAACGTTGGACTGGAACCCTTGGTCTTTCAGCGAACGGGTTTTTCACCCGTTTTGTCGTTACTCACGTCAGCATTCGCACTTCTGATACCTCCAGCAGACTTCTCAATCCACCTTCATCGGCTTACAGAACGCTCCCCTACCACTTGCAATAAATTGCAAATCCGCAGCTTCGGCATATAGTTTTAGCCCCGTTACATCTTCCGCGCAGGCCGACTCGACTAGTGAGCTATTACGCTTTCTTTAAAGGGTGGCTGCTTCTAAGCCAACCTCCTAGCTGTCTATGCCTTCCCACATCGTTTCCCACTTAACTATAATTTTGGGGCCTTAGCTGGCGGTCTGGATTGTTTTCCTCTTGACTACGGACGTTAGCACCCGCAGTCTGTCTCCCGGATAGTACTCATTGGTATTCGGAGTTTGCATCGGTTTGGTAAGTCGGGATGACCCCCTAGCCGAAACAGTGCTCTACCCCCAATGGTATTCGTCCGAGGCGCTACCTAAATAGCTTTCGGGGAGAACCAGCTATCACCAAGTTTGATTAGCCTTTCACCCCTATCCACAAGTCATCCCCTGGCTTTTCAACGACAGTGGGTTCGGTCCTCCAGTTAGTGTTACCCAACCTTCAACCTGCTCATGGATAGATCACCTGGTTTCGGGTCTATACCCAGCAACTAAACGCCCTATTAAGACTCGGTTTCCCTACGGCTCCCCTATGCGGTTAACCTTGCTACTGAATATAAGTCGCTGACCCATTATACAAAAGGTACGCAGTCACCGAACAAGTCGGCTCCCACTGCTTGTATGCATGCGGTTTCAGGATCTATTTCACTCCCCTCACAGGGGTTCTTTTCGCCTTTCCCTCACGGTACTGGTTCACTATCGGTCAGTCAGGAGTATTTAGCCTTGGAGGATGGTCCCCCCATATTCAGACAAGGTTTCACGTGCCTCGCCCTACTCGACATCATTATGTGTGCCCTTTCGTGTACAGGACTATCACCTACTATGGTTGCACTTCCCAGAGCATTCCACTAAAACACACATAACTTAATGGGCTGTTCCCCGTTCGCTCGCCGCTACTGAGGGAATCTCAATTGATTTCTTTTCCTAAGGGTACTGAGATGTTTCACTTCCCCTCGTTCGCCTCGTAACACTATGTATTCATGTTACGATACCTAGCTTATACTAGGTGGGTTTCCCCATTCAGAAATCTCCGGATCAAAGGATATTTGCCGCCTCCCCGGAGCTTATCGCAGGCTATTACGTCTTTCATCGCCTCTGACTGCCAAGGCATCCACCACATGCACTTAATTACTTGACTATACAACCCCAAACAGTCGCCCATTTCCTACAAGTGAAAATGTTGCGTTGCGAACTTAATCGCCACAGTTAGAGTTTTGTAGATTTAACTACAGTACAGCTTCAATTAGATTCATATACCAAAACGCTTGATTCAGTTAATTTCGCTAGTAACTCATTTAATCAGTCAACTTCAGAATTACTTCTTTAGTCTTCCTTTTAACGAGTATGAACAAATTATTTCAACTCAAATATATTCTGTTAATGATTCACTACGTCTTCGTCAGATCGCAGTCAACTGTGATAAATCACAGAGATTAATAACAATGCCGCGCATTATACGCCACCTTATCACTAAGCTCTATAAGCTATCCAACTGTTTGCTTACTATGTATTCATTCAAATACATGGTGGAGACTAGGAGAGTCGAACTCCTGACCTCCTGCGTGCAAAGCAGGCGCTCTACCAACTAAGCTAAGTCCCCAGCTTATCATTTAGATTCAATGTACCTTTCTAAGTCATGGTGGGTCTGACAAGACTTGAACTTGTGACCCCACGCTTATCAAGCGTGTGCTCTAACCAACTGAGCTACAGACCCTCAGATACATCATAATGAAGAACAACTTGTTGTGGATTCTTACCAATCGTCAATCTTTCGTTAAGGAGGTGATCCAGCCGCAGGTTCCCCTACGGCTACCTTGTTACGACTTCACCCCAGTCATCGGCCACACCGTGGTAAGCGTCCTCCTTGCGGTTAGACTACCTACTTCTGGTGCAACAAACTCCCATGGTGTGACGGGCGGTGTGTACAAGGCCCGGGAACGTATTCACCGCGGCATTCTGATCCGCGATTACTAGCGATTCCGACTTCATGGAGTCGAGTTGCAGACTCCAATCCGGACTACGATCGGCTTTTTGAGATTAGCATCCTCTCGCGAGGTAGCAACCCTTTGTACCGACCATTGTAGCACGTGTGTAGCCCTGGTCGTAAGGGCCATGATGACTTGACGTCGTCCCCGCCTTCCTCCAGTTTGTCACTGGCAGTATCCTTAAAGTTCCCGGCATAACCCGCTGGCAAATAAGGAAAAGGGTTGCGCTCGTTGCGGGACTTAACCCAACATCTCACGACACGAGCTGACGACAGCCATGCAGCACCTGTATCAGAGTTCCCGAAGGCACCAATCCATCTCTGGAAAGTTCTCTGTATGTCAAGACCAGGTAAGGTTCTTCGCGTTGCATCGAATTAAACCACATGCTCCACCGCTTGTGCGGGCCCCCGTCAATTCATTTGAGTTTTAGTCTTGCGACCGTACTCCCCAGGCGGTCTACTTATCGCGTTAGCTGCGCCACTAAAGCCTCAAAGGCCCCAACGGCTAGTAGACATCGTTTACGGCATGGACTACCAGGGTATCTAATCCTGTTTGCTCCCCATGCTTTCGTACCTCAGTGTCAGTATTAGGCCAGATGGCTGCCTTCGCCATCGGTATTCCTCCAGATCTCTACGCATTTCACCGCTACACCTGGAATTCTACCATCCTCTCCCATACTCTAGCCAACCAGTATCGAATGCAATTCCTAAGTTAAGCTCAGGGATTTCACATTTGACTTAATTGGCCACCTACGCACGCTTTACGCCCAGTAAATCCGATTAACGCTTGCACCCTCTGTATTACCGCGGCTGCTGGCACAGAGTTAGCCGGTGCTTATTCTGCGAGTAACGTCCACTATCTCAGAGTATTAATCCAAGTAGCCTCCTCCTCGCTTAAAGTGCTTTACAACCAAAAGGCCTTCTTCACACACGCGGCATGGCTGGATCAGGCTTGCGCCCATTGTCCAATATTCCCCACTGCTGCCTCCCGTAGGAGTCTGGGCCGTGTCTCAGTCCCAGTGTGGCGGATCATCCTCTCAGACCCGCTACAGATCGTCGCCTTGGTAGGCCTTTACCCCACCAACTAGCTAATCCGACTTAGGCTCATCTATTAGCGCAAGGTCCGAAGATCCCCTGCTTTCCCCCGTAGGGCGTATGCGGTATTAGCGTCCCTTTCGAAACGTTGTCCCCCACTAATAGGCAGATTCCTAAGCATTACTCACCCGTCCGCCGCTAGGTCCAGTAGCAAGCTACCTTCCCCCGCTCGACTTGCATGTGTTAAGCCTGCCGCCAGCGTTCAATCTGAGCCATGATCAAACTCTTCAGTTTAAAATCAGTAGTAGCTTATGGCTACCAATCTTGGCTCATCAATTTTCTGACAAATATTTCTCAAATAAACTTCGAGTAATTTCTACCATTCAATCAATGAAAATATATTCGATTGATCAACTAGTAAAAATCCACACAAGTTGTTCTTCATAATCTCTTAATGATCTTCTTACTACTTCGTCAGTAGCAAGCTAGGTCGGCTATATTACTCTCTATTTCCAGAAAGTCAACTAGTAATTCAAATTATTTTAAACTTTCTTTCTAAAACACAACCCCAACACTTTGTGCTAAGTTGCTGTTTTATCAGAAGTTTTAATCTTCATCACCGCCGATGGATGTGCATTCTACAGCATTTCCTATACGTTGCAACACCTTTTCTTTATTTTTTTTGAAAATAATGTCTGTTTGCGTAATTTATAAGCAAAAATGCAGATTTATCTTATTTTTTGAACATTAAAGGTACAGCTTGTTCAAATTTTTTCATCATTTCATCTTCTTTATTTTGTTCTTGCCACTTTAAATCACGGCAATCAATATATTCTCCATAGCCACTAGCCCCCTCGAATATTTCATCATTAACTTTTAATGTGTAATAAAAGCTCCCGACAAATCCTGCTCCCAATCCAAATTTAAAATCTCCTCGACTATGTCCTTCTAGTACTATTGAAAGATTTTCATTGGAATAGCTCCATTCAAACTCACGGGGTAAATACATAAATTGATTATTCGGTGTTTTAATTTTTGGATATAGACGTCTAATATGAAATTCAACATCCTCATCAAAATATTGTATGTTTTGTTTTTCTATATTCTTAAAATAAATTCTTGAATACATTAACTGGCTTAAAGTATTGCGACATTGAACAAAAATAATTTGTTGTTCATTTCCAATATTAATTAATTGATAAACATAAAATGCACATGATAAATAAGATAAATACGAACTACGAGCAAACTCAAAACTTGCTATCTCATTAATTTTATATTCTTGTTGCTTATAAACAATTACACCACGACAAAAAGCAGTTAAAGACCAATGTTCAGCTAAATTAAATCGTAGCTTAGAAAAATAATTTAAAGGTTTTGCCGCCTCTATTTCCAATTCAAAGCCTAACTCATCACTTGCTCGTTCTAGCAATAAAGATGAAAAGTGTCCACTAAGATGTTCGCGCTGCGCAAATTGAAATTCTTGTTGATTAAAAAAACATTCGTGGCTTATTGAGTATGAGTTCAATTGCCCAATCATATGAGGGCTACTACTTACCAATGTCACAGCAGTATCTAATGCTGTCGTTTGGATGGCACTTTCATTATAAAATATAGAAAATTCATCTACTCCAATAGCAGTAAAAAAATTTAAATAATGTAATGGCGCTGGAAGATTTGGAACTTTTAAACCAACAATAATAGTTTTGTATTTATGATTCGGGACATGATAAGGCAGATTTAATTTTTTATTATGCGGAGTTTGATTCAGTTGCCTAGACTGATCGAGTAAGTCTTGAAACAGCCTCATATCAAACTCCTTATCATTTTTTATTTATACAGGCGTATTTTTTCTCGCTAAAAATGTCGTTACAAAACCTGAAAGTACATAGATAAAAGATAAAATCAAAATACCAACAGGAATATCATATGTAATCGCCGAGATAATAAATACACTCAGAGGCAATACAGCAAAAGGTACACGTTTACGATCAATGGTTTTAAAAGAATAATACTTGATATTTGAAATCATCAAGAGCCCAACTGTAACAATTAATATAACGTTATAAATTTGATATCCCTTATCTTGCAAATCAAAGACTTCCCTATAATCTAAACCGACTAAAACAGAAGAAATCACAATAATTGCAGCTAGCGGACTTGCAACACCAATAAAATAACGCTTATCAACCACACCAATTTGCACATTAAATCGTGCTAAACGAAATGCTGCACAAGCTGTGTAAACAAAACAACATGCCAAACCAATTCGTCCTAAATCATGCAGACTCCAGCTATACATTAAAATTGCAGGTGCAATACCAAATGCAAGTAAATCTGACAATGAATCGAATTGTTCACCAAATGGACTTTGAGCACCAATTGCTCGTGCAACACGCCCATCTAAACCATCAAAAAGTGCGGCAATAAAAATAGCAAATATAGCCTGTCTAAAATCACCATTCATACTGGCAATAATTGAGTAAAAACCTGACAACAACGCAAGTGTCGTAATCAGATTAGGCCATAGATAGATGCCTCGACGCTTCACTTTCTTCCCTTCCTGGGTCTGTTCTTCTTCTTCAACCTCGAACGTAATACCATCAAAAGTATTTTCCTTTGTTGAAGAAATTTCCCCTTCAGGCTTATTTGTACTAGTCATTCTTCGATCCTAACTATGACCTATCTTTATATTGATTTAACTTTATTCACCCACAAGCCAGCGAACAGCAGCATGACCGCCATTTTCTTGCATGCGTAAATGTGGGAATAACCACTGTAATGCTTCATCAGCATCTTCAGAGAACTTCCAAGGTGGATTAATTACGAGCAAACCACAACCATTTAATCCAACAGGCGTATCATCTGGCCATACACAAATTTCACAAACCAACTGACGACGAATACCTGTTTTGTACATTTTCTTTTCAAAACGTTCAATCATGGCACGGTCTTTAATTGGATACCAAACAGCAAACACACCTGTTGGCCATTTTTTATATGCAGCAACTAGCAGCTCAACCAATTGAGGAAAATCTTTACGCTCTAATTCATATGGTGGATCAATCATCACCAATCCGCGTTTTTCTTTAGGCGGAATTACACCGAGTAATCCTTCATAGGCATCACGTTCATGTAAACCTGCACGCTTATCAAAAATATTATGGCGTAATTGCTGAAATACATCGCGTTGCATCTCAAAAATTGTAGCTTTATCGCACTCACGCAGACCATCAAGTGCAAACCATGGTGATCCAGGATAAGCTCCCTTACCAAAGTTATCACGCATTTTTTCAACAACTTTTAAATATTGTTGAACACCTTCTGGCGCATTACGTTTAATTGAGTCGTCAAGTTTCACTAAACGATGAATACCCGTTAAAAACTCACCCGACTTCTGCGCTTCAGAAGAAGATAAATCATACTTACCAGCACCGCCATGCGTATCTATATAGCGGTATGGTTTGTCTTTTTGATTCAGTCGATTTAATAATTGAAGCAGTAAGACATGCTTCATCACATCGGCAAAGTTGCCAGCATGAAAATGATGACGGTAATTCATGTTTCGTTAATTCCTAATATCAACAGGTATTTTAGCATGAAAAATAGTTTCATTCAGATGCTATTCTTACTCTAGAATACGACACCCTTTTTTTCACATTTTTTTGAGGTTTTATATATGGAAAAAACGCTTATTCCAAAAGCTTTACCCGTTGACCAGATTTTAGATAATTTGGATCAACACGGGTTCAGTATTATAGATAACGCTTACACACCAGAATATACACACCAACTTGCTACAGAATGCACATCCCATCTTAACGAATTTAGAAATGCCGCAATTCAGAATGGCATTGTCAGTAATATCCGAAGCGATCATATTCTTTGGATTGATGAAAATCTCACCATTGCTCAACAACATATTCAAACCCTGAACAATTTAGCTACCGAATTTAATCGTGCATTTTATGCAGGAATTCATGAAGTTGAAGCGCATTTTGCATGCTATAATGCAGGTGAATTTTATGCCTTGCATAGAGACAACCCCCAAGGCAAAAATGGTCGTGTTATATCAGCAGTTTATTATTTACATGAAGAATGGCACGATGACTGGGGCGGAGAATTACGCTTACAAGATAAAAATGATCAATGGCATATTATTCAACCAAAACCCAATCGGATTGCACTTTTCCAAAGTGATTTAATGCATGAAGTTTTAGTTGCCAAACATCAACGCTTATCCATTACTGCTTGGCTAAGAAATGATAATACAATTTTTTAAACTTTAAATTTACATATTCATCCTCATATTAGGTAACTGATTATGAGGAGTATCCAATGCGAAATAATATTCAACCAATCATTCAACGTATTGGTGAAACTGATCAAATTTACTTGAATGGTAATACACCTGAACTTGCACTAGAACGTGCTGATCTTCGTTTACAGTTAGTGACGCTTAGTCAATTTCGTCAGGAACAAACTCACTTTTTACAAGAAGCTATTGTTATACTGGAACGCGCTCGTATTGAATTTGATGAAATGCCTGTAGAAATGTACCTAAAACTTTCTTTGCATTTAGCCAAAGCATATATGATTTACTATGAAATTTCTAAAGATCAAAAGTTTGCCATTATTACGCAGCAAATCTTAAAACCTATAACCACCGATTTAAATGGAGAAGTTTATTTCTTTTTAGCATATGCATCTGCTGTAAAAAATGAACATTCATTAACACGCCATTGGTTAGGTAAATATCTTAAAACCAAAGAGTTCGATTTTGATTTATTCAACATCCATCCTGCTTTTGATCAATATAGAAAATTAGATTGGTTTCTGAATTTATTAAAGAGCAAAATGCACTAAGACAGAATCTCTACTCACAATATAAAAAATGCCTCTTCATAGGCATTTTTTATTTCAATATTTAAATTGGCTTAATTTAAATTAACTTAGCTGTATTTTATATGCATCCATATGAAGTTGTTGATTTAACTCATCAATCCAAATTGCCCAGTCATCATCTTGAACTAAATGGCTAATTAAAAAATCACGCTGAGATTTACTCCAAAATGGAGCATCATGTAAATTTTGAGAAGCTGATAATTGATGTGTCCGTACATATAACTCAATTGCTGCTGGACTATTAGCAAGTCCTAATTGAGAAAACAATAAAGCTAAGGATGGTATATTTTGATTGAGCATCTAGCCCTCCTTATCAACTATTTTGTCATAATTTATTCAATTAACTTATAAGAAATTCATCATAATGCAAAGTATAAATCATCAATTTGTTGTTTCAATTTGTGTATATTTTCTATCCAAAAAATAAATACCAATAAAAAAAGCACTCTATTATAGAGTGCTTTTTTCTAATTTAATCTACGATTAAATTATTTAACCATGTCAGCAATTGCTGCACGTTCTTCTTCAAGCTCATTTAGAGTGAAGTTAATACGTTCACGGCTGAATTCGTCAATTTCAAGACCTTGGACGATTTTATACTCGCCATTTTCGCAAGTTACAGGGAAACCGAACATTACGCCTTCAGGAATACCATAAGAACCGTCAGAAGGAATACCCATAGTTACCCATTCGCCATTTGTACCAAGAGCCCAATCACGCATATGGTCGATTGCAGCATTAGCAGCAGAAGCAGCAGAAGATAAACCACGAGCTTCAATGATTGCAGCGCCACGTTTACCAACTGTAGGAAGGAATACATTTGCATTCCATTCTTGATCGTTGATCATATCTTTAACGTTTTCACCGTTAATTGTTGCAAAACGGTAATCAGCATACATTGTTGGAGAATGGTTACCCCAAACTGTAAGTTGTTTAATATCTTTAACAGCTTTACCAGTTTTTGCAGCAATTTGAGATGCAGCACGGTTGTGGTCAAGACGTAACATTGCTGTAAAGTTTTTAGCTGGAAGATCTGGAGCAGATTTCATTGCAATGTAAGCGTTAGTGTTTGCAGGGTTACCTACAACAAGTACTTTAACATCACGGCTAGCAACTTCATTTAATGCTTGACCTTGACCAATGAAAATTTCACCGTTCACTTTAAGAAGGTCAGCACGCTCCATACCAGGACCACGTGGACGTGAACCAACTAAAAGTGCGTAATCAGCATCTTTGAATGCAACTTTAGGATCATCAGTACCGATCATATCTGCTAAAAGTGGGAATGCACAGTCTTGAAGTTCCATCATTACGCCTTTAAGCGCTTGTTGAGCTTTCTCAAAAGGAACTTCTAACAATTGCAAAATCACTGGTTGGTCTTTACCAAGCATTTCACCGCTTGCAATACGGAATAATAAGCTGTAACCGATTTGACCAGCTGCGCCAGTAACGGCAACGCGAACAGGTTGCTTCATGTAATTATCTCCAATTGAGAGGAACATCAATATGATTAAATAGCTGTTCTATTTAATCTTAATTATCTTAAACGGCAAAGATTGTACTCCAATCCTTTCCGATATGCATGTAAAAGAGAATGAATTTCAACAAAAGTATGATAGGAAATATAAATAAAATACAATCTAAAGATCAGCAAATATAAAAAATTCACATATAAAATAGAAATCATGATTAATTAAAATTTTTTAATTTTTCATATGGTTAATTTATTTAAGCATTATTTAAAATCTTAAAATATAAATATTTATCACACATTTTACAACACGCTAAAAAATGCGCAGTATTACACCACGTTCGAAATCTAAATATGATCTTATACCGAATTTATATTAATACGATCCTTTAATCACAAAAGATTTCGGACATTTTGTCTCTATTGTTTCCGGACAAGTTCGATATTTTCCATTTTTGTTATAACAAATTTTAATATGGGTTAAATAACTCACATTACGGTGGCTACTACATTGAAAATGAATTCCTTGTGGAGGAAGACCTGAATTTAACTTTGTAAACATTGTTCTCAACATATTCTGCTGAATATGTGTAGATTCTTGCCGTGTCATCACAATCGGAATATTTAAGCGATCTGCCAAGTTAATAACATATCTAAAATATTGACTTGCTGTCATAAGCACACAGCCACCAATATTTTTCCATAAATTCACACGTGCCGTTTCATTAGGCATTACACTTGCAACAACTTTAGCTTGTATCGGAGGTAAAATTGCAGATGAATTTGTTCGACAATTTGCAGTCGTTGTTTCTGGATATAACCCTACAATATTAAGAGCATAGCCCTCTAAACACTCTCTTCTTTTTGTTTTTGTAGCATCAAGTAAACATGTTGCTGGAGTCATCTGAATCTCCATAACATATCCATTTAAAGGATTCGCATGAATGAATGAACTTGTTATAGATAAAACAAATCCTATTGCAAAAAGCAAAAGAAGACTTTGTTGTTTTATTAAACTATTCACTTTATTCATGCAAAAACCTAAAAACTTGAGCTCGCTATTATTGGGTATTTCTTAAAGGAATCGTTTTCATTCGCTGACCAATAGATTGACCACCTTGACCAAGTAATACACCATAATGGGTAGCATTTGTCATCACATGTTTTACGTAATCACGCGTTTCAGACAAAGGAATCGTTTCAGTATATTGATCTGCTGCCAATTCACTAAATTCAGGCTGCCAACGGCGTGCTCGATTTGGACCTGCATTATAACCAGCTGTTGCTAGGACAGAACTATCACTTAATTGTCCTTGAATCATAGATAAATAGTATGTTCCATAGCGAATATTGGTATTCATATCAGATAATGCTGCTGGGTTATATGACTCACCCATTCGTCTGGCAACTAATTTAGCAGTGTCAGGCATAATTTGCATTAAACCGCCCGCTCCTACATGCGAACGAGCACCTGTATTAAATCGACTTTCTTGTCTCATTAAACCATATGCCCAAGCAGGATCAATACCCGCATTTTGGCTATGCAAAACCACAAAATTTTTATATGGCATTGCATATTTATAGCTATAGTTATGTTTGTTGGTTGTTCGATCTGCAGCATAAATTGCTCGATCATACCACCCCATATCTGTTGCACGTTTAGCAGCTGCTAAAATTAAACCATCATCATGCTTTAAATATGCCTGACGAACAGCCCAATTCCACTCACGATTAATATAAGTTGCAGGTGCATTAATTGCCTTCAATGTAAAAGCACGTTGAAAATGTATATCTTGATTTAAACGCTGCATATCATGTGATGATGGTTCATGATTGGTTGGAAAATTTTTATAATTCTGTCCAATATGATCTTTAGCCAATAAATTATGATAATCATCACCATGAGATAATTTTTGGAAAATTTCTCGTGCTTTAGTCTTCGAAGCATGGTCATTACGTTGTTCATATGCACGTGCTAACCAATATTGCCAACGATCTTCTTTTTGCTGATTAGCTGTCATTGAATCAATTGCACGAATAAGACTTTCCCAAGCACCAAAACGAATCGCTTGGCGAGCATAAATTTCAGCTTCTTCATGACTAAAAGGAATGCCATAACTTGCTTCAAAACTATTTAATACTTCTCGGTTAAAATTATTTTTCATTACTGTTGTACCACCAATATAGCCAACAGTTCTATACAAAGCTTTTTGTACATTTTCAGGTGTGCCTTGAGCAGCCACACTCACTGAAGATAATGCAGTATTTAAATCACTATCTGCCAAACGACCAATTGCATATATCAAATATGCATAATCAGCATCTGTCACTTTCGGAGCAGACCACAAATAATTTAAAGGATTGTCTTGAATTACATTAAGTTGGGTTAATGATAAATTTAATCCTAGTGTTTGTGATGTTGCTACAGCAGGACCAGCCTGACCTGAACGTAACTGCACCCATAATCTGTGCTTTCTATCTTCTTTAGTCATCAATGGACTATCCAACATCATTTTAGCGAGATCAGTACATGATTGAGGTTGAGAGTTTGTTGTTAACCATGCTTCTTTATTTTCAAGAAACACAAGAGAGTCGCCTGAGCGAGCACGAACTTGAGCAATAGCACAGCTTTCAGCTTGATCTGGATTTGTAATATAAGGTAAAACGGCTTGAACATTTATGAAATCAGCTTTTTTTACCTTCTCTTCTACATAGTCAGCGGATAATTTTTCTGCCATAGCAGATTGAGGATAACGTTCAGCAAAACTTGTAATTGCACTAATAGGTTGAGAAGCTAAGTTTCTATTTAGCATCCAATACTCTGGATAATATCCTAAAACATCACTCTCCATGGATGTTTGGTATTGTTGCAATAAACTTGTATTTCCTGAATTTGCGGCTTTTAATGCATCACTAAACTGCTCTTCTGCTGCATATGCTGAAGAAAGCATGAATATTGAGACAAAACCCAACACAAACTGCTTTGAATCAATATTAAAATGCTTTTTTTGCATATTAAGCATATTTCCGCCCATTTCTCTTATCCAAACCCATAAATGCTTAATTTTACCATGTATATAGTTTAATTATTCTCAATAAAAGTATTGTTCTGTTATGTAACATCATGATTAAACTATAGTAAATCCCAAAGCTTATAATTGTCAAAAACAATACCTATGCCTTTATTATTTTAGGCTATAAGTTTAAGGTGTTTTCCTGTTAAAATATGCGCCTTTCTCATATCTTTAGATTTAATTTTTTACTACTTGCTATTTATTATTCACATTTCACAGAAATCAGTGAATTTTATATATGATAAGGCAAAATTAAATCTTTTGTTATCTTTTCTTTTTAGGAGCCTACATGACGGTTCAAACCTTCATTCCAAATGGTGCCCAAGCTGCCTCAGAAAACACTGTTACCCAGCCAGAGCACACTCATGTTGTTCATGATTCAGTTAAAAAGCTGTACATTGAAACACAAGGGTGTCAAATGAATGAGTATGACAGTCACCGTATGGCAGACTTGTTAGGCGATTCTCATGGATATGTTCTTACAACAGATCCTAAAGAAGCAGATATTCTACTCATGAATACCTGTTCAATTCGTGAAAAAGCACAAGAAAAAGTATTTTCTGAATTGGGTCGTTGGCGCAAACTTAAAGAAAAAAATCCTGACCTGATTATTGGTGTTGGTGGTTGTGTTGCATCGCAAGAAGGTGACAATATTCAAAAACGTGCAAATTATGTTGACATGATTTTTGGCCCACAAACTTTACACCGTTTACCGCAAATGTTAGATCAACATTTCGAGCAGGTAGAAAAACCGAAAAAAGAAAAAATTAAACTCGTTGATATTTCTTTCCCAGATATTGAAAAATTCGACTTTTTACCTGAACCGCGTGTAGAAGGCTATAAAGCCTTTGTTTCAATCATGGAAGGCTGTTCAAAATATTGCTCTTTCTGTGTTGTTCCATATACACGTGGTGAAGAAGTTTCTCGCCCACTTGATGATGTTCTTGCTGAAATTGCAACATTAGCCGAAAAAGGCGTACGTGAAATTTCACTTCTAGGTCAAAATGTAAATGGCTATCGTGGTGAAACTTTTGAAGGTGAAATCTGTACATTTGCAGATTTACTTCGATTAGTTGCAGAAATTCCAGGAATTGGTCGTATTCGCTATACCACTTCTCACCCACTTGAATTCAACGATGATTTAATTGAATGTTATCGTGATTTACCACAAATGGTTTCTCATCTTCACTTGCCTGTACAAAGTGGTTCAAACGATGTACTTCAAGCAATGAAACGTAACCATACAATTGATGTTTATATCGAGAAAATTGCTAAATTACGTAAAGTTCGTCCAGATATGCACTTATCTTCAGACTTTATTATTGGTTTCCCTGGTGAAACTGATGAAAATTTTGAAGAAACATATCAGTTTATTAAAGACATGGACTTTGACCACTCTTATAGCTTTGTATATTCAAAACGTCCAGGTACACCTGCGTCTGAACTTGAAGATACCACTCCTGAAGATGTGAAAAAAGAACGCTTAGCGAAAGTTCAACAATGGATTAAGCGTTCAAGTATCGACAAAACTGATGCAATGTTAGGCACAGTTCAACGTGTACTCATTGAAAATGTTTCAAATAAAGATCCGAACATTTTAGTTGGTACTGCAGATAACACACGTTTAGTAACATTTGTTGGTGATGCTTCTTGGGTCGGTCGTTTCGCGGAAATTGAGATTACAGAGATCAAAACTTTGAATTTAGTTTATGGTGAACTCTTGAATCTTGAGCCTGACGTGGCGTAATGTAGAGCTATAAATTAGTCTACTTTATAAAAGGAATTCTCTTGACTGCAGCGATTCGACGTACAGTAACTTTTCCTGGTCTTTCACTTGACCGTTTACAAAGTATTTTAGGTGCTTATAACGGTCATTTGAAACAAATCGAACAACGTTTAGATGTCAAAATTTCCCACCGTGGAGATGCATTTTTTATTGATGGCGAAATCGATGCAGTTGAAAGAGCCGAAGGGCTCTTGCATCGATTACATGAAGAAAGTGAAATTAATCCGCATATTACTGCAGATATTCTTCACATGATGATTCAAGGTAGTCAAACAGACCGCGAGCTTCAAGAGAATTTCGAAGGTCAAGAACACACCGGTCTTGATGATGTTTGGTTACAAACACGTAAAGGTCGAATTAATCCTCGTGGTGCAAACCAAAAACGTTATGTACAACGTATTTTACAAAGTGATATTTCATTTGGTATTGGTCCAGCAGGTACAGGTAAAACTTATCTTGCTGTAGCCGCTGCCGTAGATATGCTTGAACGCAATGAAATTCAGCGTATTCTTTTGGTTCGTCCTGCTGTTGAAGCAGGTGAAAAGTTAGGTTTCCTTCCTGGAGATTTAACTCAAAAAATCGACCCATATTTACGCCCGCTTTATGATGCACTTTATGAAATGCTTGGTTTTGAAAAAGTGGCTAAACTCATTGAACGTCAAGTGATTGAAGTTGCACCACTTGCCTACATGCGTGGACGTACACTCAACCATTCTTTTGTAATTCTAGATGAAGCACAAAATACAACACCTGAACAAATGAAGATGTTCCTCACTCGTTTAGGATTTGGTTCACGTGCAGTCATTACAGGTGATGTTACACAGGTTGATTTACCTCGTGGACAACAATCAGGTCTTTCACATGCTTTACGTGTGGTGGAAAAAATTAAAGAAATTCATATCACGCGCTTCCATTCTCGTGATGTTGTACGCCATCAACTTGTTCAAAAAATTGTTGAAGCTTATGAGGGATGGGACAGCGAGCAACAGCGTTTAAGTGCCGAAGCACGTGCTGAACGTAAAGCACGTCAAGAAGCATTAATTGCTGAAAATGATGCTGCTGCGGATGCACAGCATTAAATTGATTTAAATTTAAGGATTCATTTTGAAACTTAGTCTTTCCCTACAACAGGATTTTCAAGCACTAGAATTGGTCTTGAAACGTGCCTATATTAAAAAAGTTGTAGAAACATCTTTACGTCATATTGATACACAAAGTGATTGTGAAATTGGTATTGCTTGTGTTGATAATGATGAGAGCCATAAACTCAATTTAGAATATCGTGGTAAAGATAAACCAACTAATGTCTTATCTTTCCCAAGTGATTTACCTGATGAAATGGCTCAAATTTTAGAAACATTTCCTATTGGTGATTTGGTTATTTGTATTCCCGTTGTACTTCGTGAAGCAACTGAACAACACAAAGCACCACTAACACATTTTACCCATATGTTAGTTCACGGAACGCTTCACTTAATGGGCTATGACCATGAAACATCTGAAGAAGATGCCGAAGAAATGGAAAGCTTAGAAATTGAGATTCTTAAAAAATTAGGATTTGAAAATCCTTATTTAGAACAAGATTAAATAAAGCGAGCTACGGCTCGCTTTTTTAATATCATCCAATTTCAACGACAATTTTTAAAACAATAAGAGATTTATAAAATGAGATACGTTGTGATATTTAAAGCGATTATTAATGAATTTGATCAAGAATATAACGAGATGGCAACAAAACTTAGAGACCGAGCACTTTTAAAGTTTAATTGTCAAAAATTTGAATCGTTTTGCGTTGATAAAAATGAAATTGCACTATCTTATTGGAATAACTTAGAAGATATTAAAGCTTGGCATTACGATACAGAGCATCAAATTGCTCAACAACTCGGTAAAGAAAAATAGTACAAGTTTTTCAGTATTGAAATCTGTGAAGTTTATAAACGTTATATTCAAAATAATAATGAGACAAATATGCTTCCCACATCCACCATCTAAAACCTAAGCCACTAAAATATTAAATAAAATCAACAAACTGAACTTAAACATAAAATATTTAATAGAACTCCAAATAATTTGTTAAACTGCATGGATTCGTCATATGCTTTTTACTAAGATTTAAGCGTGTTCATCTAATATTCATTTATATTCAGTTTCAATAACGATTTGGAATGCTCTTTATGCAAACTCTGATATCAAATCTCTCTAAATACATGCACCATTTTTATAAAAAAACAGAAGGATTTATTGAAGATGAACGTGAATTTGCATTATCTGAGGCATTTCTAAATGCAACATTCCAACGTTTTGTCACAGATAATGTCACAATGCTTAAAGACCTTCATGCTGATTTGCATGATGATTGGTTACGCTTATATGCAACTCTTAATTATCAAGGTTTAGACATCACCCTTTCAGTCGATCTTAAGTTACTCCAAATGGAGATGAATAAAAAAACTCAACTTATTGTCTTCGAACAAATTAGTAAAACTAATATCGTTCAAGCAAAATACCCAAATATTTTCCACAAATGGGGTGTTTATGCAGCAAAATTCTATTATCAAAAAATATTAGATAGAGATCCTTTAGGAACAATTTTAGAAAAACTAGATGTAATAAAAGTCAAAGATGATCTACTCCATTTAGATTTAAATCGCTGGCTAGGTAAAAGCGAATCTGTACTCGACACCTTAAGTAAAGTTCATGTGAATCATGCTGAACTTAGAGAAAAAAAGCTTATTGTTTTTGGCAATCTAAACTTAGCTGCATTGCTCAATAAAATGCCTGATCCTACAATAACACCTGAAAATACATAAATTTTAAAATCATTATGTAGATAGGCTTTACACTTACAAAGCCTAATCTGCATTTTTACTACATGATTCATTTGCATAATCATCATATCGCAATATGTTTTGCCTACTTAAAACATAGGAATATGAATCATGGTCAATTCTAAATTCAAGAACTTAGCAAAAGTTGCTAGCATAACAAGCATACTATTCACAAGTGCTTTGAGTTGCCATGCATTTGCAATGAATCCATTTCAAGCATCTTATCAATTTCAATATAATGGTAAAAATGTAGGTTCTGCGACACGTACTTTAAGTAAATCAGGAAATCAATGGAGCTACGTTTTTGCAGCTAAAGCTGTGGGACTTGCCTCGGCCAAAGAAAGCAGCCAATTCACATTAAATGAATCTCAAATTATTTCAAATAGTTTTACTAGAACAAGTAAAGTTCTTGTTCACAATAAAAGTATGAATATGAAGTTTGATCCCAACTCACGAATCATTAATACAAAAAAAGATGATAAAACACGTTCATTGGCTTGGAAAAATGGTGTTTTAGATGAGCTAAATGCTGAACTTCAAATTCGTGAAGATTTAAAAAAGAATGCTTTAAAATCTAATTACCTCATTGCTGATGCAAAAGAAGTTGAATCACGTCAATTTATTAAACAAGGCACAGAAAAAATTAAGGCAGGAAATACAACATATGACACTATCAAAATTGTAATGAAAAATACAAAGCCTGGACGTGAAACCATTTTCTGGCTTGCCCCATCACTTGATTATGCACCTATAAAAGTGTCACATATTGATCAAAAAAACAGCTATGGGTTGTTATTAACTAACTATAAGAACACAAGCATCTAAGACAGAAGCGAATTTTACTTGCATTTTTTCTAATGCTTTTTAAAATATGCATTTGCTTTCACAAGCACCCGCTCCTGAGGATTCTCCCGTGCATGCACTAGAACAGAAAATCTTAGCTGAAGGTATCGTCCTATCTGAAGAAGTTCTGAAAGTCGATTCTTTCTTAAACCATCAAATCGATCCAGTAATGATGCAATTAATTGGTCAAGAATTTGCTCGTCTTTTTAAAGATGCTGGCATTACCAAAATCATTACGATTGAAGCCTCAGGTATTGCACCTGCTGTTATGGCTGGCTTAGAACTCGGTGTTCCTGTAATTTTTGCACGTAAATACCAATCACTGACATTAAAAGATGATTTGTATCGCTCAAAAGTATTCTCTTTCACAAAACAAATTGAAAGTACAATTGCGATCTCAAACAAGCACATCAGCTCAACTGATAAAGTTTTAGTGATTGATGATTTCCTTGCAAATGGACAAGCTGCACTAGGATTAGCAGATTTAATCCATCAAGCAAATGCTGAAGTTGTGGGTATTGGTATTGTGATCGAAAAATCATTCCAACCAGGTCGTGATCTGCTTTTAGAAAAAGGCTATCGTGTTGAATCACTTGCTCGAGTAAAATCTTTAGCAAATGGTACTGTTGAATTTGTACGTGATTAATTATTTAAATAAAATTTTCTTAATAAAAATGCCTGAATAAAATTCAGGCATTTTTATTTTACTATTCGAGTGATAACAATATAAATCTACCATACTCAAACACCCCTAATCTTCGCTACAATGTTAACGATTCAGCCATTTATAAAAATCATTATACAACCTATCATCATATGCCCTAAGTGTGGTTCAACAGATATTGAACAACGTGATCATGATAAACAACTAAAAAAAATTGGTGGAATTTTAATGTCTTCAGCAGGTGCCACAGCTGGTAGTGTTAGTGGTGCAGCTTCTGGAGCATCCATTGGTGCTGCAATCGAAACTACTGTTGCAGGTCCATTAGGCATTATCGTTGGTGGTGCTGTTGGAACATTTGTTGGCGCTATTGGCATCGGTATTACAGGTGGTATTTTAGGTAATATTTATGGAAAAAAAGCAGGTGTTATTATTGATAAAAATATTTTTTTAGATTTTAAATGCAAGCAATGCCAATGTAAGTTTAAAGAAATTCATTGCAAATAAAAGAGGTTACACAACCTCTTTTAAAATTAATCTATTTTACCATCTACAACTATATATCCATTTTTTTAAATAAAAAGAAAGGTAAATGTCGTATAACAAACATAATTATTGCCCATTTTTTAGGTGTATAAATTGTTCTTTTAGCTTTTAAAACTCCTTTTACTATTTCTTTTGCAACTTGTTCAGGACTTGCAAATTTTCCTTTCCCTGAAATCTCTTCTGTCATCGGTGTTGCTGTTGGTCCTGGTTTAATTAATGTCACGCTCACAGATGACTTGATCAAAGCTAAGCGATGTTGCATACCTTCTACATATCTATCAATAAAAGCTTTTGATGCACCATAAACATAGTTTGATTTCCGACCACGATCTCCAGCTACAGACCCAATCACAGCAAGTTTTCCAGAATCCAATTGAATCATTTTATTTAAAATCGATTCTGCAAAAACCACTGGAGAAAATGCATTAATTTCAATAGCTTGTTTCAAGTCTTTCATTTTGTTTTCACACAAAATTTGATCAGGTAATGTTCCATGTGCGATTAAAGCAATATCGATTGGCGAATCTAAATATGCGTTATTAATACATTCTTGAATAGATGAAATGGATAGAAAATCTACCAACTGAAAATCGATCTTACTTTGAGGAAATCTCACTCTTAAATCATTTACAATCCTTTCTAATTTTTCTTGATTACGACCAACTAGAATCGCATCAATCATTCCTTGAGATAGCCATTGTCTCGCACATTGCTCAGCAATTGCAGATGTTCCACCGATAATTAAAATTTTTTGTTTATTTAACATTTATACACCTAATAGTCGTCTCGACATGTCTGAACTGATATTTGGATCTTTATATTTTAAAAATTCATTAAATTTCGGATAACCTGCTTCAAATAATGATCTTGGCATTCGAGCATCTTTTGCCAAATACAGTCGTCCTTGTGCCTCGCGGACAATCGCATCAAGCGCATTAAATAACTTTTCTGTTTTTAGACCCCGATTTGGAAAATCTAAAGCGAGTGTTACTCCTGGCTGAGGAAAACTTAATAATCCTCCTGACTCTCTATCGCCAAATGTTTTTAATACAGCTAAAAAAGACCCCTCACCTGACTTTTTAATCACTTTTAACATTTCTTGAGTTGCATCAAATCCTAAATGTCTCGGTATAACACTTTGATACTGATAAAAACCCTTAGGTCCATACATTTTATTCCACTCATGTATCGCATCTAAAGGATAAAAAAAGGCTCATAATGAACAATCTTATGATGATGGCTTAAACGATTTTTATGAAAATAAGCAAAATTAAATAGTGGCAGACTTAAATGATTTACCAATGAAATAGGCGGAGCAATAGGGAAAATCTTATCTTTGATGACCGACTCTTGAATAGATTCTTTTGCATCACATAAATTTGCACGCATAAATAATCCACGTGCCTGCTTACCATTCATACAATCAATCCAAGAAACCGTATGCTCCCATTTTTTTTCAGAAGAATCAGCTAGTTCAAAAAACTCATTTAAATCATAATATGGAACCGTTTCAGCTTCTAGCCAAGGTCCTTGAACAGCTCTTAATTGTATTTTTGCTGTCAAAATAATTCCTGTTAAACCAATACCACCAATTGTGGCAAAAAATAGTTCTGAATGATTTGTTCTAGAGCATTGAAAAATCTCACCCGTTGTTTTTAACAAAGTAAATTCTAAAACATGATCTCCAAAAGAACCTAAAACATGATGATTTTTACCATGAACATCATTCGCTATAGCTCCACCCACTGTAATAACCTGAGTTCCAGGTGTAACCGGAAGCATCCAACCTTGTGGTACTAAAGTACGATGTATATCTTGTAAGGATGAGCCGGCCTCACAATATAAAACACCTAAATCTTTATCAAATGAAATAAAATGATTGAGTTGGTTTCCCATCCATAAACAACCACCACTATTTAAAGCCACATCACCATAACTACGACCTAAACCATGCATAATTCCGGGTAAATTATTTTTAATTTCACATTGAATATTAGTGATGTTTTTTATATTAAAAATTAAATGATTATTATTAGATAATCGACCCCATGATTTAATTTTCTTCATTTTACTAGATCCTAAAAACATACTTTTTATCTAGAAAGTATTTAATAATATAACCAATAAATAAACCTATAACAGCTCCAATATAACGCATGCTTCTATTTTCAAACATATAATAAAATAAAAATTCAAACCCCCAAAAAATAAATGTTGTAAAAACGCCCATTAATGAATATAAAGCAAATAATCTAGCATCATCATTAAAACTAAAAACCTTATATTTAAATATATATTTCTTATCCAAAAAATACTTTACTAATAACCCAACAATAGTGCCGAATATTAATGAAATTAATATTTGAAATTTACCCCAATAAACATACACCATTATTTGTTGTGCTAATATATTCAATATTGTTGCTATCAATGCAAAACAAAAGTATAGCGTTGTTAGTTTAAAAACATTTATCATTTTTCAAAAAGATTCTTCTTCTGAGTTACCATGTATAATATAACAGTAAAGAAATCCATCCTAGTAGAAATTAAAGGTCTGTTAAAACTCATTCGCCCAAAACAATGGGTTAAAAATAGTTTTGTATTTGCTCCATTAATATTTTCTGGTTTATTTCTAAATTTAAATTCAATTGAATCTACTATTTTTGCTGCATTAATATTTTGTCTAGCAGCATCAGCTGTATATATTGTTAATGATTTAAAAGATATTGAAAAAGATAAAGCACATCCAGAAAAATGTTTTAAACGACCTTTAGCATCAGGTAATGTTTCAACAAAAAGTGCAATTACTTTACTTATTATTATTTATTTAATACTTGCAAGTGTATGGTTTTATGAACCAAATTTAATTTATGTCATTACAATATATTTAACCTTAAACTGGGCATATACATTTAAGCTCAAACATGAACCTGTCATTGAAATATTTGTTGTTGCATTTGGTTTTGTTTTAAGAGTTTATGCAGGGGCTGTTGTTTTAGCGGTACCTGTATCTAACTGGATGTTTGTTACAACTCTAAGTATCTCACTTTACTTAGCATCAATTAAGCGTCGCCAAGAATTAATCAATAATGGTTCTTTAGGACGAGGTGTATTAGCTCACTATTCCATTTCTTTAATTAATCGCTTTGCCGAAATGTCAGCTGTTACTTCTATTGTCTTTTATAGTCTTTATGTAATGGATGTTCAACCTCAATTAATTATGACCATTCCATTTGTCATGTTTGGTTTATATCGATATTGGTTCATTGTAGAAACACTAGAAGAAGGTGAATCGCCAACAGATGTAATAATACAAGATTGGCAAATTCTTCTCACAGTTACAGCATGGATTACATGCTGTATATGGTCACTATTACCATCTATTTGAAGATATATAGAATGCAATTAAATTATTTTATTTATTTAATCACACCATTTTGTGCATGGCTAAGCGCAGGTTGCTTAAAGTTTTTTATTAATAGTATAAAGGCTAAAAAACTAGCATTTGGACTTGTCGGTTATGGTGGAATGCCAAGCAATCATAGTGCGATTGTCAGTAGTACTACAGCACTTATTGCATTTAAAGAAGGCTTAAATACACCTGCTTTTGGTGTCGCTTTGACTCTATCTTTTATTGTACTTTTAGATGCAAACAGTCTTAGACAACAAGTTGGAAAACATGCCAAAGCTATTAATACCTTAAGTGAGAATTTAATTATAAAACCAAATTTGCGTGAACGTATGGGGCACACTCGTTTAGAAATTTTAGGTGGAATTATTATAGGCATATGTGTGGCTTATTTACTATACATCGTTTCAACAATGAAGTGTTGGATTTAAGTTATGTTACAGCTTTTTAAAAATGAAAAAATCCAACTTTATTTATTTACTCCATTTTTAATCTTAACTATTGTTCTATTTATTCATAGTAGAGTTTATAGTCTTGACTTTAGTCTAACCCTTGACCCCTATATGTATAGTACATGGCTATTTAGTTATGAATATGGATTTATGCAACGGGGTTTCATTGGTGAAATTTTCAATCAATTAAATTTAAATAAAAACTATAATAGTATTCGCTCCATCTCTTTTTCTATTGTTCTTATACTCTATTACCTTCTATACATATTAATTCTTAATATTCTAAAAAAAACTAATTTAAGTAAAAAAAATATAATCCTATATATTAGTTGTTTTTTCTTTTGTTCTTTTACATTATCTGAATTTATTTTAGAGGCAGGAAGGTTTGATCAAATATTCCAAATATTAACACTACTATTTCTTTTCATTTTAATAAAAATAAAAAGCTATATTATATCTAGCTTATACATTTTACTAATCATTCCACTTATAACAATAACACATGAAGCAGGAATAATTATATTCCTACCTCTCATTTTATCCATCTACTATTTAGAATATAAAAAAATAATTCCTATTATTGTTTTCCTAGCATTATCAATTATTTCAATTACACTTATTTCACATTTTGGAAAAATAAACACACTACACTTAGAAAAACTTATTTCAACTTATGAAGAGTACCGTGGATATAATGAGTTTGCATTTAGAACAACTTCTCTCAGTTTATATGAGAATCTTTTAATGAATTGGCATTCACTCATTGAAAGAAAAACCTTCATCCCTATTATTCTAAGTCTTATCATTATTTATCCAGTAATTAGGTTAATAACAATATCAATAAGTAAAACTTCTTACTTATATTATTTTATTTTTACAATGTCACCATTAGCACTCAGTCTAATTGCATATGACTACTTTCGATGGATCAGCTTATTTCTTTTTAATTTTTTTATCTTATTTACTTATCTGATTAATAAAAAACTAATCAGTAACTCTCAATTACGAGATAATTTAATAAAATATAGAAAAAATATTATTATTTATTGTACATTATCTCTATTTCTAGGTCCCTTGGGCGTCATTAATCTTTATCCTCATATCCACAAAGTAAATAGCGGCGGACTCTCAAGTAAAAATCTTCCGATTGATACTCAAAAAAAATTAAATTTCTTAAATTAAATTTCAAATAAGAAAAAAGAGATTAATACTACTTAAATATAGTATTAACCTCTTTTTTTTATAATAATTTTAATGCAACCTCAGCCAATCTTTTACCTTGCTCTTCACACAAAGTACGTTCATCTTGACTAATTGTTTGATCATGTCTCGCACCGCTCACATGACTAGCACCATAAGGTGTTCCACCTGTTTTTGTATTTGATAGTGCAGGTGTCGCATTCGTCAACCCCATAATCATCATCCCATGATGAAATAAAGGTGGTAGCATCGTAAGCAATGTACTCTCTTGACCTCCATGCATAGAACCTGATGAAGTAAATATACAAGCTGGTTTATTATGCAATGCTCCACTCAGCCATAAACTTGTGGTTTGATCTAAAAAGTATTTCATTTCCGATGCCATATTGCCAAAGCGTGTTGGCGAGCCTAGAGCCAAACCAGAACAATGAGCTAAATCATCCAATGTACAGTAAATATCTCCCTCATCAGGAATACTTGCTTCAGCCTGTTTAACCACTGTAGAAATATTTGGAACAGTACGAATTTTGACTGCCATTCCAGTAGATTCAACACCATTGGCAATAAAATGTGCCATTTCCTTTGTTGAACCATATTTGCTGTAATACAAAACTAAAATATAAGGTTGCATATTTTTATTAACTAAACCAAATATTAAAACTATACGGTATTTTCCGTTTTATTTGGTAAACTTCGCTAAGGATTTGTAGAAATATCATTAAAAACAATTGAGACGAACATAAGTATGATCGCTGAATATTTGAAAAAGCTTCCTTTTTATAATCAAACTTGGTTTCAATTTATACTGTTTGTATTCAGACGTTTTGAAGCTGATCGTTGTAGAGAAATGGCCGGCTCATTGACTTATACAACACTTTTTGCTGTTGTACCCATGCTTACTGTTTTTCTTGTGATTATTTCTTCAATTAAAGCCTTAGAGCCAGCAAGACAGCAGCTACAACAGCTCATTTATAGTAATTTTTTACCTAAAACAACAATAGCCTTTGATAAAGCACTTAATGCTTTTACTGATAAATCGAGTAATTTAACCATTATTGGTGTGCTCTTTTTATTTTTTACTACAGTAATGATGCTAACTAGTATTGAAACAGTCTTTAATCGAATTTGGCGTGTGAAAGAAACGCGTGGCGGAATCTTAGGATTTATGCGCTATTGGACAATTATTTCTCTAGGTCCAATTCTTTTAGGCAGTGCATTTGTTATTTCATCAACCTTAGCTTCTCTCAATGTTTTAAGTAATAATTTTGCAGGATATGAGCTCAATGGTGCTTTAATTCTTTGGACTATTTCTTTTGCACTCACTATTTTAGGCTTTTTTATTCTCTATTGGACTATTCCAAATCGTAATGTTCCTATTAAAGCTGCCTTTATTTCAGGTATTTTCGCATCTGTTATTTTTGAACTTTTAAAAAATCTTTTTGGCGTCATTATGACGAATTTTACGAGTTATCAAATTATTTATGGTGCATTTGCAGCAATTCCTATTTTCTTATTATGGGTATTTTTAACGTGGAATATCATTTTAATGGGTGTAGAAATTAGCTATGGAATTACAGCATTCCATGCGGGGAAAAATACTAAACGTCATCCTGTTATTATGCTACTTAGTTTACTCAATTTATTTTATGAACGTCAACAAACAGGAAATAGCGTCACCGAAGTCGAAGCCTTAGATATTCTCGGTTGCGATGAAGCAGGTGCGCTACCCTCTTTTATTCTCATGTTAGAACAACAGAATTTAATTAAGCGTACAGATGATAATAAATACGCATTGGTTCGAAATTTATCCCAAGTAAATTTTTGGGCTTTTTATCAGCAATTGCCTTATCCACTACCAAATCAAACCGATATTGAAAATATTGTGCTTCGTGAACCTTGGATGGAAAAATTGATTCCTCAATTATTAGAATCTGACCAATATCTTGCAGCAAAACTCTCTATTCCACTGTCCACTATTTTTGAACAAAAATAATTTATAAAAGCCCTTTTTAGGGCTTTTTTTATACTTCTGAAGTACTTTTCCAACAAATTAAAGCACCAATCGAAACCAACAAACTACCCATCCAAAACGATATGGAAGGATAAACATTTAAAATCATCATCGACATTAAAGATGAAAGAATTGGCATAAAATATGTCGCTAAGATCAATAATTGAATATTGCCAAATTGAATACTTTGATTCCAATTACTATATGCAATACCAATCAAAGATCCTGTCATTATAATCAGCAACCACATAGGTAAACTTGGCAAAATAAAAGACTCACCAAGATAAAAATGTAATCCCCATAAGGTAAATGCAGTTACCAAGAAAAATAATGGCACAGCATTAAAGCCTTGTGCATATTTTTTTGTCAGTACACTATAACTAGGCCACAATAAAGCACCAATAAAAGCAAAAGTATATGCTTTAGGATTTTGCATGATGATTGCACTAAATCTAGTAAATTCAAATACTTTAGGATTGACGACCAAAAGTAATCCGATAACAGCAATAATAAAACCAACGATCACCAACCAATGAAACTTTAATTGTTGGGCAAAAATTGAAAATAGAATTGTAATAGGTGGCCACAAATAATTAATCATTGCAATTACAAGCACTTCCTCATGACTATGAGAAAATGCAATTGCGATAAGAAATAAAACTTCATAACCAACAAATAACGCACCACAACCATATAAATATGCTTTAGGCATTTGCCGAATAGATGGAAATTTATTTAAAATTAAAATTGCAAAAGCACTGAATGTATAAATTAATGCGATGCCTGAAATTGGAGTTAAATCATCTGTAATAAGCTTTACCACAGCAACAAGACTTGCCCAAATCAAAATTGAAGATAGACCAATCCAAGTATATTTTTGAGTCATATTCATCATATTACAGCACTTAAGATATTAACTTCGAAAATTGAAATGCGCGTTTAATCCACTTATGCAAACTCACAATCATAATTCCAAGCATTACGAGTATTGAGCCCAAAATAAAATTTAATTCAATATGCTCATTTAAAAACATCACCCCGAAAATCATTCCAAAGACTGGCGTTAAAAATGAAAAAACACCAAGTGCATTTGCTAAATAATTTCTTAATAACCAAAACCACAAAATCAGGCTAAATAAAGACATAATAAATACTTGAAATATCATGCTCCAAATTGCAGTTGTCGACCATAGAATGGAGGTTTGATTCATCAAAAATGTTGTGGGTAATAAAATAATAAAAGCACTAATAAGCTGATAAAACAGAGTCTGAGTCGGATGTACTTCTGAAAGCTTAGTTAAGCGTAAAGAAATTGTTGTCAGCGCCCACATCACACCTCCCATAAGTGCCATAAAATCACCATATAAGATTTGGCTTAATGCTGTTTCTGTTTGATGATCTGATCGAATAAAAGAAAGTACGATGCCTAAAAATGCCAGAAGAATCCCACCCCATTGAATGAAAGATAATTTTTCTGACGGTAATTTCCAATGTAAGCCCAAAGCCACAAAAATAGGTGCTGTATAAAGCAAAACAACAGTGTGTGATGCAGAGGTATAACGTAATGCTTCCGCTACAAAAAGATATTCAACCGAAAATAAAATACCTAACCAAATTCCTGGTAATAAATATTCTTTTGCATATAAATTTTTGAAATGGCTAATTTTAATTAAAGGAAAAATAAGTAAAGCTGCTAAACCTGATCGTATTGCAATTTGCATCATTGGAGAAATATCAGGTGCAGCAAGCTTAATCGCAACTTGTTGAATACCCCAAATCATACACAATAAAATCATTAAGCCAGATGCTTGTGCATCTAGCTGCTTACGCAGTTCCACTGTATTACTCACAAAAATGTAACTTGCATACTATAATGCTACCTTAAATTAAATATAGATCTAATTAAGGATATTTTTATTAAAAAATATGACTAATAAAAGTATGTCTTTTTAGAAATCAACAAAAAAAGCGATCATAATTGATCGCTTCTTAATATTATTTTTAAATTAATTATCACTTACAAATGCTATATCACTGAGTCCGGCTTCACTCGCATGTGACATCACTTGTGCAACAGTATCATATTTTGCTTCTTTATCTGCACGAAGCTGTACTGTTGGTTTTTGTGGTTCTTGACCAGCTTCTTGTAAACGAGTTTTCAACTCATCAAGACTGATCACTTGATCATCCCAAGCAACTTGATTATTTGCATTAATGCTCACTGTTATTGCTTTGGGTGGCTGATCTACAACCTCAGCTGCTGTTTGTGGCAAAGTTAATGGAATCGATGGGTTGGCAACGGTTGCAGTCACCAAAAAGATGATCATCAATACCAACATAATGTCGATAAGTGGAATGAGATTCATCTCATTCATACCACCATCATTGTCCTCACCCAATTGAAAAGCCATTAAGCTTGACCTCCAACTAAACCTTCTTGGGTTGCGCTCGCTTCAGCTTTTTGAACTGATGAATCTTGCTGCAACATCGTATCAATTAATAAGCTATGAGCATGATCTTGTAGCTCATTTGATAATGTACGGTTATAACGCATACAGATGTTGTAAGCAATTACAGCAGGAATTGCAACAGCGAGACCAAAACCAGTCATAATCAGTGCCTCACCAACGGGGGTTGCTACTTGTGCTAAACCAGCTTGACCACTTTTACCTACAGCAACGAGTGCATGAAAAATACCCCAAACGGTACCAAACAAGCCAACAAAAGGTGCTAAAGAAGCAATCGTACCTAAAACAGATACACCTTTTTCAGCTGATGCTTTTTCTGTTGCAATTTGGCGTAATAACGCTTGTTCTGCAACCGCTTTACGTTGCTCAAAAGACAAAGGTTTTAATTTTGCTTTTAATGCTTGTAAAGCATTTGAAAGTTGAGCATAAGCTAATTGTTTAAGTTGGCGAGTGCCCATCAATCGTAAAATTACAATTGTCCATGTCGCAATAGACATTGCCAATAACACGAAATACAGCGTTTTACTAACTGCATCAGCATGTTGCCAATAAACTGAAAAGTTCATACTCGAACTCCTTGGTGATCTGGATAATCAGAGTTTAATTGAAAAAGGTTGATCCGCTACAATTGGATAGGCTACACCACCCTCTTTATACGGTTTAAATTTTGCTGCCTTAACTGCTCGTATTACTTCATTATTTACAGATTCATTTTCACTTTTTTTAACAAGTATAGCCGATGTTATATTACCTTTTTCATCAGCATTAATACGTACAACAACATTAAATGTTTGACCTAATGAATCTCTATTTTTACGTTGTAAAGCATTTACATTTGGTTTAGGTGACGATCTCCATTCAATACCGCTACCAACAGATACAGTTTTTGGACCTTTTTGTGTAGCAGGTGCAGCAGCTGGTTTAGGTGTTGGATTCTCAACAGGAACATTCACGGGCTCTACTACTGGAGTAGTAATTTTTTTCTCAGAAGAATTAGTCGTAATAATATTTGACTGAACAGAAGATTCTACTGGTTTATTAACCTGTTTTTGAGGTTCAGGAGTTTTCGCCTGTTCAATTTTTTCCACTTTTTTAGAAGGTGGTGGTGGTAATTTCTTTTCTACAATTTTAACTTCTTTTGGCTTAGGTTTTTCTTTTTCAGGCTCAATTTTAGGTTTAGGCTGCTCTTGAATTTTAACAAACCGAACTTTTAGAGGCTCTTTTTCTAGGGGCTTTAATTCTATAGGTTTGACATTCTTTAGTGCCCACATCATACCAGTATGACCAATAATTACCGCTGCAATAACAGCAATAACTTTCTTTTTCATTGGTGTAAAATTTGGCATCATAGGGGCTGAAGATGTGCTCATTGAATTCCGCTGACCTTAATGAATTTAACATTTATTCTAGTTCAGAATAAACAATTAATTGCATCGGTTCGTACTATTAAAGTATGCGCAATGATAAATGAGAAGTGTTTTCATTTGCAACTATTAATTATTATATTTTTATGGCTTTTTTTGATGGATATAAAAAAGCATGCTAAATCGCATGCTTTTTTTCTTGTTAAATTAACAATTATTGAAAAACAACTGTTTTATTTCCATCTACAATGATTCGGTCTTCCAAATGCCATTTTACAGCACGTGCTAATACGTTACGCTCAACATCCTGACCTAGCTCTCTTAATTGTTCAACTGTAAAATCATGACTTACACGTTCCACATCTTGTTCAATAATTGGACCTTGATCTAGATCAGCAGTAACATAATGTGCTGTAGCTCCAATTAATTTAACACCTTTTTCATGTGCTTGCTTATATGGGTTTGCACCAACAAATGCAGGCAAGAATGAGTGATGAATATTAATCACCTTCATTTCCCACTTAGCAACAAATTCTTCATCTAAAATTTGCATATAACGTGCGAGAACTAATAAATCATTACCTTTCATTAATTCATCAATTTCTGCATAAGCTTCACGCTTATTGTCTTTATTCACAGGCACAACTTCAAATGGAATGCCAAAGTTTTCAACAGATTCACGTAAAGTTTCATGATTTGAAACAACTTTAGTAATCTCGCAAGGTAAACCACCACGAGCATGACGCCATAAAAGCTCTAATAAGGCATGGTCTACTTTAGAAACCAAAATACCTACTTTTTTCACATCACTCACTAAAGCTAAACGCCATTGCATGCTATAACGTTCTGCAACATTAGATGCAAACGTCTGAGTTAAATTATCTTTACGGCTTTGTAAATTATCTAATTCAAACTCAACGCGCATGAAATAACGCCCGCCTTGAGCTTCTGTTGCATATTGATCAAGCGCAGTAATATTTGCTCCTTGATGATACAAAAAGCTCGATACAGCTTGCACAATACCTGGTTTATCTTCACAAGTAATGAGTAAGCGCGCAGTATTTGCAGTCGTCATATTCATTTTGTTAATGTCACTAATCTATAAGTAAAAATAAGCGGAGTATTCTAACTCGTTTTATCGGCTTTCTAAATAGCCTTATTCAGAACTATTCATTTTCATTTGCGTAAAAAGCTCAGAAGAGCCCAAACTTGTCAGTAATTCTTCATATGTATTACGACTTTCACCACGCAAATAAGCACCCTCTAAAAAGACCATTTGACGTAATGCTTGCCACAACCATTTATCTTCTAAAACATTAGAATCTGTAATATGCCCAGACATATAAAGGAAATTTGTCCAGTTTGTTAAAACAATCCATAAATTAATGGTCAAAGCTTCAATTTCTGAATCCGTCATCTCCATCAATCCTGCATTGACAAAAGCTTTATAGATTTTCTGCCCTTGCTGCATAACTTGAGCTGAAAATTTTGGATACATTTTTCTAAAGTCTTCATTATTTTCAACTAAATGATAAACATCACGATGTAAAAATCGATATGCCCATAGCTGACTACTTAAAACTTGGAAATATCGAATTTTATCATTAGCATCGAGTGGACGATCATCTGGCAAAGCTAACATATCTAATGTTTCGCGCTGATATTGTTCCATCAGCTCTTTAATAATCTCGCTTTTATTGCGAAAATGATAATATAAATTTCCTGGACTCATCCCAAGCTCAGCCGCAATATGATTTGTTGTCACTGAACGTTCACCACGTTCATTAAACAGTTGCAAACTTAACTGTAGGATTCTCTCTTTCGTTTTAACCGTTTTTGAATGCAGCATAAGTAACCATTCTTTTCAGGAGTTAGGCGATTTTACAAATAAATAAAGTAACTTGACTATTTAGAGCAAATACTCTAAAAAATACATATTAGCATGTTTAAATAGTAATTTGCCATGAATAGTCAAACAAATCTGAATTCTATACATCCTGAGCCCATAGATGACTCGCGATTACATGAAATTTTAAACGTACAAAAAATTGCATACCAACAATCTCCAGCCTCAACAGCAAAACAACGTATTGATCGCCTTGCACGGCTTAAACGTGTACTTATTAAGTATCAAGATGAAATGGCTGAAGCAATTAACCAAGATTATGGTAATCGCTCAATCAGTGAAACTAAAATTGGCGAACTATTAACATGTCTCGAACATATCAAATATTATAGTAAAAACCTCACAAATTGGATGAAGCCATCAAAACGACATATTGGTATCATTCATCAACCTGCAAAAGGCTGGGTTGAATATCAGCCTTTAGGTGTTATTGGAATTATTACACCTTGGAATTATCCTCTTCTATTATCTATTGGTCCACTTATCTGTGCATTAGCTGCTGGCAATCATGCAATGATCAAAATTTCTAGTGCATCTGCGCATTTTGGTCATGTTTTAGAAAAAGTTATAGCAGAAGCTTTTCCACAAGAACTTGTCGCTGTCATTAATGGTGGTGGAAAAGTTTCTAATGATTTTTCACATTTACCCTTCGATAAGATTATTTTCACAGGTTCAACAAATGTCGGGAAAACAGTTATGGCTGCTGCCGCACAAAATCTTGTTCCCGTTATTTTAGAACTAGGAGGAAAATCTCCTGTACTCGTTCACGAATCAAGTGATATGCAAGATGTTGCCCAGAGAATTGCCGTAGGAAAATTATGGAATGCTGGACAAACCTGCGTCGCGCCAGACTACATGTTTTTACCAAAAGGAAAAACTCAAGAATTTCTAGAACATTTCGCATATTTTGTGAATGAAATGTATCCACATCTATTAAATAATCCTGACTACACATCTATTGTGAATGATAAACAATACGGTCGTTTACAAGGATATTTAGATAATGCACGTAAAAATGGTGCAAAAATTATTGAATTTAATCCATTACATGAAGATGTCGCTCTTCATCGTAAAATTGCCCCTATTGTCTTGACTGGTGTAACTCCTGAGATGGAGATTATGCAAAATGAAATCTTTGGTCCACTACTTCCCATCATGGAATATGATCAAATAGACGATGTTATTCACTTTATTAATAGCCGTCCGCGTCCACTTGCATTATACTATTTCGACTTTGATCAGGCGCGTGCCGATTTTATCGCACAGCGTACCCATTCAGGGCATTTCGGAATAAACACCGTATTAACCCATGTCGCGCAAGATGATCTTCCATTTGGGGGCATCGGAGCATCAGGTATGGGTAAATATCACGGTCCAGAAGGTTTCTTTAGTTTATCGCACGAACGGTCTATGATGTCGAATCCTAAGCTGTATAGCTTAAAATTCATTCTCCCACCGTTTAATAAGCCGATTCATAGACTAATTTCAAAGACTCTTCTTCGATAACTGATCAAGGCATGAGCTATCACACGATATCATGTCTGGTTTTATATAAAATCGCTTGTCTTTTAAGCGTATTTTTGGTATAAAACGCCCCTTGAATGAATTCAATCCGTTTATTTTTGACTGGCCATACAGATTTGCTGTTGGCTAAATCAATGGAGTTACACCATGTCTAAGGTTTGCCAAGTTACCGGCAAGCGTCCAGTCGTTGGTAACAACGTCTCACACGCCAACAACAAAACTAAGCGCCGGTTCGAGCCGAACCTGCACCACCACCGTTTCTGGTTAGAAAGCGAAAAACGTTTCGTACGTCTTCGTCTAACTACTAAAGGTATGCGTATTATCGACAAATTGGGTATCGAAAAGGTTGTTGCAGACCTTCGTGCTCAAGGTCAAAAGATCTAAGTAAGGAGTCAGGACAATGCGTGATAAGATTCGCTTAGTTTCTTCTGCTGGTACAGGTTATTTCTATACCACTACTAAGAACAAACGTACTATGCCGGAAAAAATGGAAATCAAAAAATTTGATCCAAAAATCCGTCAACACGTAATCTTTAAAGAAGCTAAAATTAAATAATTTTAGTTTTTTGAAAAAAGGCGACCTTTTAGGTCGTTTTTTTTTGCATTTTTTTTATGCTGATTGGTAAAATTTTATCAAGATTTACAGAACTTAATATTTATTCCCTCATATTAGGTTCGATCTAACATATTAAAGCCTAATCTGTGCTAATTTATTTTTGGCACTTTTTGTGCTTATTCTTTTTTACCCTTAACTTGCGCTTAAGGAGTTTTTAGTGCCGCATGACGTAGAATTAATCATATTACTTGCTGTTGGTTTTGGACTAGCCCTAATTTTTGGCTATCTAGCCGCTCGCTTACGCCTCCCCCCCTGATTGGTTATTTAATAGCGGGAATATTAATTAGCCCCAATACCCCAGGTGTCGTAGGAGATATTCACCTCGCAAATCAACTTGCTGAATTAGGTGTAATGTTCTTAATGTTCGGGGTCGGTATGCATTTTTCACTTGGTGATTTAATGCAAGTCCGCCGTATTGCCCTACCAGGAGCAATTTTACAAATTGCTGTCGCTACGCTCTTAGGTATGGGCGTATCTATGATGTGGGGCTGGAGTTTTGGTTCAGCACTTGTTTTTGGTTTAAGTTTATCTTGTGCAAGCACTGTCGTTTTACTTAAAGCACTTGGTGACAGAGGCTTACTTAACTCTGTTAATGGTAAAATTGCTGTAGGATGGCTCTTAGTCGAAGACCTTGTTATGGTTCTTGTCCTAGTTCTACTTCCTGCAACGGCTGTTTTACTTGGTGGAACACCATTAAGCGACAGTACTGGTAATGAAAATATTTGGCTTACTTTAGGTATCACTTTATTAAAAGTAAGTGGCTTTATTGCCTTTATGCTCATTATTGGTAAACGTCTTGTACCTAAAATCATGCAAATTGTGGCACGTCTTGGTTCACGTGAACTCTTTACATTAACTGTAGTTGCTGCTGCTATCTCTATTGCATTTGGTGCTTATAAAGTCTTTGGCGTATCAATGGCTCTTGGTGCATTCTTTGCTGGAATGGTCGTTAAAGAATCCGATTTCAGTCACCGTGCAGAAGAAGAAACCTTGCCCTTACGTGAAATATTTTCAATTTTATTCTTTGTCGCTGTCGGAATGCTCTTCGACCCTAGAATTTTAATCGAACAACCTCTTCACGTCCTCATTGTTGTTGCCATCATCATGATTGGTAAAACACTTGCTGCTATGGCATTAGTACTGTTTTTCCGCTATCCGCTCAATACAGCATTAACAGTAGGCGCCAGCCTTGCACAGATTGGTGAGTTTTCATTTATTTTAGCAACATTAGGGGTATCGCTTAACTTACTCTCTCTTGAGGGGCAGAATCTTATTTTAGCCGGTGCTTTAATATCAATTACATTAAATACCTTCATCTTCTCAGCAGTAGAACCTATTCAACAATGGATCAGAGATCGCTCTTATTTAGCTCGATTACTTGAACGCAATGGAGATCCTCTTGCAATGTTGCCAGATGAAGTATCTCAAGATTATTTACGTGATCAAGTTGTACTTGTTGGTCACGGTGAGGTTGGTCGTCGTATCACGAATACTCTAATGGCAGATGGTATTAAAGTTGTTATTGCTGAAGAAAACAGAGAAATAGTAGAAAACTTACGTGAAAAAGGAATTGCTGCTGTTTCTGGTAAAGCAACTGAACCAAGTGTACTCATTCAGGCACATATTCAACATGCAAGACTTTTAGTATTATCTCCAATGGATGTACTCAACATTCATAAAATTGTCGATATTGCTAAAACACTCAATCCTGAAATTCAGGTTCTTGTATGTGCTGAAAGTAAAGAAGAAGCTGAAATCATTCGAAATGAAGGTTTTGGCGAGGTGTACTATGCAAAAGAAGAAATGGCAAAAAATATGAGCAATCATATTTTAAACCAAATCCAAATTGCTCATCATCAAACACCAACTCACTAAATCTGGAAGTTAAATCTCAAATAAAAAAACGCACTTTAATCAGTGCGTTTTTTATGAAAAATATAATAAAACTAGCTCATGAATCTTGGTTTTTCATCTACAATTTCAGCATTCCATTCGCCCACCTGCTTTTCTATTAAGCCAATTAAAGCAGCCTGAATCATACTTTGTGCAACAACCGATGTATTTTCACCTAGTAAAGTTCTAACTTCTTCACTAAACTGAATTTTAACAAGTGGTTCCATTTCAGAACCAGCGTTACGCAAAGCTAGCTCACCATCTTCAAGTTGCACTAACTCCAACATTGCATCTTGATTACCAAATAATTCTTTTAACCGCTCAATTGACATAAAATCCTCCATGCTAAACATGGTGGCAAAGGCACCTGCACTTTGCATTGCTTAGAAAAATATATATGTGGATAAAATAGTTTATTTCAAGTCACTAAAAATTTAAATTAAAACTCAACCATTTCATTACGAAAACCATCAATCAATTGTGTCAAATCCCGATGCCATTCTCGTAAAATCTTAACATCTGGTAACCAAGCTTGCGATGTTTGCGTTACTTTAATAATTAAATTAGACGATGTTTCATCTTCAGGTTCTGGTGTACTTGGCTCAGGTGCGTACTGACACATTCTATAAGCCCGTTTTAATTCAGCAATAAATCCATCTTTCGCTAATTGCTGTAAGATCGAAATTTCAGGAGAAATTTGTCCTTTTTCAGCCATCAAGGTTTCAATTGATTTCAATGTTGGTACAGTATCATTCAAACGATAATAACGTACTAATTCTTGCAAAAATGCTAAAACTGCACCTTGAAGATGGAAAACTGCAGCTTCACGATGTGCTTGTACTTGCTGAATATGATCCATTTGTTCTGCCTGCTGACAAGATAAACGAGCAAAATATAATTTCTGATTTGTACGATCTGCATGAAAGCGAGCAACACGTGACATGAATAGTTCCCTCAATTTTGGCTATTACAGAGTAAACATATTCATTCAAAATGCACAATAAAAATTATGCATAACCGATGTAAGTAAAACAAATTTTTCTTCTTATACAAAAAAAGGAGCAATCAATGCTCCTTCTTCTCTTACGCTTCAGGTTTATCTTCAACTTGCTTCACACGAATACCTGTGCCATGTAAACGTAACGTATTTAAGCCTTTAATTGCCTTTACTGCTTCACGACCATGTGGCATTTCAACGAAGCCAAAGCCTTTAGATTTACCTGTTGCTGCATCCAATACTAATGTACACGTATCTACTGTTCCATATTGCTTAAATAATTCAAGCAATTCAGTTTCTGTTACTGTACGTTCTAAATTACGAACCAAAATTTTCATTTCACAACCTTAAAATAGACAAAAACATCAAAAAGCATTCGCCTACTCTACTTTTTGCACATCAATATTACATTAGTTTAATCGAGATCGATTCCAAAATCTAAATTTATCGACTGTCTTTCAATTAATGCACTTTTTACTGTCTGTTGACGAGTCTTATAATGTGTTTCTGTAGTACATAAATCACGCGTTAAATTATTTAAAAAATAACTTTCTACTTTACGACCTTGCTCATCCACAATATCACGTGCCCAAATACTTAAATTTTGCTTAGTCAAAATTAATTCATTTTTCGCACGAGTTAATGCCACATAAAGTACACGACGTTCCTCTTCAACCTCATCAAAATTTCCTTGTGCTCGCGCATGCGGATACTGCCCTGCAGTTACATTTGCAACATAACATACCTTTTGCTCAGTACCTTTAGCAGAATGAATTGTAATTAAGGTCACAACATCTACATCTGATTGACGTTCAATTTCTGAGATAGAAACAGGATCGAGCACATAAGCCTCTAAGAATTCACTTAATTGATCATGTTTAGTTGCCAATTGCTTCACTAACTCAAAATCATGCTGACGTCGATTCCAGTCCTTCTTATAATTTTCTGCCAATTGATCTGAAATTGCTTGAATTGCTAAAGTCACACAAGCTTGGACTTCATGACGAATTACAGACATTTGTTTCATCATTAAAATAACTTGTTGAGGAATTTTGCCAAACTTCTCTAATTTATCTGCAATTTTATCAATATTTGGTTCAAGTAATAACTGCTGTGCTAAACGACTTGCACCAACATCACCAACGCCATTCCAGAGGGTTAAAAAGCGCATCCATGCAATATCATCTAAAGGATTTGCCATAACACGTAACAAACTAATTAAATCTTTTACATGTGCTGTTTCAAGTAATTTTAAACCACCAATAAAACGATATGGCACATTCGCTTGAATCATTGCTGCTTCAATATGACGAGCAGCAAAGCTTGAACGAACGAGTACCATATGGTCATTCCACTTATTTCCCTCTAAGTAGTGACGCTCTTTAATATCTATGGCAATCCATTTTGCTTCATCAAATTCATTTGGAAAAACATGTAATTTTGGTTTTATACCATCACCACGATATGCTTCTAACTTTTTATCGTATTTAATTTCACTTTCATCTAATAACCAATTCGACAAATCTAAAATTTCTTGTGTTGAACGATAATTTTTTTCAAGTTTATAAATTTGTGCATCTGGTACTCGTTCCTTGAAATGATGAATATTTTCAAAATCTGCACCACGAAAACCATAAATTGATTGAGCATCATCGCCTACACAAAATAAATTTATACGTTCTTTTAGTGGCTCTAAAAGTGCCCACTGCAAAGGATTAGTATCTTGCATTTCATCGACCAACATATGACGACAAATGCCTGCAACATAATCGACTAAGCTATCCGATTCAGCTAATGCTTTTGCAACAATTGCCAAAATATCATCATAGTCTAAAAAGCCACGTGCTTTTTTACGTGACTCATATTCTTTCATCATGTCAGCAATAAGATCTTTCATTGCTAAAAATTCTGGCATTTGCTTTTCTAAAGCAAGACTCAATTTCTGTCGTGTATTACGAGCAAAAGAATATAAATCACAGAGTTCTTTTGGTTTGGGTAATTGATTTGGATTGTTTTTATCATCTTTCCCACGAATGAGGCGAAACATCATTAACTGATCATCACGATCAATAATTGAAAATTGTTCTAAACCAAAAGCCTTCGGCACACGGCGCAATAAGAACATACAAAATGTATGAAATGTCGATGCTCGTAATCCTTTGGCTTGCTCACCCAAAGCGAGTTCTACACGCGCCACAATTTCACTTGCTGCACGACGTGTGAAAGTTAAAATTTGAATTTGATTGGCAGGAATACCTTGTTCAATAAGATATGCAGCACGTGCCACAATCGTTTTTGTTTTACCACAGCCAGCACCCGCCAAAATCAAACTATGTTTTGCTTCTGTAGTCGCTGCTTGTTTTTGTTGAGGATTTAATTCATCAATTAGGCTGGCTAAACTCATGGTGTCTCATCGTTCAAATTCAGCCTATAGTGTAACAGAGCTATTATTTTTTCGGAGATTTCAGTTTTCCATTATTAATGTCTCTTCAACATAATATAAACTCTAATTTCACTTATTCATTGTCTTTAAAAAAGAAAACACTACTTTTTCTAAATTTTTCTCTGCATTATTTAATGCTACTTTTAAATCACAATTTGGCTCATTGATCGAAATAATCTGCTCAAATCCTTCATCAAATAACGGCTCAACATCATCTCCAACACGACCAGCAAAAGCGATTACAGGCTTATTTAACCGCTTCGCTACTTGTGCAACTGCCCAAGGCGTTTTACCAAACTTTGTTTGGAAATCTATGCTTCCTTCACCTGTAAAAACATAATCTGCATATGCAATTTTTTCAGCTAAATTCGTTTGCTTTATAATAAATTGTGCACCTGATTGAATCTTAGCATTCAAAAAAGCCATCAATCCAAATCCTAAGCCACCTGCTGCACCTGCTCCTGCTACATTCTGACAATTTTTATTAATTTTCTGCTCAATAAAATCTGCAAAGTATTTTAAATTTTGATTTAACTCTTGCACCATCTTTGGTGTTGCACCCTTTTGTGGTCCAAAGATAGCTGAAGCACCTTGCTCACCACACAAAGGATTCGTTACATCAGATGCAATTAAGAATTCAATATTTTTTAGACGAGCATCTATCGCTGATAAGTCTATATCTTTAATTTGAGTTAAATTTCCTGAGCAAACTTTTATTTCATATTTATTTTCATCTAGAAATTTGATACCTAAAGCCTGAGCCATTCCAGCACCAGCATCATTAGTAACGCTTCCTCCTAAACCTACCATAATTTTTGTCACCCCATGTTCAAGGGCGCTAAGAATCATTTGACCAGTACCATAAGTAGAAGTAAGTAAAGGATTTCGCTCATTGGCTTTAACAAGATGAATTCCATTGGCTTTTGCCATTTCAATTACAGCTGTTTTTCCACCATCAATAAGCCCAAAATAACAATCAACTTGTTGATGTGATAATGGACCCTGAACTTTGCATCCTATTTTTTGCCCATCTAAAGCATATATCAACGCATCAACTGTTCCTTCTCCACCATCTGCCATAGGCACATGAATACACTCCGCATTCGGATACACTTGCAGTATTCCTCTTTGCATTGCTAAACACGCTTCCTCAGCGGTCATACTTTCTTTAAATGAGTCTGGAGCAAGTACAAATTTCATCATTTTCTATTTTTACTACATCCTTATAATGATTTTATTATTTTTGAATTTCTTTATGATAAACAGTACAATTTTGTTTAGATTGACCAATGACAACTATAAAAAATAAAAGAGCGCAAATTGCGCTCTTCTTTTTGAATCAGATCTAAGATCATTTATATATCAGCAGAACTCTTTGGCACATCATTTTTAATATAAGATGCTAAAGATAAATAATTAATTCCCTGAAATAATACATCCATCGCCAAAAATAAACCCAATACCCAAAATGGTGCACCAGGAGTTTTAAGAATCACTATCCCAGCGATTAATGTTAATAAACCTGAGAATAAAATCCATCCCCAACCTTGTACTGCTTTAAATAAAACCGCATTAAATATACGAACTGCACCTGCAATAATTAAAAAAATTGCTAATAAATCAGTTAAAACCACTGCTGTTTGAGCTGGTGTTTTAAATGCATAATATCCTGCTACAAAATATAAAATACCGAACAACAACCATAAAATACGAAATGTGCCTGAAAATATTTTAAGTCCCGCAATAATATGAATAATCCCTCCCAACATCATTAAAGCACCAAAAATTAATATGGCAGATAGGGTTGCAAGTGGTAAAGAAACTAATAGAACAATACCAAAAAGGGTCAATAAAATACCTAAACCTAAATACCACTTACGATTCTCATGTAATTGATGACGAACTAAATCATTCCCGACTGTTTTCATACTTTTTCTCGCTTCTACTCTTTGGCACTATCTTTCATATTAATATATAAATCATGTTTTAATACTTATTATTTAATTTATTAATACAAATAAATTCAATTAATTATTCAATAAGTTTTAAAATTAACATACATTTTAAAATCTATAACGTAATTTTTAATAGTTTTTTAGGTTCTCGTATCACAAAATTTTCCCAAACAAAATCATATAATTTACATTGATTTGAAAACATAGCCAATTTTTTAGCCTCAGTTAAACTGCACCATTGATCATTTGTATGCTCATGATTTAAAGTAACAAATTGATTAGGGCTACAGAAACCTACGAATGTAGGAATCATTTCAATAACATTAAATTGTGACACATAAAACTGTTCCAAATAGTCAGCACTAAATAAATGCTGTACTTCTATTTGTGTTTCTTCATAAATTTCTCTACGTATCGCTTAAATTGCGGTTTCATTTTTCTTTACTTTTCCTGCAATATGACACCAAAACTATCCCTTTACTCGCTTCATTAATAAAATTTTAACCTCCCCGTCAATTTTAGAAAGTAAAACAAAAAATACAATAATTGAACGAATTGGAATCACTTCTAACCTCTACTAAAATCACTAAACATAGAATTTAACCCATAAAAAATGCCCACATATGTGAGCATTTTTAGATATAAAACTAAATTTAAAAAATATTAGGCTTCTACCCATTTACCATCTTGGTATACCAAACTCCATTTAGTCTGCTTACCTTCTGGTGTTTCTGAACCCACATATTGTGCTTGATTCTTACGGCTAAATTTAACAAGTGTTGCATTCCCTTCAGGATCTACATCTGGTGCTTGTAAAATAAATTGATATTTAGGATCAAGCTGATCTGCCACCGTACGTAATTCAGCAACTTTTGGTGCACGTGTTTCACGTACTTTCGGGAATTTACTTGCAGCCAAGAATAAGCCTGCTGCACCATCACGAAGTACAAAGAAATCATCATGTTTTGTTGAACGTAAATGCTCCATTTTAATTGGATCTACACGTGGTGGTGCAGGTTGACCACTTTTCAACACTTTACGAGTGTTTTCACAACTATTACAGGCAAAATATGGTCCAAAACGACCTGTTTTCAACTGCATTTCACCATCACACTTGTCACATGGAATTGTTGGACCATCATAACCTTTAATTTTAAACTCACCTTCTTCGAGCTCAAAACCACTACAATCTGGGTTATTACCACAGATATGTAGTTTACGACCACCATCAATCACATAGCTGTCCATTGCCGTTTCACAAATTGGACAACGTTTTTTCGACATTAAATCAGCAGTTTCTGCTGTATCATCATCTGAAAGTGCAGCTAAAGATTCTACAGGGGTTAAATTCAGCGTCCCCTTGCATCGTTCTTTTGGTGGTAAGTTATAACCTGAGCATCCTAAGAATACGCCTGTTGTACCCGTACGAATCTGCATTGGACGCTCACATTCTTTACAATGAACAGCATCCACTTCTACTGGCTGATTACGGCGCATACCATGCTCACCTTGAGCATTTGTCAACCGTTGCTTAAAATCGCCATAGAAGCTATTTAATAAGTCTTTCCAATCACGCTGACCATCGGCAACTTTATCAAGCTGACCTTCTAAATCTGCCGTAAAATCGTAATTCATTAAGTTATTAAAACTTTCATCAAGACGATCTGTGACAATCTCCCCCATCTTTTCGGCGAAAAGACGACGATTTTCAAGTTTCACATAACCACGATCTTGAATCGTTGAGATAATAGCTGCATAAGTCGAAGGACGACCAATACCTTTTTTCTCAAGCTCTTTAACCAAAGATGCTTCTGTAAAACGTGCAGGTGGTTTTGTGAAATGTTGAGATGGATCTAATTTTTCAAGTTTAAGAACTTCACCAACTTTTACCGCAGGAAGTAAAACATCATCATCAGATTTGTTTTGACCACGAACTTTGGTAAAACCGTCAAAAACTAAAGTACGACCTTTCGCTTTTAATTCCACGCCATTCGCATTGACTAAAATAGTCGATGATAAATATTGTGCTGGTGTCATTTGACATGCAACGAATTGACGCCAAATTAAATCATATAAACGCTGTGCATCTCGTTCCACACCTGCAAGTGCATCTCCTTTTAAAGAAACACTTGAAGGACGAATCGCTTCATGGGCTTCTTGAGCACCCGCTTTATTCCCATAACGATTTGGCTTTTCAGGTAAATATTTATTCCCGTACTCAGTTCCAATATGATCACGTACCATATTAACCGCATCATCACTTAAGAATGTTGAGTCAGTACGCATATAGGTAATAAAACCTGCTTCATACAAACGCTGTGCAAGCATCATCGTTTTCTTTACAGAAAATCCTAAGCGTGTGCTTGCCGCTTGTTGCAATGTAGAAGTGATATATGGTGCGCTAGGATTTACCTTTGTTGGTTTATCTTCACGTGCTGAAACAGTATAAGCAACATCTTTAATTAAGTTTAATAAAGCATCTGTTTCTGCTTTATTACGTAATTTTAAAGTTTTTCCTGCTTGCTTAACTGCTTCTAAGCGAATGTCATCTTTAGCAGATTTAGTATCTGCAAAAACTTGCCAATATTCTTCTGGTACAAAAGCACGAATTTCGCGCTCACGTTCAACCACAAGCTTTACAGCAACAGATTGCACACGACCTGCCGATAAACCACGGGCAATTTTTTCCCACAATAAAGGTGAGATCATAAAGCCAACAACACGGTCTAAGAAACGACGTGCTTGCTGTGCATTAACCTTATTTGTATCTAAACGAGATGGATGTTTAAACGCTTCTTGAATGGCATTTTTGGTAATTTCATTAAAAACCACACGTTGATAACGTGAGTCATCACCGCCAATGACTTCTTTTAAATGCCAAGCAATTGCTTCCCCTTCACGGTCCATATCTGTTGCGAGATATACCTCGTCAACCTGCGAAGCAAGCTTTTTCAGTTCAGCAACAACATTTTCTTTACCAGGAAGGACTTCATATTTAGCTTTCCAATCGTGCTCAGGATCGACTCCCATACGATTAATCAAAGCTGTTTGTGCTTTTTCTGCTTTTTGCTCTTCCGTCAATTTAGTACGCGTTGCAGGTTTCTTTTCTGCTGTCTTTGCCCCACCACCCGTAGGTAAGTCACGAACGTGACCCACAGAAGATTTTACAATGTACTGTGAACCTAAGTATTTATTGATTGTTTTCGCTTTTGCAGGCGACTCCACAATCACTAGGGCACGCTTATTCCCAGCATCGGATGATTTTGCTGTAGTGCTTTTGGATGTGGATCGAGGAGCGTTCGCCATATTAACCATTAATCCTGTTTGTAAATTAAATTTCAGCTAAAGAATTCAAAAATGCTTTCATGTCATCTAATTGAGAAGCTCTTAAATCAACCTCTTCGTTCCAATATAGACCAACACAGTTCGCTTGCATATCAATAGCATATACGCCTTTCAATTCAATCGGCAAATTGTTAAATTTTTCATCACCATAAACCAACTGTAATTTTTGCTCTACAACTAGAGCTCTCATTAACTGAAGTTGAGCATTTGGTATCAGAATACTGTAATACGCAACCATACTGGCACGGCTTTCAGATGCCATCGGAATTTTAGTCCAATCAGGTGCTTTCACCAGTCTTGGGTGTAACCCCATTTTTCTTGCTTTATCGCGCATCATACCAATGGCTTTTTCTCTTGGACTCACACGTAGACCAAAAATTGAACCAAGTAAGAACACAACGATAATAACTGCAACCCAAATTCCAGTATTTTCCATAGTACAACCTTTCTATTCTTATATTAGAGTTGCATAAGCTCAATATAAAACGCAAGTTTGAACGATAAAATTAATTCAAAAACATTTCGTGACTATACAAAATTTCATGACCATTCCAATAAATATAGCCTTTTTCTAGCAATTCCTTGAGTAATAAACGAACATCAGATTCTGGGAACATTTTTTCCAATAAATCCCTTAAGGCATAAATATCTTTAGGCTTTTCTGATTTCAAACTACGTAATTTTTTTGCTACTTCAATCTGTATAGGATCAATTTGGGCAAAATTTTTATCTACTACCGTAACATGCTCTTCAATCACATCATTTTCATCTAAATTTTGCATTTGAATGTTCAATCGATGATGTATTGATAATGTTTCGTTATGTATATCTGGTGTAGTTTGATTTAAATCTAATTGCTGCCACTGTTTTAAAACTTTTTTACGAAACTCAATTTGTGCATCATATTTTTTTACAATTTTCAGATTAATCAGCATTCCCACAATATTCTGAACATCAGAATCTTTAAGTTGTAAAACATTCGCTACTGAATTTTTTAATTTTTCAATTGTATTGGGTTTACCTGACATTTTAGACAATGCATCACAATACAACTTAACCCGTTGTAAATCAGTGCTCTGAATGATCTTTTCAATTCCTGGAATTTTAAATTTCGCTGCTACTTTTCCACTTGTAGTAGATTCAACCTGAATCAAATGACTTGAGATATCAGATTCTTGTAACATTAAAAGTAACATTTCTGCACTTGCAGAGGCAGATATAATTTCAATATGTGTTGAAGAATCAAGTAAAGCTAGTAATTGCCCTACGACCATTGCATATTCAAATTCTTTATGAGAAATTTTGGGTGTTTCTAATATAATGATTTGACCACTCGTAATCCAACTTGCCATTTCAGTTAAATCTTCTAAAGCATAGTCAAATGTTCCCGCACAATTAAATAAGTAAATTGTGGAATAGTGCTCTAAAACTTCCCTGAATAATTGAGCTTTAGGGGGATTATTTTCTAAATCGAATAGAACAACTTTTGATTGCATAAACTTAACTATTTCTTTAAATGGCAATGTAAAAATACAATTGAATATAATCAATCATATCTATTGAGAACGTTAATCATCTTAATAATGTGGTGGAATATTCTTAAATGGGTCAAATTCCTCAATTCCTTCAGATAAATCTGCAGATTCAATACGCTGATACAAAATTTTCATTTGTTTTTGTAAATCAGTGATTTCCAAGCTTTGACGAGCGACTTGTGCATTCAATTGTTCAACTAAATCATCTAAAAAAGCAATTCGCACTTGCAAATCTTCAATAGGTGCGGAAAATGACGCCTGATCATCAATATTTTGTTTAGTCATTATAAATCCTCACTTGAGATTTTTAGGAAACCAATATGGCCTATATTACTTTAAGGGATGTCCAACTTGCTTTCGGTGGACCTGCCTTACTCGACGGCGCGAATTTTAACTTAGAACGTGGCGAACGAGTATGTTTAATCGGCCGTAATGGTGAAGGTAAGTCTACATTACTTAAGCTCATTGACGGTAGTTTACTTCCAGATTCTGGTGAAATTGCCTTACAGAATGGCATTACCATCTCAATGCTTGCACAAGATGTACCGATGGATTCTGGTAAGGTTGCAGATATTGTTGCCGATGGTGCTGGTGAAGCTGCTAAAGTTTTACGCGCTTATCATGAAGCCAGTGATGCTTGTGTACTTGGTGACATGGAAGCATGTGACCATATGGGACATTTGCAACATAAAATGGATCAACTTGATGGATGGGCTTTAGAAACTAAAGTAAATTCTATTTTAAGCAAAATGGGATTAGATCCAGATGCAGATTTAGCCGATTTATCGGGTGGACGTAAACGTCGTGTACTTCTTGCACGTGCACTATTAACACAACCTGATGTTTTATTACTTGACGAGCCAACGAACCATTTAGATGTTGAAAGTATTGAATGGTTAGAAAAATTCTTACTCGATCAAAATAACTTAACTTTGTTATTTATTTCCCATGACCGTTCATTTGTCGACAACATTGCTACACGTATTGTTGAACTTGATCGTGGAACTTTACGTAGCTACGAAGGTAACTATTCACGCTATTTAGATTTAAAAGCACAGCAAATGGAAGCTGAAGAAAAGCAAAATGCGCTCTTCGACAAACGTTTAGCTGAAGAAGAGGTTTGGATTCGTCAAGGAATTAAAGCACGTCGTACGCGTAATGAAGGTCGTGTACGTGCTCTTAAAGAATTACGTGAGCAATCGAAAGCACGTCGCTCACAACAAGGTAAAGTGAGCATGGCAACACAAGATGCTAATCGCTCAGGAAAAGTTGTTTTCGAAATTGATAATCTAAGTGTTACTTTCGGAAATAATGCACCTATCATCAAAGACTTCTCTGCACTTGTCCTACGTGGAGATCGAATTGGTTTAGTGGGTGATAATGGTGTAGGAAAAACAACACTCATTAAAGCTATTTTAGGTGATCTTGAACATACTGGAACGGTAAAAACAGGAACTCAACTTGAAGTTGCTTATTTTGACCAATTACGTAATGCGCTTGATCTGGAAAAATCAGTAAAAGATAACGTTTCTGAAGGTTCAGATCATGTCGATGTAAATGGTAACCGTCGTCATATTTATAGCTATTTACAAGATTTCTTATTCTCTCCTGAACGTGCTCGTACGCCAGTAAAAGCACTTTCAGGTGGTGAACGTAACCGTATTTTATTGGCTAAATTGTTACTCAAACCATCTAACCTTATTGTGATGGATGAGCCAACAAACGATTTAGATATGGTGACTTTAGAGCTTCTAGAGGAAATGTTAGGTGGATATAAAGGTACATTGCTACTTATTTCACATGACCGTGCCTTCATGGACAATGTCGTAACATCAACTTGGGTATTTGATGGTAAAGGAAACATTGATGAATACATCGGTGGTTACCAAGATTACCTTGAGCAACGCCCAGATCAAACTGCGGTAGATCAAAAAAGTGATGTTAAAAAAGCCCTTGCAAAAGCTGAAGCAGCCGCTGCGGCAGCAACACCTAAAAAAGTAAAACTCAGCTATAAAGATCAACGTGCTTTAGAGCAATTGCCAGCAGAAATGGAAGCGCTTGAAAAAGAACAAGCCGAAATTAATGCTCAACTTGCAGATGGTTCAATGTTTGTATCCAATGCAGATCAAGCAATGAAACTTTCAAATCGTTTATCTGAAATTGATGAACTTTTACTTGAAAAATTAGAGCGTTGGGAAGAACTTGAGAACTTAAGTAAAGGAAACTAAGCTTAATTTTTAAGATCCAATAAAGACATCTATTCCTTTGGTTTAGATGTCTTTTTATTTGTATAAATCAATCGTGTTAAACTACTGTCAATTTTTAAGGTCTCTTTGTTGCAATGAGTAAAAAGCCAAACTATAAACCAGGTGAATTTCAATGGTCTTTCCTTCTGCCTAAATATTGGGGTATTTGGATTGGCATTACATTCCTGATGTTTTTGGCGATATTACCGTGGAGTATTCAATACCGCTTAGCAACAGCTTTGGGACGTTTCTCATTTCGTCATCTTAAATCTAGACGTAAAACGACAATTCGCAACTTAGAAGTTTGCTTTCCTGAATGGAATCAAGAACAAGTTCTACAAAATGCAGAACAAGTTTTTATTGACCAAATGTTAGGTGTTTTTGAAACACTCAATGCTTGGTACTGTCCAAAATGGTTTGATGGCCGTGTTGAAATGGAAGGTTTAGAGCATATTGAAAATGCTCAAGCTCAAGGCAAAGGTGCACTTTTACTAGGAACACATTCAACGCTGCTTGATGCAGGTGGCTATGTATGTGCACAATATTTTGACCCTGATGTTGTCTATCGTCCGCAAAATAATCCGTTATTGGATATGTTTATTTATCGTTGTCGTTCAACAATTTATACCCATCAAATTGATCATGATGATATGCGCGGCCTAATCCGACATTTAAAAAATGGTCGTGCTATTTGGTATAGCCCCGATCAAGACTTTGGATTAAAACAAGGCGTCATGGCTCCTTTCTTTGGTGTGCCTGCTGCAACTGTTACAGCACATAGACGTTTACTTAAAATGACCAAAGCTGAAGCTATTCCGTTATACTTTTATCGTGATGGTGATATTAAAAACCCTAAATATAAAGTTCTAATCGAACCACCTGTAGAAAATTTACCAAGTGATGATGAACTTGATGATGCAACACGTACTAACTTAATTATTGAGCGTCAACTACGAATCGCACCAACACAATATATGTGGTTCCATAGACGATTTAAAACTCGCCCAGAAGGTTGGGATAAAATTTATTAATACACTTAAGGGCTTCATAACTCATTCTTATAAAAAAAGCCCTTTCAAAAAATCAAATTCAAATATATTAAGTTTATTTAATGAATTTTAAATCTTACAAATAAAACATAATTCACATATTTCCATACAAATCAAAAGACTCGCACATTGGTATTTTACTAAAACTTGTATCATATCTTTCATTCTTATTTACCATTTTTTGTAAATTCGTTCTAATTATTCTTTAGCTCTCTAGCAATCTAAATCATATTAATTGCAGAGTATTTAATAACCTTTTTTTTGATGCTTATTAAGACTCAAAATACTTGCTAAATTTAGGAAAAATCATGCATAACCGTAAAGATTTCGCTATGTATGCTGTGAAAAAAATTGACAGTTGGCAAATGCGCTCACCTTTTATTATTCTCATTTTAGCAAGTATTGTTGGCGCTTTAACTGGGGCGATTGGTTCATTATTTCAAATCGGAATTCAACATATTATCTCATTGCGATTGGAGCTTACTGGGTCAACATTTAGCAATATCTACTTAAAATCATTTATTGTTTTTACAATCACTGCTTTGATGGGAGCAATTGCATATTATTTAGTTAAACGCTTTGCTCCAGAATCTGGAGGTTCTGGTATTCCAGAAGTTGAAGGTGCTTTACTTGATTTAAGACCCGTCCGTTGGTGGCGTGTATTGCCTGTTAAATTCTTTGGTGGATTATGTGCACTAGGGAGTGGCATGGTATTAGGTCGTGAAGGTCCAACAGTACAAATGGGCTCTAATTTAGGAAAAATGGTCGCAGATACCTGCCATCTTAAAAATAAAGACTCCCAACACACGCTCATTGCAACTGGTGCAGGTGCTGGTATTACTACTGCATTCAATGCACCTCTCAGTGGTATTTTATTTGTCATTGAAGAAATGAAAGGAGAATTCACTTATACCAAAGCATCAATCAAAGCAGTATTTGTAGGATGTGTATCTGCATGTGTGGTTTATCAATTAATTATGGGATCTGCACCAATATTAAATATTCCAAATCAAAGCGCAGTTCCTCTTAGCACCATCTGGCTTTATATTTTTTTAGGGCTTGCTCTAGGTGTGATTGGCTCTCTTTCTAATTTTTTAATTTTAACTACTCGAAAATTTTTAGATCTTTTTTATCAAAAGAAAGAATATCTTTTTGTTTTAACTGGGGCTCTTCTTGCTGGAACATTTGGTTTACTCACCATGTTTTTACCTGAAATTACAGGTGGTGGCTTCGATCTTGTTCCAAATCTGATGAATGAATTCTATGGCTTCTATCCATTACTCATTCTTTTTGCATTAAGACTGATTGCCACTATTTTATGTTTTGGCTCTGGAGCACCAGGTGGTATTTTCTCACCAACCATTGCTTTAGGTGCAATATTGGGAGTTTTATTTGGCATTATGGTAAAAACTATTTTTCCAGAATATGACATTCAGCTGAGTACATGTGCTGTGCTGGGTATGGCTGGTTTATTTGCCGCAAGTATCCGTGCACCATTAACTGGTATTGTTATTGTGATGGAAATGACAAGTAGCTATATATTAATACTGCCTTTAATTTTAACTTGTGTCGCTGCAACATTTATGGCTCAAACACTTGGTTCAACATCTTTATATTCAGCAATATTAGAAAATACACTCAATAAATTAGGTATTGAACCCGATCAAAAAAATTAATCTTTTTTTAATAAATCAAAAAAACTAAGCCCGAAATCTGCATCCTACAAAAATCGGGCTTACTTTAGGTTGTGTCATTCAAACTTTTTTCTTGGAACGTCCTTTCCATCTTTATATCAGTATTCACTTCAAAATCCTTTCTGGGCTCCACATACTGATGTTTATACTTTAAACATGATTATGAAAACGCCATAGCTCTATAAACTTAAGTTCATGTAAGCTTTTTACTACAATTCAATTAATTAATTCACATATATCAAATATATTTTGTCATATTTTACATTTACTTATTTTTATTTTTTATAATATACATCAAATCTCATATTCTTATTTTTTTATTAATTCATAAATTTATATCAATTTTACCTCTAAAAGAAACAAGGTATATTGCATAATATTCTTGATTTTTCATCGTGTAACGCTTGCAGTTAATTGCTCTTTTGATACACTCAAATCCCCTTTTATTTTTTACGCACCGAGGCAAAATGACATGAAAGTAGGTCTGGTCGGTTGGCGCGGGATGGTTGGTTCCGTCCTTATGCAACGAATGGTTGAAGAAAATGATTTCGCTCATTTTGAGCCATTTTATTTTTCTACCAGTAATGCAGGTGGTGAAGCACCTGCGTTTGGCGGTAAAACTGCCCCAGCACTTATGGATGCGACAGACATTACCAGTCTAAAGCAAATGGATGTCATTATTACCTGTCAAGGTGGTGATTATACGTCTGAAGTATTTCCAAAGCTAAAAGCTGAAAATTGGAATGGTTACTGGATTGATGCAGCATCTACATTACGTATGGATGATGAAGCAATTATTGTTCTAGATCCTGTAAACATGAATGTCATCAAAGATGGTTTAGTCAAAGGTACTAAAACTTTTGTTGGTGGTAACTGTACAGTTTCTTTAATGCTTATGGGTTTAGGTGGCTTATTCCAAAATAACTTAGTGGAATGGGCAACATCAATGACGTATCAAGCTGCTTCTGGTGCTGGTGCGCAAAACATGCGTGAACTCATCACTGGTATGGGTTATTTGTATAATAATACAAAAGACTTACTTGATGATCCACGCTCACCAATTTTAGATATTGATTCTAAAATTGCTGAATTACAACGTGGTGAAGGTTTCCCATCTGCAAACTTTGGCGTTCCATTAGCTGGTTCACTCATTCCTTATATTGATAAGCAATTAGAAAGCGGTCAATCTAAAGAAGAATGGAAAGGTCAAGTTGAAACCAATAAAATCTTAGGCAATCAACAAATTGTCCCTATTGATGGACACTGTGTTCGTATTGGTGCAATGCGTTGCCACTCACAAGCTTTAACTTTAAAACTTCGTAAAGACATCCCATTAGATGAAATCGAAGATATCATTGCAAATGCTAATGATTGGTCTAAAGTTGTGCCAAATACACGTGACGCATCTATGATTGATCTCACACCTGTTGCTGTAACAGGTACATTATCTGTACCAGTAGGTCGTCTACGTAAGCTCAATATGGGTAAAGAATATCTAGGTGCGTTTACTGTTGGTGACCAATTACTTTGGGGTGCTGCTGAACCACTGCGTCGTATGTTACGTATTCTTATTGAATTTAAAAACAACTAATTTAATTCTTATTTTTGAAAGAAAAGTCGATCTATTTTGATCGGCTTTTTTAATTCTACCCTCTACAAATTATTTACAAATAACCAACAAAAAGATATCTTATATATCAATAATAAATATGATCCAAAGAAAAATATGAATACTTATCAAAAAATTATCGGGGCGATTTTTGCGATTTTAGGATCTCAAAGTTTATATTCTCTTTCTCTTGACTCCATTCGAATTCAGTCCTCTATAGGAGATCTCCTATATGCCGAAATCCATTTTCGATACACCGATCATGACTCACCTATACACGTCAGTTTAGCAAATGCACATGACTTAAACACTTTAGGAATTAAACACCAACCACCACAACATTTAAATTTTTTTATTCGCCCTAAAAATCATGAAACTGGGATCATTACAGTTACCTCCTCTACTCCTATTTATAGCCCAACTTTAGACTTTGTAATTAAAATTCAAAATGGGGAAAATAAGAGACTGCAACATATACGGCAATCTATTATTTATCATCCTAATATATCTACAAGTTACAAATTAGAAAATTATCAAGAAAAAATGCTACACCCCATTCATATTGTAAGTGAACTAGAAATTACTGCACAGCACATAAGAAAACAACAAAGTAGGATCAATATAGAAAGCCCTTCACAAATAGACTATGTACTTACCCCTTTACCCAAACAACCACCAAATTTAAACAATACATGGATAACATCAAATCGTCAGGTTTCAACAAGTGACCAAACACCACAAAAAGTAATCACAAATCAAGCTACAATTACTGATAAAGTTTTACAGGTTTCTTCTTTTGCGCCACCATCGCTCAATCAAGAAAAATTTGCTATAAATTCAAAAGAAACTCATATAAAGAATACAGGCTCTATTCAAACAGATATCAAATATATCGTTCAAAAAAATGATAATTTATGGTTAATTTCATCAAAAATTGCATATAAACATCAAATCCCCATCTCACAAGTAATGAAACAAATTCAACTAAACAATCAACATGCATTTATTCGTGGAAATTTTAATAAACTTAAAAATGGCACTATTATTACGTTAAAGCCAATACTAGTATGATTTTTTAGAATTAAATTTAACGAATAAATATAAGTGAAATTAATTTAATAATAAATTAGAAGAGACCTATATCATGCTAATTATGCTATATAAATGTTAAACTCATCATTATTTAAACTTTGTCTGGTATCTTTTTCTTAATTTAAAATAACGAAATTGAGCTAATTTTAATTACATATAAACATATTTAAAGGGGTACCTAGATGCTCATATATATACTTATTGCTATTGTGATTGTATTTATTGCATTATTTTTTATCATTAATAAATCAAAGAAAAAATCACGTGTATCCCGCACATCAGTAAAGAAAGGATCTACCTCTTCTACACTAAACGATACAAGCCAAATATATTTAACTTCAGATGAAATTTACCAAAAGATTACATCCTTAATTAATGATCGTAATTTTTTTGCAGCTGAAGTTCAGATTAATGAATGGATTAAACAAAATCATTTAGAACCAAAAGCCTACCTACTGTTACTCGAAATTTATCTTTTACAAAATGATGAACTTTCCATTCAAGAACTTTTAGACCGCCTAAATACACAAGATCATCAACCAATTCTTCAATTGGTAAAAGCAAGAATCAAAGATAACAGCAATACAATAGAAACCATTGAGTTTGAATTACCTTCTCAATCAAATCAAATCAAATTGTTAAAAAATTAGAACTAGAAACAACAGAATCTAACAGTAAAAAAGAATATTTTGATCAGAATTTTTCTATCTCAACGAGCGAAAACTCACTCTCAAATGACCATTCATTAAATCTTATAGCAGTTGAAAGTGAGAATAATCAAACTACTATCTCAATGCCTTCTGATCCTTTATTAGATGCATTTCCTGAACTTGAACAAACAGATGAAATTTCTCTTAATTTCGAACTTGCTGAAAAATATATAGAGTTGGGAGCTTATGAAGATGCTAGACGATTAATTGAAGAAAAGGAAAAAAGCTACAATACAGCACAACGAAACCAAGCAGATCAACTACTAAAACAAATCGCATCTTAACAAATTTAGTTTTATGATCACATAAAATGACAATCTAAAGTGTGAATTTTAGTAATGAAAAAAATTGCATTGATTTATATGGGTGGAACGTTTGGCTGCATTGGTGAACCTTTAAACCCAATGCCTGCAAATGACCTTATCCCAAAACTAAAAAAAATCTTACCGCATCATTTGAATATTGAATGTTTTATTGCACCTGTAATTAAAGATAGTAGTGCTTGTACCCCAAGTGATTGGCTTAAACTCATACAATTTATTCAAAAATTTCAACTGCAAAATTTTCAACACTTTGTGATTATTCACGGTACAGATACGCTTAGTTATGCAGGTGCTATTTTAGCTCAATGTCTTGGTCAGTCTGCCTATGTCGTGCTTACAGGTAGCCAATATCCTCTGCTTACGGTAGATGCTCAAAATACACGTGAATTTACAGATGCTTTAGAAAATTTAAATTTCGCTCTCGATTCTGTGATGCATGTTCCTGTAGGTGTTTATCTGGCATTTCATCATCAACTCATACATGCCCAAACTGCCTTAAAACGACATACAACCGATTTAAATGCATTTACAGGCATTCTTGCACAAAATTCAATTTCATATATTGAACATGTACTTATAGTAAAAGATTCACATATTGAGAAAGCAAAACAATTCAATTGTCAAAATTGGATGCTACAACCTTCAGATCCTTCTGCATTATTATTTAATTTAAAAAATCTACTGTCTCATCCTCCAAGTTGCCTCATTTTACAAGGATTTGGAACAGGCAACATTTCTACAAATACAGAAATTATTGATATATTGCAAAAACTTAAAGAAAAAAACTGTCCAGTTATTTTAACAACACAAGTCCCTTTTGGTTCAATTGATCAACGTTATGCCATTAGTCAATGGATTCAAACTTCTAAAATTTTAGTGAGTAATACACTTAGTCATGCAGATCTTTATGCAAAATCATTAAAAATGTATTTAAAATACGATACCGTAGACCAATGGATTGAACATTGGAATGATTAAGTCTAATTTGAGGTGATTATGCCACGTTTTGCAGTCGGTATTGAGTTTTGTGGCATTCGATATAAAGGTTGGCAAACTCAACAAGCTGGCGTACGTAGTGTTCAAGAAACAATAGAAACCGTACTCTCTAAAATTGCAGATGAACCCATCATCTTACATGGTGCAGGTCGTACCGATGCTGGTGTACATGCCACCAATATGGTTGCTCATTTCGATACAAATGCAATTCGTCCAATGCGTGGTTGGCTCATGGGCTCAAATAGCACCTTGCCTAAAGATATTTCCATCCAATGGATTAAAGAGATGGATTCTAGCTTCCACGCTCGATTTAAAGCACAAGCACGTCGCTATCGTTATGTGGTCTATAATAATCCTCAGCGACCAGCTCTTTTATATAAACAAGTGACTCATGCTTTTTATCCATTAGATGTCGATAAAATGATTGAAGCTGCGAAAAAATTTGAAGGAACACATAATTTTGAAAGCTTTCGAGCAGCAGCATGCCAATCAAATCAACCTGTTCGTCATGTCAGCCATTGTCGTTTAATTCGTCATGGTTGTTATTTAGTTCTCGATATTCAAGCTAATGGATTTTTACATCATATGGTAAGAAATATTATGGGATGCTTACTTGAAATTGGACAAGGTATGTATGATTTAGATCATATTGATGAGATTTTTGCAGCCGAAGATCGAAAAGCAGCAGGGATTACAGCCCCTCCAGATGGACTTTATTTTATTCATGCCGACTATCCGCCCGAGTTTGAATTACCCAAGCAACCTTTAGGACCTCATTGGCTAAATATGCCTGAATAGTACGATCGTATCCCTTCTTACATAAAAGAGGGATACGAAAGCTCTTAAATATGATCTTAGCGCTGTTTACGCTTTCTATATTCAACAGGTGTTTCATTTGTCCAGCGTTTAAATGCCCTATAAAATGTACTTGGTTCAGAAAAACCTGTTAAATATACAATTCGCTCAACACTTTCACTTGTATTCGCAAGAAGACGCTTTGCCAAACGACAACGGTAATCTGACAAAATTTGCTGAAAACTGGTATTCGCTTCACTTAACTGAGTTCTTAAACGACGTGGAGTAATATTTAACTGTGCTGCAACGGTTTCTAAGGTTGTTTCTCCTCTTTCAAGCGTTGAACCTATAGCACGTCGGACTTCCCCCACCAAATCATAACGAGCCAACTCTTGTAATTTTTCTAATGCTAATTGCTCATGCAACTGTAACAATTCTGGTTCTGCTTGCCAAAGTGGATGTTCTAAAATAGATGGTTCAAAATACAATCGAGTTTCTGCCTGACCTAAGCTCACAGGACATTCGTAAACCCTAAAGTATTCATCATCAGGTGCACCTTGGCTAAAATTAAAATCAATATATAAGGGCTTAAAATGTCCTTCTGTAATAAATTTAAAAAAGCGAATAATGCCTGACATCGCACATTCAGAAAAATGACGATTTACAATATTTTCAGGTGACCGTTGCAAACCATTGGTTAAATAACAACGATCATCTTCAACCACTAATTTAGCAGAAAAAACATCACTAATAAGCCGTTGATAAGCTAAAGCACGAGTAAGACCTTTTCCAAAATTTTCAGAAGATACAAATAAATGCTCCATCACCTGCCCACGATATAGTGGTAAGTTTTCACCTAAATGCAATCCAATATCTGGATCTTTACTAACTTCTTCTGCAGCAACCCAAAATGCATATTGAGCGCTAAAAGGTGTTCGATCATTTGCTTCTACTTGTGTTAATGCAACACCTGCTTTTGTTAATATTTCTTCTGTTGGTAATCCTGAACGTCGAATAGCTTGATAGCCTAGTCGTAAAACAACGGATGCATCTGTTAGCTGACCCACAAAAATCTTCCTTGCTCTATTCATCTATCCCAATCTTAGAATTTAAGATTAACTTCGATTGACCAAACTGACAACAGCATCGCTACAATATTTGTTGAAATTATTTAAACACCAAATTCATCTATTTGAATGACAGATGATCATTCTCAAAGCCCTCTAATCTTGTAATTTGCAAAAAAATTGACTATAATTTGCGCCTTTCCAATTTGATACTCAGGTAGGCTATGGCCAATAAAGAGGAACTCATCGAGTTCGAAGGCGTTGTCACCGAAACGCTTCCTAATACTATGTTCCGTGTACGTTTAGAAAACGGTCACGAAGTTATCGCCCACATCTCTGGTAAAATGCGTAAACACTATATTCGTATTTTGACTGGCGACAGTGTAAAAGTAGAAATGACTCCTTATGATTTAACTAAGGGTCGTATTACTTACCGTGCACGCTAAGCGTTAGTAAGCTAAAAGCCACTTTTATCTAGTGGCTTTTTTATTATCTTTTTCGACTTCAATTATATAATTGAAGCCTTGCATTTTTATCCCCCAAATTTTATCAAAAAATATCTTCTACCTCATTTTTTTCTATTCTTTACATTTCTTTTTACGATTTTTAAAACTTAATTTTTTACATAAAACTCTTATTTCCATAAAAAAACGTAGCACTTGGCTACGTTTTCTTACAACAAAATAGTTTTAAATTAGTTCAATGCTGTAACAACAGCTTGTCCCATTTCCACTGTACCAACTTTTGTTGCACCTTCAGATAAAATATCTGCTGTACGTAAACCTTGATCTAAAACAGCACCGACAGCATCTTCAATTGCCTTAGCAGCCACTTCTTCACGGAAAGTATAACGAAGCATCATTGCAACAGAAAGAATCGTTGCCAATGGGTTTGCAATATTTTGACCAGCAATATCAGGTGCTGAACCATGACATGGTTCATACATACCTTTACCATTTTCATCTAAAGATGCAGATGGCAACATACCAATAGAACCTGTCAACATTGCTGCTTCATCAGATAAGATGTCACCAAACAAGTTCCCTGTCACAATAACATCAAACTGTTTTGGTGCACGTACCAATTGCATAGCAGCATTATCAACATACATGTGTGACAAGTTAATATTTGGATATTGCTCTTCTTTCAAAGCAGTAACTGTTTGCTTCCAAAGCTCAGTAACTTCAAGTACGTTTGCTTTATCGACAGAACATACTTTACCACCACGTAATCCTGCTAATTCAAATGCAACTTTCGCAATACGTTTGATTTCAGATTCAGCATAAACATCAGTATTGAAACCTTGTTTCTCGCCATTTTCTAATTCACGAATACCACGTGGTTGACCGAAGTAAATACCACCAGTTAATTCACGAACAATAAGAATATCTAAGCCAGCAACAACTTCAGGTTTTAAACTGGAAGCATCTGCAAGTTGTGGGTATAAAATTGCAGGACGTAAATTTGCAAATAAATTTAATTCACTACGGATTTTAAGTAAACCACGCTCAGGACGAATGGAACGCTCAATCGTATCCCATTTAGGACCGCCCACTGCACCTAATAAAATAGCATCTGCTTTTTTTGCTTGTTCAGCTGTTACTTCTGGATAAGGTGAACCATGCGCATCAATAGCAGCACCACCCAATAAACCTTCCTCCCACGTCAAACCTAAATTAAATTTTTCGTTTACTCGTGCGAGTACTTGTTCCGCAGCTTTAATAATTTCTGGGCCAATACCATCACCAGGTAAAATCAAAATATGTTTAGACATGAGGATTTCCATTCTTTAAATCAGTAAACTACTGACGTTTGTTAACTTTTTTTTCTGCAAACTCTCCAAGTCCGTTAAGAACATTATAAGGTTTGCAAAAACGACGTATGGTTTTTTGACCTTCAATCAAATCTACACATAATGGTTCAGGTGCTGAAACATTTAATAATGAACCAGTCCCAGTACCACGATTGCGATACATCTTAAAGGTATAATTTCTATTTGGCTCAAACCGATGAATTACCACCAATTTTTCAGCCTTATTTTTTGAGATTGGATAAAAACGTATCACAACTTCATGCTGTTGAGGCAAAACTGAAAGATACAATGCATTAGGATGTTTCAGTGAAGTCCCTTTTAAACGAACCAGCCCTTGCTCAATCGCTTCATCACTAATTTGATATCTATTTTCATCAACAATGTTAATTGTATCTAGACGTTCAAATTCACAAACTTCAGTTCCCTCGCAAAAAACCAATGCATTTTTTTTCATGCTTTCAGTTTCTTTAATATTTTTAATTCGAACAGTATCCCAAGCTTGGCAGCCTACCAGCATGAGTACAATCAAACTAAAAACCCCAAGTATTCCTATAGATTTAGTCATGCAGAGGCCCAACCTTAAATCCCTAAAGCTATCACCATAATTATGTTTGATAGTATCAAGAGATTAGATGCTTATCTACGACTAAATTTTCTAGAAATTAGCCTTTAATTTCACTAAATACCCAAGGTCTTGATTGTTTCGTTTTTTCTTCATAAGCACGAATATCATCCGCAGCTTGTAAAGTTAAGCCAATATCATCTAAACCATTTAACAAGCAGTGCTTACGAAATGGATCAACTTCAAATTTAAAACTTTCACCAGATGGCGTACGAACTTCTTGTGCTTCTAAGTCAATTGTTAATTGATAACCTTCCGTTGCAAAGCATTCTTTAAATAACTGATCTACAATCTCTTCAGACAAGATCACAGGTAACATGCCATTTTTAAAGCTGTTATTAAAGAAAATATCTGCATAACTTGGCGCAATAACAGTACGGAAACCATACTCTTCCAATGCCCACGGCGCATGTTCACGACTTGAACCACAACCAAAGTTAGCACGTGAAATCAAGATTGATGCACCTTGGTAACGTTTTTGGTTTAAAGCAAAATCTGGGTTTTTAGGGCGTTTAGAATTATCTTGACCTAAAAAACCTTCATCCAAATAACGTAACTCATCAAATAAATTTTCACCAAAACCTGTGCGTTTAATTGATTTCAAAAACTGTTTTGGAATGATCAAATCTGTATCGACATTGGCACGGTCTAATGGTGCAACGATACCTTGTTCAACGGTATATTTTTTCATGTTGTTTGCTCCTATTAGAATGAACGTACATCAACGAAATGACCTGCAATCGCTGCTGCTGCTGCCATTGCTGGGCTCACTAAGTGAGTACGACCGCCATTACCTTGACGACCTTCGAAGTTACGGTTTGAAGTTGATGCACAATGCTCACCTGGTTGTAATTTATCGGCATTCATTGCCAAACACATTGAACAACCTGGTTCACGCCATTCAAAACCTGCTTCAATTAAAATTTTATCTAAGCCTTCAGCTTCTGCTTGCGCTTTAACTAAGCCAGAACCCGGAACAACCATCGCTTGCTTAATAGAGTTTGCAACTTTTTTGCCTTTCGCAACTTCAGCTGCAGCACGAATATCTTCAATACGAGAGTTTGTACAAGAACCAATAAAAACACGATCTAATTGAATATCAGCCAATGCTTGACCTGCTTCCAAGCCCATATATTGATATGCACGTGTCCAATCATTACGTTGAACATCATCTTTTGCTTGTTCTAATGTTGGTACAGCTTGTGAAACTGGAATCACCATCTCAGGAGATGTGCCCCAAGACACTTGTGGCTCAATCTCTTCACCTTGTAATACAACAACCGTATCAAAGTGAGCACCTTCATCAGAATGCAAAGTATTCCAATATTCAACCGCATGATCCCACTGCTCACCTTTCGGTGCATATGGACGATTTTTTACATATTCAATGGTTTTATCATCTACAGCGACCATGCCGACACGCGCACCGCCTTCAATTGCCATATTACATACCGTCATACGACCTTCAATAGACATATCACGGAATACCTGACCACCGAACTCAATTGCATGACCAGTACCACCAGCAGTACCAATTTTACCAATGATTGCTAATACAACATCTTTTGGTGTTACGCCTTGACCTAATTTACCGTCAACACGTACCAACATGTTTTTCATTTTCTTTTGTACTAAACATTGAGTTGCCAATACATGTTCAACTTCAGATGTACCAATACCATGTGCCAAACAACCAAATGCACCATGTGTTGCAGTATGAGAATCTCCACATACTACTGTCATACCAGGTAAGGTTAAACCTTGTTCAGGGCCAACTACATGTGCAATACCTTGACGTACATCGTTAATATCGAACTGAACGACATTAAATGTTTTACAGTTATCATCTAAAGTTTGAACCTGAATTCGAGATGTTGAATCTTCAATTCCAGAAATACCCTCTGAACGTTCTTTTGTTGATGTTGGTACGTTATGATCTGGTGTTGCAACGTTTGCACTTAAGCGCCATGGTTTACGACCAGCAAGTTGTAAACCTTCAAATGCTTGTGGTGATGTCACTTCATGCAATAAATGACGATCGATATAAAGTAAAGCTGAACCATCATCTCGTTGTTTTACTAAATGGTCATCCCATAATTTATCATATAATGTTTTTGCTTTTTGGGTTTCGCCTGCCATGTCGATTTGCTCCACTGGACTGGGTGTAATTCTCTATTTATTCGATTATAACCCTGATATCACATAAATCTAATTTATCATTTTTATTAATTTAGAAACTTTTAGGAATACACTTATTGTATTATATATTTTAAATACAATAAAATCATATATTTAGAAACATTCTTAACAATTAAAACATAAGCTCTTACAATTAATTCAAAATATGTCAATGTAAATAATTGTTTTATATTAATTTAAATGATCACTAATTCATCTTACATATATCTTTTACTAGTCAGATTTTAAATAATATCTTGTCTTAAAAATTAGTACTAAATAGTATAAACTCCCCACATTAAATCAATTTTCTTATCCCCTTATTATTAATCGAATAAGGGAAATTAATAGGATTTCTATGAAAGCGTATTTAGACCTTCTCCAACACATTCTTGATAACGGTGGTGATAAAGGCGACCGTACTGGAACGGGTACTCGGTCGGTGTTTGGTCATCAAATGCGTTTCGATTTATCCAGAGGTTTTCCTATTTTAACCACAAAAAAAGTTCATTTCCGTTCAATTGTCGTGGAACTATTGTGGTTTTTAAAAGGTGATACCAACGTTCAATATCTTCAAGACAATAAAGTCTCTATTTGGGATGAATGGGCTACGGCAGAACAAACTGCACGTTTTGGTCGTCCTGAAGGTGAATTAGGTCCTGTATATGGTCATCAATGGCGCAACTTCGGTGCGACTAAAAAAGAAAATGGTCTATATGAACAAGATGGTTTTGACCAAATAAAATGGCTAGTAAATGAAATTAAAACCAATCCTAATTCACGTCGCTTAATTGTTTCAGGTTGGAACCCACAAGAAGCTGGTCAAGTTGCATTACCACCTTGCCACACTTTATTCCAGTTTTTTGTTCAAGATGGAAAATTATCTTGCCAACTGTATCAACGTAGTGCCGATGTATTTCTAGGTGTGCCATTCAATATTGCAAGTTATGCGCTTTTAACTCATATGATTGCGCAAGTGTGTGATTTGCAAGTAGGCGATTTTGTATGGACAGGTGGCGATACGCATTTATATGCCAACCATTTTGAACAAGCAAAATTACAACTCACACGTGAACCATTAGCACTTTGCCAATTAAAGTTAAATCCTGAAATTAAAGATATTTTTGATTTTAAATTTGAAGATATTGAAATTATTGGATATGAGTCTCATCCTGCAATTAAAGCACCTGTTGCAGTTTAATTACTTCGCGAATTTATCCTCCTTTTAAAAGGAGGACTGACTAAATTAGAGTCTTATATGGCATTTCAAAATTTAGAAGTTGTGCACGTTGTTGCAATGGATCAAAAGCATTGTATTGGTAAAGGTAATGACTTGCCTTGGCATATTTCTGCTGACCTAAAACATTTTAAAGAAATTACCCAAGGTGGCGTTGTAGTGATGGGACGTAAAACCCTAGAATCTATGGGCCGTACGTTACCAAAACGTGTGAATTGGATTATTACGCGGGATTTAAACTGGGCTTTTGAAGGTACAAAAATAGCTCATAGTATTGACGATGCCTTACAACAAGCTGTGACAGATGTAAAAGCATCAGAAAAGCCCGACACTATTTTTATCATTGGTGGCGGTGAAATTTTCAAGCAAACAATTGATATTGCAGATCGCTTGGAACTTACTCATGTTGAATTAGATGTTCAAGGTGATGCTCATTATCCAGAAATTCCAAATGAATTTAAAAAAGTGGCATCTGAACAACATATTGATGACAAAACTGGGGTTGCTTTTGAGTTCGCAACATATAGAAAATAAACACTAATTTTTAGAATTTAGATCAATAATGACCCAAACTAAACAAACAAAAACATCATCAAAACTAGCACAGTTTGGAAAATATTTTTTCCATACCCTCTTTGCTCTTTTTGTTGTATGTACTTCAATTTGGGTCTGTATGGTCATTTGGTTTCAACAACCACTTGGCCTTATTTTTAGTATATTTTTAATTGTTGTTTGGATTGTGCTCGCCACAATTAATTTAGGCTTTCATTTTACTCAGTACGTTTTTCTCCGTCATCTGTGCAATATTATTTATTGTCTCGCCTTTATCTGTAGCCTTATAGGCTATTTTAGTATTTCAGCTAGACAAGATCGAGATTGGGCACCTGAAGTTTCTCGTGAACTTAGCTATGAGCAACATGGCAATTTAGTCACGCTTCATAATGTTCGTAATTTTAACTGGCGCTCTGAAAATGACTATGATGAAAAATGGGAAAACCGCACTGTCGATTTAAGTAAAATTTCTGGTATTAATGTCATCACATCTTATTGGATGGGACCACAAATTGCACATACCTTAGTGAGTTTTGATTTTGAAAATAGTGCCCCACTGACCTTTTCCATTGAAATACGTAAAGAAAAAGGTGAGTCATTTTCTGCCTTAGGGGGATTCTTCCGAAAATTTGAGCTGAGCTTAATTGCAGCTGATGAAAAAGATATTATTTTTACACGTAGTAATATTCGTAATGAAGAGGTTTATTTCTTCCCTATTCACATGCCAAAAGCAGAAATGCGTGCATTATTTGAAGAATATTTATTAACAGCTAAAGAATTACAACAAACACCTAAATGGTACAACACATTAACAAGTAATTGCACCACACTTGTTTTTGATATGGCACAGGCTGTAAGTCATCATGAATATCCTTCAGATTATCGTTTATTACTTTCTGGATATTTACCTAATTATTTATACGATTTACATGCATTTAGTCATGCTTGGACTATAGAGCAATGGTATCAACATGCTCACGTTAATCCTAAAACTGAAAACAAACAACTCACTAGTGAGCAATATTCTGCATTAATACGCAAAGACCTTGCACCTTAAAATTCACGTTTTCAACGGTATGCAACAATAAGGCTATAAATAGGCAAATGATCTATACAAATAGTGCTATGTGTTTTCTAGTTTTCTGTTTATATTAGAAATATATCAATTTAAAAGTGATTTAAAAATGTTAAAAAAATTGTTCGCTATTACTATCTTAAGCTCAACTTTGGCAATTGTAGGTTGTCAATCTACTCCAAGTACTTCTGCAAATATGACAGCAACAAATTTAACACTTTTACAAAATACAACTTGGGTTGCTACCAAAATTGGTAAATCAACGATCGTTTACAATAATGATGCACCTAATCGTGCTAGCCTCCAGTTTGATGAAGCAACACATCGCGTGACTGGTACCGATGGCTGTAATCGTCTTACAGGTGCGTATAAAGCAGGAAAAGATACTTTAGAGCTTGAACAAATAGCATCTACTCGTATGGCTTGTATGAATAATGATAATTTAGATCAACAATTTAATGAAGCTTTAGCAAAAGTAACCCATTACCAAGTATTTAATAGAACTTTAAAACTACTTGATCGTCATGGTAACCCTGTACTTGAATTTGAAAGTGTTATTCAGCCTCGTTAATCAAATATAAGGCTTACTTCGGTAAGCTTTTTTTATAAAAGATACATTGTAATTTTCCACAAATGCCCCTATATATAAAACCGAGTATTTTTTAGGGATATTACCATGCAACAAGCACTCTTTGGTGGAGGTTGTTTCTGGTGTACAGAAGCTATTTTTTCACGCTTAATCGGTGTTCAGAAAGTCACTTGTGGTTATGCCGGTGGAAATACCATCAATCCTAGCTATGAAGAAGTGTGCAAAGGTGATACAAACCATGCAGAAGTTATTTTAGTTGATTTTGATGAAACTCAAATTCAATATAAACATCTTCTAGATGTTTTCTTTGCAACACATGATCCAACAACATTAAACCGCCAAGGTAATGATATTGGAACACAATATCGTTCTGTAATTTATTATTATGATGAAGAACAGAAGCAACTTGCACAACAAGCGATAGATGCATTAAAAGCAGAAGATTTGAATATTGTGACTGAAGTTACTCCAGTACCAACTTTTTTCCCTGCTGAAGAATATCATCAAAGTTTCTTTGTGAAGAACCCAACTCAAGGTTATTGCAACTTCGCAATTCCACCGAAATTATTAAAACTTCATAGTAAGTTTCAACATCTCCTTAAAGATTAATAAAAAAGGACTGCTAAAGCAGTCCTTTTTTATTGAATTGAAAAGACTTTATGCTTTGACAGCAGTTGTCCAAATATAATCTTGGCTACGACCTTTTAAAGTCATTTTTAATTGATCACCAGATTGTAATGCTGCCACTCCAGCAGGAGTTCCTGTCATCACGACATCACCTGCCTCTAACGTAAATACTTGATTAATATCAACCAATAATGCACCGATATCAAAAATCAAGAATTCAGTATTTCCATGCTGACGTAATTCATCATTAACATGCAAGGTATAATTTACTTTATCCCAGTCAGCAATTTCAGAAACATCAACCCAATCTGCTAAAACACATGAACCATCATAAGCTTTAGCACGTTCCCAAGGCTGACCTTTCTTCTTCAAATCATCTTGTAAATCACGCAGTGTTAAATCTAAACCCAAAGTAACTGCACCCACTGCTGCTAAAGCTTTTTGTGGATCTGTTTCAGCTTTTAAAGTTTGATCAATACGTAATGTTAATTCACATTCATAATGACAACTACCTAAAGCTTCGTTCCAAGAAATATCAGCTTCTAAAGAACTTAAACTACTTGGCGGTTTAATGAAAAGAACAGGTCTATCAGGAATTGCATTACCTAATTCTCTTGCATGATCTGCATAGCTACGACCGACACAGACAATTTTTGATGGACGAGTATTCATCATCTTCCTTGCTTATTTATTCAATATTATTTTTTGAAAGTATTTTCAAATAATGTTTGATCTGCTACATCTTTAAATGCACTTTTAGGTACAATCACCGCTGTAGGATTTTTAGATTGTCCCATTTTCAACTCTAACATATAGGTTAAACGACCAATTGCAAAATTTTGTACATTTGAATATTCAAATTCTCTTTTATGTCCATTACTAAAAATTTCAGCTTTTTCTTGATATAAATCTATACCTTGCTCACTTTTACCAATTTGATATTTTACAAACTGACGTTTAAACATCATTGGTAAAAACCAATAGCGCATTAAAATTTGTAAAATTAAGAAAAAAGCACCTAAAGCAACGTAATAGCCACCAACACCATCAAGACCAAGGTAAAAACCCCAAACAATAATTGCAATACTAATTACTGGTGTAATAAAACGGGTAAATTGCTTTTTTCCAAATGTTGCTAAAGCAAAACCATCTTGAGATTCTTCAAGAGTTAAAATATATCGTAAAGACAAAGTAGGCTTAATTTCAGACATTCGTTCAACGCAACATTAATAAGTCGAGTTAAATTTTACACCAAATTATGATCAAAACATTGCTAAAATTAAATGAACAACATATTTAATGATTTGCATCCATAATTAAAAAAAGTGGAACTACCACAATATCAGCTAACAATGTAAACGGTGTTACAGCGATTTTTTTTAATAAAAGTGGATAGTTAGCCTTACTTGTTCTAGTGCTTATATCTCTATCATAAAGTTCTATAGAATATGGTTGACTAAATTTTTGATGTTCTAGAGCTTTAAATTGCTTATTTAAACCAACAACCTCTCCTTTTAAATCAATTGTTTTTATATAAATTTCTTGTCTTTCCGTTGTATTAACCATCACTGTCCTTTTCTTAGCTCCTATTTTTAGAAGTTCTACATTTTGTTGCTCTGTTATGTTTGGATTCACATAGTATAAAGTCATAGTCGTGTAAAATATCAAATGCTGATCTGTTGATGTTTCATCATCAAAAAATATTTCAAGCTTACATTCATTACACTCTTCTTCTTGTTTTAAACGCCAATACTGAATACCCGTATTCGAATTAACAATTTTTAATGCCTCATCTTGCCCACTCAAAACTTTATAACCGTACTTTTTTCCAATAATAAATAATTGAGTATCTTGACTCGACTGAGTTTGCACCAAACCCAATAACTCATCTTTTTTCAGAAGCTTTTTTTTATATATCGTTTTGTTTTGTTCTTCCCAAACTTTCCCCATTGAGAACATGCCATTACCTTCATGCCAAACCATTGCAGTACAGCTGATCAAATAGAAGGGAATAAAAAAAATTAAGCTTAATTTAAATATTTTTTTATACATAACAGACTCTTTATAAAAATTTAATTCTGATATTTTTAAAGAATTATTTTTATTATTTGAAGAGTGCTATAGAAAACACTCTTCATTTTTCACAATGAATTAGTATTTATAGTAAATATCAGCATCGGTACCTTCACCACCTTCTTTTCCATCTGCACCTAATGAATATAAATCATAAGGACGACCATCTGAGCCTGGATTAACATATTGCAAGTCATTATCCCAACTGTCTTTAGGATATTTCTTTAAGTATCCACCAATCGGATAATTTTTAGCATTTGCAGGCTGAGTAACTAAAGCTTCTAATCCACCATCCTGAGAATTTGGATAGCGGTTATTATCCATTTTAAAAGCATCTAACTCTTTTGCCACACTATTTAATGTGATTTCTGTTGTTTTAATTTTAGATGAATCTACTTTACCCATCACATTAGGAACAACCAACGCGGCTAAAACACCCAAAATAACAATCACAACCATCACTTCAATTAAGGTAAAGCCTGATTGCTTATTTAGCCTTTTCATTTTCATTCCAATTTCTCGCATATTTTTATCATCAAATCATATTGTTCATATTCACAATTGGCAACATCACCGCCATTACAATTACCAAAACAATACCTGCCATAAAAACAAGCATTAATGGTTCTAATAATGCCAATAAAGTTGAAATAAATGTGGTCACTTCTCTATCTTGCATACTCGATGCTCGACTTAACATTAGATCTAATTCACCTGATGCTTCACCACTTCGAATCATTTGTACCATCATAGGAGGGAAATAACCACTACGCTCCAACTGTGTTGATAAATTTCCACCCTCTGTGACTTTTTCAGCAGACAAATTCACAGCATCTCGTATCACCCAATTGTTACTTACAGCAGCCCCAATTTTGAGCGCATCGACCAAGGGTACTCCAGACTGAGTCAAGATAGATAACGTACTTGCAAATCGTGCAGCATTAATACCACGTGAAAGCTTACCAAATAATGGCAGTTTGAGTATTATTCGATCAAAAGCATAATGCCCTGCTGTTGTTCTTAAAAATCGAATTAATAAAATAATCCCCCCCATACCAGCTAAAGTCAAATACTGCCAAGATGCTCGAATAAAATCACTCGTCTTCATTAAGGCAATTGTGAGCAAAGGCAAAGCATCTTTATTATGCTCAAAAGTTTTTACAATATCAGGGACGACATACGTCATTAACCCCATCACAATTGCAAAAGACATCAGCATAAGAATCATAGGGTAAATCATGGCACCTTGAATTTTTTTCTGCATCGCAAATCGATTTTCAGTATATTCAGCCAACTGATCTAAAATTAAATCTAAGTGCCCTGAGCGCTCACCTGCAGCTATTGTTGCAATATATAAATCTGGAAAACGTCCTGATTGTTGCAAAGCATTCGCAAAAGAATACCCTTCCAAAACTTTTGAACGAATAGATAACAATACTCTTTGTACATGTGCTTTTTCACTTTGTTTTGCAACTGCTTTAACCGCCTCTTCCAATGGAATAGACGCAGCAATTAATACAGATAATTGTCTGGTCATTAATGCCAAATCATAGGCTGTTAATTTTTTTTGAAACCACGTGCTTTTTGATATGTTTTGTCTTTGCTCAACAGGCTCTACTGAAATAGGAATAAGTTCCTGTTCTCGTAATTGTTGACGAATTTGACGTGCAGAATCCCCTTCAAGCACACCTTTTTTTTGCTTTCCTAATCCATCTATAGCGGTAAACTGATATGCTGGCATTGTGATGCTCTTTTCATCCTCATTTTTATTTTAGTTCAGTCACACTGAAAACACTAAAATTATTCATATTCTGCATTATATTATTCCATATACTCTAACATAACGCACTTTCTAGCACGACGATTATACTGTTATAGGATTATTGACATCGCTATGCCAACAACTTTAGAAACAAACTCAACCAATTATCGTATTCGTGTTGCTGTGCCTGTACACCTTTACGACACTTTCGATTATTTGGTGACAGAAGAGCAGTATCAGCATATTCATCTTGGTGCTCGAGTTTCAGTTTCTTTTGGTCGCCAAAATCTAGTTGGCATTGTTGTAGAAAAACTTCCAACCAATCAACCCATTCAAACAAAATTCAAACTAAAATTTATTACAGAAATTTTAGATGAACATGCAATTTTAGATGAAAAAGTTTTAAGTTTATTGACATGGTCAGCACAATATTACCAATTTCCAATTGGAGAAGTTATACAAAGTGCTTTACCTACGTTATTACGTCAAGGAAAGCCCGCTGATCTATTAACTCGAGTTTGGATCTTACTGGATGAGCATGCTGAAACAAAAATTAAACGCTCAGATAAACAACAAGAAGCTTATAAAATTCTAAAGCTTCATCCTCAAGGAACAACAGAAAATATTTTGAATTTAGCAGGTATTGAAACTGCAACATTAAAAGCTTTAGCCAAAAAAGACATTTGCAAATGTGTGCATGAAAAACAAGATTTAAGCCCAATGCCAATGACTTTGGCACAAATGCCTCTCACAGCAAATGAAGATCAAAGAAAGGCCATTGATACCATATTAAAAGCACAAAATAAGTACCAAGCATTTTTATTAGATGGATTGACGGGGAGTGGTAAAACTGAAGTCTATTTACAAGTCATGGAACGAGTCCTAAAACAGGGAAAACAAGTTCTTGTTCTTGTGCCTGAAATTGGTTTAACTCCTCAAACAATTAGCCGTTTTCAATCTAGATTCCATTGTAATATTGTCTTGTTACATTCAGGTTTAAATGACTCAAAACGCTTACAAGCATGGCAACATGCTCAATCGGGAAAAGCATCTATTATTTTAGGGACGCGCTCAGCAATCTATACTCCCCTGCCAAACCTAGGTTTAATTATTTTAGATGAAGAACATGATCTTTCTTTTAAACAACAAGAAGGTTTTCGTTATCATGCAAAAGATGTCGCTTTATATCGTGCACATTTAGAAAAATGTCCAATTATTCTAGGCTCCGCAACACCAAGTATTGACTGCTATGCGCTTGTAGAACAAGGCAAACTCAAATTATTAGAACTCAATCAGCGTGCAGGTTCAGCCCTTATGCCCAAAATGCATGTACTTGATTTAAAAGTGAGTCCAAAACAACATGGCATCAGCCAATTACTCATTGGTGAAATAAAAAGACGAATTGAACGCAAAGAACAAGTTCTTATCTTTTTAAATCGACGTGGATATGCACCTGTACTTATCTGTGATAGCTGCGCATGGCAAGCAAAATGTCCAAATTGTGATGCCAATTTCACTCTACATTATCAGCCATATTCTCACTTACACTGCCATCATTGCGGTACGATTCACCGTAAGCCTGATCACTGCCCGCAATGTAATCACGAAGAACTCAAACCAATTGGTATGGGAACAGCAAAAGTTGAGGAAAGCTTGAATGAATTATTTCCTAATGTTGACGTTATCCGTGTTGATCGAGATTCCACAAGTCGTGTTGGTAGCTGGCAAAAAATTTATGATCGTATTCAAACCAGCGAACCTGTAATTTTACTTGGTACACAAATGTTAGCCAAAGGACATCATTTTCCTTATGTCACACTTGTTACCATTTTAGATATAGATTCGGGCTTATTAAGTGTTGATTTTAGAGCCCCTGAACGAACGGCACAGCTCATTGTTCAAGTTTCAGGTCGTGCAGGTCGTGGAGAGAAAAAAGGTGATGTGTATTTACAGACTTTACGTCCAGATCATCCCCTATTAAGCACTTTGGTAAATCATGACTATCGTGCTTTTGCTCATCAGACTTTAAAAGAACGTAAAGCGGCATTATTACCACCTTATCGTTATACAGCACTCATTCGATGTGAATCTAAAAATCAACAATTGAATCAAGACTTTTTACAAGGATATGCTCAAAACCTAAGAACAAATGCAAATGAGCTTATTGATATTTGGGGACCTATTCCTGCACCAATGGAACGTAAAGCTGGACGTTATCAAGCACATATGGTTTTGTTATCACAAGATCGAGCTAAATTACATTTTTACATCCGACAATGGTGGCAAAATATGTTGCATCAAAAGCCATCAAATATGAAACTAAGCTTAGATATAGATCCTCAGGAATTGAGCTAAATATATCTTCTATTTTCAAAAATATAGCAAATAAATACACTTAGGATTAATCCATGTCTTTACTGTTGCAAGTTACAATTTTTCTCGGTGCAGCTTTGCTCTTAGTTCCATTACTGAAACGTTTTGGTATTGCTACAGTTCTAGGATATCTGTTCACAGGTATTTTATTAGGTCCTAGTGTTTTTAATCTCGCGAGTAATCCTGAACAAATTCAAGAAATTTCTGAATTAGGCGTTATTCTGCTGATGTTCCTGATTGGTCTTGAACTCAGACCACAACGTCTATGGGAAATGAGAAAATCCATTTTTTTAATGGGTAGTCTTCAGGTTGGAATCACTTCTATTCTTCTGATTACGCTTATTTTCTTTGCATTACAGCAAAGTATTCAGGCTAGTTTTGTCATAGGTTGTGCACTAGCACTTTCATCCACCGCATTTGCCTTACAACTTTTAACTGAAAAACAACAACTTAATAGCACTTACGGGCAACAATCCTTTTCCATTTTATTATTCCAAGATATTGCTGCTATTCCACTCATTGCCATACTACCATTATTAGCAGGAAGTGAATCAGCACATCATGGCATTGCATATTTCGCAGCAATTGTTGCCGCCTTTACAGGATTATTCTTGTTTAGTCGCTATTTGATGCGTCCATTTTTCCGCTTTGTCGCCAAAAGTGGTGCTCACGAGTTAATTACCGCAGTAGGACTATTTATTGTTCTCACTGTTGTAGCATTAATGGATTTACTTGGAATTAGTACGACGCTTGGTGCATTTCTAACAGGCGTACTATTAGCAGATTCTGAATTTAGACATGAACTAGAAGCCAGTATCGCTCCATTTAAAGGGCTACTCCTTGGGCTGTTCTTTATGGCTGTTGGTATGACAACCCAACTTTCGTTACTGGTTGAAATTCCTTGGTTCATTGTTGGCGGAACACTCGCTTTACTCACCATTAAACTTATTGCACTAACAGCAATTGCTCGTTACTACAAATTTTCATGGCGAAATAGTTTATTGCTAGGAACCTGCTTAGCTCAAGGTGGTGAGTTTGCTTTTGTTGTTTTAAGTGTTGCTAAAACTGAGAAAATTATTACTCAAGCTATGCTAGAACCACTCACATTAATCGTCACACTTTCTATGGTATTAACACCATTATTATATTTGCTTGTGACAAAATTAATGAACATATTTTTAGAGAAAGAAAAAGCACCAATTTATGATGAAATTCCCGAATCAGAAGTTCATCACCCAATTATCATTGCAGGCTTTGGGCGATTTGGACAAATTGTTGCTCGTGTTTCGTATCTTCAGCATTTGAAATTTACAGCCATAGATAACAACTTAGAAAAAATTGACTTCGTCAGAAATTATGGTGGTAAAGTTTATTATGGTGATGCAACTCAACCTGATATTTTAAGAGCTGCAGGTATTGAACATGCGAAGTTATTTTTACTGACCATTGATGATATTGAAGATTGCATGAATATCGCTCGTCATATCAAATTAAATTATCCAGATCTCAAACTCTTGGTTCGTGCCCGTGATCGACATCATGTTCACTTATTACGTGATCTTGGTGTTGAATATATTTGGCGTGAAACGTATTTATCCTCACTTGGTATGGCATATCAAACACTTTGCCAAATGGGGATCAGCGAAGAAGATGCTTATAAAAGTATTGAGCTATTTAGAGATTATGATGAAAAGCTCCTTGCTCAACAACAACATGTATATACAGATGAACAAAAAATATATAGTACTCATCGTAATGCTCTAGCAGAGCTCGAACATTTGTTTGAAAATGATGCTCAAAATCGTGATGAGCCTGTAACTGGTGTCAATTTAAAACGACATTTAAATTCTCAGCGTCTTGATGTCACAAGAGATAGTGTAAAATAGCTTGTCTTTTTACAAATCATCACCATTTAAACGGGGTTATGGAGAATTTTATGTCTGATTTACGCCAACGCTTTTTTATTGAAGATAGCCCTGTTCGTGGTGAAGTCGTTCATCTTGAAGAAGCTTTACAAACGATTTTGGCACAACGTGATTATATGCCAGCAGTAAAAATTCTGTTAGGTGAAATGCTCAGTGCAACAGCTTTATTAGCAAGTACACTTAAAATTAAAGGTCGTATTAGCTTACAAATTCAAGCTTCTGGTAGCTTCAAATGGGCTATGGCTGAGTGTAATCACTTAGGCGAAGTTCGTGCATTAGCAGATTATGAGTTTGATTCTAGATTCACGCAAGCAGATGACAGTAGCACTGTATTATCTTCTTTAATCAGCCCTGTTTTATTTATTAATATTGAACCTGAATTTGGTGAACGTTACCAAGGTATTGTACCGCTAGACCAGCCTACTCTGGCAGGTTGTTTAATGCAGTATTATGACTTATCTGCACAAATTCCAACACGTATTGTTCTTGCAAGTAATGAACAAACTTCTGGTGGTTTACTTATTCAACTTTTACCTCGTAATAATGAGGAAGAACAAAAACGAGTTGATGAAGATTTATGGCCAAGACTTACAATGTTAACCGAAACATTGAAAGCAGATGAGTTAACCCAACTCGAGGCAAATGAAATTCTATATCGTCTATATAACGAAGAAGAAGTTCGTTTACCTGAAGTTGAAACATTAAAATTTGGTTGTACATGTTCTAAAGAACGCTGTGAAACTGCACTTCAACAAATTGGTGTTTCTGCAGTACGTGAAACGTTAGAACATCAAAATCCAATTTCAATGGATTGCCAATTCTGTAATGCCAAATATACATTTACAGCAGAACAAGCTTTAGGCTTATTTGGTGAACATTTAAGTTAATTTAAGTTTGATCCAAAGGATGGAGTTTTCCATCCTTTTTTACTTCAAAAGACCATAAATTTTATACAACTATTCATTTTTTATTATTTCCCCCCAAAGATACTTACGATTATTAATCTAATGTTACATTGTCATGATTCGTAAAGATTAACTCAGATAATGCTAATTTTTTATACAATTATTGTGGTAATAATAAAGGTATTACTTAATAATTTTAAGAATCCCAAATGGCAAAAAATTTTTATGAAATACTAGGTGTTAAAAAAGATGCAACACCTGAACAAATCAAAAAGGCTTATCGTAAATTAGCACGAAAATATCATCCTGATATTAGCAAAGAAGTCGATGCCGAAGAAAAAATGCAAGAAATCAACGTTGCATACGACACCCTTAGTAATGATGAAAAGAAAAAGCAATACGATTTTGAATTAGAACATCCAAATGGATTTAATCATTTTGATTCAGGTTCAAATCAATATTATCAAAATACTCAAGGCAATCATGAACAATATGATTTCTCAGGGTTTGAAGATCTTTTTGGACGCTTTGGTACAGGATTTGGCGGTTCCGATTATGGATATCAAAGAGACCAAAGACAACAACATAGAAGTTTCAAAGGCGATGATCAACATGCAAGCCTAGACATCGATTTAGATATTGCCTTTCATGGTTCAACACAGAATATTACTTTGCAAATTCCAACATTAAATGCATATGGAGAAGCTGAAGTACAACGTAAAACCTTAGAAGTTAAAATTCCAAAAGGGATGAAGGATGGACAACAAATAAGATTGTCAGGACAAGGACAAACAGGTATAAATGGAGGTACGAATGGCGATTTATATATTGAAATACGTTACAAACACACAGAAAAAATTCGTGTAGATGGCGCTGATATCTATCAATCAATTGATGTTGCACCTTGGGAAACAGCCTTAGGTCAAGCAATTGAAATTCAGACTCCAGCAGGAAATAAAGTACAAGTAAATTTACCTAAAAATAGTCGTACAGGACAGCAATTGCGACTAAAAGATAAAGGAATTCCAAGCAAGACTCCCGGTCATCTTTATTTGTTACTTAATATTGTAAATCCACCTGCAAACACTGAAGCAGAACAAGCTGCTTATCAAGTATTTGCAGATGCATTTACTCACTTTAAGCCTCGTCAATCTTAAGGAGCAAATCATGACAACTATACATTATCGTGAAATTGTCTGTGGCGATTGCATTGAAGCTCAAATCGTAGATGAAAACATATCTTTCGATTTAAATCATTTTGCAGAAGCTTGTGGGCAAAGCCCTGAATGGGTTTTACAACTGCTCGAATATGATATTTTACCCGATCGTCCAGATGAACGTGTTCATCAGTTTTTTGGCGAAGATGTCACTATCGCACTTCGTGCATATCGTTTACAACGAGATTTTAATGCTAGTTTAACTGCTGTTGCAATGATGTTAGATCTCATTGATGAAGTACAACACTTACGTCGAAAAGTAAAATATTTGCATCCAAATTAAATGCAATTCGTCATAGCTCATATGCTTATAAACATATGAGTCCCCCTTATCATCTGATTTTTTATGAGGATTTTGACACTGATGAAAATGAAAGACTGTAATAAAAAATATAAAAATATGTTCCCTGAATTTAAAGATGTGATTGCCACACTCAGGGAAGATAATCCACATTTTGCAAAAATGTTCGAGAATCATGAGGAACTCGACAAGCAAATTATTTCATTGGAACAAAATCCAGTGAATCAAATTAATGACAATATTGAAGTTTTAAAGCGCAAAAAGCTTAAAATTAAAGATGAGATGTATAAAATACTTAAAGCATCTCAAAATCAATAATTCATGTCAAAACCAATAATTTTAGAATATTTAAAGTTATTGGTTTTTATTATTATCTACAAAAAACAACATCTAAAAATATAACTTTTATTTGAGCCTTACAAACTCTTTTCTAAAAATTTTAAGGCATAAAATAAATGATTTTGTTATACAAAATATTAACATCCAGATACATATTATAATTAGCTTTCCAATATGATTTTTTATTAGGATGTATAAATAGATTATTTTTATTAATCTTTATCACTTAATTAATATTATTTAATTAAGATATAACAAGGAGAAAATATGTTTCCCGAATACAGAAGTTTAATTAGCCAACTGAAACAAGAAAATGCTCATTTTGCAAAAATTTTTGATGAACATAATACATTAGATCATGAAATTTTACGTCTAGAAAAAGATGTAGTCACAAGTACCTCTGATGAAATTGATGTATTAAAGCGTAAAAAATTGAAACTTAAAGATGAAATTTATGTCATGTTAAAGCATGCGGAAGAAAAATCTTCATAATATATAAAAAAAGCCCGCAAAATGCGGGCTTTTTTAAGTCATGAACAATTAAGCTTGTTCAATATCTTTCATTGTTAATTTAATACGACCACGGTTGTCTACATCTGCAACTTGTACTTTTACATCCTGGCCCTCTTTCAATACGTCTGCAACGTTTGCAATACGCTCGTTAGAGATTTGAGAAATGTGAAGTAAACCATCAGTACCTGGAAGGATGTTTACGAACGCACCAAATTCCACAATACGAATAACTTTACCAGCGTAAATTGTACCCGGTTCAACTTCTGCAGTAAGCGCTTGGATTTTTGCAATTGCAGCTTGAGCAGCAGCTTTTGTTTCACCAAATACGCGAACTGTACCGTTGTCTTCAATATCAATTGCAGCTTTAGTTTCTTCAGTGATTTGACGGATTGTCGCACCACCTTTACCAATTACATCACGGATCTTATCAGGATTGATGTTGATTACCTGGAATGTTGGCGCATGCATTGAAATTTCTGGACGAGCACGTGAAATCACTTGATTCATCGCATTAAGGATATGCATACGACCAGCATATGCTTGGTTCAATGCAACTTCCATGATCTCTTCAGTAATACCTTCTATCTTGATATCCATTTGAAGTGCAGTAATACCATTTGCAGAACCTGCTACTTTAAAGTCCATATCACCAAGGTGATCTTCATCACCTAGGATGTCAGAAAGAACTGCGAAACGCTCGCCTTCTTTCACTAGACCCATTGCGATACCAGCAACTGGAGCTTTAAGTGGAACACCTGCATCCATAAGTGATAAAGAAGCACCACATACAGAAGCCATTGAAGATGAACCATTAGATTCAGTAATGTCTGATACGATACGAATTACGTACGGGAAGCGATCTGCTGGTGGAAGAACTGCTTGAACACCACGACGTGCTAGACGACCGTGACCAATTTCACGACGTTTAGGACCTGATTCACGACCAGTTTCACCCACAGAGTATGCAGGGAAATTATAGTGCAACATGAAATTATCAGTTTTTGTACCAGCAAGTGTATCAACCATTAGTGCATCACGTGTATTACCAAGCGTAGTTGTTACTAATGCTTGAGTTTCACCACGTGTGAATAATGCTGAACCATGTGCACGATCAAGCACACCAACTTGTACATCAAGTGCACGAACAGTTTCTGTATCACGACCATCAATACGTGGTTTACCAGATAAAATATTGTCGCGTACAGTACGATATTTAAGATCTTCAAATAACTCGTTTACTTCGTCTGCAATACCTGTTTCATCATCTTCAGGAACAAATTGAGCTACAGCTTCAGCGTGAAGTGCATCAAGTGCTGCATAACGCTCATGCTTAACAGCGATTGTGTATGCTTCAGAAATCTTCGCTTCAAATGCTTCTTTTAATTGAGCAAGAAGCACTTCATTTTTCGCAGGAGCGATCCAAGTTGATTCTGTTGCGCCCGCAGCTGCAGCAAATTCTTTAATCGCCTGGATTGCAATTTGCATTTCGTCATGACCGAACAATACAGCACCAAGCATTTGGTCTTCTGAAAGCTCTTTCGCTTCAGACTCAACCATCAATACCGCAGATTCAGTACCTGCAACCACAAGATCAAGATCCGACTCTTTTAACTGTTCGTGATTAGGGTTAAGAATATACTCACCGTTGATTAAACCAACACGTGCACCTGCGATTGGACCGCGGAAAGGTGTACCAGCAATTGACAATGCAGCCGATGTACCTAACATTGCAGCAATGTCAGCATCCATAGTTTTATCAGAAGAGATAACCGTTGCTGTCACTTGAATTTCGTTATAGTAACCTTCTGGGAACAATGGACGAATTGGGCGGTCAATTAAACGTGAAATTAAAGTTTCTGCTTCTGAAGCACGACCTTCACGCTTACCATATCCACCAGGAATACGACCAGCAGCATATTGTTTTTCTTGATAGTTTACTGTAAGCGGAAAAAAGTCTTGACCCGCTTTAGCTGTAGGTTGAGCAACAACTGCAACTAATACAGTTACGCCCCCCATTGTGATTACAACTGTATTTGCTTGACGAGCAACACGACCAGTTTCTAATACAACATTATACTGACCATATTGGAATTCTTTACGAACAATATTAAACATTGACATGTATTTTTGTTTCCTAATTTATTCTAGTGGAGACCCCTAAGGTTTAGCATTCACTAGCCCATAAGTTATGGGCATAAAACATAAATGACAAAACTTAGAAGCCGACCTCACCAGAAAGACTATTTTTAAACACAAAGAAGGAGCGAATCATCGCCCCCTCTCAATTATCTAGAAAAAACTAGACATTCTTTTATTTTCAGTAATACAGCACTTAACATGCAATAACCCGAAAAAAAGTTTCAATCGAATTAACGACGTAAACCTAATGCACCGATCAAAGCAACATAACGGCCATGATCTTTACCATTTAAGTAGTCTAATAATTTACGACGTTGGTTAACCATACGGATAAGACCGCGACGGCTATGGTGGTCGTGTTTATGCTCTTTAAAGTGACCTTGTAAGTCATTGATTTGAGCAGTTAAAAGAGCAACTTGAACTTCTGGTGAACCAGTGTCATTTTCAGCACGAGCAAATTTAGCGATGATCTCTGCGCGATCTGCATTTGTTAAAGCCATTCGATTTCTCCGAGATGCTTAAGATTTAAAATTTCGATATTGATCAATTGAAAACAATTGACTGCCGTGCATCACTACAGCAAGTACAATATTTTAAGGGAAATACGGGGGAATTGCAAAACTAAATCCATAAATCTATGTGTATTAAAAACATACATTTTATTACTCTTATATTTTTATGCGGGATTAACTTTATATTTCAACTTTATTCAACTCAGAGCACTTCAGCATATTTCATTTAACTAAAAATAATAAATCTAAAGATATTTAAAGAAATATTTCGAATTTATTTAAATATATAACTAAATGAAAAAAGACAGCCTAGTGGTGTGCTAAGCTGCCTTATGTGCGCTGTTTTTTCATTTTTATTATTTTCTTTTAATTATTATTCAGCATTTAAGCTGTGTTTTTATATAACTATCCTTGTATATAGCAACACTTCCTTGTTTACATATCTTTACATTAAAATACTAGATAAAAAACAGACATTTTCGTATATCTTTGTAGGATATTTTACACAACTTAACAATGTAACATTTTGAAATTATTATATATTTCACATATAAAAAAGCCTTGTAGTCTCTCCCAAAACTACAAGGCTTAGCGGCTGTAATTTCCTCTATTCCTTACGTCACTGTAAGTTCGTTGTTATTCAACTTAATATTATAATTTTACGATTTATACCCAGCATTCCTTGCTAGATTATTTTATAGCGCTATCTTCTCAGATCAGATTGGGCTAATCCATGCGCAAATATCTTGAATCCTTGTAAGCATTTTCTTACAGAATGTCTATTTATTTAGCAAAAATTATTAATTAATCCAGTAGATTAATTTTACTTAACAACCCACTCTTTCTGACTGTTCCGACTTTAATAGATTGCTCAAATGCTGCCTGATCTACCAATAAACTCACTACAGATTTAGCACGTGTAATAGCAGTATAAATTAATTCTTTACTCAGTAAATTTTTTGCCTTTTGATCTAAAACAACTGCTGTATGCTTAAATTCAGATCCTTGTGATTTATGAATTGTAAGGACATATGCTGTTTCAATATTCTTCGGTAACCGATTTGCAAGAACCCATTTTTCTAGACTTGGAAAATAAACTTCAAAAGGTGTAGAAGAATCTGAAGTTCGCTTTAAACAAATACCAATATCCCCATTGGATAACCCGAGTTGATAATCGTTATATGTCATCATCACGGGGCGCCCAACATACCAATCCCCTATTTTAAGCTGTTGAGTACTGCTTAAAAAGCGTTGCTCGATTTGCCTATTTAGGCTCTCCAATCCAAATAATGAATGACGAATTGCGGTTAAAATTCTATATTGGTCAAATGCTTCTAATACTTGATATAAAGATGCATTGGAATATTCATTTTCTAAATATTTTTGAATTGCCTGACTATAAGATTTAAATCCTAAAAATAACTGATCATAATATGTTGAAAGATGAGTATGGCTGGAAATATCTTGTGGTAAATACTCCAATTGAACGACATCAGACATTTCTGCATTGATTTGAATATCTTTTAATATTTCAGCAGGAACAATCGTTTTAGAAAATTTATCTAAAATATCTGAATCAGCGTGCTCATTTAAAATAAACTTCGCCATTTTCCCAATTAAAGCACCTTCTTTAAAACGACGACTTTTAACTAAATTAATTCTATTTTCAGACAATGCATCCATATTCTGTAAATCTGCCAAAACATTTCCGACATCTACAGAAGCTAATTGCTGCGCATCCCCTAATAAAATAAGACGTGCTTGATCTGGAATGGCACAAAAAAGCATGTTTGCTAAATTCAAATCGAGCATTGAAGCTTCATCAACTACAATTAAATCATAAGGTAAAGGCTGTTTAAGATTGAATTTTGGATGTGATGAGTGCCCTAAACCCAATAACCGATGAATCGTAATAGGTGTAATTTGTTTAAGTTCAGGTGTTAAGAATTCTGCTAAATTAGAATCATTAAAAGAATTCTGTAATGCCTCTTTCATTCGTTGAGCGGCTTTTCCTGTTGGGGCAGCCATTGCAATACGTAAATTTGGTTGAGCATAATTTAATAGCGCAATAATACGTGACAAAGTATACGTTTTACCTGTTCCGGGTCCACCTGTAATAATACTTAAATTATTATTAATAACTGTTTTTAATGCATTTTTTTGATACTCATCACTAAAGAGTAACTCAACATCCATATATGGAATATCTAAAATAGTTTGTTGCTTTAAACGAATAATTTGTTGTGCTAAAGATGCCTCTAAAGACCAATAACGGTATAAATAAAGAAAATACTGATCGTAAATAAATGGCGCTACATTTGTAGATGAAAGCTCCTGATTATGCAGAGCTAAATTACCTAATGCTTGAATATCCTCTTGAGTTGCATCAATACAACTATCTCCTCGTGTGATTGCTTCCAAAATATCCTGTATCACTTTTGAAGATTTTTCACTTAATACTTGTGTGGAAAATGGTGATTTTGAAATAAAATCACTCCAGACTGAAAACCATGCTAAGGATTGACTTTCAGGTTGTTGTTTAAGCACTTTTTGATGGTTTTCCACACAATTATCCTCAAAGTTATCCACAATCTAATTAACTGTATTAATAGTAAAAAATAGTTACATTCAGACTATATTGACTAGTTTATCCTCAGTATATGTGCCTAAAAGTGCATCAAGTCGCAAAATAAACTCAGCTTCGGGTTGCCAATACTGATAGCCTTGCAACATTTGACCATTCATACCACGCAAATATAAATAAGTTGCACCACCCAAATGCTGATAAATATCATAGTTATCTAGCTGAACTTTCAAATAACGATGTAAGGCAACTAAATATAATCCTGCCTGTAACCAATAACTTGAATGTGACATATTTTCTTTAATTTTTTCAGAATCATAATGAGATTGGTCAGTCCCTAAAAAGTTACTTTTATAATCTGCAATTTGATAACGCTGACCATCAAAGAAGACTAAATCTATTGAACCTGTTAAATAACGTGCTGAATTTGCTTCGTTTAAATCCAGCATGTAAATACCATAATCGGAAAACAGCTGATGAATTCGTTTCGTCGACAACACATGATCAGCTAATGATAAATAAAATGGGAATTCAGCTAAATGTTGCCCTTTTTCAAGATTCTTCAATTGAAAATCTTGATATAAAGGTGTATCTAATACATCTACCAACCATTTTACCATCAACTCAATAAGTTGATTTTCATGATGTTCTGGAAAATTTTGATTAAATTTTTCAAGTAGTTCAGCCCATAATGCAGGATAATCATTTTTAAAACGTCGATAAATTTCAAGCGACCAAAATGTCATGTCTTGAAAATCAATATGCTCAAAAATTTCATGTAGAAAGTTACCAGCAACCGTTCCCATTGGGAATTGATGTTTAATCCAGTCGATTGGCTTATCACACTCCTCTTCTTGTTCTACAACACTATGTATTTCATCTTCAGCACTTTCAATTTTTTCAATTTGAGCTGCTAACGCATCAATTGCCTGTTTACGACTTAAATGTTGAGATAAGGCACTAAAGCTTGTTTTTGAACGTGGATAAAATCGTTGTTCAGGAAAAGTCAGCGCATGTAATTCAATCATTTGAATTTGCTGTTCTTTAATAACACTAGGGCGTTCTTTTAATGGTTCTTCATTTGTACTAAAAGAATGCTGGAAAATTTGTTCCCCTTGTCCCCTCCAAAACGCCAATCCTGTTGTAGATTTTCCTTCAGTGTCACTCATCATTGCATAAACACGATAACTTGCTCGAGTCAATGCAACATACCATAAGCGGTGCTGCTCTGCCTCGGCACGCTGCTGATGCTGTTTTTGGGCTTCATCTGTAATTAAAGCCTTGTCATTAATTGCGATAACTCGATATTGCTCTACTTGTTTTGTTGCTGGATTTATCACCGTTTCTGTGGAGAAGTTTAATGTTTTCCCCATTTCTTTAAATGTTTTATCTGCCCCGAGTAAAAAGACAATTTTATACTCTAATCCTTTTGATTGGTGAATGGTCATGAGTTGAATACCTGCCTCATTTGACAGTTTACGCTCCAACTCCCATTCTCTTTCACTAGGTGATTCTAATTGTTTTAAATACCACTGATAAAGATTCTGAGCACCTTGATATTGTTCACTATGTTGACTTAAAACTTCCGTAAGATGTCTTAAATTAACAACTGCGCGTTCATTATCACGACTTTGGCTTGCAACCATATTTTCCCAAATATGGAATAAATTTAATGCAAATTGCCAAGCCGTTAGAAAACCTTTATCGAGCCACATTTCACGAATTAAATCAAAATCTGCAATAAATTGACTTAAGCCTTCTGCTCGTTGCTCAAGTTCAATTAAATCTTTCAGTTTAAAATTCAATAATCGTGTTAATAATGCGCGCTTTACTTTTCCCTCATCATAAGGATGCATAATTGCCGTTAATAAAGCCCCCACATCTTTTGCAATTTGGCTATCAAGCACACTTTTTTTAGATGGACGATTTACACGAATTCCCAAGCGTTCCAACTCATACTGCGCCTTATCTAAACCATCATGATTTTTAGATAAAATCGCAATATCATCTTCAATAATTTTTTGATGAATACCATTGTTATTTAAAAATAACTGCCCTAAAGCACTTTGATTTAATAATTCACGAATCTTCCAAGCCACTTGAATCGGCTCATCTGCTTTATCTTCAAGCATAATCCATCTTAAAGGTAAATGATTTTCTCCATGTTGATCAATTAAAGGAGCATGTTGTCGCCCTGCTTCAACAGGTTGATAAAATACATCTTCTCCAAAATCCATTTGCCGTTGAAATAAAGCATCAACCACTTCAACCAAATGTGCAGTCGAACGATGATTAAATCTTAAACTATATTGATACCCATGCTTGGCAAGAACATCTATTCTTGCTTTGTTATAGGTCAACATGTCTCCGCCACGAAAACCATAAATTGCTTGCTTGGGATCACCCACCATAATCATGCAACCAGTAGTATAACGCTGTGCATCACGCCAAATTCGTGCAAGCATGTCATCTTGATCTTGATTCGTATCTTGGAATTCATCCACTAAAATTAATGGATATTTTGCTTGAATAAATTGAGCAAAACGTTGACCTTGAAACCCTTGTAATGCTTCTGACAATGTTCTAATTTGCTGAGCAAAGGTCGTTTCACCTTTTTGTTGTAATAGCTGTGGAAGACGTCTTTTTACTTGCTGACTTAAATAAAATTTTAAATATGCGTCTAATAAATTTAAATCAACATCAAGCTGTTGTAACTGTTCAAAAAATCCTTTTAATTGTACAATCACTGGATGCTGATTAAACGTATCTAATACGTTTTCAGCGCATTTATTAAGTGCTTTTTTTGTACTTAAATCACTTAATCTCTTTAATGTTTCAGAGAAATGTGGTGCAAATAATGCATAACTTCTCTGTGCTCTGAGTGCCTCAAACAACTCTGGCAAATCCAGACATAAAGTTTTTTGCATTAAATGATCAGTACGCCATTTCTTTGCGATAATATTATGATGTAACCCATCTTCTAAATAATACTCACCTAAACTTTCTATTTGATTTAAATCAAGTTGTAATAATTTATCTATAGCTAACTCAAAATGTTCAAGATCAAGCTTTGGTGCTTCAACTTCTTGAAAATGCGCTGAGGTGAAATTCAATGTATTTTCAACAATAGTAATATATTGATCTACTGATTTTAGTTTTTGTTGAAGTAGTAAATAGTTAATCACATTTTGAGGTTGAGCTTGAATCCACTCTCTCAACACATCATGAATTAATTGATAAGTATAACTTTTAGCATCATCTGTAATTTCTGCTAACTCAATTTTTCCACTTTCAAAACTAAATTCACGTAAAATTTTCTGACTAAAACTATCTAAAGTCCCAACAAATAACTCATCTAATTGATCTAAAACTAGTTTTAGTCGTTCTTTGGCATAATCAACTTTATCCAGATAATCTTGAAGAACCTTTTGAAATAATGGATCTTTTTCTTGCTGCAAAATGATCTGTATTTCAGCCGAAGTTTTATTTTGAAGATCATCAAAAAATTTTAAGGTATCTATTAAACGTAAACGAATTCGTGTTTTTAATTCAGCCGCAGCAGCTCGTGTAAACGTTGTAGCAATCACCTGATGAGGCAAATATTTTCCTAATAAAATACGAACCATCAAACTCGATAAAGTATAAGTTTTTCCTGTTCCTGCCGAAGCCTCAATCCAGTGTAATCCTTCAAATTGCATGTCTTTAATGGGTTCAAAGGAAATATGATTCTTCGCTTGATTATTATTCATGAATTAATCCTCAAGCGTCTTTTGATGCCAAAAAATTGGCTGATACAAATTATAAGAAAATTGTTCACATGCACTTTCAAGTAATGCTTGTACATCTTGCTCTTGCAAAATAAATTGCCAATCTCGGTGGTATTTACTAGACTCATTAGACCTTACATCAAAGCCTGAGAACTGACCATTTTCATTCCAAGTCTTTAAGATGTCATCCATATTTTGAATGACCATGTTTCCATTTGCATCACTTTGCCATTCAAGTTCTTTCCCTTTTTCCATTACTTTTAAAATCAGTGCAGCAGGCAATACAAGTGGTTGAGTTTTACCAAACTCCCAAGCATCTAACCAAAGTTGAAGCCATTGTTTTGCTTGGTTTGAGCTAACACCTTCACATAAAATAGTCTGATCACTAAACACAACTATTCTTTGATAATCAGCACCACCTTCCGCTAAATTTAAATAAGCTAACCACAATAAATATTCCAACCAGACTTTAGCCCGACGATTTGCCCGAGCACTAGAAGCATTAATACTCACCCAATGTGTCGCACTGTGCTTCGGTAACACAACATTCATATGTAAATCAGCATTAATACGCCAAACTTGATGTGTTGTTACCGTTTCTTCTGAAGCGTATTTCTGTAAACGATGTTTCAATTGTTCTTGCTCAATCAAACTCATTTGCCATGCACTTTCTTGAATTTTTCCAACAGGAAGCCGATCCATCAACAACTCTTGATTTGCACTTTCTTGATATTGATGTAAAAAATCACGTAAAGCATATCGTCCTAGACCATCAAGTAATAATGGCTCAAAAGAGGTCGGTACATCACTTGGACTTAAATTTTTAATCCCTAAATTTTTTAAATATAATCGTGCTGGAAATGTAACGTCATTGATCCATTGCTGACTGTCTAATACTTGAATATCTTCATCAAATAGAGGATATGTCGTATTTGCCCAACCTTCACGTTGTTCTTTTACCGAACGAATTTGATTCGCAACTTTAAACCATTGATCTCGATAACGAACCTCATGCTGTTCTTCAAAACCCAAAGGATCAAAAGGTTGTAAACGGTGAATGTGATATAAGCTTTTTAAGTGTTTAGGAATACTCAAACCATTTACAGAGGTTATTTCACTTAATGCTTTCTCTGATTTATCTGATGTTTCAACAATTAATTCCAAATGCTGTACTAATTCTTGTAAGACTGTTGATGGATCTCTTACTTCTCCATCATTAATATCAAAACCATTGTAAAATAACCATAAATTTTCTTGTGCCAATAAAAGTACATCTAAAAATGCACCTTGATCATCTTCTAAACGAGAACGATCTCCTAATTGTGGCTTAAGAATATCCATAAGATCAAAAGGTAAATTCACATTCCTATTTGGGAATTTACCACCATCTAAATTCAAGACGACAATCAGTTTATAAGGTAATGGTCTAATTTGACCAATTTGACTAAATGTAATTTGTCCTGTGGGTTCTGCTTGCTCTAATTGTGCATCTATTAAATGATTTATCTCTTCAATTAAGTACGGTAATGGTAATGATAATTCACCTAAAGCATGATGATTATCTTCATCATAAAAGTTTGCCAATGTCAGCATTCTTTCTTGTTTTTTAACAATTTTAAATACCGAACTGAGTGCATCTACCCCTGCATCTATAAATTCTAAAATATCCTTCATCAGCAATTTTAGCCATTGCTCAACATGAATGTTCCGTTCTAATTCATATGCAATCATCCAATCACGGCGATAATTAAAATCATGATAAATTTCAATTAGTTTTGCAATTAATTCAAAATCACCTGGACTCACCTGAGAATAACTTAAAATATCGTGAAATAAAGCATGTTCAGGAATGGCAATTCCTAAAGCCAAACGATCTAAAGCAAATTTAAAACTGAATCTAAAATCTTCATCACCTTCACTTAAACTTTGCTTTAAATGCTCCTCATCAAATCCACGCTTGAACCCAGCATCTGTCAATAATGCAATCATTCGTTCAACACAATGAATATCCAAATCATAACGAACCAGTGTTGCATTTAAACTTAACCAATCTGCGAAATCTTCTAGTGTAAATCGGCTTTGTATAAGTTGAATTCGACCTAATACCGCTCGCCAAGCATTACTTGCATCAAGCTGAGTAACCCCTGCAATTTGTATAGGTAAATAAACGGTATCCTGACTTAAACGTTGTGCCGATAGCGTATAAGAAGATGCTAAATTTCTCGTACTTGGTGGCGGTGCAAAAGTACTACGAATAAGTGATTCAATTCCCTTTAAATTTGGACTTAACACTAAAATATCACTTGGCTTACGCGGATTTTCTGCTGTACTTTTAGATAACCAATGAATAAGTTGATCTTTAAGTACTTCTAACTGTCTTTGTGATGAATGACAAACATGTATTTGAATAGAATCGTCATTAGGTTTTAAAGTATAAGCATGAGCTTCAGGCTCAACCAAATATAAAATATCAGACTGTACTTTAGCCAATAAAGTATCGGCATAATCATTAACAAAAAGATCTGCCCAAACACCTTCTTCACCTGAAGATAAACTAGATAAAAGAGAAAAATGATCTCGTGCTTGTTTTCCTAGTCGTGTTAAAAGTGGATGGCGCGATTCACGTTTTTCCGCATTAAAGTTTAAAGTAAATTTCTCAAAGAATTTTTGAATTTCTTCATCTGTCGCTTTCGGATTTTTTTCAATAAAGCGTTCTTTTACACGAACGTCATAACGAACTTTCCATTTTGGATCGACACTATCTGCCCAATACTCTTGTGATGGGTTGTAATGTAAAACAAAAATATCAATATATTGTCCAAGTCGTCTTAAGAAATTAAGCTGACTAGAAGGTAAATCTAATAACGTAAATACCACCAGTTTTTGTGGTAATTTTTTTACTGCATCTGTTGGGTTTTCAGGATTCCCCAAAGCCTGCCAAAATAGCTCATCAATTTCTTCCATATCTTGAAAGTCTTGATGAAAACCTTCTTGCCATAACCATCTTTGCCAAGCCTCTAATTCATATGCTTGCTGTAAAACAAAGGATGAAATATCTCCATTTGTTTTAAAAAACATATTTTCTATATCAAGTGCTTGATTATTTCCCCATAAATCTAGCCAGTTGCTTGGACAATGACACACACCTTCACATCCCTTCTGACAATGTCCTCTATATACCATATAGTTGCTAAACAATTTTGAAACTTGCTCTGCAACCCAATACAGCATACTTTGCTTTTTGAGTTGCTTCTCAATGCCTTGTTCTAAACGGTCAGCGTTGTCATAAATTTTTTGAATAATTGGGTATAAAGGATGATCTTGTTCAAGATGATTAGTTTCTTCATGAATATATTCTTTTAGTGCTTGAAATACTCGCCATTTCACAATAATTCGTGGAATGTTTGCTTTACGAACTTTATCTTTATGCTCATCCAAGACCCATTGATAAGCAGCCCATTGAAAGCCACGAATACGATGATGGAATAAGGCATTAGCACTAATCCCCTTTTTTTCTGAAAGGCGCTGTGTAAGCCAAGCCTCAACAGCAGGAGACGGTACAATAAAATGTTGTGGTTTTAAAACTTCAAATGGATTCGTTGTAGGTTTCTGTACGGTCTTTAGCATTGCTTCCAAAAGCACATCAATGCGTTGACTTTGAATAACATGAATCCCCATTAAACCTTCCTTTCCCTAAAACCAACACATACAAATCATTAAGATTATTGACTATACTTCTTCGCTTGTCCATGTCACATTACAGTCATGCTCATAGATAAAAATCTTAGATTTAATTGGACTAATGATACTTTGAGTAGCATAACGTAGATCAGCAATTATGGTAATAATATTATGAAAATAGACAATATTCCGACATCGATTGATCCCACGTTAAACTTGGAAGAAATACGTGATGAATGTCTGAAATTGGTAAAAACACGAGCATATTTTTCTGCTGGGGCGGCAGTTGTACCTGTTCCTTTTTTTGATGTTGTTATTGATGTAGGAATTCTTTCACAACTTATTCCAGAGATTAGCGCTCGTTTTGGTCTAGCACCAGAACATATTCGCGTTTATGATCCTGCAACAAAACAAATTCATTGGGAAGAACTACGTAAACGTGGTATTGAGTTTTCTGGGCTCGTTATTGCACGTACAGCTGTTAAAAAATCCATTAATAATGCTGCTGCAAAATATATTACAAAACAAGTTACAAAATTTATTCCTATTGGCGGGCAAATGATTGCAGCTGGCTTGGGCTTTTTTGTGATGAAGAAAGTTGCTGAAGCACATGTAAATGATTGCTATAAACTTGCAAAAAGTATTCAACATAAGCAAATCAAAGAAATAGCTGAAGATATAGAATAATTTTTCTATATCTTCAAAACTTAAGGTTGCTTAACCAACCTTAAGTTGCTTTAAAATTGTTCTTAGTACTTCTAAGCGTGCCGTATTTTTATCATTGGTCGAAATAATGTTCCAAGGCGCATATTCTGTACTTGTGCGCGCAAACATATCTGCGGCAGCATTTAAATACTCATCCCAATGGCTTCGATTTCTCCAATCATCTTCTGTAATTTTAAATTGCTTATGAGGCGTTTCTTCACGTTTTTTAAATCGTTCTTCTTGCTCATTTTTCGAAATAGCTAACCAAAATTTAATTACAACTGTTTCATGATTATATAAACTTTTTTCAAATGCATTTATTTCATCATAAGCACGTTGCCATTCAACATCATTCGCAAAGCTCTCAATACGCTCAACCAATACGCGACCATACCAACTACGATCAAAAATATTAATTTTTTCATCAGGCTGTAGTTTTGCCCAAAATCTCCATAAATAAGGTCGTGCAAGCTCATATTGTTCAGGTGCGGCAATGGTATAAATTTCATATTCACGTGGATCAAGCTTTTTCACAATCCTTTTAATTGCACCACCTTTTCCAGCAGCATCCATCCCTTCAAACAAGATCACAACATTACGTCGATCATAACGAAGGGCTTCAGCAACCTTTTTTGTTAAGATTTTAAGTTCTTTTTTATATTCAGACTTTTCTATGACATGAGTTGATGGATTCAAAATTTCTTCTGGAACTTTTGCCTGCTTCCACTTTCCTTTTGCTTTGGTTAAATGTTCAGGGCAATGCTTCATTGCACGTAAAATATATTGTGCAAATTGTTGATCACGCTCTGCTTCATTTTCACAATCAATAATGTGCCAATCATGTGTGAAACGCTGTCTTAGTTTTTGCAAATTATCATATTGTCTTTTATTGCGCCAATCTAAACCATGCAATTTATGCCACCGCACCTCACTTGGATCCATATGATCTAAACGCTTTTGTAATGAATTCCAAGATAAATCAAACCAAACTTTAATAACATCAACATGGTTGTTTTTTAAATCCTGTTCAAAAGTACGCATACTTTCTACATATTCATCAAATAGTGTCTCATCTAAAGGTGAAGACACATGCATGGCTGTTGATAATAAGTCGCTATACCAATTTCCAAACATCACGACAATTTGACCTTCAGCAGGAATTGACTTTGCATATGGCTGCCAAAACACATTACGGTCATTCACAATATTAGGAGCATCTGCTTTTACTCGTAAATAACGAGGATCGACCCACTCTCGTAATTGCTTAACAGCCTCACCCTTTCCAGCAAGTTCAATTCCACTCACCAAAATCACTAAACTTTTTGCGTTTTTTTTTCCTTTGGATTGTAAAAGATCATATTGTGCTTGAATCAATGCGACAGAGAGTTCTTCCTCTTCCATCATTTTAAAATCATTTTTAGCTAAAACCATACATCCCTCTAATTTGTTCTAAAGAATCTATTCAATATTCAATTGATATATTTCTATATCCTTAAGTTGTTCTGATTCAATTGTTTGTATATTTTTACAGCTTTTTAAACCATTATGATAATCATTTTAATAAAAATGTCATAGTCACATGGAATAACTCCTTTTACACTTACTACATCTATTCATTCCTTCAGAGTCTTTATGTCTAAACTTGCTGTATTAGATGAACTATTAGAACGTTACTATCGATTAAAATATCATAAAAATTCAACACTTTTTCAACGTTTACAAGATGTTCAGGCTTGGAAAAAAAAGCGCATGGAATATACCCATGCAGAACAATTTTTAGATAAAAAAAATATTCTTATGGCTGATTTTTTCATGAACCGCCTATATGGTGGTCCAGATTTTGATGCACTTGCTGAACAAATTTCTCGCCTAACCAAATATGCCCATAAAGCAGAAAACTTTATACCGGATAATGCGATCAAAACTGGGGCTTTAGGTGTTTCTTTAGCAATATTTGCTGTTGAATTAGATGAACAAGTTGCTGAACAATTATTGGCAGATTATCATCCTCATGAAGCGATTACTGATGAAATGATGCGTCAAACCTATCTTAAGCTTCAACAAGGTGATAATCGTCAAAAACAGCTAAATATGTTAGATGAGCTTGGAGTTTATCTTGATAAATACATGCGTTCTTTCATGATTCAAGCGGCTTTTAAAATGTGTAAAAATGTCGCAATAAAACATCATTTTGAAGTGATGTATGACTTCATGCAAGAAGGTTTTTTAGCCATAAAACCACTAAAATCTGCTGAAAAATTTGTCAATGAATTTACTGCTTTAGAACGTCAAATTATAGACAAAGTGCATTCTGGTGATACAAACCCATTCCGCTAATTTTATTTCACTAAATTTTAATTAGCAGAAAATTAAATGTACTTTCCTGTATATTATGCTTAACAATTGCATGATGACTGCTGTACAACGACAAATAATCTGTCATCATGCATGCACTACAAGATTAAACCGATTTTTTTGTTAGGAGTGACTCCAATGTCGAATGAAAATCAAACGCCAACCCCTGCAGCGTCGGCACAAAACTCAGACAACGTGAGTCCATTCTTAACTGAACCTCTTCCACAAGGTGCTCCTCAAGGGCAACAACAGTCTCTTGGGCAACGTATCACTGACACACCTGTGACAGGTTCTGTACCAAAATATAATCTGCCACGTGGTGCGAATACAGGAAATGTTGGTTCAACAACACACTTCGGTTATCAAACCGTAAATAGTGAAGAAAAAGCACAAAAAGTTGCTGAAGTTTTCCATTCTGTAGCAAGCAAATACGACATCATGAATGACTTAATGTCATTTGGTATCCACCGCTTATGGAAACGCTTTGCTATTAATATGTCTGGTGTTCGTCGTGGACAGCATGTTCTAGACATCGCCGGTGGTACTGGTGATTTAGCCAAAGTATTTAGTCGTGAAGTTGGTCCAACGGGTCATGTCGTACTTTCTGATATTAACGAATCAATGCTTAATGTAGGTCGTGATCGTTTAATTGATGCAGGTTGTACCAATGTAGATTTTGTTTTAGCTAATGCTGAAACATTAGAACCATTTGCTGACAATAGCTTTGATCTATTAACCATTAGCTTTGGTCTACGTAACGTAACCGATAAAGATGCAGCACTTGAATCAATGTATCGTGTGCTTAAACCAGGCGGTCGTCTACTTATTTTAGAATTCTCTAAACCTGTATTTGAACCATTCTCTAAACTTTATGATCTTTATTCATTCACAGCATTACCAATTATGGGGAAACTTGTTGCGAATGACTCAGAAAGTTATAAATATTTAGCTGAATCTATTCGTATGCATCCAGATCAACGTACTTTAAAAGGTATGATGGAAAATGCAGGTTTCAAAAACTGTGATTACCATAACTTAACAGGTGGTATTGTTGCAGTTCACCGTGGTTTCAAACTTTAAAGGTTTTATATCATGTGGTCGATTCTTGCACTTGGTGTAGCTGAACGATTAATGAACCATATTATTGATTTGGATGCGATTACTCGTGTCCAACTCAATGGTTTACAAGGTAAACTTCTTCGTGTTGTTTTAGATTCTCCTCAGCTTTCTGTTGATGTTTTTTTTGATGATCAAAAAATTCGTCTCGAACCCACAGCAACAGGACAATCTGAAAGTACGTCTATTTTTGAACAACGACCTTATGAACAAGCAGATGATACAGTTCAAGAAGCCACTGCTACTTTGCATGTGCAAAATATTATAGAACTGATCAAATTATTATTTGCAGAAGAAGTTGGAAATATTCCACTACAAGGCGATTATCATCTCTTGCAAGATATTCAGCGTATTATGAATCAAGCTGAACCTGATCTTGCAGCACATTTATCTCCTTGGATTGGATCTGCACTTGCTCATGAAATTGGTAAAATTCAACTTGCACCAAAACATTTAAAACGTACTTTACAAAGCCAGTTCTTTTTTGCAGAAGATACTTTAAAAGAAGATTTAGGTGTATTTGCCCCACGTTGGCAAATGGACGACTTAAACCAAGATATACGTATTTTTAATCAAAACTTAGATCGTGCTGAAGCTAAAATTCAGCAACTCAAAGACCTGATTGAATCTCTTTAAAACACTACTCACAATTTAGGTAATTGACTATATGATTCCGCATGTTTCACGTTTACTCGAACTTTGGCGTATTGCTGCGCACTATAGACTCGACACGTTGTTTCCTGCTGAAGAATTACCTGAAAAAGCTCGCCATGCACTTAGCATTATTCGTATGCATCCTGCTGCATGGTCTAGCAAAGAAAGGAAAAATCCTCTGAAGCTAAAACAAGCCCTTGAAGATATGGGGCCTTTAGCTATTAAATTAGGACAATTACTTTCAACTCGTCGTGATTTAATTCCACCTGAAGTTTTACAACAATTGGTTTTACTTCAAGACCGTGTAAAACCTTTTGGTTCTGATGTTGCTAAAACAAGAATTCAACAATCTTTAAAAGCAGATATTTCAACATTATTTTCACGTTTTGATGAACAACCCCTTGCTGCTGCATCTATTGCGCAAGTACATACTGCAGCCCTACACGATGGTCGAGAAGTTGTGGTAAAAGTGACACGTCCAAATATTCGTGCACAAATTTTACAAGATTTTGAAATTTTAGAATGGCTAGGTCACACGCTAGAAAAACGTCTAGAAGCAGCACGTGCCTTACATTTATCTGAAATTATTCAAGACTATCGTCAAATCATTTTAAAAGAACTTGATTTAACTTTAGAAGCAGACAACACCCGTCGTATGCGTCACTACTTTACTGGTTCAAGCATGATGTATGTGCCTGAAGTCTATATGGACAGTAAAGATGTTATGGTCGCTGAACGTATTACTGGTGTTCCAATTTCAGATATAGAAACCTTTGATCGTTTAGGAATGGATCGTGCTGATCTTGCGCGTAAAGGCTTAACTATTTTCTTTACTCAAGTATTCCGTGACAACTTTTTCCATGCAGATATGCATCCAGGAAATGTTTTTGTCGAAACGATTAATCCAAGTAATCCACGTTTTATTGCACTTGATTGTGCAATTATGGGAGAACTGTCTAAGCACGATCAAATGACCGTTGCACGAATGTTGCTAGCTGTAATGAATAGTGACTTTATGCAACTCATTCAAATTGTGCATCAGGCGGGTTGGATTCCACCGGGTACAGATCAAGATGCGCTTGCACGTGAAATGCGTAGAACTGTAGGTCCAATGGTGTCAAAACCAATGAATGAGTTGGATTTTGCAGGTATTTTACTTGAAGTGATGGATATTGCACGTCGCTTCCATTTGGAAATTCCACCGCAACTCATGCTTTTACTAAAAACATTGGTTCACGTAGAAGGTTTAGGCACAGATTTATATCCTAATCTAGATATTTGGAGTCTTGCAAAACCAATCTTAACGGATTGGATTAAAGCGCAAATGAATCCTCAAAAAAATATTAAAGAATTAGGACAAAAAATTCCTGATTTACTTCTTGGCGCACAAGATTTCCCAAGCCTATTGATTGACAGCTTAAATGGCTTAAAGAATCAATCTGCATGGCATGCAAAACAAATTAATGAATTGCAAAGTATGCGACTACAAATGGAAGTTCAGCATAAGCGAAGTTGGATTTTTGGTAGCTTTATTGCCATTTTCTTAGCAATTGCAGTGATTGCACCTTGGTATATTTCAATCATTATGTTGGTTATTGCAAGTATTTTGTCAATTTGGCGTATATCCAAATAATTATCATCACATTTTGAAAAGCTAGTCCATGACTAGCTTTTTTATTTTAGCAACAATGCATTATAAAGTGACTGCAAAGTCATACGATGAGGTTTATCGCCATTGTTGCTTTTTAATATTTATTTAAAATTCAACTATGTTTTTATCAATCGCTGTCTAAAAATATTATGACCCACATTCTTAAAAAGCATCCGCCATCATTAAATATTAAAGCTGGGTACATTGCTAAAAAACTTATTCAAAAAGAAGGATTAAATGCAGCTCAAGTTGATATTGTACCAGGTGCAGCAGGTGGACCTAAAGGACTTGGAATTCAGGGATTAGATCAAGCAATTTTTGGCGATTTTTTTTCTCAAGCAAAGCAACGTCGTACATTAATTGGTTCTTCAATTGGGAGTTGGCGTTTTGCAAGTATCCTAGCTTGGGGAGCAAAAGAAGGAACAGAAAGACTTGCTGATTTATATACAAATCTTTCATTTCATAAAAAGATGACGCGCCATGATGTTGGTGATGTATGCCGTAACATGCTAGAAAACTTAGTTAAAGGCAAAGAACAACAATTAATTAATCATCCAGATTATCACTTAACGATTCTATCTATTAAAGCCAATCATATTTTTCAAAGTGATAAAACACTTCCCCTTCTTGCATCTGTCATGGGCATAGTCGGAAGTAATGCTCTTGCACGCAAACATAATCGTTTATTTATGCAACGTGTTATTAGCCAACCCAATATTGAACAACAATTCAAAGTGAATGATGAGTTCACAACCCTCTATCAATCACTCACTGAAAAAAATGTGATGCCTTGGTTAATGGCTTCTGCTTCTATTCCTGTAGCGATGTCTGCGGTAACAGATATTCCCGATGCACCGAAAGGCAGTTATCGTGATGGTGGGCTCATTGACTATCATATTGACCTGCCCTTTGAAAGCAAAGGCATTGTGCTATATCCACATTTTACAGACCATATTACCCCTGGTTGGTTTGATAAAATGTTAAAAAATCGTCGTGCAAATCCAATGAATCAAGCACGTACATTATTAATTTCACCATCTCAAGAATATTTACAAAGCTTACCATTAGGTCACTTCCCCGATCGTAAAGACTTCACCACAAAAGGTTTAGATCAAAATGAACGGATTAAATTATGGAAACAATGTATTGCTGAAAGCCATCGGATGGGAGATGAGTTTTTAGAAATGGTTGAAAAACAAAATTTTGCTGATGTTATAAAAAGTTTCTAATGCTATTTTTATGATGATTAAAAAAATTAATCATTTTTATCATTAAACTAACCATCCACATTTAAGATCGTTAGTTTAATTACATTATCAAAAAACTATTTTCCTGTAAGCACAGCACCCGCTACACCAACAGATGCAAGTGGTATAACGATTGCATCTGCAACCAATGCAAATGGTGTATAAATAAGATTAGATAAGAACTGACCACCATCAAATGATTTTGTATTTGAGGTATAACCTAACTTAATTTTGTACTGTTTTGACATCTGTTGTTGTTCTAATGCTTTCAGCCGATCATCCAACACAATTATTTTCCCTTTTATAGGGATATTTGCAGTGATTCTTAATTCATCTGTACTCTCATTTACTTTCGCATTTAATGTTTTAGCTTCAGCTTTAAGTGTATTTTTTTGTTCTTCACTTGGATTTTTTATAATGAGTCTAAATTGTAATTGAGAGCTAAATTCATAATTATTTTGTTGTTTTTGATCTAACTCTAAAGTCAAATTATTATCATAGTCTGCTAATATTTCTAATGTCTGACTAGAGCTATTTAATTCAAGCAACCGATTAATATTCTGAGTCGCACCATCAATTAAATAAGCATTATCTGTTCCTATTACCACAAACTGTGGATTTTGATTATTCTGTATCACTTTAGCGAAACTTCTAATTTGATCTTCTTTCACTAATTGAAAGGTTGTTTTTTTATCAACTACAGGATATTCACCCCATAATAATGATGTCATACATGCACTTAAAAAGATATTCAAAAATATTATCGTAGTGATTGCTCTAATTTTTGTCATTCTCATCTTTAATCCTTTTATTAAAATTTCACATTTAAGAATAATAAATTTCTCTGCTATGATCGATCATATATATCATTTAAACAAGTGATATTCATACCACCTTATTCATATTAGACTTCTTTCATAATTATATTTTTATTAATCGGTAAAAGGCTCTAAGCCTTATATTTATTGTCTTTTGCTTTAAGTGCTATGATTTTTATTTGATTGAAAAGTGACTTATGAAAGAACTCTATTATATTTTTTATATTAATATATTAAGAAACTTACAACATAATGAAAAAACGTCATATTGCCATTATTGGCGCAGGAACAGCAGGTATTGCAACGGCAATTTTGCTTGCACAGCAAAATATTAAAGTCAGTCTTTTTGAAAAAGTAGAACAACTCTCCCCAGTGGGCGCAGGTTTATTATTACAACCCTCAGGTTTAGCTGTATTTGAACATCTTGGTGTTTTAGAACATGCTTTGTCTCTTACTCGTATTGTTACAGGGCTGGAAGGTCAACTTGCGAATGGAAAATTATTGGTCAATAGCCACTACCAACAAGCGCAAGATGATTTTTATGGTTTAGGCATTCATCGAGCAAGTTTAACGCACGTTTTAGAAAGTAAGGCACATGCGTTTTCAGAACAAATTTCATGGTATCTCGGGTATGAAATTTTTAAAATTAATGAATATTCAAATCATGTCACCTTAGAAGGTCAATTTAAACAACAACATTTTTCAGCACATTTTGACTTAGTCATTATTGCCAATGGTGCTCGGAGTCATTTACGTCCAGAATCATGGGTAAAAATTAATAAGCCTTATCCATGGGGAGCAAAATGGATTATTGTTCCAGAATGTGAAAAATTTGAAACTCATATTTTGCATCAATTTTATGATCGCTCCCAAACTATGATGGGAATTATGCCAACAGGAAAAGTCCCTCACAGTGACCAAGCACTTTCAAGTATTTTTTGGAGCATACCATCTCATCAACTCGACCAATTTCTTACAAAACAATATTCATTTGAAACTTGGCTTTTTGACCTAAATCAACGCTGGCCAAAAGTTGCAGAGTGGATTGAATCTATCAAGCCACAAATTGAACATCCTGAACAATGGCTTTCAGCACATTATAGAGATGTGGTCATGTCTAAATTCGGTTCGGGACGTATAGGTGTAATTGGTGATGCCGCTCATGCTATGAGCCCACAGCTCGGTCAAGGTGCAAATATGGCGCTACTTGATGCTTGGGCATTAGGACAATCTATTCAAGCAGCAACGCAACATGGTGCTTTAAATCTTTCACATCTTTGGCAGGATTATCATCAGCATCGTTTATCTTCAACAAACTTTTATCAATTTTTTAGTCGATTATTAACACCACTTTATCAATCTCATGCTTCTTGGACTGGTCCATTACGAGATTTATCTTTTTCCATGATGTATCAATTTCCATATTTTAGAAAAGAAATGGCTATTACAATTTCAGGGCTTAAATCTGGTTTATTTTCCAATATGAAATATCAAGATATTGCACAGTCTTCATTTAAAAAGTAGCAAAATACAGTGTGCAATTAAAAATAGATAAAGATTTATTTCCTTCTCTATAGATGAATACCGTACACTATGAAACCGATACGATATCCGTATACTTATTTTTTTGAACAAATTTTGGTGAAACACTCATGAATAATCTGCAATGGCTCGATGAAGTAAAATTTAACGAACAAGGTCTAATTCCTGCCATTGCTCAGCATCATCAAACTGGACGTGTATTAATGGTGGCATGGATGAATCGTGAATCCTTAGCCCTCACTGCTGAAAAAAAACAAGCCGTTTATTTTTCTCGTTCACGTCAAAAATTATGGCACAAAGGTGAAGAATCTGGTCACTTTCAAACTGTGCATGAAATTCGTCTAGATTGTGATGCTGACGTTATTGTTTTACAAATTGAACAACATGGTGGTATTGCGTGCCATACAGGTCGTGAATCTTGCTTCTATCGTAAATTAACTGAAAATGGTTGGGAAATTGTTGATGCTCAAATCAAAGATCCAAACCAAATTTACGGTGAAAAATCTGTAAACCCACATACTCTTGCGATGAACGCATCAGCTGCACAGTCAGAACAAGTTGAGGTTTTATCTTATCTTGGTGAAATGATGGCTGAACGTAAAAAAGCCGATCCTGATTCATCTTATGTCGCAAAGCTTTATCATAAAGGTTTAAATAAAATCTTAGAAAAAGTAGGCGAAGAAAGTATTGAAACTATCATTGCAGCAAAAGATTTTAATATTGAAGCGCATGAAGATAATAAAAATGACTTAATTTATGAAGTCGCTGATCTTTGGTTCCATACGATTGTAATGTTGGGATATTTCGACCTAGATCCACAATTAGTACTCAATGAATTAGCTCGTCGTCAAGGCTTGTCTGGTTTAGTTGAAAAAGCAAATCGCCAACACTAAATTATGAATTCAACTGTCCCTAATATGCAAAAACCACAAGCGACTTATGAGCAAGCAACAGCAATAGATAATGCTCGCCTAGGAAAATCATTCAAAGTTATTGCCTATGCAGGGACAGGTAAAACCACAACCTTACAAATGATTAGTGATGCCATGCCCCAACGGCGTGGCATGTATTTAGCTTTTAATAAATCAATTGCGGGCGAAGCTCAAAGCAAATTTCATCGTAATGTTGATTGTCGAACATTCCACTCTTTAGCTTTTCGCAGTGTTCCACGTGGAGTCACTGATAAACTACGTTTACCTCGTTTAAGCCCTAGTTTTTTAGCGAAAGAATATCGACTTACACCAATTACACTCAGACGTATGATGGGTGGACGTTATGAAAAATATGTCCTTATGCCCTCTCGTTTAGCAAGTTTAGTTGCCAATGCTGTCAGCTACTTTTGCGCTACAAGTTCACAATATCCTGCACCTCGTCATTTACAAGCACCTAATTGGCTTCACCCTGATGATATCGTCACGCTACAAGCACATTTATATCCTGCTATAGAACGTCGTTGGTTAGAGTCTATTGACCCTAACCATCAAGCTGGAATCGGACATGATATTTATTTAAAGCTTTGGGCGCTATCTGAACCTAATATTCCTGCCGATTATATATTATTTGATGAAGCACAAGATGCTGATCCACTCATGTTGGGGATTTTATTAAAGCAACGTAATTCTCAAGTCATTTATGTGGGCGATGCTCATCAACAAATTTATGCATGGCGTGGTGCTATAAATGCCATGCAGCAATTACCTTTACCTGAATCTCGTTTAACTACATCATTCCGATTTGGTGAAGAAATTGCGCATAATGCGAATGCTATTTTAGGTGCATTAAACGAAACAGTACCTTTATTAGGTAATCCTGATTTAAATTCAAAGGTCGTTAATAAGCCTCATACAAAACTTCGCGATGCAATTTTATGTCGGACCAATGCACGTGCAATGGAACTACTTTTAGCAGGTTTAGTTCATGGAGATAAAGTCAGCCTCCAAGCCGATCACGCACGTATAAATCGCTTTGTTGATGCTGCCAGCATGCTTAAACAAGGAAAACGTATTACTGATGTTCCTGAACTTGCTTGGTTCAATTCTTGGCATGATGTACATGAATATTGCGAAACTAATGAAGGCAGTGACATTAAGCCTTTAGTTAAATTGGTAGATGATCACGGAATAGAGCCTCTAAAAAAAGCACTTGCTAAAATCACACCAATTGGACAATCAGATTATATTATTTCGACTGCACATAAAGCCAAAGGCTTAGAATGGAATCGAGTTCATATAGAAGATGATTATCAATTTAAGTTAAATGAAAAAGATTATAAAATTAGCGATGAAGAATTACGATTATTATACGTTGCATGTACACGAGCTAAGTTAAGCTTAAATATTCATCATATTTATGACTTGGTACAACAGCTTAAAATTAAAATGCCTTTATCTTTAAGGAAATCAATTAAATAACACATGTAGGTGTTCCATGAAAATAGAATCTATTCAGTTGCGGCACGTTACACATTTTTCTAATTTGACACTTAACTTTAATTACCACAATAAACCAATTACTTTAATTTTTGGGGAACAAGGTAGTGGAAAAACCTCCATTTTAAAGACCACCTTTCAAGCTTTAACATGGTTTTCTGCACGCTATAAGGATTTAAGAACAGCAGGTCTAGTTACACTTGATCAAGATATTTCACACAACCAACAGCAGACAAAAATTGATATAACTGTTCGTTTTCCAAGTGAAATTGGTGCATTTGTAGAGTCTGCAACCAATCAAGAGCAAGATCCACATTTGTGCGAGTGGCAACTGTATAAAACCTTAAATCAAAATAATGTTGGCACAACTCAAATTCATACAGAGAAACTTGAACAGCTGGTCAAACTATATCAAAAAGCAATTCAAAAAGATAAATTGCAAGGTTTACCCTTAATTGCTTACTACCCTGTTGAGCGTTTTATCAATGAAGTAAATTTGCTCAGCAAAAATAATCCCTTAGTATTTCAAACAACAAATGCCTATGAGATTTCCACTATTCCTTACACAACCTTTTCACGCTTTTTTGAATGGTTTAGAGAAATTTCAGATATTGAAAACGCACAAACAGCTCAACTTGTCCAACATGTTATTCAAGATCAACGTTCTGAACATCCCGCCATCAACTTGAGTCAGCATCTTTTAGATGTCTATACTCAAATGCATGCCCCTAGCCTACAAGCATTAAAAACTGCAATTTTTACAGTACTTACAGATGTCACTGCAATTGACTTAAATTTCCACCCTAAACTGCAAATGATCGTGTGCTACAAAGAAAAAATGATGCCTTTTCAACAATTACCGGGTAGCATTCGTACTTGGATTGCCTTAATTGGTGATGTTGTGAGGCGCTTATGTTTACTCAATCCACACAGTTTATATCCAGGTCTAGAGGGTGAAGGAATCCTATTAATCGATCAAATTGAACATCAATTAGACGATATAACATCAAGTCAAATTCTGACCAAACTCAATGAGGCATTCCCTCGGCTACAAATTATTGCAACTACTGCACGCAATGAGTTATTAAATGATGCAACTGATTTTCAATGTTTAAAACTTCAAAAGTATCAAGTTCAAGATTTAGACGCTCAACTCATGCATTCATCATTCCAACAAATTTATAATGAATTACATGAAGTATTAAATGAAGAATCTTCTACTGAAACTATAACAGAAGAGCTCAGCCAATCTTTTGAAATAACACATTCACCTGAATCACTCCTCGAATTCATTCAACAGCATTTAAATCAAGCGCAACAACAAGTTCTTATTGATCTTCTTAATCAACATGGGAATATTTCAATTCCACAAAATATGGATGAACCTTAATTTTTATTTCCATATTTCATGCCCATGATTACATTATTTAAATATTTTTTAGGGTTTTTAAGCCCTAGAAAATGCTAAGAAAGCATATAATAGCGAAAGTGTTCAAAAAAGATTGATGTTCAGCTTCGCCTGTAATATGATCGATTTTATTTGTGATTTCTTAAATAAAATCGGAAATTACAATCGATTAACAAATTGTGCAATACAATTTGATTTTTCACACAATCTGAACAGAGAGCTGCTTTCATAATTGAATCCTTGGACTTCTCTTTGTCGTCCTAAAATTATTGAAAGATTTAGATTTACTTAGGTTTTAAACCTATTCACAACAATGGATACGAGTGTGCTACCGATTATTATATTGTTACCGCTAGTCCTAGGCACAATACTTGTCTCGTGGTTGAATAAATTTTCACGCGGGGTGACTGCTTTTGGAGCGATTGGGGTCAGTTTAACAAGTTTTATTTTATTACTGACTCAAGCCAAAGAGGTCTTTAACGGTGCTACTCTTTCTGAGAGTTGGTCTTGGCTACCTCAGTTAGGGATTGATTTAAGCTTCCGCTTAGATGCTTTAGGATTAATCTTTGCATTGCTAATCACAGGCATTGGCACACTCATCTATATATATGCTTATTATTATTTAAGCCCTAAAAATTCCCTAAGTAAACTTTACGTTTTACTTATGCTGTTTATGGCAGCAATGTTAGGGATTGCTCTTTCTAATAATTTAATTATTTTATTGGTCTTTTGGGAACTCACCAGTATTTCTTCATTCTTACTCGTTGGCTATTGGAGTAATTATGAAGCTGCTCAACGTGGCTCTCGTATGGCATTAACCATCACAGGCATGGGTGGTTTATCCATGCTAGGTGGTTTTATTTTACTGGGGCAAATTACAGGTACATTCCAAATTGATCAAATCACAGGAATGGCTGATCAAATTCAAAGTAGCCCATTATTTGTTCCTGCATTACTCATGATTTTATTGGGTGCATTTACTAAAAGTGCCCAATTTCCATTTCATTTTTGGCTTCCAAATGCCATGGCAGCACCAACACCTGTGTCCGCTTATTTACACTCAGCGACCATGGTCAAAGCGGGTATTTTCTTATTAGCAAGATTATTGCCTATTTTCGTTGGCTCTGTGCTCTACCATAATTTAGTCACGTTTATTGGCTTATTTACGCTATGTATGGCAGCCTTTTTTGCCATATTTAAAGAAGATCTTAAGGGCTTACTTGCTTATTCAACGATTAGTCATTTAGGTTTAATTGTTTGTTTACTCGGAATTGGTTCTCCATTAGCTGTTGCAGCTGCTATTTTCCATATCATCAACCATGCAACATTTAAAGCTGCATTGTTTATGATTGCTGGAATCATTGACCATGAATCAGGGACACGAGATTTACGTAAGCTGAGCGGCTTATGGCAATTACTTCCATTTACTGCAACATTGACCATGATTACAGCTGCTTCTATGGCAGGTGTACCACTCACCAATGGTTTCTTATCTAAAGAGATGTTCTTTACCGAGCTATTGGCAGATTTAACAGGTCCAATCATGGTGCTGTCTGCCATTATTGCAACCTTAGCTGGTATTTTTGCAGTTGCTTACTCAATTCGCTTAGTACACGGTGTGTTCTTTGATGGTCCAATTGGTAAAGATGTTCCAAATAAAGATGCACATGAACCTGCTTTTGGTATGCGAGCACCTGCAACTTTACTTGCTATTTTATGTATTTTAGTTGGTATTTTACCTGCTCTTTTAATACAGCCAATTATTAATGCAGGAACAAAAGCAACCACACAAAATTCAAATTTTGAAGGTGTCCATCTTGCAATTTGGCATGGATTTAATGCGCCATTAGTCATGAGCATTATTGCCTTGATCGGTGGTGCCATTTTCTATTTTGCATTGGCAAAAGGTGGTCGAATTCGTCGTATTGATTTAGATCCTTATCTTGGAAAATTCCAAGGAAAAATTATTTTTGAATCAATCCTTAAGTTTCTACTCACAAATTCTCGTAAGTTTAAACGTGCAACAGAAAATGGAAAATTACAAAGCTATTTAATGTGGATTGTCATTTTTACCATTGCTGTTGTTGCCGCTCCTTTAGCAAGTGATACCTTAACTACAGGTACACGTGAACTTACCTATGCACCTGCCATTGCAATTGTTCTTTGGTTATTACTATTCTCATCTTGTTGGATGATGCTTTGGTTTCATCATGAACGAATTAAAGCCGTACTCATTAGTGGTGCTGTTGGTCTTGTTGTGACCATGGTATTTATCTGTTTCTCTGCTCCAGATTTAGCACTTACACAGATCACTGTAGATGTCGTAACTACTGTTCTTCTGTTAATGAGCCTATCCTTATTACCACAACTTACGCCATATGAATCTAGTGTTTCACGTCGCTGGCGTGATGCGATTATTGCCATTGGTTCTGGCTTAGGTATTTCTTGGATTACATGGCTCATTCTGACCCGAGACCATAATTCAATTTCATGGTTCTTTATGCAACAATCTATCCCATTAGGTGGTGGTAGTAATGTTGTAAATGTAATTTTAGTAGACTTCCGTGGTTTCGATACCTTTGGTGAAATTACGGTTCTTGGTATCGCTGCAATTGGTGCTCTATGCATGATGGATGGTATGCGTGCACATGGCACAATCATGACTCAAGGACTCGCGTATCGTTTTAATCCATCTCCACTAATGTTCCGAATTACAGCTTCATGGATTTTACCACTTGCATTAGTTGTGAGTTTGTATATTTTCCTTCGTGGACATAACTTACCGGGCGGTGGTTTCATTGCAGGGTTAATCACATCATCTGCATTAATTATTCAATATATTGCAATTGGACAAGACCAAGCAGAAAGAATGCTCAAAGCTAAATCTGGTCGTTTATATGAAATTTGGATTGGCACAGGTTTAGTGATTGCTGGAGCAACAGGTCTTGCTTCATGGTTCTGGGGACGTCCATTCCTCACAAGTGCACATGTTCATATCTCCCCTCCTCTTTTGGGAGAAATGCATCTTGCATCGGCTGCACTTTTCGATGTCGGTGTGTATATCACTGTCGTTGGTGCAACCATGTTAATGATTTCCGTATTGGGTGACTCACGTCATTCAAGCATGGCTGGTCCAGTACCAAAGGAGTAAATCATGATTAGCTTAGAATTTTTACTCACCTCTGCCATTGGATTACTTACAGCAACTGGAATTTATTTAATTTTACGTGCGCGTACTTTTCCTGTTGTTTTAGGTCTAGCCATGATTGGTTATGCTGTAAATTTATTTTTATTTGCTATGGGGCGCATCCATATTAATGCCCCTGCAATTTTAACTGAAACAGCAAAAACAACAGATCCATTGCCGCAAGCATTAGTACTTACAGCTATTGTTATTGGCTTTGCAACCACTGCTTTTATTGTCCAACTTGCACTACGTACACGTTATGAAACAGGGACAGATCACGTTGATTCCAAAGAAGAAGAAATATCTCCAAGTCACCCACGTGAGGATGAGCCATAATGAATGACTTCATCCAGTTTTGGATTCAACACACACCTATTTTCAGTATTTTAATTCCAGCATTTACGGCTTTTATTTTAGTACTGTTAGGTAATCCTGGCTCTGGTTCTTTAGCACACGATTGGCGACAACCTTGGCGTCGAGGCATTAGCTATGTGTCATCAGTTCTAGGTTTAACAACAGCTATTATTTATCTCACTTTTGCAAGTAGTGGGCAAATTACGACATATAACTTAAGTGAATGGACAGCACCTTTTGGAATTGTGCTCGTTTTAGATCGACTCTCTGCATTCATGCTTGTACTGACTTATTCTTTAGCTGTACCAGTCATGTGGTTTGCAAGTAAAGAGTGGGATGAACGCGGTCGTTATTTCCATGCCATGATGCATTTTTTACTGATGGGTTTATGTGGAGCCTTCCTCACAGGAGACTTATTTAACTTATTCGTCTTCTTTGAAATTTTACTCATGGCATCTTATGTTTTACTTTTACACGGACAAGGTAAAGCACGTTTCCAACTGGGTATTCATTACGTCACAATTAACCTACTTGCGTCTGCATTTTTCCTTATTGGTTTAGGAATGATCTATGGTAGCGTAGGTAGCTTAAATATGGCAGATGTTGCACGCTTAATTCCATTACTTGAACCAGACCAGCATAGAATTGCAATTGCAGGTGGTTTACTTTTATTCGTTGTTTTTGGCATAAAAGCAGCTATGCTTCCTGTTGGATTTTGGCTTCCGAAAACATATGCTGTTGCAACTACACCTGTAGCAGCCATCTTTACCATCATGACAAAAGTCGGCATTTATTCAATTTTACGTGTAAATGGAACCGTGTTTGATGATGCAATGAGTAAAGAGATTCTCCAAAATTGGTTACTCCCAATTGGCATTATCACGTCACTTTATGGTGTCATTGGTGCGATGGGAGCAGAACGATTACGCCGTTTTGTTGGTTTTATGATTTTATCATCGATTGGTACAATCTTAATTGCCATCTCACTATTTAATACCAATGCTTGGGCAGCTGCGCTCTATTATTTAGTTCATAGTACAATTATTGGAGCAGCATTCTACATTTTATGTGGATGGATTACCTCACAACGTGGTGCATTCAAAGATCAACTTCAAATTGCACCACAAATGAAACAGCATAAAACAATTGCTGTTGTTTATTTTCTAATTGCTTTAATGATGGCTGGCTTACCACCTTTCAGTGGCTTCTTTGGTAAAGTCTTTATTTTACAAGCAACTGAAAATTCACCTTATCAAATTTTAATTATTGTTATTGTTTTATTGGTGAGCTTACTAAGTATTATTGCATTTACACGTGCTGGCTTTGTACTATTTTGGCGTGCAACAAAACCTGAAGATAATCCTGAAACAGAAGCATATAAAGCATACCAAGCTCTTCCTGCTCAAGCACCAAAGCGTAATGATAAAACTATTTATATATTATTAGCAGGGTTGATTGTCTATGTGATCGCTTCAAATCCTGTTTATCAATATGTTTTAAATACATCGAAGCAAATGCAAGATAATGCGCTTTACAATCAAATATTGCTCAAACAAGATGAGCATGGTCAAGTCATTAGCATTCAACCATTTAATCCAGAATATTTGCCAGAAACTAAATATGGTGGTGAAACTGAAGATCCGAATGCTCATTTGATTCCTTTCTTAATTGCACCCAATACATTATCTGGAGAGCATATCTCCGATTTTAAACTACAACAAATTCAACAACAGCATTCATCTGTTGAAGAAAGTAATCAACTGAAACTAGCGGAGGAACCATAAATGTCAAAATTATCATTTTGGGATAGATGGCTCCCTCATCCACTCGTTTCAGTTATTGTTGGTTTAAGTTGGCTCATGCTCTCTCATAGTGCTGATATTGCATCAATTACTATGGCGATTATTTTAGCCATATTTATTCCTAAATTAGTTCGTCCCTTTATTGATCGAACACCAAACATCAATTGGATTGAAGCATCAAAACTTTTTTTTGTTGTGCTTTGGGATATTATTGTTTCCAATATTAATGTGGCTAAATTAGTTCTTGGTCCGACACACAAATTACATCCTAAATGGTTTCGTGTTCCTTTAGAGACACACCATGAAGAAGTGAATACGTTATTAGCAATGATTATTACCACTACACCAGGTACCGTATCTGCGGGTATTGATCAAGATCGTGGCGATATTTTAGTACATGCTTTAAGCACTGACGATCCAGATGAAGAAATCAGAGTCATTAAAGCCAAATATGAAAAGCCTTTAATGGATATTTTTGGTGTAAAAGCAGGAGATAAATCATGATGATACTGCCTTATGCATTAGGGATTTGTACTTTAGCGATTACAATTTCAATGTTGCTTTGTTTAATTCGTCTGATTATGGGACCTTCTATGGTTGATCGTCTTCTAGCACTCGATACTCTATTTTTAAATGCGATTTGTTTAATTGTAGTTTTAGGCATTTACTGGGCAAGTACATCAATGTTTGAAGGTGCATTATTGGTTGCAATGCTTGGCTTTGTTTCTACAGCCGCATTAGCTCGTTATTTCACGACTGGCCATGTCATTGATTAGGAGCTAAATCATGCAATTAACAATGGAAATATTAGTTTCTATTTTCCTTATCATTGGTGCTTTTTTCATGCTCGTTGGTGCAATTGGGATGGTTCGCTTACCAGACTTATTTATGCGTCTCCATGCACCAACTAAATCAAGCACCTTAGGCTTAGGTAGCTTCTTAATTGCTGCTATTATTTATTCCGCCTTTCATGGTAGATTCGGCTTTGCTGAAATTCTCATCACATTATTTGCTTTTATTACAGCACCTGTATCTGCAAATTTAATTGCCCAAGCTGCACTTCATTTACGCTTACGCTCAATGAGTGGTGAAGTTCCTGAAGCACTAAATCGCCCACTGCCTTGGCAACGTACACGCAGACGTGCTTTTTATTCTAAAAGCAAATCAACAAAAGATGATCTTCTATAAAGTAGATCATCTTTTAAAACTATAAATACAAGTTACTATATTTTTATTTCCAAGGTGTTTTATCTAAAAGGTTTTGAAATAAAATCCCAAATCACCAATAAAAATCGATAAATAAAAGAATCACTCAGCAACATTTTCAAACGCTTTTCTTCTATTTTTCCTTTTTCTAAACCATGTTCTACAGCAACTGTTGCTAGCTTATCCGCTATTTCATTCTTAAATCCATTTCTATATTTTGCTTCATACATTTGACCACGCAATACCTCAACATTTGCTGACTCATAAGCCAACCTAGCCATTGTTAAATCATGACCAAAAATAAATTTCCGACGTTCTCTTAATTGTAATTTTGCCTGATATGCTAAACGATCTATGCTATCAATATCCCACTTTAAATTAGAATCGTGAGACAATTTTGGAAAATATCCACTTCCAAAATCTAACTCTAATATTGGATTTTCTCTAATCCATTTAGAATCTGCATTTGCCAATTTTGCTTTTAAAATATTTAAATGAATCCACTCACTGCCTCTATGCACGCTTGGATTAATCTTTAAGCCTTTTTCAATCCAAAATTTAGCATTTTCATTTTGCCCTAATAACTCATAAGCCGTTCCCAAATTGACCGCCGTATTTGAAAGATTAGGTTTAGATTTTTCAATTTCTAATAAAATTTTAATTGCCTTTTTATATTTACCATTATAAATCAATCGAACAGCATAATCATTTTGCTCTTCCACTGTTTTAGGCTTTGGATACTTTTTAAAAATTTTTCTAATTCATTTTGATAAAACTCATCACGCTTAGCTTGGCTTTCAAAAGTAATACTTGTTGGATCCGGCTCCATACCTTCAACTTTATCATCATAAGAATTTAGACAAGCATGTGAATAATTAAATATACATATAGAAATTAAAGAAAGAGCAATTTTTTATACATCTTCATCATTATTTAAAATAATTTTAAATTCATTGTAGATTAATTTATCAACAAATACAAAAAAGCCACCCTAAGGTGGCTTTTATAGAATAATAATAAAATTATTCTTCGTCTTTTTTGTCTTCAGCAGGAGGTAAATCCTTCACTGCTTCAGCAATTAGACCAAACATATAGTTACCATATGCATTGGTTTTGTCATAATGGAAACGCAAACGTGGCGTAATACGTGTCTTAATACGACGACCAAGTTCATGACGCAAGAAACCAGATGCTTTATTTAACACATCTAAAGTTTCTTTATTTGCAGCTTCACTTTGCTCATCGCCAAGTTCACGCCCCATTACAGTCACATAAACTTCAGCATATCCTAAATCTGGGCTAACTTTAACCGCAGAGATGGTCACTAAACCACCTAAGCGTGGATCTTTCAGCTCTTGACGAATCAGTTCAGAGAGTTCTCTCTGAACTGTATCAGCCATACGCTTAAGACGTTGACTACCCGCCATTAAAGACTCCGTTTGATCAATTGAACATCATAAACTTCGATCTTATCGAGTGCTTTGATGTCTTTATAACCTTTAACAGCAAGACCACATTCCATACCCGCACGAACTTCTTCCACCACTTCTTTGAAGCGACGAAGAGATTCAAGCTCACCTTGGAACACAACAACGTCATCACGTAATACGCGAATCGGTTTATTACGGTGTAATGTACCTTCAAGTACCATACAACCAGCAGCTGCACCAAATTTACTCGAATGGAATACTTCACGTACTTGTGCAACACCAAGAATCGTTTCACGATGTTCTGGTGCTAATTTACCACTCATTGCCGCTTTAACATCATCAATCAATTGATAGATAATTGAATAATAACGAATGTCGATACCATCAGCATCTGCTTTTTGACGAGCAGTTGCATCAGCACGTACGTTAAAGCCAAGAAGTACAGCTTCAGAAGACTCTGCAAGTGTTACATCAGACTCAGTGATTGCACCAACACCTGAACCAATCACGCGTACGCCAACTTCATCTGTAGCAAGATCGGCAAGTGCAACATGTAATGCTTCTAATGTACCACGTACATCTGTCTTAAGCACAACGTTAACAATTGGTACATCTTTTTTGCCCATAGACGCCATGATATTTTCAAGACGCATTGCAGATTGACGTTCAAGACGTTTTTGACGTTCACGATCCATACGAGCATCAGCAACTTCACGTGCTTTCTTCTCATCGTTCACAACAAGAACTTCGTCACCAGCCATAGGTGCTTCTGGTAAACCTAAAATCTCTACTGGGATAGATGGGCCAGCAGATTGAATACGTTGACCATTTTCATCTGTCATCGCACGAACACGTCCGTAAGATGCGCCAGCAAGAACAAGATCGCCTACTTTCAATGTACCATTTTGTACAAGGATCGACGTTACCGCACCACGGCTGTTATCAACACGTGCTTCGATGACAACACCTTGTGCAGCACCTTCTTCAGAAGCTTTAAGCTCTAGAAGTTCAGCTTGAATCGAGATAAGGTCTAGAAGTTCATCAATACCTGCACCTGTATGCGCTGAAACCATTGCTACTGGTACATCACCGCCCCATTGTTCAGGAACGATTTCTTTGGTTGTTAATTCATTCAATACGCGATCTGGATCAGCAGATTCTTTATCCATTTTATTGATTGCAACAATAATTGGTGTACCAGCTGCACGTGCATGATCAATTGCTTCCGCAGTTTGCGGCATAACACCATCATCCGCAGCAACAACAAGTACCACGATATCTGTCGCTTTAGCACCACGTGAACGCATTGATGTAAATGCTGCATGCCCCGGTGTATCTAAGAAAGTAATAATACCTTTCTCAGTTGTAACATGATAAGCACCGATATGCTGTGTGATACCACCAGCTTCGCCTTGAGCCACTTTAGCACGACGAATACGATCAAGAAGCGATGTTTTACCATGGTCAACGTGACCCATGATTGTTACCACAGGAGGACGTGTAGATTGTGCACCACGAGCACCTTCTGCTGCTTCAAGTAAGTTATCTTCTGCTTGAGTATCAGATACACGAACTGGATTATGGCCCATTTCTTCTACAACTAATGCAGCAATTTCCTGATCAATTGCTTGGTTCTGTGTAACCAATTCACCCATTTTCATCAGTGATTTAATTACTTCACGAACTTTAACTGCCATTTTTGCAGCTAAATCAGCAACAACAATTGTTTCACCAATTTCAACATCATAAACTTGTTTTTTAACAGGTTTTTCAAAGCCATGTTTGTTTGCTTGGCTTGTTTTTAAACCACGTTTAGGCTGTTTGCTAAAGCTTTGCTCTTCCTGACCACGACGACCACCTTTTTTTGGTGCACGTGCAGTCGCAGTATTCGTACCACGTTTAATTTCGCGGTCTTCTTTTGCAAATGAATCTTCGTATGCTTGACCAACAAGACCAGCAGCCAATGGAGAGTCATCTACAACACGAATTGTTGCAGTTGTATCTTCTGAAGAATATTTAGACGCCATTTGACGCATTTGCTCAAGTGTACGTTGTTGAGCTTCTTCAGCAGCCTTACGACGTGCAGCTTCTTCAACAGCTTTTAATTTCGCTGCTTCAGCTTCACGTGCTTTTTTCTGCTCTGGAGTTTCAGTTGCTTTAACAACTTGTTTTACAATCGGTTTGTTGGTAGATTTACGCTTTACAACAACAGCCGCTTTAGCAACTTCTTGCTTATCGCTTGTTTGTTTTGCTGCAGCACGCATTGCATCTAATGCTTTACTAGCACCAGATTGTTGAGAAGGTGCTGATTTTGGTTCAGCAGGTTTTTTCTCTTTTGCCGCATTAGCTTCTTGTTCTGCTTTAGCTTTAGCTAAAGCTTCTGCTTTAATTTGTTCAGGATCTGGCTTAACAAATGTATGTTTCTTGCGAACTTCTACATTAATTGTTTTTGCCTTACCTGATGTACTCGCTACTTTAGCTGTACTGGTAGTTTTACGTTTCAACGTGATTTGTCCTGCATTACCTGCTTCTTGACCATGAATTTTCTTCAAATGGTTTACAAGGGCATCTTGTTGTTCAGTAGAAATAATATCGTCAGCTTTACGTTGAGGTAAACCTGCGTCACGAACCTGCTCTAGGAGCTTCTCAACGGAACGATCCACGCTGAGAGCCAACTCTTTAATCGACTTGTCCGCCATATATTACCTCCTAGTTAAACCATGATTCGCGCGCTTTCATGATGAGTTGACCTGCTTTTTCAGCACCTAAACCTTCGATATCTTCGATATCATCGGTCGCCTGATCTGCAAGATCATCAACAGTTATAACTCCACGAGTAGCAAGCGCATATGCGATCTCTTGTGTCATTCCTTCCATTGCTAGAAGTTCAGCACTCGGATCTTGAATGTTTTCTTGTTGTTTTAATGCATCTGCTAAAGTCACTTCCTTCGCACGACTTTGCAACATTTCCACAACTTCAGCATCTAATTCGATTTCATCAAATGTTTCTGCTGGTACATAAGCAATTTCTTCTAACGAAGTAAAGCCCATTTCAACCAATGCCATAGCAAGGTCTTCTGCAATATCAAGACGTGTTACAAACATGTCTAAATATTTTTGCGCTTCGCTTTGCTGACGTGCATGATACTCTTCTTCGAGCATCATGTTCAATTTATAGCCTGTGAGTTCTGATGCTAAACGTACATTTTGACCTTGCGAACCAATTGCACGAGCCAATTGATCACTAGTTGCAAAAATAATATCTGCTGTACGTTCTTCTTCATCAATCACAATGCCTGATACATCTGCTGGCTCTAGAGCACTAGCGATATATTGAGCAGGATCATCAGACCATACAACAACATCAATACGTTCACCATTTAACTCTTGCTGCACCGCTTGGATACGTGTACCACGCATACCAATACAAGCACCAACTGGATCAATACGATGATCGTTAGTTTTTACAGCAATTTTTGCACGGATACCAGATTGACGCGCTGCTGCTTTAATTTCAATAATTTCTTCAGAAATTTCAGGAATTTCTTTTTTCATTAAAGCAATTAGCATTTCTGGCTTAGAACGTGACAATAACAATTGAGCACCGCGCCCTTCACGATTCACACTATATAAAATAGCATTCATACGCTGTTTAGGACGAAGAATTTCTTTTGCTATCATTTCTTCACGAGCTAGGTAGGCTTCTGCATTATCACCTAAGTCAATAATAAAACCATCTTTGGTTTGTTTTTTAACTTCACCATAGATAAGCTCACCAACTTTGGCTTCATATGCATCAGCAACTAAGGCACGCTCTGCTTCACGAATTTTTTGAACAATCACTTGTTTTGCAATTTGTGCTGCAATACGACCGAAATCAATTGATTCTACTTCTAACTCACGAATATCACCAATAGACCATTTTGCTGGATCAACATCAGAAATCGCATCTTGACATGCTGGCATTTCATGATCTTCATCTGCAACAACTTCCCATTGACGGAAAGTGCTATAGTCACCAGTTTTACGATCGATTTCTACACGTAAACGTGCTTCTTCAGAATGAGTACCTTCGTAAAATTTCTTTTTAGTCGCTGCAACTAGAGCTTGTTCAAGCGCTTCAAAAATTGCTTCGCGACTTACACCTTTTTCGTTACTAACCGTTTCTACTACGGTAAGAATTTCGCGTGCCATAAGCCACCTATTCGTTAGATTCTTATTAATAAATTAATCTTGATAGATTAAGTTAGCTTTGTCGATATTGTGACTATCAATCTCCAATACCAGTTGCTTTTCAACTTCAACCTGAATCATTTCATTTTCTAGGTCAACTGCAACGAGTTTGGCCTGAAACTTACGACGATTTTCTACTGCACTAATTAAGCGTAATGCAACTTGTTGCCCTATATAAGCAGACATTTGTTCAAGTTTGAAAAAAGGTCTGTCCCAACCTGGCGATGAAACTTCAAGCGCATATTCACCTGAAATTGGATCATGAACATCGAGTATTGCACCAACTTGTTGTGTTACGCGAACACAATCTTGTACACCGATACCGCGCCCCTGCTCCACTTCACCAGCTTCATTAACGACTGGTTCAGCACTTGCATCAATTGCTTTATCAATATAGATACGTAATAAAGAACGTTTACCTTGAGGAACAAAATCAATTCCCCAAAGATCCACATCACATGCTTGCACTGCTGGCGCAATTAAGTCCTGAAGTGCTTGAGTTTTATTTGATAGCTTCATTTACTCTCGTCAAATTTGTGCGAAAAAGTGGCCTGATTAACCATAATACATTTACTATAGTGAAGCATATTTGACCGTAAGCCGTATACAGCTTATATCGACACTACACGATAGCCAATAAAAAAGGGCGTAATCGCCCCAATACCGCACATTGAATTTTTCAAAATCCACTGTGCAAAAAGGCCCACCTTGTTGTGAGCCTCTTTAGAAACTTGGTAGCGGGAGCTGGATTTGAACCAACGACCTTCGGGTTATGAGCCCGACGAGCTACCAGACTGCTCCATCCCGCATCAACGTGCAAAAATTATATACAAAACACTGAATCTTTTCAATCAAAACTCTATATTTTGCCCAATTAAGTTGCACCTCAATTGGATTGGTAGCGGGAGCTGGATTTGAACCAACGACCTTCGGGTTATGAGCCCGACGAGCTACCAGACTGCTCCATCCCGCATCAACATGCAAATTTTACTTCAGTTTTAATAAACTGCCTATTGAAAGTTTGCTCTTTACAATAAGATTGGTAGCGGGAGCTGGATTTGAACCAACGACCTTCGGGTTATGAGCCCGACGAGCTACCAGACTGCTCCATCCCGCATCAATATGCAAATTCATCTCAGCTTTATATAAACTGCTTATTGAAAGTTTGCGCTTCACAATAAGATTGATTGGTAGCGGGAGCTGGATTTGAACCAACGACCTTCGGGTTATGAGCCCGACGAGCTACCAGACTGCTCCATCCCGCATCAATAGATTTTCAGCTGCTTCACCAACAAATAAGTTCTGGGCTAATTGTTGGTGCGGAAGGGGGGACTTGAACCCCCACGCCCGAAAGCACTACCACCTCAAGGTAGCGTGTCTACCAATTCCACCACCACCGCAGCTGTGACGCATTCTAGTCGTACCAGTCTAAAAAAGAAAGACCTAAATAGAATTATTCAGCAGTTTTTGGTGCAGTTGATGAAGTTTCAGGCGTTTTTTCAGGTGCACTTGTCGTCACAGGCACTGAACTTAAGCTATATGCATCCGATGTTTGCTTTTTCGCAAAAATCGCAAGTGTCAAACTTGTAACAAAAAATAACGCAGTCAAAATTGCTGTTACTCTTGTCAAAAAATTTGCCGAACCATCTGCACCAAACACAGTTGCAGCACCACCACCGCCAAAAGAAGCGCCAGCGTCAGCACCTTTACCATGTTGAACTAAAATCAACACGATCATTAAAACAGCTAATATAATATGTACGACCAGCACAAAAGTTTGCATGCTGTACTCCTAATTATTTTGTATTCGCAAATGCTTGAGCAATTTGATAGAAAGACTCAGCATTTAGTGATGCACCACCAACGAGTGCACCATTAATATCTGGACAGGCTGCTAACTCTACTGCATTTTCAGGTTTAACACTACCACCATATAAAATGGCAATATTTGCGCCCTTGGCAGTAATTTGAGTCAACCCTTCTCTAATCTTAGCATGCATAGCTTGCGCATCTTCAGGAGAAGCTGTTTTTCCTGTACCAATTGCCCAAATTGGTTCATAAGCAATGACTATTTTTTCCCATTGCTCAGATTCAACTACAGAAGCAATGTCACAAATTTGTTGCAACACAACAGTTTCAGCTTGACATGCTTCACGTTGCTCCAAACTTTCGCCTACGCAATAAATTACAGTCATTCCTGCATTTAATGCATTGCCTATTTTTTTCTTTAATGCTGCAGCATCATCAGCAAAAAACTCTCGACGTTCTGAATGCCCAATTAATACATAATGAATTTGGCTATCAACTAATAGCTCTGCGCTTAATTCACCTGTATAGGCACCTGTTCCTGCTACTTTAGAAACATCTTGAGCAACTGTATAAATAGCTCGATTTGCCGATGAAAAATTAGCTTGCACCATTGGTAACGCTATTGAAATTGGTGCAATCCCTAAATGGCATTTATTTTCATCGATAGGGTTTGTTTGCAATAAATGTTTGAAATTTTCAACAAGTTGTAGTGCATCGGCTTTTATTGGATTCATTTTCCAATTACCTACAACCCAAGGTGTAATCGTCGACCCCGACATATGTAACTCACACAAAACTATTTTTCAATTGCGCACATTCTACACGTAAATTTAATTTCTGCTAAAAAAATATATATTTCTAGATTTTGAAAAAATAATTTGAAAATGCATTTAAATTTTTTCATTTATTAAAAAAATTCTGTTAATTCTATCACAACAAAAATCAAGATATATTCAGTAGTATCAAACTTTTATATGGTTTTTTTGTTAAAGAAAAGTATAATTTTGTTAATCGAATAATGAATAATTTAAAGATATAGATAATTATAAAGGATCACGCATGCAATCTATACCGAAGTTTACCGGTTTTATTCGGCAACTTGTTGAGAAAGGAATGATCGATGCAGAACATATGTTATCTGCAATTGAAACAGCTAAACAACTAGACCAAGATATCGTTCCTTATTTAATCCAAAACCATCATATTCACCCACTCGATATTGCCAAAGCAATTTCTCATGAGTTCGGTGATCCTTTATTTGATTTAGATGCTTATGATTCATCATTAATTATTAAAGACTCTGTAAATGATAAAATAATCACTAAATACAAAATCTTGCCTATTTTTAGGCGAGCAAACATTTTATATGTAGCTACAGCAAATCCAACAAACATTACAGCAATAGAAGCAATTCGCTTTAGCAGCCAAATGCATATTGAGGCGATTATTGTTGAATATGACAAACTTAAAAAATTAATAGAACAACATTATAGTGGTGAAGAGATATTTAACTTCGATGATGACTTTGATTTAGAAATCAGTGATGACACCCAAAAAACCACACCAACTGAAGATGATATTTTAAAAGATGAATCCCCTATTGTTAAATATGTAAATAAATTGCTTGTTGATGCAATTCGAATTGGAGCCTCTGATTTACATTTCGAACCTTATGAAAAAATTTATCGTGTTCGATATCGAATTGATGGTGTTTTAAGGCAAATTGCAACACCACCACTACAACTAGCAACACGCTTGGCTTCACGTATAAAAATCATGTCCCAAATGGATATTTCAGAAAAACGTATTCCTCAAGATGGTCGAATCAAACTTAAACTTTCTAAACATAAAGCATTTGACTTCAGGGTAAATTCGTTACCTACCCTATATGGTGAAAAATTAGTGCTTAGAATACTAGATTCATCTAGTGCAATGATGGGTATTGATTCTTTAGGTTACGAGCCAGATCAAAAAGCTTTATTTTTGGAAGCACTAAGCAAACCTCAAGGAATGTTGCTAATAACGGGCCCAACAGGTTCAGGAAAAACTGTTTCACTCTACACAGGAATCAGTATTCTCAACCAAGAAGAAGTCAATATTTCTACTGTAGAAGACCCTATTGAAATCAACCTAGAAGGAATCAATCAAGTCAATGTAAATCAAAAAGTTGGGTTAACGTTTGCAACTACATTACGCTCCTTTCTACGACAAGATCCCGACATTATTATGGTCGGAGAAATTCGAGATTTAGAAACAGCTGAAATTGCAACTACATTACGCTCCTTTCTACGACAAGATCCCGACATTATTATGGTCGGAGAAATTCGAGATTTAGAAACAGCTGAAATTGCAATTAAAGCTGCCCAAACTGGTCACATGGTGATGTCAACATTACACACTAACAGTGCTCCTGAAACATTAACACGCTTAAGAAATATGGGTGTACCTTCATTTAATATTGCAACTTCAGTCAATTTAGTCATTGCACAACGATTAGCAAGACGGCTTTGCCATCTATGTAAAAGACCAATCAATATTCCATTTCAAAGCTTATTAGAAATGGGGTTTACAGAAGAAGATATACAAAATCCGACATTCCAACTCTATGATGCAAATGGTTGCTCTGCTTGCCATGATGGGTATAAAGGTCGAATTGGCATTTATGAAGTGATGAAAATGACGCCTGAAATTTCACGACTCATTATGGAAGATTGTAATTCGATACAAATTGCGGAAGCTTCACAACTATCTGGGTTTCAAAATTTAAGACGCTCTGGGCTACTCAAAGCAATGCAAGGAATTACCTCACTCCAAGAAATAAACCGTATTACAAGTGAATAATAGATAATAAAAAGGACAAGACTTATGGCAATCAAAAAAAATCAGATGATGCCAACATATATTTATGAAGGCGTGGATCGCAAGGGGATCAAACTAAAAGGAGAGCTTCCTGCTCGAAATATTAACCTCGCAAAAGTAACTTTAAGAAAACAAGGAATAAGTGTTAAATCAATTCGAGAAAAGAAAAAAAATGTACTCGACAATCTGATAAAAAAACGAGTTTCTACCCTCGATATTACTGTTTTCACACGACAACTTGCTACCATGATGAAAGCTGGCGTACCTCTCGTACAAGGCTTTGAAATTGTTGCTGAAGGTTTAGATAATCCTTCTATGCGTGAAGTTGTTTTAAATATTAAAGGTGATGTCGAAGGTGGACATACTTTTGCAGAAGCACTAAGAAAGTATCCTCAATATTTTGATAAATTATTTTGTTCACTTATTGAATCAGGAGAGCAATCTGGCTCACTCGAAACTATGCTAGATCGTGTTGCACTTTACAAAGAAAAGAGTGAAATTCTTAAACAAAAAATTAAAAAAGCCATTAAATATCCAGCAACGGTACTGGTTGTAGCTATAGCCGTAACCATTGTGCTTATGATTAAAGTCATTCCTGTTTTTGAAGAGCTTTTTGCTTCATTTGGTGCAGATCTTCCAGCATTTACTAAAATGGTGGTCGGTATGTCCCGATGGTTTCAAAGTTTTTGGCTCTTTCTTCTTATTGGAATGATTTTAACGCTGATTATTTTTATACAAGCAAAAAGAAGAAGTCTTAAATTTCAATATTTTTTAGATCGTTTTGTACTTAAAATGCCTATTTTCGGAAGCCTGATTTATAAAGCCATTATTGCTCGCTATAGCCGTACACTTTCTACAACATTTTCAGCTGGTGTCCCATTAATAGATGCTTTAGAGTCTACTGCAGGTGCGACCAATAATCATGTTTATGAAGATGCTGTACTTAAAATAAGAGAAGATGTTGCATCAGGTCAGCAGCTCCAATTTGCGATGCGTAGAACAGAAAAATTTCCTACTATGGCAATTCAAATGGTGGCTATTGGTGAAGAATCTGGCGCATTAGATGACATGCTAGATAAAGTCGCAAACTATTATGAAAATGAAGTTGATCATGCTGTAGATGGTCTAACATCAATGATGGAGCCTTTTATCATGGTGATTTTAGGCATTTTGATTGGAGGTTTAGTGGTTGCAATGTACTTACCAATTTTCCAAATGGGATCTGTACTTTAATGGAAAATTTTATTCAGTATTTTATGACACACCCAACTGCACTTTATATTGCAGTTGGGATTTTTAGCTTATGTATTGGTAGCTTCTTAAACGTTGTGATTTATCGCACACCTAAAATAATGGAACAAGAGTGGCATCAGGAATGTCAGCTTTTATTACATCCGGAACAACCTATAATTGACCAAAAAAAATTAACATTGAGTCATCCTAAGTCTACTTGTCCACATTGTCATCACGCTATTCATTGGTATCACAATATTCCTGTAATCAGTTGGATGGTATTACTTGGCAAGTGTGCATATTGCAAATATAAAGTTAGTTGGCGTTATCCATGTATTGAAATGCTTACAGCCATTTGTGCCTTAACTGTAGTCTATATTTATGGTCCAAGTGTACAAATGCTTTTTGGTTTAGTACTGACCTATTTTCTTCTTGCGCTTAGCTTCATTGATTTTGATACACAACTGTTACCTGATCACCTCACCCTCCCCTTGGCAGGCTTGGGTTTAGCCATCAATAGTTTTTCACTTTACACATCTCCCAGCGCTGCAATTTGGGGTTATATTGTTGGTTTTTTATGTCTTTGGATCGTTTATTATATTTTTAAGCTGATTACAGGTAAGGAAGGCATGGGATATGGTGACTTTAAGCTTCTTGCTGCACTTGGCGCATGGCTAGGTCCTTTATACCTCCCCCTGATTATTCTTCTTTCTTCTTTTATTGGTGCTATTATTGGCATAGTTCTAATGAAAGTACGCAAAGAAAATTTGCCTTTCGCATTTGGACCATATATTGCTATTGCTGGATGGATCGCATTTTTATGGGGTGATTCAATCATGACATTTTATTTAAGTTACTAAGGAAATATATGCGCTTTATTTTGGGATTAACAGGTGGTATCGGAAGTGGTAAATCAGCTGCAAGCCAATGGTTTGAATCTCAGAATATTGTAGTTGTAGATGCCGATATTGTTGCAAGAGAAATCGTTGAATTGGGGCAACCTGCTTTAGCTCAAATTCATCAAACATTTGGAGATTGGGTTTTACTCGAAAATGGAGAACTCAATCGACGTGCTTTACGTGAACATATTTTTCAAAATCCAACAGCACGAAAAACTTTAGAAAATATTACACATCCTGCTATTCGTGCATCTATCATTCAACAATTACAAAATGCTCAAAGCGCTTATGTCATTCTCGTATCTCCGCTTTTATTTGAAACTAATCAGTATCAACTTGCTCAACATACGTTATTAATTGATGCATCAGAAGAATTACAAATTCAAAGAGCTTCACAACGTGATGAACAAAATATAGAACAAATTGAAAAAATTATTTCAGCACAAATGCCTCGCCAAGAAAAACAGAAACTTGCAAATGATGTTGTATTAAATGATGGTCAACTAGAACATTTGTATGAGAAGTTACAGCCATTACATGAAAAATACTTAGCAATGGCGCAACAGTATTCATCATAATGTAGTGTAAAACTCATGATTAATGATGTAATTTCTTTTGTGCAAACCAACGCCAAGGTTGTAATGCACCAATCCCCATACCAAATAAACCACAAATAATCGCAAAGCTTAATGGCTCACCCAATAATGGCACAGCCAAAACAGCAGCAATAAATGGTGCTAAAGTCACAATACTACCCGTCTTAAATGCACCTAATCTTTTAATGGCTTCTACATAGGTCAAGGTCGCAATAATCACCACAAAAATGCCATGAAAAATGACTTGTGAAAACAAGTGCATGGGTTCCGGTGCTGTTAAATTTTTAGGTAAAAATAATAAATATACAGGTAAATAAATTAGTGCTGACCAAATTGCAACACCTGACATTGCATGCCACGCAGACAATTTCCATTGTCTTAAAAGAACGGTAAAAATCCCCCACCACATGGCGCTTAAAGTGAACAACAAATCACCAAAGCCAAAGGCAACACCCGTTTCTTGATACATCAACGCACTCATTGCTGTAATAGCAATCAGCATAATGATAAGACTTAACCATGTATGTCGATCAAAAGGTTGTTTAAATAAAAGAAAACCAGCAACCGCTGTACAAAGTGGAATACAACCATTCAAAAAAATAGCTGCATGCGCAGCAGGTACATATTTAAAAGCACTATAAGCCGTTAAACAATAAATAACACCGCCTATTAGAGCCAAAATAAATGGTTCTTTTTTCCATAAAAATGCAGTGTCTTTTTTCCAAATTAAAATTGGCATTAAAATACAAAACGCCAATAAAAAACGAAGCGCGGTTAAATCCCACACTTCAATTTGCCATTTCACACTTAGCCTCGAAGTTATTGTAAAACCGCCCCAAATACACATTGTAATAAGAACGTACAAATAACCTTGAGTTTTTGATGTCATGATTTAGATACTTTCAAAATAAGCTATATACAACTTAAACATTACGCTGACGACATGCTTCATACAATGCCATTCCAGTTGCAACACTCACGTTTAAACTTTGCAAATTTCCTGCCATTGGAATAAATACAGTCTGATCACATTGTGACTGTGTAATTGGACGTAATCCAGTATCTTCAGCACCCATCACCACACATACAGGTGTACCTGTAAAGTCGAAGTTTTGAATAGGTAATGCTTTGTCATCAAGCATTGTGCCAACAACACGTACATTAAACTCTTCTTTAATTTGACCTAAAGTACGTGCCAAATTTGTTACCTGAATAAATTTCACTTTTTCAGCACCACCAGCAGCAACTTTACGCGCTGTTGGCGTTAAGCTTGCCGAACGATCACGTGGCACAATAACAGCTTCGACACCCATCGCAGCAGCAGTACGAATACATGCGCCTAAATTATGTGGATCTGTCACTTGATCAAGTGCCAACAATAATGGCTGATTTGAAGTTTTTAATAAAAGTTCTAAATCTTGTTCATTTAATGTTGGATGTGCTCGAACAGCCGCTACAACCCCTTGGTGAAACGGTAAGCCTGCAAGCTTCTCTAACTTGTCACGACTCGCTTGTTGCACGCTTACACCAAAAGGCTCTGCCAATTCTAAAACACGCTTTAAACGATGATCATCACGACCTTTCAATGTAAATAAAGTAAGAACACGCTCAGGCTCAAGCTCTAACAATGACTCCACTGAGTGAACGCCATAATAATATTCAGGTTTAGCCATGAACGACCTCTAATTAACTAATACAAAGAAAAAGAAAAATCCTGCAAAGCCAACTTCACAGGATTTATGCTCAAAGACTAGTTTAACCGATTCAGGTTAAAAATTCTTTGTTTGATGTAGATGGATATCTTAGCCTTCTAAATGGCAAACATAATCTAAAACATCATCTGTTTCGATTTTAAAACGGCTATTCCCAGGAACATAAAATGATTGACCTGCACGGAATAATTCACTTTCTTCACTATCTGCAATAATGACACGGCATTCACCTGAAATGATTTCCATACGTTCAGGTACATGAGTTTCAAAAGTTAAAGCATTTTCACTCGGTAAAATAACACCTAAAGTTTTCTTAGTACCATCTTCAAATTGAACAGTATGACTAATGCATAAACCACCAAAGTAAACATTTGATTTTTTTACCACTGATACATGATCAAACTGAGCTGACATGCTTATTCTCCAGATAACACTTTTTATTTATATGATTGAGAAATACAAAATATTTCTTAAAGCCAATCAATCCATGCCAAAAAATCGTTCATTGATATACGTTTACAGAAGATGAACTGTTCACCACAAAACGCTCACAAACTGTACCTTATATCTGCTAATTTAATTGCAATTTTCGAGAGTCTAAATCAAGTTTAGCCGAATCACAAATAACTTTTATACAGACCGATAAAACAACAAATGTATATTTTGGTAAACGCGTTTTACATACTTTTATACAGCAATATTTATTCCACAATTCAACAAATTTATGGCAAATTAACATTTCAAAAAAATAAAATTCATTCTATCTTGATAGAAGTGAATATAATTATTTTATCTTCGACTTTAATTTTGCGATAAAATCATTGGGTTTTCAGTCAATTTCGAATATAAGTTAGTTTGTAACAACAATACTGAATGACCCTTAACTCAAACTTTTCGCAGTTCGGATGCGTTTATGCTGACACATTTAACTCTGATTAACTTTGCTTTAGCCGACCACTTAGCCCTCGACATTGATAAAGGTTTCAATGTTTTAACGGGTGAAACGGGTGCAGGTAAATCTCTTTTACTCGATGCTCTTTCCGCATGCCTAGGTGAAAGAACAGATACCAACTATGTCCGCTATGGCTCAGATAAAGCAGATGTAACGGCAACTTTTAGCTATCAAGAAGCATCTGCAGAAGAACAATGGCTAAAAGAGCATGAGCTAGATGATGAATCTGGTGAAATTCATTTACGTCGTGTGATTTTTGCAACTGGTCGAAGTAAAGCATGGATTAATGGTCGTCCAAGTAGTTTATCTGAACTAAAAGAACTTGGGCGTTTATTGGTACAACTTTATAGCCAACATAGCCAACAACAATTACTTGAACCCCCTTATCCAAAACACTGGCTAGACCGTTACTGCAACTTCTATGAACCTGCCCAAGCAGTCAGAAATGCTTATAGCAAATGGCAAAAAGATATTCGCCAGCATCAAGCAGCATTAGATGCTCAAGCAACACGTAAACAACGCATCGAGACACTTGAATTACAGCTTGAAGAACTTGAAGAACTTGTTCAAATCGATTACAAAGAGATTGAACAAGAGTTTGATCGCCTCAGCCATCATGAACATATCATGCAAGATTGTGGTTATGGCTTAGCTGCGCTTGATGATGCTGAACAAAATATTAATCAAGAATTATCTTCCATTTTAAAACGCATTGAATCGCATTCAGGACGTAGTGAACAACTTTCTGAAATTTATAACTCACTGCTCAATGCACAAAGCGAATTAGATGATGCAACGGCTAACTTACGTCAGTTTATAGATCGTCAGAGTTTTGATCCTGAACGCATGGAAGAGCTAAATACTCATCTTGAGCTTTTCCATCGTTTAGCACGTAAATACCGCACACAACCAGAAAATCTAAAGCAAGAATATGAATCCTGGCAAACTGAATTAGAACAGCTTCATCAACTTGAAGATCCAGAAACACTTGCAGAACAAGTTGAAGTTTCTTATCAAGATTTTATTACCAAAGCTGAATATCTTGATCAAATTCGACGTGAAGCAGCAACGCCTTTAGCAAAACAACTCACAGAACAAGTCAAACAACTTGCACTTCCTGAAGCACACTTTGAATTTAAATTTGAACCACTTGAGCAAGCATCTAGTGAAGGTTTAAGTTTTATTCAATTGCTCTTTACTGCCAACAAAGGCATTCCAGCACAACCTTTAGCACGTGTAGCTTCAGGTGGTGAATTATCTCGTATTGCATTAGTCATGCAAGTCATGAATGCTGAAAAAACTGAATCTGAAGTTTTAGTCTTTGATGAAATTGATGTTGGTATTAGTGGAGGTACAGCTGAAATTGTGGGTCGTTTGCTTGCAGGTTTAGCAGAACACGTACAAATTTTATGTATTACCCATCAAGCACAAGTTGCAGCTCAGTCTGATCAACATTTATTGGTGAAAAAGCGTCAAACAGATCCTGCAAGTAGTACTATTTTTGCACTTGAAGAAGATGATCGAATTCAAGAATTAGCACGTATGACAGGTGGAATTGAAATTAATGAAACCACCCTTCAGCATGCAAAACAATTAAGACAACTCAAGTTTCAACACTAAATTTAGTTTTGAATTTAAATTTAACTGAATTGAAACTGAGTTAATTTTACTTTGAATTTAAAAAGACATATCCACAGATATGTCTTTTTTTATTTCACAATACCTGTATAGCGATAACCTGTTTTTCCTAGGCTATAACGCAAATATTTATTTTGTGGGATGAAATTTTCATTTAATAACATCACATCTATTGTTTTAGGATGAATACGGAAATAGCTCGATGCACTACTTCGATCCTGATCATAATGACAATCATATTCGACATCAATTTCATGGCTTTTTTTATTTTTATCTTCAAAAACATAAGCTTTTAATAGCTGTTTTGAACCAATTTCTACAGCGCGTAAATTATAAAGTCCATGACAACTATCCCCTTTATAATAGCTTTGAATCAAATAAATAGTTTTATTTCCTATATTGACTTGTTTAATATCTAAAATTGAACCTGCTGTAAATTCATCAACATGAATCACATTATTCGTTTTATATTGCACATCTGAATACCATTCCCCCATCGTTCCACCACCCGATACATCAAAGGTATAAAATTTAAGTTTTTTATCAGGTGAATATTTAATACTTACATAATTATTTTTTTGTAAATTTGAAAATTCATAAGTCAAGCTTGAACTATCTTGTGAGATTTTATTTGATATTGCTTCTTCTATTTCTCCATTCACTGCAAAATAATCACTATTTTTATATTTCTGAATAATCTGCTGTTCAAATTTTTCCAAATCAGCATGATTTGCATAAACATTGGAAACGCCCAAGAATGCAAGACCACACAATGCGAAAGTCTTTGTTACTTTAAACATTGGTATTCCCTATAAAAAATGCTATTTTAAGTTTAAACAGTAATTCATACGGTATAAAATAAAAGCTAACTATAATTTAAAATCCAATCATATTGATAAAATCATAATTTTCATCTTTTTAAACCAATTAAGACAAACAAAACACATTTAATTTATTTTTAATACGCTCTCCAGCCACATTCTTATAAAAATTGATTGTTGAAGCTGAGTTTGTCTAGTATTTTGATTAAATATCTACCTAAAATGAAGCAGATCTATAAGGAGAAATAATTAGGTGACCAAACAATATCTGACACATCGTTGTCTCATTGCTCCGCCTAATATGGATGATGATTTCTTTGCAAATACAGTCATTTATTTAGCACGTCATGATGAAGATGGCGCTCAAGGAATTATTATTAATCGCCCTGCTGGCATTCAAGTAAAAGAATTATTAAATGACTTAGATATTGAAGCAGATCATGTCAATCCGCATGAGGTTTTACAAGGTGGTCCTTTACGCCCTGAAGCGGGTTTTGTTCTACATACAGGACAACCGACTTGGCATTCTTCAATTGCCGTTGGAGAAAACATCTGTATAACCACATCTAAAGATATTTTAGATGCAATTGCACATAATGAAGGTGTTGGTCGCTATCAAATTGCGTTAGGCTATGCGAGTTGGGGAAAAAACCAATTAGAGCAAGAAATGTCTCGTGGAGACTGGCTGGTTTGTGATGCCGACATGGATTTAATTTTTAATCTTCCTTATGACGATCGCTGGGATGCAGCCTATAAAAAAATGGGCATAGATCGTACTTGGCTTTCTTCTGAGATCGGACATGCCTGATGTAAATTCAGCTCAAATGATTATGGCATTTGACTTTGGCACACAAAAAATGGGAATGGCAGTGGGTCAATCATTGATTGAAAGTGCCAACCCTCTTGTGTTATTTCCAATGAAAGATGGTATTCCAAATTGGGATGAACTTTTAAAAATTGTAAAGCAGTATCAGCCTAACTTGTTTTTAGTCGGTTTGCCTTTAAATATGGATGAAACTGAATCTGAACTTTCTGCACGTGCACGTAAGTTTGCACGACGTTTGCGCCATCAAACCAATATTGAAACGTTGATGGTCGATGAGCGTTTAACAACACGTGAAGCTCGCGGTGAGTTGGAAAGCTATCAAGCGCAAGGTCGTAAAAAAGTTTCGGCAGATAGTATTGCAGCTGCATTATTTATTGAAAGTTGGTATAGACACCCTGAAGGGGTTCGACCTTAATTTTTGATTATTTCCCCTCTGTATATAGAGGGGGGAAAGCATTATCGTCTAAATCAAATATTTCTAAATTTTTTTAATTCAGTGTATCTTTCTATTGCTAAATCAATTAATTTTGAAATTAAATCTGAATAGCTTAATCCACTCTTTTCCCAAAGTTTAGAATACATACTTTTATGGGTAAAACCCGGTAATGTATTTAACTCATTAAGATAAATCTCATTATTTTCTGTGAGAAAAAAATCTATTCTAGCCAATCCAGAGCAGCCTAATATCTGAAAAGCTTGAATTGACTGCTGACGTATTTTTTCACTTAATTCCTCGGAAATTTTTGCAGGAATTACCATACGTGAAGCTTCACTATTAATATATTTGGCATCATATGAATAAAAAGAACTTTGTATTTCTATTTCACCGCAAACACTTGCTGTAGGATGTGCACTACTTCCCAAAACAGCACATTCAATTTCACGCCCATTCACAAATTTTTCTATCAGTATTTTTTCATCATAAAGGAATGCAGTTTCAATCGCTTTTTCAAATTCTTGAGAATTTTCTACTTTACTAATTCCAACAGAAGAGCCTTGATTTGCAGGCTTAATAAAAATAGGTAGTCCTAATTTATCTTGAATTTTCTCAAATGAAAGTTGATTACGCTGGTAAGCATGTATTGCAATATAAGGGGTAACCGGTATACCTGCTGCCAATAATAACCGCTTTGAAATATCTTTATCCATACACAAAGCAGAACTTAAAACATCACATCCAACGTAAGGAATATCTAGTATATTCATCATCCCTTGAAGAAAACCATCCTCCCCCAATGTGCCATGAATAATAGGAAATATCACATCAATGGAAGACAACTGAGAAATTCCCTCTTTTCTTTGTTCTAGAAATTTATTTTCATCGGTTCGAAATTGTATTTGTAGATCATGACCCGCATCATTAATGGCAATCAGCCTAGGATTATTATCATTTTCAATATAATGTTCTTGTTCAAAAATTTTCCATGCACCCTGCTTATCAATTCCAATTAAAACAACCTCAAATCGTTGTTTATCAATTGCCTCAACAATATTTTTTGCAGATTGTAAAGAAACCTCATGTTCAGCTGATTTCCCACCAAAGATAATCCCTACGCGCTTTTTCATTAGTCCATTGCCCTCAATAAGATTAGTAAATCACAATAGCCTTTCTTTTTTCTCTATTCTTTATTATTTTTGTCAAATCATGATGTAAAAAATCTTTTTAACTGGAATATTTATTACAACAATTAAGCCCAATAAAAAAGCGTATCCCTTAGATACGCTTTTAACGAAAATTGCTTTAAATATCAATCAATATTAACGACATAACTTCTTCTGAAATGATTTTGTATTTTCGCCTCGGGCACACTTATATTCAGTCACTTTATCAATTTGTTGCCAAAGCTCATTTTGATTCAGCTTAAAACGATAAGTCGTACGAATTGCATTGACCGAATCATCTAACAAGCCTGCTTGAAGCACCATAACTTGTGCAACATTTGGAGATTCAACTGCATTAAAAACCTGACGGATTTCAGTATTGGTCAATTCCGATTTTAACTCAGGTTGTAATTCTAAAACCTGTTCTAAAGGTGTATTCGCTACCGTTTCTATAGGTGTTTCAAGTGTAGACATCACTTTTTGTGTAGTCGCACATCCTGCAAGTAATGCAGTACCTGTCATGAATATCATCATTTTTTTTAGCATGACTATTTTCCTTGTAATAATAAAAATTTAAAATAAAAAAAGGCACAATGAAAATATTATGCCTTTTTTATCTTTTTCGAAAGCTTTCGAAAAATTAAACGAACAAATTAAATAAACTTATTTTAAGTCAAATAATTTACCTGGGTTCATAATCCCATTTGGATCGAACACTTCTTTCAATGCTTTCATATAGCCAATTTCTTCTTCAGAACGTGTATAACCTAAATATGGTTTTTTAGTCATACCAACACCATGTTCTGCCGAAATTGAACCATCATATTTTTTAACCGTATCAAACACATATTTATTTACATGCTGACACTTATCAAAGAATTCATCTTTGCTTAAGTTTTCAGGTTTTAAAATATTTAAATGCAAGTTACCGTCACCAATATGACCAAACCAACAAATGTCAAAATCAGGATAGTTTTCACTCACAATTGCATCAATTTCTTTAATGAATGCAGGTACGTGAGTAATGAGTACTGAAATGTCATTTTTATATGGTGTAAATGGTGCAATTGACTCTGAAATGTCTTCACGTAAACGCCATAAGCTATGAAGTTGGTCTAAGCTTTGGCTCATTACGCCATCAAGCACCCAACCTTCTTCCATACAATGCTCAAAGATTTCCATTGCCGCATCCATAATTGGCTCATATGGTGCTTCAAATTCAAGTAAAACATAAAATGGACATTCAGTTTCAAATGGACGTTGTACATGACCATTTGCTAGAACCTTCTGCATTGAAAGTTCACCAAAGAATTCAAATGCAGTTAAATCAATTTTCTTTTGGAAAGCATGAAGTACAGGCATGATTGCATCAAAATCAGGTACGCCTAATACCATTACTTGTAAGTCATGTGGTTGACGTTCAAGTTTAATTTCTGCTTCAGTCACTAAGCCTAATGTACCTTCACCACCAATAAATAAATGTTGAAGTGCATAACCTGTGGCATTTTTAATCATGCCTTTATTTAAACGTAGAATATCACCCTTACCTGTTACTACTGTAAGACCCAATACCCAGTTACGCGTCATGCCATATTTAATTACTTTAATACCACCTGCATTGGTACCAATGTTGCCACCAATTTGTGATGAACCAGAAGATGCAAAATCAACTGGATAATACATACCTTGTTCTTCTGCATAGTTTTGAAGCTGTTCAGTCACAACACCTGCTTGAACACGAACCATACGGTCAGCTGGGAAAAATTCCAAAATTTGGTTCATTTTATCCATGCTAACAACAATTTCGCCATTTGAAGCAACCGCACCAGCAGATAAACCTGTACGTCCACCACTTGGTGTAATTGCAACATTAAACTGGTTCGCAAGCTTAACAATGCTTTGAACTTGTTCAGTGGATGATGGAAAAACGATGACTGATGGATTTGGATCAAAGTGCTTAGTGTGGTCACGTCCCCAATTTTGGAGGCTATCCGCATCTGTTTTAATACGGTTTTCACCAACAATTGCAGTTAATTGAGTCAATAACTCTGGGGTTAAAGCGACTGGAGCGTTCATCGTTTTCAGACCTTGCAAGAAGTAAACAAGTAGTTTTTTTAGCTAAAAATCAATGTGTTTCAATAAAAAATGCACATTGAAAACATCTTAATTTATAGCCTGTTCATGAAGATAAAACCATCATTTTTTTAAGTTGTATTTTCACAAGGCCGTATTATAAGCCATTTTTAACAGATCCCGCAGAAAATCGTGTTTTGATAATGTCGCCTTGTAAATTACACAGTTAGTTAGACCAAATATCAGAAGTCTTGATATATATTAATCAAAATACCTTTGTTGAACACCATAAAGGAAATGTATATAAGCTCAGTTCATGTGCTATGATGTTGCCACCAAATTTGGCCTTTGTAGCGGAGCCGTAATGAGCCAACATCTTTCACTTCCTAAAGATAAAATTCGTTTCTTGTTGTTAGAAGGCGTTCACCAAAATGCTGTCGACACATTAAATGCTGCTGGATATACCAATATCGATTATCGTAAAACTGCGCTTGAGGGTGAAGCGTTGAAAGAAGCGATAAAAGATGCACATTTCGTTGGTATTCGTTCGCGCACTCAATTAACTGAAGAAATCTTTGAAGCAGCGAATAAATTGATCGCTGTTGGTTGTTTCTGTATTGGAACAAACCAAGTGAATTTAAATGCTGCCATGATTCGTGGTATTCCAGTATTTAACGCACCTTATTCAAACACACGTTCAGTTGCTGAACTTGTACTTGCTGAAGCAATTCTTCTTCTTCGTGGCGTACCTGCAAAATCTGCATCTTGTCACCGTGGTGGATGGGAAAAATCGGCAGTCGGTTCATTTGAAACACGTGGTAAAACTTTAGGTATTGTTGGTTACGGCTCTATTGGTTCGCAACTTTCTGTTCTTGCTGAAAGTTTAGGTATGCACGTTATTTATTATGATGCTGTGACTAAACTTCCAATGGGTAATGCACGCCAAGTTGGTTCTTTAGATGAACTTCTTGCAAATGCTGATGTTGTAACTTTACACGTACCAGATGTTCCGTCTACTCGTAACTTCTTCGGTAAAGATCAATTTGCAAAAATGAAAGCAGGTTCAATCTTCCTTAACGCAGCACGTGGTACATGTGTTGTGATTGAAGATCTTGCTGATGCAATTAAATCTGGTCATATTGCTGGTGCAGCGGTTGACGTATTCCCTAAAGAACCAAAAGCAAATGGTGAAGAATTTGTTTCTCCACTTCGCGGCTTAGATAACGTGATTTTAACGCCTCACGTTGGTGGTTCAACAATGGAAGCTCAAGCAAACATTGGTTTAGAAGTTGCTGAAAAATTTGTTGCTTATTCAGATAAAGGTATGACTTTATCTGCAGTGAACTTCCCTGAAATTGCATTACCGTTGACTGAAGGTAAACACCGTTTACTTCACATCCACAAAAACATTCCAGGTGTTCTTTCTAAAATTAACAACTTATTTGCTGAACATGGCATCAACATCTCTGGTCAGTCATTAATGACTAAAGGTGATGTAGGCTACTTAGTAATGGATGTTGATGCGACTGCATCTCAAGAAGCGCTAGATACTCTTCATCATGTTGAAGGTACAATTCGTGTACGCGTATTGTTCTAAATAACATTTATATTAAAAACCACAGCATTCGTGCTGTGGTTTTTTGTTTATTAAATAACAACATTTTCAGCGATTGCTTTTCCCGCTACGAAAAGCAATCCTGTTATAAATTAAGATTTAAACAATGATAAAAAGTAAACCACATATTCAAGCACTGATTTTATTGTTCATTGCAATGATCAGCATGCAAAGTAGTGGCTCACTTGCTAAAATTTTATTTCAACATTTCCCACTAATAACTGTATCTGCAATGCGCCTTTTTTTAGGTGCATTTGTATTGGCAATTATTTTTAGAATCTGGACTGTTCAATTCAAACAAGTAAATTGGAACGCCATTGTTAGCTATGGTATTGCCCTAGCAGGAATGAATCTTCTGTTTTATCTTTCAATTGAACGTTTACCATTAGGTATTGCTGTTTCTTTTGAATTTATTGGACCCTTAGGTGTTGCACTTTATCACGCACGACAAAAGTACGATTTTATTTGGGTCGGTCTTGCTATTTTAGGTTTGGTTTTACTCTTTCCATTTCAGCAAGCAGCACAATCTTTAGATCCACTCGGTATATTCTTCGCACTCAGCGCAGGTGCCTGCTGGGCCTTATATATTGTTGCAGGACAAAAACCCTCAGGTGTATCGGGTAATCATACGGTTTGCTTAGGCATGTTTGTTGGTATGCTTTGTATTATGCCTATCGCTATTTTTATGGGAATGCCAAGTTCTGTATTTGAAGTTTCAAATTTATGGATTTTTTTAGGTTTAGCTATTTTAGCAAGTGCCTTACCCTTTTCCTTAGAAATGATTGCTTTACGAAGCTTAACACCACTTGTATTTGGAACATTAACAAGTCTAGAACCTGCCATTGCAGCACTTTCAGGTTTTATCTTTTTACAAGAACAGCTTTTATGGACACAATGGTTAGCGCTCAGCATTATTATTGGTGCATCTATAGGTTGTACCTTTACCACGCATCAAGCAAAAAAAGCCTTGGAAAGTAAAACTTCTAAATCTGTAAATCCTTAACCCAACATTACCGATATGCTACCTACATAAAATCATTTTTTATTTATACTGTAGCTAAAAATTAAGACGGCAATTTCATTATTGCCCAACTAGACATTTATGCTAAATTCTCAACTTCTTGCTGTGCTTTTTATGGTGATCTCCATGATCTCCTATCAAATTAGTGCATCATTTGCTAAACAACTAATTGCTATTTTAGACCCTCTTACGGTTACAATTTTAAGATTATTTTTTGCCGCAATTATTGTCTGTGTCATGTTCCGTTCATGGCAAATTTTATCTCGCCTACCTTATTTAAAATGGCGAAATTTAATTGGATATAGTGCTTCTCTAGGTCTAATGAATATCTTGTTTTATATGTCTTTAGGGAAATTACCTCAAGGTATTGCTGTAGGACTCGAATTTATTGGCCCTCTTGGCTTAGCCTTACTGTCTATTAAAAATAAAAATGAATATATTTGGGTCATTTTAGCCATTTTAGGTATCGGATTAATGGTGCCTTGGGGCAATTTAGACTCAAATCAATTTTCAATATTTGGTGCAGTTTGTGCATTAGCAGCAGGATTTTTTTGGGCACTATATATTCATTTTGGTCAAAAAGTAATTAGGCAAAATATTGGTATGCATGCGCTGACTATTGCTATTAGTATTTCAGCAATTGCCTTATTACCTATTGGTCTTTATAACAATGCACCTTTATTAATTGATACTCAATATTGGGGTAAAGCACTTGCCATCGCTATTCTTGCAACAGCCATTCCTTATGCACTAGATTTACAGGCATTAAAGCACTTAAGTAAGGCGAGCTATGGAACGCTATCTAGTTTATCTCCAGCATTAGCCGCATTAACTGGGCTTATCTTACTGGGTGAAAAAATTGCTCTCTGGCAATGGATTGCATTAATTTGCATTATGTCAGCTTCTATTGGTGTCACATATAGTTCTATTCAAAAGCAAAAAATGGCTTCATCTAAATAAAAAAAGAGAGCTTAAGCTCTCTTTTTTATGATCTTACAATTTTAATTTATACCCATCACAATTTGATAACTTAAGCGCACAATCAAAATACTGACTAAAATTAAAAATAAAATACGAATAAAACCACTTCCATATTTTAAAGCAGCACGAACCCCGACCAAAGCACCTACAATATTTGCCGCAGCCATTGCAAAACCAATCGCAAATAACACATGCCCAGTTGGAATAAAGAAACTTAATGCCGCAAAATTCGTCATAAAGTTTGCAATTTTAGACAATGCAGAAGCATGTAAAAAATCGACTTGTAAATAACGAATGAAAAAGAAGATAAAGAAACTGCCAGTTCCTGGTCCAAAAATGCCATCATAAAAACCAATAATGACACTCCCAATACCTGCTAGAACTAACATCTTTGTCGTTAATTCTTGCTGTACATGCACCTGACCAAATTGCTTTTTCACTAAGGTGTAAATCGCAATGATGATCAACATGACCAACACAAAAGGTTTTAGAATTTCTTTAGGAATCAATGGGACACAAGCAGCTCCAAAAAATGAGCTTACAAATGCACATAGTGCAATGACGAGTATTAATTTCCATTGCAACTTAACTTTGCGAAGAAAACCCCATGCCGCTGAAGCTGTACCAAAAATAGAAGAAAGTTTATTGGTTCCAAAAACGGTTGCTGGAGCAAGTTGAGGCATTGCTCCCATGATTGCTGGAATTTGAATTAAGCCCCCTCCACCAACTGCTGCATCAATTGCACCTGCACAAAAGGCGAAGAAAATTAAGCTTAATATAATGTCCAATTCCATGGGAGAAAATCCTATAAATTATTAATAGATGAGAATTATAAGTTTAATACACGTTTAGGTACTAATCTTTTCTTATCTGTAATTTCAGCTAAACCTAAGCACTTATCACCCTCAAAAACCAAAACCTGAGCTTCAGCTTCATGATCAATATTACTTTCCATACCACGACTGAAATATTCAGCACGTCCTTCAGGAGCTTGTATTTTCGGGAAATGATCAATTGGAGAATAAACAGATAATAACAATGCTTCGCGCTCTTCTTCCGTTAAACTCTCTAAATATTCAATCGTATATTCAGGAATTAAATCAAAAGGTCCCGTTTGAATACGGTGTAAATAGATTAAATGACCATATGTATTTAGAGCTTTTGCAATATCTTCACCCAAAACGCGGATATAAGTTCCTTTAGAACACGTTACATCTAAAGTAATACTATCTTCAGTAAAAGATAATAATTCAATCGCATAAATCGTAATTGGACGGGCTTCTCGCTCAATTTCAATTCCTTTACGAGCTAACTCATACAAAGGACGTCCTTCTTTTTTCAAAGCAGAATACATTGGCGGTACTTGCTGAATATCTCCAACAAATTGATCTAATACCGCTTTAATTGTTGCTTCATCTAGTTGATGAACTGTCTTTTCTAACAGCACCTCACCCTCAACATCACCTGTTGTTGTACTATTTCCTAACTTTACTGTTGTTTGATAGCGCTTCGTCGAATCTAATAAATAGTGAGAAAATTTTGTTGCCTCTCCCAAGCATATTGGTAATAAACCAGAAGCTAAAGGATCTAAAGCCCCTGTATGCCCAGCCTTTTGTGCTCGGTATAACCAACGTACTTTTTGTAGTGCAGCATTTGAACTAATACCCAATGGTTTATTCAATAAAAAAACACCACTGATATGACGACGCTGTATTTTTGGAGAAGAACTTGATTTCATAAATAAAAATGAAGAACAGTAAATATAGATTGGAGCTAATGGTATCAACCTGTACCGCTGATTTACAAATTTTTAATAAAATCTCTATTTTTTCGTGTTATAAATCACACAAATTAAAGATCATAAAAACAGCATTCGGTACTTTTAAAATGAAAAAATTGAATCTTTGGACAGGGATAATAATTTCTTTTTTTATTATATTTTCAATAATTTACTTTCTAAAACCTAAAAAACCAGATGAACATCTCAAAAATAAATCTGCAATCAATTTAGAAGACCTAGCACATCAAAACACTCCAGATCATACGCAAAAAAATCTTGCTATTTTTGCAAGTGCTAGCCAACAAGACACTCAAATTAATTGCCAACTCACCTTAAATAACAATAATCAATTAATTACCAATGAACAAACAAAAAATTGCTTTGAGTACTTTATTACTCAATACGGTGAAAAAAAGACAGATCAAATTAAAGATGATTTTAAAGCCTATATTTCACAGCAATATACAGACCCTGCTCGCTCTCAAATCCTAGATCTATGGAATAGATATTTTGAGTATCGCTTAAAATTAGGTGAACAACAGGCACCAGTAGGAGCCACATCGACAGATCCACAATATTTTAGAGCACTTTTTACTAGTCTTAATACTTTACGACAGACATTTTTTTCATATCAAGAAATTAAAGGCTTATTTGGTTCAGAAGATATTTACCATAACTATACTTTAGATCGCATGGATATCTTTGCTAATCAAGATTTAAATGAAGCAGAAAAAGCTGAAAAGCTCAAAGAACTTTTCAACAAACTACCTATTGATTGGCAAAATAATTTAGAACAACTATATAAATTAGAAGATCTACAAAAACTAACATCTGATATAAAAGCAAAAGGTGGCAGTGCTAATGACATACGTAATATGCGTTTAAATTTAGTTGGACCTGAAGCAACTCAGCGTTTAGAGAACTTAGACTTCCAACAAAATAAATGGAAAAATAACGTTAATAATTACTTAGAAAACCGTCGCCAAATTCTTAATAGTAATTTATCTGAAGAAACAAAAAATCAATCTATTCAGAAATTAAAAGAACAAAACTTTATGACATCACAAGAACAACTTAGACTCGAAACTTTTGAAAAATTATATGATAAAGGCAGACCTTTACCATTTTCTGAATAATGGTTCTCGCTTATTAAACAGATCTTAAAGTGTGTGAAATCACGCACTTTTACCTATCATTCCCAGCATAAACAATATTTTCACTATATTAATTTTAATCAAACTAATTATACTAAAAATTAATTTAATAGAAAAAATGAATAAAATATTTCAATAATTTAGATCAACTTTTAAGTAAAAGAATCAATAAATACTCAAAAATATCTGCGTATTTCTCAAGACCATTCATCTAAATAATCTTGTATTAATTTGATAAAAACAGTAGAAGTAAGTGCTCATATCACTAACAAAACCAAACAAAAAAAAGGATATAAGATGACCTATATGAGATTAATAATAAGCTCAATACTACTCAGCAGTATTTTTAATACAGCACAAGCCATACCAGCTGAGCAAATCACTCAACGGTTCCATACTTCTAACTATGCCCAAACAAAATACCCAATTGTGTTTAATCATGGAATGGCAGGTTTTGCAAGATTAGGAACTGATGTTGCAGGAGTTGACTATTGGTATCAAATTCTCCCTAATCTTGCGAAAAATGGGGCAAATGTATGGGCTACACGTGTATCACCATTAAACTCTTCAGAAGTACGTGGTGAACAACTGATTCAACAAGTTGAACAAATCATTGCCATTACAGGAAAGCCAAAAGTTAATCTTATTGGTCATTCCCATGGTGGACCAACTATTCGCTATGTTGCTGGTATTCGACCCGATCTTGTTGCATCACTAACTACAATTTCTGCTCCACACAAAGGCTCACCAGTAGCAGATGCTGTTTTAACAGTACAGAATACAGCTCTAGAAGCACCTGTTGTCACATTAATGAATACGCTTTCACGTATTATCACCCTCGTACAAGGCTTTAAACCAAGCCAACTTCCTCATGATTCTTTGGCAGCAGGAATAAGTCTATCAACTACAGGATCAGTAGAATTTAATAAAAAATTTCCACTAGGCATGCCAACAACTTCTTGTGGTGAAGGTGCCTATCAACAAAATGGTATATATTTCTATTCTTTTTCTGGCGTCGGACAAGTAACTAATTTAATTGATTTAGATTCAGCACTAGGAATAACTGGCTTATTAATAAACAAAGGACAAGATAATGATGGGCTTGTTAGCCGTTGTAGTGCAAAATTTGGAAAAACTATTCGTGATAATTTAAATTGGAATCATCTAGATGAAGTTAACCAATTTTTAGGACTCAAAGCTATTTTTGCTCCAGATCCTGTGGATGTTTACCGTCAACATGCAAATCGATTAAAACTACAAGGTCTATAAATAAAAAATGCGCCAAAAGGCGCATTTTTCTGCTTCGAAGCAAGGCTAAAATTAACCTTGTTTACGAGCTGGTAACTTTTCACGAATACGTGCAGCTTTACCAGAAAGTTCACGTAGGTAATAAAGTTTAGCACGACGAACGTCACCACGACGTTTAACTTCAATTTTAGCAACGATTGGAGAGTGAGTTTGGAATACACGCTCAACACCAACACCGCTAGAAATTTTACGTACTGTGAACGCAGAGTTCAAACCACGGTTTTTCTTAGCGATTACAACGCCTTCGAAAGCCTGTAGACGTTCACGGTCGCCTTCTTTAACTTTTACTTGAACAACTACTGTGTCACCTGGTGCAAAAGCTGGGATGTCTTGTTTAAGCTGAGCATTTTCTACAGCTTGTACTAAAGGATGCTTACCGCTCATGGGGTATCTCCAATTTGTGCGAGTCAGAAGAGGTCTGATCATCGCTGGGGCTAGAGGCTAAAGCGCATAGACCCGATTGACTTTCCCTTTATGCTTGACCGCTTCAATACATAAAGAGTCTATTAAATTACTTCAAGTAAAATACTTGTTGTAAATGTACATAGATAACAAAATTAATTTTTGTCACTTTGCGAATCTTTTAGCCATTTTCTTTGCTGCTTAGTCAACTCAACTGTTTCAACCAATTCAGGTCGACGTTCAAGTGTACGTTGAAAACGTTGCAAAAACCGCCATTTTTCAATATTTGCATGATGACCTGATTTTAGTACCTCAGGCACACCCAAACCTTCAAAATGATCTGGCTTAGTATATTGTGGGCAATCTAGAAGACCATCCACAAATGAGTCTTGCACATGTGATTGCTCATCAGACATCGCCCCCGGAAGTCTCCGAATGATGCTATCCAATAAAACCATCGCAGGTAGTTCACCGCCAGATAAAACGTAATCTCCAATTGACCATTCCTGATCAACATATTTTTGGATTAAACGCTCATCTACCCCTTCATAACGACCACACAATACAATCAATCCATCATATTCAACAAACTGTTGTACTGCCGATTCATTCAAAGTTTTCCCTTGTGGTGACATATAGACCACAGGAACAGAAACAGCACCTGCTTGCTTTGCAAGCTCTTTAGCATGATGAATTGCTTTCGCCAAAGGCTCCGCCATCATCACCATACCAGGACCACCACCAAATGGACGTTCATCCACTCGTTTGTAGTTCCCTTCAGCATAATCACGAGGATTGATACAATGAATTTGCATCAAATCGCGTTTTGCTGCGCGCCCGCTAATACCGTAGGCTGTAATCGCTTCAAACATTTCAGGAAAAAGCGTTATGACTGCAAAAAACACCGCAGACTCCTCTATTTTCCTGCTGTGTGAATCCTTAAAGGATTAATAATCTACGCCCCAATTTACGTAGATACGACCAGCTTCGATATCAACGCGTTGTACCACATCTTTATGCCATGGAATCATACGCTCTTCGCTATCAATGCTTTCTGGAGTTGCGCGAACTACCATTACATCGTTAGCACCTGTTTCAAACAATTCGTGGATTTTACCAAGATTTACTTCTTGCTCTTCATCATTTAAGCCTAACACTGTTAGACCTTTTAAATCAGACCAATAAAACTCATCCACACCTGCTTGAGGCAGTTGCGATTTTGAAATCCAAACATTAGCCCCCACCAAGCCGTCCGCTGCTGTGCGATCACTCACACCTTTTAGCGAAACAACCAAGCCTTTGCCATGTGGTTTCCAACGTTTAACATCTATAATTTGCCAACCTGCTTTGGTCTCAATGTACCAAGGCAGATAGTCAAATATGTTGCTCATAGGTTCTGTATTGGAATAGACCCAGAGCCACCCATTCAAGCCATATGCTGAACGCAACTGTCCAATCTGAATACGATCTTCCGGAACATTCTGTGTTGGTGTCATGGGCTACCTACTACTAATTCAAAAAATTATGCAGCAGCTGCAGCTTTCTTAGCTTGAGCAGCTAAAGAAGCAACGCGATCTGAAGGTTGAGCACCTTGAGAAACCCAGTGAGCAAAACGGTCAGCGTCTAAACGAAGTTTTTCTGCTTTACCTTGAGCTGTAGGGTTGAAGAAACCAATACGTTCGATGAAACGACCGTCACGTGCATTACGGCTATCAGTCACAATGATTTGATAGAACGGACGTTTTTTAGCACCACCGCGTGCAAGACGAATAACTACCATGATACAACCTTATAGTTTTTACGGATTATCCCTGTACCGACCATCGATACACTTCAAACCCCTTTCATAGAGGGCAGTATTTTACGCGAAGTTTCTCCCGAAAGAAAGATCAAAAATTGTTTATCCACACTTTTGAATTTAATATTTATCTTTAATGCCAATTTGTTGCTTCTGAAGGCACACAATTTGTTTGTTCTTTAACCCAACATTTTTCTCCGCGATGATTCATTACTAAACCACCATCAAGTTGCTGTATCGTATTATCAATGGGAATGGCAGATAAAATCCATGATTTTTCAGTTACTTCAGACAATTGAATATTATAAAGAGCTTCTCCTGTTCTTGGGATTTTTAAATTCGCGCTCTCACCAATATCTTCTAATGTTATCGGTTCATCATCTTCTTTTAAAAATGTAAAATTTGCCACTTTATAACGCTGTATCTTACTTGCTAAATCTAATAATTCTGCTTGAGCTTCGGCTCTTTTCGTTTTACGAACATGATCAATATATGACGGATAAGCAATTGTAGCTAAAATTGCCATAATTGCGATTACAATCATCAATTCAATGAGTGAAAATCCTTTTTTCATTTACCACTCCTCTTGATCTGATCCACAACTTATAAAATCGACTTGCGTAGCAATTTTATTTTTACATCGCACCCCATGACTTGTTAGTAACAACGTATAGTTATTAATATCTGTACTCTGTCCTTGAATCACCCAATGATGACCAGTAGCTTCATTTTCATCTAAGGTTAAATCTGAATTATCACCATCTCTTACAATTAAGGTATATCTCACATTTTCATCGATAGCATTCACAGGTAAGTTTATTGTGCTGATATCAAACCCCCGATAGGTAAAATTTTTAGCTTTATGTTTATCTAATAATGTTGCTAAATGCTGCATCTCTTGTTGTGCTTGATTCATTGAAGCTTTTCTTATGTAAGTTTGATATGAAGGAATCGCAATCGTTGCAAAAATTGCAACAATTACTATTACTACCATCAATTCAATTAATGAAAATCCTAATTTATTATAAGACCCCATTACCACTCTCCTTAGTAATGTCGATCGTACCAGCGCTGAGAAATTAATTTATTTATGGTCTGATAACGTTTATTGGCTATCGCATTTCCTGTTAAAGCAGATGTATTTAAATTTGCAACAATTAAACGTGTCATTCCTGCACTATCACCTGCGCCTACAGCACCTCCTACAATTCCTACACCTAAATTCAAGCGATAAGTCGTTTTGTCTCCCTCATTACATTGTCCAAAAGGCATACAGAATAAAGTCATAAAACTTTCTCCTTTAACACCTGCACCGCAATCACCCGATAGACCATCTCGACTACTATCAAAAGTTGTCACGAACATGTCATTGTTAATCACTAAGGGAGTTGCCATGACTTTTTCACTTTGGATCAGACTTGATTTAAATAAGTAATACCATCCTTGAGTTAAAGCATACGGTGCTCTAATAGAACTTAAAGAAAAACGGTTTTGGTCATTTAAGCCAACTAACTGATTAACTTCGGTACCACTTAGCGAATCACCTTCTGGTAGCAATGTTATATTTCTTGTTTTCAATGTAGCTCCTGTGACTACATACTGCTGATCTTGATTAATTGTAAATAAATTACTACGTGCTACATCTTTATCATAAATACTATAAACACCATCTTCGTTATATCCTGCTGTCGTACTATAAGCAGCTAATGGCTGACTCCTATTTCCACTACCAATTGAAACAACAGCAAACACTTCTCCACGATTAGAAAAAGTTGAGAAGCTTGGCATTTCATAAAAACGTGGACTTTCAGCACCACGATTTAAATTTAAAATTCGTGTAGGTGCTTTAGCAAATAATTCAGGTTTATTAACTTGATTATTTAAATCAATACGCCAAATTTGCCCACCTAAATCACCAAAATATAAATGATCAGTTAAACCATCTCCATCTCGATCAATTGCTCTTATTTGACTCACAACACTATATTTTAAATCAGCATCATATGAACTAGATGCGCCTGTTGTTGGAACATAAGTTGGTGTCGTTGTTTGTGCAGTTGCATTCGCACTTGCCCACCATAATAAGCTTCCATCTAAGGCATCAAACATATAAACACCTGCACCAACTTTATTTGTTTGTTGGTAATCATCATATTCATAGCCTTTGTAATGCTTAATTTTGGCAGCTTTAGCAATACGCTGAGCTTCCGTTGTTTCAGGCATATTATGAATAGCTTGTGGAAGCCCTTCAGCATCATAACCACCGCCCACCAACATGACTAATTTCTTAGTCCCTTTCCAATTCACCCATGTTAATGTTGGTTTTGACCAGCTTTGCCCCATACATCCTAAAGGATTTGTTTCAGAACAATCGCCTTGTGGCTTAATTGAAAATAGAAGTTTAGGTTGATCAATATCTCGTAAATCTAATGCGTAATAATTTCGACCGCCCATTCTTAAGCCGCCATATACCAGCTGCTTACCCTCTTGGTTATAAGCACCAGCTCCTACGGTGAGTATATTTTGATCGGTATTTACATATTCAGTATATGCAGTCCAAGCACCATCTACTCCATAATAAAGTTGATCAGGTGTTCCTATCACCGAATCAACATTCATAAATGCTTCTTTTTGATTTTCAACCATGATATTTGGAACAAATGCAAATTTCTCCTCACCCGTTTTAGCATCAACAACATGTAGAACACCTTGCGTTGTTCCAAATAAAACATAATCCTCACGTAAATCTGAACCTAGTTGTTGCTCACTAAACGTTACCTTACCTTTATTCGTCAATAACAATGGTGATGAATGCATAATTGCACCAATTTGTCGTAATTCAGCTGCTTGGTTTAATACATCATTTGTAATCGTTTCAGGATATTTTGCATTCACTCGGTATCCCAACAAAGAAATTAAATAACCACGAGCTGGATCAGAACTAGACAGCGTACTCAAATCTAAAGATCTAAGCGTTGTCATATCTAAATAGGTATTTTCTGTTGGTGTTGCTGCTCGATCAGTCAATACTTTACGCTGAATCTGACCATTTAAGGTTCTAAGTTTGAGCCGTGACTTTACGCCACCAACCAATCGATTTTTATCACTTCCTAAAATATTTTCATCGTCTTGATTTACATTACCAACAGAATTTGCTGATAATAAATCATAGTTGTTTAGAATTTTTCCCTGTTGATCAACAAATAAATTATTCAATTTATCTCTTAGTAAACCATTTTCAGAAACTAAATATTTTTTTAAGTTCCCAACCCAAAGACGATAATTCTTTTCAGGCGTAGGCTGGAATTGCGGATAATAAGCAAAATTCTGTAAAGCACTTGGATTTAAATGATCTACAGGTATGGTCGATGTTCCTGTTGTTACAGCAGGAATTTCCGTAGATAAATTATTTACAAAATCTCTTACACTATTAATTACGTCTTCAACACTACTTCCTGAGTACCAACCACCTTGCCCCCAGACTCCTAGTTTTGCAGCATTTTTTTGATCACTATCTGCTGATGAATTATTAATATTATTAATATTTTCAGTTTCACTTAAACTAGGTGAATATGATGGAACGCTATTAAAATCATTTCCAAAACCAACTATTGCAGTTTTGACTTTTAATCCTAATGGATTTTTTGACTCATCTAATAAATTTTTAACAAACTCATGCATACATGCCCAACCCGATGAACTAGATGCACATGAAAAACTTGGCCCGTGGCCAGCCAGTGCATTTTTCATTAATCCTGATGCTTGGTTTCCTCCATTCGGTTCACCATCAGTCAATAAATAAATCCCTTGTCCACTGCAAAGTTTTTGCGTGTCTGTTTGTATTAAAGATTCAGGTTTTTTATATGCCGTTTGATTGGTATTCCATGTATCTGATGCAGACTCAAAAAAGCCTGAATTCCCCAACTCAGATGAATTAATAAAATTTCCAGAATAATCCCAACATGATCCATTTCGATTGGAACTACTATCACTAAATGTACAGCTATAACTTGAAGTTGTAGGCCATCCTGATGGTCGATTATTCTGCCTTGATGACCATGTCACACATGTATTATTTTGAAAATTATTACATTGTTGATACCACGTTGTACTTTGACTCGTATATGAACGATATCGTCTCGCATTCGTTAATGTTGAAATTTCTCCAAATGTTTTAGTTCCAAATAAATAAGAAGCTGCTTCTGCATAGATATTCGCTGTTGGTGTTCCTGAAGTCCCATTAATGCTCGCAATAGCTTGCATAATTTTTTGACGTTGAGGCACGCCATTAACCAACTCATTCAAAGGTCTTGCAGGAACAAGAATTTGCGTTTTTTCCTGTAAAGATGAACCACCTGTATCATAAGGAAATACAGATAAACCAATAACTCGATCATCTGTTATCGCATTTGAACCATACAATAACTGATACATTGCATCACGAACTCTATCTAAACGGCGATAGTGTTTACCCACCTGAGTTGTTGTCGTTGATGTAACATTTTCAATAATTGTTTTGGTTTGATTTTTATAATAATACGTATTTCTAGTGCCATTCGTTTCAGATAAAAATCCATTTAATACAGAATTAGATGGTGCTGAAATTGTATAGGTACAATTAGAACGATTTTCACTTGTTCCATCCGTAGTTGAAGAGCACTTATACCATTGATAATTAGGTGATGAAGTTGTTCCTTGTCGATAACGATAATATGAATAAACTTTAACAGTCACTTGTTTTTCTACAGGAGTAACCGTTGTTACGGTTTGATTACATGCCTTATATTGCCTTGAATAACTAATTCCTAAACTTGGATTATTAAAATTATCATTAATAGAATTTGTAGCATTACAGCCTGCAGGTAAATCATAAGAACCACTATTGGTCATACTTCCTGAAATATCTAAAGCAAACATTAATGTTACTTTTCCAGAGCGTGCTTCTTTATAAATTTCAATGTCACTGGCATATGATGCTGTAGACACGCAAAGTAAAAGCGTTATGGTCGTAGAAACACTCATCATTGCGATTTTTTGAAAAAGATGAGGACGACTATCGTTATTATTTATTTTTTTCATTTTCATCATCCTTACAAAAAGGCTTGCCCCAAAGTATATTCATTAATATGAGCAGTGAAAGGAACATTTAAACTCGTTAAACAATTTGAAATTCCATTATTTCTATCGTTACTTAAATGACCATTTAGACATTGATCAATTTCTTGAGTCGATGCTGAAGATAATGTTGGAATGAGTGAAATGGCATGTACAATGACACGATCTGTTTTATCTATTTTTGCCATTTCCTCATCTGTACCACGAACAGCATTTTGAAATGGTTCAGTAATACCATCGACATAACTCACAGAAATTTGTGTTAAAACAACTCGTCGATTACTGGTAAAAAAGTTTGTATTATTCGCACCTGATCGACAATATCCATTTGGACCTATTGAGCTATTATTAACAGTGCCACCTTGAACATAAATAATACTTGCTTGAGAGAGATTGAAAAATTCTTCTCGTGAGCCTTTAAAACAAAAAACTAGCTCCTTACCTTTATTTGTTGTTCCTTTAATCGCTCCAAACATGCCATCTCTTGCTAAACCGCGAATCAAATTTTTAGAATCTTCAATATTAAAAATTGCAGCATCTGAGTTTTGCATTAACAGCTGCTGAGCTTGACCATGAGTAGCAATATTTAAGGAAACTAAACTTTGCCTAATTGCTAATGTACCAATAATGGTTAATGCTAAAATAACGATAAGCACCACTATTAAAGTCGAACCTTTAGAATATTTAATTATCATTCACGTTCTCCCAAGGCATTTCTTAATGCAATTTCTTGTGAGACAACTCTTCGAATATAACCTTTGGGAAGACCATTAGACTGCACAACAACATTCTGATCTAAAACGGTAAAATGATTATTTTGCTCAATCGATTTGTCCTTACCCACATTCTGAACAGATCTCGTAAGTGCACCTAAAAGAACACCTAAAATACGGGGTTTATCTCCCTCTAAAGCCATATAATCTTGAATTGATATATAACGACGCAAATTCTGGTCTGTACTAATACTTAATAAAACATGAAAGTGATCAACACGCTTCATGATGATTTCACCATTATCGCCATAATCTAAAATGACATCACTATCGTCAGAATAACGACCTGCATCACAAGCTAAAGATAAGGGCTGCTCTTCACCTGATTCTTTTACATTATCAATTCTTAAAAAATATCTCTGAATAATTGTAGAGTTCGTATCATCAATACGACGTCCCTCACAATCAAAACCACCAGTTGTCATCGGACGATATTGAATAACCAGTTGATCACTTTTTTGCGCTACATGAGATAGACCAAAATCACTCCGACTCAATAATATTGACGATAAATTATGAAATTTTTCTGGTAAATTATGAAGTGATAAAACAATTCCCCCATAAACAGTTTGATCATTTATCTTGGCAGTTGCTGTTTTTAAATTGGCAAGACGAATATCCTGCGTAATATAATTTAGCCCAAAATTAGCATCATCCTGTAAATCTGCAACGCCTTGCTGCATCGCATTACTACGTACACCTACCAATAAAAGTAATACAACTGCTGCAACAATAATCAACCCCAATGCTAGTGCAATCATTAACTCAATTAAGGTATAACCTTGCTGTTTTCGCATTAATACACCTCCATGACAACACATGTTGATGTGGAACGATAAGTACCTGATGGTGATGTACAGTCACCATCACCATCCCCCACTGTAGCAGCCGTATCATTCCATGCGACATAAACACATTGACGATGATTTTCAACTTCAGGACATGCCAACATATTTATCGACATCCCTACACGCTGTGCAGATATCTTAATCATTGATGCATCAAATACTGCTTTTTGCGCAGATGAGCATAAAGACTCATAGCAATTTGGAGAGGGTAATGCTGTTACAGTTCCTGAAATAGTCGATGCATATTGCGTCAATGCAGTACGATTTACTCTGATTTTTTCTGCCAAATCTCTTGCAATATTAATCGCCTGTATTCTATTTTCACCTTCACTCATGGCTTCAATTGCTCTATATTGCAAAGCAATAAAACCTAAAACACTAATCGCTAAAATAAACAGTGCAACTAAAATTTCTGTTAAACCTACGCCCAATTGAGTTTTAGAATGATTCATAAGCACTCACCATCCTCAATACTTTGAATCTTTCCAATTTTTGAAATGGATATAGTTTTAGAAAGATGACTATCTAATTCTTGATCACAGATGAAAAATGAAAGATCTCCACTTAATACTTCATTCGCGTTTTGTTCTTTTATCAAACCATTTGGTAAAAATGTAAGCTGTATTTGATCAGATTTTAGAAATGCTTTCCCTGAAGGAGTCCAATATAGTTTTGAGTTAGTCTCTTCATCAACGATCGTTTCAGTACTAATAGTACCAATATCAACTATGATATTTCTTCGTTCTAACACTGCCTTAGATTTTGCTTTTTTTAAAACACTTATTAATTCTTGAACACTTTTATTCAAGTGATATTTATTTAACATAAGCCCAAAAGAAGGAACTGCAATAACAGCAAGTATGGCAACAATAACTAATGTCACCATGAGTTCTATTAAAGAAAAGCCTGCATTTATTTTTATGACACCCATTTTCTTCTTATGCCTACATTATCCTTTTATAAAAATCATAATAAAAAGGCATTACAAATAAATGTTATAGAAGATAAAAGGTATAAAAAAACAGATAATTGAAACCAATTATCTGTTTTTTTTAAATCAATATAAATTCTACAAGTGAACTATTCTTGAACAACAGTAATACGTAATTCCTTCGGCAAACTGAAGGTAATATTTTCTTCACGTCCTGCAAGTTCTTCAGGTACATTCGCCCCCCAATCTTGAAGACGCTGAATAACCTGACGAATTAAAATTTCAGGAGCAGATGCACCAGCAGTAACACCAATCTTAGAATTTTCACTAAACCACGATTGATCTAATTGTTCAGCATTATCCACTAAATAAGCATGTTTACCCATTCGCTCAGCTAGCTCACGTAAACGATTTGAATTAGATGAATTTGGTGAACCTACAACTAAAACGACATCACACTGTGTAGCCAAATCACGAACAGCATCTTGACGATTTTGTGTTGCATAACAGATGTCATCTTTACGTGGTCCTTGAATATTTGGAAATTTTTGACGTAAAGCATCAATCACTTTCGCAGTATCATCGATAGATAAAGTGGTTTGCGTTACAAATGCAACTTTTGCAGGATTTTTAACATCTAAGGCTAAAACATCTTTTTCATCTTCAACTAAATAAATATCACCACCATTCTTTTTGTCATATTGCCCCATCGTCCCTTCAACTTCAGGATGACCTTCATGACCAATTAAAATAGCTTCAGTACCCTCACGTGCATATTTAGTTACTTCAATATGCACTTTAGTTACTAATGGGCAAGTTGCATCAAAAACTTTTAAACCACGACGTTCTGCTTCTTGCTGAACAGCTTTAGAAACTCCATGCGCACTAAAAATAACAATATTGTCATCTGGTACTTCATCTAATTCATCTACAAATATAGCACCACGCTGACGTAAATCATCCACAACAAATTTATTATGAACAACTTCATGACGTACATAAATTGGTGGACTAAAACACTCAAGGGCACGATTTACAATCGCAATTGCACGGTCTACACCTGCACAAAAACCACGTGGATTTGCCAATACAATTTCCATAGAACCCTCAATGTTAAAAAAAGGAATAAATCAAATCTGAAAAAATAATACAAACAAAAAGCGTTATAGCTATTTTGTTTGTAGCTCGTCTGCTCTAAAATAGAGAAGATATTTTATCATATCAGGAAAAATATCATGTCGGGTCTCTTGTTTGTCGTTTCTGCAGCATCTGGAACAGGCAAAACATCACTAGTTAAAGCCCTACTTGAGCGTGTTAATAACCTTCACGTTTCTGTCTCTCATACAACTCGTGGTCAACGCCCTGGCGAACTTGATGGTGTACATTATCATTTTGCGACCAAAGAAGACTTTTTGAATTTAGTCAATGAAAATGGTTTTATTGAATACGCAGAAGTATTTGGTAACTACTATGGTACTGCGCAAGCAACAGTAAAAGAACAATTGGCAAAAGGTCATGATGTTTTACTAGAGATTGATTGGCAAGGTGCTGAACAAGTTCGTAAACTTTTTCCTGAATCAAAACAAATTTTTATTCTCCCACCTAGTCAATTTGATTTACGCCAGCGTTTATCAAATCGCGGTACAGATTCTGTTGAAGTCATTGAATATCGTTTAAGTTGTGCTGTTGAAGACATGCAACAATATACTCATTTTGACTATGTCATTATTAATGATGACTTTAATAAAGCACTACATGACTTAGAAGCCGTGATTATTGCAAATCGCTTGACGCTTTCACAACAAGCTCAAAGACATCAAGAACTCATTCAAAAATTGATTACTCCTGTAGTTGAATGATTAAAACTTGAGTCTATTGGCAAAGGGCTTTATACTGTTCAGTCTGTTAAAATTTACTATTTCAAACGAGAAATCTTATGGCACGCGTAACCGTTGAAGATTGTTTAGACCATGTAGACAACCGCTTTGAGCTTGTACTAGTGGCAAGCAAACGTGCGCGTCAATTAGCACGTCAAGGCATGGAACCAACACTTGAGTGGGATAATGACAAACCAACAGTTGTTGCTCTTCGTGAAATTGCAGCGGGCCACGTTTCTAAAGACATTTTGAAACACCGTGAACAAGACTACCAAGCATCTAGTCTTGACCTTGCTCTTTCAGCAAATAGTCTAAATTTAGATGGTTTTTCTTTCCAATAAGTTAAACCGATTAAAAAAGCCTAGTTTTTCACTAGGCTTTTTTATTATATAAACTTTTATATTTTCAAAATAACAGTTATAAATATAGGTAGGAACTATGAGGTTAATTTAATCGACCAGTTCACGCTTCATTCTCTTTTTAAAAAGTAACTTGATGCTATTTTATTTTTATGAGAGTTTGACAATATATCTACTGTATTTTTCATATTTTTTAATATAGGTGTTCTATGCCAGGCGCAGAGGTCAGCCAAGCCAAACAACAACTCAAAACGATAATCGATGCTTATCTGCCCGAAAGTGATATCGATCGAGTTCTTGCGGCCTGTGATTATGCCGATCTAGCGCATGATGGTGTAACACGAAAAAGTGGTGAACCTTATATTCTGCATCCTATTGCAGTAAGTTGCATTCTTGCACATATGCGTTTAGATGCTGAAACACTCATGGCTGCACTATTGCATGATGTCATTGAAGATACTGATTTCAGCAAAGAAGATATTACTGAAAAATTTGGTCGTACAGTTGCAGAACTTGTAGATGGTGTAACTAAACTCAGCCACTCAAGTGATAAAGAATATAATAAAGCAGCGTCTTTCAGAAAAATATTACAAGCGACCTTACAAGATCCACGTGTCATTATTATTAAACTATCCGATCGTTACCACAATATGACCACGCTTGAAGCACTACGACCTGATAAACGTGCTCGTATTGCTCAAGAAACTTTTGATATTTTTGTACCAATGGCACGCATTGTTGGTATGAATGAAATGGCTGATAATTTAGAGTTACTCTGTTATCAAAATTTAGATTTAGACATGTTTAATGATGTCCAAGATGCTCTTTTAAAAACAAAACCAAAACGCTGTGAATACCAAGCAATTTGGGAACAAAAGCTCACGACCTTATTAGAAAAGCAAGAAATTCCAGGTCGAATTAAAAAGAAAAATAACAATATTGAGCTAATTCGCCATTTCGTAAAAAATCATATTGATCTACAAGAGCTTACACATAGTCACGCTTTTGAAATTATTCTACAAAGCATTGCTGACTGCGACAAACTCGCTGAAATTTTACGTGAAAACTTTCAAGTATTACGCTTTGATGATCATATTCGACGCCCATTACCTGGCGGTAATCAATCACTTTTGATGCGATTAAAAGGTGAAAAAACAACACTTTCTCTCACCATTCAAACTGAATTAATGCGTAAAGCTGCACGCTTTGGTGTTGTACTCGGTGAAAATGCACCTCAAACTTGTCGTTCTGCAATTCAGGCTTCAATGCAGAATTTAACTACACTTATTGATAGTAGTTGTGCAAAAACAACGTTCAATGATCTATTAGACTATTTGCACCAAGAAAAAATTTGGGTTTATACCCCTCATGGTCATTTACATGAACTTCCGCAGGGTGCCACTGCTGTAGACTTTGCCTATTCTGCAAGTTTATTTTTAGGTAACCATGCTATTGGTTCCAAAATTAATGGTGAAATAAAACCACTTTCAACACCACTGATAAGTGGTCAAGTTGTTGAAATTATCACAGATGTTTTGGCAACACCAAATCCTGATTGGCTAAGTTTTATTAATACTCAAAAGGCACGTCGCGCACTACAAAATATTCTTCGAGATCAAGATCAAGAAGAACAACGCTTAATTGGACAACAGGCTTTAAGTCGTGCTCTAAAACTTTTCAATTTATCAGTTAATGATATTAAAGAAAATGAATGGAATGACTTGCTCCAATGGCGTCATGTAAATAGTAAAGATGAACTTTTTGAACAAATTGCTGTTGGTGATTTACTTCCTCAACTAGTCGCTAATCATCTTTTCTCACAAGATGAAGCAACTAGCGAATCTGCTCATCGATTAATTCAAGGAACAGAAGGTGTAGACGTTAAATATGCACATTGTTGCAATCCTGTTTTAGGCGACCCTATTCAAGGACATTTGTCTCGTCGTGGTTTAATTGTACATCGCCATCATTGTCACAACTTACTGCATGAACAAAATTTACATCCAGAAAATATCATGCCATTACTTTGGACTGCTGAGCCTGTTAATGATGTTCAATTTAATGCTTATTTATGTATCGACCTAGCTTTAGATGATGAACAAATCTCTCAAGTTATTTATCAATGTCGTAAAGCAAAAACTGGGGTTGAAGCTGTTTATCAAGATGGTCCCAAAACATATATCAATATTGTAGTGAATAGCCGTCAGCAAATTGCTGAAATTATTAGAGAATTACGCATGTCTCTCGGCTTCCCGAGAATTTCTCGTTTAGCACAGCCGATTAATACTACCGAAACATCAAAAGTAAGTTAAATCATCATCTTTTATCCCAAAGGGCTTCTGCCCTAGTGTATGATCGACTATGATGTTAAAAATGATATAAGGAGAAATCGATGTCCCGCCAAGTAATTCATACTGAAAATGCACCAGCAGCTATTGGTACATACTCACAAGCAATTTTAGTGGGTAATACTTTATATCTTTCAGGTCAAATTGGTTTAGATCCTTACAGTATGGAATTAGTTGAAGGCATTGAAGCTCAAATTCGACGTGTCTTTGATAATTTAAAAGCAGTATGTGAAGCGGCTGGTGGCTCATTAGCAGATATTGCTAAGCTCAATATTTTCTTAACAGATTTATCTCATTTTCAGTTAGTTAACCAAATTATGGGTGAGTATTTTGCCCAACCTTATCCAGCACGTGCAGCCTTAGGTGTTTCTAGCTTACCAAAAGGTGCTTTAGTTGAAATGGATGGTGTAGTTATTATTAATCAATAATTTACACCTGTTTTATAAATACCGCCTATAAGGTGGTATTTTTTTATTTAAAATCCCAATTAAATAAAATGGATTTGCAAATGATTTTATTTGACAAACGATAATAATTATCAATAATATTACTTATCTTATTTCATTCTATGGTTGAGACCAATGTACGTTTGTTTGTGCCGTGGTATTACAGATCAAGACATTAAAGATGCAATTGCAAATGGTGCAGAAAGCTACCGTGAAGTTCGCGACCTACTTGATCTTGGTACTTGTTGTGGGCGCTGCACACCAGAAGCACGCTCAATCATTAGTGAAGAAGTTGCACTAATTGCATCACGCTTAGCAATAGCTGCATAGCAAACTAATTACTATATTCCACTCATTTCCAAAAATAATAAATAATCATAATACACAATGATCACTCATTCCTCCTCCGCTTTGACTCTAAGCGGTTTTTTTATGAAAATTTCTTGCAACTATGTTTGATTGTGATTTTCATTTGCTGTTCTATAAATAACTCGCCATTATCTGCATGGTTCGTTAATATAATTAAAATAGTACCTTTAATTTAAAGGTAATAAACAATAAATGGAGTAGTTTAATGAAAGGCAATCGTGACGTAATCAACCAGTTAAATCAGGTGCTTTATCATCATTTAACTGCAATCAACCAATACTTCCTACATTCTCGTATGTTTAATGATTGGGGCATTGAAAAATTAGGTTCTGTAGAATACAAAGAATCTATTCGTCAAATGAAACATGCCGATAAAGTTATTGAACGCATTCTATTTTTAGAAGGTTTACCCAATCTCCAACATTTAGGTAAATTATATATTGGACAACATACCGTTGAGGTTTTAAATTGTGATGTCCGTAAAGTCAAAGAAAATATAGAAGCATTACAAAAAGCTGTTTCTCTTGCTGAACAAGAATTAGATTATGTCACTCGTGATTTGATACAAGATATTTTAGAAAAAGAGGAAGAATATTTAGATTGGACAACAACTCAACTAGATCTTGTTGAAGTGGTTGGTACTGAGAATTATATTCAAAGCCAGCTCTAAATTATAAAATCTTAGAATAAAAAACCAGCACGATACGCTGGTTTTTTTATACAAATCCATCTACTCTTTCAGAGCTTTAACTGGTGGCTCTAACAAACTGTCATAAGTAACATCTTTGTTTCGCAAAATTTTTAACATCTTCAATTGATGCTTAGCCTGCTCTTCTTTACCATTAAATGCTAATAATTTCGCAAGCTTTCTAAAGTTATATTCTGTTGGATATAATAAAACAATGTGCTCAAAATTCTTCAATTGAGACTCAGTTACTTGACTATAAGGATTAAAACGCACCCATTCAATACGATGATTAAACTCACTTAATACGTAAATTTTATCTTCATTTTGAATTTTATCTGGTTGCTTCTCATACCTCATTGATTCCGCCAATTTAGGGACTAGTAGATCATAATCGCGATAAATCATAATCAATAAAACCACACTACAACCGTAGATTAATCGCATACCAATAGCAGGCAACTCGATCATCTTTTGTTTTATTTGCTGTGCTTGAGTAATACCTAAAATAAAACCAATAGGCAATAAAAAGTAAGCATAATGTTGTGGGAATTCAAGAAGCGCATGCACCACAAAAACACCGATCATGAGAATGCCAATGACTGATTCTATAGAATTCACATGTTTATTTAATTGATATGCCCAATAGCCAAAATAAGCGAGAAATGGCACACCAATAATAATTCCATTCCAAAGAATAAAATCTAAAATGAAATTATGTGCACTTCGAATCCATACAGGGCCTTGGAAAAACTCACTGATCGTGGTGTATGCAACACCAGATTGATAGAAACCATAACCAAACCAAGGTTTATACTCCACTGCATGAATCATTTGTTGCCAAATGGCTAAGCGAGACATATCCCCTGTTGCACGTTTAGCAATGTCTACCGATTTAATCTGTGTATCTGCTAATTGAGCTAAGTATCCACTAATTGCTGGAAATAAGAAAATAAACCCAACAAAAACTGCTAGCCATGAAGCGACAACATACCATTTAATATGGACATAACCTTTATATTGTTGATATGCCAAATAAATAACAACACAGAGACAAGCAACCCATGAAGTTCTAGATTGGCTTAAAGCCAATGTAACAAACATCATAGTACTTACTGCAACTAACCATTTCGTCTGTACTTTTTTCTTTTCATATAAATATAATGTCGCCAATAAAGACATTACCAAAAATGTTGCCATATTATTCGGCTGTGCAAAATTGGCATATGGACGAGCACTAACTAAACGAGTAATCCCAGGAAGAACCTCATCTAAATTCAACCATTGTAAAAAACCAATTAAACCGGTTAATGTTCCTGCAAGCAAAAATACATAACTCAAATATGTAAATGTTTTTTCTCGATCAAATTGTCCAATACTCAGATTGAATCCAACAACAATAGCCATCCAAAATGCAAAAATATAAGAAAAAACCATTATTGCATTACTAAAAAAGAATATTTTTCCCGCGAAAAACTGAAAAAAAGGAACAATTGCAAGCAAAAGCAAAGCTAAACTTATTTTAGGGAGCTGAATTTTTTGCTTAATAAAAATTGCAGATAGAGCAAATAATGCAAAAAAAGCGTATAACTCCCCTGTATAAGTCACCCATGGTCGATAATGTATTGGCAATAACCACGCAAGTGAAATAAATACACTTGCGAGTAAAACTAAAAAGAAGTTCATTAGATTTAAGAAAAATTTAGATCGTCTGTATTTTAACTGAATTTCCTAGGAAATCCTCTGATCGCTAAAAGAATTCAAACAATTCCTCAACCTTTAAATAAGATAAATCAATAAAAATATTTAAAACAATGAATAAAATAGCAACTAACAAATAATGTAATGAAGTGACATTATTTGTCACTTATTTACATAAAACAGTACTACAAAAAAGTTAGCAAAATAAAAATAACAAATACAAAACAACAACTTAAAAACAAAACAGAACTTGGCATCACTTTTGCAAAAATATGATCAGTATACAAAACCTATACTAATTCATAAATATATGGGGAAATTATAATGAACACTCAAAAAGGTTTTACATTAATTGAATTAATGATTGTGATCGCAATTATTGGTATTTTAGCAGCTATCGCAATTCCAGCGTATCAAAATTATATTAAACGAGCTGCCTATTCAGAATTAATTACAGCAATGTCACCTATTAAATTGGCGATTGAAACCTGTTATGTCCAAGAGCAAGATTTAAGCAAATGTAATACAGCAGCTGAAATTGGCGAAACACTTCCAACAGGCTTAACTGGAAAAGCATTAAATACAGTTGAACTCATTGAAACATCTGCAGCAATTAAAGTAACACCAAATACCTATAAAGGTATTGCAGCAACAGAAACATGTACACTTACACCAACACCTGTTGCTGCTGGTAGTGGTAATCGTCTTGAGTGGGCATATACTGGTGATTGTACAACAAAAGGCTATGTCAAAGACTAATACATCAACTTAAAAGTTAAAACGCATCTCGCAAGATGCGTTTTTTTATATTCTAATTTTACTCATCACTTTATAAAATAATGGGTTTATTTGAAATTTCATTTTGCTGATTTTGATCTTGCTCATGATCTAAATAATATTGATGTAAAATTTCACCAATTTTCACAATACCATCAATTACACCTTCTCTATATTTTTGTTGCCTTAAGTGCATTACTATTCCATCACAAATTTGGTTCCAATCTGCTTGAGATGTTGCATCTTTTATTCCACGGTCAATTACAATTTCAACTGATTTTTCACAAAGATTAATATAAAGCAAAATACCGCTGTTATATTCAGTATCCCATACACCTAATTCTGCAAATAACTGTTTTGCGCGTGCATGAACATTTTGAAAATACGCTTGATTCGCAGGAATATGCCCTTCTATAACAACTTGTATCTCACCAACATGCCCATGTTCTGCATCAGTGACTGCTTGTGCAATAACATATTGATCTTGTTTATTAAAAAATCTTTTGCTTTCTGGCATATAGAAAAAATGTTTTAACCATCGTTTAAAACTTGGTTTATGATCTTCTATCACTTTAGGCTGTGTTACTATTGTTGTTGTATCTGATTGATTTACCATGAGCCTGATGCACCTCCTCCACCAAAACGACCACCGCCACCACGATATCCCCCACCTCCAGAAGATCCTCCACCAGAGCCACCACCTTTAGATAATGCACTTAAAATAATTTTAAAAAGTGTATGTGCAATTGCTGTAATCAATAAAAAGAAAATTCCAAATCCAAGAAGAATACTACTTAATATTCCGATACCATTTATTAATCCCATGATCATTCCAACACATCCAGCAAGTGTTGCACTCAATCGATTTCCAATAGCATAGGATGCAACTATACCAACCAACAAAATAATTAAAGTCCCTTCAAAAATTCGTTCTCGACCTTCTTTTTCTAATAGCGCTTGTTCTTGTCTTTCTTTTAATTCTGTTGCTGATTGTTCTGCAACATCTGGATCCATGTTTAAAATATTCTCAATTTGTACAATGCCAGACATTAATCCTTGTGCAAGTTGTCCTTCTTTAAATTCAGGCGATATATACTGTCGAATAATACGGTTTAGAACGATATCAGGTAGAATCCCCTCTAAACCATAACCCGTCACAATTTGAATTCGCCGATCATTAATTACAACTGTAATTAAGATTCCATTGTCATTTTTAGCAGAGCCAAGTTTCCACGCTTCTGCAACACGCATTGAATAATCAAAAATATCTTCTTGCCCTGTTGTTGGGACAATAACAACTCCTATTTGAGCTTTAGCTTGCTTATAAATCACCGACAGCTTTTGTTCTATCGCTTGTTTTTCTTCAATTGATAAAATATGAGCCTGATCAACAACTGGTGCAGTTAAACTTGGTAATTCACGAATCTGTCCTTCTGCTAAATCATTTTGTACAGAAATATTTTTGTTTGATAGTTCTGTATTAGGGCTTTGAGCAGATGAGCTTTCCTTATTTTTTTGGGTATCTAATATTTGCTTAACAACAACTTGCTCTGCTGATTGATCAAGTGTCGTCGTATTTTCAGCCCATACTAAAGATGTGCTCAATAAGAATATGAGCTGAAAAATCATAAAAATATGGATGATGAATCTCTTTACTGCCAGCATACATGCACTCTCATCCATATCTACTAATTAAATGATACTGTCGGTGCAGATTGTGCTGCTTGGTCTGCGCTAAAATTCTGTTTAATATCCATTCCAATGACTTTAGCTGTTACTGCTTGTGGTAACTGACGCGCATAAGAATTGAAATCTTGAACTGTTGTAATATAACGATTACGTGCAACTGCGATTCGGTTTTCTGTACCTTCTAATTGAACTTGTAAATCTTTAAATTGTTCATTGGCTTTTAATGCAGGATAGTTTTCTGATACTGCAATCAAACGTGATAAAGCAGTTGTCATTTGCGCTTGTGCTTCTTGATATTTTTTGAATAACTCAGGATCTTGTAGTACTTCTTTATCCACTTTTATACCTGCAACATTGGCACGTGCTTGTGTTACTTCTGTTAAAACTTTTTCTTCATGTGTCGCATAGCCCTTAACAACATTAACCAAATTAGGAACTAAATCTAAACGTCGTTGATATTGGTTTTGCACTTCAGACCATGCTGCATTTACCGCTTCATCTTTCACTTGTAATGTATTGTATCCACAACCACTTAAAGTTAATGTTCCAGCCAATGTCAGCATTAATATACTTTTTTGTATTGATTTCATTTTTAGGCCTCTCATTTTCTATTCATTTAATGTACTCATTCTAAACATATTCTACGAATAATTTGTTTATTTTAGTTATACATTAAGTTTTTAATAAAAAGGATTCAAATAGTTAGCTCATAATATCATCATATTTTTCAGTTAAAAAAACTGTATTTTTCTAAATTTATATCTTATTTTAACGCTATAAAAAAACCCGCCTAAGCGGGTTTCATCAAATAAATTTAAATTAAAAATTTAAACATCTAAATAATCTAAAATACCTTCTGCGGCTTGGCGACCTTCATGAATTGCTGTCACAACAAGATCTGAACCACGAACCATATCACCCCCTGCAAAGATTTTCGGATTTGATGTTTGGAATTTAAATTTTTGCTGTTCTGGTGCAACTACACGACCAGAACCATCTAAACCAATATTTACATTTGCAAACCAATCAGCTGGACTTGTGCGGAAGCCAAATGCAAGTAATACTGCATCTGCAGGTAAAATTTCTTCTGAACCTGGAATTGGTTCAGGACTACGACGACCACGGCTATCAGGTTCTCCAAGTTGTGTTGTAACAACTTTTACACCTGTTACTTTGCCATTCTCACCCACAATTTCTATCGGTTGACGGTTAAATTGGAACTCTACACCTTCTTCACGTGCATTTTTTACTTCACGACGTGAACCTGGCATATTCGCTTCATCACGACGGTAAGCACATACAACAGATTCTGCTGCTTGACGAATTGAGGTACGGTTACAATCCATCGCTGTATCGCCACCACCCAAAACAACAACTTTTTTACCTTCAACACTAATATATTCTGAAGGATCTTTTTCCCAGCCTTGAGTGCGGTTCACATTGGCAATAAGAAAATCTAGGGCATCATATACACCGTCAAGATCTTCCCCAGCAAAACCACCTTTCATATATGTATATGTACCCATCCCCATAAAGACAGCGTCATATTCTGAAAGTAGTTGATCAATCGTGATATCAGTACCAATTTCAGTATTTAAGCGGAATTCTACGCCCATGCCTGTGAAAATTTCACGGCGACGTTTCATCACATCTTTTTCCATTTTAAATTCTGGAATACCAAATGTTAGTAATCCACCAATTTCAGGACGTTTATCAAATACAACAGGCTTAACTCCATTACGCACTAAAATATCAGCACAACCTAGACCTGCTGGCCCTGCCCCAATGATCGCTACTTTCTTATCTGTCCATTTCACATGAGACATATCTGGGCGCCAACCTAAGGCAAATGCAGTATCGTTAATGTATTTTTCTGCATTACCAATTGTTACTGCGCCAAAACCATCATTTAGCGTACAAGCACCTTCACATAAACGATCTTGTGGACATACACGACCACAAACCTCAGGTAATGTGTTGGTTTGATGACATAACTCAGCCGCTTGGAAAATACGACCTTCTGCAATCAATTTTAGCCAGTTTGGAATGTAGTTATGTACTGGACATTTCCACTCACAATATGGGTTACCACAACCTAGACAACGGTGTGTTTGGTTTTTAGCAACTTCAGCCGTAAATGGTTTATAAATTTCCACAAACTCTGCTTTGCGGACAGTGAGATCTTTTTTCTCTGGATCTTGGCGTGCTACATCCAGAAATTGAAAGTCATTGTTTAGGCGCTCTGCCATGTCTTTCTCCGTCGGTGGATGTGAATAACTTCTATCACTTGTGTATAAATCAGAAGTTATCCACATCTGCCTTAAATTTGAGTCGTGGAATTATTGAGGATCTGCTTGAGTTGTTTTCAATAAAGTCTGCAAATTGGCAGCTTTAGGTTTTACAAGCCAGAATTTACGGCTGTAAAAATCAAACTCATTACGGATCTTATACGCCCAAGCACTACCTGTTTCTTTAATGTGTTCATCTAAAATACGACCTAAGAACTCTTTATGCTCTTCCATCGATTCAGTTGAAATACGATTTAATTCAATAAGTTCATGGTTATAATGATCCACAAAGTCATTTTCTAAATCTAGCACATAAGCAAAACCACCAGTCATACCTGCACCAAAGTTATGCCCCACTTTACCTAGTACAGTTACAATACCACCTGTCATATATTCACAGCAGTGATCACCAGCACCTTCAATAACAGCAAAAGCACCTGAGTTACGCACAGCAAAACGTTCACCTGCTGTACCCGCTGCAAATAGTTTACCGCCAGTTGCACCATATAGACATGTATTACCAATAATGGCTGTTTCTTGTGTTTGGAATGGCGAACCTTGTGGTGGGAAAATGGAAATACGCCCACCTGCCATACCTTTACCTACGTAGTCATTTGCATCACCTTCAAGGCGAATATGCAGACCACCGGCATTCCATACACCAAGTGACTGACCTGCTGTTCCTGTTAAATTCACTTTTACAGGATGAGCTTCCATACTCAAGTTACCATAACGTTTTGCAATTTCACCTGAAATACGTGCACCAATTGAACGATCACAGTTCCCAATCGTGAAGTGATATTCACCACCTGTTGATGCTTCAATTGCAGGTAACATTTCAGCCACCATTTTTTCTGCAAGGATGCCTTTATCAAATGGTTCATTACCTTGAACTTGGCAATATTGCGCTTTTCCTTCAGCAGCAGGATGTGATTCAAGTAATTTACTTAAATCTAAATGTGCATGCTTATCTGTTTCACCCGGTAAAGTTTCAAGTAAATCCGTACGACCAATTAAATCTTTTAAGCTTGAAACACCAAGTGCAGCCAACCATTCACGTGTTTCTTCGGCAATAAAGCGGAAGAAGTTAATCAACATTTCAGGTTCACCAATATAGTGTTCCTGACGTAAATGATCCTGTTGAGTTGCAACACCTGTTGCACAGTTATTTAAGTGGCAAATACGTAAATATTTACAACCTAGTGCAATCATTGGTGTAGAACCGAAGCCAAAACTTTCAGCACCAAGAATCGCAGCTTTTACAACATCTAAACCAGTTTTTAAACCACCATCCGTTTGAACACGAACTTTACCGCGTAAATCATTTACACGTAATGCTTGATGTGCCTCACTTAAGCCCAATTCCCATGGCGAACCAGCATGATGAATTGAAGATAATGGTGAAGCTGCTGTACCACCGTCATAACCAGAAATGGTAATGAAGTCTGCATATGCTTTTGCAACACCTGCGGCAATTGTACCTACACCTGGTTCAGAAACGAGCTTTACTGAAACCATTGCATTTGGGTTTACTTGTTTTAAATCAAAAATTAATTGAGATAAATCTTCGATCGAATAAATATCATGATGCGGTGGTGGTGAAATTAAAGTCACACCCGGAACAGAGTAACGTAAACGTGCAATTAAACCATTTACTTTACCACCCGGTAACTGACCACCTTCACCCGGTTTAGCACCTTGAGCTACTTTAATTTGTAAGACTTCAGCAGAAGTTAAATACGCTGGTGTAACACCAAAACGACCCGATGCAATTTGCTTAATTTTCGAGTTACGAATTGTGCCATAACGAGCAGGATCTTCACCGCCCTCACCAGAATTTGAACGACCACCTATCGTATTCATTGCAATGGCAATTGCTTCATGTGCTTCAGGTGATAATGCACCTAAAGACATCCCTGCCGAGTCAAAACGTGGTAAGATTTCTTCCACAGATTCCACTTGCTCAAGTGCAATTGAATTTTCTGTTTTAAGTTTAAATAAATCACGAATTGTCGCAATTGGACGATTATTTACTATTTCCGCATATTCTTTAAAGTCAGCATAATTTCCTGAACGAACTGCTTTATGTAATGCATTAATCACATCTGGGTTAAATGCATGGTATTCCTTACCAAATACGAATTTAAGCATGCCGCCTTGATCAACTGGCTTACGAGATTTCCATGCTAAATCTGCCAATTTTTTCAGGTCATTTTCAAGATCTGTAAATGTTGCACCTTTGATACGACTTGGAACACCTGTGAAGCATTTATCTACAACTTCATCAGATAATCCTACTGCTTCAAACAATTGACCACCACGATAAGATGCAACTGTTGAAATTCCCATTTTTGAAAGAACTTTCAACAGACCTTTATCAATCCCTTTGCGGAAATTAGCTTGTGCATGAATTGGATCACCCAATAATTCGCCTTTCGCAATTAAATCATTAATCACGTCATAAGCTAAGTATGGATAAATAGCCGTTGCACCAAAACCTAAAATGACAGCGAATTGATGTGCGTCACGTGCTAAACCTGTTTCAATAATCAAGTTTGCATCTGTACGCAAACCTTGATTAATTAAATGATGATGAACAGCGCCTGTAATCATTGCCGCATTTACAGGTAAATAACCTTGGCGAATTTTTTTATCAGATAAAACCAATAATGTTTTGCCATTACGAATGGCTTGTGCAGATTCTTCACAAATACGCGTAATTGCAGCTTCTAAACCTTCAGTTTCAGGATAGTTCAAATCAATATCTGCAATTTCATACCCTTTACGACCACAAGTACGAATTTGATGCATTTTAGAATTTGAAAGCACTGGGCTTGAAACAATCAAACGATCCGCATGCTCTGGGCTTTGTTCAAATACATTCTGTTCACGACCAAAACAAGTTTCAAGAGACATCACAATCGATTCACGTAGCGGATCAATCGGTGGATTTGTTACCTGAGCAAATTGCTGACGGAAGTAATCACTAACATGACGTACTTGACGTGATAACACCGCCATTGGCGTATCATCACCCATCGAACCAACAGCTTCTTGACCACTTTCAGCAATTGGACGAAGAAGTTGATCACGTTCTTCAAACGTCACCATAAACATTTTTTGTGCGGCTTTTAGATCATCACCTTTTAAGCCTTGATCACATAAATATTCTTCTAATTCTGGACTACCTTGAACACGAACTGAATTTTCACGTAACCACTGACGGTATGGACGCATGCGTTTAAGGTGATTACTCACATCTTGGGTATCAAGCATTTTCCCAGTGAATGTATCAATCACCAAAATCTGCCCTGGACCTACACGACCTTTAGATACAACATCTTCAGGCTTATACCCCCACACACCAATTTCAGAAGCTAAAGTGATATAACCATTTTTCGTAATCACCCAACGTGCTGGACGTAAACCATTACGGTCTAGCATACAAATCGCATGACGACCATCTTGAATCACGAGACCTGCTGGACCATCCCAAGCTTCCATATGTTTTGAGTTAAATTCATAAAATGCACGTAAATCTGCATCTAAAGTTTCAACGTTCTGCCAAGCTGGTGGAACAAGCATACGAAGTGCACGGAACAAATCCATACCACCACCAACCAAAATCTCAAGCATATTATCCATACTTGAAGAGTCTGAACCTGTACGGTTTACAATAGGGTTTAACTCAGTTAAACCTGGTAAAAACTCATTTTTAAATTTTGGTGTCCGTGCAACAGCCCAATTACGGTTTGCTGTAATAGTATTAATTTCACCATTATGTGCTAAATAACGGAATGGTTGTGCCAATGGCCAACGCGGTAAAGTATTTGTAGAGAAACGTTGATGGAAAACTACAATATGTGATGCTAAACGTTCATCAGCTAAATCTGTATAGAAGTCTGCAATATAAGCAGGCATCATTAAGCCTTTATAGCTAATAACTGTTGAACATAAAGTCGTTACATAGAAATACGGATCATTCGTTAATTGTTGTTCTGCACGACGACGTGCCATAAATAACTTACGGTTAAATTCAACCTCAGTTACACCCATTGGGCAATTCACAAAAATTTGCTCAAATGCAGGTAATGACTGCATTGCAATAGAACCTAAGGCATCGTTATTTGTTGGAACAACACGCCAACCAATAACACGACATCCTTCATCTTCAATTTCTTTCGTTAAAATTTGTTTTGCATTTAAAGCAAGTGCTGGATCTAAATTTAAGAAAACTGTACCAACAGCAAAAACTTCGCTTAATGTAATATCACTAATTTTTTTTGATTCTTCACGGAAGAATGTCTTTGGCATAGCTAACAGAAGACCACAACCGTCTCCCGTCTTACCATCTGCGGCAATACCACCACGGTGGGTCATGCAACTTAAGCTATGAATTGCGGTCTTGACCAGATCATGACTTGCATCGCCCTGCATATGAGCGATTAGACCGAAACCACAGTTATCTTTGAACTCATCCGGTTGGTATAAACCTTGAGCGGGAGCTACAGTATTAGGCGATGGCATGTGCATAGCGTACCCTTCTTTCAACTTTGCTCTATTGAGCATTAAACAAATCTAAATTCTATTTTGCGATCTTGTCTTTATGACTTATATGAAATAAATGTTTCACAAAATTTTTCTTGGATGATTCAGTTATAACTTAATCATCAGGAGATGAAAAACTTTTTTGTGACTCTTGCGCACTTAAATTAAGCAAGTTTTTAGATCAATTTCGCACACTCATTGAATATTTTTGCGCCAAAACAGTGACATTTACTCAACTCATGCACCAATTAAGCAAAATTAATGCCAACTTTAAATATTTTTTATACAATACTAATAGATCATGCTTTTATAAGATTTATTCAAGAAAAGAGAAAAATCAGCTAAAAAATAACGCACCATAATTGTGCGTTATTTTTTTCTTTCAACATGCCTGCTTCATTTTAGCCCCATAAAGTCCCCTAATTTGGACATAATTTAAAGACTAAGGCGTAACTGGTGCATTATTTTGAGTAGATGGTATATTAGTTTGACTTTTTTGTACTTCAATTACATTACCATTTTGATCTTTACGCGTCACGGTCGTTGTTGTGGTCGCTGTACTAGCATCATTTACAGTTGGTGTAGTTGTAGTAGCAGGTATTACAGCTGGCGTTAACTTCACCCCATATAAAACATTACTTACGCCAACCTCTTCAGATCCAAGATCATTCACATGACTAAAATCTGAAAATGAACGAATAACAGGCTTAATTGATTTTGGTAAATCAATTTGATTATGCGTTAGAGCCTCTTCGGCTGCAGCACGATTTTTAAAGCTTCCGTACAATAAAATATACTGCTCTTGAACACCTTCACCACTCAATCGGATATAAATAAATTGATTTCTAGATTCTTGAGTTCTTAAAAAATTTTTAATTACACTTTCTTTTGCTGCTCTGAATAGTTCAATGGTGTAATCTTTTTTATGCTCATTTATAAATTTTGTTCCACGAAATTCAGCTTCATGAACGCCTGCAATTTTAATACGTGTTGTATCTTCTAAAGGTTTTACTTCATCAATCAATCCGCCTAAATGTGTTGTTGCTGCAACTTTTTCAGGCTGAATTTGTATTTCAACTTCTGGTTCAGGCTCCTTTTCAGGAGCTTGCGCCATTTTTCCGTCGGTTAATGCCCAAAATATGCCTGCACCAGACAGGCATAGCACTCCACAAACAAGCCAGACAATGGACTGATTTTTTTGTTGTTTTGTTTGAAGAGCAGACATAGGACACCTAAGATTGTTGATTTTCCAATATCGCTTGTTTCATCAAGTCGATATCAAATTCTTTTGTAATAACAGCTTGACCAATATTTTTCATCAAAATCAAGCGCAACTGACCATTAAGAACCTTCTTATCATGTGCCATATATCCCAAGAAATCATCTAAGGGAATTTGTGGACAGACAATTGGTAATTTTGCACGCGCGATAATTTTACGCGTTCTTTCAAGGTCATTTTGACTAATCCATCCCATTTTACAAGATAAATCAGCTGCCATCACCATTCCTGTTGCAACTGCTTCACCATGAAGCCATTCGCCATAACCTAAATATGATTCAATAGCATGACCAAACGTATGACCTAGATTCAATAAAGCACGTTCACCTTGCTCTTTTTCATCATTCGCAACGATTCGAGCTTTATGTGCACATGAACGATAAACTGCTTCAGCTAAGAGAGTTTCATCACCTTGAACAAGCTTGTCCATATGCTCTTCAAGCCATGTCAAAAACTCTGCATCGCCTAAAAGTGCATACTTAATGACTTCAGCAAGACCAGCAGATAATTCTCTAGGTGGCAAAGTTTTTAATTGTGCCATATCTGCCAACACCACTTGTGGTTGTTGGAAAGCACCAATCATGTTTTTACCTAAAGGATGGTTAATCCCTGTTTTTCCACCTACGCTTGAATCAACTTGTGATAGTAGTGTTGTCGGCACTTGAATAAAATAAACACCTCTTTGGAAACATGCAGATGCAAAACCTGCCATATCTCCAATCACACCACCACCTAAAGCTAAAACAGTACAATCGCGATTAAAACCTGCTTCAAGTAAGGCATCAAAAATAAGATTAAGATGTTCTATATTTTTATATTTTTCACCATCAGGCAAAATACATGTCGAAACTTTTTTACCTAAAGCTTCTAGCGCAGTAACGTAGTGCTTTAAATATAAAGGTGCAACTGTTTCGTTCGTTACAATCATGACTTGTTTACCTTTAATATAAGGTTCAAGTAACGCTTGTGGATCTAAATGACTTCCAATAAAAATTGGATAACGACGATCACCAAGTTCAACATGTAAGGTTTGCATGAAATCGACCACTTTACTTTTAAGTTAATTCTTTAGAAATAATCAAATTTAAAATTCTTTGCGCTAAATCACGCGCAGCACCTTGATTTGTTTCAATAATATAATGTGCAACATCGCGATATAAAGGATCACGAATTGCCAATAAATCTGTAAGCTTTTGCTCAGGATTTTCAACCTGAAGTAATGGTCGGTTTTTATCACGATATGTACGCTGCAATTGAATTTCAACTGGCGTATAAAGATAAATGACAATACCACGTTTATTTAGATATTCACGATTAGGGGCTTGAGTAACAGCACCACCACCTGTTGCTAAAACAAGACTCGACTGTTTTGTCAATTCATTGATGACCATTGTCTCACGTGATCTAAACCCTGGCTCACCCTCTTTTTCAAAGATCCAAGGAATAGAAGCACCTGTACGACGCTCAATTTCATGATCGCTATCTAGAAATTCGCGTCCTAACAATTCAGCTAAGTGACGACCAACTGTTGTTTTTCCTGCCCCCATCGGCCCTACCAAATAAATATTTGGTAGAGACTTAAACTCTTTGCTTAGCAAGGAGTCACCTATTATTTCTGTTTAAATTGAAAATATATTAATGATTTCTTGAAAGAGTGTCATTAACTATTCTTGGCGTTATAAAAATCAATAGCTCAGATTGCTGATTTGTCTTCACACTATTCTTAAATAAATGACCAATTACAGGTAAATCACCAAAGAATGGAACTTTTTCATAATCATTCGTTTTTGCTTCATCAAAAATCCCACCAAGTACGACTGTTTGACCATCATCTACTAAAACATTTGTTTCCAACTCATTGGTTTTTAAAACATAACCTGCATCTGTAAGCTGTCCAACCGTATCCTTTTCTATTTTTAATGACATTTGTACTTTTCCATCAGGCGTAATGCTTGGGGTGACTTCTAACTTTAAGTTCGCATCCATAAACTCTGTTTTAACCCCTGTTTCTGCACTCCATGTCCGATATGGAATTTGATCACCTCTTAAAATATAAGCTCTTTGTTTATCACCTGTGAGTACCTTCGGTGCAGACAATACTTCTCCATAACCATCTGCCTGCATAGCACTTAACTGTAAATTCAACATATAATCAGAAATTTTAAGTAGTCCAAAACTGAATGTTCCTGCTGCATTTTCTGCAGCTAAATTGACACCTAAATCAAATGAAGGCGATAAATTTCCTCCCCAAACATTTGAACCTGGTGTATTGGGAAATGATGGATTATTACGTTGTAATCCCCATTTGACGCCAAGTTCACGCGTAAAATTAGTATCTGCTGTAACAACGCGTGCTTCAACCATCACCTGCTTTACTGGAACATCTAACAGATCGACCATTCTACGAATTTTTACAATAAATGGTTCTGTATCATTCACGATGAGAGTATTGGTCCGTTTATCTATGGACACGCTTCCACGACCACTCAATAAACTTTCATTATTTTTATTATCACTTGAGCTAGATAAATTATTATTACTTGCTGTTTTATTTGATGTAATTAACTTTTCAATATCTTCAACTTTGGCATAGCTAAGTTGAATATATTCTGTTTGAATTGGTGCTATTTTTATTTGTTGTTCTAGCATTTTTGCCTGATCTTCATCTGCTTTTGCCAACTCTATAACAGGTGCAATCCAAACTACATTTCCATTTTGACGTTTATCTAAATTTTTTGCTTTTAAGATGATATCTAACGCCTGATCCCAAGGAACATCTTTCATTCGTAATGAAATATTTCCTGTCACACTATCTGCTGCAACCAAATTGGTATTTGCAAAGTCTGCTAAAAGTTGTAGTACACGGCGAACTTCAATATCTTGAAAATCTAAAGAAACCTTTTGTCCTGAATATTTAGGTTGAGGTACCGCTAATGATGCAGCTTTTTGAGTAGAAAAATTTTTTAAACTAATAGTTAACTGTTTTTCAGCTTGATAAGCCATATATTCATATGCACCCGTTGTCTGTATAGCAATCACGCCATTAGCACCTTCGTTATATGCATCAACAGCCGTTACAGGTGTTGCAAAATCATTAACATTTAAACGTTGTGCCAGATTCTTAGGTATTTTATTTCCTAAGAAACGGACAATTACTTTCGTACCTTGTTGCTGTACATCAACAGGTGTATGAGCATCAAATAACTGAATTAATACCTGTCCTTCACCATTTATGCCACGTTGAAAATCAATATTTGAAATACCTTTATGTGCATTAACAATCGTTTTTTGTTGAGTAGGTAATGTATCATTTTTAGTATTATTTACCTTTAAGATAAAAGTATTTCCTTCAACACGTGTAGTAAATTGACCTGCTTGTGCCAAATTAACGGTTAAACGCGAACGCAGATCATCTGCTGCAACATCAACCGAATTTACTTCTGAACTCAAAACAGCTACGGAATTTTGCGTTAAATTTGGCTTTACCTGTTCAAAATCTAAAATTAATCGAGAAGGTTTTTCAAGCTGATATGCCTGCGGTTCAGGTGGTAATCTGTTAAATGTTACTCGAATTTCTGTTCCTTGTTCAGGAGTTTGAACAGGCACAATATTTAAAATATCAACTTGAGCATTTGCTATTTGTATTGCACATATAGAAACTGTGCTCATTGCCCACTGACGAACTAATCTATTCATTCTAATTTATTCCCCAATTATATAACTCATCATGTTTTTCATTGTTATGTATTTAAAAATTAAGGTGTTACCCCTACTAAAACTAAACTCCGAGGACGCTCAACATATCCTTCTCGACCATCTGGAATAATTTCTATTAAATCAATTTTTGTCGGTGTTACTTCTCTTACTCGCCCATGATTCAATCCCATATAACTTCCTACCTGAACTTGTTCAATTTCTTGATCAGGAGTTTGAATCAGCGCTAATATTTTTCCATTTTTATTTTTTAAACTACCTTTCATACTTAAAGTTTCTAACGCATAACTTTCTAATGGATGTTGTGGACGAGATAAGTTTGGATAAACCTTCCTTCCTCCCATTAGTTTTAGTTCTTCTGATAACGAACTCGGAATAAATGGACTACGTAATTGATGTGCCGCGTATTCATAAGTTGGTGCTGGCTCAAAAACAGGAGGTGACTCAATAGGTAAAGGTGGTTCACGCCTAATCTCATTCATTTGATGATTTACAAAATCAATTCGAGAATCGCACCCAATCATAAATAAGATCGAAAAGAAAAATAATTTTTTCATGATTATTTCTCCTCTGTAGATGCTTTAGATTGCGGAAGGCTACCTACATAGCGATATGTTTTTGCCTTGATTGAATAAGTAATTCGAGGAATGGCTGTTGTTTTTTGCTCATTTTGTCCTGTAGTCACAACAAAATCATGTAAAGTCACAATACGAGGTAACACGGCACTCTGACTCACAAATGTTCCAAATGCGTGGTAATCACCTGTTGCCTCTATAGAAATAGGCTGCTCAATAATGAATTCTTGCTTAATTTCTGGCTCTAATAAAATATTATTAAATTTTAATCCTGAATTTATACCTGTAATATTTAAGTCTTCGACTAACCCAGAAATTTCAGTTTCTTTAGGCAATTGCTCTAATTGTTGGTTAAAGCTAATCTGCATTTCCTGTAATTGTTGCTGATACTGCAATAAATTTCTTAAAGTTGATTCTTTCTTTCTAAATTCTTCAATTAAATTCCGCTCAAGTCCTTGCGCATTTTCAATTTCTAAAATTTTAGGTTTGATGATTACGAGATATCCTAAAATTGAAATCAATAAAAGAATAAAGCAACAAATGGTCATTTTGACCGCAATTGGCCATCCACCATAATTTTGTGGATCTAGTGTATTCCATTGATGCATAAATTTTTCAAAATCAAACTTCTTCTTTTTTGCAACTGTCGTATTTGGAGTAACGTTATTATACTTTTCCATACTGAGTGCACCCCCTAGTCGCCAAACTGGCTTCTCATGCAAATACTATTTTTATTTAATGTTTGATATTTCTATCATTATTCTGATGCTTTAGGCTCAGCAACATTTGCTGTTACCACAAAATGTCCAAATCCATCTTCTATGCGTGGTACAACAGAGCTTGAGTTTGTTGTTTTCTTTGCTTCATCTAAGGCTAAAAATGAATTCATAAAAGCATTTCGATACCAAGAAGAGGCTTCTAAATTTCTTAAAAATTCTGCAACTGTATTTGGATTGTCTGCTCTACCTTCAAAAGTAAATAAATCTCCTACTCTTGAAAATTTTGTAATATATAAATTTTCTGGAATCACACGCGTCAATTCATCCACTAATCTCACAACAACCGGTCTTTGACTTTGTAGCCCTTGTATTAGCTTCATACGCTCAATAACTTGGTCTCGTTGCTCCTGTAAACCTTCGAGTGATTTTAGTTGCTGATCTAAATTCTGATTTGTACTAATAATCAATTGATTTGCTTGCAATTGATCATCCATCTTGTGATCAAAATACAACCACCCACCTCCAACCAACAATGCTCCCAATACAGCGATGCCACCACAAATTGTAATAAATTCTTTTTTATGTTTTTGTCTGAGCTCATCTCGCCAAGGGAGTAAGTTAATTTTTGTCATTAATCAAAACTCCTAAGTGCTAAACCACTAGCGACCATCAATGATGGTGCATCATTTTTAATTTTTTGAATATCTACATTCGAAGAAAACCGCATATGTAATATTGGATTTGCAATCGTTACTCTGTAATTTAATTTTTGTTGTAATAACCGTGAAAGTCCTTGAATATTCGCACATCCACCAGCCAATAAAATATGATCAATATCATGATATTGAGAAGATGAAAAGAAAAACTGTAAAGATCTAGATGCTTGTTGAATAACAGACTCTAAAAATGGTTGTAACACCTGTGAATCATAATCATCAGGCAATACGTGTGTTTTTTTGGCTCGTTCTGCTTCTTCAAATGATAATCCATAATGTCTTTGAATATCGTTCGTCAGTTGTTTTCCACCAAAAATTTGTTCACGGTTATAAATAATTTTATTATGTTGCAAAACGGATAAGGTCGTCATGGTATGACCAACATCCAAAATAGCAATTGTTTTAGTTCCCATAGGAATTGAGTCGGTAAAAAGTTGAAACGCATTTTCTATTGCAAAGTTTTCAACATCTGCAATTTTAGGAACTAAACCACTAAGCTCTATCGCTTCTCGTCTAATTTCAACATTTTCTACACGGGTCAAAACAAGTAGAACATTCACTCGATTAGGTAAAGATAATCGATCTGGTAGTACTTCAAAATCAAGACTAACATCATCTAAAGGAAATGGAATATATTGCTCAGCATCCATCCGAATCTGAACTTCTCGTTCATCATCATGCATGTCTGTATCCATCTCAATGATTTTAGTAATGACCATTGATGTGGGAATTGCGATTGCCGCATATCGCGATCGAAAACTCGTAAAATCTAGCGCTTTTGCTATTGCATCTCCTACATTTTCTGTATTTAGAATATTTTTTTCAATTACACTTCCTTCAGGTAAAGGAATAACTGCATAATTTTCAACCCAATACTCATTATTTCTTACAGAGAACTCTAATAATTTAACAGAAGTAGAACTAATATCTACGCCTATTACCCCATCTTTAGATTTATTGTATAATCTAGGCACTGTTTTTTTCCTATTGTTTTTATTTCCCAAAACGACGTACTAATTAAGTATTGGTTTATAATTTTTATCTGATTAAATAAAGTTTTTAACAATCAGCATCTTTACCAAGATATACTGAATACAATTAGTTTGCCATTAGTCCTTATTAAAACTCACTTGTTATGAAAAAGCCATCTAGTTCAGGTCGTATTCATCCATTTTTTTTATTCATAATTATTATATTTGTCTCAGTTCCAATGGGCTTTTATGGCATGTATCTCTATATTGCCCCGTCACTCCCAGACATGACTTTGCTCAAAAAAGCACCTTTATTAAAACCTTTACAAGTTTATAGTGCTGATAATGAATTAATTGCAGAATATGGTGGAAAATTATCAATACCTGTGGAATATAACCAAATTCCACCCAAATTTATTTCAGCTTTCTTAGCTGCTGAAGATTCTTCTTTTTTTGAACATAGCGGCATTAGTTTCAAAGGACTAGGACGAGCATTAAGTGAGGCAGTGACTGGTTCTAATGTGCAAACAGGTGGCTCGACCATTACCATGCAAGTGGCTAAAAACTATTATTTAAGCCCCGAAAGAACATTAAAACGTAAATTAACTGAAGTATTTTTAGCACGAAAAATTGAACAAAACTTATCAAAAGAGGAAATTTTAACCCTCTATGTCAATAAAATTTTCTTAGGTAAAAATGCTTATGGTATCGCTGCTGCTTCAAAAGTTTATTATGACAAAGGTTTAGATGAACTGAGTATTGCCCAAATGGCAATGATTGCTGGCTTACCTAAAGCACCCTCAAAATACAATCCAGTGGTCAATCCAGATCGTGCTCTAGAGCGTCGCAACTGGATTCTTGGACGTATGCTACAACTAGGTTATATCAATCAAGGGGAATACCAAACAGCAATTGCTGAACCTATCAATTTGAATATGCCTGATCGAAGCATCAGCAATAAATTCCCCTATGTCGGTGAAATGGTTCGTTCAGAATTAGTTCAAAATTTTGGGGAACAATCTATTGATTCTGGCTATAAAGTTTATACCACGATTGACAGTAAGCGTCAGGCATATGCTGAAGAATCATTACGTAAAGGTTTAGAAGATTATGACCGTCGTCATGGTTGGCGCGGTGCGGAAGCGCATGATAAACCTTTAAGCCAATTTACAGCATTTGCAAATACCTATCCTGCAAAAGTCACGCAAGTAAGTAAAAACAGCTTCGATGCAGTCATGCAAGATGGAAAAACAGTAACCGTAAACTGGTCAGGTATGTCTTGGGCTCGCCCCTATCGTAATGCAAATAGCGTAGGTAATGCACCAACAAATGCATCTCAAATTGTTAAAGTGAATGATATTATTCGCTTAAGACCCAGCGAAGATAAAACAACATGGAGTTTAGTACAAATTCCAGCGGTTCAAGGACAAATCATTGCTTTAAACCCCAATAATGGTGCAATTGAAGCAATCGTTGGTGGTTATAACTTTTCACAGTCAACATTTAACCGTGCAATACAAGGATGGAGACAGCCAGGTTCCATCATTAAACCATTCATCTACGCTGCTACTTTAGAACGTGGAATGACTCCTTATACAATGGTTGATGATAGTCCTATTCGTATTGGTAAATGGTCACCAAGAAACTCCGATGGTCGTTATTTAGGCATGATTCCATTACGTCGAGCACTATATTTATCTCGAAATACAGTTTCTGTTCGTTTATTACAAAGTGTCGGTATTGACCGTGCTAAACAATTACTAATGGACTTCGGTTTACAAGAAGATCAAATTCCGAATAACTATACAATTGCTTTAGGTACACCCCAAGTTTTACCAGTACAAATGGCAACAGGTTATGCTGCCTTTGCAAATGGTGGTTACCGTGTTCAGCCTCATTTTATTAATCGAATTGAAGATGCATACGGGAAAGTTATTTATCAGGCAGATCCAGAATACGCATGTATTTCATGTATTACACAGCAAGAAAAAAATCCTACTTCAGCACCCGCTTTAACTCCTGATGATGAAGTAATTGAAACAATTATGGATGATCAACAGCAAGCGATCATGAATGCTGAAGCATTAAATAAAAATAGCCAATATAAACAAGCGCAACGTATTTTAAAATCAAGCTCTGCTTATGATATGGCCAATATTTTAAGAGATGTAATTCAGCATGGTACAGGTCGTGCAGCACTTAGAATTGGTCGTAACGATATTGGTGGTAAAACAGGAACAACAAATGATGCCAAAGATGCATGGTTTGCTGGCTTTAATGGAAAACTCGTTTCTATTGCTTGGGTAGGTTTTGATAGACCAACAACACTCGGTCGTCGTGAATATGGTGGTGTTGCAGCACTTCCTATTTGGACTAACTTTATGGCAAAAGCACTTCAAGGAACACCTGAAGCTTGGGTGACTTTAGACCATAAAGCTAAAGATCCTACACGCCCATCAACCACTCAAGAAACAGATGTTCCTTTAACGATTGATCGTTCTTCACCACCTTTAGCAAGACCGTTATATCGTCCTGCACCAGTAGTTAAGCCACCATCTATTAACGACTTCGATGATTTACCTGAAGAGGATAATCCTGCACCGACTCAGAAGTCACCCACGACTCAAAACAGCAATACTGGAACATCACATCGTCCTAAGGATTCTTTAGAAGATCTGATTCAACAAATTCAGTAAATCTAAGTATTTAATTCAATAAAAAGCCCTCATTCATTGAGGGCTTTTTATTATCTTTAATTAATCTTTGATATTAAGATTTCTTTTTGAATACATAAATTTGATATTGTGCAGTCAAATCAAACTGCTCATGCTGTTCTAAAGCCAAACGACGCTCAGGTTTTGCTTTATATGCATATGGCGTCATTGCAATTAGATTCTTTAAATCTGTTTGATTCAGTACTAAATCGGCACATACAACTTGCTCATCAATCAGCTCAAAAGCATCTGCTAATTGCTCTACAAATTTAGAAGAATCATGTGGTTTTACTTCTTCAAATAAAGCTTCACGCATTGCATATAAATGTTCTGTGGCAGGCGTAACTACCATTAAATAACCTGCAGGCTTCAATACTCTTAAAATTTCAGCTTTAGGAATTGGACTAAACAAACTTGTACAAAGATCAATGGAATGTTCTAGTACTGGAAGTGTTGCCCCTGTTCCAACAACCCAAGTTACTTCCGAATTTAATTTAGCGGCAACTTGTACTGCATTTTTTGCAATATCAACACCTACACATTGCAATACTTCTGCCTGCATTGCATTAGTGTAATAACCTTCACCACAACCAATATCAAGTAAATTTTCAATGCGTAATTGGCGTATTTTTTCAACGACTGCTTGCTGTAATGGTGCATAGTGTCCAGCACTTAAAAATGCTCGACGCGCTTGTACAGATTCGGGAGTATCACCTGGATTTTTACTATGTTTATGCTGAACAACATGTAAATTTACATAGCCTTGTTTTGCAACATCATAACTATGATTCGTTTCACATCGCCAAGTTCTGTCATTCAGTACTAATTGCTTTTGACATACAGGACACATCAGCAGATTCATTTTTTCTCCAAAGCTTTTCAGCCATAAAAAAAGCCGACAAATGCCGACTTTTTAGATTCTATTTGCTTAGCGCAATTTTAAAGTCATTAGACCTAAAACTACCAGTATAATCGTAATAATCCAGAAACGAATTACAACCTGAGTTTCTCTCCAGCCTTTTTTCTCATAATGATGATGTAAAGGAGCCATGAGGAACACACGCTTATTACGCATACGTAATGAACCAATCTGTAAGAATACAGAAATTGCTTCAACTAAGAATACACCTGCCATAATCGCAAATACGATTTCTTGACGAACCATTACCGCAATTGTACCGAGCATCGCACCTAGAGATAATGCCCCAACATCACCCATAAATATTTGTGCAGGATGAGCATTAAACCATAAGAATGCTAAGCCCGCGCCAATCATTGCAGCACAAATTACAACAAGTTCAGATGAATATTTTACATATGGAATATGTAAGTAATTTGCAAAACGTAAGTCACCTGCTAAATAAGCAAATACACCTAAGCCCGCAGCCACTAAAACAATAGGCATAATGGCTAAGCCATCTAAACCATCAGTCAAGTTCACTGCATTTGATGCACCATTAATTACAAAATAAGTAAAAACTAAGAAACCAATACCTAATGGAATTTTAGACAATGGAATACTTAAATCTTTAAAGAATGGAATTAAAACATCCAACATATTTGCAGTGTAAATTGGATTGCCTTGGTTTTGCGCAATAAGATAAAGCGCAATACCTGCCCCTAATGAACCAACAGAAGTCCAAAAGAATTTTTTACGTGCAGGTAAACCAGCATTATCTTTATATCGGATTTTAATCCAATCATCAGCCCAGCCTACAGCACCAAAAATCACCATAACTGCCAATACAATCCATACATATGGATTAGATAAATCAGCCCAAAGTAATGTTGAAATACCAATAGAAAGTAAAATAAGTACCCCACCCATTGTTGGTGTACCCATTTTTTTCGCATGATTTTCTGGAGCGAATGAACTTACCGCTTGACCATATTTTAATGCTTGCAATTTGCGAATCATTACAGGGCCAAGAACTAAACCAATGGTTAGTGCTGTTAAGACACTAAGCAATGATCGCAATGTTAAATAACGAACAACTTGAAATGAGCTGTTGTAGCCCGCAAGCTGTTCAAATAACCATAACAGCATTTATATGTTCTCCATCAAGTCAGCCAGCAAAGTTTCCATGTGGGTAAAACGAGAACCTTTAAAGAGGAAACTCATGGACTGAGGCTGATGTGTTTTAACCAAATCAATTAATAATGGCAATGCTTGCTCTTGTGTTAAAAAAGCCTGCATTTTTTTACCATATTGTGTACTTCTTGCACCTTCTTGCATTGCAGGAGCAAACTCTCCGACAGCAACAACAAAGTTTAAACCTTTTACAGAAACCAAATCGCGCCCCAACATATAATGTTGTTGAGCAGCGCTGTTTCCTAACTCACCAATATCACCGACAACCATCACACGAATACCATCTTGCTGAGCAAGCACTTCAGCTGCTGCTCGCATAGATGTTGGATTTGCATTGTAAGTATCATCAATAAATAAATAATGCTTATGTGGAATAAAATTCAAACGACCTTTAGCACCTGTCGCTTGTTCTAGACCGATAATAATATCTTCTAAAGAAATGCCCAAAGCTAAAGCAAATGCTGCCGCAGCGGTCGCATTTTCAACATTATGCTCACCAGCAAATGGTAAATTTACAGTACGTGAACCTTCAGGTGTATTTAAAGTAAATACCGAAGCTTGAGGCTGTAACTGAACGTCAGTTGCAAATACTTCACCATCTTGACCAAAGCTTAATACTTTTTCAGTTTTTACCACTTGGCGAATTTCAGCGCTAAAATCATCATGTGCAGGAACAATTGAAGTTCCTTGTGCATCAACATGCGCATAAATTTCAGATTTAGCACGACAGATCCCATCACGCCCACCGAACTCACCCAAATGAGCAGTACCAATATTTAAAATACCTGCTACATGAGGTTGTACAAGATCAGACGTATAGTCAATTTCACCTTGATGACTTGCACCCAATTCCATGACCGCATATTGGTGTTCTGAACGTAATTCTAATAACATCATTGGAACACCTAAATCATTATTTAGATTTCCACGGGTAATTAATGTCGGTGCAATACGTGACAAAATACTGCCTAACATTTCTTTCGTTGTTGTTTTACCACTACTTCCAGTTAAAGCAATGACTTTAAGTTGTGAATTTTTCTTACGACGATAAGCACCCAAATGTCCTAATGCTAAACGTGTATCTGCAACTACAAGCTGACAAATATCTGCATCAATAGGATGACTTACAATCGCAATTTCACAGCCCTTTTCAGCCACTTGAGCAACGAAATTGTGTGCATCAAATTTCTCACCTTTTAAAGCAAGAAATACATCACCTTTTTCTGCATGACGAGAGTCAGTTAAAATACGTTTCACAAGACCTGTAGGAATGCGACCATTGTGCCACTGTCCCTGAGTTGCTTCTTGTAATTGTTCAATTGTCCAAGGCTCTAAAGGTACCGTACTTGTCGTTGAGGTATGCATGAATCTCTCCTATTGAGCTGGATATGAATTAGTTTGTGCATGTTGATTCTGAACAGCTGAAGTCACTTCAACCACATCATCAAACCAATGTCGAACACCATCAATTTCTTGATAGTTTTCATGTCCTTTTCCTGCAATCACCACAATATCGCCTGCTTGAGCTTGCTGAACAGCAAACTTAATCGCTTCACGACGATCATGAATTTCATGGACAATATGATTTTCAAACTGAATGCCCGCTTTCATATCTGCGAAAATTTGTGCAGGATCTTCAGTTCGTGGATTATCTGAAGTAATTAATGCAACATTGGCATAATCAAGTGCAGCTTGAGTCATCAAAGGACGTTTCCCTCGATCACGATCTCCTCCACACCCAAAGACTGCCCATAAATTTTGTGATACATGACGCTTTAAAGTTTGTAGAACTTGAATTAATGCATCTGGCGTATGAGCATAATCGACCACAAATAAACGTTCATCATCACGTATAACTTGCATTCGTCCCGGTGCACCTTTCAACTTAGGCGTCACGTGAATAAGGTCTTGTAAATTAAAGCCTGCTTGCTCTACCGCAATTAAACTTGCGACTAAGTTTTCAATATTAAAATGACCCAATAATGGGCTATTTACAACAAACTGACCTTGAGCAGTAATGAGTTTAAAGTGTGCCCCACTTAGACTATATTCAATTTCTTGTACTTGATAATCTGCTTTTTGTGTCGTTGAATACGTTAAAATTTTAGGTTTTGATTGATTATTCCTTGCTGCATCCAACATTACAGATGCATGTTCATCATCAATATTAATAATCGCAACTTTAAGTGATTTAAATTGGAATAACCGAGATTTTGCTTCCGCATACGCCTCTAATGTTCCGTGATAATCCAAATGATCGCGACTTAAATTACTATACGCAGCAATTTCAATATCACAGCCATTTAAACGACCTTGCTCCAAACCATGCGAACTTGCTTCAATTGAAGCGAATTCAGCACCTGCTTGAGCATATTCATGTAACGCATTTTGTAAATGTAATGCATCTAATGTTGTATGAGATGAAGCTTCCAAATGAGGTAAAATACCATTTCCAGTGGTTCCCATCACTGCACATTTTTTGCCTTGTAGCATTAATAATTCAGCAATTAAACGTGAAATTGTGGTTTTCCCATTGGTTCCTGTTACCGCAATAATTTTTGCAGGTCTAACAGGTTGAGTCGCTTGTAAATACTGCTTTTGCCACTCGCCCATTAACTGACGTACATTTGGAATGACTAGATTATTTTCTAAAGCCAAATCTATTTCAGAAATTACGCCTAAAGCACCTAAATTTAAGGCAGCTTGAGCAAATTGAACTGTTTTTTCAGGTTGTGACAAAGATGTAAGCGCAATAAAAATTTGCCCTGCTGTTACTTTGCGACTATCCAGATTAAACCCTTGAAAAGGCTGCTGAAGCCAACTTTCAGGATTTTCAATGGTGTATAGATCTTGAAAAGATATTGACATTTATCCACCTATTTACTGGACTTTGGGAGTATCTAAAGGTTTATCTAAGGGTACATTCAATAAACGTAAAGATTCTTGCATTACACGTGCAAATACAGGAGCAGCAACAAGCCCTCCATAATATTGACCTTTTGGATTTTCAACGACCACAACAATGGCTAATCGTGGATCACTTACGGGTGCAACACCTGCAAAAAGTGCACGATAATCTGTTTGTGAATAACCTTTACGATCTGGACGTAATTTATGTGCTGTTCCTGTTTTACCAGCAACACGATAGCCAGGAATATTCGCTTGTTTTGCTGTTCCACCCGGTAAAGTTACAGCTTCCATCATAAGTAAGACTTCATCTGCAATTTTCGGATCTATAATTTGCTCACCTTGTGGTTCTTCATCTAATTTATACAAACTTAAAGGCATTTTTTTACCTTTATTGGCAATCATGGCATAAGCATCTGCCAATTGAAGTACGGTGGCATTTAAACCATAACCATAAGCCATTGTTGCAACTTCAGATACATTCCATTTGCTCTTTGGCAAAATTAGACCCGCACTTTCCCCTGGAAACTTAACTGCTGAGCGCTCACCAAAACCAATACGCTTATAAAATGTTGGTAATGCTTCATACGGTAAAGATAAAGCAATTTTTGCAACACCAACGTTTGAAGATTTTTGGATAATTCCACCAAGTGTTAAAGAACCGTAGTTATGCGTATCTCTAATTGTATGGTTACCAACGCGCATAGAACCTGGTGCCGTACTTACCACAGTATTTGGCATATATTTGCCACTTTCCAGTGCCATAGCAACAGTCAAAGGTTTCATGGTTGAACCAGGCTCAAATGAGTCAACCGCGCCACGGTTACGCATCGCATCTTTATTCGATAAACCATTCTTATCATTTGGATTATAAGAAGGCCAAGATGTCATCGCTAAAATTTCACCTGTTTTGACATCAACAGCAATAGCAGTTGCAGAACGCGCATTGTTTGCAACACCTGCTGCTGTTAATTCACGGTACATAATATATTGTAATCGTGAATCAATACTCAGCATGATGTTTTCACCAGCTTCAACTTCTTTTACAACTTCTGGATCTTTAACTCGATTTCCACGTTTATCACGAATAATCTGTTGTTGCCCATCTGTACCCGCTAAGCGAGTATTCAATTGCATTTCTAATCCTTCAATACCTGAACCTTCACTATTCGTTAAACCAATAATTTGAGCACTTGGTTGAGGCTGAGGGTAATAGCGTTTGTAATTTTTTTCTGTATATACACCTTGGAAATTACGTTTTGCAATTAATTCTGCTTGTTGCGGTGGAACTTCCTTTTTCAAAACTAAATAACGTGAACGAGGGCGCTCATTCATCTTTTTACGTAATTCAGCACGATCCATCCCAACCGCATCTGCTAACTCATCTAAATTTAAATTTTTATCAGGTAATTGACGTTTTAATTTACGATTATCAGGATCTTTCTTTAATTCTGCTGTAATTTCGTCATATAGCTTTTTAGTTTCAAAATAATCTCTCGGATCAATAACGACCTTCATGATTGGTGTACTAATTGCTAAAGGAACACCATGACGATCGTAAATCACGCCACGCATTGCTTTTACTGTTTCAGTTCGTTGAATATTCGCATTCAATTTATTTTGCAAAAAATCATGATTTACAATTTGAACGTAAAAAGCACGTCCTACCAATGCTAGAAAACATAGAATAACAAAACCCCACATAAGGTAATACCGCCACATATCAACATGGACAGCATTTCGATCTGTGACTGACTGTTTTTTTCGTGTTGGTTTTTTACGAGAATCTGACATGAATCACGAATCCTACTTTTTATCTTCTGTTTTCATCGGCAAAGAAATTACAACGGTTTGTTTTGCAGGTGGTGAATACATTCTCAATTGTGTCACAGCTCGTGTCCCAATTTGTGCTGTTGCACCAAATGTTTGTTGCTCAATCAACAAGCGCCCCCATTCAGCATTCAAATCATCACGCTCACGATAGTATTTACTCAGCTCACGATAATCATGGCGATATTCAAAAACTTGAAACACCACCATAACAGCACTGCCTAGAACTAAAATAAGTAACAACACGTAATAAAAAACTTTAGGGTTTTTTATTTTTGTTTTCACATTTTCAATAGAGACTGTTGTCATTATTTTTCCACTATTTTTCAAGTTTCTCAGCTACTCTTAGCCATGCACTACGCGATCTTGGATTCGCCTTAACTTCTTCTTCGCTTGCACGAATACGTGAAATTTTTTTAAGACGTCGTGTATCTTCTTGCTTTTGTGGCATTCCCCACCCTGTATCTTCAGCAAGCGTAGATTCTTTTTGAATAAATTGTTTAATTAAGCGATCTTCTAAAGAATGGAAACTAATAACAGCCAAACGAGCATCTGGCTTTAAAATATCTACCGCTTGCGGTAAAAAGTTTTCAATGTCTTCTAATTCTTTATTAATCGCAATACGAATAGCTTGGAAAGTACGTGTTGCGGCATGTTTATTTTTTTCCCATTTAGGATGCGCAACTTTCACAATTTCAGCTAACTGACCTGTAGTTTCTATATAACCCGCATTTTTAATTGCTTTTGCAATACGGCGACTATAACGCTCTTCACCATATTTAAAAATATAATTTGCTAATGCTTCTTCTTCAATATTCACTAACCATTCTGCTGCCGTTGGACCTTGTGAATTATCCATACGCATATCGAGCGGTCCATCTTTCATAAAACTAAAACCACGCTCAGCCTGGTCTAGTTGAGGAGATGAAACACCCAAGTCAGCCATCACACCATCAACTTCATGAATATCCAGTGTAGCAAGCTCTGCTTTTATATCTGCAAAACTTGCATGAATAATTTTAAATCTTGGGTCTTCTTTTTCAAGTTCTGCTGCAACTGCAAGTGCTTGTGGATCTTTATCAAACGCATAAACAGATGAATTTTCATCTAACTTTGAAAGCAATAAACGAGTGTGCCCGCCTCGCCCAAAGGTTCCATCGATATAAATTCCTGTATTGCGATCTGCCAACAGAGCATCAACAGTTTCATAAAGTAATACAGAAATATGCGACATAAGCGGAATCAATCTAAAAGCTATAATTTAACTGTGTATTATTACCTTGTTTTTGAAAAGCTCCAAACGACTTTTTGTTCGTAAATATTACTTTCTATAGAGAAAACCGTTTTTTGTATTTATTCTTATACAAAAAAAGCCCCATAAATGGGGCTTTTTTTCAATATTTAGACAAATTAGCGTTTTGAATTATAAAGCTGATCAAAAATAGCGCCATTTGCAAAATGTGTTTTTTGAGCATTCGACCATCCACCAAACACTTCATCAATCGTAAATGTTTTTAATGGTGGAAATTGATTTCTATATTTTGCCAAAACTTCTTGATTACGTGGACGATAGTAGTGCTTTGCTACCATATTTTGCCCAAGTGGAGAATACATATAATTAATATATGCCGTTGCTAACCATTTATTACCATCCTTTTCAACGGTCTTATCAACAATTGCAACTGAAGGTTCAGTTAAAATAGAAACTGATGGATAAATAATTTCAAACTTATCCTTACCTAATGCTTTTTGAGTCACTAAAGCTTCATTTTCCCAAGTTAAAAGCACATCGCCAATACCACGCTCAGCAAATGTTGTCATAGAAGCACGTGCTGCTGAATCCATCACTTTTACATTATGATATAACTTTCCAACAAAAGCTTTTGCCTTAGCTTCATTTCCACCTGGTTGCGTTAACTCATACCCCCAAGCAGATAGATATACCCAACGAGGTAAACCACCTGTTTTTGGATTTGGCGTAATAATCTCTACACCAGGCTTAACAAGATCTGGCCAATCTTTAATATTTTTAGGATTTCCCTTCCGTACCATAAACACAATAGTTGAAGTATAAGGCGCTGAATTATAAGGAAACTCTTTTTGCCAACCTGGCTGTATTTGCCCTGATTTAACAATTTCATCAATATCATTAGCTAAAGCAAGTGTAACAACATCTGCTTTTAAACCATCAACAACAGCACGTGCTTGTTTTCCTGATCCACCATGTGATTGTTTAAAATCAACTTTTTGACCTGTTTTAGATGTCCACCATGAACCAAATGATTTATTGAATTCATCATAAAATTCACGTGTCGCATCATATGAAACATTTAAAAATTGACGATCAGCTGCTTGTAAAGTTGTTGTTAAACCAAAACTTGCAATCAATACAGTGGCACTTATTAGCGCTTTAAAAGAAGTTTTCATGACATTTGAATCAGAATTATTTGAATAAGATCAAATATATGAAAAGTCGAATTAAAGTGCAATCAAATACATTTAGTAGCAAAGTGAACAATTAGAAAATAAGACTCTGTTTTTCATCATAATTCAAATAAATTTTACTTATTCACAATATATACATTTTTAAGAAATGAATATCAATAAAAAAGATAAGGTATTTTTCATTATTATTTTTCGATTTTACTAAATAATGATTTTTTCACTATCTTTAAAATAAAATTGCAATTTGAACATATTTTATTTTAGTTAAAGGCTTTCATGTCATTTTTTTTGCTTACTTATGATGCAAAAATACAATAAACAACTCACAATTATTAACAATTTCTAATGAATTTCATCGAAATCAAATATGAAAGAAGTCTCATTTGATAAAAAAAAATAATTTAATTTCACAAATATTAAGGATAAATTGATCACTTTTTGTGTTTGATTGTAATTTTTTTGTAAGCTTTGTGACATACATCTTATTTTTGATTACAATTTGTGTTTATATATTAACCATAATATAAAAAACTGTAACTAGATTTTGATCAAGACATAAATATCTTCAAATAAGCAAGGGGGTTCAAAAATGAAGTTTAAAACACCGTATATATTCTGCTTATGTATGGGCATTACATTACAATTCAGCCATGCAGCAAGTGTAAATTCAGTACAATCAAAAAAAATTACACCACTAAATAAAAGTTCATTAATTGAAAAGGCATTAACAGATAAAAAACTGAAAAATACAGAATCATGTAACAATCAATCAAATATTGTTAAACATCATACTTTAGCACCAACTCAAGCTTTTTTTTCAAATCAAAATCAACATTTTAGTAAATTAATACAGGCAATACTCCCCCAAAGTCGTGCTCAACTTTAAATACAAGTTACTCTCTTCATAAAAATAAAAATACACTCCCAACACATTCCAATGAATTAAACAGAATGTAATTAGGCTTTTTCGTTATAATAGATTTAATTTACATTCTGAATAATATCTGGTTATGACAGTTCGTACTCGTATTGCACCTTCACCTACAGGTTTTCCTCATGTAGGTACTGCTTATATTGCACTTTTCAATTTATGTTTCGCTAAACAACATGGTGGCGAATTTATCCTTCGTATTGAAGATACAGACCAACTTCGATCAACACCCGAATCAGAAAAAATGATTTTAGATTCATTGCGTTGGCTAGGATTAAACTGGTCTGAAGGTCCAGATATTGGTGGTCCTCATGCACCATATCGTCAATCTGAACGTATGGGTATCTATAAACAATATGCTTTAGAACTTGTTGAAAAAGGTCATGCTTTTTATTGTTTTGCAACAGCTGAAGAACTTGATCAAATGCGTGCAGAACAACAAGCTCGTGGCGAAACTCCTCGTTATGACGGTCGTGGTCTAAATTTAACTCAAGAAGAAGTTGAACGTCGTTTAGCAGCGGGTGAACCACATGTTATTCGTATGAAAGTTCCAACTGAAGGTATTTGTAAATTTAATGACATGCTCCGTGGCGAAGTAGAGATTCCTTGGGCTCAAGTTGATATGCAAATCCTTCTAAAAACAGATGGATTACCAACTTATCATCTTGCAAACGTTGTAGATGACCATTTAATGGAAATCACTCATGTCATCCGTGGTGAAGAATGGATTCCATCTGCACCAAAACATCAGTTGTTATATCAATATTTTGGTTGGGATATGCCAGTGCTTTGCCACATGCCATTATTGCGTAATCCTGATAAATCAAAATTATCTAAACGTAAAAACCCAACATCAATCAACTATTATAAAAATATTGGTGTATTGCCAGAAGCGCTTCTTAACTATTTAGGACGCATGGGTTGGTCAATGCCAGATGAACGTGAAAAATTCACTTTGGCTGAAATGATCGAAAACTTTGACATTAAACGCGTATCTTTAGGCGGCCCAATCTTTGATGTTGAGAAGCTTAATTGGTTAAATGGTCAATGGATTAAAGGTTTAACACCTGGTCAATTACTTGATACATTATTAGCTTGGAAAGCAGATCGCCAAACTCTTGAAGATATTGCCGCTGCAATTCAACCTCGTATTAATCTTTTATCTGAAGCTGTGAACTGGGCAGGATTCTATTTCAACCAATTCCCGAACATCACAAAAGAACAATTTGAAAGTAAAAAATTGTCTGAAGAACAAGTTCGTCAAAGTCTTCAATTTGCAATTTGGCGTTTAGAAAGCATGTTTACTTGGAATAATGACACTGTCAGCCAAGTACTTATGGATCTTGCAAATCAAATGGAAATTAAACTCCGTGATTTCATGCCGACCTTCTTTATTGCAATTGCAGGCTCAACAAGCTCAACACCTGTAATGCAATCAATGGTAACTATTGGCCCTGATCTTACTTTTGCTCGCTTACGTCACGCACTAGAAATTGTAGGTACACCGAGTAAAAAAGAAACAAAAGCATGGGAAAAACTCAATGAAAGCCTAAAATTGCCGAAAAATGATGCAATCAATGAAGCTTAAGTGATTTTTTAGTTGACGTATGGATGTTATATCCCTAATATAGCGCCCATACAGAGACACAGTGTTAAACACTGAATCTGATGCCTCAATTGTCCCTATCGTCTAGAGGCCTAGGACATCGCCCTTTCACGGCGGTAACCGGGGTTCGAATCCCCGTAGGGACGCCATATTTAAGATGGCGACATCTTATAAAAAAGCTCAAGCATTATGACTTGGGCTTTTTTATTGCCTGAAATTTCACAATCAAGATATTTATGCTAGGATTTTGGCTTTCTTATATATTTCCGATTAAAATAACGCATAAATGAAAATTCTGGAGTCGTAATGCAATATCGTTGCCCTAAATGTCAAAGTCCAAAAATTATGCCTGTTGCACAACCTGGGGAAACTGCAGCACGTCCAGTTGTACCAAAAAGTTTAGTTTTCCTTATTCCTGCAGTTTTACTTTTACTTTTACTTGTTTCTATTAGTATTGCTCTTTGGTTATTTAGCAACGGCGCTGGTCAAACCCTACAAATTGCAACAGTAGTTGTCTTTATTGTATGTGTTATTGCAGGCTTCATGTTCTATCGTGATTTACCAGATTTTAAAATCTCTATGCAATCATTTATGCAATCACAAAAAAAATGGAAATGTCGTGAATGTAATAATGAGTGGGAAGTGTAATACCCCCACTCTATTTACATCAACATTAATGATGATGCGAATGTTCGTGTGAATCATCATGATGTATATGATGATGTTCATGAAGCTGAGTACAATCCTCAGCTTCAACCTGTAACGTCATTTCAGTAACAGCATAAGTATGACGAAGTAATTCCATTGCTTCCAAATACAACGCTTTATGATTTGCATGCGGTGCATATAGGTGTACCGTTAAATGAATATTCTTCGATGTGATTGCCCAAACTTTAAGTTGATGAATGCTCTCCACATCTTTTAAATTCAGTAAATCCGCTCTCAAAGCTTCAATATCTATTTCCTCTGGAACACCTTCCAATAAAATATTAATACTCTGTTTTAATAACATCCATGTGCGTGGTAATACCCATACTCCAATGAGAATCGCAACTAAAGTATCAACCCACATCCATCCTGTAAAATAAATAACAGCCGCGCCAATAATTACCCCAACAGAACCAATTGCATCACTTAAAACTTCTAAATACGCCCCTTTTATATTCAAACTATCCTGTGAACTTGAAAATAAAATACGCATAGAAATTAAATTAATAATAAGCCCTAGCACAGCCACGATCATCATGCCCATACTTTGAATTTCTGGAGGATGTGAAAAGCGTTGATAAGCCTCATATAAAATATAAATTGCAACAACAAAGAGCATTAATGCATTAAATAATGCAGCAAGAATCTCAAATCGCTGATAACCAAATGTACGTTTATTATCAGCAGGCATTTTGCCAATTTTAATTGCAACCAATGCAATAGCCAAAGCAGCAGCATCGGTAAACATATGAGCTGCATCAGAGATTAATGCCAAGCTTTCTGTCATAAAACCAGCAATCACCTCCACAACTAAAAAAATTGACGTTAAAATAAGTGCAAATGTTAATTTTTTTGCATTCTCTTCAGTCACAACAGCATGACTATGATCATGACCATGATGCCCACTCATAACAGACTCCTTATTTCATAAAATGCGCTCTTATTCATACTCATTTTCACGCATCTTATAATTAGATTAATTCAAAATTTAAGTTATCAAAAACACTCTATCCATTCCTGATTCATCATAAAGGAGGAGGTTTTAATACATTTAAATAAGGAGATTGATAAAAGTTTTTATCATCTATGTATTCAGAAATACACCCCATACACGCTGTATCCTGATCAAAAACAATAAATATCGGCTGAATAGCAATATAAAATGACCACAACAAATGATCACCATGCTGATCATCAAATTGATTTAAATTTTTAATAAATTGAGAAGATAAACTGATTGGATTTTGTAAATTTTTTCCAGAGTACTCATATTCAAAATGACTCTGAATCCCACCGTGAGTTGTTGATTTATGCACACAATAAACTAAAGCTGTACTCCAAGTACTTTGGAATACAAATAAGCTAAAGAGAATGGTAATCAAAAATTTTGAATACTTCATGTGCCACATTCACAAAATTTGATCACAATATTAACAATCACACATAGCGTAATAAAATTACATTTACTTAATTTCACACATAGAAAAATATTTTTTTTGTAAACACCCTAAACATAGACAATAAAAAACCAGCCCTTAGGCTGGTTTTACAATTAAATGGGATTAACCACCAATTTTACGATATTTTTGACGCTTCGTAACCAAGTCATCACCATCACGTTTTTGACGGTATGCTTCAAACTCAGCATAGTTACCAGTGAAGAATTCTGGTGTTTCACCTTCAAATGACAAGATATGCGTTGCAATACGGTCTAGGAACCAACGGTCATGCGAGATCACCATTACAGTACCTGGGAATACAAGAATTGCATCCTCAAGCGCACGTAAAGTTTCGATATCCAAGTCGTTTGATGGTTCATCGAGTAAGATTACGTTTGCACCCATTTGCAGGATTTTTGCAAGTTGTAAACGGTTACGCTCACCACCTGACAATTGACCTACACGTTTTTGCTGATCTTGACCTTTAAAGTTAAAGCGACCGATATATGCACGTGATGCAATTTCGTATTCACCAATCTTCAAGATATCTAAACCGCCAGAAACTTCTTCCCAAACCGTTTTATTGTTATCTAATGTGTCACGAATCTGACCAACATAAGCCACTTTCACAGATTCGCCAAGTACCACAGTACCTGTATCTGGTTGTTGCTCGCCAGTCATCATACGGAATAGTGTTGTTTTACCTGCACCGTTCTCACCTACGATACCTACAATCGCACATGGTGGAACAACGAATGATAAATCTTTATAAAGCGTACGATCACCAAATGATTTGCTGATGCCTTCCACTTCCACAACCTTATTACCTAGACGTGGACCAGGTGGAATGTAGATTTCTGAAGTTTCGTTACGTTGTTGGAATTCACGAGAGTTAAGCTCTTCGAAGCGTTCCATACGTGCTTTATTTTTCTTTTGCTGACCTTTGGCATTTGAACGAACCCATTCAAGTTCTTTTTTCAATGCTTTAGCAAAAGATTCTTCTTGCTTGTTCTCTTGTTCTAGACGCGCATTTTTTTGCTCTAACCAAGAAGAGTAGTTACCTTGATAAGGAATACCCATACCACGGTCAAGCTCGAGAATCCACTCTGCTACGTTATCTAAGAAATAACGGTCATGCGTAATTGCAACAATTGTACCTGGGAAATCTTTCAAGAAACGTTCCAACCAAGATACTGAAGAAGCATCTAAATGGTTCGTTGGTTCGTCAAGAAGTAACATGTCTGGTTTAGACAATAACAAACGGCAAAGTGCTACACGACGACGCTCACCACCTGAAAGCTTAGATACATCAGCATCCCAAGCAGGAAGGTTTAACGCAGCAGCAGCTTGATCCATTTGGTTCACAATATTGTGAGCATCCCATGAATGAATAATTGCTTCTAATTTTTCTTGCTCTTTTGCAAGTGCATCAAAATCTGCATCTTCAGCAGCATATTCAGCAAACACTTCATCAAGACGAGCTAAAGCATCAAGTGGCTCACGTAAGCCATCTTCAACGTTACCACGAACATCTTTAGTCTCATCCAAAGGTGGTTCTTGCTCTAAATAACCGATTTTAATACCGGGTTGAGCACGTGCTTCACCTGAGAAATCTTTATCTACGCCCGCCATAATACGAAGCAAAGTAGATTTACCTGCACCGTTTAAACCAAGTACACCAATTTTAGCACCTGGGAAAAATGACAAAGAGATGTCTTTTAAGATTTCGCGTTTAGGCGGAACCATCTTAGACACACGGTTCATCGTGTAAATATATTGGGCCACGTAGGACTCCTCAATAGAAAACTAAATTTGGGGGGGGAAACAAAAACCCCAACTCAAATGAGTGAAAAAATAATCGACTATTATACCCTTAAAGCAATAAAAAAATAAGCTATAGAGCACAACTTCAATGGATTGTTACAAGTTTTATTCTGTATAAAAACAATCCTAAAGATGCTAATCATTAGATTATTTCAACAGCCCTCAAATAATTTCATCTTTATGAATAAATTAACTATATTTTCCCAAAAGATTCACATTTAAAAAGAATAAGCAGTGCTAGACTGATCAAATAAGAATCTATTCAGGATGATAGGAAATTATGACTTATAAAGATGAAACGCTTGCTATTCATGCAGGATACACACCGGAAGCAACAACAAAGGCTGTTGCTGTCCCTATTTATCAAACAACATCTTATGCTTTTGATAATACTCAGCATGGTGCAGATCTATTTGATTTAAAAGTCCAAGGAAATATTTATACACGCATTATGAATCCCACAACTGCTGTTCTAGAGCAACGAATTGCTGCACTAGAAGGTGGAATTGGCGCCTTGGCTTTAGCTTCAGGTATGGCTGCAATTACGTATGCAATTCAAACAATTACTGAAGTGGGTGACAATATTGCTTCTGTTTCAACACTCTACGGTGGTACTTATAATTTATTTGCTCACACTCTTCCTAAACAAGGTATTGAAGTCCGTTTCTTTGACTACAAAAAACCCAAAAATCTCCATCAAATTATTGATGAAAAAACCAAGCTCGTTTTTGTCGAATCTATTGGTAATCCACTTGGAAATATTATTGACTTAGAAGAAATTTCAAAAATTGCTCACGAATACGGCATACCTGTTATTGTTGATAATACGGTAGCAACACCTGTATTACAAAAATCTTTTGAATTTGGTGCAGATATTATTGTGCATTCATTAACAAAATATATTGGTGGGCATGGTAATTCTATTGGTGGCATTATTGTTGATAGTGGCAAATTCCCTTGGGGAAAATATCCAGAACGCTTTAAAACATTAAATACTCCCGATTCAAGTTATCATGGGGTAAATTACGTTGAGGCTTTAGGTCCAGCAGCCTATATTACCCGTGCACGTGTTGTTCCACTACGCAACACTGGAGCAGCAATTAGTCCACATAATGTTTTCCTTATTTTACAAGGTCTAGAAACATTAAATTTACGTATGGAACGACATACCCAAAATGCTCACAAAATTGCTGAATATTTAAAAAATCATGCAAAAGTAAGGTGGGTCAATTATGCTGGCTTAAAAGATCACCCCGAACATGAATTAGCTCAAAAATATGTAAAAGGAAAACCATCTGCCATTCTTTCTTTTGGTGTCCAAGATGGCCGTGAAGGTGGGACTCGCTTTATTGATGCACTTCAATTATTTACACGTCTAGTAAATATTGGCGATGCTAAAAGCTTAGCTTGCCATCCTGCAACAACAACACATCGCCAACTCAACCCAGAAGAATTAAAAACAGCAGGTGTTAGCGAAGATATGGTTCGCCTTTCTATTGGCATAGAACATATAGATGATTTAATTGCTGACTTAGATCAAGCTCTTTCATGTGTTTAAACTAAACTAAGCAGTCATCTCAAAAAATCCCTTCTTTAACAATAAAGAAGGGATTTTCAAACATACCTTATCTTTGATTTAAAAAATATTCATGCTAATAATATTGCTGTCCATCTGAATGAATATGAAGAAAAACTTCATATTTCACATTATATTCAGATATATCATTTAAAAATAACTTCCTTAACTTTTTGTTAAGATATTTATTATCTTTAGCCCTCTCTTCCAAGACGGCATAAATGGCTTCGGACTTTGGTTAATTTTTATCAGGGATCATGTAACGTGAAAGCGAAACTCGAAAAAGAATTTCAAAAAAAAGTAAATGGAAAAACTATTTTAATCACTGGGGCTTCTAGTGGTATTGGCTTAACAACTGCGCACAAACTAGCAGATGCAGGAGCTCGTGTTTTACTTGTTGCTCGTACTAAAGAAACTCTCGAAGAAGTCAAACAAGAAATTGAAGCCAAGGGTGGACAAGCCTTAACCTTCCCTTGTGACTTGAATGATTTAGACTCTATCGATCAGGTTTCAAAACAAATTTTAGAAACTGTAGATCATATTGATATTTTAATTAATAATGCAGGTCGATCTATTCGTCGTGCAGTTCATGAATCTACAGATCGCTTCCATGATTTTGAACGAACCATGCAACTGAATTATTTTGGTGCAATTCGCCTAATTATGAATATTTTGCCACAGATGATGATTCGTCGTAACGGGCAAATTATTAATATTAGTTCAATTGGTGTTTTAGCTAATGCAACTCGCTTTTCAGCTTATGTTGCCTCTAAAGCAGCATTAGACGCATTTAGTCGTTGCTTATCTGCAGAAGTACATTCACATAAAATTGCAATCACTTCAATTTACATGCCACTTGTACGCACTCCAATGATCGCGCCAACTAAAATCTATAAATACGTTCCAACACTTTCACCTGATCAAGCAGCAGATCTCGTTGCATATGCCATTGTAAAACGACCGAAGAAGGTTGCAACGCATCTAGGTCGTCTTGCTTCTATTACTTATTCAATTGCACCAGACATCAACAATAAACTCATGTCAATTGGGTACAATCTATTTCCAAGCTCAACAGCATCAGTCGGTCAACAACAAAAATTAAATTGGGTACAAAAAGCATATGCTCGTTTATTCCCTGGCGAACATTGGTAATCAATAACAAAATAAGTACGTCATTGTGATCAATACAATGATGTACTTTTGTCATTTATAACAACTCTATATCTTGAATTCAGGTGAAAAAAAATAATTAATTCTTTAATTACACAATGCCTTTTTCTTATTTCATGTTATAAGACTAGAGTTGTTTTTTCTTCATACTATTTTATTTATGCAAATTTTAGCTCTTGTACTTCGTGTTTGTTGTTTTGCTTTTGCATTTTTCCTTCTTTATCAAGTTATCACGGCATTACAGCAACCTAATTATGTTCTTATGGATATTGTTGCCGATGTAGGTACTATTTTAATTTGTATTGATTTAGGTTTTTTCCTTAATTACAACAAACTTAAAACCATTGCAAACTCAAATGCAGCAGAAGCAAAAGCCGCTTTAGAGCCAAACAAATTAGAAAAAATGACACGTAAACTCGGTCATTTAGGCATTATGCTGATTATTTGCAGCTGGATTGTCCCTCTTATTTAAAAGTTTAAATCATAAAAAAACCTCCTATCTAGGAGGTTTTTTTATTTAGCAATTAAGGGTTACTTCGAACCTTTAATTCCGGCTTGTAATAATAATGCACCTAAACCACCAATTTTATTTTCTTGTGGTTTAGCAGATTGAGGTTTCTTCCCTTGTGGACGATCACCTTGAGGACGTGCATGCTGTGGACGTTTCGCATGAGGTTTACGTTGCTCACCATTCTGCTCACGACGCGGTGGACGCTGTGCTTTCACAGGTGCAACTGAACCTTCAGGACGCATAGATAAGTTGACACGATTACGTTCAACATCAACATTCATTACACGTACTTGAACAATTTGACCAGGTTTAGCCACTTTATGCGGATCAGATACAAATTCATTCGCAAGTTCAGAAATATGAACCAAACCATCCTGATGAACACCAACATCAACAAAGGCACCAAAGTTAGTTACATTGGTAATCACACCTTCAAGCTGCATGCCTTCAGTTAATTGAGCAACTTCAGTAATATCTTCACGGAACTTAGCAGTACGGAATTCTGGACGTGGATCACGACCAGGTTTTTCCAATTCAGCTAAAACATCTTTAATTGTTGGTAAACCAAATTTCTCATCTGCAAACTCTTCAGCATTTACTTGACGAATAATTTCAGTGTTACCAATAATATCCTTAACTGTTGTTGCTTTTGCTTCAACAATTTTAGCAACTAAAGGATAAGATTCAGGATGAACCGCTGAAGCATCTAATGGTTCAGAACCATCTTGAATACGTAAGAAACCAGCAGCCTGTTCAAAAGTACGGTCGCCTAAACGTGGTACTTTTTTCAATGATTGACGGCTGTCAAAACGACCATTTTCTTTACGATAATCTACAATTTGTTGTGCAATTGCTTTATTCAAACCAGCAATATAACCCAAGATTGCAGCAGATGCTGTATTCACATCCACACCAACAGAGTTCACACAATCTTCAACCACAGCATCTAATGTTTTTGCCAAGTTTGCTTGGTTTACATCATGTTGATATTGACCTACACCAATAGATTTTGGATCAATCTTCACAAGTTCAGCCAATGGATCTTGTAAACGACGTGCAATTGAAACTGCACCACGAATTGAAACATCTAAATCTGGAAGTTCATTCGATGCCAATTCTGATGCTGAATAAACCGATGCACCCGCTTCTGAAACAGAAACACGTGTAAGGCTTAAGTCTGCATTTGCTGCCATCATTTCAGCAACAACAGCTTCAGTTTCACGGCTTGCAGTACCATTACCAATCGCAATAAGGTCTACATTGAATTCACGGCAAAGACGAGCAAGTTCAGCAATAGAACCTTCTTTATCTTCTTTTGGTGCAAATGGATAAATTGTGCTGTGCGCAACAACATCACCAGATTGATTGACTACCGCAAGCTTCACACCTGTACGAATACCAGGGTCAACACCTAAAGTACAACGCGAACCTGCTGGTGCAGACAATAAAAGATGACGTAAGTTTTCTGCAAATACTTGCATTGCTTCAGCTTCTGCATTTAAGCGTTTTTCAGTCAACAATGAATGTTCAATTGTTGGACGTACTTTGCCTAACCAGAATAATTTAGCTGTTTGCTTCAAGAAGTCTTGACGGCTTTGTGGAGCTACTGTTTCTAAATTATATTCAGTATCAATACGCGCCAATGGTGCATCATCTTCACCATCTACTTTTAAGCCAAGTACGTTTTCTTGACGACCACGTAACATTGCCAATAAACGATGAGAAGCAACTTTGTTTAAGTTTTCAGAGAAGTCGAAGTAATCACGGAATTTTTTACCGACTTCTTTTTTCTCATCAGATGCAACTAAACTTTTTAATACAGCAGTTTTTGCAAACATTGTCTTAAGTTCAGTTGTTAATGGGATATTTTGCGCCCACTCATCAATTAAAATATGTTGAACCGCATCAAGTTGACTTTCTGCATCTGGATAATCTTCATGGCTAAAACCAGCAAGTGCTTCAGTTGGATCAATTGCTTCATTAAATATTTTTTCAGCAATTGGACCTAAGCCCGCTTCTTTCGCTTTGAATGATTTACTCGTACGTTTTGGACGGTACGGTGCATAAATTTCTTCTAATGCATTTTTAGTTTCAGCAGCATTTACACGCGCCAATAAATCATCTGATAATTTATTTTGTTCTTTCAGAGACTCTATCACTTTCTCACGGCGTTCGAATAAATCGCGTAAATAAGATAAACGCGTATCTAGTTGACGTAATTGAGAGTCATCCAAGCCTTGTGTTACTTCTTTACGGTAACGTGCAATAAACGGAACGCTAGCACCCTCATCAATAAGCTTGATTGCTGCTTCTACCTGGTTTGGACGTACGGCAAGTTCTTTTGCTAACTGCTGAACTAAGTCAGTCATCGTGTTCGATTCCACAAGAATAAATTCTAAAAGTCATGATTATAAAGACCGAGTGTATAAAATCCACAATTGTTTTATAAAAATTATTGATGGACAATCTCTCTGATTCTTCACTTTATGAAAAATTGTAGCAAATTATAGCCTTTCTTATATCAAAATCATCTATTTCTACTGGTTTATTTTTTATATACCTGTATATATTTAGTATCTATGTCTTGATTCTTTTTGAAATATTTGTTGCTTTAGATCATAGTCAAAACATATCAATCAATCGTATACTTTAGTTGATCAGGAATTTATTCTTGACGACTGACAATAAAGATAAAGGAGCACATCATGAGTTTAGTTGTACCTGCTGAAAATACAGATGCTGTACAAGCCGAAACTGACCGCATTGAACGTATCCTCGTTGTAGATGATGATGTCCGCTTACGTACGCTATTACAGCGTTTTTTAGAAGATAAAGGTTTTGTTGTTAAAACGGCTCACGATGCAACTCAAATGGATCGTTTACTTCAACGAGAGCTATTCTCTCTAATTGTTCTAGACTTCATGCTACCTGTTGAAGATGGTTTAAGCATTTGTCGTCGTTTACGCCAATCAAATATTGATATTCCGGTCATTATGCTTACTGCTCGCGGTAGTGATTCTGACCGAATTGCGGGTTTAGAGGCAGGTGCAGATGATTACCTACCAAAACCATTTAATCCAAATGAATTATTAGCACGTATTCGTGCTGTACTACGTCGCCAAGTTCGCGAAGTGCCCGGCGCTCCAAGCCAACAAATGGAAGTGGTAAGCTTTGGACCATGGTCACTCGACTTATCTACACGAACTTTAACTCGTGAAGGTCAAGTTGTGACTTTAACCACTGGTGAATTTGCTGTACTTAAAGCACTTGTACAACATCCTCGTGAACCATTAACACGCGACAAATTAATGAATCTTGCACGTGGTCGTGAATGGGGAGCAATGGAGCGCTCGATTGACGTTCAAGTTTCGCGTTTACGTCGTTTAATTGAAGAAAATCCTGCTCGTGCGCGTTATATCCAAACTGTATGGGGCATTGGTTACGTTTTTGTACCAGATGGTGCTGAATAATTATTTAATTTATTCATGTTCGCATGAATAAAAATAAGTTTTATCACCATTCGTGACTTTACTTATCTCATCACACTGTGTGAAAAATTAAGTAAAAGATCGAATGGTCAATAATCTCCTCTTCAATCATGTCACTCTCTAAAAATAAAAACACCAATTAATGGCTCTATCTTTTAGGATAAATCAGTGAAACTCGACCCAATTGATCCTCAAGAATTTACAGATTTTGTTAAATACTCCGAAAGAAAGCGTACCCCATGGGAACGCTTTCTAGACAAAATCAAACCTCGCTCTGCTGCAATGCGAACAACAGTTCTTGTGTTATTTGTGGTCTTCTTCAGCCTATTTATGTCACTTTGGTTTTTTTGGCGAACTTTATATTTACCTGAAATTCAGCAACATGCTCGCTATTTAGCTGCTGAACTTGATGTCATTAAAAATCCAAACTTACAGATATTTGAAAATGGTCAAGAAGTTCATGTGAACGATTGGCTAAAAAAACATATTGGAATTGAATACATTACAAACCCAAAAGAATTCCCAGAAGTCAAAGACAAAGTGATTGCGGAATTTTTTACAAATCAGGTTGAAAAAAAATTAGCAAAAGAGCTCAATATTGAAGATGTTGTCGTTTATTTCCAATTTAAACCTAGCCCGCGTATTTGGATTCAAACCCCAGCAATGAATGGGAATTGGGTAAGAGAACCACTTAAAACCTACGACAATTACAGCCCTGAGCTAATTTTAGTATGGCTTCTAGGCGTCCCACTATTTTCAGCAATTATTATTTTAACCCTTGTACGCCAACTCAACAGACCTCTTCTTCGCCTTCAAAATGCAGCAAATAACTACACAAGAACAGGAACTGCACCTTATCTAGAAACCAATCATGGTCCTCTTGAAATTCGTCAGGTTAACCAAGCATTTAACCGAATGATTTATACACTGGATAAAATTGAACGCGATCGTAAAGTCATGCTTGCTGGTATCTCTCACGATTTACGCACACCGCTTACTCGTATTCGCTTAAGTGCTGAAATGATGTCAGATGAAGATTTCTTAAAAGAAGGTCTAATTTATGATGTCGATGATATGGATGCCATCCTTAATCAATTTATTTCTTATATGCGTGATGGCTCTGATGAAGAACTTCAAGATACAAACATCAATACATTACTACAAGAGCTTGCAATTCAATTCAAACCACTAGATATTCAATTTACACCTCAAGAAGTTCCAATTATTCAAGCTCGTAGCCTGTCATTAAAACGCTTAATTGGTAATCTTATTAATAATTCAAAACGTTATGGCTCAGAACCTATAGATTTAAAAGCATGGCAAGAAGATCAACATATATTGATTTCAGTGGCTGATCATGGTGTTGGAATTCCCGAAGATCAAATTGATGAGCTCATGCAACCATTTGTACGTGGCAATGAAGCCCGAACAATTCAAGGAAGTGGTCTAGGTTTGGCTATTGTTAAACGTATAGTAGATATTCACCAAGGACAGCTAACAATTCACAATAAATCCGAAGGTGGCTTAGAAGTTATTATTTCTTTACCTATTCATCCAATTGAAAATGAAGAAATTACAATAGTAAGTAAATTTGGGAAATTTAAACAAACTATTTCAGAACGCTTCTAACAAAGCATAAAAGTTGATCAAACAGTTTGATCAACTTTTAACTATTTATTTTTTATAGCATTAAATTCAATAACTTAAAAATCATCATATAAATTTATACCTTCATTTCCTCAAAAAATTAGACCTTAGCCTAACAGGGATGCAAAATGGCTTTTTTGGTCGGTACAATCCTGACCAATTCTAAGAATTTAACGAGAGTAAACCATGTCTTTAGATCGTATTCGTTTAGCATCCCTGCATGACAAAGTAATTAGCGCGGAAGAAGCTTCTGCCTTTATTGAAGATGGCATGACAGTAGGTATGAGTGGTTTTACACGTGCTGGCGAAGCAAAAGCTGTACCATTGGCATTGGTTAAACGTGCTCACACAAATCCTTTAAAAATTACACTTATTACAGGTGCTTCTCTAGGTAATGACCTAGATAAACAGCTTACCGAAGCTGGTGTGTTAGCACGTCGTTTACCATTCCAAGTTGACAATACATTACGTAAAGCCATCAACAAAGGCGAAGTTATGTTCATTGATCAGCACTTATCTGAAACAGTTGAACAAATGCGCAATCATCAATTACAAAAGCCTGATATTGCCGTTATTGAAGCTGTTGCAATTACTGAAGATGGTGGCATTATCCCAACAACTTCTGTAGGTAACTCTGCAAGCTTTGCAATTTTTGCTGATAAAGTAATTGTAGAAATCAATACAAATTTAAGCCCTGCGTTTGAAGGCTTACACGATATTTACATTCCAACTTATCGTCCAACTCGTCAACCAATTCCATTAACTCAAGTTGATGAGCGCATTGGTACTCCAGCAATCAATATCGACCCTTCTAAAATTGTCGGCATTGTGTTCAACAGCGAACTTCATGATTCTCCATCAACAGTGACTGAGCCAGATGCTGAAACTCAAGCAATTGCGAATCATTTGATTGCATTCTTTGAAAAAGAAGTTGCTGAAGAGCGCTTACCTAAAAACTTAGGTCCATTACAAGCAGGTATTGGTTCTATTGCAAATGCAGTATTAACAGGTCTTAAAGAATCTAACTTCGAAGACTTAATCATGTACTCAGAAGTACTTCAAGACTGTACTTTCGAATTGATTGATGCAGGAAAAATGAAATTTGCATCTGGTTCATCAATTACGCTTTCTGCAAAATATGGCGAAAAAGTATTTAACAATCTTGAAGAATACAAAGATAAACTTGTATTACGTCCACAAGAAATTTCCAACCACCCTGAACTTGTTCGTCGTTTAGGTATTATTGGTATTAACACTGCTCTTGAGTTCGATATTTACGGCAACGTAAACTCTACTCACGTATGTGGTACTAAAATGATGAACGGTATCGGTGGTTCAGGTGACTTCGCACGTAACGCTCACCTAGCAATCTTCGTGACTAAGTCAATTGCTAAAGGTGGAGATATTTCTTCAATCGTTCCTTTCGCATCTCACGTTGACCATGCAGAACATGACGTAGATATCTTGGTAACAGAACAAGGTCTTGCTGATTTACGTGGTTTAGCTCCTCGTGAGCGTGCTCGTGAAATCATTAATCACTGTGCACACCCAATGTACCGTGATGCACTAAATGACTACTTCGATCGTGCATGTGAAAAAGGTGGTCATACTCCTCACATTCTTCGTGAAGCGCTTTCTTGGCATTCTAATTTCGAAGAAACTGGTCACATGCTTGCAGCTCACAAAGATGCTAAAACAGCATAATCCCATAAGTATTATCTAAGTACTTTAAACAAAAAAAGACGCCTACTTCAGGCGTCTTTTTTATGATGAAATATTTAAATTATGTTTACTAATTAAACAAAAAAAATTAAGCTCATTAAAGCCCTTTCATATTGGTTAAAATCACCATGTTTATGATTCGCCAATTTCAAGAAACAGATTTAGAAGATGTTATTGCACTTTGGGAAGTATGTGATTTGTCACGTCCGTGGAATAACCCAGAAATTGATATTTTCAGAAAAGTCGCACAAAAAGATCAGCTTTTTTTAGTTGCCATTAAAGATGATGAACTCATAGCCACAGTTATGGGTGGATATGATGGGCATAGAGGTTGGGTAAACTATTTAGCAGTTCACCCACACCAACAACGCAATGGCGTTGCCACAGCACTCATACAACAACTAGAAAAACGCTTAACAGCTTTAGGTTGCCCAAAGCTACAATTATTAATTCACAAAGACAATATTGATGTACAAAATTTCTATGAACAACTCGGCTATGAAGAAGTTGAAGTGATTTGTTTTGGTAAACGCTTAATCCAAGATTAATGATCTTCCAAGCATCCTACTCTTAATAGAATTGGAAAGTTAACTTGAAATAACACATCACCTTTTTCAGTAAGAAGTTGTTTCAATTGATCAAACAGATCATTTTCATTTTTTTGCCGATAATACTTTACTGCTGACCACGTATTTAAATAATCCAACAACTGAGAAGCACTCCATTGATAGCTCATCTTTAATTGAGCTGTTTCCACTTCTTTAAATGGAAATGGTATTGTTTGATAATTCTCATCAATATAGCGACGTTCAGCATCCCAATAACCATCCAAAGTTTCCAGATAAAGCTTTTGAACAGCATTATTCACTTCAATATCATCAACTCTTAATAGACCATAACCTATAACCGCAATGACTCCATCCTTTTTGAGCGTTCTTCTCACTTCCTTATAAAACAAATCAAAATTAAACCAATGAATGGCTTGAGCAACTGTAATTAAGTCGAACGAATCATCTTTAAAATTTGTCATTTCTGCTTTTTGTACAGAGTATTCAACATTTTCAAAAGAAGGTGCTTGTTGTAATTGTTGTTCACTTAAGTCCGTTGCAACCACATTTTCAAAAGAAGGGCTCAACAATTGTGTAAATTGTCCTGAACCAGCTCCACAATCCCAAGCAAACTTCCTTCCTTTTACATGCTTAAGAATTTCCTCTAATACTTTTTGTGGATAGCTCGGTCGAGCACTTTGATAAAGCTGACTATGATCTGAAAATAGATCCTTCATTTTATCTATTCTTCTCGTCTCAAATATAATGCTTTATATCTAAACAGATAAATACACATCACCACATTATCATTTTTGTTGAATTTCTTTAGACATAAAAAAACCTCAAACAATGTTTGAGGTTTTTTAGAATATGGTGGCGAGACCCAGGATCGAACTGGGGACACACGGATTTTCAATCCGTTGCTCTACCTACTGAGCTATCACGCCGATGCGGTGTATTAAGCCGTATCTAGGCTGAATAGTCAATAACATTCAGCATATTTTTATTTGTTTGAGTAAATTTTACCCAAAAAAAATCTCTGATTGTGATCAGAGATATATAAAACGTATATACGTTTGAATATGGTGGCGAGACCCAGGATCGAACTGGGGACACACGGATTTTCAATCCGTTGCTCTACCTACTGAGCTATCACGCCGATGACGCGTATTAAACAATTAAGTTGCAAATGCGTCAAGTAGACTTTTCAATATTTTCTATCAAATGTTTACTTTTAACGCATTTAAACAATCAAATGATTATAAATAGATCGTTTTTTAGAAAATTTATCTACATTTTCAGAAAAATCAAATTTTTCCTAGCTTCGAAAGACAACGATAAATAGCACCACAACCTGGTTCAAATACTTTTACACCTTTAATTTCTTCCATTCTGCATACTTCAGAAACCAAACGATCTGCAACACCGCGCCCGCGATTGGCAGGATGAACCACTATATTTTCCAAAGTTTTACTCTCTCCTTGCCCTGTACACCAAATTGCACCAATAATTCTCGTATTAAATTCTGCAGTATAAAGTAAGGTATACTGTGAAAGATTCTGCTCTAATTGCTCAATGGCATCTTTTCCATCGCTAAATTCAGGGCTAGTATCATAGAGTCGCTCAAGTTGATTACGAACGTCTTCGTTTTCAATGGAAGTTTTAGGATGTACGGTAATAGGCATTGATTAACCCTCCTGAGCAATCTAATATGCAGTGACTTCGTCACGGCGGCGAAAAAACATTTTACATCAATCATTTTTGACGTTTTTAAGGAACGTGTCTATGACGCAGCGTATCAGTGAAGTGGTAAGAAATACCAACGAAACCAAAATTCGAGTTCGTGTAAATCTTGATGGTACTGGTCAAGGTACCCTCAACACTGGTGTTCCTTTTCTAGATCATATGATAGATCAAATTAAGCGACATGGCTTATTTGATATTGATATTCATTGTGATGGTGACTTAGAAATTGACGATCACCATACAGTTGAAGACTGCGGTATTACGCTAGGACAGGCTTTTGCACAAGCTTTAGGTGATAAAAAAGGTTTAAAACGCTACGGTCATTTTTATGCACCACTTGATGAATCTTTAAGCCGAGTAGTTGTCGATTTATCTGGTCGTCCTGGTTTATGGATGGATATTCCATTTACACGTGCACGTATTGGTACATTCGATGTGGATTTATTCTCTGAATTCTTCCAAGGTTTCGTAAACCATGCGCTAATGACTCTACACATTGACAATTTAAAAGGCAAAAACAGCCATCACCAAATTGAAAGTGTATTTAAAGCATTTGCACGCGCATTACGTATGGCTTGTGAAGTCGATCCACGTGCAGAAAATACAGTTGCTTCAACAAAAGGAACGTTGTAATGACCCGTATTGCCCTTCTTGACTATGGCATGGGAAATTTACACTCAGCAGCAAAGGCTCTTGAGCATGTCGGTGCCACTGTTGATGTAACCAATGATCCAAAATTAATTGCTCAAGCAGATAAAATTGTTTTCCCTGGTGTGGGTGCAATGCGTGATTGTATGCAAGGCATGCATGAAGCAGGTATTGATGATGTTGTCCGCAATGCTGTATTTAATAAACCAGTTCTGGCTATTTGTGTTGGTATGCAAGCATTAATGCAGCATTCCGAAGAAAATGGTGGTGCTGATGCACTCGGTATTTTTGAAGGTACTGTAAAACGCTTTCCAGATATAGATGGTTTAAAAGTACCTCATATGGGATGGAATCAGGTACATCAAGCTGATCCAAGTCATCCAATGTGGAAAGACATTGAACAAGATGCTCGCTTCTACTTTGTACATAGTTTTTATGTTGAACCTCAAGATCCAACGATTGTTGCGGCAACATGTGACTACGGCTTAGAATTTTGTACTGCAATTCATAAAGAAAACCTATTTGCGACTCAATTCCATCCTGAAAAAAGTCATACAGCAGGTCTACAATTGTTGAAAAACTTTGTGGAATGGAAAATTTAATTTCCTAACCTATTTAAAGCTCACAGATTGTGGGCTTTTTTATTGAGAAATTTATATCTTTTGAGATTATGATTACACCAACAAAACTTAAATAATAGACCTATTTAAATAGGAATACTTTTATTCGTTTTTTTAACTTAATCTCATTTTAATAATATTCAATGTGAACAACATGACAACTTCAAATTCATCTTTAAAATACAATCTTTTTTCACCACAAGGTCGAATAAGCAGAGCGACTTATATTGCTTGGTCATTAATAGCTGCTATTATAAGCCTTATTATTTTATTAATATTATCATCAGCATTTCTATCAGCAGATATTTCATCACTCGATCTCCAAAATTCTGAAGAAATATCAACATTTTTAAATAGCGTCTCTTTCATTCAACTTCCAATATATATAATTGGATACTACTTCCTGATTATTTTTACAATTAAACGCTTGCATGACTTAAATTTAACTGGTTGGTTGTCACTTCTTCTATTTATTCCATTAATCAACTTTTTCTTCGGTTTATATCTATTTTTTGCTAAAGGAAATATTTCCAGTAATAAATTTGGTGAGCCAAGAGTTGCCCTGTCTTGGGAAACAGCTGTAGCTTGGATATATATCATTATAATGTGCTTAGTAGGCTTAATTATGGTCTCGGCTTTGATGCAATTGGCAACTTTATTGTAATAAGCCTTAAACATTTTTAGTAATTTCCTAGAGATAATCTTTGAATATTTGCTAAGATTGCACACAATTTTACTTCCTAAATAGAGCAAGGAGCGAAAGCATGCTGATCATCCCTGCAATTGACCTGAAAGATGGCAAATGTGTACGTTTAAAACAAGGTCGTATGGAAGACGATACTGTATTTTCTGATGATCCTGTAGCAACAGCACAACATTGGGTAAATGAAGGTGCTCGTCGCTTACATTTAGTTGATTTAAATGGTGCTTTCGCTGGTACGCCTATTCATAAACCTGTTGTAGAAGCAATTGCTAAAGCTCAACCAAATTTACCTATTCAAATTGGTGGTGGTATTCGTTCATTAGAAACGATCGAACACTATTTAGATGCTGGCGTAAGCTACGTGATCATTGGTACAAAAGCAGTAAAAGAACCTGAATTTGTAGAAGAAGCATGCAAAAAATTTGCAGGTCATATCATTGTTGGTATTGATGCAATAAATGGCATGGTTGCAACTGATGGTTGGGCAAATGTAACAGACGTTAAAGCAACTGATTTAGCAAAACGTTTTGCAGATGCTGGTGTATCAAGCATCGTTTATACTGATATTGCACGTGATGGCATGATGCAAGGTGTGAATGTTGAACAAACTGTAAACTTAGCAACTTATTCAGGACTTCCAGTGATTGCTTCTGGTGGTGTAACCAATCTTGATGATGTTCGTAATCTTAAAGGTCAACCTGGCATTTTAGGTGCAATTACAGGTCGCGCTATTTACGAAGGTACTTTAAATCTAAACGAAGCTCAATTACTTTTAGATCAATAAAGCGTATACTGTTTAAAGTATTAAAGAAGAGGTCAAAAGACCTCTTTTTTTATTAAAATTTAGACACCAATCTCTCATGTTAAATTTACCTCTATCTATTCAAAAAAAGCTTCCTCAACTAACATTGATTTTAATCACCATTATTTGGGGTGGTAGTTTCATTACAGTTCAATACGGCTTAAATTTTAGTAGCCCCATTATTTTTGTTGGTTTACGCTTTACCGCTGCGGCAATTGCTGTCAGCTTAATCTCATGGAAACACTTACATAGTTTTAATATAAAAGAAGTCTTTGCTGGCTTCTTAATTGGCAGTGTAATTGCTATAGGTTATGGTACACAAACAATTGGTTTACAAACTATTACCAGTAGTGAATCTGCTTTTTTAACTGCCCTATACGTTCCTCTTGTACCCATTTTTATGTGGATTTTTTTTAAACATCGTCCCAATATTATGACTTGGCTAGGGGTAAGTTGTGCATTCATTGGTTTAGTTCTACTAACGGGCAATGGTTGGAATGCTGTTCAATTGCAATTTGGGCAAATTATTACATTACTTGGTGCCATTGCTATTGCCTTTGAAATTATTCTTATTGGATATTATGCAGGTAAAGTAAATATACGTAGAGTGACCGTATTACAACTTATTTTTGCATCCTTACTATGTTTTATCATTGCTCCCTTCGTTGGTGAAACCCAACCACCTGTTTTTCACTGGCACTTAATTGCTGTGATATGTGGGCTTGGCTTAGCAAGCGCATGTATTCAGCTCGTTATGAACTGGGCTCAACAATATGTTGATTCTTCACAAGCTGCCATCATTTATGCTGCTGAACCTGTTTGGGCAGCACTTATAGGACGAATTGCAGGTGAAAGACTTCCTATCATCACACTTATTGGTGGTGCTTTAGTTGTTCTCGGTGTCATTATTAGTGAATTAAAATTTAAGTTTTTTAAAAAATATATATTTAAAAAAGAACCTTAACGGTTCTTTTTTACTTTAAAATTCAAGAAATTTTACTGAATATTATTTTCATACATCGGCTTATTTTCACGCCAGCGAACAAGTCCAAGAATTGCACGATATACAATCCAAATCCAAGAAATGATAATTACAGCAATACAAAATGAAGAAGCACCGACTGCTGTCCCTGCAAATAATTCAGGATTATCTCCAGTAAAAAATAAGAAACCAAAAGGAATAAAGGCAATAATATTCCAAAACAAATACCACCAAAATGTATGAATTTGCCATGTAAAATGACTTTCATACAAAGTACCTTTTACATCAGGACGTTTAATATAATTAATAATTAAAGCAACAATAGCCAATATGCCCGCAGTAAAAATGGCACAAATATAAAGTACATATAAAACTAATGTTAAAGATTTATTTCCATTTTGATCTATTACATTGTTCATTTTATTCTCTCCTTATATTTTAAACTTGTTTCAAAAAACAAGATGATTTAATGGCGAGACCAACCATATAACCAATAGAATATTAAAGAAAATTGTACAATAAAAAATATGCTTAAACGGTTGTTTTTGTGTTTTATGCCTTAATCTCTGTTGTGCTAACCATGCAGCTGGCCATCCCCCTAAAAATGCTAATGTGTGAAGTGCTTGCTCTGGAACTCGTTGATTACCCAATTGAGCAGCTTCCTTGTCTTGCGCATAACACCAATAAGTCATCGCATTAATCAGACATAACAACAAGACCAACATACCACTCAAGAAACCGAAAAATGATAATCCAACAATACCTAAAATATAAGCAATACATAAAACTTGCATAGGTTGAAGATATTGCTTCGATTTATTTTTAGGTTTTATTACACTTTTTGATTGTTTCGTCTTTTGAGCTTGATTTGCTTTTAAATAAACAACATCTAATGCTTTATAACGAGATTGCGCATCAACCACAACTGTATATTCCAAAGCACATCCAACAATAGGTCTTGGACCCGGTTTAGAAAAATTTTTGATATGAAGAAATACGTGATCTTTACTTAAATCATTCGGTTGAATAAAGCCATATCCCTTATCATCGAACCACTCAATAAGCCGCCCTTGATCACGCATTTTTCAATCCTATTTTCTAGTTATGCCGAAATAAATTTCAAACGTTCAATCAACATATTACGCATTTCTAAAGGATTCTTTTGCAAAATATCCTCTCCAGTACGTCCTTCAGCTAAATTCTTTTGTGCCACTTGTAAACGCATCATCCAGAAACGACCAGCAGCCATTGCCAAATATAGCTCAAGACATGCTTTTTCATCATTGGTTAATGGTCTTACAGACTCATATGCACTTAAAAATGCCACTGCTTTTTCTTCATTCAATATTACATCAGGGTATTCTGTACAAAAGTCATTTAATGTAATCGCAATATCAAATAACAATTCATCTTTATTTAATTCATAAAAATCCAAAATACCTTTTAATTGATTGCCTTCAAATAAGGTATTGTCTCTAAATAAATCTGAATGAATAAAGCCACGAGGACGATCTGGATAAACCGTCGTTAAAGCTTCATATAATCCTAATAATTCTGCCAATAATGCTTTATCTGCTACATTGAGCGTTGGTTTAATTTCTTGTGAAACTTGTAACCAATATGCATGATCACGATATTCTTTACGTTCTAATGGAAAATCTTTAAGTGCAACATGCATTTTTGCTTGAGCAATTGCAATTTCTTTTACTTGCTGAACAGTCGATGGCATGGGATGTTCTCCCATCATACGTGGTGCAATTTGAGCAGGTTTATTTTTAATGTGATGAATCGCCTTTCCCGAGTGACTTAATGGCACAGGCACAGCTAAACCGCTTTGCCCTAAATGCTCTAACACAGGCACTAACTCACTTGCACCCTCATCATCCATTTCTTCAAATACAGTTAAAACATACTGCTGATTATTTTCACAGACCAAAAAATAATTGGTATTTTGAATACCTCCTTGAATTGGAATCAGGTCAATCACCTCTAATCCATAAGGTGAAGAAAAATCCTGAACTTCTTTCAAAGTCAAAGTGGTATAAACCGACATAGAAAACCTGCGAAAAAACTTAAATATTTTTGATAGAATACCTTGTCCATCTACTAAGGTGTAGCACCAAACGTAGGTTTGTTTTACAACATGCTGTAATTATTGGAAAAAATTATGCTTGCTAAACGCATTATTCCTTGCCTAGACGTAGATAACGGTCGTGTGGTGAAAGGTGTTCAATTCCTCGACATTCGTGATGCAGGTGATCCAGTTGAAGTCGCGCGTCGTTATAACGAACAAGGTGCAGATGAAATTACCTTTTTAGATATTACAGCAACATCAAATGGTCGTGACACAACATACCGTACCGTTGAACGTATGGCTGAATCTGTATTTGTTCCGCTTACAGTCGGTGGTGGTGTACGTAAAGTTGAAGATATTCGTTTACTACTAAATGCTGGCGCAGATAAAGTAAGCATTAACTCTGCTGCGGTATTTAACCCAGAATTTGTACAAGAAGCCTCTCAGCGCTTTGGTGCTCAATGTATTGTTGTCGCAATTGATGCGAAAAAAACAGGTGAAAATAAATGGGAAATTTTCACTCATGGTGGTCGTAAACCAACTGGTATTGATGCGATCGACTGGGCTGTAAAAATGGCAGATTTTGGTGCTGGTGAGCTACTCATTACATCTATGGATGCAGATGGAACCAAAGCAGGCTATGACCTTCAATTAATGCGTCAAATCAATGATCGCGTTACTATTCCAACAATTGCTTCAGGTGGCGTAGGTAACTTACAACATTTAGCTGACGGTATTCTTCAAGGTGGTGCAGATGCAGTTCTTGCAGCATCAATTTTCCACTTTGGTCAGCATACAATTCCTGAAGCTAAAAAATATTTAGCTGAACAAGGTATTGAAATGCGCCTTTAAGCTGCATCTAAACTATTGAAACGTAGGGCTTGCTCATTTACAAGCCCACTTTCATTTATATTATGAATAAAAAGCTGTACTTTTTTCATAGCACAAATAAGAACGAATGTGAACCAAGTCACACAAATAACCATAAATTTTATTACAAAACCTCTTCTTTTTGATTCATTCCCCCTCCATTTTTGTCTTATATATTTTGCAAAATTTTGGAAATAGGACAAAAGCAATAATTTAAAAAGAATTTATTTTCTAAAAATTACTCAAAAAATATTTGTTAAATTCATTTATATAAATGACTAAATTTCAAATAGAAAAAGTAAAATTATGAAATAAAATGAAAGTAAATAAATGAATTAAAAAAATTTAATAATATTTTTTTAATATTATATATTTCACTATTTTTCAATATCTTACAAATTCTTTAAAACTAGAATATTGCGTATTTCTATTTACAAATTAATTAAAAAACAGCTACAGTTAAATGTGCTTAAAAAACATTTTTAACAATAAAAAGTAAATAACAAATACTTTGGAGAATACCAAATGAATAAATATTTAGCAGAAATCATTGGAACCTTTTGGCTCGTCTTTGGTGGATGCGGTAGTGCTGTATTGGCAGCAGCTTATCCTGAACTTGGCATTGGCTTCGCTGGTGTATCTCTTGCTTTCGGTCTTACGGTTTTAACTGCTGCTTATGCCTTAGGTCATATTTCAGGTGCACATTTTAACCCTGCTATAAGTATTGGTTTATGGGCAGGTGGTCGCTTTGAAACAAAAGAACTTATTCCTTATATTATTTCTCAAGTTATTGGTGCATGCCTAGCAGCATTTATCTTGTTTATGATTGTTCAAGGTAAAGCAGACTTTAATGGCGTTGGTGGTTTTGCATCAAATGGTTTTGCAGAATTATCACCTGGACAATATTCTTTAGTTTCTGCCCTCATTATTGAAATTGTGCTCACTGCTGGCTTTCTCATTATTATTATGGGTTCAACTGATAAATTAGCACCTGCTGGCTTTGCTCCAATTGCAATTGGTCTTGCATTAACGCTCATCCATTTAATTAGTATTCCTGTCACAAATACGTCGGTAAACCCTGCTCGCAGTACGGGAGTTGCCTTATTTGCTGAAACAGCAGCATTAAGTCAACTTTGGTTATTCTGGGTTGCTCCAATTATTGGTGGTCTCTTAGGTGGAGTTATTTATAAACTTTTATTAGCGAAAAAAGCCTAAATCATGTTCAGTGTAGTACTGTTTTAGTACTACACTGATTAAAATAATTGATTTTAAAGCAACTTATAATCTTTTACTTAAAGCTTTAAAGAAAAAAACCGTTATAAAATATGAATAAATAACTAAATGATAAAATTAAATTTCTAGCTTTTTATTTCAATTTTTAATATCCTCAACAGCTCTATATCAATTGTGCTTGTTATGACTAACTTAAAAAAAGCTTCTCTTGCCATTCTCATTGTTATTATTGCAGTTATCGCTTATTTAGTTTTTGCTGAAGCAGATGTTGAAGAAGAAACCTATAAGCATAACCAACAAGCATCTAGCGAAGTGGTTACAAACTCATAATCATTTAAAATGAAATGTACATAAAATACTTGCGATTATTTTATGTACAAACCTTATAAAAGTTAAAAATATTTCTACCTTCTATGACATAAATTTAAACTGTTTTTGCAGTGTCTCTATTTTAGATTCAGAAATATCTTCTTCACATTGGCTTTGTGCATCCCAATATAAATATTCTAAAGGCTGATCAGCCTGAATATCCATTTTCTTCCATGGCAGTTTATAAGTATTTCGTTTTTCATCTTCAGTTAATTGTGGGAATAAATTAATACCTAATCTTTCTTCCAAATAACAAATACTCACAAGTCTTGGGCTAGAACTTAAATCATTCGGCACATAATACGCACCAATTGCCCCAGTTTTTGGAATATAAATCACTTTATATATCGCTGTTGGCACCATAATGCCATCTTGTGTGATTTTTAAAGTTCTATCTAAAAATGCAGGACCTGTAATCATATACACACTAACATTGTGTTCTCGTACAATCGCACGAATACTTTCTTCTATCTGTTCAAATAAAGCTAACTTTGCCTTAGAAACAAATGGAATTTGTGTCCCTGCTGCACTGCTATAGGCATCTTCAGATAAATTTGAATTTTGTCCCATTGGTGCAAGTTGCCATAAATAAAAACCGTCATTTGTTGGTTTTATAAAATGCCTCATATTTCGATTTGAATTTAAAGCTAATGATTGATCTGAGGTCGTTAAACTTAAACGATGGGGTGTCAAAACTTCAGCAATCCAAAGCGCTGTTTTAGATAATTCGGAATACATCAAGTTAAAACCATCAAAACATAAAGGATAACTCTGCTGGCTCAAACTTAATTTATTTAAATATGGAGGAACTTCTTTATAAAATTCTTGTAAACAACGCTCATTCGCAATCGGTTGAATACCTACAATTAACTTATTCAAAGAGTCAAAAGAAAAGGCCAAAATAAAGCTCACTAAAGCAATGATAGCGAGCAATATTTTGATTGAATTTCCCTTAGCATATTGGCTTTTCGCTTTAGATTTAACCTTACGTTTTCTCAGCGCCATACACTCAAAAACTCATTGACTACAAATTTAAAATTGTAAAAGTTAATTTAAAATTTTAGAGATAAATGCTTGAAGCATATTTTTCAAAAATTCACTTACTTGATGAAGAATCAAAGTAAAAAACTTATCTTGTGCCGATTCATGACCACCATTATTACTTGCAGTATCATTTGATGAGCCATTAGTTAAAATTTCATTTGTGGCTGGCACAGGCTCATTTGAGTCTAAAAAATTAAATTGTAATTTCGTTTTTTTAACAAATTCAGGATACGAAATTGGTTTTGGCACAGTTGTAGGAGCATTATCTACCAAATAAACCCAACTTCTATTTTCATCTGTGTTATAAACCAATTTAAATAGGCGTGTTGGTTTCCAAACTTGATTTTTCCCTAATTTAACTGTCGATTTCTCATTTTTATCAAACAATACTCCCGTTAAAATATACGTATCACCTTTTGAACGCGTAATATATTTTCTAACGTCAGTTTCTATTTTATTCCATGCTTGACGATTATTATTTGAATCTTGTGGAATCATATTAGACATTGCAAATGTCTGTGCCATACCTTTTTCAGTTAAAGCATTTCCTGCTGGTGCTAAATGCCCCTTATCTACCCCAGGATTCGCATTTTTATAATCAGAAGCTTTTGCTTGACCATTTGTAGGTGTTCTTGGGTCAGTATAGAAAATATCTGTTCGCTCTAAACCTTTTTTTCTTTTATTTAATGATGCAGCATTCAGTTTTTCAACGACAAGAATAGGTGTTTTAGTACGATCTGAATATAAAACAGCAAAATTATCTGAACATAATTTCCTAAATCTCCACAAACCATTATGGTCTGTGTATAGCCCTACCACATCATTCGAATTATTATTTGGAAATAACCTTTCACATCCTTCAAAGGAATTTTTCTTTTGTGCACTATTATATAAAGCAATTGGCTGCTTTTTTGCCAATACAGCATATTCAGATGAGTTATCTTTAGCAAATGCTGAAAAAGAAAAAATCAAACTGCTAGCAAGTAAAAAATTTTGAATTTTCACAATGAATGATTCACAACAAATAAAAATGAAGAAGATACAAATTTTCAAAAATTTGCTTAATTAAAATCATGCTTAACATTACATTTTTCATCATGATCTCTTTTCAAAAGATCATCATTTCACATCTTTAATGTTCATCTGATGACTTGAAAATTAAGCAATTCGAGATTAACAAGGCGCTAGTAGGTTGTATATGCTCAGGTGTACCAATCGTTTAACAAACACTCAAAAGTTCATATTCTTTTTAGTACTTGCTCACTATTCATAGAGTCATTGCTATACATTCCATTTAAATATAAAAAACCAGAGTTTAATCTCTGGTTTTATCTATCAAAAATATGAATCTAAATTTCAATTTGACTACCCAACTCCACCACGCGATTTGTCGGAATTTGATAAAAGTCACTTACAGGACTCGTATTTCGCTGCATTGAAATAAATAATTTTTCACGCCATGGTGCCATGCCATCGCCCAAAGTATGAATAATTCGATCACGTGAAATAAAGAAACTAATCTGCATTAAATCGAAATTAAAATCGAGTTCTTCATATGCCAAAGCTAAAGCTTGAGGAATATTTGGCTGATCTTTAAAACCATAATACATAACAACGCGATAAAAACGTTCATCCAATTTTTCAACACAAATACGATCAGCATCACTCACATAAGGAACATCTTTCGTATTTATGGTGACTAAAATATTACGTTCATGAAGCACTTTATTATGCTTAATATTATGTAGCATCGCATGAGGAACAATATCTGGTGTTCCTGTTAAGAATACAGCATCACCAGGAATGAACTTCATTTCATCGCCCATATTTACGCTTTTAATAAACAAATCCATCGGCAAGGCATCTTTACTTAAGCGTTTTAATACCAATGCACGACCATCTTTCCATGTCATCAAAATTGTAAATAATGCAGCGCCAATAAGAATTGGAACCCATCCACCTGAAATAATTTTTAATGAAGTCGACGCAACAAAAACTAAATCTAAAAATAAAAATGGAATAGCAAAAAGTGCAACTTTCCACATTGGCCAACGCCAGTAACCATAAGCTAAAATAGAAATTAGAATGGTTCCACAAAGCATTGTCATAGTTACAGCAACGCCATAAGCACTTGCTAAATTTGCACTATTTTCAAATAATAAAATCAAGATAAGTACAGAAATAAATAGTACCCAATTAATGAATGGTAAATAAATCTGACCTTGTTCAACTTCTGAAGTGTGCTTAACGGTTAATCTTGGTAAATAGCGCAATTGTATTGCCTGATTTACCATTGAAAATACGCCTGTAATTACGGCTTGAGAAGCTATCACAGCAGCAGCCGTTGCTAAGCCAATCATAGGAAATAATGCCCACTCAGGTACAAGCATATAAAATGGATTTTCAATTGCTTCAGGATTACGAAGTAATAGCGCACCTTGCCCAGCATAATTAAGTAATAAACATGGCAATACGACAATGAACCAAGCTAAACGAATAGGTAACCGCCCAAAATGCCCCATATCTGCATAAAGCGCTTCACCACCTGTCATTGTTAAAATAACAGCTCCCATTGTTAAAAATGCAACAAAAGGTTGGTGCACAACAAAATTAAATGCCCAGTGTGGACTAACCATCGACAAGACAAATGGAGTTTGAATAATGCTCCAAACACCAACTAAACCTATCGATAAAAACCAAACTAATGTCAGAGGCCCAAATAATTTCCCCATGGTACCTGTACCATGGCGTTGTACCAAAAATAGACCAGCTAGAATCCCAATTGCAAGTGGCACCAACCATTGATTGAACATTGGCGTTGCAATACTTAATCCTTCAACAGCCGATAATACAGAAATTGCTGGGGTAATAATACCATCACCAAAAAACAGAGATGCACCAATAAATCCTAAAGCAATTAAGTAAATCTTTTTGTTTTCAGCAATTCTGGTTGTCCGTAAATTTAAAGCGAGCAAAGACATGATTCCACCTTCGCCATTGTTATCGGCACGCATAATAATCATGACGTACTTAAAACTAATGGTGAGCATCATGCACCAGAAAATAAGTGACAAAATCCCGAGCACTGTTGCATCTGTAATTGCCAAATGGGCAGTTAAGAAGCATTGACGTAATGCATAAAGAGGACTTGTTCCAATATCTCCAAATACAACCCCAAGTGCAGCGAGCGTAATCGCTGGCAATGCGGCCTTTTTTGCAGTGTTTTGCATATTTTGTCTTCATTTTAGACAGTATTTTTGCGAATGATAGCACTACAAGAAAAGTTTTTCTTCAAATCAATTGTTTCAGCTTGGCAGACTAATCTTTTTTAGTTATTATCCCCTGCCTATACGGTGAAGTGTCCGAGTGGCTGAAGGAGCACGCCTGGAAAGTGTGTATACGTTTATAGCGTATCGAGGGTTCGAATCCCTCTTTCACCGCCAGATTCAAATATCATATAACAATATGATATAAAGAAAGGCTTAAACCTAAAGGATTTAAGCCTTTTTTATTTGATATATAAATTAAACTTTAATAAAAAAAATAGCTCATCATTCCTCAATTTTTCTACAAAAATATTACTTTTTTCTTTGAAAAATAATCCCTATCAAAATTAAATCTGTACCTTTCAATACAGATTTAAAATGTATAAGAAATCACTTTTTTTACAGATTTAATGATTTAAATTTAATAAATTTTATGTAAAATATTTACACATTTCGATTAATGCTTAATTTTCATAAAACCATAAATCCAAAATTTCAGAATTTAAATTAATCATTCTAAAACTCGCTGGTTCATAGTTTATATCTTTAACCAAATAACCTTGTAAAACAGATGCTAAACCTTCACAATTCTGACTATTAATTTCATATTTCACCATATTAGATAAAGTCGTCTCATAAATTTGACCACTGAATTTACATGTTGAACGACCTGAAATAATTTTACCTTGCTGATCAATCTGAATTTCAATATCAAAATCATTAAAAGTACTTTGATAATTTCCTTTGAAAGATGCAACAGTCAATATTTCATCATCAATTTTTTCGAATTGTTGAATATTTACTGTCGTCTCTTCTGCTAAACCACCAACAATATTCCATCCTTGTTCAGGTAATGCGTAAAAACCTACCTCTGCTTTTTGTTCATCACCATTAATAATTAATAACTTTTCATTTATATCAGACTGATAATATGTACCTGTCTTAATATGCTCATCAGATCCAGTTATAACAGAATATATACCCGATCCAAGCTCAGAGATTCCTGTTACATCAGCTACACTCACACTACGTGTAGTCATTAAATTTACAGCTTGTGGGGTTACTTGAGCAGTTTGATTATCGTCATTATCACCACAAGAAACTAAGCCTAACACAGCTGCAATTGTTAGATAAGTCAGTTTATTTTTCATTATGCCGCCTTATCTAAACAGATTTTTTAGATGTAATTTTAACCATGATTGTGTCACAGGACTACTTTCATATCCTACTTGTAGTGCAGTTACAGATATCTTCTGGTCTGAAACAACCGCCTCATCATATTTCTGAGCTAGTGTTGCACTTGAAACAGGAATTTCAACTGGTGTTGTTGATGATCCCATAGAAAGATCATATTTATTAAATGTACCTACTTTAGAAAATGCAAATGGTGTTGTTGCAGATACGTTATTCGGCATATTGACATTTAAAACAACATTTTTAGGAAGTAAACGTTTCCCCCCCGCTTTTGCTTCCAATTCAGAAATTAATTGTACGACATGATTTGCAACAACAGTTGAACGTGGATTATTCAATGTAGCTGATGCAGTATTTTCACCTGCACTTACAGCAATAGATGGAACATTTCGAATACCTGAAAATTGGGCAGCACCAACAGTACCAGAAATTAAATTAATTCCACCGACATTCTGCCCTTCATTCGGTCCAGAAATCACTAAATCAGGAACTGTTCCCCATTTTTGCTTTGCTACCGCATCCATACCATATAAAGCGGCAACAACTGGTGTTGCATGAACATAGTGATAATCTGTAAACCCGCTCTTTTTAAATGGACCCATTGCTGGATCGCCAATTGATGCTACACCAAACGAACAACCACCATTTGCCGTAATTTGATCATCATTTTCAGCAACAATTCGTTGTTGGCTATAAAAGACTAATGCCCCACCTCGTCCACTTTGTCCTGTACATGGAACAGAAACGGCTACTTGATGTCCTGCACTTCTTAATGCATTTGTTAAAGCAACCACATTACTTGTCAGTCCATCATCATTTGTAATAATAATTTTTAATGCAGATGCATCTACTGCAAACGTCATTGTCATTAAATATAAAATTACTTTTCTCATTTTATTTCCCCTTATAATTCAATAAATAAGCTATATAAATATTTTGATTTTTGAAATAAAATTTACAAAAAAACACTCTGTTATATTTATTTTTTATTTTTTACTTTTCTACTGAATAGTATTATCTCAATAACAACAAAATTCTTAAAATTTATTACACTATTATAGTATTAATTTATATAACTCCATTTTTTTTATCATTTAATTAGATAATTTTATTCAAATATTTATTCCACATAAAAAAACGTTCCGCTTCATAAAATATAAAAAAAATTTTAAGTTTATGTCATATTTTTTTTACAATTTAATTGGCTACATATAAGACAATATTCAGAATTTATGTTAAAAAATAATCATCTTATATTTCTCATGATCAGAGAGGTTCTACTCAAAAGTTAAGATACTTATATTTCACACTCTCATTTTTATATTCACTTAATCCAATAATTAGCAACTAAATATCAACATAAAAACTGCTATTCGGGAGCTCATATGAATAACAGCCTTAATTATGTGAAACAAATTAAAAATGCTAAACGTGGTGGATATGCACCAACTGTCGCTAAAGATGTTAATAAACATCGGATTCAAAAAGCACTTAAATTAATAGAGCAATGGAGACAATTAGCAAATGAGCTTAAACCACAAATGCAACTTGATATGGCTTTTACTCTAGAAGAATGTGCTCAAGATTTAGATCGTATTCTGAAAAGTAAATGATTCACTATATTTCATTAATATAAAATCTCATTTTCTTTATTTAGCTCATATTTTGTGAGCTAAATAACCCTCTTCATTCTTTTTTTTTAAATAAAATGCAATAAATCATCATTTTTTTTATAGAAATAAATTAATCGGTTATTTTTTGGCTTGCATTCAATCAAACTTTCTGTAAAATGCATTCCACAACGCCGGCATAGCTCAGTTGGTAGAGCAACTGACTTGTAATCAGTAGGTCCACAGTTCGAATCCGTGTGCCGGCACCATAAACTTAGGCTCGCTTTTTAGTGAGCCTTTGTTGTTTTTACTACTTCGCTTTTATTTATATTCCGCAGACACTTGTACATAACGAATAAAATCATCTTCAAATAATTTTTTGCATAATTTTGCCGTCATTCTAATTTTTAAATCATCCACGTTTTTTTTATTTTCTTTTAGTCCCTGCTCAACATAATCTGAAAAACCATATAAGACAGGTTTAGATAAATTTTCAATTTCAATTTTTCTAAATTCAAATTTCTTTAGACATTGTTCTAATTTTTCTTTTGAATTTAAATTTTTCAATTTCACATCTGCTACTTTTAATAACCATGAATATTTTTGTTTTTGTAGTGAAGTTAAAGTATTCCATTTTTCAGATAGCATTAATGTATGAAATCCAATTCTTCCTTTTGAATTTAAAACAGCGCATGCTGAATTTATAAATGAATTTAAATCACTATGATAAGCAGAATCCAAACACAAAATCACATCAAACTTATTTTCAAACATGATATGTTTTAAATTCAAATAAGATTCACAAAATACTGGAATATTTTTTATATTACGACGAATTAAATTAACACATTGTTTTTGTAATTCAACAGCTTGAATATTTTTAAGATAATAACTCTTTTGCCAAAGCAATAAGCTAGCACCGTAACCACAACCTAAATCAAGTAATTGATCTTTTGAATTTAAATTTAAACGCTGTGCAAGATGATGAGCTAAATTTTCACATGCTTGTGGATAAGTGCTTTTATGATTCTCACTCCAAAAACCTAAATTACTCCAAGCACATTCCGAATTATCTCCCAACAATTTTGTATTAATTGAATACTTATGCTCTGGGAATTTATTTCGAATCGCTTGAAGCAATTTCATTACTTAGTAACCAAGTTGTGGGGCAACCTCAACTTTAGGTTTTAATCCAACAAATGGCAATGGTGCATTAAATATTTCAGCAATGTTCATTGCAGATGTCACCGCAGATTCTAAAATTGGCAAACCATCACAAGACCAAGAGCCACAGAAAAAGACTTTCCGATCTGGTTGTTGGTGTCGTAATTGCAATTCTTTATTTAAAGCCACTGTTTTCGAATCTACAACAGCACGTGTTAATTTAACCGATGCTACTATTTTTTTAGGATCAATTTCAGTTACAGGACGCCATGTTTGGAAAATTGGCTGCTTACCTACTAAAGATGGCTCAACTGAATTTAACCATACCGTAAATTGCTGACGAGTAAATTGACGATCCATCATATAACTTAAAACGGACCAGTCTTTACGCTTCGGAGGCATAACCGTTGCATCAGTATGAATAACTAAATCACCATCTTCAAATTTAAACTTTTTCAATAGTTCAATATCTTCAGAAAATTGTGCTTTATCTAAAAATTCTTCAACTTTTGTCGTTGGGGTTGCAACAATAACTCTATCAAAGATAAAAGATTGCTGATGATTATTTTTAACTAATACACCTTGTTCTGTTTCTTTAACATCAATAATCGGTGCATCACTGATAATTTCTATTCCATCAATGAGTTTATCTACCAATGCAGGTGTTCCACCCTGTAAGCGTAAAAGAGCATCACCATCTGTAAGTTGACGTAAAAAAATAAGTAATGGCTTAGCAGGCCACTCACCAATTGTCTTAGGATTACACGTACAAATGGTATAAAGCACAGGCATTACTGCACCATGTAAAAAAACTTCTTCAATTTCATTCTGATTAATGAAGTCTGCCAAAGTAATATCTTGGTTTTTAGATTTAAAAAATTTTGCAATCGCAACTTTTAGTTGCAACATCCCTTTAACTAAGCGCCATCCATACTGCTGTAATCCTTTCCGATTACTAATAATTGGAAAATTACCAATTCGGCTACGTGTTGTTGTTAACCAAGTTTCTGTTTTTTCTTCAAATAACCAACTACATGCCATGTAAGTACGTACTGGATATGTAGAAATACCTAAATGTGTTGCTAAACTTAATGTATTTTTCCATAAATGAGGATTCATCACTCTTAATGGCGCATCAATTAATCCACCATCAAACTCCATACTGTGGCTATCCATTCCTCTGCCAGGTAAAGCTTCAAATATTGTAATATTATGCCCAGCATCTTTTAGAATTCTTGCAGTAGCAAGTCCAGCCATCCCGCTACCAATAATTGCAATATTCAAGATTCAAACCTATCTTTTTTAAAATACTTCCATGATTATGAACCAAGCGATTCAAAATCTAACTATTAAAAACTACCAGAATCTTTATCTTTTTTTAATTACATAATTTTACATAGCTAATCTACTATACAACATACGGAATTTATTCATATTTTAAGAAAAGTTCGTTAAATTACATGAAAAATCTCATATTGATGAGAAAAAGAGCAAAAAAATGTTTTACAAAGTAAAAAAAATTGTTTAACATTTAATCCATAAAAATGACAACAACATCACAATAATTAAAGAAAACAATAATAAAATACACAACAAAAAGAAAGAACAAGCAGCGTAAATAAAAAAGCCTATGAGTAATCATAGGCTTTTTTTTGCTTAAAAGAAATTTTTTAAATTAATTAGTGAAATTTAAAAGCCTAGAAATATCTAGGCTTTTTTTTACATTTAAATTTTACCCACTAAATCAATAGATGGAGCAAGTGTTGCATCACCTTCTTTCCATTTTGCTGGGCAAACTTCACCAGGATGTGCATGTACATATTGAGCAGCTTTTACTTTACGTAAAAGTTCAGTTGCATCACGACCAATACCACCAGCATTAATTTCAACAATTTGAATTTTACCTTCAGGATCAATAACAAATGTACCACGATCTGCAAGACCTTCAGCTTCAATTAATACTTCAAAATTTTTAGCAAGTGTCCAAGTTGGATCACCAATTAATGGATATTGAATTTTACCAATCACATCAGAAGTGTCATGCCATGCTTTATGCGTAAAATGTGTATCTGTAGAAACACCGTAAATTTCAACACCTAACTTTTGAAATTCAGCATAATTATCAGCAAGATCACCTAGCTCTGTTGGGCAAACAAATGTAAAATCTGCAGGATAAAAGAATACAACAGACCATTTACCTTTAAAGCTTGCCTCTGAAACATCAACAAATTGACCGTTATGGTATGCAGTTGCTTGGAATGGTTTTACTTCTGTATTGATTAAGCTCATTAAGTGCCTCTATTTCATTCATAAGATTGCTTATTTGATGGACATATAATAAAACCATTTTATTAATTGGTAAAATTATTGTTTTTAATAAAAATGATCGTTTTAACAAATTAAAAATATTATCGCCATAAACTTAATGTTAATTTTGAAACAACTTTGTTTATTTTTGTATTGACCATCACACTTTTTTTCTGTAGATTTTCTTTTTGAGTGGATGATATAACAAATGTATTTCTCAACAATTTTCGAAAAATTTAAAACACTTTCTGCAGGTACTGATGCATTCAAACAATTAAAAAATGAATGTGAACAAGCATTACAAACGTCATCAGATCTTGATCAAACTGCATTATTTCTTATTTATGGCTTTGCTAAAAACTATGTTTTATTGTACGAAGATGAAGCTGTTGAATCTGATTTTGCACAATCCGTAAAACAACAATTATTAGAATATATGCAATTATTAAATGATGCTTTACAACAAAAAGATTTAACATTAATTCTACAAGCTCAAAATCAAGTAACTTCACAGTATATGAAAAGTTCTCGAATCTTTTAAATCATTTAGGGCTGAATAATCAGCCCTAAAATATTGGATATTGACCACTAAAGTTCAAGAATTTTTATTTCCATTGAATACCCACTGATGCGCCTCCCCCCCAAGTACCTCGGCTATTTGTTGTTGTAGCAAATTTCCAAACATAATGAACTGGCTTACTAGCATTTAAAATTCGGCTTTCTTTGGTCACACCTGAAGCACCAATAGAAAATCCTGTTTCACCTTCCCATACACCTGTACCAACTGCCATCATCGTATTTCCATATTCTGTTGGCTGTGGTAAAGATGCAATTGCAATAGCTGCGGCAACTGCTGCATTTGTCTTATTGGTAAATTTATCTAAACGTTCATTTGTTGATTTAATGACATCATCAAATTGAGCTCCAATCGTATCCATACGCGTGGTAAGTGCAGAATTTGCATCATTTAAAGCAGAAACAGCATCACCAACATTATTGACGGTTTTTTCATTTTCACCATAGCCGACTGTATAAGATGGACCTGTCCACTCTCCATTTTCAAATTTAGCATTTCCACCTAAAGTTTTGGCTAGCGCTTCATAATTTGCATTAAGTTGCGCACCTGTAATAGCATCTGAAGAATCCTTGTTGATACTACCTGATTGAATACCTGTTAATACGCGATTACCGCTAGTACCTGCAAAATTTACAGTTGTGCCACCTGAATTTTTAGCTACAGATATTTGGTCTGATGGGCTAGCCTGTTGGACTAAACCAATTGTACCTGCCTCTAAACCATTTTTTAATTCTGTAATTTGAGTTGTGTTAGTCGTAATTTGTCCCTGCAAATTATCCCTAACAGTTGCGAGTTGCCCACCATTTACAGCATCTTTTGAACCAATCGATACATCACCATCTGCAACATTTGTAATAAGCGTTCCATTTTTTCCACCTAATGTCATAATGTCTTTATTTACAGAACCATCCTCATTACGATCATATTGCACAGCACTTTCTGCTAATCCACCAACACTATCAGTCAGATCCTGAATTGCCTCATCGAATTGCTCTTTATTAATCGCATCATTTGCATTTATTCCACGACTAACATTACTAATGGCTTTATTTCCTGCATCAATTCCACTCGTAGATAAACTTGGACCTCCAGCTATAAAAATACCATCACTTGTGACTTGGGTATTACCAACTGTTAATCCTTGTGAATCTAAAATAGTTCCACCAGCACTAATTGAATCTAGAACTAAATCTTTTGCTAAAACTACAGAAAGTTTGTCATCTTTCATTTCGGTACTTATATTTTTATTATCACCAACAATCTCTATCGCCTCTCCTAATTTTTTTGTTACTGTTTGACCATCTTCAGCCTGTAATGAAAAGCCTTTATTGGTAATGCTTGTTGTCGCATCTGCAAGTAAACTTTCAACTTGCCCTAAATTAGTCGCATCTCCTGCATTTTGTGCATCTGCAACATTACTAATACTTTGATTATTGGCATTAATTCCTGTGGAACCAACCGTTACTCCTCCGACATTTAAACCTGATGAATCTAGAACAACCGTGCCATCATTAATATTTAAGCCATTTGCACCATAAACCGTGGTATTTGTTCCATCTGTCACGGTCGTTCCTGTGGCTGTCATGGTCGAGGTATTCGTGCCATCTGTCGTTTGGACACTTGTTAGACCTGTTAAATTTTTGTTTAAACTTAATGCCAACTGTCCTTCTGTTACAATAGCTGCAATATTCGCATCACCAATAAATTTAAATTCTGAACCTAATTTATTAACGGATATGCCTGTCGTTGCATCTTTAAAAGTTAATGGTGTATTGACCGCGGCATCTAAGCCACTAATCGCTGAGCCGATATCACTCACCGTACTTTCTGTTCCTGTAATTGGATTAATCAGTGTATAAGTCGGTGGTGTCCATGTCCCTGTCTCTGCATCATAAGTGGCTCCTCCACCCAGTGCTGCTGCGGTGTGATTCGCTAATGCTGTATTGGCTTCTGCTACTGCTGTGCCAACATCTGCAAGTAGACTTTCAACTTGCCCTAAATTAGTCGCATCTCCTGCATTTTGTGCATCTGCAACATTACTAATACTTTGATTATTGGCATTAATTCCTGTGGAACCAACCGTTACTCCTCCGACATTTAAACCTGATGAATCTAGAACAACCGTGCCATCATTAATATTTAAGCCATTTGCACCATAAACCGTGGTATTCGTGCCATCTGTCGTTTGGACACTTGTTAGACCTGTTAAATTTTTGTTTAAACTTAATGCCAACTGTCCTTCTGTCACAATAGCTGCAATATTCGCATCACCAATAAATTTAAATTCTGAACCTAATTTATTAACGGATATGCCTGTCGTTGCATCTTTAAAAGTTAATGGTGCATTGACCGCGGCATCTAAGCCACTAATCGCTGAGCCAATATCACTCACCGTACTTTCTGTTCCTGTAATTGGATTAATCAGTGTATAAGTCGGTGGTGTCCATGTCCCTGTCTCTGCATCATAAGTGGCTCCTCCACCTAGCGCTGCTGCGGTGTGATTCGCTAATGCTGTATTGGCTTCTGCTGCTGTGCCAACATCTGCAAGTAAACTTTCAACTTGCCCTAAATTAGTCGCATCTCCTGCATTTTGTGCATCTGCAACATTACTAATACTTTGATTATTGGCATTAATTCCTGTTGAACCAACCGTTACTCCTCCGACATTTAAACCTGATGAATCTAGAACAACCGTGCCATCATTAATATTTAAGCCATTTGCACCATAAACCGTGGTATTCGTGCCATCTGTCGTTTGGACACTTGTTAGACCTGTTAAATTTTTGTTTAAACTTAATGCCAATTGTCCTTCTGTTACAATAGCTGCAATATTCGCATCACCAATAAATTTAAATTCTGAACCTAATTTATTAACGGATATGCCTGTCGTTGCATCTTTAAAAGTTAATGGTGTATTGACCGCGACATCTAAGCCACTAATCGCTGAGCCAATATCACTCACCGTACTTTCTGTTCCTGTAATTGGATTAATCAGTGTATAAGTCGGTGGTGTCCATGTCCCTGTCTCTGCATCATAAGTGGCTCCTCCACCCAGTGCTGCTGCGGTGTGATTCGCTAATGCTGTATTGGCTTCTGCTGCTGCTGTGCCAACATCTGCAAGTAGACTTTCAACTTGCCCTAAATTAGTCGCATCTCCTGCATTTTGTGCATCTGCAACATTGCTAATACTTTGATTATTGGCATTAATTCCTGTGGAACCAAGCGTTACTCCTCCGACATTTAAACCTGATGAATCTAGAACAACCGTACCATCATTAATATTTAAGCCATTTGCACCATAAACCGTGGTATTTGTTCCATCTGTCACGGTCGTTCCTGTGGCTGTCATGGTCGAGGTATTCGTGCCATCTGTCGTTTGGACACTTGTTAGACCTGTTAAATTTTTGTTTAAACTTAATGCCAACTGTCCTTCTGTCACAATAGCTGCAATATTCGCATCACCAATAAATTTAAATTCTGAACCTAATTTATTAACGGATATGCCTGTCGTTGCATCTTTAAAAGTTAATGGTGCATTGACCGCGGCATCTAAGCCACTAATCGCTGAGCCAATATCACTCACCGTACTTTCTGTTCCTGTAATTGGATTAATCAGTGTATAAGTCGGTGGTGTCCATGTCCCTGTCTCTGCATCATAAGTGGCTCCTCCACCCAGTGCTGCTGCGGTGTGATTCGCTAATGCTGTATTGGCATTATCAGCGCTTGCTTTTACTGCAATTAATGCATCATGAACTGTAGTTGCTCCAGTCCCACCAATATTCGTTATATTTAAAGTACCAGCAGAACTTAAAGTAACATTACCGCCCAACAATGTTTTAGTACTATTGGCAACTGCCCCTAAAACAGCATTAGTTGCAAATAATTGGCTACCATTAATCGCATCTGTACTGGTATTACTAATTTTTCCAGCTGCAACATTTTTTATTTGTCTTTCCGCACCAACAGAACCAACAGAAACCTGCATTCCACTACCAGAAACTTGTCCTTGGAAATTCCCATAAATCAAATTATTTTGAGTTACAGATATTTCCGATGTTGCATTTGTTGCTGTTGTTGAATTAGAGCCTAAAGCAACTGAATTATCATGAGTTGCATTAGCAGAGGCTCCCATTGCCAAACTTCTTACACCACTAGCAGATACAGCATCGCCAAGTGCAAGAGATTTTTCTGCCAATGCATTCGCTGCTCTACCAAAAGAAGCACTATGTAAAGCTGAAGCAATCGCATTACTCCCCACAGCAACACCGTCTTGACCACTTGCCTCTACATTCGTCCCAATAGCAATTGCATAATTACCTGAAGCTCGTGCACCTGTTGTAGTATGTGCACTTCCTGTTCCCTGTGATGCCCCAAAAGCAATTGAATTTGTTCCACTTGCTTCCGCAGAATGCCCTATTGCCATTGCTTTTACACCTGTTGCAGATGTTACAACTCCTATAGCGACTGTAAAATTTTGATTAGCAACAGTATCTCTCCCTATTGCAATAGCTGCATTTCCTGCAGTAGATGATCTATGTCCAATAGTTAATCCATTTGTTGCACTTGAATAGTTTCCATTACCAAAAATAATAGTATTACTTGAAATAGATTTATTATTATTTCCATAAATAGTATTACCACCACCAGTTGTTGATGAACCATTTCCAATGATAACACCAATACCAGTACTCGTTCCTAGATCTGCCGTTGGTGAATTAGGATTAGTCCAACTAGTATAATTCTGAGCATTTAGGTCTGTCCCCTTAGAGTCAGGAGAAACAAGATCTCCTGATGTTCCTGATATTGTGATCGTACGTACTGCATATGTTGGTGTAATGAAAACACTCAGCAATCCCCATACAATGATTCTTCTAAAATTATTTTTTTTTAAACAATCTACCCGTTCATTATTTATATTTTTAGATTTAATTCGGCCCCTTGCTAGTTCAGAAACTGCGATCCATATCCCCAAAGATGCATTCCAAATCACCTTATAAATTGTATTCATAATAGCCTCTTATATTTTTTATATTTATTAATTCTTTTTCAAGTCCATTCAAATAATGGAATTCTATTTTTCTTTTTAGATACAAAGATTTTTATAATCAAATAAATCCTAATCAATAAATGCAAAAATGTCCATGTTGCACATATAAAACACATAATTTATCTTTATTATTATTTGATATATTCGATATTTTTTACACAATAAACAAATACCATCACAATATATTTATAAGTTATATAAAAAAGCCTGATTAGAATCAGACTTTTTATATAATATTTATTTCTAAAAAAAGAACTTGATATAAATCAAGTTCTTTCTCTTTAATAAATACAATATTTAGTTATTGTATAGTCTAGAATGGTAAATCATCATCTAAATCTGCAGGAGCCGCTGCAGCTGGTGTTGCAGCTGTTTTTGGTGCAAAACCACTCGGGTTATTATTTGCATAACCATTAGCTTGGTTATTATTGTTTGCATAACCTGCTTGATTACCATAGTTATTACCTTGGTTTTTATTATAGCCACCTTGGTTTCCATAGCTATTGCCTTGATTATTATTAAACCTTGGTTGCTCAGGTTGACCTTGTTCCCCTTGTTGGCGATTACTATCTAGCATTTGCATCTGTTCGCCACGAATTTCTGTCGTGTAACGTTCTTGACCATTTTGGTCTGTCCACTGACGTGTACGTAATGAACCTTCAATATAAACTTTAGAACCTTTACGTAAATATTGCTGTGCAATTTCACCTAAACGGTTGTGCAATACAATACGATGCCATTCTGTTTGTTCTTTACGTTCACCAGAGGTTTTATCTGTCCAAGACTCACTTGTCGCAATTGAAAATTGAGTCAATGACCCCCCATTTGGAAAAGTTTTTGTTTCAGGATCTCGACCTAAAGTACCAACTAAAATAACTTTATTTACACCACGCATCAGACGTATTCTTCCTATTTGTTTCTATATTTTACTTTATAAGAGTTATGCTTAAATGGCTACCTCTTTCCCCAACAAGTGCGCTAAATCTTGTCGTACATTATCATCAATGAGCTTTTTATCGATCTTTATATAAGCAACTTGTTGTTCTTGCATCACCACGACTTCTTCAATACCACGAATTGCTAAAAGTTGAGAAGTCCATTCGTCTGTTTTTTTACCCGCTGGCAAACTCAACACGACTGAAGAAAGGTAACGAGGCTGTGCAAGCCCAAAACTAATGAGCAACCAAATTATAGCAATAGCTGTTAAAATACTCCAACCGATAGATGTATTATTCAGAAGCAATAATTGCCCACCTAATACTCCACCAAAAAATGCACCTAGAAACTGACTACTTGCATTGACTCCCATAGCCGTTGCTTTTGATTGAATCGGTGCAGATTTAGATAACCACGAAGGTAATAATGCTTCCATGACATTAAAGGCAATAAAAAATAAACCAAGCCCACCAAGCAAGACATATTTTGATTGATAACCAAAAATCATGATGATTAATCCGAGTATAATTCCACCAATTGCTGTCAGAAAAATACCACGCATTTTGCGATATTTTTCAGCTAAAATAATACTTGGAAATGCAAAAAACAAACTAATTAATAATAGTGGTAAATAAACTAATCCATGACTGACTAATGGAATATTTGCATATTCTATTAATTGAAATGGGATATAAACAAACATTGCCGTTAATAATAGGTGTAATGAAAATACCGATACATGTAAGCGGTTTAAATCGCCCATTTTTAAAACTTGTTTAAGCTGAACAAGATAACCTTGTCTAAAATTTTTATGATGTCGTGTAACTTTCGGAACAAGAAGCAACATTGAAATTGCAATCAAGCCCATAATTGTAGTTACCCAAAAAAGTCCTGAAATTCCAACTAAATCTGTTAGCCAAGGTCCCAAACTAAACGCAATAGTAAATGAAAGACCAATACTCATGCCCATCATTGCCATTGCTTTGGTACGTTGTTCTTCACGAGTGACATCGGCCAACAAAGCCATCACGACAGCAGATACAGCACCAGCTCCTGCAATTGCTCGCCCAATAATGACACCGTAAATCGTATCTGACATGGCTGCAATTGCACCACCAAGTGCAAATAAAATAAGCCCTAGAACGACCAATGGTTTACGACTATAGCGATCTGCAAGCAAGCTAAAAGGAATTTGTAAAATTGCCTGCGTTAAACCATAAACACCTACAGCTAAACCAATTAAAGCTGGCGTTGCATATTCATATGATTGTCCTGCAACTGAAAATACAGGAATAATCATGAACAAACCCAACATGCGTAAGGCGAAAATACTACTTAAAGCAAAGGTTGAGCGACGTTCTAAGGCATTCATCATAAATTGGCAGTTAAAAAATTAATTAATTTCGAGGTTAAGATTATAAGATATTCAAAAATTTTCCCAATACGTATTTCATTTAAATTAAAGATCATCATGATCTGAAAAACAAAAAAGGTGCAATATTGATTGCACCTTTTTATGACACTATTATTCTTTTATGTCGCTTGTTTCTTTGTATATTGAATTGAAGCAATAATCGCCCACACAATAAGCGCCACACCAATTAAACCTGTTACAACTTCAGGAACATGTACACCTGTACCACTTGCCAACATAATAAAAGCTAAAGCACCAATTGCATAATGTGCACCATGCTCTAAATAAACATATGCATCTAACGTACCTTTTTCTACTAAATAAATTGTCATTGAACGTACAAACATCGCACCAATTGCTAAACCAAGCATAATAATGACAACATCAGAAGTAATGGCAAAAGCACCAATCACACCATCAAAACTAAAAGAAGCATCTAAGACTTCTAAGTAAATAAAGCCCCCAATACCTGCTTTAATTACACCTGTTGGAGCTCCGTTTGCATCATGTCCTACTGCATTGCCATCTTCATCAACTTCAGGCTCACCACCCAATAAATGACTTAGCACTTGAACACCAATATAAATCACAATTCCCCAAATGCCTGCGATGGTCACAACTAAACGTTTAGCTTCATCAACATTCATTGCCATAATTAATAATGCGATTAATGCCAAGAAAACAGACATTGCGGGAACATTGGCTAAATTTGCTAAGCGACGTTCTAACCAACGGAACCAATGCGTATCTTTACCGCTATCTAAAAAGAAATTCAGACAAACCAATAATAAGAATGCACCACCAAAAGCAGCAATTTCAGCATGATGTGCAATTAAACGTTCTGAGTAATTGATTGGATCATTAATTGCCATGGTCACGACTTCCATCATGCCCATATCTGCAGTTACAGCAACAATCACAATAGGGAAAACAAGTCGCATACCAAAAACGGCAATTAAAATACCGACTGTAAGGAAAATCATTCGCCAAAAATGATCCCAACCGCGTAATACTGAGGCATTAACAACTGCATTATCAAAAGAAAGTGATACTTCCATAACGGCTAAAATTGCGGTTACTGTGAGTGCTGAAAGCATGGCCTGAAAACCTGCCTCAGGGCCGTGCGTAAAGCCCCAATAAGCAGAGATTGCGAGACATACGATCGTGAAGATGATTGAGAAACCAAAATGTTTCAACATGACAACGACCTACATAAATGCAAATTAAAAAATGATCCAATCGTATTGGAAATTTAAAAAACTTAGTAAATTCATATTGAAAATAAGATGTACTTCAACATTATGTTTAAATTCAAACCATAAAAGGTCTAGAGTAAATTTTGCTTCACCATAAAATTTACCCAAATAAAATTAACTAAGTTTAGTGATGTGATTATGACGCTTTTTATACAAGTTAATCAAAGCCCTTTATCTTATTTTATTTAAGTCATTATCATTTTTAACAATGAGTATACGATTAACTTGCTATAGTGAGACCCTCTTCATCAAGACATTTGTTCAAGGGACTAAAAATGAGCTTTTCTCAAGATGTTTGGACACGAAATCTCGAACTTTATCAAAAAACATTACAACATCCGTTCAATCAAGAACTTGCTCAAGGTACATTAAATTCAAATGCCTTTTGCCATTATGTGATTCAAGATGCTCATTATTTATTAGCATATGGTCGTGCACTTGCTGTTTGCGCCGCAAAAGCTTTTGAAGCTGATGATGTCATTCAATTTTCTGAAGGTGCAAAAATTGCTATTGTTGTAGAACGTAGCTTACATGATAGCTTTATGAAAAATTTTGGTATTTCAAAAGACCAATTTGAAAATACGCCATTAACCTTAGCTTGCCACCATTACACTAGCTTTTTAACAGCTACTGCTTGGTCTGAGAGTTATCCTGTTGTACTTGCATCTTTACTTCCTTGTTTTTGGATTTATGCCGAAGTTGGTAAAGATATTGTAGAAAATTCAGTACCCAATAATCCTTATCAAGCTTGGGTCGATACATATTCTGGTGAAGAATTTCATACCGCAGTAAATAATGTCATTGCGACAATTGATAAAGTTGCTACACGCTGTGATGCAGATACCATTGAAAAAATGCATCAAGCATATACCCGTGGTGCAGAACTTGAATGGTTATTCTGGGACAGTGCTTATTATCAAAAACAATGGTCGGGCTTAAGTGAATAATTCATTTTGAACCATAATCATTCCGTTTCCCTTCTTAACTCATTTAAGAAGGGAATTGTCTTTTCCTTTATAAGTAAAATTTATTCCAACCATAGATTAATCCAGCAGCGGCAATAATCCAGCCGAATGTAGCAAGACTTAAACAAGACCACATAGACATTCGTGTTGCTAAAATATAAACCATAAATAGATAAATAAAATATGGAATGATTGCCCATAAACCAAATAATGCTGTTTGCTTTAATGCTTCTGCTCCCTGCTCTTTAGACACAATTACATGTGCAATTAAGGCAAATGTCGGGAAAAGTGGAACTAAACCTGCAATATAGAATGCTTTACTTTTTGACAAAATTGCGATGATCAGTACTGCAATCGCTCCTAAAGCACACTTAAATATTAACGCCAAAACAATTCCCATTTTTCATCTTCATTCAATTAAATATCTTATAAAATTTAACTTGCATTTTCACCTTATCTTATTATTATAAATATTAATGAGAATTATTATCATTAAATTAAAAAATAAGAGGTATAACTCCATGAACAATGAAACTCAAGGTACTGAAGCTATTCGTGCAATGATTACATTACGACAATGTTGGTTTGAAAATGAAGAAATTTATTTAAATCAAGGATGTTTACACTGTGGTTCTGCTGTAACTTATCTTTTATATTTCACCAATCGCAATATACAACAGCTCATGCTTGAATTTATTTCTCACTATGACTGCAATCCTAAAGTAAATTTTGATTTCCTCGATATTCCTTTCTTTGCAATCGAGTATGAGACTTTTCTATCTCAACTAGAAAGACTTGTCATTCACTACTCATTTAGTCAAACCTTAACACCCAAAACTCAAAATTTTAAAGATATTGAATCTATTTTTGAACGCCCCTATGCTGGGCTTTGCCAAATTGCTTAATTTCATTGGCTTCTTTTAAATACTCAAGAAAAAAAGCCGTTCTAAATGATGCTTAATTCTTCGCTTAGCACACGAAAGTAAAAATATCCGTCACAATTTGACGTTTAAATTATTTAATTCACACTTGAACAATTTTCATGCGCTATCATATACGTTTTCACGTATCCCTTTTCGAGAAGTATTTATGAGCCAAAGTCATATCCGTATTCGAGGTGCACGAACCCATAACTTAAAAAATGTGTCCCTCGATATTCCACGCGACAAGTTTGTCGTGATCACGGGACTTTCTGGTTCAGGTAAATCTTCCCTTGCCTTCGATACATTATATGCGGAAGGTCAGCGTCGTTATGTAGAATCTCTATCTGCTTATGCACGTCAGTTTTTATCCCAAATGGAAAAACCTGAAGTTGACTCAATTGAAGGTTTAAGTCCAGCGATTGCCATCGAACAAAAGTCGACAAGTCATAACCCACGTTCAACAGTTGGAACAATTACTGAAATTTATGACTACTTACGTCTTTTATATGCACGTGTAGGTACGCCATATTGCCCTGAACATGATTTACCAATGGTTGCACAAACCATTACTGAAATGGTTGATGCAGTAAAAGCCTTAGAAGAAGGTACAGCACTCATGTTGCTTGCCCCTGTAATTCGTGAACGTAAGGGCGAGTACACTGCTCTCTTTGAACAACTTCAAAGCCAAGGTTTTGTACGCGCACGTGTTGATGGCGAAATTATGGAAATTGATCCAATTCCTGAATTGGACAAAAAGAAAAAGCACACCATTGAAGTTGTCGTTGACCGTTTTAAAGTTCGTGATGATTTAGGCAACCGTATTGCAGAATCTTTTGAAACTGCACTTCGTTTAGGTAGTGATATTGCAATCCTTTCTTGGATGAATGATGAAAATCCAGATCGTGTATTTTCAGCAAAACACTCTTGTCCTCAATGTGATCGAGCAGTTGCCGAACTAGAACCTCGTTTATTTTCATTTAATAATCCATTTGGTGCCTGCCCTGTTTGTGATGGTTTAGGAACACGTAGCCATTTTAGTGCCGATAAACTCATTCCAAATCGTGAAGTATCTATTAGCCAAGGTGCTATTCGTGGTTGGGACAGACAACGTCCTTATTATTATTCAATGATTCAAAAAGTTGCAGAACATTTCGGTTTTTCACTAGATACACCATGGAATGAACTTGATGCCGATACCCAAAAGAAATTTCTTTATGGTACTGGCAAAGAAAAAATTGATTTAAGTTATATTGATGAACGTGGCCGTCGTCATAATCGTGTACAAGCTTTTGAAGGAATTTTGCCACATTTAGAGCGTCGTTATCGTGAAACAGAAAGTAATTATGTTCGAGATGATTTATCTCAATATTTATCAAACGCAGCTTGTGATGCCTGCGGTGGTTCACGATTAAATGAAATTTCTCGTAATGTAAAAGTTCAAGATAAAACCATTTCAGAAATCACAAAAATGTCGATTGGTGATGCTGAAGATTATTATCAAACGCTCAATTTAACAGGCGCTAAAGGCGAAATTGCCGATAAAATTTTTAAAGAAATTCGTGAACGTCTGCACTTCTTGGTTTCTGTGGGTTTAAATTATTTAAGCCTTTCTCGTTCTGCAGAAACACTTTCTGGTGGTGAAGCGCAGCGTATTCGCCTTGCATCACAAATTGGTGCAGGCTTAATGGGCGTTATGTATGTCCTTGATGAGCCTTCTATTGGTTTACATCAACGTGATAATGATCGTTTACTTGAAACACTAGTACGTTTACGTGACTTAGGAAATACCGTTTTAGTCGTTGAACATGATGAAGATGCTATTCGTGCAGCCGATCATATTATTGATATTGGTCCTGGGGCAGGAATTCACGGTGGTCATGTCATTGCTGAAGGAACCTACGATGAATTAGCTGCAAATGAAAATTCATTAACAGGACAATATCTTTCAGGTAAGAAAAAAATTGAAGTACCGAAACAACGTACTCAACCACCAAAACCAGATGAACAAATTAAGCTAATGGGTGCTGCTGGTCATAACTTAAAAAATGTTGATCTCACCATTCCTCTAGGTATTATGACCTGTGTAACAGGTGTTTCTGGTTCAGGAAAATCTACGCTCATTAACCGTACCTTACTTCCCTTAGCTGCAACTCAGCTCAATGGTGCAACAACATTAACAGCTGAAAAATTTGATTCAATTGATGGCTTACAGTTTTTAGATAAAGTTGTTGATATTGACCAAAGCCCTATTGGACGTACACCTCGCTCAAACCCTGCAACATATACAGGTTTGTTTACACCTATTCGAGAATTATTTGCACAGACACAAGAAGCGAAAGGTCGTGGTTATACCGCGGGTCGCTTCTCATTTAACGTGAAAGGTGGTCGATGTGAAGCCTGCGAAGGTGATGGTATGATTAAAGTTGCCATGCACTTCCTACCTGACATGTACGTTCCTTGCGATGCGTGTCATGGCAAACGTTATAATCGTGAAACTTTAGAAATTAATTATAAAGGTCACAATATTTCTGACGTTTTAGAAATGACCGTTGAAGATGCTATGCATTTCTTCGATGCTATTCCTGTCATTCACCGTCGTTTAGATACATTAAATCAGGTTGGCTTGGGTTATATTCGTCTAGGTCAATCAGCAACAACTTTATCTGGTGGTGAGGCTCAACGTGTCAAACTTGCTCGTGAGCTTGCAAAACGAGATACTGGTAAAACTTTATACGTACTTGATGAACCTACAACGGGTCTACATTTCCACGATATTGCAAAGCTTCTAGATATCCTTCATGAATTACGCAATAAAGGTAATACCATTGTTGTAATTGAACATAATTTAGACGTCATTAAAACTGCCGATTGGATTGTAGATTTAGGTCCCGAAGGTGGTGCTGGTGGTGGTCAAATTATTGCAGAAGGAACACCTGAAGAAGTTGCGAAATCTAAAATTTCACATACAGCTAAATTCTTAAAACCAATGTTGAAATAAATATACTTTTTTATCATTCACATTAAAAAAAATCCCTCATTTAAAAGAGGGATTTTTTCATCCTGAATTATTTAAACATACATTTAGCACTATTCAGAAACCGCATTTTTACCTTTCACTTTAACTTTAAATAAAGATTTATCCGCTCTGTCAAATAACTCTTTCCATGTTGTTGCACCCACAGCAACTCCAGCACTGACTGATATTTGTAATCGTTTTCCTGTTTCAGGAATGACAAACTCACTTTCTGAAATATCAAGACGAATCTTATCTGCAACAATAACAGTATCTTTAGCATCAATTGAATCTAAAATAATAATAAACTCATCACCACCATAACGCACAATTACGTCAGATGTTCTTAAATTGGACTTTAATTTATTCGCCACAAACTGAATTACTTGATCACCTATAATGTGACCATAACTATCATTCACCTTTTTAAAGTCATCAATATCTAAAATAATGAGACCAGTATGTTGTAACTTTTCAGTATGACTATCTAAAAGTTTTACATACTGTTCTAATGCTAAACGATTTGATACCCCAGTTAATGCATCTGTATTTGCAATGTTGTGTAATTGAAACTCTAAAATATCTCTTTGCTGTAAGCGACTATGCAATCGTTGAATTGCTTCAAATAATGAAATAGAAGTGTCATTATATTCTGCATGTTGACCATCATTATTTTTACTCGCTAACATCAAAATTTTCTGACGCGCCTCAATTAAGGGAACAAAAATTCGATCCCTTGCATAAATTAATGTAAACAATGCCGTAATTAATGAAATCAATGAAACGACTATCGACAAAATAAATTGTCTAAACATTTTATTGTTTTCATTTTGAACATGAGGAATACAATTATTAATAATGTATGCTTGTAATCGCACAACTGTTGCGTATTTATCAATTAATGTATTGGTCAACTCTATTGCTGTAAAAGAATATGGTACACCTTGCTCACTGTCAGAAATTAATTGTTCAACAATGGGTAAACTTTTATCTATAAATTTTTCTTTTACTTGTCTATGTAAATGTAAATATTGCTCAGTTTTAAGTTCCTCTGGTTGGAGTGTATTAATTAAATTCCATAAATAATTCGCTTGATGCTGTGTTTGTAAAGATCGTGCAATATTTTCATCTGGCATTTTTTCACGATACGTTAATGGTGCAATAATATTTGAAGCGACTCGCCCTGCCTGATCTCTTAAATCTGTTAATAATAAAATGATCGTATAATAATTTGAAAGTTCAGATGTTTTACCTGTCGAATTCATCATAAAGTTTTCTAAAACTTGTCGAATAGCTCCCCAAGCGATGTACATCTGCTGAATGGCATAATCAAATTGTTTTGTTGATCTTTGTGTTGGTGGCGATTCAATATAATGATCTACAGTTTCGCGAGCATTTTTTAATTTTACTTTTAGATCATATTCCAACTGATCAGCTAATTTAGAATAATTATTCTGATTTAAAATCTGTATAGTTTCATCTATCTTTTTATCTAATTGAATACGACTTTTCTGTAACTCTAACATAGTCTTAGGTAATGTTTGTTGGCTACTAGACATTGCATTATTTGTTGGTGCTCTTTCTCGAGAAATTAAATTAGATAAATCCGTTAAATTTTTTAAAATCGAGATTTCAGCCAATGCATTCTTAGATTCTTGATATTGTTTATAGCTACTTAAAGTAAGTGGAACAGAAATGAAGAAAATTGAGCCTATGATAATAACCATCGACCAAAAAAGCCTCTGCTTAATATGCTCAGAATGCAAATTATACTTCATTAAATATTTGTCTCGACAATAAAGAAGGCTCTTTTGTAATCACAACTTTTTTCAGTTATTCAACTTAATTAGTGCTTAATTTAAACACAATTTTTTCAATTATTTTAGATATTTCATGTTTTTTATCAACAAAATATACAAATTTAAGCAAAACAAATCACACATTTAACAAATACCGTTAAATAAATCAAAATAAGATTAATATATAAAATTATTTATCTTTTTTATAAAAGCAATATATATCCTTATTTACAAGTGCAACAAATAAGTGCATAATGCACCTTATTAGGGCGAATAAATAAAATTCTCAGCAGATTTTACAGTTTACCCGCAAATTTTGGCGAAAAAATCCTGATTTCTAACGAAATCAGGATTTTTTTTGCCTATTAATTATATCTCCAATAAATTAAAGCACCAATTTAGTGCAAAAATAAACAAAATATAAAAAAACCCAACCTTGGGGAAGTTGGGTGGATAAAAACTATAAACTCAATAAAACCAAACATTTCACTTGGTTTTATTGAATAAATTATGTGATAAATACATATATATGTAAAGTATCCCTTTTGTATGTTTTTTAATCATATATTCTCTTATTTTTACTTTTTTATAAAAAAATTGCTTATTAATCACGCTTAAAAATAATAAATTCATCTAACTTTGTAAAAATTATAAAATAATATGTGATTATTATCACAATTTAAAATTCAATATCTTATTCAGCTTATTGTAAATTTCAATTTATATAATCATGATTATCTTTCTTATAAAATATGAAAAAACAATATATCAATATGATTTTTAATATTTTTTATTACAAACCATCAACGTCTCTAGCGCATTTTTAGTAAAAAACCCACTATCTAATTCTTGAACAATCATTGACTAAATGATTTGTTACAATAGAATAATCAGCGCGTATAACGTTATTTTTAAACTAATTATATTGGTGCTTTCTATGAAAAAACTCGGTTTAGCCACTGCTTTGTTATTAGCGATGACCGGTGCTCAAGCTTATCAATTCCAAGTTGAAGGTCAATCAGAGCAAATCGAAACTGAAAACGCGCATAATAAATTTACAGGTGCTGTTCAAGGTACTTACTACTTAAGCAATGTTGATTCTAAAAAAGGCCCTTTAGCTGAAGCTGCTTTCATGAACCAAGCTTCAAATGTTGCTCTTGCATATAACTATGGTAAATACTCAAGCAGCGTAAGCGATGTGAAATTCAATTCACAAACTTTCGGTGCTAAAGCTGAAGCATATGTACCAACTTCTTTAGTTCCTGTGTATGCAAGTGCTGCATATAACCATACATACCAAGATAATAAAAATGGCGTAAACGACAACAATGGTGATCGTTATGCTGTTGAAGTTGGTGCAATGATTGCTCCTAACTTCTTAATCGCTGCTGGTTACACTCGTGTAGCTGACAAAGCACAAGCTACTTACGATGCTTTTGATATTCTTGAAGACGGCGTTGCTAAAGCTGGTTTTGATCGTGCAACAATTGGCGACAAAAAAGACGTTGCTACTGCACGTGCTAAATATGTTGGTGCAATCGACGGTACAAACATGGCTCTTGGCTTTGAAGCTGGTTTAATTTATGGTGAAAACACTGCTTACACTTTAAAATCAGACCTTTACTTCACTCCTAAGTTAAGTGTTGGTGCATCTTATGCTGAAACTAGCGCAGATATGCCTAACGACAACCAAACAATTTGGTCAGCTAACGTAAACTACTTCGTTACTGATGATTTATCTGTAACTGCTAAATATACAAGCACTAATGCTTTAGGTAGCAATCCAGATACTCAAACTGTTGGCTTAAATGCTAAATACCGTTTCTAATTTTTTCTAAAATTAGAACTATAAAAAAGGACGCTTATGCGTCCTTTTTATTTTTACTCAGATGCCCGTACTAAACTTAAGAAGTGTAAATGACGCTCATATTGGTCAATAATATCTTGAAGTAAATCTTCTATTGTCCAATCCATCACATCATAGCCCTGACCGCCCTCTTTTAAGAAAACTTCAGCTTGATAATAATCAGGTTCTTCTGTCTGCTCAGCATCTGCCATAAAGCTTGGTGGAATTGTCGCTGTCGCAATTACTTGATAAACAAATTTAATTTCATCAACATGATCGACTTTCAACTTAAGACCATTCTCCACTTGTTCAATTTCGACATCTAGATGTCTTCTCTTGAATTCACGTTTCACTTTTTCAAAAGCTTGAGCAACTGTTATTTGTATATAGTCATCAATTTCTGCTTTACCATGTGGATAATGCATAATTAATCCTAAACGTTGTTGCCAACTTCTAGGCTGCTGAATCGCCCTTGGTGTAATACGAGCAAGTTTAAGTGCCTGCATTTTTGTTACATCTAAACGAAGTGCTTTCACTAATCCCCAACACATGAGCAACATAATAAATGTAAATGGTAATGCACTTAAAATTGTCGCTGATTGCAGTGCTTGTAAACCACCTGCTAACAATAGAATACTTGCCAATGCTGCCATCATAATTGCCCAAAATAGTCTTTGCCATGTTGGAGAACCTTCTTTTTTTGATGTTAAATAATCTGTAACTAATGCACCAGAATCAGCAGAAGTCACAAAAAATAGAGCAACTAATAATGTTGCTATAAAACTCATTATGCCGGAAAAAGGCAATGTATTTAAAAACTCAAAAAGAGCCATAGATGAATCTTTTTGAACGGCTGCAACAAGTAAAGTATTACCATCATTCAGAATGCTACTTAATGCAGCATTTCCCATGAATCCCATCCAAATTAAGGTAAAACCTGTTGGAATTAACAACACACCAACAATGAATTCACGAATAGTACGCCCTTGTGAAACACGAGCAATAAACAAACCAACAAATGGAGACCATGAAATCCACCATGCCCAATACATAATCGTCCAGCCACCAATCCAACCACTTGGCTGATATGCATATAGATTAAAGGTCATATTAAATAGATTAGAAACATATTGCCCTGTATTTTGGACTGTCGTTTGTAATAAATAAATTGTTGGTCCTGCAAAAAATACAAATAACAATAGAAATAATGCGAGTAATAAATTTAATTCAGATAGCCGTTTAATCCCTTTATCTAAACCTAGCACAACAGATAAAGATGCTAAAGCAGTTACCACAACAATTAAGATTAATTGTGTTGTTGATGAATGTTCAATATTAAATAAATGATGTAAACCAGAATTAATTTGTGTAACACCAAAACCAAGCGTTGTTGCTATACCAAATATTGTTCCGATTGTGGCAAAAGTATCAACACTATCACCAATAGGACCATAAATTCTTTTACCAATAATAGGATATAAAGCTGAACGAATTTTTAGAGGTAAATTATGTCTATAAGCAAAATATGCCAATGACAAACCAACAATGGTATAAATAGCCCAAGCATGAAATCCCCAATGGAAGAATGTGACTTGCATAGCCAATTGAGCAGCTTGAATGGTTTCTGGCTCACCTGTCGGTGGTGAAATATAATGCATTACAGGTTCTGCAATACCAAAAAACATCAAGCCAATTCCCATACCTGTGGTAAAAAGCATCGCAAACCAAGATGCATTTCCATAAGTAGGTTGACTATGATCTGGACCAAGTTTTACTTTGCCCATTTCTGATAGTGCGATATAAATCAGTAGAATTAAAAATATTGCAACAGATAAAACATAGAACCAACTGAACGAGTCTGTGACCCAATGATTTAACTGTTTTGTAATTAAATCAAATGCATTTGGTGCAAATAATACAATTGCAATAAAGATCCCAATAATAATGACTGTGCTTAAAAAAACATTTGGATTCACATTAGAATACCAAGGTGTTTTACTGGAAGGCATAGTTCCCCCATGTTCGATTTTATTTAAAAGATTTGCCGTATAGGCTAGAGACACATACTAGATGTGAAAGCAAAATGTAAGAAAATATAAAAAATACATCGACAATTATAATTAATTATTAAAAATAAGACTGTTATGTAATTGTTATATTATCGTAACAAATATAGATTTATATTTTTAATCAATTTAGCTGATTAGATAAAAATAAAATCAAAACAACTCTACAAATAAAAAAGCCTCTATAAAAGAGGCTTTTTTATTTTTAAATTATTTTAGTGATCCGAAGCACCTGAGATTCCCATACCTGTTTGTGAGCGAACAAACTGTGCATCAAATGCTTTACGCTCTGCTTGTGCTTGCGCAGAATTATCCGTTATAGAGAATAACCAGCAACAGATGAAAGATAACGGCATTGCAAAAATTGCAGGTCCATTGAATGGATTAATTGGCTTATCAGAAATACCTAATGTATCTACCCAAACTGCTTTAGATAATACAATTAATGTGACTGCTGTAACCAAACCAACAACTCCACCTATCACAGCACCACGTGTCGTTAGACCTTTCCAATACATAGATAGAACTAACACTGGGAAGTTTGCACATGCTGCAACAGAGAATGCTAAACCAACCATAAATGCAACGTTTTGTTTCTCGAAAAGAATACCTAAAATCATTGCAAAGATTGCTAAACCTAAAGTTGCAATTTTAGACATACGTAATTCAGATTCAGGTGTCGTTTTACCTTTCTTAAATACGTTTGCATATAAGTCATGTGAAATTGCAGATGCACCAGATAATGTCAAGCCAGCAACAACAGCAAGAATTGTAGCGAAAGCAACTGCTGAGATGAAGCCCATGAATAAGTCGCCACCTACTGCATCAGCAAGGTGAACAGCAGCCATGTTATTACCACCAACAAGCTCTAATTTGCCTGTGATCGCCATTTTTGCAACATCTAAGAATTGTGGATTGTTTGATACAAATAGAATCGCACCAAAACCAATAATAAACGTTAATAAGTAGAAATAACCAATGAATCCAGTCGCCACAACCACTGACTTACGTGCTTCTTTTGCATCTTTTACAGTAAAGAAACGCATTAAGATATGTGGTAAGCCTGCTGTACCAAACATAAGTGCTAAACCAAGTGAAATCGCATCAATTGGATTAGATGCCAAACTTCCAGGTCCCATAATGTTAGCTGCATCGGCTAATGAAACATCATGAACTTTAGAGAATACTTGTATTGCTTGTTCAAACATATTAGTAAAGCTAAAACCAACGCCCTTCATTACCATAAATGCCATGAATGTTGCACCTGAAAGCAACATAACAGCTTTAATAATTTGGACCCAAGTAGTTGCTAACATCCCACCAAACATTACATATGCCATCATGAGAATACCCACAATAACAACTGCAACATTATAGTTTAAACCAAATAGTAATTTAATTAACTGCCCAGCTCCGACCATTTGTGCAATAAGATAAAATGCTACAACAACCAAAGAGCTTAATGCTGCTAAAGTACGCACAGGTTTTTCAGACAGACGGAAAGACACAACATCGGATAAATTATATTTACCAAGATTACGTAAACGTTCAGCAATTAAGAATAATACAATTGGCCAGCCAACCATAAATCCTAAAGAATAAAGTAAGCCATCAAAACCAGATAAAAAGACCATGGCAGAAATACCAAGGAACGAAGCAGCTGACATATAGTCACCGGCAATCGCTAAACCATTTTGGAAACCCGAAATTCCACCACCAGCGGTATAAAAGTCCTTTGTATTTGTGGTTTGCTTTGCTGCCCATTTCGTAATAAATAATGTTGCGCCTACAAAAATAAGGAACATAATAATGGCAGACCAGTTTGTTGCTTGCTGTTCAGCAGCTCCCAAATCTGGACCAGCAAATGCCAATCCTGGCATGATAACCGCAGTTGCAGTAAGTGCTTTCAATGAATTCCATTTCATATTAATTTGATCCTTTTTCATGAGTAATCGCTTCAACTTCACGTACTGCATCTTTATTCAATGGATCTAATTTATTATTTGCGATATACGAATAAACTCCACATAAAACAAATGATAAAACAATAATGCCCAAGCCTAAAGGTATGCCCCAAGTGGTCACACCTCCAGAAATTGAAGATAATAAAAATTCTTTGTTATAGCCGACTAAAAGCATGAATCCAACATAAACCACTAACATAATGATGGTTAATGTCCAACTTAAAATACTTTTTTGACGGACCATTTCTTTAAACTTTGGATTTTGTAAAATCTGATTTACTTTTGAGTCATCCATAATTTCTCTCCTTAAGGTATCTAATCTCTAGATACGTGTAATTTTCTAATTCGTATTGTCATAGGTAAAAGTAACAAGGTTCTGTAGTGGTTGTAATTTAGACTTTGGTCGTTAAAAAATGAGCAATTTAAACTGTACAGTTCACGAATAGAGTATGATGTTCAATAAAATTATTGTGTTGTGGGCAATATGAACGGTTGGCTAATTATTGGAGTTCTCGCGCTTTATATCGCGTTACTTTTTATTTGTGCTTTTTTTGGCGAAAAACATGCAAGTCGATTAAGTACACGTGGGCGTATGTTTCTCTTTAGCCTGACCTTAGGTGTCTATTGCTCATCATGGACATTTTATGGCGCAACAGGTGCTGCTGTCCGAGAAGGCATCATATTTTTACCTATTTATTTAGGTCCCTTACTGTTCGTTGCACTCGGTTACGATATTTGGCGACGTTTAGGTCGTGTACGACAGCATCATGCTATTTCATCAATTGCAGATTTTATTGCCGCACGTTATGGCAAAAGTGGCATGCTTGCCTCCTTAGTTACTATTCTTGCCGTTATTGCGATTATTCCTTATTTAGCCTTACAACTTAGAGCCATTGCTTTAAGCGCAAATGTAATTTTAGAACCCTCTTCGGGAATAACAGATACTACAAATAGCGTTTTATTTTTAACCGGTATTTTGGCAATTTTAGCCATGATTTTTGGTACAAGACAAATTGCCAATACAGAACAACATGGCGGTTTAATGCTTGCCGTAGCATTTGAATCTTTTGTGAAATTATTCGCTTTACTTTGTGTCGCTGCATTTTTTATTTTTGATTCTCCTGAAAATATTTCTCTCATAAGCCAAGATATATCAAATACATTTAGCAATATTCAAACTTATGGTGTTCCCGAAACATTTTGGATTCAAACCTTACTTGCTGGTTTAGCTATTATTTGTTTACCACGCCAATTCCACGTTGCAGTTGTTGAATTAAGAGATGAAAAGCATATTCGTGGTGCAAGAAGATGGTTCGCAATTTATTTAATTTTAACCATTATTGCGATTATTCCAATTGCAAGTTGGGCACTACACGCTGCACCTGCATATCTTGCTATTCCAGATGTGGCTGTTCTGTCTTTGCCATTAAGCTATAACCAAGATTGGTTAACTTTATTGGCATTTCTAGGCGGTTTTTCAGCATCTACAGGAATGCTTTTAGTTTCATCTGTTGCACTTTCTATCATGCTGAGTAATGACCTGATTATGCCTGCTTTATGGAAGTTTGGCGTATTTTCAAGACATGATAAACGTCTTCCTCTCGTTCTAAAATTTACTCGACGCATTTGTATTTTAGCTGTCATGCTATTGGGCTTTTTATTCTTCCATTTCTTTAATGATATTAATCAACTTTCAGTATTTGGTTTACTCGCTTTTAGTGCAGTTGCACAATTCTCCCCTGCTCTTATTGGTGGCTTGTATTGGCGAGGCGGAAGTAAACAAGGTGTTTATGCAGGTTTAATCGTCGGCTTTATAATGTGGGCTTACACTTTATTACTACCTACTGTTTTAAAAAGCCTAGCTCCAGAGTTCCAAAGTTTCGCTCACGATTTTTTAAACTTCGGTCCATTCGATCTTGCATGGTTAAGACCAGAAGCATTATTAGGCTTTGAATCTCTCGCTCCACTGACTCATGGTGTTGTATGGTCATTAGGTTTAAATATTATTTTATTTATTTGGATATCCCATATTTTCCGCCCAAGTGTTGCAGAACAAATTCAAGCAGAAAGCTTTTTCTACTACGAAACAAAACCATTACCATCACAATCAACCAATAATGAAGTCAGTTATTTACATCATGATGTCGCTCGCTTAAAAGTTGCAGATTTAATTACATTAGCAAAACGTATTACGGGTGAAGAACCAACGATTCGAGCCTTCCAACAATTCTGTGCACAAAATAATGTCGTACTCAATGAAAATAGCAATGCTAATGGTATGTGGTGGCGATTCACCGAACAATATTTAGCAGGTACGATTGGTGCTGCATCTGCTCGTACCTTATTAACCACAGCAATGGTCAATAATGGTTTGGCACTTGGACAAGTCGCTAATATTTTAGACCAAGCATCACAATGGCAACGTTTTAATCAAAACTTAATTATGACCATGATTGACCATATGACTCAAGGTGTGAGTGTGGTTGATGAAAACATGTGCTTAGTGGCTTGGAATAATCAATATTTAAAACTTTTTGATTATCCTAAAGATATTGTCTATGTCGGTTGTCCAATTTCAGATTTAATTCGCTATAACGCAGAGCGTGGAGAATGTGGTCCAGGTTCTATTGAAGAACATGTCCGTAAACGTATTCATTGGATGAAAGTCGGTAGTGCACACGAGTTTGAACGTATTCGTAAAGATGGTCGTGTTATTCAAATGCGAGGAAATCCAATTGAAGGTGGCGGCTTTGTAACAACCTTTGCTGATATTACGGCATTCCGTGAAAATGAAGCTGTATTAGAAGCACGTGTACAAGATCGTACTCAACAATTGGCAAATGCTTTAGCTGAGCAACAATTAGCACGTGAGCAAGCAGATAAAGCCAATATGTCGAAAAGTCGATTTATTGCAGCAGCGAGTCATGACTTACTTCAACCCATGCATGCTGCCCGTTTGTTCAGTACCGCATTAGAACAAAGTATTCAATCAGATGAAGATCGTCTTACATTACAACAGTTAGATCGTGCCCTACATGGTGCAGAAAGTATGCTTTCAGCATTATTAGATATTGCTCGTTTAGAAGGAGGAACGATTCAGCCTAAACGTCAATCTTATCTACTACATGATTTACTTAGTGATTTAGAACTTCAATTTAAATCTATCGCGTCACAACGTAGTATCCGTTTTAGCGTTCACGATGCACAATTTTGGATTGATACAGATCCTCAATGGATTCGACGTATTATTCAAAACTTTGTGAGCAATGCTCTTCGTTATACCGCAAAAGGTCGTGTTGTTGTTGGCATACTCCGTTCAGCAGAACGTCCAAATCATATCCGTATTGGTGTTTGGGATACAGGTCCAGGTATTGCAGAAGAACAACGTATTAAATTATTCCAAGAGTTTGAACGTTGTGGCCATACATCCCCTTGGGGTGAGCAAGGCTTAGGTTTAGGCTTAGCAATCGTACATCGTATGACCAGTATGTTAGATTACCCTGTTCATGTTTATTCGGAATATGGTAAAGGCTCATGCTTCATGATTGAAGTCCCAACTGTAGATGCGCCAAAAATTGTTGCAACACCTGTTCAAACAACACCTCTCAAATCGAAAGCGTACAAAATCCTATGCCTAGATAATGATGAAGCCATTCTTGAAGGTATGACGACATTACTTACAAAATGGGGCTATCAAGTTTTTAAAGCTACTGAACCAGAACAAGCGGCTGAAATTATACAAACTGAAAATATTCAAGTTTGGCTCGTTGATCAGCATTTAAATAATAATAAAGTTGGTTTGGATTTTATTTTACAGTATCGTCAGGAACATGTTGCTGTTGCGCTTATTACAGCAGACTCCGATCCCGAATTACCACAAAAGCTAAAAGATCTAAATATTATTTTATTGAAAAAACCATTGAAACCAGCATCATTAAGATCATGGTTATCTGGATTAAAAATTAATTCTGCTTAAATTTTTGTTACATTTAGAAGCCTCTAAAAAATATTTTTTTAGAGGCTTTTTACATTGAAGAAGACATTATTAGCATTTATTTTCTCTTCATCTACAAAAGATACCAAAACTTAAACTTAATTTACTGAATAATTGACAAAAAGCCTCATATCATTTTTTTCAGTGGCAATAGCTTACAAAATTTTGAGTGTACACATGTACACTTAGTTACAACTTAACAAGTGATTGATTTTAATAATTTAAAATATAATTTTATGATTGTATTCAACTTTAGTTCTATATCGGATGTCATGCCTAAAGATCATAAAAGTTAAATATTGTAGATCAATTTACTCAAATCTATTTTGTGTAATTTTCTATAAAACTGCTTACTCCTATTTTAGAGGCAATATCTAATGAACCATGCAGAAGTTTTGCAGCAAAATAAAAGTCAAAATCAAAAAATTCATCGTAAATATGGTGAAACCTCATTATTACCTGAAATATATTGGCAAAAACTATTTGCTCATAATCTTCTATCAGAAACACATATCAAAGCATTAGATACGTTATATAAAGTAGCAGTTCCTTTAGCACTACAAGTTTTTAAGGAACTTAAATTTGATGTTTTTATGCCAACAGCATATCAACCACAAGAACTGAGCTTATTCGACAAGCTATCAGAACAAGAAGAAAAATTAATTCAAACCTTAGAAAATGAATCTGAATGTCTAGATGAAGAAACTCGACATCAAATATGGAGTATGCTTTTACGAGGTGGTGCTGTTCTAGTCTTTAAAGCATGGCTTGGTAGAATTAAAACCAATCAATGGGTATTAGATACAACACTATTTGATGAACTTTCAGATCTTTTATTTATAAAAACTTCACCACTTATGCTTGCTGAACGCCTAAATGTAGATCCAAAATCAGATCACGATCATATTTTTTTAATGTTTGATAATATTGTCTATTTAGATCGTTTTAACTGTTTAGAAACAGCTGCACTTTTCGTAGATCTAGAAGTATATGATGCAACCTTTCTTAGCTTAAGAGATGATCGTGTTGCTGAATATCTAAAAAGTTTAGGGTATGTCACTGAAGAACAAATTGATGAATTACAATCTGCCTTAAATCCTTTATTTTGTAATGAATTAATTCCCAAACAAGATTGTCTCGCTTAAAAAATTATTTTATTTAGAACGGAATATATATGAAAAAGGTCTTCACACGAAGACCTTTTATTTTCAAAATAACTTATGAATAAGCCATTTATTACATTTTCTTTTCTTCAATATTTAAAGCATTAATTGCTAATACCGCTTGTGTACGATTTTGTACACCAAGTTTACGGAAAATAGCCGTTACATGAGCTTTAATCGTCGCCTCAGAAACATCCAACTCATAAGCAATCTGTTTATTCAATAAACCTTCAGCAACCATCATTAATACTCTAAATTGCTGTGGTGTCAAAGATTGAATACGTTCAGCCAATGCAGTTTCATCAGCTGCACGTGGGTCAAAACTCATATTGGCTGGTAAATTTGGTGGTAACCAAATATCACCTTCCAAGACCTGACGAATTGCCTCACCAATGTGACTTGGATGAGCTGATTTCGGGATATATCCCATTGCTCCATGCGCAATTGCACGGTGAATAATTGTTGATTCTTCATGCGCAGAAACGACAATAATAGGAATAGAAGGATATTGTGCGCGTACGTGAACTAAAGCAGAAAAACCTGAAGCACCAGGTAAATTTAAATCTAATAAAACCAAATCAGGCTCAGGACCCTTTTCTAAACGTTCATAGAATTCATTAACTGCTGCAGTTTCATGAATTTGAGCCTGAGGCAAACTATAACGCACAGCTTGAATGAGAGCATGACGAAATAATGGATGATCATCAACGATTAAGATATTCATAAGTAACGTGAGAGATCTTGAGCACAATTACCCTATTCTAACCACACAACTAGGTTTAAGGATACGGAATTAAGCATATTTTTTGAATAAAATTTAAGGTTTATATAAAAAATACACATTTTTTTTATGTATTTTATAAATTTTACATATCTAATCACTTTTTATTATAAAATTTATTCATATATAAGAATTATTATCCAAAATTTAATATAAACATAAATTTCAATAATTTACTTATAACAAACCATACATTTAATCCCTAAATTCAGATATATCTAAAAATATGATAACTAATCTTTTATTCGTTATTTTACAGTCATAATCACTTATTGATTAATAAAAGGCATTCCGAGCGATATAACTTTTAGGTTTCACAATGTCTAATATTCATCAACAAAAACCATTAAATATTGTAGCTGTTTCTGGTGGCTTAAATAATCCATCAAAAACTGAAGCACTTGTTCAAGCGATTATTAATGAGCTAGGTGAAGCAACACCTATTAATGTGCATTTTATTAAATTCAGTGAAATTGGTCCCCTACTGGGTGGTGCAATTTATCGCAATCAATTGCCACAACGTGTACAAGATGATTTAGCTGCTGTTGAGGCTGCTGATGCACTTATTGTTGGCACACCAGTTTACCGTGCATCATTCACTGGATTATTTAAACATTTCTTCGATTTCGTAGAACAAACTGCTCTTGTTGACGTCCCTGTATTACTTGCAGCTTCAGGTGGTAGTGACCGTCATGCATTGGTACTTGAACATCAATTACGTCCATTGTTCAGCTTCTTCCAAGCGCAAACTTTACCAATTGGTGTTTATGCAACAGATCGTGATTTCACACCTGAATACACAATTCATAGTGAATTATTACGTGCTCGTATCACTTTAGCAGTTGCTCGAGCATTGCCAATTTTAGAATGGGCACCTGCAAAAGGACAACGTGCAGAAGTGATTAAAGAAAAATCTCAACAAGCGAGTCAAAACCTTGGAATTAATAAACAAATTGAACAGGAAGAAGTTTTACCTTCTGCCGCAGTTCCAAGTCTAGATGCAGCAGAAGCTCGCCTACATCATAAAAAACCAAAAACACAAGTTGCTTAATTCACATAAAAATTAAGAGGATCAGGAAGATGTCATCTCACCAAATTACATTTGCTTATTGGGTTCCAAATGTCAGTGGTGGTTTAGTTGTGAGTAAAGTTAAACAACGAACCGATTGGAGTTACGAATATAATGTTCGTTTAGCTCAAGCTGCTGAGAAAAGCGGATTTGAATATGCGCTTACACAAATCCGTTTTACGGCAGGTTATGGTGCTGACAATCAACATGAATCCGTAAGCTTCAGTCATGGCATTCTTGCAAAAACTGAAAAGCTTAAGGTTATTGCTGCAATTCTTCCTGGTCCTTGGAAACCTGCTTTGGCAGCGAAACAACTTGCAACTATTGATCATTTAACAAATGGGCGAATTGCAATTAATGTTGTGAGCGGTTGGTTCCGTGGTGAATTTGATGCCATTGGTGAAACATGGCCAGAACATGATGAACGTTATGCTCGCTCGGAAGAATTTATTCGTTCATTAAAAGGTGTTTGGACTCAAGATAATTTCACTTTTGATGGGAAATATTATCAATTTAAAGATTATACATTGAGACCAAAACCTGTTCAAAAACCACATATTGAAATTTTCCAAGGTGGCAGTTCTCGTGCGGCACGTGATATGGCATCTCGCGTTTCCGACTGGTACTTCACCAATGGGAATACACCAACTGAAATCAAAAAACAAATTGATGATATTCGTGAAAAAGCAAAAGCCAATCATCATCACGTTAAAATTGGTGTAAATGCGTTCATCATCGCTCGTGATACTGAGGAAGAAGCTAAAGCTGTTCTACAAGATATTATTGATCATGCAGATAAAGATGCAGTCAATGCATTTCATGGTGCAACACGTGAAGCTGGTGCCGCAAGCAACGAAGGTGAAGGTAACTGGGCAAAATCTACATTTGAAGATTTAGTGCAATATAACGATGGCTTTCGCACGAATTTAATTGGTACACCACAACAAATTGCTGAACGTATTCTTGAACTCAAAAATGTTGGGGTCGATCTTATTTTATCTGGTTTCTTACATTTCATTGAAGAAGTTGAATATTTTGGAGAAAAAGTGCTTCCTTTAGTTCGCCAACTTGAAGAGGAACAAAAGCAAATTCTTCAAGATAAATCGGCTTAACTTTCATTATAAAAATAATAAGTTTTTTCAGTTTTCCTCTGAGGCTCGGCTCGGGGGATTTTTTATTGCTATTCATCATTTCACTATTTTTTAAATTTCATTAAAAAAGTCGCTAGAATCATTCTAAGCTCAAAGTAAAATGAATTAGGAACAAATACATGTACACAGGCATTGTTCAAGGCTTAGAAAAAATTATTGATATTCAAAAAGGAGATGGCTTCATTAGCTTAGTCCTTTCAAATCATCAACAATTTTTCAATGACGTTTTTATTGGAGCAAGTGTTTCAATTAATGGAACTTGTTTAACTGTCACTAAAATTGACAACACAGCAAATCAAGTTCATTTTGATGTCTCTAACCTCACCCTCGACTTAACTACGCTTAAATTTTTAAAAGTAGGAGATGATGTCAATATTGAACGCTCTGCCAAAGTTGGAGCTGAAAATGGTGGTCATAATTTATATGGACATATTGAAGGAACTGCAAAGGTTAATTCTTTAGAACGACATGGCGAAACCCTACATATAGATTTAGAAATACCTGATGGCAATATCAAATATTTTTTCTTAAAAGGTTTTATTGGTCTAAATGGATGTAGCTTGACTGTTAACCGCGTTGACAGAGAAAAAAATGAAATTTCAATCGACTTAATTCCAGAAACACTGCGCTTAACCACATGGAAAAATATTCAAGTTAATGATCAAGTAAATTATGAAATTGATCAAATGACACGAACTCTAGTTGATACTTTAGAAAATATACATCAACACAAATAAAGGCTATAGTCTAAAAGTCTTTTAACTAAGACTTTTAGATTTACACTCTTTTATAAATATAATTAAAGCCCACATACAAATCACTAATTCAACAGCAAATGACCAATGAAAAATAAAGTTTAGCCACCAAGGTTGGTAACGTGCACTTACTTCAAAAAATGCGAAAGGCTCCATCACAAATGGTGCAAGTAACCAAACATCACCCACAAATGTATCTAAAAAAACATGCAGTAATGCTGCTAAAAAGAATGTACTCGCTAAAGCAGCCCATTTTGATTGAAAATTAGATTTCCAAAAGCAAAAGAACGCAATAAAAAAGAGTGGAATCCAAAATGCAAACCAATGTAAAAAATACTGATGATGGTGAACAGATCTTCCATCAATTAAATAAAAATAAAATAAATCAATATCAGGAAAAATTGCTCCAAGCATTGTCACTGTAATAAATAGATGCGAGTGTATAGGAAGGGTTTTAAATTTTTTTTGAAGTACTTTTGCTAAAATATAACCAGATGGCAAATGGGCAATAAACATTTTTATCTTCTATTACGTTTTAATTCTAAGAATATTTTAACTATATTTAATTATTTAGCAAAAGCCCTTAATCAATTAAGGGCTTTTTATTTAAAAATTACTTAATTTTTTAGTAAAGACCAAGTAAATAGCCTATAGCTAATAAGAAGAAACTAAATAACCAAATCCAACCAAATGAATAGCGTAGATGTTTACCCATTTCGGTGCCAGCAAGTCCCATCGCAAGCCATGTTGCTGGAGAAAATGGACTAACAAATGTTCCTGCGTTATTACCAATAGCCATTGCATATACCACAGCATCAGGTGTTACACCAGCAGTAGCAGTAACTTCTTGAACAATTGGAAGTAATGCAAAATAATATGCATCTGTACTTGTAAACAAATCCATTGGAACACCTAATATTCCAACAAAAATATGTAAACTACCAACCCATGTTGTTGGCAAAATATAAATTAAATCAACAGCAATTGATTTAAGCATTCCTGACTCAGACATAATGCCTAAGAATGCACCTGCTGCAAAAATAATTGCGACCATCGAAAGTGCTTGCGGTGCATGTCGACTAATCGCTTGCATACGTTCTTTAGGATTCGGGAAATTAAGGAATAAAACTAAAGATAATGCAATCATAAAGACATAAGGTGCTGAAAATAAACCAAATGCCAAACAAATAATTGCAATTACAATTAAGGCAATATTAATCCAGAAATTCTTAGGTTTTACATTTTCATTATTTTCTTCTGGAAAGTCTGTAATTAAACAATCTTTTTCAAAAGGAGTTGTACCTACAAGATGAGCTGCTGCAATACGGCGTTTTTCTCTCATCCCCATAATGACTGCAAAAACAACCATTCCGAGCATACCAATAATCTGCACAGGAATAATACTTTGCCATAAAGTTGACGCATCAATTCCCGTAACAGCAGAAGCTCGCCCTAACGGTCCGCCCCACGGCACCATATTCATAATCCCCATACTTCCTGCCATTAAAAGCAACATCAAGTATGGACTCATACCTAATTGACGATAGAGAGGTAATAATGCTGGAATAATAATTAAAAAAGTGGCTGCACCTGAACCATCTAAGTGAACAAGCCCTGCAATAATTGCCGTTACAACGGCGACAACAATAACATTTCCACCAGTTAAGGTGACCATTCTTTTAATAAGTGGATCAAAAACATGTAACTCTTTGAGAATACTAAAAAACAAAATTGCAAATAAAAACATGACTGCAACTTTTGTTACTTTAGTAATTCCTGCCTCAAAAAAACCTGAAATTTCAGAGGGTGTAAAGCCGGCAATAAAAGCACCAATAAGCGGAATAATAGACATCGCTAAGATTGGATTCACTTTACCTGCCATCAATAGCGTCACAATGGTGACAATTATTAGGATTCCAATCACTGTTAGCATTAGAAACTCCTTATCATTAGATTCGTTTTATACACTTCATCATTGAAATAATGTTAAATATACATTCCATTAAAGTGTGATTTATTTATCAAATTATCACCTTATTGATACTAAAATATATTTCTATTTTTTATTTGACTATATCGTTTGATTTTTGAAACAAATAATTACAAAAACACCATAAACACATGTAATTAAAGAATTAATTAAAAATTCAACTGTAATAAATAAATTCTTTTATTTTTACTCATTTAATAAAGAAATCTAAAAGATTAAGTATTTTTATTCTTATAAAAAGCATGAATAAATTTAAATGCTGATAAAAAATAACAAAAACAACTCAACATTATATTTGTTCTCTATTCTCCCCCTCTTCGAGGAAAAATAGAGAACCTTTTAAAAAATCTTAGAAGCTATATTTCCATCCTAAATTACCTTGGTAAGTTTGATTACTATGACTACCTGCAACATAAGATGCATTCAACCAAACTTGGCTATCTTTTGAAATATAACCTTCAATACCAAGCTTAAATTCACCTAAGTTTTTCATCCCCTCATTCTCATACTGAACTTGATTAATCACAACCGAATAAGGAGTCGTATTATGAATATAATTCAGCGCCAAATATGGTCGATAACTCTTAAAGCTTCCTGCCTCTGTTGGTATTTCTAAATAAGTTTTAAATCCTAGACGGGATTGAAAGTTATCAGAGCCTCTATCTATAGTCGCTCCTTGTACATCTTCAAAGCTATCTGTGTGAACACCTTGATAAATGACTTGAGCCTGAGGTTGAAGCCACCAATCTTGATCACCATTTTTATTTAAAAGATATTCTCCACCTGCTTCAATTGAAGCTGTAATACCCGATGAATCATACTTATATTGTTGAAAATCTGCTGATTCTACTTTGTTATTAAAGCTATTCCAAAGCACCCACGTATCAATATAAGCACCTCGTTTCTCTACAGGATATGCATACCAAGTACCATATAAACCAACGCTATAACCTTCAACAGTTGCTTTTGATTCACGAGAAGTTAAGCGTGAAGATGTATCACCACTATAGTGAGCATATCCCCCCATAATTCCTAAGTTATACTGATCTTCCTCACCTAAAGAAACTAAACCAGTACCAATTTGAGTCACAAAACTCTTACCTTTCGTTTTTAATTGATCACCCATGCTCTTAAATTGATGATGTCCACCATAAGCACGAATCCACACATTACCATTGTCTTGTTCTAGGTGTTGGAAGCGACTTGCCCCCTCACGATCTTCTAATCTAGACGTAAATAATGTATTTCCCATTGTGGCTACAGCTAAATAAGAACCAACGCCAGGTGTATAAATAGGAGGTTTTGGTTGAGGCTCTATAGGATCAGTAGGATCAGTAGGATCAGTAGGATCAGTAGGATCAGTAGGATCAGTAGGATCAGTAGGATCAGTAGGATCAGTAGGATCAGTAGGATCAGTAGGATCAGTAGGATCAGTAGGATCAGTAGGATCAGTAGGATCAGTAGGATCAGTAGGATCAGTATCAGCTAGTACACTCTCCAGATACCAATTATCTAATGGATTTGTCGACAGCTCTTCTATTACTTCTGCTTTTTTTAAATGCAATGAATAGTCATATGCACCCGCAGAGACATAATTTCCTGCTAAATAAAATGTATTATCAGATGCTGATGACCCAGTTTGAATAACATGAATACCTTTTACTGTTTGAGCACCAGTTCCACCAACATTATTCACTTTAAGCTGTGTAGAGCCAGTTGCAGCACCACTTATAATTAATTTATCTGTCGGTGAATCATCTTCTCCAAGCTGAGTATCTAAAACAACAATGCCATTATCACCAGAGTAGTCACCATTAATAGTGAGTGTGTCACCTAAAATTCCATTGCTTAAATTTAATGTAGAGTTTTTAGAGTTAACTTGACCACTTAAAATAAATTGAGATGGTTCAGTTACACTGTTATATGCAAAAATTTCTGATGCATTCGTTAAATTTAACTGACTAAAAAGAGCTGTATTCACTTGGCTATTTTTTTCAAGCTGCCAACGTGCATTATCTAAATTTAAATTAAGTGTAGAGCTTGCTGTTTTATTCACTAGCCCTTGCATATACCCATCTGCAAAGTTATATGTCACTTGACTTGGTGTAGATGTACCTCCTGCAACATTAATAATATAACCATTGGTATTTGCAATAATTGAGGAATCTTGACCACGGGCAGTAAAAATATAATCTTTTTGATTACTAGCAACTTCAATTAAATTAGCTGTTGCTGTTTCTGTTTTATTAATAACTAAATTATTAAACTCTGTACGAGTTTGATCTGTATCTTGACTCGCATTACCACTAATACGAATAGCTTGTTTACCAGCTTTAATTTCTGTACTTGATGTGTCTGCATTTGCATCTAAAATTGCACCTTGCCAAATAATATCAATTGCATTGCTATTTTTAGCTTCAGTTGTATCTATTTCCATATGACCAGTAGAATACAACCGCCCTTCACCTGTTCCCACAGCTGCATCTTTACCTAAACGAATTGCATTTGCACGACTAGAGGTACTCACCACTTTAATCTTACTGTTATTCAAATGAACTTCTGGGAAAATTTCTTCACCATCTGCATTTTGTTGACTTGAACCTGAAATATAAATACCAATAACATCATTTGTTGTGCCAACAAGATTCAGATCTAAATTATCATTAACTGCTACATATCCTGCACTTCCTTGCCCAACATTTGTATTTAAACCCGCACCTTGAATAACACGAATTCCAGCTAATAAAGGATATGAACCATAAAGTAGTCCAGTATTGTTACTAGAATTCATTGCAATATTTAAATTATCAAATAGCGCCTTTGAATATAGCCCATTAGATGTATTATTTTCTCCTGAGTCCTTATAAGAACCTGTCAGTACGCCATAGTGCTCAAATCTTGTATCTCGATTCGTTCCAGCAGGTAAATCTGGCATATTCAAATTTAGTGTACCAACACTTAACGTTCCTCCATAAGAAATACCTGCACCAATACGAGCATAACTTGTTGCAGTCGGTGGCATACCAGCATAATCAACATCTGCCATGGTTAAGTTGATTATTTTTCCTGAAGCATCAAATGTAGAACTTGCAGAATATGGAGCTGTTGCATAAACGCTAATGCCATTAACCCCTTTTAAAATCGTCGTTAAGTCATTTTCAACAATAATACTTCTAGCAACTCCACCATTACTGTAGACCAAAAAGCCCGTGTTATATGGACTTGAATTACCAATTTCAGGTGCAATGCTAGATAATGTACAACTTGCTACTGTATTTTGGTTAATTGCAATTGTGCCATTTCCGCCAACCACACATTCAGCAGCAAAAGTAATTGAACTGATACCAACCCCTGCTGCTGTTGCTAATATTATTTTAATACCACTTGATTTTGTTCTTTTCCCCAATTCAGAACAAACTACCCAAGCCCCATGAATACTTGACCACATTAGTTTATAAACTTTATTCATACATCCCCAATATAACTTTATTTTTTGTGTGATTTATTAATGATTTTTATAGCCTTTCAATCTGTTTTTATTATGTTTTTTATTGTTACTACTTTGTTTTTTTAACTTAATAATCAATTTCAAGTAAATAGATTTAGTTGGTTTACACAGCAAAGTTTAAGCTCTAACATTAGATATACTTAAAAATAAATACTGAATGAAATGCATAACATCAATGTTTCAAAATTTATTAATTTAACACTCGCTTTTTTATGGATATATCAAGGTCTTGTACCCAAATTGCTGTTTATTAATGCTGATGAAATTTATATTTGGCAATTGTTTGGTCTATCTTATGAATATGCAAAATTTGCAGGACAAATTTCAGGCATCATAGAGATTGTTTTTGGCATATGTTTTATTTTTTTGACCAATAAATATCTACATTTTTTAAGTATTTTGGGCTTAATTTTTCTTTTTATTCTTGTTAGTTTTTTACTTCCAACATCTTTAATTTCCGCATTTAATCCTGTTGTAATGAACTTTGCAATGATTAGCCTATCTGTTTTATATCTATTAATACATCAGCAAAACATACACAAATAAAGAGAATTATATGAATCGCTCATATCAAAAAGGCTGTGTCGTTATTACGGGAAGTAGTAAAGGAATCGGATTTGGTCTAGCTCAAGCATTTTTAAAACTAAATTATAATGTTGTCATTTCTGGTCGGAATAAAACACAGCTAGATGTAGCCTTCGCACAACTTATTCAAAATTTTAGTGAATCAAAAATTCTTGCTATACGCTGTGATATTACACAGCACCACGACTTAAAAGCATTATGGAAACAAGCAACTCAACAATTTAAACAAGTTGATATTTGGATTAATAATGCAGGTACATGCACAGCAACCTTGGATTTTATTAATATTCCAGAAAGTGAAATAAACAATACAATTCAAACTAATATCTTAGGAACAACTCTTGCATCTCAAGTCGCATTACAAGGTATGATTCAACAAAAATTTGGTCAAATTTATAATATGGAGGGTTGGGGCAGTAAAGGTGAATGGAGTGCAGGTATGACTGTTTATTCAACAACAAAATATGCAGTTAGTTACTTCAGTAAAGCACTTTTCAAAGAAGCGAAATCTCATGGTATTCGAATTGGAACATTAAGCCCAGGCATGGTTTCAACAGATCTACTCATTTCCTCTTGGACACAAGGAAATGTACAAAATTGGAAAAAAATGAAACGCCTGTTTTTATTTATTATTGATCCACCAGAAACTGTTTGTAAGTTTTTAGCACATAAAATTAAGACAAATAAAAAAAGTTATAACCGCATTGTATGGATGACTCCTTTACGACTCCTATTTAGATTATTTCAGCCTTATTATTGGAAACGCAATCCTATTCAAAATACAGACTTAGAGCATTTAGATCATTAAAAGGAACTCATACACATAAAATTCCTTTTAACTCATTCATAAATACTAAGAATAAAAACTTGGATCAGGTACTTTCCCAGTTAAAACCCATTCACCAATTTCTTGATATTTATAATCGACAGGATCATGTAATGTTTGTGTTCGAACATTGCGCCAAAAGCGATCTAAATTCAATTTAGCCGTTGTTGCTCTCGCTCCCATCACTTGGAATATATTTTGTGTGATGTATAACGATGTATTTGTCGCTGCAATTTTTGCAGTCGCAATTGCAATTGACACTTCTCCTCGCTGTTCTGCTGAAAGTTTATCCCCCTTGTTCCAAGCTGATTGTAAGATATCTATGGCTTTATTAGCCAGTAACCGAACACTTTCTAATTGCACATAAAATTCAGCAAAATGTTTTTGTGTAAATGGATCATTTACGGCTTGTTCCACTAATGATTTTGACCAAGCTTTTTGTGTTTGAACTGTTTCTTTTGCTGTTTCAAAAGCTCCTTCCGCCACACCCAAAAATAAGTGAACAAAAATAAGTTGTGCAATCAAAGGACGTAAGCTTGAATATGGTGTGCTTAGTGGTCCTGGATTTAATAATAATTCATCTTCATGAATTTTTACCGATTCAAAATGGCTAGTACCACTATCTGTTTGGCGTTGTCCCATATTATTCCAATCACCTAAAAATTGGACACCTTCTCGTGATGTAGGAATTACCCCAATTAATAGCTTTCCTGCTTCGTTATAACCCGAACATAATAAAATATCGGAATCTATCGAACCTGAACAAAAGCTTTTATAACCATGAAAAATATATTCATGATCTGAATTTTTTGTTGCTGTTGTTCTTTTATCTAAAGGATTAAGCGTATTTCCCCAAAATAAATTGTCTTTCGCCGTTTGCTCAAACCATTTGCCATATTGCTCAGCTTGTGAAAATAGCTGTACTGTCGCAATTAATAAATGATGAAAACCATATACATGTGCTAATGAACTATCCACTTGTGCAATTGTTTGAATCGTTTTAAAAATAATGTGCCAATCTGCACCTTGCCCCCCAAATTGTTTTGGAATGGACAAATTTAATAATCCACTTTGACGAATTAAGTCTCGTTCAAATTTTGGATTACCTCCTTGTTTATCTCGTTCTGCTGCAGTTAAAGCAAGCTTTTCTGCTAATTGCTGTGCAACTTTTATTGGGTCAGATGTCACAAGAGTGGAAACATTCATAATATAGTCTGGTTCTTTTATCAGTTTATTCAACTCTTTCTAGCTTAACAGAGCATTCTTCGACGCTTTATCTAAATGCATGCAGAACTTATCTATAAAATAAAAATACCGTTTGAAAACAACCGGTATTTAGTTCAATACAATTAATCATTTGGGTAAACAGTTTTAATCAGATGCTCAACAACCTGAGGTTCAGCCAAAGTTGATGTATCACCTAAACTATCAAGTTCATTTGCTGCAATTTTTCTTAAAATACGGCGCATAATTTTTCCAGAGCGCGTTTTAGGTAATGCAGGTGCCCAATGTAATGCATCTGGTGTTGCTACAGGTCCTAAAATTTTACGTACCCAAGCGACTAATTCGGCACGTAGCTCTTCTGATTCAATAACCCCTGCTTGAAGAGTAACAAAGGAACAAATACCTTGACCTTTAATGTCATGCGGCATCCCAACAACAGCAGCCTCGGCTACATATTCATGAGCGACAAGCGCACTTTCAATTTCTGCGGTACCCAAGCGATGCCCTGATACATTTAAAACATCATCAACACGACCTGTAATCCAATAATAGCCATCCTCATCTCGACGAGCACCATCTCCAGTAAAATATGACCCTGAATATGTTGAAAAGTAAGCTTCTATAAAGCGTTTTGGATCGCCCCAAATTGTTCGCATTTGTCCTGGCCAAGAATCTTTAATAATTAAATTTCCTTCAGCAGCACCCTCTAATTCATTACCTTCAGCATCGACAATTGCAGGTTGAATCCCAAATAATGGACGTGTAGCAGAACCTGGTTTTAAAGGTGTTGCACCTGGTAATGGTGAAATTAAAATACCGCCAGTTTCAGTCTGCCACCACGTATCAACAATAGGACAACGCTCTTCGCCAACAACGGTATAATACCAATTCCAAGCTTCTGGATTAATTGGCTCACCAACTGATCCGAGTAATCGTAAACTACTTCGATTACTTTCTCGGACAAAAGCATCACCCTCTCTCATCATGGCGCGAATAGCTGTTGGTGCCGTATAAAGAATGCTGACATTATGCTTATCTACAATATGCCCTGTTCTTGCCCAAGTTGGATATTGTGGAATTCCTTCAAACATAACGGTAGAAATACCATTAGAAAGTGGTCCATATAAAACATAAGAATGCCCTGTAATCCACCCTACATCTGCGGTACACCAAAATACATCATTTTGTTTAATATCAAAAATTTCTCTAAAGGTGCTATTCACATAAGTTAAATAGCCACCTGTTGTATGTAAAACACCTTTAGGTTTTCCTGTAGAACCCGAAGTATACAAAATAAATAAAGGATCTTCTGCATTCATTGGTTCAGGTGGGCAATCATCTGTGACTGTCATAATTTCCATGTGATACCACAAATCTCTTCCTTCTTTCATGGTAATAGGATGCCCAGAACGATGAACCACGATAACTTTTTCAATAGACTCTGTTCCTTGAACTTCTAAGGCAGCATCTACATTTTCTTTTAAATAAATAGGTTTACCACCACGCGTTCCAGAATCAGCAGTAATCACTACTGTTGCCTGACTATCTTCAATACGACTTGCTAATGAATCTGGTGAAAATCCACCAAAAACCACACAATGCACAGCACCAATACGTGCACATGCAAGCATTGCTATCGCGGCTTCAGATACCATTGGCATATATAAAATAACTCTATCGCCTTTTTTTACTCCCTGTTTTTTTAAAACATTCGCAAAACGGCATGTTTCATCATGTAGTTCTACAAATGAAATAATTTTATGACGTGATGGATGGTCGCCTTCCCAAATAATGGCAGGCTTATATGGATGTTCTTTTAAATGTCGATCTAAGCAATTTGCACTAACATTCAATTGCCCATCAGCAAACCATTCAATTTTAAAATTTTCAGGATCAAAATTCGTATCTTTCACTTTACTAAATGGTTTTATCCATTCTAATTTTTGCGCTTGTTCTGCCCAAAATTCATCAGGATTCTCAATGGAGTTTTGATACCTTTGAAAATATTCCTCTTCGTTGGTTCGTGCTGTACGTTTAAATCCTTCTGGTACAGAATACACTTCTTTCATAAGCTACTTCCTTGATAGTTATACATTTCCTCACGAAATGCCATGCCAATTTCTGACTTGTTATACTTGCATGCTGGTTTAGTATTGCGGTTAAATTTCAAACAACTCAATTCTTCTTTGGTCGTATACTGTTCATTTATTTACTTTCTCAAAATATCACTGAACTCCAATGTGACATCATGACTTTTTTGTAAACTTTAGCTTTAAAAAGAAAAAATAAGCAATATTCTATATACCCTATATTTTCATCCCTCTTAGCTAAAATTACATCCTTAATTTTCATCAAAATTATTTAAATAAAAGATCAATATATTTTTTGATTTTTTAAAATGCAAATTCATTTTTTAGGACTGACTCTTCAAAAATGAATAAATTATCAACTTAAAGTATTTAACAATTAACATTCTTAATATATTGCTTTTTAATTAACACTTCACAACTAAAATGATATTTTAATACCTAAACATATAAGTAATTTTCTGACAAAATGTAAGAAAAGTAATGTCATAAATACACGTTAATTACTTTTTTTATATCTCTTATCATTTGGATAGAAACATCAATGGCCGAAGAAAAAGGTAGCTTAAGTGACTTAGTCGCTCAAGAAACAGCTCAGTTACTACATGAGGCGAGTGAAAGAACAACTCAAACTGTCATTGCACATACCACTAAATATAACGATGCATATGCCGCAATCGATCAAATTATTGATGGTTTTTGGTCTCGCCTACCTTATATTTGTATTGCTCTTGTTGTTTTTACAATTTTTTATTTATTTTCTAAACTCTTTAAGTTTTTTGTGCGTAAAGCATTAACTGAAAGCTCATATAGCAAGCAAAACCTAGTACTTGTACTTAACCGTGTAGGTAGCTCCTTTATTGTTTTTTTCGGTTTTTTAATTGCCATGGTCATTGCTATTCCAGGTTTTACACCAGGTCAGCTTATGAGTGCATTAGGCATTGGCTCTGTTGCAATCGGTTTTGCATTCAAAGATATTTTCCAAAACTTATTATCTGGAATTCTTATTCTTTTAAGTGAACCTTTTAAAATTGGCGACGATATTATTGTGAATGGTATGGAAGGTACTGTTGAAGATATTCAAATTCGTGCAACCTTTTTACGCTCTCCAGATGGAAGACGTATTGTGATTCCAAATGCAACGGTTTATACCAGTGCGGTGACCGTTAATACAGCCTATCAACGCCGTCGTTGTGAGTTTGTTGTTGGTATTGGTTATGAAGATGATGTACAACAAGCCAAAGAAATTATTAGAACAATTTTAGATCGTGATCCAACCGTACTGAGCCAACCAGCTTTTTCTGTCAATGTTTCAACACTTGCTGACTTTTCAATTAACTTAAATGTTCGCTGGTGGATTAATACCACTGAAACATCAATTTCAACATCTATTAGTAAAACTCAAGAAGAAGTCGTCGACAGCTTTAACCAAAATGGAATATCTATTCCGTATCCAATTCAAGAAGTTAAAATGTTGGGTAATGATCTAAATGAGCATTTAGCAAAACAATCTTCCTAATACATAAGGAATAACTGTTTCAGTGCGAATAATACGGTTGCCTAAGTTTCTGACTTGGCAACCATTTTTTTGCAATAACTCAACTTCATAAGGAATAAACCCACCTTCAGGTCCAATGATAATACTACAAGCATGATCAATTGCTACAGGCATTGGAATATCTGTATAAGGATGAGCTACAAAAGCAGGGCAATCTTGAGAAATGAATTGCGGTAAAACATCTTCAACAAAAGGTTTAAAACGTTTATAAACTTCAATTTTAGGAGGCTGCGTATCTCCAGCTTGCTCTAAACCTAAATGAATAAAAGACTCTAATTGTTGTAAAAAAGGCGTTTGCCAATAGCTTTTATCTACCCGATAGCTATGCAATAAAATAATTTTTTCTACACCTAAAGTCACGCTATCTGCGATTAGACGTCTCAGCACTTTAGGCCGTGGCATAGCGACAATAAGCGTCACTGGTAACTTATTTGGAATGAGTTCTTCATGTAATGGCTTAACTGAAATGACATGTTCAGAAACATCAATCACTTCTGTTAAATAACGCTTCCCATTTAAAATACCAACTTTTAAAGTATCTCCAATTTGAATATTCAAATGCTCGTGTAGATGTATTAATTGTCTTTGCGCTGTAATATTCCAAATGTCATTTTGAGTTTGACGCTCATCAAGTAAAACAATATTCATTTCATTAACCAAGCTTATAAATATTGATCAATGACATGAATATGCTTTTCTAAAGAGCCTTTATTTGCTTGCATAATACGATCTGCATTAAAATTTAATAATTCAACCAATTCAGAATCAAAAACCAATTGAATTAGTGCTTCTGCTGCTTCCTCTGCATTTTGAACAACACGAATAGCTTCTGCATGAATAAATTCATCAACAATCGTTTGAAAATTTAAATAATTTTTTCCCAAAATTGTCGGAACATGTAATGCCAAGGGCTCTAAAATATTGTGACCACCACCAGGTTCATTCAAAGAACCGCCCACGTAACAAGCTTGACTTAATGCATACCAAAGCCACATTTCACCCATGCTATCAGCTAAATAGACTTGTGTATCAGGCTGAATTTGTTCAGCTAAACTTCGACGTTGAATGACCAACTGTAAATTTTGGCAAACATCAAAAACTTCTTCAAACCGTTCAGGATGTCTTGGTACAACAATACACAAAAGCTCTGGGTATTGCTGTAAATAAGGCTTTAAAGCTGCTAATAAATTCTGTTCTTCTGGAGCATGAGTACTCGCTAAAACAATTATTTTACGTGAAGCTAAATTCCACTGTTCTTTTAATTGTTCAGCTTGCTCAAGAAATGAATGTGGTGCAGAAATATCGAATTTAATACTTCCAACCACTTGAGCATGTTCAGCAGACATACCTAAGTCAATAAATCTTTCTTTTGTCGCTTGATCTTGTGCCAATAATTGCTGAAGCCCATTCAACATAGGTATTGTTAAGCTTGGTACTTTGCCATAACCTTTTGCTGACTTTTCTGATAATCGAGCATTAATCAACATACAAGGAATCTTTTGCTTATTTGCTTGATCAATTAAATTAGGCCAAAGTTCTGTTTCAACTAAAGCAAGAATTTTAGGCTGATATTTATCAAAAAAATTACGTACTAAATGCTTTTGATCTGCTGGTAAATAAACGGCTTGAAATAAATCTAAATAAGGTTCTTTTAAGAATAATGACTTCGCACGAGCCTGCCCTGTTTTGGTTGTATTGGTGACTAAAACTGGGTGGCCTAATTTTAAATAGTGTTCAATGAGTGGTTGCGCTGCATTTGTTTCCCCCACAGAAACAGCATGAAACCAAATTGCTTGTGTATTTTTAACAGCCTGAAAAGGACCAAATCTTTCTAAAGATTCTTGATGCAATTGTTCAGCATTATCCGCACGCTTTTTTATGCGCCACTTATAATAGGGCTTAATGAATGTTAATGCTGCGTTATACCAAAATGGTGTAGCCAAAGAATCGCCTCAGACAATCTATAAAAATAAAATATAACAGAGCTATACCCACATGTTAATGCGTATAGCTCTCTTTACTATAAATTAAGCAACAGTCTCTAATGTTGGATAATCGATATATCCTTCAGCAACTGAAGTGCCAATCATAGTTTCTAATTTTAATTCATTTAATGGTGCATTTTGTACCAAACGCTCAAATAAATCTGGATTTGCAATATAAGCTTTACCAAAAGATACTGCATCTGCTTTTCCAGAAGCTAAAAGTGCTACTGCATCTTCACGGCTTAAACGCATATTCGCAATATATGGAACTCCATTTGAACGTTCTTTTAAATAACTTGAAATACTATCTTCAGCTAAATATTCACGTGTAAAGAAAAAGGCAATTTTACGCTTACCAAGTTCTTGCATCACATAACCAAATGTTTCACGTGGATCATGGTCACCCATATCATGCTCATCGCCACGTGGTGATAAATGAACACCTACTCGACCTGCACCCCAAACCTCAATTAATGCATCAATTACTTCCAATAGGAAACGAGCACGATTTTCTACTGAACCACCGTATTCATCTTCGCGTAAGTTCGTTTTAGTTTGTAGGAATTGATCAATTAAATAACCATTTGCTGCATGTAATTCAACACCATCAAAACCTGCTTCTTTTGCACGAATTGCTGCTTGTTTATATTGCGCAGTAATTGCATGAATCTCAGAAATTTCAAGTGGACGAGGCAAAACATATTCACGTTTTGGACGTAATAAGCTGACATGACCTGCTTGTTGAACAGCGCTTGCTGAAACAGGTGTTTCACCATTTAATAGATCTGGATGAGATACGCGACCAACATGCCAAAGCTGTGCCACAATTAAACTTTCTTTGTTATGAACTGCTGAAGTGACTTTTTTCCAACCCTTAACTTGAGCATCAGTAAATAATCCTGGCGTATTTAAATAACCATTTGCTTCTTCTGATATTACCGTTGCTTCTGAAATAATGAGACCCGCACTAGCGCGCTGCGCATAATATTCAGCCATCATTTCTGTTGGCACACGGTCATCGGTTGCACGACTACGTGTAAGTGGTGCCATTACGACACGATTTTTTAAATGTAAATCACCAAGAATTAAAGGTGTATTTAATTCAGCCATAGATACCTCTAAGCACGGCATTAAAGTGTGCTTTTTAAATAATCAATATATTGCTGAATTAAGATTTCATTGCGAGAAAAATAAGACCACTGCCCGTATTTTTGAGCTTGAATGAGTCCTGCTTGCTGTAAAACAGATAAATGATTTGACATGGTCGATTGGGATACTTTACCCAATTTTTCAATTTGACCTGCACAAACCCCACGTTTAAAGTCACCGCACTCCTCTACAGACAAAAATCGTTCTGGCGATTTCAACCATTCTAAAATTTGCCTACGAGTAGGATTGGCTAATGCTTTAAAAATTAAATCTATATCCATTTTCAGACACATCTGAGCATTGATTGCTTAATCCAGCATCCTTGCGACTAATATATCGTATTTTTTCGATATTAATATCTATTTTTTTCGATATATTTGCAATTCCACTGAATTATGCAATTTTTATTGATTAATCAGTCTTAGAGACCTTGCTTTAAGCTCGCCTCAATAAACTTATCAAGATCACCATCAAGTACTGCACCCGTATTCGAGTTTTCAACACCTGTACGTAAATCTTTAATACGTGAATCATCTAATACATATGAACGAATTTGACTTCCCCAACCAATATCAGATTTCGTATCTTCTAAAGCTTGAGCAGCCTCATTCCGTTTACTCATTTCCAATTCATACAATTTTGCACGTAATTGTTTCCAAGCATGATCACGGTTTGCATGTTGCGAACGTTGGTTTTGACAAGCAACAACAATACCTGTTGGTGCATGTGTTAAACGTACCGCTGAGTCTGTTTTGTTAATATGCTGACCACCTGCACCTGATGCACGATACGTATCTGTACGAACATCTGCAGGATTGATTTCAATCTCAATATTGTCATCTACTTCAGGTGATACAAATACCGCAGAGAACGATGTATGACGACGGTTACCAGAGTCAAAAGGTGATTTACGAACAAGACGATGCACACCCGACTCAGTACGCAACCAGCCGTAGGCATATTCACCTTCAACACGGATCGTTGCAGATTTAATCCCTGCAACATCACCATCAGATTCTTCCATCAATTCTGCTTTAAAGCCATGACGTTCAATCCAACGCATATACATACGTAATAGCATTGAAGCCCAATCTTGTGCTTCTGTACCGCCAGAACCCGCTTGAATTTCCACATAACATGGGTTCGGGTCCATAGGGTTATTAAACATACGGCGGAATTCAAGTTTTGCTAACTCTTCTTCTGCTGTATCTAATTCACTTTGTACATCAACCAATAAGCTTTCATCATCGGCTTCTACAGCTAAATCAAGCAATGCTTGTGCATCTTCTAATTGAGTTGCTAAGTCATCAAGAACATTCAATACATTCTCAAGCTCGCCTTTTTCTTTAGCCATTGCTTGAGCACGGTTTTGGTCATTCCAAATTGTAGGGTCTTCTAATTCACGGAGAACTTCTTCTAAACGCTCTTTTTTTAGATCGTAGTCAAAGATACCCCCGTAATGTTAGACCACGGTCGTTTAAGTCTTTTAATTGGTTCAGATAAGGATTAATTTCCACGTGAAAACTCTCAATCTAGTTATTGCGTATAAAATAGTGGCACATTATATCATAGAGACATTCATCCAACAGAAACGTTAAAAAATTTGGTAGCATGTAATTAAATATGTAAATTCAAGAAGATCAATGTGAATATAAATAATGATATTTCATCATTTTTCTCATAAAAATCTAAATTAAATATAAATCAATTAAATATTTTTAAATATTATATATCAAATACTTACATGATAGAGTTCACAAAAAATACACATTTTTTACAATCTAACTACACTGATGAATTGTATTTTTAGTCATCTTTACCATACACTGAAGATGTAACAAAATATGTTAACAGTTAAAAACCGTTTTAACTTCAGAGGGTTTCAATATGAAAAAATTAGCAATTGCATCAGCATTACTGTCTGCTCTAGCAATCACAGGAACAGCAAACGCTTACCAAGCTGAAGTCGGTGTAACAGCTGGCGCAGTAGATCCAGATCACGGAAGTACAAAAGGTATTTACGGTGTAGAAGGTACTGCATATTTTAAACCAGTACAAACTCGCAATGCCCCACTTGCTGAAGCTGCATACTTAGATCGTGCAAGTAATGTAAGCGCTCAATATAATTACAGCAAAGTAGATGATGCTAAACTACACAACTATTCTGCAGGCATTGAATACTTTGTACCAGGTACTGATTTTTACATGAGTGGTGATATTGGTCGCCAAGACATGAAATTTAAATATGCTCCAAATTTCGATACAACACTTTACTCAGCTGAAGTTGGTTATTTACCAGCACCAGGTTTACTTGTAGCAGCTGGTGTAAAAGGTTATCACAATGATAATAATGACCGTACAACTCCAAGCTTACGTGCAAAATATGTAACTGAACTTGCAAATGGTCAAGATATCAATTTAGAAGCTGGTACAACTTTTGGTAATGTTCATGATTACAACATTGCCGCAGATTACTACTTAGATAAAACTTTGAGTATTGGTGCAGATTATCAAAAGCAAGACTTGCTAGATAATAAAGAATGGGGTATCAATGCTCGAAAATTCATTAATCAAAACATAAGCTTAGAAGGTCGTGTTGGATTTGCTAAAAATGATGTAAATGATTACAACACTTATAGCGTTGCTGCAAAATATCGTTTCTAATCTCTTATAGAAATAAAAAAACCGCTGACTTCAGCGGTTTTTTCATTATTAAATATTATTTTATTAACTTAAATGATGTTGATGTAAATATAAAATTCTTAACTGCAAAGAAACATTACCATTAAACTCATTTCGATCAAGTTCATAGACTAAATTCACCGTACCCCATGCTGGATTAAAGTCATATTTTTCAGATGCGTTAAAAGCAATAGCATCTACTGCCTGCCCATTATGTAAACCTAGTTTGAGTTTTAAGTGTTTTTCTTTAAGCCAACGTGAGTCCAAAATATTAAACTGCCCTTCAAAAATAGGTGCAGGAAATTTTTGTCCCCATGGACCTAAATTTTTCAGTATTTCAACAGTCGATAATTGAAAATTTTCTACAGGCAATTCACCATCTGTTAAAAGAATTGAATCAAAAAGATAATCATCATTTTCTTGAATTAATGCTTCAAAAACTTGCTTAAATGCGTGAAATTGATCTTTCTTAATGGTTAGACCTGCAGCTGCGGCATGCCCTCCAAAATGACTAATCATAGAAGGATATTGCTCGGCAACTACTTCTATAGCATCTCGAATATGAATGCCATCAATAGAACGAGCTGAACCTTTTAAATGAACCCCATCTTCATCTGCTGCAAATACAATTGCAGGGCGATAAAATTGTTCTTTTAATCGTCCTGCAACAATTCCGATGACTCCTTGATGCCAATGCTCTTCAAATACCACTAGTGCAGCAGGTAATTGCTGTTGATCAAATTGTAATTTCTCAAGTTCTTCTAAAGCTTCTTGTTTAATCTGATTTTCAACTTGGCGACGTTCGAGATTTAGATCATTTAATTGCTGTGCTAATGGATAAGCTATTTGTAAATCTTGAGCCAATAAGCATTCAATGCCTATATCCATAGTTTCCATACGGCCAGCAGCATTAATTCTTGGACCAACAACAAAACCTAAATCTGATGCTTGTAATTGTGTAATCTCTCGTCCTGCCAAATCAATCAAAGCAGTAATACCAGGTCGACATAAATGCTGTTGGATTCTTTTAACACCAGCATCAACTAAAATACGATTATTAAAATCTAAGCTAGCCACATCTGCATAAGTACCTAAGGCAACCAAATCTAAATATTGCGTAACTTGAGCAAATGATTTATTTAATTTTTTCCGATGTGTCGATAAATTTGCCAATACGTAAAAAGCAACACCGATACCTGCCAAAGCTTTACTTGGAAAATCACATCCTAGTTGATTTGGATTGACAACAGCTTCTGCATGTGGTGTTTCCTTCGTTGTTAAATGGTGATCTGTAATGATGACCTTCATACCATGCGATTGGGCAGTTTCAACACCTGCATGGCTTGAAATACCATTATCAACCGTAATGAGTAAATCTGGCTGAAAACGTTTAAAAGCTAAATCTGCAATTGCTGGTGTTAATCCATAACCATATTTAAAACGGTCTGGTACTAAATATTCAACTTGAGCTCCCATTTCTCGAAGAGCTAAAATCATCAAAGCAGTACTAGTTGCCCCATCCGCATCATAATCACCTACAATCACTATTTTTTGTTGTTGATCAATAGCTAAATCAATTAAATGAATTGCTTGATCCAAACCTTTCATTGTCGGTGCTAATAAATTTTTGAGTTTTAATTCAAGTTCTTTTTCAGACTGTACGCCACGTGCTGCCAAAATTCGGGCAATAAATTCAGGAACGTCCTGAAATAATTCAGGACGTGAAATTAATGGCCGTTGTTGAATAATCATATTCATCTTAAGGCATTAATCGCTGTAATTTCCAAATACCATTGATATTCTCATACACTAAACGATCATGTAAGCGATTTGGTCGACCTTGCCAAAACTCATAATAATCGGGCTGTAAACGATATCCACCCCAAAATTCTGGTTTCGCTAATTGATCTTGCTCACCAACCTGATTTTGCAAATCTTCGAAGCGCTTTTGTAATTCTTCTCGGCTTGCAATAATCCCACTTTGAGGTGTACTGATATGTGCAGCAATTTGGCTATCATGTGGACGCTTATGATAATACGCTGTAGATTCTTCTTCAGAAATTTTCTCAACACGCCCACTAATACGAATTTGACGCTCTTGCTCTTGCCAATAAAACAAAATTTCAGCATAAGGATTTTCTGCTAAATCCAAGCCTTTTTGACTGTCATAATTGGTATAGAAATCATAACCAACTTCCGTTGCACCACGTAATAAAACTGTTCTTACATGTGGTCGACCTTGTGCATTTGTCGTAGCAAGAGACATAGCATACGGTTCATGTAATTGTGCTTCAAGTGCCTGATTAAACCAATTTAAGAATTGCTCATGTGGATGAGCATTCACTTGATCTTCACGTAATTCACCTTTTTGGTAACTCAAACGTAATTCACTTAAATCTTTAATTAAATCTGTCATACAAATCTCTTATATTGCATTTGCCTTAACAGCATCTGCTAAATGGTTTGCTAATACAGTGACTTCTTCTAAATCCTCACCTTCAACCATGACACGAATAACAGGTTCTGTGCCTGATTTACGAATAAGAAGACGTCCTCGACCTTTAAGCTGTTGTTCTGCTTTTTCAAACTCAGTAACCAATGCTGGAACAGCATATGGGTCAAACATATTTGCCAAGCGTATATTTACCAAGACATTTGGTAACAACTTAAATCCATCAACCAATTCATCTAAAGCTTTACCTTGCTCAATCATTACAGTTAATACTTGTAATGAAGCAATAATCGCATCACCTGTTGTACTTTTATCTAAAGTAAGAATATGCCCCGATGGCTCTCCACCAATCACCCAGCCTTTTTCTTCTAAACCTTGCAATACATATCGATCACCAACTTTGGCACGCAATAAAGGAATATTAGCTTTTTCTAAAGCAAGTTCTAAAGCCATATTACTCATTAACGTCCCAACAATGCCTGCTGGTTTTTTAGAAGCCTGTGTTCCTAAAATATATAAAATATGGTCGCCAGTAATTTGCTGACCATTTTTATCAACCATAATGACACGATCAGCATCACCATCAAAAGCAATACCTAAATCAGCTTCATGTTCTACAACAGCTTGTTGTAAAACTTCAGGATGCGTAGAACCACAATTGTCATTAATATTTAGACCATTGGGCTCATTATTTAATGCAATAACTTTTGCACCCAATTCACGATATACGGCTGGTCCAACGTTATAACCTGCACCATTTGCACAATCGACAACAATTTTCAGGCTAGATAAATCAAAATGATATGGGAATGTCGATTTACAAAATTCGATATAACGTCCATTAGCATCTTTTACACGAACACTTTTACCTAGGTTAGCTGTATCTTCGATTAGCAAATCATTTTCTAATTCTTTATTAATCTCTTCTTGTAATGCATCTGGTAATTTTTTACCTTCACCTGAAAAGAATTTAATCCCATTATCAAAATAAGGATTATGTGAAGCAGAAATCACAATGCCCAAACTTGCATGTAAAGCACGTGTTAAATGTGCAATTGCTGGTGTTGGGAGTGGACCCAATAAATGCACATAAACTCCAGCAGCATTTAGCCCTGCTTGTAATGCTGCCTCTAAAATATAGCCTGAAAGACGAGTATCTTTGCCTAACACCACAATTGGTTTATTTTTTGCACTATGGTTTTTTAATACTTTTCCTGCCGCAAACCCCAGTTTTAAAGCAAATTCAGGAGTAACAGGTAATTCACCAAATTTTCCACGAATGCCATCTGTACCAAAATAATTCATCTTATATCCACTACTCTTTGGTGATGTTTTTTAATCACAATTACTTGTTCTACTTTACACTAAAAAACAAAAAAAAGCCGTCACATAAATGACGGCTTTTCAGCAAAAAAACTAAAGTGGATTAGCCCACGCGATAGTTTGGTGCTTCTTTGGTAATTGTTACATCATGAACATGAGATTCTGACATACCAGCAGATGTAATTTTAACGAACTTCGCATTTTGACGAAGATCTTCAATAACAGCTGAACCTGTATACCCCATAGATGAACGTAAACCACCCATCATTTGATGAACGATGTTACCCATTGGACCTTTATACGGTACACGACCTTCAATACCTTCTGGTACTAATTTTTCAGCACCTGCTTTTGAGTCTTGGAAATAACGGTCAGCAGAACCTGTCGCACCCGCCATTGCACCCAATGAACCCATACCACGATATGCTTTATAGTAACGACCTTGGAAGAATTCAACTTCGCCTGGTGCTTCTTCAGTACCAGCAAGTAAAGAACCTACCATAATTGTACTTGCACCAGCACCAATTGCTTTCGCCATATCACCAGAGAAACGAATACCGCCATCAGCAATTAAAGGAATTTGATCTTTTAATGCATTTGCTACTGAATCAATCGCAGAAATTTGCGGCATACCAATACCAGCAACAATACGTGTTGTACAAATTGAGCCAGGACCAATACCTACTTTAACAGCATCTGCACCTGCATCTAATAATGCAAGAGCAGCATCACCAGTTGCAATATTGCCGCCAATCACTTGAACTTGTGGGTAGTTTGCTTTTACCCAACGAACACGTTCAATTACACCAGCAGAATGCCCATGTGCTGTATCAACAACAATTGCATCAACACCAGCTTCAACTAAAGCTTCAACACGACTTGGTGTTTCAACACCAGTACCAACCGCAGCACCAACACGTAAACGACCTAAGTCATCTTTACAGCTGTTTGGATAAAGTTCTGCTTTGTTAAAGTCAGTTACTGTAATTAAACCTTTAAGCTCGTTGTTTTCACCAACAACAATCACCTTTTCAATACGATTTTTTTGAAGAAGTGCTTGAATGTTTTCTTTTGATTCATTTTCACGAACAGTCACTAGACGATCTTGTCCAGTCATAATATTACTTACTGGCTGTTCTAAATTTGTTTCAAAGCGAGTATCACGACCTGTCACAATACCAACAACTTTGCCATCTTTTACAACAGGAACACCGCTAATATTATTTGCTTGAGTAATTGCAATAAGTTCACGTACTGTCGTTTCAGGTGTCACAGTAATAGGATCTTTCACCATTCCTGCTTCAAACTTTTTCACACGACGTACTTCTGCAGCTTGAGCAGCAATATCCATGTTTTTGTGCAAAATACCAATACCGCCATTTTGCGCCATTGCAATTGCCATACGTGATTCAGTCACAGTATCCATTGCAGCAGAAACGAGTGGGATATTAAGTTGAATGCCACGAGTAAAACGTGTCTTTAGAGAGACATCTTTTGGGAGGACAGTTGAATAGGCAGGAAGTAATAAGACATCATCGAAGGTTAGCGCTTCTTGAACGATGGTCAACATAACAGTCTCGCTGGTAATTTCCGTGCGCTATTATAAACAAATTTAGACCAAAATTTCATTTTTATATTGAAGATTTATTTTAAGTTAAAATTGATATCAATAAAAATGAAATTTAATTCTCATTATTTTAGAATAATGAGAATTAAAAATAATGTAATCCTTTTATTTACTTTTCTCTAAAGAGCACTGCCATTCTTTTACTTAACCCACCTTCTCATAATCATCATCATTTAAAGGTTCATTTGTTTCTAAGGGCGTAAATGGAATCATATTACGTGCTAAACGAGCCTTATTACATTGCTCATCTGCAATTTGCACTTCCTTACATGATGAACTTCGAGCTTCATATATGCCACAACTCACCTGTTCCCCAACAGTACCAGTTAAAGCAATACAACGTGGATTCTTTCGATTCGTACCTTTCATACATGAATAAACAGGTGTTAATTCTTCCGTAACATTTTCAGGCATTTCTAGTCCTTCTGCCCAATAAAATGAAACTCGAAAATAAGCACAGCAAGCACCACAAGTTAAACAAGCATTTGGTGTTAGAATTTGAGACAACATATTTTTAATTCTCGTCATCTTAAGTTACTTTTTAGAAGCAGAATTTTAAAAAAAGTGATTTCTCAATTCAAGTTTTCATCTTTGTTTTTATAATAAAAATTTATTAAAATATAATAACTTGCACTAAAAATCACATAATTATTCAAGACAATAATAGTATTTATTTTTTTAATTAATTCATTATTTTTTATAAAAAACCCAGAAAAATCTGGGTTTTTTATTTATTCTAAATTTAGAAAAAGTAATGTTGAACTAATGCAGCAACACCCATAATCAAGAAGATTGCAGCACCAATTTTATGAATTAATGAGATTGGCAATTTATCAGCCAATTTATCACCAATAAATACAGCTGGTGCATTGACCAACATAATACCTAATGTTGTACCAATCGTAACCCAACCAATACTGTCAAAACGAGCTGCTAAAGCAACTGTTGCGATTTGTGTTTTATCACCAATTTCAGCAAGGAAAAATAAGATAAAAGTTGCACCAAAAACGCCATATTTTTGCCATTTATTAATGCTTTCAGATTCATCATCTAATTTATCTGGTATCAACATCCAAATTGCCATACCAATAAATCCTAAAGATACAATCCATAATAGAACTGTTTCACTTAGAACTGTTGTAATCCATTGGCCTAAAACAGCAGAAACACCATGGTTCACTACAGTCGCAACAAAAATAGCAAATAAGATAGGAATTGGTTTTCGAAATTTTGCGGCAAGAAGCAAAGCGAGTAGTTGAGTTTTATCACCCATTTCTGAAAGAGCGACAACTACTAAAGAGATAAGAAAGGCGTTAAGCATTTTGTATTTCTCTGGCTAGCAATTATATACCAATGACCTATCCCTCCTGCTAGCCAAAAGCAGAGTGATAAATCAAAGGTCTTGCCAACAAAAGAAAGCTTAGAGAAAGCTCATTTGGTTCTTTGCTATGATGACCATGCTTGTTTTAAAGCAAATATGTTGACCATCACCTGTTCTCTGAGAACAGCGGCTACTCCCCAATGAAGTATCTATATTATATTTTTATTTGATCTATTTTGCAATAAAAAACCCTGCTTTGGCAGGGTTTTTTCAATCATATTAAAATATAACTTTTTAGATCAACAAAGTACGAATATCTTTTAACAATTTCGTCAATTTGTTTGTGAAACGTGCTGCATCTGCACCATTAATTACACGGTGGTCATAAGATAATGACAATGGAAGCATAAGTTTCGGATCAAAACTTTGACCATTCCAAACAGGTTGCATTGTTGCAGGTGAAATACCTAAAATTGCAACTTGAGGCCAGTTCACAAGTGGTGTAAATGCTGTACCACCAATTGCACCTAAGCTTGAAATTGTAAAGTTTGCACCTTGAAGATCTTTCGGTGAAAGTTTCTTATCACGTGCTTTTTGACCTAAAGTACCCAATTCAACAGCAATTTGCTTAATTGATTTTTGGTCAGGATTACGTAATACAGGAACTGTTAAGCCATCTGGAGTTGCTACAGCAATACCCATATGAATTTCATTACGTAACAATACAGATTTACCATCATCAGATAAATGGCCTGCAAACTCACGCTCTTCCTTAAGAAGATGAGCCACAGCTTTAATGATGAATGCCATAATCGTTAAGCTAATGCCTTCTTTCTTAAAGTTACCTTTAAGATCATTACGCCAAGCTTCAAGTTCAGTAATATCCGCCAAATCAAATTGAGTAACTTGAGGAATATAGTTGTTTAAAGACAACTGTGGAATTGACACTTGTTGTAAACGCGTTAAGACTTTCTCTTCAACGCCACCAAATGCATCAAAACCTGGAAGTTTTGGTAAACCTGATAGTTGTGCTACTACCGTAGCAGCAGGTGCTGTTTGAGGTGCAGTCAAACGAGTTTTTACATAAGCAAATAAATCTTCTTTCATTAAACGTGCATGTGGGCCAGATGCTTTTACTTCTGCAAGTACAACACCTAATTCACGTGCCAATTTACGAACAGCAGGACCAGCATATACTTTCGCATTTGCAGCATTTTGCTCTTTCGTTAATTTATCTGCTGTATGTGTTGCAGGTACAGCTACAGGAGCTGATGCGACTACAGCTTTTGGTGCTTCTGCTTTAGGTGCAGCTTGTGTTGGCACACTTGCAGTTACAGGAGCAGCAGCTTGAGCTTCAGCAGCAATCGTCACTAAAGCAATACCTTCAGACACACTTTGACCAAGTGTTACATGAATCGCTTTAATTACACCTGAAACAGTGCTTGGCACTTCTACAGTTGCTTTATCAGATTCAACAACAATAATACTTTGATCTTTTTCAACTTTGTCACCAACGGCAATAAGAAGTTCAGCAACAGCTGCTTTATCTACACCTAAATCAGGTACAGCAACTTCTACATCACCAGCAGGTACAGAAGCAATCACAGGTACAGGAGCTTGTTCAACTTGCGCTACAGGTGCAGACGCTGCTTGTGCAGTTTCTGCTGATGCTACAGGTGCAGCACTTTCCGTTTTCACTTGAAGAATCACAACACCTTCTTTCACGCTGTCACCAACTTGAATAGAAATAGATTCAACAATACCAGCCACAGTACTTGGTACTTCTACAGTCGCTTTATCAGACTCAACAACCACAATACTGTCATCAACTGCGATGCTATCGCCAACCTTAACAAGGATTTCACCCACAGTTGCTTTTTCAACACCAATATCTGGTACTTGAACATCAACAACTTGTGAAGTAACTTCTTGAGTTACAGCAACCTGCGGAGCAGCTTCAGTTTTTACCTCAGCAACAACTGGCTTTTCTTCTGCTTTAGGCGCTTCAGCAGTTGTTACAACTGCTTCGCTTGCTTCTAATTCAACAAGTACCGCACCTTCTGAAACTTCATCACCAAGGCTAATTAAAATACTTTTCACTACGCCTGCTGAAGTGCTAGGCACTTCAACAGATGCTTTATCTGATTCTAACAATACAATACTGTCATCAACAGCAATGGTATCGCCAACTTTTACCAAAATTTCAGCAACAGTTGCTTTATCTACACCAATATCAGGAGTCGTAATTTGCATGATTAGTTCTCCTCTTTGTAGTCAGCAACAGCATGAACTTCTGGATGTGCTTGTGGTAACCAAGCAACTGGACGATCTGTATCTAATTCAAAGCTTGAAATAGCATCTTTAACTAAGCGAGCATCTACTTCACCTTCGTCAGCAAGTTTTTTCAATGTTGCTACAACAATATGTGCTGCATCTACACCGAAATAGCTACGTAAGTTGCCACGTGTATCTGAACGACCATAACCATCTGTACCTAATGCAACAAATGGGCGGTTGTCTGGAAGATATGCACGAATTTGTTCGCTATAAGCACGCATATGGTCAGTTGCAGAAACTACGATACCTTGTGTGCCACGAAGCTGTTGAGATACCCAAGATTCTTTAACATCTTCGTTTAATGGATGTAAACGATTGTATTCTTCACACGCCATACCATCACGTGCTAATTCGTTAAAGCTTGTTGCGCTCCAAACGTTTGAATGAATTTGATATTCATCACGTAAAATTTGAGCAGCTTTAATGACTTCACGAAGAATGACACCTGAACCCATTAATTGAACAGTTGCTTTATCATCTTTTTCAAGTAGATATAAACCACGTTTAATACCTTCTTCAGCACCTTCAGGAATTGCAGGATGCTCGTAGTTCTCATTCATTACAGTTAAGTAATAGAACACACGCTCTTGGTTTACATACATGCGTTTTAAACCATCATGAACGATTACAGCAAGTTCATAACCAAAACATGGGTCATAAGAAATACAGTTTGGAATTGTATTTGCAAGAATGTGCGAATGACCATCTTGGTGTTGTAAACCTTCACCATTTAATGTCGTACGACCTGCTGTAGCACCTAATAAGAAACCTTGTGCTTGTGCATCACCTGCTGCCCATGCAATATCACCAATACGTTGGAAACCAAACATAGAGTAATACATATACATTGGAATCATTGGTAAGTTATTTGTTGAATAACTTGTAGCCAATGCAGCCCATGCACTCATCGCACCAGCTTCGTTAATACCTTCTTGAAGCATATGACCATCTTTTGCTTCACGGTAATGCATTAACTGCTCTTGGTCTTCAGGCGTGTATTTTTGACCGTGTGCAGCATAAATACCGAGCTGACGGAACATACCTTCTAAACCAAATGTACGTGCTTCATCAGGTACAATTGGAACAACGCGATCTTTAATTGCTTTTTCTTTTAACAATGTAGAGATCAAACGAACCATAACCATAGTCGTTGATTGTTCTTTACCATTTGAACCTTTTAATACAGCATCAAATGCAGAAAGCTCAGGAATCGCTAAAGATTCACTTTCTTTACGACGTGCTGGTAGGTAACCACCTAATGCTTCACGACGTGCTTTCATGTATTTCAATTCAGGAGAATTTTCACTTGGACGATAGAACGGAACTTCCTCCAATTGCTCATCTGTAAATGGCAAGTTGAAACGATTACGTACGTATTTTAACGATTCAAGTTGCATTTTTTTGATTTGGTGAGTTTTGTTCACCGCTTCAATTTCTTCTGAAAGACCATAACCTTTTACTGTTTTCGCTAAGATTACAGTTGGTTGACCAGTAGACTTCATCGCTTCAGCATATGCAGCATATACTTTATAAGGGTCATGACCACCACGATTTAGATTATCAATATCTTCATCGCTTAAGCCTTTCACTAATTCTTCAGCTTCAGGGTATTTACCAAAGAAATGTGCGCGCGTATAAGCACCACCTTTTACTTGGTAACGTTGGTAATCACCATCAACTGCTTCTTCCATGACTGCTTTTAATGCGCCAGATTCATCTTTTGCAAGAAGTGGATCCCAATGACGGCCCCAAACAACTTTAATGACACGCCAGCCAGCACCACGGAATAATGATTCAAGTTCTTGAATAATCTTACCGTTACCACGAACAGGACCATCTAAGCGTTGTAAGTTACAGTTTACAACCCAAATTAAGTTATCTAATTTTTCACGACCTGCAAGTGAAATAGCACCAGTACTTTCTGGCTCATCCATTTCACCATCGCCTAAATAAGCCCAAACCTTACGGTTTTCTTCTTTAATTAAGCCACGATTCATTAAATACTTTTGAATGTGTGCTTGATAGATCGACATAATTGGACCAAGACCCATCGATACTGTAGGGAATTGCCAATAGTCAGGCATTAAGTAAGGATGTGGGTAACTTGGTAAACCTTTACCAGCGACTTCACGACGGAAATTATTTAAATGATCTTCTGTCAAACGTCCTTCTAAGAAAGAACGTGCATAAATACCAGGTGCACAATGCCCTTGATAATAAATCATATCCCCACCAAAGCTATCACTATTGGCACGGAAGAAATGGTTAAAACCTACATCATATAGCGTTGCAGAAGATGCAAAACTCGCTAAATGCCCACCTAAATCATCACCTGTTTTATTTGCTCTAAGTACCATCGCAAGTGCATTCCAACGAATAAGTGCACGAATACGACGTTCCATATCTTGATCACCTGGCATCGCAGGCTGTTCTTCTACAGAAATAGTATTTAAATAAGGGGTATTTAGGCGCTGAATAGGTACATGCTTAGCAATTGCTTGCTGATAAAGCTTTTCTAATAAAAATGCAGCACGTTCTGTGCCCATGTGCTGAAGAACCGAATCAAAAGCATCTTGCCACTCTTGGGTTTCTTGCGCATCAGTATCGCCATAAAACGCCATATTTCACCTATCCTAAGAACCTATTAATAGTTCTTATATGTATCACATTTTTGCGTCAATACATATCGCTATAGATGAATACGACCTTGGTCTATTATTTAGAAAATAAATAGTGATTGACATTTTTTACACTTTTACATAAAAAAACCGCCATTAATGGCGGTTTTTTACTCAAAATAGGTTTTCTGGTTTCATTATTCATATAAATATATTTTTACTTGATATAAAAAAATCCATTTCTATACCAAATTTTGTGAGGTATGAATAAACTCACCGACAAGACTATATGCCAACAACTTTTTTAAACTTAATCTAACATCGCTAAATAAGACGATGGATTTTTACGTTGACCATCTTTTACTACTTCATAATGTAAATGTGGACCTGTACAACGACCTGTACAACCTACATTTGCAATGTGATCGCCAGCATTCACTCGATCACCCACACTCACAATTAGACGTGAAGCATGTGCATAGCGTGTTAAATAACCATTACCATGATTAATTTCAACATATTGACCATATCCTGTGCCCCACCCTGACTTTGTCACAATACCAGGACCAGTTGCATAGATTGGTGTCCCTGTTGGGGCTGCCAAATCTAAACCAGAGTGATTTTCTGCACGACCACTCATCGTACGACCACCATAACTTGAACTTACACGAGAATTAGGAAGCGGATGAGTTACCAACCATGAATAAGGATTTGATTTATTAAATTCAGAAGATACTAACTTCTTGCCTAAAACATCATTATTAATTTCAGTTGCTTTCTGATTATTTCGTAATGTTACTAAAACCTTTGCTGCTGGTGCTTCATCTTCTTGGTATGAACCTTGAGCAAGTGTTTTTGTTAATTGTTCTAATCTATCAATTGGTTGATTTTTTGTAGAATTTAACTCAACCAAATCTGCAAATGATGCTGTAGCAGCAGAAACTGCTATTGAAAAAGCAAAAATAATACGACGCGTTAGCATATAAACCTCATAAATAACCCTCACAAATCTTTCTAGATGGCATCAATCCTTGATATCTAGTCAGAATAACGCATAAGATTAGAACATAATCATGGAGAAAACATGTATGTCAGAACCTATCAACGTTTTCCAACCCACTAGAAAACAAGTAAAAACTGGAAACCTAACGTTTCTCTCTACACAAGTTTCCACATGGCAGAAACTTACAAATCTCATTCAACCACATTTACCACAGCCTGAGCAGTGGCAAGTTGCCTGTTACCAAAATGGTATCTTAACCGTCACTGGACTGAACCAAGCCATGATCAGTCAACTCGCCTATCTCCAAAAGCAATATATCATTCAGCTTTCGAAAATTGATGAATTAAAAGACTTGCATAAAATTCAAGTCCGTCTAAGAAGCCCATTAAAAGAAACACCTAAAAAAAGTGTTATTCCAAAACAACTTAGTGCTGACACTCAAGAAATGCTCAAGAATGCTGCTGACTTTATTCATGACCCTAAGCTTAGCCAAGCTTTATTACGTTTGGCAAGTAAAGAAGATAAATAAGATGAAACGTATTATATGCTAATTTTGCTTAAAATTTGTGATGTAATTAACATTTAACATTATTTTACAAAAGCTATTCTGATACTGATAATGCTTTATATCACACTAACGTACTTAATCGGGCAGCTATCCATGTTATCAAATGTTACAATTTCATAGCTATTAGGATTACTTTTGACATTGCGTAACAGCTGATTATTGAGTGCATGACCAGATTTGTAACCATCGAACTTAGCAATAATCTGATGCCCTAGCAAATATAGATCACCAACAGCATCTAATATTTTATGTCGAACAAACTCATCTGAGTAACGTAGACCTTCTTCATTGACGACACCATTATCATCAACACCGATTGCATTTTCTAAACTTGCACCTAAAGCAAGATTATTTGCCTTTAAGTAATCTAGATCCTTCATAAAACCAAAAGTACGTGCATCACTAACCTCATATACAAATACTTCTGTAGAAAAATCAATAGATGCTGACTGGTATTCTTTTTTAAATGCTGGATGATCAAAATCAATTGTAAAATTTAATTGAAAACCGTCATGCGGTGTAAAGATTGCTCTTTTATCATCAATCAATGCTTCAACAGGTTTTAATATTTTAATAAACTTTTTCGGTGCTTCTTGCTCTTGTAATCCGCCCTGCATAAGCAAATAAATAAATGGACCCGCACTTCCATCCATAATTGGTACTTCTGAAGCAGAAACTTCAATAATTAAATTATCAATTCCTAAGCCCGCAATGGCACTCATAACATGTTCAATTGTGCCAACTTTTGCTTTTTCTTGCACTAAGTTTGAGCACATAAATGCTTCTTGAATTAGCATTGCATCTGCTGGAATATCAACAGGTGGATTTAAATCAATACGGCGAAAAACAATACCTCCATCAGCATGGTGAGGTACAAAGTTCATCAGTACTTTCTGACCACTATGCAAACCAATACCACTTGCTTTTACTACACGTTGTAAGGTACGTTGTTTCAGCATATTTCTTCAATCGCCTACAGAAAAATCGCTTATACGTTAGCATATTTAGCTATTGATAAAAAATAAAAAGGTAGTTATTCACTACCTTTTTATCTTTAAATGAGAATTCACACCAATCAAAAACTACTTACGTTGTTGATTTTTAAGATATTCCTGAATACTCATTGGTGTAGGTCTAGAAACTCCTGCACCTGCAGAAGATGACGTATTTTGACTACCATCTTCACCTCTGCGCTGAATTGCAGGTACATCATCCTCATCTACCGTCGCAGCTTGAGATGAATGAACAGTACGTTTAACAGGTTCAACTGCATCTGCTGAATTTCGTGTTAAACCTGTAGCAATCACAGTAACACTGATTTCATCACGTGCATCTGGATCAAATACAGTTCCATAAAACACCTGACCTTCATCCAAGTCAGCAATTTGATTTACAACATCAGTGATTTCTTCAATTTCACCGAATGTAACATCATCACCGCCTGTAACATTAATTAAAATGCCTTTAGCGTTCATAATTGTTACATTGTCTAGTAATGGACTACGAATCGCTTGTTCCGCCGCTTGACGAGCACGTGTTTCACCACGACCAGTACCTACACCCATCATTGCATAACCACGAGTACTCATGGCAGTTTTTAAATCAGCAAAGTCAAGGTTAATATGACCAGGACGAACAACTAAATCAAAAATACTACGTACTGCATTTAATAAAACATCATCTGCTTTCTTATATGCATCTTTCATTGAAATATCGCGAAAGACTTTCAATAATCTTTGGTTTGGAATAATAATTAAAGAATCAACATGTTGCTCTAATGCTTCAATGCCTTTTTCAGCAGATTGCAAGCGGCGCTTACCTTCAAAATTAAACGGTGTAGTTACAACACCAACCGTTAAAATTCCCATTTCCTTAGCAATTTCAGCAACAACAGGCGCAGCACCTGTACCAGTACCACCACCCATACCAGCAGTGACAAATACCATATCTGTCCCTTCTAGTTGCAAGCGAATCATCTCACGACTTTCTTCTGCCGCTGCTTGACCTACTTGTGGATTTGCACCTGCACCTAAACCACGTGTACTTTGTTCACCTAACTGAATTGTAAATTCAGCTTCCATACGATCTAAGGCTTGTTTGTCAGTATTTGCACAAACAAATTTCACACCTTGAATATCAGATTGCAACATATGCTGAACAGCATTACCACCAGCACCACCTACACCAAAAACAGTGAAACGGGCTTGGCCGTTATTGTCTGCTTGATCATCTTCAAAAAAATCAAATGATGCCATGACCTTTAGATTTCCTAATTCGCTATTGGCAGCCACTAAAGCCCGTATACTGCCTTGTTCTTAAAAAAAATTGTTTAAAGGATGCGTCTCTATAACCAACTTGTCAAGTACAAGTCATCATTCACCGACTTTCCCACAATAACTTGCAACAACTTCACTAAAAAATTGACTTTAATTTGTCATTTAAACTCGAGCATGCTCGACCAATGCGTCCCCAGAAAGATAATGACTCTAGCTCTTCTGTTTCAGCAATTGTATCTTGTGCATAAGTTTGGCTATACATTAACAAACCAGCAGCAGTAATATACTGCGAACGGCGCAATGAAGCCTGATTTTGCTCATCTGCATATACTTCTACAGGAGAGTTACCTAAGTGTGCAGATACACCTAAGATCGTACGTGCCAAACTCACCATACCTTCGATTTGACTTGCATCACCTGCAAGCACAACACCATGATATAAACCATGAATTGCACCGCTTTGTTCCAATTCATTTCGAATTTGACTGAAAATTTCATCATAACGCGCAATAATAATTTCAGCTAATTCTATACGGCTAATGGTTTGAGGACCGTCTATACCTTGTATTTGTATCATATGATCTGGCTTAACGACACTTAAATCAACACAGCCATAGAGTAATTTAATTCTCTCTGCCTCTTCTGTGGTTGTTTGTAACACCGCTGCAATATCACGAGTAACATGTTCACCACCACGCTGAATAGTATGAGCGAAAGCTAAACGACCATCTAAATATACAGCTAAACTTGTCGTACCAGCTCCAATGTCGACAAGACAAACTCCATATTCTTTTTCATCTTTTAAAAGCGTTGCCTCGGCAGTAGCAAGATTTGAAACAACCATCTTTTCCACACCAATATTAGCACCTTTTAATGCCCGATCTAAATTTTGCATTGTACTAATCGGTAACATCATTAATTGATAATGTGCAGTCATACTCTGTGCAGACATTCGAATTGGATTTTGTACCCATTCGCCAGAATCATCTAAATCAAAACCTAAAGGCACAGCACTCACCAAATAATGATCAGATGTTAAATGGCTTGCTTTTGCTAACTCTAACGCACGTACAACCTCACTCGTTGTAATTGTGTGATCGTGGTTTTCAATTGGTGTACGTCCTACGGCATAAAAGCTTTTTAATTCTGTACTTGGAATAGATATCCATGCTGAATGTACTCGACATTCAGCCATATCTTCTGCTTCTTGGACGGCATTTTTAATTGCTGTTATTACTTTATCGAGACTAACAATTTTTCCTTTACTCATGCCTCGGTTACGAGCCGTCGCCATTCCAATTACTTGGATCTTATTCGGCTCATGTACCTTACCAATCAAAACTGAAACCTTGTGTGTCCCAATGTCTATTGCCACAACCGAGGGAACAGCTTCACTCATTATTTCGCTACCATTACATATATGTCTGATTTATGGCATAAAGCCTATTATTTATAAAGCCTATTATTATGGCTTTATCCCTACTTCATTCGCAATGCTTATGTCATTGCTCGTTACAACAAAATTACCATTTACAATCTTTGGCGCTACAGCATTTTTCCATTGTATTGCCAATCCATTTCTATAACGAACATCAATTGCAGCAATTTGATTCCAAACAGGTTTTAAGTCATGCTGTGCTAAATAACTTAGTCGCTGTAGCTTACTCATCATTTGATCCTGATCTACAATAACACGGAAACCAGAGTCAAACTGCATAAACCAAGTCATACGATCTGTTAAATAAAGCTCTTTTAAGCGCATATTCATTGGCGCAAACAATTGATTAATTTCGTTATAGCGCCTCATCATCATTTTTGATTGATGGCTAGGACCATGTAATAGTGGTAATTGCTGATTATTTTTAGTGAGTGCTTCTGTAAATACATCACCACTATCACTTAATAATCGTCCCGTTCCCCATCGAGCAATCGCATGTTTAGGCATTACTCGAACTTTAATCGCATTAGGCCAAGCACGAGATACAACCACACGATCTACCCAAGGAAGCTCTAATGCTTTATCGCGAACTTGCTTTAAATCAGATGTAAAATAATTATACTTCACAACTGGCATCACATGATTTATGACTTGTGATTTTTCAGTATCCGACTGAGCACCTACAACCTCAAGATCTGCAATTTTGGCATTTGTGATTACGTTATATAAACCAAATATTCCCAAAATCAAAACCGCCATTGCAATCAGTAACAATAACCAACCACCAAAATTCGCAAGCTTTTCTTTACGAGATGGTGGCTTGTCATGAATGGATGTAATTGCTACTTTTTTACGACGTATTGAAGCTGGAAGCTGAGCCATAATTTAGTGTGCCACTTCCGTTAATGTTTGCTCAAGAATTGCCACACATAATTCGTCAAAATTATAACCTACAGCTTGTGCAGCTTTTGGTACTAATGAGTGACTCGTCATTCCTGGTACAGTATTCACTTCTAACAACCAAAAATTACCGTCATGATCCTGCATGGCATCGATACGCCCCCAACCACTTGCTCCAACTGCTTGGAAAGCTCTTAAACTTAATGCTTGAAGACGTTTTTCTTCCTCTTCAGTTAAGCCACATGGAATACCATACTGCACGTCATTACGATTATATTTTGCTTCATAATCGTAAAATGCAACATCTTCTGGTGGTTGTAAGCGAATAACAGGAAGTGCTTGGCCATTAAGAACAACAATCGTAAATTCACGACCTGTAATCCATTTTTCAGCCATTACAATCGCGTCATGTTGGGTTGCTTTTTCAATTGCAGTCGCAAAGTCTTCCATTTTCTCAACTTTACTCATACCAATACTTGAACCTTCATGTACTGGTTTAATGATAAAAGGTAAGCCAATAGAATCTACAATTTCTTGTAAATCTGAATCTTTTGTAACAATACGATACGGTGCTGTTGGTAATTCTGAACCTTGCCAAACCTGTTTAGTTTTGACCTTATCCATTCCAATTGCTGAACCTTGGACACCTGTACCTGTATAAGGAATATCAAGCCATTCAAGCGCACCTTGAATTTGACCATCTTCTCCACCACGACCATGCAATACAATAAATGCGCGATCGTACTGTTTTAGATCAGTAATACTTTGCTCTTTAGGATCAAAACCTTCGGCATTTACCCCTGAGCGAAGCAATGCTTCAAGTACAGCTTTACCACTGTCTAATGACACCTCACGTTCAGCAGATTTACCACCAAACAACACGGCAACTTTGCCGAACTTAGAAGCATTTGTCACTTTGATATCCTTAAATTTTATTAATCTGCAATTAAAACCAAATCACATTAAGTGATTATTTTAAATATAAATTATTTTGAGCAAGTTCAACAGAAATTGCACCAACATTACCTGCACCTTGCGTTAATAACAAGTCGCCAGACTGTAATACATTTTGCATTACATTTTGAAGATTTCCTTCAACTGGATCGATTAAAATCGGTTCTACTTGTCCACGCAAACGAATGCTACGTGCTAATGCACGGCTATCAGCACCCACAATTGGCTTTTCACCCGCAGGATACACCTCTAACAATAACAATTGATCAACTTGAGATAAAACATCTACAAAATCATCAAAACAATCACGTGTACGGCTAAAACGGTGTGGCTGGAACATCATCACCAAACGATGGTTTGGATGACTTGCACGTGCCGCTTTAATCGTTGCTTCGACTTCTTTAGGATGATGACCATAATCATCCACAAGTTTTACATGACCATCTTCAAGTTCAAATTCACCTTGAACTTGGAAACGACGACCAACACCACTAAAACTTTCTAAAGCACGACAAATTGCACCATCAGAAACGCCTTCATCTGTTGCAATACCAATTGCTGCAAGAGAATTTAGAATATTATGTGCACCCGGCATATTAATTGTGACACGAAGTGGCTCACGATCTTTACGTAAAACTGTAAAGTGAGATTGCATGCCGTCTTGCTCAACATCTACTGCACGAATGTCGTTATCTTCATTAAAGCCATAAGTTAAAACTGGACGACCAATACGTGGCATGATTTCACGCACATCTTCATCATCACCACAAACAACAGCTAAACCGTAAAAAGGAAGACGTTGTAAGAATTGAACAAAAGTATCTTTTAACGTATCAAAACTACCGCCATAGGTATCCATATGATCGGCATCAATATTCGTTACAATTGCAGCCATTGGTTGTAAATGTAAGAAAGATGCATCCGATTCATCTGCTTCAGCAACAATATAACGGCTGGCACCTAAAGCTGCATTTACACCTGTACGGTTAAGTAAACCACCAATAACATAAGTCGGATCTAAATTTTCCTCAGCTAACATACATGTTATTAGGCTTGTTGTTGTCGTTTTACCATGTGTACCTGCAACAGCAATACCATGACGATAACGCATGAGTTCGCCTAACATTTCAGCACGGCGAACCACTGGAATACGATTTTCAATTGCAGCTTTAATTTCTGGATTTTCAGGATCAATTGCTGTTGAAACAACTAACACATCTGCATCTTTAATATTGTCTGCTGTATGCCCGATATAAACTTTAATCTTATTTTCTTCAAGCTGAGCGGTCGTTTTTGATGCTTTAATATCAGAACCTGAAACTTGGTAGCCTTGGTTTTTTAACACCTCAGCAATACCACACATACCTGCACCGCCAATACCAACAAAATGGAGGTGTTTTACACGACGCATTTCAGGGACTTTAATTAACTTTTTCGCTTGATCAGCTGGAGTTGAAAGAGACATATTTTTCTCGGATTACAATTCTTGAATTAAACGAACCACTTGTTTGGTTGCATCTGGTTGAGCATGTTGACGTGCTTTTACTGCCATTTCAGACAATAACTGACGATTCATCAACGGTGCTAAAATTTCTTTTAAACTTTCAGGTGTCATCGTTGCTTGTGGGCAAATTTTTGCAGCATGAATATTTGCTAAAAATTTAGCATTTGCAGTTTGATGATCATCTACAGCAGTGGGTAGTGGCACAAATACAGCCGCTACACCAGCTGTTGCTATTTCAGTAACAGTCAATGCACCTGCACGACAAATCACAAGATCTGCATTTGAATATGCTTTTGCCATATCTTCAATAAATGGCTGTACTTCTACACTTAAAGTCTCAGGCTTATCTTGATAACGAGCCAATGTTGCTTCAGCATGATTTTGTCCACATTGATGATAAACATTCATTGGAACATTAAGTTGTTTTAATGCCTCAGGAACACGTTCATTTAATGCTTGAGCACCTAATGAACCACCCACAATTAAAATACGTAATGGTTCACCCGCTTTTTCACGCTCTTGATAACGCCAAGATGGGCTTAAAATATCAGTAATTTCTTTACGAACAGGATTGCCTGTTGTGACCACTTTTGTACTTTCAGGAAAAGTATTTGGAAAAGCTTGGCAAACTGTATTTGCAAAACGAGAAAGCTGTGTATTTGTAAATCCTGCAACTGCATTTTGCTCATGAATAATTACAGGAATACCTAAAATTCTCGCTGCCAAACCACCAGGTCCTGCAACATAACCACCAAAACCAGCAACAGCTTCTACTTTAAGCTGTTTCATATAACGCATAGCGCTCATTGTAGCTTTCATGATTTTAAAAGGCGCTGTTAACTTACGAACTAAACCATTACCTCGTACGCCTTGAATATCAATTTGATAAATTGGAATATTATGATTTTTTAATAATCTATTTTCCATGCCTGATGGTGTTGCCAACCAAGATACTTCTACACCTTGTTGTTGCAATTCTTTTGCAACAGCTAATGCTGGAAAAACATGTCCACCCGTACCGGCGGCCATCATCATGACATGTTTAGGCTGTTTTTGCTGAGCTTCGGTCACGGTCTAATTCTTCAATTTAAATATGGCTAATGAGAGTTCTTTATAAGTCATCAATTGTAATCACAAACGCATAGGCATGAAAGTTTATTTAGTTCTTTTCTCTGCGCATTTTATTGTTTTTTCCCACAGTTCTTAAAGTTTAAACAAGTTTTATTATTAATTTTCAACAAATAGACCTAATTTCAAACACCTATATAAATGCTATTTAACTTTTTCTTCAAATTGGCTATTTTGTAACAAATATAACATTTATAAAGCTTTTAGCTCACTCCAACTTTTTAAGTCTATATTTAATATATAAATTAATTTTTCCACTTTATCCGATATCTTTTTATACAGCGATATTTTTTCTTCACAGCAATACTTATCTAGAAGTTCAATATTTTTTTGCTCAAAACTAATATCATTATAATACGAGTTTTAAAGGACTTAATCCTTTAAAACTCAATAATTATAGATGATGACTTTATTTTTTACCTTGCTCTAAAACTTCAAATAAATCATCAGCAATTGAAGTTCCAAATTGTGTATCAATTTCACGGATACATGTTGGACTAGTTACATTAATTTCAGTGACATAATTACCAATCACATCTAAACCTACAAAAATCAATCCTTTTTCTCTTAAAAATGGACCCACTTTTGCAGCAATAGCCTTATCATTTTCAGTTAAAGGGCGCGCTTCACCACGACCACCTGCAGCTAAATTTCCACGGGTCTCGCCATTTTGTGGAATACGAGCTAAACAATAAGGTATAGGCTCTCCATTCACCATTAAAATACGCTTATCACCATCAACAATTTCAGGAATATATCGTTGAGCCATAATCGGCTGTTGACCCATATTCGTTAACATTTCCAACGTAGAACCAATATTAGCTCCACTTGCGGTTAAACGAAAAATTCCCATCCCCCCCATGCCATCTAGTGGTTTAACAATGACATCTTGATGTTGCTCAATAAATTCACGAATTAAACTTTGCTGTGAAGTCACCAATGTTGGAACTTGTAATTCAGGGAACTGTGTAGCAAATAGTTTTTCATTGCAATCACGTAAGCTTTGCGGTTTATTAATAATCCACACACCTTCTCGCTCTGCTTGCTCTAAAATATAAGTGCTATATACAAAGTTCATATCAAAAGGCGGATCTTTACGCATCAATACAACATCATAAGCTGCTAGTGATTCTTTTTGCTTATCACCTAACTCATAATAATGATTGTAATCTTCGAATACTTTTAAAGGAGAGATCAAACCAAAAGCTTTGCCATGATCAATATATAAATCTTGTTGTAATACATAGCCGAGCTCGTGTCCTCTACGCGATGCAGCCCAAAGCATTGCCATCGTTGAATCTTTTTTTAGATTGACGTTTTCAATTGGATCCATCACAACAAGTACACGCATGTTCTCTGCTCTATTAAAATAATCTAAAACAAAGTATAGCCGAGAATCTAAGTCATGTTGATAAAATAGAATACTTAAAAATATAAGAGCACCACTCGATTTTCTTTTTCAATAATCTCTAAGCACACCAATCACGCCTCAAATTATCTCTTCTATTTAAAAGATCTGTACCGTATTAAACAGAAAATAAATTTCTTTTTTAATATATATTTACACTAATATTCTTTCTATTTTTAACCATTCCACCAACAATAGCCCAAAGCCAAAATAATTGAATAAATTTTACACAACCACTAAAAAAGGAAATAACGTTATGAATCAATTATTCAAACTAGATGAAATGCTTACACCTAAAATAGTCACCGTTCTTTATTGGTTAGGTCTCATTGCTATTGTCATTAGTGCAATCTCTGTTCTTTTCGGTTTTGGCGCATATCAATATTTAGGTTTCTTCCAAAGATTGATCTATGCCATCTTGATTCTTATTTTTGGTGGACTAATGGTGAGAGTCTACTCTGAATTATTGATTGTCATTTTTAAAATCTATGAAAATTTGAAAAAAATTGCTGATCGACAATAACCTTTAATTGTTGGACTAATAAATTTTATTAGTCCAACTCTCTTTATATTTTTTGATGATTTAACGTCCATATTATATCCATAATTTTCCGTGATATATGTAGTACTATGTATTTAAAATATAGTGATTAATCACAATATTAAAAATCCTAAAAACTTTTAGGTGACACATTTTATTCTTAAAAATAGGAGTCACATCCTCATGAAACTTCGCCATTCTCTACTTATTTTTTCATCTCTTTTAATTCCATTTACAGCTGTTAATGCAGATAATTTAAAAGGCTGTGCAGCAAAAAAACAAAATATTGAAAACCAAATTCAATATGCGAAACAAGCTGGAAATACTCACCGAGTACAGGGCTTAGAACGTGCATTACAAAAAACGAATACTTACTGTAATGATGAAAGTTTAAATAAGGATCGCTTAGAAAAAGTCAGTGAAAAAGAACGTAAAGTTCAAAAAAGACAGCAAGAGCTAAATGAAGCAAAATCTAAAAATGATAGTAAAAAAATTGAGAAAAAACAGAAAAAACTTGCCGAAGCAAAAGCTGAATTAAATGAAGCTAAGCTAGAACTTAAGCGATAAAACTAAAAACCCTTAATTTCAAATTAAGGGTTTTTTATTGTCTAAATTTATAAATATATTATTAATTATTCTTCCATAAAAGATGACCTTGCCCAATTGTCATGGTTCTTGGCGAAATTCGTGCAATAACCTCTGCTGAACATGAAGCATTAAATAGACTTAGATCTGCCACATCACCAACCATTGGCCATTGAATCTCCCCTTCATCATTTAAAGGTGTTTTCCCCGTAGCAAAATAAAGAGCTCGTGATAAATGGTATTCATTTGCCCACCCATAAAGCTGAGACAAGATATTGGCACGCTCAATAATGTCACCCTGACCAAATGGCGTCCAATGATCTGTAATACTATCCGTTCCAAGTTCTACATTCACACCCAAAATTCGAAGCTCTTCAAGCGGCATCTTAAATTGAATTGGTACGCTACTCACCAATTTGACACCCAAATTTTCCATCTGAGATGCATATTCATCTAACTGGTTATCTCTATAAATATCATGTAAAACAAATGCATGACTTACAGTAACTTTATGCTTTAGATTTGGATTTTGCTCTAATAATTTAAACAAATACTTTAATGTTTTTTTCCCTGCATCATTTCGTTCATGTAAATGGATATCAATTTTTTTATTGAAATCTAATGCTAATTGGAATGTTGTTTCTAATGATTTTTCTAAATTTCCATCTACAGCATTTGGATCTAATCCCCCTATTGCATCACATCCCATTGCTAAAACTTCTTTTATTAATGGAACCGTATTATCACGTAATAGACCATGCTGAGGAAAAGCAGCTGTTTCATAAGAAATAGAATGTGATTTTTTTTGTTCTAATAAGTTTTGAATAATTTCAAAATGACGGATTCCTACTGTTCTATCAACATTACAATGATTAAAAATTTTAGTCGTTCCCTTTGAGATAATTAAATCTAAAATGGCTATTGCACGTTGCTCTACAAAAGGTGCTTGCTTAGGCAATAGCTGTTTTTCCATTGCAATCATATCAAGCACCGTTTTATTTTCTTCGGCTGCTTTCCACGGTCCACCATAATATGTTTTATCTAAATGAATATGACCATCTTTAATTCCTGGTAATGCAAGGGAGCCTCTTCCATCTAAAATATCGAGTTCTTTTAAATGTTCAGGTATTTCATTCCAAAAAATATCTTTAATTTTACCGTGATCAATATAAAGTGTTGCTTCTTGCGTCTGTGTACCAATAACAACACCTTCTTCATTTTTTAGAAAACCTGTTTCTAATAAAATATTTTTAAGTAAATAAGCTTGAACTGACATCTTAAACTCCCTATTTGCATTATAAAAATAATGCTTAATAAAAAGAAAAATAAATTAATTTAAGAAATTAAGTTATAAGGAATATATTAAAACTAAATCAAAAAAATAGAATTTCTGTATCTTAGGTAATGAATTAAAATTTTAAAATTAAGTTTACAATTAAATCATTAATCATCTTACGACATCTTGAGTACAAATGAAAATTAGCTTTAAAAACACTCAAAAAAATCAAATAAAATTTTATTTTTCAACAAATTACAACTACATAATAAAACTTAATTAAGTTAAATCCCCATTTATAATTAAAAAAATGTTTTAAATAGAGATAAAAAATACCTCATCATGGTAGCTGCTTATGTAAAAAAATTACATTTTTAATTAGCCAAGATATTCATACCATTTATTATTGTCATTGCAGCTTATGTAGAAAATAAAGTGGAACAACATCAAACACAGCAACGCTTATTCATCATAAAAATTTTGAATGGTTAAGTGGATTTGAATTGACCAAAACTTATAAAAAAGAGACTGGATTTACTGCGAACTTTTGTACATTATGTGGTTCAACTCTTCCAAATCAGGTTCCTAGTTTGGCATTAATGTGGATTCCTTTAGGGGCATTAGATAATGAGATTACACCGAAAAATCGCTCTTAAGTTTTCATATTCAATCAAAAGCACTTTGGTCTGAAACAATGAGTGTTCAACAAGAATATTTAGCACTTCCATCAAAAGATGATTTAGAAAAATTTTTTCCTTCATAATATTTAATACAACCCATTACATATGGATCATAATTCTCATGACAAAAATAAATAAAACCTATCTAATTTATGGCGTAAGTAGAGGATTAGGACAAGCAATTATGCATTCAGTTCCTAAAAAAACTGATAAAATTTATGGAATTTCACGAAGTAAACCTGACACATTAGACAATTTAATTTGGGTCCCTGCTGATTTATCTAACCCTTGTATATCAACAAAAAAAGTAAAAAAATCATATCAAATGAAAAAATTGATGTGCTTATTTATAATGTAGGAATTTGGGAAAATACCGCTTTTACAGCTGAATATAATTTTCAAAAAGTTTCAGCAAATGAAATAACGAATATTATCAATACAAATATTACAACTTGCATTCAATCTATTCAGATATTTATAGAAAATTTAAAACTATCAAATAATGCCAAAATTATTTTAATTGGATCTACATGGGGAATAGAAAACCATAATGGTTCTGAAGTTGTATTTTCTGCAACAAAATTTGCATTAAGAGGCATTACACATGCTTTAAGAGAAATATTACGTGAATATAAAATAGGCGTTAGTGTTCTAAACTTAGGTTATATTGCATCTGATTACAATATGAGTATTCCAACAGAACAAGTATTAAAAGAAACATCCTACACATTAATTCCCCTATCTGATGTCATAAAAGCAATTCAGTTTATTATTTCTACAAGTAAAGCAACATGCATTAAAGAAATTTTAATGCCTGCTATGCTAGACCAAAATATCTAGAAAAATAAACTAATCCTGATCTTAAATCTGCTATAAACAGTACTATTAATTAAGATCAAAGTGATCATGAATTGCATGAGGAGGAAAAATGCGAAGAAAAATCATAAACTTTAGTCTAGACCAAGAAAATGACTGGATTGCTCATTTAGATTGTGATCATAGCCAACATGTCCGCCATGATCCTCCTTGGCAAAATCGCCCATGGGTTATGACGGAAATAGGTAGAAGAGGCAAACTCGGTTCAGAACTCAACTGCAAAATATGTGATATTTCTAAACAATAAAAATCACATATTTTATTTCAATAATTTTACAATTTCATTAAATTCACGTCGTTGTGCATGCTCTAATGCGCTCACATTATGTCGATCGCTAATATTTTTATCCGCACCTGCATCTAGTAAAATTTTTATAATTTCAACTTGATCTCTACCACCATCACCAAGTACAACAGCTTCCATCAATGCGGTCCAACCAAGGCTATTCACATGATTAATAGGATAGTTTTGAGTATTTGCAAGTAATCTAACCGTCTCGACATGCCCCTTTTCTGCTGCAGGAATTAAAGCTGTACCACCATATCTATTATAAATAGAAAAATCAGGTTGATGTTGAAGCATTAACTCAACAAGCTCAGTATCTCCTTCAGCCCCTGCATATAAAAATGGTGAGTTTTTTATTTGATCTTGAGTATTTACATCGGCACCAGCTTGAATAAAAAGCTTTGCGATTTCAAATTTATCTTGATAGATTGCATACATTAATGGTGTCTCACCATGAGCATTTTTAATATTCAAATCCTTAGTTTTTTGAATAAAATTCTTTACTTCATCAATATTATCACGGTCTATCAATTTAAAAATTTTCGTCACACTTTGGCTAGACTCTCCTGCTATATTTTGCGAAATTGGATTTGCCTCTGAGTAACAAGAAACAGTTACACCATTCATAGCAAATATACATGCTAAAAAAAGATTCCTTTTCATATAAACAATCCTTTTCATTAAATAGTTAAAAAATACTTAACAGTTATATTATTTAGTTTAGCAAATCATTAATATTTCGCATCAATAAGAACAAACTTAATACCAAAAGATAACGTGATATTTCATTCTTAAAATTAAATATTTGATGAATTGGGGTTTTCTAATATTTTTTGTATAGAAAAACTTGCGATTTGAGCAGTGTTCAGTAATCTTTCCTCACTATATCCAGCTCGAGCCTTAGCGGATAAACCATTCATCACAACACATATAAAATCAGTCAATTGATCAGCTAAATCTGCATGCTGTTGGACAATAAAATGATGAATTTGATCAATCGCAATTTGTTGCAACTCATTAGCAATCGTTCGTGCTACTGAATCTTTACAACGCGTCCCCTCTATTACGAGACAGCCACATTTTTCAGGATTTCTAGCATAATAATGTGCTGCAATTTTTAAAATTTGACTAAGACAGTCATCTAAAGGTTTATGTTCATCTAGTAACGTTTTTAATGGAATTCCATCAAATAACGTATAACGCTTTAAAACTCGTTGATATAATTCTGCCTTACTACCAAAAGCTGCATAAAAGCTTGGTGGATTAATTCCTAATTCTTTTGTTAAATTAGCAACACTTACAGCATCATAGCCATATTCATGAAAGAGTAATTGTGCCTTTTCAATTGCCATATCAATATTAAATGAACGAGGACGACCTGATGTTTTTATTAATTTTGTAGTGATCACTACAATTTCTCTTGCAAATATTCCAAAGTCCATTATATATTATGTATCAATCACTACATAATATATAATTTGAGAACATGAATGGGAAAATATACAAATAAATCTGTTTTAGTTTTAGGTGGTAGTCGTGGCATTGGCGCTGCAATTGTAAAAAAATTTGCCTCTGAAAATGCAAAAGTCACATTCACTTATGCAGGTTCGAAACAAGCAGCTGAACAACTTGCTCAAGAAACTGGTAGCCAAGCTCTTTTTGTTGATAGCGCTGATCGTGATTCAGTAATCTCTTGTATCAAGAATTTAGACACTTTAGATATTCTAGTTGTAAATGCTGGCATTGGTGTTTTTGGTGATGCTTTAGATTTAGACCCGAATGATATTGAACGGTTATTTCAAATTAATATTCATACCCCCTATTATGCTGCTGTAGAAGCTGCACGAAAAATGCCTATAGGTGGCAGAATTATCATTATTGGCTCAGTCAATGGTGACAGAATGCCTGTAGCAGGTATGGCAGCTTATGCTGCGAGTAAATCTGCTTTGCAAGGACTGGCTCGTGGTTTAGCTCGTGATTTTGGGCCTCGTGGCATTACTATAAATGTAATTCAGCCAGGTCCTATTGATACAGATGCTAATCCTGCTGATGGACCAATGAAAGATGTATTGCATGCATTTATGGCAATTAAACGACATGGTACAACAACAGAAGTAGCGAATATGGTCGCTTGGCTTGCAGGCTCCGATACAGACTTTATCACAGGTGCTATGCATACCATTGATGGTGGTTTTGGTGCTTAAAATTATTATTCAATAACGAATAAAAAGGAAGCATCTGCTTCCTTTTTATTTTCATCTGATGAACTTAAATACCATATTGAATACGATATTCTTCCATTTTTGCTAATGCTCCAGTTTCACCTTTAGCTTCCAAGAAATTCATTAAATCTTTCATTGTTACTAAAGCATGCACTGGAATATTCAATTCTTTTTGAACTTCTTGAATAGCAGATAAACCACCTTGCCCTTTTTCTTGACGATCTAAAGCAACAAGTACACCTGCAATTTCAGCACCTGCTTTTTTAAGAATGCTGACAACTTCACGAATTGCTGTACCTGCTGTAATCACATCATCAATAATCCATACTTTTTTGCCTTCAACTGAAGCACCAACAAGTACACCGCCTTCTCCATGATCTTTCGCCTCTTTACGGTTAAACCCCCAAGGTACACTTACACCATGATTTTGCGATAAAGCCACAGCTGTTGCAGCAACAAATGGAATTCCTTTATAAGCTGGACCAAAAACAACTTCAACATTTTCACATTTAATTAAAGTATCTGCATATCCTGAAGCCAATAAGGATAAAGCTTCACCATCATTTAATAAGCCAGCATTAAAAAAATAAGGACTCACACGACCCGATTTTAAAGTAAACTCACCAAATTTAAGTACACCTCTTGATAAGGCAAGTTCGATAAAAGCTTGAGGGTTAAACTGAGCTGGCGATGTCATGAGGTGCTCCAAAATTCATAAATTGAGGTTATGACTACATATGATACCAAAGAGTAGCTATCCAAGTGATCAAAAAATTCTTCGTGTTGTTTCAATTAACGTAAATGGCTTGCGCTCATCTGTAACTAAAGGTCTGCTTGAATGGTTAGAAAAGTCAGATGCAGATGTGGTTTGTATGCAAGAAAGTCGTATTACTCATGCACAGTGGACAGATAAATTTAAACCTAAAGGTTGGTATACTCACCTTTTTCCTGCAGAACGTCCTGGTTATGCTGGCACAGCCATTTATAGTCGTTTACCTTTTGTATCTGTGACAGATGGTCTTGGTTTTGAACTTGCCGATTCCCAAGGACGGTTTATTTCAGCTGAGTTTGATTTAGGTTTAGATCAAACTGCACATATCTGTTCTTTATATCTACCTTCCGGTTCATCTGGCGAAGAAGCTCAAGCTCGTAAAGATCATTTTTTAGATGAATATCAAAAAATACTCAAACAATGGCGTGAAGAAAATAAATCTATCATCGTTTGTGGTGACTACAATATTGTACATAAACGTATTGATATCAAAAACTGGTCTGGCAATCAAAAAGCATCTGGATGCTTACCACATGAACGTGCATGGTTAGATCATATTTATGATGACTTGGGCTATGTCGATACATTCCGTGAAGTACGTAAAGAAGCTGAGCTATATTCTTGGTGGTCTAATCGTGGACAAGCCAGAGCCAAAAATGTAGGTTGGCGTATTGATTACCAAGCATGCTCGCCTGATTGGAAATATCGTACTGTTAATGCTTGGGTGTATAAAGAAGAATGGTTCAGTGATCATGCCCCAGTTATCATTGATTATAAAATTTAATACCCAACTAAACCAATAGAAATTAGTGAACACACGTACACTTAGTAATGTGAAATTTCCTACAATCAGTGTGGATGTTTAGCCGTTTACCTTTATTTCAAATAGATGCAATATAGCACCACGGCAAAGGGAAGATGTCAGGATGACAGCAAAAGGATAGGACGCCGTAGGATGAAATGAACAGTAGCAATATTGTTCTCAAGGATGTGACATTGGACGTTGAAATGAGACCCGCAAATCAGGACGATTAGTGCGGGTTTTCTCTTTTGTATCGTTAACAAAATTATCATCTCATATTAAATATGAACAAAATTCACCCACCACTTTATCTTCAAAAATCATTTTTACGACACAAGATAGAAACAGTATAGAATTTCAGCTAGGCTAATCAATAATTAGATTTTTATCAGGATGTTTTATGCTCACAATTTATGGTATTAAAAATTGTAATTCAATGAAAAAAGCTTTTGATCTTGTTTCTGAGCTCAACATCAAATATGAGTTTCATGATTATAAAAAGCTAGGTATTGATGCTGGAACGCTAAAAAAATGGTTAGATGCTAAAGGTCAAGATCTTATTTTAAATAAAAAAGGAACGACTTGGAAAAAATTAACCGAAACTGAACAACAACAAGCTCTATCAAATCAAGAAAGCCTTATTCAGGCGCTTATCACACATACTAGCTTAATTAAGCGTCCTGTTATCGATACTGGTCATAGCTTTATTGTTGGCTTTAATGAAGATGAAATTCGTGCTTTAAAATAGTACTATAAAAATAAATAAAAAAGCCTGAAGTATTACTCAGGCTTTTTTATCTAGTGCTATATCTTTAAAATTAATTATCACGTATCCAAGTCTGATTACGACCTAATGCAGCAACTCCAATATAGCCACGTAACTCAAGTTTCTGTCCATTTGAAGCTAATTGTCCTTTTAAGCTATAACTTTTACCTGTTTTAGGGTCCAAAATAGTGCCCCCCTCATATTTTCCACCTACATTTTTCAAATCACGTACAATCGTTAGTCCCTTTAATGACTTACCTTTGTAAGGACCTTCACATTTAGTACAAGCATTTTCTTCCCCTTTCGTCAAAACAGTTTGAATGGTTGCAGACAACGTACCATTTTTTTGTTCGGTAAATTTAACGAGGGCTTTAGGTTCTTTCGTTTTATCATCAATTGTTTTCCATACTGTGCCATTTAAAGGATCGGCAGCATATGAAAATGCCATAAAGCTTAATAATCCTAATGCTGTTGTAATTTTTTTCATTTCTCATTTCCCTTGGTCTAATGTGTCTAAATAAGACGATTTAAGTATTCAGAAAACACCACAATTTTGCAATTTATGAGTGTGACCGTTTAGTATTATCTTGTAAAATCATCAATATTAGTATGAATATTTTTTAATTAATAACATGATATATTTATTAAATAAAGTCATCCTACCCGCAATCACTTATCAATTATTTTATAAAATCATAAATTGAAGATTTATTCATTTTCGGTGTGAATTTCATAATAATCAACAAGAGTTGGATCATTTAAAGCATCATCTATCCATGCTTTAACTGCAAAATGATTTAAAATTTTATCAATATATTGTTGAGTATTTTCACTCACTGGTAATCCATATGTTTTGATACGTATGGCTATAGGTGCATAAAAAGTGTCGGCTATAGAAAAATCTCCACATAAAAAATGATTCACATCTGGACGCTCTAACCAAATTTTTTCTATTCTTGTGAGTTCTTCATGAAGTTGAATATTTTCAGCCCAAATTTTTTTTCCTATATTTTGAAAATTGGCACGAATGTTCATGCTACATAACTCTCGTAAATATGGAAATCCACTATGCATCTCTGCTGAAATACAACGTGCACGTGTTCTTGTTTTAAAGTCTATTGGCCATAATTTTTTTTCAGGAAATTTCTCTGCTAAATATTCAGCAATTGCTAATGTATCCCATATCAAAAAATCATCATCAAGAAGTGCTGGCACTTTTCCTGCTGGATTGATCTCTTTAAATACCCCTCCTTGTTTTTTTTCATTTGGATAGTGCATTAATACTTCTTGAAATGGTAGGTCAAATGCTTTGAATAAAATCCATGTTCGCATAGACCAACTTGAATAATTTTTCTGTGCAATAAAAAGTTTCATCAATATTAATCCTTAATATTTTTTAATTTTCCTAATTGTTCTAACAATTTTTCTTCTGTAAATGTACCTGTAAGCCTTAAGCCTCGTATCTCTTGTTGTTGTGCATTTAAAAACAAATAGGTTGGAGGTCCTAAAATATCCCACTCATTCAATAAAGCTTGATGAGTGACATCATAATCACTTAAATCTAATTTAATTAGATAAAATGCTTGTAACTCTTGTTGTACTTTTGCTGATTTCAAAATTCGATTTTCAATTGGCTGACAAGCAATACACCAGTCTGCATAAACATCAACAATCACATTTTTATTTTTAGGCGCTTGCTTTAATAATTGTTCAAACTCATGAGTATTATGAGCAATATGCCATTGATTTTGTGCTGTTGATACATGATCAAAAAATCGCTGACTTTGTTGATACTGACTATAAATCACATAAGGTAAGCTAATAACGAATAAACCAATATATAGCCATTTCCAGCGATTTTTTTGTTGATAAACGCATTTTAAGATATAAAGAATAAAACTTAATTCCAACAATAAACTTAAAACTTGTACAAATCCTGCTGACAATAATGGTCGAACAAAATACAAAGCCAATCCCAGCATAATAAATGCAAAAATGACTTTGATTTGATTCATCCATTGACCCGCTTTAGGTAATACGTGAGCACCTAAAATACTTGCCAGTAACAATGGCATTCCCATTCCTAAACCCAAGACAAAAAGCAGCAATGCACCATGCCATTGGTTTTGAGTTTGTGAAATGAATAATAATGCTCCTGCTAGTGGTGCCGTCATACAAGGTCCGACCAGTAAAGCAGAGATCATGCCCATTACAGCAGCACCAAGCAATGTCCCACCCTTTTGTACAGATTGGGCTTGATCTAATTTCTGAACAAGTACTTGTGGCAACTTAATTTCAAATAGTCCAAACAAATTAAGGGCAAACAAAATAAAAAGACAACTGAATGCAATTAAGGTGGATGGCTGTTGTAACCAACGTTGAAAATTAAGCCCAGCTGATGACGCAATTAAACCAAGGATGGCATAAACTGATGCCATGCTACAAACAAAAACCAGTGCAATTATCCATGCTTTAACACCCCGCTGATCTCGAACAATCAGTGATGTCAAAATCGGTAACATTGGTAATGAACATGGTGTAAAAGCTAATAAAATACCTAGACCAAAAAATAATATAAATCCATAAATCCAATGATTACTCACCAGCTTTTGTGACCATATTTGATCATCTGCTGTATTTTCAGTAGCACTTGTATTTAAAGTAGATGTAGATAATTTTTCTGCATTTTGTAATGTTGATGTTGGTTTTTCTTTTTGTATTTGATTTGCTAAATCTAAATTTTTTTTCCTATGAAGTCCTGTTATTCCTTGATTTTGAACTTCTACCAAACCATCAATATTGGTTTTAAATTCAATAAATTGTGGTGGATAACAAATTCTATCTTTCGCACAACCTTGCCATTTCACAACATAGGTTTGAGATGCCTGAGTTGGAACTTCAAATTTAACAGAATTAAAGTAAACTTGAGTATTCCCATAATTTTCATCGTACAAATCATGTGCTTTTGGCAACTTTAAAAGAATGTTTTTTTGATTATCTTTAACTGAAAACTGATATTTATATAAATAATAATTTTCAGGAATATTCCAACTTAGTTCCGTATTATTCTGATTTTTCGATTCAACTGAAAATGAAAAAGCATCTTCTGCAGAAAGTAAAGGTTCTTCAGCATGCACGAAAAATGTTAGAAGTGATATAAATACCGCAACTAACCACTTCAAAATTTGAATACCCTTTAACTGATTCTCATCACGATGCTTATTCATTATTTTACTAAAAACTTAGAATAGATATGAAACACCTAAACCCGCATGATAGCTATCTGCCGATCCATTCAAATCTATTGCAATACTTGCATCTAATTGAGTACGTCCATTCGGTGCATAAATAATACCCGAACCTAAAGCGTACTCAACATTTGTCCCTTCTGCTTTTTTATAAATAAACTCAGAAAAACCAGACCACTTTTCCGTTAATTTATAACCAATATTGGGAACGGCTGTTACCGATAATTTATCACCTTCATGCGCATAAAGCATAGTAATTGCTGTTGTTAAATCTGGGGTATATTTATAAGAAACAGAACTGCCTAAAGTATAAATATCACTATCATTAGTAAACTTTTCATTGCCTGTTGCAATTTGTGCTTCAGCCAAAATAGCCATGGATAATTTTTCATCATTTAGGTCTATTGCTTGTTTTAGACCAATGCTGATATCACCTAAACCATGTTCTTTTTCAGTACGTCCAGCCGTGGTTGTACGTGACCAACCTGGTCCCTGCCATCCCAAACGTAACTCTAAATTATCTGTTAAGCCAGTTCTCAACATCATATCGGCATGGACAGTTGTCGTTTCAACATTTTGTCCATCAATAAATGACTTTTTATAGCTTGCTGTTGGTAATGCTTGCTCCCAAGCTAAACTTCCTACTGGTGTTGTACCTGTACTAAAGCTTGCACCTGGACGATCAAAAGAGAACTCTGAAGCAAATGCTTGTGTACTTAAACCAGCAACAACAATCAATCCAACATTTTTTAATATTGACATATTTTTATCTCAATTAAATATTTAACTCTTTTGTCATTTTTGCACCATGACTACGAAGAAGTTCTAAAGCCTCTTTTTCTTCAGCTAAGGCATCAGACCAATTAATTTCATCAAAATCACAATCAAAGAATAAATCACTAATTGAAGATAAAATAGTTAAACCATCTTCATCAACGGTATTAGGATCTACTTTTTCTTCTAAAAGGCGTTTCACAGCTGGTACACATGCAGCGCTCGCAGCATCCCAAAGTGGCCCATAAATTTCTTCAACATCCCACAAATGTAAATTAATTTTAGCTTTAATCAAAGCATCTAAAATATCAAGATGAACGGCTAATTTAGTATCTTTTTCACTTTGAGTTAATGCTTCACCAGACTCATAAGCTTCACAAACTTCTTCCCACCATTTAAATAGCCCATCTGACCATACTGAGATCGTAGGTCCTTTTTCAGGGTCGATAAAATTTGGGTCAAGACCATCTGCCAAAAGTTCTTGCACCTGTGCAAAATTTAATTCTTCTAGTGCTTGCACAAATACTTGTTGTTGGGCTGTTAGCATGGAGATAACTCATATCAATAATTCACCACTATTATGCAGAATAATTGGAGTTTTGGTTTAAAAAATATGTAAAAAGACAAATTAAATATTAAAAAGACCCTGCTATAGCAGGGTCTTTTTAATTTAGATACTTAGATTATTCTTCGTCAGCATCAACAAATTCTGGCTGTGGTGCACGTGGATTTGCACTTTTTTCAATAACATGCTCAAGACTACGTTTCACACGATCAATTGCACCATGAATGGCTGTATCTACATTATGACCACGATGATGTACTACAACTGGTTTTAAACCAGCAGGACGAGCTTCAATCATACATTGAATATCATCGTCACCACCTTTAGCACCATTTTCATCACTTAAGTGGACAGAAAAACTCGTAATTTTTTCGCTATAACGTTGAAATTCTTGATTTAATTCGTCACGCACATATGTAATTAAACGATCACTATTTTGAATGTTTTTATCTGTACGGATTTCAATGTTCATACAATCCCATCCTCTGTCTTACTTTTTGTCTGAATCTTTTTTATACAAAACCGAATTGGCTTGGCACGTTTATCGCTTGTGATACACAAGCATTTGAACATCTTCAAATTATGTTGGAATAAACCTCCAGTCCATATTGAATGATGAACACTTTTGAGTCTGCAGATCTGTGTTCTTATATATTGAATATCGGGCCTAACTTAAAAATATGCAAGCATAATTTGAAAAAAATATCAAAAGGATACCGATCGTGACAACAAACTACTTGCGTGGTCAAAAACTTATCGAAGCAATTCAAAGTTCAAATTATTCACGTGACTTAATTGGCTATCATGGTCACCCACCTCAAGCTCAGTGGCCAAAACAATCTCGGATTGCTGTTCAATTTGTTTTGAACTATGAAGAAGGTGGCGAGAATCACATTGAGCATGGCGATCATGGTTCTGAACAGTTTTTATCAGATATTGTTGGTGCAGCAAGTTTTCCTGAAAAACATATGTCCATGGACTCTATGTATGAATATGGCTCTCGTGCAGGTTTTTGGAGAATTCATCAAGAGTTTAAAAAGCGTCATTTACCCATGACCATTTTTGGCGTAGGAATGGCACTTGTACGTAATCCGTATATTGTAAATGCTATTAAAGAGGCAAATTACGATGTTGTTTCACATGGTCAACGCTGGATACATTATCAAAGTGTAGATATTGAAACAGAGCGTCAACATATGGATCAAGCCATTAGTGTTTTAGAAACTCTCTTTGGTCATGCGCCTATTGGTTGGTACACAGGTCGAGATAGCCCAAATACACGCCAACTTCTTGCAGAATTTCCTCAAATAAAATATGACTGTGATTATTATGGTGATGATCTCCCATTTTGGAATACGCTTACCAATCGAAATGGAGAATCTCGCCCACACCTTATTATTCCTTATACACTTGAAAGCAATGATATGAAGTTTGTGTCACCAGGTGGTTTCAATAATGGTGAACAGTTCTATCAATATTTAAAGGATAGTTTTGATGTGCTCTATGCAGAAGGTGAATATGCACCAAAAATGATGTCTATCGGAATGCACTGCCGTCTTTTAGGGCGCCCAGGTCGTTTTAAAGCATTACAAAAATTTTTAGATTATGTTCAATCTCATGAACATGTTTGGATTTGTCGGCGAGGTGATATAGCGGAACATTGGTATAAATATCATGCTCCTGACATGCAAAAATAAAATCTTTTTTATTTGGCACTTTTATTACAATTTTTTCATAAAACATAAGACTGATATAGGAAAAAATCTGTGCTCATTTCTGAATTTAATCAAGCACCATTATCAACAATCAAAGTGTTTCTTCTACATTGTGTCCATATTGAACGATGGGCAGATGAAATTTCAAGACACCGTCCTTTTACATCCAATGAAGCACTTATTACATTTGCAAATCAACAAGCACAATCTTGGTCATGGGATGAAATATTAACAGCTTTAAATACACATCCTCGTATAGGTGAAAAAAATGCCAAGCAAAAATTAAGTGAAAAAGAAGAAATATTTTCAAAAAAAGAACAGGCTCTAATTTCTCAAGATCAAGAAATTTTAGATGAAATTTTTAGAGGAAATTTGGCCTATGAAAAACGCTTTGGCTACATTTTCTTAATTAAAGCTTTTGGTCTAAGCAGTGAAGAAATTTTAACTGCTTTAAATTATAGATTAGTTAATGATCCTGAAATTGAACAACGAATTGTGCACCAACAACTTTTAGAAATCGCGTTGCTACGTTTAACACAGGAAATTCAAAATGATTAGTACTCATATTCTTGACACATATTTAGGTACGCCTGCTAGTGATGTTCTTGTAAAACTATATGACGATCAAAATAAAGTAATTGCACAGGCATTCACCAATCAAGATGGTCGTATTCTTGCAACAGACTTTGCACTAAATGAAATCAATACTGGAGATTATTCACTCGAATTTTTCACTAAAAACTATTATAAATCACTAAGTTTAGAAACCTTTTATCCAAAAGTTGTTATTCATTTTTCAATACAAAATGATCAACAACATTATCATATTCCTTTATTAATCAGTCCCTTTGCTTACTCTAGTTATAGAGGAAGTTAAATTTATTGATTAATTTTTAATTTAATTATTATTTGGCTTTATTTTTGCTTAATAACATGTATGCTTTACACGCTTTTCTTGGGGAAACGACCTTCTATGAAATTTAATCAACTCGCTACTGTTGTAGCGCTTTCTTCCATAGCTGCACTCTCTCACGCTGCTCCAATTTGGCAAGACTTCAGTCTAACTGGCTTGTATGGCAAAAACTATGCCTTACCAGATAATATGGACGATAGTAATAACCAAAGCACCATTACTGCTGAATATACAGCAAAATTAAAGTATGGTGATTTTTTTGGTTTTGTCGATCGTACAGATAATGACTTTAGTAAAGATACTTATTTTGAGGCTTCGCCACGTTTAAGTCTCGGTGCTGTCAGTGGTAAAAAATTAGAGCTAGGTCCAATTAAAGATGTACTTCTTGCAGGGACTTGGGAAGGTGGAAATGACTTCAATAACTACCTATATGGTGTTGGTTTTGATTTAGAAATCCCATATTTCCAATATGCTCAATTAAACCTTTACCGTGCACACAACGATAAAATTAGAAATGATTACCAACTGACATTCGTCTATGGTATTCCATTTAAAATTAGCAATGAAGAATTCCTTGTTGATGGCTTCCTAGACTGGTCAAACTCTACAAAAGATTCAGCGACTAAACCTGGATCACGTAGCGAATTAAACTGGACTAGCCAATGGAAATGGAACGTTGGTCGTCATATTTCACCAGAGACTCGTTTATATCTTGGTGTAGAATACTCTAGATGGCATAACAAATACGGTATCCCTGGTTTAGACCAAAATGATGTAAGTGCTTTAGTGAAATATCACTTCTAAGCATTTATATTTTATAAGTAATACAAAAAAAGCAAGATAATCATCTTGCTTTTTTATATTTTAAAATACGATATATAGACATAAAAATTTGGATTTTTCTATGCTCCCATTCATTATTCGTCCTGCTGAACTAAAAGATTTATCTGAAATACAAGCCATTTATAATCCAGAAGTACAACATGGCTTTTCAACATGGAATGAACAACCTTTTGATTTAGCACATTTTGAAAATATGCTCATACAACTCAAAGCTCAAAATTTTCCATTTTTCGTCATAGAAGATACTAAAAAACAAAAAGTTGCAGGCTATGCAGATTATTCCTCATTTCGATCTTTTACAGGATACCGTCATACCGTTGAACATTCTATTTATGTTTCACCAGAATATACAGGTCAAGGGCTGGGGAAATTACTCTTGCAAAGTTTAATTGACTATGCAAAACAGCATAATGTTCATGTCATGGTGGCTGGCATTGATCATGAAAATTTAGTTTCAATCTATCTCCATGAAAAATTAGGCTTTAAACATACAGGGTATATGCCTGAAGTAGGCAAAAAATTTGGGAAATGGCGTGACTTAGTCCTAATGCAATTACGATTTGAAGAATAAAAAATAAGGAGGCTTTAAGCCTCCCCTTGCTGTAAATCTTATCGTTTTAATTATACTGTTGTTATAATTAATCCAAAGGATTCCCCACAATATTATTAATAATCCCCTGCATGATATGTGGCCCTTGTTCTGTTTTTAAATCTTCATACCATGCTGTCGTTATTTTTTCGTCCTTCATATGAGTTACATCACAACGTTTACGTGCACGTAACACCATCTCCGTAGTGCGTTCGTTACGCTTGTTCTGATATCTCCTTAATGAGTCTTCCAAACTCAGAGTATTAATCTGCAAAGATCGTGCCAAATAAATAGCATCCTCCATCGCCTGGCATCCACCTTGTCCAATATCTGGTGTCGTGCTATGCGCTGCATCTCCAACAATCACAACTCTTCCCTTGTAGAATTGCATGAATGGATCAATATCATGAATTTCTACACGATTTGTTTTCTGCTCATCAATAGCATCAATAAGCTTTTGAACTTGTGGACACCATCCTGAAAAATATTTTTTTAATAATGACTTATACTGCATACGATCATTATCTAAACCTGATGGCAGCGGAACATCAAAGAAAAAGTAAAACCTGTGATCTGCAACTGGCATTAAGGATGCGCGTTTTCCCTCACCAACAAAAGTTGTCCATTGCATTGCAGGTGCAATATCTTCTGAAATTTCAACGAGTCCATTCCAATTCACATAGCCTGCATAACGTCGCTCAACTTGCTTCCCTAAAACATATGTCCGAGTAATCGAGTGCGTTCCATCTGCTCCAATTAATAAATCGACATCTATTTCTGTGAGATCTGAAAATTGGACTTTTACAGTATTTTCATAGTCTTGTAATGACACCATTTTTTTAGATAAGTAAATATCCTCTCGACCAAATTCATCCATTAGCATGTTTTGTAAATCAGCACGAGCAACAGGATAAGGGCGCTGTCCAACTTCTTCTATCAAGGGTTGTAGACTAAATTGCGTCATTACATCGCCAGTTAGACCATCAATATATGCAAGGTCATTCATTTGACCTCCTAATTGAGCTAATTGATGTGTTAGCCCCAAATAATTCAAACACTTTACTCCATTTGACCAAAGTGAAATTGCGGCTCCAACTGGCAAAATTTTTTCAGTTTGCTCATAAATTTTTACATCATGTCCAAATTTTTTTAATGCAATTCCTGTTGTTAAGCCTCCCATTCCTGCACCAATAATTGCAATTTTCATTTAAAACTCCTGTGTTAATTTTTAGATTTCTAAGAGTGTTAAAGCGAAAAACATGCCATTTTTTAAATTTGCAGTACTGATTTGAAATGTTGGCACACGCTGTGCATTTATTTTTCAATATGCATTGTTTTGTATCACGATATCGTGATGCTCATTATTTAAATGAATAGTCACACTATATAAAGCACAAATGGAAAATAAAATGGCAATACTCCACGCACCTTCTTTTGAAATTCCTGCACCAATACAGCAACTCACCAACTTTGCAGATCTCCGAATTGGTGCAAAAATCATAGATTGCTCAGATGAATTCTTTGCTGAAGCTAAACGTATGTTGCAATTTGATGCACCTATTTTTGTTGAAGATAAATTTGATGATCATGGCAAATGGATGGATGGATGGGAAACTCGTCGTAAGCGCCATTCTGGATATGATTGGGCAATTGTTCAATTGGGGGTTGCAGGAAAAATTAAAGCATTAGATATTGATACAACATTTTTCACAGGAAATTATCCTGCTTCTACGAGTGTTGAAGCATGCTATGCACCAACAGGTGATCTATCTGATGCAGAATGGCAACCTATTCTTACAAATACAATATTAGGACCAAGTCAACACCACTTATTTGATATTTCCTCTAATTCCACATTTACACATGTCCGACTAAATATTTTTCCTGATGGTGGAATTGCACGTTTTCGCGTATATGGTGAAGTCCAAATTCAAATTAAAGATCAATCACAAACTTTAGATTTAATTGCACTAGAAAATGGTGGTCGAATTATTGCTTTTAGTGATGCACACTTTGGACATCCACGTAATTTAATTAATCCTGGTCGTGGCATAAATATGGGGGATGGCTGGGAAACAAAACGTCGTCGCTCACCTGGATTCGACTGGTGCATTATTGCATTAGGTCAAGCGGGTAAAATTGAAAAAATTGATATCGATACGGCTCATTTTAAAGGAAATTACCCTGCTGAAGTTTCTATTCAAGCGATTTATATTGAAGATGCAACAGATCCTCAATTAATTCCACAAAGTATGTTCTGGCCATTTTTACTCGAAGCTCAAGCAATGCAAATGGATCATATTCATCATTATATTCATGAAATTTTACAACATGAAAAAATCTCCCACATTCGGATAAATATGATTCCAGATGGTGGTATTAGCCGTATTCGCTTATGGGGAAATATAGTGAATTAATCACTTATTTTCACGAGTAAAAACACGTACAACTTATATCTTCTTTTATTGTGCTGTTATTTGAACATTCAAAATAAGATGCCAATAAAAGAAGCCATATGAGTTTATTTTTATATTTTTCTTCTTTGGAATTTGGTAATGGTAACTGCAATTAAAATTCAACATCTTACGCAAGAAGGCTTTGCTCCTTTTGGTGAAGTCATTAGTTGTGATGGACATGACTTTTTTCATATCAATAATAAACATACAGAACGTTATCATGCACTTGCAGATCTTAAAACAAATGGAAATTCAAAAATTGGGATCAGTATTTTTAGAAATATAAAAAAAACATTGGTTCCTTTTTCAATCTCAATGCTAGAACGTCATCCTAAAGGTTCCCAAGCTTTTATTCCAATGCAAGGACAACCCTTTTTAATTGTTGTTGCGCCAAATTTAGATGAACATAAACCTGATTTATCAAAAATCAAAGCATTTATTACTGATGGTTCTCAGGGTGTAAATTATCAGATAGGAACTTGGCACCATCCATTATTAACATTAGAAAGCCCAAGCAATTTTGCAGTTGTTGATCGAATTGGTACAGAACCGAATTGTGATATTTATGAGTTTCCAACACCTATTCAATTATTCTTATAATTACATACTTAAAATTAGAATATATTGACGAAATTATGCTGTTGTTAGATTTTGACATGCTGACATCACATGTAATACAGCGGCTGTTCTCGTTTCAACATAGAGTTTTTCAAAAACATGCTCTAAATGTTTATTCACGGTACGAGGACTTAACGATAAAATTTCAGCAATATCTCTGTTTGTTTTTCCCATTGTCACCCAGTGCATCACCTCTGCCTCCCGAGGAGTTAAGTTCGAACAGGCCTGCATAATATCTTCAATACTCGGCATTTGGCTTTGTTCTTTTAATTGTATTAATACATTTCTTTGTGAATAATTATTGTCAATTTTAGTTAATAAATTCAATTGAATCTGTTCTTGACCATATTGCCCATACATAAAACTTGAATGATTGGGATGCTGAATGAGATCTTGTAACCATTGTCTTAAAACGCTTTGAAACTGTTCGATATTCACTTGGTAACGTTGTAATAACTCTTTCACAATTGGGGTTTGCCAAATAATCTCTCCCTTTAAATTTAACGACAAAATTGCACTTCCTGTCGCATCTAGCATTTGCTTTTGTTGATGCATTAAACGCGCTTGTAATAAGTGTGTTTTAACTCGTGCTTGTACTTCATCAATATTTAAAGGCTTTGTAACATAATCAACCCCTCCAACTTGGAAGCCTTTTACAATATATTCTGTTTCAGTCAAACCTGTCATAAAGATAACTGGAATATGTGCAGTAACAGGGCTCGCCTTAAGTTGTATACAACTTTCAAAACCATCCATTTCAGGCATACTACCATCAAGTAAAATCATATCAGGTTGTGAACGATGTGCTATTTCTATTGCGCTAAAACCATTCGTAGCCACTAAAACTTGATAACCTGCCTGATCTAAACTTTCATGCAATAAACTCAAGTTTTCAGGAATATCATCAACAATTAAAATACTTTCTAGCATGTGCTATTTTCCTCTTCTTTCAAGTTTTCGTGATTCTAATTGTGCTTGTAATCTCTGAATGGCATTTTCACAATCGAAGTGTTTTAAGTCTTGCTCAATTTGCCTCCATAAGGGCTCAAACTGGATAAAATCTTGCATACATTGTGCCAATAAAGCTTTTGCTCCTCGAATAAAGCCAATACTCAAATGTTGTTCTAATTGCTGAATTGCATCTTCTAACGTCATGCTACCTGTTGTATAAAAAGTAGGTTTTTCTTCATCCATAAAATGTTCTTGTTCTAATATTTTTTCATAATTTATTTGTTCTAAATTTTCATGCTGATGAAGCCAAGAAAGTCCCAATTTATCGCCAATTTTATTCAGTAATAAATTAAGATCGACAGGTTTTACCAAAAAATCCTCATTTAGAACTTCTGTTTCAGGATTTTGTAATCGTTCATTTGCATCAGCTGAAATAATAATAATTGGAACATTTGTCATTTTATTTTGACGCAATAATTTTGCAGTTTCCCAGCCCCCCAATAACGGCATACTTAAATCCATTAAAATCAAATCTGGTTGAAACACAGGAACTTTTCTTAAGCACTCTAAACCTGATTCAGCCTCTTCTAAAACAAATCCTAAAGGTTTTAAAAAATTAAGAACTAAACCACGATCTGTTGCTTCATTATCAACTACTAAAATTTTTCGACGTTGACCTGAATAACCTGTCACCGTGTTCGTTTCTACATCTGCAATAGGATGAATGACAGATTTAGATGGCAAATAAAGTTTAATTTTAAATATAGATCCATGATTAAGCTGACTACTCACAGTCAACTCACCACCCAAAATATCAACCAATAATTTAACGATTGGCAATCCCAAACCAGTGCCAATAAAACTGCCTTGAAGCACATTTTTTCCACGTTCAAAAGGTTGAAAAATTCGTTCAAGATCAGACTCTGCAATACCACAACCAGTATCATGAACTTCAAAATAAGCTGTTTGAAAGCGATAATCGACCTTAAAAATTACGTCACCTTGTACAGTGAATTTCAAAGCATTACCTAATAAATTAATTAAAATTTGTTTTAGTCTTTTTTTATCAATTCTGACGTATTGAGGGATGTTTTCACTAATTTCTACTTTAAAATTTAGATTTTTTTGAGCAAATTGTGGCTCAAACATATCAGTAATTTGCTGTAAAAAATTTCTAAAATCGACATTTGACATATCTAAGGAAATTTTTCCCGTTTCAATTCTAGCTAAATCTAATAATCCATCAATTAAGGATGTTAAATGCTGTCCACTTCTACTAATTACATCTAATGCAGAAGCACCTTGTTCAGATAAGATTTCTTGTTTTTTTAATAATTGGCTATATCCCAAAATACTATTCAATGGTGTTCTTAATTCATGGCTAATTCCGATTACATAACGGCTTTTAGCTTCATTTGCCTTTTCAGCCAATATTTTTGCATCTTGTAATTGTCGATCTGTAATTTTATGTGCTTCTATTTCATCAATTAATAATCGAGTTTGGGTGTTACTTTCTAACTGTGCTTGCCGACGACTTTCATCGTTTAAAACTAGCCACCAAGCCGCCACACAAAGTAATAAAAACAGAACAACATAAATGCGAATAAATAGTGAAAAAAGAGTATGTTGCTGTGTAATAGAGTAACCTGCTTGGGATACTTCTTGTAAATAAACCAAACTTAAGCTTACAGCCAAGACAACACTTAGCATTAACACTAAAGAAAGATACAAACTAAGACGTGTATTTAAATATTGTAGCCATCGTTTAGGTAAAAATTGAGAAGCAAAAATACGAAGTTGATAAAACCATCTTGCCTTTGGCTTACACAAATCATGACATCTTGCTTCTAAGGTACAACATAAAGAGCAAATTTGATTGTTATATGCAGGACAATCTGCCATATCTGCAGCTTCATATTCATGTTCGCAAACACCACATTTTTGAATATGAAGAAATGTTAGCTCAGGGACTTTACGTGCAATGTAATATTTACCTTGAGTTAAATAGGCAATTAAAGGCACACAAATTAATGCTGTTCCTAGTGCAATAAAACCCGCTAATGCTTTAGCAACTTCACCCCAAACACCTAAGTAGCATAAAATAGAAAGCAAGGTTGCGATAAATAAACTACCTACCCCAACAGGATTAATGTCATATAAATAAGCTCGTCTAAATTCAATTCCTTTCGGGCTTAAGCCTAAAGGCTTACAAATAATAAGATCAGCAACTAAGGTCCCTACCCATGCCAAAGCAACATTACTATATAGTCCTAACACACCTTCGACTGCATGAATAACTCCCAATTCCATCAAAAGTAATGCAATAAAAATATTAAATACTAGCCAAACAACTCGCCCAGGATGGCTATGTGTAAGTCGTGCAAAAAAGTTAGACCATGCCAAAGAACCTGCATAAGCATTCGTCACATTAATTTTAATTTGAGCAATGCATACAAATAAAACAGTTAAAAATAATGCAACTTCTGGATGATCTACCACCTGCTGATAAGCAATCCAATATAAGTAATTAGGATTACTTAATGCACTGCTTGGTACTAAGTATTCCAAGGCTAAAACCATTAATAGCATGCCCATAAAAATTTTTATGAAGCCTGCTAAAATCCATGCTGGACCTCCTAAAAATACGGCCCAATTCCATTTTTTTTGAATATTTTTTTTATTTGGTAAAAATCGAAGATAATCAACCTGCTCCCCAATTTGGGTCACAAGTGCAAATAAAATTGTACAAGACGCACCAAAAAAGACCAGATTAAAACCAGCGCTTTCACTTTTTACGCCCGACATAAGTGCAATATCATGAATAAGCGTAGGGTGTTTCACCAAAACAAAACACCATGGCAATAACAATAAAAAAATCCAAATTGGTTGTGTAATTGCTTGTACTTTATTAATAAAACCAATGCCTTTAACAACAAGTGGAAGAATAATGAGTGCAGATAGTAAGTAACCGATACTCAGTGGTATACCTAAGCCCAATTCTAAAGCCAATGCCATAATGGCAGCTTCAAAAGCAAAAAAGATAAAGGTAAAACTTGCATAAATGACAGATGTAATAGATGAACCAATATAACCGAAACCTGCACCACGGGTGAGTAAATCAATATCTACATTATATTTCGCGGCATAATAAGCAATTGGCCAACTTGTCAAAAATATAATTATTGAAACAACAACAAGTGCCCAAAATGCATTGCTAAAACCATATTGCCAAAGCATGGTTGCACCCAATGCTTCCATAGCAAGAAAACTGACTGCGGCTAATGCTGTATTAGTTACTGTCCATAAAGACCACTTACGAACAGATTGAGGTGCATAGCGAAGTGCGTAATCTTCAATACTTTCATCTACAACCCACGTATTATATTTTCTTCGTGTTGGGATCACACGCTGTGGAGCTTGATTTGAACGAGTATTAGAGTCCATAACGCAATCTAAATTTTCTGAATTTATGCAGCAATCGAACAGCAAAAAACATGCCTATAACATGAACAAAAAAGATCATTTTTTATACGCATTGATATACGTAAAGTAACGTATATGCTCAGTCATCAACTCCCCTTAGGCTTGAATGCATACCAAGCGCATTCGATTTAAAAGCGCCAATACATTGATTTAGCTTCGGGGGAATCCACATGTCTTTAAAACTAAAAGTAAAAACTTCTCATTTACTTGCAGGCTTGATCGCTGTTCCATTTTTAATGGCACCTTTGGTCGTCAGTGCCAGTAGCGTTCCTGCAACAGCAAAAGTAAATACTACTAAGCTTAATGTCACAGATAAATTTGTTTACGTTGGTCAATTACACTCAGCGACAGGCACCATGGCAATTTCTGAAACAGGTGCAATTCAGGCTGAACGTCTCGCGATTGAACAAATTAATAAGCAAGGCGGTATTCTAGGGCGACAAATTAAAATTATTCAGGAAGATGGTGCATCGGATTGGCCAACTTTCGCAGAAAAAGCTCGTAAATTAACGGAAAAAGACCGCGTTGCTGCAATTTTTGGTTGCTGGACATCTGCATCACGTAAAGCAGTACTACCAATCATTGAGCGTAATAACTCATTATTGTATTACCCAACATTTTATGAAGGTTTAGAACAATCTAAAAATGTTATTTATACAGGTCAAGAATCAACTCAACAGGTTTTAGAATCATTAAATTGGTTAGCACGTGAGAAAAAAGCAAAAACTTTCTATCTTATTGGCTCTGACTATATTTGGCCACGTACCACAATGAAAATTGCACGTACGCATATTGAAAAAGTACTTAAAGGTAAAGTCGTAGGTGAAGAATACTACCCTCTTGGTCATACTCAATTTGGTTCACTTATCAATAAAACAAAATTGAAAAAGCCTGATGCAATTGTGACTGCTGTGGTTGGTGGATCAAACGTTTCATTCTATAAACAATTAAAAGCAGCTGGAGTAACTGGTAAGAAACAAACGCTTCTTACATTCTCTGTAACTGAAGATGAGTTACTTGGAATTGGCGGTGAAAACATGGCTGATTTCTACTCTTCAATGAAGTATTTCCAAAGTATTAACAATCCAAATAACATCGCATTTGTAAAAGCATTTAAAGCAAAATATGGTCCTAAAGCTGTTGTTGGTGATGTAACTCAAGCTGCCTATTTAGGTCCATGGTTATGGAAGGCAGCAGTTGAAAAAGCAGGTAGCTTCGATGTTGCGAAAGTGACTAAAGCATCTCCTGGTATTGATTTAAAAACAGCACCTGAAGGCTATGTCAAAATTGATGCAAACCACCATGTTTGGAGCAGATCACGCATTGGTCAAGCACTTCCAAATGGTCAATTCAAAGTGGTTTATGAAACTAAAGATCTAATCAAACCAAATCCTTTCCCTAAAGGCTACTAATAACAGCCCAAATATCAGGAGAAATTATTTCTCCTGATTTTTATTCCACACATTTTATTTAAAGCTTGGAGGATGATGCGATGGATTTATCATTTGCAGAATTCGGTGCAATATTTGCGATGCAAGGCTTTAATGGTCTATCAGTATTCTGTGTGCTGTTATTAATGGCACTAGGCCTTGCAATTATTTTTGGACAAATGGGCGTTATTAATATGGCACATGGGGAGTTCCTCACTATTGGTGCTTATACGACGTTTGTACTCTCTACATTAACAGAAAGCTATTTCCCTGAATTACTTCCTTATTATTTCATTATTGCCATTGTGGCTGCATTTCTAACTGCTGGAATTGTGGGCTATATGGTTGAACGACTCATGATTAGTCGGCTTTACCAACGCCCTCTGGATACGCTCCTTGCAACATGGGGGCTTAGCTTAATTATGCAGCAAATTTTCCGTTCAATATTCGGGCCAAAGGAAGTCAGCCCAACACTACCAGATTGGTTAATGGGTTCATATCAACCAACAGAAACAATTGATATTCCAATCAATGGCTTATTCCTTGTTGGTGTGACTTTACTTGTCACTGCTTTTGTTTATTTCCTGATTTATCGCTCTCGTTGGGGTTTACAACTTCGCGCAACCAACCAAAACCGTTTTATGAGTGGTGCTGTAGGGATTAATACAAAGCGCGTTGATAGTTTAACTTTTGCTCTAGGTTGTGGCTTGGCAGGAATTGCAGGAGCTGCATTCACTACGATTGGTTCAACAGGTCCAACTGCTGGCTCTTTATATATTGTCGATACCTTCTTGGTGGTTGTTTTTGGTGGCGCTGCAAGTTTACTTGGCACAATTGCATCAGCATTCAGTATTGCTCAAGCACAATCAATTTTAGAATTCTTCCTTTCAGGATCTGTTGCAAAAGTCATTACCTTAGCAACGGTCATCATTATCTTGATGCTTCGTCCTCAAGGTTTGTTCTCAATAAAAGTACGTAAATAGGTATTCAGGAGAGATTGATATGAATAATCCATTGAATGCCTTTTTAGGCGGAAAAGAAGGTGCGATCGGCTTAGCTATTTTGGCAGTATTAATCTTGCTAGTTATGCCCATGTTTCTTGATATTTTCCGTCTTAATTTAATGGGCAAATATTTAACATTTGCATTCGTTGCCATTGGCTTAGTGCTATGTTGGGGACACGGCGGTATTTTAAGTTTAGGTCAAGGCATTTTCTTTGGTGTTGGTGGCTATTGTATGGCAATGTTCTTAAAGCTTGAAGCTTCAGACATGCAAAGTACAGCAGCTCAAACTACACCAGGTATTCCTGACTTTATGGATTGGAATCAAGTCACGAGCCTACCTAGTTTTTGGGAACCCTTCCATAGCTTTGGTTTTACCTTATTTGCCATTATTGTTATTCCTATTTTACTGGCATTTATTATTGGCTTTGCCATGTTTACACGTCGTGTAGGTGATGTTTACTTCTCAATTATCATGCAAGCAATTGCTGCCATCTTAACGATTCTCATTATTGGTCAACAAGGTTTTACAGGTGGCATTAACGGTATTACAGATTTAAAAACACTACACGGTTGGGATATCCGCACCGATGAAGCCAAATATATTTTGTACTATATCAATGCCTTATTACTAATTGCTGTGATTATGATTAGCCGCTTTGTGCTTAGTTCTAAATTGGGCAGATTACTTTCGGCAATGCGAGATAAAGAAGAACGTGTCCGTTTTTCTGGCTATAACGTAGCAATGTATAAAATCTTTATTTTCTGTTTTGCCGCAGTAGTTTCAGCAATTGGCGGTGCCATGTTTACGCTACAAGTCGGCTTTATGTCACCCACTATTATTGGCATTGTACCTTCCATTGAGATGGTGATTTTAGCTGCTGTTGGGGGTCGTTTATCTCTTCTCGGTGCAGTTTACGGTGCAATTCTCGTAAATTTAGGGAAAACCTACTTTTCCGAAGCTTTCCCTGAATTATGGCTATTCCTTTTAGGTGGTTTATTCATTGGTGTTGTGATGTTCTTACCTAATGGTTTAGCGGGAGTATATGAAAAATATGTACGTCCACTCTTCATTAAAAAGAAAACCATCGATCAATCCTCTCCACCACCAAATCATAATTCTGATCAAGATGTTCAGCCTATTACTGAAGGATGTGTAAAATGAAACCCATCGGTGTAGAAATGAATAAACCCGTCTTGGTCATTGAAGATCTTACGGTATCGTTTGATGGCTTCAAAGCCGTCAGTGATCTAAACTTTTATTTAGATAAAGATGAAGTTCATGTTGTTATTGGCCCTAATGGTGCAGGAAAAACCACTGTTCTCGATCTCATTTGCGGAAAAACAAAAGCAACTTCTGGTTCTATTAAATTTAATGATATTGAACTGACTAAATTACGTGAATTTGAAATTGTTCGTAAAGGCGTTGGGCGTAAATTTCAAAACCCGAATATTTATGAAAATTTAAGTGTTTATGACAATTTAGAAATGTCATTTCCACGTGGTCGTAATGTATTTGGTTCTTTATTTTTCCGTAGAACCAAAGATGTTGAAGACCGTATTCAAGAAATTGCTGCAAAAATTTTCTTAACAGATTTTCTTGATACACCATCTGCCCTCCTTTCTCATGGACAAAAGCAGTGGCTCGAAATTGGGATGTTGCTTATGCAAGATCCTGAACTACTCATGCTAGATGAGCCTGTTGCAGGAATGAGTGTTTCTGAGCGTGAACAAACTGCTCAATTACTTAAAGAAATTAGTGTGGGACGTTCAGTTTTAGTCATTGAACATGACATGGAATTTGTGAAAACCATTGCAGATAAAGTAACTGTTCTTCATCAAGGTAAAATTTTAGCTGCGGGGAAAATGGATGATGTACAAAACGACCCTAAAGTTATTGAAGTTTATTTAGGACACTAAGGAGATGCTATGAGCGGTTTATTAGAAATTCAATCTTTGTGTTCTGGTTATAAACAAAGTCAAGTCATTCATAATCTAGAACTCATCATTAAGCCTAAAGAAATTGTTGCAATTATGGGACGAAATGGGATGGGAAAAACCACTCTTTTCAAAACACTTATTGGTGATATTAAAAATACGCAAGGTGAAATTAAACTCGATGGAAAAAATTTAGAAAAACTCGATCCATACCAACGTGTAGAAAATGGTGTGGCTTATGTTCCACAAGGTCGTATGATTTTTTCTACCATGTCTGTTTTAGAGAATATTCAAACAGGTTTACCCGCTTCAGCACATGGAAAAGTTCCCGATGATCTTTATGAGCTTTTCCCAGTACTTTGGGACATGCGAAAACGTAAGGGTGGAAATCTATCGGGTGGACAACAACAACAGCTTGCCATTGCACGTGCATTGGCAACAAACCCCAAAGTTTTACTACTTGATGAACCTACCGAAGGTATTCAGCCCTCTATTATTAAAGATATTGCGAAAACCTTAAAAGAAATTCGAGATCAGCGTGATTTAACGATTGTTGTTTCTGAACAAGTTCTCAGCTTTACTATGGCAATGGCAGATCGTTTCTTTGTATTAGATAAAGGTAAATTTGCTTACGAGAATATTCGTGAAAATGTAGATGAAGCTACGATTAGTAAATACCTTTCAGTTTAATTTTTTGAAATCTATCCCTTAGTTTTCTGAGGGATTTTTTATTCTCTACAACTCAATAATTAAAATATTTTTAATCTAATTTACTTCTATTTCATATTTTAAATACGTATCACCTTATACAAAACAATCCTATTGCTTCACAAAACGTTATTCATTCCTTAAAAAATTCCTTTTACTTTGAATGAAGTGCCGTAATGGATCTCATGCCCATATACGCAATTCAACGTATTTTGCTACGGCACTTTTCACGCGAAACTCTCAACATAAAATTTAATTTGAATTTATCAAAAATAGGAGTGTTTAACATGCGTCATGGTGATATTTCAAGCAGTCCTGATACCGTTGGTGTAGCAGTTGTAAATTATAAAATTCCACGTTTACACACAAAAGCTGAAGTTCTAGAAAATGCGAAAAACATTGCTGAAATGCTAAAAGGAATTAAACAAGGGATTCCTGGTATGGACCTAGTTGTTTTTCCAGAATATAGCACGATGGGCATCATGTATGACCCAAATGAAATGATGGAAACAGCAGCGACTATTCCCGGTGATGAAACTGCAATTTTTTCACAAGCATGTATTGAAGCAAATGTCTGGGGTGTCTTTTCAATTACTGGAGAACAGCACGAAGAGCATCCTCATAAAGTTCCTTATAACACATTAATTCTGATTAACAACAAAGGGGAAATTGTTCAAAAGTACCGCAAAATCATTCCTTGGTGTCCAATTGAAGGTTGGTGTCCTGGCGATACAACTTACGTTACCGAAGGTCCTAAAGGCATCAAAATGTCTTTGATCATCTGTGATGATGGTAATTATCCTGAAATTTGGCGTGACTGTGCCATGAAAGGCGCTGAACTTGTCGTACGTTGCCAAGGCTATATGTATCCTGCTGCTGAACAGCAAATCAATATGGCGAAATGTATGGCATGGGCAAATAACGTCTATGTTGCCGTTGCAAACTGTACTGGTTTTGATGGTGTTTACACCTACTTCGGTCATTCAGCAGTTGTTGGCTTTGACGGCCGTACCTTAGGTGAATGTGGCACTGAAGAAAACGGCATTCAATATGCACAATTATCTCTTCATGAAATCCGAGATGCACGTAAATACGACCAATCTCAAAACCATTTATTCAAATTATTACATCGTGGTTATACCGGTGTTTATAACAATGGAGATGGTGATAAAGGCGTTGCAGATTGTCCTTTCGACTTCTACAAAACATGGGTATTGGATGCCCAAAAAGCACAAGAAAATGTTGAAAAAATTACGCGCTCAACCATTGGCGTTGCCGAATGTCCAATTGGGAACTTACCTCATGAGGGCTTAGAAAAAGAAGCATCTTAATTATTTTCAATATATTCAAAGGAGGTACGTCATATGACTTTTGCCAGCGATCGTATAAATGCAAATCAAGAAACTTTAGTTCAGCAACGTTATGACATGCAAAGCAAAGAACGTATTGCACGTACCTCTCGCTTTAGCTTTGATCCTGAAAAAGTCATGAAACATCTTCGTGATCATATTATTGGACAAAGTGCCGCACTTGATGAAATTGAAAATATGCTCATTACAGTCAAAGCTGACTTTAATGCCTCACATCGTCCATTGGCTGTCACATTGATGCTTGGTCCAACTGGTGTAGGAAAAACTGAAACTGTGCGCTTAATTGCAGAAGCCATACATGGAAAGCCTGATGCTTTTTGCCGCATTGATATGAATACACTGGCACAAGAACATTATGCAGCTGCATTAACAGGTGCACCCCCAGGTTATGTGGGTTCAAAAGAAGGTAATACTTTATTTGATGAAGCACATTTACAAGGTAGTTTTTCAAAACCGGGCATTGTTTTATTTGATGAAATTGAAAAAGCCAGTACAGAGGTCATTCGTGGTTTGCTCAATGTTCTCGATACAGGAACATTAAAACTTACAGCAGGAACAAAAACCTTAGACTTTAAAAATTGCCTTATTTTTATGACCAGTAATATTGGTGCTAAAGAAGCACAAGCACGCTTGAAGTTACTATCTAAACTTCCAAAACCTATCCAAAAGCTCGCTGAATTTAGCAAATTGGATGATTCACAAATTACTGAACGTGCTTTACATAAAAAGTTTGATCCTGAATTTTTAAATCGTATTGAACGAATTTTGCATTATCACGCTGTGCCATCAGAGTTCGTTTCAACACTTGTAGATCTGGAAGTTGAAAAACTTAATCAACGCCTTCAAAAGCAAAGCCGAACAGTCTCATTAAGTGAAAAAGCAACTGTCTTTTTATCTACAGGACATGATATTCGCTTTGGTGCTCGTGGTTTAAGTCGTCGTTTTCGCGTATTAATTGAGCCACAATTAGCTCGATTTATTATGCAACATCCTGATGCAGATCATATCCAAATCGATTTTGATGGAACACGTTTAACTCTTCAATCACAACAAATAGAACTTTCTATTTCCCATTCAAATTCACTAATTCATGACATTACACACAACACAAAAAACTAAGCTTTATTTGACCTTCACATAGGGGATAAATCATGCAACATATTAAAATTAAGCCTGGGGTACCACTTGCAGAACAAGCGGAAATTGGACATAACCGCTGGCACCCAGACTTACCATTTTTAACATCAGTCAAACCGGGCGAAGAAATTTTAATTGAAAGTTTAGACTTTCTAGATGCCCAAATTAAAGATACCGATGATATTGATGATGTCAAAAATGTGGACTTAACCAGAGCTCATCCATTAACAGGTCCTTTTTATGTAGAAGGTGCTGAACCGGGTGATCTTTTGGTAATTGACCTACTTGATATTCAACCCATTTCAGATGTTGGTTTTTCAGGTGTCTTTGCCAAAGAAAATGGTGGTGGTTTTCTTGCAGATTATTTCCCCGAAGCAGATAAAGCCATTTGGGATTTAAAAGGCTTATTTGCAACGTCTCGTCATATTCCGGGCGTACGTATTGCAGGACTAAAGCATCCAGGCTTAATGGGCACACTTCCTTCTCATGATTTACTTAAAGAATGGAACCGTCGTGAAGCATTACTTGTTCCAAAAGGTCAAGCTAACCCACCAGATCCACGGACTGCGGTACTTCGTGGTGTAAAAGGTCCTGAATTTGATCGTATGGCGGCAGAAGCAGCCCGTACCGTACCACCGCGTGAACATGGTGGTAATACAGATATCAAAGATCTTGCCGCAGGTAGTCGTATTTATTTCCCTGTTTATCAAAAAGGTGCTGGCTTCTCCATGGGAGATTTACACTTTTCTCAAGGCGATGGTGAAATTGGCTTCTGTGGCGCCATTGAAATGGATGGTGTAACACGCGTTGGTTTCGACCTGATTAAAGGTGGTATGGAGAAATATAATATCGACTCACCTATTTTCGTTCCAAGTAATGTACGCCCAGCTTACGATCAATGGCTAACCTTTGAAGGTATTAGCGTTGAAGATGGTGTGAACTACTATTTAGATGCAACAGTGGCATATCGCCAAGCATGCTTAAAAGCCATTAAATACTTAGAAAACTTTGGTTTTACAGGCTCACAAGCCTATATGTTATTAACGGCTGCACCTGTTGAAGGTCGTATTGGAGGTATTGTCGATATTCCAAACTGTGCTTGTACGGTTTCTTTACCAACATCTATTTTTGAGCAAAACATCTTGCCGCAAGGTGCATTAAACGATAATAAATTCTGGGGACATAAACGCTAAGTTGATGATCCATAATTTTAAAAAAAATTGAGTTTATTGGATAGTGATTATCGCATTCATTCACTATCCACTTTTTAAATGCATTTATATTGGAGTATTAGAGATGCCGTTATACGATTTCCGTTGTGAACATTGTGAAGGAATTTTTGAACAACGAGTTCCTATTGCCCGTATTTCAACAGATACTATTGAATGCCAATATTGCAAACAACAAACTCTAGCTAAACCAATGATCACAGGTCATCAACAAATCAATATGAAAACTAAATGGCGACCTAATTCAGGAGCAGAACAATTAGCAGGTCCATTGGTTGGTGGACCGGGAACACAAAAAAATAGCGCTCGAAACTCAGTTTTACATAATTGTCGTGGTGTAAACTGCTCACTTTGTGAAGTATAAATTTCATAAAAAAAACCCACATTGTGGGCTTTTTTATATGAAATTTAGACAGTAATGTCTGCCAAATTACCTTTTTGTTCTAACCATAATTTACGATCAGATGAACGTTTCTTTGCAAGTAATTTATCTAATAAACCTGCTGTGAATTGGCTATCATCTAAATCTAACTGTACTAAACGACGAGTATCAGGATCCATTGTAGTTTCACGAAGCTGACTCGCATTCATCTCACCCAAACCTTTGAATCGTGTAATTTGAGGATTCTTGGCTTTACATTTTTTCAAAATCGCCTCTAATTCCTCATCATCTAAGGCATAGTGAACATCTTTAGCATCATCAATACGGTACAGCGGTGGCATTGCAACAAACAAATGCCCTTCCTCAACCAATGTTGGGAAATGCTTCACAAACAATGCACACAATAAAGTCGCAATGTGTAAGCCATCAGAATCTGCATCGGCCAGAATACATACCTTACCATAACGTAATTCTGATAAATCATCAGAACCTGGATCTACACCAATTGCAATCGCAATATCATGTACTTCCTGAGATGCTAAAACCTCATCTGAAGAAACTTCCCACGTATTTAAAATTTTCCCGCGAATCGGCATGATCGCTTGGAAATTTTTATCTCGTGCTTGTTTTGCAGAACCACCCGCAGAATCACCTTCCACAATAAATAGTTCAGATTCTTCTAAAGTATGACCCACACAATCTGCCAACTTACCAGGTAATGCTGGACCTGAAACAATTCTTTTACGTTCAACTTTTTTCGCAGCTTTTAAACGACGTCCTGCCTTAGCAATCACCATTTCAGCCAATTGCATTGCTACGTCTGAATTTTGGTTCAACCACAATGCAAAAGCATCTTTAGCAATATTTAAAACTACAGCTGACGCCTCACGGCTTGAAAGGCGTTCTTTTGTTTGACCTGAAAATTGAGGCTCTTGAAACTTCAACGACAGAATATAGTTCACTCCATCCCAAACATCTTCTGCAGTAAGTTTTAAATTACGTGGTAATAAATTACGTAATTCACAGAACTCACGAATCGCATCCGTTACACCTGAACGTAAACCATTTACATGCGTACCGCCTTGAGCTGTTGGAATTAAATTCACATAACTTTCTTGAATTTGTTCGCCACCCTCAGCATTCCAACAAATCGCAAATTCTGCACTGGCTCTTTCCGCTTCACCATTCGCCACAAAAGCAGGTGCAGGCACAATTTCACGATCTTCAAGCTCATCCATTAAATAATCGACAAGCCCATTTTCAAATTGCCAAACGATTTTTTCATCGTTAATTTTATCAATATACGTAATTTCTAAACCAGCAGCTAAAACAGCTTTGGCTTTTAAATTATGTTTCAATGCTTTTAAAGCAAATTTTGGTGAATCAAAATATTTTTCATCTGGCCAAAAATGAACAGTAGTACCTGTTGCACGTTTAGGTGCTTTACCTTCTAAAATATCTAATCCAGAAACAGGATCACCATTTTCAAACGCCATCTTATATAAATTACCTTGGCGCTGAACTTGAACTTCCACACGATGAGATAAAGCATTTACAACCGAAATACCTACCCCGTGCAAACCACCTGAAAATTGATAATTATCGGTGCTGAACTTACCACCCGCATGAAGCTTGGTTAAAATAATTTCAATACCACTTTGACCATATTCAGGATGAATGTCGACAGGCATACCACGGCCATTATCTTCTACAGACAATGAACCATCTTTATATACTGTTACGGTAATTTTATTTGCATGACCTGCAAGTGCCTCATCGACCGCATTATCAATCACTTCCTGTGCCAAATGGTTTGGACGTGACGTATCAGTGTACATACCAGGACGACGACGTACTGGATCTAAACCAGATAAAACTTCAAGTGATTGAGCCGTATATTGAGACACGTGTTTCGGTTTCCTTATTTTATGCTGTCCGATAAAAACTGAATAATCATGGGGATTTTTTCTGCAAAATTATCCATTCCATGATTGCCTTTTGTTTCAGTAATCAGCATGGACTGATGTGTTACTGCGCTATAATAACGCTGTGCTTCGCGATAATCCAAAATTTCATCATCTTGTTGTAATAACACGAGCACTTTGCTTGCATCTTGCACAAATGGTGCTGCAAGCTGTTCTAAATCATTTAATTGAGTATCATCTAATGTCCATTGCTCTGTCACTTTCAATGGGATTTTATCTTGACCAAATAATTTTCTAAATAATATCCAAGGTTGAATCGCAGGATTAATCATCACTGCTGGAAGATGATAGCGACTCGCCAATTGCGTAGCATAAAATCCCCCTAAACTACTTCCTACTAAAACAACTTGTTCTAATTGTTGAATCTGCAAGGAAAGTTCCTCTAACACCTGTAATGGTGGCATATTCAAATCTGGTAAATAAATTTGATGCTCAGTATATTGTTCAATATATCTTTTTAACAATATACCTTTGACCGAATTTGAATTACTTAAAAAGCCATGCAAATAAATAATATTCATATTTTGCAAATACTAGTTAAAATATATACAATAGTTTCATCAAATAAGTCACTCTTTTTTAATTGCACAGATAAAAATTAAAGTTTATATAAATAGAACTATATGCTTCAGCAAAGGAAAAGAAATAACGTATATAACCCCAAATTTATACCGTGAATGCAAATGAAAATAAAGTGTTTCTTCAAATGAGAGGATACAAATCACAATGGCTAGCTTAACCCCCCTACATGAAACCTATTGTAAATGGGATCAGACACCTCCCAGTCAAGCAGATGTGCTCGAAGGTCTTGCACAGCTGGTTAGTACACCGATTAGTAATGTAGTCCGTGAAATTATTTTAGCCATTCAACGCGAAATAGCAGTGAGTCTATTTGGTTTTAATCTATATAAAACCCAACAATTACAAAAAAAATCTTATGTGCAAAATTTTTATAAACATTCATTCGACTCATTACAAAATTATGGTAGCCATTATTTAGCACCGAGCCTACGACATATTATTGAAAAATTTCCAAAATTGCATGAAAAGCCATTAACGCCAAAACTACATTTTCTTCTTGGAGCACTCAATGGCATATTCGGCGACTATTTATTAGAAAATCATAATCCTATGGGTTTACCCATGACTTTATATGACCATTATGGTTCCGTACAACAAGGTGAACTTAATGGTCATATCGTCATCTTTATTCATGGATTGTGCATGAATCATTTAGATTGGTCACACTATCAATATGGCGATATTGGTGAAAAGTTGTTAGCTCAACGTGCACATAACACAATGCTCTATCTAAACTATAATACAGGTCGAAGAATTTCAGCGAATGGACGAAGTCTCTCTAACATTCTTGAAGATCTGATTACAAAAAATCCAAACATTACAGAAATTAGTCTAATTGGACATAGCATGGGTGGTCTTATTGCAAGGAGTGCTCTCTTTTATGCAAAGCAAAATATGTATCGTTGGTTTCACCATGTTGAAAACTTAGTATGTATTGGTTCACCCCATCATGGCGCAATGCTCGAACGGCTTAGTTTTAATTTACAAGATAAATTAGGGCGCCTTCCTATTATTAAAATTCTCAGTCAATTGGTAAATATTCGTAGTAATGGTATTTTAGATTTACGTTACGGTAGCGTTCGTGATGATGATTGGGAACATAATGATGCAAGAATTGGCTCCCTAGATGACAATCGAAAGCCTGCTCCATTACCTTCTCACATTAACACTTTTTTTATTGCAGGTACAATTGAGCAAGAAAATAAAGAAATTTCTGCATTAAAAGCAATTGGTGATTATTTAGTGAGTGTTAGCAGTGCTTTGGGAGAACATCCAGATCCTCGCTTTCATTTAAAAGTACCTGATGCACATAAAGCCATTTTTTATGGGCTCAATCATTTAGAAATTCAGTATCATCCATGTGTAGCTGAACAGATTGCGCGTTGGTTCTATCCACCTCAAAAATCTACAGATGGCGAACATATTCAAAAACATATTATTGATTTAGAAAAATTTAAAAATATTGCTTTAACTTAATAAATCGCAAGAAAATAAAAAAGAGCCAATCAATATTGGCTCTTTTTTTAATTTATGCAGGATATTTTCTAAATAACTGCCATAAGCTAATAATTGCTAATAAGCTAAAGAAAACTAAAGACCACACTGGCAATGATTGTCCTAAGAAAGTCCAATCAATCAATGCACATTCACCAGAACCTTGTAAAACCTGTTGGAACACTGATTTTAATGGCAATGTATCCAACCAATAATCTAAGCCAGGACCACAGCTTGGAACTTGATCTGGTGGTAAATGCTGTAACCATACATGACGTGCCGCAACACCCACCGACCATAAAATTCCAGCAGTGCCTAAAAATGTATAAATTCGTTTAAATGTATTTGAAATTGGATTATGAATAAAAGCAATTAGAGAAAAAATTCCTAATGCAATTAATCCAACGCGTTGAAATACACATAATGGACATGGTTCTAAACCTTGTACATGTTCTAAATACAAGGCAAATGCCATACCAACCATGCTGGCTAAAAATAATAAACCGCTAACGAAGCGATAACTCCATTTCATCGGTCACCTCTTAATTTTTATCTATAATCAGTAAGATATTCTTTAAATGACTTACTATTATCTTCTTCAAGTTGTTGTTGATTTTGAATAGAAATTTTTGCAACTTCATCAAAATAGGCTAATGTTTTTTTGCTTAATTTATGTGTTTCATAAACCGCTGCATGTTGTACCGCAAGATGACTACCAAATCCCCACGTTCCACCATACTCAATCGTATCTTCAATAACACCAACAGATAATGTTTCATCGACGTCGGCAGTACGATTAAGCATCGTTTTTAATGCTTGAGAATAGATCTTTGTTTTATACGTATCATCAAGCAATTGTGAAAATGGCTGCATGTGTAAAAGGTGTTTACTTAACCACTCTTGTACAGCATATTCATGATCATTCTCATGAATTTTAGCATTTGGAGCACGACCACGGTTAACAATTTCTGTTTGATTTTGTTCTATTTGATTTTGTTCATCACCAAGTAATTCTGGACTATCTTGTAATAAACAATACAGTGCTAAAACTTCTAAGAATCCAGCTGTATCTTCATCAATACCAATTGGGCTATAAGGATTAACATCGACAGCACGCAATTCAACATAACCAACACCACGGTTTTGTAATGCTTCAGATGGCGTTTCACCATCCTGAGGAACCTGTTTTGGTCGAACTAAACTGTAATATTCATTTTCAATTTGTAATACATGGTCATTAATTTGTGTTGGCTCGCCCTGTTTATCTTCTAAACCTAAACGTGTAAAACGTTTATATGGCGTTTTAACTGCTTTTTGCAAACCTTCCAAATAACCTTTTAAGTTATTGTAATGAATGCCTAATTCTTTTTGAGCTGAGTTTTGATAACCAAAATTTCCCATTCTCAAAGCTGTTGCATAGGGTAAAAATAATGTTCCGCCTACCAATGGCAACAAATGGTGATCACGCCCAGTCATAAAACATTTACAAACTGACGGACTAGCACCAACCAAATACATTACAAGTGGTGTTAAACGAATAAAATTACGAATCAAGCCAAAATAACGATGACTGCGATAATCTTGAAGCGATAATGCTTTTAACTCTTCATCGGTTTCTTTTTCTTGTAAAGCTTCAAATAATTGATCAGGGAAAGATAAATTATAATGTACGCCTGAAATCGTCTGCATACGACGACCATAACGAATACCTAAACCATGACGATATAAAGTTTTAAAACGACCAATATTTGATGTGCCATATTGCGCCAAACGAATACTTTCTTCTGTATCATCTAACATACAAGGCATAGATAATGGCCATAATTTTTCGCCATTTTCTAAATGACGATGAACAACAGCGTGAATATCTCTTAAATAATTCAGTACCTGATCAATCGTTTCTTGAGGAGGTGTAATAAACTCCATCAAAGCTTCAGAATAATCTGTTGTAATATGTGGATGGGTTAATGCTGAACCTAAAGTTTTTGGATGATCTGCTTGAGATAAAAAACCATTGCTTTGCATACGCAAGCTTTCACGTTCAATACCACGCAACATTCCCTTGACGTGCGACGAATCCACCCAATTTGGTAAAATATTTGGAATATTCGTTTGGGGTTGACTCATTACAATCTCGCTTTTCAAAAGAAACCACAGAAACCATCAGTTGATTTAAATTATACCGTGATATAAGGCAGACAAATTACAACCTGAAAGCCATTTAGGCAAATCAATTCAATTATTTCTTGCATTTTTTATCACAAAGTTACTGTATAAGACACACTGAATTTGTGATTTTATTAACAATATATAGATTATGGATTATAAAATTTATGAACAATGAACAAATTTTAGCATTTTGGTTCCATCCAGATACAATTCCTTTTCAATTTGCTAAAAATACAACATTTGATCAAATAATTCATGATCAATATTCAGAGATTCATCGTCAAGCGTCAAACTGTGAATTATGGCAATGGCGTGAAACTATTCAAGGGCGACTTGCGGAAATTATTATTTTAGATCAATTTTCAAGAAATCTATATCGTGATTCTCCACAAGCTTTTGCTCAAGATCCGCTTGCACTTTGTCTTGCTCAAGAAGCTATTTCACTACAATTAGATCAGCAGCTTTCTCCTGAGCAACGAGCATTCTTATACATGCCATTTATGCATAGTGAATCTAAAGTGATTCATCAACATGCTTTAACATTATTTGAAGCATTAGGTGTCACTAACTCATTAGAATTTGAAATTAAACATAAAGCCATTATTGATCGTTTCGGTCGCTATCCACATCGAAATCAAATTTTAGGTCGTCAATCGACAGCCGAAGAACTTGAGTTTTTGAAACAACCCAACAGTAGTTTTTAAATCTCCCTTTTCCATTTAGGAGGACATAATGAAGAAAAAAATAATTGGGCTATTGATCGGCTCGAGCCTAATCTTAGGTGGATGTACAACTATCTCCCAGCCTCTGACTTATAATCAACTCGGACAATTTACGAGTATTCCATTAAATAACAATATTTATCGTATTGGTTTTCAAACCAATATGAATATGACTTACGGCTCTGCTGAAGAAATTGCTTTGCTTAAAGCAGCTCAAACGACTGTGCAAAATGGCTTTCAATATTTTAAAGTGATGAATGATCCAAGTAATACAGTTCAACAACCCGCTCGACAAGCTGTGATCTATCCTGCACCAGTCTATTATCCGCCTAACTTTTATCACCGTTATCCAGGATATTGGTCAGATCCTTTTTATAATATGCCGCAAGTTGTGAATGTCGAACCCGCTCAAGTTGCTTATACAATTGAATGCTTTAAAGATGAAAAATCTGCACCAAAAGATGCATTTGATGCCTCTTTAATTCTAAAATCATTAGGATCAAAATATGGTCTTAGCCCTACAGGTGAAGTTCTACCACCACCTGTAAATGAGCCTAGTAAAAAATAAATTTTGGATATATTTATGACAGCAGCGCGACAAACCTCGCCCAATCTTCAACGTAGTAAAAAATTTGCAACCATTGCATTAATTGTTGCTATTGTGGCGTGGTTAGCGCTCATTATTACCGCTAAATTATGGCCTGAATATACGTGGTTGATTCATATTTTAATGCTCTCTGCGGAAGCAGGCGTTGTCGGTGGGCTTGCAGATTGGTACGCCATTACTGTTCTGTTTCGTAATCCTTTTGGTAAAATTCCAATACCGCATTTTTTACGTGATCACACTGAAATTATTCCCCGAAATAAGGCTCGTATAGCAGAGTCTATGGGACATTTTGTACAAGAAAATTTCTTGTCTCCACAAATTGTAGAAAAAAGTTTAAAAAATACAGATGTATCATTAGCTGTAGGACACTGGTTAATTCGCCCTGAAAACAACCAACAAATTACTCAAATGATCCAACAAACAGCACCCAAAGTTTTTGAATTTATTGGACAAGAACAAATTGGGCATTTTATTCAAAGCAATAGCGTGCAATGGATTAAAAGCACACAAATTAATACACTTAGTAGTGAAATGTTACGTGCAGTTTTAGAAAATGATTTCCATCAAGACGTATTACAACGTGGTCTTGATGTCCTGCATGAATGGATGACACAAAATCCTGAAAAAGTTCAAGATTTAACAAAAAAAATGTTCAAAGAACTAGGCGTTTGGCGTTTAGCCAAGGGTGCAAGTTGGTTCGGTTTCGATATGCAACAACGCTCTATTGATTCATTTATTGAAAAAATTGAATCGATGCTTGCAGATCCTGAACATCCTTGGCGAGCTCAAATTGAAGAATTTGGACAAGAACTAATGACTCAGCTTGCAGATGATCATAGCTCCACAAGCCAAAAACTTAATGAAACCAAAAATGCATTACTTGATAGCCCTCAAGTCCTGAATTTTATTAGTGGTGCTGTCGTCATTCTTTGTAATGCAATTAAATCAGATTTAGAAAAACCTGACTCAGGTATTGCTAAAAATATTCGCATTGCCATTCAACAAGTCGGTCAAAATATTATTGATAATCATGATGTCAGAGCATTACTTAATGAGAAATTAAGTAGTGTTGCGATTGACCTTTCGGATCAATATAGCGAAAAAGTCATTCGTTTTATTAGTGAACGCATTCATGAATGGGATTCACGTGAAATGATTGATAAAATTGAAAATGAAGTCGGTGGCGACTTACATATGATTCGAGTAAATGGTGTGGTCGTTGGTGCATTTATTGGTTTAATACTTGGTATCATCCGAGCTGTTATTGATGTATTGCTATAATCTGTATATCTGCATTTACTTATCTAAAATACTGACAAAATAACCCTATAAACTCATGCTATTGTTAAGGCACTTTTGTGCCTTTTCTTGTTTTTATCATGATTGAAATTCATTCTAAACTTCCTTCTCAAGGGGTTACTATTTTTAGTGTAATGTCTGCTTTAGCCCAAAAGCTAAATGCCTTAAATCTATCCCAAGGTTTTCCAGACTTTCCTGCTCCCCCTGCACTACTCGAAGCCTTGAGTAAAGCTACTTTAGATGGATTTAATCAATATGCACCAGGTGATGGTTTACTATCATTAAGAGAGTTATTGGCACAGCAATTTTTACATCGCGATAATATTCAACTTGATCCACAACAAGAAATTACAATTACCCCAGGCGCAACAATTGGAATTTTTAGTGCAATTCAAGCCATTGTTCATGCCAATCATGAAGTCATTATTTTTGATCCTAGCTATGACAGTTATGCACCTAGTGTTCAATTAGTTGGTGCAAAAGCAATTCATATTCCACTTCAAGCACCTCATTTTCATGTTAATTGGAATCTTGTTGAACAAGCTATTACAGAAAAAACTCGCTTAATTATTATCAATACTCCACATAACCCAACAGGTTCAATTTGGTCAAAACAGGATTGGTTTAATTTAATAAAATTAATTGAAAATAAAAATATTGTCGTACTTTCTGATGAAGTATATGAACACCTAATTTACGATGATCAAAAACATTATTCAGCGCTTTCTTTTCCAGAATTACGTGATCGTAGTTTTGTTGTCGGATCTTTTGGAAAAACTTTTCATGTTACAGGTTGGAAAACTGGATATTGTGTTGCTAGCCCTCAGCTCATGAAGGTTTTTAGACAAGTTTATCAGTTTACCAATTTCTGTGGTGTGACACCTATTCAAATGGCATTAGCAAATTTTATGCAGCAACATCCTGAACATATTGAAGAATTAGCAAATTTTTATCAAAACAAGCGAGATTTATTTAATCAGGGAATCCAAAATTCTAGATTTACATTTACTCCATCTCAGGGAACTTACTTTCAAAATTTAGATTATTCTCAAATTAAGCCTGAACTTAGTGATTCTGAAATGTGTCTTTATTTAGCTGAACAACATGGTATTGTTGCTATTCCGGTTTCGGTCTTCTATCAAAAACCACCAGAAAATTTAAAAATGATTCGCTTTTGCTTTGCAAAAAAAGATGAAACTTTACTTAAAGCAGGTTCTATTTTGTCTGTAATTTAACAGTGTTTTATACATTGCATTTACTGTTAATTTTAAACTTTTACTGAACAACAAAGGCTTTTAAAAGTACATACATGTTAATGTACTTTTATTACTTACAGCAAAAAATGCAATATCTGGATATATTACATGTCGCTAAAAGAACAACCATTAGTCAATCAATCTAGTCTTTGGAAAACTTTTTTAATCTTTCTTCTTCCTCTTATTGCAACAAACATTCTGCAAAACTTGTCTGGCACCATTAATACTATTTTTGTTGGACAAATGCTTGGTGTACAAGCTATTGCGGCTGTTTCTGTTTTTTTCCCAATTCTATTTTGCTTAATGGCATTTGTTATTGGGCTATCGGCTGGTGCAACTATTTTAGTTGGGCAAGCATGGGGAGCTCAAAACATTGAAAAAGTCAAAGATGTCGTGGGTTCTACTCTTTTCATGACTTTAATTGGCGGAACGATCATCGCCATTTTCAGTGTGTTCTTTTCTAAATATATTCTCCTTGCATTAGGTACAGATGACCGCGTCATGCACCTCTCCTTGCCTTATGTACAATGGATGCTTGCAAGTAGTCCTCTTTTATTTATTTATATTGTTTATACATCAATTTTACGTGGTGTTGGGGACAGTAGAACACCTCTATTGGCTTCAACCATTACCATTGGTATTGGTGCTATTATTACCCCTATTCTAATTGCTGGGCATTTTGGATTTCCTCAATTAGGAATTATTGCACCTGCAATTGCAACAGCAATTGGCTTTTTTTCAGTACTCATTTTTCTCGCAATTTATTTAAATAAAAAAGACCATCCTTTAAAAATAGATTTACAACTTATTCAACGCATTCGTTACCAACCTCAATTAACCAAATCTATTTTACGATTAGGTATCCCAACAGGTATTCAAATGGTTACGACTTCTGTTGCAGGTCTAGTTATTGTTGGATTAGTCAATCGACACGGTGCAAATGCAACTGCAGCTTATGGTGCTGTTAATCAGGTGCTTAATTATATCCAATTTCCAGCTTTATCTATCGCAATTGCTTCTTCTATTTTTGCGGCACAAGCTATTGGTGCTGGTAAATCAGATTTATTGGCAAAAGTGACACGTACTGCATTGAGTATGAATATTTTATTTACAGGAACTTTAGTTGCTTTAGCTTATTTATTTTCAAAATATTTAATGGCACTCTTTATTACCGACCCTGCTGTTGTAGATCTAGGTCAACAACTACTTTTCATTGTGCTGTGGTCAATTATATTTTTTGGTGCTAGTGCTATTTTCGCATCTATTATGCGTGCAAGTGGTACTGTAACTATGCCTATGATTATTAATATTGTAGCAATTGTGGCAATTGAAGTTCCTTGTGCCTACTTCTTTAGTGAATGGTGGGGCTTACAAGGAATTTGGTATGGTTATGCTTTAGCTTTTGTCAGCTTATGTATTATGCAAGGTCTGTATTACCAATTTGTATGGAAAAAGAAAACTATTAAAGCGCTTATTTAATATGATCAATTATGGCTCCATTTGCTTTATCATTTTTTATTAAAGCTGATATATAAAATTACTCCTATTTCTCGTAAGAAAAAGGAGTGATTTTTAAACCCTATCTCAATAAAATATTCAATTTTTTATAAACAAACTATTCATACTCATTTCTCTTCAAAAAGTTAATGTATATTTCATTAAGTGCTTTAGACTCGTTACGTTTACTTATTTTTCTTAATTCCTGATCATTTAAATCATAAATTTCAATATTCTTATTTGATGAGTTTGAATAATATTGATCTTCTTGATCTGAGATTTTCTCAGAATCATTCTCTACAAAGCTATCAATTCCATAATTTTCCGTATAAGCAACTATAATTCTATTATCATCTAATAGTTGTATAGATTCAGGTCTATACTTTAATGGGAAAACTATTTTTTCATTATCTGAAATCAAATGTAAATTATATGGTCCTCTTTCTGAGCTAGAATATTCATCTATCCCTAAAAATGGAAAGATCAATGAATTATATTTAATTGAATATATTTCATCGACCACATATGTAGTTCCATTATTTAGTCGACCAAACAATACAGGTGATGCATTATAAACATAAGACTGATCCTCTGATTTTTCATATTGAATAACGATATCTTCAATCACTTTATCTAAACGAATATCATATACACCATACTTATGTAAAGCTGAATATGAATATGGCTTGTGAACTACCCACTGAAAATTTTTTTTCTGAAATAAGCTTTTATATGGAACTTCTAATACACTATTTTTAAATACCATTTCCTTAGTATCTAAAAAAACGTATGGTTTTGCAGACCAATCTCCTAGAATTTTTAAATAGTTTGTTTCCTCACTAAATTCCATGTCAATTGTTCTACAAAAATGCTGCTGATATGCTACAGGTAAAACGGCAGTTTTAATCTCATGAGATTTTAAATGAATACGTGAGATACTGTTTGAAACACCATTATATACAAATAAATATTCACCTTTTTCATCTAATAATAATTTTCGTGGATAACGTTCAACCTGATAAGTTTGAATAATTTCTTTTTTCTGCAAATCAATCACTGCAACCTGATCATAATCCAAAGATGCAACATATGCATATTTTCGATCATGACTCAAAACAACATCTATTGCTCCAACACCTCTACACATATTATGTGTACAACCTGAATCATCTTCTTCAAGTTGCTTTTGAATAATAATCTCGCTTTTAGCCGTATCCAAATTCAAGCGATATAATGCATTAGTTTCTTCATTAGTATAATAAATGTCATTTCCATAACTCTTAAAATCAGCTAAATAATAAAGATCATTAATTTCTATAGCTTTAAAAGGAACTGGCTCTAGAAATACTTTATCTGTAAGAACTTCATGTACATTTTTTTTCGTTAATTCGCATAAACTCAAATATTCCTCTTTGCTCATCTCCATATATTTCAAATCATAAGAATCAGGTTCTTCACCTCTCCATAGAGGTCCACATCGACTCGCATTCGAATGTAATTTGTCTAAATTTGTATCATATTTCTCTATACCATCTTCAAAATTATTTTTCTCTACAGGAATAGAGGCTATGAGATTTTTAACTTTTTCTATATTTATTGATGTGTTAGCATATTTTTTTAACTTTTCTACTCTTTGCTGTGATTCATTTTCTTCATCTATTACAATTATTGTATATTTATAAATATCGTCTGCTTTTAAGAACGTAGATAAAAGCTGTCCTATTCTTAAACTACTTACATTAAGCTGCATCACGTTATTGGCATGCTCTTTTACTATTTTTTTTGAATCAATATAACTAAATTGATCCAACTGATCAGCATAATGATCAATTTTTTGATTAAGTTGCTCTAACTCATCCTGCATTTCTTTAAAATCAGCATACATTCTACGTAAACCTTTTCCATATATTCTTTCTTCTGATTCAGATAAAATTGGATATGGCTGATCTATTTCTATTGTATTTAAAATAGCTTGGGCAAAAGGAAGATATGCTTTTATATTACTTTCTATTTTATCTAATTGATCATATATATTTTTAATATCTTGATATAATTTTGCATCCAATTTAGAAGTTTTAGGAGCTAGTTTTCGTATTTTTCTTTGAGCTATTTCCAACTGATATTCATTTAAAGCATTTTGAGCATAAAATAAATATAAACCCTCTACATTCCTAGTCTTATATTCACTAACATATCGCAGATACTCTGAATCTTCTTCATATTTAATATACTGAGGATATAAACGTTCAATTTCAGATCTTAAATACTCATATTCCAGAGATTCATTATCTTCTATTTCTGTATCAATAATTATGTTTTGGTCTTGCTCAGATATAATATTTTGAGATGCTACTATAGGTTCATTTATAAAAACAAATAAAATACTAAGTGCTAATATATGCTTTTTTATCTTCATAAAATTCTCAGGATTTTCTTACTAGGTTTTTTATTTATGCTGTAAAATATATTCACTTTTTATTTACAACATAACTTTTTTACAATTAATATTTAAAAGAGATATTATCTCTAAAATTATAAATAGTGATGTCATTTTACATCAAAAAGATTTTTAAATTTATATTTCATCCTAATCCCATAATTCTTATAAGGTTTTATTTTTATCTTATTTTTCTCTCATTTTTTTTATTGCTATAACTACTCAAAATCAAAAGCGATATAAAAAATAAGGATTTCTAACATGTCAAAACGTCAAATTAAACTTGGGGCTTTTATTCCAACAACATCGCAACACATTGCAGGCTGGCGACATCCTGAATCACGCCCACAAGATCACTTAAGTATCGACTACGCTATTGAATTAGCCAAAACAGCAGAAAAAGGCTTATTCGATGCCTATTTCCTTGCAGATGGTCTATCTGTGAACTGGAGCCATGGTTCAAGTAAAAATACCACAGGTATTGGTTATAGTGACAAAGTTGCAGGCTTTGAACCTGTAACTTTATTTGCAGCAATTTCAGCAGTGACACAGCACATTGGGTTTATTGCTACAGCATCAACGACATATGAAGATCCATATATTTTGGCACGTAAATATGCTTCATTAGATCATATTAGCAAAGGTCGTTCGGCATGGAATGTTGTGACGACTATTGCATCAAGTACGGCTCGTAATTTTGGTAATCAACCACATCCTGACCCCAAATTACGTTATGAACGTGCTGATGAATTTATTGAAGTCGTACAAAAATTATGGGATTCATGGGAAGATGATGCTTTTACTTATGATAAAACATCAGGTCAATTCTACGATTTAAGTAAAAACCATGAGCCTTTACATCATGGAAAATTTTTCAATGTTCAAGGTTCTTTAAATGTCCCTCGCCCACCTCAAGGTTATCCTGTCATTGTGCAAGCAGGACAATCTGAAGATGGTCGTGAGCTTGCTGCAAAATATGCTGAAGTCATTTTTACAGCTCAACAAAATTTAGAAGATGCTCAAGCCTTTTATAAAGATGTAAAAACACGTTTAGTTAAATATGGTCGCCATGCAGATGATTTAAAAATTATGCCTGGAGTTTCTGTATTCGTCGCAAAAACAGAAGAAGAAGCTAAAGAAAAATATGCTTTACTCAATAGTTTAATTCATCCAGATGTTGGCTTAGGCTTACTTTCAGGTTTATCTGGTGAAATTGATTTATCAACTTATGACCTAGATGCTCCTTTTCCTCAGCTTCAAGATAATCAAATTAATTTTTCTAGTCGCCAACAAATGATGATTGATATCGCAAGAAAGCATCATTTTACCATTCGCCAGCTCTATGAATTTATTGCTTCTGCACGAGGGCATTGGACACTTATTGGTACACCTGAACAAGTCGTAGATCAACTACAAGTTTGGTTTGAAAATGAAGCAGCCGATGGGTTTAATGTTTTACCTCCATCCACACCTGCTGGTCTAAATGACTTTGTTGAATTGATTGTGCCTGAACTCCAACGTCGCGGTTTATTCCGTACCGCATATGAAGGAAAAACCTTACGTGAAAATTTAGGGTTAAACCGTCCAGAAAACCAATATGTGATTGCTAAGCAACGAATTGCAGAAGCCTCATAAACATAAAGCTAAAAAGTAATTCTCTTTTATTTTTCTCTCCCTTTATCTAGGGAGAGACTTTGATTCATTCCTTAACAATTAAATAAGCGTTTTATTTTTTTCCTGTGCGTACTGCGAACTCAATAATCTTTTGATAGCTAGCGGGTAAAATACGTTGTATTAAATCCAGTACTTTTGCATCATGACCAATTAATAAACGGCGTTTATTTTTTTGAATAGCCTGAAGAATTTGCCGTGCTGCTGTTTCTGGTGGACAGCGTAATAATTTATTAAATGATTGTGTTGATTGTTTATGATTCATGCCTAACGTTACCAAACTATCATTAGAACGTGCAGAATTTGCAATATTAGTACGAATTCCACCAGGATGTACGCATAAAGCACTAACACCACAATTTTCTAAATCCAATTCTTGACGTAATGATTCAGTAAAACCACGTACAGCAAATTTAGTTGCGTTATAAGCAGATTGAGTAGGTTGAGCTGTTAAGCCAAATAAACTAGAAATATTAATAATATGACCATCACCTGTTTGCTTAATCAGAGGTAAAAATTCTTTTGTGCCATGAACAACACCCCAGAAGTTAATATTTACAATCCACTCTAATTCTTCATAACTTGCACCTTCAACCGTAGATGCCAATGCAACCCCAGCATTATTAAAAATAATATTCACAAAACCATGGTCTTGCACGGTTTGCTGTGCCCATTGTTTAACCTCATCTAATTGAGCAACATTAACCTTTTGAATCGTTACCCGAACGTTACTTTCTTTAAGTAATTTTAAAGTTTCAATCAGTCCTTTTTCATTCACATCACTTAAAGATAAATGGCACCCTTCCTTTGCTAAAAGAACAGCCAATTGCTGACCGATACCTGAACCTGCACCTGTAATTGCAGCAACTTTATGTTTAAAGCTTTTCATTATTTATCCTTAATATAAACGATGAACATCACATTACGTTAGCATTTTACATGCTTAGTTTGTCCCTACAATCAATGTCTATATTTCTTGATAATTAACATATTAATCAGATCTTAATTTGAAATATTTATAATATAAAATTATCGTTTTTTTTAATTTAATCACTATAACAGTATCTATTTAAATTTATTCATTTCTCTCTGTTTCTTCCATTTGTCACAATTTTTTGCAATTTTTTAGAATTATGTACCTTTTGCAATGATATTGTCATAATAAATCTTTGTAATAAGCCTGTCATAAATATAAACGGCTCACCGTTAACAATATAGGGGATTGCGTTGTGAAAGATGACTATATATTAATCGTCGATGACGAACTCCCAATTCGGGAAATGATCCATACCTCACTCGATATGGCGGGCTTTCATTGCTTACAAGCTGAAGATGCAAGACAAGCACATCAAATGATTGTCGATCAACGACCTGCTCTTATTCTTTTAGATTGGATGATGCCAGGAGGCGTAAGCGGTGTAGACTTATGTCGTCGCCTCAAACGTGATGAAACTTTAGCTGAAATTCCTGTCATTATGCTTACAGCACGTGGCGAAGAAGATCATAAAGTTCAAGGACTCGATGCGGGTGCCGATGATTACATGACTAAACCATTTTCAACACGTGAATTAGTTTCACGTATTAAAGCGGTACTTCGTCGTTCAAATGCACTCAGTGGCGAAAAATCAATTGATGCGAATGGTCTAATCCTAGATCCAGTAAGTCAACGCGTCAGTTTCGGTCCAAATATATTAGAAATGGGACCAACAGAATATCGTTTACTTGCTTTCTTTATGACACATCCAGAACGTGCTTATACACGTGCCCAATTACTTGACCAAGTATGGGGTGGTAATGTGTATATTGAAGATCGTACAATTGATGTTCATATTCGACGCCTTCGTAAAGTACTAGAACCATTTGGTGCTGACCGCTATGTTCAAACGGTACGAGGTACAGGCTATCGTTTTTCTACTCGAGCAGATGTTGCACTAGGTTAAATCTTTTTTATGTACGAACCCTATCCAACACCAGATATTGCACGTGAGCATAAAAAAACACGTTATAGCAGTCTTTGGGACTTTGCAAAACAAGATCTTAAATTACTTGCATTATTTATTATCATTGCAACATTAATTGGTTTTGGAGTGGGTTATCTCGGCATATGTTTATTCATTGCATTTGCAACCTTTTTTGTCTTACAACTTCGTTCTTTATATTTAGTAAACGATTGGATTTCAAACCGTCCTTATGATGTTCCTCCAAATTTAAATGGTATTTGGGGTGCATTACTATTTAATGTATATCGTTCACAACGCCAAGAACGTATTGTTCAGTCTGAAATGGTTGAACTCATTGATCGTGCACAATCATCACTTGTTGCCTTGGATGAAGCTGTTGTACTTATTGATGATGATCATCAAATTGAATGGTGGAACCTTGCTGCTGAACGCTTATTAGGAATTCAAACTCAGGATCGTGGACGTAACATTTTAACCATTTTACGCCAACCCACATTCATTGAATATTTTAACCATCTCGATCAATTTCCAGATGGTTTAAAAATTAAATCATCAACATCTGATGAGCATTATGTCCAAATCAAAATGACATGTTTTGGTGGCGAAAGCCGTTTATTGGTTGCTCATGATGTAACACGGATGCATGTTCTTGAACAAATGCGCAAAGACTTTGTCGATAATATTTCACATGAATTACGTACGCCACTGACTGTATTAAGTGGTTATATTGAAACATTTACAGATCAAGAAGATATCAATCCTCGGTGGAAACGAGCATTTGATCAAATGCAATCTCAAACACGTCGAATGAATGCCTTAGTCAATGACTTACTTTTGCTATCTCGTTTAGAAAATGAAAAAAGTATTGCAAAAAATCAAATCATTGAAATGCCTAGTTTAATGAATCAATTATTTGATGATGCTCAAGCCTACAATGTAGATTATGGGCATACATTAAATTTAGATATTGATAGCCATTGCGATTTAATTGGTTCTGATATGGAACTTGCTAGTGCCTTTAGTAATCTCATTACTAATGCCATAAAATACACACCCAAAGGTGGAACAATTACTATCGGCTGGCATGATGATGGCAATTATGGCTACTTTACCGTTGAAGATACAGGCATTGGAATTAACACCAAACACTTACCTCGCTTAACAGAACGTTTTTATCGTGTAGATAGTGCACGTAGCCGACAAACAGGCGGTACTGGTTTAGGGCTTGCAATTGTGAAACATGTTCTCATGCAACACAATGCCCATTTAGAAGTCGAATCTAAAGAAAATCAGGGTTCTACATTTAAAGCTGTTTTCCCGAAAGATCGTCTGTACGACATTGCATCCCAAAATTAAAAAAGCACCTTAAGGTGCTTTTTTCATATAAATAGCTATTATTTTTTAGAGAAGATGACCTAAAGCTTTACCCATTTCCACAGCAGATGTTGCTTTAAATGCTTCATCCCACTGCATTTTATTTTCTTCAAATAAAACGACAGCTGTAGAACCTAAATAAAAACGACCTAATTCAGCACCTTTTTCTAGATATAAATTATGCTGTTCAACTTCCAAGCGCCCTGTTGGTTTTACTTTACCAGTTGCGACTGTTTCAATTCCTGCCACAATCATCGCACCAACAAGAACAACTGCCATTCGTCCAATTTCTGTATCAAATAGACAAACCATACGTTCATTACGTGCAAATAAACCAGGAATATTTTCAGCAGTTGTTTGATTCACTGAAAAAAGCTCACCGGGTACATACAATGTTTCAGTTAAAGTACCCGAAAATGGCATATGCACACGATGATAATCTTTCGGAGATAAATACACAGTTGCAAATTGACCATTTTTAAATGGTGCAGCCAATTGTGGATCTGCAATCAAATTATCTACTGTAAAACTTTGACCTTTGGCTTGAAAAACTTCACCATCTTCAATTTGACCAATTTGAGAAATTGCACCATCAGCAGGGGAAACAATACTTTTCGGATTCGTATCAATTTCACGAACACCATCTTTTAATGAACGTGTAAAAAACTCATTAAATGATTTAAATTTTAATGCATTGCCTTGCTCAGCAATTGACATATCAATGCCATATTGTGCTTTAAACGCAGAAATAACCACATTTTTTACGATCGGATTTTCACTCGCTGCAAGTTTTCCCACGACACGTGACAATTGATGTTGTGGCACAATATTTTGAGCTTTAATAAAAATCTGTTTTTTTAAATGTGATGCAATGCTCAAGATGGCAGCTCCCCTGTAATGATAGGACTATCGAGGCGATTGCCCCATTCACTCCACGCACCATCATACGCTTGAATTTCCCAACCCAATAAACGTCCTAATATATAGGCCAAACCCGATCTATGATGTGATTGACAATACACCACAACAGGTTGGCTTAAATCAAAACCAAGTTGTTCCAAACGTTGCTGAGTACGTTCCAAAGGATGCAATTTTAAATGATTTTGACGATTAAGGGCAGTACTCCATTCAAAATGTCGTGCATTTGGAATATGTCCGCCTCTTCTCGCTGCTAAACGCTGCCCTGTATATTCTTCTTCAGTTCGACAATCCCAGACTTGAATCTCTTGATTATTCACCTTTTCTAGTAAAGCGCTATATTCAACTCTATGGCTAAAATCAAATTGGATTTGAAATAGATTTTCTACAGGTTCAATCTTTTCAATATCAGATGATGTCGATAAACCTGCACCTAACCATGCATGAATACCACCATTTAAAAGACTGGTATTTTTAAAACCAAGACAATGTAAATTCCAAATTAAACGTCCTGCCCATGCCCCACCTTCATCATCATAAACAACAACATGATGCTCAGATGAAATATTTAAATAACGAATGAGCTGTTCTAAACCTTCTTCATCAGGCAAAAAACCAGAAGCATTTTCCTCTTGTCTAACAAGTAGTTTCGGTTGAACATGAATTGCATGTGGAATATGTAATTGTTCATAAACTGAACGACGACTTAAATCAACAATACGTAATTTGTCATTGCCTAGATGTGGTACAAGCTCTTCAGCTTCTATCAATAATCCGAAGTTAAATGCAGGAACAGTCATCTTCTTGTCATATTATATTTAGATCAGTTAAGACTGATATTATCATAGTTATATTTTACTAATCCTGCTTTAAAACGAATCCTTTAGCAAAATAAGAGATATAAAAATAGTTTTATGCCACAAAAAAAGCCGAATTTATATTATTCGGCTTTTATTATTCATTAATAACTTATGCAGTTTCTGTAATTTCAAAAACCTGTTTTAAATAAGCCAAGAAAGTATCATTATCAGTCATGGTTTTCCCTGGACTATCTGAAATTTTTGCAACAGATTGACCATTACATTCAACCAACTTTAAAACAATATTAAGCGCAGTTTGCCCCATATCATTGGTTAAATTCGTTCCAATACCAAAGCTAACTTGGAAACGATCTTTAAAATATTGATGTAAAGCCCATGCTTTTTCAATATTAAGACCATCACTAAAGGTCAGCATTTTCGTTTTGCTATCAATTTTTAAATTTTTATAATGTTCATAGGCTTTATCACCCCATTCATATGGATCTCCACTATCATGGCGTAATCCATCAAATAACTTTGCAAAATATAAGTCAAAATCACGCAAGAATGCATCCATACCAACAACATCGGTCAAAGCAATACCTAAATCACCACGATATTCTTGTACCCAAGTTTCTAATGCAGATTTTTGGAAATTACGTAAACGTACATCTAAAGCTTGGAATGCTTGTAAAAACTCATGAGCCATCGTTCCTATTGGCGTAATTCCTAATTCTTTCGCCAATAATACATTACTAGTTCCTCTAAAAATATTTGGAACAGCTTTGTGGAAAGTTTCTACAACATTTTTTTGCCATTCAAAACTATAACGACGACGTGTTCCAAAATCTGATACTAAAAATGGTGGATCATTTGGATTTTGTTGTTGTTCATATTTTTGAACTAATTTAATTTTTTCAGCAAGTCGATGTCGCCCTTCAGCTAAAACTTCAGGTGTGCGAATACGTTTGAAATATAGCTCATTCACAATTGCAAGTACAAAGATTTCAAACATCATCGCCTGAACCATTGGACCTTCAACCCAAATATCTAGACGACCTTGCTCATCAATACCAGCTTTAATAAAACGACGTTTCAATTGGAAGAGTTCTAAATAATCTACAAAATCACTTTTTATAAAACGTAAGCTACGTAAATATTGTAATTCATCTTCTTTAAATTTTAATTCGCAGAGCAAATCGAGTTGCTCATTAAGTTCATCTAAAATCTCTGTGAGAGGATAAACCGTATCATCTAAATTACGACACCGAAAATGATAAACACTGTGCGTCTGCGGAAATTTGTGTAATACCACCTGTAGCATTGTAAATTTATACAGGTCTGTATCAAGTAAAGACTGAATAATTGAAGACATATTGTTTTCGGTTTTTTTAACAACTCTTTGCATTAAAGCATATTTTTGAGTGTTCACCTATGCTTTCATGGTATGACACCTAAAATCAATTAAATGGTTCATCTTTTATCAGATAAACCATTCATTTGTGTTCTTACTTATTTGATGAGTATTCAGCAACCATTTTCTTGAATTTTTCATCTTGACCAATAACCTTGGCAAACTCTTCAGTGGTTTTTTGACCAGTTTTTTGCGCATCAATATCACAATCAACTTTACGTAGTTGCTTTGCAATAGACCACTCTAATTTAAAAATTGCACCCATTAAGGCAGTATTACCTTTGTTATCTCGGATACAACGATCAGCACCATTATCTAATAAGGTTGTTACAACATTTTGATGACCATAATATGCAGCCATCATTAATGGGGTAAATCCAGATGCATTTTTAACGTTTACTGGAAAACCGTATTTAATAAATTCGCGGATAACTTCATCATTTCCTATTTTTGCCGCAGCAAAAAATAAACCAATCAGCTCTTGCTCTGCTTCTTGTGATTTCTTAGATGAAGTTGTATTTACATTTTGTGTTTGTGCATTTAATGCCATTGGACTAAATCCTAGAACGGCAATCATCACACTAGTAAATAGTACTTTCATTTTCCACTCCATGATTTGTACTTTGACATATACAACAAGTCATTAAAATTTGATGAGATAAAATAAGGGAATCAAGTGCCTGTAAAACTCCCCTAGGGTGCAGGAAAGGAGTCGAGTTTTACAGGGCTTCTTGAGAGGTGACTCCGAATGCACCAGTCACCAATTTGAATAACTAATCGAAATTAGTCTTTCAATTTCGCAGCTTTTGCTTTAACAGTAGCAAGGTCACCCTTTGTTGCTTTAGTTAAGCGAGTACCGTAGTCCATATCTGCTTTATAGAAGTAAGACAACATGATGTTCTTAGTTTCTGCATCTTTAACATTACCAAGGTCAGCAGCTAAGTTCATGATTAAGTCATCTTTCTCTTTCGCAGTGTATGAACGGTAAAGTTCACCAGCTTGCTTGAAATTTTGCTCTTTCACTGGAGCTTGTTGTACATGACCAGTTAATGGTGTTTGTACTGCACGAGCAGAAGGAGTTGATGGCTTAGGATCAATACGGCTCGGCTCGTAGTTCACGTTAGAATCAGTTTCAGACATATTCATGAAACCATCTTGGTTGTTGTTATTTACTTTAACAACTGGACGATTTACAGGAATTTGTTGGTGGTTCGCACCTAAACGATACATTTGAGTATCAGAATAAGAGAACACACGACCTTGTAATAAGCGGTCTTCTGATGGCTCAATACCTGGAACTAAGTTACCTGGAGCGAAAGCAGATTGCTCAGTTTCGTTAAAGAAGTTCTTTGGCATACGATTTAATGTCAAAGTACCTACTTTAGTTTCTGGGAACATTTCAGTTGGCCAGATTTTTGTTGGATCTAGTGGATCAAACTCTAAGCTGTTTAAATCTTTAGGATCCAATACTTGGATATAAAGATCCCATTTAGGGAAGTTACCAGCGTTGATATTGTTGTAAAGATCATTTGTTAAGTGATTGAAATCTTTACCTTGTTGTTCCATCGCTTCTTTAACGTTAAGACCTTTCACGCCTTGTTTAGAGCGGAAGTTGAATTTAACATATTTGTATTCGCCTTTGTCGTTATACAACTTGTATGCGTGAACACCAAAACCATCTTGTTCACGGTAACTTGTTGGAACACCTTGTTTACCGTAAACGTAAGTCAACATGTTTACAGACCAAGGTTGGCTTTGTAAGAAGTCAAATACACGATTTGCATCTTGAACGTTATTTACTGGGCTTGGTTTCATTGCATGAATGAAATCAGGGAATTTTATTGCATCACGAATAAAGAATACTGGAGTTTGGTTACCAACTAAATCCCAGTTACCTTCTTGAGTATAGAATTTAATAGCGAAACCATGTGGGTCACGTAAAGTTTCTGGAGAACCTTTACCATGAATTACGGTAGAAAAACGTAAGAATACCGGAGTTTTTGTTCCTGCTTTAAATAATGAAGCAAGAGTAAGATCAGATAAGTCTTTAGTTGCAACAAACTCACCATAAGCACCAGTACCACGAGCATGTACAACACGCTCAGGAATACGCTCACGACCAAAACGTTGAAGTTTTTGAACTAACTGAACGTCTTGAAGTAAAGTAGAACCATTTGGGCCCGCTGTGATAGAGTTTTGGTTATCACCAACTGGAGCACCGTTATCTTTAGTTAATGGCGCAGCTTGTGTTGCTGCTGTTGCAGTTGCTAACATTGCAACTAACAAAGAACGCTTAAACATCGTCTTATCTCTCAAAATATACCTTTCCTGCACGGATAAGTTATAATATTTAAACAAATTGGTAAAACAGATAAATTTTATAATTTTAATCGCTTTATTAAATAACGAGATCCTTCTAAAATTTTATTCCCACTGAATATCAATATCTTGGTGCTTTGTTTCTAATAAGATCTCTCTTTTTATAAATTTGATACAATTCTAATATTTTAAAAATCAATATAAATGGTTGTGTTATGCGAGCTTTATTGCAACGAGTTCTAGAAGCAAAAGTTGTTGTTGACGGTCAAACGACCGGGAAAATAGAACATGGCATTTTAGTTTTTCTTGGAATTGGGAAAAATGATAATTTAGATATTGGGAAAAAACTCATCGATAAAATCTTAAAATATCGTTTTTTTGATGATGAAGATGGCAAAATGGGGTGGAACATTAGCCAAGCAAATGGTGGCTTATTACTTGTTTCACAATTTACCTTAATGGCACAAACACAAAAGGGATTACGTCCAGATTTTGGTCCAGCTATGCCACCTAATGAAGCAAAAATACTCTATGAGCAATTAGTTGATTATACAAAATCACTTTTTCCAAATGTACAAACTGGCATTTTTGCAGCAGATATGAAAGTTCATTTGGTTAATGATGGACCAGTAACTTTCAATTTAGAAGTTGAATTATAAATACGTATAAAAAAGCCCTCTACTTCGGTGAGGGCTTTTATTTTCAACCATTCTTGGTTCATTTATTTAAAAATGAACTAAGTAAAAAAAAAATTATTTACCTGTCTTTTCTTTAATAAAAGCACGTGCCACTTTAATCTTTTCTTTAACAGGTTTTGGTAATTTAGGTGGAATTAATTTTGCAGCTTGGTTAAACCACACCAATAAACCAAAATCACCTTCCATTTTAATAGAACCATCTTGCATACCTGCCATAAACAAAGATGCATCCCCTTTAATTAAGGTCTTAAAGCCTTGTTCACTATCGGCGAATTGCAATGTAAAGTCAGCAGGTTCATTTGCTCCTGCAACAGTACTAATATTTCCATGATCTACAATAATTTGACGAGCTACGCCTAAATCTGTACCAATTTGAATGCGGAACTGACGTTCATGAACTAATTCGATAAATTTAGGATTTGTACGTGAAAGCTGCTTCATACGCAACACTAAGCCAGCAACTAAAAGATCTAAAGGATCTGTACTAACGTCAAATAAGGGAAGTTTCACGACAGGTATCGAAGAAAAATTCATGACAGTTTAGCCTATTGTAATTTTAAAAAATAAACATCGACATGCTAACATAGCATTCTTTATTTATATCTGATATTTGTTCAACATTCATTATTTTATTGAAAAAAAAAATGTACGCAAGCGCACATTTTTTAAATATATTTTTAGAAAATTCTAGCGACTAGAATATTGCTGATTCTCATCATCATACACTGGCGTATGCTCAATATAATGTCTTTTCGCTGTTGCAAGACGTTCAGCTTTACGATCTTCTCTCAACAACACTAAAGTTAATAGAACCATTGCAAAAGAAAGTGCTAATAAATAACTGTATGTAACAGGCCATTCAAATACAGTTTGAATACTATAACGGACTACTTCCAACAATCCCCAAAACACCATACCAGCCAACATAAAACTTAACCAACGGCGATAAGGAGAGAAGAAAACAGCAATTAAAGCAGCAGCTAATAAACTTAAGCCAAAAATACTTGCTAAATTCGCTGTGGTCATAAGAACCTCCAATAAGCTGGACTGAATACTATTTTAATCCTTCGTTCCAACCCTCTTATTACCATTAAATACCATTAAGAAAAATAATAGGGTCGTGTTGATCTAAACACTGTGCCTTGCATTATGATGAGTTTTTAGCAGAAGAAAAGAGCTGTATTTTTATTAAACGACACATCTTGTCGTTATATTATATTGTAATTACATTTTAAAATTTTATAACTTCTCGAAAAATGACGTCATGCCTTTATTCCAGTGTCATTACAAATAAAAACCCTGTGTTTTTTAGCTAAAATTAGTTTTTTTCTATCATCATTATCGTTGTTACTTATGACATGATAATCATATATTTTCTAAGTTTTCATTTAATCTAGAATTAAAAAAGTGTGACAAATATGTCACACTTTTATGAACCACTAAAAACCTTTTAAGCTCTTGTTAAGTCTTTATCATGCACACCAAGAAGATATAAAACACCATCTAAACCAACACTAGAAATTGCTTGATTGGCATTTTGACGCACTAATGGTTTTGCTCTAAAGGCAACACCTAGACCCGCAATTGAAAGCATAGGTAAATCATTTGCACCGTCACCAACAGCAATTGTTTGCTCAAGTGAAATACCCATTTGTTCAGCAATTTTTGTTAACAATAATGCCTTTCGAGCACCATCTACAATATGCCCTGTCACTTCGCCAGTTACCATACCATCTTGAACATCGAGATTATTTGCATGTACTTCATCTATACCTAATTTTGCTTGTAAATATTCAGCAAAGTATTGGAAACCTCCCGACAAAATAGCGGTACGATAACCCAAGGCTTTTAGCGTTGAAATTAACTGTTCTGCACCCTCTGTAATCGTTAAACGTTCTGCGATCTTAGGTAAAACAGATGCATCCATTCCTTTTAATAATGCGACACGTGCTCTAAAACTTTGTTGAAAATCAAGCTCACCTTGCATTGCTCGCTCTGTAATTTCTGCAACTTGCTCACCTACCCCTGCTTCTTTTGCAAGTTCATCAATGACTTCTTGTTCAATTAACGTTGAATCCATGTCAAAACAAACTAAACGACGATTACGGCGATAAATATTATCTTCTTGAACCGCTACATCGACATTTAATTCACTCGATAAACTCAAACAAGCAGCACGCATTGCCACTGCATCTAACATTTGACCACTCAAACCAAATTGCACACATGCACGTTTTGGTTTTGAATTTTGTTGATCTAAAGATGGGCGACCTGATAAACGGGTAACTGTTTCAATATTAAAGCCCTGGCTTGAAACAATTTTTGTCACAGCTTGTAAGTGAGATGCTTCTAATTCTGGTGCCAAAGCAGTCACAATATAGCGTGTACGACCACCCTCACTAACCCATTGTTCATAAACTGATGTAGATATTGGTTTAAAACGCACAGTTAAGCCAATTTCATGTGCTAAAATCAGAATATCCTTCATGGCTAAAGCCGTAGCAGTTTGATCATCTGATGATACAACAATACCCAAAGTCAGCTGATTATGAATCACTGCTTGGCCAACATCTAGGATTTGTAAGGAATGAGCGGACAGAACCTGCATTAATCGTGTAAATTGATTAGGTTGGTCAGGTCCTAAAAATGATATAAGAATGATTTCTCGCATGAATTGACTCTGGTCTGAGCTACAACTATTGTAAGAATCATAATCGAAATTCAGTAAAATTACTTTGGAAGTTTACGTTGAATGCGCCTAGACAAGGGCTATTTGCTAGCCTACTGATTGTAAGTTTTATATTGCAGACCTTTATTTTAGTTCTTGCAACGACTCATCAATTAAATGAAAACCGAGCTAATCAAGGGCAATTGATTACCAGTCAACTGGTTACAGATAGCCTTTCTGAGCTTGAACCTGCAAATACAGTATCGCTTGCTTTACTTGCTGGGCGATTTGCGACAAATCCTAATATTGCATCAATTCGTATTTTGGATGCGAATAACCAAGTACTTGCGACTGGAGGAATGTCAAAAACACGTGAAGGTGAAATTTTTGTTCGCGATGCACTATTAAATGAGAAAAAAATTGGCCGAATCGAAATTACGTTAATTAAACCGAGTATTGGTGAAATTTTACGTACACAATGGTTAGCAATTTTAGCATCGTTTATTATTTATGTTTTTCTTTGGCTCGTTTATCGTGCTATTGCTCGTCCTAGTCGTACAGAATATTTGACACGTATTAATAGAGAAAAACAGCTAAATACAGAAATTCAACAACTCACCCATGCTATTGAACAACAAAAACATAATGCTGCTTTAGTCATTGCTCAAGCTCAGGGTTCACCTCATTCACAAAAAATTGCTAAAGATCCGAAACAGGAATATCAAGAAGATCATAGTTTGGCTTTAAACATTCAGTTTTATGATCCTAAGCAGCTTTTAGATACAGTAACTCCATCTGTCTCTACGCCATACTTTAATTTATGCCAAATCTTTTTAAACAAAAGTATTGAATTATGTGTGCAACATTACAAATTAAATTGTTCTGACATAAAAACAATACAAGCGTTTAATGCAGAAGGTACAACCATCAGTATTTTGGCGAACAAACCGAATGCAGCTGAATGCTTAACGATGATTAGTACTGTATTCCAGTTATTATCTGAAGTACTGTACAAACGTTACCGTGAAGATAAGCGATTTGTTTTGCAAACACGTAGTGCCATCTCAAGTGAAGTGGAAGCAATGCAGCTTTCTTCAGCACAAGCAGCTAGTCGTTTGGTCAAGCAGCTTTCAGCTAAAGAAAGTGCTGTGCATTTACCAAAAGACTTACTCAAAACACTTTCGACTCATTATGAGTTAATGAGTTTTCCATCACCAACAAATGTACTAACTCGCCATGCATTTATGATTAATGGAATGGATATTGAATATGCTGAACTTGCACAAAATATTCGAACTGAAATTTTAAAGGCAAAATAATTTTAAAACTTTATTATTAGTTATATAAAAAGCCTGCATATGCAGGCTTTTTATATAATGAATTATCTAAGGTTATTTCTTTGGTTTTGCTTTCATTGCCCAATACGTTGCAAGTGTTGCTCCAGAAATATTGTGCCATAAACTAAAAATTGCACTCGGTACTGCCGTAATCGGTGACATTGCAAAATGTACTGCAGCTAAAGCAACGCCAAGACCAGAATTTTGCATACCCACTTCTATAGAAATTGCCTTGCAATCTGGCTCTGATAAATGGAAAAAGCGACCTGCCCAATAGCCTAATAATAAGCCTAAACCATTATGCAGTATAACAACGCCTAAAATGAGCAACCCTGATTCCAAAATTTGAGCCTTACTACCTGCAATAATTGCTGCAACAATCGCAACAATTGCAATTACAGAAATTAAAGGCATCACCTGAATATAATGATTCACTTTTTGTTTTAAAATAGATCTTACGATCAAACCTAAAATAATAGGAAATAACACAACTTGTAGAATAGATTTCAACATTGAAAATGCATCGATCTCAATCCATTGACTTGCCAATACATAAAAAATAGCAGGTGTAAGTAATGGAGCTAAAATTGTTGAAACGGAGGTACAAGCAACTGACAATGCTGTATTACCCTTTGCCATATAAGTAATAACATTTGAAGCCGTTCCACCTGGACAACATCCCACTAAAATGACACCAATTGCAATTTCCGCAGGTAAACTAAAAATTTTACACAAAAGAAATGCTAAACCAGGCATAACAAGAAATTGTGCAATAACACCTATCGCAACCGCTTTAGGGGTTTGAAAAACACTTTTAAAGTCATTCAATGTCATGGTCATGCCCATACCAAACATGACGATGCCAAGCATCCACGTAATATAAGCTTTTAACCAAATAAAAGATTCAGGGCTATATAATGCGAGCCCTGAAAAAAAGATGACCCAAAGCGCAAATGTTTTTTGAACAAACTGGGTAAATTTAAAAAGAACAGACATTTGCCTACTCCTGAAGTTATTAAAATCATGTGATTAGGCAAAGCTAAAAGAAATAAATCACTATTTCTCTAAAAAAAGAAGCCTCATTGGCTAAATTGTACTAGATCTTTTATATAAGTGCGCTTTACACCTTTGGCTAACATATCTTGCCATGCATGTTGCAAAGAGCCATTTAAATCAATTCCTCTTGTTGCGTCAGCAATGACATAAGTGTCAAAACCGAATTCACATGCATCAATTGCTGTCCATGCAACGCAAAAATCAGTTGCGATCCCAACAATAAAAACCGTTGTAATTTGTCTTTCTTTTAAATACCCGGCCAAACCCGTCGATGTTTTTCGATCTGCTTCCATAAAAGCAGAATAACTATCTATGGTCGAATGAACTCCCTTTCGAATAATTAACTGTGCCTGAGGTAAGTGTAAGTCTGTATGAAAGTCTGCATCCCTTGTTCCTTGTACACAGTGCTTTGGCCATAAAACTTGAGTTCCATAATCAAGCTCAATCGTATCAAAGGGTTGCTTATTTACATGATTTTCTGCAAATGAAATATGATTATTTGGATGCCAATCTTGTGTAAGAATAATAGTGTCAAAAAACTGGGCTAATTGATTTATATTTGGAATAATCTCATCTGCGTGCGCAACGGCTAGGTTTCCACCTGGAGTAAATCCATTTTGGACATCAACAACAATAAGTGCTGTATTCTCTCGCATGATTTCTATCCTGATTTTCAAGCTATGTCGCGATAAGCATACAATAAAATTGACTCACATATTTTTAAGACAGATAAAAAGAAAAAGCTCACTAATAGTGAGCTTTTATAAAATTTACTTTTATAACATTATACTTGCTGTAATCGTCGTACCAAGAACAACATAAAAATTGCTGAAATGATAATACATGGAATTGCAGCAGAAATTACACCAGCAGCACCAAAGCCAGCTGCTAATAATTGACCTGCAACGGCTGGTCCTAACATTGCACCGACACGCCCCACAGCAGAAGCTACACCAACACCTGTACCACGCAATTCAGTCGGGTAAACAATACCACCAAACGCATATAAAACACCTTGGCAACCAATAACAAAAGCGCCAACCAATGCTGATGCCCAGTACATTTGCGTTAATGAACTCGCGCCATTCAATGCAAATAAACCAGCTAAAATACCACCATACATTAAGATAATGACATATGCTTTCTTCCAGCGATCCGTCAACATACCTAAAATTATAGTACCAATTGTTGCACTCACCATAAAATAGAACTGAGCAGTACTACCTTCTTTACGAGAGAAACCAAGTTCCATAAATAATGAAGGCAACCAACTTAACATGATGTAAACAACCATCAAAGTAAAGAAGTAACTTACCCAAATCAAAATCGTACGGAATAAATTTTTAGAGTTAAATAAATCTTTAAAAGATGACTGTACAGCAGATTGTTGATCTATTGTATTTGCCTGTTCTTTTGCTTTTAAGAATTCTTTTGACTCTGGTAATAACCACATCATTACAGGAATAACAATGATAGGAAGTAAACCACCTAAATAGAAAATGTTTTTCCAATTCGTACCAAAATCAGTACTTGCAACTAAAGATAAAATTGCTGCACCTACTGGCATACCACAGTACATTAAACCTACTGCACGTCCACGATTTTGTGGCGTTACTGCTTCAGATGCTAAAGTAATTAAAATTGGCATTGCTGCACCTAGACCAGCGCCTGCAAGAAAACGTACTGCAAGTAATGAACTAAAGCTGTTTACCCACACAGTACACAATGTGAATAAGGCAAAAACTGCCGTTGACCAAATTAATACTTTCTTACGCCCAACTCTGTCAGCAACTCGACCACCGACTAACGCACCAGGAAGTAATCCAAGAATACCTGCACTAAAGAAAATACCCAGTTGTGAACTATCTAAACCAAAATATTCACGAATACCAGCTGCCGCAATCCCTGCAGCTTGAATATCTAAACCTTCAATAACAGCGATAAGAAAACATATTGCAACTGTAACAACTGCATGTTTTTTATCTGATTGATGACTTGCTCTATCCATGTCCTGTCTCTCAGAAACAAAATAAGGATGCATATTGTCGAAATTTAAGTCACTATAATAACTATCAAATAGTTGAATAAGAAAGGAAGGAAAGAAATATTTTTTTGGATGATTCACATATTTATATTTCAATTAAATAGTTAAAAAAACGATTACTCATTTCAAAACTTGATCAATTTAATCAAGATTACTCTTAGTTAACCTACTAATTATCACATTTTAAGAAGAATACATTAAATACAAAATACTAAAAAACGATTAATACAAAACTAAATATCAATATATTTACTATTTTTAAATCTTATCTTTTAGATTTTTACCATCTGAAAATAGAGTTTTTTTATATTATTAACAAAAAATACTTCAACAAGTTTTTCTAAAAACAGATATAAATTGATCTTTATTTATAAAGAAAATCATAAAAATAATCTTAAATATGTCTTTTTTTTAAACAAGATAATCCTCTTTTTTAGGCGCCTTCGAAGAACTCCATTTTCAAAACAACTTTATGATTTTTTATTCATTTAAATAATTTTAGAAAGTTTGTAATTGCTTTGACTAAAGCGTATTGTTCTGACAAACTGAATCAGTCATAATTTGCATAAGCATTATTCAATAATCGCTTATTGGATTTTGACCTAATCAAAATACTGCAAACCATCCACACTTCTACTTTTCTACTTTATTAACGTGGATGGCAAAATAGGATGTTTTTTAAAAATGACTCAGCAAGCACAGATCATTCGAGGCTCAATTGTCGCAATCGTCACCCCGATGTTAGAAGATGGCAGCGTAGATTGGAAAGGTCTTGAAAAGCTCGTTGAGTGGCACATAGAACAGGGTACGAACAGTATTGTTGCAGTTGGAACAACTGGTGAAGCTTCTACATTAAATATGGCTGAACATACACAAGTAATTAAAGAAATTATTCGTGTAGCAAACAAACGCATTCCGATTATTGCTGGTACTGGTGCAAACTCGACACACGAAGCTATAGAACTAACAAAAGAAGCAAAAGAATTAGGTGCTGATGCAGCACTACTAGTAACACCTTATTACAACAAACCTACACAAGAAGGTTTATATCAACATTATAAAGCTATTGCTGATGCTGTAGAGTTGCCAATCATTTTATATAATGTACCGGGTCGTACTGGTGTAGATATGCAAAATGAAACGGTTATTCGTCTTGCAGATTTACCGAATATTGTCGGTATTAAAGATGCAACAGGCGATGTTGCTCGCGGTCAAGCGCTTATTCAAGGCTTGCAAGGCAAATCAATGACTGTTTACTCTGGGGATGATGCAACTGCATACCAATTGATCGCTCATGGTGCTCAAGGTAATATTTCTGTTACTGCAAATGTTGCACCAAAACAAATGAGTGAGCTTTGTACCGTTGCATTATCTGGCGATGCTTCTCAAGCAGAATCATTAAATAGCAAAATTGCAATTTTACATGACATTCTATTTTGTGAATCAAATCCAATTCCAGTGAAATGGGCACTTCATGAAATGGGGTTAATTGGTACAGGTATTCGTCTACCACTGACCCCTCTCGCAGAACAATATCGCGCCCCATTACGTGAAGCACTTCATGTATCAGGCGTTATTAAATAAAAAGAGCTAATCTTATGCAATTACGTTTTGGTTTAATCGCTGCACTTTCAGCATTAAGTTTTGTGGGTTGTAGTTCTATAAGCGTTGGAAACGGCTCTTTAGACTATAAAAAAACTGCAACTGTAGAACCTTTAAAATATCCTGAAGGATTTGTGGTTCGACCAGTAACACCATTGTATCCTGCTCCCGTAATTGATCCTCTTGCTTTAGAGCATGCACCAAAAGTTGAAAATCAAAAAGGCAATCGCTTTTCTGCACCTAGACCAACTGCATTATCTACAAGCCAAGTAGTTAAACCCACTCAAGAAACTAAAGTTTCTCGTCCACAACCTATGGCAGATGAAAACAATACACCGTTATTAAAAGTAGACGGTAATTCATCTGCAATTTGGCAATATACCTTAGCTTCATTAAGTAGCCTTAACTATCCAATTATTAGTCAAAGTAAAACAAACTTTGAAGTGACTGTTAAGGTTGATGAACGCCCCTATATATTGAAGCTTTCACCAATGGGTGCAAGTTACGTATTATCAGTATTCAATACTGATAATAGTGCAGCAGACCATCAAGATGCTGCTGATCTATTAGCCCAAATTTACCATAATTGGCCAGCCTAGTCGTACTAGGCATTTTTTTTTGAAGAAGGTTCCCTCATGTTAAAACAAACCTTGCTCTATACTGGTAAAGCGAAATCTGTATATGAAACGGATAGTGCAGATCACTTGATTTTAGTCTTCCGTGATGATGCTTCAGCATTCAATGGTGAAAAAATCGCACAACTTGATCGCAAAGGTAAGGTGAACAACCGTTTTAACGCCTTCATCATGGAAAAGCTTGCAGCAGCAGGCATTGAAACTCATTTTGAAAAACTTTTAACACCTAATGAAGTATTAGTGAAAAAGTTAAAAATGATTCCTGTTGAATGTGTAATTCGTAACTATGCAGCTGGTTCTTTATGTCGCCGCTTAGGTGTAGAAGAAGGTAAAGAGCTCGTTCCACCAACATTTGAATTATTCTTTAAAGATGATGCTCTTGGCGACCCGATGGTAAATGAGTCACAAGCAATTGCTTTAGGCTGGGCAACAGCAGAACAATTGGCACAGATGAAAGAATTAACATATAAAGTCAACGATGTACTTAAAGCCTTATTTGATCAAGGTAATATGTTACTTGTTGACTTTAAGTTAGAATTTGGTGTTTTCCATGATCGTATTGTTCTTGGAGATGAGTTTTCTCCAGATGGTTGTCGTCTATGGGATAAAGATACTAAGAAAAAGCTAGATAAAGACCGTTTCCGTCAAGGTTTAGGTGGTGTTGTTGAAGCTTATGAAGAAGTTGCAACTCGTATTGGCATTAGTTTAGATGATCTTTAATTTTGTTACTTATTAATAAAAGCCGAGTCTAATGACTCGGTTTTTTATATAAATATATTTAACTATCATTTAATTTTTCTTACATATTAAATACAAAAAATTTATTTATTACTTTTAAATATAAATAAAATAATTTTTCTTTAAATCAATTATTTAGAAAAACTAATAATTAGATCAACAACTAATCGAAATTTTAAATGATTTATATTCATTTTTTTGCTTTTACAATTCATCTTTTTTTGATTAATATATATCCATATCAAATGATATTCGCAATTTTCTCTCTAGAAAACTAATTTGATTAACAACTTACCCTCTAGGATGCCATCTCCCAAAAGCATCCTATTTTATAGCCTAATTTGCTTTGAATTAGGCTTTTTTTTATCTATAAGTAAATGAAAATTATCTCTTTTCTATTAAGTAATATGTAAATAAAAAGCTCATCGAAAAATTAAATAATTATTATGAAAATGTTCACTTTTACAGCTTTTATATTTTTTATTAATATCTATCCATACAAGATAACGCCAATATTTTATTTTTCAACTAAGTTAAGCATTATCGACCAGTTACCCTCTAGGATGTATCTCCCCAAGACATCCTATTTCCTAGCTCAATTCCTCATATGAATTGAGCTTTTTTTATATCTTAAAAATATAAATCGATTAATGAGCAATTAGAAATTTCTTGATTAATTAATTAGAATTTATAAATTTAATGCTAGATTATTAATCGAAAAATCAAATTAATATCATAAATATCTTCCGTTATACAAAAAAATCAATTTCTCATAATATATCTGCATACCCTCTAGGATGTATCCCCAAAAGAACATCCGTTTTATAGCCCAATTCTCCCAGAGTTGGGCTTTTTTTTACAATACCAGATTAGTAAGTACAATCTGTGTACTACTTATCTATATTTATTTTGGCTTATTTTTTAATCGAAAAATTAAATTAAAAATACTAAAAAAATACTTTTATTCTTCTTTGCTTTTGACTACTATATAACCAATTTACTGATGCAATATTTTTCTCTTGTATCATTTAAAGAATGTCCTGTTTTATAGCCCAACTCATCTAGAATTGGGCTTTTTTTATTATTGCTGTTGTTGCTGTTGCATCCAACGGCGTTGTTGCAAGCGCTCACCTTCCACTTCTCGTTTATTACGAGCAGCTTCATATAATTTTTTACCTTTTAACTCTGGTGGCATATATTCTTGTAAAACAAAATGCTCTGGATAATGATGTGGATATAAATAATCTACGCCATAACCTTGCTCTTTCATCAGTTTTGTTGGTGCATTTCTTAAATGTAATGGTACTGGTAAATTAGCCGTTTTTTCAGCCAACTCCATCGCTTTATTAATTGCTAAATAAGTACTATTACTTTTCGCACTTGTTGCCAAATAAACAGCGCATTGCCCCAATAAAATTCGAGCTTCTGGCATTCCTATAGCCTGTACTGATCTAAAACACTCACCCGCTAATAAAAGTGCATTCGGATTTGAATTTCCAATATCTTCAGAAGCAGCAATAAGCATACGTCGTGCAATAAATAAAGGATCTTCTCCTCCTTTTAACATTCGAGCCATCCAATAAAGAGTAGCATCTGGGTCACTTCCACGAATCGACTTAATAAAAGCAGAAACAAGGTCATAATGTTGCTCACCTGCTTTGTCATAACGTGCAATATTTTGCTGTGCAACTTTTACCACCACAGCATTGGTAATAGTATTTTCTAGATCAGGTTCAAAGGTACTTGCGATCAGATCAAGTAAATTTAAAGCTTTTCGAGCATCACCTGCTGAAAACTGAATTAATGCATCAAATTCTTCAATTTGAATATAGCGTTCTTTTAAAAATGCATCTGTTTGAATCGCATTCATCAATAATGTTTGAATCGCATCTTCACCTAGCGCATTTAAGGTGTATACCTGACAACGAGATAATAGTGCACTATTCACTTCGAATGATGGATTTTCTGTCGTTGCTCCAATTAAAGTAATCTTACCCTTTTCAACAGCCTGTAAAAGAGCATCTTGTTGTGACTTATTAAAACGATGAATTTCATCAATAAATACGACAGGCGTCAGTAAATCACCACTATCAGCAATAATCTCTCTTAACTCTTTCACACCCGTATTTAATGCAGATAAACTCACAAATGGGCGATCAACAGCTTGTGCTAATAACAATGCAATTGTTGTTTTACCTACACCTGGTGGTCCCCAAAAAATAACTGATGGCAAGTGCCCTTGATCAATCATTTGGCGTAAAGGCGCACCTTCTCCCAATAAATGATCTTGTCCAATAATCTCAGACAAATCTCTTGGGCGTAAACGTTCTGGAAGTGGAATATGGCTATCTGACATCTTGTTATTACTTTACTAGACTTTCAATTAGTCTACTATGTTATTGCGAATTCTCATATTTCCCTAAATTGTTTTATTCAGCTTGAGAAAATAAAAATGAAATATCTAATCAGTGCATGCTTAGCAAACTCTCCCGTTCGTTACGATGGAAAATGCTATAACCTTGAAAAAATTAATCAACTGTTAAAATATCATGACGTTGTATTTGCTTGTCCTGAAACATTAGGTGGCTTAACAACACCTCGAGCTCCCGCAGAAATTGTAGGAGGAACTGCATTCGATGTTTTAAATGGCCAAGCACAGGTTATTAATAATTTAGGTCAAAATGTATCAGAGGCATTTATTGATGGTGCTTATAAAACACTAGCACTCGCTCAATTACATCAAGTTGATATTATTGTTCTCAAAGAAAATAGCCCATCTTGTGGTAGCCATTTTATTTATGATGGTTCATTTTCAGGAGAAAAAATTACTGCTGTTGGCATTACAACTGCTCTATTACAACAACATGATTTTAAAGTGATTTCAGAAAATGATTTTTTAACATCACAGATGTAATGCTTATTTTTAGATAACTTAAATTTAAATCAAATGATCTTCTTTTAACGCACCCAACGCACAATATAATCTTCGATATCTTCTTCATTCATTTCAGTTTCAGAAATACATCGCCCTGCAGCAGATTTTCTCGCCTCTCGAACAGAACTTCTAGAACCGGTATTTAAATGATGCCATGTTGGCAGACTTTTTCCTTCTTTTAAACGTCTATAGGCACAGCTTGAAGGAAGCCAACGAATTTTTTCAACAAGTTCAGGAGTGAGTTGTATACAATCAGGAACCTTCTCTTTTCTATTCACATAATCTGAGCATTGTGCAGATTGGCAATCTAATAATTTACAAGCAACTTTCGTATAAGCAATTTCGTTGGTTTCATCATCTTCCAACTTAACCAAACAGCATAAACCACAACCATCACACAAAGCTTCCCACTCAACTGAAGTTAATTCATTAAGCTTATATTTTTTCCAAAATTGTGGTCGTATTTGTTCAGTCATGACATATTTTTACCCATAAAAAGCCTCACTATTATAACAAGCTAAAGTGCTTTAAAATGAAATTTAATAACTTCAAATATTTACACAAAATAATGTACACTTTTTAAACAAAAACTCACAATTATATTTCACAAGATATTTATACTTTTTACTAGAGCTATAACATATAAGGAGATTAGTATGTTCAGATGGGCAATTATTTTTGCAATTATTGCACTCATTGCAAGTCTATTTGGCTTAGGTGGTGTTGCTGGCATGTCTAAAGATTTCGCAATTATTTTATTTATTGTTGCTATTATTCTTGCCATTATTGGCTTTCTAACACGCAATAAAGTTTGATAAATAAAATGAAATAAAAAAGAAGGATTAAATCCTTCTTTTTTTTCACTGCAATATGATACAAATAAATATTCATATTATTTTTTAATTTAATTCGCTTCACAAATTTTTCTTAACTATTTAAATATTCATTCAATTTATTGTGATTTTAAGGATATATCATGACTTCAGCGACAATTACGACTCGTGAAATTACATATACAGCAAAAGATGGTTCTCGATTAATTGGTTATTTTGCAGCGCCAACATCACAAACTCCTGTTGCTGGAATTCTTGTTTCTCCTGAATGGTGGGGACGTAATGAATATACCGAACAACGTGCTCGTGAATTAGCTGAACATGGCTATGCTGCTTTAGCCATTGATATGTATGGTGATAAAAAAGTAACAACGACATCTTCTCAAGCTTATGAATGGATGATGCAAACTTTTGAAGACCCAGAAACAATTGTAACTCGTGCAACAGCAGCATTAGAAACACTCGCTGCACAAGATGAAGTCAACAGTAATACATTAGGTGCTATTGGCTTCTGTTATGGTGGTAAAGTGATTTTAGATTTGGCTCGATCTGGCGCACCTATACAGGCAGTTGCAACATTCCATGCAAATCTTTCTCCAAAATCACCTGCTCAAGAGGGACAAGTTAAAGCAGAAATTTTAGTCCTTCATGGTGAACTAGACAGTATGGTCACATTAGATGATGTTGCTAATTTCCGTGAAGAAATGTATGCCGCTAAAGTTGAACATGATGTTATTGTTTTTGAAAATGCTAAACATGGTTTTAGTAATCCATTGGCAGATGAACGAGCAAAAGCCAATAATGTCGATTTAGGATATAACGCTGAAGCTGAAAAACAAGGTTTAGCAGCAATGTATAAATTACTTGACCGTCACTTTAAAACACAATAAATATTAGGAAGATAAATAACTTATTTAATTAAAAAAGGAAGATAAAGATGACAGAAAACTGCCCTTATTGTAATCATGATGAATATGATGTCATCGATAAAAATGACTTCGGTATTATTTTGCCTGAACCAAATGCTTTATCTAAAGGTCATTGTGTCATCACACCACTTCGACATACATCATCATTTTTTGATCTGACAGATAAAGAACGTAAAAGCATGACTAGTTTGCTAGAACTTGCACGTAATGAATTGAAAATCCGTCATCATCCTTCAGGTTTTCATATTGGATTTAATGATGGAAATGTATTTGGTCATCCTTCTGAACATTTTCATATTCACATTATTCCTCGTTATGAAGGAAAAAAACTTCAATTAGATGCTCGATGGGGAGTTGATGGCGAGCTTTAATTCAATAGCTCACTGAAAAATGGCGCATAAGCGCCATTTTTTATGGTGGTTCAAATTACATTTTTTAATTTACGCTATACTACACCTGACCTTTTTTATAGCGTACACAATGCAACAATTTTCATTTTCTCAGGCACTGCTTTCTTGGTTCGATCAACATGGTCGACATGACCTACCTTGGCAAGTTGCAGATGATCCCTATAAAGTTTGGGTATCTGAAATTATGTTGCAGCAAACACAAGTTAAAACTGTTCTAAACTATTTTGATCGGTTTATTGAGCGCTTTCCTACGGTTCAAGATTTGGGAACTTCATCATGGGATGATGTTGCGCCATATTGGGCAGGTTTGGGTTACTACGCACGTGCTCGAAACTTACATAAAGCAGCTACCCTTGTTACACAAAAGGGTTCTTTTCCTCAAACGCTTGAAGAATGGATAGAGCTACCCGGCATAGGACGCTCAACAGGCGGAGCATTAATGTCTTTAGGATTACGTCAATATGGCGTCATTATGGATGGCAATGTAAAACGAGTTCTTTCACGTTTTTTTGCAATTGAAGATGATTTATCTAAACCAATTCATGAACGTGAAATGTGGAAAATTGCTGAATCGCTTTGTCCGACTGAACGTAATCATGATTATACGCAAGCCATTATGGATTTAGGTGCAACAATATGTACACCCAAAAAACCATTATGTTTGTATTGTCCAATGCAACAACATTGTAAAGCACATCAACAAGGCTTAGAAACCGAACTTCCCTTTAAAAAACCTAAAAAAGCTGTTCCTATAAAATCAGCTAAAGTGTTGTTATTACAATCAGAAAATGCTAAACATGAAATAACATGGTTATGGCAACAGCGTCCAAATATGGGGCTTTGGGGCGGTTTATGGTGCCTTCCAATTTTTGAAGATGATGCTAAGTTTGAACAAGTTTGCCAAAGTTTAAACTTTAAAATAGTGGCATCTCGTACTCATATCTCACATAGTTTTACCCATTTTACATGGCAACTTGAAGCAATTTGTTTTGTTATAGATAAAGACCAAATGGAACATTTATCTATCGAACTTTCTAGTGAATGGTTGAGTCCTGAACAAGCATGTCAATTAGGTGTTCCAACTGCTATGAAAAAATTGATCTCTGCAACAGAACTATGACATAGTCAAAACACGACATAAATATTGTTCTGTCATTTAAAAGGTTATATCTCGTGTTATAGCTAAATAAAGAACGTGAATGATATATCACAGAAGTCTCAGCCAAAAAGGGAACCATCGTGCGACGCTTATCGACCAGTTTAAGTTTATTCCTCAGCATTATTTTACTTGCTGCATGTTCTACAGCCCCTAAAAAAACAACTCAGCCATTACCGCCCCAACAGGTTGCTAAACTTAAAAAGATGTCGTTAAGTAATAAGCTTCCTATTCCTGTACAAGGTGTTAAAGCAACTGGACTTACTGATACATGGGGTGCATCACGTAGCCTTGGTCGTACGCATGAAGGTATTGATATTATGGCTCCACGAGGTACCAAAGTATTGAGTAGCACAGAAGGTTTGGTTGCTGACTTACGTAATAACAATTTGGGTGGTAAAGTAGTTTGGATTATGGGGCCAAGTGGAAGCTGGCATTATTATGCTCATTTGGATGGTCATAAACGTGGTTTAAAGGTTGGTGACTATGTCAAAAAAGGCGACTTAATTGGTTATGTCGGAAATACCGGTAATGCACGACATACTGCACCACATTTACATTATGGTATTTACCTTGGTGGTAAAGGTCGTAATGCAGTAAATCCATACCCTTATTTACGTTAATTTTAGGAAATATTCATGTCAGAAGCTTTGATTGAACGCCTTGTAAATTTTGCAGAATCAGGCAATCAACAAAAAATTGTGTTAAATGGACAAACACATCAAGGTTGGATCATGGAAATTACCGACGAAGCACTATTAATTAGTACAGGTTATTCAGATAAAGTAGGTAAAGATAATTGGATTGCTTTTAAAGATTTAGAGCAAGCGACATTATCTTATTGGGATAATAAAAAAGATCTTTGGGCTGATTTTAAACTTTAAAGAAAAGGAGCATTGTAAATGACTCAAATACGTTGTGGATGGTGCTCAAATGATCCTTTATACATACAATATCATGATCATGAATGGGGAAAGCCTGTTTATGATGAAGCTAAACTCTTTGAAATGCTCTGCTTAGAAGGGCAGCAAGCTGGGCTTTCATGGATTACCATTCTTAAAAAACGTGAATGTTATAGAGAACATTTTTTTCAATATTCAATTGAAGATATTGCCAAAATTTCAGATGAAGAGCTAAAACTCAAACTCCTAGATGCAGGATTAATTCGCCATATTGGAAAGCTTACAGCTATTCGTGACAATGCTATTGCATGGCAAAATATTAAACAGCAAGGCGAAAAATTAAGTGAATGGCTTTGGAATTTTGTTCATTATCAAAGTATAAATAATGATGTTCCAAATTATAAAAATGCGCCTACTCAAACAATAGAAAGCCAAAATTTATCAAAAATGCTAAAGAAAAAAGGCTTTCGTTTTGTAGGACCAACAACCTGTTATGCTTTCATGCAGGCTGTTGGAATGGTCAATGACCATGAAAATACATGTTCTTTTAAAAAAAAAGAAACATGTTAAATTCTCATTTTTTACCATAATTTAAGATGATTTAATTGTCTTCGCCATTTTCTAATTTTGTTCGTACCCATTGTGCCAAAATTTGAATTGCCTGTTGAATCTCTGTAGAAAGCTCATGTCCTGCATTTAGACGGATGCAATTGTTATATTTTTCATCTTCCCCAAAAACAATACCAGGCACAATATTAATATTTTGCTGCTGAGCAAAATAATACATATCTAAACTTTTAATTTTTTCAGGTAATTGTAACCATAAAGAATACCCCCCCTCAGGCTGATTAAGCCGAAGATCAATATCTGTAAAAGTTTGAATAATGTATTGTCGATATTGCTCAACTTGCTGCATTAACTTTAAACGCAATCGATTTAAATGTTCTCTATAGGCTCTTGAATGAATTAAATCTGCAAGTCCCAACTGTAAAGGTGTATTAACCGATACATTTAAATTAATCATTTGCGGTCTTAAATGTAAAAGACGTTGGCTAATACAAAACCACCCTACCCGATATGCTGAAGATAAGGATTTTGAAACTGAGCCACAATAAATTACATATCCATCTTCATCCCAATGCCGAATAGGTAAAGGTCGAATTGAGCCAAAACAGCACTCTGCATAAATGTCATCTTCAATGATATAGCACTCATATTGTTTCGCTAATTTTGCAATTCGTTGTTTTTCCTCATTGCTCAAACAAAACCCTAATGGATTTTGATAATTAACTGTAATTAAACAAGCTTTAGCTCCCGAATATTTCATTTCATATTCTAAACGCGCTAAATCAAAACCTTCATGATAAGCAGGAATTTCAACAATCTTCCGTTTTAAACTCGCTAATAACTGTAATTGTCCATTAAAATTTGGCGTAGGTACAATAATACTCTCACCTTCTTTTGTTAATGTTTGAATTACCACAGAGAGTGCAGGCAAACATCCATTAGTAATGAAAATATCATCCTTAGAAATAAACAAACCATCTTCAGCCCAATGCTGAACCAAAGCCTCTCTTAAATGAAGATGTCCTTGTTTATTACTATATAAAAAATCTTCTGGCTTACTATGCTTAAGCGCTCGTTGAATTGAACGACGTAATGCATCTACAGGAACTAAATTTGGAGAAAGCTGAATTGAACCCAAATGAATTAAATTATTTTTTGTCGATGCTTCTTGAATTTCAATTTGTAAATCTAAATTTGAAACTTCTCTAGCTTCAGAACTGAAATCCATATGTTGTGGTAAATCTACCTGCACATTTTTAGGTATTTGTACAAAATAGCCTGTTTTCGGTTTTACATAAATCAGACCTTGTGCTTCTAATAACTCATAACAGCTCTTTGCTGTATTTAAACTAATATGATGCAGTTTAGAAAAATCTCTGAGCGAAATAAGTTTCTGTCCTGCAACTAATTCACCCAAATAAATTTTATGCGCAATTTGCTGTGCTAATTTCTGATATTGAAATCCCATTCACTGTACTCATTTTTTAATAATATTTGTATCTGTAATCATTTTATCACTTTTTCTATGATGCTTTTGTCATCAAAAAGTGAGTTATAACAAAATGAAAAGTATATTTTGTTTTTGCATCAGTCTTATTTTAACTGCCTGTCATCCGACTAATTTGGACTCAGAATATAAGCAAACATTTATCTGTAAATCACTTATTCAAGGCTATTTAAATGCACAGCAATTAGGACAATATCAATTCCATCAAAAAGTGAAAAATCAAAAAAATGACCTTTATATTTATAAGCAACCTACTGTTTCAGGAATGGTTTTAAGTATTGTACATCAACCTAATTTACAATTTGAATGCTCCAATTCATCTAAAATTCGTGTTGAAATTAAGCTTGTTTCTTCATTTAAGCAAGCCATTCCTGTGTTAAGCATCAATTTAATAAATAAGGATGGATTTTAAAATTATTGTATAAAAAATGTGGCAGATATTCAGTCTGTTATAGAATTTTTTTTTCAATCAGCATATATTGATGATGGAGATTTATCCCCTCTAAATGAATCGTGTCTCATCAAAAAAGTCTGCTAAAATATTGCAACTTTTTAATTAAAATGAATTTGGGAAAACCTAATGAGTAAAGCCTTACCCATCGCTGTTGCTATAATTTTAGGCGGCGCTGCACTTGTTCCTGTTTATTATGCTAATCAAAGCCCTGCTACGCCAGATGCGAAAGTATCAAAACTTTCTAAAGATGCTACCGCTGTAGAAAAGATTAGCTATGCATTAGGTTATGAGGTTGCTCAGCAAACTCCTCCTGAACTTGATATGAATAGTTTCATTACAGGTGTACGTGAAGGTCATGCTCATAACAAACCTGCATATACTGAGGAAGAATTACAAAAAGCATTTGAAGAATTTCAGTTAGAAATGCAAAAGCAGCAAGAAGCCCAACTTAAAGAAGCCGAAGCTAAAGCTAAAACAGCTCAAACATCAAGTGCAAATTTCCTAAAAGAAAATGCTCAAAAATCAGGTGTAAAAACAACAACTTCAGGTTTGCAATATACAGTAACTAAAGAAGGTACTGGTAAAGCACCTACTGCCAACTCAACTGTGAAAGTACATTACACTGGTAAACTCGTTGATGGCACAGTATTTGATAGCTCTGTAGAACGTGGTGAGCCAATTGAGTTCCCGCTTAACCAAGTAATTCCTGGTTGGACTGAAGGTCTTCAACTTATGAAAGAAGGCGGTAAAGCAACTCTTTATATTCCTGCGGAACTCGCTTACGGTGCTCAGGGTATACCAGGTTCTATTCCTCCAAACAGTACATTAATTTTTGATGTTGAATTACTCAACGTTAAGTAAAATATGAATGAGGAGAGCATTGCTCTCCTCATTTATTTTGGAATAAAAATATGAAGTTTCCCATAGCAATTATATGTTTATCTTTATTTAGTACAGGGCTTATTGCAAAAAGTATAGATACTAACTCAAAAGATCAAACTACAAAAATGCCTGCAAATGCCTCAAATGTAGAAAAAATTAGTTACGCTTTAGGTTATGAAGTTGCTCAACAAACACCTCCTGAGCTTGATATGAACAGCTTCATTAAAGGTGTACGCGAAGGTCATGCTCAAGAAAAACCTGCATATACTGAGGAAGAATTACAAAAAGCATTTGAAGAATTCCAGCAAGAAATACAGAAGCAACAAGAAACCATATCTAAAGAAGATGAAGCCAAAGTAAAAAAAGCACAAAAGGCAAATACTGAATTTCTCAAAGAAAATGCAAAAAAGCCAAGTGTAAAAATAACAGCTTCAGGTTTGCAATATACAGTGACTAAAGAAGGTACAGGAAAAACACCAAAAGCAAATTCAACTGTCAAAGTACATTACATAGGTAAACTCGTTGATGGTACTGTTTTTGATAGTTCCATTGAACGTGGTGAACCTATTGAATTTCCATTAGATCAAGTTATTTCTGGATGGACTGAAGGTCTTCAACTTATGCAAGAAGGTGGTAAGGCAACTTTTGTTATCCCTGCCGAATTAGCATATGGTAAGCAAGGTATTCTTGGCTCTATTCCTCCTAATAGTCCTCTTATTTTTGATGTAGAACTACTTCAAGTGAAATAAACAACAAGAAAGTTAACCTTTCTTTTCTATTTTGAGATTTATTTATGAAATTACCAATGTCCATTTTATGCCTTGCTTTATGTAGTACAGGATTATCAGCAAAAGAAATTACAACAAAAAGTTCTTTTGATGATCAAGTCAGTTATAGTTTTGGCTATATCATGGGAAAAAATTACAGCGAAAATTTAAAAGATATTAATTTAGATGCTTTTATTGAAGGCTTAAAAATCGCATCGACTGGAAAGGCTTCCACACTTTCTGAAGAAGAAATGACAAAGGTCTTGACTCAATTCAAACAACAAGCTGAAGCAAAACAATTAGCAATTCATCAAGAAAAAGCTGAAAAAAATGCGAAAGCAGGCTCTCAGTTTTTAGTAGAAAATAAGAAAAAATCTGGTATAAAGACAACTGCCTCAGGCTTACAATATCAAGTTCTTCAGCAAGGTAAAGGCAAGACTCCAACAGCGGCTTCTACTGTAAAAGTTCATTATGAGGGTCGTTTACTAGATGGCACTATTTTTGATAGTTCCATTGCTCGCCAACAACCTACAGAGTTTAAAGCAAGCCAAGTCATTCAAGGATGGACTGAAGGTCTTCAACTCATGAAAGAAGGTGCAAAATATCGCTTTTTTATTCCAGCAAATTTAGCATATGGTGAAATTGGTGCAGGTGATGCGATTGAACCAAACAGCACACTTATTTTTGATGTTGAATTGTTAGAAGTTAAATAATCTTAAGATTTTTCTTATTTATCAAAAATCCCTCGTTATTAACGAGGGATTTTTTATTCTTTTTAAATGATTTAGTTTAGCTTGCAATAAAAAACACAAAGGTAATAACTACGCGTTGCAATTGCAACATAAAGCAAAGCCTACTGTATAAACTACGCGCTGCGCTTGTCTTGCAGCATAAAACAAAGCAGTGCTTTGTTTTATGCTTCAGGCTTTAGGTGGCGTGGGCGGAAACCTGTAACCAATAAAGTTACGCCATAAGCAACAACACCTACAACACAAAGCCCAATTACTTCAACCACACGAATCCATTGAGATGCTTGACCATCGTAATGTCCTAGTGCAAACCATAAAGCAAAAATCATCGCTGCATTGGCAATGGCAAATTGTACGAGTAATTTTTTCCAATGCCCTGCAAAACGAAAAATATTACGCTTGTGTAAATAAAAATACAGCATACCAGCATTCACTAAAGCAGAGCCTGAAGATGCAATCGCTAATGCCATATGGTCAGCATGCCAACCTACCCATTTAAAAATACCAATAAAGATAACGTTAAAAATAGCATTTGCAGCAACAGCCATTAAGCCTACTTTAACAGGCGTTTTCATATCTTGTTGAGCATAAAAACCAGGTGCAAATACTTTAATTAGCATAAATGAAATTACCCCAGCACTCATACATTGCAATGCTAATGCCGTCATATAGGTATCTTCTACTGTAAATTCACCTCGTTGAAATAAAGCCTGAATAATAGGTGTAGAAAGCATAAATAAAGCAATACTTGCAGGAACACCGACAAGAACAACAATTTTCGCTGCCCAATCCATCATACCTTTAAATTTTGCCTGATCATGTTCAGCAAATTTTGCAGAAAGTGACGGTAAAATAACGGTACTAATCGCAACACCAATCAATCCTAACGGTAATTCTGTCATTCGCTCGGCACTATATAACCAAGACACAGCACCATCTTGCATGAACGATGCCCAAATTGTATTTAACAGTAAATTAATTTGAGTAACCGATACCCCGAATAATGCAGGAAGCATTAACTTTAAAATACGGTCAACACCTTCATGTTTAAAATCTATTTTAGGTGGTATTAAAAGTTTTCTACGCCATAATTCTGGAATCTGAATCGCTAACTGTAATGCTCCAGCAATTAAAACAGCCCATCCAAGTGCCATAATAGGTTCAGCCATATACGGCGTTAACCATAATGCACCTGCAATCATTGCCACATTCAGTAAAACTGGTGCAAATGCAGGTGTCGTAAACGATCCGTAACTATTTAGAATACTGCTGGCAAAAGCCGTTAATGACATAAATAACAAATATGGAATGGTTAAGCGGAACATCTCCGTTGCCATTGCAAACTTAGCTTCATCCTGATGAAACCCTGGCGCATAAACATAAATAATTGCAGGTGCAACAATCATGGCAATCAGAGTTAAAAGTGTCATAAAACTGCTTAGACAGCCAAACACTCGACTAATCAGAATTTGAACTTCAGCATGAGCTTTTGTTGTTTTATATTCTGTAAGTACTGGAATAAATGCTTGTGAAAATGCACCTTCAGCAAAAAGTCGCCGAAAAAAATTAGGAATACGGAAAGCGACAACAAATGTATCGAAATCTTTTCCCGCACCAAACACATTGAGCAAAACCACATCTCGTACTAAACCTAGTACACGAGACAACATGGTCATTGCACTTACAATCACGGTTGACCGCCAAAGCGCCATCGTAACCACCTAGTTAAGAATCAAGTCGCTATTGTAATGAAACTCTACCCAAAGTTTAATTGTTTAATCATTCAACAATGAAACTGTTTATTGATTTTTTAATTGTTGCAATCGAGTTCTGAATTTTATCCAATCAAAAAAACGACCTGGATCAGTTTTTCGACCAGGTGCAATGTCAGAATGCCCAGCTAAATGCTGCTGAATTTTTGGATATGCTAATTGTAAAGTCGCCACAACTTCAGCCAATTTTTCATATTGAATTTCTTCAAAAGGCAAATCATCACTGCCCTCTAATTCAATACCAATTGAATAATCGTTACATTCTTTTTTACCCAAATAACTTGAACGCCCCGCATGCCATGCACGATCTTTAAAATTAACAAACTGAATGACTTCACCCGTTCTTAAAATTAATAAATGTGCAGAAACTTGCATTCCTTCAATCGTTTGGAAATATGGGTGTTCAGACCAATCTAATTTATTTTGGAAAAATTGTTGAATATAACCACCGCCAAATTGTGATGGTGGCAAACTAATATTATGAATTACCACCAATTGAATTGCAGCATCGTCAGGGCGCTGATTAAAATTGGGTGATGGAATCTGTGTTGCACCTGAAAGTGCCCCATCAATGACCTGAAACAACGGTCTTTCTTGCATAATACAACCCTGACTCAATTCAAAAATATTTTATAGAAGTAAATGCTAAGGCTTTCTCTGAAAAATCTCAAATCAGGATTCATCAGATACTTAAACAATGCGTTTCTTTAATGAACAATGATAAGATAATGCGCAATTTTCATGAGTTCAACATATACGGAAATAGATATGAGCATTTCAGCGACTTTATTGGATCAAGCAATTCAAAATAATATTCAGCAAGCATTACAAGAAGATATTGGCGATGGTGATATCACCGCACTGCTCACACCGGAACATGAACAAGCAACTGCATCCATTCTAAGCCGTGAAACTATGATTTTAGCTGGTCAACCATGGGTAAATGCATTAATCAAAACCTATGATACCTCTATAGAAGTCAGTTGGCTTAAACAAGATGGTGATTTAATCCAGCCCAATGAGGTTTTTCTAAAACTCTCAGGTTCTGCGCGTAGCCTATTAACTGTTGAACGCCCTGCTTTAAACTTTATTCAAACCTTGTCAGCTGTTGCAACTAAAACTGCTGAATATGTAAAACAATTAGAAGGGCTTCAAACACAACTTTTAGATACACGTAAAACATTACCTGGTTTAAGAATTGCACAAAAATATGCCGTTGCCATTGGTGGTGGAAAAAATCATCGTTTAGGCTTATTTGATGCATTTTTAATTAAAGAAAATCATATTATGGCAGCTGGTAGCATTGCTCAGGCAATTGCTCAAGCGCATGAAATTGCACCTAATAAACCTGTTGAAGTTGAAGTTGAAACTTGGAATGAACTTAACCAAGCACTTGAAGCTCAAGCCGATATTATTATGTTAGATAATTTTAGCCAACAACAAATGATTGATGCTGTCAAACATGTAAATGGACGTTGTAAACTAGAAGCATCGGGTAATATTACAATTAATAATTTACGCGAAGTTGCAACAACTGGAGTAGATTATATTTCAATGGGTGTTTTAACTAAAGATGTTAAAGCCATCGATTTATCTATGCGTTTTAATGGTTAATCCTAAAAAAATATATTAAAAAAACGCACATTAAAGTGCGTTTTTTATTGAACAAGGAAAGCTAAAAATTACCAACCTAAAGCTTCTTGTTGTTTCTTAACCAACTCTTGAATACCTTTTTCAGCCATTTCTAACATTGCATTCGATTGAGCACGAGTAAATGGCTTATCTTCAGCAGTACCTTGAATTTCAATAAACTCACCTGATTGAGTCATCACTACATTTAAATCTGTTTGGCAATTCGAGTCTTCTTCATAACATAAGTCTAGAAGTACTTCATCTTTAAAAATACCTACAGAAACCGCAGCCACTAAACCTTTCAATGGATCTTGCTTAATTTTCTTTTTCTCAAGTAATACATTCATTGCATCAATAAGTGCAACTGCTGCCCCAGTAATAGATGCTGTACGTGTTCCACCATCTGCTTGAATCACATCACAATCAATTGTGATTGTATTTTCACCAAGTTTTTTAAGATCGACCATTGCTCTTAAGCTACGACCAATCAAACGCTGAATCTCTTGAGTACGACCACTTTGTTTACCACGAGCAGCTTCACGATCGCTACGTGTGTGTGTAGAACGTGGCAACATACCATATTCAGCTGTTACCCAGCCTTGTCCTTGTCCTTTTAAGAAACGAGGTACTGAATTGTCAATACTAGCAGTACAAAGAACTTTAGTATGACCAAATTCAACCAGAACTGAACCTTCTGCATAACGAGTATAGTTACGAGTAATTTTTACATCACGTAATTGATCTAAAGAACGTTGGTCGATACGCATAATTTGTCCCAAAATTTATTGACTCAAAGAAATTATAAGCAGTATAACAGATGCAACATTAAAGATTATGTTGCAGCTCAATATACAAAGAGATGTCAGCTATATAATTATTTAGTCTTAAAATAAATCATTAATATCGATTATGATACCCCCCTCAATAAGCACTGCTTATTCCAAGCATAATCATCTTATTTTTTGATATAATGCACAATATATTCTTTTATTGAGAATCCGTATGTCCATCAGGGAAGAACGTAAACAGCAAAGTCGGCAAGCAATTATTGATGCTGCTTTGCGATTAAGTACATCAGGGCGTTCTTTTTCAAATATTAGTCTAAGAGAAGTTACACGTGCTGTTGGGCTTGTTCCTACAGCTTTTTATCGCCATTTTGAAACAATGGATGAATTAGCACTGGAAATTGTAGATCAAGTTGCTCTTCATTTTAAAAACTTAATGCATCAACTTGGGCAAACATATTTATCTTCACCTCATGCAAAAACTGAACATAGTCTAGAACTGTTTCTACAAGCAGTAGATCAAAATACTCCCCAATGGATTTTTTTAATTACAGAACGTTGGGGTGGTTCAGCTACTTTGAGAAAAGCAATTGCAAGAGAACTTAATTTCCTCATTGAAGAATTAGCCTGTAGCTTACAAAAAACTAAAAGTATTGAGCATATTAAATTACAACAAGAACTTAGTTTATTTGCTCAAATTATTGTTAATTTATCTTTTAATTGGGCCATGACATGGTTGAACTATTCCGAGCAATATTCAGGTGAAGCATTAGAAAAACAGCAACAATTTTTTAAAGAACAAACAACTATTCAAATCCAATTACTATTTCGCGGGATCATCAATTGGGATTCTGAAAAAAACTCAATATTTTTTCCAAATTCAGTAAAAGATAAATAAAAAAGCCCACTCAAAAGTAGGCTTTTTTATTAAATTTATGCTGCTATTATTTTGCAGCTTTTTTCTCTTTTTCAATTAAGTAATTAATCACTTGAGGTACTTTTGCATCTTCACCTTGTACAACATATTTACCATTCACAACGACAGCTGGAACACCTGTTAATTTATATTGACGTGCAAGTTGATTTGATTGTGCAATCTTAGAGCTAATTGGGAAAGAGCTATACATGCTTTTGAATTGTGTTTCTGGAATTCCAAATTTCACATAAAATTTCGCTAATGAATCCGGGCTTGCAATAGTTTGAAGATTTTTACTTGCTGCATCAAATAATGATAAGTGCGTAAAACGACGAATACCTAATGCTTCAGTAACATAATAACCACGTGCTGCAACTTCCCAAGTTGGGTTCATTGCTGCTGGTGTGCGCACAAAATTTACATCACTTGGCATTGATTTTAACCAAGTTTGCATATGTGGCTCTAACGCATGACAGTGTCCACAGCCATACCAAAAAAATTCACGTACTTCGATTTTCCCCGGAACTTCAACCTTACCTGGATTTTCAACAACCGTATAATCTTTACCTTCAACAAAATTGGCTGCCATTGCACCTGTTGATAATGTCAACATTGCTGTTGCTAGGCTGCTCAAAAAGAATTTTTTCATATGAGTTTATTATCCTCTAAATTTTTACTCAGTTTATAGACACAATATAAATGAATTATGCCGATTTAGTTTCCTTTATGTGAAGTTTTTTATCCCTTTTATCGCTTTTTTTCTAATAATCGCTACACTACTATCTATAGACTTTATTAAATTAAAACGACTTGATTGAGGTGACAACGATGTCGCAATTGAATGTTGATCCACAAGAAATAGCGAAATTTGAAGCATTTGCAGCCATATGGTGGGATCAGCATTCTGAGTTCCGCCCACTTCACATGATCAATCCACTACGTTTAAATTGGATTGATGAACACTCAGGTGGAATTTCAGGTAAAAAAGTGCTTGATGTTGGCTGTGGTGGTGGTATTTTAGCGGAAAGTATGGCTCGACGTGGTGCGCAAGTGCTTGGTATCGATATGGGTGTAGCACCATTAAATGTTGCTCGTCTCCATGCTGAACAAGAAAATGTACAAAATATCGAATATCGTCAAATTCCAGTAGAACAACTCGCTGAAGAACAAGCGGGTCAATATGATGTGGTCACATGTATGGAAATGCTTGAGCATGTTCCAGATCCTGCATCTATTATTAAAGCTTGTTATAAATTGGCGAAGCCTAATGGTCATGTCTTCTTTTCGACTATTAACCGTAATCCAAAATCTTATCTTTTTGCCATTATTGGTGCTGAATATATCTTACGTATGCTTGCGAAAGGTACACATGATTATCATAAATTTATTAAACCATCTGAGCTTGCTCATGATATCCGTGAGGCTGGTTTAAAACTCAAAGATATGACTGGTTTACATTATAACCCGCTTACTAAGCGTTATTGGTTAGCGCCAAATGTTGATGTGAACTATATGGTTTACACTCAAAAAGAAGGTCAAGAGGCATGAAAGCAGTCCTCTTTGATTTAGATGGTACTTTAATTGATACAGCGGCCGATTTTATTCGTATTATCCAAGCCATGTGTAAAGAAGAAGGTCGAGACATTGTGGCTGCCGATCTTATTCGTACACAAGTCTCTGAAGGCGCCCGTGCAATGGTAAAATTGGTCTATCCTGAATTGGATGTAAATGACCCTATTTTTCTTGCTCATCGTCAACGCTTTTTAGATATCTATGGTGCAGATATTGCAGTAGATACCAATCTTTTTGAAGGTATGTATCCTCTACTTCAAGAACTAGAAGAGCAGCATATTCCTTGGGGTATTGTGACAAATAAGCCACGTTGGTTAAGTGAAGCCCTCTTAAATGCTTTAAATTTAACAGATCGCTGTGCTGTTTTAGTTTGTCCTGAAGATGTCGCTCAGACTAAACCTAATCCTGAACCAATGTTCCTCGCTGCTAAAAATATTAATATTGCAGCAGAAGACTGTATTTACGTGGGTGATCATCCTCGTGATATTGATGCAGGTCGAGCCGCCAATATGTTTACAATTTTAGCAGCTTACGGATATTTACCTTTAAAGCACAAAGATGACTTAACAGCATGGCAAGCAGACTGTATAGTAAATGACGTAAGTGAACTCCATCACAAGATAAAAATGCTCATAAAAGCATCATGACCCTCAGTTATAAAATGATATAAAACTGATAATAAGGAGGTAGAAATGAAGTATTCGGAATATCAACCTCATCCAGAACTATTAAAGGATCGTGTGATTCTTATTACAGGTGCTGGTGATGGTATTGGACGTGCTGCTGCAATCACTTATGCACTACACGGTGCAACTGTCGTATTGCATGGTCGAACACTGAATAAGCTTGAAGTAATCTATGATGAAATAGAAAGTCTAGGTGCACCTCAGCCTGCAATTCTGCCTCTGCAACTCTCTACAGCATCTGATCGTGATTATGAAATTCTAGTTGATACACTAGAAAAACAGTTTGGACGTTTAGATGGCATCTTGCATAATGCTGGAATCTTAGGTGAACGTACAGAACTCATTCATTATCCTTCTGAAGTTTGGGATGATGTTATGGCTGTAAATTTACGAGCACCTTTTGTTCTCACCCAAGCACTCATGCCACTTTTAGAAAAATCACAGCATGCTTCTGTAGTATTTGCCAGCTCTGGTGTTGGACGTGAAGCTCGAGAACGCTGGGGAGCTTATTCTGTTTCAAAAATTGCAATAGAAGCAGTCAATCAACTCTTTGCAAAAGAAAATAACTTAGCAAATGTTCGGTTTAATTGCATTAATCCTGGTGCTACACGTACAGCAATGCGAGCTAAAGCTTATCCAGACGAAGATCCAAAAACCCTTCCTACTCCTGAATCAATTATGCCTGCATATTTGTATTTAATGGGCGATGATAGCTTGCATCTCAACGGTCAAAGCATTGATGCCCAAGACTAAACATTATTCATAAATCATGGGAAGCTGAAAGCTTCCTTTTTTTATCCCTCATTTTATAGTGATTTAAATATTGCTTTTCATTGCAATATCACGATACTTAAAGCGCGATATTTTTTGTTTGAGATGTTTATGTCTGACTTTAGCAATATTTCTGTGACTACCCTTGATGATGGAATGATTTCTTTATTAGTAGATGGTCAACCCATTTCTGAAAAATATGGAATGAAGTTTGAATCAAGTATTGTTGATGAATTAAAAGCGCTTGAAGTAGGTAAAAATCTAAAACTATTTGACCAATTTATTTTTTCACATACCGATTTAAATTTTGAGCATACTTATAAATATATCACTGCTATTTTACGTGAAGAAGCTGGTTTTAAAGTAAGCAAAAACTTTGTTTATATTATTAAAATTGAAGGGCAACCTGAAATTGATCATGTGATTACTAAACAAGGGCAACCTATGACCGATACAGATGTTCGTGAGTTTATTCAAGCACATGTACAGAAGTCATTAACTGATTATACTGACCTAAAATATGCTTATTAAAATAAGTCAATTTGATAAAACATATTCAATTTTTTGACTCAAAATAAATTGATAATTAAATAAAAAAAGAGCCTTTATTATTTATATCGGCTCTTTTTGATTTTTTCTTACACACTAACAATCAAATATGACAGAACAACTTAAATTTTATTAAATCTTAAAACTATGCGTAAATATAAGATAATTATCCATCTATAATCGACATTAACATTTTACTATTTTAATTTTTATTCTTTTTTACCTATAATCGTAATTAGGTATCAAAAGCTTTAAAAAACTACTGCTTAGTCTCCATAGTTTCTCTGCATTTTTTATATACATTATAAGACAAGTGAAATATTTTATGATTTACGAGGGCCGAACATGAAAAAGATTTTGACTAGCTTAGCAATTTCTTTCAGTGCTTTGTTCGTAAGCGGAATCAGTTATGCTGCACCTCATAGTGACAACAATAATTCTGGTTTTGAATATAAAAAACCAAATAGTAACAAAGGTAAAAATTTTCAAAACCAAAATAATGATGAACAAACTGATAAGCGCCGCATACGAGAAGAACGTGGTGCAAAACGCTTAAAAGAACATAAGTGGCAAGAGGGTTATGTATTACCTCAGCACTATCGAAGTAATAGTTATAAAGTTGATCCTCAACAATATAATCTTCCGAAACCTGCACGAAATGAACAATGGTATAAGATTAATAATGATTATCTTTTAGTTGATTCTGAGAAAAATAATATCCTGAGAATTTATGATCATTAAATTTAATTGCGATAAAAAACTCAACATTCGTTGAGTTTTTTATATATGTGTAATCAATTTTATAAAGTAAAAATAGTAAATAAATAAAATTTATTTTAAAGCACATGAATAATTGAAAAACTTCAATTTTTCTTCATAAAATTCACAATTTACTAATATTCACCTCATTTTTTCTAAGCACTTTTACGCTAATTTTAAGTCATCTTAAATGACTTAAAACTGTGTGAAAGTAATGAAAAAGGTATTATCTCTTCTTACGCTGTCTCTTTCGACTCTAATTGCAACATCAGCAATAGCAGGTTCTAACTACGAGCATTATGATAAGTCTACCTATCATCTAAACCCAAAAGATAAACATGTATATTCATCAAAAAAATATGATGATCACAATAAATCAAAATATAAAGTAAAACCTGCACGAGACTGGAAAACAGGACAAACCTTACCTCGACAATTTCAACATTCGGCTTATGAGGTAAGCTATAAAGATGCTTCTCGCCTTTCAAAACCAAATAAGAACCAACAATGGTTAAAAATTAATGGCGATTACGTGTTAATTAATGAACGTAATCAAAAAATTATTCGCATTATTGCGTAATCTAAGCATCAAATAAGTGAATCACCATAAAAAACATCGTTGTAAATCATCGGTGTTTTTTATTGTTCTTTTTCCAAATCCATTTTTTGATTAGAATCAAACTTATCTTTTTTATCTTTGAGCCACATATGGACACGAATCTTTCGGAAACATCACAAAGCACAACATTACAATATGTGCATTGGTTTCGTCATTCTGCACCATATATTAATGCTCATCGAAATAAAACCTTTGTCATTATGTTTGATGGTGAAGCCGTTCAGCATGAAAATTTCAAACATATTATTCATGATATTGCCCTACTTCATTCTTTAGGGATTCATCTTGTTTTGGTGCATGGTGCACGAGCTCAAATTAATCAAAATTTAAAAGCAAGCCAACTAACAACACCATTTCATCAGCATAAGCGCATTACAACCCGTGAATCTCTCAGTGCAATTATGAGTGCTGTAGGTTCAATTCGTCTGCAAATTGAAGCCTTACTGTCTATGGGACTTGCAAACTCCCCTATGTATGGTGCTCGTATTGATGTTGTTTCAGGAAATTTAGTTACTGCCAAACCTTATGGTATTCGAGATGGTGTAGATTTTCAGCTGACTGGCGAAGTTCGTACTGTTGATACCGATGCGATCCAAAGGCACTTAGAAAGCCAAAATATTGTTCTACTTGGACCAACAGGTTATTCCACGACTGGCGAAGTGTTTAATTTACTGGCTGAAGAAGTTGCAACAAAAACCGCCGTTCATTTAAAAGCAGATAAACTGATTTTCTTAGGAAAACAACATGGCTTAGTCAATGAACATCAACAACTACAACGTGAAATTACGCCACATCAATTAGATCAACATATTCAAAAATTTAAAGATGAAAATCCTGAATTGGCATCTTATTTAAAAGCGGCTCATGAAGCTTCATTAAATGGCGTTCATCGTGTTCATTTACTTTCTTATGCTTATGACGGTGCTCTTTTAGAAGAACTCTTTACCCGTGATGGTTCTGGCACTATGGTGACCGATGCTCATTATGAAGATGTACGTACAGCAAATATTCAAGATGTGGGCGGACTCATTAATTTACTTCGACCATTAGAGGAAGAAGGAATTTTAGTTTATCGTTCACGAGAACGTTTAGAGAATGAAATCGAAAAATTTGCAGTGATTGAACGTGATGGCACCATTTTAGCGTGTGCCGCACTTTACCCAATCCCAACAACAGATGATGAATTAAAATCTGCTGAAATTGCATGTGTTGCCGTTCATCCAAGCTATAGAAAATCTAATCGTGGCAGTCAAATTTTACATTACCTAGAAGAACAGGCAAAAGAACTAGGTATTCAACAATTATTTATTCTTACCACTAGAACTGCTCATTGGTTCTTAGAACAGGGCTTTGTAAAAGCTTCTGTTGATGATTTACCAAATGCTCGACAGGCACTTTATAACTATCAACGTAATTCTTTAGTGTGTAAAAAGTCACTTTAAACAGTGACTTTTTTATATGCCATTTAGCTTTATTTTTCATATCTTTATAAGCAAAACCATAAATTATATTTCTATTTTTATAGCAGAAAAAATGCTAATAAAATAAATATTGATGCTTAAGCATTTTTATCATTAAAATTCAATAAATTATAAAAATTTCAACCTACTATTGAGTCTAGTTTATATATCTATTTTTAAGATAAGTTTTTCATCTTTTTTTTTATCTTTTTTTTTCATTTTAAATTTCTGAATTGTTATTTTTTTCGAATAAGAAAACAACATAAGTTATGTGCTAGATGACTTTTTGCTTTTTTATTTTAGGACTCAGTACCTCATGAGTACATTAACAACGACGAATTTTTTTTCTAAATCACTTATTGTTTCATCGATTGTTGCAAGTGCAATCATGCTTTCAAGTTGTGAGAAAAAAGAAGCTGAAAACATTACATTAAATATTGGTTTTCAAAAGTATGGCATTTTGCCAATTGTTAAAGAACGAGGCCTATTAGAAGAAACTTTAAAAAAACAAGGTATTAATATTAAATGGGTTGAGTTCCCTGCTGGTCCACAACTTTTAGAAGGCTTAAATGTAGGTAGCGTTTCATTTGGCGAGGCTGGTGAAGCTCCTCCAATTTTTGCACAAGCTGCAAACTCAAATTTAGTTTATGTGGCAAATCAACCAGCAGCACCTAATGCAGAAGCATTAATCGTTCAAAAAGATTCTAAAATTCAATCTGTCCAAGATTTAAAAGGTAAACGCATTGCACTAAATAAAGGTTCAAATGTTCACTATCTTCTCGTTAAATTATTAGAAGCAAACCATATTAAATTGAATGAAGTTGATATTGTTTACTTACCACCATCAGATGCACGTGCTGCATTTGAACGTGGTGCAGTAGATGCTTGGGTGATTTGGGACCCGTTCTTTGCAGCAGCAGAACAACAAATTGGTGCACGAGTAATTGCAACAGGCGCTAACTTAGTCAATAACTATCAATTTTATTTAGCAGATCGCCAATTTGCAGAACAACATCCTAAAGTTTTACAAGTCGTTGTAAAAGAATTGAATACAACAACTCAGTGGATTGCTCAACATCAAGATGAAGCAGCAAAACTTTTAGAAAAACCAACTGGACTCGATTTTAACATTCTCAAAGCATCAATTTCACGCATGGGATTTGGTGTTACACCTATTTCGCCTGAAGTTGCAAAACAGCAGCAATATGTGGCCGATGCCTTCTATCAAGAAAAACTAATACCACATCAAATTAATATCCAAGCCGCAATTTTATCGTCAAATCCATAAACTAAAAATCATTAAGAAAGGATCTAAAAATGGAACAAAATCATACACTAAACAACACCCCAACATGGTTTAACACTTCAGCGCATAGTGTAAGTGCGATGTTGGTTGCTTGTGTGATGATGGGTTCTACAGCAGTTTGGGCAGTTGATCCTAACGTAAAACAATTACGAGTTGGCTATCAAAAAGCATCTGTGAATGTCGTAATAGCAAAACAGCAAAAATTGCTAGAAAAAGAGTTTCCAAATGCAAAAATTTCTTGGAATGAATTTCCTGGTGGTCCACAAATTTTAGAAGCTTTAGCTGTAGGTTCAATTGATATTGGTACTACTGGTGATACTCCACCTGTCTATGCACAAGCTGGAAATAAGCCATTAACATATATTGCTTATGAAAAAGCGAAACCTTTGTCATCTGCAATTTTGGTACCTGAAAACTCAAATATTACACAGCTTAAGCAATTAAAAGGAAAACGTGTTGCAGTTCACCGTGGCTCAAGTTCACATTATTTACTTGTACAAGCTGTTAAAAAAGCAGGATTAGAGTGGACGGATATTCAACCGATTTGGCTCAGCCCTGCTGATGCCCGTGCAGCATTTCAAAAAGGTGCTGTCGATGCTTGGGCTATTTGGGACCCATACTATGCCGCTGCTCAGGTAGAAGATAAAGCAAAGGTTTTAACGACTGGAAAAGATCTTAGCCCTAATTACACCTTCTACCTAGCATCAGGTAATTTTGTAAAACAACATCCACAAGCAGTAAAAGGTTTTATCAACCAAATCACACTTGCTGACAAATGGGTACAAAAGAACAAAGCTCAAACCGCTCAAATTTTTTCGGACAGCACTGGCATTAAACCAAATGTGAGCCAATTATTTATTAATCGTCGCCCATCACCATCAAGTGCTGCACCACTCAATGCAAAAGTAATTGCAGACCAACAACAACTCGCTGATCGTTTTGCCGAGCTCAAGATCATCCCTAAACCTATCCAAATTAAACAAGCTGTTTGGGTACAAAAGTAATATTTCGAAGGACGAAGTTATGAAAATTTTTTGGTTTATTCCTACCCATGGTGACAGTCGTTATTTAGGCACAAGCAAAGGCGGTCGTCAGGTTGATCATGCTTATATGAAGCAAATTGCTGTTGCTGTTGATAATTTAGGTTATGAAGGTGTCCTTATTCCAACTGGTCGTTCTTGCGAAGATCCATGGATTACAGCAGCAAGCCTCATTGATGCTACAAAAAATTTAAAATTTTTAGTGGCATTACGTCCAGGTGTAACAACACCTGCTCTTGCTGCACGTATGGCTGCAACATTTGATCGTTTATCTAATGGCCGTATATTACTTAATTTGGTTACAGGTGGCGATGAGCAAGAACTTAAAGGTGATGGCGTATATGAAGACCATTCGACACGCTATAAAACTGCAACTGAATACACAACAATTTGGCGTGAAATTTTAAAACGATCTCATACAGGTGAAGCATTTACATTTCATGGTGAACGCCTAAGTGTAGATGGCGCGAAGTTACTTTATCCACCAGTTCAACAACCATATCCACCTCTTTGGTTTGGTGGTTCCTCAGAAGATGCTATTGAACTTGCGGCAGACCAAGTCGATACATATTTAACTTGGGGCGAACCTCCTGCGGCAGTAAAAGAAAAAATTGCTGTTGTTAAAGCAAAAGCTGAAGCTAAAGGCCGTACTTTAAATTACGGTATTCGCTTACATGTAATTGTGCGTGAAACAAATGAAGAAGCGTGGAAAGCGGCAGAAGAACTTATTCAATATGTAGATGATGCAACCATTCAAGCTGCGCAACAAAAATTCAAACAAATGGATTCAGTAGGTCAACGTCGTATGGCTGAGCTACATAATGGTGATCGTAGTAAATTAGAAGTTTCACCAAACTTATGGGCTGGTGTTGGGCTAGTCCGTGGTGGTGCAGGAACTGCTTTAGTTGGTGATCCAGAAACTATAGCAGCACGTATTCAAGAATATGCAGATTTAGGCATTGGCACATTTATTTTCTCTGGCTATCCGCATTTAGAAGAATCAATTCGCTTTGCGGAACTTGTTTTCCCACTTCTTCCAATTGAAACACGTAAAAAATTAGCTCAGCCTAATTTGACAGGTCCTTTTGGTGAAATTGTAGCGAATAACTACGTTGCAGATGAGGCGAAAAAAGAAATAAAACAACAGGAGCCGGCTTAATGACTTCTAAAGTTTCAATTGAAACCTTAAGTAAAAATAAGGTTTCACGTGGAACACAATTTGGGCAGCGTTTGCTGCCTTGGTTAGTTCCAATTACACTCATCTTAATCTGGCAATTGGCTTCAAATACAGGGCTTCTAGAAAGCAGAATATTACCTGCCCCTACTGCTGTAGTATCTGCATTTTGGACACTTCTTGTTAGTGGTGAACTGTGGGAGCATGTCAAAGTAAGTGCAGGACGCGCCCTTTTAGGATTATTGATTGGTGGCGGATTAGGGTTACTCTTAGGCCTACTGAATGGTTCCTCAAAAGCTGCTTCTGCTCTGCTTGATACCACAATTCAAATGATTCGAAATATTCCAGCATTGGCTTTAATTCCATTAGTTATTTTATGGTTTGGAATTGATGAAAGTGCAAAATTATTTCTTGTCGCAATTGGTGTTTTCTTTCCAATTTATATTAATACCTATCATGGTATTCGTTCTGTAGATCCTCAGCTTATTGAGATGGGTAAAAGCTATGGACTAACACGTTGGCAATTGTATAAAGAAATTATTCTACCTGGAGCAATGCCATCTATCTTAGTAGGTCTACGTTTTTCTTTGGGATTAGTTTGGGTTCTTTTAATTGTGGCAGAAACTATTTCAGCTCAAGCTGGTATTGGTTACATGACTATGAATGCTCGTGAATTTCTTCAAACTGATATCGTTTTAGTTGGTATTCTGTTGTATGCCCTACTTGGAAAATTAGCAGATGTCATGGCTGTTGCATTAGAAAAATATCTATTGCGTTGGCACTCAGGTTATCAAAAATAAGGAAAATAAAATGTCTGATTTAAGCGTAGGATTACAAAATTTGCCTTCTACAAGTCATGAAAAGTTAAATGCTGATATTAATCCAAATGCAGTTATTGGTGCAGAAATTAATATTGAACAACTCTATAAACTTTACGGACAAGTCACCGTACTTGAAGATCTAGATTTACATATACAACCTGGTGAGTTTGTTGCGATTGTTGGACGAAGTGGCTGTGGTAAAAGTACACTTCTTCGTTTGATTGCAGACTTAGAACAACCAAGTTATGGTGAAATTAAGTTTAAGTCAGCACGCCATTTACGCGAAGGTATAACGTCAGATGACATTCGTGTCATGTTCCAAGATCCACGGTTACTTCCTTGGCGCAGTATTGAGGAAAATGTTCAACTTGGTTTACCAAAAGAACAACATGCAAATGCATCTGCAATGCTAGAGAAAGTAGGCTTAAAAGAAAAAGCCACTCTATGGCCATCTCAACTTTCTGGTGGACAGCGTCAACGTACAGCTTTAGCACGTGCACTTTCACATAAACCGCGTATTTTATTGCTCGATGAACCATTAGGTGCTTTAGATGCTTTAACACGTTTAGACATGCAAAATTTAATTGAAAAACTTTGGACTGAACAAGGTTTCACTGCCATGTTAGTCACACATGACGTTAGTGAAGCAGTCCAACTTGCAGACCGTATTATTTTGTTAGATAAAGGACTTATTGCAAAACAATTTGAAGTTAAATTACCTCGACCACGTCAAAAAGGTATTGAATTTTCTAAACTTGAACAAGAAGTCCTCCATGCCGTTCTTGCAACTTAAATCCTAAAAGTCCTTCATTCGCCCTTGAAGGACTCATCACTCCATAATCAAGTAACTTTTTCTTATACATTATTTTATTATTCATATTAAATTTCATGTGATTATATTTTGATTAATCTCAGTTCAAATTTAAATCTGACCATACTTTGAAGTATTTTCTATAACCTATAAACAGTTAATACTTATTGTTTTTTATCTTTTTTTATTCTTTCAAATAAATAATAAAAATATTAATATTCATTATGCACAAAACTGATGAATTGCCGTACAATTAACATTCCCCTTTTCTTTCGTTTAAATTGATAATGGAACAAAAAAAGAGTACGCAAAAGCGTCATCAACTTCTCAGTGCAGCATTAGATGTCTTTTCACTATATGGCTTCAATGGAGCTAGCTTAGATGAAATTGCACAAATTGCAGAAATGCATAAGTCAAATATTTTCTATTATTATGAAAATAAAGAAGCTTTATATGTTGAAGTACTAACAACTGTACTTCAAAAATGGTTAGCTCCATTGCAAACGCTTGAAACTGAACTTGAACCCGATGAAGCTATAACAAATTATTTATTGCAAAAAATTGAAGTTTCTCGCACTCAGCCAAAAGCTTCTCGTTTGTTTGCATTAGAGCTTATTCAAGGTGCCCCACATATTCTCGATATTTTAAAAGGTCCTTTGAAAAAGTTAGTTAAACGTAAAGCTAAAGTCATTATCATGTGGCAAGAACAAGGTAAAATTTCAACAGATATTGACCCTGAATTACTTATTTTAAATATTTGGGCTATTACTCAAAACTATGCTGACTTTTCTACTCAAATGGAAATGGTCACAGGAAAAACATTGCGTAACCGCAGCATGCAACAACGTATTATTCAACATACTGTTCACATGATGCTTTACGGTATTCTTCCACGTAATGAAAACAAATGATCGCTTGCGATGATTTTGGCATACGACCATAGAATACTATGGTCGCCGAATGCTCTATTACTTTATTAATTGATATAATTCTAAAAGTTTTTTAGCACCAAATAATAAATTTTCTTCCCAATCTAAATGAGCAGCATCATCTGCACCATCGGTAATATATTTGACAGAAATTAAGCGCACACCTAAACGCTTACAAACTTTTGCAAGTGCATAACCTTCCATATCAACTAAATTACACGGTACTTTAGGTATTCCAACCTCAAAATTATCGCCTGTACCACAGATACCTTTAGGTAAATGCTCAAAGTATTCATCTAAATGAATGGCAGCAGGATAATCTGTATCAACAGGTGTAACACCTACTTCAAAACCTAATGGTGAGACATCCATATCACGCTGTACAAATTGCGTAACTTCCACCAAATCATGTGCATTAAAATGCGAACTTCCTGCTGTACCTAAATTTAATAAGGTATTACATCCAGTTTTTTGAATCACTTCAAATGCTTTAAACGCAGCATTTACTTTACCAATACCGCTGTAATTCACTTGAATTCCTTCTGCTTCAAATAAACCTTTGGACTCATTTGGCAATGCCATAATCAGTGCTAAATCTGACATAAACAACCTTATTTCACGTTTAAAACAGACCCATTAAACGAGAATTCATTAAAGTCATCAATATTTTTATCTACAACCTAGCCAAAAATTTTAGATTTTAAAATAACTTTTTCTTGGATAAAAACAGAACAACAAGACGAAATCATTAGAATATGGCAATATATAGTCCTCATAAATTTAATTTTAATTATTTGTCCATGAAGTTACTGCGCTTAAACGCTTTATCTACGCATTCTGAGTTACCTCACACGGCGGTTACAATAGGTAATTTTGATGGCGTGCATCTTGGTCATCAAGCCATGATCAAGCAGCTCAAGCACATTGCGTCAGAACAGAATTTAAAAACGGCTATCATGATTTTTGAGCCACAGCCTTTAGAATTTTTTAAGGCTTATGATGCGCCTCCCCGCATTAGTTCATTACGTGAAAAAGTAGAATATTTAGCTGAACTTGGTGTCGATTACGTTATTGTTGCAAAATTTGATCATCATTTTAGAAGCTTAAATGCCGAAGAATTTGCCCAAATATTAAAAGAAAAATTAAGTGCTCAACATCTAGTACTAGGCGATGATTTTCATTTTGGCAAAAACCGTCAAGGAAACAGTGAATTTTTAAAGCAATATGGTTTTCATGTTACCAATCTAGAAACTATTCTTTTAGATGGCGAACGCGTCAGTTCAACTCGTATTCGTCAAACACTACAGGCAGATGACCTAGCCCTTGCTGCCAAATTATTGGGTCGTCCATATAGCATTACGGGTCGTGTGCAATATGGAGATCAAATTGGACGAACCATTAATTTTCCAACAATTAATGTTCGTTTAAATCGTCATAAACCTTGTTTAAATGGTATTTATGGCGTTGAAGTAATTTGTGAAACAGAATCATTACAAGCGAAAGTAAAAAATGAAAATCCAAGTAAAATAGGTATTGCTGGATATACCCCTACTGCATTATTTGGTGCAGGTCATGTCGGTACTCGTCCCGCAATCAAACAAGCACATCCAGAATGGCGATTAGAAGTACATTTCCCTGAAGTTTCTGCTAATCTGTATGGCCTATTAATGCGGGTGACGTTCTTGAACTATCTTCATGGTGAAAAGGACTACCCTTCGCTTGAAGCACTAAAAGCTGGAATTGATGATGATGTTGAGAAACTTCTTGAGTTTCGTCTCAACAATTCATCTTTTCCATTTAAATAACAACTTTTTTTAATGTAAAACGCGTCAGTTCTACACTGATTTAATTGGAAGACAACTTGCATGAGCGATAAGCAAACTCCTGAAAATGCAGTGGACTATAAAGCCACGCTAAACCTCCCAGGTACTGACTTTGCAATGAAAGCAAATCTAGCAGTACGTGAAGCGAAATGGTTAGAAGAGTGGTATGCCGATAACATTTATCAGCAGATTCGTGCATCGCGAATTGGCAAAAAAAAGTATGTGCTTCACGACGGTCCTCCGTATGCAAATGGACAAATCCATTTAGGTCACGCAGTCAATAAAGTTCTTAAAGATATTATTATTAAAAGCCGTGTAATGGATGGCTTTGATGCACCATATGTACCAGGTTGGGACTGTCATGGTTTACCTATTGAACTTAAAGTAGAAGAAAAAGTAGGTAAAGTTGGCGTTAAAGTTGATGCTTCAACTTTCCGTAAAGCTTGCCGCGAATATGCTTACACTCAAGTCGACTTACAAAAGAAAGACTTCATTCGTATGGGCGTATTTGGTGATTGGGATAATCCTTACCTTACAATGAACTTCAAACAAGAAGCTGATATTGTTCGTTCATTAGGTGCTATTGCTAAAAACGGTCATATTCAACCAGGTCTTAAACCAGTGAACTGGTGTTTAGACTGTGGTTCAGCTTTAGCTGAAGCAGAAGTTGAATACGAAGATAAAAAATCTGATGCGATTGACGTTGGTTTCACAGTTGTTGATTTAGCTGATTTATCTGCACGTTTAGGCGTAACTGTTACAGATTCGACAGATATCGTTATTTGGACAACAACTCCTTGGACTATGCCTGCAAACCAAGCTGTTTCTCTTCATGCTGAAATTGAATATCAACTTGTTCAAGCAACAGGTGAAAATAAAGCAGCACAAAACCTTATTCTTGCAAAAGATTTAGTACAATCTGCAACTGAGCGTTATGGCTTTGAATCTTTCGAAGTTATTGCAGACTTTGTTGGTGCTAAATTAGAAAACTTAGTTCTTCAACATCCTTTAATTACAGAGCGTCAAGTACCTGTAATTTTAGGTGAACACGTTATTGCAACAAGTGGTACAGGTGCAGTACATACAGCACCAGGTCACGGTGTAGATGACTATAAAGTTGGTTTACTATATAACTTAAAAGTTGAAAATCCTGTCGGTGGTAATGGTGTTTATTTACCAACTTCACCACTGTTCCCAGGCGAACATATCTATAAAGCAAATCCAAAAATTATTGCTGCTTTAACTGAGGCAGGCAAACTTTGGGCACATGTTGCGATCAAACATAGCTACCCTCACTGCTGGCGTCATAAAACACCAATTATCTTCCGTGCAACACCACAATGGTTCATTAGCATGGATGAAAAAGGTTTACGTCAAGGTGCATTAAATGCAATTGAAAACGACATCAGCTTCGTTCCAGATTGGGGTAAAAACCGTATTCAAGCAATGATTGACGGTCGTCCAGATTGGTGTATTTCTCGTCAACGTACTTGGGGTGTTCCAATCCCATTCTTCGTTCATAAAGATACGAATGAATTGCACCCACGTACGCCTGAATTAATTGAAGAAGTTGCTAAACTGATTGAACAAGAAGGTATTGATGGTTGGTATAACCGTGATGCAGCTGAGTTCATTGGTGCTGATGCTGAACAATACAATGCAGTACGCGATACGCTAGACGTATGGTTTGACTCTGGTACAACGCACTATGCAGTACTTCGTGAACGTGAAGAACTGACTGATCCAGCAGACTTATATCTTGAAGGTTCAGATCAACATCGTGGTTGGTTCCAATCTTCATTATTAACGTCAATTGCAATTAATGGACGCGCACCTTACAAAGGCTTATTGACTCACGGTTTCGTAGTCGATGAAAAAGGCCGTAAGATGTCAAAATCTATTGGTAACGTGATCACACCACAAGACATCATTAAAGATATGGGTGCTGATGGTCTTCGTTTCTGGATCGCATCTGCAGATTACCGTTATGAAATGACAGCGGGTAAAGAAATCTTTAGCCGTGCATCTGATGGTTACCGTCGTATCCGTAATACGCTTCGCTTCTTACTTGCGAACTTAAATGGTTTCAAACCATCTACTGATGCACTTCCTGTAGACCAATTAATCGCACTTGATCAATATATCTTACAGCGTGCAAGCGACGTTCAAGAAACAATTAAGAAAGCATATGAAGATATGAACTTCCATATCGTTACAAATGCTTTAACAAACTTCTGTATTAATGACTTAGGTGGTTTCTACCTAGACATCATCAAAGACCGTCAATACACAACAAAAGCAGATTCACAAGCACGTCATTCTGCACAAACTGCGTTGTATCACTTGGTACAAGCATTTGTTCGTTGGATGTCACCAATCTTAAGCTTTACAGCTCAAGAAGCATGGCCTTTAATTCCAGAACAATCTGAAAAATACGTATTTACAGCTGAATGGTATGACATTCCTGTTGCCTCTACAGCAAACGTAGTTTCAGAAGCTGAATGGCAAACGCTCATTAGCATTAAATCTGCTGTGAATAAACATATTGAAGCAGCACGTAATGCAAAACTAGTGGGTTCTAACCTATCTGCTAAAGTTGAACTTTGGGCTTCTGCAGAGCTTAAAGCTGTATTAGACAAACTGGGTGATGAGCTTCGTTTTGTTCTTATTACCTCTCAGGTTATTGTCAATGCATTTGACGCAGCACAAGGTCAAGAATCTGAACTTGAAGGTTTACGCGTTAAAATTTCAGCAGCAGATGGTGAAAAATGTGCACGTTGCTGGCATGTGCTTCCAGATGTAAATACACATTCTGCACATCCAGGCTTATGTGGTCGTTGTATTATTAACCTTCCTACAGGCCAAGGCGAAGAGAGAAAATATGCCTAATCCACATCATAAAAAGGGCTTCTTTCAATTCTACTCACACAATTTAGTGTGGGTGGGGTTATCCATTATCGCAATTATTCTAGATCAATGGACGAAATGGATTGCTGTTACACATTTGCATTATGCAGATCCTGTACCTGTAATGCCCTTTTTAAATTGGACATTATTATATAACTATGGCGCAGCTTTTAGTTTCTTGTCCGATGCTGGTGGATGGCAACGTTATTTCTTTACAGCCCTTGCAGGAATTGTGTCTGTTGTTTTTGTTTTTTGGCTCATGCGTATGCCGAAAAATGTAAAAGTACTCCCAATTGCAATTGCACTTATTTTAGGTGGTGCAATTGGAAATTTAATTGACCGTGTATCTTTAGGTTATGTGGTCGATTTTATCCATGTGTACTACAACAACAGTCACTTCCCTGCATTTAATATTGCAGACAGTGCCATTACACTTGGTACAATTTTATTGTTGATTGATACTTTCTTCCTTGAGAAAAAACGTATCCAACATGCGGAAGCGCAAAAATGACAGATTTTATTAATCCAAATGAAGAAACACGTGTAGCAGAAGGTGCTAAAGTTGAACTTCATTTCTCAGTTGCAATTGAAAATGGCCCTGAGATTGACAACACTCGTAGTCGTGAAGAGCCTGTAAGCCTTGTAGTTGGCGATGGTAATTTACTACCTGGCTTTGAAAAAGCATTATTTGGTTTACGTGCTGGAGACCGTCGTACGGTTAGTCTTCTTCCTGAAGATGCTTTTGGTCCATGGAATCCAGAAAACGTACAAAAGTTCGATACAATCAAATTTGAACAACGTCCTATTGTTGGTCATATGATTGAATTCGAAGACAAAGCAAAATCAAGTCTTTATGGTGTGGTTAAAACTGTAGGTGATGATATTACCGAAGTTGATTTTAACCATCCTTTAGCAGGCAAAAATATTACATTTGAAGTAGAAATTTTCAAAGTAACACCTGCAGGACAACAAGGTATTAAAATCATGTAATCCCTAAAATAAAAAGCCTCTTTTGAGGCTTTTTATTTTTAAATTAATTATAAGAAAAATAATAGTTTAATAAATACATACAAATTTATATTTCCATCATCTCTAGCAATATCATAACTTTAAAATTAAACATTTTATTTCTATAGAAGAACATGATGAAAATACAAGTACTCATTGGCAGTGTGCGTGAAGGGCGTACTGCAATTAAAATTGCAAAATGGATTCACCAAAGCTTCGAACGCCAACAATGGCAAACTATTGAACTTGAATTAATCGATCTAAAAGAATGGAATTTACCTATTTTTGCAGGTAGTAATTCTCCTATGTCTGGTATTTATAATCAGCCAAAACAACAGGCTTGGGCAGATAAAATTGCAACAGGCGATGCCTATATTCTAATTAGCCCTGAATACAATCACGGCTATAGCCCTGCTCTCAAAAATGCACTCGATTACTTAGGTAAAGAATGGGGTGGAAAACCAGCAGCATACGTAGGATATGGCAGTACCAATGGATCTCGATCAATCGATCAAATTCGACAAGTTTGTACACAATTGGGCATGATTGATAGCAATGCAGTGGTGGAAATTCGAGATATCTTCTCTAGAAATAAAAGTGAAGAATTTGAAGCCAATGAATTTGATGAAAAAGCTTTAAAAGCAGCTTTTGATAAAATTATTCAATATGTTAGCGCTTAATATGAATATTATTTAATCAATCATGTAAGCGAAAGACTACATGCTTTGATGCTTTTAATATCTTTTTCTTATCATGTTATAAGATTATATTAATCTTACTTGGAGACAGGATGTTTCCCAAACAATAAAAATAATAAAGATGTTTGAGCATCAGGATGTGAGGTACGACAGGAGTTATACCTAAAGACACAAAATACAAAACCCTCTAACAGGATGTTAGAGGGTTTTTTATTATTGTTGCTTCAAGTACTCAACAATCTCTGTTTGATCTGCCATTTCTGCTAGCTCTAAAGCAGTATAAGGTGCTTTATGTTGTACATTCGCACCTTGTGATACGAGTAATTTAACAATATCTAAATAACCATTTTCAGCCGCAGCATGAAGTGCACTATAGCCATCATCATCTGCTGTATTTACATCAGTACCAGCATTAAGGCTCGCTTTTACTTCATCAATATTACCCAAAGATGCCCAATATACTAATTCAGGAAGATGTAATTCATCATCTTCAGGAAGTGGTGAAAATGAATTTAGTTTCATATTCCAACAAGCCTCAAATAAATTATTACTTTGTACGATGTACTATTCCTTATCATTTGGCAATAGATACCCCATTTTTAATGGCTGATAACAATTCGTAGCAATTTCTATTTGTTTCAATATTTTGAATTTGTTTAAATGAAGAATGTACTAAAAATAAACGCTAAAAAATGCCTTCTATTTACCAATTAAAACCAGCATTTCAAAATTTATTACGCCCGCTTGTTCAATATCTTTATAAAAAAGGCTGTACAGCAAATCAAATTACCCTCTTAGCAATGTTTCTTTCATTGGCTATCAGTCTATTTATTTATCTCTATTTTCAAAATCCTGCTGCCAATTATATCTTCCTTTTAATTTATCCTATTTGGATGTTAGTACGGATGGCATTTAATGCGATTGATGGCATGCTCGCACGCGAATTTCATCAGCAATCTCATTTAGGTGCTTTTTATAATGAATTATGCGATGTCATCGCAGACAGTGCATTATTTATGAGCCTCATTGTCTTTTCTTGTATTCATCCACAGCTCCTGCTACTTATGACCTTCTTAGCCATTTTAAGTGAATATACGGGGGTAATGGCTCCACTTGTGGGACAAGAACGTCGTTATGATGGTCCTATGGGGAAAAGTGATCGTGCCTTTTGGACAAGTGTTATCACAATCATTGTAATCACCCAAAATTTTCTACACTTTTCAATGACAATCATATCTTACCTGATCAATGGTTTACTTGGAGTTATTTGTATTCTTCTACTTCTCACAATTTATAACCGTATAAAAAATAGTATTACATTACAGGGTTAAATTTATGTATAAAAATTCTCAACATACCTTTTGCAGTTTTGATGGCACTGAATTGTATTATCAACACTGGGAAAGTTCACAAAATATTAATGATAAAAAAGCGATTGTACTTTTCCATCGCGGTCATGAACATTCAGGTCGAATGGCACATTTAGTTCAAGAACTAAACTTACCTGAGTTTGATTTTTTTGCATGGGATGCTCGTGGTCATGGGCATTCCCCTGGTGAACGAGGTGATGCACCCAGTTTTTCAGCTTGTGTAAAAGATATTCAATATTTTATACAACATATTGAACAACAATATGGAATTTCAACAGAGAATATTGCTGTTATAGCACAAAGTGTTGGTGCTGTTTTAGCTGCTACATGGGTACATGATTACGCCCCTAAACTTCGTGCATTGTGCCTTGCCTCTCCTGCTTTTGATATTAAATTATATGTACCTTTTGCAGAAACAGGCTTAAGAACTCTCAATAAACTTAAGGGTAATTTTTTTATTCAAAGTTATGTCAAAGCAAATATGCTGACCCATGATATTGAACGTGCAAAATCATATGAACAAGACCCTTTAATTGCCCGTGCAATTTCAGTCCGAATGCTTTTAGGCTTATATGATGCATCAAAACGAATCGTAAATGATGCCTACCATATTTATGTCCCAACGCAAGTTTTAAGCTCTGGAAATGACTTTGTCGTCTTTCAAAAACCACAGCGTGAATTTTATGAAAAGCTTCCTCATCCTAAAAAAGAATTTCATCTTTTAGAAGGCTTTTTCCATGACACATTAGGTGAAAAGCATAGAGAAATAGCAATACAAAAAATTCATCGCTTTATTCAGCAATGCTTCACTGAACCTTATCAAAAACCTGATTTATTAAATGCAGATAAAATTGGCTTTAGTTGTGCAATTGCAGAAGAACTCAGTAGCCCATTACCTGAAAACTCAATTAAAAATAAAGTATGGCAACTCATCAAAAGTAATTTGAAATTTGGTAGCCAATTTTCTCAGGGTTTAAAAATTGGTGAAGATACTGGCTATGATTCTGGTAGTACCCTTGATTTTGTTTACCGTAATCAACCAGAAAGTAGTAATCCACTTGGAAATATTATTGATCAACAATATCTTAATGCGATTGGTTGGCGTGGTATCCGTGTTCGAAAGCAACATATTGAGCAGCTCTTAAGAAAATATGTTGAACAGCTCAATCAACAAAACCGAACCATTAGAATTATGGATATTGCTGCAGGTCATGGTCGTTATATTTTAGATGCTGTAAATCAGCTTCCTAAACGTCCACATTCTATTTTGTTACGAGATTATAGTGACATCAATGTTCAAGCTGGACAGAAAATGATTGCTGAACGTGAACTTAATGATATTGCTCAATTTATATTAGGAGATGCTTTTGATGCTGCATCTTTAGCTGCTGTAAAGCCTAAACCAACCTTAGTTGTCATTTCCGGATTATATGAACTATTCAATGAAAATGCGCTGATTACACAGTCCCTTAGCGGTATTCATTCTGCAATGGAAAAAGGTGGCTATATTATCTATACAGGTCAAATTTGGCATCCTCAGCAAGAGTTTATTGCACGTGCACTAACCTCCCATCGACAAGGCTCAGCATGGGTCATGCGTTTACGCTCACAGGCAGAAATGGATACATTAGTAGAAAATGCTGGCTTTAAAAAAGTCGATCAATGTATAGATGAATACGGAATTTTCACGGTATCTGTTGCACAAAAAATTTAATTTTTCATCTAGCTAAGTTGCTTTTTCTAATAGGCAACTTAGCCTTACAATAACAAAAATGGATACCATCATTTATGGGCATAAAAAGTATATTGCAACCAAATAAAGAAGCTGGAACATGGAAATGGGGCTTAGTAGCATTGGTGTTTCTTGCCCCATTCTTTTTTTTAACATATGGCTTTGCAAATCAATATGCAGCAAGTTTAACTAATGTTCCTAGCCTTGTATTTGAATGGGAAAAAAATATTCCGCTTTGGTCTTGGACTATTATTCCTTATTGGTCTATCGATCTATTTTATGGATTATCGTTGTTACTCTGTTGGAATAAATTTGAACTAAAACAACAGACTTTACGTTTATTTTTAGCCCAAATTATTGCTGTTAGCTGCTTTTTATTATTTCCACTTAAATTCTCTTTTGAACGCCCACCATTAGACGGTTTTTTTGGAATTTGGTTTGATGTACTAATGGGTTTTGATAAGCCTTTTAATCAAGCACCGTCACTACATATTGTTTTATTGGTTATTCTCTGGGATTTTTATCGTCGGCATGTTCAAAATCACTGGAAATATCTTGTAGATTTTTGGTCATTGCTTATTGGTATTTCAGTATTAACAACATGGCAGCATCATTTTATTGATATTCCAACTGGTATTCTTGTTGGAGCTTTATGTTTATGGCTATTTCCAATCTCAACAACATCACCATTTCAATCATCTATTCAACAAAGAACATCTCAGCATTTTAAATTAGCCTTATATTATGTTATTGGTGCAATATTGCTGATTACTTTAGCCCTCTTTTTCCGAAATAGTGTACTTTGGCTTTTATATCCTGCACTTAGTTTATGCTTAGTTTCTTTGGCATATATCACAGTACGACCACAGTTATTTCAAAAGCAAAAAAATGGAAAAATCACCATTGCTGCACTTATTTTATATGCACCTTATTTATGTTTTGCTTGGCTAAATAGTCGTATTTGGACAAAAAAACACCCCGAAGATTCTTTTATTATTCAACATCAAAATATTGATATATTTTTAGGCCGTATTCCAAGTTTAAAGAATAGCCAATACTATAACGCCCTATTTGACTGCTGTGCTGAATTACCACTCTCTCAAAATATGCAATCTTATCAATCCTATTTCAGTTTAGATTTGACTGTATTACAACTTAAACAATTAGATATAGCCGTTCAACAATTTGATCAATTATGGCAAAAACAACTATTAAATGTTCAATCAAATAATAAACTTCTTATTTTTTGTGCACTCGGTTATTCTAGAAGCACATCTATACTAATTGCATGGTTAATCAAAAATAAAATCGCTCAAAATATAGATGAAGCAATCCTAATTATTCGAAAAAATCGACCTTGGATTGTTCTAAAACCCACCCAAATTGAACAAATTAATCTCTATATACAGTATATAAATGGACAAAAAGAATGAAAATGCATTTCGTTGTTTTATCAAAGTTATTTCATTCAAGCTATAGTTTACTTATTGCTGGATATGGCTTTTTATTTTTTAGTCTATTTTTATTGATATTTAAACAAGATATTAATATTTTAAATTTAACTTTGTGTATTTGTGCAATTTTAATTGGACTTCTTCATCATTATGTTTCTATACGCGTTATTTTTGATGCGAAACTATTACAATACCTTTCAAAAAAAATAGATTATTCTAATGTCGACTCGCTTACAAAAGAACTCGATCAAAGCTTAATTACTCTAAAATTAATGCCAATAGATAAAGCTAATAGAAGCTGGAAATTACGTCTAACCGGTTGTCAAAAACTCTTTAAAATACAAATTTTCATATTTTTTATACAAGTTTTTATGTTGTTTTTCATACTTTATTATATTTAAAAATCAATTTCATTTTCAAATACATTATATGAATGGTTATATCAAATGAATAATTTTTTCAAAATTAATCTAATTGCCTCACTTTTACTTATTCAGGGTTGTAACGTTTTTAATAATGATACAGCTCATGAATTAATTTGTAATCACCCCAAAGTAATTGAAACAGTTAAAGGCTTATATATAAACAAAGTGAATAATAGCCCTCTGTCTCATAAACTAAATGCACCTAATACTAGACTATTTTCTACAAGAGGCATTGGTCTTATAAACATTCAACAAATTGATCCCACAAATTCTGATAATGAAGTTAGACAAAATAGTAAATTTATAAATGCTCGTTCAATATGTAAAGGAACTATCGAGCATTCAATGTTGATTAAAAAATTATATCGATTTAAAGATGACTCTGAAGATTTAAATCTTTTTGAAAATAATAATTTCGAAATTCCAATATTATATGCTGTTAATTATAAAGATGGTTCAGATGATTTTGAAGTTCAATTCTCTATAGAAAACTCTCTTAATTTTATTCAAGCATTTATAGTTTTTCATAAATTAGATGAGTTATATTCACAGAGTGATGAACAGTTAATACCTCTTTCAAATAAAAATTAATCAGTAAATTGTGATGACAAATGTTCATGCTCGTATGCAGAAACTCCAACTGTTGATGATAAAACAGTGGATTTTTCACTCATCACATTAGCTAATCTTTGTGTATGAGCAATTAACCGATCCAACCAACGTTGTGCTGCAAGTAAATCTAGATTTCTCGCAGCGCTCAGTTTATTTAATTGAACATACTCAATAATTTTCTCTCTCGTTTCTTTACGATGTTCATCAGCCCATTGTTTTAAACTTAATAATTCTTCATGAAAGTTTTCTACTTTTAATTGATTTCTTTGTACAAATAGTTCATTTAAAGAATGATCTAGAATATTTACGTAATCGAGTGCTACTTGAAAAATTTTAGGTTGTGCCCGAATGGATAGCGCATAATTTAAATCATCTAAGTCACTGCGTAATACTCGAATATATACAGCAAGGCGTAATAAAAATATCAATTTTTCCCGATCCTCTATTAACTCTGGTAATGCTATTTTTTCTAAATAAAGATCCAAATCACTTATTAAATTATCAAAATCTCTAAGTTTATTTTCTGTCACTAGAGTCCCATCTGTTAATGCATTTCGAAAAATACAAAGCTGATCATATAAATTTAAAAAAAGTACACGTTCCGCAGTAGAAATTGCTAAAGCAGGAACAGATAAACTTGCTTGATCTAAATATTCTGTCCGCTCTTTCTGATTATCAGGAATAAAATAAATAATTAAACGACCAAATTTTGTTAAAAATGGCATAAAAAATAATGCACCTACTACACTAAAAGCCGTATGAAATGCGGCAACAATAATCACATGATCTAAAAAATGAATTATCGGAATATAATCATAAAGCCAAACAAATAAAGGTAATAAAATAAAAAATGCGATTATGGCACTCATCACATTAAATAAAACATGAACAGCTGCTGTTCTTTTTGCATTAGCAGTTGAACCTATAACAGCTAAAATTGCTGTAGCAACTGTACCAATATTTTGTCCTATCACTAACATGAGTGCTTGTTCTAACTGAATAGCTTGACCAGCTAGAGCTGCTAGTGTTGTTGTAATAGCTGCGCTAGATGACTGTAAAAGAATCGTCATCACTAAACCAATAAAAACCAATAGCAATTTTGATAAAAAACTAGTTGTTGTAAATACTGAAAGATCAACATGATGTGCAACACTTGCCATGGCAATTTGCAATTGATCAATTCCAAAGAATATAAGGCCAAATCCAGCTAAACATAAGCCAAGAAGAGCAAATTTTCCATGTGTTAAAAGTTTTAAAATTGCACCTAATGCTATGAATGGTAAGGCAAAGCTAGTAATTGAAAATTTGACTCCTAACAAAGCCACCATCCAACCTGTACTCGTCGTGCCAATGTTTGCACCAACAATCACCCCCATAGCTTGACTAAAAGTAAGTACACCAGCACTTACAAAACCAATTGTCGCTAAAGTTGTTGCCGTTGATGACTGTACAGCTAAAGTAAATCCAATTCCTGAAAACATACCTTTTATTGGTGATCCAGTAAATTTACTCAGCCATAAACGCAATTTTTCACCTGCTAGAGCTTTTAGACTATCTGTCATTAAAGTCATTCCAAGTAAAAAAAGACCAATTCCCCCACAAAGTTGTATCGTAATTTCAAACACTAGATTCTATTTTTATGATAATAAGAATTTGAATATTAGCTACTTTTTAATCAAATTTATAGAGATATCCATAATATTAAGCAGAAAATATTAATATAATTTATAAATGTACTCTTCAAACTCACTCTAAGCATTAAATTTTCAGAGTACTTATTTACTAATTTTAAATTACTTAGGTACTATTTTTACAAGATTAAATGGGCTTAGATTTTTATCTTTTAAGACCCAAAGCGTACCATCTTTCGACTCAATAACAGCACGAATTCGACTATTCATTGGAATACGCTGAATTTCTCTTACTGGACGAGTCTCTGTATCGACAATAACGATACTTCTAGAACTCAATCCCGCTAAAATTGCTTTATTTTTCCATTGTGGAAATACACTCCCTTTATAAAAAATTAGGCTAGCAGGAGATATAACAGGTGTCCAAGATAATTCTGGTGCTCTAAATTCTGGTCTATCTGCGTGTCTTAAAAAATCTGGTTGTGTATTAGAAGAACCTCCATAATGAACACCCTCAGAAACAATTGGATAACCATAATTCGCAGATTTAACAATTAAATTTAACTCATCTCCACCTTGAGGTCCCATTTCTGCTGCCCACAATTGCTGACGATAATCAAATGCTAAACCTAAAACATTACGATGCCCAAGCGTCCAAATTTGTTTCGCAATTTCCCCTTGTGTTTGAAATGGATTATCCGTTGGCAAAGTCCCATCATCATTTAATCGAATAATTTTACCTGCATTTGAATTCATATCTTGAGCAGGTGTAAATTCTTGTCGCTCACCAGAGCTAATCCATAATTTACCATCACGATCAAAAATAATTCGATGTGAATAATGTCCACTTCCTGTAAATTTAGGAACTTGAGTCCATATTTTTTGAATATCAACCAGCCTTGGATTATTATTTAACAAATCTAACTTTGCACGAATTACAACTGCCCCTAATAGATGAGGAAATTCTGGATCTGATTCAGCATAGCTTAAATATACCCATTGATTTTGAATAAAATTAGGATGTAATTGGATATCTCCTAATCCTCCTTGACCTTCATTCTTAACTTTAGGTACACCCAATACAGGTCGTTTTTTATTATCTCGTGGATTAAATAATTGTAATTTACCATCTTTTTCTGTAATTAATAACCGCTGATCAGGTAATTCAACCATTGCCCATGGATTATCAAAACTAGCAATATTATTGACCTTAAAATTTCGTATTAATCCTGTTGATGCTGTTGATGCTGTTGATGCTGTTGATGCTGTTGATGCTGTTGATGCTGTTGATGCTGTTGATGCTGTTGATGCTGTTGATGCTGTTGATGCTTCTTTATCCTTACCAGTTTTACAACCAGAAAGGCCCACTATAAAACTTATACTGAATAAAATGGTATATAGATATTGATGTCTTTTCATATTATTGTTTCCTACTCAATATTATTTTTATGTAGAAGAAAACATATATAAAAAATTATCCAATTTCTGTTAATAAATGCTTAGTCATTCGAGTGTTATATTAATAATATTAACTTTTAGTATTTTTTAATTTCATCTTTTTATATTTTTTTTATTTTTAATTTCAATATATTAAAAACCATTTAATAGATTACAAAATCTATTATTGAGATCGGATAATTCTTATTCATTATAAATAAAAACACATTAATGAATAAAAAAAGATTAATAATTTACATATTAATGCCTTTCTTATTCCTTAAATTTCTTTCATTTATTTTTTCACATAAAAAAACACCCCCTTCATCTGAAGGGGGTGTTTTAGAATTAATGAGCTGGCGATGACTTACTCTCACATGGGTAACCCCACACTACCATCAGCGCTAAGAGGTTTCACTTCTGAGTTCGGGAAGGGATCAGGTGGTTCACTCTTGCTATTGTCGCCAGCACAACTGTTTATGATTACTTGCTATGGTCTTACTTAGATGCCTAGCTTTCTTCAAATGAGTTATTAACAGGTATATCTGAGTTAATTTAAGGTGTTCATTGTATCTAGCTTTAGAACTAAATCAAGTTTCTTTGATTATTTGTGAATCAATTGATGCTTGATACAACAACTGTTTGGGTGTTGTATAGTCAAGCCTCACGAGCAATTAGTATTGGTCAGCTTCACATATCGCTATGCTTCCACATCCAACCTATCAACGTCGTAGTCTTCAACGGCTCTTTAGAGGACATATAGTCCTAGGGAAATCTTATCTTGAGGTAGGCTTCCCGCTTAGATGCTTTCAGCGGTTATCCCTTCCGAACATAGCTACCCGGCGATGCGACTGGCGTCACAACCGGTACACCAGAGGTTCGTCCACTCTGGTCCTCTCGTACTAGGAGCAGATCCTCTCAAATTTCCAGCGCCCACGGTAGATAGGGACCGAACTGTCTCACGACGTTCTAAACCCAGCTCGCGTACCTCTTTAAATGGCGAACAGCCATACCCTTGGGACCTGCTTCAGCCCCAGGATGAGATGAGCCGACATCGAGGTGCCAAACACCGCCGTCGATATGAACTCTTGGGCGGTATCAGCCTGTTATCCCCAGAGTACCTTTTATCCGTTGAGCGATGGCCCTTCCATACAGAACCACCGGATCACTAAGACCTACTTTCGTACCTGCTCGACTTGTGGGTCTCGCAGTTAAGCGCGCTTTTGCCTTTATACTCTACGCGTGATTTCCGACCACGCTGAGCGCACCTTCGTACTCCTCCGTTACTCTTTAGGAGGAGACCGCCCCAGTCAAACTACCCACCAGACATGGTCCTCGCTCCAGATAATGGAGCAGAGTTAGAACCTCAATATTACCAGGGTGGTATTTCAAGATTGGCTCCACCGAAACTAGCGTCTCGGTTTCAAAGCCTCCCACCTATCCTACACAAGTAAGATCAAAGTTCAATGTCAAGCTGCAGTAAAGGTTCACGGGGTCTTTCCGTCTAGCCGCGGGTACACCGCATCTTCACGGCGAATTCGATTTCACTGAGCCTCTGCTGGAGACAGCGCCGCCATCATTATGCCATTCGTGCAGGTCGGAACTTACCCGACAAGGAATTTCGCTACCTTAGGACCGTTATAGTTACGGCCGCCGTTTACTGGGGCTTCGATCAAGAGCTTCGCTTACGCTAACCCCATCAATTAACCTTCCAGCACCGGGCAGGCATCACACCCTATACGTCCACTTTCGTGTTTGCAGAGTGCTATGTTTTTAATAAACAGTTGCAGCGGCCTGGTTTCTGAGGCTGTCATCAGCTCAAGGAGCAAGTCCTATCACCAACAACAGCGTACCTTCTCCCGAAGTTACGGTACCATTTTGCCTAGTTCCTTCAGCAGAGTTCTCTCAAGCGCTTTGGTCTACTCGACCTGACCACCTGTGTCGGTTTAGGGTACGATTCCAGTATAACTGAAGCTTAGAGACTTTTCCTGGAAGCATGGTATCAGCCACTTCGCTAGTAAACTAGCTTGCTATCAGTTCTCAGCATAGAGTACCCCGGATTTGCCTAAGATACATGCCTACAACCTTCCACCTGGACAACCAACGCCAGGCTGACTTAACCTTCTCCGTCCTCTCATCGCATTATACTGAAGTATTGGAATATTAACCAATTTCCCATCGACTACGCCTCTCGGCCTCGCCTTAGGGGTCGACTCACCCAGCCCCGATTAACGTTGGACTGGAACCCTTGGTCTTTCAGCGAACGGGTTTTTCACCCGTTTTGTCGTTACTCACGTCAGCATTCGCACTTCTGATACCTCCAGCAGACTTCTCAATCCACCTTCATCGGCTTACAGAACGCTCCCCTACCACTTGCAATAAATTGCAAATCCGCAGCTTCGGCATATAGTTTTAGCCCCGTTACATCTTCCGCGCAGGCCGACTCGACTAGTGAGCTATTACGCTTTCTTTAAAGGGTGGCTGCTTCTAAGCCAACCTCCTAGCTGTCTATGCCTTCCCACATCGTTTCCCACTTAACTATAATTTTGGGGCCTTAGCTGGCGGTCTGGATTGTTTTCCTCTTGACTACGGACGTTAGCACCCGCAGTCTGTCTCCCGGATAGTACTCATTGGTATTCGGAGTTTGCATCGGTTTGGTAAGTCGGGATGACCCCCTAGCCGAAACAGTGCTCTACCCCCAATGGTATTCGTCCGAGGCGCTACCTAAATAGCTTTCGGGGAGAACCAGCTATCACCAAGTTTGATTAGCCTTTCACCCCTATCCACAAGTCATCCCCTGGCTTTTCAACGACAGTGGGTTCGGTCCTCCAGTTAGTGTTACCCAACCTTCAACCTGCTCATGGATAGATCACCTGGTTTCGGGTCTATACCCAGCAACTAAACGCCCTATTAAGACTCGGTTTCCCTACGGCTCCCCTATGCGGTTAACCTTGCTACTGAATATAAGTCGCTGACCCATTATACAAAAGGTACGCAGTCACCGAACAAGTCGGCTCCCACTGCTTGTATGCATGCGGTTTCAGGATCTATTTCACTCCCCTCACAGGGGTTCTTTTCGCCTTTCCCTCACGGTACTGGTTCACTATCGGTCAGTCAGGAGTATTTAGCCTTGGAGGATGGTCCCCCCATATTCAGACAAGGTTTCACGTGCCTCGCCCTACTCGACATCATTATGTGTGCCCTTTCGTGTACAGGACTATCACCTACTATGGTTGCACTTCCCAGAGCATTCCACTAAAACACACATAACTTAATGGGCTGTTCCCCGTTCGCTCGCCGCTACTGAGGGAATCTCAATTGATTTCTTTTCCTAAGGGTACTGAGATGTTTCACTTCCCCTCGTTCGCCTCGTAACACTATGTATTCATGTTACGATACCTAGCTTATACTAGGTGGGTTTCCCCATTCAGAAATCTCCGGATCAAAGGATATTTGCCGCCTCCCCGGAGCTTATCGCAGGCTATTACGTCTTTCATCGCCTCTGACTGCCAAGGCATCCACCACATGCACTTAATTACTTGACTATACAACCCCAAACAGTCGCCCATTTCCTACAAGTGAAAATGTTGCGTTGCGAACTTAATCGCCACAGTTAGAGTTTTGTAGATTTAACTACAGTACAGCTTCAATTAGATTCATATACCAAAACGCTTGATTCAGTTAATTTCGCTAGTAACTCATTTAATCAGTCAACTTCAGAATTACTTCTTTAGTCTTCCTTTTAACGAGTATGAACAAATTATTTCAACTCAAATATATTCTGTTAATGATTCACTACGTCTTCGTCAGATCGCAGTCAACTGTGATAAATCACAGAGATTAATAACAATGCCGCGCATTATACGCCACCTTATCACTAAGCTCTATAAGCTATCCAACTGTTTGCTTACTATGTATTCATTCAAATACATGGTGGAGACTAGGAGAGTCGAACTCCTGACCTCCTGCGTGCAAAGCAGGCGCTCTACCAACTAAGCTAAGTCCCCAGCTTATCATTTAGATTCAATGTACCTTTCTAAGTCATGGTGGGTCTGACAAGACTTGAACTTGTGACCCCACGCTTATCAAGCGTGTGCTCTAACCAACTGAGCTACAGACCCTCAGATACATCATAATGAAGAACAACTTGTTGTGGATTCTTACCAATCGTCAATCTTTCGTTAAGGAGGTGATCCAGCCGCAGGTTCCCCTACGGCTACCTTGTTACGACTTCACCCCAGTCATCGGCCACACCGTGGTAAGCGTCCTCCTTGCGGTTAGACTACCTACTTCTGGTGCAACAAACTCCCATGGTGTGACGGGCGGTGTGTACAAGGCCCGGGAACGTATTCACCGCGGCATTCTGATCCGCGATTACTAGCGATTCCGACTTCATGGAGTCGAGTTGCAGACTCCAATCCGGACTACGATCGGCTTTTTGAGATTAGCATCCTCTCGCGAGGTAGCAACCCTTTGTACCGACCATTGTAGCACGTGTGTAGCCCTGGTCGTAAGGGCCATGATGACTTGACGTCGTCCCCGCCTTCCTCCAGTTTGTCACTGGCAGTATCCTTAAAGTTCCCGGCATAACCCGCTGGCAAATAAGGAAAAGGGTTGCGCTCGTTGCGGGACTTAACCCAACATCTCACGACACGAGCTGACGACAGCCATGCAGCACCTGTATCAGAGTTCCCGAAGGCACCAATCCATCTCTGGAAAGTTCTCTGTATGTCAAGACCAGGTAAGGTTCTTCGCGTTGCATCGAATTAAACCACATGCTCCACCGCTTGTGCGGGCCCCCGTCAATTCATTTGAGTTTTAGTCTTGCGACCGTACTCCCCAGGCGGTCTACTTATCGCGTTAGCTGCGCCACTAAAGCCTCAAAGGCCCCAACGGCTAGTAGACATCGTTTACGGCATGGACTACCAGGGTATCTAATCCTGTTTGCTCCCCATGCTTTCGTACCTCAGTGTCAGTATTAGGCCAGATGGCTGCCTTCGCCATCGGTATTCCTCCAGATCTCTACGCATTTCACCGCTACACCTGGAATTCTACCATCCTCTCCCATACTCTAGCCAACCAGTATCGAATGCAATTCCTAAGTTAAGCTCAGGGATTTCACATTTGACTTAATTGGCCACCTACGCACGCTTTACGCCCAGTAAATCCGATTAACGCTTGCACCCTCTGTATTACCGCGGCTGCTGGCACAGAGTTAGCCGGTGCTTATTCTGCGAGTAACGTCCACTATCTCAGAGTATTAATCCAAGTAGCCTCCTCCTCGCTTAAAGTGCTTTACAACCAAAAGGCCTTCTTCACACACGCGGCATGGCTGGATCAGGCTTGCGCCCATTGTCCAATATTCCCCACTGCTGCCTCCCGTAGGAGTCTGGGCCGTGTCTCAGTCCCAGTGTGGCGGATCATCCTCTCAGACCCGCTACAGATCGTCGCCTTGGTAGGCCTTTACCCCACCAACTAGCTAATCCGACTTAGGCTCATCTATTAGCGCAAGGTCCGAAGATCCCCTGCTTTCCCCCGTAGGGCGTATGCGGTATTAGCGTCCCTTTCGAAACGTTGTCCCCCACTAATAGGCAGATTCCTAAGCATTACTCACCCGTCCGCCGCTAGGTCCAGTAGCAAGCTACCTTCCCCCGCTCGACTTGCATGTGTTAAGCCTGCCGCCAGCGTTCAATCTGAGCCATGATCAAACTCTTCAGTTTAAAATCAGTAGTAGCTTATGGCTACCAATCTTGGCTCATCAATTTTCTGACAAATATTTCTCAAATAAACTTCGAGTAATTTCTACCATTCAATCAATGAAAATATATTCGATTGATCAACTAGTAAAAATCCACACAAGTTGTTCTTCATAATCTCTTAATGATCTTTCTAACATCTCGTCAATGCTAGAAGCTGGACTCAAAACACTTGATAACTCAGCGATCCGCTTCGTTCATCACCGTGTATCTCGTCGGTATGGGGTGCATTCTAGAGGATTTTAAAACCTTTGCAACCCCTTTGAGTGCATAAAAATATTGAGTGTTTTATTTTTATGCACTGTTTTGATTCATTATTAAACCAATATGTACATAAGTTAATGAAACCAAACATAAAATTAAAAAATATAATTTTTTATTTAATTTTGACTTATTTCTATTGTTTTATTTCAACTTTCTCAATTTTAATAGCTTGAGCTGGTACATCTTGATGCATGGCATAGTTTCGAGTTGGAGTTTTAGCAATCTCATCAACTACATCCATACCTTTTACAACTCGACCAAATACCGCATAACCATCATTTCGCGCATTCTTATCTAAATAAGTATTGTCTACCAAGTTAATAAAGAACTGACTTGATGCCGAATTTGGATCATTTGTGCGAGCCATCGCTAAAGTGCCACGTGTATTCGATAAATTGTTGTAAGACTCATTTTTAATTGGTGCTCGTGTCTGCTTTTCTTTCATTTGATCATCAAAGCCACCACCTTGAATCATAAATCCAGGAATAACACGATGGAAAATAGTATCTTTATAAAAATCTGACTTTACATACTCTTCAAAATTTTTTGCAGATATTGGCGCTTTATCATTATAAAGCTCAATTTCGATTGGCCCTTTATTTGTTGTCATTGTTACCAAAGTATTCGCTGCGAGTACATTTGCACATAAAGTACTACCTAGCACTCCAGTTAATAGTATTTTTTTCAACATGAGTTTCTCACCATCTTTTTTATATCAATATATTTAGGTATGTAATGTTCTTTCTTGAAACTTCAAGCATTAATCAACTTTGAAGATCAATAATCCATAATACACTTTATGTTAATCATCATTTAATTCAAAAAAGTAGCACTTTATATGCCACCTAAAAAATATTCCAAAAATAGCCTTCTTGCTTATTCCAGAATTTACGGAAATCTTTAAACATTTGTATCGTATGCTTTTTAGCTTTTTTTGATATTGGCGTTAAATTAATAAAGCCATGTGTTTGATCGTCATAATTCACATATTTAACTTTTATACCTTTTTGCTGTAGTAAATTTGCATATATCTCTCCTTCATCATGCAATACATCATATTCTGCTGTAACTATATATGTTGGTGCTAATTTTTTAAGATCTCCGTATAAAGGTGAAATATTTGGTTGGCTTAAAGACATATCGTGTTTTTTTGCATACTCAGAGATCATAATATCAACATCATCAGACGTAAGAATTAATCCATCTTTATATGCATAATAGGAAGGATATCTCCGTGCAAAGTCGGTAACTGGATAAATTAACAATTGTGCCCGAGGTGCATGTTTTTTTAATTTAGTTTTTTGCGCAATAACCGTCGCAAGATTTCCTCCAGCACTATCACCAGCCACAGCAATTCTACTTTTTAATATTTTTAAATTTTTTCTATTTTGATACGTCCAAGCCAATGCATCCTCACATATTTGTATAATTTGATTAGATCCAAATTCAGGAGCTAATGGATAATTAATACTTAACACTTGGACTTGAGCATATTTCGCAAGTAATCGACAAACCTCATCATGTGTATTAATACTTCCTAAAATAAATCCACCACCATGATAGTAAACCACCATAGGTAGCTTTTTATGAGGTGCAGGTTGGTAATGTCTAGCTAAAAGTGTTCCACTTTGAAGTGGTAAATGAATGTCTTCAGTCTTACTTATATATGTTTTATGAGATGAAATCCTTTGCATTTGTTGCTCAAATTGAATCCTAGATTGAACAATGCTTCCATTTATTAACCCTTTATATCCTCGTCTATATTGTGCTGCGAGCATACATTGAATAAAAGAATCTAAATTGGGATATTGATAGGGATAAGATAATAATTCAACCAATGATTTTTGCACTATTTTAGGCATTCTATCTACTATTCGAGCTGTAATTTCTTGGTGCTGGTCAAATATATTTATCAATTTTTTTCTCATTCCTTTACCAATCTTCTTTATTTTCATCTTTTGTAAATATAAAGGAATATCCATTCCTATTATTGTTATATTTTTATTAAAATAATTTCAGCAATATCTATCAGTAACATTAAAAGAGCCTATCTAGAAACTAGATAGGCTCAACAAAAATCTTCCAACTAGAAGAAAGAACAGCGCGTATAAAACTTAATAAAAATTTGAAAAACAATCAGCAACCATATTCCGCTCTCTCCTCAAAAATATGGTCACTGAATATGTAATACATAATATCAATAACTAAAAAATTGTATAACCGTTAAAATTCATAAAACTAATCACATATTTCGATAGGAGTATAATGAATCACCAATCTGTGATCAGCAGCTAATTATCTAAGAATCCAATCTAATCAACTTCTTTTTTAGATGATTTTTCATAATAATTTTTTTAAAATAAATACAATTATATTAGTTCTCTTTCAACTATATTAATCCCTTAAAAAAAAACTGCAAGTATTAGAAATTAAATTATTCAGTTTGTGCTTGAATTTTCACAATATGCCCCGACCTTTTAGCTAATCATGAAATTTAACTCATGGCAGTTCAGCATTAACTCAGTTAAAACTGATGCCAAAGAAGGGCTGTACATGTTTAAGAACCCATTTAAACGGAGTAAATCAATGGCAACTGAGCAAAATGAACAAGCTCATGATCTTGAGCAAGAGCAAACAAATCAACAAACTGCACAAACTCAAGAAACCAACGAGGAATCTGTAGTTACCGTTGAAGGCTTACAAGAGCAAATTAAGAAATTTGAAGAAGATTTAAAGTTAGAAAAAGCACGTACTGCAAATGCTGTTTATGAAGCACAAAAAAGTGTAGAACGTATTCAGCGTGAATCTGAAAAACATAAAGATGCCGTTTTAGAAAAATTTTCAAAAGCACTTTTAGATACAGTTGACAATTTAGAACGTGCAATTCAAGCAGTAGGTGATGATAAAAACCCTGTTGTTGAAGGTGTTGAACTTACTCTTAAATCTTTACTTTCTACACTTGAGAAATTCGGTGTAGTCGCTGTTGATACAGCAAATGGTTTTAATGCTGACTTACATCAAGCTGTTGGGATTGATCCAAATGCAAAAAGCAATGAAATTGGCACAGTATTGCAAAAAGGTTACAGCTTAAACGGACGCTTACTTCGTCCTGCTATGGTTATGGTTGGCTCATAAACCTAAAAAATTTGAGAGTTTTTTAAAAATATTTACTAAAAAAACTTGAAATATTTTGAACGGCTCTCATATCGGATAACAAGTGTAAATCACAAAAGAATTTTTGAGGAACAGATCGAATGGCTAAAATCATTGGTATTGACTTAGGTACAACAAACTCATGTGTTGCTGTTCTTGAAGGCGACAAAGTTAAAGTAATTGAAAATGCTGAAGGTGCACGTACAACTCCATCTATTATTGCGTATAAAGATGGCGAAATTCTTGTAGGTCAATCAGCAAAACGTCAAGCGGTAACTAACCCAAAAAATACATTATTCGCTATCAAACGTTTAATTGGTCGTAAGTATCAAGATCAAGCAGTACAAAAAGATATTGGTCTTGTACCTTACAAAATCATTCAAGCAGACAATGGTGATGCTTGGGTTGAAGTAAACGATAAAAAACTTGCTCCACAGCAAATCTCTGCTGAAATCTTGAAAAAGATGAAGAAAACAGCTGAAGATTATTTAGGTGAAGCAGTAACAGAAGCAGTAATTACTGTTCCTGCATATTTCAATGATGCTCAACGTCAAGCAACTAAAGATGCTGGTAAAATTGCTGGTTTAGAAGTTAAACGTATCATCAACGAACCTACAGCTGCTGCGTTAGCGTTCGGTATGGACAAAAAAGAAGGTGATCGTAAAGTTGCAGTTTACGATTTAGGTGGTGGTACTTTTGACGTATCAATCATTGAAATCGCTGACCTTGATGGCGACCAACAAATTGAAGTGCTATCTACAAACGGTGATACATTCCTTGGTGGTGAAGACTTCGATAACGCACTAATTGAATTCTTAGTTGAAGAATTTAAGAAAGAGCAAAGCGTAAACTTGAAACAAGATCCACTTGCTCTTCAACGTTTAAAAGAAGCTGCTGAAAAAGCGAAAATTGAACTTTCATCTTCTAATGCAACTGAAATCAACCTTCCATACATCACTGCTGATGCGACTGGTCCTAAACACTTAGTGATCAACGTAACACGTGCAAAATTAGAAGGTCTTGTTGCTGACTTAGTTGCTCGTACAATTGAGCCATGTAAGATTGCGCTTAAAGATGCTGGTTTATCAACTTCTGATATCTCTGATGTAATCTTAGTTGGTGGTCAGTCTCGTATGCCACTTGTACAACAAAAAGTACAAGAATTCTTCGGCAAAGAGCCACGTAAAGATGTGAACCCTGATGAAGCAGTAGCAATGGGTGCTGCAATTCAAGGTGCTGTACTTTCAGGTGACAAGAATGACGTTCTTTTACTTGACGTAACTCCGTTGACTCTTGGTATTGAAACTATGGGTGGCGTGTTAACAGCAATTATTGAGAAAAACACAACGATTCCTGCGAAGAAATCTCAAGTGTTCTCAACTGCTGCTGATAACCAACCTGCTGTAGACATTTCTGTTTACCAAGGTGAGCGTAAAATGGCTCAACAAAACAAATTGTTAGGCAACTTCCAATTAGGCGACATTCCACCTGCTCCACGTGGTGTGCCACAAATTGAAGTTTCATTTGACATCAATGCTGATGGTATCTTGAAAGTATCTGCTAAAGATAAGAGCACTGGTAAAGAGCAATCAATTCAAATTAAAGCAAACTCTGGTTTGAGCGATGCTGAAATTGAAGCGATGATCAAAGATGCTGAAGCGAATGCTGAAGAAGATCGTAAATTTGAAGAACTTGCAAAAGCACGTAATGAAGCTGATGCGTTAATTACGTCTGCAAACAAAGCTGTCAAAGATCTTGGCGAGCAAGTAACAGCTGATGAAAAAACTGCAATTGAAACTGCTGTAGCAGAGCTTGAAACTTCTACAAAAGAAAATGATGCAGAAGATATCAAAGCAAAAACTGAAGCACTTCAAAATATCATCATGCCTATTACTCAGCGTGCTTATGAAGCTGCGCAAGGTCAAGGCGGTGCACAAGGTTTTGATCCTAATGCATTCCAAGGTGATGCTGGTCAACAACAGCAAAAAGCTGATGATGGCGTTGTAGATGCAGAGTTCACTGAAGTTAAAGATGATAAAAAATAATTTTTCATCTTAAGTAAAAAAGACCGCATAATTATGCGGTCTTTTTTTAACCAATTCTAAAAATCAATCCTTAATGTGAATTAATTCAACTAATTAATATAATAAAAACTGTCTGTATAAAATACTTTATGTTAATATTTTCTTAAAAGAGGTTATTTATTAGCCCAAATTTTATAAAAAAATAATATCTTTAAATCTGATGCAACTATAATAATAAGGTGACATTATGAAAATTATTTCTAAAAGTACACTTCTTTGTTTGGGACTATTTGGCTATTCACAATTATATGCAGCCAATCAAATTACAATTACAGGTCGTGTAATTGATTCTACCTGCACCCTGTCTGGTGGGGACAATACAAATGGTGCTTATGATGATATTGCTGTAGTTCTAGATACAGTCCCTGATAGTTCTTTCATGGGTGAAGACAGCGTTACTGGCACTAAAACATTCAAATTACGTCTTACAAAAACGAATAGTACAACAGCTTGTGATCAAGCAACAAATCAAGGTCTTAAAGGAATTGGTTTAAGTGTGCCCGCAAATGGATATGTTGCCACAAAGCCTTCAGTTATTGTAAATACTGCATATGCAGGGGCTGGGCAAGTGAACCTTCAAATTCTTACAAACAATGATGTTCCTGTTACGTTTAATACAACTTATCCATCACAGCCAAGAAGTATTGTTATTGCAGATGATGGAGGCTTTGCAACATTAACCTATAAAGCACAATATATTGCCGCTGATGCCACTTCAGTTGCTCAACCGGTACAAGCACTTCTTACATATACGCTTGAATATAATTAAAAAATAAATACTTAAAAAACAAAAAAGGAGCTGAGAAATATGCTTCGCAATACTCTTTTGTCTATTTTTCTCACTTTAATAAGCTCAATCACATGGAGTGGGGTCACAATCGATGGCACTCGAATCATATTTCCTGCGAATGAAAAAAGTATAAATATACAATTAAGGAATACATTTAAAACACCTGCTTTGGTTCAAGTTTGGATTGATAATGGCAATACTCTAGAGATTCCTAAAGCAAATGAAATTCCATTTGTTCTCAATCCTTCATTAACAAGAATAGAAGCAAACAAAGGGCAAATTATCCGCCTTATTCCAACAACAATCTCCATGTTGCCATTAGATCGTGAATCTATTTTTTGGTTTAACATGCTCGATATACCACCAGAAAATCCTAAATATACCGATGCAAATAAAATTAAATTTACGGTAAGAACACGTATTAAGCTTTTTTATCGTCCAAAAGGATTAAAAATCCATCCAAATCAAGCCTATAAAATGCTAAATTTTCAATATCTTGACCAAGATCACTTAAAAATAAGCAACCCTTCCCCTTATTACATTACGATTATAAAAATTGAAAGTGAGAATAAAGAAATAACTGAAAATTCTCATATGATTGAACCTTTTGAAGAAAAAATTCTTCAGCTTAAAATAAAAAACAACAATATTAAGTACTATATAATCAATGATTTAGGTGTTATTGAGGAGTTTAATTCAACACCTTCAGGTAATGAGGGATAAAATGAATAGTAAAATATGTCATTCTCTATGCTTAATATTTACCACAATTTTAATCAGTAAAGCTTTTGCCAATAACGATCTCGTGGATGATCTTATTGCATATAATATAGTGACATTTGACTCATCATCCCTTTTTGGAAATGACATTCCTGTTAACCTTAGTCATTTTCAAACTGAAAATTATATAAGTTCAGGAGTTTATAGAACCAGTATATTTTTAAATGGGCAAAATATTGGTGATATTGATACCAAATTTGACCATTTAGATGGGTCATTAAGTGCTGTATTATGCATCGATAATGAATTGATCAATAAAATTAATTTTACACAAGAATTTTTAGAAAATATTTCTAAAAATAAATGCCTTCTAATAAACGATATTTCTAAAGATGCATATTATGTTTTTCATAAAGAAATTTTAAAATTAGATTTATTTATTCCTCAAAAATTTATTAAAGAATATCCAAAAGGATATATTAATTCCAAATTATTTAATAAAGGAGTTACATCTAGCTTTATTGGATATAACTTCAACTACAATAAAGAAAAAAACTCAGAAAGCAAATATTTAGGATTATCAGGAGGCCTTAATCTGTTAGATTGGTATTTTAGACATAATGGAACCTTTGAAGCTCACTCTAATAATTTTCAGAAATATAATTCATCACAAAATGTACTTTATAAGGATATTAATAAGTTAAATTCTCGTTTAAGCATAGGACAATTTAACACGCAGAATTACAACATAGAAAGCATTCCAATACTAGGTATTCAAATTTCATCAGATGCTGAAATGCTCCCCTGGTCTCAAAGATCTTATGCACCAATTATCGAAAATGTTGCTTATACAAATGCACTTATTAATATTTATCAAAATGGACAAAAAATATATGAAAAAAATGTTCCTACAGGTCCATTTAAAATTTCAGATTTAGTAACTCATGCAGATGGTGATATTTTACTTGAAATAAATGAAATAGGTGGTGAAAAGCGAACCTTTATAATTCCTTTTCAAAATAGTTTTAATTTATTAAAAAAAGGAAGAATAAATTATAATATAGCTTTGGGAGAGTATTATTTTAAAAACAGCAATTCAGATGATTATGTTTTTCAAAATAATATTCATTATGGCTTATCCAACAATACAACTAGTATACTCGGATTAAACATTACAAATGGATTCTATAGTCTATTATTAGGAAGTTCATTTTCAACAATACTTGGTGGTTTAAACTTACAATTAGAACATCAAAAATCAAAATATTTAAATCAAAATATTTAAATCAAAATAATAATGCTCAAAGATTTAGCATTAACTACAAATATAACTGGATTAAAAATAACTTTAGTTTTTCAACAGATTATGAATACAACACTGAAAAACATATAAACATTTCAAATTTATTATATGAAAAAAATTATAAAAATACTACCGATAAAAATTTAAATTATGAATACTCATATGGAATAAAAGAAACTTTTGGATTTTTTTTAACAAAAGGATTTAGTCATAAAAGCTTAGGAAATTTCAATATCGGTTATAGAGAAAACATTTACTGGAAGGAGAGTGAAAATACTTACCAGTATTACTTAAATTATAGTAATGCTTATAAAAAAATCAATTATAATTTAAATATAGCAAAAACCAATTATACAAATAACACATATAAAGATGATTTAAATTTATATCTTTCAATTAATATTCCACTTCAATGGAAAAATAAATATCTATTTATAAATAATTCCATTCAAAATAATAAAGATCAAACATCTTTAACCTCACAAATTTCTGGAAATTCAGGTTCAAATAATGAAATTAATTTTGGTTTAGGTATTCAACAAAATTTTGATAATTCTAAAAATAAAAATTCAATAACAGGATATATTAATTATCACTTACCTCAAACATCATTATCATCAACTATAAATTATAATGATCATACAAGCCAACACTCATTCTCTGCAAATGGTGCAATTGTTGCACATCCTTATGGTATTAGCTTGGTCGGATATATACCTGAAACATATACTATTATTCATGCTAAAGATGGAAAAGGTGCAAAAGTACAAAATGCTTGGGGAGTACAGATAGATCGCTTTGGAAATGCTATTTATCCTTTTAATACGCCTTATACATTCAATACTATTTCCATAGATCCATCTCACTTATCTACAAATATTAATTTTATTACTAACCAAACCCAAGTTATTCCTAAAAAATATAGTGCACAAATTGCTTTATTTGAAACACAGAAATTTTCTAATATTTTATTTAATATCTATAGCCCAAAATCGCCACCTATTGGAAGTCAATTATATGATTTTAATAATAAAATAATTGGATTTTTGAGCCCCTCGCAACAAATTATCATTGAAGATGAAAAATCTCTTACTTATTCAACAAAATTAATTTGGGGAGATAATGATAGTGATTTTTGTATTATTGAACCAATAAATATATCAACAATAAAAAAAATTAAAACAGAATATTTCAATATTATAGACGTGGAGTGTATATAAAATGAAATTATTATTACAATTATATTTACTCTTCACTACATCATATTTATATGCAGACTGTGGAACAAAATTAAATCCTGCTATTTATACAACTCCAACTCAAAACATTAATAATCTTTCACATACTTCATCTATAACTAGTTCTATTAACATGCAAGTTCTAGAAAATTGCGCAAATGAAAGTGATGGTGGTCAAGTATATGTTCGTGCAGATTTCACACCTAATTCAACAGTATTATCTACAACCCCACCATTTAGATTAATAAATAATAATTTTACAATTACAGGATCATCAACAACAAATCCCACAATTATTACTGCTGCAATAGACTACATTTCACAAAATTTTAGCCTAGAATTCAGTTTAAAAAATAATGCAAATGGTGGAACTGGTGCTCAAATTACAAACAACCATACAACTTATAATATCATTCCCGCTACCATCTCACCAGAAAGCCAATCTAATGTCACAACCTTGGGTGGTCTTGTATATTACACGGGAGGAACAAATGTTGGCATAAATAGTTTAGGTATTCGTATTGAAAATGCAACATTCAATTTTTTATACCAAAAACCTTCATCTGAAGTAATTAATGCATTAAATAACACTACATTAACTATTGATTTAGGAAGACTTGATCTACGCTACTACCATCGAGGAAATACATCCATCATATTTACACATTCAACAAATATTAAATTAAATATTCCTTTAAGATTTAATTTGCCAACTTGCCAATTAAATGTGCCTTCTACACTAAATTTAGGAAGTACAACTATTGATTTGCTTTCCAACAATCTAACGCAAAATACAACACAATTTAATATTGATATTAATTGTTCGGCATCTATTAACAGTAGAACCTTTAAATTAACTATTTTAGATGTTAATGATTCAGCAAATACAAATGATCAAGGTATATTAACTAATAGTGCAACCACAACACCTATTAGCAATGCTAGAATTCAACTTATAAATAACTTAAATACCCCAACACCATTTGTTCTTGGCAGGCCTTTCAATTACTTTAATGCTGACACATCAACAACCTATACAAAATTAGCATCTGCACAACTTTATAAATTTAATCCAACTGTTACGGTAGGCAATATAGAAGGAAAAGCTACTTTTTTAATAGATTATGAATAACTCATCAAAAATATATTTTTTCTAAATATATACACTCTACTCAAAACTTTAGCTTAATATGTAAAAATCTAATATAATGATTTATTCGTTTGAAATATCTTTTAGTTTATTTATAAATATTTCATATTATAGATATAGTTTATAATAATTTTTATGGAGACCAATGTGAGTTACTATCATATTATTATAGAAGTAAATGATCACATCAGCACCATTGAACAAACACGTGATATTGAAATATTTGATATTATGGAAATTAAACCATTTCTCCACTCAATTCTCATTCCTTATTTCAATAAACAACTGATAGAAGTAGATGATGAGTTTGTTGAATTTGAAGATATTTTTCATCTCAAAATTAAGCAAACATTGCTTCCAATAAAAGATCTCATAGAAGAAGAACAACGCTTATTGCCAAGCGATACAGACATTACAATTACAGCATATGAAATCTTTAATAACAGAGATTTAAGCCAAGATGTTACTTTAATTATTTTTGATTTATTAGAAGCAATTGAATTAGAAGTTTAACTTATACAAAAATTAAAGCCTGCATATGCAGGCTTTAATTTTTTAAATTATTGCATAATTTTTTTCACATTTTCATCTCGTAAGACCTTCAAAATTAGCTGCCCAGCTCTTCCTGTTGGTTTTAGACCAAAACGAATTTGTTCTTGCTGTATAGCCTTACGAGTTTTATCACCAATTAAACCATCTGCCTCACCAATATCATAACCTAGGCTTAATAAATAGTTTTGAATTTCACGACGTTCGGCACGCGATGTTCCAGCATCTTCAGTTGGCCATGTCTGAATAAATGGACCTTTGCCTTGTAATCGATCAGATAAATGTGCAATCGCCAATGCATAACTTTCTGCTGCGTTATAACTATAAATAGCATCAAAATTTTTAAATACTAAAAAGACAGGACCATTAGCACCTGCTGGTGCCATCAAACCTGCTTGACTATTTTCTGTTAAATTTCCTTGAATTAATGGCGTACCATCTATACGTGTAACCCCTTTAGCAAGCCATGTTGATAATGCCTTTTTATTACGACGGCTTTCACCATTAATTGACATACCACTTGGTATTTGAACTTCAAATCCCCAAGGTTGACCTGTTTGCCAACCACGTTTTTTCAAGAAATTGGCAGTAGATGCTAAAGCATCAGATGTACTTGACACTAAATCACGACGCCCATCACCATCAAAATCAACAGCAAGCTCTTCATATGTTGATGGCATAAATTGAGTATGCCCAAATGCACCAGCCCATGAACCTTTCAGTTGCTCTTCTCTTAAATCTCCACGCTGTAAAATACGCATTGTGGCAAAAAATTCACCACGGAAATAACTTTGTCGACGCCCTTCACAACTTAAGGTACCAAGTGCTTGTAATAATGGATATTTACCAGAAATTTGACCAAAATTACTCTCTACGCCCCACACAGCAACAACCGTTTCTACAGGAACGCCATAAGCTTGAGACACACGATTTAAAACATCTCGATGTTGCTGAATTTTTTGTTGTCCTGTTTGTACCCGCTCATCATCGACCAAGCCAGATAAATAATCCCAAATAGGTGTTGAAAACTCAGGTTGAAAATTTAATTTTTCAATTACTGAATAATCAGGTACTAAATTTTGTGTATAGCGATCGTATGTTGTAGCAGAAACCCCAGATTTAATGGCTTGATTACGTAAATTTGCTAAACAACTTTGAAATTTACTTTGAGAAGTACTTTCCAGATTCCCCATATTTACAATGGGCGATTTTGCATCTGTTTGACCGTTAATAACTAATTCAGCATGCAATTGAGAAAAGCTGAATAATGAAGATGCACATAGCAAAGCAAAATAACGCATAAAATACCTAATTTTTTTAAATTCAAATCATATTATTGAAAGTAGCACCATAAAAGTGAAAAGCTAGAATTATTTCGTAAATATGAATTCATTTTTTCTTCATTTTAAATTCATATTTACTGTTTTAAATTTAAAAACTTATCAACAAAACACTTTTAAATTTAAAACATTAGTCAAAACCCACTTAATTTGAATTTAAAACTGATATTTTAAATTTAAAATAGAAGAAACATCTAGTTATCCACAAGCAACATTATAACTCTTTATTATTTTTAAATTTAAATTTTATCTATTTAAATTTAAATCTTGGTTACTTACACATCAAAAGCATACTTTTAAATTCAAAAACTCATGTTTAAATTCATAAAATCCATCTTTAAATTTAAAGTTTAGTGTTTTAAATTCATTTATCATCTTTTTAAATTCATTTTATTAAACTTTAAATTCAAAACTTTGTTTTTAAATTCATAAACCCCATTTTTTGAATTTAAAAACCACTTATTTTAAATTCAAAGCGTAAATTTGAGGTGTATTTTTTATTTTTCAAAATAGATAAAATTCCGCATTTTTATACTTTTTTTATATAACTAATCGATTGTTTTTCAAACATCAGTTTTTTTAATATTTTTATGAAAAATGCTTAGATTTTGAAGAGGCGCAATCATGCCCGAATATGGAAAAGAAAAAAAGCGGTCATTTGCATGACCGCTTTTTTTACATTCAAATTTAGGTTTAAATGTTCATATCTTCGCTAAGTGCTAATGGATTCGGTAAAATTTTCGCCAACTGACGACATAAACTTGTAAGTTCCGAACTATCATTTGGCATTAGAGTAATATGACCAATCTTACGACCTTCACGTTCAGTCTTATTATAAAGATGTAAATGAGCACCATTGAGTGCAAGTACATCTTCAGACTTTGGATATTGACCAATAATATTAACTAGTACCGTTGGACGTACAATCTCTGTCGATCCTAATGGTAAACCAGCCACTGCACGAATATGATTTTCAAATTGCGAGCATACAGCACCTTCAATTGACCAATGTCCTGAATTGTGAACACGTGGTGCCATTTCATTGGCATATAAACCTTTATCTGTTACAAACAGCTCAAGTGTTAATACACCAACATAATTCAAATGATTAAGTAGGCGAGTAATGTATTCCTGTGCTACAGGCTGTAAATCTACACTATTTGGAGCAGGAACAATTGAATGTGACAAAATACCATTGTGATGATGATTCTCAGCCAGTGGCCAAGTTTTTACATCTCCATTTTGTCCACGTACTGCAATAATTGAAACTTCTCTCGAAAAAGTGACAAAACTTTCTGCAATTAATGAACCTGCTGGACCAAGTTCTTCCCATGCTTGATCAACTTGATCTTCATGACGTAAAACAAATTGTCCTTTACCGTCATAACCACCAGTTGCTGTTTTAAGCACAATAGGTAAACCTAAGTCAGCAACAGCAGTTTTTAAGCTTTCTAAAGAGTTAACGGCTTTATAAGGTGCAACAGGAATTGCAAGCTCATCAAACAAGGCTTTTTCTGAAAGACGATTTTGTGCAATTGCTAAAGCCTGACGCGGTGGATGTAATGCTTTTTGCTGTACCAAAACATCTACATCAGCCAATGGTGTATTTTCAAACTCTAAACTAAATACATCTGCACTTTGAATAAAGTCTTGCAAACCATTTTCAGCTTTGGTTGAAATAACTTGTCCCAATGCAGCAGAAGGGCAGTCTGAACTTGCTTCAAAGAAAGTACATTGAATATTCAGTGGCAAAGCCGCTTGAGCCATCATTCGACCGAGTTGACCACCACCAAAAATACCGATGGTTTTATTCATAATCTTGATTCCGTATTAAGCTTGGCTTTTAGTTCTGACCTGGAATATTATTGCCTGCCACTTTTTCAGTTTGGGCATCTCTAAAATCTGCTACATTTTTTGCAATTTCAGGGCGCGTTAAACCTAAAATTTGTGCCGCCATAATTGCCGCATTCGTTGCACCAGCTGGGCCAATTGCTAATGTACCAACCGCAATACCTGCTGGCATTTGTACAATTGAAAGTAATGAATCAACACCATTTAAAATTGATGATTTAACAGGAACACCTAGTACTGGTAAATCAGTTTTTGCAGCACACATACCTGGTAAATGTGCAGCACCACCAGCACCTGCAATAATTACTTGAATACCACGATCACGCGCAGTTTCAGCATATTCAAATAAACGATCTGGTGTACGGTGTGCAGAGACAACCTCAGCTTCAAAAGGGACACCAAGCTGCTTAAGCATATTGGCAGTGTGTTCTAGTGTTGCCCAATCTGATTGAGAACCCATAATAATTCCAACGAGAGGAGTGTCTTGAGAAGCGGCCGCATTCATTGCAATTTTTCCAGAGATTAAAGAAAGAAGAGATAAATCTCGACGAGAGAGCCAAGCTTTAATAAGAGCCTTATATTATAGACTGATTTTTCATCTCAAGAAAATTTAACGGTCAATGTAAGGCTCGATTTTTATTGTTTTTTATAAAAAATTAATAAAAATAGTTATGTAGTCTTCGATTAAATTTAAGACTGACTACGAAAAACAAAAAAGACACATCCAAGTAAACAAAGCCCTGCCCATAGATAATCTAATTTAAAAGGTTGTTTAAAAAGAAAAATCATAAAAGGTACAAAAACGACCAAAGTTAGCACTTCTTGAGTAATTTTCATTTGTCCTAGAGACCATCCATGATTTGCAAGCATACGTGTTGCTGGAATCATTAGACTATATTCAAGTAAGGCAATCACCCAACCAAATAAAATCGCTTGCCAAAGTGGTACATCATGTAAAAATTTTAGATGTCCATACCATGCTAATGTCATAAAACAATTGGCAATAATCAATAGAATAAAGGCGAATGACATCTCAATTTAAATCCTCAAAAATTCATACTATTTTAGAGTTTTATTCTAAAAAAATGCATTTTTTAATGCAGATTTTTCCTCACTCTCATTTCAGATTCTTAATCTAGAGAAACATGAATTTGAATACAAGAAAAACTATCTTTTCATCTAGAGCCTTGCTATCGTTGCTTACAAATCAAATAAATGTATGACAACACCACCAAAAACAAAGTGATGTGTCAAAAAAAGAAGTGGAGTTCAACGTATGCATCTGCATATTCTAGGCATCTGTGGCACCTTTATGGGTTCTTTAGCATTATTAGCACGTGATTTAGGTCATACAGTTACAGGCTCAGACCAAAATGTCTATCCACCGATGTCCACTCAATTGGAAAATGCAGGTATTACCTTAATGCAAGGCTATGACCGCAGTCATTTACAACCACATCCAGATTTAGTGATTGTTGGGAATGCCATGAAGCGTGGCATAGATGCTGTGGAATATATGCTAAATGAAGGTCTACCTTATATTTCAGGACCACAATTTCTAGCAGATCATGTTTTACAAGGTAAGCATGTATTAGGCGTTGCAGGAACTCATGGTAAAACAACGACAACAACTATGTTGGCTTGGGTACTTGATCAAGCTGGGCTAGAACCAGGTTTTTTAATTGGTGGTGTACCTTTGGGTTTTAGTGAAAGTGCACGTTTAGGTGGTGGTAAATATTTCTGTGTAGAAGCAGATGAATATGATTCTGCATTTTTCGATAAACGCTCTAAATTCGTTCATTACCATCCAAAAACAGCGATTCTTAATAATTTAGAATTTGACCATGCAGATATCTTTGATGATTTAGCTGCCATTCAAAAACAATTCCATCATTTAGTTCGTACTATTCCAAGTGAAGGTCGCATTATTGCACCCATTACTGAAACCAATATTGATGAAGTTTTAGAAATGGGATGTTGGACACCTGTGGTTCGTACAAGTTTAGATGCTAATGAGAAATCAGAGCTGTATGCTGAACAATTGTCTGAAGATGGTTCTCACTTTAAAGTTTTACAACACGGCGTTGAAAAAGGTGAAGTGAAATGGACAATGACAGGTCAACATAGTGTTGCAAATGCTTTAGCAACTATTGCTGCGGCAGAACATGTTAGTGTTTCAATTGAAACTGCATGTGAAGCATTATCTAATTTTGGTGGTGTAAAGCGCCGTATGGAATTACTTGGTACCATTCGTGGTATTGAAGTATATGATGACTTTGCACATCATCCAACAGCGATTGATACAACACTTGAAGGTGCACGTAAACGTTTAGGTCAACGTAAACTTTGGGCAATTATTGAACCTCGCTCAAATACGATGCGTATGGGAAGCCATAAAGATGGTTTAGCTCATTCTGCACGTTTAGCAGATGAAGTGATTTGGTATCAACCAGAAGGTTTAGATTGGGATTTACAACCTGTTATTGAGGCTGCATCAAACAAAGCTGTGGTTGCTCGTTCACTTGAAGATATTATTCAAACCGTAGTAGCAGAAGCAGGTGAGGGCGATGCTATTGTGATTATGTCAAATGGTGGTTTTGGTGGCTTACATCAAAAACTCATCACAGCACTCAAAGCCTAAATTTTAGTATTTTAAAAGCCCGATTTTTCGGGCTTTTTATTTCCCAATAGAATAAAAAATATTTTTTAGATAAATAACAATGATTTAATCTTATAAAAAAATGTACATAAACTACACATATTATTTTAATTTTCTAATAGTAATATAGATTTATCCTAGAAATTTCAATGATAATTAAAGAAGGAATAAAACGATGAATACGACAAATACCATGAAAGCAATGGTCTATCACGGTGCTAATGATTTACGTTTTGAAGACCGTCCAGTTCCACAAATTATCCACCCATCCGATGCCATTATTCGCTTAGAAAAAATTACAATTTGCGGAACAGACTTAGGCATTTGGAAAGGTAAAAATCCTGAAATTGAAGAAACAGCTAAAGCAAAAACTGGGCATTTTGATGGTCGAATTTTAGGGCATGAAGGTATTGGAATTGTTGAAGAAGTCGGTAGTAGTGTCAAAAACTTCAAAAAGGGCGACCGCGTAATTATTTCTTGTGTTAGCCGTTGTGGTACTTGTGAAAACTGTCAAAAACAACTCTACTCTCATTGCCAAAATGAAGGCGGTTGGATTATGGGTTATATGATTGATGGTACTCATGCTGAATATGTTCGCACACCGTTTGCAGATACTTCACTTTATTTATTACCAGAAGGTTTAAATGAAGATGTCGCTGTATTTTTATCAGATGTATTACCAACAGCACATGAAATTGGCGTGCAATATGGTGATGTAAAACCAGGAGATACGATTGCTATTGTTGGGGCAGGTCCAATTGGTATGGGCTGCTTACTAACATCACAATTTTATTCACCATCACAAATCATTGCTGTAGATATGGATGATAACCGCCTCGCTTTAGCTAAAGAACTTGGTGCAACTCATACAGTCAATTCGGCTAAAGAAGATGCTATTCAACGTATTTTAGAACTTACAAATGGTCGTGGTGTTGATTGTGCAATGGAAGCCGTTGGTATTGAAGCGACATGGGACATTTGTCAAAATGTAGTGAAAGAGGGCGGAAATATTGCCAATGTAGGCGTACATGGAAAAGCCGTTAGCTTTGAATTAAATAAGCTTTGGATTAAAAACCTCACCATTACGACTGGTCTAGTCAATGCCAATACAACAGGCATGCTATTAAAAACATGTTGCTCAGGAAAATTACCTTTAGAAAAATTAGCAACACATCATTTTAAATTTAAAGATATGGTATCTGCATATGAAGTGTTTAAACATGCTTCTGATGAAAATGCATTAAAAGTAATTATTGATTTTTAAACATTATTTAGAATCATAAAATAAATAGAAGCCTATACATATAGGCTTCTTTTGCATTTAAGCTTTTACATCTGCCAAACTTTGATCTCGTCTAAACATGACTTCAACATAAGAACATAGAGGTACTATTTTTAATTTATTTTTACGTGCAAATTCTACAAGTGCATCTAATAACTGACGAGCAACGCCTTGTCCTTTTAATGCATCATCAACACGTGTGTGATCTGCAATAATAGTGGAGTCATCTTTCCATTGATAAGTGATTTCTGCCAAATTTCGTTGTTCTTGTTCTATATAAAACATTCCACCATTTTCATATTCTTTATATTGAATCTGCATTATTTTTCCTCAACGTCTATACTTAATTTCAATCTATTGTATTGAAATATAATGAACATATTATCGTCAGACATCATTTATTTCTATAAAATTAAGTTCCTCATTTGTCTACTATCCTAAATGACGCTTATTCATGTCAATTTCATCTGAAATACCTCAAAAGTCACGTCAGCAATGGATCTGTGTTATTACTCTCGCATTTGCTGCTTTTATTTTTAATACCACCGAATTTATTCCAATTGCATTACTCAGTGATATTGGTCAAAGCTTTTCCATGTCTGTCACTCAAGTCGGCACAATGATTACGATCTATGCATGGATTGTTGCACTCACGTCATTGCCCATTATGTTATTGACCAAGAATATTGAGCGTCGTTTTCTTTTAATTAGCTTATTTATTCTATTTATTGCCAGCCACGTTTTATCTTACTTTTCTTGGAGTTTTACAGTTCTTATTATTAGCCGAATTGGTATTGCCTTTGCCCATGCTTTATTTTGGTCAATTACAGCATCCTTAGTTGTACGTGTAGCACCAAAAGGTAAAGAATTTCAAGCGCTCGGATTACTTTCTACTGGCACTGTTTTGGCAATGGTACTTGGTATTCCTTTGGGACGAATTATTGGTGATGAATATGGTTGGAGAAACTCTTTTGGTTTCATCGCTATTTGTGCTGCACTCATTTGCTTAATTCTAGCGAAAACCTTACCACTCTTACCAAGCGTTAATTCAGGCTCATTAAGTAGTTTAAAAAGTTTAGTAAAACGACCGAGTTTAATGCTGATATTTTCATTGGTTGTTCTCATTATTTGCGCACAATTTACGGCATATAGTTATATAGAACCTTTTTCATTAAATATCGCATTATTTAATTCTGAAGAAACCACAACTTTGTTACTTATTTATGGTGGAGCAGGCTTTATTGGTTCTTATTTATTTGGAAAATTTGCAAGCCGAATTTCTAAAATGCTCATTCCCATTACAACTGCAAGTCTTGCTATCTCCATGTTATTGCTATTACCAGCGAGTATAAGTTTTTGGAGCTTAAGCTTATTAAGTATATTTTGGGGAATCGCGATTATTAGCTTTAATCTAGCAGTCCAATCAAAAACATTAAATCTTGCTTCAGATGCAACTGATGTCGCTATGGCTATTTTTTCAGGATTATATAATGTCGGAATTGGTGGAGGAGCACTAATAGGTGGATTAATTACCAGTTATATTGGTCTCAACTATATTGGTATATTTGGTGGAATAATCGCACTAATGGGAACATTAGTAGCACTCTTCTTAGTCAATCGATCTGACTTCTTAAAACCCTCAAATTAAATCTTTATGGTGTTAATAATTGCACAATTTAAAAAATTCTGTCATGCTTCATATATATTTGGAACTCATCCAAAAACAGAATTATTGAACAAGGGGAGTAGCCTCCTCCAAACGTTAAATGCTTTCTGATTTAACGTGTCAGACTATCGTCATTACACTTTGCAAAAAGTCGGTATCTGAGCATCTTTAAATAATTAAAGATGTAGGCAAGACCTTGATCATGTTGTTACAGAGATTTATATCATCTGGCAACTGGTCGAGGTTTTTTTATGGCTGGTTGTTAAGATGTGGAGAAATACACATGGAAACAATCGGCACTTTATGGCTGTATCTGGCATTTTTCGGCATCGTTGCTGTCATGCTTTTAATCGATTTTTTAGGCTTCAGACAACAACAAGGTCAAGATGTTAAAATTAAAACTGCTGCTTTTTGGAGTATTGCATGGGTTACTGTCGCTGCCTTATTTGGCGGTGGATTATGGCTCTACTTACAACAAACCGCTGGTGTAACAGTCGCAAATACCAAAGTCATGGAATACTTTGCAGGTTATTTGCTTGAAAAATCATTAGCGATTGATAATGTCTTTGTTTGGCTTATGATTTTTGCCGCTTTTGCTATTCCTCCTGCATTACAACGCCAATTACTACTTTACGGTGTATTGGGTGCTATTGTCCTTCGTACCATCTTTATTTTTATTGGTGCATGGTTCGTTCAAGAATTTTCTTGGGTACTTTATATCTTTGGTGCTTTCCTTGTTTATACAGGTTTTAAATTCCTTAAAGGACAAGATGATGATCCAAATATCGAAGATATGGCTATATTAAAATTCTTACGTAAACATCTTCGTATTACCTCAGCCATGCACGACAACAAATTCTTTGTTCGTCAAAATGGTGCTTTATGGGCAACGCCATTATTCTTAGTTTTAATTTTGGTTGAAGCATCTGACGTTATTTTTGCTGTCGATTCTATTCCTGCAATTTTTGCTGTAACAAGTGATCCCTTCATTGTATTAACAGCAAACTTAATGGCAATTTTGGGCTTACGTGCAATGTTCTTTTTACTGTCTGGTGCGGCTGCAAAAATGCATTATCTTCCTTATGGTTTAGGTATCATTCTTTTATTTATTGGCTTTAAAATGTTAATGCTTGATGTGTTCCATATGCCAATTTGGATTTCACTTAGCTTTATTGTATTGGTATTGGCTATTACGGCTTGGATGTCAATTCAGCACAACAAAAAGCATAATGAAACAGCGCTATAAAATAACTTAAAACGCTTTAAATGCTTTCTTAAGGGAAAGCATTTTTATTTTCTTAAGTATCTTTAATCAATTTTAACAAATACCATTTTTCTAAAAATTTCTTACTACTTATTCGGTGTTGAAATACCTCATAACTAACCAATTTACTATTCCATCTTAACTTTAATTCAAATAAATCACTTAACCCGAAAGGGGCTATACACTCTAATTTATTATTTTCAGTTAATCGAATAGCAACAGCTGTTGCTGTTTCTGGCCAAAGAGATAAAGCATAAAATAGAGGGGCAATTGATTCACCACGATCTGTTTTATACCATTGATGAACTAGAGCTTGATTAGTAACATCCCACTTTATATGAGGAAAGATTTTTGATAATACATTTTCTATATCTTGATAAAATGAACCATCATCATGGCTATCATAAAAAATAACATCAATTTCTGTTCTATTTAAATCATATTCAATATCGTGTAAATGTGCCCATACTGTATTACGAATGACACCAGCAGCTAGATATAACGGTATTGAAAATTGTTTCAAACTTGATAATATTTTAGGAATTACAGCATGCTGTGAAATGATTGTTTTCAGCTGTTTTAAATCATGTTTTTCTCGTCGATTTCTTTTTCTTAATTGCTCATCATTCTTCATTTAAATTCCTATTGAAAACATAAAATAGACTATACTTTCTTCTATTCCTAGTTTTTATCTTATCTCATATTTTGTATGTAGTTTTGGATGATTGATCGAAATTAAAAGTAGATTAATTTACATTCAGTTTTATCTTTGTTAATCCCTTTAGAACAAAAAATACATTTCACACTTTTTATCCAATTTTCAGGTACAATCAACTGAAAAAAGTAAAAAGCATAGGTTTTAAATGTCTTCTGTAATTGCAACGACGGCTATTCGCGGTCGCTTCCTAGATATTCAGAATACGGTTGCCCAAGCGCGTGAAATTCACGACCAAGTGCGATATGTAGAAGATGGTTTACTCATTACTGAGCAAGGAAAAATTAAATGGTTTGGTGCATGGGAGGAGGGGAAAGAGCTACTCTCATCTGACATCCAAATACAACATTATAAGGATCAATTGATTGTTCCTGGTTTTATTGATACCCATATCCATTTTCCACAAACGGAAATGATAGGTGCCTACGGTGAACAACTCTTAGAATGGTTAAATACCTATACATTTCCAACAGAAATTCAATTTAATAACAAAAATTATGCCGATAAAATCGCACAATTTTTTATTCATGAATTATTAAAAAATGGTACAACCACTGCTTTAGTTTTCTGTACAGTTCATCCTACGTCTGTAGATGCCTTATTTGAAGCTGCGGAACAGCATCAAATGCGTATTATTGCTGGTAAAGTTCTCATGGATCGTCATGCACCTGATGAACTCTGTGATACTCCTGAAAGTGCTTATACGGACTCTAAGACTCTTATAGAAAAATGGCATGGTAAAGGTCGTAATCTTTATGCGATTACGCCACGTTTTGCACCAACTTCAACACCTGAACAATTGCAAAAAGCGCAGCAACTTAAAGCTGAATATCCTAATGTTTATATTCATACACATTTAAGTGAAAATAAAAATGAAATTGCTTGGGTTAAAGATTTATTCCCAAATCAAAAAGGCTATTTAGATGTGTATCATCATTATGGCTTAACAGGTTCAAAATCTATTTTTGCTCATTGTGTTCATCTTAATGAAGATGAATGGGACTGTATGCATGCAACCAATTCAGCTATTGCATTTTGCCCAACATCCAATTTATTTCTAGGAAGTGGATTATTCCCTTTAAATAAAACGTGGGAAAAACAAGTCAAAGTCGGTTTAGGTACAGATATTGGCGCAGGAACATCCTTTAACCAATTACAAACGATCAATGAGGCTTATAAAGTTCAACAACTGCAAGGTAATAAATTATCTGCATTTGAATCTTTATATCATGCAACATTAGGCGGTGCGAAAGCGCTAGATTTAGACCACCAATTAGGTAACTTTAATGTAGGTAAAGAAGCCGACTTTGTGGTGCTAGATTTAGCAGCCACGGCGTTACAAGAACTTCGTCAGCAAAGAGCCAAAAGCATTGAAGATGCTCTGTTTGCATTAATGACAATGGGGGATGATCGTAATATCCATGCAACCTATATTTATGGGCAACCTGCATACGTCAAAGATGTAAAAATCAGCTAATTTTTTAGACTTTGAGTTTGTAAAATAAGTCATTTTAAAAGAATAACATTTTACAAACTCAAATATGATTACATGCTTTCCTTGGTAAAAAAGATGCATCTCGAGTCTAGATGTATTAAAATTAATATATATTATTTGGGGTGTTGCTGGTCAACGCCTTTTTTATTTATATTTTCTTACTCTTTAGGTATCTACCCATGACCGTTCAAATGAGCGTAATGATTTCAGCAGACGAAATCCAAGCTAAAGTTAAAGAGCTTGGTGCACAAATTAATGCACACTACGCAAACAGTGACAAAGAGCTTATTCTTATTGGCTTGCTTCGTGGTTCTGTAATTTTTATGGCAGATCTGTGTCGCACAATTGAAAAACCGCATGAACTCGATTTCATGACTGTTTCAAGCTACGGTGGTGGAACGGTATCTACGCGAGACGTTAAAATTTTAAAAGATTTAGATGGCGATATTCGCGGTAAAGATGTACTTGTAATTGAAGACATCATTGACTCTGGTAATACCTTAAGCAAAGTTCTAGAAATACTAGAAACACGTGGTCCTAATTCAATTGAATTATGTACTTTAGTTAGTAAACCTTCACGCCGTGAAATCGACTTAGAAGTTAAATTCTTAGGCTTTGAAGTTGAAGATAAATTTATTGTTGGTTATGGTTTAGATTACGATCAAAAATATCGCCATATTCCATTTATTGGAGAAATTGGTCTCTGATTAATAATATTAAAAGTGGCATATGCCACTTTTTTTATATCGTTTTATTCTTTAAAAATACAAAATCCCCACAACTTTTAGCATTTAATATACTTTTCAATTTTATAAACTGATTAATGATATATATCAGTATGATTTGCAAAGTATAAATAACAAGGAGATCTTTTATGTGGTCACTTATTGTAGCCATTATGGTCGGCTTTGTTGCTGGTTTAATTGCTCGAGCGATTAAACCAGGAAACAATAAAGCAGGTTTTATTGTCACTACAGCATTAGGTATTGGTGGTTCATTAGTTGCAACCTATGGAGGTCGAGCTTTAGGTTTTTATGGTGAAAATGCAACAGCAGGATTCTTCGCCTCTATTGTTGGTGCTATTGTTATTTTATATCTTTATAGTTTACTCACAAAAAATTAAGAAAAAGCACCTTTTAATAAGGTGCTTTTTTGTAGATAAATCACTTATCTAAATCATTTAATCCACTCTTTTTATAAACCAAATTCTTTGAAAATTTCTTCAATTTTATCGGTAGGGTACGCACCTACAACTTTTAAACCATTTTCAAAAATAATACTTGGCGTTCCTGTTACACCTATTTCTTTTGCAACAGCAAAGTTACGATCAATTGGATTTTCACAGACTTTTTTAGTCGTTGGTTGAATACCTTTAGCAATTAAATCAGTCCATGCCTGAGCAGGATTTTTTTCACAATATACTTTTTTCGAAGGTTCAACAGATTGCGGTTTAAATGGCACAATAAAGGTATAAATCGTTACATTATTTAAATTTTTCAATTCATCTTCTAAATTTTTGCAGTAAGGGCAATTTGGATCTGAGAAGATAGCAAGTTTATGCTTACCATTTCCTTTCACAATTTTGACAGCATCATTTAGATTTAACTTATTCCAATCTACTGTATTTTGTTTAATTACGAGATCTTTCGTTAAATTTTTTTGATCACTTAAACGCACCATTGTTCCTGCGATAAGATGCTGAGCATCATCATTTAAATAGACAATTTGCCCACCCATTACACCACTATAAATACCTTTCATTTCTGTTGGCTGAATTTTTTCAATTTTTAAATCTGGATGATTTTTTTGCAAATTAGACTTAACCGTATCAACATTTGCAAAGCTGAATGTTGAAAATAAAGCTGTTGCCAACAGTATTGTTTTTTTCATTTTTAAATCTTTCTCTCTCATTTGTTCACAAGCTATTGTATCAAGTAAAGTCTTTATTTTTGTTTATTTTTTATTTTCTTTTTCCATAATATTTAGTTCCACGTGGAACATGATCTAATACTTATTCATCTTACTAAAAAATGAATTTATCATTAAATATACATCTAAAGATTAAATAATAGATTACAATAAAAATCAATAAATTTTAACAATATGCAAATTTATAAAAAAATTGCATGCTTTAGTGATCCAATTAATGACATATTCTCAATCTTGGCATCCATTTATTATGATTAGCTTAGCGTTAATTATGGGAACAATTGGAACTGCCTTATCTAGTCCACTTTATCCAATTTATCAAGAAGTGTGGTCATTACTTCCTAGCCAAATTACCTTTATTTTTGTGGCGTATATGTTTGGATGCTTAGCCACTTTATTATTTCTAGGTCGAGCAAGTAATAGTTTTGGCTACTTACGTACATTACAAATTGGGCTCTTTTTTGTAGTTTTAGGATTAAGCTTATCTATATTTGCATCAAATGCACTAATACTTTCTATTGCACGCTTTTTTATTGGGATTGCTTCTGGTTTAATTAGTACATCCGCAATGCTCGGGTTATTTTCTACTATACCAGATAGCCATAAAAATAACGTTGCACAGCTGTGTTCAATCATTACCGTTGTCGGTTTTGGATTAGGTCCTTTTGTGGGTGGTGTTATTGCTCAATTCTCTCAAACCCCTCTAATTACCCCTTATTTACCCATTATTATTGGCGCAATATTTTGCTTATTGGGGTTATTAAAACTTCCTTCTCCAATTATAAATAAACAACCATTTTCTATCGCACCACACTTACAGTTACCTGAAGCCAAATTTAAAGTTCTATTTTATATCGCTGGGTTTACTGCTTTTTGTACTTTTGCCTCTTTTAGCTTATTTGCATCATTAGCACCATCATTTGTAAAAGATGCGATTCCTTGGCATGGTCCATTCGTTAGTGGTACAGCCATTTCAAGTATTTTATTAGTATCAGCAATCACTCAATTTTCAGCAAAGAATTTAGCACCTCAAATCAGCATAAAAGTAGGACTAAGCTGTTTAGTTTTAAGCTATATATTACTTAGTTTTTGTATGCTCATGCATTGGAGCGCACTATTCTTTATCAGTGTTATATTTGTTGGAATAGGGCATGGTTTAGGGCTTATTGGTGCCTTTTCATTTATACATAAAATGACCCATTTAGAAAATCGTGCAGCTGTCATGTCTACGTATTTATTTATTGGATATATAGGTACGATTATTCCCATTTTAGGTGTGGGGTATTTAGCAGATCATTTTGGATTTATTACAGGAATTATTGGTTTTTGTTCTTCAATTGGACTGCTATGTATTGGATTACTCATATTACTCAAATTTACACCTACCTCATTAGAATCGGTATAAAATTTGAATATCATAAAAAAGCCTTACAATAGTAAAGCTTTTTTAGCTTAAAAATAAATTTATTTTGCTGGATAATCACATGCAGGCATACCAGTTCTATGGTTAATTGCCCCATATTGAACTAGAATTTTAGCTGTATCTAAATTTCCATTACGACAAGCAAATGTTAAAGCATCTTGATCATATGCAGGATGGCTTGTATTTTTTTCAGTTGTTACTAAATTTGTTTTAGCACCTGAATCAAGCAAATATTTTACGATTTCATTGCGACCATTACTTGATGCAACAATAAGTACTGTTTCACCTTGCATATCCAATGTCTGGTCATTGATATCTACTTTATCTTTTACTAATTGATGTGCTTTTTTAAACACATTAATATTTTTTCCAAGACCAGCAGATTTCATAACATTCAGTACATCACCTTTATCTTTTGCCCAAATATTTGCACCTTGTTCAACTAAATAGTCAAACATGTCTTCATAACCAATAAATGCAGCCCAACCTAATGCTGTTTGTTGTAAAGATGCATCATCTGTAACTTCTAAATTCTGGCCATTTTCAACCATTTTTTTAACTTTCGCTAAGTTACCTTGCTTAACTGCATCAAACCATTCCGCATTCTGTCCTTCAGATGGTTTATCATAAAATACACGCCATCCTAATTTAGATGGATTTGCAATGTCTTGCATTTCAATCAAATCTAAACGGAATTGTTTGTAACCATCAGGATTATTCGGATTTAATACATCATATTTTGTTGTTTGAGTTTCAATAGAAACTTCTGCTTGAGTTAATTGCGTAGCGATTAATAAAGCTGAAAGCAGCATTGTTTTTTTGAAAAGCATTTACGTTCCCCTTTTTAATTTAAATTTCAATAGAAGGTATATATTAGAAAGCTATCACACATTTTACTTTTTTAGTGATTTTTGACAATTTTTTAATTGTATTGTTTTTATTGTTATTTGGTTAACAATTAATCAAATATTCTATTATTTAGAATTTTTTTTCAATATGATTTATTAAAAAATTACAAATATTTACCCATTTAGTTTTTATTAACAAATATCACTTTTAATAAAAAATTTAAACTATAAAAAATATTAACAATACAGTCTACGTGACTATTAAAGGATCCCAAGATCCTTTAAGCCTTCATATCTACGTCATACTATTCAGGAGACAATACAAGTGTAGCAGTCGCATTAAAATATCCTAATGGAATTTCTTCAGCATCTTCACTACCATCTTTTATTGGTGCAATAGTTAAAATATCTTGCCCTAAACCTTGCTCAATATTGGTAAGAATTCCTACAGGGGAGTTTGGTGTTAATAAAGTACCTTGTCGATATACTTCTACACCTAAACTCTTAATAACATTACCAGTTCCATAAGTTAAACCTTCTTTTGTTTCCAATGCTGTTGTCGAAAATGGTGACTGTTGCCCAATCATTTGTACACGCATATTAGAATCAACAGATCTATCACATTCATAATCTAAGGTAATATCTTTTGTAATTGCACTATTTAACCCACTACTTGCAGAAATTTCCAACTCAGAAAAACTTCCTAAATCAACTTCTAATGGTTGATTATTATTAATCACACAAGATTCCGTTTGAAAGACAAGTTCATTGGTCGCATATAAATCAACAAGAATCGTTTTATTCGGGTTAATTGCTCCCGTTCCTGCAACATAACCAAATTCTAATGATCCAATAAATGTCCCCACTGGAATCACTGTTGACCGTCCACCATAAATCACTAAAGTAGGATCAATCACTAATGTTCCTAAACCATTTCGATCTGGTAACGGCGTATAAGTAAAATTTGAAGGTGTAAAATATTTTCCTGAATTGGAAGAATAAACATAACTAATATAATTGTTTGAGCCAATTAATGCAGGACTACCATCTGTCATTTCCTTCCAAACACGATATATACGCAGATTATATTTAACATTATCTGTAAAAGAGTTTCGACATTGTAAATATATTGAACCTAAAGAAAATGGCATATCTCGAGTACCACTCGTCGATGATAAACCACCAGAAACAGTTTGTGGGCTACCAACATTAACAAAACGAGCCATTCGAGAAGTTGCATAAGAACTAAAACCAAGCCATTGACCTGTTTGATCATCTAAACAATAAATCCCTGGTTCATCAGCCGCATGAGCTACTGTAATTTCAGAAATTATAAGTAAACTCAAAAACCATAATATTGAACGTTTCATTATTCACCTAATCTCTTAATCATAAATAACTTCATAAGTTGCTGATGCTGAAAATGTTCCTTCTTTTATATCTCGAATAGATTCAACTTCGGGTAACTTCGCAACTTGGGCTTTAAATCGAAGTGTATGCACAACACCATTGATTCCTGTTGTTCCTGAGGTCGGCGTTTCACCGAATGTTACAATATGATCTTTTTCATCATAAATTCGAACACCTATACCTCGTGCGGTACTGCTACTTGTCACATTCAATAACTGATGATTACTATCCGTATTTCCTGTAAAAACCGCTCGAATATTTGCTTTAGGACAATTATTCAATGAAATTTCAAAGTCTTCTTTTGGTGCCATATCATTCATGATTTGTGGCGCACTAATAACGCCAAAATCAACATCAATTTCCGATGTTACTAACTCACAAGCACGTGTAATAATTAATCCTGAAATATTAAGTTGCCGATTATTGAGATCATTTGCATATACAATAGATGAAACTCCCACACTTATCATAATTCCAAAACTGTAACTCCACTGAATAAAACTAGTCACTTTTTGACATTTAAACTTAATCGTGGACATCTCATCAAAAGACTTTGATTGATGAACATTAAGTGAAAACGGTAATTTAAATATATTTTTCATTTAATTCATCACTCTTATTGAGATTCAAGCTTCTGACAAATATCAATATGACACTGATACTTTATTTTTGGAGTTCCGCCTAAATCATTGATATACGTTAAAGTTGGAAACTCTCCTAAATCTTGAGCATTAATAGATAATTCAGCCTCTGAAAAAGGAGCAATCATTAACGATTGTGAAACTAAACTTTGATTTGCATTTTGAGATTGAACTGACAAAATTGTAGTAAAATATGGCGTTGGATTTTTAGCAATTGCCTTATTATCCTTTTTAATAATTTCTAACTTTTCCTGCCAAGGATTTTTCAATATTTCATTAGAGCTCATCACAATAGGTGTTGGTCGATAAAATAATTTGAGCCTATTTTGAAGAGCAAACTGTAATATATTAGGCTTATCACTTTTTGGTGGTAATTCTCGAAGATTAAAATAAAACAAACTTTCCCGATCTTGAGGTAAAGCATCTATTTTTTTTTCTAATACTTCAATTCTTATTTGACTACTTTGAGTCGGTTCTAATCGTTGAATAGGAGGAATAACCATAAATGGAGATTTTACTTTTTCATGAATAGCATTTTCTAACCAAGCTTGTGCAAGAAAAGGAATATCCTGATTTTTATTTTGAATTGCAATAGAAACTGATGAGTTAGAACCATTAAACACTATGCGTGTACGATCTAATGTCACAGCACTATAAGCACTTGTACTTATCAATACATATGCTGTTGCTGTAATATATCTTAGAAAATTCTCTACACACATTGATTTTTCCTCCATTTACTTATGATTTAATTCACAAATAATTGGATCATCTTCATCTTTTTCTAAGTTACTTTCCGTGAAGGTAAATAAACATTCTTGATTACTTCCCAACTGAGCAATCATGGTTTCACCTAAACGAATTCCTCCTAAATATGCCAAACCATTCTCATCTGCCATCCCTACATTAAATCCCTGACTATTTTCAATGGGTGTTCCAAATGGAACAAAAGAACCATCTTCAAATGCTAGAGTTAATAATTTTTTTTGTCCTGAAATCACGTGTAATTTACGATAACCTATCGCACCTTGTGTAAGACTTGCTTGCAATACAGATTCAATCACTTCAGCATTTTTAGGTAATTTATTAATATCAACTTTAATTTTATTTCGTGAGTAATTACTCACATCAGTAATCACAGCTTTACCAAATAAATTAGAATTTGTTGGGACACCGTATGCGCTGACAGGAATATCTGAAACCTTATCTGTATCTACCATAAGACGAGTTCCTCCCATATTTGTACTACGATGTAAATCGACTCCCTGCATCGTCAATGTCAAACCACCTTGAACACTCCCACCAATAGTCGTATATAAATCTTGAAGGTAATTAATATTTGCATTTAGATGCGTACGTCCATTTGAATGGGAAACAAAGCCTCCCAAAGAACCTTTATTTTGTTGATCTGAATAATTGGCATTCACCTGATAGGTTGTAGCATTACTATAACGATCGAAATATCCAACTTGATATCGAGTTTCAGTATCATTATGCGCTGCTGAATAACTCACTCTTGCACCAGAATTTAAGGGAACAGATAAAGAAATATATGCTCCAGAATCATTCACTTCAGATTTATTTTTATAGGCAGATATTGCTAAATTAGAATCTTTAAACCAACCAGAATTTAAAGTTTTATTCAGAGATAAACTATAATAATCACGATTTTCAAAATCCCAATATGTCTGATGATTCAAATTTAAACTTATTGAAATTTGATAAATAGGTAGATTTTGACTTAAAGAAACACTGTACATTTCTTTATTTCGACCATATTTGGTCACCATTACGCCTGTAGATGCCAAATAATCATTCATCGTCATAAAGTCTTTTTCAGAAAAACGATAACCTGCGAACTGAATTTGACTATTTAGCTCTTCAAATCGTTTTGCATAATTTACTCTATACGAACGACCTTCTACATGCTGATCTTCTTGTAACTTCACAAATGACTGTGTGACATCAAAAGAGATTGCACCAAATGCAAGTAAATCTCGACCAATACCAACAGACAAAGCATTATAATAATTACTGTTTAAGCTCCCACCAAAAAGTGACCATCCATTTGATATTCCCCAAGAAAATTCCCCGGTAAGAAATAAATCGCCTTCAACATGATGCTTGTAAGTGGTTGGTCGCCCAATTGCTGTTTTATATCGAATTGAACCTGGACGCGTTAAAAAAGGAATTGATGCAGTTTCAACTGTAAACTCACGTATCATTCCATCTTCTTCTTCAACACGAACATTTAACGTGCCACTTACAGAATCATTAAGATCTTGAATTTTAAATGGTCCAGCAGGAACTTGTGTCTGATATAAAACCCGCCCTAATTGGCTCACAATAACTGTTGCATTGGTCTGAGCAATACCTGTGACCTGTGGAGCATAGCCACGTAAATTCGGTGGTAGCATATTAACATCAGATCTCAGACTCGCCCCAGTAAATCTAAAACTATCAAAAAGATCTGAGTTTAAAAAAGTTTCACCCAATATAAGTTGAGCTTTTAATTCTGGTATTGCTCGATAAGCATAAAAACGGCTCCAATCAAAGTTTTTCTGATCTTCTTGATCAAAACCACTAACATGCCTGTAATTCGTTTGCCAATCGGCACGAATTCTCCAAGCACCTAAATTTAATCCTGCCACTCCATTTGCACTGATATACGTATCATCCGTTAAATCAGGCTGATGACTAAAACGTGAATTTCCAGCAATGTTATAATCTAAAATGACACCATTAATTCCATTATCCCATAAAGCAGCAGGATCCCAGTTTTCACTTCTATATTCTAAATATGCTTGAGGAACATTAATATTTACAGTACCTTGAGGTAAGTTTCCTTTAACTGTGACCCCATCTAAACTACTTAAAATTAAACAATTTTTTTTATTCCATAACAATCTTTTTTGTGTATCTTTGACCAGACCAAATTTTTCAACTAAATCAGGCGTAATACATGCTTCCGTTTGATTCTCTTGATCTAATGATCGTAAATATTCTATTTTTTGCTCTACTAAATATTGATTATTTAAATAAATTTTAAAGTTATAGTAACCCGGCATAATATAGCCAGGTTTGGAGAATATTCCCTTTTCAATATTTTCTTTATCTTCAACATCTAATAAATCAGTATTAAATTGTAAATCATCTGCATAAACAGAAGTACAATAAATAGATATGCCAGATAAAATCGTTACGCATATTTTTTTTACTGGATGATTTACATACATAGTCTATCTCATCTATATGTTGAGCCAATCTTTAGTAGGAGCTTACCTAAACTCATATATAGATGATGTAAATAGCTCATAGTTTCTGCTCCCCAAACAAAGAATCTACAAGTTAAAAATTAAATATTTCCAATAAACATTTAACAAATTGAGCGAATAAATATTTTTTTTAAACGATATGACTCATCTTTATAAACATCATAATGACATTAATTTACAGCTAAATGATCAAAATAAAAATAAAAAAGATAAAGAAAATAATAACTTTATAACTAAAAGAGTTTATTTATTTTTTATGTGATAAAAAACACAAAAAGCATTTAATAATTAAATGCTTTTTGTGTGGAAAATTTATTTCCCAATACAGAATGAACCAAAAATCTTACCCAAAAGATCATCAGCACTAAAATCACCTGTGATTTCGCCTAATGCATTTTGAGCTAAACGTAGTGATTCAGCGACTAACTCACCAGCATGATAGACCACTAATTGCTCACGAGCTTCTGCCAAATAGTCTTGCGTACGCTTCATTGCATCTAAATGACGTGTACGAGCAATAAAGGTATCTTCTTCAGGTTGAAAACCAGCATGTGCTGTAATCGCATCTATGAGTGATTGAACACCGGTTTCTTGCTTAGCCGAAACTGTTATATGACGGAATCCCTGAAAATCAGAAATTTCGGCTTTCATACTTGTTAAATCACATTTATTGCCAATCAACATTAAACGCTTTGGTTCTAAATGATCAGCAAAATATTCTTTTGCTAAACTTAATGGATCTTCACCTTGGCTTAAGTCATAAACCAATAACAATAAATCAGCTTGTTCTATTTCTTTAATCGCGCGACGAATACCTTCTTTCTCAACGATATCGCCAGTTTCACGTAAACCTGCGGTATCTGTTAAGGTAATTGGTAAACCATTGAGCGTAATTTTTTCATGTAAAACGTCACGTGTTGTACCTGCAATATCAGTCACAATTGCACGTTCTACGCCTGCTAAAGAGTTGAGTAAAGATGATTTACCTGCATTTGGCTTACCTGCAATAACCACCTGTAAACCTTCACGTAAGAGCTGACCTTGACGAGCAGATTGTTGAACAGCCGTGACAGAATGAGCAACATCATCAAGAAGTTTTAAAATTTTACCATCTGCCAAGAAATCAATTTCTTCTTCAGGAAAATCGATAGCCGCTTCTACATGTAAACGTAAATGAATTAATTGCTCAAGAACAGTATTTACCTTTGTTGAAAATGCACCTTGCAATGAACGTACAGCAGAACGTGCTGCTGCTTGAGATGTTGCATCAATTAAGTCAGCAATCGCTTCGGCTTGTACTAAATCAAGTTTTCCATTTTCAAAAGCTCGCATTGAAAACTCGCCAGCTTTAGCCGCAATAGCACCGAGTTCTAAAAGTCGTGCAAGTAATGCATTTTGAATAACAGGTCCACCATGACCTTGTAACTCAACAACATCTTCACCTGTAAAAGAATTTGGATTTGGAAAACAAATGACCAAACCTTCATCCATGACTTCGCCGTGAGCATCATAGAATTGACGAAAACCAGCATATCTCGCCTTAGGTAATTGCTTTTGAGTTAAGGCTTCGGCAATTGCATAAGATTTTGGACCAGACAGGCGAATAACACCAACACCACCACGCCCAGGTGGAGTCGCAATTGCAGCAATAGTGGTTCGGTCTAACATAAAATTCACCTAAAATTCTTAAAGAGCAGATAAAGAAAAATCCGCCTAAGATTACCATCTTAAGCGGATTTATTCAGCTATTGAGCAAGACTTAGTTTGCTACTTCGCGATTTGCTTTCTCTTTTTCAACACTCTTATTAATTAAAGACTGCTGTAAAATCGTAATACTGTTGTTCACAATCCAGTAAAGAACTAGACCAGAAGGGAAGAACAACATAAATACAGTAAAGATAATCGGCATAATGCGGAATACTTTCGCTTGCATTGGATCTGCAGGCTGTGGATTCAACATTTGCTGAATAAACATCGTTGCACCCATCAACAATGGAAGGATGAAATACGGATCCATTGCAGATAAATCTTGAATCCAAAGAATCCAAGGTGCATGACGAAGTTCAACAGACTCCATCAGTACCCAATACAACGCTAAGAAAATTGGCATTTGTAACAACAATGGTAAACAACCAGAAAGTGGGTTTACTTGTTCACGTTTGTAAAGTGCCATCATTTCTTGGGAGAAACGCATGCGATCTTCGCCAAACTCTTCTTTCATGCGTTGCATTTCTGGTGCAATTACACGCATTTTTGCCATTGAGCGATAACTTTTCGCAGACAAAGGCCAAAGAATAAGTTTTACAAGGATGGTTAATAAAATAATTGACCAACCCCAGTTTCCTACGATGCCATGGAAGAATTGCAAACCAATAAAGAGTAGTTTTGCAATTGGCCATAACCAACCATAATCAACAGTTTGGTTTAAACCAACAGCCAAGTCTTTTAATTCAGATTGAATTTTTGGACCTGCATAGAATGTTGCATCAACTTCCGCCACAGTACCTGCTGGTACATTAATTGTTGGAGAAGTAAAACCAATGATATTCATATCATCGCTAGATTTGCGTGATTCTAAATGCGCTGTATATTCTTGACCATTACCTTGAGTAAGCTTTAACTGACCTGGTACCCATGCACTAACAAAGTAATGCTGAACAATTGCAACCCATCCACCTTTAGCGTCAACATTAAGTTTTTCATCGTTAAAGTTAGAGAATTTCAATTTATTGTATGGATCTTCAGGATCGCCCCAAGCACCACCTAAGAATGTTCCTAAAGTGAAAATACCTTGATCAGATTTACCAGGATCATCAGAAGCATCACGTTTGATTTGACCAAACATTTGACCTTGCCAGTTACTTGCGCTGCGGTTCACAATTTTGTGAGTCACAACAACTGGATAATCACCTTCAGTAAATTTAAAGGTTTTAATGATTTCGATACCATCTGCAGTTTTAAATACCATTGGGATATTTAAGACTTTGATCGTTTTACCATCTTTTTCTTCTGAAGATTTAGCATCAGTCGCCAAAGTATAAGAAGTCTTCTCAGATTCATAAACAGGACGACCATTACGGCTACTATCTGGTCCATTTAGACCAATTAAGCCAGATTGTGAAACATAAGTACGTTTTGGATCACTTTCCAATAATACAAATGGTTGATCACTGTCTTTATTCTTGTCATGGTTGAGTAATTCAACACGAACAATATCACCACCTTTCGGATTAATCCAAAGATGATAAAGGTCAGTTTTTACTGAAATAAGCTGTTGACTTACAGGTGCTGTTGCATCCGTAGCTTGTTGCTGATTCGCAATGTTTGCTTGTGGTACATCCGAAGGTACCGCAGCAGTAGCTTGACCATTTGGTAAGTCAGCAGATACTTCATGCGTTACAACCGCAGCTTCAGGCGTTGGTTGAGTATCCGCATTTCCATAATCTTTCTGCCAAGCCAAAATGAGCAAGTATGCGACAACAAACATGGCTCCGAGAATTGCAATCCTGGCCCATTGTTGCATATCTATTACCCCAAGTGGTTAGAGTGATTTTGGTTCAAGAAACGATCACGAAAGGGTACAGCAACGTGACGCGTTTGAGAATCTATTTTATAAAATGAAATAAAACGAATTGCTTTGGGAGGAACTGGATCATATCCAAAACCACCCCACGGATGACAACGGCAAATACGGGTAGTCGCCAACCACACACCTCTAACAGCACCATATTGACGGACTGCTTCTAAGGAATATTGAGAACAAGTAGGTATATAACGACAGCGTGGTCCTAATAATGGACTAATCGCAATCTGATAGAATCGAATCAACCAATGCAGTAAACGTACCATTGGCCATCTCTACTTTTGTGGGGAGGGAACTATTTTCGAATGCTTTTTGGCAAGGCGTTGAAGTTTTTGCCAAGCAAATTGTAATTGCTGATGTAACTCAGCATTAGGAATTGTATCTATGCCCATTTTAGGCATAACAACAATATCTAATTTTTCTAATTGCTGTTGATGTAAGCGAAAACTTTCGCGAGCAAGTCGTTTTACTCTATTTCTTTCGTGTGCGCGACGCACTTTCTTTTTAGCAACAACCAAACCCAAACGGCTTTTAGGCTGTTCGGTTAAAGTTGCTAAAAATAAAAAATGGGGTTGATGCACTTTAAAAAGCGCACCATCGAACACGCCCTTATAATCAGCAGCACAGCGTAATCTTACATCTGTGCCGAAACTATAAAGTGATGTCATAACACCCAAAATCTTCAAGCGTTAACAGCTTAAACTGTTAAGCTATGACGACCTTTTGCACGACGACGAGCTAATACTTGACGACCAGCTTTAGTAGCCATACGAGCACGGAAACCATGAACACGCTTACGCTTTAATTCAGATGGTTGGAATGTACGTTTCATATCGAAACTCCAAAAATGATCTTTCTATAAAGGTCCGCGATTTTAGTGTTCATTGCTTGAGCTGTCAATCAAAAACCACGAATATTAAAAAATAAAGACAAATTTTATATAATCAAAAATAAAGGTACTAGAAAAAGATAAAAAAACTCATTTATAGTTATTAACAATTTAAATTATTGTATTTAATAAATATTTACAACTTATTAACAAACTTACAAACAGTGGTTAAATTGTATTTAATTTTAAATTTATATTTTTTGAATTTAAATTCATTTCTTTTAGTTACCCACAGAAAACTGAATCTCTTATAAATAAATTTAAATTTTAAAATTTAATATTATTACTATTAGGGTGCCGTTTTTCTATGGATAACGCATTTTTATCATTAATAAACAATGTTTTTAATTGTGGATAATTATGTTCTTATTTTTTGTGTGGTTTGTGGATAAGTTTGTGCTATATTTTATCCACAGGATGTTTGAAATGTTATCCACAGGTGGTTTTGAATTTAAATTTAATCTCTTATGGCTTGTTTTTAATCAAATGTGTTTAAATTAGTCATGACAGATGTGGATAACTTAGCTAGAATGGCGACCCGCTTCTGCGGTCATATCTTTTTTTATTTTTAAGTGAATAGGGAGCTCCACATGCTTTGGACAGACTGCTTAACTCGTTTAAGACAAGAGTTATCTGGCAATGTCTTTACAATGTGGATTCGTCCATTAGTTGCAGAAGAGGTTGATGGTTGCTTGAGGCTTTATGCACCTAATCCTTATTGGACACGTTATATCCAAGAACATCATTTAGATTTAATTACGATTTTAGCTGAACAGCTCTCTGAAGGACGTGTTCGTAAAGTTGAGATTTTAGTAGATTCTCGTCCTGGGGCGATTTTGTCAGCAAGTGAGCAACCAGCAACAACAACTTCAGCTTTAGAATCCGCTCCCGTTGCGCCTACACCAAAAATTAAAAAAGAAGAGACTACACCGAAAAATAATCGCAAGCGTCAGTTAAATCCTTTATTTACTTTTTCATTATTTGTTGAAGGTCGTTCGAACCAAATGGCGGCCGAAACATGTCGCAAAATTTTAACCCAGTTGGGTGCTTCGCAACATAACCCACTTTTTTTATATGGTCCTACAGGCTTAGGTAAAACTCACTTAATGCAGGCAGTAGGAAATGCTTTGTTGCAAGCAAAGCCAAATGCTCGAGTCATGTATATGACAGCTGAAAGTTTTGTTCAGGATTTTGTAAGTTCTTTGCAGCAGGGTAAAGTTGAAGAGTTTAAGAAAAATTGTCGTTCTTTAGATCTTTTACTTGTTGATGATATTCATTTGCTAGCAGGAAAAGAAGCTAGCTTAGTTGAATTTTTTTATACGTTTAACGCCTTATTGGATGAATCAAAACAAATTATTTTAACATCAGATCGTTATCCAAAGGAATTAACTGAGCTAGATCCACGTTTAGTTTCTCGGTTTTCTTGGGGACTCTCTGTTGGTGTTGAGCCACCAGATATTGAAACGCGAATCGAAATTTTATTAAAGAAAGCGGAAAGTAATCACGTTGATCTTCCAAGAAATTGTGCATTATTTATTGCACAACAAGTCGTAGCAAACGTTCGAGAACTAGAGGGGGCTTTAAATAAAGTTGTCGCAATTTCTCGTTTTAAAGGGACCGCTATTGATTTAGAAGTAGTACGTGAATCTTTAAAAGATGTTTTAGCTATTCGTGCTAGAACAATTAGTACGGAAAATATTCAACGTGTTGTAAGTGAATATTTCCGTATTCCGTTAAAAGAGTTGGTTGGTCCTAAGCGAACTCGAATTTATGCTCGTCCACGTCAGTTAGCGATGGGATTAGCTCGTGAATTGACTGGTGATAGTTTTCCTGAGATTGGGATGGCATTTGGTGGACGAGACCATAGTACTGTGATGCATGCCTGTGAAAAAGTACAAAGCTTGCGTGCTGAAGATCCAATTTTTAATGAAGACTATAAGAACTTGCAAAGGTTGTTGCAAAGTTAAAAATCGATCAAATTATGTTCTTGCAATGTAGCATTTTCTGCCTCATAGTACACTGCTAAAAAATTAATTTTTATTTCCATATTATCTTCAGTTGTTAGAGGAATGTACCGTGCGTTTAAAAATCGCTAAAGAAAGCTTACTTAATGTATTGTCACATGTTGTAGGAGCGGTAGAACGTCGCCACACTTTAAATATTCTTTCTAATGTTAAAATTCGTGTAACAACAGAATCATTAACAATTACAGGTTCTGACTTAGAAGTTGAACTTGTTGCAAGTACAGCTTTAACTGAAGGTGCATGTTTACAAGCAGGTGAGATTACTGTTCCTGCACGTAAATTAGTTGATATTTGTAAATCTCTACCATCTGCTGCCTTGGTTGATTTACAGATCACTGAAGATCAACGTTGTATTTTAAAATCTGGTAATAGTAGGTTTGTGTTAGGTACTCTACCTGCGGAAGACTATCCATTATTAACAACTGAAAATACATTAGGTACACAAGTTTCTGTTACACAGCGTGAATTAAAGCGTTTATTTGAAAAAACGTCATTTGCTATGGCTGTTCAAGATGTTCGTTTCTATTTAACAGGAACATTACTTGAAATTGATCAAGAACAATTACGAGCAGTAACAACTGATGGGCATCGTTTAGCGATGTGTGAAACAGCTGCAACATCTACAGCAACCCAAGCTGTACAAGCAATTGTTCCACGTAAAGCGGTTGGTGAGTTGCAACGACTTTTAAGTGTTGAAGATGAGCAATTGGCTTTATTAATTGGTCGTGAATTACTTAATGTGACGATTCTTATTCCAAGTCGTGATAAAGAACAAGGCGATATTAAAGTTCGTTTTACAACGAAATTAATTGATGGGAAATTCCCAGACTACCGTCGTGTAATTCCACGTGGTGGTGATAAGAATGTCATGATTGCACATGATGTTTTTAAGCAATCTTTACAGCGAGTTGCGATTTTAAGTAATGAAAAGTTACGCGGTGTTTTCTTGAATTTTAATGCAGATTCATTACAGTTACGTGCAAACAACCCTGAGCAAGATGAAGCAATTGAAGATTTAGCAATTCAGTATGCAGATACCCCATTGGAAATGTCATTTAATGCACAATACTTATTAGAAGTACTGAATGTATTAGATGGTGATGATGTTTCAATAACAATGACGGAAGCAAATCAGTCTGTTTTAGTTCAAGATCCAGCGCATCCAGATCAAATTTATGTTGTTATGCCAATGCGTGTTTAATTGTACAAGATTAAGTTATGCATATTACGCGTTTAAATATAGAACGTGTTCGTAATTTAAAAGCGGTTGCACTCTTAGGATTGCAACCGTTTAATGTCTTTTACGGTGAAAATGGTTCTGGAAAAACATCGATTTTAGAAGCAATACATTTGTTGGCAACTGGTCGTTCATTTCGAACACATATTCCTAAAAATTATATTCAAAATAATACTCAAGATGCGATTGTTTTTGCTCAATCTAATTCTGAAAAAATAGGCATGAAGAAGCATATTTCAGGTGAGCAATTAATTAAGGTAAATGGTGATTCTGTTGCAACACAAGGGCAATTAGCAAAAATTTTACCTTTACAACATTTAGAACCACAAAGTACAGATATTATTGATTATGGGGCTAAACCAAGAAGACAAATGTTAGATTGGTTAATGTTTCACGTGGAACCTGAGTTTTATTCAACATGGCAATTTTATGCACGTGCACTAAAACAAAGAAATAGCCTATTAAAATCAAACAGACATTTATCACTTTCAGATTTAGAACCGTGGAACAAAATGCTTAGTGATTATGGTGAAATATTACATTCATTAAGATCTATTGTTGTTGATCGGTGGAAGGCTTTTTTTATTGAAGATTTAAAAGCTTTATTGCCCAATTTAGACATAGAAATGGAGTATTTGGCAGGTTATCACAGTGATACTGGATTGTTGAATGATTTGACAAATTACCATTATAAAGACCTAGAGCGTGGTTATACTGAGTATGGTCCACATCGTGCAGATATACGTTTAAAAACACCTATCGGAGATGCTGATGTTATTCTCTCAAGAGGGCAAAAAAAATTACTTATCATGGCATTAAAGCTTTCGCAGATTGCGATGCTACATGCTTGTAATAAGGAAACTGTGGTATTATTAGATGATCTTACAGCAGAATTAGATTTAACCGCACAACAACGTTTAATTGAGCGATTAAGCCAACTTGGTAGTCAGGTTTTTATTACCACTTTAGAGTACGAATCAGTAAAAAATCACTTACATGATTTATCTATTACTTACCAATTATTTAATGTTGAGTCTGGTCAAGTTCGAGTTATTCCACAATGATTTACCATTACTGGATAGACCTATTTTTCACTAGGGAGAAACCATGAGTTCAGAAGATCAATCTGCCTCTCAAACAGAACAAACCAATGAAAAGGCTTATGATTCCTCTAGCATCAAAGTATTACGTGGCCTAGATGCAGTTCGTAAACGCCCAGGGATGTATATTGGTGATACCGATGATGGTACAGGCCTACATCATATGGTGTTTGAGGTTGTAGATAACGCCATTGATGAAGCTTTAGCTGGCCACTGCGATGAAATTCTAGTGACCATTCATGAAGATGAGTCTGTGAGTGTTTCAGATAATGGCCGTGGTATTCCAACAGATATTCATCCTGAAGAAGGCGTATCTGCAGCAGAAGTAATTTTAACAATTTTACATGCTGGCGGTAAATTCGATGACAATAGTTATAAAGTGTCTGGTGGTTTACATGGTGTAGGTGTTTCAGTTGTAAATGCTTTATCTGAAAAACTTGAATTGACAATTCAGCGTGCTGGACACGTTCATCAACAAGAATATCGTCATGGTGATCCACAATACTCATTAAAAGTTGTGGGTGATACAACTACAACAGGTACGACTGTTCGTTTTTGGCCAAGTGCAGAAACATTTAGCCAAACGATTTTTAATGTCGATATTTTAGCGCGTCGTTTACGCGAATTATCGTTTTTAAATGCAGGTGTTCGAATTGTTCTTCGTGATGAGCGCGTGAACTTAGAGCATGTATTTGATTACGAAGGTGGCTTATCTGAGTTTGTTAAATATATAAACCAAGGTAAAACACATTTAAATGATATTTTTCATTTTACTACACAATCTGATAATGGCATTGGTGTTGAAGTTGCTTTGCAATGGAATGATACATATCAAGAAAATGTACGTTGTTTTACAAATAATATTCCACAAAAAGATGGTGGTTCTCATTTAGCAGGTTTCCGTGCGGCATTAACACGTGGTTTAAATAACTACATGGATAGCGAAAATATTCTGAAAAAAGAAAAGGTCGTTGTTTCTGGTGATGATGCTCGTGAAGGTTTAACTGCAATTGTTTCAGTAAAAGTACCTGATCCAAAATTCTCTTCGCAAACGAAAGAAAAATTGGTTTCAAGTGAAGTAAAACCTGCTGTTGAGCAAGCAATGAATAAAGCATTCTCTGAATATTTGTTAGAGAATCCTCAAGCTGCTAAATCAATTGCAGGAAAAATTATTGATGCAGCACGTGCGCGTGATGCAGCACGTAAAGCACGTGAAATGACACGTCGTAAAAGTGCACTTGATATTGCTGGTCTTCCAGGTAAATTGGCAGATTGCCAAGAAAAAGATCCAGCTTTATCTGAGTTATATTTAGTCGAAGGTGACTCTGCGGGCGGTTCTGCGAAGCAGGGACGTAACCGTAAAATGCAAGCAATTCTTCCGTTGAAAGGTAAAATCTTAAACGTGGAGCGTGCACGTTTTGATAAGATGATTTCTTCACAAGAAGTGGGCACACTGATTACTGCATTAGGTTGTGGTATTGGTCGTGAAGAATATAATCCAGATAAATTGCGTTATCATAAAATCATTATCATGACCGATGCGGACGTGGATGGTTCACATATTCGTACGTTATTGTTAACGTTCTTCTTCCGTCAAATGCCTGAGCTTGTAGAGCGTGGTTATATTTATATTGCACAGCCACCGTTGTATAAACTGAAAAAAGGTAAGCAAGAACAGTATATTAAAGATAATGATGCATTGGAAAGCTATTTAATTTCTAATGCAATTGATGAGCTTGAATTACATATTAGTGCAGATGCGCCAGCAATTCGTGGTGAAGCATTGGCTAATGTAATTGCAGATTATCAAACATCTCAAAAGAGTTTACAGCGTTTAACTCTACGTTATCCTGCAAGTCTTCTTGATGCTTTGTTAACTGTAGAAGCATTTAAGTTAGATCAAAATTATGATCAAGCCTATGTTCAAGAGTGGTCTGAAAAAGTACGTACTGCTGTTGAGAAATATCAACCAAGTTTACGTCCTGAGCTTACACTTGAAACATTTGAAAAAGAAGCAGCAGATGGTCAACGTGTAATGACGTATTTACCACGTATTACAATCTATGTTCATAATTTGCCACATAGCTATTTGTTGGATGCTACTTTATTAAGTTCTAGTGAATATGCACGATTACTTAAAAACTCTAAGAGTTGGTTTACCTTACTCGAAGAAGGTGCATATTTACAAAAAGGCGAACGTAAAATTTTAGTTTCAAGCTTCCATCAAGTTTGGCAAAATATTTTACAAGATTCACGTCGTGGCATGATGATCCAACGTTATAAAGGTTTGGGTGAAATGAATGCGGAACAACTTTGGGAAACGACTATGGATCCTGAAAACCGCAACATGTTACAAGTGACGATACAAGATGCTATTGAAGCAGATCGTATGTTCTCTTGCTTAATGGGGGATGATGTTGAACCACGTCGTGCCTTTATTGAAGAGAATGCCTTGAATGCAGATATTGATGCATAATATCTAAAAGTTCATGATAAAAAGCACCGATTACGGTGCTTTTTATTTGTAGGAACAAAAAGAATAAGAAAAAAGAATTTATATTTGACAGCTATTTAACCTGATTTTTTTAGAAAAACTCATACGTTTATAAAATTGACTTATTACTTTAATAAGATGATGATGAAATGATCTTATTTCATAAGAGTATGTTACAGATGGAGTTACTATTAGAACAAAGCCGTGACATTTGGGCGAATGCTTTTTTTACAGGTAATTATGATGTGCTTGCTCAATATGAACATGACAAATTTAAAGTCATTTATGAGCAAGAGGGGCGAGTTGAGAGTAACTATACTCGTTATGATCGAATTGCACATGCTGTAAAAAATGGGGTATGGAAACCACAAAATCCAGATGTCGAATTCGAAGAGTTTGAGTTTAATCGAGATGAAACTGAATGTCAGATTTTGATTGGCTTGGACAAAGATAAACGATTAATTCAAGAACATTGGATTTATGACAATGGTTGGAAGATTACAGAGTTAAGATTTTTGAAATCAAAAAATCATTTTTAATTACGTGTTATGGTCATAAAAAAAATCGCAAAGTTATGATCACTTTGCGATTTTTTAATTAGGTTTTAGATGGTTATTCGAAAGAGTTTTCTAACTCTTCAAGCTCCATCATAAGTTCAAGCATCTGTTCTTCAGCTTGTTCTAATTTACCTTTTAATTCAGTTTGTTCATTCATCAGTTTGAGTAAGTCATCTTTTCGACCAGCTTCATAAAGGCTTGTATCTCCCAATAAAGTTTCAATTTCAGCTAATCTTGGTTGAATTTTTGAAATTTCAGCTTCATTTTTTTCAATATTCTTACGAATAGGTCTACTGATTTCACGACGACGCGCTGCTTCTTTACGTTGTGCTTCTTTATCTGTTTTTGAAATAACAGATTTTACTTCAACTTGAGATTGAACAGGAGCAGCAGGTTTTTGTCCATTTTTGATCATGTCTGCACGTGCTTGACGTAACCAGTCCGCATAAGCGACTAAATCACCATCAAATTCTTTACACTGACCACCATGAACAAGTAGCAATTCATCACAAACGCTAGCAACCAATTGGCGTTCATGTGAAACCAAAACGACAGCGCCTTCAAAATCTTGTAATGCCATTGTTAAAGCATGACGCATATCTAAATCTAAATGGTTTGTTGGTTCATCTAGAATTAAGACATTTGGACGTTTCCAAACAATGAGTGCCAATGCCAAGCGAGCACGTTCACCGCCAGAGAAGCTTTCACTTGGAGTATCCATACGTTCGCCACTAAAACCAAAACTTCCTAAGAAAGATCGGAGAGTCGCTTCGCTGATTTTTTTATCTGCGATACGTGAGAGTTGCAACATTGGGCTAGCAGTGCCATCTAAAGCATCCATTTGGTGCTGAGCAAAATAGCCAATATTGAGTAACTCCGAGTCTTTACGGTGACCACGTAAGAGTTTTAAGTCACCTACCAAAGATTTGATTAATGTCGATTTACCAGCACCATTCATACCGAGTAAACCAATACGGCTACTTGGAGTAATTTGTAGATTTACATTGGTTACAATGAGTTTGTCACCATAGCCAATATCGGCATGTTCTAACTGAAGTAATGGTGAACTCATTTTGGTTGGTTCACGGAAGCTAAATGTAAAAGGTGTATCAACATGTGCTGCTGAAAGCTCTTGCATACGTTCAAGTTGTTTAATACGACTTTGTGCTTGTTTTGCTTTGGTTGCTTGTGCTTTAAAACGATCAATATATTTTTGTAAATGTGCTCGTGTTTCTAATTGCTTTTCATAGGCTTGTTGTTGTTGAGCTAAACGTTCACTACGAGTACGTTCAAAGGTAGAGTAATTACCTGTGTAAAGTATAAGTTCTTGATTTTCAATATGTAAAATATGATCCGTAATTGCATCTAAGAAATCACGATCATGTGAAATTAAAACTAATGTTCCTTCATAAGCTTTAAGCCAATCTTCTAACCAAAGAATTGCATCTAAATCTAAATGGTTTGTAGGTTCATCAAGAAGAAGCAAGTCTGATCGGCTCATTAGAGTTCGTGCTAGATTTAAGCGCATACGCCATCCACCAGAAAAACTAGAAACATCAAGTTGTGATTGGTGTTCAAAGAAACCTAGACCAGCCATGAGTTGAGAAGCTTTTGAAGAAGCTGAATAACCATTAATTTCATCAAAACGACCATATAAATGAGCTAATTCTTCATTGCTGAGATTTTCAGGATGTTCTAATTTGTGTTGAATGTCCCAGTATTCATTATCTCCAGATAATACAAAATCAATGGCTTTCATATCTAAGGCTTTAATTTCTTGCGCCATATGGGCAACCGTCCAAACAGAAGGACGAGTGAGTGAACCACCATCTGATTCCATTCCACCCAATAAAGCAGAAAATAATGTTGATTTACCTGCGCCATTTACGCCAGTTAAGCCAATTTTCCATCCTGGATGTAGCTGCATGGATGCTTTTTGAAATAAAACACGTCCACCGCGACGTATAGAAAGTTGATCTAACTGAATCATTGAATTATCAAAACTAAGCCAAAAGATGCACCATTCTAAATGATATAAGGCATAAAACAAAAATATGGATTAGATTTCTTTTTGAGATAAATTTAGAGCGTATTTTTAAAATCTTATTAAATTAGTCTGATTAAACTTTAATTCGGAATTAATGTCCTTATATTGATTATGTTATACTGCAAATCTAGTCTTAATATTGATAAGACACTATTTTAGTACCGAGGAATCCTACATGACTGACCAAGCTCTTGTGCTAACCGACAACGCTGCCAATAAAGTACGCCAATTGCGTGACAGTGAAGGGAACCAAGACCTTATGCTCCGTGTTTACGTGACAGGTGGCGGTTGTTCTGGTTTTTCTTATGGTTTTAATTTTGCTGAAAGCCAAAATGAAGATGATGCTGAATTTTTAAATGGTGATGTCAAAATGCTAGTTGACTCATTAAGCTATCAATATTTAGTGGGTTCAGTAGTTGATTATTTAGAAGGATTGGAAGGCTCTCGTTTTGTAGTGCAAAATCCAAATGCGACAACAACATGTGGTTGTGGTTCATCTTTCTCAATTTAATATTGAATGAATTCTGTTTTTCTATACTGAAAAGCAAAAAAAGCCCTCAAAAATTGAGGGCTTTTTTTTGTATTTTTTTATTAAAAATTCTGTGCGTTTTATGCTGACTAAGCTTAAATGATTTGTAGTAAAAATAATGAAAATTTAAAAATTCTGAATACTAATAAGTTAAATAGCGATCTAAAGAGAAAGAATAGTAAGAATTTCAGCATAAAAATTAAAAGGAGGACTGGATACTCAAACCAATGTTTTTTAACTTTATTGGAGACAATGATGTCTGAAGATTATGAAATTTATCAAATCAATAATTTTACATTACAGCATGGTGCAACATTAAAAGAAGCAAAAATTGCCTATAAAACGTATGGTCAATTAAATAAGGATAAAACAAATGCCATTGTCTATCCAACGTGGTATTCGGGACGTCATTGGGAAAATGAGTGGCTCATTGGAAGGGATAAAGCGCTAGATCCTGAGCGTTATTTTATTATTGTTCCGAATATGTTGGGTAATGGACTTTCATCATCTCCTTCAAATACACCAGAACCTTATAATGCATCACATTTTCCTAATGTTACCGTTTACGATCAGGTACGGGCACAACATGAACTGGTAACAAAGCATTTTGGAATAGAAACATTAGTTGCAGTTATTGGCTGGTCAATGGGTGCAGGGCAAAGTTTCCAATGGGCAGTTAGTTATCCTGAGATGGTACAAAGAATTTTACCATTTTGTGGTTCAGCCCGTACAAGTGAACACAATATTGTGTTTTTAGAGGCTGTGAAAGCCGCAATTACAACCGATGCTGCTTTTTTACAAGGAGATTATCAAACACAACCTACAAAAGGTTTACGAGCTGCTGCACGTGTATATGCAGGTTGGGGATTTAGTCAGGCATTTTATTGGGAACAGCTCTATAAAAAGTTAGGTTATGCAAGTTTGGAAGATTTTTTAGTTGGTTTTTGGGAAGGTTTTTTTCTTGATGATCGAGATGCGAATAATTTACTTACGATGCTGTGGACATGGCAGCATGGTAATGTAGGTAATACACCAGGTTTTAATGGTGATCATGAAGCAGCTTTATCTTCAATAAAAGCAAAGGCAATTGTGATGCCAGCAGAGCGTGATTTATATTTTCCAGTGGATGATGAAAAATATGAAGTGTCGTTTATGCAAGATGCAGAACTAAGAGTAATACCTGGTGTATGGGGGCATTTTGCAGGGGCAGGTATGAATGAAGAAGATACAGCATTTATAGATGCTGCATTACGTGAGTTATTAGCACGATAAGAAAATGATGATAATTATTAATACATAACTACAGCATGATTTTGAACAAATCATGCTGTTTATATTTGAGTAACTTAAACAGCAGTAATCGTACCTAAAATTCTATATGCCTGTGCACCTGTAACAGCGGGTAAATTTCCACTTAACTGGTTTATAAAACGCATTGCAAGCCAAGCAAAAGCAGTTGCTTCTACCCATGTTGGGCTTAAACCTAAATCTGCTGTGGTTTGAACAGTCCATTCATGTTTACGTAAACGCCAGCGTAACTGTTCAAGTAAATGTGAGTTATATGCACCACCACCACATACATAAACTTCACCAGTTTCCATACCTGAGCGATAAATTGCTTTTTTAATCGCACGTGTGGTGAGTTTCATTAATGTTGCTTGTACATTTTCAGGGGTGTCTTCAAGTTCATCGTATTCTAAGCTACTACGCCAATCGGCAATTTGTTCATCTAACCAATCTAAATTAAAGTCTTCTCGACCAGTACTTTTTGGTGGTTCTTTAGAGAAAAAATCATGTGCTTGTAAACGATCTAAAAGGCTACGAATAGGTGTGCCATAAGCAGCCCAGTTACCATTTTCATCATATGGTTGTCCTGTATAACGATGACACCATCCATCCATAAGAATATTGGCAGGACCTGTATCAAAGCCTGAAACTTGGTCAGGTTTTCCTGCTGGTAATAAACTTACATTGGCAATACCACCTAAATTAAGAATAACGCGGTGGATATTTTCATGTTGAAAAATATCTTGATGAAATGCTGGAACAAGAGGAGCACCTTGACCACCAGCAGCCATATCACGACGACGAAAATCTGAAATAACAGGAATTTGGGTTATTTCAGTGATAATGTTTGGATCACCTATTTGTAAGGTAAATTCATATTCTGGTCTATGTCTAATTGTCTGACCATGTGAACCAATGGCTTTAATTTTTGATCGATCTAAATTATTGTCTTTTATAAGTGTATTTATGCCGTGTCCAATCATTTTTGCTAGAGCAACATCTGCTTTTCCCATACGATCAATTTCATTATCGTCAGGTAAGGTCAGTGCCATAAGTTCAGCTCTTAAATCAGGATCAAAGTCTAAAGATAAGGTGGCATGAAGCTGTAATGGATCAAAAGAAGCAGCAACAATGTCGACACCATCCATACTTGTGCCAGTCATTACTCCAATATAGATCGCTGTCATGATTATTCTTACGCCTGCAATATGCTGAAAAAGTGTTAGTATATCTCACAAATTAAGTAACTGATGTATTCGGATTTTGTGATGTCGAATTTCCTACCAGCTGAAGAACAACTTGCCCTCATTCAACGAGGCACACATGAAATTATTTCTGAAGAAGATCTTCTGAAGAAATTAAAAGAAAATCGTCCATTAAAAATTAAAGCGGGTTTTGATCCAACTGCACCAGATTTGCATTTAGGACATACAGTTTTAATTAATAAACTTAAAGTGTTCCAAGATTTAGGACATGAAGTTTATTTCTTAATTGGTGATTATACTGCAATGATTGGTGATCCGACTGGTAAAAGTGCTACCCGTCCACCATTGTCTCGTGAACAAGTGTTAGAAAATGCGAAGACTTATCAAGAACAAGTATTTAAAATTCTTGATCCAAATAAAACTAAAGTTGTTTTTAACTCTGAATGGTTTGCACAAAAAACTGCTGCTGATTTAATTCAACTTGCTTCACAGCAAACAGTTGCACGTATGTTAGAGCGTGATGACTTTACAAAACGTTATAATAATCATCAACCTATTGCGATTCATGAATTTTTATATCCATTGGTGCAAGGTTATGACTCTGTGGCATTACAAGCAGATGTAGAACTTGGCGGAACGGATCAAACTTTTAACTTGTTGATGGGACGTACATTACAAGGTCGTTACGATCAAGAAGCACAAGTATGTATTACTGTGCCTATTCTTGAAGGTTTAGACGGTGTAAATAAAATGTCTAAATCTTTAGGTAACTATATTGGTGTATTTGATGCTCCTGGTGCAATGTATCAGAAAGTACTTTCAATGCCAGATTCACTTCTTGAACGCTATTTCGATTTACTTAGCTTTAAAACAATTGAAGAAATTCAAGTGTTGTTAAAAGAAGTTGCTGAAGGTCGTAATCCACAAGAAGTGAAAAAGATTCTTGCTTTAGAGTTAGTAGAACGTTTCCACGGAAGTGATGCTGCTGCTAATGCACATAAAGGTGCAGGTAATATTATTACCGAAGGTGAACTCCCAGAGGGAACACCTGAGGTAACAATTTCACGTGCAGAATTTGGCGGTGAAATGTTTATTGCTTCTATTGTGCGCGCAGCAGATTTAACAAAAAATGCAGCACAGGCAAAAGATGCAGTTGCACGTGGCGCTGTTAAAGTAGATTGGAACGTTGTAGATGCCTCTTATTCTGTAAAAGAGAATAAGACTATTATTGTACAAGCTGGTAAAAAAGCTATTGCTAAAGTTACATTTGTAGATTGATTGTTTTCTCAATATAAAAGTTAACTTTGAAAGTAAAAATAAAAGCAGACTAAGGTCTGCTTTTATTTTATGAAGTTCTTATATCTATATTTTAAATAAGCAAATTCAAAAAAACCTTATAAAAAAGGCACTTAAATTTACCTAAAGGTATTGCATTTTTAGATTGATGTGGATTAAGCTTAGGGCATCTGGAGACACTAATTTGTGCATATCTAGAGGGTAAAAAACTAAAAATAAACAGCGTTGAAATAAATGCTTTAATGTTTAGCTAAATAACAATTATAACGAGATATTGGATCTTTATAGATTCAACTAGAAGGAAGAGATTTTGGGAGAGATCTCTTTCTTTTTTTATTTAAAGTTAAGCGATTAAATCCTAATTTAAAGCCTTTGTTTAAAAAAATACCTGTAATACAAATGCTTACACTTAAATATAAGATGGAAATTAAAAAAATAGCAATAATTATAGAGATAAAAAGGTCAAGGTTATAAAACAATGTAGCGTTATGACACCCATCTCATGCAAGATGATCAAATAAATTAAATTTTACAATGCTTATTTTATTCTACTTTTATAGATGAAAATACATTAAAGACGACTATACAAATATTAAGAGAGTTGGACTTAGCTTCTACATATTTACTTTTTGCCTTAATAAAAGAAAAATTACCTAAAAGAGCTAAATTATTTTTTGCTGGGGAGAGTTTTGACGGTAAAGAAGAAATGATTTATGAAGTCATACAAACTTTATATGTAAAAAATAGCTATAACATCTAATTAAAAAGAGGAAAATCTAAAAATAAATACTTTTATGAGTGACAAATAAAGTGTCTTCTAAAAAATAATTTAAATGTTTTTAAAAAAATTATCGTTAAAATGTCTAAAAAATATCTAAAAAAGACCTTTTTTATGTATTTTTGGTGAAAAATAAAACACCCGTGAAGATTTTGTGAAAATAAGGGTTGCAAAGGTTTTAAAATCCTCTAGAATGCACCCCATACCGACGAGATACACGGTGATGAACGAAGCGGATCGCTGAGTTATCAAGTGTTTTGAGTCCAGCTTCTAGCATTGACGAGATGTTAGAAAGATCATTAAGAGATTATGAAGAACAACTTGTGTGGATTTTTACTAGTTGATCAATCGAATATATTTTCATTGATTGAATGGTAGAAATTACTCGAAGTTTATTTGAGAAATATTTGTCAGAAAATTGATGAGCCAAGATTGGTAGCCATAAGCTACTACTGATTTTAAACTGAAGAGTTTGATCATGGCTCAGATTGAACGCTGGCGGCAGGCTTAACACATGCAAGTCGAGCGGGGGAAGGTAGCTTGCTACTGGACCTAGCGGCGGACGGGTGAGTAATGCTTAGGAATCTGCCTATTAGTGGGGGACAACGTTTCGAAAGGGACGCTAATACCGCATACGCCCTACGGGGGAAAGCAGGGGATCTTCGGACCTTGCGCTAATAGATGAGCCTAAGTCGGATTAGCTAGTTGGTGGGGTAAAGGCCTACCAAGGCGACGATCTGTAGCGGGTCTGAGAGGATGATCCGCCACACTGGGACTGAGACACGGCCCAGACTCCTACGGGAGGCAGCAGTGGGGAATATTGGACAATGGGCGCAAGCCTGATCCAGCCATGCCGCGTGTGTGAAGAAGGCCTTTTGGTTGTAAAGCACTTTAAGCGAGGAGGAGGCTACTTGGATTAATACTCTGAGATAGTGGACGTTACTCGCAGAATAAGCACCGGCTAACTCTGTGCCAGCAGCCGCGGTAATACAGAGGGTGCAAGCGTTAATCGGATTTACTGGGCGTAAAGCGTGCGTAGGTGGCCAATTAAGTCAAATGTGAAATCCCTGAGCTTAACTTAGGAATTGCATTCGATACTGGTTGGCTAGAGTATGGGAGAGGATGGTAGAATTCCAGGTGTAGCGGTGAAATGCGTAGAGATCTGGAGGAATACCGATGGCGAAGGCAGCCATCTGGCCTAATACTGACACTGAGGTACGAAAGCATGGGGAGCAAACAGGATTAGATACCCTGGTAGTCCATGCCGTAAACGATGTCTACTAGCCGTTGGGGCCTTTGAGGCTTTAGTGGCGCAGCTAACGCGATAAGTAGACCGCCTGGGGAGTACGGTCGCAAGACTAAAACTCAAATGAATTGACGGGGGCCCGCACAAGCGGTGGAGCATGTGGTTTAATTCGATGCAACGCGAAGAACCTTACCTGGTCTTGACATACAGAGAACTTTCCAGAGATGGATTGGTGCCTTCGGGAACTCTGATACAGGTGCTGCATGGCTGTCGTCAGCTCGTGTCGTGAGATGTTGGGTTAAGTCCCGCAACGAGCGCAACCCTTTTCCTTATTTGCCAGCGGGTTATGCCGGGAACTTTAAGGATACTGCCAGTGACAAACTGGAGGAAGGCGGGGACGACGTCAAGTCATCATGGCCCTTACGACCAGGGCTACACACGTGCTACAATGGTCGGTACAAAGGGTTGCTACCTCGCGAGAGGATGCTAATCTCAAAAAGCCGATCGTAGTCCGGATTGGAGTCTGCAACTCGACTCCATGAAGTCGGAATCGCTAGTAATCGCGGATCAGAATGCCGCGGTGAATACGTTCCCGGGCCTTGTACACACCGCCCGTCACACCATGGGAGTTTGTTGCACCAGAAGTAGGTAGTCTAACCGCAAGGAGGACGCTTACCACGGTGTGGCCGATGACTGGGGTGAAGTCGTAACAAGGTAGCCGTAGGGGAACCTGCGGCTGGATCACCTCCTTAACGAAAGATTGACGATTGGTAAGAATCCACAACAAGTTGTTCTTCATTATGATGTATCTGAGGGTCTGTAGCTCAGTTGGTTAGAGCACACGCTTGATAAGCGTGGGGTCACAAGTTCAAGTCTTGTCAGACCCACCATGACTTAGAAAGGTACATTGAATCTAAATGATAAGCTGGGGACTTAGCTTAGTTGGTAGAGCGCCTGCTTTGCACGCAGGAGGTCAGGAGTTCGACTCTCCTAGTCTCCACCATGTATTTGAATGAATACATAGTAAGCAAACAGTTGGATAGCTTATAGAGCTTAGTGATAAGGTGGCGTATAATGCGCGGCATTGTTATTAATCTCTGTGATTTATCACAGTTGACTGCGATCTGACGAAGACGTAGTGAATCATTAACAGAATATATTTGAGTTGAAATAATTTGTTCATACTCGTTAAAAGGAAGACTAAAGAAGTAATTCTGAAGTTGACTGATTAAATGAGTTACTAGCGAAATTAACTGAATCAAGCGTTTTGGTATATGAATCTAATTGAAGCTGTACTGTAGTTAAATCTACAAAACTCTAACTGTGGCGATTAAGTTCGCAACGCAACATTTTCACTTGTAGGAAATGGGCGACTGTTTGGGGTTGTATAGTCAAGTAATTAAGTGCATGTGGTGGATGCCTTGGCAGTCAGAGGCGATGAAAGACGTAATAGCCTGCGATAAGCTCCGGGGAGGCGGCAAATATCCTTTGATCCGGAGATTTCTGAATGGGGAAACCCACCTAGTATAAGCTAGGTATCGTAACATGAATACATAGTGTTACGAGGCGAACGAGGGGAAGTGAAACATCTCAGTACCCTTAGGAAAAGAAATCAATTGAGATTCCCTCAGTAGCGGCGAGCGAACGGGGAACAGCCCATTAAGTTATGTGTGTTTTAGTGGAATGCTCTGGGAAGTGCAACCATAGTAGGTGATAGTCCTGTACACGAAAGGGCACACATAATGATGTCGAGTAGGGCGAGGCACGTGAAACCTTGTCTGAATATGGGGGGACCATCCTCCAAGGCTAAATACTCCTGACTGACCGATAGTGAACCAGTACCGTGAGGGAAAGGCGAAAAGAACCCCTGTGAGGGGAGTGAAATAGATCCTGAAACCGCATGCATACAAGCAGTGGGAGCCGACTTGTTCGGTGACTGCGTACCTTTTGTATAATGGGTCAGCGACTTATATTCAGTAGCAAGGTTAACCGCATAGGGGAGCCGTAGGGAAACCGAGTCTTAATAGGGCGTTTAGTTGCTGGGTATAGACCCGAAACCAGGTGATCTATCCATGAGCAGGTTGAAGGTTGGGTAACACTAACTGGAGGACCGAACCCACTGTCGTTGAAAAGCCAGGGGATGACTTGTGGATAGGGGTGAAAGGCTAATCAAACTTGGTGATAGCTGGTTCTCCCCGAAAGCTATTTAGGTAGCGCCTCGGACGAATACCATTGGGGGTAGAGCACTGTTTCGGCTAGGGGGTCATCCCGACTTACCAAACCGATGCAAACTCCGAATACCAATGAGTACTATCCGGGAGACAGACTGCGGGTGCTAACGTCCGTAGTCAAGAGGAAAACAATCCAGACCGCCAGCTAAGGCCCCAAAATTATAGTTAAGTGGGAAACGATGTGGGAAGGCATAGACAGCTAGGAGGTTGGCTTAGAAGCAGCCACCCTTTAAAGAAAGCGTAATAGCTCACTAGTCGAGTCGGCCTGCGCGGAAGATGTAACGGGGCTAAAACTATATGCCGAAGCTGCGGATTTGCAATTTATTGCAAGTGGTAGGGGAGCGTTCTGTAAGCCGATGAAGGTGGATTGAGAAGTCTGCTGGAGGTATCAGAAGTGCGAATGCTGACGTGAGTAACGACAAAACGGGTGAAAAACCCGTTCGCTGAAAGACCAAGGGTTCCAGTCCAACGTTAATCGGGGCTGGGTGAGTCGACCCCTAAGGCGAGGCCGAGAGGCGTAGTCGATGGGAAATTGGTTAATATTCCAATACTTCAGTATAATGCGATGAGAGGACGGAGAAGGTTAAGTCAGCCTGGCGTTGGTTGTCCAGGTGGAAGGTTGTAGGCATGTATCTTAGGCAAATCCGGGGTACTCTATGCTGAGAACTGATAGCAAGCTAGTTTACTAGCGAAGTGGCTGATACCATGCTTCCAGGAAAAGTCTCTAAGCTTCAGTTATACTGGAATCGTACCCTAAACCGACACAGGTGGTCAGGTCGAGTAGACCAAAGCGCTTGAGAGAACTCTGCTGAAGGAACTAGGCAAAATGGTACCGTAACTTCGGGAGAAGGTACGCTGTTGTTGGTGATAGGACTTGCTCCTTGAGCTGATGACAGCCTCAGAAACCAGGCCGCTGCAACTGTTTATTAAAAACATAGCACTCTGCAAACACGAAAGTGGACGTATAGGGTGTGATGCCTGCCCGGTGCTGGAAGGTTAATTGATGGGGTTAGCGTAAGCGAAGCTCTTGATCGAAGCCCCAGTAAACGGCGGCCGTAACTATAACGGTCCTAAGGTAGCGAAATTCCTTGTCGGGTAAGTTCCGACCTGCACGAATGGCATAATGATGGCGGCGCTGTCTCCAGCAGAGGCTCAGTGAAATCGAATTCGCCGTGAAGATGCGGTGTACCCGCGGCTAGACGGAAAGACCCCGTGAACCTTTACTGCAGCTTGACATTGAACTTTGATCTTACTTGTGTAGGATAGGTGGGAGGCTTTGAAACCGAGACGCTAGTTTCGGTGGAGCCAATCTTGAAATACCACCCTGGTAATATTGAGGTTCTAACTCTGCTCCATTATCTGGAGCGAGGACCATGTCTGGTGGGTAGTTTGACTGGGGCGGTCTCCTCCTAAAGAGTAACGGAGGAGTACGAAGGTGCGCTCAGCGTGGTCGGAAATCACGCGTAGAGTATAAAGGCAAAAGCGCGCTTAACTGCGAGACCCACAAGTCGAGCAGGTACGAAAGTAGGTCTTAGTGATCCGGTGGTTCTGTATGGAAGGGCCATCGCTCAACGGATAAAAGGTACTCTGGGGATAACAGGCTGATACCGCCCAAGAGTTCATATCGACGGCGGTGTTTGGCACCTCGATGTCGGCTCATCTCATCCTGGGGCTGAAGCAGGTCCCAAGGGTATGGCTGTTCGCCATTTAAAGAGGTACGCGAGCTGGGTTTAGAACGTCGTGAGACAGTTCGGTCCCTATCTACCGTGGGCGCTGGAAATTTGAGAGGATCTGCTCCTAGTACGAGAGGACCAGAGTGGACGAACCTCTGGTGTACCGGTTGTGACGCCAGTCGCATCGCCGGGTAGCTATGTTCGGAAGGGATAACCGCTGAAAGCATCTAAGCGGGAAGCCTACCTCAAGATAAGATTTCCCTAGGACTATATGTCCTCTAAAGAGCCGTTGAAGACTACGACGTTGATAGGTTGGATGTGGAAGCATAGCGATATGTGAAGCTGACCAATACTAATTGCTCGTGAGGCTTGACTATACAACACCCAAACAGTTGTTGTATCAAGCATCAATTGATTCACAAATAATCAAAGAAACTTGATTTAGTTCTAAAGCTAGATACAATGAACACCTTAAATTAACTCAGATATACCTGTTAATAACTCATTTGAAGAAAGCTAGGCATCTAAGTAAGACCATAGCAAGTAATCATAAACAGTTGTGCTGGCGACAATAGCAAGAGTGAACCACCTGATCCCTTCCCGAACTCAGAAGTGAAACCTCTTAGCGCTGATGGTAGTGTGGGGTTACCCATGTGAGAGTAAGTCATCGCCAGCTCATTAATTCTAAAACACCCCCTTCAAAGAAGGGGGTGTTTTTTTATGTGAAAAAATAAATGAAAGAAATTTAAGGAATAAGAAAGGCATTAATATGTAAATTATTAATCTTTTATGTCTTTATCAATATTTTATAAATATTATTTTTTTAATAATACAAAAAATTAACTTTAATTTTAATCAATCTACCTATTTGCAGATTGATATTCCATCTTTTTCCATATTTTAATTTTATATTATTTGATCATTAAATCTAATAATTAGACTAATGTTGAATTCTTATAGTGCTATAAATTATGTGAATATTATATTTTATTACTTTAGTAAATGGCTTCAGTTTTGTTTTTAAAATCATAACTCTAAACTGAAGGGCGCTAGTTAAAGTGCAATGTAATTTAGACTCACAGGAGGTGAGGAGTGACAGATCAAGCAGTGAATGTCAATGATGTTATTGATCACGCGAAATTTACACCATTTCATTTTAACGTAGTGGCATGGTGTTTACTTGTCATTCTTTTTGATGGTTATGATTTAGCGATTAATGGGGTTGTTTTACCTTTATTAATGAACGATTGGGGATTAACAGCAGTTCAAGCTGGAATGTTAGCAAGTACAGCATTGGCTGGTATGATGTTTGGTGCCATGATTTTTGGTTCTTTAGCAGATAAAATTGGGCGAAAAAAAGTCATAATGATTTGTATTGTACTTTTTAGTGGTCTTACATTTGCTGGAGGATTTGCTTCGAATCCTACTGAATTTGGTATTTTACGATTTTTAGCTGGGCTTGGAATTGGTGGAGTAATGCCGAATTTAGTTGCATTAACTTCTGAATATGCTCCAAAAAAAATGCGTAGTACTTTAGTCACAACGATGTTTAGTGGTTATGCTGTTGGTGGCGTAATGGCTGCATTGCTCGGCTCATGGTTTACACCAAGTTTTGGTTGGGAAATTATGTTTTTCATCGCTGGGATTCCTTTATTTTTACTCCCTGTAATTTGGAAATTTTTACCAGAATCTTTAACTTTTATTGTTAAGCAAAATAAGCAAGAAGAAGCACGTAAAATTGTACGTCGTTTAGCTCCGCAAGTAGATGTACAGTCTTCAACTATTTTTGAATTACATCAAGTTGATGTACCTGAGTCAGCTTCTGTTGCAAGTTTATTTAAGCGTGGTCGTGCAATGAATACACTGCTATTTTGGTTAGCATTTTTCTCATGTTTACTGACGATGTATGCTTTAAGTAGCTGGCTTCCAAAATTAATGATGGCAGCAGGTTATTCAATGGATAACAGCTTAATGTTCATGATGGTCATGAATATTGGAGCAATTGTTGGGATTGTGGGAGGCGGTATTTTAGCTGACCGTTTCCATCTAAAACCTGTATTGATGTGCTTAGGAATTATGGGTGCGATTGTGATGAGTCTAATGGGCTTACAATCAAATCAATTCATTCTATATATTTTAGTGTTTTTAGCAGGTGCAGCATCTATTGGTTCACAGATGTTACTTTATAGCTATGTTGCTCAATACTATCCATTGGCTGTACGTTCTACAGGTATTGGATGGTCATCTGCCATTGGTCGTATGGGGGCAATTGTTGGACCTATTTTAATTGGTGCACTATTGGGTATGTCTTTACCATCATATTTAAATTTTATTGCAGTTGGTTTACCTGTCTTGATCACAGCGCTTGCTGTTGCTTTGATTTATCATCATGATGAATCAGAACCAGTAAATGTAAATGAGCTAAAAGAAGCTAAAGTGTAATGTAGATTTTAAGTGCTCTTATTTAAAGGGCACTTAAAATATCTAATTTATTGAAAATTTAAATAAATTTATTATTATTTTTCTAAAAAATAAGATCAAAGATATATTTAAAAAATTCTATTTCATCATACTTTTTTATTATTGTATGAAATTAAAACAAATTGATGTAAAAATATTCAGATCAGGCGACTGATACTTAAAAATAAAGAACGAGTAAGGATATAGGAAATGAATTTATCTTCTTTTGTGGCTCATCAAAAATTTTTATTTGGTTTAGCTATAGCTACAACCATTTCAACTTCAGTTTTTGCTGTGACCAATGAACAATTAAAAACGGTTGTGGAGGGACAACAACAATCGTATTTAAAAACATTAGAACAGCTTGTTAATATTGAATCAGGCAGTAAAGATTTAGATGGTTTAAACAAAATTGCAAACCTAATTGCCGAGCAGTTAAAAGCTACAGGCGCAGAAGTGAGTATTATACCAAGTACTGACATTTATCGGATGGATGATACACCTGAAGAGATTGGTCCAGTTGTAAAGGCTGTGCTTAAAGGGAAAGGTAAGAGTAAGATTATGCTCATTGCACATATGGATACTGTGTATCAAAAAGGGCAGTTAAAGGATCAGCCTTTTAAAATTGAAGATAATAGAGCATATGGACTTGGAATTAGTGATGATAAACAAGGTGTTGCTGCAATTATTTATACTTTAGATACATTAAAAAAATTAAATTATAAAGATTTTGGAACCATTACAGTTTTGATTAACTCTGATGAAGAAATTAGTTCCCCTGGTTCACGTAAATTAATTACTGAAACAGCGAAAGATCAAGATGTTGTACTTTCATTTGAAGGAGGTGGAACAGATGGGAGCCTACGTTTAGCGACGAGTGGAATTGGTGCAGCATATTTAGATATTAAAGGAAAATCATCGCATGCAGGAGTGAAACCTGAAGATGGTGTGAATGCTCTAACTGAGCTATCTCATCAAATTGGTCAGATGCAAGATTTATCAAATCCAGCAACAGGACTCAAATTAAATTGGACTGTAGCAACGGCAGGAAAAACTAGAAATGTTATTCCTGATACTGCAACTGCACAAGCAGATGTTCGAGCACTTAAAGTTGAAGATTTTGATCAGATAGAAAAGGCTTTAGATGAACGTGTTAAAAATAAAAAGCTTGCTGATAGTCAAGTGAATGTTAAATTTGAAGTAAGACGCCCACCATTGGTTGCAAATGAAAAAGCTCAAAAACTTGCACAAAGTGCTCAAGAGATTTACAAAAATGAGCTTAATTTACCTATGAATGTTCTAAGTACAGCAACAGGAGGTGGTACCGATGCTGCATTTGCAGGTATGCGTTCAAAAGCAGCAGTAATTGAAGGAATGGGACTTTCTGGTGGCGGAGCTCATTCTACAAATGCAGAATATATTTTTATTGATACGATTGTTCCTCGCTTATATTTATCAACACGTTTAATCATGGATTCATCTAAAAAATAAGCCTTACATGCCGATGATCATTAATAAGAGATCTATTCAGAATTGAATAGATCTTTTTTATTTTATTAAAATAAACCGTAACTAAAAATTTCAAAATTTCTGAAAATAATCAGGATATGAAAATAAGGATATGAAAACTGTAGATTTATAATCATTATTTAAAATAAATTCTGATAAGAATGATGACTTGAGTTTCTTGTTTTAATATGTGAAATTGATATCAATATTTTTTAAAAAATATGCTTGAATCAAATAATATAAAGGAATAGGACTCTAAAATATGGTAATTTTTAATCAATTAACTTCAAAAAAACATGCATTTTTAGGTTTGGTTTTGGCAAGTCTTGCTTCAACTTCATTTGCAATTACACCTAAACAAGTAAAAACGGTTGTAGAAGCACAACAAGAAAGTTATCTCAGTACTCTAAAGGATTTGGTACATATAGAGTCTGGAAGTAAAGATATAGAAGGTTTAGATCAAATTGCAAAGTTAATTGCTGAACGTTTAAAAGCAACTGGTGCCGATGTAAATATTATTCAAAATAAAGATATTTACCCAATGAACGATGCACCTGAACAAGTTGGACCTGCAATTAAAGCAACTATAAAAGGAAAAGGCAAAGGCAACATTATGCTGTTAGCACATATGGATACCGTATATCCACGTGGCTTATTAAAAGATCAACCCTTTAGAGTTGATGGAAATAGAGCATATGGTTTAGGCATTACAGATGACAAGCAAGGAATTGCATTAATTATTCATACGCTTGAAACGTTAAAGACACTAAATTATCAAGATTTTGGAACGATTACAGTTTTAATTAACTCAGATGAGGAGATTAGCTCACCTGGTTCACGTAAATTAATTACGGAAACGGCTAAAGGACAAGATGTTGTACTGTCTTTTGAAACTGATGGTGAAGCTAAAGATGGCAGTTTACGTTTAGCAACGAGTGGAATTGGTGCTGCATATTTAACGGTACAAGGAAAATCATCGCATGCGGGTATGAACCCTGAAGGGGGAGTGAATGCATTAACTGAGCTATCTCATCAAATTTTGCAAATGAAAGATTTATCTAAACCAGAAACTGGCTTAAAAATGAATTGGACGATTGCAAATGCAGGTAAAACACGAAATGTAATTCCTGATTCAGCTGTTGCTCAAGCTGATGTACGTGCTTTAAAACAAGCAGATTTTAACTATATAGATAAAACATTACATGAAAAAATTAAGAATAAACTATTAGAAGATAGCCAAATTGATGTGAAATTTGAAGTACGTCGTCCACCTTTAGAAGTATCTGAAAAGGCAATTAAATTAGCATCAACAGCGCAAAATATTTATAAAAATGAGTTAAATCTGCCTTTGACTATTTTAACAACCCCAATGGGGGGTGGTACAGATGCTGCTTTTGCTGGACTTGAATCTCAAGCTGCAATTATTGAGGGAATGGGATTAACAGGTACAGGAGCACATTCGGTTAATGCGGAATATGTATTTATTGATAGCATTGTACCGCGTTTATATTTAACAACGCGTTTAATCATGGAAACCGCAAAAAAATAGTGAATTAACAATTAAATTTTTAAAGGAAATATGAGCTTCATATTTCCTTTTTTGATTTAAATAAATATTTTTACTAAATATGTCTGCTGTATCATTTATTTAAAAATAAAGTCATAATTGCTCAATATTTAATAAGTTTGATAAAAAGATCTATTAAAATGAAGCACTTTTATAAATTATTCATTAGTTTTTTATTTATTCTACATTCTTCAGTTGTTTGGGCTTTTTCCTCAACAACATTAGTGACTTCAGCAAAATCCCAAATTGGTAAAACATTGTATTACGACCCTGCTTATACCAAACTTCAGTATCCTATGGGGGATGTTCCACTTATTAAAGGTGTTTGTACGGATGTTGTGGTGAGAGCTTTAAGAGGGCAGGGAATTGATTTACAGCAGTTAATTCATGAAGATATGAAAAAGAACTTTAAAGCATATCCTCAAAAATGGGGGCTAAAGTCACCAGATAAAAATATCGATCATCGACGTGTGCCCAATATTCAAGTTTATTTTAAAAGACAGGGTTACGAAATTAAGGATCAAAACTTCCTTCCTGGAGATATTGTGACTTGGGATTTAGGAAAAGGATTGGTGCATATTGGTATTATTTCTAATAAAAAGACGTTATTAACCAAAACGCCTTTAGTGATTCATAATATTGGTTATGGTACGCAGGAAAATGATATTTTACACACTTATAAAATAACAGGTCATTTTAGAGTCAAAAAATAACTATCAGTTTAATAGTGGCAATGATATATTCCAAAAAGTTTTTATAGGTATGAAATTTTTGCTTAAATTTTCGTCTTTAAAATGATCATTTGAGTGAAATATATTACAAAAAAACAGAATATTAGGAAGAAACTACAGAAAAAAATGTAAAAAGTAGGTATTGTTAATTCATATCTAGATAAATTTTTAGAATGATCTTTCACAAAAAGCATGAAAAAGATTTATCAGTTTGTATTTTAGAACGTATTGCTCAAAAGGCAGAAACTAAATCTCAAACACAACAATATTAATTAGTACTTTTTATGCTGCCTCATAAACAAAAAAAACAGCAGAGAAGGAACTTAAGGTTTAGGTGTTTTATGACAAATTCTCGTGAAAATTGGTCAGCCCGATCAGGATTTATTATTGCAGCAATTGGTTCTGCTGTAGGCTTAGGAAATATTTGGCGTTTTCCATACGTTGCGTATGAAAATGGCGGTGGTGCATTTTTAATTCCGTACTTAATTGCTATTTTTGCAGCTGGTTTACCTCTTTTATTTTTAGATTATGCAGTTGGACATAAATTTAGAAAGGCTCCACCTACAGCATATAAAAAGCTTATGAATAGTGAGGCACTTGGCTGGTGGCAAGTTATGGTGACATTAATTATTGGTATTTATTATGCCAGTGTTTTGTCATGGGCAGGAACGTATATCTATTACTCGATTGGACAGAAATGGGGTACAGATACAGAGAAATTCTTCTTTAATAGCTATCTTCAAAATGGAGATACTACATCACTTTTCGTACCAACTTTATTCATTGGACTTGTAGCAGTTTGGGCGATTGTTATGTTCATTTTATATGGTGGTGTGAAAAAAGGTGTTGAACTTTCTAATAAAATATTTATGCCTTTATTGGTTGTTTTATTTACAGTTTTAGTTGTTCAAGCTTTGCGTTTACCTGGTGCTGTTGACGGTTTAAATGCATTTTTTACGCCAAACTGGGAAGCAATGACAAACTATAAAGTGTGGTTGGCAGCATTTGGTCATATCTTCTTTTCATTATCTGTTGGTTTTGGGATTATGCTGACGTATGCATCTTATTTAAAGCCAAAAACAAATTTAACAGGTTCTGGAGTTGTTGTTGCATTAGCCAATTCATCTTTTGAAATTCTTGCAGGTATTGGTATTTTTGCTGCTTTAGGATTTATGGCATATAGCGCTGGTGCATCAGTTGATGATGTAGTTTCTGGTGGTATTGGTCTAGCCTTTATTGCATTCCCGAAAATTATTTCAAGCTTAGGTGCGGGCGGTGATTTATTCGGTTTCCTTTTCTTCTCATCTTTGGCTGTTGCAGGTGTAACTTCAATGGTGAGTATTTTAGAAGTGCCGATTGCAGCATTCCAAGATAAATTGGCATGGTCTCGTAAAAAGGCTGTAACCATTGTCGGTGGTGGTTCTGCAATAGTATCTACATTGATTTTTTCGACCCATAATGCAATTACTTTTGTTGATATTATTGATTACTTTGCAAATAACATTGGTATTGTTTTAGGTGGTTTGTTATCTATTATTTTCGTATCTTGGTTCCGTCGTCCATTGTTGAAACAGTTACAAGATCATGTGAATGAGTATTCAAGCATTAAATTAGGTTGGGGATGGAATTTCCTTCTTACTATTGTGACTCCATCAGCTTTATTAATTACATTAGGTTTGACGATTAATGATGTGATTTCTAAGGGGTATGGTAGTTATCCATTAAGTACATTATTGCCGGTTGCCGGAGGAGTGATAGCCTTCTTTATTATTGGTGCATTGGTATGTACAAGTTTCAAAGATCACGATACAAAGGAGAACTAATATGAACACATCTGCTATAGTGATGCTTGTGATTTCAACAGTTTTACTTTGGGGTGGCTTAATTTTAGCAACAATTCATTTAATTAAGCATCCTGATGAAGAATAAAACCATTCATATTTTATGAATTAAAGAAGGAACCTTATAAAGGTTCCTTTTTATTTAATAACTTAGATAAGAAATTAGGCTTAAGCTGTCTTTTGAATACGGCAATAGTAGAAGCCATCACCTGCATTTGTTTGTGGAAGCAATTGACGACCATGAATTTGCTCAATACCCCAAGTCGCATCAATTTTGATTTCTTTAGCATCGACATGTTCAGCAAAGAAATTTTGCATTTGCTGTTCATTTTCAGCTTTTAAAATAGAGCAGGTGATATAAAGCAAAGTGCCACCAACTTTAAGTTGTTGCCACATATGGTTCAAAATTTGTTTTTGCAATTCTACAGTCTGAGCAATATCTGTAGATTGACGTAGTAAACGAATGTCAGGATGACGACGCATTACACCAATGGCAGAACAAGGTGCATCAAGAACGATACAGTCTACTTGTTCAGTAGGTGTCCAAGTTGTTGCATCAGCAGTTAAAATTTCCACATCTGCATGAGCATTCAGTTGTAGACGTTCCAAGTTCTCTGAAACGCGTAATAAACGTTTACTGTCTTGGTCAATGGCATACAATTTTTTAAGATCAAAACGCTCAAGTAAATGTGCTGTTTTACCACCTGGTGCAGCACAAGCATCAACCACAACTTTGCCAGTTAGATCCGGTAAAATTTGAGCGCATAATTGGGCATGTTCATCTTGAACAGAGAAACCACCATCTTCAAAGCCTGGTAGCTGAGGGATTTGCACTGCTTGTTCTAGAATCAAACCAACATTTGAATGTTCACACTTACGTGCTTCAATTTTTTCTTCGCTTAGAATTTCTAAGAACTCATCACGACTCACAGCACGGTCATTGACCCGTAAAGTTAAAGGTGCAACTTGTTGTAGATCCCAGCATAATTGATCTAAAGTTTCTAAGCCCCAATCTTTTTTAAGACGTTTAAACAACCAACTTGGTAAACCATGAGTTTGTGCAAGTTGTTCTTGGAACTCTAGTGTTTCACGTGAAACACGACGTAGTACAGCATTTACTAAGCCACTTAAAGGTGCATAACCTAATTGTTTTACTGCTTCAACTGTTTCAGAAATTACGCCATGTGGTGCAAGTCGGGTACACAATAATTGATAAATACCAACATACATGCATGTTTCTACAGTTTCGTTGTTATCCGATTTTGTGAGTAAAGGTAGGGTAATGCTTTTTAAGCTATACCATTGACGCAAGCTGCCTAATACCAATTCATGATATAGCGCACGGTCACGATCAGACACTTTTGCTAAATGGATTGGCATTACACTTGCCAATGATTGACCTTGTTGAACTGCAAGTAAAGTACGAATGACTTGAGCACGTAAATTAAGGTGGGAAGTTCCCGATTGCTGTTGACTCATGGGAGAATTTGTCCTACCTGAAGTTTTTGAGTTTGGTTGATTTGTACAGGATTCAGGGGTTTACCACCTGGCCATTGTAATGAGGTTAAACATACGGCTTTGGCATCACCACAAGCAACATGTACACCCTGTTTATCTATAGCGAGAATAGTACCTGCTTGTTGATTTACAGCATTTTCAGTAGAAAGTAATGAACCCCATATACGTAAGTTATTACTTTCATCTAAGGGAATAAATGCAACTGGCCAAGGGTTAAATGCTCGAATATTTTGGTCAATATGAATGGCATTTTGAGACCAATCAATTTTTGCCTCAGCTTTAGATAATTTATGAGCATAAACAGTGAGCGCTTCATCTTGAACTTCACGGTTAGCGAAATATGTTTGGAGCGTTTCTTCAGTTTCTAAAACTTTTACAATTGCTTCAGCACCTTGTATCGCAAGTTTGTCATGAAGAGTTGCTGAAGTATCATTGGCTTGAATTGGGCAATATGTTTTAAACATCATATCGCCAGTGTCTAATCCTGCAGCCATTTTCATAATGGTTACACCAGTTTCTTGATCACCTGTTGCAATGGCACGTTGGATTGGCGCAGCACCACGCCAGCGAGGTAATAAAGAACCATGGATATTTAAACAACCGTATTTAGGAGTATCTAAAACAACTTGAGGTAAAATGAGACCATATGCGGCAACAACCATTATATCTGCTTGTAAATTTGCAAGTTCTTGCTGAGCAGCTAAACCTTCTTCTGTTGAAGACTTAAAATGTAACGGTTGATAAACGGGAATATTGTTTTCTAAAGCAAGTTGTTTAACTGCAGATGCTGTTAATTTTTGTCCACGACCAGCTTTGCGGTCTGGTTGAGTATAGACTGCAACAATATTATGTTCTGTAGAAATAAGGGCTTTTAACGCCACTGCTGCAAATTCTGGCGTACCCGCAAAAATGATTTTCAATAGACCAACTCAATAGCTCAATTTAGTTTAATTATAGCAAAGCTGAATATAATTTATTGTGCTTAATCTCATTCGTAAAATGAGTTCATTATGAAATATTTATTAGAATAAGATTATTATAAAATTGAAAAGTTAATCAGAAAATATAGATAAAATAATATTATTGAGCAGCATGAATAATAAGCAAAGACTAACAAGCTGATGAAAAATTTCATGAATATTTGTATGTTTAATACAAGAAACCGAAAAAATTATGATTTTAAAATGAAAATGTGTAATTGATTATTTTTATAGAAAAAATTGTGAAAAATTAACAAAAATATTGTTTAGAAATTGTGAATTATTTGTTAATTATTATTTATTAATAATTTTAGCCCTGTAGTGTAGAAAGTCAAAAGACAAAGCGTTCGGGATAAGAGGGCTTCGAAAAATGAATAAAATATATAAAGTTATTTGGAATAGAAGTACAGGAAAATGGATTGTTACTTCTGAACAGTCAAAAAGTTGTATCAAACAAGGTAGGATAATTTTAGCTAAGGGAAAAATAGTAGAGTTCCCCCAAAGTAGTATTTTTTTAAATACAATATTCACAGTGCTTGCAAGTTTTATCTTTATTTCTTCTAGTCTTGCTCAAGGGCAAAATGGGAAGTTAGCTTCTTTGAGTAATATATCGAATTCACCACTTGGGTGTAAGAATCAGGTGAGTTCTGGCAATGTAAGTAATAATGATTTTACTCAATATAGTGTTGCTATTGGTTGCTTAAATACAATTCATATCTCAGGAAATTTACCGATTAATCGGACTATTTTAGATCATAGAGTTCCACAAATTGATAAATTGCCTATTTATCCTTTTCCAACAGGTAACAAGACAATATTAAGTTCCGCTTTAACTCTAGGAGTATCTAATTCTGTCATGAGTAGTGGTGGCGGTTTAGCAATAGGTGGTCATAATAAAATTCATAAAAATACATCCTATAGTATTGCAGTAGGGCATAGTAATTTAGTTTCTGATTATTATTCTTCTGCTTTGGGTATAGGAAACTTAGTCACCAAGAATTCTGCTATAGCCATTGGTGTTGCAAATAAAGCAGAAGGTGTAATTTCAATAGCGATGGGGCGTCAGAGCTATGCTTTAGGAGATAAAAGTATTGCGGTTGGTTCTATAGCAACAGCATCTTCTTTAAATAGTATTGCTATTGGAACAAAAGCAACAAGTACAGCAAAAAATGCAATTTCTATAGGCGAGAATGCAAATTCAAATCATATAAATAGCATAGCGTTAGGAGCAGATTCTGTTACGCTTAGTTCGATAACCCCTGCTTTTTTAACTGGAAAAATTCCAAGTCAAATAGATGGTGTAGTTTCGATTGGCAATAAAAATATTTCTCGCCGTCTTCAAAATGTTGCAGATGGTTCACAAGATTTTGATGCCGTTAATGTTCAACAACTCAAAGAAGCTCAGAAAAATTTAGAAAATATTCTTGGTCAAAGTGCTAAAAATAGTAATGGAAATATCATTGGGAACAATATTGCTGGGACAGGAAAAAATACGATTGATGCTGCAATTAGAGCTGTAAAGACTGAATTAAAAGCGAATAATGAGTCCATTTTTCTTGATAAAACAATAGATAAAGATGGTGAAGCAACTTATCAATTAGATTTATCTCCATCAGCAAAATCTGCATTAGTAGCAGGGAAAAATGCACAAAAAAGTATTCAAGAACAAGGCATCATATTTAAAGGTGATACAGGACAAACGGGAGCACAAAAACTGGGTGAACAACTCAGCATTCAAGGTGCAGATAGTAATATTAAAACCCAAGCGGATGGACAAGGGCTGAAAATTCAACTTGCCAAACAAGTGAATCTTACCCAAGAAGGGAGTTTAAGTATTGGAAATGTTCTAGTTAAAAACAACAAACTTCAAGTCGGGGAAACAGTACTCAGCAAAGGTGTACTAAGTGGCTTAGAAAATAGAAATTTAAATAGTAAAGACTTTGCCCAATCAGGACGAGCAGCGACAGAAGAACAGCTCAAACAAGTAATTGATCAACAAGGTACTGCATCACAGACAACTGTTTCTTATACTAAAAATAAAGATTCAGGTATGACAAATTATGATCAGGTCATATTGTCTGGTCGTCATTTAAGTTTAATACAAGATCCTATAAGTCAAGAATGGAAAATGACAGGAGGAACGAGTATCTCGAATTTAGCCAGTGCTGGCGATTATAAAAATCAAGCAAATGCAGGTAAAGCGATTAATGCCGGTGACTTAAATAATGCTGTTCATCATGTTTTGACAAAAGGTATGATTTTTGCTGCAAATAGTGGTAAAGCAACTCAACTTCAATTAGGTCAAACATTACGTATTAAAGGTGATGATAAAAATACGCATTTTGAGAATTCAGATAAAGGAAAAAATATTTTCACTCAGGTTGATACCAAAGGATTAATTAGATTAGGATTAGCACGCAATTTAGATTTAGGTACTCAAGGTAGTATTTCGATTGATCGAACGATCATCCAAAATAACGTGATTACAGGTTTAGCGAATACTACATGGGACATCAATAAAATAAGATTAGATCAAGCTGCAACAGAAGGGCAGTTACAACAAGCCATTACAGGTTTAAAGTTAGAGTTTAAAACTGCTGAAAAACAGAGAGATGAAAGCTCCCAACTTAATAATCAAAAAATAAATTTAGCCCCAGAAAATGCTTCAGTTATTTCTAGTACAGCCATAAGTCCTTTTAAAGATGGGAAAGTTTCTCCTGATTCCAAAGAGATTATTACAGGTCGTCAATTATGGGATACACAACAAAAAATTAGTGAAAACCAACGTGAAATTTTAAATTTACAGCAAAGAGTAATTCAACAGCAATCCGGTTTAATTGAAATAGATGAAACTAGCTCAGATATTATGATTGCGCAAAACTCTGTTGGAACCAATATTAATATGTCTGGTTCTAAGGGTGATCGAATTTTGTCGGGAGTTGCGTCAGGTGTAAAAGAAAATGATGTTGCAACAATGGGACAATTACAATCCTCATATACAGAATTAAGTCAATCTTTAGGTGGAGGGGCATTTTATGATGCAGCGAACAAAAGTTATCGTCCACCCCAGTATCAGGTTGGAAATAGCCGTTTAAATAATGTTGGTAGTGCAGTTAATGCATTGAATAAAGCAGATCAAATCATAACGCAACAAGTTATTAATCTAGAAGCTAAATTTAAGAATGCATTGTTTGCAACAAATAAGAAAGTTGATCAAATTATTAAACAGGCAAATGCAGGGATTGCAGCTGCTATGGCAATGGAGTCAGCACCTTATATCGCAGGTAAATATACTTATGCTATTGGAGCTGCACATCATGGAGGAGAGTCTGCTGTGGGAATGACTTTTAGGCGAACAGCTGACAGTGGTCAATGGGCAATTACAGGTGGGATTGCAACTGCAACTGAAGGCAGTCCTAGTATGCGTATTGGTGTAAGTGGTATATTTGATTAGTTAAATAAATTGAACAAAATCAAAGAATATGATGATTTAATTGCATAGTTCTTTATCTGATTAAAAAAGTACTTAGACTTTTATGGAATAAGTACTTTTTATCTATTTCAATAAGAATTTATTGTGCTACATTTACATTGCACTCGCAGTTGATGAAACTGAATGTAGGTAAGGCTATAAAAATGAAAGAACTAAATAAAATAGATAAAAAATTTAAACCATCGATATAACACTGTTTAGTTAAATGTTCATTGATATAGAAAAAATCATAAAAGATAAAAATTATGGAAGTTGCCATAACAATATATAAAAGAGGTTATAACATGATTAAAAAAGTATTATTTTTAGTATTTTTAGGCTTAACAATTAGTAGTGTTCAAGCATTTGATAAAAACCAGGTTGATTTAGATAAAGAGTTTTGGGGAACATGGACTTTATATAATCCTCAAACTAAATGCACAGAAGTTTTCAATTTTAAGAAGCCTGGAGCTTTTATTTATCAAGTTAATAAAAAGCAGTTAGTAGGTGATTTTGCTGTTGTTCGATCTAATTCATCTGGTTTGGATCTACTGATGATGAACGTTAAAACAGATAATAAACTAGAAGGATGTGTGGGTGATCAGCAAGATTATAGCAATGTGAATATCCAACTTGCTTTAAAATGGACTTCTCCTAAACGCGCTGAAGTCTGTACAGATGCAGAAGCAAAACAATGTTCTGGTTTATTCTTGATGAAAAGTAAATAGTTTTAGAAAGGCTTTCTATTGAGAAAGCCTTTTATAGCTTTTATTTATGCAAAATTATAAAAATATTCATGAAAGTTTTATGTTTTATCTATTCAGATAACGATATAGTAAGTCATCGGTTTAAATTTTTAATTAGAAATTTCGGAATATCTTCAGAAATCATCTAGCCAAAGTGTTCATTTATATCGTATGAAATATAGTATGATATTTAGGCTGAGATTGATGAAATCAAATATTATCAGGGATATTTCGCCAGAGTAAATATTGCTATTTACTCGAGCACAAACATTGTTGGAAAAATACCATGCCAGATTATCGTTCAAAAACATCGACACACGGAAGAAATATGGCTGGCGCGCGTGGTTTATGGCGTGCGACAGGAATGAAAGATGAAGATTTTGGTAAGCCAATTATTGCAGTCGTAAACTCATTTACTCAATTTGTACCGGGTCATGTCCATCTTAAAGACTTAGGGCAGCTCGTTGCTGAACAAATTCAGGCATCAGGTGGTGTTGCAAAAGAATTCAATACGATTGCAGTAGATGATGGTATTGCAATGGGACATGATGGAATGTTGTATTCACTTCCATCACGTGACTTAATTGCAGACTCGGTTGAATACATGGTAAGTGCACATTGTGCCGATGCTATGGTGTGTATTTCTAACTGTGACAAAATCACACCGGGAATGCTCATGGCTGCAATGCGCTTGAATATTCCAGTGGTATTTGTTTCTGGTGGACCAATGGAAGCGGGTAAAGTAAAAATCCGTGGAAATGATAAAGCAATTGACTTGATTGATGCCATGATTGTTGCAGCAGATGACAATTATACGGATGAAGAAGTTGCAGAATATGAACGTTCAGCATGTCCAACATGTGGTTCTTGTTCAGGTATGTTTACTGCAAACTCAATGAACTGCTTAACAGAAGCATTAGGTTTATCACTTCCGGGTAACGGTTCTACGCTTGCAACACATGCAAACCGTAAAAAATTATTCGAACGTGCGGGTCAACTTATTGTTGAAATTACCAAACGTCATTATGAACAAGATGATTACAGCGTATTACCTCGTGAAATGGTAACTAAGGCATCGTATGAAAATGCAATGACTTTAGATATTGCAATGGGTGGTTCAACCAATACCGTACTTCATTTATTGGCAGCAGCAAATGAAGCAGGTGTTGATTTTACGATGGATGATATTGATCGTTTATCACGTAAAGTTCCTGTACTTTGTAAAGTTGCACCAGCGAAAAATGATGTTCACATGGAAGATGTACACCGTGCAGGCGGTATCATGTCTATTTTAGGTGAATTAGACCGTGCAGGTTTACTTGATACTTCAGTAGGTACAGTGCACGAAGCTTCATTAAAAGATGCATTAGACAAGTGGGATATCATTCGTACTGAAAATGAAGATGTATATCAATTCTTCCGTTCAGCACCGGGTGGCGTACCAACACAAACAGCATTTTCACAAGACCGTTATTATTCACGTTTAGATGGTGACCGTGAAAATGGTGTAATTCGTAATGCAGAACATGCATTCTCTAAAGATGGTGGTTTAGCTGTTCTTTATGGAAATATTGCACTTGATGGCTGTATTGTGAAAACAGCTGGTGTTGATGAATCAATTTTAAAATTCAACGGTACCGCACGTGTATTTGAAAGCCAAGATGCAGCAGTAGATGCTATTTTAGGTGGAAATATTAAAGCGGGCGATGTTGTTGTAATTCGCTACGAAGGTCCACGTGGTGGTCCGGGTATGCAAGAAATGCTTTATCCAACAAGCTACTTGAAATCTAAAGGTTTAGGTAAAGAATGTGCATTGTTAACAGATGGTCGCTTCTCTGGCGGTTCATCAGGTCTTTCAATTGGTCACGTATCTCCTGAAGCTGCGGAAGGTGGTGCAATTGGCTTAGTGGAAGATGGCGATCTTATTGAAATTGATATTCCAAACCGTACAATTCACTTGGCTGTAGATGAAGCAACGATGGCTGCTCGTCGTAAAGTACAAGATGAAAAAGGTTGGCATCCAGTTGAAGAACGTCCACGTAAAATTTCAAAAGCATTAAAAGCATATGCAATGCATACAACAAGTGCTGCCAAAGGTGCAGTTCGTGAAATTTAAAGTCATCCTTTAAATTTATTTCATAAAAAAGCATCCTAAAAAGGGTGCTTTTTTATTTTTAAGCTTTTCAATTTTATACATTTGAAAAAGATGAAATGCTATAAATATGAGGGAAAGAAGTCTAAAATAGTACTGTGAATTAACTTGAAATTTAAATTGCTTGTTGTATTGAGAGCATTGATCATTTAACAATGGCTTGATATAAGTTTTTTCACACAATATATATTTTTAAACGAAACAAATGAAAAGAAAATACAAATCCTATTTGTTTTTACAAATAAATTTATTGTTGCGAGGCTAAATCTAATGTCATTGTTGCGCCGTTGGTTTGATCCAATCCGATCGAGCTGGTTTTATCAAAAACCAATTCGACAAACGGTGTTATCTACAGATCAAGGATTAAGTATTTATTTGCGTCTTGATGATGTTTATAGCTATTTGGCAGTACAACAACTTCCACAATTAGAAGAAATTTTGGTAGATGAATTAAAGCCATTAAAAGTGGTGATTTCAAATCAAGCGGCTTCACCACCAAATGAAATGTCAGCCTTAGAATGGCAAAATTACTGCTTAAATGATGCAAAAATTTTATCTAAACAACATCGTTTTAGCTTTGATGAAACACCGCAACAGCCGACCACTGAAGCATTAGAACAAGCAGAGACAATCTTAAAAAATACTCCTTTGCGTGGGCAAGATTTTTTATATTTGCTTGAAGATGTTTTTCATATGCTATGGCAAAAGCAGTATGGAAAATTAAGAACTTTATATGCAATGGCAAAGTATCATCATAAGCCACAGAATTTTCCTGAGCGAGTTTTTAATTATCAGCCTGTGTTGATGAGTTATTTTGAAATTGGCGGGCGTCAGTATCATGCTGTAGATGATTTATTACGTTTAACACGACGTTTAAAGCAACAAAAATTATTTACAGATAATCCTATTTTTTTAATTAATCATATTGATTGGCGTGAACATTTAATTAGTGATGCTGAAGAGCTTAATGAAATTCAGTCACTCAATCCTGAACTTGATTTATATATCGCTTTAGAGGATCCAATATCTTGGTTATTACTTGCTTATATTAAAGAAGAATTAGCGAATTATTATAATATTCAATTCAGAATTTACCCATTGAGTTATCAAGGGCGTGATTTGTTTGATTGGAGTTTAGCAACGCGGTTATCTAAGCGAACAGAAGTTGAATTTACGCCTTTTTGTCGTCCTACAGAGCAAGCCAGCATAAAAATGGCTCAGTTATTTTATAGCGTACCTGAAGAACAACAACTTGAGGCAATGTATAGCATTTTGCAGGCAGTTTGGACGGATGGTAAAGATTTATCTTATCTGCCACATTTCAATGCGCTGATGAAAGAATTAGAAATAGATACTCTGAGCTCTATAGATGTTTTAGAAAAGCTTGAAGAAAATGATCAGCATTGTGAAATGAAATCTCAACCTAATTTTCCAGTATTAGAGTTAAGAGTTGATGGGCAAAATTTTGTTTTTAATAGTCTATATCGTGTCTGGATGATTGAAAGTATTTTTAGTAATGTGTTAGAAGAAAGGTACAAAAGTGAAAGCTCAATAGAAGGCGAATAGAAAGCAAATGAAAAAAGAAAAAGTAGAATCCTTAGAGCAAGCGCGTGCCAAAATTGATGAACTAGATGCATCACTTATTGATTTAATTGCAACACGTCAATTTTATGTAGATCAAGTCATTCGTTTTAGACGTATTAAACAAGATGCGGCAACACCACGAATTGAAGAGGTACTTGCGCGTGTGCGCCAACAGGCAGAAGAAAAGGGCGTAGATCCAGACATGATTGAAAGTTTTTATACGGAAATGATTCAGCATTTTTTACGTAGAGAACTAAAAGAAATACGCCCTTAAGTTTTTGGAAAATAGAATAAATACAGATGAAGTTGAAATTATTTATCTGTATTTGTTTGGATGATATCTAGCATTTCAGCATAACTATGGTAGTTTTCCGTTGCTAGATTTTGAATATCAGACCATTCATGATCAGAATATTGATCATAAATGGCGATCACATCAATGCCTGCAGCATGGGCTGCTTGAACACCAATAAGAGAGTCTTCAATAATTAAGCAGTCTTTTGGTTGCAATTGAAAATATGAAAGAGCATTTAAATAAATTTCAGGATCGGGTTTAATTTTTTTGACTTTATCACGCGTTAATATTAGAGAAAAATCTTTTGAAAAATTTAATTTAGAATAAATATTTTGATTATTTTTTTGATAGCGTTGAATATTGCTTAAGCTTGTAGTTGTGGTTAATGCAGTTTGAATATGGTGTTGATGTAAATAATGCAGAAATAAATCTGCCTCAGGTTTTAAGCAAATAACATGATCTAAAAAGTGATGTGAAATAGCATAGCGTTGTTCTTTTACTTGATTTTTTTCTAATACAAAATGATATTTCTCTTTTAAAAAATCACAATATTCTAGGTATGGATCGGCATGATTTTTAAAAAAACTTAGTTGTTGATCACGATCTTGTTGAATTAAATTTAAATCAATTTGATGTCCACTTAACTGAAGAATAAGCGCAGCATCGACTTGATTCCATACACCAACAGAATCAATTAACGTACCATCTAGATCAAAACAAACCAATTTTTTTGAATGAAGTCGATTTAAAATTGATGTTGTCATGAAGAGATATCCTTTTATAAGAGCCTCAACTTTTCATTGAGGCTTACTTCGAAAAATATGCATTTTGATTTAAGTATAAACACTTTAGCATGTGCCTAATTTAAAAAAATAGGTTTCAGCAACGATGCTGTTGTTTGTTATTGTAGTTTTTGCCATTGCGGGAATGATTAAGGGCACGATTGGTTTAGGCTTGCCAGCCGTTGCAATGGGGCTATTAACGATGGTGATTAGTCCATTCCAAGCTGCGACTTTATTAATTATTCCTTCAATGGTGACTAATTTTTGGCAGCTATTTGCTGAAGGCCATGTCTTAAGATTGGTACGCCGTTTTTGGCCAATGTTAATTTGTATTGCCATTGGTTCGACGTGGAGTATTTTCCCAACTCTAGGTCATAGTGAGTTTAAAAGTGAAGCACTATTAGGCGGAATGCTTGGACTATACGGTTTATATGGGCTTTGTGCGAAAAGTATGCCGAATTTATCTAGGCATGAAAAATGGTTATCTCCAATTGTGGGTTATTTAGGAGGAGCATTGACCGTTGCAACAGGTGTAGTTGTAATTCCTGTAGTTCCTTATTTGCAAAGTCTACATTTAAAGCGTGATGATTTAGTGCAATCTTTAGGTTTGGCATTTACAACATCAACGATCTGCTTAGCTGTTTTTTTACATCAGAATCCTGTCGATAATATGCCAATCGATTATGCAATGTCTGCAATGGCATTAATTCCTGCATTAATGGGAATGTGGTTAGGAACGAAATTACGTTATAGAATTTCTGAACAGAAATTTCGTAAGGTATTTTTTGCAGGCTTAATTGCATTAGGTACTTATATGGTGGTGCATTAATTGATTATTTAATTTTTGTACTTTGAGAAATTAGAAATTGTGTGAAATGCTGATAAGGCATTGCTAAGTCATCAAAGTTTTTAGCCGTGAGTAATAGTTTACGGTTTGCCCATGCTCCTTCAAGTTGAATTTGTTTAAAGGCAAATTGAGTATTATGTCGTTGAGCAGCTCGTTTAGGCATAATGGCAATTCCGACACCATTAGCAACGACTTGAGCAATAGCTGCAAAATTGGGTAAGCGTAGGCGATATTGAATTTGACATCCTAAAATTTGAGCTTGAGTTTCTATAGACTGTTGTAGTGAGTGATATTGCATTAAACCAACAAATGGGTAACTTAGAATATGATCTAAATTAAGCTGTTGATGTATAGCTAATTCATGCTGAGGTGGACAAATTAAAACTAAAGGATCTTCAGAAAATTCTAAAGTTTGTAGATGGTGAGATTTAAAAAAACTCGAGATTAAACCTAATTTCGCTGTACCATTTTCAATTTGCTGCACAATATTGCTTGATTCAGCTTCTTTTAATTGAATTTGAGTATTTGGGTTTTCAACCAAATATTGTGGTAAAAGCATAGGTAAATATTCACTTTGTGCTGAAGAGTTACACCATAGTGTGACATTAGAACTCATGCCTTGAGCAAAAGGTGCCATAGCTTGTTGCAGTTGTTTTGCTTGTTGCACAATCTGTTGAGCATGTTCTATAAAAGTTTGTCCTGCTAAAGTGAGCTTTACACCTGAAGCGTGGCGAATAAATAAATTAACCGCATAGCGTTGTTCTAGTTTTTTAACTCTTTCGCTACATGCTTGTAATGAAATAGACGATCGTTCAGCACCTTTAGTAAAGCTGCCGGTTTCTACAATATGTAAGACCAACTCTAAATCAAAAAAGTCTAAGCGCATAAGATGGGTATCATTATTATAAAAACTAAGTTTGTCATCTTAAGGAAAATTACAGCATAAAAAAAGCAGTCCGAAGACTGCTATGAAATTTATATATTATTTTGAAGATAAAATTATTGAGATTTGTCTGCTAAACCAAAGAACCAGTTAAGGAAAAGAGCAGCAAATGTAGCGGTACCAATACCACCTAAGTTAAAGCTACCAAATTGAAGTGCAAAGTCTCCAGTTCCTAAAATAATTGTCACAGCAGCAACCATTAAATTTTTATTTTTAGAAAAATCGACTTTATTTTCAATCCAAATTTTAGCACCAGCAATGGTAATTAGACCAAATACAACAATTGAAGCACCCGTTAAAATAGCCGTTGGAATAGTATGGATCACTGCACCAAACTTGGGAGAAAGACCTAAGAAAATAGCAAAGACACCTGCAATTGCAAACACAACAGTAGAATAAACACGTGTTACAGCCATAACACCAATGTTTTCACCATATGTTGTCATACCCGGAGCACCTACACCACCTGAAAGTGTTGTTGCGACACCATCGGCAATAAATGCTTTACCAATTTGAGGATCTAGGTTTTCTCCCGTCATGGCACTCACAGCTTTAATATGACCTAAGTTTTCAGCCACAAGAATTAAAGCAATCGGTGCAATAATTAAGACAGCATTAAATTCAAAAGTAGGAGAGTGGAACGTTGGTAAGCCAAACCATGCTGCTTGTTGGATTGGTGCAAAATTAATTGGAGTACCATAGCCCATTGCATTTGCAACAATGTAATACACTAAGTAAGCCATTAAGAGGCCAACAAGAAGTAGAAGACGTTGAAGAAGTCCTTTGGTAAAAACAGCAATAGTACCCATACATAGTACAGTGACTAATGACATCCACATATTAAAGTCATTACCCAGTACATTTTTTACAGTCACGGGTGCTAAATTTAAACCAATGATCATTACTACAGCACCTGTTACAACAGGTGGCATAAGTTTTTCAATCCAACGAGTTCCAGTTGCTACAACTAAGAAACCAAAAATGGCATATAAAATACCACATGCCATGATTCCACCAGCTGCGGCAGCTAAGTTTGTATTGGGAGCTCCTGTTCCTGATGCTGCATAACCAGTTGCTGCAATCACGACGCCAATAAAAGCGAAACTTGAACCTAAATAACTTGGAACTCGACCACCTGTAATAATAAAAAACAGAATAGTACAAATCCCTGACATCATAATGGCAAGGTTAGGATCAAAGCCCATTAGAAATGGTGCAAGAACAGTTGCGCCAAACATGGCAAAAACATGTTGAACGCCTAAAATGGCACTGTGTATAGGAGGGAGGTATTCATTTGTACCTACCGGACGCGCATCGATACTGCCCGAATAAGGGCGCCATTTGGGAAACCAATTGGACATAAAATGAGCACTCAATAGATAAATTGTGCACATCATACTCTTGTTTATTCGAAGTTTTAATCTTTGATACAAAAAATTGTTAAAACTAATTATATGACTTATTTAGATTTTTACCAGATGGTAAAAGTTTTTGAATTTGAAAAGTGACTGTAAATCAGTAGATTATACTTGGTTTTTAGAAAAGCAAAACTTCATAAAAATTTCTTATTTAGCTTATTTGTAATTTATAGAGTTATTTATTTGTTTGGTTAATAAAAAAGCACACTTATAAAAAGTGTGCTTTTTCACATAATTTTTTAACCTGTATTGCGTAAACCAGCAGCAATACCTGTAATACTGACCATCAGTGCATGATCAATTGGTGTATGTTCTGTATGCTGTGCTGCTAAATATGCACGGCGACGTTTCATAAGTTCAGCTTGTAGTAAATGTAAGGGAAGAATATAAGGCTTACGAACTTTCATAGATTGATCTAAAACATCATTGGTACTTAAAAGTTTAGATTCACCTTTCAATACTAAAAGTGTTTCAACTGCATTTTTTAGACGTTGACGTAATTCAGCCCCTAAATTTTTTAAATCTTCATCTTGTGTAAGATGAGATTCGTAATAAAGAGCAATATGTGTGTCAGATTTAGATAGAACCATTTCTAACATATCAATTAATGTTTGGAAGTAAGGCCATTCTTTTAGCATTTCTTCTAAAAGAGCTTTTTGATCTTGAGCAATCACTTCATGTAAAGCAGTACCTGTTCCAAGCCAAGCAGGAAGCATTAACCGTATTTGAGTCCAAGCGAAGACCCAAGGAATTGCACGTAATGATTCAATGCCTCCACTGACTTTACGTTTGGCCGGCCGTGAACCCAAAGGTAGCATTTGTAATTCAAGCTCAGGTGTCACGGTTCTTAAGTATTTTACAAAATGTGGATTTTCACGAACTGTTTGACGATACACATTCACTGAAAGTTCAGTCATAGTATGCATTAAGTCACGCCATTCTTGTTTTGGCGTTGGTGGTGGAAGTAGTGTTGCCTCTAAGGTTGCAGCGGTATAAATTTCTAAGGTTTGTAAAGCAATACCCTCTAAACCAAATTTAAAACGAATCATTTCGCCCTGTTCTGTCACACGAATAGCACCTGAAATTGAACCAGGTGGTTGTGAAAATAGGGCTTGTTGAGTTGGTGCACCACCGCGACTGATTGAACCACCGCGACCATGGAATAATGTTAATTGTACGCCGTGTTTTTGAGAAACTTCTGTTAACTCTTCTTGTGCACGATATTGAGCCCAATTTGCAGACATAAAGCCCGCATCTTTTGCAGAGTCGGAATAACCAATCATGACTTCATGTTTTGCTTGAATATGCTGTTTATACCAGTGCATATTAAACAAGGTATCCATGGTGTCAGCAGCACTATCTAAATCTTTTAAAGTTTCAAATAAAGGAACGACACGCAGTGGATGTTGAATACCTGCTTCTTTTTGTAAAAGTAAGACAGCGAGTACATCACTTGGGTATTCTGCCATTGAAATAATATAAGCACCCAAACATTCAGTTGGTTGAGTTGCTAAAGTCCGCATTGTTGCAAACACTTCTTGAACACTTGGATCTTCAATAAGGCTACCTTTAGGCTCTTTTATGAATTTCGGTAATAAAGGGCGTTTACTTTGTAATTCTTGTAAAAGGAAATTTTGACGTGCTTGCTCAGTCCATGTTTCAAAATTACCTAAACCTAGATATTCAGTAATGGCTGAAATTGCCTGACGATGACGACCTGATTCTTGGCGAATATCTAGTTTTAATAATTCAATACCAAAGCAATTCACTCTATGAATAAAATCGAGTAATTTGCCATTGGCAATTTCAGGTAAATTACAAGCGATTAAAGAACGATGACAGAGTAGTAAAGGTTCTAATAATTCATTTTTACTTTTAATGACGAATTGATCATCAGCATCTTTACCCGATAATTTAATTGTCAACCATTCACGCGTTGCTTTTAAACGTTCTCGGGTATCTCTTAAATATTCACGATAGGGTTCTTGATGTGGTGAGCCAAGTGCTTCTAATAGCTCATCAGAACATTGCTGAATAGATAATTCCCAACGTAAATCTTCAATATCACGTAAATATAAATCAGCTGCTTTCCAACGAGATAACCAGAGCACTTCTTGAGTAACATGATGTGTCACGTTTGGATTACCATCACGATCTCCACCCATCCAAGAGGCAAAACGAATTGGAGAAATTGTAAGTGGTAAGTTTTGTTCACAATGAAGTTCAACAAACTCATCTAATTCACGCATAAATTTTGGAACAGCATTCCAAAGCGTTTGCTCAATGGTTGTAAAACCCCATTTTGCTTCATCAATTGGAGTAGGGCGATGTTGGCGAATTTCATCAGTTTGCCATGCAGAGCAAATGAGTTGCTTAAGATCATTTAAAACAGTTTGGCGTTCACGAGGTGTGAGCTTTTGCTGATCCATTTTAAATAAACAGTCATTAATTCCATCATATTTTTGGATTAATGTTCTACGACTGACTTCTGTTGGATGTGCTGTTAAAACCAATTCAATTTTTAATTCGCAGATTTGTTGATATAAAGTATGCGCTGAAATTTTATTGTCTTTAAATTTTTGAAATAAGTGATCTAATGGATTTGGAGAAGGAGAATTTTCATCAAATTCACTTTGTCTTCGACTGCGAACGACATGATACTGCTCTGCAATATTTGCAAAATTTAAAAAGTGAGTGAAAGCACGTGTTAATGGTAAAATTTCTTCATCTTTTAAGCTTGAAAGTAAGGTTTCTAATTGCTTTTCTGCTTCTAATTGTCCATCTCGTGCACCTTTAGATAGAGCACGGATTTGTTCTACTTGATTAAACAAATCTTGACTAACTTGTTCCTTGAGTGTTTCACCAAGTAAATTTCCAAGCAACCGTACGTCTTCGCGTAAAGGGGCAGCAATTTGTTGAACCATTTTATTGTTCTCCACATGTCCTTGAATTGTGACTATACCCTTAAAATATAGATTGCCAACTTATATGCAACAAAAGTCGCAAATTGATTGAATATTTATTGAATAAAAAGAGTGCTGATCGTATCAAAATACGACATAGTAAATTTTTTATTTATCTTACTGAAACCTATATTTTAATTTCTAATAATGAAATGAATCATAAAGTGAAAATAATGTTTTTCTGGTATTCTCGTTACATTTATCTATTTTGAATTTTAATTTGATAACATTAATTCATAAGTTAATTAATAAAATTGTAAGGAACTATGACGAGTTGATATCGCAAAACAGATGAATGTATGATGAGATAAAGTTACATATATGTACTTTATTCTTTGATGTATAAGAAACATTTTTTATACTAGATATTCGTAGAGGCAGTAAAATTAGACTATATTTGTTATAATTCTTATAAAATTCACTATTTTTACGGAAAAAAATAATAATATTATTTAAATATTCTGTCATTATATGGTGCGAAATATTGAAATTTTCAATATAGTATCCCCTGTATTTCAAATACGGTTCTAAAATTTAAAATGCCGCATAATACAAAATAAAAATGTGGTGATGTTGGGGTTGGTTAAGAATGGCAAAAGACAATTTAGCAAAATATCGTCGCTCGGTAACGATCGCGTATATCTGCATGTTTTTCGCTTTATTTACGGTTGTTACAAGTTTATTAGCTTATTTATTTGCTAGAAAAGTAACAGTAATTGATGATGCCGAAGTGTGGTTACATGCACAAGCATTATGGGTAATGCGTAATTCCCTTATTTATTTTATTTTGATGATGTTTGCTTCTATATGGTTTATTCCACTTTATTTTTATTATTGGGATACATATTTATGGGTAACAGCATGCACTGTAATAGGTGTTGTTTTTGTCCTGATTGCATTTTTATATTTATTGAATACATGGATTAAAGGCATTTCTAAATATATAAAAAATAAAGCTGTTTTTTAGTTACATTAATTTTTTTATATTTTGGCTCTTGTAAAACCAAGTTTGACCCCCATTACAGACCACATTGTGAAATTAAATGAATTATCCGTGAGGAGCATCGCCAGACATGGCTAAACGTGATTATTATGAGGTTTTGGGCGTATCTAAAACCGCTAGTGATGATGAAATTAAAAAAGCCTACCGTAAGTTGGCGATGAAATATCATCCAGACCGTAATCCAGATAATGCTGAAGCTGAAGATAAGTTTAAAGAAGCTTCTGAAGCATATGAAGTTCTTTCTGATGCTGAAAAACGTAGCATGTATGATCGCATGGGACATCAAGCATTTGAAGGTGGTATGGGCGGTGGAGGCGGCTTTGGCGGCTTCAGTGCGGAAGATATTTTTAGCCAATTTGGTGATATTTTCGGTGGTGCATTTGGTGGTGGAGGCCGAGGAGGTCAACAGCGTGCACGCCGTGGTTCAGATTTACGGTACGTAATGGAACTCACGCTTGAAGAAGCAGTGAAGGGCATTAAAAAAACAATTACATTCACAGCACCAGCTCCATGTGAACCATGTAATGGTAAAGGTTCTAAGAACCCAAATGATGTAGAAACATGTAAAACTTGTCATGGCGCTGGTCAAGTACGTATGCAACAGGGATTCTTCTCTGTTCAACAAACGTGTAGTACTTGCCGTGGACAAGGTACGATTATTAAAAACCCATGTAATTCATGTCATGGTTCAGGTGTTACAGATCGTCAACAGACACTCGAAGTTACTATTCCGGCAGGTGTAGATAATGGTGACCGTGTTCGTTTAGCAGGCAAAGGCGAAGCAATTCGTGATGGACAATCTGGTGACTTATACGTTGAAGTTGTTGTGCGTGAGCATGAAATTTTCCAACGTGATGGTGCCGATTTGTATATGGATGTGCCTGTAAGTATTGCTGATGCTGCTTTAGGTAAAGAAATTCAAATTCCAACACTAGATGGTCGTGTAAGTTTGAAAATTCCAGAAGGTACTCAAACAGGTAAACTCTTCCGTTTACGTGGTAAAGGTGTAAAACCCGTACGTACGAGTATGACTGGTGATTTACTTTGCAGAGTTGTGATTGAAACACCTGTTAACTTAACTGCTCGTCAGCGTGAATTGTTGCAAGAATTACAAGCGACAATGGATGGTGATGATAATAAATCATCACCAAAGAAAAAATCATTCTTTGATCGTTTATTTGACTAAGCTATCATGAATAAAAAAAGGATGCATTTGCATCCTTTTTTTATTGAAATTAGACTAAAAATATTAGTAGAGAGCGTGAACATCATATAAAAAAAAGCCACATACTGGGAAGAATGTGGCTAAAAACTATTAGCAGTATCACTAATAGCTAGGGGGTATCTGATATAAATATAATGCGATAAAGCGAAGGATAAATAATGGATTTTTTGTGGTATAAATAATATTTTATTTATAAAAAAAGTAGTTAAGCCTTGAAATTTAATAGTTTGATTTGAATTCATAATTATAAAAAAAGCCCCAACATCCTGTCGGGGCTTTTAGATTCTGTTCCTGATATAACAATACTGTCATATCTCACATCCATGAGTAAGAACTTAAATTCCATTTATGTTTTAGAACATCCTGTTCTTGATGTATTTATCATATGAATTATTTATGTTTATAGATAGTCGATATAGTTTCTTTTGGTGTAGGTTAAAGCTTACAAAAATACTAGGTTTTTTGTTTATAGATCATTTTTTTTTTCGAGTGAATGAATCCTAAACCATACAGTGGCCATTTTTGTTTTGCTTTTATATTATTGACCAAATGTGCAATCAGGATTAATGCAATAGAACCAAATAAAACCGGTAAAATGAGAAAACTACATTCATAATGAATACTATTTCCTGTTAAAAATCAATATCTTTAATATATTTTTCTAACATTCTAGGCTGAATAATTTCTATACGTTGTGGAATGATAGGTTTGTATGCGACCCATTGATATTCATCAATTTTATTAAAGTATTCAGAAGAAAGAATATATAAATAACCAATTTGATTCCAATCAACACTTGTATGGTAGAGATGAACGTAAAAATCTTCTAATTCTTGTTGAATTTCAAATCTCGCATCTTTTGTATAGCCAATATAAGTAATTGAAAATAATGAAGCAATTTTTTTATTTTCAATTGCATAAATTGCAAATTGATTATCTTCAGTTTTAAAGCCACTAGCTTGTTTGGGCTCTAATATTTTAACCAAGTGTCTAGAACCATGATAAAGAGTTTTAGATTTCATTGTGAGCACAAATTTTGTTTAAGAGGAAAATAGTAATGTGTATGCTATTTTTATTGTAAAGAGTATTTAAAAAAATAATGAATAGAGTAACAGGATGAATAGATGTTTAGCATCATCAATGCTTTCATGAAAAAGAAAAGTCATTTTAAGAAATAAATTTATTCTTAACCTTTTAGAGAAAGCCATGACTTTTGATATAGTAAGAACAATTTTGAATCAACATTAGGAACATGTTATGTCAGCAGCTCCACGCATTGGTGTATTAGGTGCAGGCGGTCGTATGGGACGCATTCTTATTCAAGCAGTTCAACAAGCAGGCTATCAATTAGCAGCAGCTGTTGAGCGCCCAGAAAGTAGTTTGGTGGGTGCGGATGCAGGTGAATTAGCTGGTATTGGAAACATTGGTGTAAAAGTTGTTGGTGGCTTAGAACAAGTTCTGCAAGATTGCGATGTTGTTATTGATTTTACAGCACCTGTTGCGACAGCAAATCATTTAAAATTATGTCGTGAAGCAGGTGTTGCAATTGTCATCGGTACCACGGGTATGAATGATGAACAAAAAGCATATTTAGATGATTCAGCAACAGAAACCCCAGTTGTGTATGCAGCGAATTATTCAGTGGGTGTAAACGTTTCAATTAAACTTTTAGAGCTTGCTTCGAAAGTTTTTGGTGATACTGTTGATATTGAAATTGTTGAAGCACACCATCGTCATAAAGTAGATGCTCCATCTGGTACAGCATTAATGATGGGTGAGGCTATTGCAGAAACATTAGGTCGTGACTTAAAGCAAGATGCTGTTTATTGTCGTGAAGGTCATACAGGACCTCGTGAGCGCCAAAGTATAGGCTTCCAAACTATTCGTGGGGGAGATATTGTCGGTGAACACACAGCAATGTTCATTGGTGAAGGTGAACGCGTTGAAATTACTCATAAAGCCACTAATCGTATGAATTTTGCTGCTGGGGCTGTTCGTGCAGCAGCATGGGTGGTTGGTCGTGAAGCACGTAAATATGATATGAAAGATGTATTAGGCTTTAATGACATTCAAGTTTAATATTTTTATTAGATTAAAAAACTCCCTCATGATGAGGGAGTTTTTATTTCTAAGTTATAATGATTATTATAAAAAATTATCGATTTTCATAATGGTATGTATAACTGTAATTATATCCTAAGGTTGACTTTTGAATATCATTTAGAATGATACCAGTAACTTGAGAATCTACTTGCTTGAAACGATTGATGACAATTTCAAGCTCTTTGATTTGTGTTTTTGCAAAACGAGCAACGAGTATACTCATTCCGACATATTGAGAAATAATCAGACCATCTGTTACAGCTAAAATAGGTGGAGTATCAATTAAAATATAATCATATTGTGTTGCGAAATGATCTAATAATTTCTTGAAATTATTTGAATTTAGTAATTCCGATGGATTATGAGGGCTTTTTCCTCGCGTAATTAAATCTAAATTTTCAATATTTGTTTTTCTTGTGACACAGCCAAGCTCAAGCTGATTATTCAGATATTCTGCTAAACCTGGTTGATTTATCATATTAAAGTATTGATCTAAGTTTCCACGACGCATATCTGCATCGATAATTAAAACTCGCTTTTTACCTTGTGCAAGAATTACAGCTAGATTTGTTGAAGTAAATGATTTGCCAACTTCTGGGGCAGGGCCTGTAATCATAATGATATTATTTTTAGCAGTTTTTGATGCGACATGAAGAGCGGTACGCATGCTACGTAAACTTTCAATTGCAATATCAGTGCTATTTTGGACTGCCAATATTGGAATGACTTGATTTTTTTTATGTTTACGTAGTTTTACCCAATTTAGCTGTGTTTTTGATCTTGGTACAGTTGCATACACTGGAATATCGAATGTATTTTCAATTTGTTGTGCATCTTTGATTCCATTACGTAAGAAGTTACGTAATATGGCAATCATTATGCCAATAAATCCACCAATAAAAATAGATAATACAATAATGGTTAGCTTTGATGGTTTGATTGGTGTAATGGGATCAATAGCTGTATCAATAATTCGGACATTACCAATTTCTCCAGCTTTAGCAATAGCAAGTTGTTGAGATGAGTTAAGCAGAGATGTATAAAGTTGTTGTTTAACTTCTACCTCACGGAAAAGTTGTAAATATTGATGTTGTAAATCTGGTAGTTTTTTCAAAACACCATCTAATTCAGCTATTTTTTGATTTAACGCTGTTAATTGAGCATTCATTTGCTGCATTACTGGATGAGCATCCGTATATTTTGAAGATGCTTCAGCAACTTGTTGAAGAAGTTTAGCTCTTTGAGTATCTAACTGCATGCTTTGAGTAAGATAAAGTTCAGATTCTTTTGTAATATCAATTGTATTATTTTTTTCACGAAATTCGTTAAATTGGCGTTCTGCGACCATCAATTCATTCAATAATATAGGTAATTTTTCATCTAAAAACTTTAATGTTTGGGCAGTTTCAGCTGTACGACGGTCAATATTTTGTTTGTTATATGCACTTAGAATGGAATTTAATACCTTTGTGATATGTTCTCTATTTTCACCACGATATTGTAAATTCAATATACCTGTCAATTTCCCTTTTTCAGCAACACTAAAATGACCCAAAATATCATTAATTGCGCGTGGAAAAGATTTCTTCGTAATAAAGTAAGAAGAATTATGATGATCTGACGTATAAATAGAAAGATGCCATTCGCCATCTACTGTTCGAGTAATATGATCCTGATTTAAAGGAAGTTGAATAAGTTTTGTTTCAGTTTCTGTGTCATATAAACTAAAAACATTATCTTTAAAATGAATTTCTAGAGGATGATCTAAATATTTTTCAGGAATAATAAACTTTTGAATACGAAATGATTTCTTATCATCATTAAAAATAATAGATTGTGCATGATATTCAGTTATATATTGATTTTTATGTATTAATCTATCAAGAAGTGATGTTTTATCACCTGTAATTGCAATATCTAAATTTAAATGGCGAATAACATCTCCTAAAACCAATCGCGATTTTAGAATTTCAATTTCTGTTTGGGCGGGCTGTTTCTGATCAACGATATTTGATAGATCTCCCAATAGTGCAGCAGAAGTTCCTTTTTTCTCTTCAACTTGTACCAATGCATTGACCGAATAGATATTTGGAGTCACTCTCAAATACATTAGGGCAATAAAAAGGCTGAGAACAATACAAATTAAAATTAAAAGCCAATGAGCGATGATTGAAAAAAATAGTTCTTTTAAATCTATATGATCTTCAATATTTTGTTTTGTGTTCATAACTAATTCTTACTTTTCATTAAATTGCATTTTTCCAATCATCAACACAGTATTTAATTAATCGACAAGTCTCATTAAATACGGCCTGATTTTGTTGGTAAGGATCTACAATGTCGATATCACGCCAATGACCTAGTCGGAAAACTTTTCCTTTAGCAAAAGGCCATGTTTTTTCAATATATTGTTTTTGGTCTGTACTCATCACTAAAATAAGATCTGCATTTTTTATGAGTGCAAGATTTAGTTTTTGTGATTTATGATTTTGAAGATCAATATCTTCTTGTTGCATGCTGATCATCGCTTTGTCATCAGCACCATGTTCAATTAAGCCCATAATTCCAGCAGATACTATTTGTAAATCTGGACGAATTTTTTTTAGGAAATATTCTGCCATAGGGCTTCTGCAAATATTTCCTTGGCAGACAATGAGAATATGAGCAAATTGCATTACTGCCCCAATCGATCAACATTATAAATAATATTTGAAAAAGGTAGCATTTGATTGATGACACGTTGCCAACGGGCAAGTCCTGCAACATCAATGTACACAATGTCATTGCTTTGCATAGTAAATTTATTGGCTAAGCCGAAATCAGCAATACTGCTTAAATCTAGATGATAGACTTCTGTTAAATTTTCATTTTGATTATTGCGCACAACATAGACTTTACTTCGATTTGCAGACATCGCATTTAAGCCTAAACTTTCACCAATAACATCGCTTAAAGACATACCTTGATCACGTAAAGATAGAGCTTGATTACGACCAGCTTCACCCATGATGTAAATCTTTTGATTGTCTTTTGAATTGACGTAAATGGTGTCATTAGGCTGGATGAGTAAACGATTTAATGACAAACCCACATTTTCAAGTTGAATATTATTAAGCGTATAAACATGACGATTACGAATGAGATTTATTGATGTATTTGCACCATATTGGTTATTTACTCCACCCGCCATGCCTAATGCGGTATATAGGCTGATTGGTTGATCGGTTAAAGCATATTGACCACTTTTTTGTACGTTACCTTGAACAGAAAAGCGCTTTCCTTGATATGAAAGTACTCGGACAATAACATCTGGTGTTTTTAAATATTGAGCAAGCTTTTGCTGTAATTCATAGCTCACTTGTGTCAATGATTTTCCAGCTGCTTTATAACGACCAACGATTGGAAAGTGAATATAACCATTTTGATCAATTTGATAGCCAGAAGCTTGAATTGCTTGTTCTGTGCTTACTACATTGGTTGGCGGTGTGATTTCTGGATATGCCCATAAATAAATAGAAAGAATATCACCTGGATTTAAATCATAAATAGTGTGATCTATATCAAAAAGATGGGCATATTTATGGTGTAAATTTACTTCCGAAGGCTCTAGTTTGAGAATGGAATCTTGGGTAATTTTAATAATATTAACTTCGGTACCTAATTCAGTTTTAAACAGTCCATCATGTTTTAAGTCCGATGTTTGTAGGCCCGATGTTATTGCACAAGCAGTTAGTGTGTTACTTAATACTAAGCATGCTAAATATCGCCTTATTTTCACGATAATACCCATTTTATGTCATTTGCAAATAACTTTTATTTGTTTAAAAAGTATAAATTATTAATTTTTCCTAATAAATAAAAGAAAAATCTCTTGAATTTTGTTAAATTTATCACATAATATTACAAAAGTGAGTGTTTTATTTAAAAAAAATAAAACTTAAGTATTTGTGCTTGATTTTAAAATAAATAATTAAAATGAGGTGCAAATACTAAATTCATAGAATATGAATTCGCTGAATACATAGAAAATAGTTTATGAAAAGTAGAATTATAAATGTATTAATCTATGTCAAATTCAAAATAGGAAAACAGAAATAGAAAGTATTTTCTGTTAGAATATACCCGTTTTTATAAGGTTAAATCCTAAATTATAAGGCTCTGCAATGTCACAACTCTCTGAACTAAGAATCGCAATTATTGGATTGGGATATGTTGGTCTACCTTTGGCCGTGGAGTTTGGTAAAAAAGTGCCAGTTGTTGGCTTTGATATTCATCAAAAACGTATTGATGAACTAAAATCTGGCCAAGATCATACATTGGAAGTATCTCCTGAAGAGTTAGCTCAAGCAACTCAACTTAGTTATAGCTCAAATTTAGAAGAATTAAAGGGATGTAACTTTTTTATTGTTACAGTTCCAACACCTATCGATGAATTTAAACAACCTGATTTAACTCCTTTGGTTAAGGCATCTCAAACTATTGGGCAAGTACTTAATCAAGGTGATATTGTTGTTTATGAATCTACAGTTTATCCAGGTGCAACAGAAGAAGTTTGTATTCCTGTTTTAGAAAATGTATCAGGTTTAAAGTTTAACCAAGATTTTTATGCAGGTTATAGTCCAGAACGTATTAATCCTGGTGATAAATTACACCGAGTAAATAATATTTTAAAAATTACTTCAGGATCTACGCCTGAAATTGCTGAATATATCGATCAAGTTTATAACCTAATTATTGAAGCTGGTACGCATAAAGCAGAAAGTATTAAAGTCGCTGAAGCAGCGAAAGTAATTGAAAACACACAGCGTGATGTCAATATTGCATTAATCAATGAGCTTGCTTTAATTTTCAATAAAATGGGAATTGATACTGAAGCGGTATTAAAAGCTGCGGGAACGAAGTGGAATTTCTTACCGTTCCGTCCAGGTTTAGTGGGTGGGCATTGTATTGGTGTAGATCCATATTATTTAACGTATAAAGCACAAGCGATAGGTTATCATCCTGAAATTATTTTGGCGGGTCGGCGTTTAAATGATGCAATGGGTGCTTATGTAGTCACACAACTTGTAAAAAGTATGGTGAAAAAACGTATTCAAGTTGAAGGTGCTAAAGTTCTCGTTTTAGGTTTAAGTTTCAAAGAAAATTGTCCAGATATTCGTAATACTAAAATTATTGATATTGTTAAAGAGCTTCAGGAATATCATATTGATGTTGATATTTATGATCCTTGGGTTGATGCAAATGAAGCTGAGCATGAATATGGCATTCGTATGACTGATAATTTAGAAAGTGGTTTATACGATGCAGTTATTTTGGCTGTAGCACATGAACAGTTTGTAGCGCTAGGTGCGGAAAAAATTCGTGCTTTAGGCAAAGAAAACCATGTTTTATATGATTTAAAGTATGTGTTGGATCAGACTGAATCTGATATTCGTTTGTAATTAAAATATAGAGCTTAGGAATAAAAAAATGAACCAATATGAAGTGGTTTATGGGCAGCTAAAACAAGCTCCTAAAACATGGTTAATTACAGGTGTAGCAGGTTTTATTGGCTCAAATTTACTTGAAACTTTATTAAAGCTAGATCAAAAAGTAATTGGTTTAGATAATTTTGCAACAGGTCATCAACATAACTTAGATGAAGTTAAAGCCTTAGTTTCACCTCAGCAATGGGAAAATTTTATTTTCCATGAAGGGGATATACGTAAATTTGATGATTGTACAAAATCATGTACTGGTGTGGACTATGTTTTACATCAAGCTGCTTTAGGTTCAGTACCACGTTCAATAGCTGATCCAATTACGACAAATGAAACAAATATCAGTGGTTTTTTAAATATGTTGACAGCAGCACGTGATGCTCATGTAAAAAGCTTTACTTATGCTGCAAGTAGTTCAACATATGGGGATCATCCTGCATTACCTAAACTCGAAGAAAATATTGGTAATCCACTTTCTCCTTATGCAGTTACTAAGTATGTGAATGAATTATATGCTGATGTTTTTGCACGATGCTATGGATTTAAATCTATAGGATTACGTTATTTTAATGTTTTTGGACAGCGTCAAGATCCAAATGGCGCATATGCTGCTGTTATTCCAAAATGGACAGCCTCAATGATTGCTGGCGAAGATGTTTTTATTAATGGTGATGGTGAAACTAGTCGCGATTTCTGTTTTATTGATAATACTGTTCAAGCCAATATTTTAGCTGCAACGACTGTAAATGAAGATGCAAAAAATCAAGTTTATAATGTTGCCGTAGGTGACCGTACGACATTAAATGATTTATTCAATGCAATTCAAACAGCATTAGCAAAAAATGATGTAAATTATCCTAAAAAGGTAATTTATCGTGAATTTAGAGCTGGTGATGTCCGTCACTCTCAAGCAAGTATTGGAAAAATCCAAACTCTATTAGGTTATGCACCTCAATATCGTATTGATGCTGGTATTGAATTAGCAATGCAGTGGTATGTTAAAAACTTGACATGAGCATACGGAAGCTTGCGGAAAAATATAAATCGATTGGATTAATTAGTTCCAGTCTTTTAGTTGGTGCGATAATTACATTTATCGCACTTCCTTTTTTAACGCGACTATATTCTGTTCAAGATTTCGGTGAATACGGTGTTGTTTTAGCAGTTGTGAGTGTTCTCTCTACAATTGCAAATTTACGTTTGGATCAAGCATTATTAGTTGCAGACGATAAACATCAAAAAGGTTTGATGTTTGAAAGCTCTGTTTTTTCTTTAATTTTTTGTATTATTTTTGCTAGCATTTTAAGTTTCTTTTTCGATGCTCAAATGGTTTTAGCAATCTGTGCAGGAATTTTTTTTAATACTTTAATTCAAGGATTATATAATTATAAATTTTCACATGAAGCTGAATTTTTTTGTGCGGGTTTAAATATTTTAAGAAGCTTAGTTGTTGTTTTAATACAACTTATTTTGCCTTTAATGATGAGTGTAACTTTGGTTGTAAGTTACTCAATTAGCTCATTATTTTTAATATTTATTCTTTTAATTTATATATTAAAACAACATTTATATCAGTTTAGTTGGTATGGTGTTAAAAATTATAAAGATTTTATATTTTCTAATACACCACATGCGCTACTAAATAGTTTTTCACATAATTTACCATACTATATTGTTTCACATTTTATTGGTTATCAAGCTGTTGGTTTCTATTCAATTGTTGAGCGAACATTACGTGTACCTATAAATTTAATGTCACAAACAATACGGCAATTTTTTATACGTAAGTTTAAAAATCAAGATTCAGCATATGAAGCATTTAAAAGTAGTGTAATTTTAAGTTTGGTATCATTACCATTTTTTGCTTTATTTTTTATTGTTCCTGAGTCCTTATATTTATTTATTTTTGGACAAGAATGGATTGGAATTTCATTATATTTTAAAATTTTAGCTTTAGGTTACTGGGCAATATTTTGTAATCCTCCGAGTTCTGCATTTTTAATTGCAAAACGAAAGAGTTCTATTTTATTTAATTTACAAATTATAGAACTTATTGTAAAAATTTTATTATTTATTTTAGCTTATCAATATATTGATCATAAAATCTATATGTTATTAGCTATCCCTATTTCTCTTATTTTCTATAATTTTTCCATCTTATATATGGTATGGAGAAGTCAAAAATGATTTTTTTCCGCGCACTTAAATTAATTAATCGTGTGACAGCTACATATCGTAAGTTAATTTATAACTTTGCATTTAAAACAAGATTTAAATATTTTGGTCAGAACACTAGACTAGAAATTTCAGGAAAAGTAAATATTGGTAAAAATGTCTATATTGGTGATTATGTTTCATTAATTGTAGAAAATGGCGCTGAATTATTCATAGGTGATAATAGTTTTATTGGAGAAAATTGTTATATCAAGTGTTATGGTGGAAAAATTGAGATAGGGAAAGATGTTAGTATTAATTCTAAATCATTTTTAAATGGTTGTGGTGGATTAACGATAGGAAATAATACGCGTATTGGTACACAGACAATTATCATAGCAAGTAACCATAAATTTGATGATCCAAGTATTTTAATTAAAGATGCAATTACTAAAAAAGGAATATCAATAGGCAGTAATATTTGGTTTGGGGCTCGTGTAACTGTTCTAGATGGTGTTTCAATTTGTGATGATACTATTTTAGGTGCAGCATCTTTAATTACTAAAAATATTAATGAAAAAGGTGTTTATGTTGGAATACCTGCTAAAAAAATTAATAAATTTAATTGTTAGAGCACTTTTTTATGAATATTGATAAAAATAAGTTTTTAATTTTTTTGATGTTTATATTATATGTTGCATGGTCATTTATATTTTTTGAATCTAGTACAGTTTATGAAAATATTGTTACAGCATATGATGAAATAAGGTATTTAAATGCAACAGATTTATTGTTAATAGATTTAAAGCAATACGGTTTTCTTTATACTTTAGAAAATTATTATAATTATTCACAAAGTGTACATTTTTTACACTACTTTGTTTTGGCATTTATACGTTATTTTTTTAATGATTCAATGTTTTTTTGGATGGTTTATCAATTATTAATATATTGTATAGGTGCTTTTTATTTTTCTAGGTATATGTACTTAGAGTATGATTTTATAAAAATAGAATATGTAAAATATACTGCATTATTAATTTTAGTTTATCCAGTATTTCTATATCTTTCTTTTTCATTGATGAGAGATATTTCAATTTTTTGTTTATTATCTATGGCGTTATTTTTTTATAAGAAAAATAATTTTTTTCGTCTTTTTTTAATTTTAATTTTATTATCATTTTATAGAATAAATATGATGTTGTGTATATTATTTTATATTTTTGTTGATCAAATTAAAATTGATGGGCTATCTAAATTATTCATATATTTTTTAATATCTTGTGTTTTGTTGTATGGTGTTGATTTAGTTTCTTTTGGTTTTGTTTCTAAAAGTTTAGGTAGAGTTGATGATTTTAATGTTTTAAATGTGATGACAGAAGCACTTTCATTTATGTTTTCTCCTTTACCTTTTACAATTGATATTAATTTGCCTGAATATTTAAGGTTATGGTTTAAGATTTCATTTATTATTTGTTTAGTATTAATGATCTTTAACTTGATTTTATTAATATATAAAAAGTTTACTATAATTTCTCCATCACTACCTATAGTGATGATGTCTCTTTTATATATTATTATTTATAGTACAGAGGTAGGTGTTGGATTTAGACAGGCATCGATTCTTCTTCCTTTTATTTATATTCCAGTCTTATTTTTTATAATAGAGATATTGAGAAAAAATCATAATTGATACTTTAGGAGAAAAAAATGAAGATTTTATTTAATAAGATATTTGATATTTATTCATTTTATTTACATGGTTCAGTCAATTATGCTCGAAAAAAAGGAGTAAGAATTGGTGAAAATTGTCGTATTTACATTAAAAGCTGGGGATCTGAACCATTTCTTATTTCAATTGGAGATCATGTGACCGTTACCTCTGGAGTGAAGTTTATTACTCATGATGGTAGTACTTGTTTGATTAAGGATACTGTTGGTAAGCGTTATCAACGATTTGCTGCAATTGAAGTTGGGTCTCATGTTTTCATTGGTGTGAATAGTATTATTATGCCAGGTGTAAAAATTGGTTCACATGTTGTGATTGGTGCCGGTTCAGTTGTTACGAAAGATATTCCAGATAATAGTGTTGCAATAGGTGTACCTGCGAAAGTTGTTTCAAGTTTCGTAGACTATCAAAAAAAGATTAAAGCAACATGTGTGAGTGATACAGAGCTACAAGGTATTCAAGATTATAATGCGCGGGTATATCGTGCCATTGAATTACAGCATCAAAAATCATCTCGTTAATTTCTCCCAACTTTAGGTCATCTTATGTTAAATAAAGTCATGTTCTTTTTACCTACTCTCGGTGGAGGTGGAGCAGAGCGTACAGTTATTCAACTTGCAAATAGCTTTGTAGAACAAGGCTTAAAAATTGATTTAGTTGTATGTAATACTCAAGGTGAAAAAGGAAAATTACGTCCTGAAATAAATTCAAAAATTCATTTGATTGATTTAAATTGTGGCAGAGTTGTGAATGCACTTTTCCCACTTAAAAAATTACTTCAAGAAAAAAATTATGATTGTGCCGTGGCAACACAAACTCATACAAATATTATTTGTGGTATTGCCAAAAAATTAGCAAATGTTAAAACGAAGTTAATTTTTAGAGAAGTTTCTACACCTTCGAAAAATATTAAAAGTAAAGGTTTAGCTAATTTTATTTTAAAAATTTTGGTAAATTTAACATATCCTGCTGCAGATCAAATCGTTTGTGTTTCTCATGGTGTGCGAGAAGATTTTTGTGAATACTATAATTATAGAAAAGCTAATTTAAGAACAATTTATAATCCAGTGATTGATGATGCTTATTTAGAGAAATTAAAAGCACCTGTAACACATCACTTTTTTCAAGATAATCAGCAAGTCATCATGGCTGTTGGGCGACTTACCGAAGCGAAAAATTTTGAGTTTTTAATTCGCTCATTTGCACAAGTTTATATACTACATCCTTCTATTCGATTAATTATTTTAGGTGAGGGCGAATTACGTCAATCACTTGAAAAATTGATTAAAGATTTAAATTTATCTGAAGTTATTGATTTACCTGGTTTTGATTCAAACCCATATGCTTATTTTAAGTATGCAGATTTATTTGTACTTAGTTCAAATTGGGAAGGATTGCCAGGTGTTTTAATTCAAGCACTTGCATCAAAAATTAAAGTTGTAAGTACAAACTGTCCAAGCGGGCCAATGGAAATTTTAGAACATTCTAAATTTGGTTTATTAGTGGAATGTAATGATATTAATGCTATGAGCCAAGCAATTGAACAGGCATTGTTTAAGGATTATGTTTCTTATACAAATGAAGAATTTACTGAACATTGTCACCAATTTAAAAAAGAAAATGTATTACAACAATATTTAAGCATGATGGAGAATCCATCTTGAAAAAAGAAACAATAGTTCATGTAATTACTAATTTTTCAGGTGTTGGTGGGGCAGAAATGATGCTGTCTCGTTTAATTAAGCAAACACAAAATGAATATAATCATGTGATTATTTCATTAATGAAAACTTCAGATATTTATGCAGATACTTTAGATTTATGTGTTTCTTATACGGCATTAAATTGGAATGGAATAAATAGTTTTTCAGTTGTTGGGAAATTAAAAAAATTATTAAAGCAATATCAACCTTTTGCTATTCAATGTTGGATGTATCATGCAAATGTGATGACAAGTTTAAGCCTGCTTGGTATTAAAAAGAAGCCCAAAGTATTTTGGGGAATTCATCATTCATTGTCTTCTCCTAAAGAAGAGTCGATTAGCACAAAACTAGGTTTAGTTTTTAGTAAGATTTTATCTAAATATCCAACTGGAATTATTTATTGCGCTCATTCATCTTTAGAGCAACATGAAAAGTTTGGATTAAAAAATGAAAATTCATGTGTTATTGCAAATGGTGTATCACTTGAAAGATTTCAGATAAATCCTGATTTATATGAACCTTGTGTGATTGGTTTTGCAGGGCGATATCATACTGCAAAAGGTTATCCTTATTTATTTGAAACGATTAATTATTTAAAAGATCAGCCGATTATTTTTAAAATAGCAGGTCATGGTGCGAATTTAGAAACTCCTGAAATTAAAGGCTATTTTGAACAATATCAACTTGATGAAAAGCAAGTGCAATTACTTGATCAAGTTTCTGATATGCCTAAATTTTATCAATCTGTTGATGCTTTTTTACTGACATCAATTACTGAAGGCTTTCCAAATGTACTAGTTGAAGCAATGGCTTCGGGATTACCTTGTATTAGTACTGATGTTGGTGATGCTAGATATATTGTTCAAGATTTAGGTTCAATTGTTCCATCTCGTGATGCAAATGCCTTAGCTCAAGCTATTTTAGATTACGTACATTTATCTCCGTCAGCTAAATTACAATTAAAGCAAGCAACTCGATCACGTGTAGAACTTAATTTTGGTATTCAGCATATTAGTCAGCAATATATTGACGTGTGGAGAGTAGATAAATGAAATTTTTAATGATTAGTAGTTATCTACCTTCTGTTTTGAATTTTCGTGGAAAGTTATTAGAAGCGATTCATGCACGTGGTTTTGAAATTCATGTGATAGCACCTTCTTTAGAAGAGTTTCCTGAAGAACTTTGTCAGCTGCAAAAATTGGGCTATTACATACATGATATTCCGATGCAACGTACAGGTACAAATCCAATTAATGATTTAAAAACATTAATGGCAATGTTTCATTTAATCCGAAAAATTCGTCCTGATTATGTTTTATCTTATACCATTAAACCTGTTATTTATGGAACTTTAGCGGCATGGCTTGCACGAGTTCCACATCGTTTCGCTTTAATTACTGGGTTAGGCTACGCCTTTCAAAATGTCGAAAGTGGTCAGCGCAGCATGTTCCAAAAACTGGTACATGGTTTGTATGCTCAAGCATTGAAACATGCAGATAAAGTATTCTTTCAAAATCCTGATGATTTAAAACTGTTCCATCAAATGAATTTACTTCATCAGCATAAACCAACAGTGGTGGTAAATGGTTCAGGGGTAAATATTCAAGATTTTAATGTGATTGACTTACCTGTTAATGAGCAAGGACAAGTGAAAGCTTCATTTTTATTGATTGCCCGTTTATTGGGAGATAAAGGTGTCCGTGAATATGCTCAAGCTGCACGAATGATTAAAGATCAGCATCCTGAAGTTGAGTTCCATTTGGTGGGATGGATTGATGAAAATCCATCAGCAATTTCACAGCAAGAGCTAGATCAATGGATTATAGATGAAACAGTAATTTATTGGGGAAAACTCAGTGATGTTCGTCCAGCAATTGCTGCAAGCTCAGTTTATGTTTTGCCGTCGTATCGTGAAGGTACACCTCGTACAGTTTTAGAGGCAATGGCCATGGGACGTGCCATTATTACGACAGATGCTCCCGGCTGTCGTGAAACAGTAATCAATGGTAATAATGGTTATTTGGTTGCGGTGAAATCGGTTGAAGAATTAGTACAAGCGATGTCTTATTTTATTGAAGATTCACAATTGATTGAATATATGGGACAACGTTCTAGAGAGATCGCTTTAGATAAATACGATGTACATCGTGTAAATGAACATATGATGTCTGAAATGGGAATGTTGTCATGATGAAGCGTCTTTTAGATATTGTTATTGCTTCCACAGCTTTAGTTGTTTTATCACCTTTATATGCTTTTGTTGCTTATAAAGTAAAAAAGAATTTAGGTTCTCCTGTTTTATTTCGTCAAGTTCGTCCTGGTTTAAATGGTCAACCATTTGAGATGATCAAGTTTAGAACCATGAAAGATGCAGTTGATGCTGAAGGGAATCCTTTACCTGATAGTGAACGCTTAACAGCATTTGGAAAAATGTTACGCTCAACAAGCTTAGATGAAATGCCTGAGTTATGGAATGTGATTAAAGGCGATATGAGTATTGTTGGACCACGTCCATTACTTACAGAGTATTTGCCTTTATATAATAAAGAACAAGCGAAACGACATGATGTTCGCCCAGGAATGACAGGCTATGCACAAGTAAATGGGCGTAATGCAATTAGTTGGGAAGAAAAGTTTAAACTTGATACTTGGTATGTAGAAAATCGCTCGCTATGGTTGGATTTTAAGATCATGTTAAAAACGGTCAAAAAAGTCATCGCGAAAGATGATATTAGTGCTGAAGGCGAGGCAACAATGACCAAGTTTACTGGGACATCGGAACAAAAAAATGACTAAGCTTTATGCAGTTTATGGTGCTTCAGGTTGTGGACGGAGTTTGATGCCTATTGCTCGTCAACAATTAGCACGTCAAAACGATGTATCTGAAATTGTATTTATTGATGATTCACTAGAAATTATTCATGAAGTGAATGGTCATCGTGCAATGAGTTACATGACTTTTAAGCAGCAAGTGGCAGATAAAAAGTTTGTATTAATTGCGATTGCTAATAGTCAAATTCGAGAAAAATTAGCTCATCAATTAATACAAGATCAGATTGAATTATGGTCTATTCAGGCTGATAACATTATGTTGATGGATAATGTTGAGATTGGTGCAGGTGCTGCATTAAGCCCATTTGTGAGCATTACATCTAATATTAAAATTGGTCAATGTTTTCATGCTAATTTGTATAGTTATGTTGAGCATGATTGTGTGATTGGTGATTTTGTTACATTTGCACCAGGTGTAAAATGTAATGGCAATGTTCATATTGAAGACCATGCTTATATTGGTACTGGTGCTGTCATTAAACAAGGTACACCAGACAAGCCTTTAGTCATTGGGAAAGGTGCTATTGTTGGTATGGGTGCTGTCGTGACCAAAAGTGTTCCAGCAGGTGTAACTGTTGTTGGGAACCCAGCAAAAATTTTAGAGAAAAAGTAATTTTTTTAAATTAGGAAAGTCCGATGTTAAATACCGCATTTGAACCGTGGCCCAGCTTTACTCAAGCTGAGGCAGATGCAGTTTCAAAAGTTCTATTATCCAATAAAGTGAATTATTGGACAGGTCAAGAATGTCGTGAATTTGAAAAAGAATTCGCACAATTTGCAGGGACGAAATATGCAGTTGCGGTATCAAATGGTACGGTTGCATTAGATTTAGCACTCAAAGCTTTAGGTATTGGTGCTGGAGATGATGTGATAGTGACTTCCCGTACATTCTTAGCTTCGGCAAGTTCTATTGTCACAGCGGGTGCTAATCCAATCTTTGCCGATGTAGAACTAGATTCACAAAATATTTCTCGTCGTACTATTGAAGCAGTTTTAACGCCAAATACGAAAGCAATTATTTGTGTGCATTTAGCTGGTTGGATGTGCGATATGGATCCAATCATGCAATTGGCCGAAGAAAAGGGCTTATTTGTTATAGAGGATTGTGCTCAAGCACATGGTGCACAATATAAAGGTCAACCAGCAGGTTCAATCGGTCATATTGGTGCATGGTCATTTTGCCAAGATAAGATCATGACCACTGGCGGTGAAGGTGGAATGGTTACGACCAATGATGAAAATCTTTGGAAAGCAATGTGGTCTTATAAAGATCATGGCAAAAATTTTGACAGTATTTATAACAAACAACATCCACCAGGATTCCGTTGGTTACATGATTCATTTGGTACCAACTGGCGCATGATGGAAATGCAAGCCGTTATTGGACGTTTACAGTTAAAAGAAATGCCACAATGGACTGAAAAACGTATAGAAAATATGTCACGCATTTGGAATGTATTTGAGAATAGTCCATATTTTATTGTTGCAAAACCTTCATCAGATTATGTGCATGCTGCATATAAATGTTATGTTCAGGTGAATCAAGATCAATTGCCTGAAGGATGGTCTCGCGACCGTATCATGGCTGAAATTAATGCTTTAGGTGTACCATGTTTTAGTGGCTCTTGTTCTGAAGTTTATTTAGAAAAAGCATTTGATGATACATCTTGGAGACCTGAGCAGCGTTTAACGCAAGCACAGCAACTTGGTGAAACGAGCTTAATGTTTTTAGTTCATCCTACATTATCTAAGATGAGTATAGATAAAATGATTGCTGCAATCACAATGGTAATCAACCAAATTTAACAATGAGATTTGGATGATTATTTTATGATAATCATCCAATTAGCCAATAATTAAAAGACTCCTTTATAAGCGCTTAGTTTATTGTTTTAGCTTAAAAGAAGTTTAATATTTGAAAAGAAGCCTTACACTGTGAACTCAATTATTCTCCCATTATCTACTGCCCCAAGAATAGTAAAACAAAGCTTCTTGTTAGCAATGGATTTTTTAATTTTTCCAGTTTTACTGTGGCTTTGCTACGCTATTCGGCTATTTAATTTAGCTGCCGATGTTGTGCCAAATATCCCATTAGGTCCTTTGTGGATAACAACAATTGCAACGTTGATGCTTGTTTTTTGCGGTGTTTATCAATTTATTGTTCGTACTTTTAATGAAGCCTTTATTACTAAGCTTGCTTTAGCAACGCTTTTCACGGTTATTTCTTTATATTTATTGGCTTATTTCACACCTGCATTTATTCCAATGTCGATTCCATTAATGTTTGGATTTATGATGTTTGCATGGATTTGGTTGAGTCGAAGTTTTATAAGATTTATTGTTCGTTCACATTTTAAATCTGATGTGCCTCGTAAACGAATTGCGATTTATGGTGCTGGTTTTGCTGGGCAACAAATTGCAGCATTACTCAGTAAATCAGATGAGCATTTACCTGTATTTTTTATTGATGATAATTTATCTTTGTCGGATCAAATGGTGGGGCGTTTACGTGTATATAATGCAGATCAAGCCATTAAATTATTAAAGAAAGATAAGGTTGATGAAGTACTTATTGCATTACCTTCGGTCAGTCGCCAACGTAAAAATGAAATTATTAAGTTTTTAGAACCAACATATTTAAAGATTACTGAATTACCAAGTTTAACGCGCTTGGTTGATGGTGATGTACGCATTTCAGATATTCAAGAAGTTGATATTATTGATTTATTAGGACGAGATCCAATTCCACCAATTACTCAATTGTTAGCAAAAAATATTGATCAAAAAGTGGTGATGGTGACCGGTGCTGGTGGATCTATTGGTTCTGAGTTATGCCGTCAGATTATTAAAAATAAACCAAAGATGTTACTTTTATATGAAGTAACTGAATTTGCACTTTATCAAATTGATAAAGAGTTACGACAAACTTCAAATATAGAAATTGTGCCAATTTTAGGAACGGTATTAGACCAAACTAAATTGGAGCGTATTATTCAGCAATATCAAGTAAAAACGGTATATCACGCAGCGGCATATAAACATGTTCCTTTGGTTGAATGTAACCCTATTGCAGGTTTAAAAAATAATGCCGTCGGAACAGCATTTAGTTTAAATGCTGCTGTAAAACAAGGCGTAGAAACCTTTGTATTGATTTCAACAGATAAAGCAGTACGCCCTACAAATGTAATGGGAGCATCTAAGCGATTGGCAGAGTTATATTGTCAAGCTGTTGCAGAAGTTGAAAAGAAAACACAGATTAGTATCGTTCGTTTTGGTAATGTATTGGGATCATCAGGTTCGGTTGTGCCATTATTTAAGCAACAAATCGCCAAAGGTGGTCCCATTACAGTCACTCATCCTGATGTTACACGCTACTTTATGACTATTCCTGAAGCATCACAATTGGTTATTCAAGCAGGAGCAATGGGACAAGGTGGTGATGTTTTTTTATTGGATATGGGACAACCAGTACGTATTCAAGATTTAGCACGTCAGATGATTTCTTTAAGTGGATTAAAATTGAAAGAGCATCAACATGATGATGGTGATATTGAAATAAAATATACAGGCTTAAGACCTGGTGAAAAACTTTATGAAGAGCTATTGATTGATCAAGAAAATACAGAAATTACAGAGCATAGTCGTATATTACGTTCTTATGAAAAACATTATTTGTTAAGTGAAGTGTTAGATATAATCAATCGTATCAGTGAGTTGACAGCAACAGAAAATGATATCAACTGGGTTTTAACTCAATTGGAATATTATGTGGATGGTTATCAACGTAGCGATCGTATTCAGGTAAACTAAGCATAGATTAATATTTTAGGCTTTGGTATGAGTATTAAAAAAGCAATTCTTCCCGTAGCGGGTTTGGGCACTCGGTTTTTACCAGCGAGTAAATCGATTCCTAAGGAAATGGTGACAGTTGTTGATCGTCCTGCAATTGAATATGTTGTGAAAGAGGCGATTGCTGCAGGCATTGAACAGATTATTTTGGTTACACATTCTTCAAAGGCTTCAATTGAAAATTATTTTGATAGTAATTTTGAACTTGAAACAACTTTAGAGAAGAAAAATAAATTTGATTTACTGAAAGAAATTACTGAAATTTTACCATCACATGTGAGTGTGATTAGTGTTCGCCAACCTCAACCATTAGGTTTAGGGCATGCTGTATTATGTGCAAAAGATATTGTGGGAAATGATGATTTTGCAGTTTTACTTCCGGATGTTTTAGTGAAAGATGCTGATCCAAAGAATGATTTGAATTTGATGATTCAACGTTTTAGTGAAACACAAGCATCACAAATTATGGTTGAAGCTGTACCTGACGATTTAGTTGATCAATACGGTATTGTGGATGTCGCATCAACTCCTGAAGAAGGTCATAGTATTGCAATGCAGGGGATTGTTGAAAAGCCTGCTATTGGAACTGCACCATCGAATCTTTCAGTAGTTGGTCGTTATATTTTGCCATCAAAAATTATGCAACTTTTAGAAAAAACACCTAAAGGTGCAGGTAATGAAATTCAATTAACAGATGCAATTGCAATGTTGCAAGATACAGATGTTGTTGAAGCTTATCGTATGAAAGGACAAACTTTTGACTGTGGTAGCAAAATTGGTTATTTAAAAGCTGTACTGCATTATGGTGTAGATCATCCTAAATTAGGAGATGAGTTTAAGTATCTTATAAAAGAATTAAAATTATAAAATACGGAGATTTTATGAAAGTTACAATATTTGGGCAAACACTTTACTCGGGTGTAATGGCTGCATTACTTGCTGAGTGTGGTCATCAAGTTTATTGGTGTGACGTTTTAAAAAAAGCAGCACTTGAACAAGCCTATGCTCAAGATGAAGCTGTTCAACGTTTATTAGATAAACAAGAAACTTATGGATTTCTTCAATATTGTAATTTTCACGAAATTCCTTTGGATGTTGATGTTTATTTCTTTAGCTTTAATCCTGCTGAAGAATCTCAAGGTTTTGATATTTTAAATGCATTACAACAAAGACCAATTATTCATCCTAAATTGATGATTAATGCCTCTACATTGGGCTTGCATGGAACTGAGAAATTTAAAAAAATTCTAGCGAATGACGAATGGGTATATTTACCTGATATTATTCAGGAAGGAAATGCTTTACAAAGTTTACTTCAAGCAAAACAACTGACAGTTGGTTGTATGCATGAAATGAGCCAATTAAAAATCAAAGAGTTATTACGTCCTTTATTTCCTCGTGCTCAACAGTATTTATTTATGCCAATTTTAGATGCTGAATTTACTAAATTAAGTGTTTCAGGAATGTTAGCAACACGTATCAGTTATATTAATGATTTAGCACTTGTTGCGGAAAAGCTCGGCATTGATATTGAAAATGTACGACAAGGAATGGCTGCTGATAGCCGAATAGGATCAGCCTATTTATATCCAGGTACTGGCTTTGGTGGTGAAAATTTTTCACATGATATCTTAACATTGGCAAATACTGTATCTGATACAGGAATGAAAAGTCAGCTTTTATCTCAAGTCTGGGATATTAATGAACAACAAAAAGAAATTTTATTTCGAAAATTATGGAATTATTACAATGGCGAATTAACAGGAAAAACAGTGGCAATTTGGGGAGTCTCTTTTAAAGAAAATACTTCACGCATACAACAATCTCCAATTCATACCATGTTAAAAGCATTGTGGGCACAAGGTGTTATTGTAAAATTACATGATCCTCAAGCATTATCTGAAATAGAAAAAGTATATGGACAAAGAGAAGATCTAATTTATTGTACTGACCAATATGAGGCAGTAACAGATACACATGCATTATGTTTATTAACAGCATGGAAGCAATATTGGAGTCCAAATTACGCGACTTTATTGAAATTAATGATACATCCGTTGATATTGGATGGACGAAATATTTATGATCCCAAATATATTAAGTCTCAAGGCTTTGCTTATATTGGAGTAGGTCGTTAATGGAAAATGAATTTCAGCGTACTTCAATTGAAAAGCAAGTAAAATTAATTGCTGATTTGAATAAATTAAAAGATGAGTTTAAACAAAAACATTTAACAGAATTATTTGAATTTAATCCTGAACGTTTTAAAGAATTTTCAGTTAGTTTAAATCCAATTGTTTGTGATTTTAGTAAGCAAAGAGTTGATCAGAAAGTCATTCATTCTTTGTCTGCATGGGCATCGGTATGTAATTTATCTGATGAAATTAAAAAACTTTTTTCAACGGAAGCAATTAATTATACTGAAAATCGAGCGGCAATGCATTGGGCATTGAGACTACCTAAGAATGATTGTAAAAATCAGGAACTCTCATCTTTAGTACATGAGCAATTACAGCGTATGTTTACGCTAGTGAATAAGATTCATGCAGGTCAATACAGAGGAATGACAGGTGAAGTCATTCAAGATGTTGTGAATATTGGTGTGGGTGGTTCTGATTTAGGACCACTTATGGCGAGCTATGCACTTTCTGATTTTAAACAAGAAACGGCAAAACCATTAAATATTCATTTTGTATCCACGATTGATGGTAGTCAGTTATCTGAACTTTTACATAAATTGCGTCCAGAAACGACGTTATTTATCATTTCATCTAAGTCATTTGGAACAATTGATACCCTATCGAATGCACAAACAGCAAAAATTTGGTTAGAGAAAGCATTAGGCGAAGGATCTAGAACGTTAAAACATCATTTTATTGGAGTTTCTACGAAGCCTGAAAAAATGACAGCATGGGGCATTTCACTAGAAAATCAGTTTTTATTGTGGGATTGGGTAGGTGGTCGCTATTCTTTATGGTCTTGTATTGGTTTACCTATTGCATTGACTATTGGTGTTGAAGGGTTTCAACAATTTTTAAATGGTGCTTATGAGGTCGACCAACATTTTCAACATGCGCCATTTGATAAAAATATTCCTGTTTTAATGGGTTTGTTGGGTGCTTGGAATAATAATTTTTTAGATATTCAAACACATGCAGTGTTACCTTATGATGGGCGCTTAAAGTATTTTGCACCGTATTTACAACAATTGGAAATGGAGTCGAATGGTAAGTCGATCCAAAGAAATGGTCAAAAAGTTGAATTTGATACTTGTCCAATTATTTGGGGCGAAGTAGGACCAAATGCACAGCATGCATTTTACCAATTATTGCATCAAGGCACACATTCTGTAAGCAGTGACTTTATTGCACCAGTTTATCGTTATAATTCTAATCAGTTTACTTATGTAGATAGTGCAGAAGCATTAATTGAACAGCATAATTTGGCTTTATCTAACTGTTTAGCTCAGTCACGTTTATTAGCATTTGGTAATGAGGCATTGGATGCCGAAGAGGTATCAACATTACCTGAATATAAACAATATGAGGGTAATCAACCAAGTACAACAATTCTTTTACAAGAATTAAACCCATATAGTCTAGGAATGCTTATCGCAATGTATGAGCATAAAGTGTTTGTACAATCTGTTCTTTGGAATATCAATCCATTTGACCAATGGGGTGTTGAAAAAGGCAAAGAAATTGCGAATCAATTGTTACCTATTTTAAATGGCGAACAAGTGAATACCTCACAATTGGATGCTTCGACTAGAGGTCTTTTAGATATCTTATTAAGGGCAAAGCATGAATAAAATTTTAGTGACTGGTGGGGCTGGTTATATTGGCTCTCATACTTGTGTTGAATTACTCAATACTAATTATGATGTGGTTGTATTAGATAATTTATCTAATAGCTCTATTGAGTCGTTAAAAAGAGTACAAGATATTACTCAGAAGACTTTAACCTTTATAGAGGGTGATGTTCGTGATGAGAGTATTTTAAATCATATCTTTCAAACATATAAGATTAATGCAGTTATTCATTTTGCAGGCTTAAAGGCAGTTGGTGAAAGTCAAAAAATTCCACTAGCTTATTTTGATCATAATATTGGTGGTTCTATTTGCTTGATTAAAGCAATGGAAAAAGCGCAAGTTTTTAATTTAGTTTTTAGCTCTTCTGCAACGGTATATGGTGAAAATAATATTTCTCCGTATCACGAAGATATGCCATTAGGTATACCTACGAATAATTATGGTTATACCAAAATGATTGTGGAGCAATTATTGCAAAAAACATCTTTGGCAGATGAACGTTGGTCAATTGCCTTATTACGATATTTTAATCCTGTTGGTGCGCATAAAAGTGGGAATATTGGGGAAGATCCACAAGGTATTCCAAATAATCTCATGCCTTTTGTGACTCAAGTTGCGGTAGGTCGTCGTGATAAACTTTCTATTTTCGGATGTGATTATCCAACTGAAGATGGAACATGTGAACGAGATTTTATTCATGTGGTTGATTTAGCTAAAGCACATGTTTTAGCAATTGAAAATAGGCTCAATAATATAGGTTGCCGTGCTTGGAATATTGGAACAGGAACGCCTATTTCTGTTTTAAAAATTAAAGAAACCTTTGAAAAAGTGAATAATATTAAAATTCCATTTGAATTTTCTCCTCGAAGAGAAGGTGATTTAGCAAGCTTTTATGCAGATAGTCAACGCGCTCAACAAGAGTTAGGTTGGGTTGCGGAGCTTTCTTTAGAAGATATGCTGATTGATAGTTGGAATTGGCAGAACAAAAATCCAAATGGGTATAAATAATACGTAAAAAAGAGCCCTTTAGAGCTCTTTTTTATTGCAAATTAAGCTTGAATTAATTGTGTTAATTCGTCTACATAACTTTGCATAGGTTTTGGTTGTTTATCTAAACGGCTTTCAATATTTAAGCGTAATAGAGGTTCTGTATTCGATGCACGAACATTTAAACGCCAAGCACCAAAATCTAAACTAATGCCATCAGTTTTATCAATACTTGGATTTTGTGGCGCAAAATGATCAAAAATCTTTTGAATCGTGATTTGCGTATCTGTCACTTTAAAATTAATTTCACCTGAGCAAGGGAATTTAGTAATCATATCTTCTACTAATGAAGAGAGCGATTGTTGAGTTTCAGATAATACAGATAAAGTCAGCAACCATGGAATCATACCACTATCGCAGTAAGCGAAGTCACGGAAGTAATGGTGAGCACTCATTTCACCGCCATAAACAGCATTATGTTCACGCATTACATCTTTAATAAATGCATGACCAGATTTAGATTGAACTGCTATACCATTGTATTGTTCTAAGACATCAAGTGTATTCCAAACAAGGCGAGGATCATGTACCACTTTTTCGCCAGATTGTTTTAATAAGAATGCTTGAGCTAATAGACCAACAATATAGTAACCTTCAATAAATTGCCCTTTTTCATCAAATAAGAAGCAACGATCAAAGTCACCATCCCATGCAATACCCATATCTGCTTGATGTTCAATGACGGCATTACGTGTGCTATCGCGGTTTTCAATTAAAATAGGGTTAGGAATACCATTCGGGAAAGTACCATCTGCTTCATGATGGATTTTAATGAATTCTACAGGAACTTGAAGTTGCTTGAATTTTTCTTCAATGGCATCAATCACATGCCCAGCAGCACCATTTCCTGCATTTACGACAAGTTTGAGTGGGCGAATTTTTGTAGGCTCAATGTAAGTCATCAAATGCTCTACAAACTCAGGTAAAATATTATATTTTTCTGTAGTACCTTTATTTGCTACTTCAATAAATTGATTAGATTCAGCGAGTGATTGAATTTCTTTTAAACCTGTATCCGCACTGATTGGGCGAGCATTCTCACGAACCAATTTCATGCCATTATAATCCATTGGATTATGGCTTGCTGTAACTTCAATACCACCTTGAACATCTAAATGGAATGCAGCAAAGTAAACTTCTTCAGTACCTGTCATTCCTAAATCAATGACATTCACACCAGCATCATTTAAGCCACGGATTGTTGCTTGTTTAAGGTCTTCACTCGTTAAGCGTACATCACAACCAACGGCAATTGTTTTGGGTTGATAAATTTGACCATAAGCACGACCAATTTTATATGCTATGTCTTCATTGAGTTCTGTACCCAATTTTCCACGAATATCATAAGCTTTAAAACAATTTAGCTTTGTCATTTCTACTTTCCAAAAATTAGAAAAAAGCTGGAAAATTTCCAGCTTTTTTTATCTATTATTCAACTGTTACAGATTTTGCTAAGTTTCGTGGTTGGTCAACATCTGTACCACGCAATACTGCCACATGATAAGATAGTAATTGAATTGGAATACTGTAAACAATTGGCGCAAGCGTTGGATGTACAGTTGGTACATTGACAACATGTTGACGGTCTTTCGATTTAATACCACTATTTTCATCCGCAAAGACAAAAAGTTCTCCACCACGTGCTTGAACTTCTTCCATATTAGATTTTAATTTATCTAACATGTCATCTTTCGGAGCGAGAATGACGACAGGCATTTCGTTATCTACGAGAGCTAATGGACCATGTTTGAGTTCACCAGCAGCATAACCTTCAGCATGAATATACGAAATTTCTTTGAGTTTTAGAGCACCTTCTAAAGCGATAGGGAAGTGCGTGCCACGCCCTAGGAATAAACAATGCTGTTTTTCTACAAACAATTCCGATAATGCTAAAATTTCATTATTATTTTGTAGAGTATCTAAAAGAATTTTAGGAATATGCCAAAGGTCAGCAATCAGTTGAGAAACTTGTTCTGCTGTAATAGTTTGTTTAACTGTACCAATTTTTAAAACTAAGAGCATTAATGCTGCAAGTTGTGTGGTGAATGCTTTAGTTGAAGCAACACCAATTTCAGGACCAGCGAGCGTTAAAAGGCTATAATTTGTTTCACGAACCATAGAGGAGGTTGCAACGTTACAAATAGCCATTGTTGTAATGTCTAAATGTTTGCTTACTGCACGCTTTTGAATGTCACGTAAAGCAGCCAATGTATCTGCTGTTTCACCTGATTGGGAAATGCATAGATATAATGTTTGATTCACAATAACAGGTGAGCGATAACGGAATTCACTTGCAATTTCAACTTGGCATGGTAAATCAATAAGCTGTTCACACCAATATTTCGCAATCATCCCTGCATGATAACTTGTACCACAGGCAATAATTTGAATTTGCTGAATATTCTTAAATTGATCATTTGCATTCGCTAAGAAATCTTCACGTAATGCATTACCATTTAATGCTTGAGAAATGGTTTGTTTAATCGCTTCAGGTTGCTCATAAATTTCTTTGAGCATGTAGTGTTTATAACGACCTTTAGAAGCATTAGTGACTGTAGCATCTAATTCTGTAATAGGGCGTTCAACCAATTGACCATCTACAAAAACTTCAATTGTTGTTCTTGTTAAACGTGCAATATCACCTTCTTCAAGGTAAATAAAACGATTAGTAATTGGCAAAAGAGCAAGTTGGTCTGAACTGATAAAGTTTTCACCAATTCCCACACCAATGACAAGAGGAGAGCCTTCACGTACAGTGATAAGTTCATCGGGATGATCTGTATGAATAATACCAAGTGCATAAGCACCCTTAAGTTTTGGTACTACTAAACGAACTGCTTCTAATAAGCTAGGTGTAGATTTTAAAGCATCATTGACTAAATGTGCGACAACTTCAGTATCTGTTTGTGAAGTAAAAATATAGCCTAAAGTTTCAAGCTGATCTTTGAGTTCTTGGTAATTTTCAATAATACCGTTATGAACAACAGCAACATTACCTGAAATATGAGGATGAGCATTATTTTCAGTAGGTTTACCATGTGTTGCCCAGCGCGTATGAGCAATACCTAATGAACCATTTAATTGTGCATCTAAAACAGCTTGTTCTAAATTAACAACTTTACCTACACGACGTTCACGGAGAATTTGTCCTTGATTAATAAGTGCTAAACCTGCTGAATCGTAGCCACGATACTCTAAGCGTTTTAAGCCTTCAATTAGAATATTACTGATATTACGCTCTGCAACGCCACCGACAATACCACACATGATAAATCCCCCTTATTTATTAACTTTTTCTGGACGTTGATAATTTTCTTTAGAAAATTGTTTAGAGCGTTCTACAGCTAAACTATTTTCGGCAACATCACGAGTAATTGTAGAACCAGCACCAACTGTTGCACCATTTGCAATAACAACAGGGGCAACCAATGAGCTATTAGATCCAATAAATGCATGATCACCAATGATGGTTTTAAATTTATTTGCACCATCGTAGTTACAGGTAATTGTTCCTGCACCAATGTTTGAGCCAGCACCGACTTCAGCATCACCAAGATAAGTGAAATGATTAGCTTTAGAGCCTAAGCCAATATTTGAGTTTTTAACTTCAACAAAGTTACCAATATGAACTTCATTGGCAAGATGAGTACCAGGACGCAGGCGTGCAAAAGGACCAATTGCTGTATTTTCACCGACATTGGCATCTTCAAAAATACTATAAGGTTTAACAACAGTTCCTGCTGCAATTTTTGTATTTTTTATGATACATCCAGCACCAATTTGTACATTGTTACCAAATTCGCAATGGCCTTCAATAATAACATTGATGTCGATACAAACATCTTGTCCTACAAGTAATTCACCACGTAAATCGAAACGTTGAGGGTCAATTAAATGTACGCCTTGCTTCATTAATTGTTGTGCTTGATAACGTTGAAATTCACGTTCAAGTGCTGCTAATTGAATACGGTCATTTACGCCTTCAACTTCAAATGCAAGTTCTGGCTCTACAGATGCAACTTCCAAACCATCTTCAATTGCCATTGCAACAATGTCGGTTAAATAATATTCACCTTGAGCATTTTCATTGCTGATTTTAGGTAACCATTCGTGTAATTTTGCATTATTTACACAATAAATGCCGGTATTAATTTCTTTAATTTGACGTTGTTCATCAGATGCATCTTTATGTTCTACAATCGCTTGGATTTTATTATTATGACGAACAATTCGACCATAGCCTGTAGCATCATCTAAAGTGAGTGTAACAAGCCCAATACCTGTTTCACGTGAAACGCTGAGTAGCTTTTCTAAGGTTGTTGGATTAATACAAGGAACATCACCAGATAAAATGAGTGATACACCTTCTGTTGGTAATACAGGTAGTGTCACTTTAACGGCATGACCTGTTCCAAGTTGTTCTTTTTGCTCAACCCATTGAATATTTTCATGTGAAAATGCTTGTTGAACTAAATTTCCAGCATGCCCAAAAATAGTAATAATATTTTCTGCATTTAGTTTTTTTGCAGTCTCAATAACATGGCCGAGAAGAGGGCGTCCTGCAAGAGGTTGTAATACTTTTGGCAAATTCGAGCGCATTCGAGTTCCTTTGCCTGCTGCAAGAATAATCACAGAAGTTGACATAATACACCTTGGAAATTTGGCTTTAAGCCAGTGAGATATAGAGGTACAGGAGAATACAAAGAGCAGCCCAAATGCCAGCAATAATGTCGTCAAACATTATACCGAAACCGCCACCAACTTGGCGATCAATAACACGAATCGGCCAAGGTTTCCAAACATCAAATAAGCGGAAGAGTGCAAATGCAATAAAAATCCAAGACCAACTTATTTGAGAAAAATAAATGAGAGGAAGAAATGTAATAGATTGTCCAGCGAATTCATCCCAAACAATCCGACCATCATCATGAACACCCATGACTTTGGCAGTATGACCACAAATATAAATACCAATTAAAGACATTAATATAATGGCAATAACAGAGTTCCAAAAGCCTAAAAAAAGCCAAATAGGGACAAAAAGTAAAGCAAAAGCTGAACCAAAAGTCCCAGGTGCTTTAGGAGCAAGTCCTGAACCAAAACCGACACCGCAAAATACGATGAAACGGTTAAACCAAGACATGTCTTTAAATTTAATAGCTGGCTTATGCAAAGTGTTGGTATCCATTAAACTCTAATAATTGAAGTTGATTATTTTGAGTGAAGTGTAATCCTAATTCTTGAGTAATTTTCCCTATTTTTGTAATAGGAGTATCAATTTTGTTAGATTTAAGTGCTTCATATTTCTCAGGAGATAATGTAAAACATAGCTCATAATCATCTCCTCCTGCAAGGGTATATTGCAAAAGTTTATTTTGTTCTAAGTTTTCTAATTCTGGTGAAATAGGTAGTTGATCAATATCTAGAATTGCACCAACATTTGATGCTTTTAAAATATGTCCTAAATCTTGTGCAAGACCGTCTGAAATATCAATCATGCTATTTGCATAATTTTTGAGAATATTTCCTAGTTCACAACGTGGTGTTGGATAATCTAAGCGTTTTTGTAATAGATGTCCTAAATGATGTAGTGCAAAAGCAGCATCACCAACGGTACCACTTACACAGATATAATCACCAACTTTAGCACCTGAACGAAGTACAGACTTCCCTTGTTCAATCCAACCAAGTGCCGTAACAGAAATGGTTAAATGAGGGCTTTGAGTGGTATCACCACCAATTAAACTCACACCAAATTGATCGCAACAATCATAAAGACCTTGGCTAAAACCTTTGAGCCAAGCATGATCAATTTGGGGTAAGCTCAATGCCAATAAAATACTATGTGGTTTTGCACCCATTGCAGCAATGTCAGATAAATTGACAGCAACAGATTTCCAGCCAACAGCATGTGGATTAGTATCTAATGGGAAATGTCGACCAGCAACGAGAGTATCGGCACAGATGACCAATTGTTGCTGTGGAGGGGGAGTGAGCAAGGCTGAGTCGTCACCGACCCCTAAATCGACAGAATATTGATTCTTGCGATTAAAATAGGTGTCGATAATCGAAAACTCAGCCATACAACAAATCTACTTAAAACTTAATTAGCTTGTTGTTTTTCTGCTGCACGTAAAGTTGTTGCTAAACGATCTAATACACCATTGATGTATTTATGGCTGTCTGCACCGCCAAAATGTTTAGCAAGCTCGATTGCTTCATCTAAAACAACACGATATGGAATTTCAAGATGTTCTTTTAATTCATATGCACCGAGACGTAGCGTCGCGAGTTCAACACCATCTAAGGCACTAATCTCACGATCAAGCACAGGGATTAAGAGCGCATCCAATGCTTCATGATTGGCAACCACTTGAGTCAACAATTCATGATAATAGCTGAGATCCACTTTATGCATTGCATTTTCAACACGTGTACGTGCTTCAATTTCATGCACAGGATTGTGGCTCATTTGCCATTCATAAATTCCTTGTACAGCAAAGCGACGTGCTTTACGTTTTGCTGCATAAGCTGCTTGAAGTGTTTGCGACATAGCGTTAAATAGCCTTTAACAAGTTAACCATTTCAATTGCAGTAAGGGCAGCTTCGCTACCTTTATTACCTGCTTTTGTACCAGAGCGTTCAATCGCTTGTTCGATACTATCCGTAGTAAGTACACCATTAATTACTGGCAAGCCAGTATCTAGACCAACCACGCCTAGACCTTTAGCACATTCACCAGCAACAAAGTCGAAGTGAGGTGTGCTACCACGAATCACAGCGCCTAATGCAATGATGGCATCGAAACGATCTGACGCAGCTAATTTTTTAGCAACGACAGGAAGTTCCCAAGCACCTGGTGCATGAACAACAGTGATATTATCATCTGATACGCCATGACGTTTCAATGTATCAATTGCACCATCTAGTAGATGTTCGACAACAAAGCTATTAAAACGACCAACTAAAATCGCGTAACGGTCTTCGTTCGCGAGATGTAACAAACCTTCAATACGGCGAACAGCCATAGAAACCTCGATTATTTCTCAGATGGTTGATCTGCGGTGATATATTCCACCACTTCTAAATTAAAGCCTGAAAGGGCATTGAAACGTAATGGAGAGCTGAGAAGATTCATTTTCTCAACACCTAAATCACGTAAAATTTGTGCACCAACACCAATGGTTTGGTATTGCTGTGAAAGTGCCGAATTTGATTTTACATTCTTTGGTGCTTTTAAGGTATCTAAAGCTGGACCTAAATCTTGTAAATGGCGTTGACCAATCCACACTAAAACACCGCGATCACTATCTGCAATAGTTTTAAGTGCTTTATCTAAATTCCAAGCAGGTTCACCATCTTGCTTATTGAGTTTAAGCAAATCACGTGCAGGATTAAATCCATGTACACGAACTGTGGTTACACCACTAGAAGGTTCGCCTTTAACTAACGCTAAATGAATATCTGGATTACCAATTTCACGGTAACGGAAAAGTTCAAATGTGCCGTATTCTGTATCTAGTGTTTGTTGGTCAATACGTTCAACAGTTTGCTCATTGGTCATTCTATAGTGAATGAGATCAGCAATTGTACCAATTTTTAGACCGTGTTTTTCTGCAAAAATTTCAAGATCTGGACGACGCGCCATCGTACCATCTTCTTTAATAATTTCACAAATAACAGATGCTGGTTCAAGACCTGCAAGACGGGCTAAATCACAACCCGCTTCGGTATGACCTGCACGGTGTAAAACACCACCTGGTTGAGCCATAAGCGGGAAGATATGACCAGGTTGTACAATATCTTGTGGTTTAGCGTGTGCTGCAACAGCTGTTTGAATGGTATGAGCACGTTCTGCTGCTGAAATACCCGTAGTAATTCCTTCAGCCGCTTCAATTGAAAGTGTGAAGTTTGTACCATGTTGAGCACCGTTTGCATCAACCATTAATGGGAGAGCAAGTTGCTGACAACGATCACGGCTCAAGGTTAGACACACTAAACCACGAGCGTGCGTAATCATAAAGTTAATATCTTCAGGTCGCACATGCGTGGCAGCGATAACAAGATCACCTTCATTTTCACGATCTTCATCATCCATTAAGATGACCATTTTTCCTGCACGGATATCAGCTACAAGCTCTTCAACAGTATTGAGCGGCATTGACCTTCACCTTTTTGATGTCTATATCAGACAGTTTAATTGCATTAATTGACATAGTTTAACGCGTTTTGAACGTATTTGCCTATGACTATTGACTTTCCCTATGAAGACATTGTTATACACAGTCTAAGAAGCGTTGAATAGCTAAGGAGAATAAATAAAATGATTTTTTGAGTGTTTATTAAACATTTGTACAGAAGAATAATGTATAAAAATATAATCAAATTAAAATAGGCAAAATACTTAAATTAAAAGAATTTTTATACATTTTAGTCGATTAAAAATAATATCTTTATTAATGGATTTAGAGTCGTTATTATGGTTTCTAATTATGTGAATAATACTCATTGAATAGGTTGTTTTTAACTCGAAAATGAAAAAAAATGCCAACTCTGTTTCACTAAGAAAGCTACCACGTTTAAAGCCTCGTGGTGGATTAGCAGTCATGTATTCTTCAATACGGGCACTATTATTACGTGAGTTACAAACGCGATTCGGAAAATACCGTTTAGGATATTTTTGGGTGTTTTTAGAGCCATTGTTGACAATTGGTATATTAATTTTAATTTTTGGAACAATTCGAGATCGAGTTTCACCTGGTATTGATTTTGTAGTTTTTTTGGTGAATGGCATTATTCCATTTTATATGTTTCGTACAGGCGTTACGCAAGCCATGAGTGCAGTGCAGTCAAATAAAGGTTTATTTAGTTATAAACCTGTGAAGCCTGTAGATGCTGTGATAGCACGAAACTTTTTAGAACTTATACTTAAATTCATTGCTTATATTGGTTTTAGCATCGCTCTAATTTGGTTCGGTTTTCATATTAGTTTTGAAGCTATTCCACAGCTTTTAATGTATTGGGCATTATTATTTCTATTTATGTTTGCCTGTAGTCTTGTGTTTATGGTCATTGCTGACTTTTCACAAGAAATCCAAAAAGTTTTAAACGTTTTATTTTTCCTTTTATATTTACTTTCAGGAATTATTTATTCTATACAAATTATACCGATGCCCTATAGAGAATATTTACTTTGGAATCCATTAATTCATATTTTTGAAAATATGCGTCACGCAGTTTCTCCTACCTATGCTTTAGTTCAGGGAATTAGTTTGAGTTATTTTATAGAGTGGCTCGTAGGTACACTATTTCTTGGTTTATTGCTATATAAACGTTTTGAAAAACGAATGGTGAGATCAAAATGATAGAATTAAAAGGTCTAACCAAGTCTTATGTGACGCCTAAAGGACGTCATTATGTATTTAAAAATTTAAATGCTGTTTTACCCGAAAATAAAAGTGTGGCTTTGCTTGGTAAAAATGGAGCAGGGAAAAGCACCTTATTACGCATTATTGGTGGTATTGATTATGCCGATGCAGGACAAGTCATTACCAATAAATCTATTTCTTGGCCAGTTGCATTATCTGGTGGTTTTCAAGGCAGTTTAAGTGCACGCCAAAACTGTCGCTTTGTTGCTCGTTTATATGTGAGTACCGAAGAAGAAGTAGAATATGTGGTGAACTTCGTTGAAGAGTTTGCTGAAATTGGAAAATATTTTGATATGCCTGTCAAAAGTTATTCAAGTGGTATGAAAAGTCGTATTGGCTTTGGCTTAAGTATGGCATTTAATTTTGATTATTATTTGCTAGATGAAGCTGGTGCTGTTGGTGATGCATCATTTCGAAATAAAAGTCAAAAATTACTGAATGAGTTAAAAGAAAGTTCAAATATCATCATGGTTTCACATAATTTAAAAGATTTAACAACAAATTGTGATGTGGCTTTTTTAGTACGTGATGGAAAAGCAGAATATTTCGATGATATACAAAATGCGATAGAGGTATATAAAGCATATGCAAACTAAATTTAAAAAGTCACTTTGGATTGCATATATCTGCTGTGTCTTAATTCCACTTTTGATAATTATTGTTTATTTATTTTCATTTGCAAAAGATCGTTATCAGTCTTCTTCACTGGTATTGGTTAAGCAGGTTGCAGATACACAAGTGTCTGATTCATCTGGGTTAGGGGCATTATTTGGTGTGTCAAGTACAAGCCGAGAAGATTCACAAATTTTAAAAGAATATATTGCTTCTCGTGATATGGTTGTAAAACTGAATGAAAAGTTAAACTTAAGAAAAGAGTTTTCTTCAGTTCAAGACCCTGTTTTTGCTTTACCAGAAGATGCATCTATTGAAGACTTAGTAGAATATTATAATAAAATGGTTAAGGTTGAATTAGATGAGCAAAGTATGATGCTCAAAATTAATGATCAAGCTTTTTCACCTGAATTTTCATTAAAATTAAATAAAGAAATTTTAAAAGAAAGCGATGCTTTTATTAATGAAGTTTCAAAAAATATTGCAGAAGAGCAACAGCGTTTTGCAGAAAAACAATTTAAAGATGCAAGTAGTCAATTAGAACAAGCTCGCCAGGCTGTTTTAACTTATCAAAATGAAAATGAAATTTTTGATCCTGAATTACAAGCTCAGGCAGTTGCAACTTTAATTTCAAGCTTACAGGCAAATTTAGCACAGTTAAAAACTGAAGAACGTACATTACTGAGCTACTTAACACCAGATGCACCACAAGTGGTCGCTGTACGCAGTCAAATTCAATCTGTACAAGAGCAAATTGCGAGTGAAAGTGCAAAGTTAACATCACCAAGTAATGCGAAATTAAATAAAAATGTTGCTGACTTTGAAGCATTAAAAGCACAGGTTGGTTTTGCTACAGATTTATATAAAATTTCTTTAGCTTCACTTGAAAAAGCGCGTTTAGAAGCGTCGCGTAAATTGAAAAAATTAGTGATTATTGCAGAGCCAATGCTTGCTCAAGATGCTCAATATCCTCGTAAATTTTATATTAGTTTTACATCATTTATTGTGTTGAATATTCTTTTTGGAATTGGGATGTTAATCCGTTCTATTGTTCGTGAGCACAAGGAATAAGTCTATGAAAAAAATTGCGTTATTATCAGTTTTATCCTTGGCATGTACTACGGCAACGTATGCAGTAGATCAGAGTTTACTTCCAGCTGAATTGTCAAGTATTGGTGGAAATATTAATACCTCATCATCTGAAAATACAATTTTAAATAATGAGTCAATTATTGATCTTTCACCTAGTAATTCAATGAAATATCAAACAGATAATACAATGTTTGGTTCACAGTTATTTAAGGGTGCATTTGCCTCGACAGCAGGTTCTACTTTTAATAATAGTTATGTCGTTAATCCTGGAGATAGTATTAATTTACGTCTTTGGGGGGCATATCAATTTGCTGGAACACAAAAAGTTGATCCACAAGGAAATATTTTCATTCCGAACGTTGGTCCTGTCAGAGTTGAAGGTATAAGCAACGGAAATTTACAGTCTGTAATTGAATCGCATGTACGCCGTATTTATGCATCAAACGTAGGAGTTTATGCAGCACTTGAGCAAGCACAACCTGTAAAAGTATTAGTAACAGGATTTGTAAACCAGCCAGGGAACTATGGTGGCGTAGCAAATGATAGCGCGATTGCTTATTTAGATCGTGCAGGTGGTGTAGATCCTGAACGTGGTAGTTACATTAATATTAAAGTGATGCGTAATGGGCAAACTGTACAACATATCGATTTATATGACTTTTTATTGAATGGACATTTACGCCCATTTTCATTTAGAGATGGTGATGTAATTGTTGTAGGACAGCGCACACATACCTTTAATGTAACGGGTGAAGTTTATAACCAAAATGATTTTGAATTTGATAGTCCAACGATTTCACTAGCTCAAGCATTGTCATTTGCCAAACTTAAACCAGGTGCGACCAATGTAAGTATTCAACGCCGTCAAGGTTCTGAATACCGTAGTGAATATTATGATGTGAAACAAGCAGGGCACGTACCTGTAGAAGATGGTGATATTGTAACTGTAACAGCAGACCGTTATGCAGGAACTATTCAGGTTCGTGTAGAAGGTGCGCATAATGGTGCACATGCTGTAGTTTTACCTTATGGTTCAAAGCTTTCAGATGTTTTAGCACAGTTAAATCCAAATCAATTAGCGGAAATGGATTCTTTGCAGTTGTATAGACCTTCTGTCGCAACACGCCAAAAAGAAATGCTCAATGTTTCTTTAGATAAGTTAGAAGATGCAACATTTAATGCACGTTCAAGCACCCAAGAAGAAGCAAATTTACGTTCTAAAGATGCTGAGTTAGTCAAACAATTTATTGCGAAGGCACGAAAAATTCAGCCAAGTGGTCAAGTGGTTCTAGATCCTAGTACATATCATGATGTAATTTTAGAACAAGGTGATGTTTTAAAGATTCCTGAAAAAACTTCTGTAGTGATGGTTCATGGTGAGGTTTCATTTCCGAATGGTGTGGAATACAAAAAGAATCAAACGGCTATGGATTACATAGATCAGGTTGGTGGTTTCAGCCAGAAATCGAATAAATCTAAAGTCATTGTCATGAGTCAAAATGGTAAAACAGAATTAGTGTCTAAAAATACTAAAATTAAACAAGGTGATGAAATTTTAGTATTACCGAAAGTTCAAACCAAATCGATTGAGGTAACGCGAGGAATCACGCAAGTGCTTTATCATTTAGCTGTTATGGCGAAAGTGGCTCTAGACTTATAAGTATAAATAATACACAGCATATCTTTCACGTTATTCTATAAATAAGCCCTTTTTATTTTTAAAGAGGGCTTATTTATATATTTAAAATATATATGATTATGATTTTTTAATATATATTTCCAGCATTTTGAAAAATGCATTTTGCGCGTTATTTGTGGGGTATAAATAAAAAATAGCATAAATTTTTAAAAATTATATTTTTTGTGAACAAAAAAAGTCAATATTGTCTATCTATTACGGGTTGTCGTTATATTATTGATTTATCTTGTAAATCATATATTTGTTTTTGTGGGTGTAATTTTTTTTGATGCTGCTTATTGTTTTGTGAAAAATATTGTACTCCAAATGAAATATGAAAATGCTAATTTTTTGAATACTTAAAGAAAAAATTAAAATTTGAATAATAAAATTTTATGTAAGAAAATATTTAAATAAAATATGTGAAATTGTGATAAATATCTTGTAAGTTAATTATAATGTGTACTATATGGTGCGATTGTAAAAATTGCAATTAAGTATAATAAAAACAAAGCTTTTAAATATACTTTAATGTGAAAGATATTAGTATTAATATAGTATACTAGTCAAAAATAATCTTATGCTTTTAATATAATTGTTTATGTTTTTTACCTTAATTGTACAGACTAAATGCAAGTGATGATTAAAAGCTTAAAGGAATGGGTATAAATATGTTTAAAGTATTACTAGTTTTTGGAACTCGACCTGAAGCCATAAAAATGGCGCCTTTAGTACACGCTTTGCAAAATGATAATTTAATTGAGGCAAAAGTCTGTATAACTGCACAGCATCGTCAAATGCTTGATTCAGTACTTTCGCTATTTACAATTAATGCTGATTATGACTTAAATGTTATGAAGCCAAATCAGAGTCTTACTGAATTAACAGCAAAAATGCAATTGGGATTGTCTGAAGTTTATCAAGACTTTCAGCCTAATTTAGTTTTAGTACATGGTGATACAAGCACAACATTAAGTGCATCATTAGCAGCATTTTATCAAAAAATTGATATTGGACATGTAGAAGCTGGTTTGCGTACATATAATTTATATTCTCCTTGGCCAGAAGAGGCGAATAGACAATTAACAGGAACTTTAGCAAAGTTTCATTTTGCACCAACAACAACAGCGGCAGCTTCCTTAAAGCAAGAGAAAAAACCGAGTGACTGTATTTATGTAACAGGAAATACGGTTATTGATGCTTTACTATTTATTAAAAACAAATTAGATACGCATGCTTCTTTGCATTTAGAAATGCAGGAAAAATTTAAACAATTAGATTTAACAAAAAAATGGGTATTGATTACCGGACATCGTCGTGAAAACTTTGGTGAAGGTTTTGAAAATATATGCAAGGCATTAAAAAAATTAGCTTTGAAATATCCTGAAATCGAGTTTATTTATCCTGTACATATGAACCCAAATGTTTCTGGTCCTGTATATAAATATTTAGATGGTATTTCAAATATTAAATTAATTGAGCCACAAGAATATTTACCTTTTATTTGGCTAATGCAGCATAGCTACCTAATTTTAACAGACTCTGGTGGTATTCAGGAAGAAGCACCTTCTTTAGGTATTCCTGTATTAGTAATGAGAGATACGACAGAGCGACCAGAAGCAGTTCAAGCTGGAACTGTAAAATTAATTGGAGCTCTTGAAGATTCTATTGTGAAGCATGTTTCAGAGCTTTTAAATAATGAAGTATTACATAAAGCGATGAGTCAAGCGCATAACCCTTATGGTGATGGGAAAGCGTGTCAACGTATTGTGAATGCAATTAAAGCTGCATATGGTTTAGAGCAAATGCAGGAAGAACAAGTGCAAAAAGTATTTGCCTAAAGGTAAATACTTTTTATTCCGAAGTTTTAAAGCTTATTTTTTGTTAGTGTTAGATAAAAGTAAATTATTATGTCATCTATTAAGAAAGTGTCTGTGAGTGGTTTGGGGTATATTGGGTTACCAACAGCAACAATGTTTGCATATGCTGGGGCTCAAGTGGTTGGTTTAGACGTAAACCAATATGCAATTGATACAATTAATCAAGGTAAAATTCATATTGTAGAGCCTGGTCTAGAGGAAATTGTTAAACAAGTTGTCTCGACTGGGCATTTAAAAGCGTCTTTAATACCAGAATCTGCAGATGCATTTTTAATTGCAGTACCTACACCATTTAAAGGTGAAGACCATACACCAGATCTTTCTTATATAGAGGCAGCAGCAAAAACAATTGCACCTGTATTGGAAAAAGGGAATATTGTGATTTTGGAGTCGACCTCTCCAGTAGGTGCTACGGAGCAGATGGTAACGTGGCTTACAGAATTACGCCCTGACTTAACATTTCCTAAAGTTGATACAGACCAAAATATTGATATTCATGTTGCATACTGTCCAGAGCGTGTATTACCTGGTCAAGTGATTCGTGAATTGGTTGAAAATGACCGTACAATTGGGGGGATTACTCCTGAATGTGCTAAAAAAGCTGCGGAAGTATATCGAATTTTTGTAAAAGGTGATTTAGTTGAAACCAATGCCCGTACGGCAGAAATGACTAAGCTGACAGAAAATGCTTTCCGCGATGTTAATATTGCATTTGCAAATGAATTATCTTTAATTAGCGATCGTTTAAATATTAATGTTTGGGAGTTAATTGCTCTAGCTAACCGTCACCCACGTGTGAATATTTTAAGTCCAGGTGCTGGTGTTGGTGGACATTGTATTGCTGTAGACCCATGGTTTATTGTAAATAAAACACCAGATCTTGCACGTATGGTCGCGACAGCACGTGAAGTAAATGATTATAAACCTAAGTGGGTTGTTGAAAAAATTGAGCAAGAAATTGCACAATTAGGAAATTTAGATCGTAAGCCAAAAGTTGCTTTACTTGGTTTAGCATTTAAACCAAATATTGATGATTTAAGAGAAAGCCCAGCAGTGGAAATTGCGCAAATGATGGGTAGAAATTCAAATATTGATTTGCTATTAGTAGAACCAAATATTCATACTTTACCTCAAAAAATTACACAAGGCACTTTATGTTCATTGGCGCAAGCAATAGCTGAGGCTGATGTAGTTGCTATTTTAGTAAATCATAAAGAGTTTGTGAATTTAGATTCAGCAGTTATGAGTTTTGTGGGGTAATAAGATGAAATCTGTGGTTTCACCAAGAAGGCAGAAAAAGGTTGCAGACGCTCAATCTATAGAAATTGCTAGTCATCTTGCTGAAAATATTAAACCATTAGAGCAAGTAATTGCTGCTAATGGTTCTGATATAAAGCAACGATTAGATAATTTATTAGAGATAACTCAAAGTCTTAAATTGGAACTAGATAGTTTGCAGAAAGAGCAAGATATTTTAAAAAAAATGAGTTCTGATTTAAATGAGACTGTAATACAAAATAATGAAAATTATTTTGTTTTTACAAAACGAATTATCAATGATATTTTACATAGTCGTGAAGTTTTTGCGGAATTAATTGAAAGTGAAATTTCACAACCTGTCTTACGATTAGAAGGTTTTGTTAAAAAAAATCAGATATCCTTACAGAGCTTATCAAAAGAGATAGTTGATAATAGGGCTGTAATGGTTGAGGATTTAAAAAAAGACACCCAATATTTATTGCAAAAAATTATACAAGTTATGGAAGATAAAAATACAAATTTATCGACCTCGATATTACAAGTTCTTAATGAAATTACTTTACATAGACGAGAAGTTGCTGGGTTGTTTAAACAAGAACTTACTCAATTTGTAGGGAAATTTGAAGATGGTAAAGAAGAGCGTGATTTAGAACGTACGATTTCTTTCCAAATTGGAAAAACTCTAATTGATAGTAAAAAAAGTTTAGAAAGTTTAGTTAGCTTACCGAATAGAATTTTACAATTAAAGAATGAGGCAAAATTAAGAGCCAAAAAATTAAATAATGTAAGTGTGTCTGATAATAAAGTAATAGATACACCAATCATTACTGTAAATACTAATGGAGAAAATAAATTAATTCAGCCAAAAGTACAGAGCTTAGCTAAGGAAATTAATGTAGAAAAGGACTATCCTTTAATTTCATATGATTTTATAAAAAAACAATGGCCAAAGGCTGTGAGTAAATCAAGATTTTTATCAATTCTTGATGAAATTTCTGAAAATTCTTGGTGTAATGAATTTAAATTATATCCAGTAAATAAGAATAATTATGTGGAGCAAATTCAGAAGTCTACTTCAAATGCTTTATTTATTGAGAGTTGCTGGAAGGGCAATAGTGGTTCTTGGGAGTATGCTTTTACATCTCCTGGTTTACAACATGCAAATGCACAAAAGCTTTTAGATGCGCTTAGTATTGCTAAAAATAGAAACTTACCAATTATCTTCTGGAATAAAGAAGATCCGATGCATTATGAAAAATTTTTACCTATAGCAGAACGCTGCGATATTATTTTTACAACAGATGAAAATAGGGTTCCTGATTATAAGCGAGACCTACCAGGCAAAAAAGTTTTTTCATTAGTTTTTGCAGCTAACCCATTTATTTGTAACCCTATTAATAGAAATCGTTATGAACAAGAAACTATTTGTTTCGCGGGCTCTTATTATTCTGTGGGGCATGATGATCGTAAAGTACAGATGGATCAACTACTTCCAGCATTATTAGAGTTTAATGGTGCTATTTATGACCGCATGTCTAAATTAAATAATGAACGTTATTACTTCCCTGAGCAATATAGACATTTAATTCGGGATGCTGTTGATTTTAAAACCATGTCAGTTTTATATAAACGCTTCAAAATTTTCTTAAATGTTAATACTATTACAGATTCACCAACAATGATGTCACGACGTGTTTACGAGTTATTAGCATGTGGAACACCTGTAATATCTACACCATCATTAGCACTAGAAACACAATTTCCTGGAATTGTTCAAATTGCAAAAAATGCAGAAGAAGCAGTTAATATTGCAAAAGAGCTACTTCAAGATGAATGGAAATATAAACATTTAGCTCATCGTGGTTATCGTGAAGTTATGTTAAAGCACACATATAGTAGTCGTGTTAAGCAAATTTTAGCTTCTATTGATATTGAATATGATGATTCACCTGCAAAAGTATCTATTTTAATGGCTACAATGCGTGAAAATTATATAGATCGTATTTTAGATAATTTAGGTAGACAAAATTATTCTAATTTAGAACTATTTGTGGTTACACAAGGTTTTAGTGTAAATGGTATTAAAAGGCTTAAAGATGGAATTGAAAAAATTTCAAATATTCATAGATTTGAAATCATAGAAATAAATGATAATACAGTAACTTTGGGTGAACGTTTAAATAAAGCTGCTTCCTTTGCTACAGGCGAATATTTAGCAAAAATGGATGATGATGATTTCTATTTTGAAAATTATTTAACTGATATGATTATTCCATTTAGTTATGGTAATTTTGGTTTAGTTGGTAAAAAAGAAATCTTTATTTATCTGGAAGGTTCAAATAAAACAATTATTAGATATAAAGATCAATCTCATCGTGTTACAGATTTTGTATTTGGAGCAACACTTGTTATTAAAAAGCAAGTATTTGATCAAATAGGTGGATTTACTCCTGTGAATCAGGGAGAGGATTCATCTATTCTTGCTAGATTGAAAGAGTTAAAAATCTCTATTTATTCATCAGATGCATTTAATTTTATAGCATTTAGAAGTAAAGAAAGAGAACATCACACTTGGCAAACGGATGATGACTTTTTCTTAAAAAATGCAGAAATTTTTGATGATTTTGATGTAAAAAAAGTAGTAATTTAAATTGAACGTAGAATTTGAGTATATTTAAATTCTTTATAGGAAGTCTAGATGCCTAATACATTACCTAATTTTTCATTTAGGAATAAAGTAAGAGAAGCAATTTACATAAGACGAGATAATGTAAAATCAAAGTTTCATGATTATATTTTTAGTTTAGATATGAAGTCTATAGCTTACCCATTTGTTGAAAACTTAGGTATTAAATGCCCTAAACTTTTTTATAAAAATGAAAAGCTAGAGAATATTCAAATTAATGATATTGATGGTTCATTTGTTCTTAAGCCAGAACAAGCACATAGCTCATTAGGTGTTTATTTATGTCATAATGAACATGGAAATTATCATGAGTTATTAACGAATAGAACGGTTAGTAAGCAACAAATAATTGAAGAAGCTTTTTCAATTATGAAAGAAAAAAAATTTTCAAATAAGTGGATGTTGGAAGAGTTAGTATATCCTGATGATGGAAAACTTTATGCGCTTGATGATTGGAAATTCTATTGTTTTTATGGTGAAGTTGGTTTAATTCTTCAAAAGCACAAAGGGATAGATGGGGAGATAACATATAAGTTATATGATGAGAGTCTTGTAGAGGCTAAGAATACTGGTAAGTATATTGGGAAAATTGACAGTAATTTACCATTAGCTCGAAATGTACGAAAAATGCTAGATGCTGCAAGAAAATTATCATCTAATGTTCCCCTTCCATTTGTAAGAGTCGATTTGTTTAGTTCATCTGAAGGAGTTATTTTTGGTGAGTTTACTCCTTTTCCAGGTGGTTTTTCTATGTTTTGGAAGGCTTGGGATGAAAAATTAGGCAAGATGTGGATGGATGCAGAAGCTCGATTAGATAGAGATATTAAGAATGGATGTTTTCAAGAAAAATATAAAAGTATTGGAAACTAAAATTAATATGAGTTTATTCTAAATTTATACCCTTCTATTTCAGCCCAAAGTACAGCGTATTTTGGGCTTTCTTTTTTGTCTTTTAAAAGCATAAAAAATGTTTGTAATAGCGCTAATTTATCTAGCTCATGATTTATATTAATCATAATATGAAATTTAGAGTTAAAGTAATTTTGATTGATTTGACGGAGTCGATAATAACTTTCTTGCTTATTTTTTTTATGAAAGATATGTAAAAAATAATAAGGTGATAATAGAATTTCCAAGCATGATTTTGCTAGTAATGCTCTAAAGCCAATACTCATTAATGGTGCTAAATAAGGTTCGTCTACTAAAATATCATTTGTATACTCAATTAAACCTTTATATTTAAATAAACGTAGCATAAAGTCAAAATCTTCATAACCATGCCCAATATAGGCTTCATCAAAACCATTTATTGCTTGAACAGAAGCAAGATCTGTTAAAATAATTGAAGAGGGAAAGGCTAAGTGTTGAATTAAATCACGTCTAAAATCATAATAATTTTTTATAAACTCTGTTGTTGGTTTCGTATATATTTTTTTACTTCCCATTTTACTTAAATATAAGCAAGGAAACATTGCTAAAGTATTCGGCTTATTGATTGTATATTTATATGCTTGTTGAATTATTTCTATATCTGGATAAATATCCACATCTAAAAATAAAACATAACGTGTTTGAACTTGATTAAGCGCAATATTACGTAGTTTAGCTAATGAACTTTTTTGGGTACTAACTAAACATAATTTAAAATTATTATAAGGAGTAATTAGTTTTTGAACACAACTGACCCAAAATTTTGGTTCATTATGGCAACCTAAAATAATTTGAATATTTGAGTGTGCAAAAATACGTACATAATTTTTAATGCGTTTATAAATATCCCAACTTCTACGGTTTAAATCAATTGGAATAACAATAGATAAATCTAAATTTGACAAAAGATTACTCATTTATAATGAAAGATAAGCATGATCAATATTGCAATATTTAAGCAATTTTTTCAGCCATTCTTTAGCAGTATAGTGCTGATGTACATGTTCATACGCATAATTAATCATATTTTTTTGTTGAATGCTATAACCATATTGAAGTTGTTCGAATAATGTAGAAGCTTCATCATCTGCTGTAATTTCTAAACACATTTCTGGAAATAAGTTTTGAATAGAAAGGCTTGGGTTACTTATGACTAAACGCCCGCATGCCATAACCTCTATTAATCGACGAGAAAACATGGTAGGGGATTGAACAATTGTATTTACATTTAAAATTTGTTGGTAACTTCTATAAATATCAACAATTTTAGAGTATGAAATAGGATTAAAGTAGTGAACATCTCCAGATAACTCAGGAAATTCATAATCCGATTTATTTATATGGCGATTGTATAAGTCTAAGCCATAAGGCGCTGCTGCTTCAAAAATTTTATTTTGCCAAAGTGTACGATGATCGAGTCGGTTTTTTTGATATGTTCCTGTAAATAGTGTTCTTTTAATTGGGGTAATATTGTTTTTTCTAAAATGTAATTGAGGCTGAATAAAAAAAGTTAATGTAGTAGCTTTAGAATGTGGAGCATCTATAGCATATTGTGATAGGCTGAGTTCATCTGTAGTAAAAATATAATCAAATAATTGGGCTGCTTCAATAAATTGATCATAATGATAAGGATCTTCCTTATTCCAAAAAACTGTAGGTATATTATGATTTTTACACCATAGTACTAATTTTTTAAGATCATTGATATTTCTTTTAGGATGATTGGGATAACTTGCAACTTTATGTCGCCATTTACTTTGATTTCCAAGCCATGCTGATTCGACCAAAAGAAGATCAATTTTATTATATTTAGAATATAAAAAAGGTCTATTAGTTAATAGTTCTACATAGGGCTCTAATTTTAAATTTTGATACGTAAAATCATCTAAAATGCTTAATATTCTTAAATTTTTCATAAATTACTAATATCGTGTTAAAGTTTGAGCACTAAACTTAAAAATTGAGATAGCTTCTATTATTTATTATGCAATATTTTGGTTCTAAAAAGTTAAAGAAAACCTATTATATTTTTCAAAAATGTTTAGATTTAGACAAAGTTTATGCTTTGGGTTGGGGGCGTAAAAAAAGTTTTTTTAAAGCTAAAGCTTATGCAGAAACGCATGGTCTAGATGTGTTGTGTCTAGAGGATGGTTTTATTCGTTCTTTAGGTTTGGGAAAAGATGGCTGTTCTCCATTATCTTTGGTTGTAGATAAATTAGGAATTTATTTCGATGCTTACCAAGTATCAGATTTAGAAAACGTAATATTATTAGATGAAAATCAAGATCTTAATATTCGCGCAAAGCATATTATTGAAACTATCTTAAAATATAAAATTAGTAAATATAATCAGAAGTTCGACAATATAGATCCCACAATATTTGATTCAGAGAAACAACATATTTTAGTTGTTGATCAAACATTTGGTGATCAATCTATTCAGTATGCAGGAGCTAATCAGCAGACATTTAAGTTAATGTTGCAACAAGCTTTAGACGACTATCCTACAGCGACAATTTGGGTGAAAATACATCCTGATGTATTAGCAGGGAAATCTCAAGGGCATTTTGATTTTGTTGATTTACAGCATCCACGTGTAAAAGTATTATCTCAGAATTATAATCCTATTGAATTATTACCACAGTTTAGTCATGTATTTGTGGTGAGTTCTCAGCTAGGCTTTGAAGCCTTACTTTGTGGTAAGCAAGTATATTGCTTTGGTGTTCCTTGGTATGCAGGATGGGGACTTACAGATGATCAATATGCACCTTTACATATTATAGGTGAGAGAAGAGGGAAAAAGCGTTCCTTAGAGCATTTATTTGCATGTGCATATTTAAAATATGCATGTTATGTAAATCCTATAACAGGTAAAAAATGTGAATTAGAAGATATTTTAGAGTTGTTAATTCCAAATATTGAAGCGCAGAAATATGTTCCTAATCTGATTTCAGCTTATGGTTTTAGTCGTTGGAAACGAAAATTTATTCGAGATTTTTTAAATTTTCCAAAAACTCAGATCACGTTTTATTCATTTTGTAAACCAAATAAAAATGACACAGTTCTTGCTTGGGGGAAAAAAGCACATTATTTAAAGCAACAAGGCTATGAAAATGTCATTACTGTTGAAGATGGATTTATTCGATCTGTTGGTCTTGGTGCAAAATTAATTCGACCTTGTTCTTTGGTCTTTGATGATGTCGGAATTTATTATGATGCAACTCGCCCATCTAGATTAGAAAATTTACTTCAATATCGCCCAGATTTAACTGAAGAAGAACATGTTCGTGCCATAAGTTTATGGCAAATGCTTATTGAATTAAATATTACAAAATATAATGTAGGCGTTCATGAAACATTACAAAGACCATTTGAGCAAGATCGTGTAATTTTGGTGATAGGGCAAGTTGAAGATGATATGTCGGTTCAGTTGGGTGGTGTTGGTATTAAAACCAATTTAGCCTTATTGGAGAAGGTCCGTCAAAAAAATCCTACTGCCTACATTATTTATAAACCACATCCTGATGTGCTTGAAGGTTTAAGAGTAGGTAATATTCCAGATCATATTGCACTGAAGTTTTGTAATTATATTGAGAAAAAAGTATCTATTTTAGATTGTTTTAACATTTGCGATGAAGTTCATACGATTTCATCTTTAAGTGGTTTTGAAGCTTTATTACGAGGTCTTAAAGTTTACTGCTATGGTTTACCTTTTTATGCTGGGTGGGGATTAACAAAAGATGAATATAAATGTGAGCGGAGAACACATAAAATATCTTGTGAAAAGTTGATTTTTTGTACTCTTATCGAGTATCCTTTGTACAATTTTACAAAAATTAACACACTACCAACAATACAGCCGGAAAATGTCATTGAGCACATAAGTCAAATAAGATACTTTCCAACTTTTAAGCCCTTTTTATTTAAATTTATTAATTTTTTTAAATAGTTGTAGTATTTTTTTTAAGGTAAAATTTTAGTGTCGAAATATGTGAAAAGTTTACTCGACTCCCGCCGAGTATTACTTTTGCAAGGACCAATGGGAAATTTTTTTACTCGATTGGCGAAATGGTTAAATCAAGAAAAAATTGAATGCTTCAAAGTAAATTTTAATGGGGGCGATCAATTTTTTTCTAAAACAATGCAGAATTGTTTTAGTTATACAGACACGCTAGAAAATTTTCCATTATGGCTAGAAAATTTTATTATTGAGCATCAGATTGATGCGATTGTCTGTTTTGGGGATTGTCGTTTTTATCATGTGATTGCAAAAGAAATTTCTTTACGCTGTAAAGTTAAGTTTTTTGCATTTGAAGAAGGGTATATTCGTCCAGACTATATTACGTTTGAACAAGATGGGGTAAATTTTTATTCTAATTTTCAGGATGCTTTTATTACGGGATATTCATCACGACAAAGAATAACTATAAAAAATATAGAGCCTGTTCATAATCAATTTTCTATGATGGTCTTAAGTGCCATACTTTATTATTGGTTTTGGACAATTAACCAGATAAATTACCCAAATTATCAGCATCATCGTCAAATTGCACCTAAGCTAGAGCTTTATTACTGGTGTATCTCAGGCGTTCGACGGATAAAAAATTATTTTTTTGAAAAGCTGTGTTTTAAACAATTTATAAGAAAATATTCAAAAAAATATTTTGTATTTGCCTTGCAAGTTCATAATGATTCGCAAATTCTGACACATAGTGATTTAAAGAAGGTTGAGTTATATATAGAAAAAGTAATGAAAAATTTTGCTCAATATGCAAATGATGATCAACACTTAGTCTTAAAGCATCATCCTATGGATCGGGGGTATCGAAATTACTCAAAATTAATTAAAACATTAGAGCGAGAATTAAATTTATCAGGAAGGGTTCATTATTTTTGTGATGTTCATTTGCCAACGCTATTAAAGCATAGCTTGGGAATGGTGACGGTGAATAGTACAACAGGCATACAAGCTTTGTATCATGGAATTCCTGTAAAAACATTAGGTCATGCAATTTATAATTTACCAGGTCTAATAAACCAATATCCTTTACAAAAATTTTGGAAAGAGCCAGGTATTGTTGATATTAAATATTTTTATTCTTTTAGAAATCAATTGATTGAATATTCTCAATTAAATGGTTCATTTTATGGTAAATCACCCTGGATGAAGTTGGATCATTAAATGTATGTATAAGTATTAAAGTAAATCTTTTATTTATCTGATTTGAAAAGAAAGTGCTTATGCTTAATTGTATTTAAAATTTCAATTATATTTTGCATTTTAAATGCACATTAAATTATTAAAAACATAAATAAAATATATGCTTAAGTTATAATTCATGGATATGAGTCTTGAACAATGAATGACCTGCCATGAATTATGAGTTAGATGCTTTTCTTACCATCGTGATTTCAGTGATTGTCCTATTTATAGGGCATTTTTTTGTGAAAAATATCACGATATTAAAGAAATATAATATCCCTGAACCGGTTGTTGGTGGCTTGGTTGCAGCAGTGGTTACCTATATTTTATTTATGCTATTTAATATTACGGTTTCATTTGATGCCAAAATTCAGCAAATATTTATGCTAATGTTTTTTACTTCTGTCGGATTGAGTGCAAGTTTATTAAAGCTTAAAGAAGGTGGAAAGGCACTTATATTATTTCTAATATGTGTAATTATATTTGTTCTTTTACAAAATATTGTGGGAATTAGTCTTGCGAAGGTACTGGGCTTAGATCCGTTAATTGGTTTGATTGTTGGGTCTGTAACGCTTACTGGAGGACATGGTACAGCAGGTGCATGGGGAAGTGTATTTGAGCAAAATCATGGGATTCATGGTGCAATTGTTTTAGGAATGGCAAGTGCTACATTTGGTCTTGTCATTGGTGGAATGATGGGGGGGCCCATGGCTAAGTTTCTTATTCGTCGTTATCAATTGGCAGAAGAAATTGCACCATCGGCACAGCGAGTGGAAGCACCTCCTGCTGATGAAACAGCACCATTTGAATATCCAGAAAATACACGCTTAATTACTGCTGATGATGCGGTAAAAACAATGGGGATGTTCGCATTTTGTATTTGTTTCGCATATTTCATGGCAGACTTTGCTCAAGGTAAATGGTTTGAGTTACCTACTTTTGTTTGGGCATTAGCATGTGGTGTTGTGCTTCGTAATATTTTAGAGCATGGCTTTAAAGTTGAAATGTTTGATCGTTGTATTGATGTTTTTGGTAATGCTTCTTTAGCATTATTTTTATCTATGGCATTGATGTCGTTACAGCTTTGGTTATTAGCAGATTTAGCAGGTCCTTTGCTTTTGATTCTTTTGGTTCAGACGCTTATTTTAGCTTTATACCTATATTTTGTAACCTTTAGAGTGATGGGTCGGAGTTATGATGCTGCTGTACTTTGTGCAGGTCAATGTGGTGTGAATTTGGGGGCAACACCAACGGCTATTGCAAATATTCAGGCAGTTACAAATACTTATGGACCTTCACATAAAGCCTTTTTAATTATTCCATTAACCGGTGCTTTTTTTGTTGATATTGTAAATGCAGTTGTGATTCAGTTTACGATTAGTTTATTTAGTTAACTTTTAAGTAGGTATATAAGCCTCCTTTTTAGGAGGCTTTTTAGTAAAATAAACTTTATATACATAAAAGTAAATGCTATTTATAAGGTGGATTTATACAATAATAATTAATTGATAATGATATAAAATTAGGTGAGGGGAATGGAGCAAATTTTACAATCAATGGCGATTGTTATACCTATTATTTTTGTTTTAGTGTTTGGCTTTATTGCAGGTAAAAGGCAATCGTTTGGAACTGAGGGAAAACCACTTAATACACTTAATGAGCTTGTTTTAAAATTTGCTCTACCTCCAGCCTTATTTGTAGGGACGGTGACTGTTTCCAGAGTAAGTTTAATTCAGGAACTTAGCTTATTTTTTTCATTATTTATTACATTATTTATTGCTTATATTGTGGGGTTTATTTTTACAAAATTTTGTTTTAAACGAAATAATGTAGAAGCTTCAATTGCAGGTCTAGCTGTTAGTTTTTGTGCAGGTCCATTTTATGGTCCTGCCTTACTTGGTAGCTTATATGGTATTGAAAGTGGCGTAGCTGTAAGCATGATTTCTGTTGTAATTAATGTTTTTATTGTTCCTTTAGCTACTGTGATTATAAAGATGGCTTTGGTTAATGAAGAAAATCATCACTCAGCTATGCATTTAGTTGGTGAATCTTTATATCAAGCTATTTTCAAGACGCCATTTGTATGGGCACCATTATTGGCATTTATTCTCGTATTTTTAAATATTCAAATGCCACATGTTGTTATTAATTCCTTAGAGCTAATTGGTAAGGCAACCGCTGGTGTTGCCGTATTCGTTGCAGGAATGACGATTGCTGCGAATCAATTTAAGGTTTCGGGTGAGGTTTTTTGTATTTCGCTTTTAAAAAATATAGGCGTCCCTTTGTTATTTATTGGAATAGCAATTTATGTATTTCGTATGCCAATACATACAACAGTTTTTAATGAAGGCTTGTTGCTTGCTGCTTTACCATCAGGTCCAATGATTGTTTTGCTTGCAACACGGTATAAGCAATACCAGGCACAAGCATCATCTATATTGGCTATTACAACAGTCGGTATGTTGATTACAGTGACGGCACTTATTGTGATGATTCATTCTTAAACTCTAATAGGTCTATTTAAAATAGACCTTAATTTTTGATCAAGATATTTATTTTATTGCTAATTATAAGGAGAGTGAATGAATATTTTATATAAATAAAAAAGCCCCCATCTTTTGATGAGGGCTTTTTTGAATTTGGAGCGGGAAACGAGACTCGAACTCGCGACCCCAACCTTGGCAAGGTCACCGAGATTTATTACATTAGATTGCCTTAATGTTAAGTATTTGATTTAATTAGTTAGACATAGATTTTTGTAGCATATAATTTTAATCAATTTATGTACTTTAATGGTATTTTGGTCACTTAGTTTTGTAATTTTAAATTTATAAAAGGTACCTATTTTTTGAGTATAATTTTATTATTAATAATTGAATTTGACCATATGGTATATTCTTATTAAGAGGGAAATCTATGGTTTATCCGTTATTAGAAGAACTACTTCAGTTTTCATAAAATAGATTTAAGGTTTAATTACTAAAAGTATTTTAAAAAATTAATAGGATGAATAATTAATGTTGAAAGTTCCTGAATACTTATTATTGACTGTACCGGACGTAAGTTTTGAAAAACCAGAATACAACATAAAGATTAAAGTTGTTTTTGTATCTTGTGGTGTAAAGAATCCTATGAGTGATCGATATATTGATCAACTTTCATTAAGTTTTTTATTATCAGCTTTTAAAGATAGAAAATTACATTTTATGTCATTTGATGAGCACCCATTTCGTATAAAAAAAATGAGCTATTTAACAACTGGGTTAAAAATTACAGTTGAGCCAATACTTGAGTCTGATCCTGATTATTTTGGAATAAGTTGGGAGCCCTCAGGGCTAGTATGTCGTTCTTCTGGTGAATTAGAATTAATTCCATTTAGATCTAAAATTGATGATGATTACTAGAATGAATAAAGTAAAGAAGATAGTGAAATAGGTTTTAAATATTCATATGAGCCACAATCATTAAGTACATCAAAAGTTTGAATACTCCGAGAGCTTTTTGATTTGTACATTTAAAACTGAATTTAATTCGTTTTTCTTCTTCATTGAATGTAAAATTTTCTGTCTGAAACTTTAAATTTTGTAGGGTATTTTTAAGCAACTTCTTACTTATTTGGGATAGCTCTAAATGCAGATATTTTTTTGGAAATAGGCTGATAATAAAAGATAGAAATTTTTTCAGTTGCCTTTTTTCATTGATCTCAAAAATGAGCTGAGGTGAATTTGGTTGAACTTTTTCAAGATAAATAGAATAGAGAGTATTCAATTGTTTCTTATGTTTATTATATGATGTTGCATAACGCTCTTGGGTATAGTGGATGATCTTTTTCTCATCTTGATTGGTTGGTAACATAGTTACTAGAGAGTTGGGATTTTTTTTTAAAAAGTCCGTTGTAAATAACCTTGATGATTGTTTTTGGGTTACATATGATGTTTTTAAATGTAGAGCCCTAGCACGTAATTTTATTGCTATTTGTAAAGGAATAGTTTCGGGTAATAGAAGATCTTCCTCCTTTATTACGGTAAGAATGTGATGTAAAAGTTCAAAAGTTATTTCGGAGTTGTATGCTCCTAGTATCATAGAATCAGTGGCTTGTTGTTTTATTTGATGTCTATGATTATGTTGTTTATAACGGTCTTTAGTTAGGTAATTAAATAAGAATTGTTTTATTGATCTTTGCTGAACTGGATACTTTATTGAATCATCGTATTTTAAAATATTAAAGTAGGCTTCTTTAGAAAGTGGACTTTTTATCTGATTAAGTTGATATGTAATCGCTAAATGCATAAGATGAAGATAGCTTGAACAGGTTGTTTCTGGTGTAAGGTGTCCTGCAAAGTGGGAGAGAGCATACCAGGTTTGTTGCGTATTGTTGTTTCGTAGCAAGGCATATCGGATGCGTAGTTGCTCATTTGGTGTATAGTCTGTAAATTCATTAGCAAGTTCAGAATTTTTTAAAACAAGATATATGTGATTAAAAGCCGAATGGCGCAGGCTATGATAAGTAAAGTTATGCTCTCCAAAAATAGGTTGGATGAGTTGTTTGAGTAGTAAGTTCACTTCATTTTCATTACTTTCTTGCAATGATTGCTTTAAAAACAGTGGCTGTGAAAATGATTTTTTTTGCTCTTTCAGCAACTGTTTTCGATTGAGACTATATGTTTTAAATAAACGTAACTCATCATCTTTTAGCAAATGATGTAAAAGAATTTTACGATAAGCAGAGCTGCTTTTTTGACTTTTATTTCTGTTATTCCGGATCGTTAAGATTACTTCATCATCAGTAATAAAAAGATCGCGTACGAAGATATTTAATGTTTCATTAATGCGTAGACCAACTCGAAAACTAAGAATAAAAAACAGTTTAAACATGGTTTTATCTTGTGTAGGTATGTTTTGTACATGTTCAAGCTGGTGTAGCATTTCATGGAAAAGATGTGGTGAAATCAGTGCTGTTTTACATATTTTAGCTTGGATTAAATTATCTAAATCGACAGAGGGAGCATTAAAAAATAAACTTTGTTTATGATGAAATTCCAGTAGACGTTTTTGTAACGTTGCACGGGCTGTTTCTTTTTTTAGTAAAAGCATTTCTCCATATAGATCTTCAAAATCAACCGCTGAAAATGAAGAAATATCTTTGTCTTGAGTTGCTAGTAGCCAGCCAACAGCAAATTGAGAAAACATGGTTTTAAGTGAGCTTTGTTTAATGGGTTGAAAATCTGCTTGAGTTAAGTGTTGCTTAAGCAATTTTTTGTGCTGCATAATATGATTGAGACGATCTAATTGTTGCTCGTTTAATTTAGAACGCAGAATACTCCAAAACAATAAGCGACTTAGAGTTGGAGATAAGTCTTGTGTGTATAGATCTATAAGTTGATTTTTGTAGTTTTTTGAACGAATTGCACGACGAATTTTAACTAAAAATTCAGCCGAATCAGTAGAGGTTTGAGGAGAGGGTAGTGGCTTATTAGAGCTGTCTAAATTATTTGTAATGGTAATAGTCGTTGATTGATCAAACTGCACAAAATAAGTCGCTAACTGTTTTGAAAGTGGACTAGAGTTACAAATATCATTTTTTAAAATACAGATCGACATTTGATCTAAGCCACTATTTTCTAAAAACTGTGTGTAGTAAAAACCATATTTTAAAAGATCTTTATAGCGTACTTTTTCTGTGGGAAGGCATTCTGTAATGCAATTATTAACGATGATTTCCGGATCATTAAGTTCTGAGAATAGATTAAACTCTTGATATTTTAGTCTGTAGATCCAGCATTTAACAATATCATTGAGTACAAACGTTTTCGTATAGCTGACTGAGAAATTACGGTTTTTTATACGCTGATTACCAAATTTTTGATTTGGTATTTCTAGTGAGACGATATGATTTTGGTTTAAAAAACTTTGAAACTTTTTTGTCTTTAGAATGACTTTCAGAAACTTTTGCAGCTCCGTATCATCATAAATACCATTAAATAATATGCTGCTAATTAGACAAAAGCCAAGAGATTGAATAGGGCTGAATTCGGAATGCTTTTCCCAGTAAGTTAATATATTTTGAGCAAAATGGGTCACTTTTTTACCATGTTTTAATGTCTCGATACTTTGTAGCGGAGAGCTTCTTTCGTGATGAATAGGTGATGCAGGAATGGGAAAGTTCTGCCCAGATGAGAGGTTAAATCGCTTAATATATTTTGCAAATTCAAAGCGTGCAATTTGGTAACTAAGAATATTAGATTTGTAGTGTTCTAGAAGTTGAAGATCGATCTGGCGACATATGTTTGGATAGCTTTCATCTGTTAGTGCTGAGCATTTCTCACTAAATAATTTAAGAAGAAACTCCTTATTTTTTTTATGTCTGTTTAAGCGTTTTAAGGCATGTGGATGTTTGCTCATATGATCAGAACTCCATTAAAAGTTGACATACTTTTAACTCCTATGGCTTCGATCAATTTTTTTTGAGCTACTCGGATCTGTTCATAATCATTAGGTTGAAAACTAGAATAGCGATCAAATAATTCTTGCATTGCTTCATCGTGGCCAAAGACACCTTTGAGGACATCTTCATTGCAGTATTGTGCTAAAAAATAACGGGAAAAATGACGAGTCCAATTACGTTGTAAAATGATTTCTTTACAGTAGTGATGAATGTCAGAGAGCATTAAATTACGGATAAATGCTCGTTGGTCATAGAACAAAAGGAAGGGGCATTTACTCTCAAAAACTTCTTGAATCGCTTGAATTTTTTCTTTAGACATACAGGGTTTCATTAAATTCTGAAAGTGTTTTAAATAACGTAGGTAGGCCTCTATTTCATGGCGTAAAAAATCATTAAATGGAAGATAGCGTCCAATGGTCCCAGCATATCTTTGTTCTTTATCTGCAACAGCCATTATTTTATTTTCTAGATCGATATAGTCTAAACTCGGTGGGAAAGATTCATTTGGACGTGCTGAGGTCAGTAGCATGCAAATATGCCAAAGCCAAATTGAATAGTTATTTAAGGTTTGAAATGGGTCTGGATTCTTTCGAACTCGTTGGTCTAGCTGATTAAAAAAAGATTTCACAAAGAATATATCTGGGGTTTGCTGACTACCGAATGAATTTGAGCCAGTAAAGTCTGAAACATAATCAGATGTTAATTGTGGTAGAGTAAGAGTAATTGCTTGAGTGTAAATACCTAAAATATCTATAATTTTTGTTGAGAAATAGTGGCAAGGAATATAATGTTGAACGCTTTCTCCAAGGAGGAGTTTACTTTCTAGTTCGTAGCCAAGTTCATTCAGAGTGATGTCACTAAGTAGACGAGGGAGATTTTGTGCAGTTAATTGAAACGTTAATTTTTTATTAATTCTGTGTAAGTGTTCTTGTACTTCAGAATCTAAATCTGCCGGATCCCATTTTTTGAGTTGAGTAAGAGATTTTAGGTAAACTCCTGGTAGAGGAATAGTAAAAGAATTTGTGGTATTCAGCATATGTTCTTTTAAAACGAAATCTTTAAACTTTGATACTTCAAAATTTTGTTTGAAGAAGCATTGGTTTGGCTTTAGAGAAATACTCTTCGTTTTAGCTGTGTTTTTAGAGTTTTTTTGAAAAATTGGCAATTCTTTATAATGAGTAAGACTAAGTACTGAAAATAAAAGCAAGGTATGTATTGGAGAGCTTTCTGTTTGCTTGAATAAAGCATTCATAATGTATTGTGCGGTGGCTAGATCAAATACACGAGGATTAGACTTAGTCATAAGCTCATTTTTGTTTTTATGCAAAATTTTACTTCTGAGATTAATACTTTGTGCCGTAATAGAATGCTGCTCTAGTGTATTAAATACAAAGTTATGATCCTCCAATATTTCAAAGCTTTTATCTTCAGTTGACTGTTTAGTAATACCTTCAATTAGATAGGTCTGAAATGTATGCTCATTATCTAGAGAGAGCTTTTTTGTTTTTAAAATATTAGTTTGACGTGGCTCTGAAATCACTGTCGTAGTAGTACGCTGCCTTTTTTGACGTTCCTCTTGGTTAAGTGCATATTGATATACGACACGGATTTCTGCGAGTTGTCCAATCTGTTTTTCACTTAAATTTGGAGTAGATAGAGCTAGCATTTTTTTATTTTCTGCTTCAGCATTTTCTAAAAATTTTAGTAACTCTTTGAGTTCAATGGGGAGATTCTTAGGTAAAAAATTATACAGCCAGTGGTATGGTGTTTTTGTGCTTGCTAAACGAAAGCGCAGACAAAGATTAGCAACGGTTTTTGCATGTTCTTGATGATTGAGTAATTCAATACATTGGGTATTAAAAATGGCCCATTTTAGTGCATTTGATTGATATGCTGATGGGGTGTTAATGACTGCAATAAGGTAATGAGCCAGAGGGTAGTTGCTGATTGATGTATCAGCAAGTTGTTGAGTTATAATATTATTAAGTTTAATAGTTTCAGTATATTGTATAAAGTCATTGAGCTTGCTTGAATTCTGGTGATTTATCAGCTTTGCTTCTGCTAATTTTTGATAGAAGTTTCGAAATGGCTCAAGCTTTAATTCTTGAGTATCTTCTAAATAATTGTATCCATTCATGATGAAATTCCTGCCAGAATTTTTTCTAATGACAGTGGGCCTGCATAATTTGAAATAGAACTTACCGGACTTTTGGATTTGGATAATCCTGATAGTTCTCGCAGGTGATTGATAGTTAAAGTTTTATGACCAAAAACCTCCTGAATGTGGTCAGATAGATATTGTTCATTTAGCGAATGTGCAATGATATCTAAGCCCTTAATCGAGTTATGTAAGCTAGAACAGAGTAAGGCCCTTACTTCACTTAAAGCATGAATGATGAATTCATATGAATTATTTTTTTCATAAGCTTTGAATTTTAATTCAGTTTTGCTCTGGTCATAAAAGTAGGCATAGATCCAGCTAAAATGACTGCTAAAAAAATAGAGATTAGCTTTGGCTGTTGTAAGAATAGGAATGTCTATTTTCTGTTTAAAAGTTAAATCAAAATGATAGTTTTGCTGTTTCTCATTGAGCTGGAAAAATAAAGCGATCCAGATTTGATAGGCATACATACATTTTGGATAACACATTAATTGCAGATTTTTTGTAGGCACATTGAAATAATGAGAGCTCTTCTTTTTTACAGACATTGAATTTTGTCTCCCCATACATGCCAATTGGCTAAAAATAACACAATAATAATCCACTATTTTTTTATTTTATGGCTATGGCATTAGCATACATTTTTTAGTCAAATGAAACGTCTAATTATTTATATTTTTAGATGGAAAACTAATAAAAATAAAATACTTGAATTTATTTGTGACAATTTTTTGTTAGCAAAATAGCTCATTTGGAACGAGCATAGCCTAGCTAAATAAAAATAGTTGATCTTTAGTGAATTCAAGGTTGTGGCATGGCACAATAAGAAGAGAAAAATATTGCTAAATCAGAGGGACTGATGAGTTTTATTGATGCTTTAAGTGTTTTATCAAAATCTTCTTCATTTGCAGTTTCTACTGAAAATGATCGTGATTTAGAATTATCTAAAATTAAATCTGATTTGTATGTGGCAATGCCTATTGAAGAGGATTTTCTGTCATTATTAGCACAGATTAATTCAGATTCTAAAAAAGTTATTTTTCTTTGTGGCAGTAGTGGGGATGGAAAGTCTGAACTAATGTTGCGAGCAAAGCAAAAATTCACACAACCATATATACACTTTCATTTAGATGCGACTCATAGTTTTGAACCTCATGATAATGCTATTGTTACCTTAGATCGAATTTTTAGCGAATTTGAAACTGGTAGCCATTCGCTGGTGATCGGGATCAATATTGGGATGTTGGGAAATTATGCTGAAGAAGCAGAGCTCCTAAGTGTCAGAGAAAAAATTAAAAAATATTTAGAACAAAAAGACAGTTCAGATGATTTCAACTTTATAAATTTTGAAGATTATCCAAAGTTTGAAATTGTTGAAGATGGATATAAAAGTGAATTTATTACAAGAATTTTGACAAGAATTACGTCTCCGACATCTAAACTTTATGAACTCTTTATTAAAGAAGAATCTACAGGCATAGATAGTGTAGATTGTCTTAAATTTGTTAATTACAAATTATTATGTAATGAACAGATCCAAAAAGTATTAATTGAATTACTTTTAAAAATTAGATTATTTAGAAACCAATTTATTACAGCAAGAACATTTTTAGATTTGATCTATGAATTAATTACTAAGAAAGATTATTTATTTAATAATCTATTTTTATGTAATGAAAATGAGATTTTAGAAAAAGCAATTGAATTTGATCCATCTAGATTAAGAACAAAGACGATTGATCGATTTGTTATAGCTTATGAGCTTAATACTCTTACTGATGATTTTGATGCATTTAAGCAAATATTATCGGAGGAGTGGTATATTAAAAATTTAAGTGATTCGAATTCTTATATTAGATTATTTTATATATTAAAGTTTTTAAATTTAGGAAATAACTATCATAAAAAATTTACAGATGATTTTTCAGAAAATTTACTGTTAGCCTACCTAGATATATATAGGCATCACACATATTATGATGCTGTAAAGTCAAGATTAGTTCTTCGAAATTTTTATAATAAAGAATTATTAAATGCAATTAGGGGATATATCAACAAAAAGGTGCCATATTTAGAGGATGATCAATTTTTAATAGCAGAGTATGGTAATTATAAAGTTGTTTCCCACTTAAATCTTACTCCTGATTTTTCAGCGATAGAGAAAAAACAGCCTAAAAATGGTAAAGGCTATTTCAATGTTTATATCCGTATTAAGGATTTTTCAGAAAATGAAAGTGACCCTACAGTTGAGTTTAGTATAGATATTAATTTATATGAGCTACTCAGTAGGTTAAGAGCAGGATATCGACCAAATAAAAATGATAGAAGTGTTGTTGTTATATTGAATGAAATCGTAAATCGCTTGCTTAATTTTGCAAATAAATCTAATAAAATTAATTTTAAGTCAAATTTAAATGAAATTAAATTTATTCGTGAAGATGAATACATAGAGGTAGGGTATTAATGATGAGTTTAATTGCTGCTCTAAAGCCAACAAGTAATAGTATGGCTAGTTTTTATCCTATAAGTACTAATGAAAATAGTAATGACTTTAACTGGGAGAAGGTTACTAACTTATTCTTAAGTGAGCTTTATGGCTTACTAGCTGAAAAAAAATTAAGTAAATTTGAAGATGAATTAAAGAAATTTCATAAGAACTTTGAACAAAGTTTTAAAGATGAAATTCCTGACTCAGAAGCTTGGGCTATGATTAATGATATTTATTTTATAGAAAATAATATCTCTAAGATTTCACCTAAATTACGCATTTTTTCGTTATCTGAGGATGCTCAAAATCTATCAGCTGAAAAACGAATAGTAAGTCTTTTAAAGACGCTTTTTAAGAAAGATTTTGTTTATAACAATGATGTAACTAATCTGAATTTTATAGAAGAAAAAATTTATCAAACATTTGAGAATTCTTTCCCAAGTCGTATTCCAGACTATGAAGGTTTAAATTCTTATTTACCAAAGTTGTCTAAAGTTTTTGCTGAAGACTTAGTTTTTCTAACAAATCATTCAAAATATTTCTTAGAAAATATACAGTTATTTTTAGAGTTATATATTTGTTTATATACAGCACAATTATCTATTGTTATTAATGGTTGGAAAGAAGCGAATGAGCCATCTGTTAAAGACTGTTATTTTATATTAGACAGTGAAAAAGCGAGTCGAGAGCGAGCTTGTCTCCAAAGAAGTGGTTATAAATTAGTCGAAAAGGGTTTGGATTCTATTTTTCCTACTTTAGCGTTATGTGAAAGTTTACCGAATCCTGCAGGTCAAAAATTTCCTTTATGGAAATTAGTAACACTTTTAAAAAATAGTGATTTAGAAACCTTAGAAAATTATTATTTAGCATTTGCTGAAAATAGAAGCTTAAAAATAAAAGATGATAAATTTGAGAATATAGAGTCGGCTCTTGAGGCATTACAGCACCTATATAAAGCTCAATTTGAGAAAGGTGAAACTAGGGCAAGTCGGAATTCAAATGTAGTACGCACAATTAAAAATATTATCTTAAAGCCTTTTACACAGACTCGAGGAAGTGCAGGTACAGTATTTGTACTCACTCAAGAATATTTATTGTTATTAACAAATTTAGTGATTGGTGAAAGAGAGAAATTACGCTTGTATGAGGTTATTAAAGGATTAGAACTACGAGGAATTTTCTTTGATAAAGAAAGTAGAAAAGCTTTAGTCAGTTTTTATGAGCGTTTGGGTAATGTTGAAAAAATGAGTGATAGTGGGGATGCAATTTATGTCAAAAAAACAATATGAAGATTTTTTGGTTGAATTATTTTTTGACTGGGCAAAAAATCACTTAAGAATTGGTGAAAAACTCCACTTTAAATCACCAGATGATGAGAATAGTCTAAAACTTTTCCAAGCTTTTAGTCGTACATCAGAATCATCATTCTATTTACACAATGAAAAGATTCAGTATTTCATTGTAAATGGATGTAGAGTGATTCCAGTACTTCATTCAGATAGTGATTCTGGATATTCAGAAAATTATATTTCTTATTTGAGAGATCATGTTTCAAGCCAAATAGGAAATTTTAAGGACTCTATTCTACTTATAATACATAATTCATCTCTAGATACTTTAAATAATTCATCTAAAGATTTAACTTTGACTGACAACATTTGGAATCCTAGAGCTATTTATGAAGCCCTACTGAATTTTATTGATCAGAGCTCTTTCAAAGATAATGAAATTTCTAAACAACTACTAAATCATCAGTTTGAGTTAATTTGTGCTGATGGCGCCACAATGTTTGGCTTTAGAGAATTGTTCAATGCTGTGTACGATGGAAAAATAGAGTTCAATGAACTTGGATATCTGAATGACTCTGCTTTGCAAAGTTGGAGTCAAGCTAATATTAATCAAATTGAAAAAAGGCTAGATGAGAATAAGCGGCTCAAAGAAGATATTGAGTATATTATTGAGCAATTTCCAACTGAGTATGTTGAAAAACTAGTCGATTTGGATTTTAGTGAAAAGTTTATTGATAATTTTTTCTCAAATGATGATTTAGAGTCATGGCGAAAAACTTTAGATTTTGGTGCATGTCAGCAAGAGCGAGAGAAAAATTCTGTAGATCTGATAGAATTTTCTGAGTTGTCTACCTCTGCTAAAAAACAATATCATCGTACCAAGGGGGCTATTTCTCAAAAAGGGAGTTCTTCTAGTCGTGATCATCATTTGATTCTAGAAGTGACTCCAGATCAGTCCATGATTAGCTTGGATGTTGTATTCGTAAAAGGCCAACTTTCTGAAGATGAAATAAAAATCTCAAATAAATTTAAGAAACAATTAAATTTTAAAATTAATAACCGCTCTAATAAAAAAACAATCTTAAGTTTAGAAACAGAATTTGATGGTATACCTAAATATCTAAATTTTGAAATTAAGAGATCAAAGCCAAAAGAGTGTTTCAAGTTTAGAGTGTTACTGATCCCAGAAAAAGTTTTCCCCGTGAGTTCATTTGAAGATAAGTTTTTATTGGTACCTAATAAAGAATTTATTATTCTTGAAACAGACCAATCAGAGTTTATTTTTGATTCCTCAATTACTACAATTTATACTTTATCTAAATCTGGAGAAAGTGTAGATACAAATCAATTTGGAACAGTAGATTTTGATAGGCTCTTAAATACAGAGGAACAAGTTAATTTCGTATTAAATAAAGGTCAAAATAATTTAACCTTTGAAATACAGGGTATTCTCTCTGTATCAAGCTTAAATTTACCACTAATCTTTAATTTAGAATCCTACCAGTATTTCTTCGATGATCAATTGTTTGGAGTATATAACCCTAAAAACTCAAGAATTTCCTTCTTAGGTCGAGAGTATAAATCTAAAAATGAATATAAGAAGTTACTTGAGTTAGAAATGGAATTTATTTCTAACAAAATGCTTTCTACAGAAACTGTTAGAGGTAGTAAAATTCTAATTGAGGATTTAGCAGTACTTTATCCTAAACTTTATACTGCTTATACGCAGCTTTATGATTATCTGAAAAATAAAAATACAGCTTTAAGTTTAGTTTCATGGGGGGCAGAATTAAGATCGATTGTAAATCGGGTAGTTACAGAATATGTAAAGCTCATTCATGAGATTCCTACTGAACGTATGCTATCACAAGGGGAAAAGACTCTCGTGAATTTAGGGTTCTGTGTATTAGATAGAAAGGAATATATCACGCTATTTCACCCATTGAATCTTTCGTATTTTTTGAATTTGGTCAATGAATGTTTAGATGACTCTACAGCAGCGTTTAAAACCTTACATAATACAACGCTACGGCGTTTAAGTGCAGAAGGATTAATTCCTTTTAATTGGCATCCTGAGTATGAATTTAGTTATAGTCAAGCTGTTGTTGAGCATCCGATGTGGCTTCAGATCATTCCACAGAAACAAACGCAATTAAATTATATCAGGCCCTTAGTTCGACAAAAAACAGCTGAATTTGTAGAAGCTTTTAAGATTTTATTTAATCAGGGTGAAAGAGACACTTTATTAATAAATTCTATAAATAATGGATCTAATGAGGAGTTGTTTTTAGGTTTGGTTGGGTTTGTTCAGAAGCTTAAACCTCAAGAAGTACCTAATATTCACATTAATCTTTATGATGAAAAATTAACTACAACATATTTTGATGAAGTAGCAGATACTGTTAGTCAAATGAAGCTGAAACAACTGTGTAAGCTAACTTTGTCAGATAATAGTGTAGATCAAATTGCAGATCTTATTCGTAGACGTATTACATATAGTAAATTTGAAATTAATGATGAAGATAACTTTAAGTATGCACATCTGACATTTGTTCGAAATAATACACCTGTTGAAGTTGCTAACGTGGATTTAAAAGCAGAAAAAACGGGGATAGCATGTAATGGCTTATTGGCTGGTGAGACTTCTTATCACCAGCAAGATACGTACTTTACTACTGCTGGCTTAAAAGGAATTGAATGTGATAAACCATTACTTCAAATTGTTCAGCGATATAGTGCCTTGAGTCATGCTGCATGGAAAAATCAGAATTTTTATGAGTCTAATGGTTTATCCTTAAAAGTTTCAAATCAGCTACAAAGGCTACTTGATCGTGCCTATGAGGATAGCTTGTGGACAGTAATCATTGATCCTAAAGTCACTTTAGATTTCTTTAAAACACAACAGGATGTTGTACTCATCCATTATTCTGATAATTACACAAATTCTGCACATTATGATGCTATCACGGTAACTAAGCGCCGAGATCTTTATGACCAAATTCTAAGTCAAGGTCAAGCAGGACGAATTGATGAGTTTAATGCCTTTAATGGTGAGTGGCTATTAAAAATGCTGACGCTTCAAGACAAAGATCGTCGAGAGAAAAAAAGCATTATTGCTGCTTATAAATATGTGAATACATTTCTATACAATAGTGATATTACTTGGGTTCCACTCAGTGTTGCTGAAATGATTCGTGTATCCGGTAATATTGGTTTAAAAATGAGTGAATCTGACTTTAGTACTTATTGCCAAGGTAAAAAGTATGGAGTTATTTCGGATGATGTTCTATTTGTTGGTTTTAAAGACCAACAGATGTATTTACTACCGTTAGAAGTAAAAGTTGGTCAAAAACAAAAACATGATAAAGGGATTCTTCAGGCACAAAAGTTAAAAAAATATTTAGAAACTTGCTTATTCGGTCGTCAGGATTTAGTAGGACATATTTATAGAAGTTTATTCATTCGACAAATTATGATGCAGATTGAGAAGTATCAGCTTTACCAAACCTATCCTGATAATTACTTTGATCAGTTGCTTCAAAATCGAGAGTGGTGGTTGGGAGGAAATTATCAGTTAGCTAATATCCAAAATTATCCAAAAGGGTTTGTATTAGCTTTTATTGAAAGTGATACGTTCTTCTTAGAAAGTTTTGGTTTGGAAGAAGATATTCTTGTAATTAAACTCCCTGGAGCTTGTCAAAATAAATTTATTTCTACGCCATTAAAAGTTTTACTTGATCAAGTAGATAGTAGAAGTTTATTTAATATTCCGGATCATTTTATTTTAAATGGAAAAACAGACTATTTTACGATTGACCTTGGTGTAGATCCTGTAGATCCTGTAGATCCTGTAGATCCTGTAGATCCTGTAGATCCTGTAGATCCTGTAGATCCTGTAGATCCTGTAGATCCTGTAGATCCTGTAGATCCTGTAGATCTTATCCTGTAGATCCTGTAGATCCTGTAGATCCTGTAGATCCTGTAGATCCTGTAGATCCTGTAGATCCTGTAGATCCTGTAGATCCTGTAGATCCTGTAGATCCTGTAGATCCTGTAGATCCTGTAGATCCTGTAGATCCTGTAGATCCTGTAGATCCTGTAGATCCTGTAGATCCTGTAGATCCTGTAGATCCTGTAGATCCTGTAGATCCTGTAGATCCTGTAGATCCTGTAGATCTGTAGATCCTGTAGATCCTGTAGATCCTGTAGATCCTGTAGATCCTGTAGATCCTGTAGATCCTGTAGATCCTGTAGATCCTGTACCGAAAAGCATAAATCCTCTACAGATTCATTTTGGTTCTAATGCTGTAACACATGAGCAATTGTATTGGGAACCTACGAATACAGCTAAGTTCATGAATACCAATACAGGCATTATTGGTACGATGGGTACTGGTAAGACGCAATTTACCAAGTCGCTCATTACGCAATTGATGCAGAACCAAGAATCTAATGTCAATTCAGCGCCAATCGGTATGTTGATTTTCGACTACAAATCAGATTATGTAGATGATGAGTTTGTAGAAATCAATGCTGTTAAGAGACATAAACTTTATAAGTTACCTTATAATCCATTGAGTTTATTTGGTGATACACCAATGTTGCCTGTGCATACTGCTCGTGGTTTTTCTGACACGATGGCTAAGGCATTTGGACTAGGTGTTAAACAGCAAGCAACATTACGTAAATTGGTTCTAGATGCTTATGAGCAAGCTGGAATTGATAGGGCCGATGCATCTACATGGCATTTACCAGCGCCAACAATTAAAGATATTTGGAATTTATTCGAAGCGACTGATCCATCAATTGATTCTTTGTACGCTGCTCTTGAAAGCTTAAATGAATTAGAAATTTTTGAGTCAGATAATCATCTTTGTTCAAGTTTGTATGATTTGTTAGATGGTGTTTTGGTTATCGAATTAGCAGGGTATCCACCACAAGTTCAAAATCTTGTGGTTGCTCTAACTTTGGATCTGTTTTATTCACAGATGCAGAAACAAGGTAAACCACAAGTTCAAGGTGACTATCGACAAATAACAAAGATGATTCTTGTTGATGAAGCTGATAATTTTATGTCGCAAGATTTCCCAAGTTTACGCAAGGTTCTTAAGGAAGGACGTGAGTATGGGGTAGGCGTGGTCTTATCTACACAAGATATTACGCACTTTAAGACTGGGGAAAATAACTACTCTGCCTATATCTTGACTTGGGTAATCCATCGCGTTGCGCAGATTAGCAACGGTGATATCAAAGCAATATTTAATGTGGATGATAAATCTGAGCAAGAACACTTAATGGAAACGGTTCGTAAACTTGATAAACATTATAGCTTGTATATTGATGGTCATAAGAAACTAGTGAAGATGAAAGACAAAGCCTTCTGGGAGCTGTGTCAACAATTTGAAGTTTCTTAAGGGGAATTAGTAATGAGTAATTCTAAATCTTCAAAAAGCGAAGTTCAACTACGGAAAGAGCAAATTTCTGCAGCTAAAAAAGCTGCAGAAATTGTGACATTACGTGAATGGTATGATTCCACGCAGCATGGTTATGAACTAGAAGAATATTTTAAGCATTATTCTAATTTAGGCAGATTAGGAAAAGAGCTTCATAAGCGTGGAGTGAAGCGTATTACTGAGCTTTATGAATCTGACAAAGGTGTATTTGTAGAAGCGACTTTTGTTAGAAAAGATCTTGAGCTTTTAGTACCACTGTGTGCTTTAGCTTGTGTGTTTGAAAAGATAAGGATTAAGAGTGGCAACTAGAGATATTTTAGACTTTCTATCGCCTGAATATCAGGAGTATCAAGATCAATCTGATAAATTCTATTTGAAAAGCTCCATTCAAAAGATAGCAATTGCTCCAAGATATTGGGACACATATGGAGCAATATTATCTAGATATAACTTTAATTGGGTGTCGGTCAAGTATACAGAATTAGATAAATATTTGTCGGAAGATAGAACACGTGCCACTGAATGTGGAATTTATCTTTTTTCAGTTGGACCTAGAGAACGTGTTAATCGGTTACCTGAGTGTGTTTTTTATGTTGGAATAGCAGGTGAGCGTGGTTCAACAAATCCATTAAGAGAAAGACTTAGAAACTATATTCAGATATCTGGTATCGAAAGAAGAGATAAGGTGAGAACTGCCTTAGCGATGTATCATCAAGATGTAACGATTCATTACTGTGAATTTGATGATACAAGTGAATTATCTCAGATTGAAGAATATTTACATGGTTTCTATTTACCCTGGGCGAATGATAGGGACTTTCCAGTAAATATTAAGCGTGCACGTAATGCATTCTAAAATTAGGTTTTGAAATAGAATTATGAGTAATATTTTTCCAGCACTTCGAGCTGTAATGGGTAATTGGGTCTATTACCCTATTCTTATGTCTGCATCTGAAATTTCAGATCGTATAATGCGTTCTAAAGATATAAGAGAGAATCAGACTTTAGATGATTATTTACAACGAGAAATCACTCCAAATGTAAAAAAAATCACTGAATATATTAGAAATAACGAAGATCGTTTCTTTAACTCAATTATTGTTGGAGTGTTTGATGATACCCCTAATTGGTATCCACTGGATCTTGGGCATGTAGATATTCTTACTGATGAACGCAGAGAATACTTAGAAGATTCAATGGGATTATTGGAGCTAACTGGTGCTGAGAAATTATTTGCGATTGATGGGCAACATCGTGTAGAGGCTATAAAAAGACAAGTTTTAGATGACCCTAATTTTAAAGATCAGTTTTCTATAATATTAGTACAACATGTGGATTCTGTTAGTGGTAAAAAAAGAACTAGAAAATTATTTTCGGATATTAATAAAAAAGCTCAAAAGGTAAGTCCTGGAGAATTAGCAATTATTGATGAGGAAGATATTGAAAATATTATAGCGAGGAAAATTTATGGCGATTTTGATAGATTACCATATACTAAAATTATCCTTTCAAAAACTACTACAGTTAATGATCCTGAATTTTTCACAAGCTTATTAACATTGGTTGCTATAGCTAAAGTATTTAAAAAGAATTTGAAACTTACTACTGAAGAGAGTTTGTATAAAGTTCAAATTGGTTTTTTAAATTTTTTAATGGATCTTTTTCCAGAGATCGAACAATCTTTCACGAATACAGAATTAACAAAAGATTTGCGTGATATTCAGAAAATGATATTCATGAGACATATTGGTTTAGAGATTTTAGCTGAAATATACAGCTTGTATTTGAAAGATCATCAGTTGGATAAATTGCAAGAAAAGTTGCCATTGATAAATTTAAGATTTACATCTGAATTATTTGCTGAAAATATATATAAAGGTGGAGAAATTATTGCTAAACATAGAGCAGGTGCAATTGCTAAATTAAAAACTGCTTTGGAACAATAGAGTTTATAAAGTTATTAAAAGGCAAGCCAATAGGCTTGCCTTTTAATTTATATATTAGCAATTAAACTTTCAGAAGACTTATAGCGAACAGACATAGCACCAACACCTCTGTGAATATGCCCACGCATACGATCAAGAAGTATCTTGTTTTCTAGAGGCTCTTCTTGGTGGTCTTCTACATATCTAAGAAGTGATAAGAATAGATCTGTATTTTCACCTGTAAGGGTGTAGGCATTGAATTCAGAACCATCTTCATTCGGTAATGGAATATTACCTAAAGGGCCTTCTTCTAAAGACATCATCAGGGCAATACGGCAAAGCAAGTTTGGTGTTAAACCAGTCCGTTGTTTTAACATACGAAGACGAGTAGTTGCCTCAGATGAAATTTTAAGCTTGCTGTAATGCAATTCTCTTCTCCGTCGTATTGGTGCGTTTCAGATCAGTAAAGTAACCTGGTAATGCTTGAGTAGAACCTAACTCGTGATTATATTCAAGCAAGTAACTTTCAGAGATAAATTCATTTAATTGATTAACATATAAGTCATCAATTTCTGTATCAGTTGAAAGAATAATGACTTGATGACTTACGTGAGGGAAGTAGAACTTCATCAGGTTATCGCGGTGTTCGCGGTCTAGACGGCCAAGTGGAGTATCTACAATCATTGGCAAATGACGACCACTTGTTTTAGCTAAAGACCATAACATCGCAATCGCATAGATCTGCTTTTCACCAGCAGATAAAGCAGACTTTTCTACAACTTTACCATTGGTTTTAATTAACTGAGTATTAAAGCTTTTTGGATCAATATGTAAATCAGTAATAAAATTACGCTTACGTAGCAATGAGTTGAAAATTTCAACAAAGTTATGACGAACTTGATTGATTTTTTGTTCAAGAAGAGCAGTCTCAAATTCAATGAGAGCTTTAATTCCTTTAGCGGCTAAAGAATTTTTGTGATTTTGTAGAGCGAACTCGGCAACTGCTTCGCTAGCAGCTTTTAAGTTTCGTTCTGCTGTCACAACATCCCAACTCATTTTACGAACTTCTTCTTCCTTCTTATTAAGAATTAAATCAAGCTCACCAAGTTTACGCTCTTTGTATAGTAACTCATCTAAGTAAGCATTAGAGTCTTCAGCATTTTCAGCACGAGCAATAGAAAACTCTGTTGCTTCTTTTTCTTGGTTCAAGTAGGTAAAACGCTCAAAGAGTGATTTAACTTGTTTTCTCACTTCTGCATCTAAACTTAATAATTTAGCTAGGGTTTGTTGTGATTCTGTTAATTCCCCAAATGCGATATGTGAGCTATGTTGTGGTTCTGCATTAAAATAGCTCACAAGAAATTCATTTAAGTTTTGCCAATGTTCATCTTTCCAAAGCTCTGGTTTCTGAACAGAACTAGTTTGGAATGAGTTTAGAGCTTGCTCAACAACTTTTTGATCTGATGATTGATCAGCCGAAGAACGTTCTAGATGCTTAGTAAATTTTGAAATCAGTTTTGGTGCAAAGAGGAATGGGAGAAGACCATTTGCTAAGCTGACTAATTCTTGTTTGCAGGTATTAATATCTTTGTTTAGCTGAGAGAGTTTTATTTTAAGTTGATCATATTGCAATGCAATTGCGCCACCTTCAGAAACAAAGCGAAGTTTTTTTTGCTCAATACTTTTCAGTAAACCCTGATGTTCGAATTTAAGCTGGGCATATTCGTTATTGATTTTACTTTCTTGAGACTTAAGATCATTCAACTGCTCCGTTAGAAGCTCTACATCATTTTGTCCAGCATCATCGGATTTATTACGACTCAAATATGCGTGTAGATCTAGACGTAACTTTTCAATCAAGTCGATTCCGAGAAGATTTTTAATTGCATCTGATAAAGAAGCATTGTTATCTTCAGCAATATCTTGAATTTTTTCACCATCGAAGAAAAATAGCTGAGATACGCCGATTGGGATCAGTTCTAAGAGGAAGTTTTCCCATTCTTGTTTTGGTACAGACGTAACAGTTGAACCATTCTTTTGAAGATCTAAATTCTCATAAATTTGTCCTTCTGATGATAAAGACCAAGAGCGACTTACTTTGAACTCAGCGGGAATACTACCTTCTGTATAAACAAATGTAAGTTCCACACTTGAAGAACGCTCAAGATGATTTTGATTTATCTTACTTAATAAATATTGGTGATATTCTTTTGTGCTGATCCCAAGGCCCAAAGCACGTTTACCATAAAGTGCTAATCGAACAGAATCTAAGAATGTTGTTTTACCAGCACCATTACGACCACCAATTAGAATAATAGGGCGATTGGTAGAGGATGATTTTTTAGGTTCTAAAGAGAATTCAGTACGCTGACTATATAAACCAACATTATCTAAAACTAACGATTTGATAATCATGGATTAGCTCCAGCGTTATTTAGTAAATCTAGTTGACCTGAAGAAACTTCTTCAGCAAAAGATGATTCTTCATCTTCTATTTCAATGATGTCATCAATTGTTTGATCTGAGCCATGATCAGCAAGAATAGTTTTTAAATCACGCCATTCTTCATTAAGTACTTTGCTGAGTTGACTATGTATGTTATGACGTCGCTTTAGACCATGAGAAGCTTTTTCCACACCAATAAGTTTAACCATTAGCTCAGTAGGAAGTTCATGCTCTTTACAAATACGATCGAGTAAAGAAAAGTCCTGAGTGTTATAGAGAACACTATCTTCAATTTCCCAATCTAAATCGATCCCTAAAATATTTTTTACAATTTGAGGGACGGAATCAGCCCAATCACCGCTTTCAGAACGCCATAAACGACGAATTTCATGTAATTCCGCTGGATGAATCAGAACAGGTGCTTCACCAATTGGTGCTTCGGCTTGTACTTGTTTCTGAATTTCCAACAATTTGCCAAGTAACTCTTTACGGAAATCTAATTTATATGGACCAGGAACAAGCTTGCCATTTGCATGGTTAAATGAAACTTGACCATTACGGCGTTTAAATTCACGATAGATGAATTTCTTTTCCGGATTTTGAGTTGAAGACAAAAGGTCTCGGTATTCTAATAATGGTTCAAGCCATTCTTCTCCAGACTCAACCATTGCTTCCATCGACTTATCTTGTTGAACAACAGTACATACCCAGCAACCAAAACGTGAGTTACCACAACTAGGTGTTGTTTTATCAACAACAAGAGGGCACTCACCCGCTTGGGCATTTCGATACATGGTGACTAACTCGCGATTGTCATTATTCCATGGTGATTTATTCTGTAGTAAATAATTCCAAACATCATCCGTAGTAAAGGCTTCAATTGGCGCGAACACAAAAGCATTTAAAAGTGACGAATGGCGTGCTAGTTTGGTGCCTTTAATTTTGTGCATCGCAATAACCTGTGCACGCGTTGCACTTTCAGCGGAACGTACGCCTAGAACAACTACAACTTCACCAAATTCAGCGACTCGTTGTGTAATAAAATCATTCGCAGGCTCGATTTTTAAACGTTCTGTACACCAGCGGAATTTATTACTTGGTGCTGGATAACCACGACCTATTAAGTTGACCCAGAATGATCGCTCGACTCTTGGACTTACCTTTTGAACAATAAAAGGCATGCCTTGTTCATCAGATTTTTTCTGGATGTTTTCAAGATTTTTATCGATATAGCGAACGATAATAGGGGTTTCAACCAGAGTATCTGAACTAATAACATATACCGGCTTTTGTCTTCGTTCTGCTGGTAATAAAGCTAGGGCATTCCATACTAGTTGTAAGGCACAAGTAGAGTCCTTACCGCCTGAATATCCAACAACCCATGGTCGCTTATCAGACAGATAGACTTCTTGGATTGATGCATGAACATCTTTTAGTGAGTTGGTCTCAAAAAAACTCATTTAGACCATCTCCTCGATTTTTGTTACGGTACTTTGTTCAACTTGAATAGAGTTGCTGTGTAGATCTTCAACTCGTTGTGATTCGTCATTCAATGGAATGCCTAAAACTTTTTGAATATAGTTGGTCACAAGCACCAAATTATTGCGGGACTTATTGATTTTACCTGCAACTAACGCGCGGTTATTCCAGACTTTTAAGTTGTTTCGAGACCACTCAATATGTATCAATTTACTGAGTTTAGACTCCCAATTTTCTGAATACTGTATGAGTAAAATATTGCCTAATTTACCTAGAGCTTGGATTGCAATGCCATGAGCATGGATATAACTATTCCTTAACTCAGCTGCCGTAACTTTACCTTCTAAAAGATTTAGCCACCCTGGAATATATTGAATTACACAGCTCCAGAATTTAGTCGCAATTATAATCTTTTCTTCATGAGTAGCTTCTTGTGGTAAATCGTTTAATAGTTGTTTAGTTGCTTGATGTAAGGAGCTAAATGTAAATAAATTAGTTGTTCTGTTAGATAAACTAGACTTTTCAAAGTCAGTAAATTTGCGGAATAGTTCAATATTTTCAATTACTGCTTTAGTAATATGTGATTGTTCATCTCTATGGTTAAAAAGTAATTTAATTGATTGAGCTGGCTTTACTGCATGCATGTTTAGGTCAGCAAACATTTGCTGAGAACGTTTTAAGCCCTGATCAGCATAAACCACAACAGAAATAGTTTCATTTCCTAGATATGGACGATGTTTGAGAGCATCTTCTATAGCTGCTCTTCTATGTTGGCCATCATTAATTAGGACAGTAGCATCCATTGAAATTTTTAACTTACCCAAATTATTAGAAAGATCATTGGGCTCAAATACAACTTCTCCATCTACGCATGCACAGAGAGATGACAGTATATATTCATCAGGATTATCAATTATATATCTGCTTATTTGAGGAATTCTTGTTTTGTTTAATGTGCGTTGTGCACGCATTGCAGGTGGTAATGAGTCATCATCAAATTTAAAAAATTTAGGTACAACTTTGAGAGGAACCATAATGATGTAAAAAGCTTTACGAGCCTGTAAGCCTTGTATTGCTATGAATTCGAACCAATTTCCGTCCATGCTAAGAAAATTTTAACCATTAAAAAATAAAATTATATCAGCATATTGGCTTTTGGAAGTTAAAAAAATATATATGGAAGTTATTTTTTTTAATAATTAAGCCTAGATCTGATTAGATTGTATATATAAAATTCATTTTTATTATAAAAAGCCAATCACCCTACTCTTAGGTTGATTGGCTATGTGGATTTTGTTACCCAGTTAATCTTCTATCATCCCAATAACACGGAACTACAATCAAATTGTTTTCATGCAACCGTGACCATAATCGGACACCTAAATCCCGCTGCATATTCTGTAATGTGAAATTGGAAATTAGCAGCGTGGACTTCATATTGTCATAACGGCTATACAGAATCTTATGTACCATCTCTAGACGTTTCTCATGCCGGTCATGCAAGCCATATTCATCTATCACTAATAAATCAAAACTGGAGAAATGGTCGATGACTGCCTTTTCAGAGCGTGAAGCATCTGACCAGGTATCCATCATTTTTTGAGCAATTTCTGCACTTGTATAGTAGCGTGCAGATTTTGTGCTGTTGTGCAGAATGTTGCGAATAATTGATGCACTCAGATGGGTTTTACCTGTACCTGGTGTACCAATCATCAACATGTTTGGATAGTGGTCAGAAATAATCTGCTGTGCAAAGGCCTGACAGAGCTTGATGGTGTTGTCTTGTTCAGGACATGCAACCACATAATTCTTGAAGCCACGGTCCAGGTAGCGTTTATTGAGCCCTGAGTTTTTGATTTTCTGTTGCAGCAACCGCTGTTGCAGCTCATCTGCATAGGCTGCATGTGAGTGATGGACGGTTTCTTTCGCACATAATTTGCAGAGCCTATGACCAGCAATTTCCATCAGTGGTATATGGTGGGAAGGGCAGAGTGTTTCCATTGCTTCTGCGCGTAACTGGAATGTTTTAAGCATGGTATTCATGATCATTCTCCTAAATCCATTTGGAATTTTCTGAAAAATCCTCATTTTTTTCTTCAAAATTTGAAGATGAAGATGAAGATGAAGATGAAGATGAAGATGAAGATGAAGATGAAGATGAAGGGCATGATTCAAGTATAACTTGAGTAATACTCGGGTTATCCTCAGAGAATGCTTGAGCATTTTTGGGTATTTGCTTGTTAGATGCTTGAGCATTACTTGTGGATTTATTCCAACGTACTTGAGCTGCATTTTTAGCTTTATCAGATTTCATTTGCTGATTTTGCAATGCCTGGCTTTTTAAATTGGTTAAAAAATTTGAATTAATCTGCTCAGATTCGACTTCAAATAATTCTAGGGTCATCAGCGTATTCAATAAAGTTTTAGCCTTGGTGTGCTGCGGTAATTTCGTGATGCTACATACAGTAGCTAGGTCATGAGGAATGGCACCATTTTTCCAGAAATCCATCATTAGCAGAAGTGCAGCACCAATTTGTTCTGCTGTCATTCGTGCAAATTTCGCCTGTAAGTCGCCAATATAGAGTGGCATCCAAATTGAAATATCTTTATGCATGTGTTCACCTTTCTTAGAGGTATAAAGGGTCTAAGGTCATCGATTGGATGACCTTGTATGTTTGTTTTATTAGTGAGCGAGACTTATTAACCGGAGGCGAGCTTGTTGTGCCAGGTTATCGTAATGGGCTTGCCCATCATCTAGCATTCGCTGTAGCCAAAGTCTCAATGCCTGGTGATCATCGAAGCATCTGTTAACCTTCAGCAAAAAGGCTAGATTGTTCAGTTTGGGAATGTGTAACTCATGAATGAGTTCACGTGCGACCATATCTGCTTCATGACTGACGACCACACCACCAAAGAAAGCTTTACTGTTCATGGGCAAGCTCCTCTGTATTTAGTCTCTCTAGCATGGCCTCAAAAGCACTGCCATCACGACGCGTAACATTCGGAATGTAACGGCTATAGACCCGGAACAACATTTCAGTCGTTGAATGCCCGAGCTGGCGCGCGATCCATTCAGGATTCTCTCCTGCCGACAGCCAGAGCGTTGCAGCGGTATGACGTGTTTGATAAGCACGACGAGGCTTTAGTCCTAAATAGCGTAGTAGGGGATGCCAGACACGTTTATTCACTAAACGATAATCTAGAGGTCCACCATCGCGGTTACAGAAGACAAAACTGGATTTACCATTATTCAAGCTTTTCTGCTGCAGAAAGGCTTGATAAACCCGATCATTTATTTGGATTGTGCGGTCAGAGCCATAAGTTTTGGTTCCACCAAGAACCCCATTCACTAGCGCTTCTCTAATATTGATTTCACGACGCTGTAAGTCCACATTTTTCCATTGCAAGCCATCGATCTCACTGGTGCGCATACCTGTGAAAAATCGAACAGTATAATAAGGCTTAAAATCATCACGAACTGCAGCTAAAATTGTATGTACTTCCTTTAATGAAAAAGGTGTTACTTCAATCTTTCCTTGCTTTAAGTTCTTGATATTCTTATAAGGGTTATCAAAGTCATATCGTTCTGCAGCACTATCGAGTATCATACGAAGTGCTATCATAATCTGGTTGATTCTTGATGGTGAAAGGCATTCTTGGTTTTTTCCGTGAGTCACTTTGGCGAGGGATGAACGGAATCCAAGAATGTCTGACTTTTTGATATTAATAACCGGAATTGTGCCAAAAAAAGGGATTAAGTACTTTTTGATCACAATCTGAATTTTCTCCTTGTAGCTCGCACGCCATTCTATTTTTTTATCAGTGAACCAGATTTCACAGAACTTGGAAAATAGGGGAGTTTTAGAGCTGATTTCATTTACTTTGTTTTCTGCATTTTTGATTTCTTTTAAGCGAGAACTTTTTGGAAAGTATTTAGCATAGTCAAAAATACCCAGTAAGATTTCCGCTTCCATTCGCTCAATCGCTTTTTCAAGCTTTTTGCGATTTTGAGCATTATCTTCAAGAGCTGTTGTTTCACGACAACGGATGTTTAAGTATCGAAAATCAACACATAACTTACCGTATCTAGTACGAATAGCCGCCATAATAATGTTCTCCTTATTGAAGTTGTAGGCTGTATAGCGAGCCTAAAGTGGTTTTAGTCATATCTTCTTCAATACGCTCCCATACATATAAAATTTTGCGTCCACCAAAAGGGCGGATGTAATGAATGCCTTCAATTAGAACACTGTCCTTCAACTGATTACGGATGGTACGTTCGTTGTAATGGATTCGTTCCGCTAGTTCTTTTGTAGTAATATAGGTAAGATTCATGTTTGTATCCTTTTATAAAGTATCATAATGGTGTTATTTAAGATCACAATGCAATAATAAATGCGTTTAATACACTATGCAAGTACTTTATTACACAATGGTGGTAATTGATGATAGTTTGTAACTTGCCTGTTCTTTTGGCGGAACGAAGAATGAAGGTGGCAGATGTAGCTCGGGCAACCGGAATGAGTAAGACAACTTTACATAAGCTTTATAATGGTCAATCAACTCGTATTGACTTTGAAACATTAGAAAAATTATGTGTATTGTTAAATGTAGAGGTTGGTGATTTATTAAAGTTCAAGCAGGAAGAATAAGTTTTTTTAATAAAAAATCGGTCCATAAATTAATAATTTTTAGTTTAAGATTTTGTTTTTTATTGTATATTTATGGTGACCAGATTTGGTCACCATTTTTATAAAGTAGTAAAAAAGACTTCAATAAAAGCCATAATGAAGTGTTTTAAGCTTTTTTAGAATTACTCAGTCTATGTTCACTAAAATTTATGCAAAATCTTTAATATATTGATCTATATGTGATGGTTGCAGGGCACGTTTAGGGCACTTTTGGTCACGTAAGACCATTTTCAAGTGATCTATCTTAACTTTTTACTAGCTTTAAGCATTTTAAGTTTATAAGTTGGGAAAAAAATATTGTTTAAAATCAACAATAAAAAAGCCCCCATCTTTTGATGAGGGCTTTTTTGAATTTGGAGCGGGAAACGAGACTCGAACTCGCGACCCCAACCTTGGCAAGGTTGTGCTCTACCAACTGAGCTATTCCCGCGGGGTCGAATAATTTTTTACTATAAAAAACTAAACAAAAAAGATTTTGGAGCGGGAAACGAGACTCGAACTCGCGACCCCAACCTTGGCAAGGTTGTGCTCTACCAACTGAGCTATTCCCGCATGCGGTGTATAATACATTATGGAAAACTTGGGTCAATAACTTTATTCAAAAAAAAATACTGTTTGAATAAATAAAAGCCAAAATGGAACATAAAATTCTATTAAATAGAAAAAATAGTCAAAATGAATAAAAGATTTCTTATAAGTATGAAAAGAATTAGCTAAAAAGAGAGATAAATAATCGTTATACTGATTGATAGATTGCTGGAAATTGGAATTAAAAATGAGCTTAGAACAAGAGTTGGTTCAACGTTTACAAGAGCTTTCTCCTAATTACTTAGAAGTGGTGAATGAGTCTTCTGGCCATGGTGGTTATTTTCCTGGTAAAGAGTCACATTTTAAAGCTGTTATTGTGAGTGAAGCATTTGAAGGCTTACGTTTAGTACAGCGCCATCAATTGGTATATAGCGCTGCGGGTAATTTATTAAGTGCTGGAAAAATACATGCATTAGCGATTCATGCATTTCTTCCATCAGAATGGAACGGACAAGATACATCTAGCCCAGAATGTGCACATGCACCCAAAAATTAAGGTTTTAAGTCGATGGTAGATGTTACATTACTTAGCAACATTCATTTAGTTGGTGTAGGTTTGTTGTTGATTGCTCTTATATTAAGTGGCATTGGTTTATTTAAAGCAACTGAGACACAGCAGATTCATCCAAAATTGCGTAAACCATTTATTGGTATACAGCATTTGGCTTTAACTTTATTAGTGCTAACAGGGCTAGTCTTGTTGATGCAGAAGAACTTTCAAGTTGAAACTTGGTTTTACGCTAAAATTATCTTATTTCTTGTTATGGTTTCTTCATTAATTAAAGCTTTTAAAAAAGATGAAACAGTTTTATTGGTTCAGCGAAGAGCGGGTTGGGTGATTGCTGTAATTTCATTTATTGCTATTTATGGTTTAGTAATCTTACAGCCAACATTTGGATAATATTGAGAACTTTCTTCTTGCGAAAAATATATGTAATTTTGATCATATCGATTCAAAATAGCGTAAGAAGTAAGATCGATAAAATATTAAAAGTACGACTTTTGATCCAAAATGAAATTGCCATGATGTGTGATACTGAGAATAACACGCCACCAAAATTTACAGTTGATTCACATGAATCAACAACATAAATTGACGCAAGCCTATCAATCATTGTTCAATGAGATAGATAAATATTTGAGATTATAAAATGAAACGCACTTTAACATTTTTAATGATCGGTTCCACATTATTATTGGGCGCATGTGCCTCAAATGTGAAACCAACTTATGTTTCTCCTACACAGTATCAAGCTTTAGATTGCGGTCAATTGCAAAGTGAATATAACCGTATTCATCAGTATGTTGAAAATGGTGTAGATGCACCGAAGCGTACAGGCGTTGGTGTGGGTGTAGGTCTTGGTGGTGGATGGGGAAGCCGAAGTGGATGGGGATTTGGTCCGAGCATTTCTGTGAATATGGGACAGTCTTCTAATACGAAAAAAACAGAATTAGCACGTGTTTTAGGCGAGCAAGAGGCTATTATTCAAGCTGCACAATTTAAAGGATGTCCAATTATTGTGAGAAATAAAACAGCAAATTAATATGAAGTGAATTTGTTATCACATTTGGAATATGTGATAACAAAATAATGATGTTTGAAATAAACTATATAAAACAAAAATTTATTATTATTTTTACAAAAATAATTTTAGTGTGATTGAGTTTTTAACTAAATTGATTGTTATTTTTATTCACTTTCATATAAGGTGTGCACCTGCTTTTAAAAGGGGATAAAGCTCAATGATTGAGAGTTGGCTTTTTGTTTTAGCAATAATTGCTGTCTTGATGATTCCGGGTCCAACCAATATTTTATTGGCAAGTTCTGCTCATCAACAAGGCTTTGCAAAAACGAGCTTATTTATCCCTGCTGAACTATTGGGGTATTTTTATGCCATTAGTTTATGGTCATTGATTATTCATTTATTTACCTCAATTTGGCCACATTTAATTGCACTTTTACATGCTTTGAGTTTTGGTTATGTTTGTTGGCTTGTATTTCGATTATGGAAGCTTTCATATTTAGAAGAACATAGTCAGAAGCATCGTTATATTCGCCCTCGTCAATTATTTTTTGTGACATTAAAAAACCCTAAAGCGCTTCTATTTGCTGCTGGTATTTTCCCAGAGGAGACTTGGAATAGTGTTTTCAATTTTGTAGTTATTCATCTTATATTTTGTATTGTATTGATTCCAACAGCAATGTTTTGGATGTTCTTTGGGCGTAAAATTTTAGCTGGGGAGACCAAAAAAATAAAAGCCGACCAGTTATATAAAGGTTCAGCTCTCATTTTATTGATTTGTATGTTACCCGTGGTATTTCAGATTTTTTAACTTAATCAGATGAAGATTTAAGTTTTTTCTTTCCAATGCGTTGTTTTATAATTCCAAAAATACCAGGTAATACACTAATAATGATAATTCCAAAAATAAGATGAGTGAAATTATCTTTAATGATCGGTGCATTACCAAATAAGTAACCTAGAACAACAAAAGATGTAATCCAACAGAATGCACCAATAACATTATAGGTTAGAAAATATTTATAATTCATACTGCCCGCACCTGCAATAAAAGGGGCAAATGTACGTGCAAAAGGAATAAAGCGAGCAAAAATAATCGTTTTTCCACCATGCTTTTCAAAAAAATGCTGTGTTGCAATTAAATGTTGTTTATTGATTAATTTAGATTCAAGTTCAAAAACACGTGGACCTATATATTTACCAATATGATAGTTTAATGTGTCACCTAAAACAGCAGCAATAAAAAGAAGAATAATCAAAGTGATAGGATTCATTGCACCTGTTGATGCAGCTAATGCACCCGCAGCAAAGAGTAAACTATCTCCTGGTAAAAATGGCATAACCACTAAACCAGTTTCGACAAAAATAATTAAAAATAAGATTGCATAAACCCATGTACCATAATTGGTAATAAATTCAAACAAGTGCTCATCTACATTTAAAATAAAATCGATTAGTTCCATGCTGGACAGTGTTGCGAAAAATTAAACAAATCCTAGCAGTCCATACATAGAAAGTCAGTATCAAAAATAAATTATTTTGAATTAAGTTCGTTGCAAAAATAGAATGATGTGTATGAAAAAAGATCATTTATTCTAATAATGAACTTTCTGTAAGATATGCCATCAAATAATGAAACAAAATAGGTTTTTAATGTTTAATCCAAATATCGTAATTAAAAATAGTATAGAAAAAAATAGTATTAACTCATGGATTAATGTTTTTGCTCGTGTATTGGTTGCTTATATTTTTATTGTTGCTGGCTGGGGAAAAATTACTGCTTACAGCACAACAGTAGGATATATGGAAGCAATGGGAGTATCTGGAGGCTTATTACCTTTCACTATTTTAGTTGAATTAGGTGGTGGATTAGCTTTATTAGCAGGATTTCAAACTAGATTTATTGCATTAGTTTTAGGCATGTTTAGCATAGCTACAGCATTTATTTTTCATAGTGGAGAAGCAGATGCGATTCAATTTATGAAAAACTTAGCCATTGCAGGTGGTTTCTTTTTCTTGATGTTAAATGGTGCAGGTAAATTAAGTATTGATTATTTAATGGAAAAATAACCTGTTTTCAAGGTGAGTAAATGAATTTTCATTTGCTCATTTTTATGATTCATGAATATTTTTTCGATACTAAAAGATTGAATATATTCTAGAAAAATACTTTCATTGAAGGCTTGTCCGAATATTGTGCGTAAGCTCAAGAAAAATGTTAGAATGTCGCGCTTATTATTCTCGTTGCCTGCATAGTTGTTTGCCATGACTACCAATACCCAAATTACTGAAGACCGTATCCTGATTTTGGATTTCGGTTCTCAATATAGTCAGCTTATTGCACGTCGTGTACGTGAAGCTGGTGTTTATTCAGAAATGTACGCATTCGATATGTCTGAAGAAGACATTCGTGCATTTAACCCAAACGGGATCATTCTTTCAGGTGGTCCAGAAAGTGTTCATGAAGAAGGTAGTCCACGCGCACCGCAAGTTGTATTTGAACTTGGTGTTCCTGTATTAGGAATTTGCTATGGCTTACAAACCATGTCTGAACAGCTTGGTGGTAAAGTTGAACCAGGTACAGTGCATGAGTTTGGTTATGCTGAAGTTGATATTAAAGTACGTGATGCTTTAATTGGTGATTTAGAAGATACAAAAGATCAACTTAAAGTATGGATGAGTCATGGCGATAAAGTAACGCGTATCCCTGAAGGTTTCCAAATTACTGCAAGTACACCAAGCTGCCCAGTGGCGATGGTGTCTGATGAAAAACGTCGTTTCTATGGTATTCAATTCCACCCTGAAGTAACACATACTGCGAAAGGTGCAGAATTGTTATCTAACTTCGTTCATGGTGTATGTGGATGTCGTAACCTTTGGAATTCTGAAAATATTATCGATCTTCGCGTACAACAGTTACGTGAACAAATTGGTGATGAAAAAGTTCTTTTAGGCTTATCAGGTGGTGTTGATTCATCTGTAGTTGCTGCTCTTTTACATCGCGCAATTGGCGATCAATTAACTTGCGTATTCGTAGATAACGGCTTACTTCGTTTGAACGAAGGCGAGCAAGTAATGGATATGTTTGCGAAAAACATGGGTATCCGTGTAATTCGTGCAGATGCTGAAGAGCGTTTCTTAACTGCACTTAAAGGTGAAGTTGATCCAGAGAAAAAACGTAAAATCATTGGTCGTGAATTCATTGAAGTATTTGCTGAAGAAGCACGTAAGCTTGATGGTGTAAGATTCCTTGCTCAAGGCACAATTTACCCTGACGTTATTGAATCTGCTGCAAGCAAACAAGGTAAAGCACATGTGATTAAATCACACCACAACGTGGGTGGTTTACCAGAAGATTTAGCTTTTGAACTTGTTGAACCAATTCGTGACTTGTTCAAAGATGAAGTACGTCGTTTAGGTACGACTCTAGGTCTTCCATTTGAAATGCTTTACCGTCACCCATTCCCAGGTCCTGGTTTAGGTGTTCGTATTCTTGGTGAAGTGAAAAAAGAATATGCTGACATTTTACGTTTAGCAGATGATATTTTCATGCAAGAACTTCGTGCAAGTGGTTGGTATGACAAAACTGCTCAAGCATTTGCTGTATTCCAACCAGTTAAATCTGTTGGTGTAGTAGGTGATGGTCGTCGTTATGCATGGGTAATTGCATTACGTGCAGTTGAAACTGTTGATTTTATGACAGCTCGCTTTGCTCATCTTCCATATGATTTAGTAGATAAAATCTCTACTCGTATCATGAATGAAATTAAAGATGTTTCACGTGTTGTTTATGATGTTTCATCTAAACCACCTGCGACTATCGAGTGGGAATAATTTCCTGACGGAAATTATTTAGAAAAAGGACGCTTAGGTGTCCTTTTTTATTGAGTTGTAGGCGTGATACCAATACTCTCAAGTAAGCAATTGTACTGCTCAGAATTAGATGTCTTTAACTTACTTAAGATAAGTTTGGCATTAGTATTAACTTCACTAAAATCTCGCAAAGTTATTTTTCCTTCTAGAATAGTCACTGCGTGAGATCCATCATGATTAATGCGTTCACTAAAAATACGTGGCAGTCTATCACCCCAAAATCTTTGAAGTCTTTGTCTGTCTTTTAATTGAGGATTAGGGAAAAGGTAGTAAGTATAGATTTCTAGGAATTTTCTAGCATTATTAGCGAAGTTATAAAAGTAAATATGATTTGAATCATCTACGTCGATTGCTAAGGAACATTTATAAATCTGATCGAATAGGTATATGAATTCACTTGAATTTTCTTGTAAATGGAGTGGCATCTTTTTTAATATAGAACAAGTGAAAGCTCTCTCGATTTGATAGAAAGCTTTTTCGCGTTTAATTGTAGTTGCTGTTTTTCCCATAGGTGTAAGTTGAGTTAGATATTTCAAAAAATCTAAATTATGAGTTGAAATAAATAGTTGATTGTAATTGTTCTCTAAGCATAAATTCTCTAATAATGAGTAAATGAGATATATATGGTTGTTGTCAAGACTACAAATTGGATCATCTATCCAAATAATTGGCTTTTTATCGTGGTCTAAATCATCTTGAATTTTAGCTAAGAAATAGCAGAATGAAATTAAGCTACATTCACCTTCACTCAAATTGTGAGCTTTAGTTTTATTTCCATCTTTAATACGCTGTATTTCAAATTTGATCTGCTTTCCATTCATAGTATCGACCTCAATTGGTTCTAAACTTAATGATGAATGTCCAAATTCATGATTTAAAAGCTCTTTAATACGGTTACAAGCTTCGCCCTCAGATTTTAATTTAGCCTCTTCAGTTTCAATATCTGATAGAAGTGTATCTTTTCGAGTTCTTAGCGTTGCTAGTTCTGTTTTTAAAGGTGCTATAGCTTGCAATGCAAACTCTATATCAGAAGTTAATTGAGTGTGGTTAATATCTTGTAAGAAGTGATAAACGTGGTTAAGGCGTACAGCTTTTTTAGCTTCTTCCTGTTTGGTTTTTAAGTCACTATTCAATCGGATGCACTGATTTCGAATATCAGAAATTTGATCAAGAATAGTTGTGATTTCTAGAGAGTAATCTTGCGGGTTGTTAGATTCTAGTTCTATAAAAGGGTTATTTTGTTTCTGCTCGAGTGCAATTTTTAGTTGTTCAAGTGATGCTTTTTGTTTACTAAATGAAGAGTCTAGGTTTGAGCTTAATGCTGAGAGCCTAGAGTGATATTGTTGATAATAGAGATTGATATTTAAATTAAATTTTAAAATTTCACTGTCTAATTCTTTATCTAAAAGTTGAATACCCTTTGATATTCTGCTTTGAAGTATTTGAAATTCTTGATTGAAATGCTGATTCAGGGTTTGTTCTCTTTCTTCTGAAATTTTGTTATTACAAAATGCACAGGTGTCCCGATCATGGTGGAGTTGATGTCCTGTTTGCACCCATGAGTTTAATGTGGGGTTATTTGTTAATTCTTCAATTTTTCCACTAAGGCTAACAACGGTTTTTAAAGTTTCAGTTGTTGCTTGAAGAAGTGAAGAAAAGTTTAAAGTATATTTAGGAATTTCAGGTGGGGTGGGTAATTCAGTTTGTTTTATCAAGGCTAATTTTTCTATTTTTTGATCTTCAGATAAAACTTGAAAGCTAGATTTTTGAACTTCGGTAAGATCATTTCTAAGTTTGGTTATAGAGTAATTAATATCTCCAAATAGAGTATGTTGACTCTTTATTGATTCAGAGCCGCGAGTCGCTTTATCTGAAAGTGTATTTTCCAAATGACGGTTTTTAGCATTGTGATTTTCACTAGCCTTTCTGACTTGGTGTTCTTTATTATGAATATCAAGATAGATACCTGATTTATTATTTTCTTCATTTGAACCTAATTCACCTTTTAATTTTTGAATCTGCTCTAGAATTTGCTGATTGTCACCACCTAAAGTTACCGAAAATGACTCAATGTTGTCATTTTCATTATGAATAAATTTTAAGTTTTCCTTTACGAAGTCTGAATTGTAAACATGAATAGGATGTTCAAAAGTTTGTAAAGTATTTTGAGTGATCTCAGTATCATCAGAAAGCTTAATTTTAAAATCAGGATTATCATATTTAAGCGGAAGTTGTTTTTTCTCAAGACTGCGAATTATTTTTGAAAGACTTGTTTTTCCAGAATAGTTACGTCCATAAAGGATATTGATATCCTTAAAATCATAGACTTCATTCTGTCTTTGTTTATTTTGATAAGTTAAATTAGTGTCCCAATCAAAATCTTTAAAAATGGAAAAGTTTTTAATCTCTGAAATTTTTTTAATTTTCAAAATTGATACTCACAATAAAGTAAATAGTTGAAAATTACACAAAAAATATACAAGAGATATTATCCTTTCGTACAGTGCTATCTAAGATCACTATACTTATTCTGCGAATTAGACTTATGAATAGAGATAATCTATTGTCCTAAATATGAAATTCAGTGTATGTAGATAATATCTCGAAAAATAATAAAAATAGGGTAATGTTATAGGTATAGAGATATTAAAAATAAAGGAACAGGAATATGAGTAACAGTAACTATACTGATATGTCTCATTCAGATGATTGCGAAAAATATATTAATCAATTTATTCAAGAAGTTCCTATTCGACGTGCTGAAATTGGTCAAGGTACTGTTATTAAACGAGCATTACCAAGTCGACAAAAGCGCATGATTGGTGCATGGTGCTTTTTAGATCATGCGGGTCCAGTACATTTTCCACAAGGTGATGGTCTAGATGTTGGTCCACATCCACACATGGGCTTGCAGACATTCACATGGATGATTGAAGGCACGATGCTACATAGTGATAGCTTGGGAACGACTAACCAATTGATTCGCCCTAAACAAGTGAATTTAATGACTGCAGGTTATGGTATTTCACATACTGAAGTTGCACCAGATACTGAAACACGTATGCACGCTGCACAGCTTTGGATTGCATTGCCTGATGATAAGCGCAATATGGCACCACAGTTTGACCATTATCCAACGCTCCCTACAATTGAAGGAGAGGGGATTGAATTTACGGTATTGGTTGGGGAGTTTTTAAATACGCGATCGCCTGTTGCTGTTCATACTGAATTATTGGGTGTGGATTTATTTGCACAGACTTCAACCTCTACAAAGCTTCAATTAAATTCAAAATTCGAATATGGCTTTATGGTGTTAGATGGCTCGGCAACGATCAATGGACATGAATTAACATTAGATAATATGGTGACATTGGAAACAGGCATGAATGAAATTGAAATATATATTCATGCGAATAGCCGAGTTTTAATGTTAGGTGGTGAGCCGTTTGAATCGCCAATTTTATTATGGTGGAATTTTGTCGGCAGAACTCAAGAAGAATTAGCAATTGCAAGAGAACAATGGGTAAATGAGGATGCTCGTTTTGGCTCAATTCCACATTATGATGGTGAAAGACTTAAAGCACCGATCTTGCCAGATCGAATGAGATCTTCTAAATAGATTTTGATTAAAGTATAAATATAAAAAAAAGATGCAAAAGCATCTTTTTTATATTCTAATTTTTAGTGTTTAATCACAATAGAATCAATACCACTATGTTGTAAAGTTTGCTGTGCAATGACTGCGGATTGTTGAGATTCATATGGTCCTGAAATCACGCGGTACCATGTTTCACCATTTTCTACAGTACGAATTACATCTGCAGATAAGCCATTTAAAATAATTTCAGCGCGACGCGCATCTGCTGCATCTGGATTATTATAACTACGAACTTGTAAGATATAACTTGGCTTTGTTGCAGTTGGTTCGGAAATAAGACCAACTTCTGATGAGGCTGTTGTTGGTGGTGCTTCAACAATAACCACAGTTGCTTGCTCTTTTGTTTCAGGAATTGCTTGTTCAGGAATAGGGGTGACTTGTTGTTGTGGCAATAAATCATAGAAGCGATATTCGCTGTTAGTATCTTCTTGAGATCTTTCAACTGTAGCATCACTTTTAGGTTGTACTGGTTCCCAAGGTTTCCACAATAAAAGCGCTAGGCCAAAACATAGAATAACCAGAATAACGACTAATGTTCCAAGCCATGATGGAATGAGTGACTTTTTTGGCTTATTGGGTCTTTCAGATACACCGCGTTGCGTTTTTCCAAACACGAGGAAACCTCTTTGTTATTCATTGTTTATATCAATACTGTAACATTACTGAAGTGTTTTAAATAAGTAAACAGGACGTAGAGTCCTGTTTACTTAAATCTTCAAAAAAAAGAAATATTTCATCTTATTTTGAAAATATATACATGATCTGTAATTTTAGAATTACATTGATTCTGGTGCAGAAACACCAAGTAATTCTAAACCATTACGTAAAACTTGTTGTACATTCACTGAAAGTAATAAACGTGCTTGTGTAAGTTCAGCATCATCATTTAGAACTTTATGTTCGTTGTACCAGCCGTGGAATAATGCGGCTAATTCTTTCAAATAGTTACCAACCTGATGTGGTTCGTAGCTATTTGCAGCACGTGCCACAATTTCAGGATAAGCTGCAAGTTTAGCTAAAATTTCAGTTTCAGCATCAAGATCAAGTTTTGCTGCAAATTGACGAGCATTTTCTGCAGAGAAATTCACATCAGTTGCTGCTGCTTTTTCAAGCATACGACAAATACGTGCATGTGCATATTGAATGTAGTACACAGCATTATCTTTACTTTGTGAAACAGCAAGATCTAAGTCGAAATCAATGTGTTGTTCAGACTTACGCATTACGTAATAGAAACGAGCAGCATCATTACCAACTTCTTTACGTAAGTCACGTAAAGTTACAAATTGACCCGAACGAGATGACATTTGAACCATCTCACCGCCACGCCATAAGCTTACAAACTGAACTAAAAGAACTGTAAGTTTTTTAGAGTCATAACCTAGAGCATCAATTGCAGCTTTTACACGAGTAATATAACCGTGGTGATCTGAACCCCAAATATCAATAAGGTCTGTATAACCACGTTGTAGTTTATTTAAGTGATAAGCAATGTCAGATGCAAAATAAGTTGTTTGTCCATTACGACGTTTTACAACACGGTCTTTTTCATCGCCAAATTCAGTCGATTTGAACCAAATATTGCCATCTTTTTCATATAAGAAACCACGTTGATCAAGCATTTGAAGTGCTTCATCAATTTTTTCAGTCAATGTTGCTTCACTGAACCATTGATTGAAAGTTACACCAAATTCACCAAGGTCATCTTTAATATCTTCAAGAATTGCTTTTAGTGCTGCTTGATGGAAAACACGATAGCCTTCAGCAATTAAGTTTTGTGAATTGAAGATTAAGCCATCAATATGTTTTTCTTTATCACCTGAAAGTACAACTTTATTACCATCTGCATCAAGTTCAGCGGCATATTGAACGTCTTCAGGGACGTCTTTATATACATCGGCAACTGGGCGTACATAAGCATCACCATCTTTATTGATAATGCTTTGTGCGATTTCTTTAACGTAGTCACCTTGGTAAGCATTTTTTGGAAATACTAATGTTTGACCAGTAAGTTCTAAGTAACGTAAATAAGTTGATGTTGCAAGGATGTCCATTTGACGACCTGCATCATTTACATAGTATTCACGATCTACTTTTGCACCAGTTGCTTCAAGTAAATTTGCAACTGTCATACCGTAGGCAGCACCACGACCGTGACCTACGTGGAGGCTAGACGTTGGGTTTGCAGAAACGAATTCAACTTGAATACGTTTTTCAGCATTTACGGTTGTACGACCAAATTGCTCTTTTTGTGCTTGGATTTGATCTAAAATCGTAAAGCGTTGATCTGCATTTAAAAAGAAGTTGATAAAGCCAGGACCTGCAATTTCTGCTTTGCTAATGTCGGCAACTTCTGGAAGATTTGCGAGAATTTTTTCTGCTAAATCTCGTGGCTTCATACCTGCAGCTTTAGAAGCAATCATTGCAATATTTGACGCAAAGTCACCGTGGCTTCGGTCTTTAGTACGAGTCAAATTGCTTGTATTGTTCCAATCGGATGGAAGAACACCTTCGTTTTGAAGGTTTTGCACTGCATGTTCCAGCGCTGCTTGTATTGCCGTATTCATATCAATCGAAAATAAATGTCGCAGAGAAACGCTAAATATAGCAAATTTCCAGCCCTTTAGGTGAGTGCAATTGTACTGAATGAATATTGTGCGAATATTTTTATATGGTTTGTAGAAAAATAGAATAAAAAAATACGATTGTTATGACATATTAGATAGCCAATAAATGATTTATTGAATAAAAATGTATCAAGAAAAAATGAGAAAAATTCGTAATATTCCTAAGCTTTCAGCGAAATGGGCAAATATATTTGTACCGTTTATTTTATCTTGTTTAATGAGTGGAATTATTTCACTGATTAATCTGTTAAGAAATATAGGATGGTATGACGGTTTTATTGATTTGTGGCTAAAAAATTGGATGATCTCTTGGTCGATGGCATTTCCAATTGTACTTTTGCTCTTACCTTGGGTGAGACGATTTGTTGGTATTTTTGTTGATATATCACATCTAAAGTCATCTAAATAAATGATAACCAGATCACTATTCCTAATAAATTACATGGTATTTATTTTTAAAATGATAAGTAGTGCAAATAAATAGCAAATATTCGATTATTTATGAGCATTTAAATTTTTTTTCTATCACTTAAAATTTGATCAAAATCTAAAAACAGTTAATAAATAGCCAATTATGAATAATAAATATACAAAACAACTATTAAATTCATTTTTTATTTATTGATAAAATAATGATAGATTCAATATCAATCTACAAAATGACATTTTTTGTGGAAATAAAGGTAAGCTATACACATAAAGCTAGATAGGTATTTTCTCTTTTGAAAATTCCTTCGAAGTTGTCCAAAATGAGATCGGAAATGGCATCAGATACAACCGCAACAAAGAAACCTTTATATATTCCTTACGCAGGAAATACATTATTAGAACTACCTTTATTAAATAAAGGATCTGCTTTTACTGAAGAAGAGCGCTCACACTTCAATTTACATGGTTTAATTCCATATGTAATTGAAAGTATTGAAGAGCAAAGTCAGCGCTCGTATCAGCAATTTAGCGCATTTAATGATGCGATTAACAAACATATTTACTTAAGAAATATTCAAGATACGAATGAAACTTTGTTTTATCACTTAATTGAAGATCATTTAAGTGAAATGATGCCGATCATTTATACCCCAACGGTAGGTGAGGCATGTCAACGATTCTCAGATATTTACCGTCGTCATCGTGGTATTTTTATTTCTTATCCTGATCGTGATCATATTGATACGATTTTGCATAATGTAAGAAAGAAAAATGTCAAAGTGATCGTGATTACTGATGGCGAACGTATTTTGGGCTTAGGAGACCAAGGCATTGGTGGAATGGGGATTCCTATTGGAAAACTTTCGCTATATACCGCTTGTGGCGGTATCAGCCCAGCTTACACATTACCAATTACATTAGATGTTGGTACAAATAACCAGCAATTGCTGAATGATCCTATTTATATGGGATGCAGACAACCACGTTTAAGTGGAGATGAATATTATGCATTTGTTGATAAAGTAATTAATGCAATTAAACGCCGTTGGCCAAAAGCTTTAATTCAATTTGAAGATTTTGCACAAAATAATGCGATGCCGTTGTTGAAAAAGTATCGTGATCAATTATGTTGTTTTAATGATGATATTCAAGGTACGGCTGCAGTTTCTGTTGGTAGTTTAATTGCTGCTTCACGTGCAGCAGGTAAGCAACTGAAAGATCAAGTCATTACATTCTTAGGTGCAGGTTCAGCAGGTTGTGGTATTGCAGAACAAATCATTGCACAAATGGTCTTTGAAGGATTAACGGATGCAGAAGCACGTGCACGCGTGTTTATGGTTGATCGTTTTGGTTTAATTACTGAAAATCAACCAAACTTACTTGACTTCCAACGTAATTTGGCACAAAAACCAGAAGCGGTATCTGCATGGGCTGATGCAAGCGGTATGATTTCTTTATTAGAAGTTGTAAAACATGCGAAGCCAACTGTTTTAATTGGTGTATCAGGTCAACCAGGTTTATTCACTGAAGAAGTGATTCGTACCTTAGCGCAAAACTGTGAACGTCCAATTGTAATGCCATTATCTAATCCAACATCACGTGTAGAAGCAGTTCCTGCTGATATTCTAAATTGGACAGATGGTAGGGCTTTAATTGCGACGGGTAGTCCATTTGTACCTGTAAATTATCAAGGAAAATTACACCATATCGCACAGTGTAATAACTCTTACATTTTCCCTGGTATTGGTTTAGGTATTGTGGCATGTGGTGCTACACGTGTAACGGATAGTATGTTAATGGCATCAAGTAATGCATTAGCAGATTGTTCACCTAAGTTACAAGATCCAGATGCAGACTTATTGCCAGATTTAGATGGAATTCAAAAAGTTTCAAAAATCATTGCTTATCAAGTTGCAAAAGCTGCAATGGAAGCAGGAGTTGCTCCTGTAGTAAGCGATGAAGCTTTGAGACAAGCAATTGATGATAATTTCTGGAAGCCAGAGTATCGTGAATATAAGCGTGTTACGTTCTAATTTCTTGTGATTTAAAAAGGGAGCATAAGCTCCCTTTTTTTATAAAAAATATGTGACATTTTTGGTGGAATTGATTAATATACAATCATTAAAATGATAACTATATTTCATTTTTTTTAAATTATATTAAGTATTAAAAGAAAATATGACTATGATTTCTCAAATTTATAACATCTTAGAAAGTTTTGGATTAACTGCTTAAAAAAGAGCAATTCATATTCAATTTTCTAATCCTTTTTTAAATACACAAGTATTTTTACAGCGTATTGATGGGCAACATACAATTAATGACGGTTTAAAAGCTGAGTTAATATGTATTTCAACAAATGCGCATATTTCATTAAAGCAGTTTGTTGGTTGCCAAGTTGCTGTAGATCAAGTAACAGATTTAGGGGAGTTATTTCGAACTACGGGCATTATTACAGAAGCATCTCAAGGGCAAAGTGATGGTGCACTAACTTTATATAAATTAACTTTACAAGATGCAATGTCACTTTGGTACAAACGACGCAATAGTCGTGTGTTTATGAATAAAAGTATTAGAGATATTACAGAAATTATTTTTAAAGAGTGGCAGGAAAAAAGCCCACTTTTTGCTGCAAGCTTGAGCTTGGATTTAACGGGACTAAGCAAAAATTATGATGTTCGCCCATTTGTCATGCAGTCAAATGAATTGGATATCGACTTTCTTACTCGTCTATGGCGAAGTGAAGGAATAAGTTGGTTAATTGACGAAGCTCAATTAAAAGTTCCTTTTTCATCAGCACCGATTGAAGCACAAAAACTGAAATTAATTGATGATCAATCTTATTATCAAGCATTACAAAGAAAGTTAATTCGTTATCATCGAACAAATGCTACAGAGCATTTTGATACAATTACAAGTTTTATTGCTCAACGTAGTTTGCAATCTACAGCAATTCAATTACAGCGTTGGCAATCTGACTCCTTGGCTCAAGATTTGGGTGAGAGTGTACTGAGTACGCATTTACATAGTGATGTTCAAGAAAATCAATCATTAAGTTTGGAACAAGCATGGACAATTAGTCCAGCTTGGATTAGTGATTTAAACGGTGACGATCAAGCAACAGCTTCAGGAACTGCTCAATTAGAAGCACTTAATCAAAATTTAACCCAATATCAAGAATTACAATCTAAGTATTTTACAGCATTGAGTTCTGTTCGAGATGCACAAGTGGGGTATTGGTTTGAATTTAGTGGTCATCCTGAAATTGATATGCATCAAGGTTCAGATCGTGAATTTTTAATATTATCTAAGCAATTTTATAATCAAAATAATTTACCCAAAGATTTGCAAGAACAGGTTTTAAATTTATTAAAACTTAGTCGGTGGAATATTTACCAAGATGAGCGACAAGGTTGTCAACTTTCATTAATACGCCGTGCAATTAGAGTTGTTCCTGAATATGATCCATTAAAGCATAGACCGATTGCATATCCTCAACGTGCTAAAGTTGTAGGTCCTGAAGGTGAAACAATTTATGTAGACCAATGGGGACGTATTAAAGTTAGATTTTTATTTACGCGTACCGATGATCATTCACATGATGGTGGTGCAGGTTCAAATGAAAATGATACAGATTCGGCATGGGTGGATGTATTAACAACATGGGCGGGTGAGGGATACGGTACAAGATTTCATCCACGAATTGGTGAAATAGTCGTAATTGATTTCTTTGATGGTAATGTTGACCGACCATTTGTGACAGGACGATTACACGAAGCCGAACGTCACCAAACTATGTTTGATATAAAAGGACAATTACCAGATACTAAAAAATTAAGTGGTATTCGTTCCAAAGAGGTTGAAGGTGAAGGATTTAACCAGCTCCGCTTTGATGATACGACAGGACAAATTAGTGCACAATTACAGAGTAGTCATGCTGCAACACAATTAAATTTAGGAAATTTAAGTCATCCAAAACAAAATGAAATAAGTGATGGGCGTGGTGAAGGGTTTGAGTTAAGAACAGATGCTTACGGTGCTGTACGTGCTGGAAAAGGCATGCTCATTACGACTTATGCTCAAGAAAATGCAATTGCAGAACATTTAGAATCGGCTCAAGCCCAAAGCTTACTTGCTCAAGGCGAGGAAAGCATGAAAATGTTGAGCGAAATTGCAGTTAAACAACAGACAGATGCATTGAATGTTATTAGTCGTTTACCGAAATTTATTCAATCGATTGGTTTGAAAAGTCAAAGTGATGCCATTAATACTACGATTAATTTATTTACGGAAAGTTTAAATATAGATCCAATTACAGCACTAAAAGGATGTGCTGGATTTTTTAATGATCTGCAAGAATTGAGCCCTATTGGTTCAAATATTATGACGGAATTAAATCAATTTGTTTCTGAAATTCCAAATGCTTTAGATAATTTAACGTCTTATTTAGAAAATGTTCAAGAATATGCAAATGAGGCAATACAAGGGCAATTAGCAAGTTTGATGAGTACACAATCATCAACAGCAACGTTATTGCAGGATGTTGCACGTGTGTTAATGAATGTTGATATTTCAGATTTTGATTTAACTCAATCCTGTGGTTCATTTGGGGGAATTAATAATCCACTTAAAATTGATGCATCTCAAATTTTAGGTAGTCTTGCTGGATTTATGGAAGGCTATACGCAAGGTTTAGAAAAAAGTTCAGATAAAAATAAGCAGGCTCAAGGTCAAATATTTAGACAAGCTCTGATGTTGCTTGCCTCACCTAATGGTATTGCGCTGACCACACCTGAAGATATTATTTTAAATGCTTCGCAAGATATTGCTGAAAGTGCGCAAGGTTCTATTAACCTAAGTGCTCAAAAGAATATTGTTGGGCATGCTCAGAATAAAATCAGTTTATTTGCCGCGCAAAAAGGATTTAGTGCTTATGCGGCAAAAGGAAAGTTAGAACTTCAAGCACAGGATGATGCAATTGAAGCAATTGCTCGTAAAGTGATTAAACTTATTTCTACTGAAGATAAAATTGAAATTACCAGTCCAAAAGAAATTGTACTGACGGCTGGTGGTTCTCAACTTAAAATTAATGGAAGTGGTATTTTTACGAAAACGGGCGGTAAGTTCGAGAGTAAAGCTGGACAGCATAGTTTTGTGGGTGGGGAGAAAGTAAATATTCAGTTACCTTTTATACCGAAGATATTGGTTGGGGGTTATAGCCAGCAATTTAATTTGAAATCATTAGGGAGTGAACATGGTGATTTAATTGGCTCTAGCTATAAGATTATTAACAAAAATACTCAAGAGGTATTGATTCAAGGAGCAATTAATTCAAATTTTGAAACTGATAGAGTCTATACCGAAAAAGAAGAAGAGTTGGAATTGATTGTTTATGAAACGCAATATACAGATTTTAATATTGAAAATTTCAATGAACTTCTAGGAGAGTAAAATGTATACAGTAAGGAGAGGCGATACTTTAAGTGTAATTGCAAAAAAAAATGGATGCACTGTCGATGAATTAATTCGTCTAAATGGAATAAAAAATAAAAATTTGATTTATATTGGTCAGAAGTTACAGCTACCAAATACAAATACAAATACAAATACAAATACAAATCTGTTGGCAGTTGCAATAGTCAATAGAAAAGGTGAAGCTATAAGTAATTTTAAAATTAAAATAATTATTGGTGGAAAAAAAATTTGTGAAAAATTAACAAATGAAAAAGGCTTGGTTATTTTAAACCAAGGAAAGTCTGGAAAAAGTATAGTTATAGAGGGTTGGTCAAAAACAAATTCAAACTATAAAGTAATTAGTAATAGGTTTGTTACAGAATCTAGAAATTTTGGTATAGGTATTTCATTAGATACAATTAAATTTGAGGCTAAAACTGACAATCACAGTCAACCAAATAATACTTCTTCTCTTGATACTAACCAATCTAAAACACAACATACTGTTAATGATGAAAATCAACCTATAGCTCAAGTATCTGTAAATGGATGTAAAAATTGTTCTCAAGTTACAGAAGATGAGTTAAAGCAAATTTTTTCACAGGCGAGTACAACTGAAATTAAAATATTAGTTGATGCATATAATAGATATTCAGAAAAATTTTTAATGAAAAATTGCGTAAGTAAAGCACATTTTTTTGCTCAAGTTCTTGAGGAAATTGGAACTTCTATTACAGTAAAAAATGGTGAGAGTCTAAATTATCATTCAGATATTTTAGTCGCCCCTTATACAACGAATGCAAGAACTATTTATATAATTGAGAATGGAAAGAAAGTTGCTAAAAGTAGTCATGGGGGACCTTTTAAAGCCTTTCGTGGTAATAAACAATTATGTGATAAATATGGTAGAAATGATAAACATCCAGCTGATCAAGAGATGATTGCGAATATTGCTTATGCTAATCGAAATGGGAATGGAGATGTTAATTCTGGAGATGGATGGAAATATAGAGGACGAGGGATAATCCAAATCACAGGAAAAGATAAGTATAGTAAAATTAACAATGAAATAAAAAAATGCTATCCACAAGAAAATATTTATATAGATGCCAATAATATTAATAATCTAAAAGAAGGGACGCTAGCATCAATGGCATACTGGAAGTCTTTCGGTTTGTCAGCTTTAGCGAATAAAAAGCAAGTCACTTTAATATCGCAATTAGCTATAGTGGATAATTTAATTGATATAATAAATAGTAAGACGGCCTCAAGACAAAAAAGAAAAAATCATTTTAAAGATATTACATCAAGAGTATTTGAACTAAATAAATGTAAAAATTCTATCGTAGAAACAGATTCTTTAAATAATGTTGAACCAGTTGAACCAGTTGAACCAGTTGAACCAGTTGAACCAGTTGAACCAGTTGAACCAGTTGGACATATGACTTCAGTTTTAAATGAAATGAAAAGGCTTGTAGATCAAAATATACCGTACTCTCAATTGGGAGCTAGAGGAGGGACATCTCCTGAAAATGCCAAGTCTATAATTACGGCTAATGATTTAAAAGGTTTAGATTGCTCAGAAACGGTTGCAATATATTTAATGAAACTAGGTGTTACGGATAAATTTTATTCAATTCATACGGGAGTAATGTTAACTGAGAATGCATTTAGACTAGCGATACATTCTAATAAAATAGACTATGTTACAGGAAGTAAATCAGTATCTTTTATTCCTCAAGTTGGCGATATATTTGTATGGAGAAGTAGTGCTGGGCATTGTGGTATTGTTTATGCGGTCGACTCTACAAAGAAAACAGTAACCATTCTGGAAGCCATAGGCTATGTAGGGAGTGCTGAAGAAAAATTTAATCAAAATAATGGTGGTAGTAGTAAGAAAGGTTGTACTAGAACAGCTGTTTATACCATTTCAGGTAAGGCTTTAGCAGCGCATAGTGGGTGGATTGGATATTTTAGACCAAATATAGGCGGAAAGAAAATATGATAAAAAGTACAGTATGGTTTTTTATTTTTTTATTAGCTGCTTGTGGTGTGCAGGCTGATAAAAAAGATCTAAATGATAAAAATTTAGATAGTATATTAGCTTGTAATGGTGTGAATACTGAATATAGTAATTTGGATGGATATTATTATTTGCCTGATCATGGTTGCATTTATAATGGTCAATCTAATAAAATGGGTAATGCATTCATTTTTATAATTCCAAATATTGATCAAAAAAAGGATTTAAAATTAAGAGAAATAAAGGGAATTAAAGAAAAAATAGTTTTTCTAATTCCCAAAGATTATTTAGTAAAAACTGTTACTTCGGATACATCTTATATACCTAAAGAAAACTATAAATTAAAAATATTTTTAAACTCAGGAAATGGATGGGTTGAGAATAATAATATAAATATTGGATCCAATAACTTAAATGAAATGACCACTTTTGTTGAAAATAGAGTTTCTAGGCTAAAAAGCAATATTTTTCTAAAAAGAGAAATGGACATTAATAAAGATGGAGTTAAGGATTTTATAGAAGTTTTAGGTGAAAAGGATTTATTAAAATCAATTATTATTAGAGATGGTCTGAGTCATAAAGTATTATGGACAAATAATTTATTATTTGATGATAGTTATAATGCATGTAATTTTAGTCATTTTAATAATATTGCTATTAGTAAAAATAATTTCACATTAGAATACGATACTTGTGCAGATAATGCTGTATTAGGTAAGAGATATACCACATTTAAAGTTGATTCAAATAATGAACCATTTGTTATTCAAGATAATTATTTAATTTATGATTTGAATGAAGATGATCAGCCCCCTAGAAAAGTAAATTGTATGTCTGGTTCAAAAGTAAGCTTCTCAACTTATAGAGGAAGATGTGGTTAGATTATTGAAATATAAATTCTGAATAGAATACGCAATTTTGATAAGCTGATGGAAGTGGACTTTTATTAATTTTCTCATCACGGATATATTATACATTGTTATTGTAAAATGTAGGAGGGAAATTTGAATAGGCTTGGTTCCATAAAGGTTTCATAACTATATGATTTAAAAAAAGTTTGAATGTTTTTTTAATTTAAATAAAAAACAATGGTTTATGTGCAACAAAGCTATAGAGGAATAAAAGCCGACTCTCATCGGCTTCATTATTAATTTTCTAAAACTTCTTCTAATAATTCTTCACTCGGTGCAAAGAAATATGCGCCATCTATTGGTGTAACGAAATGTAGAAGTCGGTCATGAATATCATCATAGCTAGGATTAATTGTAGAGAAATAAATAAAAATTCTATTTTTAGTTTCTATTGTCTTTTAGGCGGGATTCCCGAATGATCATCATAACCATATATATTTACATATAGGAAAGCATAAATATAATGTTGAAGATATTTAGACTCTGTACAGTAATAATCGTAAGTTTATTGATTGTTGCCTGTGCTAAAAAGGATATAAAGCTCGTTGATGAAAATAGCAAGATAGTTGTATTAGAACTTGATGGCACTTCTAAAGGAGTTAAAATTAATGATAAATTTAATGAAAGTGTACTTGAAAAATATACAGAAGAAATAGATGGTTGTTTCCTTGCAAAAGAAATTAATAATGGAAATAACGGATTAAATTATGAAATTAATGAAAAAATAGTTTCTAGAATAATAGCTTCAAGAAAGGATATGTTATCTCCATATGGGGTAGCTGTGGGTGATTCTGCTAATAAAGTTTATATAAATCATCCTAAAAATATAGAACCTGATATTGAGATTGATGAAAATGGAAAGGAGGGAGATATGTTTATTTATTATAAAATTAACCCAAATAAGGAGGTTGGTGTGAGATATGATATAAGTTCTAATATTGTAACATCTATATCTGTTGGTAATTTGTTTTCTTGCATTTAAGTATGCTCGTTTCAACTTGATTTGACTGTTCCCTAATTTTTCAGCCCAAACTCGTATTTCATAGCAGCTATTACAAATAAAAAAGATAAAAGCTGACTAATGTCAGCTTCTTATAAAATATTAATTTTCTAAAACTTCTTCTAATAATTCTTCACTCGGCGCAAAGAAATATGCACCATCTATTGGTGTAACGAAATGTAGAAGTCGGTCATGAATACCATCACCGCTTGTACCAAACATCTGGAACAGCATTTTATCGATAATGCTTAAATTATTGGTATAGGCAACAAAATATAAACCTTGTTCGCCACGACCATCGCCATAAGGTAAAGAGTGGCGCAAAATCGCTTGTTCTTCACCTTCCTCATCTTCAACAATGGCACGTGCTGTATGTGCATTTTCAGGTTTTACATCATCATCAAGTTCAATACTTTCTAATTTCGTTCTACCAATTACATGCTCTTGCGCATCAACTTTGAGTTTTTTCCATTTTTCTAAATCATGCACATAGCGCTGAGCAAAGATAAAAGAACCATCTGCAAACACATCTGCATCTTCTGCTAATAATGCAGTTTCAGCTCGGTCATCTTTAAATTGAGGGTTTTCTGTACCATCAATAAAGCCAGTTAAATCGCGACCTTCAAAATGACGGAAACAAACACGTTCATCAAGTACTTCAACCAGGTCTTGAATGCCTTCAAAAAATGCTTGGCTGAGTGCGAAACAGATATCGACACGCTGAGATGCAATATGAATAAATATATCTGCTGGAACAACAGGCATTTCAAATGAACCTGCAATTGGTTCTAACTGTTTAAAGTCAGCAGGTGATGTTGAATAAATTTGTGCCCAAAGCTCAGGACCAAAAGCAATTGCAGTTTTAATTTCGGCATGAGGATGTTGGGAAATGAGACGGTCACGAGTAGACAGTAAATCGGATAATTTTTCTTTTAATTGATCAATAGAGAGGTCTTTTAAACGTAAAGTAATAAATCGCGCATGATCTGATGGTAAAGGTAAAATTACAGATTGGGCAGTCATTCATGGCTCCTAATATTATATTCCTCAGTGGCTATCTTTATTGTGCCTGAATGATAACTTTCTGAATAGCATATTATTAAAAATCATTATTGAAATTTTACATTTTAAAGACCTGATCTATTTTATACTTTTCTTCTTGGATTTCAGCTCATTTCTAAACGATTACTATGTCTTATCAAATGTGGTTTGCCTTTATGCTGGCTTGCTGGGTGATTAGTGTTTCTCCTGGTGCGGGTGCAATTGCTTCAATGTCTAGCGGTTTAAACTATGGTTTTAGACAAGGCGTTTGGAATGCAATAGGGCTACAATTGGCTCTACTTGTACAATTTGCAATTGTTGCTGCTGGTGCAGGGATTTTATTTGCAACCACATCTTGGGCTTTTTTACTGGTAAAATGGTTTGGTGTTGCATATTTATTGTATTTGGCTTATTTGCAATGGAAAGCACCTATTCAGGCTGTAAGTGTAGAACAAGATTCGGTTAAAAAATCTCGTGTAAAACTGATTTTAAATGGTTTTATTGTGAATATTAGCAACCCAAAAGCGATTGTTTTTTTATTGGCTGTTGTTCCACAATTTTTAGATTTGTCTAAACCCCAAACTTCGCAATATATGACGATGGCGATCACGATGGTTATTATTGATCTGATTGTTATGGCAGGATATACAGGCTTAGCATCAAAAGTTTTATGTATCTTAAAATCACCAAAACAACAAAAATATTTGAATCGAACTTTTGCATTTTTATTTGCTGGTGCAGCAAGTTTATTAAGTTTAGTGCGGCAATCATAAATATTTAAACGGTCAATTTTATGAATTATTTTGATTTTTATCTTTATGTGTTGAGTGTCATTATTATGATTTCAACACCTGGTCCTGTCATGATTTTAGTGGCAAGTGCAGGATTAAAAGGTGGTTATACAAGTGCGCTAAAAACAATTATTGGTACAAATCTAGCTTCATTAGTTCTTATTTCCATTTCTATTTTAATTTTAAAAGGCGCTTTTAGTGTTAATGAAACACTGTTTATATGGATTAAAATTTTAGGATGTTTATATATTGCATATTTAGGTTTTGAAATTTTAAAAGAAGTTTTTCAAACTAAAGATGCACAAATTCAAACGCTTTCACCGATTGATGGTGGAATGAAAAAAGGTTTTCTTGTTGGTATTTCAAATCCTAAAGATATTATTTTCTTTTCGTCTTTCTTCCCACAATTTATAGGTATTCATAGCAATATCAATACGAGTTTAATGATATTGGTGATTGCATGGATTATTCTCGATTTTTTGACATTGTCTGTGGTTTATTTAGGTTTTAATAAACTATCTAAAACCAAATATTACTCAAAAATATTGGCTTTATGTGGTTGGATTTTAATATTAATTGCTGCTTATGGAATATATAGCATCATTTAATAATATGAATTATATTTGTATTAAATGTTGAATTCCCCCTCATATTAGAGAAGAGGGGAGAGTAGTTCATGATTAACTTAATTTTTTAAATTTTTGTACGATAAAAATCATCGCGAAAAGTAACGCCATTGTTAGAACAATGGTTAGACCTGTAGATGTATCTAAGGCAGCACTTGACCATAACCCTACTGTAACCCCAATTTGTGCAATTACAAATGCCCAAACCACCATTTGTTTAGGTGAGTGTGCAAGTAGACGTGCAGTTAATGCGGGAATTACAAGTAAAGCACCCATCAAGAGAGAGCCTACAGCACGAAGTGCTAACACGGTAAATAATGCAAGAAGCAACATAAAAATTAAGCGTTGCCATTTAGCATTTACGCCTTCACTCATTGCAATATCAGGATCAATCGCAATTTGAATTTGTGCTTGCCAGTAACGATAAAGAACAGCCAAGGCAAAGGCGATGATCAGAACAAAAAAAGGTAAATCTGTCCAAGAAATTTGTAATAAATCACCAAATAAATAGCTAAGTAATTCAGGACGTAAACTTGGTAAATTTTGAATAAGGAGTAAACCAGAACAAAGTAATGTTGCAGAACAAAGGGCAAGTAAAGCATCATTAGGCAAGCGTGGATCGTGAAGCACCCATAAAATCGCAACCAGTAATAAGGCTAAGAAACCAACACCTAACCAAAAAGGTAATTGAAGGATTCCTGCAATTGCAACACCTAATAGCGTTCCATGTGCCATAGTATCAGCAAAAAAAGACATACGACGCCATAACATTAAACAACCCAATGGAGCTGTAAGAAATACAAGTAATGTACCCATAGTCCATGCTGGTAATAACAATTGTAGCCATTCCATCATGATTTAAGCTTCCGGTTCTGGGTGAATATGAGGACGTGGATTATGTTGGCAAGGTGTTGCTGTATCACCATGTACGCAATGGTCATGATGATGCTGATAAAACACACGATTTGTGCCAAAAATAGCTTGATATTCGGGGTGCTGCTGAATATTTTCAGGAAGACCGCTACAGCAAATATGTTTATTTAAACAAACGACACGATGTGTGCCTTGCATCACCCATTGTAAATCATGAGAAACAATTAAAATGGCGCAATCATATTTTTCAGGAAGGCTTCTTACATAATCATAAAGTTCAGCTTCAGATTGAATATCCAAACCTTGCATGGGTTCATCTAAAACCAGTACATCTGGTTGACGTAATAAGGCACGAGCAAGTAGAACACGTTGACGTTCACCACCTGATAATTGTTGAACTCTAGAATCTTTTAATTTGGTAATTCCAGTATCGCGAATAATTTCTTGTTTTAAGGATGTTGGGCATTTTTCCAATGCAAGTAAATCTTTAACACGCAAGGGGAGGCTATGAGATGGATTAAATTTTTGTGGTACGTATGCAAATTTAAGTTTTGAAGCCGTTTTAATTTTGCCAGAATTTGGTTTTAAAATGCCTAGTAATACTTTAATTAATGTTGATTTACCTGCGCCATTGGGACCAATAAGCGTGACGATTTCTTTATGATTTAAACTAAAATCAACATTTTTAAGAATATCTCGATCATCAATACGAACAAAAATTTTGTGAAGTTCGATGAGGGGATTTGAACTTTTTATTTGTTCTGACACTGCTGACAAATTCCAGAAATTTCAATAATACTATGATGTGCAGTAAAACCATCAGATGAAGAAATGACATCAAGTTGTTGCAACAAACCTTGAGCAGATGCTTCTTTCACAATTTTACATTCGGTACAAATGAGAAAAGCAGCTTGGTGACCTTCTCGTGGATGGCAACAAGGAATATATGCATTAATTGATGTTAAACGATGAATTAAGCCTTGTTCTAAAAGAAAGTCTAAGGTGCGATATACCGTTGGCGGAGCGGCAGGGCGATCAGAATCGCTTTTAATCTTTGCCAATAAATCATAAGCACCTACTGGACCAGAAGCATTAAGAATTAACTCAAGAACTTCTTTGCGAAGAGGTGTTAGGCGTGAACCTGTTGAGGTACAGATATTTTCAGCTTCAGATAATCTTTGGGTGACATTGAGATGGTCATGTACACCATGCAAGGTATCGTGATGCTTGTGAGAACACTGACTCATAACAATCCCATTCGTTTAGAAAAAATTAGTAGCATTTTAGCATGAAGAAGACATGCTTATGAATCGACATTAACTGATGTTTTTAAATTTAAGTGTTATAATATAACAATCCTCCGAATTTTAATGTACATCTATGTCTAGGTTCTTTGCCTTTTTTTCTTTATTTTTCTTTAGTACCATTGGTTGGACTCAAGGAATCGTGGTTTCGACACATCCAATTTATTTGATTGCTCAAGAAGTAACAAAAGGTATTGAAAAACCAGAGTTATTATTGGCAGATCAAACAGGGCATGATGTTACATTAACACCAAAACATAGAAAGATGATTCAAGATGCATCTTTACTTATTTGGTTAGGACCACAGCATGAAGCACCTTTAACAAAGTTGCTTGAAAATAATGCCTTGGCTATTTCTATTTTAGATTCAAATTTAATACAAGAATTACCTCAGCGGAATCCAAGAGGGCAGGTATTAAATGGAACGATAGATACTCATGTTTGGCTAGATCCAAACAATGCAATTCGTATTGGTTTTTTTATTGCTGCACTGCGTTCACAGCAAAAGCCAGAATTTAAGACGCAATATTGGGAAAATGCACGTCGTTTTGCAAAAGAAATGTTAGAAGTGTCAAATAAGTATAATCGTAATACGATTGCGCGACCGTATTGGGCATATCATGATGCATATCAATACTTAGAACGTGCTTTAAACTTAAAATTTGCAGGTGCATTAACATCAGATCCTCATGTTGCACCAACAATTGCACAAATCAAATATTTAAATGATAGCCGACCATATAAAAAAATGTGCCTTTTAGCAGAAGGGCATGCAAGTTCAAGTCAATATCAAAAACTAGATCCAATTGTATTTCAAAAAGTTGATGAAAGTATGGGGGGAGAAGATAACTTTGTAGAAGCATGGTCAAAATTGGCGACTGAAGCTCAGAAGTGTGTATTAAATGCGCAAAAGTAACCTGCTTTTTAAACAAAATGTAAAATTCATTCAGATATTAATTCGTTGCAAAAAATATCTACTAAGGTCGGGAAAAGATTGCATGTTCAGGGGTGTAACTCTATAATGCCTGCGATAAAAAACGATCATCAGTTGAACTTATCGACTATTGATGTAGTGAGTAGGTAAAAAATGAGCCGAACTAGTCGCTTGATTGACCGACGATTAGCGAAAGCTTTAGTCTTCTTACAAGCATTAATGATTCCTGTTTCAGCATTGATTGCATGGGCAATAAAAGACTCTGTCGCAGCGTTAAGTGCCGCACTTGGTGCGTTGGTTTGCTGGTTGGCAAGTTGTTATTTTTCATGGCAGTCGTTTCGTGCTGCGGGAGCGCGAGCATCTAAACAAGTTCTTTTGAACATGTATAGAGGCATGTTAGGTAAGTTTGCAATTTTGATCGTAGGATTCATTTTAATTTTAAGCAATGTACAACCGTTATCACCGGTAGCATTGTTTTGTGGTTTTATTCTCGTTCAAGCCATGTCGTGGGTTGCACCTTTTTGGGTGTCACGTCTACAAAAACGAGTATAAGCTCAGTAAAAATTGAAAAGTTTTTTGGGAGTTGGGTGAGATATCAAGCAGCACGCGATGTTCGCTCTCTCCTTTAGTATTTGACATTGACCAGGTGTGATTTATGGCTGCTGAAGAACATGCCCTTACTTCGACCGAGTATATCAAGCATCACTTGACGAATATGACGTATGGCAAAATGCCAGACGGTTCATGGAAGTTGGCTGAGACTGCTGAAGAAGCTCAACAGATGGGGTTCACTGCTATTCACTTGGATTCAATGGGTTGGTCAATTGGCCTTGGTATTGTTTTCTGTTTAATGTTCTGGATCGTAGCGAAAGCTGCAAACTCTGGTGTTCCTACCAAGTTCCAGGCAGCAATCGAAATGATTATCGAGTTTGTTGACTCAAGTGTCCGTGACACTTTCCATGGCAAATCACGCTTAATTGCGCCGCTTGCATTGACCATTTTCGTGTGGATCTTCCTCATGAACGCAATGGACTTAATTCCAGTTGACTTCATTCCGTATGCAGCTCAATTGATTGGTGCAAACGTATTTGGCATGGATCCACACCACGTTTACTTCAAGATTGTTCCATCTACAGACCCTAACATTACCCTTGGTATGTCATTGTCTGTATTTGTACTTATCTTGTTCTACAGCATCCGAGAAAAGGGTGTTGGCGGTTTCGTTGGTGAATTGGCACTAAACCCATTTAACCCAAGTAACCCAGTTGCAAGAGCTTGCTTAATTCCAGTGAACTTAATTTTGGAATTAGTAACTTTCCTTGCACGACCAGTTTCATTGGCTCTTCGTTTGTTTGGTAATATGTACGCAGGTGAATTAATTTTCATCTTAATCGCATTGTTACCGTTCTGGATTCAATGGGCGTTGTCTGTGCCTTGGGCGATCTTCCACATTCTTGTTATTACGTTACAAGCATTCATCTTTATGATGCTGACTATCGTATACTTGAGCATGGCAAGCGAAAAACATTAATGGTATTGCCTAGTTTTCAAAAGTTAACTAGGCACAATTTTTTATTTATTGGGTATAAACCTAACCTCTGAGGAATTTTTCATGGAACTCACTTTAGGTCTAGTTGCAATTGCATCTGCTATCTTAATCGCTTTCGGTGCTTTAGGTACTGCGATTGGTTTTGGTCTTTTAGGTGGTCGCTTCTTAGAAGCTGTTGCTCGTCAACCAGAATTGGCTCCACAACTTCAAACTCGTATGTTCTTAATCGCGGGTCTTCTTGATGCTGTGCCTATGATCGGTGTTGGTATTGGCTTGTTCTTCATCTTCGCTAATCCATTTGTAGGTTAATCAGCTTAATTCCCAAAAATCCACTATTTGAGGAATAGAGAGCAATGAATATCAACCTCACATTGATTGGTCAAGCAATTGCATTTGCGATCTTTGTCGCATTCTGCATGAAGTTTGTTTGGCCACCACTAATCAATGCGATTAGTGAGCGTCAGCGTCGTATCGCTGATGGCTTAAATGCTGCTGAAAAAGCTAAAGCTGACCTTGCGGATGCGCAAGCACAAGTGAAAGCTGAATTAGATGCGGCTAAAGCACAAGCGGCTCAATTGATCGAACAAGCGAACCGTCGTGCGGCGCAATTGGTAGAAGAAGCTCGTACTCAAGCAACTGCTGAAGGTGAGCGAATTCGTCAACAGGCTAAAGAAGCTGTTGATACAGAAATCAATGCTGCTCGCGAAGAATTACGTCAACAAGTTGCTGCTCTTGCAGTTGCTGGTGCTGAGAAAATTCTTAGCCAGCAAGTTGACGCAGAAGCTCACAATGCCATGCTTACTCAGCTGGCTGCTAAACTTTAAGCGAGGCGGATTATGGCTGAACTCTTGACGTTGGCACGCCCATACGCAAAAGCAGCATTTGCTTATGCAACTGAGCAAAATGCAACAGACAACTGGTCAAATGCATTACAGGTGCTTGGTGCTGCTGTACAAGATGACGCATTTTCAGCTTACTTAAATCGCCCTGAGCTTACTCCTGCTGAGCAGGTAAGTCTTTTTGCTAAAGTATTAGGTGAAGATCAAACGACAGCTGTGTCAAACTTTTTGACACTTCTTGCTGATAATAATCGTTTATCTCTTCTTCCTGAGATTCAAGCAGAATACGAACAGCTCAAATCACAGAATAACAACAATGTGGATGTCGTGATTGAATCGGCTTTCCCATTGACTGCTGAACAAGAAAACATGTTGAAAACTGCTTTAGAAAAGCATTTTAACAGTACTGTTTCTATTTCAGTAGAAGTTAACCAGGCACTTATTGCTGGTGTTGTTATTCGTGCAGGCGACCAAGTGATAGATGATTCTGCGCTTAACAAGCTTGAAAAAATGCGGACTCGTCTTCTTGCGTAATTGCATATAAGAAGACTGAACTTAAAAAAGATTGAGGTATAGCGCAATGCAACAACTGAATCCATCCGAGATCAGTGCGCTCATTAAACAGCGTATCGGCGATCTGGACACCAGCGCGACTGCTAAAAACGAAGGAACCATTGTTATGGTTTCCGACGGTATTGTGCGTATTCACGGCCTTGCTGATGCAATGTACGGTGAAATGATCGAATTCGACGGCGGCTTATACGGTATGGCACTGAACCTAGAACAGGATTCAGTGGGCGTCGTTGTTTTAGGTAACTACTTAAGCCTTCAAGAAGGTCAAAAAGCTCGTTGCACAGGTCGTGTATTAGAAGTTCCGGTTGGTCCAGAACTTTTAGGCCGTGTAGTAGATGCTTTAGGTAATCCTATTGATGGTAAAGGTCCTATCGATGCTAAATTAACTGATGCTGTTGAAAAAGTAGCACCAGGCGTAATTTGGCGTCAATCAGTGGATCAACCTGTACAAACTGGTTATAAATCAGTAGATACAATGATCCCTGTAGGCCGTGGTCAACGTGAGTTGATCATTGGTGACCGTCAAACTGGTAAAACAGCTATGGCGATCGATGCGATCATCGCTCAGAAAAATTCTGGCATTAAATGTGTATACGTAGCAATTGGTCAAAAACAATCGACTATCGCTAACGTTGTACGTAAGTTAGAAGAAACTGGCGCTATGGCGTATACAACTGTTGTAGCAGCAGCAGCAGCAGATCCAGCAGCAATGTTGTATCTAGCTCCATATTCTGGCTGTACAATGGGCGAATACTTCCGTGACCGCGGAGAAGATGCTCTTATCATTTATGATGACTTGTCTAAACAAGCTGTAGCATATCGTCAAATTTCATTGCTTCTTCGTCGTCCACCAGGTCGTGAAGCTTATCCAGGTGACGTGTTCTATCTACATTCACGTCTTCTTGAGCGTGCTTCTCGTGTATCTGCTGACTACGTTGAGAAATTCACTAATGGTGAAGTTAAAGGCCAAACTGGTTCATTAACTGCATTGCCAATTATTGAAACTCAAGCGGGTGACGTATCTGCATTCGTACCAACAAACGTAATTTCGATTACTGATGGTCAGATCTTCCTTGAAACATCATTATTCAACGCAGGTATTCGTCCTGCTGTGAATGCGGGTATCTCTGTATCTCGTGTTGGTGGTTCAGCGCAAACTAAGATCATCAAGAAATTATCTGGTGGTATCCGTACTGCACTTGCACAGTACCGTGAATTAGCAGCGTTTGCTCAGTTCGCTTCTGACCTTGACGAAGCAACTCGTAAACAACTTGAACACGGTCAACGTGTAACTGAGTTAATGAAGCAAAAACAATATGCTCCATACTCAATTGCAGACCAAGCTGTTTCAGTTTATGCATCTAATGAAGGCTATATGGCTGACGTAGAAGTTAAGAAAATCGTAGACTTTGATGCTGCGTTAATTGCTTACTTCCGTTCAGAATATGCTGACTTAATGCAACAAATCGATGCCACTGGTGATTACAACAAAGACATCGAAGCTGCAATCAAAGCAGGTATTGAAAGCTTTAAAGCGACTCAAACTTACTAATTTAGCAACTTGCTAATTAGTGTTGGTTTGGTTCACGGAATCAACCTTCGAGAGCTCGAAAGAGCTTTCGAATACTAGGTTAAGCGTATGGCAAATTTAAAAGAAATTCGCGCCAAAGTAGCTAGTATCAAAAGCACGCAGAAGATTACTCGAGCGATGCAAATGGTAGCAGCTTCTAAGATGCGTCGTGCGCAAGAGCGCATGGCTCAAGGCCGTCCGTATGCCGAAAATATGCACCGTGTAATTGCTCATTTGGTACAAGCGAATCCTGAATATAAACATCGTTATATGGTTGAACGCCCAGTTAAGCGCGTTGGCTATATTATTGTTTCTTCAGATCGCGGTCTTGCTGGTGGTTTGAACATTAACTTGTTTAAAAAAGTGGTAAAACACGTTCAACAGCAACAAGAGCAGTCAATTGAAGTTCAATTTGCTTTAATTGGTCAAAAAGCGGTTTCGTTTTTTAAAAACTACGGCGGTAAAGTTCTTGGTGCGACTACAAACGTAGGCGATACACCAAGTCTTGAACAGTTAACTGGTTCTGTACAGGTGATGTTGGATGCATTTGATAAAGGCGATTTAGATCGTATTTATCTTGTATCAAACGGCTTCGTCAATGCCATGACTCAAGATCAAAAAATCGAACAACTTGTTCCTTTGGCTGCTGCTGAAGAAGACAAGACTCTTAATCGTCAATACGGTTGGGATTATATCTATGAGCCAGAAGCTGAAGAGCTTTTAAATGGCTTATTGGTTCGTTATATCGAGTCTGTGGTATATCAAGGCGTGATCGAAAACATCGCATGTGAGCAGTCTGCTCGTATGGTTGCAATGAAAGCTGCAACTGACAATGCGGGTGACCTTATCAAGAGCCTACAACTTATTTATAACAAGCTGCGTCAAGCCGCGATTACTCAGGAAATTTCTGAGATCGTTGGTGGTGCCGCTGCCGTTTAACATATATTAGTTTGAATTGAGGAGACAGCAATGAGTAGCGGTCGTATCATTCAGATCATCGGCGCGGTTATCGACGTCGAGTTTGAACGTAATAGCGTTCCTAAGATCTATGACGCTCTCCAAGTTGACGGTACTGAAACTACATTAGAAGTTCAGCAACAACTTGGTGACGGTGTTGTACGTACAATTGCAATGGGATCTACTGAAGGTCTTAAACGTGGTTTGAACGTAACTAACACAAATGCACCGATTTCTGTTCCAGTTGGTACTGCCACTCTTGGTCGTATCATGGACGTTCTTGGTCGCCCTATCGATGAAGCTGGTCCAGTTGCTACTGAAGCACGCCTACCAATTCACCGTCAAGCACCTTCTTATGCTGAACAAGCAGCTTCTACTGACCTTTTAGAAACTGGTATTAAAGTAATTGACTTACTTTGCCCGTTCGCTAAAGGTGGTAAAGTTGGTCTGTTCGGTGGTGCCGGTGTTGGTAAAACTGTAAACATGATGGAATTGATCAACAACATCGCGAAAGCTCACTCAGGTTTATCTGTGTTTGCTGGTGTTGGTGAGCGTACTCGTGAAGGTAATGACTTCTATCACGAGATGAAAGACTCTAACGTTCTTGACAAAGTAGCAATGGTTTACGGTCAGATGAACGAGCCACCAGGTAACCGTTTACGCGTAGCGTTAACTGGTCTTACTATGGCTGAGTACTTCCGTGACGAGAAAGACGAAAACGGTAAAGGCCGTGACGTATTATTGTTCGTAGACAACATCTACCGTTATACACTAGCAGGTACTGAAGTATCAGCACTTCTAGGTCGTATGCCATCTGCTGTAGGTTACCAGCCTACTCTTGCAGAAGAGATGGGTGTTCTTCAAGAACGTATTACATCTACTAAGTCTGGTTCTATTACATCTATCCAAGCGGTATATGTACCTGCCGATGACTTAACAGATCCATCGCCTGCAACTACATTCGCTCACTTAGACGCAACTGTAGTATTGAGCCGTGACATCGCATCTTCTGGTATTTACCCAGCGATCGATCCACTTGACTCAACTTCACGTCAGCTAGATCCACTAGTTGTTGGTGCTGAGCATTACGAAATTGCTCGTTCAGTTCAAAACGTTCTTCAACGTTATAAAGAATTGAAAGACATTATCGCAATTCTTGGTATGGACGAATTGGCAGAAGAAGACAAACTTACTGTATACCGTGCACGTAAGATCCAACGTTTCTTCTCTCAACCGTTCCATGTAGCTGAAGTGTTTACTGGTGCTCCTGGTAAACTTGTACCTCTTAAAGAAACAATTCGTGGCTTTAAAGGTCTTCTAGCTGGTGAATACGATCACATCCCAGAACAAGCGTTCTATATGGTTGGTGGTATTGACGAAGTTATTGCTAAAGCTGAGAAACTTTAATTAGTTCCCTAATTTAGGAGATTCTCATGGCGACTATGCAGTGTGACGTTGTAAGTGTTCAAGAGTCTTTGTACTCTGGCACTGTAACTATGCTAATTGCTAAAGCTGCTGGCGGTGAGATCGGTATTATGCCGGGTCATGCTCCGTTAGTAACTTTACTCAAGCCAGGCGCAATTCGTGTTTTGCTTGAAAATGGTACAGAAGAATTAATCTATGTATCAGGTGGTGTTCTAGAAGTTCAACCGCACGTGGTTACGATTCTTGCAGATACTGCAGTTCGTGCACACGATTTAGATGAAGCTGCAATTATTGAAGCGCGTAAGCAAGCTGAACAATTGTTAGCAAATCAAAAGAGCGATTTGGACTCTGCTGCTGCTCTTGCTGCTCTTGCAGAAACTGCTGCACAGTTGGACACGATCCGCAAAATCAAAAACCGCGCAATCTAATTGTCGGTTTGAGATTAAAAGAACCACCTGAAAGGGTGGTTTTTTTATGACAAAAATTAAAATGGTTTTACCATTATTATTCTCTCTAACATTTGTTGGTTGCGCTTCAGTACCTAAAGCTAATCAAGCACAATCACAGCAAATGAAAACTTTATCTACATTGGCTCCTGAAAAAGCAGGTATTTATGTTTATAGAGATAATAGTATGAAAGGTGCTGTATTAAAAAAAGACGTTTGGATTAACGGTGAATGTTTAGGTGAGATATCAAGAGGTGTATTTTTCTATAAAGAAGTAGATGGTGGGAAGGACTATATTATCTCAACGGAGTCAGAATTTTCACCGAATCATCTTTCTTTACCTATAGAAGCAGGAAAGTTCTACTATATTCAACAAAAGATCAAAATGGGTGCTTTTGTTGGTGGTGCTAAGTTAGAGACGGTAGATGAAACGAAAGCTAAAGATATTATCTCAAAAAATGATATGGGAATTATAGGGAAGTGCAGTAAGCAAAAGATTGAATTACCTAAAAAATAAGGTAGTTATTGATAAAAGACTACTCTTTAGAGTAGTTTTATTATAAAAATATAATGTGTTGAATTATAAATGGTCGTTTATTATTGTGTTGTTTATCTCGGTTTAAAATAATTCTAGGGCATAATGAAATTAACACAAAAAATATATATCTGTTTTTTATCATTAATTTTATCTGGTTGTTATACCACACAATTTTTAACGGAACCCAATTATCCAACAGAAGCTGCTTTAGTTGCTAATGCATATGAAAATGGATTAAGTGCAGATATTGATATTTCATATGAACAAGCTTTCAATCATTTGAAACAAGCTTATCAGCAGTGTGTTGCATTTACGACAGAAGAAGATTTGGTTTATAGCGATAATCGTTTGGAGGAGCATTTAGAAATGGGCACAATTTTTATTAAAGTTTATCCAAATCAATTTTTGCAGAAAACACTTGTGGAAGGGCTTACAGACCATAAAACTAGAATTACTTTGTTTTTACCAAGAGCATATCCTTATGCTCAGTCTCGGTTTAAACGTGATTTAATACGAGCTTTAGGTCAGGACCCTGAATGTAATATTGGTGTTGTTGTACCTGTAAAAAATTAAACCTTTTCAGGAAATTCTTTTTTTACACCACCACCATAACTCGCAAAACGTGGTGTTTCACGATTGAAAACTGGTGCATTATTCGGCCAAGGCCATTTACCAAAGCGAGTATTACGATAGCGTAAAAATGCTTGATCAAGTTCTGTATCACTATTAAGTACAAAAGGACCACGCATTGCGACAGGTGCACCAATAGGTTCACCTTCTAACCATAAAATACGAGCTTCCTGATCTCCTGCAATTAGATGAATATCATCATCTGGTTTAAGTTCTACAAGATGCTTAAATCCAATGGATGTATCAGCAATATTGAGTGTACTTCCTTGATAAAAATAGGCAAATCTTGTTGAAGTTGAAGTTGTTGCTGGAATTGTAAGTTCAGCGTTGGCATCTAAAGTAATTAAATAAATATTAACTTTATTTTCATCTGCTGCTGCCCATGAATGAGGTGGTCTTTCTAACGCTTTTTGTTGCTTAAATTTTCCAGAAATTACACGAACATCACTTTTTAATCCTTGAGATGTTTCATGAATTATATGAGGAATATGCTCACGCCAAAACATTTTATAGTCAGCAGGCTGTTTCTTTTGTTCTGGTGATGAATTAAACCAAATTTGGAATAATTCAAATGGATTCGCTTTATCTTGATGAATTAGGGGAAACATTTCACAGTGTTCAACACCATGACCAGTACTTAACCATTGAACATCGCCAGCGGCATATCGTCCACCATTTCCTAACGAATCAAAATGATCGACATAACCTTGTTCAACAAGTGTAATTGTTTCAAAACCTGTATGAGGATGCTCAGGAAATCCTGGAACAACATCACCATAGTACATATTATATTCTTGCTGAGTTGCAGGCGTTGCTGGACCTAAATTGGCATTACCTTGCGGATAATGATCAATATGATGAGCGGTAAAAATAAATGGATCTTTTAAATCTAAACGAAATGTAATTGGAGTAATGTTGTAAATGGATTTAGATGACATTCGATCTTCTCCCTAAAGTTATTTTGATGTTTTTATCAAACATTTTATTAATTTAGTGATTTTGTTAATAAAAATCTACCGATAAACTGTAAGAAAATAAATATGATAGCGTACCTACCAATTTCCTACCTTTATTGAATTAGTATGTTTCTTATTGCGTGAATAAGTAATTGAAGTGAAAAAACAAGGAGAACAGCATGGCTAAAATGATGAAGGCAGCAGTGGTTACTGAGTTTAATCAGCCATTAAAAATCATGGAAGTTGAAATACCAAAAGTGACAGCTGGAAAAGTCCTCGTTAAGGTAGTGGCAACAGGTGTTTGTCATACAGATTTACATGCAATGCATGGTGATTGGCCAATTAAACCAACATTACCATTTATTCCAGGACATGAAGGTGTAGGTGAAGTTGTTGAAATTGGAGAAGGTATTCATCACTTAAAAGTTGGTGATACTGTAGGAATTCCATGGTTATATTCAGCTTGTGGGCATTGTGATCACTGTTATGCAGGTTGGGAAACTTTATGTAAGTCTCAACAAAATTCAGGTTATTCAGTCAATGGAAGCTTTGCTGAATATTGCCTAGCGGATGGTGATTATGTTGGTGTGATTCCAGATGGTGTTGATTTACTAGAAATTGCTCTAATTCTTTGCGCAGGTGTTACGGTTTACAAAGGTTTGAAGATGACTGATGCTAAAACTGGTGATTGGGTTGCAATTTCATGAATTGGTGGATTAGGTCATGTTGCTGTGCAATATGCAAAAACAATGGGATTCAATGTTGTTGCTATTGATGTTGATGATTCGAAATTAGAACTTGCAAAAAGTTTAGGTGCTGATGTTGGTATTAATGCATTAACAACCAATGTTAAAGATGCTGTTTTACAAGCAACAGGTGATGGTTGTCACGGTGTATTAGTTACGGCAGTTTCTCCAAAAGCTTTTGAACAAGCAGTTTCTATCATTCGTCGTGGCGGTACAATGGTGTTGAACGGTTTACCACCGGGTAAGTTTGATCTTTCTATCTTTGATATGGTTCTAGATGGAATTACAGTGAGAGGTTCAATTGTTGGCACACGCCTAGATTTGAAAGAAGCTTTAGATATTGCTGCTAAAGGAAAAGTTAAAGCACATATTAGTGTGGAACCACTTGAAAATATTAATGATATTTTTAATCGAATGGAACATGGGAAAATTGATGGCCGTATTGTGATTGATTTACGTCGTTCATAACATTTTTAAAGACCAATTTGATTTTTAAATTGGTCTTTTATTATTATTGAAACTTAATTTTCAGCTTCGTTTGATGAAGGTTCCTGACTATTATTCATCACCATTTGAGCAAGTTTTAGCATTTCAGTTTGAATGTTTCCAAGTTGTTGCTCAAAATTTTTGAAATCTTGCTCAGAAAAATTATGTTGACCATTTAAATAAGAAGATTTAAGAGCTTGTTCATTCGTCTGTATAAGTTGTTTGCGAATATTATTAATTTCTTCGCTTTTTAATTCTAATTTTGCTAGTGCATCATTAAATGTAGTCAATTGTTGTTTTAAGTTTTCTACAGATGTTGTAAGTAGTGATTGATCTTTATTTTGAAGTGCGGTTTGAAGTTCATACTTTGTATGTTGCAACTGTTCAATATAGTCATTTGAGCTCATTTGAAAGTCTGCTACATCACGAATGATATAAAACATATTGCCACTTCTAAATTCAGATGTTTCAGATTTATTTTCAGCTGCTTCTATAGATGTATTTTCTGATTCTTGCAGTGATGAAACTTTAGATTGATCACATCCAATAAGCAGTATGCCAATACTAAAAAGACAAACTGGAGCAAGCACATCTTGCAGCAATTTTTTCATAAAAATAGACATCCTGTATTTAAAACTCAAATAGATAAAAGTAATTCTGACATCAAAATATTACAGGAAGTTGAAATTATAAAAATGAATAAAAAGAGCACATGTTGTGCTCTTTTATAATCCATTTGTAACTGATAGATCATTTTTAATTAAATAGAATACTTAATTATTTAATTCACGATTGATTGCATCAATAATACGTGCATCATCAGCTTGAATATCTGGTGCAAAGCGTGCAATAACTTCCCCATTTTTATTGACTAAGAATTTTTCAAAATTCCATAAAACTTCAGGTGGATTATTGGGTGTTAAGCCGTAATCAACAAGGTCTTTCCACCAAGGTCCTTCACCAATTCGTTCAGGAATAGCATGAGTTAAGGTCTGATATAATGGATGAATATCTGAACCAGCAACTGAAATTTTTGCAAAAAGAGGGAAGTTAATTTGATAATTAATAGAACAAAATTCTTGAATTTCTTCATTTGAACCAGGTTCTTGTTCTAAAAAGTTGTTTGCAGGAAAACCTAAAATTTCTAAGCCTTCATTTTTCTTTGCTTGATATAGTTTTTGTAAACCTTCATATTGTGGTGTTAACCCACATTTTGATGCGACATTTACAATAAGTAGCACTTTTCCTTCAAATTGATTGAGCGTGGTTTCTTCACCTTGAATGGTTTTTAGGGGGATGTTATATACTGAAGTCATTTCAAGATCCTAATAAAGTTTATCTCAATGTTGTATCTTGATTTAAGATCCACAACAAGATCTATTGTTCTACATTTAAAATTTTTTCGTATAAATAGTATGTTTATTATTTATAGATAAATGAAATTGTATAAAAAAAAGTCTATTATATCTAAAAATGCTGTAAGGTACTTTTGAGTATATAAATATAAAAAAATTGATATTTATAATATGGTAAAAATTGTTCAATATATATATCCAAATTTTTGAATATGAAAATTAAATGCTAATAAAAAATGACAATATGCGCTTTGCACTGTTTTTACCTTTAGTTGCTGTTTTTATTTGGTCCCTTAATATTGTAGTGACACGTTATGTTACTGAATTTATTTCTCCTGTCAGTATTAGCTTTTATCGTTGGTTTATTGCTTTTATTATTTTAACGCCATTTATGTTGCTGAGAGTTTGGAAAAATAGGCAACTTATCGCTCAACATTGGCAGCATTTAGCAATTTTATCTGCTTTTGGTATGGTGCTATATCAGGGCTTGAGCTATACAGCAGCACATTATACCTCTGCAACCAATATGGGTATTATTAATGCCTTTATTCCTATTTTTACAATTTTTGTTTCTATTTTTATTTTGAAAGAATGGCCTAATCGGTTTGGTTTTTTAGGTTGTTTAATTTCATTTAGTGGGTTGTTATTGGTAATTACTCAAGGAAAATTTTATCAATTATTACAATTTGGTGGTCATATCGGTGACTTGATGATGATTGTCGCTGTCTTTTTTTATGCATTTTATGGCGTGTTTTTAAGAAAATGGCAATTACAGATTCCTTTATTTATTAGCTTATATATTCAAATTACATTTGCTGTTGTGTATCACATTCCTTTCCTTTTATGGTTTGGTCTAGATGCTATTAATCATCAAAATATGCTAAGTGTTCTATATGCGGGAATATTTCCATCCTTAATAGCACCTTTAGTATGGATGCTCGCAATCCAAAACCTAGGACCAAATAGAACAAGTATTTTTATGAACTTAACACCAATTTGTACAGCAGTTATTGCTTATTTTTGGTTAAAAGAAGATTGGACGATTTACCATACTTTAGGAACATTAATGGCAATTGGGGGGGTAATGGTCGCTCAAAGGAGGATTGCTTCATAGAATAAAGAGGGTGGTTGTTATTGATATTAATTTTAAATAATGATAATTTAATCTCATTATTAAATAATAGAAAAATATGTGATTTGTTTATATAATGATCAAATAAAATAAAGTTTACAAAAATAGTCGGGTAAGAAAATAAAAACTTATAATTTATAAATAATACATTTGTTGAAAAAGTAACAACAAAATAGATACATAAGTTTATCTATTCGGTAAAATTTATATTTAACAATACTTATTTTCTATATATTAATATCTAATATGTATTTCATTTTGTAATTATATTGCTAGATAATTCGCGTCGTTGAATAGTTAAACGTTTGAAATTAATCGAAGTTTTTCTTATTCCAAGGATTCTCGAACCCTCTGGATGTGATTACACATCCTTTTTATGCTCAACCATCCCTATATGGTTGAGCTTTTTTTTATCTAAAGTTTTATATTTTAAATAAGTGTTCAGGCGCGAATAATTTCACCTGTTTCAGCATCAATAATTCGACTTGGCTCATGACTTAAACCTAAATCACCATTGAGATAATCTAATTCTTGATGAAAATACAGGGTCGCATCTTGTAATGATCGTGCAGGACTTAAGCCTGCTGTATTTGCACTAGTTGATACAATAAAGCCATTAAATGCACGACATAATGCAACGCAAAGTGGATGAGTTGTAACGCGAACAGCAACTTTTGTGTGAGCACCTTTGATCCATGTAGGAATATGATCACCTGCAGGGAGTAACCAAGTAGTTGCACGTTCTGTTGGCTTTCGATCAGTCCAAGATTGAATCACTTTTTCACGCATTTCTTCACTTAAAGATGCTAGTAAATGCTCTACTTGTGAAATATGACCTGCCAAGAGAATGACGCCTTTTTCAATTGGGCGTTGTTTTAATCTTAAAATTTCTTGAAATGCATTTTCATTGTAAGGATCACAACCTAAACCCCAAACTGCTTCTGTAGGATAAGCAAGAACTTTACCTTGTTGTAGGAGAGTTGCGGCTTCAGTTGCAGATGTTGTAATCATGGAAAAATCACCTAAAGAGAATTAAGTGACTATTTTGAACCTTATTAAATAGAACGACAACGTAAATATAGACCCGATTGTTGCATACATATTCCTAATAGTTCTAATTCCATTAAGTGACTTGTTAAGATAGGAATATCTACTTTTAAATGAGTAGCTAATTGATCAATATTTTGTCCATTCCAGTCTAGCTGTTGATATAAAGCTAATAAATGTTCAGGAATTTTAAGATTTTCTTGTGTTAATGAAGATTGTATTTTTTGGTGGTGCCATTGGATAGGAAGTGCTAAATCTTCAATAATTTGTTCAGGATGATCTACTAAAATAGCACCTTCTCGAATAAGTGAATGGCAACCTCTATGAGATTCATTATAAATATGTCCTGGTGTGACAAAAATACTACGGCCTTGTTCTGCAGCAAGCTTTGCTGTAATTAATGATCCACTATTTAAACTGGCTTCTGTGATGAGTACACCTAAACTTAATCCACTTACAATACGGTTTCGTCTTGGAAAGTTGTGTTGTAATGGTTTTGTAAATGGTAAAAATTCAGTAATGATGGTTCCTTGTTGAATAAGTATTTCTTGTCGCAATTTTAAATTTTGAATGGGATATTTTTGATCAATTCCAGTACCCATAACAGCAATCGTTCTTTGATTTTTGAGAGAACCTTGGTGAGCTGCCTCATCAATACCTTGCGCTAATCCACTTGTAATATAAAAGCCTTGATGACTTAAATAATGAGCAAAATCATAAGTAATTTGAAGTCCATATTGAGTTGCTTTACGGCTTCCAACAATGGCTATTTGTGGTTGCAACAGTGCTTGAATATTACCTTGTCCAAATAAAATAGGTGGTCTGTCCTCATAAGGAAGTAATTGCGTAGGATAGAGGTGGTCTTGATCTGTTAGAACAAAATCACAATATTGTTGAATAGTGTAGAAAATTTTTTGAAGATGCTTTTGTGTTTCTATGTTTTGTAGTTGTTTAAATCTTTCAATATGGTTTTTATGAAGCCCTAAATTTTGCCATGTCGTGATTTGTTGAGGTTGAAGGGCATCATTTAGATTTTTAAAATAGTTTTGGATTTTATAAAAACTCGGTAATGAATGCTGAACCACATACCACAAACTAATGCTATTTATTTGATGCTGAGATAAATGGTCCAACATAGATTATTTCCTTTTAATCTAACATGATAGATGGTGATAATGTGGCATCAAGATGAATAGGAATTTGGCTATCAAGAACATAGGCATAGCTAAGATGATCAAAAATTTGAATGATCATAAGGTTGCCAATTCGCTCTGATGGTAGTTGAACTTTTTTATGTGTTCTTGGATCTGTTGTAAGTTGTCCTGCTTGATTAATAGCAAAAACATCACCAACTTTGACGCCATCTAATTGACCTAAATTAATCGTGACAATGCTTTTTGTTGCTGCTGCACTCAGAGAGTCGTGAATACGAATAATTTTTCCATAAGATGGAATATTCTCTGCATAGGTTGGATAAAACATGGTTGGATATAAAACTTCGTGCTCTGGTAAAACATAGTCACCACGACGTACTTCTTGTTGATATGAGTTTGTGATTTTTAATGTGCTGATATCATTTGATGATTCTATTACGACACCTGATGCAACCTGTGCAAGCTCAATTCCTGCATTAGTTTTGTGATCTTTTTCATTATTTACAACATAAGGTTTTCCTTCTGCATAAATTCCATAATTTTGCCCAATTTTAAGGTTAGCTCCTTTGATATAAACATTTTGCCCTGCACCTGCAATTACACGTTGATCTGCAATTCCAACAATATAAGGCGTATTTTTAAGTGTATTTTCAGAAACGATAAATGATCGGTCTAACCAAGGTTTAATATTCTCTAAAGGGATGATGGGGATAGTATTGTGGAGTGCTTCTATACGAACTTGAGGAGATAAAGTCCGTGAGTGATTGGTGTGGCGATGAATAATTCCTGTACATCCATCACCCTCATCTTTTCCTATAATAGGTTGCCCTTGATAGTGGCAAACAAGTAGGCGATCATTTGGGAAAATCCAATGAGGATTTTTTACATGTTTATTACTTGCCCAAACCTCAGGCCATCTTAGTGGATTATTAAGTAATTTTTTTGAAATATCCCAAAGCGTATCACCTTTTTTTACCAAATAAACATTGGGAGCATTTGCTTTCAAAGTAGGTGGATTAATATTACGAGCAATGTCTGCATATATATTAGATGAGATGCTTAACCCTACACTAATAATTAGAGCTAGAAGCAAAAAATATTTTTGAAACCCCAAGGCACTGATAAATGATGTGCCATTCAAACCCTTTTTCATTATCATAATTCCTAAAACTACGTTTAGTTGCTGTATAATATGGACCTTACACAGAATTTTTTTAGATGAAGTATCTCTTCATTTTGGTTTTAATCAATGGCATAAGTGAGGACGCAATATGGCCTTATTACCTATTTTAAGTTTTCCTGATCCACGTCTTCGTACCATTGCAGAACCTGTCGAAGAAGTGACTGATGAAATTCGTCAACTTGCTGCAGATATGTTTGAAACCATGTACGAAGCACCTGGTATTGGTTTAGCAGCAACACAGATAGATCGTCATATTCAATTAATTGTTATGGATTTATCTGAGGATAAAAATCAGCCTTTAGTTTTTATTAATCCTAAAATTACACCTTTAACAGAAGAAACCCAACCTTATGAAGAGGGGTGTCTTTCTGTTCCTCAAATATACGATAAAGTTGAGCGTCCGTCACGTGTAAAAATTGAAGCAATTAATCTTGAAGGTCAATCATTTACAATGGAAGCGGATGGCTTGTTAGCTGTATGTATTCAACATGAGATGGATCACTTGAATGGTAAACTATTTGTGGATTATCTATCACCTTTGAAGCGTCAAAGAGCACGTGAAAAAGTTGAAAAAGTCGTTCGTCAAAGGCAGAAAGTTTTAGCGAAACGTTAAGTAATTTTTCTTCAATAATTTGTAAGCAAAGCTCAATTTATATTGAGCTTTGCTATAATATGCTATAGACAAATTTTTGGATTTGCTTTTGCTACTACGCGTTGGGTTGCTATTTTCATTTATAGCAGTGTTTTTACAGATTGCTGTTTTTTTACAGCCTTTATTACCTAGGCAATATCAAGTTGCTCCAGTGTGTGAAACGATTACGCGTGCACTTTTAACAAAGCCAGTTGTAGAAATTAGTCATACTTCTCATCAGTCTCATTCCCATCATTTAGCATCTGTAAGCGAACAACATCTCAATGGACATGCTGAGCATGATGCAAACCATCAATGTCAATATTGTACGGTATATGGGAATTTGGTTTTACCTCCAGATCTAGAATTAAAAGAAGTCCTTGATCGTATTCAAATTCGTTTAGTGGCATTCCAAAAGACATTTAGTCATATTTGGTTTGTTTTACAGCGTCTTTTTTTAATTCCTCAGGGGCGAGCCCCGCCACTTTTTGCATAAATCTAATCGTTAAATTTGGGGTCTTCATTGACTTCAGCCGAATATTATTTATGAAATGAGTGAAAAAAATGGCTCAACCAAAATTCTTTTTACAGCCTCTTGCGGCTGCGATCTGTGTTGCATGTTATTCAGGTATTACATTTGCAGAAACAGCTATTCAACCGACTGTGAATAGCAGTGAAATTGAAACATTGGCACCTATTGTTGCTACAGCAATTCAAGGAAACGATGCGAATGGTTTAATTGTACGTGCTGATCCAAAACAACCAACACAACCAATTCCTGCTTCTGATGGCGCTGATTATTTACAAAGTATTGTGGGTTTTAACTCTGTAAATAGTGGTGCAGGTACAAATGGTGATGTGACATTCCGAGGTATGTTTGGTTCACGTATTAAAATTCTAACTGATGGGACAGAAAATTTAGGTGCATGTCCAAGTCGTATGGATTCACCAACATCTTATATCTCACCAGAAAGTTATGATCGTATTTCTGTAATTAAAGGACCTCAAACTGTTCAATATGCTAATACAGGTTCTGCAGCGACAGTTTTATTTGAAAGACTTCCAGAAAAATTTGATGAAGATAAAAACTATCGTGGTTTAGCAAGTGTATTACTTGGATCTTATGGTCGATTAGATCATAACGTTGAAGCTACGGTTGGTGATGAAAAAAAATATATTCGTTTAAATGCCAATCGTTCTGTTTCAGATAGTTATGAAGATGGTAATGGGAATACTGTTCCATCTGATTGGAAACGTTGGAATGCTGATCTTGCATTAGGTTGGACACCAAATGAAGATACATGGATTGAATTGACTGGTGGCAAAGGTGATGGTGAAGCTGTCTATGCAGGTCGAATGATGGATGGTTCTAAGTTTGCACGTGAAAGTTTAGGTTTACGTGTAGAAAAGAAAAATGTAACAGATGTCATTAAAAAAATTGAAGCTCAAGTTAATTATAGTTATAACGATCATGTAATGGATAACTATAGTTTACGTGAATTTAAACCGACTCATATGATGTCCATGCCAATGGCAACAAATGTTGCGCGTAAAACTTTAAATGCACGTATGGCAGTTACACATGAGTGGGATAAACTTCAGTTTATTACTGGTTTTGATACGCAAAATAATGAACATAGTATTCGAAAATCAACTCATACATCAGCATACCAAGATCAGCCTCGTTTAAAAGATATGAAATTTAGTTCATATGGGGCATTTGGTGAGTTAAGTTATGATTTAGGTGGTGATAATAAACTTGTAACAGGTCTTCGTGTAGATCAGGTTGAAGTAAAAGATAAACGCCCAGAAACTGTAAGATATAATCAAAAACTTGATAAAACTTTACCAAGTGCTTTTATACGTTTGGAAAACAGCCATCCTGAGCATGATGATGGTAAGACTTATATCGGTTTAGGTTATGTAGAACGTATGCCTGATTATTGGGAATTGATTTCACCAAAATCTGGCAATGGTTCAGCAGATACTTTTAATAATGTGGATACTGAAAAAACCATACAGTTAGATGTAGGCTATCAACATGAGCATGGTGCGATTAGCTCATGGGTTTCGGCTTATGCAGGAATGATTAAAGATTACATTCTAATTCAATACAGTGGTATGGCTGGAATGATGAGTGCAAATAGTCGAAATGTAGATGCAACTATCGCAGGTGCTGAAGCAGGTATAGGTTATCAATTTACTGATGCAATTCAGGCAGATGTAAGTGCAATGTATGCATGGGGTAAAAATACAACCGACCATACACCATTACCACAAATTTCACCTTTAGAAGGTCGCTTTAATTTACGTTATATTCAAGATAAATATAATGTAGGTTTATTCTGGCGTGTTGTTGCAGCTCAAAATCGAATTACAATCAATGAAGGAAATATTGTTGGTTATGATATGAAAGATAGTGCTGGGTTTACGACATTGGCTATTAATGGAACTTATCATATTCAAGAAGGTGTAGATTTATCTGTTGGCATCGATAATTTATTAAATAAAACATATACCGAACATCTTAATAAAGCAGGTAGTTCAGGTTTTGGTTTTGCAAGTAATGAGCAATTTAATAATATTGGACGAAATTATTGGGCACGAATTTCAATGAAATTCTAATAGAGAAAAGGCGAAATATTTATTTCGCCTTTTTTATATACATGAAAAGATCATTTTTTGACTTTGGAGGATGGAAAAACAACAGAAAATGTATATTAAAAATACAAACACTGGTTAATTTTTTAATTATATTCATATAAATCAGTTGGTTGTGTTTAATTTAAAAAGGTTTTTAAATTAATAAAAAATAAAATTTAAAAAAATGAAAAATAATAAATCATATAAATTAATGACTTAGTATTTGGTGGGTTTAAAAAAAATACATTCAATAAAAATATTTTAAAAATAGTGTTGCAACGTATAGGAAATGCTGTAGAATGCACATCCATCGGCGGTGATGAAGATTAAAACTTCTGATAAAACAGCAACTTAGCACAAAGTGTTGGGGTTGTGTTTTAGAAAGAAAGTTTAAAATAATTTGAATTACTAGTTGACTTTCTGGAAATAGAGAGTAATATAGCCGACCTAGCTTGCTACTGACGAAGTAGTAAGAAGATCATTAAGAGATTATGAAGAACAACTTGTGTGGATTTTTACTAGTTGATCAATCGAATATATTTTCATTGATTGAATGGTAGAAATTACTCGAAGTTTATTTGAGAAATATTTGTCAGAAAATTGATGAGCCAAGATTGGTAGCCATAAGCTACTACTGATTTTAAACTGAAGAGTTTGATCATGGCTCAGATTGAACGCTGGCGGCAGGCTTAACACATGCAAGTCGAGCGGGGGAAGGTAGCTTGCTACTGGACCTAGCGGCGGACGGGTGAGTAATGCTTAGGAATCTGCCTATTAGTGGGGGACAACGTTTCGAAAGGGACGCTAATACCGCATACGCCCTACGGGGGAAAGCAGGGGATCTTCGGACCTTGCGCTAATAGATGAGCCTAAGTCGGATTAGCTAGTTGGTGGGGTAAAGGCCTACCAAGGCGACGATCTGTAGCGGGTCTGAGAGGATGATCCGCCACACTGGGACTGAGACACGGCCCAGACTCCTACGGGAGGCAGCAGTGGGGAATATTGGACAATGGGCGCAAGCCTGATCCAGCCATGCCGCGTGTGTGAAGAAGGCCTTTTGGTTGTAAAGCACTTTAAGCGAGGAGGAGGCTACTTGGATTAATACTCTGAGATAGTGGACGTTACTCGCAGAATAAGCACCGGCTAACTCTGTGCCAGCAGCCGCGGTAATACAGAGGGTGCAAGCGTTAATCGGATTTACTGGGCGTAAAGCGTGCGTAGGTGGCCAATTAAGTCAAATGTGAAATCCCTGAGCTTAACTTAGGAATTGCATTCGATACTGGTTGGCTAGAGTATGGGAGAGGATGGTAGAATTCCAGGTGTAGCGGTGAAATGCGTAGAGATCTGGAGGAATACCGATGGCGAAGGCAGCCATCTGGCCTAATACTGACACTGAGGTACGAAAGCATGGGGAGCAAACAGGATTAGATACCCTGGTAGTCCATGCCGTAAACGATGTCTACTAGCCGTTGGGGCCTTTGAGGCTTTAGTGGCGCAGCTAACGCGATAAGTAGACCGCCTGGGGAGTACGGTCGCAAGACTAAAACTCAAATGAATTGACGGGGGCCCGCACAAGCGGTGGAGCATGTGGTTTAATTCGATGCAACGCGAAGAACCTTACCTGGTCTTGACATACAGAGAACTTTCCAGAGATGGATTGGTGCCTTCGGGAACTCTGATACAGGTGCTGCATGGCTGTCGTCAGCTCGTGTCGTGAGATGTTGGGTTAAGTCCCGCAACGAGCGCAACCCTTTTCCTTATTTGCCAGCGGGTTATGCCGGGAACTTTAAGGATACTGCCAGTGACAAACTGGAGGAAGGCGGGGACGACGTCAAGTCATCATGGCCCTTACGACCAGGGCTACACACGTGCTACAATGGTCGGTACAAAGGGTTGCTACCTCGCGAGAGGATGCTAATCTCAAAAAGCCGATCGTAGTCCGGATTGGAGTCTGCAACTCGACTCCATGAAGTCGGAATCGCTAGTAATCGCGGATCAGAATGCCGCGGTGAATACGTTCCCGGGCCTTGTACACACCGCCCGTCACACCATGGGAGTTTGTTGCACCAGAAGTAGGTAGTCTAACCGCAAGGAGGACGCTTACCACGGTGTGGCCGATGACTGGGGTGAAGTCGTAACAAGGTAGCCGTAGGGGAACCTGCGGCTGGATCACCTCCTTAACGAAAGATTGACGATTGGTAAGAATCCACAACAAGTTGTTCTTCATTATGATGTATCTGAGGGTCTGTAGCTCAGTTGGTTAGAGCACACGCTTGATAAGCGTGGGGTCACAAGTTCAAGTCTTGTCAGACCCACCATGACTTAGAAAGGTACATTGAATCTAAATGATAAGCTGGGGACTTAGCTTAGTTGGTAGAGCGCCTGCTTTGCACGCAGGAGGTCAGGAGTTCGACTCTCCTAGTCTCCACCATGTATTTGAATGAATACATAGTAAGCAAACAGTTGGATAGCTTATAGAGCTTAGTGATAAGGTGGCGTATAATGCGCGGCATTGTTATTAATCTCTGTGATTTATCACAGTTGACTGCGATCTGACGAAGACGTAGTGAATCATTAACAGAATATATTTGAGTTGAAATAATTTGTTCATACTCGTTAAAAGGAAGACTAAAGAAGTAATTCTGAAGTTGACTGATTAAATGAGTTACTAGCGAAATTAACTGAATCAAGCGTTTTGGTATATGAATCTAATTGAAGCTGTACTGTAGTTAAATCTACAAAACTCTAACTGTGGCGATTAAGTTCGCAACGCAACATTTTCACTTGTAGGAAATGGGCGACTGTTTGGGGTTGTATAGTCAAGTAATTAAGTGCATGTGGTGGATGCCTTGGCAGTCAGAGGCGATGAAAGACGTAATAGCCTGCGATAAGCTCCGGGGAGGCGGCAAATATCCTTTGATCCGGAGATTTCTGAATGGGGAAACCCACCTAGTATAAGCTAGGTATCGTAACATGAATACATAGTGTTACGAGGCGAACGAGGGGAAGTGAAACATCTCAGTACCCTTAGGAAAAGAAATCAATTGAGATTCCCTCAGTAGCGGCGAGCGAACGGGGAACAGCCCATTAAGTTATGTGTGTTTTAGTGGAATGCTCTGGGAAGTGCAACCATAGTAGGTGATAGTCCTGTACACGAAAGGGCACACATAATGATGTCGAGTAGGGCGAGGCACGTGAAACCTTGTCTGAATATGGGGGGACCATCCTCCAAGGCTAAATACTCCTGACTGACCGATAGTGAACCAGTACCGTGAGGGAAAGGCGAAAAGAACCCCTGTGAGGGGAGTGAAATAGATCCTGAAACCGCATGCATACAAGCAGTGGGAGCCGACTTGTTCGGTGACTGCGTACCTTTTGTATAATGGGTCAGCGACTTATATTCAGTAGCAAGGTTAACCGCATAGGGGAGCCGTAGGGAAACCGAGTCTTAATAGGGCGTTTAGTTGCTGGGTATAGACCCGAAACCAGGTGATCTATCCATGAGCAGGTTGAAGGTTGGGTAACACTAACTGGAGGACCGAACCCACTGTCGTTGAAAAGCCAGGGGATGACTTGTGGATAGGGGTGAAAGGCTAATCAAACTTGGTGATAGCTGGTTCTCCCCGAAAGCTATTTAGGTAGCGCCTCGGACGAATACCATTGGGGGTAGAGCACTGTTTCGGCTAGGGGGTCATCCCGACTTACCAAACCGATGCAAACTCCGAATACCAATGAGTACTATCCGGGAGACAGACTGCGGGTGCTAACGTCCGTAGTCAAGAGGAAAACAATCCAGACCGCCAGCTAAGGCCCCAAAATTATAGTTAAGTGGGAAACGATGTGGGAAGGCATAGACAGCTAGGAGGTTGGCTTAGAAGCAGCCACCCTTTAAAGAAAGCGTAATAGCTCACTAGTCGAGTCGGCCTGCGCGGAAGATGTAACGGGGCTAAAACTATATGCCGAAGCTGCGGATTTGCAATTTATTGCAAGTGGTAGGGGAGCGTTCTGTAAGCCGATGAAGGTGGATTGAGAAGTCTGCTGGAGGTATCAGAAGTGCGAATGCTGACGTGAGTAACGACAAAACGGGTGAAAAACCCGTTCGCTGAAAGACCAAGGGTTCCAGTCCAACGTTAATCGGGGCTGGGTGAGTCGACCCCTAAGGCGAGGCCGAGAGGCGTAGTCGATGGGAAATTGGTTAATATTCCAATACTTCAGTATAATGCGATGAGAGGACGGAGAAGGTTAAGTCAGCCTGGCGTTGGTTGTCCAGGTGGAAGGTTGTAGGCATGTATCTTAGGCAAATCCGGGGTACTCTATGCTGAGAACTGATAGCAAGCTAGTTTACTAGCGAAGTGGCTGATACCATGCTTCCAGGAAAAGTCTCTAAGCTTCAGTTATACTGGAATCGTACCCTAAACCGACACAGGTGGTCAGGTCGAGTAGACCAAAGCGCTTGAGAGAACTCTGCTGAAGGAACTAGGCAAAATGGTACCGTAACTTCGGGAGAAGGTACGCTGTTGTTGGTGATAGGACTTGCTCCTTGAGCTGATGACAGCCTCAGAAACCAGGCCGCTGCAACTGTTTATTAAAAACATAGCACTCTGCAAACACGAAAGTGGACGTATAGGGTGTGATGCCTGCCCGGTGCTGGAAGGTTAATTGATGGGGTTAGCGTAAGCGAAGCTCTTGATCGAAGCCCCAGTAAACGGCGGCCGTAACTATAACGGTCCTAAGGTAGCGAAATTCCTTGTCGGGTAAGTTCCGACCTGCACGAATGGCATAATGATGGCGGCGCTGTCTCCAGCAGAGGCTCAGTGAAATCGAATTCGCCGTGAAGATGCGGTGTACCCGCGGCTAGACGGAAAGACCCCGTGAACCTTTACTGCAGCTTGACATTGAACTTTGATCTTACTTGTGTAGGATAGGTGGGAGGCTTTGAAACCGAGACGCTAGTTTCGGTGGAGCCAATCTTGAAATACCACCCTGGTAATATTGAGGTTCTAACTCTGCTCCATTATCTGGAGCGAGGACCATGTCTGGTGGGTAGTTTGACTGGGGCGGTCTCCTCCTAAAGAGTAACGGAGGAGTACGAAGGTGCGCTCAGCGTGGTCGGAAATCACGCGTAGAGTATAAAGGCAAAAGCGCGCTTAACTGCGAGACCCACAAGTCGAGCAGGTACGAAAGTAGGTCTTAGTGATCCGGTGGTTCTGTATGGAAGGGCCATCGCTCAACGGATAAAAGGTACTCTGGGGATAACAGGCTGATACCGCCCAAGAGTTCATATCGACGGCGGTGTTTGGCACCTCGATGTCGGCTCATCTCATCCTGGGGCTGAAGCAGGTCCCAAGGGTATGGCTGTTCGCCATTTAAAGAGGTACGCGAGCTGGGTTTAGAACGTCGTGAGACAGTTCGGTCCCTATCTACCGTGGGCGCTGGAAATTTGAGAGGATCTGCTCCTAGTACGAGAGGACCAGAGTGGACGAACCTCTGGTGTACCGGTTGTGACGCCAGTCGCATCGCCGGGTAGCTATGTTCGGAAGGGATAACCGCTGAAAGCATCTAAGCGGGAAGCCTACCTCAAGATAAGATTTCCCTAGGACTATATGTCCTCTAAAGAGCCGTTGAAGACTACGACGTTGATAGGTTGGATGTGGAAGCATAGCGATATGTGAAGCTGACCAATACTAATTGCTCGTGAGGCTTGACTATACAACACCCAAACAGTTGTTGTATCAAGCATCAATTGATTCACAAATAATCAAAGAAACTTGATTTAGTTCTAAAGCTAGATACAATGAACACCTTAAATTAACTCAGATATACCTGTTAATAACTCATTTGAAGAAAGCTAGGCATCTAAGTAAGACCATAGCAAGTAATCATAAACAGTTGTGCTGGCGACAATAGCAAGAGTGAACCACCTGATCCCTTCCCGAACTCAGAAGTGAAACCTCTTAGCGCTGATGGTAGTGTGGGGTTACCCATGTGAGAGTAAGTCATCGCCAGCTCATTAATTCTAAAACACCCCCTTCAGATGAAGGGGGTGTTTTTTTATGTGAAAAAATAAATGAAAGAAATTTAAGGAATAAGTAGATCAATAAGAATTTGAAGAACATCATATAAAATTGATATTTTCCTATAAAATAGGATTAGATGAATGTATCAAATTAATGATAGTAGTGGAATGATTGAAATGGAACAAGAACAACTGGAAAGATCATGGCAATCTAAACTACAAGCGACAGTTTATATTCTATTATTTGTAATTCTTTTTGGCTGGTTGTTAAAAATAGGGCAAAACTTTTTACTCCCAGTACTGATTGCTATTATTTCTATGTATATTTTAGTGACTTTGACAGATTGGTTAGGTCGGCTATGGATATTAAAATATACTCCAGAATGGTTTCGTCGAATTATTGTTGTAATAGGATTTGTTATTTTTACGCTTGGTTTTAGCCATATTGTTATTGTAACAGGTGAACAAATTCTTTCTGCTGCACCGACTTATCAGCATAATTTAGAAAAAATGGTACAACAATTAGGCATTAAATATGGTTGGGCACAAGATGCTGATTGGAATTCTATTCGTGAATTGACGATTGATCGCATTAATATGCAAACAGTTATTTCATATTTAATTACAACAATTACATCTTTTTCGAGTATGGTGGTTTTAATTATTGTATATGCGATGTTTTTAATTGCTGAAAAGGGAAGATTTGCAGATAAATTAAGCAAAGCCTTTCCAAATGGACGTGCAGATAGAACAAAAAACATTCTAATTGATATTAATAAAAAGATTGGTGATTATCTTGCAGTTAAAACTTTGATTAATATTATTTTAGCTGTGATTTGTTTTATTATTTTATGGATATTCGGTGTTGAATATGCCTTATTTTGGGCATTAATTATTGGAATTTTAAATTATATTCCTTATATCGGTTCTCTTCTTGGAGTTATTTTTCCAGTTTCTTTGGCTTTAGTACAGTTTGGTTCAATTCAAATCACGATAGTGATTGCTATTCTTTTAACGATTGCTCAAATGTATGTTGGAAATGTTTTAGAGCCTAAGATGATTGGAAAACAAATCAATCTCTCTGCATTTGTTGTTCTTGTTTCATTGTCATTATGGTCATCTTTATGGGGTATTGCAGGTGCAATTCTTGCAATTCCATTAACTTCAATTGTCATCATTATTTTAGCTGAATTTCAAACGACAAGACCTTACACACTTTTACTTATGGATAATATTGAAGATTAATAATTTATTATCTGAAATTATTTAAATAATATGAGTTTATGAATTTCTTGGGATAATCAGTTACATTTTTAAGTTTTGTGTAAATTATAATCAAGCAAAGTGAGTTGAATTCATGGTAAAATGATCAGCTCTCATCTTTTTGATCTTTTCTGATCTTCCACTTGCCAGCCGAGAATTGCTAGCCATGTCTACTGCTTATACCGCTCAGACTGCGCCGAAGGCGTTGTTTGATTACGACAAATATTGGGCGTCATGTTTTGAACCCGCACCATTTTTGCCGACATCACGGGAGGAAATGGATCAACTTGGTTGGGACAGTTGTGATTTCATTTTAGTCTGTGGTGATGCGTATATCGATCATCCATCTTTTGTTTCAGGTATCATTGGTCGAGTTGTTGAGGCGCAAGGTTTTCGTGTAGGAATTATTCCTCAACCGGATTGGACAAATGTTGAATCATTCCGTGTTTTAGGAAAACCAAATATTGCTTGGGGTGTAACCGCAGGTAATATGGATTCAATGATTAATCGTTATACGGCAGATCGTAAAATTCGTTCTGATGATGCTTATTCACCAGATAATGTTCCAAATAAACGTCCAGACCGTGCAGCTACAGTATATTGCCAACGTGTACGTGAAGCCTATCCAGATGTTCCTGTTTTATTAGGTGGTATTGAAGCTTCACTTCGTCGTATTGCACATTATGACTATTGGTCAGATAAAGTTCGTCGCTCAGTCTTAATGGATTCTAAAGCCGATCTTTTGATGTATGGTAACGGTGAACGCTCAATCATTGAGATTATGCACCGTTTAGCACGTGGCGAAAAAATTGTAGATATCACAGATGTTCGTGGTACTGCATTTATTGTAAATAAAAACAATCGTGCAGCAAAAGCTCAATTTGTTGAGATTGCATCTAATGATGTAGATACCATCGGTCGTGTTGATCCAATTATCAACCCATATGTAATGACTGAAGATATTGATGGTTGTGAAATTGAAAAAGATAACACCACAACAAGTCAGTATCAAAATTTCCAAAAAGAGATTGTTGCAAATCCAATTGTACGCGCTGGCGATGATTTGGATGAAGATACTCAAATTGTTCAATTAAAATCTGCATCAAAAGCGATTAAACATAAATTACCACCACGTGAATTAGCAGTTATTCGTCTACCTTCTTTTGAAGAAGTAACAGATGATCCTGTTCTTTATGCACATGCAAACCGTATTTTGCATTTAGAAACGAATCCTGGAAATGCACGTGCTTTAGTACAAAAGCATGGTGAACGTGATGTTTGGATTAATCCACCACCAATTCCGCTAACAACGGAAGAAATGGATTACGTATTTGATTTACCTTATGCACGTTTACCACATCCAATGTATGGCGATGCGAGATTCCCTGCATTTGATATGATTAAGTTCTCTGTCAATATCATGCGTGGTTGTTTTGGTGGATGTACATTCTGTTCAATTACAGAACATGAAGGTCGTATTATTCAAAACCGTTCTGAAGAATCAATTTTACGTGAAGTTGAAAATATTCGTGATACAGCACCAGGTTTTACAGGCATCATTTCAGATTTAGGTGGCCCGACTGCCAACATGTATCGTTTGGCATGTAAAGATCCTGAAATTGAAAAGAACTGTCGTAAGCCATCATGTGTATTCCCAGGGGTATGTCAAAACCTACATACAGATCATGCACCATTGACACAGTTATATCGTAAAGCACGTGCAATTAAAGGTATTAAGAAGATTCTCATTGGTTCAGGTCTACGTTATGACCTCGCGGTATTGAATCCTGAATATGTCAAAGAGCTTGTAACTCATCACGTTGGTGGTTACTTAAAAATTGCACCAGAGCATACCGAAAAAGGTCCACTCAATAAAATGATGAAGCCGGGTATTGGGACTTATGATCGCTTCAAACAAATGTTTGATCGTTTCAGTAAGGAAGCTGGTAAGGAACAGTATTTAATTCCTTATTTTATTGCAGCACATCCAGGTACCACTGATTACGATATGATGAACCTTGCAATTTGGTTGAAGAAGAATGGTTTCCGTGCTGATCAAGTACAAACTTTCTATCCATCACCAATGGCAACAGCAACAACGATGTATTACACAGGTAAGAATCCACTTGCTAAAGTGGCTCGCTATACTGAAAATGTCGATATTGTAAAAGGTGAAAAACGTCGTCGTTTACATAAAGCATTCTTACGTTATCATGATCCAAATAACTGGCCGTTATTACGTGAAGCTTTAAAAGAAATGGGGCGTCAGGATTTGATTGGTAATTCAAAGCAGCATTTGATTCCGACTTATCAACCTGCAGGTGGTGAAGGGCAGTATCAATCTGCACGTAAGAAAAATTCAACTGTTGCGGGCGATTCAGCAAAACGTAATAGTGATAAGAGTGTTCAATCACGTTCATCAAATACTAAAAAGCGCCCTGAACGTGGTCAAATTTTGACGCAACATACAGGTTTACCACCACGTGAAACAGGTGATGCGAAGAAACCTTTTGGTGGTCCAAAGCCAAAAGGAAAATCGAAATCACGTGCTTAAATAATCTTATATAAAAAGAGGAAGATCATGTGATCTTCCTCTTTTGTTTACAATAAATATCAAGTAATTCTTCTTTTAACTATTGCTCATTTATACTCAAGTCATATACATTAAATGGTGTATTTGTGTTTAATTTAGGCTGAATACATAGATAACAATAGATTTTAATATTTCATTTGAATCATAAGAAATAGGTTTATTTTTAATTAATTTTGGAGGGATTAAAAAGTAAAAATAACTTAAAAATGGATATAAATAAAAGAAAGGGATGAATCAATGCTAATTTATATTTTGTGCGGAATTCTGTTACTTGTGGTGGGTTTAATCGTTGCCATTAAAGGATTGAGAGTAAAACATTCGCTTCAAGATAGTATTTTGAAACAGCGTGCGATATTCAAGACACAGCATCAACTTACTTTTATACGCTTGAAACAATTATTACCACATTGTTCGATTCTAGCTCATGTATCTTATGATTCCTTATTAACGACAAAGTTCGCTCATACACGAGAAAAGTATAAAACAATGATTGCTGATTTTGTAGTTTTAGATGTGAATTATCATGTGATGGTTATTATTAATTTGGATACAGTATTAACGACAAAGCGGGTAAGGGAAGTCAGATATGAGGAAGAGATTTTAAAGTCTGCTGGCTATAAAGTATTACACTATAAAATATTGCCAGAATTAGATGATTTAATATCAGGATTAGCTCAATTTACTCCGAGAAAATTGACCTCAGTAGATCAGCAGTATAAAAAACTAGAATTTCTTGGACAGATTCCAACAGTTAAAATTGTTTTATAGAGGTTAAAAAAGCATGTGGTTGCATGCTTTTTTTGATGTCAGATAATATTTAAGGTTTTACAGCAACAACTGTCATTTCAACCAATACGTTCGGCTTATACATTTTTGCTTCAACACATGTTCTTGGCAATGCTTCGATATCTGAAACCCAAGCATCCCAGACTTCATTCATCGCATCATAGTCATTTTCAATATCTTTAATAAAAATCATGACAGAAAGAATATTGCTTTTATCTGTGCCAGCATCTGCTAAAAACTGGTCGATATAATCTAATGTTTGTTGTGTTTGACCTTTAATGTCTAAACTTAAATCCGAAGCTAATTGCCCAGCTAAGTGTACTAAATTTCCAGCAATAGCAATTTCAGAAAAGCGTTTTTGTACATGCAAGCGTTTGACAGCCATATAAAATTAATCCTGATGTTTAGGCATAAATGCAGCCGCAATTGTTGTGAGTAAGCAACCTACTGCAAGGTAAATCGCAACATAGTGCCATGAACCATTTCCCCAGATGACTAAGGATGCTGCAATAAATGGGGTAAATCCACCACCAATAATACTCGCAACTTGATAGCCAACACCAGCACCACTATATCGGTATTCTGTACCAAACAATGAGGTGAAAATAGGTTGTTGTACGCTTACAACCATGTCATGTGCGACATTTGCTAATAAAATAGCAAATAAAATAATCATCCATGTATTTTTTGCATCGAGTGCCATAAAAAATGGAAAGGCACATACGGCACCGATTAATCCACCAATGATACACATTTTTTGATGATCAAAACGGTCTGCAATCCAAGCAAATAGTGGAATACTAAAGCAACTTACAGCACCAACTAGGAGAGTAATATTAAGAAAGAATTGCTTATCCATGCCTAAATTATTTGTGGAATAACTAATCGCAAAATTAGTCACCAAATACATAGTTAAGAGTTCAGCAAAACGAATCGCGATAATATAGAAGAAGGCTTTAGGATGTTTTGTGATGGCTTGTAAAATTGGGAGTTTTTTAGGTTTTTGGTCTGCTTTAACTACTTTTTCAATGAATTCTTGAGATTCATCTTGCCCATGACGAATCCACATTGCAATTGCAACTAATACAATACTTGCAATAAATGGTATGCGCCATGCCCATTCAGCAAATGCTACTTCACCTAAGAAATGGATGATGAGAGAAACAGCTCCAGTTGATAGCACTAAGCCAACACCAAAACCAACCTGTACCCCACTGCTATAAAAAGCTTTCTTACCTTCAGGTGCATTTTCTACAGCCATTAATGCAGCACCACCCCATTCACCACCAACGGCAAAGCCTTGTAAAGCTCTTAGTGTGACTAAAAGAATGGGAGCCCACCATCCAATGGTTTCAAAATTTGGTAGAAATCCAATACCAACAGTTGCTAAGCCCATCATAATGACGGTTATGACGAGCATTTTTTTGCGACCAAGTTTATCGCCATAATGTCCAAAAACGACACCGCCTAAAGGACGAAATAAAAAGCCAACACCAAACGTTGCAAGTGCAGCTAAAGTGCCCATATTGTCGCCAATACTTGGAAAAAATTGATCTTTGAAGATCAGAGCAGCAACAATGCCATAAAGTAAAAAATCGTACCAATCGACGACAGCACCAACAAAACTACTTAAAGCAGCTTTACGTGCACGTTGTTCTGAATTTGGATTTAAATTTGAAGAAGAGATATTCGCAGTAGACATGCAAAGGAAGGTTCCATGATTGACAACAGAGTTGTCCCATAATTTTTGGATTTGATCGTCACTTAAATCACAGGACAATATGCTGAAAGTAAAGGTGATTTTCAGCATCTCAGCGCATACATGGATAATGCATCGCGCAGATAGATTACTCTAAAAATAATGATTGTGAATAGTGAGATGATAATTTTTTATTTATTTGTGTTAAAAATAAACAATTATATATGAATTTTATTTTACTAAATCTTATGTTTTTTATTAAAAATCATAATATTAATCCCATAAAGAAAGTTGTGGCTGTACTTCATTTGATAGTTGATATAAACCGACCCCAACCAATCTAAATTGATCTGTTGCTGGAATATGCATTTCACTTAAAAGAATATAGAGTACTTTTTCGAGTTCTACTTTGTTTGATAAAGGATGTTTAAAACTTTTACTATGTTGTAAAACTTGAAAATTTTTCAGTTTTAATTTGGCTGAGACGCCACGTGCAAAGAGTTGTTTTTTTTCAAGGCTTTCCCAAACTTGGTCAATGAGTTTAGACCAATAAGGCAGGCATTGTTCTAATGTAAAATCATCATCAAATGTAGTTTCTTTTGAAATTTGTTGACGCTCTCTGTGTCCTTCAACAGCTCTATTATCGATTCCTTGCGCATATAAATAAAGCTGTTGACCATATTTACCAAAGTTTTGAATTAAAAAAGCTTCTTCAATTTTTTGTAAATCACCTAAAGTTTCTAATTGCATATTTTTTAACTTTTCATAAGTGACTCTGCCTACACCTGGGATTTTTTTTAATGGTAATTGTTGAATAAAATTTTGTACTTGGGACGGTTTTATGACACAAATACCATTTGGTTTGTGCCAGTCTGATGCGATCTTTGCAAGAAACTTATTTGGCGCAACACCTGCAGAAGATGTCAGCCCTGTAGTTTTAAAAATATCTGAGCGGATACATTGAGCAACTTCAGTTGCGCTGGGAATATTTTTTAAGTTTTCAGTGACATCTAAGTAAGCCTCATCTAATGAAAGAGGTTCTATTAAATGAGTATATTGTTTAAAAATATGATGAATTTGTGCTGAAACAGCACGATATTTTTCAAAATTAGGCTCAATCACAATGACCTGAGGACAGCGCTTTTTTGCTTGGCTCATGGGCATAGCAGAACGTAGTCCAAACTCACGAGCAGGATAAGAGGCTGCGGCTATAACTGCACGAGGATGATGTGATGAAATCACAACAGGTAAACCGATTAAATCGGGTCGATCACGTAGTTCAACAGACGCATAAAAAGCATCCATATCAATATGAATGATTTTTCTCATAAATGTAAAAGTGCTTAAATTTAAATCAGTATCTCATGTTATATAACGGCTGAGAAGTTAAGAGCGAATAGATCGCGACATAGCTTGTCATTTATTTTTGTATATATAGATGATAAAAGGCTATGGAGATGCTTGTGAAATTTTGTTTTGCTTTAGAAATTCCCCCCAATCTTTTTCATCACCATTAAAGACATTTAAGTCGACCGTTTTTTTTATACCTAAAATTTTGCCTTTATTAGTATGCTGCCAAAATAACCAAGATGGATCATTTTTCAGATTTGGTTTACCTTGGTATTCTCTCACCCAAAGTGGTGTTTGTTTAAAATTGTCTGCTAAGACAATGTTATAAAAAGATTTTGAAATATAAAAAATGGGTTGTTTTTCGTAATGTTCATACAATTTATCATGCATGATTTGAATTTCTTGTAATAGCTGTTCTTTGGTAAAAGTATTAATACAATTGCTGTCATATTCTAAATCAATGACAGGCGGGAGAGCATTTTCTTTTTTTGGAACAGTTTCAATAAAATTATTCGCTTGAATACGACCATCTTTGCAGAGACGATAAAAATGATAAGCACCGACTAAAAAGCCATTTTCTCGAGCTTGTAGCCAGTTGTCTGAAAATTTACGATCTTTAAAATCACCACCTTCAGTTGCTTTTAAGTAAACGAATTTATAGCGTGTTGGTGAGATTTTATTCCATTGAATATCACCTTGATGATGTGATACATCAAAACCATAAATGGTATATTCATTAGCTAAGGTATTTTGAGGATAAATAAAAAGATAGAGGCACAATGCAATAATAAGGCTACTTAATCCGAACAAAGAGCCCCAAAAGGTTTTTGAAAGTCTGCGTAGTTTAGGTTTTGTCATAATTTTGACTGTATGATCTATCGAAATAGATCATACGCTGATTCAGGTCTATACACTATTTTGATTTTATTAAAATCAGTCTTTAGTTTCTTTTGGAATATTCCAAAAAATAAGGGCGGTAATAATATTAATTAAACCTAAGCAAATTAGAGTTGCATGAAATGCTGTTGTAACTTGTGCTGCACCAAAATGATCTTCAAAGATATTGACCAACGTTCCAGCTAAGGCTACGCCAATACTCATAGAAAGCATCATAATCATAGATAAGAAGCTATTTCCACTACTTGCATCTTGTTGAGGCAAATCTTTTAAAGTTAGGGTATTCATTGCGACAAATTGAATAGAGTTTAAAATACCAAAAATGAGGAAGTGGATTGTTCTAAGCCATATTGGGACTTCTGCTGTGCTGAATGCAAAACTTGCAATACAAATACCAACTAACAATGTATTAATTAAAAGTACATTGCGATAGCCAAATTTTTGAATAATTGGACGAATAATTGGTTTTGATATTAGTGAGCCGATAATGGTCGGAATCATTAAAATTCCTGTCACTAAGGGCGAAAAACCAAAAGCAACTTGTAGCATAAGTGGCAAAATAAATGGCATGGAATTGCCACCTAAGCGAGCAAAAAAATTACCTAAAATACCTATAGCATAAATTTTATTGGTAAATAATCGACTACGGAAAAGAGCATTTTCATGTGTATGAGCATGCAATGCATAAAGCAAAGAACTACCAATTCCAATGACAATTAATAGAATGCATGACCAGTAAGAATAGCGTGGATCTGAAAAATTTTCGACACCTAACGATAATCCGATCATTCCAATGATAAGCAGAATAAAACCCTTAAAATCAAATAGTCGAACAGTTGGCTCAGTGATGTTTGGCATCGCTTTAATGGTCATAAATACACCTAATATTCCCATTGGAATATTAATGAGAAAGATCCAATGCCATGTGGTGACTTCAACAATCCAACCACCAAGTGTAGGACCAATCATTGGACCGATTAGACCAGCAAGGCTCATTAAGCTCATTGCAGCAAGAAATTGAGATCTTGGAATGATTTTAAGCATTGCTAAACGACCAACGGGGAGAAGTAATGCTCCACCAATGCCTTGAATTACACGATAAACCAAGAGCTCATTTACACTGGTTGACATTCCACAGCCTAGAGATGCCAAAGTGAAAATCACAATTGCCATAAAGTAAGTATTACGAGCACCAAAACGATCGGCTAACCATCCACTCAGTGGTATACAGGCTGCCATCGCTAAAACATAAGCTACGATTACACTATGCATTTCCAGTGGATTTTCATTTAGATCTTTTGCCATAGCAGGGAGGGCAGTATTTACGATAGAGCTATCAAGCCCCTGCATAAAAAAGCCAATAGAGACTAAAAGCACAAGTAATCTAAATTCAGGTTGTAATGGCTGATGTTCGGCTGTTGTATTCATAGGCAATCGAGGAACTTTCTAGATTTGGTTATATACCATTTTTCAAGATAGAAATTGGTAATATTCTTTATATAACGAATAAAAATGTCTTTAAAATAAAAAACGTAGAGAATTTGTGAAGATACTTAAAGATAATTCGCATTAAATAAAAAAAGTGATAAATATGCTTCGTATAAATGTCATAAGAATGAAATAATACTGTCATATTCTTAATCCAATTTTAGCCAGCCTGAGTGGTTCTTGCTTTGCAAAGGTTCAAATCAATATGACAATTGAAATTTTGATGGTAGTAGGCTTTTGTTTAGCTGCATATTCAATCGTTGGAAATGATGTTCCTCAAACCTTAGGAACATTTATTTCATCTAATGCACACCGACCATGGTGGATTTTGTGGATATATATTAGCACTATTCTAGCCGTTGTTTTGTTATATGGATGGTGGGCTTCAGGTGTTGGTGATGCATCTTACGGTCGATTGGAAACAATTCCTTTCCCTGAAGGTGGTATTACATGGTTGTATATTATTCCACCTATTTTGCTTATTTTATTAACTAAATATGGTATTCCAGTTAGTACAACATTTTTAGTACTGACCATTTTCTCTCCCGCGAGCCTTGGCTCGATGATGATTAAATCAATGATGGGTTATGCTGTAGCCTTCATTGTTGCGATTATTGTTTATCGCTTTGTCATTAAAAAAGTTGCTCAATATTTTGCTAAAACGAGAGATAAAGAACCTGCTCAAATTTGGATTGCATTACAGTGGATTTCGACTGCTTTCCTTTGGAGTCAATGGTTAATTCAAGATTTAGCGAATATTTTTGTTTATGTTCCGCGTCAAGTTCCATTTGAATTTCTTATCTTTGCTATTTTAGTTTTTATTGTATTGCTTGGTGTTATTTTATATCAGCGTGGCGGTGCAATTCAGAAAATTATTGATACAAAAACAGGTGTTACAGATATTCGTTCAGCGACGATTATTGACTTTATTTATGCATTCATTCTACTTATCTTTAAAGAGTGGAGTAATATTCCAATGAGTACGACATGGGTATTCTTAGGTTTATTAGCAGGACGTGAGTTTGCAATGTCAATGATGTTGAATGAAGTGAACAAACACCGAACTTCGCGCAATGTAAGTAAAGATGCTATGAAGTTAATGTTTGGTCTAGCAATGTCTATTATTTTAGCAACAACATTACCTGCATTTTATGATTTTGTAACCCATTGGGGCAAATGATGTTCTAATGGTTTAAAAGAAAAAGCGAGCTTATAGGCTCGCTTTTTTATGTCGTGCAGATTGATCAAATGATGACTTGTTTTGGACAATCTAGATTTTGTAATGCATTAAAAATTTGTTGAGATGAGTTACAAACAATAAGTTTTGCACGGTGTTGTGGTGGTAAGAAACCTTCTGTAACTGCATGATCTAATTGCTGAATTAAGGGGTTATAAAAGCCATTAACGTTATAAATCATCATCGGTTTTTGATGTTGATTGAGTTGCCCCCATGTTGCAACTTCTAAAATTTCTTCAAATGTACCTAATCCACCAGGTAAGGCAATAAATGCTGATGCACGTTCTGCCATCAAGGCTTTACGTTCATGCATGGTTTTTACAATATGTAATTCTGTTAAATTATGATGAGCAATTTCATAATCCAGCATAAATTCAGGAATAACACCAATAGCTTCTCCGCCGTGCTGTACAACGGTATCGGCAACTTGCCCCATTAAGCCAATACTTGCACCACCATAAACTAAACCAAAACCATGATTTGCTAAGCCCTTCGCAAGTGCAATTGCTTTTTCTTGATAGACTGGGTTATTCCCCGATCGGGAACCACAATAAAGTGCAATTAAAGTTTGAGTAGTTTTAGGTGGTGGATTTGTAATATCTTCTGTCATTTCTAATATACAATTCATTCTGTTTCTTCACCTTATCACTTTCCTTATTTTGACTCTAGCATATGCAAAAAATATGACAATTTGATGGTGATGAGATAATAATCAATAAAAAGAGATGATAAAGATAAAAATCTTTTTTATACTGAAACAGTGTTTCACAACAATAGATTTGACATGGGTAGTGATAGTTGGTGCTCCAACAAAATTCAAACCATTGAAATAAATAAAATTTCATATTTTAGAAATAATCATATAAATGATTTTCTTCCTTTTTTTACATGCCTCGTTATAGCTCAGGAGATTAACGCATCATGATCTTCGAGTGGATGTCTGATCCTGCTGCATGGGTCGGTTTATTAACATTGGTTATTCTAGAAATTGTTCTAGGTATTGATAACCTTGTTTTCATTGCAATTTTGGCAGAAAAACTTCCTCCTGAACAAAGAAATAAAGCACGTATTGTCGGCTTATTATTTGCTTTAGGTATGCGCTTAGTTTTACTTGCATCTATTGCATGGGTCGTCACTTTAACTACGCCACTTTTCCATATTTTTGGTCACCCATTTTCAGGACGTGATCTTATTCTTTTATTTGGTGGGGTTTTCTTACTCTTTAAAGGAACGATGGAATTACGTGAACGTTTAGAAGGCGTTGCAGCGCATAAAGAAGAAAATCCTGTACACGCAACATTTTGGATGGTGATTATTCAAATTGTTGTACTTGATGCGGTGTTCTCTTTAGACAGTGTTATTACTGCGGTTGGTATGGTGAAAGACCTATCAGTGATGATGATTGCGGTCATTATTGCTGTTGGTATTATGCTTTGGGCTTCTAAACCATTGATGGATTTTGTAAACCGTCATCCGACAGTAGTGATTTTATGTCTCTGTTTCTTAATGATGATTGGTTTCTCATTGCTTGTAGAAGGTTTTGGTTACCATATTCCTAAAGGTTATTTATATGCAGCCATTGGTTTCTCGGTATTGATTGAATTCTTAAATCAAACAATGCGCCGTAACCAAGAGAAAATGGTCACAACCACTGACTTACGTTACCGTACTGCATCTGCCGTTATGCGTATGTTAGGGGGGAAAAGTGCAAGTAATGAATCGAATAATGACAATCATGAAGATGTATTGGCAACACGTGCATTTGCGGATGAAGTCTTTGATGAGGAAAATGGGGTTTATCATAGTGTGATGGTACAAGGTGTACTCGGTTTATCTGAGCGACCTGTAAAATCTGTGATGACACCACGACCAGAACTTGAATGGATTGATTTAGACGAATCTGAAGAGGAAATTAAAGAAAAACTCTTGAGTATGACGCATTCACGTTTAATCGTTGCACATGGTGAATTAGATAATTTGGCAGGTGTTGTACCGACTCATAAAATTATGAATGAGTATATTGAAACAGGTAAATTAAACTTTGCGGAACATTTACGAGAACCTGTTATTGTTCATGAAAATGCACAAGTTTTAATGGTGGTAGAACAATTACGTCAGGCACCATTGCAAATTGCGATTGTTTTAAATGAATATGGTTCTATTGAAGGGATCGCAACACCAATTGATGTACTTGAAGCCATTGCTGGTGAATTCCCAGATGAAGATGAAACAGATACCGCAGCAGAAAGCTTAGATGATGGAACATTAATGCTTGAAGGTTCAACGGATATTCGTCATGTTTCATTATTATTAGGATGTGACTTGGTTGATGAATCTGAACAATATTCAACATTATCAGGCTATATTTTATTCCACTTAGGGCGTTTACCTGAAAGTGGTGCAAAATGTGAAGCTGATGGATATATCTTTGAAGTAGTCACAATGGATGGTCACAAAATAGATAAAGTTCATATTCTTCCTCAAGAGAAAAAACCTCAAAAGCATTAAGTTTTTTATTGATTTGCTTTGATAAAATAGCCCATATAATTGGGCTATTTTTTATGGAATTTTAAATGTCAGAACAGCAATGTCCTTGTGGATTAGGTAATTATTCAAGTTGTTGTCAGCCATTACATTTAGGTCAACAAAAAGTACTGAGTGCCACGCAACTTATGCGCTCAAGATATAGTGCATTTGCTTTACAAGAAATTGATTATATTGTGAAAACAACAGCCTTACAGCAACAGCAATATTTAGATGTTCCTGCAATTGCTGAATGGAGTAAAAGTAATCAATGGTTAAAATTAGAAATCGTACAAACACAAGAAAAAGTTGATAAAAATCATGCACTCGTAGAGTTTAAGGCGCATTACCATGATGGTGAAAAAGTACAAGAACATCATGAAATTTCATACTTTGTAAAGTTTGATGAAACTTGGTATTTCTTAGATCCAACTGTAGAACAAGCCTTTACGATGAAACAACCTTGTTTATGTGGTTCTTCTAAGAAATTTAAGCAATGTTGTGCACAATTTTTGTAACTTTTTAGTGCGTAATAGCTTAGAATAACGCCCATCAATAACCCTATACGGAATCAGGGCGATGTTGCTTACCGTTATTTATATTATCGCAATTACGGCCGAGGCTATGACAGGCGCGTTGTCTGCTGGTCGGCGAAGTATGGATTGGTTTGGTGTAACCTTAATTGCATGCGTGACTGCACTCGGTGGTGGGTCAGTACGTGATGTATTGTTAGGGCATTATCCATTGACTTGGGTAAAACATCCTGAATATCTTGTATTAACGTGCTGTGCTGCTTTTATCACCATTATTATTGCAAAATGGATGCGTCATTTACGCAATATTTTCTTAATATTAGATGCCTTAGGTCTTATTGGGTTTACCATTATTGGGTGCCAAATTGCATTGGAAATGGGGCATGGTTTTGTAGTTTGCGCTGTTGCTGGTGTATTAACTGGAGTGTCAGGTGGTATTTTACGAGATATTCTGTGTAACGATGTTCCTTTAGTATTCCGCCGTGAACTGTATGCCAGCATTTCCTTTGTTGCCGTCATTTGTTATTGGGTGTGTGTTGAAATTGGTTTATCGCTTGAATTAACCGTTATTGCGACATTAATTTTTGGTTTTACTTTACGTTTGATTGCGATTTATTTTGGTTTAGAAATGCCGAAATTTATTTATAAAGATGATGATGATCAATCTGCATCTTCAAAAGATTTGTCTTAATGATTTAAATTAATTATGTATAAAAGTGATCGACCAATGGTACGGTCACTTTTTCATATTCGTAGTATAACAATAGAAAAAATAATCAATCCTGTTGAGAAAGCAGCAATTCTCCTTTCACAAAATCAGAGCTCTTGGTATGGATTTAGTCTCACGTATACAACGCTTACCGATTGGTAAATTTCACTACACTTTGTTATTGGTTATCGGGCTGGGGTGGATGTTCGATGCAATGGATACAGGGTTAATCTCGTTCATTTTAGCTAAAATGGCAGAAGATTGGGCAATGACACCAACTGAAAAAGGTTGGGTCGTTTCAATTGGTTTTGTAGGAATGGCAATAGGTGCTGTTTTGTCTGGTGGTCTTGCAGATCGTATTGGGCGAAAAACAGTTTTTGCTGTAACTTTGGTTATTTACAGTATTGCAACTGCAGCATGTGCTTTTGCACCAAATTTAACTTGGTTATTGGTATTTCGTTTTATTGTCGGTTTAGGGTTGGGTGGTCAACTTCCTGTCGCAGTTACATTGGTAAGTGAATATATTCCAGCACATGTTCGAGGGCGTTTTATTGTCTTACTTGAAAGTTTTTGGGGATTAGGCTGGTTAGTTGCAGCATTAGTTTCTTATTTCGTGATTCCAAAGTTTGATTGGCATACCGCTTTTTTAATTGGTGGATTACCTGCTTTATATGCCATTGTGATTTGGAAGATGGTGCCAGAATCTATTCCATATTTAATTAATCGTGGAAGAGTTAAAGAAGCCCATGCATTGGTGAAGAAAATTGAAGCTCAATGTGGTGTTGAAGTTATTGAAATTTTTGAAGTTAAGCCCGTAGCAGAAAAACAAAGCATTTCTTTTACACAATTATGGTCAGGCATTTTTGTACGTAGAACGTTAATGTTATGGCTTATTTGGTTCGGAATTGTATATTCTTATTACGGTATTTTTACATGGTTACCGAGTCTTTTAGTCAAAGAAGGCTATACCATTGTTCAATCTTTTGAATATGTACTTGTTATGATTTTGGCACAATTACCAGGCTATATTGTTGCAGCATGGTTGGTTGAAAAATGGGGACGTAAGTTTACTTTAGCTGGTTTTATTGCAATGTGTGCTGTATCTGCATATTTCTTTGGACAGTCAGATAGTGTTGCTCTTATTGTTTTTTGGGGATGCTTAATGTCTTTCTTTAATTTGGGAGCATGGGGCGTACTTTATACATACACACCAGAACAATATCCAACCAATATTCGCGCTTTTGGTTCTGGTTGGGCAGCAGCAATTGGACGAATTGGCGGTATTGCAGCACCATTAGTCGTGACACATATGATGGTTATGGAAAATGGTTTTAGCCATGTATTTTTAATGTTTACCGTTGTACTTTTAGCAGTCGCAGCAGTAATTTTAATTCTTGGTGAAGAAACCAAAGGCAGACGACTAGAATCGATTGGAATGTAGAGCCGATGATTTTTTAGTTGAATGTTTTAGATAAAGTGGATAATTTTAAGCCATAAAGCATAAAATGTTGCAGAGTGTCACATCCGACGCTTGTATAGGATGCACCTGCGACATAGCATAAGAACTTAAACAGACAAATACTATTTTAGGATTAACAGTTGTTATGACAAGCCTTGCGCATCATGCGACAGAAAACCGTTCAGTAGCAGAATTTACCGAACAAGCATATTTAAATTACGCCATGTACGTGATTATGGATCGTGCATTACCACATATTAGTGATGGTCTTAAGCCAGTACAGCGACGTATTGTCTTTGCCATGAGCGAATTGGGGCTTAAACCAACAGGTAAACCGAAAAAATCTGCACGTACAGTTGGTGATGTTTTAGGTAAATATCATCCACATGGTGATTCTGCTTGTTATGAAGCCATGGTACTTATGGCACAGCCATTTAGTTATCGTTATCCTTTTGTAGAAGGACAAGGTAACTGGGGTTCACCTGATGATCCAAAATCATTTGCTGCAATGCGTTATACCGAAGCAAAACTTTCAGCATATAGCGATTTATTATTGTCTGAATTAGGTCAAGGAACTTGTGATTGGCAAGATAACTTTGATGGTTCACTCAAAGAGCCTGTTAGTTTACCTGCACGTGTACCCAATATCTTATTGAATGGTACAACAGGTATTGCTGTTGGTATGGCAACAGATATTCCTCCGCACAACTTAAAAGAAGTGATAAAAGGAACAATTGCACTGATTCGTAAGCCAGACTTGAGCGATGAAAAAGTTGCAGAATATATTCCAGGTCCAGATTTACCAACCAAAGCTGAAATTATTACGCCAGCAGCAGAGTTATTAAAAATACAATCGACTGGGCGTGGCAGTTACCGTATGCGTGCAGTTTATACGGTTGAAAAAAATGAAATTGTGATTACTGAACTACCGTATCAAGTTTCAGGTTCTAAAGTCATTACACAAATTGCTGATCAAATGCAGGCAAAAAAACTGCCATTGGTTACAGATTTACGTGATGAATCAGATCATAAAAATCCAACACGTTTGGTCATTGTACTTCGTTCAAATCGAATTGATGCAGAAGCGGTGATGAGTCATCTTTTCGCAACGACTGATTTAGAATCTAGCTATCGTGTGAATATGAATATGATTGGCGCTGATGGTCGTCCTCAGGTTAAGTCTATTCGTCGTATTTTATTAGAATGGATCGAAATTCGTAAAAATACAGTTACACGTCGTTTGCAATATCATTTGAATAAAATTGAAAAACGTTTACATATTTTGACAGGTTTAATTATTGCCTTTTTAAATATTGATGAAGTGATTCAAATTATTCGTGAAGAAGATCAGCCTAAGCCGATTTTAATGCAACGTTTTAATATTGATGAAATTCAAGCTGAAGCCATTTTAGAATTAAAGTTACGTCATTTGGCAAAACTTGAAGAAATGGAAATGCGCCGTGAACAAGAAGAATTAGAAGCACGTGCTGCTATTATTCGTGAACAATTAGCAAATCCAGAGTCTTTAAAATCTTTGATTATTGATGAGCTAAAAGAAGACGCTAAAAAATTCGGTGATGATCGACGTTCACCGATTGTCCTACGTGCAGAGGCAACTGCAATTAACGAACAAGATATGCTACCAGCAGATCCTGTGACCGTTGTATTGTCTGAAGCTGGTTGGATTCGTTCTGCTAAAGGACATGAAGTCGATGTTGAAAATCTAAATTATCGTGCTGGTGATAAGTATTTGAGTCATGCTCAAGGAAAATCAAATCAGCGTGTTTATATTTTAGATGAAGCAGGTCGTAGTTATGCGCTTGCAATTAATAATTTACCATCTGCACGCGGATTAGGTGAACCGTTGAGTTCTAAACTTTCTCCTGCAAATGGTATAGGCTTTAAGCAAGTGATTATTGCTGATGATGACGCTGAGTTTATTGTTGCAAGTAGTAAAGGTTATGGCTTTAAAACGCAAGCAAAACAGCTTGATACCAATGCTAAAGCTGGGAAAGCATTCTTAAGCTTACCTGAAGGTGCAGAGGTGATGAATTTAATTCAGCGTAATAATGCCACACATCTTGCTGTATTAAGTTCAGCGGGTCGAGTATTAGTGATTGATTTAGAAGATTTACCTTCTTTAAACAAAGGTAAGGGGAATAAATTAATACAACTTGATACCAAAGATAATATTGTAGCCATGACAACTTTAAATTTAGATGAAATAATTCAAGTTGTTTCAGGGCAACAACAACTAAAACTAAAAGGTGATGATCTCCTGAAATATGTTGGAAAAAGAGGCTCAAAAGGTCAGCTTTTACCACGGGGTTATCAAAAAGCAAATAAACTATTGATTCAAAATTAATACTGGCATCTTTGAATTAAAATACGTTATATATGAAATGTGTTTTAAGGAAAGATAACGATATTAAGCACAATAAATTGAATAATGAGCGCTTACTATCGGAAACAGTTGGATTATCAAGGATTAAAGATAGGAGAATTGGGCATTATGGAAAAAATTTGGTTTGCTGAATACCAAAAAACTGGTATTCCCGAAACAGTTGATCTTCCAGCTGAAAATACATCTCTAATTGATGTGTTTGAGCGTAATTTCCAAAAATTTGGTTCACGTGACGCTTTTATCTTTATGGATAAAGTACTTACGTATAGTCAATTAGAAGAAGAAAGCCGTAAATTTGCAACGTATTTACAATCTTTAGGTTTACCTAAAGGTTCGCGTGTTGCAGTAATGATGCCAAACGTATTGCAATATCCTGTGGTTGCAATTGGTGTTTTCCGTGCAGGTTTGGTTTTGGTTAATGTGAACCCGTTATATACAGCACGTGAGCTTGAACATCAGTTAAATGATTCTGGTGCAGAAGTTTTGGTTATTATTGAAAACTTTGCGACAGTATATCAAACGATTATTGGTAAAACTCCCGTGAAGCATGTTGTTGTTGCTTCTGTCGGCGATATGCTTGGTGCATTAAAAGGTACAATTGTGAATTTTGTTTTACGCTCAGTACGTAAACAAATTCCAGCGTGGAATATTCCAGGTCATCAAAAATATAATGCGATTATTTCTAATGCAAATGTAAATCAATATAAGCGCCCAAGCTTAACTTTGAGCGATACTGCTGTACTTCAATATACAGGAGGAACAACAGGTGTTTCGAAGGGTGCTGAGCTAACTCACCGAAATCTTGTGGCGAACATGTTGCAATGTGATGGTATTTTCCAAAGTAAATTTGGTAAGCAAGATGGTGCACCTGATGATCGCTTCTTCTGTGCATTACCGCTTTATCATATTTTTGCATTTATGGTTTGTGCTTTATATGGCATGTACAAAGGGCAAGCGAATGTATTGATTCCAAACCCTCGTGATTTACCTGCTGTGATTAAAGAATTAAGAAAGTATCAACCGACTTTTTTCCCAGCAGTCAATACATTATTTAATGCGCTTGTGAATAATGAAGAGTTTAAACAACTTGATCATAGCCGATTAAAAATGGCGATGGGTGGTGGTATGGCGGTTCTACCGTCAACTGCTGCTGCATGGAAAGCTGTCACTGGTACTAACATTATTGAAGGTTATGGTTTATCTGAAACCTCTCCAGTTGCTGCAGTCAATCCACCAATTTCAGAAGAGTTCACAGGAACAATTGGTATTCCACTACCACTGACTGAAATTGCAATTTTAGATGATGATGGCAATGAAGTTCCTTTAGGTGAACAAGGTGAAATTTCAATTCGTGGTCCTCAAGTGATGCGTGGTTATTGGAATCGTCCTGATGAAACTGAAAAAGTTATGGTAAATGGTTTCTTCCGTACTGGTGATATTGGTGTTATGGATGAGCGTGGTTATATTAAAATCGTTGATCGTAAAAAAGATATGATTTTAGTTTCAGGATTTAATGTTTATCCATCTGAAATTGAAGAAGTTGTTTCTAAACATCCTAAGGTTTTAGAAGTAGCTGCAATTGGTATTGCTGATGAAAAATCAGGTGAAGTTCCAAAATTATTTATTGTGAAGAAAGATCCATCTTTAACGACTGAAGAAATTTTAGCTTTCGCTAAAGAAAATTTAACTGGTTATAAACGTCCGCGTTATGTTGAGTTTATGGATGAGTTACCAAAGTCGAATGTGGGTAAAATTTTACGTAAAGATTTACGGAAAACAGCATGATTTAGAGTTTAAAAAAGCGCCTTAGGGCGCTTTTTTATTTTTTCATCAGCCAACGATCAAAATAAGGTCGACCAATTGCAAAAATACCTAAAAAAATAAACATGGTTCCAAATTGACGATTAAAACCATTAATGTAGAACGAACCATAACTTAAGATATTATCAATTAAGCAATATACAAGTAATGCAATAATCCAATGCCATAAAGGTAAGCGCTTAATCGCTGTTGCATAAAATGCAATCCAAAGAACAACAAAAGTAAAAACGGTAGACCATATATTAAGATTGGCACAAATCACCGTTAATAAAAAAGCGACAACAGGTAAAACAATCTTTAAAACACGATCCATTTGACGCTGCTGTTGCTTTTGCTTTTCAAGTACGTCGAACAGTTCTTTTTGATCTTGTGTGACCATAAAATGGATCCCTTGATAGATTTAATCTTGAAACAGTATATTTAACAAAATTTATTGAATAAATGCCATGCTATGATACATCTACAAAAAAGCTAGATGAGAAAGGCTTCAATGCAAGGTATAAATGAAATCATTTATTTAATTTTGGCAGCGTGTCTTTTACCTTATGTATTTGCAATCATTGCAAAAATTGCAGGTGGATTTAAGGTAGCAGATAATCAGAACCCACGTGATTTTTTGGCAAAAACAACGGGTCTCGCTGCTCGAGCAAATGCAGCTCAACAAAATAGCTTTGAAAGTTTACCATTATTTATTGCCGCTGTTTTAATTGCAGAATATATGGTTGTTTCGCAAATTTGGATTTTACTTTTTGGTACTGCTTATATCATCCTAAGAATATTGTACGGTCTTTGCTATTTAGCAAATTTATCGAGTTTACGGTCGATCCTTTGGTTTTTATCTATGCTTTGTCCAATCAGTTTATTATTAATTGTGATAAAAATTACCTCATGAAAGTGAGAGATGAAAATACATATTTTTGTTTTGCAGATGTATAATCGACGCTATCTAAAATTAGATCACCATTTTTTGAATGGTTGAAATCGAATTAACTTAGTTAAAGAGTAATGCTATGAGTTACAGCAATATCCCTGCGGGTAAAGATGCTCCAAATGACATCTATGTAATTATTGAAATTCCTGCAAATGCAGCACCAATTAAATACGAAATCGATAAAGATTCTGATGCATTATTCGTAGACCGTTTCATGGGTACAGCAATGTTCTACCCAGCAAACTATGGTTATGTACCAAATACTTTATCTCTTGATGGTGATCCATTAGACGTATTAGTTGTAACTCCACATCCAGTTGAACCGGGTTCAGTAATTCGTTGCCGCCCAGTTGGTAAATTGAACATGGAAGATGACGGTGGTGTTGACGCTAAACTTGTTGCTGTTCCACACGACAAATTAACGCCAATTTATAAAGATGTTCAAGAATATACTGATCTTCCTCCTTTATTGATCAGCCAAATTGAACATTTCTTCCAACACTATAAAGACTTAGAACCTGGTAAATGGGTTAAGTTAAGTGGTTGGGAAGGTGCTGATGTTGCAAAACAAGAAGTATTGAGCTCAATTGCAGCTTATGCTGAAGCAAACAAATAATTTGCTGAAGTTATGATTGAAGCCGAAAGGTGGAATTAAAAAAACCTGCACAATGTGCAGGTTTTTTTATGACTTTAAATACTGCTAATTAAAATAATTTCACAGGAATATCAAGGAATACACGCCATTCATTAGTGTCTGGCATATAAGTATTTTCATAAGCTTGGTCAGCACGGTAATGAGAGTAACGTACGCGTAAGCTTGCGTCTTTCATTGCACCAGTTTGCATTGTGTATTTTACTTGGTTAAAGAACTCATGTTCTTTCGCATTATTATCAGTTTCTACACGACCAGTTTTAGTAGCATTCTCAGCACTTGCATGGATATTCCAACCATAAACATATGCAGAAGTCCAGTTAAGACCAGGAACACCAAATGTACCAAAATCTAAGTTGTATTGGATCTGTGCAGATTTTTCTTTATTACCGACAAAGTCAGATAAGTATGAGTTTGGTAGGTAAATACTTTGGTAACCATCAGCATGTTGCCCATAATCATAACCAACGTTACCATCATTTTGTTGGTAAGCTAGCATGATGCTATGTGGACCAGTTGCATAAGTGGTTGAAATTGCCCAAATTGCATTATGGTATGAATCATTAGCCGAGCCGATATACGAATATAGCCCCTTATTTGCAGCACGATCCCACTTTGTATAATAACCACTTACGTCATAAGTTAATGAACTATCATCAGCAAGTGTTTGTTTATAATTTGCATTAATATAATTACGGTTCAATCTATCTTTATTGTCTAACCCGTAATATGAAGCACTCAGTGCATCATTAAATTTATATTTTGCACCCCAAACATACGCACGTTTTAAGTCATTACCATCTGTTGAAATTTGATCTGACATTTGGTCTTTAGTGAATTTACCAGCAATCACTTCTAAATTATCAATTTCACGGCTTGTTGCTAAAACGCCAGTAAAATATTCTGGTACTAAACGAGCAGTATTACTAGCAAATACAGGAATATCTAAAACTTGAGTACCATAAGTAAGAGTTGTATTTGAAATACGAGCCTTAACATTAGCACCGCCACGTGTCCATTGGTCATGTGGATTACCATTGGCATCACGAGGAATCATTTCGTTACCAGAATGGTCATTTCTTCCCAGTTTGAAAGACCAATCAGCTAAAATACCAACACCAAAACCAATCGTACCTTGTGTAAAGCCTGATTGAAGATCAAAAATTGCTGTTTGAGCAGATGATCTAAGGTCATTAGCACCATTTTTACGGTCACGGTCGATAAAGCCAGTACGGAATAAAACAGATCCTGTTGCATCTTCAACAAAACCTTTTGCTTCACTTTGTTCGCTAGCAATTACGGCTGTAGAAAATATTGCATTGATTAATGCAACTAATGCAATTTTTTGAGTTTTTATCATTGAGAGCCTCATAAAGATGAAATGATAAGTGGTTTTTTTCTTACGAGCAGCGGAAAAAAAGATAATTGTATAGATTATCCTTAAAAAATATATGTTTTTTACAATATATTTGGTTATTTGAAACTAAAGTATAGCGAAAAAAATTGAGAGATATTCAATATGGTATGTTTCATATTTTAAATATTAGCTAAATGAAAGCATTTAAGCTGTTCAAAATAGGTGCTATTTTACGATTTTCCGCACTTATTTTGATCAATTTTAAATAAAACAGCCTTATTTTTTTATTTTTACTTCGTCTGTTATTAAAGATTTTTAATTGATCATATATCACATTTATAAACTATATTTTATATAGGCAAGATACAGTGAATTTAATACTTAACTATATATAAAATCTTTTAAAAGTTCCCACTACAAACAGTGCATTTCACATTATTGGCATAGCAATTGCTATGAGCTATATGAGTGATCAAATTAACCAAAAAATAATCGTGTAGAAAACGATCCTGGGGGAACTATATAATGAAATTCACTTTAAATACTTTAGGTTTGACTGTTGCATCATCGTTATTATCTACCGTTGCTTTTGCCAATGAGAAAGCATCTGATCATACAATTTCGGGTAATATTGGGGTAGTGTCTGAATATATTTTACGAGGAAATACAGCAGTGCCTGAAAATGATAATGCTGCTGTTCAGGGTGGCTTAGATTATAGCCATTCATCAGGCTTTTATATTGGTTATTGGGGATCTACATTAGGTTATTCATTAACAGATTTTGATTATGCAGAAGAAGCTTATACGGGTAGTAAAGCTTTTGAAAATGACTTTTATTTAGGTTATAACGGTTCAATTACTGAAGATTTTGGTTATACCATTGGTGGAACATATTATTATTACTATCAATCAGATGCAGATGTTAATACAACTGAAACCTTAATTGGAGTGAATTACAAAGATTTTGCTTTTACCACACAAACATTATTAGGCGATGTAGAGTGGGGTAATAAAGGTGATACTTATTTATTAGCAACATATAGTTATGCATTACCTCAAGACTTTACTTTAAATACGGCATTAGGTGCATATTACTATCGTGATAAAGGTGAATACGAAGGTATTACACTTGATACGCAAAAGAAATTTGCTTTCCGTCACTTTACAGTTGGTTTAAGTCATCCTTTAGGTGATACAGGTGCAAGTGTTTCTATGGATTATATTGTTGGTGGTAAATTACGCGATGATACAACTTTAAAAAATAAAGTCATTTTCGGCATAAAATATGATTTTTAAACTTTAAGTAAGGGTAACGAAAGTTACCCTCTTATTATTGTTGGTTTCTATAAGAGAGAGCTTCTGAGAGATGCTGATTTTGAATTTCATCGGAATTAGCTAAATCTGCAATTGTACGTGCAACACGTAGTATACGATGATAGGCACGTGCAGATAAATTAAGTCTTTCTTGAGCAATTTCAATAATTTTAGCTGCTTGTGGGCTTAATGTTGCAAATTTTTCGAGTTGTTTAGCACTTAATGCCATGTTTAGCATATTTTGACGTTGCATTTGTTTTTCATAGGCTTGTATTACACGTAAACGCACCATTTCGGATGTTTCTATTGGCACATTATTTTGAAGTTCATTTGCTTGTAAAGGCGGAACATCAATATGTAAATCAATACGGTCTAATAATGGACCAGAAATTCTATTTTGATAACGTTTAATTGCATCTACTGTGCATTGGCATCGTATATCTTGATTAAAAGCATAGCCACAAGGACAAGGATTCATCGCTGCAATAAATTGAAAGTTTGCAGGAAATGTAATTTGTCGAGATGCCCGTGAAATCACAATTTCTTTTGATTCTAAGGGTTGTCTAAGTACTTCTAAAACTTTACGGTCAAATTCAGGTAATTCATCTAAAAATAGTACACCTAAATGAGCTAACGTTATTTCACCTGGTTTTGGGTGTGAGCCTCCGCCAACTAAGGCGATTGCTGATGCAGTGTGATGTGGTGCACGGAAAGGTCTTTGACCAAAATAATGTGTAGTATTTGCGACAGAATAAATACTTGCAACTTCTAAATTTTCCTCTAAAGTCAAAGGCGGTAAAATACTGGGCAAACGTGAAGCCAACAAAGTTTTTCCTGTACCAGGAGGACCACGAAATAAAATGGAATGTCCGCCAGCTGCTGCAATTTCTAAAGCACGTCGTGGGCGTAATTGTCCTTTAACATCTTCTAAATCGAGTTGAATTTTTTTACTAACTCTTTCTTTATTTACGATATACGGATCTAGAGGATGACTTTGATCTAAATGTTGACATACTTCTTTTAAATTTTGGGCAGCAATGATTTGAAAATTTGGCAATTGTGCGGCTTCATCTGCATTTGTATGGGGCAGAATTAAAAGACGATTTGCCTTTTGACAGGCAATAGCAATACTTAAAATACCTGTAATTTGGCGAAGTTGTCCATCTAAAGCAAGTTCACCTACAAATTCAATATCTTGAGCAGTCTGTTCTGGTAGCTGTCCTGATGCAATTAAAATTCCTAAGGCTATTGCAAGATCAAGTCTTGATCCATCTTTCGGTAAGTCCGCTGGTGCTAAATTAATTGTGAGGCGCTTAGTTGGAAATTGAAAACCACTATTGATAATTGCAGAGCGAACACGGTCTTTACTTTCCCGAACAGCTGCCTCAGGTAAACCAACAATAGTCAATGACGGTAAGCCTTGGCTAATATGGACTTCTACTTCAATAGAAGGGGCGTGGATTCCTAATAGTCCACGCGTATAAACTTTTGAAAAAGACATTTTATTATTGTTCCGATTTGGTGCATTTTTTATTTTTTCAAATTCTTATTTTTGCACAAATATTGTGCTTATTTTTTGTTCGTTAATTGTATCTCTAATGCCTCAACTGTTTTAAGTAGTTCATTTAAGCGTAAATTTGCTTGGTTAAGTTGAGTACGTTGGCGTTCAATTTCTTCTTTAGAAACTAAATCAATTTTTGTAATTGCTTCATTGAGCAATGCTCGTAAATTGTGTTCGAGATCTTTTTTAGGTTGATCTACTTGTTCAAGAATTGCTTGTAATAATGTTTCTAACATAAGGAATCTCTAGAATGAATAGAAGGCTCTATCTATAGATTTAATTATAACATTTTCCAATTAATATAGGATTATATGATGATTAAAATCGTTATTATTCTTTTAAAAAAGCCTATTTCATACACTTTAAGTGGAATTAAATGTATAAAATAGAAGTACAAAAATTGCTTATGCTTTTTTTTAATTTCCCCCGACTTTAAAAAATTGGCATGAAATTTGAACATAAAACCTTACTGGTGAAATAAGCCGAAGGAAAACACACATGAAGTTAGTAACTGCTATTGTAAAACCCTTTAAATTGGATGATGTACGTGAAGCATTATCAGAAATTGGTGTTCAAGGGATCACCGTAACGGAAGTCAAAGGTTTTGGTCGCCAAAAAGGGCATACAGAACTCTATCGTGGTGCGGAATATGTTGTTGATTTCTTACCAAAAGTAAAAATTGAAATCGCAATCAGTGATGAAATGGTTGATTCTGTAATTGAATCTATTACTCGTGTAGCAAGTACAGGAAAAATTGGTGACGGTAAAATTTTCGTTACTAATTTAGAGCAAGTTATCCGTATTCGTACCGGTGAAACAGGTGCAGATGCAGTTTAATTAGTTTGGCATGAAGTTTGCTGAGTAGCAAATAACTCAAAAAACTAGGTCGGGGGATACGCATGAGAAAAATACTACTTGCGCTGAGTTTATCAGGCGCACTTTTTGGCAGTTCTGTTGCTTTAGCTGAAGAAGGATCAGTTCCAGTTTCAGAAGAAGTAACTATTGTAGAAGTAAATGCAGCGCCAATAGAGGCTGTAACACCTGAAGTTGAAACAGAAAAAGAACCAACAGCAGCAGTTCAAGCAGAAGAAAAATTAGATACTGGTGATACGGCATGGATTTTAGTATCAACAGCACTTGTCCTTTTAATGACTATTCCTGGTTTAGCTTTATTCTATGGCGGTATGGTACGTAAGAAAAACGTACTAAGCACAATGGCACATAGCTTTGTTGCAGCAGCCGTTGTGAGTATTGTTTGGGTTGTAATTGGTTATACTTTAGCATTCTCAGAGGGTAATGCCTTTGTTGGTGGTTTAGATAAAATTATGTTGGCAGGAATAACAACAGATGCACTTAGTGGCACAATTCCTGAAATCTTATTTGTTATTTTCCAAATGACATTTGCCATTATTACTGTTGCCATCATTAGTGGTTCTATTGCTGAACGTATGAAGTTTAGTGCATTCATTGCCTTTATTACGATTTGGGTTATTGTTGTATATGCTCCAATTACACACTGGGTATGGGGCGGTGGTTGGTTAGGTAATGATGGTGCACTTGATTTTGCTGGTGGTACAGTTGTTCATATTAACTCAGGGGTAGCAGGTTTAGTTGCAGCATACATGTTAGGTAAACGTATGGGCTTGGGGCGTGAATCTATGGCTCCACATAATCTGACATTAACTGTTATTGGCGCAAGCTTAATTTGGGTAGGTTGGTTTGGCTTTAACGGTGGTTCTGCACTTGGTGCAAATGGTTCAGCAGGTTATGCATTAGTCGTTACACAAGTTGCAGCAGCAGCAGCAGCAATTTCTTGGTTAGTTGTTGAAAAGATTGTACGTGGTAAAGCATCTGTATTAGGTGGTGCATCTGGTGCAGTTGCAGGTTTAGTGGTGATTACACCAGCAGCTGGTTTCGTTACTGTAAGTGGCGCTTTAATTATGGGGCTTATTGGTGGTGTGGTCTGTTTCTGGGGTATTACAGCACTTAAACGTGCATTAAAAGCAGATGATTCATTAGATGCATTTGGTCTGCATGGTGTAGGTGGTATTGTTGGGGCAATCCTTACAGCATTCTTTGCAAGTGAATTTATTATGGGTGAAAATGCACCGACAAATGTATTGACTCAATTATGGATTCAAGTTGAAGGTGTGTTAGCAACAATTGCATACTCAGCTATATTGACTTTTATTATTCTTAAAGTGATTGATTTAGTGATTGGTATTCGTGTTGAATCAGATGATGAACGCATGGGTCTAGATTTAAGTCAACATGGCGAACGAATTGAATAAGTTTAAAAATCAAATAATCAATATATTGTGGAAAACAGCCTAAATAGGCTGTTTTTTTTCTATATGTAGAAGAAGACTCTACAAATCTTAGATTTTTTGATACACTCAGACATCATCAGGATTTGTTCAATAAAAGCGCTATGCATTGTCCTTTTTGCAACGCCGCAGATAGTAAAGTTATTGATTCGCGTTTGGCGGCTGAAGGTTGCCAAATTCGTCGACGTCGAGAATGTATTAGTTGTGGTGAACGATTTACAACATTTGAAACTTATGAAGTCGTGATGCCTCGTGTTACGAAATCAGATGGCAAAAATGAACCATTTGATGAAGCAAAATTACGTCGTTCATTGCTTCATGCATTGCAAAAGCGTCCTGTGACACAAGAACAGATCGAAACAGTTTTGAGTGATATCCACTTACAAATACGTCGCTTAGGTGAAAGAGATGTGAAATCTCGAACTATTGGCGAAATTGTAATGCAAAGTTTATTTAGTTTAGATCATGTTGCATATGTTCGTTTTGCTTCTGTTTATCAAGATTTCCAAGATGTAGAAGCATTTCGTCGACAAATTGAACAAATGCAACAACGTGATCAATAAGTGTTAAAAGTAAGAGATTTCATTGCACATGTCTGAGTTAATTCAAGATTTTCCTCATCAAGATAAGATGTGGATGCAGCGAGCAATCAATTTGGCTCGGCTTGGACAATATTCGACAAAGCCTAACCCAAATGTAGGATGTGTAATTGTGAAAGATGGGCAGGTGGTTGGCGAGGGATATCATCCTCAAGCAGGTCAACCTCACGCTGAGGTTTTTGCAATGCGTCAAGCGGGTGAATTCGCTCAAGGTGCAACGGCTTATGTCACATTAGAACCTTGTGCACATTATGGTAGAACACCACCCTGTGCCAAAGGATTAGTGGAAGCAGGATTAAAAAAAGTCATTGTGGCGTGTTCTGATCCGAATCCTTTGGTTGCTGGTAAAGGCGTACAAATTTTACGTGATGCAGGTATAGATGTTGAAGTTGGCTGTTGCGAGACTTTAGCTCATACTTTGAATGAAGGCTTTTTAAAAGCAATGGCAACTCAAATGCCTTATGTTCGCTTAAAAATTGCATCAAGTTTAGATGGACGTACAGCAATGGCATCAGGTGAGTCAAAGTGGATTACTGGTGCAGAAGCTCGACAAGATGTTCAGCACTGGCGTGCAATTTCTGGGGCTGTGATTACGGGAATAGAAACTGTTTTAGCAGATGATTGTGAATTAAATGTACGTCATTTGAAAGATATAGACGATATTTCTCATATTGTTCAACCTAAAAGAATTATTTTAGATCGACAGGGGCGTCTACCACTAAATGCTAAAATTTTACAGCATCCAAATACTGTTATGGTAATGGGACCTTATCGCCCTGAGCTAGAAACACTTGGCGTGGTGCAAATTTCTATTCAATCTTTAACCAATCTGTTGGCTTATCTGGTTCAAGAACATCAAATTTATGATGTAATGATTGAAGCGGGTGCAACCTTATCAACTGCTTTTCTACAAGAAAATTTAGTGGATGAAGTCATTAGTTATGTTGCTCCAACTTTTTTAGGTCAGTTAGCACGTGCAATGTTTAATGCGAATTTTAATCGTATGACAGAGCAACTCCGTTTTAAGCTCATCGAGGTCAATCAATTGGGTGAAGATGTGCGTTTAAGGTTAAAACCTTCTCAAGAGACAGTATGAATTCAGAGTCTACGGTTTATCACAAACGTCGTCATGCAGCACGTACGACAGACGAATACTTATTCCATCAATTAGTTCCATATTTAGGGAATAAGCGCCGTTTATTACATTTAATCTTAGAAGCTCTAGAGAATACTGGAACTTTAAATCGACAGGATGGTCGTGCCCCTATTTTTGCAGACTTTTTTGCAGGTTCAGGTGTGGTTTCTCGTTTAGCACGTCAAAATGGTTATCGGGTTATTGCTAATGATTGGGAACCTTATAGTCACGCACTAAATAGCGCAATATTGTCTTGTACAGATGCTCCAGCATTTAAAGAGTTAGGTGGATATCAAAAAGCTATTGATTATTTAAATCGGTTACCTGAAGTTAAGGGGTGGGTGACACATAATTTATGTCCACGTAATGATGAAATTTATGATCCAGCACGTGATCGTTTATTCTTTAAACGTCGAAATGGTATGCGTATTGATTCCATTCGCCAACAAATTGCAACGTGGCAGGCACAAGGTGCAATTGATGATGTAGAAATGAGTGCATTACTTGCACCATTACTTTATTCAGCAAGTTTTGTGAGTAATACCAGTGGTGTATTTAAAAGCTTCCATCACGGATGGGGTGGAAAAACACAAACAGCATTGGAACGTATTGAGTCTTTACTTTGGTTAACTCCAAGTCGTTTTTGTGAAATTGGTGATCCAAAGCGACCAGCTGCTGAAATGTGGTGTGTAGATGCACAGCACTTAGCAAATCAAATGAGTAGCTTTGAGGTTGATGTAGCTTATTTAGATCCACCGTATAATCAACATGCTTATAGTAGTAATTATCATGTACTAAATGCTTTAACTTTATGGGATCAAGTTGATTTACCAACGCCAGATACCAAAGGTTTCAAAAGTGGAATTGATCGTGCTTGGCGTAAAGAACGCCCAAGTCCCTATAACTCTTCTAAGCATGCTAAAGAAGCGTATGAAAAACTACTTGAAACAATCAATGCTCGTTTTATCTTGACGAGTTATTCTACTGATGGAAATATCAGTGCGACTGATTTGTTACAAGCAAATTTAAAACGTGGTCGTGTGACTTTGTTGACACAAGATGTACCACGTTATCGTGTGAGTAAACAACGACAATCTGAAAGAGCTCGTGTGCTAGAATTTATTGTAATTACAGATACACATGCCAAATCAGGACCACCAATTCGTCAGCTATTAAGTCAGCTTCATCATTTTGCTGAATTAGGTGGTGTAGATACTAGCGGTGTAAGTACTCAACTAGCACTTTGGTAAAATTTTGATAAAAGATGAATAAATAATCTCAGAGGCACTTTTTTGGAAGTGCCTTTTTATTTTCTTAGGATAGAAGAAGATAAATTTTTTACATTATTAATAGATGATAAATTAGATTTAAAAATGGGTTTAAATTAATTTTTATTACGGTTATTTAATAGGTTTTAAGCAAAAATAGATGAAAAATATCTTAACTTGAGTTTAATTGTAGTGATTAAAAATCAAACTTCTTTACAGCAAGAATTGTAAGATAACTGAAAAATTATGGTAGTCTTAGGGTGATTTTTGGGGTAAATCATCTAAAAAAGATGAAATTTCATGCGAAATTGTACAAAGTACAACACTGAAAAATATTCAATGTCGACGAACTATTTATTGTCATTGAAGTACATGTGAGTGAAAAATGTTTACAGGCATTATTGAAAGTCTAGGTAAAGTAGAAAGTTTACAAAGTGTAGGCGGAGATATTCGTTTACGTATTCAAACAGATTTAGATATGTCTGATGTTCACCTAGGTGATTCTATTGCTACTAATGGCATTTGTTTAACCGTTATTGAATGGGGTGACAAATGGTATACAGCAGATGTTTCCCGCGAAAGTTTAAATCGAACGACTTTAGGTCAATGGAAAGTCGGGCAGCCTGTAAATGTCGAAAAAGCGATGTTGCCAACAACAAGATTTGGTGGACATATTGTCAGTGGACATGTAGACGCTATAGGTGAAATTACACTTGTACGTAAAGATGCTCGATCATTATATTTTGAAGTCACAGCGCCTGTTGAAATTGCAAAATATTTGGCTGAAAAAGGTTCTATTACTGTCGATGGTATTAGTTTGACGATTAATCATTTACGTGGTCATATTTTAAGTCTCAACTTAATTCCACATACTGCTGAACGTACTAATATTGGAACGTGGCAAGTAGGTTCTAAAGTCAATTTAGAAGTTGATGTTTTAGCACGCTATATTGAACGGTTATTATTGGGTGATAAGGCAGCTGAAGTAAAATCTGAAAAAACAGATATTAGTCTAAGTTTTCTCGCAGAGAATGGTTTTTTAAAATGAATGATGTGGACTTGAATCAGAGTTTAATGATTAAAATCATTTGATTCATCATCAAAGATCATAAGAGAAAAAAATTAAGATTTTGGACAAAAAAGTATGTTTGATTTTTTACTAAATTTAGAACAGTGGTTACCAGTATTGCTAGCCAATTACGGAGTTTGGATTTATGCCATTCTATTTTTAGTAATTTTCGCAGAAACTGGCTCTGTATTTATGTTTTTCTTGCCAGGAGATAGCTTACTGATTGCTATTGGTGCTTTATGTTCAACGACAGACGTGATTCATTTGCACTATATGGGCGTTACTTTAATTGTAGCAAGTATTTTAGGATATACCGTAAATTACTATACAGGCAGTTATTTAGGGATTAAGTACTTTAATAAGCATACACGTTATTTTAAACCTGAATATTTGGTAAAAACCAATAACTATTTTACCAAACATGGTGGGAAAACAATTTTAGTTGCTCGTTTTGTTCCTTTTGTTCGTTCATTTGCACCTTTTGCAGCGGGGTCAGCAAAAATGAATATTATAAGTTTTTCTATTTATAATGTGCTTGGTGGATTTATTTGGATTGGACTTCTTTTAGCGATTGGCTATGGAGTAGGGCATACTTTATCTGCTGTTGTTGATGTGTTTTAAATGCTAACCTAAGAATCATAAAACAAAAAAGCCCATAAGGGCTCTTTTGTAGGTTTTAAAATGAAGATGATTTAATTATCTTTTTTTATTTTTGAGTTTTCTAGAAGATATGCAATCTCGTCTTGCGCTGCAGCATGTAGTTTTGCTCTAAAAGCCTGAACAGTTTGTTCAATTAAGGTATCGGCCTCTAATTCAAGACGAATTTTAAGACTATCAATTTGTTCGACAGCATCATGTTCGGAAAGGTTTAAATGATGTGTTAAGAAATATCCTAAGCTATCTGGGTTTTTTGAATAACGTGAAGCATAACGACGAATTTCAAGATCTACATTATCTTTTAATTTCGAAAGCTTTTCTGTTTCTACTATTCTTTTTTGCTCTTCATCAATAAGTAATTGTTGAGCATAAGCTTCTTCTTCAGCACGTTTTTCAGCAAGCTTTTTTTCTAATGCTTGTTGACGACGAATTTTAGCTTCTTCAATTAATCGTGCTTTAAGTTCAGCATAAGCAGTATCAATTGTTTCTAAAGATTTTTGTTGTTGTGCTAGATCATATTCAATCCATGTATCTAGAGCAGTTTCAGGTTTAAGAACTTCACAGATACGTTGCAGATCATCAAGATATGCCTGACGTACAGCTTCAGGTGCTTCTAACCAGCGCTGTTTAAAATCTGGTCCGACATTTAATGCCACAAGATATCTCCTTTGTTAACATGACTATAGTTTATGTGTTTGTGGTTGGATACCATGTTTTCGGTATTGTTTAAATTTTTCACGCCCAAGTTGTTTAGCTATTTCATTATTTTCAATAATTTCAATTACATGATTTACAGATTCAAAATTTTCAAATATTTGATTATTAAAATTAAATATAATCCAATCTGAACTTGTAGGCAAATGCTCTGAAATGCAGATTGAGCTTTCGAGTTGATGAATGCCATGTGGAATAAAACTGGTTGGGTCAAATGTCCATAATCGATCATCAATCTCTTGTTGCAAGGATTTATCTGCACAAAATAACCAGATTTTAGCTTCAGCCTGTCGCATAATTTTTCGACATAAACGGCAAGTACTTTCGACTTGCCGTTCAGGGCTTTTTTCAAAGAGATAAAAGCTTACTTTAGCCATTCGTATTTACACGATTAGCTAAGAATTGCATTAATAATGGTACAGGACGACCTGTTGCAGATTTATTTGCACCAGAATTCCAAGCTGTACCTGCAATATCTAAGTGTGCCCAACGATATTCACGAGTAAAGCGTTGTAAGAAGCAAGCTGCTGTAACTGAACCCGCTTTTGGACCACCAATATTTGCAATATCTGCAAATGGAGAATCTAATTGTTCTTGATAGTCTTCAAGAACAGGCATACGCCATACACGGTCAAATGCTGTTTGTCCTGCTGTAGTGAGCTCTGCTGCCAATTCATCATCTGGTGTAAACATACCTGTAAGTACTGAACCTAAAGCAACAACACATGCACCTGTTAATGTTGCAATATCAATAACAAGGGCAGGGTTAAAACGTTTTACATAAGTGAGAGTGTCACAAAGTACTAAACGACCTTCAGCATCTGTATTTAAAATTTCAACAGTTTGACCGCTCATCGTTGTTACGATATCACCTGGACGTGTTGCTTTTCCTGAAGGCATATTTTCAGCAGCAGCAATAGCACCTACAACATGAATAGGTAGTTTTGCTTCACATAGTGCACGCATAGTACCTAAAACAGATGCTGAACCACACATATCGTATTTCATTTCATCCATGCCAGCGCCTGGTTTAAGTGAAATGCCACCTGTATCAAAAGTAATGCCTTTACCCACAAGAACAACAGGTGCTTCAGAGCGATTTGCTTGATATTCTAGAGTGATAATACGCCCTGGGCGATCAGAACCTTTGCTTACAGCAAGGAAAGCACCCATACCAAGGTCAGCAATTTGTTGTTCATCTAAAACAGTAACTTTGAGTAGATCTGGGAATTCTGCTGCTAAAGCAATTGCTTGATCTGCAAGATATTCTGGGAAACATACATTTCCTGGACGATTACCTAAATGACGAGCAAGAGTTTGACCTGATTGAATTGCTTCAATAAGTGCTAGCTGTTCGTTATTTAAAGTTGTTTCTGTAGCAACAAGATTAATTTGTTCTAAAACAAATTCATTTTTTTTCGATTTATATTCATCAAAAGAATATGCTGCTTGAGTCAAACTAAGTGCGAAGAGATAATGAAGCTCTTGAGGTAGTTTTGAAATATCAACACTAATCTGTTTGAATTTTTTTTGAGAAGCTTTGATAATTGTCTTAGAAATTTCGGCTAATTTCGCTGGTTTTAATTCAGCTGTTTTACCCAAACCTAATAATAGGCTATTTGCACAAACAGATGTCTGATTAATTAAAGGTAGTGATTCATTCAATCCAGCTTTAAATTGCGTTGATTCGACCAAGATATTGATGTTCTCGATTGAATATGCTGTTGCAGTATTTTGGATCTGTTCTGAATCTACTAAAATAACGAGATGTTGGTCAGAATTTTCTTGATATGACGAATTAATAGTAAGTTTCATATGAGGTATTCGTGCCTTTTAGAAATTTAGAGTTCATTGAAACATTTTCATCAACTTAGTTTCAATGTGCAACATGAGTATAGTTTTATATTTTTAACATTAGGGTAAACTAATGCGAGTTTTTTTACCCCGTTTCTGGAAGAATTAATTTGATTATTCGGCGTTATCTGGTCAAGCAAGTGGTTTCAACTTCATTGGTAGTGATTGCCTTATTGACATTGATCATGATGGGTGGTCGACTGATTAAGTATTTTGGTGTAGCTGCACAAGGGCGTTTAGATGTCAGTATTTTATTTAGCATTATTGGATACCGCTTACCAGAATTTTTGACATTAATTCTTCCATTAGGTTTTTTCATTGCATTAATGTTGGTTTTTGGTCGACTTTATGTTGACCATGAGATGGCTGTATTTAATAGCAGTGGGCTTAGTCGAAATCATTTAGCAAAGCTTCTTGTTCCAATGACTATTGTATTTATGATAGTACAAGGGTTCTTAATGTTTTGGGCAGGACCATGGGGTGTTAGAAAATATGAAGAACTCACCTCAACTCAAGCCATTCGTTCAGGATTTGATTTAGTTCGACCAAAAGAATTTATTTCATCTGGACCTTATACAATTTATGCAGGTGATCTTTCAGAAGATCGAAAAAGATTAAGAGATATTTTTGTTTATCAACGATCTGGTGATGTGAAAAAGCCAGATATTATTATTATGGCGAGAGAAGCTGAGCGAGTTGATGTCCCTGGTGATACAGCGAGTGTTGTTGATTTAACAGAAGGTCGCCGTTATGAAATCTTACCTGGACAACCAAAATATTCTCATATTGAGTTTGAGAGTTATCGATTACGGTTAGAAAATAATAAAGAAGCAAAATTTGATAGCACAGAAGTTGATGCGTTACCTACAACTCAGCTTTGGGAAAATAGACAAGATCCCGTTGTTGCAAGTGAATTATGGTGGCGTGTATTTGTTCCATTTACTGTATTTGTGGCGTTATTCTTAGCAGTTGCATTATCTGAAGTAAATCCACGACAAGGGCGATATTTAAAGCTTTTCCCTTCATTGCTCATTTTTGCAAGTTTAATCGTTGTTTTAATGGCACTTAAAACACGTATTACGAAAGAAGAAGTTGGGGTATGGAGTTATCCAGCAGTGCTTATCGCATATTCTCTTTTTGCTGCATTATTTTCACGTAAGCAAAAGTTAACGGCAAAGTTTAAAAATACCACCAAGCAAGTGAGGTCTTAATTATGTTAGCTCGTAGAATTGTTGCGAAGCATGTAACGAAAACGACTGCACTTGCGATGATTGGTGCTACGCTTATTTTATCTGGATTACAAGTTTTATTTACTTATTTGGGTGAGCTTGGCTCATTGGAAGATGGCTATGGTGCTTTAGATGCATTGAAATATGTATTGTGGGGAGCACCTAAATATCTATATGAAATTTTACCCATTTCAGCATTGATTGGTGCTGTTTTAGGTTTAGGTATTTTGGCTTCTAATAGTGAACTTATTGTGATGCGTGCTTCAGGCATTAGTCTATGGAGCATAGTTGGATGGGTCATTCGTTCAGCACTTATTTTAATTGTTTTAGCATTTACCTTAAGTGAGTGGGTTATTCCATATACCAATGAGCAAGCCAAAAATATTAAAAAGCATAGAACTGTTGCAGAGTTAGGATCTGTTCGAGGCTATTGGACCCGAGAAGGGCAGCGCTTTATTTATATTGACTATGCGAATTCATTAGGACAGTTAAAAGGCGTTGAAGCTTTAGATTTTGATGAAAAGTATAATTTGCGAGCGACAATTTCTGCTGAGCAAGGTAATTTTATTACTGATGGACGTTGGGACTTAAAAGATGCCAAAGAATTGGATATTTTAAATGATGGTAATGCGCATGTAGATGTTTTACCTAACTTACCATTAGCAATGGCGTTACAACCTAAATATGTTCATATGGTTACGATGGACCCAAATGATTTATCACCAAGCCAATTAATTAGTATTACAAGTTATATGCATGAATATAGCCAAGTTCCAAAAACATACCAATTGGCATTTTGGCAAAAAGTAGCAACACCTTTTTCTTTAATAGCATTGGTTGTTGTTGCTTGTTCCTTTATTTTTGGACCTTTACGTCAGCAGTCAATGGGCTTTCGCTTAGTGATTGCATTATTTACAGGTTTAGGTTTCTTTTATTTGCAGGACTTTTTTGGATACGCAAGTTTAGTGTATTCACCATCACCTGCATGGTTTGTCTTCCTTCCTATTCTTTTCGTATTTTGTATTGGTGGATACTTATTGCACCGAGCAAGATAAAGTGATCTTAAATAGAAGAAAACAATAGTGTTAAAAGGCTTAAACCATAGGCTTTAAGATAGAGTCTTACCTGAAAAAAAGGTAAGATATGTTGATGAATTAGTAAACAGAAAGAGTGTACATCATGACGGATGCAACTGCTGGAAAAATCCCTCACGTATTGGTAATTATGGATGGTGTTGGGCATCGTATTGAAGAAAAAGATAATGCTTTTTTAGCAGCGAAACGTCCAAATTTGACAGCAATGCAGGAAAATCATCCTCATAGCCTAATTTCTGGATCTGGCGAAGATGTTGGTTTACCTGATGGTCAGATGGGGAACTCTGAAGTTGGTCATATGAATCTTGGTGCAGGTCGTGTGCTTTATCAAGATTTTACACGTATTACTAAAGATATTCGTACAGGTGCATTCTTTGAGCATGAAGTACTTGTAGATGCAGTTGAAAAAGCAAAAGCAACAAATAATGCCGTACATATTATGGGATTATTATCTCAAGGTGGTGTTCACTCACATGAAGATCATATTGTTGCAATGGCAGAATTAGCACTTAAACGTGGTGTGAAAGTTTATTTACACGCATTTTTAGATGGTCGTGATACTCCACCGAAAAGCGCTCAACCTTCTTTAGAAAAATTAGATGCTTTATTTGCTCAATATCCTGCTCAAGGTCGTATTGCGACAATGATTGGTCGTTATTTCGCCATGGATCGTGATAACCGTTGGGATCGTGTTGAACAAGCTTATCGTTTATTGACTGAAGGAGAGGCTGTTCGTACAGCAGCAACAGCAGTTGAAGGCTTAGAACTTGCATATGCAGCTGAAGAAAGTGATGAGTTTGTAAAAGCAACACGTATTGGCGATGTTGCAAAAGTTTCAGATGGCGACAGCTTAATCTTTATGAATTTTCGTGCAGACCGTGCACGTGAGATTACACGTGCATTTGTAGAAAAAGACTTCGCTAGTTTTGAACGTAAGGTTGTTCCACAGCTTGCAAAATATGTCATGTTAACGCGTTACCAAGCAACAATTGATGCACCAGTTGCATACATGCCTGAAGCTTTAACGAATTCAATTGGTGAGTATTTATCGAATTTGGGTAAAACACAATTACGTATTGCTGAAACAGAGAAGTATGCTCATGTAACATTCTTCTTTAGTGGTGGTCGTGAAGATGAATATCCGGGTGAAAAACGTATTCTTATTCCATCACCAAATGTTGCAACTTATGACTTAAAGCCAGAGATGAGTGCTTATGAAGTTACTGATGAACTTGTTGCAGCGATTAATTCAGGTGAGTATGATCTACTTGTTGTGAACTTCGCAAATGGTGATATGGTAGGGCATACAGGTGTATTCTCTGCAGCGGTTAAAGCAGTTGAAGCAGTTGATACCTGTTTAGGTCGTGTATATGACGCTGTAATGGCACAAAATGGCCATATGCTTGTGACTGCTGATCATGGTAATGTAGAACAAATGCAAGACTATGAAAGTGGTCAAGTACATACCCAACATACAACGGAATTGGTTCCGTTTATTTATGTGGGGCCAACTCAAGCTGTTATTGCTGAGGGTGGTGTATTGGCAGATGTTGCACCAACGCTTTTAAGTTTAATGCAACTTCCTATTCCAGAAGAAATGAAGGGTCGTAATTTAATTACCCTTACACCATAAATAAATTTATAAGGTGAATTATGACTCGGCACACATATTTAGTTTTTATAACTTTACTGGCGTGTTCGGGTCTTTTCACTGTATGGGCTGCACCTGCAAATAATAACCTTTCAGGTTTTGATGATGAATTAGATCTGAAATCTGAAGAAGTACCTGTAGAATCTATCCAAAAATTTGTACAGATTTATGGCATTGTGCAGGATAATTATGTTCAAGAAAAAAATGATGAACAGTTGTTTCAGCAAGCGATTAAAGGGCTTGTAAGTGGGTTGGATCGTTATTCTCGTTATTTATTACCTGAAGAATATAAGCAACTTGTTCAATATACAGAAGGTGATATTGCTTCAGTAGATTTTGAATTGGAACATAATGACAAGATTAATCAATGGGTTATTAAAAATATAAAAAAAGATGGAGATTCATCTAAACAAGGGCTCAGAAATGGTGTTAGTGTTTTTAAAATAGATGATCAAGAACTTAAAAAACTGAATCATGACCAAGTGAATAATTTACTCAGTGGTGCTGTAGGCTCAACATTAAGTATTCAGCTCGCAGGAAATAGCCAACCATTTAATTTGGTGCGGAATAAAAAAGTTGAAACAGATATCCAAGCACAACTTTTAAACAATCATGTCTTGGTGGTTAAGGTCAAAGTTTTTCAACAAGATACAGCAAATCAGATTTCAAATTTGATCGATCAATATTCTGAAAATGGTATTAAAGCAGTTTTAATTGATTTAAGAAATAACCCAGGTGGCTTATTGTCAGCAGCCGTAGAGTCTGCAGATTTATTTTTAAGTCAAGGTATTATTGTATCAACAAAAAGCCGAAGTGAGGGTGATCAGCAATATCAAGCATTGCCAGGATATGATCATGATCAATTGAAAGTAGGAATTTTAATCAATAATCGTTCAGCATCTGCGGCAGAGGTATTTACGGCAGCCTTAAAAGAGCATGGCCGTGCATGGGTTGTGGGTGAAAAAAGTTATGGTAAAGGTGTGGTACAAAAGCTATTTCCTTTATCTGATAATTCAGCACTACAAATGACGGTTTCTCATTATTACACACCGAAAGGGAATATGATTGAGGGAATTGGGATTGAACCAAATCATAGCTATGTTTTACCACCCGATATGAAAGAAGAAGCATATATTGAACATGTTGCTGAGCTTCTTCTCAACCAAAAATAATAAATATAAATTTTTAATATTTTGATTGAGTTTTATTCATTTTCTAAATTGAGTTTTTTCAAGCGATATCTCAATGAACGGAATGACATTTTTAATTTTTTTGCAGCAAGTGTTCTATTCCAATAAGTTTGGTTAAGTGCATTTAAAAGAACCTCTTTTTCAATTCTTTCCAGATAAGCCTCTAAGCCTTCACTTGGCAGTATCTGACCTAATTTTTCATAATTATCATTATGCTGATTTTTTAAAGGTTCTAAAGATGAATTGCGAATTTTTCGAACTGAAATTGTTTGAAGATGTTCAATACTAATTACATGATGGTCACATAAGGTCATAGCTCGTTCAATCATATTACGTAGTTCACGTACATTTCCAGAATAGTATTGGGAAAGTAAAAAAATCTCAGCATCTGTACTCAATGTTTTTGGAGCAATCCCCCAATCATGGGAAATTTTTTGGCTGAAGTAGTTTGCAAGGAGTAAAATATCACTTTCTCTTTCGCGTAATGGGGGAAGGTGAATATCCATCACATGTAGGCGAAAGAATAAATCTTGCCGAAACTTTCCTTGTTGAACGAGATGCTCTAAGTCTTGGTGGCTGGCACTAATAATTCTAAAGTCAACATCAATTTCCTGATCTGAACCTACAGGACGAATTTTTTTCTCTTGAACGGCTCTTAATAATTTAACCTGCATATTTAAAGGTAACTCTGCAATTTCATCGAGAAATAAACTTCCACCATGTGCAGATAAAATAAGCCCTTGTTTGTCTTGTGTTGCACCTGTAAAACTGCCTTTTTTATGTCCAAATAACTCACTTTCCATAAGATCAGTTGGTATAGCACCGCAATTGATTGCAATAAAGGGTCCATCATTTCTATGACTTAGTCGATGAATTAAATTTGCAACTACTTCTTTTCCTGTACCTGATTCACCTGTAATGAAAACAGGGGCTTGTGATCGGGCAATTTTTTTTATTGTGATCCTCAGTTGTTGAATTGGTTTAGATTCACCAATGAGCATCTTATGTTCAAGTAAAAGTTCTTCTTGGTTAAAGTCAGAAAATTTTAAAGGATGATTTAAAGCTTTTTCTAATAATTGTTCTAAGTGCTTTTGATTGATTGGTTTACTGACAAAATCAAAAGCTCCCGCTTTCAGAGCAGAAATCGCAATATTCATGTTGCCATATGCGGTTAAAACAGCAACAGGAAGCTGAGGATATTGTCCCGCTATATATTCAACCAATTGAATACCATTACCATCTGGTAAATTTAGATCGGTTAGACAAGCATCGAAATGTTGTTGTAAAAGTAATGTTTTTGCTTCTTTAATATTATGAGCAATTTGAGATTGAACTCCCATTCGAGATAGACTCATTGCCATTAAATGGCATAAATCCTCCTCATCATCGACCAGAAGAACGATTGCATTCGAATTCAAAATTTTCCCCAAAAAATTTTAAATTACAGCTAAATTTGAACACTCAATTCTAAAGCATGCCCCAAACTCTTTTTCTACATAGCTTAGTTTGGCTTGATTTGCTTCGCAAAAACTCATCGATAAATATAATCCTAAGCCTGTACCATTAATGTCAGTGCTAAAGAAAGGTTTAAATAAATCATTAAGATCTTGTTGGGCAACTCCTGAACCAAAATCTTGAATTTCTATTCTCACTACGTTTTGTTTTTTGTATGTTTTAAGCAAAATATAGCTGTAATCTGGATTATTATGTTTTATAGCATTTCGAATCAAATTGATTAGAATTTGCCTTAATTGTAATTCATCAAATAATATACTTAAATTAGGTTCAGATTCTACTCTTATTTTTTGATAAATATCGGATAAATCTTCTTGTAAAAAATACTTTAAAAAATAATCAAGTTCAATACGAGTTGGTGTGGTTTCTTTATTTTTTGCCATACCTAAAGTGTCTTCAATAATTTTATTCATTCTTAATGCTTGCCGATCAATCATTTCTGTTAATTGTTTTTGTTCTATTGAGCTACTTTGTAAATAAAGTTGGTTCGCTTGCATGATTGCAGCTAAAGGATTGCGAATTTCATGTGCAATACTGGCTGAGAGTTGTCCTAAAGCAGCTAATTTAAGTTGTTGAACTTGCTGATTTAGAAATTTTGCATCTTGAATAGTTAATAAAACTAATGTTTGTTGTGGAACTTTGAGCTCTTGTATGTGGATCACTGTGTGATATTCAGCTAAACGAGAGGTAAATTGAAATTTGTCTCCATCTTGTAAGGTTGCTAGGTCTAAACGTTGAAATAAATCTGGCTGTAGATATTGTAAGGATACATTTTCTGTTTCTTGTGAGGGGGGTATTCCTAAGAGTTTTCTAGAAGCTGGATTGCTTAAAATCATGTCTCCTGTTTGAGTTAAAACTAAATATCCCGTTTCAATTTGTTCAAGAATATGACGATTAATATTTTGTAATTGATGAAGCTCTAAAGATTGACGATAATTTGATTTTTCTAATGAGCGGAAACGTTTTATCGTGATTTGTCCACCCACATAAACGAATAAAAAAATGATGGCTAAAAGTGCACTATTTCCAACCTGACCTAGATTAATAATGGAAAATAAGCTTCCTACGATATACTGATAAACAACGCTAATGACGGCAATGAGAGTAATTAAAAGTGCTTTTTTAGATTCAAGAAGAATAGAGGCAGCAAAAATAGTGATTGTAAAGAGCAAATTGACAGAAAAATTTGAACCGTGAGAAGCAAAGGTTAATAGGCTATAAACGATGACATCTATAGCAAAAAATAGTGTTATATTTTGATTTATTTTTAGATTGAAAAATATGTAGCTTATGAGTTGGAGTGAACTTAAAATAACGTAACAAATAAGAGTAAGAAGATACAGTTGCGGAAAAATATAGTTCGTATCAGCGCTTTGAGTATTTGAAAAGAAAACAATTAAGAGACAGACGGCAATAATACAACGGTATGAACCATACCATAATCCAAGATGGTACTGGCTCAAACGTGTATGATGATAGAGCATTTAAACACTCTACTGTTTTATGGTTTAACAAGACCATAACGCATGGCAAGATGCGTTAACTTTACATCACTATCAATATTCAGTTTTTCAAAAATTCGATAACGATATGTATTTACAGTTTTAACACTTACAAATAATTTATCGGCAATTTCTTGAGTAGAAATACAATTCACAACCATCATGGCAACTTGCATTTCACGTTCTGACAAATTATCAAAAGGGGACTGTTGAGTGTCAGATAAATAAGAACTTGCTATTTGCTCTGCAATATCAGCACTAAAGTATTTACCACCTTGCATGACTTTGTTAATGGCACGAACCATTTCTGAAACAGGTGCACCTTTAGTGATATAACCTTTTGCTCCAGCTTTAAGAATTAAAGAAGGGTAAGGTTCTTCAGCTAAACCACTTACAGCAAGCACTTTGGTCATTGGTGCTGTTTGTAATAATCGACGCGTAGTTTCAACCCCACCAATTCCTGGCATATTGACATCGAGTAAGACGACATTTGGTGGATTTTGACGAACCATATTAATGGCATCTTCACCAGATTCAGCTTGTCCAATGACTTGAATTTCAGTATGATCTTCTAGCATACGGCATATTCCAGTCCGTACTAATTCATGATCGTCTACAACTAAAACAGTGATCACCATGCTTTCCCTCTAGTTACTTTTCATATTTTTGTTACATAAAGCAAAATAAGCTTGCAATGAAACGACAAAATTAGCAATCCTATATAGGATTTTCTAATCGAAAACTGTTACATACATGATGTGAGAAACTAAAATATCACTTTTTGTTGTAAATGTAAGACATATTCGGAGTAATACATCAATGTATTACTTTATTGAAGTTGAGTAAAGACAAGTGAACAATTCTAAAAAAGCGCTTATGCGCGTATTGGGAATAACATTCCTTTTTAGTGCAACAACCTTCTCACAAGCTGAGATCGTTGTAAATAACTTATCAAAACAATCAGGTCAGCCTAACACAAGTTGGTCATCTGAAGATGTTGAAATGTTATTGAATAAAGATGTTGCCAATGTGGAACTTAGTCCACAGGGGAGCGTGACGGTTAAAACGACACGCAATATTTCAACAATACCATCTACACCTGTACTATCAAAACCTGGACAAATTGTAGATACAACTGCTGTTTTTAATAACTCACCAGATGTAAGTGCCCGTGCTGCATTGGTGATGGATGCTGAAACAGGTGAAGTACTTTATAGCAAAAACTCAAATGCATCACTTCCAATAGCATCAATTACAAAGTTGATGACGGCAGTTGTTATTGCAGATGCACGGTTGAATATGTCGGAAACGATTACTTTGCAACAAGGAGATTTTTCTTGTGCTGGCTGTAAAAGTTCTAGCTCAACTTTACGTGCTGGCGATACAATGAATCGTGCTGAAGCATTATTATTTGCTTTAATGAAATCAGAAAATCCTGCTGCTGCGGCACTTGCTCGTACGTATCCAGGTGGTCGTTCTGCATTTATTGCTGCAATGAATGCGAAAGCAAAACAATTGGGAATGACAAGTACACATTATATGGAGTCTACAGGATTACATCCTGGAAATGTTGCTTCGGCACGTGATTTGGGTATTCTGGTCACGGCCGCATCACAGTATGGTTTAATTCGCCAATTCTCAACAACACCAACGTATGATTTTAATTTAGGTTATCGTGTTCTTAAATCAAATAATACCAATGCCTTAGTACGCAATGGTGGTTGGAATATTAATATTTCTAAAACAGGCTTTATTAATGAAGCTGGGCGTTGTGTTGTCATGCATACGACTTTAAATAACCGTCCTGCAATTGTAGTTATTTTAGGTGCTCCAACAACGCAAGCGCGTAATGATGCTGCTGTAAATTTAATGACATGGACAAGTCATTTACCAAAAAGACTTTAATATTTAGTACTTGAATTTACTCAACATTCAAGTGTTAAAAATGTAAAGAAGCCCTGCAATTGCAGGGCTTCTTTACATTCTACAAATATCAACTTACATATTTGAAAGAATTGATTCTTTTACTTGGCTCATTGTTGCATCAATAGAAAGCATTACAGCATCTTGGCATTGTTTGATTGCTGTATCAGGATCTTTAAGACCATTACCTGTTACTGTACAAACAATCACTGAACCTTCAGCAATTTTACCTGCTTTAATGTCACGAATTGCACCACCTACAGAAGCTGCAGAAGCAGGTTCTACGAATACACCTTCGTACATTGAAAGTAAGCGTTGAGCTTCTAAAATTTCAGTATCAGTTAATTCGTCGAACCAACCATTTGAATCACGTACAACTGCTTTAGCATGGTTCCAGCTTTGTGGATTACCAATACGAATTGCTGTTGCAACAGTTTCAGGGTTTTCAACTGGAGCACCACGTAAGAATGGTGCAGCGCCAGATGCTTGATAACCTGCCATAATTGGTAAACCAGCAGGTTTTGGACCAGTAAATTGATCAGTTTCAGCATCATAAACGACTTGCTCGAATTCATCAGCAGCTTGATTTGCAACAGCTTCTGTATAACCCATCCAGTGAGCAGTGATGTTACCTGCATTACCTACAGGTAGGCAGTGATAATCAGGTGCGCGACCTAATTCATCAACGATTTCATAAGCAATGGTTTTTTGACCTTGCAAACGGTACGGATTGATTGAGTTTACAATTGTTACAGGTGCTTGATCTGCAACTTCTTTAACAAGGCGCATACCATCGTCAAAGTTACCGCGAATTTGCATTGTGATTGCACCGTACATCATTGCTTGAGCCATTTTACCCATAGCAATTTTGCCTTCTGGGATTAAAACGAATGCTTTGATACCAGCACGTGCAGCATATGCAGCAGCAGCAGCAGAAGTGTTACCTGTAGATGCACAAATAATGGCTTTAGAACCTTCTTCTACAGCTTTTGTTACTGCCATAGTCATACCACGATCTTTAAATGAACCAGTCGGGTTTAAGCCTTCATACTTCACATAAATTTCAACATTTTTGCCAATAATGCGTGGAATATTCTCAAGCTTAATCAGAGGCGTATTACCTTCACCTAAAGAGATTGCACGAGTTGTTTTAGAAACTGGTAAACGGTCACGATAGCGATCAACTAAACCAGTATAACGATTGGCATTAGACATGATGATGTTCCAATTGTGTGTAGAGCTTGGTGAGGAGAGATTATAAGAAATATTCTCCTCAACCCGATTAATTATCAAGCGATTCTAAACGAATTTTTACGACTTCGCCATGAATGACAGGAAGTGCTTGAATTTGTTTTAACGCTTCATCCATTTTAGATTCTTTAACAGGATCTGTCAGAATAACGATAGGAATAAGATCTTTTAAGCGCGGTTGTTGCATAATGGCATCGATACTAATTCCATTTCGGCTTAAGATTGCAGTAACTTCTGCAAGTACACCTGTTTGGTCTTCAGCATTAATACGAAGATAGTATCCAGTGGTCATTTCTTCACGAGATAAAATATTTAAATCTGTGAGGGCTTCAAATGCAAGCTGTGGAATAGTTCCAGCACCATCTTCAGTATAAGAAATATCACGAACAATATCGACAACGTCAGCAACAACAGCAGAAGCTGTTGGACCTGCACCTGCACCTGCACCGTAATATAGAGTAGGACCTACTGCATTGGCTTGAACGAGAACGGCATTTTTAACACCATTTACATTTGCAATGAGTTGATCTTCAGGAATAAGTGTTGGATGTACACGAAGTTCAATGCCTTTTTCAGCACGACGTGCAATACCTAAATGTTTAATACGAAAACCTAAGTCTTCGGCATATTTCACATCTTGTGCGGTAATTTTACTAATGCCTTCTGTGAAGACTTTATCGAATTGAAGTGGAATACCAAAAGCAATTGATGCTAGAAGTGTTAATTTATGTGCTGCATCAATACCTTCAACGTCAAATGTTGGGTCTGCTTCAGCATAGCCGAGTTCTTGAGCTTCTTTAAGAACATCTTCAAATGCACGACCTTTATCACGCATTTCAGTCAAGATGAAGTTACCAGTACCATTAATAATACCTGCTAACCAATCAATTTTGTTGGCAGCTAAACCTTCACGCATTACTTTAATAATTGGAATACCACCTGCAACCGCTGCTTCATAAGCAATCTGTACATGGTGGTCATCTGCAAGTTTAAAGAGTTCATTACCGTGTTCAGCTAAAAGTGCTTTGTTTGCAGTAACGACTTGTTTACCATGAATAATGGCTTCTTTAATGACTTCATAAGCAGGATGAATTCCGCCCATAACTTCAACAACAACATCAACATCGGGTTGACGAACAATATCAAGTAAATCTGCGCTTTGTTTAACTGTTTCAGGAAGATCTAAATCAGGACGTGGACGACGAGTGCCCACATAAGTAATTTGAATTTCACGACCGGTGCGACGTTTAATCTCAGCAGCATTTTCTTTTAATAGTTTAAGGGCACCACCACCCACAGTACCTAGACCGAGGATTGCCAGACGAACTGGTTTCACGTCACACTCCATATATATCAATTTATAGTTAAGCATAGATCATAGCTAAAAAAACGCTAGGACTCTAGCGTATATTTAATAATATATTTAACTATAAAAAACAATAATTTAAATTATAAAATTTAGTTATTTAACCGATTACTTAATTCATTCGCTGAAAGATAGCCACCTAAGTAGACACCATCTTGAGTATAAATTGCAGGTGTACCATTTACACCCATCTTTATTCCAAGTTCGTATTGAGATAGAACAGGATTTTTACATGATGCAGGTGGAAGTTCTTCTCCTGAAATCGCTTGATTAAAGGCAGTTTGACGATCTTTACTACACCATACACTTTCCATTGTTGGAATAAATTCTTCACCACGTGGCCATGCGATATAGCGTACTTCAATGCCTTTGGCATTCATTTCATCTATTTGTTCATGTAGTTTATGGCAATATGGACAGCTTACATCTGTAAAAATATAAACAATGTGTTTAGTTTTCCCTTTAGCCTTATAAACAATAAGGTCTTTTGGATTGAGTTCTCCAAGTAATGCTTTATTGGTTTCTGCTTGAAGAGGCTCGCTAACATCAAAAAGTTTTTTATCGCCTAAGCGAATGACATCACCTTGAAAAATATATTTACCATCTGCTGTTGCATAAAGAGCAGGTAAACCTTTAAGTTCAACCCAAAATAAATTTGGAACTTCTGTCGGTTTTACATTTTCAATTTGGGCTTGAAGACCTGCAGTTTTAAAATGCTCAGTGAGAGTTTGAATTAAACGATGTTGTGCATTACGTTCTGTGAGGGTAGATGCTTCACCAGTTGCAGGTGCACTTGCTGTTAATGTTCCTGTTTTATTTTCATTTTCAGATTTGGAACATGCTGAAATAAAAAGAGTTGAAGCAATTGCACATGCAATGAAGATTTTTGAGTGGGTAAAAGACATCATTAACCCTTTATTGCTAATCTTAGAAATTGATCTGTAGCATAGCAAAAAAATAGGATTCAATAAAAACTTCTTAGTTAGAACTTTACATTTTTTAGTTTTATGCCCTTGGGTGATGCATTGCGTGTAATTGTTGCATTCTGATTTGTGCAACATGGGTATAAATTTGAGTTGTAGATAAATCACTGTGTCCAAGAAGCATCTGAACTACACGTAAATCTGCACCATGATTGAGTAAATGCGTTGCAAATGCATGTCTCAATGTATGAGGTGAAAGCTCTGCTTGAATACCTGCTTGTAGGGCATAACGTTTGATGGCATACCAAAAATTTTGTCGGCTCATAATGCCGCCGTGTTGTGTAAGAAATAAATAATCTGTTGACGTCTTATATAAAAGAGGGCGTGCCTCATTCAGATATTTTTCAACCCATTCACACGCGATTTGTCCTAAAGGAACGAGACGTTCTTTATTCCCTTTCCCAACAATTCGTAAATAACCCTGTTTCAGGTTAATAAGTTCCAAGCGTAAATTAAGAAGTTCAGTGACACGTAAGCCACAAGCATAAAGGACTTCAAACATCGCACGATCTCTCAGACCAAGCGCTGTTGATATATCTGGAGCTTGAATAAGCGCCTCGACCTCTTGTTCTGATAAATCTTTTGGAAGAGCTCGACCAATTTTTGGTGTTTTATGAACAGCCACTGGGTTGTCCGATCTAAGTTTTTGTTCTCTTAAAAATTTAAAGAATGAACGTAAAGCAGAAAGCGTTCTAGCAATAGAGCGAGGGCTTTTTTCCTGTTTTGTTAGCTCAAGTAAAACGTCTGCGATATTTTCACTAGACCAAGAAGGTAATGATGTTTTTTGTAACTCAGCACATTGTATTAAATCTGAGAGATAGGCATTTCTTGTATGTGGGCTGACTGTATGAGCAATAAGATAATCACGATATCCATGTAAAAAGCTGAGTTCTTTGGGAATTGTTGTTGGTGCGGGAATACGTGGTTTTTTATTTAACATACATTCATTCAGCTTTACTTAAATAAACTAAAAATAGACTTTAACTTAGTTACTCTAATGTAATTCTTTTGTAGTGTCGATGTGGTATAAGAAAATAAGAATAGAAATCGAAACGATTTGTTAATTATTCTCATTTGTTTGTATAATGTTCAAAATTTTTTAGGGTTAGATGCGTGCGTTTATCTGATTTAAAAGTTAAACAGACTGCTGTAATTCAGAAAGTACATCGTACTACTGGAGGCAGTAACTCTGAAACGGATCTTATAGCAAGTCGTTTAGAGACTTTAGGATTTGTACCTGGAACTAAGGTACAGGTCATCACGAAAGGTATTTTCGGTGGTGATCCAATTTTAATTCAAGTTGGATTTACCCGTTTCGCGTTACGCAAAATCGAAGCCGAAAAAGTTGAAATTGAAGGAGCATCTGCATGAGTGATGCGTTACGTATTGCCCTTGTAGGTAATCCTAACTGTGGTAAAACCTCTTTATTTAACCATTTAACAGGTACACGCCAAAAAGTTGCGAACTATGCAGGTGTAACGGTTGAACGTAAAGTAGGTCAATTTACCCTTCCATCTGGTAAGGCTGTAAGAGTTTTAGATTTACCAGGGACTTATAGTCTTGAAGCAACTAGCCCTGACGAAGCGATTACCCGTGATGTTGTGCAAGGAAAAATTCAAGAAGAAGGTGATCAAGATGCATTTTTATGTGTCGTTGATGCGACTAATTTAAATCTACATTTAGGTTTAGTGCTTGAAATGATTGAACTGGGACGCCCAGTTTTACTTGTATTAAATATGATGGATGAAGCACGTCGTCGTGGCATGCAAATAAATACACAAAAGCTATCTGAGCGATTAGGTATTCCTGTTGTTGAAACAGTTGCTGTACGTAATTCTGGCATTGAGGGATTATTACAGGCACTTGATGAGCAAAAGTACACGGTACCACGTACTGAAATGACAGGGCTTACAGGTGATCATCATCATAAAATTGCAACCATTTTAAATGATGTTGTGATTTATGTAGATCAAGAAGATAAGCGAACCGATTTTTTTGATAAGATTTTTCTTCATCCAGTTCTAGGTTTACTTAGCTTAGCAGTGATGATGTTTATTATTTTCCAAGCAGTTTTTGCTTGGGCTGCACCATTTATGGATGGCATTGAAACATTCTTTACATGGTTAGGTGAGTTTGTTGGTGAGTATATTTCTCACCCATTATTAAATAGCTTAATTGTAGATGGTGTTATTGCTGGAGCTGGTGGAGTTGTGGTGTTTTTGCCACAAATTTTAATTCTATTCTTCTTTATTTTAGTTTTGGAAGAGTCAGGTTATTTACCACGAGCAGCATTCTTACTTGATAAGTTGATGTATAAAGCTGGTCTAAGTGGTCGAGCATTTATTCCTTTATTATCTAGTTTTGCATGTGCAATTCCAGGCATTATGGCAACACGTAGTATTTCTGATCCACGTGATCGTTTAACTACAATTTTTGTTGCGCCATTAATGACATGTTCAGCACGTTTACCTGTGTATGCATTGTTAATTGCAGCATTTATTCCAGCAGAAACCGTGTGGGGAATTTTTAATTTACAAGGTCTAGTCATGTTTGGTTTATACATGGCTGGAATAGTAAGTGCACTGTGTGTTTCATTTGTATTGAAGTTTTTCCAAAAAGACAAATCTCAACATATGTTGTTAATGGAATTGCCTAGCTATCGTTTCCCAGATTTAAAAAATGTATGGATTGGTATTCTTGATCGAGGCAAAATTTTCTTAAAGCGTGTTGGTGGAATTATTTTCGCTTTATCAATTTTGTTATGGTTCTTATGTACATTCCCACAACCACCAGAAAGTGGAACTTTACCTGCTATTGATTATTCATTTGCAGGGATGTTAGGGCATGTTTTACAACCAATTTTTGCTCCACTTGGCTTTAACTGGCAAATTTGTATTGCTTTAATTCCAGCAATGGCAGCACGTGAAGTTGTTGTTGCGGCTTTAGGTACGGTATACGCTTTATCTGCAGTAGATGAAGATACGATGTCTGAAGGTTTAATTTCAATTATTAGTGGTGGTAGTGATCTTGGTTGGTCACTTGCAACTGGATTGTCATTGCTCGTTTGGTTTATCTATGCACCACATTGTTTGGCAACACTTGCAACAGTACGCCGTGAAACAGGCTCATGGAAAACAGTCAGTTTCATGACGGTTTATTTGTTTGGTTTAGCATATTTGATGTCATTCCTGACATATCAAATTGCATCACATTACTTGGGTTAACATAGCTTAAAGTGATAGGAGATTGAAATGATTGAGTTTCTGATAGTGGCTGTTTTAGTCATTTGGAGTGTCATTGTGGTGTTTAAGAAAGTTTTTCCTAGAACATCAAACTCAGTTTTTACGTCACTGTCGAATGTATGTGAGCAAAAGGGTTGGATAACTTTAGCAAAATGGTTAAAACCAGCAATGGCGATAGGTTGTGGTGGAAATTGTGGTTGTTCTGCCACAGATGAAAAATCAACAAAAAAGGCAGAAGTGCAAGCAGTAAAATGGAAGTAATTCTGGCTTTGCTTGAACCTCACCAAAAAGCCGTCTAAATAGACGGCTTTTTTACGCACTGACACAAAAAAATCAAAGAAAATGAAAACAGAAAAAGCAAATAAAATAGCAAAGTGCTAACATTTCTAAAATTTAAAATGATTTCATCATGAGGCAAAAATGTTAATTCAGCGCGGTGGATTGAAAGTCGTTGCAGGACTCGGTATTTCTGGAGTGGCAGCTGTTAATTTTTTACATGATAAAGGATATCGAGTTGCTGTAACTGATTCACGTGAAAATCCGCCAGGGCACGATAAAATTCCTTCAGAAGTTCAACAAAGCTTTGGTAAACTTGATGAAGAATTATTATTACAAGCTGAAGAAATTATTATTAGCCCAGGACTAGATCCGAAACTACCAGAAATTCAGGCTGCGATTAAAAAAGGGATTCCTGTTGTAAGTGAAATTCAAATTTTACGTCGTGCAACAGATAAGCCTATTGTTGCAATTACAGGCTCAAATGCGAAAAGTACAGTAACGACATTAATGGGCTTGATGGCAAAAGATGCAGGTGTTCATGCAGCTGTTGGTGGTAATTTAGGACGTCCTGCACTTGATTTAACAAAAGATGATCCTGAAGTTTATATTTTAGAACTTTCAAGCTTTCAATTAGAAACAACCTCAAATCTTAATGCAGAAGTTGCTGTTGTTTTAAATATGAGTGAAGACCATCTTGATCGTCATGGTGATATGTTGGGTTATCACACTGCAAAACATCGTATTTTTCAAGGTGTAAAGAAGGTTGTTTATAATCGTGATGATTCTTTAACCCGTCCGTTAGTACCAGATACAACTCCAATGCAGAGCTTTGGTTTAAATGCACCTGATATGAATCAATACGGTATTTTAAAAGATACAGATGGTACAATTTGGTTGGCACGTGGTCGTGAACGTCTATTAAAAAGTTCAGATATGTATATTCAAGGTACGCATAATGTTGCCAATGCTTTAGCATGTTTGGCTTTAGGTGAGGCGATGGGTCTGGCTTTAGAAAAAATGTTAGAAACGTTGAAAACATTTAAAGGTTTAGAACATCGCTGTGAATTTGTTCGTGAGTTTAATCAAGTACGCTATTACAACGACTCTAAAGGAACAAATATTGGCGCGACCTTAGCAGCGATTGATGGCTTAGGTGCTGCGATTGAAGCGAAGGGTGGGAAAGTTGCCATTATTCTAGGTGGTCAGGGTAAAGGGCAAGACTTTACAGCTTTACGTGATTCATTAGCGAAGTATGCAAAAGTTGCAGTTTTAATTGGCGAAGATCGTTCAATTATTGAAACAGCAATTCAGGGTACTACAGAATTACTTCATGTAGAAACATTGAAAGAAGCAGTTGAATTGTGCCAAAAACATACGCAAGCAGATGATGTTGTTTTATTATCGCCTGCATGTGCAAGTTTTGATATGTTTAGTGGTTATGTACAACGTGGACATCAATTTGTTGCGATTGTAAATGAATTAAATTAATAAGAATTAAGGATTTCAGTATGGCTGGGTTTGCTCAGAATACTATACAAAAAATAAATGCGACATTTGAACGATTAGCACCTAAATTGCCTATTGAGTTCAATGTACGTAATGTGCTTATTTTTTGTGTCTTAGCACTGTTGTGCATTGGTACTATTATGGTGGCTTCTGCCTCAATGCCATATGCAGACCGTATGCATGAAAATGCATTTCATTATGTGACACGGCATAGTATCTCAATTTTAGTTGCTGCGGCAGCAGCTTTCGTTGCTTATCGCGTACCATTAAATGTTTGGTTTAATAATACTTTCTTCTTGTGGATTATTACGATTGCCTTGTTGGCGGCAGTATTAGTCATTGGTACTGAAGTGAATGGTTCTAAGCGATGGATTCGTATTGCAGGATTTACGCTACAAGCTTCTGAAGTTGCTAAAGTTATGATGGCAATTTTTACAGCAGATTATGTTGTACGACGTGCAGAAGAAGTTCGAAATAATATTAAAGGTCTTATTCGACTAGCAATTATTATGGCGGCAACGGTTGGTTTGGTTATGGCTGAGCCAGATTTAGGGGCAACAGTTGTAATTGCATTAACAATGTTGGGTGTATTCTTTTTAGCAGGAGCACCATTGATTCAGTTTGCAATTGCCTTTGGTGCAATTCTTGCTGCATTTGTCTTCCTTGTTGTTTTTGAGCCATATCGTTTTGAACGCTTGATGTCGTTTTCTAACCCTTGGAGTGATCCTTTAGGTGCTGGTTATCAGTTATCTAATGCATTGATGGCTTTTGGTCGTGGCGAATGGTTTGGTGTTGGCTTAGGTCATAGTATTCAGAAAATGTCTTACTTACCTGAGGCGCACACTGACTTTATGTTGGCTGTATTGGGTGAAGAGTTTGGATTCTTTGGTATTGCTACCGTTTTAATTCTTTCATTTGCAATGCTTGTTTGTTGCATCCGTATTGGGCATCGTGCCTTACAGAATCAATATTTACGTGCAGGTTACTTGGCGTATGGCATCAGCATTATTTTCTTATTACAAATTTTAGTGAATGCTGGAATGAATATGGGAATGTTGCCAACAAAAGGTTTAACGTTACCATTTATTAGTTACGGTGGTTCATCTTTAATTATGTGTGCGGTTATGGTGAGTTTAATTCTAAAAATTGAATCTATGACTCATGATAAAAACCCAAGCAGAGAAGAATCGAGTTTCTAAAATCTAAATCTTAGGAATGAAGAAGCCGAATATGATGAATGTCGTATTCGGTTTTTTTATAAATAAATACCAGAGAGTTCTGTAGTTTTAGGAATGTGCTGAATATCCCATTGTGCAATTGCTTGTTTCAGCATATTGGATGGTGTGTCTAGTTCTACAATAGGTTGGTTTAAAGCACTTAATGCTTGTTGTAGTAATTCAGAAGGATGACTTAAGTCGAGTGCTTGAGCCATATTTTGTTTAGAAAGTTTTTGTCCCTGATCATTCATTGCTAAGGGAAGATGCATGTACTTTAATTCAGGATAATGAAGTAGGCGAGCAAGCCAAATTTGTCGCTCAGTATTATCTAACAAGTCTGCACCACGAACAACGTGTGTCACGTCTTGTAAATAATCATCGACAACTACAGCAAGTTGATAATTAATAATGCCGTCACGACGCTTTAAGACAAAATCACCTAACTCATTATGTAAATTAGAACGGTGCTGTCCTTGAAGGCGATCTTCAAAGCAAATATTTTGATCGGCAACTTTAAGTCGAATGGCTTGATCTTTAAAAGGAAGTGCAAGATCTCGGCAAGTTCCGACATAAATATGATTTGAACCTAAAATTTTTCGAGTGCATTGACAGGCATAGACAAGATCATTTTGATGTAATTGCTGAATGACATCTTCGTAAATATTTAAACGATCTTTTTGAAAAATAATTTCTGAGTCAGGCTCAAATTGAAAGGCATCAATAGACTGAAGAATATGTTCTTCACTTCCTGGGTAGATGCGAGGGATATCAGTATCTTCAATACGCACATGCCAAAGCCCACTATGTGCACGTGCATCACAGTAACTTGCAACAGCGGTAATCAGTGAGCCGAAATGGAGTGGTCCAGTTGGCGAGGGAGCGAATCTCCCAACGTAAAAATCTACGTTTTTCCCTCCCTTTGAGCAAGAGAGGGATTGGGAGTGATCATTGAACACAGTGATTAACCGTTATTTTGTTTCTCTTTGATCTCAGCCAAAGTTTTACAGTCAATACAAAGTGTTGCAGTTGGACGAGCTTCTAAGCGACGTAAACCAATTTCGATACCACAAGTTTCACAGAAACCATAGTCATCATTTTTAATTGCTTCAATAGACTGTTCAATTTTACGAATCAGTTTACGCTCACGATCACGAGTACGTAATTCGATAGCGAATTCTTCTTCTTGTGTTGCACGGTCATTTACGTCTGGAAGAGCAGTATTTTCATCCTGCATAGTATTGAGTGTACGATCAACTTCAGACATTAACTCGGTTTTCCAAGCTAATAGAATTTTTTTGAAATGTTCCAATTGTCCTTCGGACATGTATTCTTCATTTTTCTTAGGTTGATAAGGCTCAATACCAAATAAGCTAGCAGTTGTCCCACCGTCTGCCTTTGGCTTTGGCTTACGCACACGTTTTGCAGATGATAATTCTGCAAGATCTGTTTGTTCATCCAAGACTTGATTTTGGTTGTCATTTGCCATAGTAGGGCAATCCTCATCATATACGTATTATTGTATACGCAAAAAATATGGTGATATGCAAGTGTCTTTCATTTACTTCCATCCAAGAGATTGCTCTCTCGGGGGACGTCATGATATAGACTTTTTATCTATTTTGATAGTCTAAGATGTTTACAATAGACGTATCGCATTTTATTTAGAACGCATTAAAGTAATTCAAAAAGAATTAAAATAAAAGCTAGTAACCTGAAATATCTGAATTTATTTTCACATTTTTGTGATTTATACGATGAATTTGAGTTTTAAACTCCCCATTTTCTTTTAAATGTAAAACCCGGTAACCAGGAGCCTCTTCATCTAATGCAAAATTCTCACTTTTTGGTTTGAACTGTACACATGTAGAAGGTGTAGAATAAAAATGTATTCCATTCCATTGATTCCAAGAGTCTTGATGAACATGACCAAATAAGACTAATTTAATGTTTTGATGCTTTTCTAAAACTTTAGTTAAATGATTTGTATTTTTAAGAATATGATGGTCAATCCATTGTGAATGCATTTCAAAAGGATGATGATGACAAGTCACAATAATATGTTGATCTTTATATTGTGTAAGTAATTGATCAAGTTGTTCTAGTTGTTCATCCTCAATAAAACCATATACTTTATTTTTAACAGCACTGTTTAATAGAATTATTGTCCATTTACCGAAATGTACTGCATTTGCTACATTTTTTCCTTCGTGAAATGGAAAAATTGCAGCATCATCATGATTTCCAGGAATTTGATAATGTGGAATATTTAACTTTTCCATAAAATGAAGATAGTGTTCATATGTTTCTGGTGCTGCAACTTGTGCTAAGTCACCTGTATGAACAATGGTGTCTACATCTGGATAACGTTGTTGAATATCCTCCATGACAGCATAGAATGTTTCAGCAGGATTCATGTGTACAAATTCCAACTCATCTTGATTCATTAGATGTGTGTCAGAAATTTGAATCATTAACCATTCTTTTTGATTCTCATTAGACAAAGCCATGTCCATCCCCTTAGACATTCTTTATAGTTATGGTTTGCAGTAGCCATTGTAACGCCATAATTACAGGCGCATTTCTCAGTCTACCATTACGAAGCAAAATAGGAATATCTTTATAATCAATAATATGTAATTGAATGTTTTCCCCTTCATTTTCTACACCAAAAATACCACCTTCTAATGGTAAATCAGCTTGTGCTGTATATAGATGAAATAACTCATCGCAAGCACCAGCAGAAGGGTAGAAACTAAAGATATGTTCTAATTCATGAATATGACAACCGGATTCTTCAAAAGCTTCTCTTCGAACACAACTTTCAGGGGTTTCATCAGCATCGAGAACACCTGCAATGATTTCTAATTGCCAAGGTGATGTTTCATCATCAATTGCACCAATACGAAATTGTTCAATGAGTGCAATTTTTTGTTTTTGTTCATCATAAATCAGTACGCCAGCTGCTTCAGGGCGATGAATGAGTTCTCTTTGTAGAATAGGAGTATGATTTTCTTGATGAAATAAGCGATGGTCTAGACTTACTTTTTCAACACCAATAAAGCCAGAATATAAACGGTGACGTTCATGAAGATTAAAATCTTTTTTACTATATGTTGCTTGTTTGAGAATCGTCATAAAATTTCTTAGAAGATGATAAAAACACCTATTTTTAATCCTAACTGAGTTTTTAATGAACTTGAAATGTTTTTTAGCATTAATTTCTTTTTTTAAAGAAAGATCATGATGGCAGATGCATCATGATCTTAAAATATAGGCTACAATTTTATTGAATTACAGCCCTTTTTTAAATTTTTATGTGCTTATTAAGACTTAAATACTTTTTGAATATTCACGTACATTTTGTGTAATTTTCATAGAGCAAAATTTTGGACCACACATTGAACAAAAGTGAGCAGATTTATGAGCTTCTTTTGGCATTGTTTCATCATGCATACTGCGCGCTGTATCTGGATCTAAGCTTAAATTAAATTGATCCTCCCAACGGAATTCAAAACGTGCTTTAGATAAAGCATTATCTCGAACTTGAGCACCAGGATGACCTTTAGCTAAATCAGCGGCATGTGCGGCAATCTTGTAAGTGATAATGCCATCTTTCACATCTTTTTTATTAGGTAAACCGAGATGTTCTTTTGGTGTTACATAACACAACATAGCCGTTCCATACCAACCAATCATAGCAGCGCCAATTGCAGAGGTAATGTGGTCATAGCCAGGAGCGATATCGGTTGTTAATGGACCTAATGTATAAAAAGGAGCTTCTTTACAAACTTCGAGTTGTAAATCCATATTTTCTTTAATCATATGCATAGGCACATGACCAGGACCTTCAATCATGACTTGTACATCATGTTCCCAAGCACGATGAGTGAGTTCACCAAGAGTTTTTAATTCAGAAAATTGAGCAGTATCGTTTGCATCTTGAATACAGCCTGGACGTAGACCATCTCCTAAACTAAAAGACACATCATAGGCTTTCATGATTTCGCAAATATCATCGAAATGTGTATATAAAAAGTTTTCTTTTTGATGTGATAAACACCACTGTGCCATGATGGAACCGCCACGTGAAACAATGCCAGTTAAACGATTTGCAGTGAGTGGAACATATTCTAAAAGTACACCTGCATGAATCGTGAAGTAATCGACACCTTGTTCTGCTTGTTCAATCAATGTGTCTTTAAAGATTTCCCATGTTAGGTTTTCTGCAATTCCATCTACTTTTTCTAGAGCTTGATAAATAGGAACTGTACCAATTGGAACAGGGGAGTTACGAATAATCCATTCACGGGTTTCATGAATATTTTTCCCTGTCGATAAATCCATAATTGTGTCTGCACCCCAGCGGGTTGCCCAAGTCATTTTAGCGACTTCTTCATCAATAGATGAACCTAGTGCAGAGTTACCAATATTGGCATTAATTTTAACTAAAAAATTCCGACCAATAATCATGGGTTCGCATTCAGGGTGATTAATATTGGCTGGAATAATGGCACGTCCTTCAGCAACTTCCTGACGCACGAACTCTGGAGTGATTTCTGTTAAATTTTTTGCACCAAAGTTCTGCCCTTGATGTTGGCGAATATCAATACCTTCTAATTGACGTTGATTTTCACGAATCGCAATATATTCCATTTCAGGCGTAATAATGCCTTGTTTGGCATAGTGCATTTGTGTGATATTTTTTCCAATTTTTGCTTTTCGTGGGTTTTGAATATGCGCAAAACGAATATTGGCAGTACGAATATCTTTTAAGCGAGCTTGTCCAAACTCGGAGCTGAGTTGAGATAGATATTCTGTATCTTCACGTTCTTTAATCCATTTTTCTCGAACATGAGGTAAGCCTTGATTGAGATCTATTTGGATATTTGGATCGGTATATACTCCAGATGTGTCATAAACCATAATAGGTAAATTTTCTGTTCCACCTAAGCCTTCAGGCGTATTTGTAAGACTAATTTCACGCATAGGTACTTGGATATCTGGGCGTGAACCTTGAATATAAACTTTTCTTGAAGCGGGAAGAATTCGGGTGAGATCTAGGGCATCTTGCTCATGTTGAGCAGAAATGTCTGAAGCGGTGAGATTCGTTAATTGGTTCATTGCAATGATCCTTATGAATGACATCAACGAATCAAGCACGACCAAAAACGTGGCAGAGTGATCTTACAATTTAAGTAAGAAAAGAAGGGCTTTCGTTTTTAGATGGCTTGATTCCTACGCAGGTTTTAACCTGATCAGGTTCAACGGTACTCATCCTCAAAAGTATTCATTACTTTTGGATAATCTCAGCGAGTGATTACTCGCGCTCCGTCAAGCGATGTTTAAATTTTAGCATATTTATTATTCTGAAAAATGATCAATTTATTCTAAATTCAGTAAAGTGATTAACTGTTGTTGATAGTTTTTTTGAAAGGTATTTATAAATTCTTCTTGTTGATATAGGTAAGCATTATATTCTGCTTGAGAATCAGTTTCTTCATTAAACGAAGCATCCATTTTTTTTGAAGATGTCACATAGTCTAAAAATTTTTTTGCTTTTTCTGCGGATTGAGATTGAGTTTTAGAGATTTTGGTAATGGCTTTTAATGCGTCAGGATTAATTTCAAAATCTAAATATTCAAACTCAAATACAGGCGTATTTTCTAAACCTAAAAACAGGTATTTTTGATAAAACTGAATGTGTTTTTGTGCCATATTTTTAAAATGGCTTTGAGGATATTGTTTTATATAGTTTTCCCAAAAAATAATCCAGTCACCTAGTTGTGTAAATGAAACAGTTAATCCAGCATCGTTATCAATACTTCCACCGATTGTATTTTCTTGATTTCGGTATTCTTTTAGATAAATTTGATCTGATTTTTGTAATGATGGTGAAAATATTTTAATTACATATTCAGGATTTAGAGCAATATCATAAGAACCTTCGCCTTGATAATATTGGTAAAAATAAATCTGATCTATATGATCAATAACATATTTTTCAGAAGGTGACATGCTGTTGTAAAGCTTTTCAAGTTGTATATCTGAAAGGGAATTTTTTTCATCCATTTGTCGAATGTAATATTGCAATTTTTTGGGAAGATTTTCTATTTGAAATTCGTATATAGTTTTTGTTGCTTCAAACCATTCATAACGCTTTTCCAAAGGTACAGAAGCCAAACATGTTTTAAACAGTTCGTTTAATTCAACCAACATTTTAGCATCATAGGTTTTTTTAAGAACGGCAATTTTTGCATCGACTTGGTCGCAATTTGAGACAGTCGTTGGAATTGCAACTTCAGATGCAGAAATTTGAGATTGGACAATTTGTTCTTGGACTTTTTCTGGTGTATTTGATGTATTTTGTTTTTGGCATCCAAGAAGGAAAACGCTTAATAAAATACATGATATGGAAATTTGGTTTTTAATTTTATAATTCACGGAGAAACTCTTTTTTAATATTGATTTTAAGAATATTGGGAGTATATGAAATTAGATAGCTAAATAGAAGAAGGGTTTTTGAAGGTTAATAGTGGTTATGTAATTGTCATAAAAAATTCATGATTTTGGTGTTTAATGATATGACTATAATTTAATATCTGATGCTGTGGAGATATCTCTTGAGCTTAAATAACCCCATTCTAAACCATCATATTTCATCGCAATTTAACGAAGAACTACAAGATGTAAATACGAAATTTATGACAATGGGTGGCTTCGTAGAACAGCAAGTAGCAAATGCAATACATGCTTTATTAGATACAAATGCTGAACTTGCAATGGATGTGCAACTTCAAGATGCGGTAGTAAATAGATTTGAAACAGAAATTGATGAAGCATTGACTTTGATTTTAGCGCGACGACATCCTGCTGCTATCGATTTGCGTATGGTAATTGCAATGTCCAAAGCTAATACAGATTTAGAACGTATTGGTGATGAAGCAGCAAAAATTGCTCGAATTGCTCAAAATTTATGTGAAGAGGGTGGCTCTCCACGTGGTTATATGGAAACGCGCCATATCGGGAATCAAGTACGTGTAATGATTCATGATGCCTTAGATGCTTTTGCTCGTTTGGATGTTGATCAGGCATTGCGTGTGCTACTTGCAGATGCAGATATTGATCGTGAATATCAATCAGCGACTCGAACATTAATGACATATATGATGGAAGATCCACGCCATATTGCACGTGTGATTAATGTGATGTGGGTTTTACGAGCACTAGAACGTGTAGGTGATCATGCTCGTAATATTTCAGAACAAGTTATTTATATGGTTAAGGGGTTAGATGTTCGCCATACTAGCGTTAAAGAAATTGAAGAAAAAGTACATAAATAAGATTTTAACTAAAGGCTCCTTTTAAAGGAGCTTTTTTTATTTATTAAAATTTAGAGTAAAAAAAATCTCAGATTTTGGGGGAAATCTGAGATTATAAATGGTGATATTAATTGTGCTTAACATCTCCTAGATCTTTATAATAAGCGTATAAAGTGAGAAAAACATGTGGCTTATTGTTGCCAAATGTATAGTTTTATTTAAAAGTGTATATTTAAGTTACATTAAACAAATTTTATAAAAACAATCAAAATTTTCTTTTCTAAAGGGAAGTGAAAACAGATTTTAATTTATTATTTTATTTAATTTCAGCTTGTTGGTGGGTTTTGGTAGGGAATGCTTTAATTTTGATTTGTTATTATTTCTTATAAAAAAGAGCCTCATATGAGACTCCTTTTATAGAATATTCAACTATTTAAATAATGTAGAATGGAAAGTATATTCCATTGTAACGTTATTCTGGTTTCAGTCCTTCAGCCTTTTCTAAAGTTTCATCATTATTGAAAAACTTTTCACGTTGTTCTTCAAGAAACTTTTTGGCATCTGGTTCAAAAACATTTAAACGCTTTTCATTGATTAGTGTTGTTTGGTGTTTTAACCATTCTTGCCAAGCTTGCTTTGATACGCTATCAAATAATTCTTGACCTTTTGCACCAGGAAATGGTGCAAAGGCTAAGCCTTCCATTTCTTGTTGATATTTACGGCAAAATACTTGTCGAGACATATCAAGACTCCAAATTTAAATTTTAAGACTTAAGCGTAAAGCTGTTCTAAGCGAGAATAAGCACGGGCAATCGCTGCTTCAACTTGAGCAGGTGCTGTGCCACCAATGTGATTACGCGCATTCACTGAAGCTTCAAGAGTTAATGCTTTTTCAAACACATCAGCTTGGATAAGATCAGAGAATTGTTGAAGTTGCTCAAGTGTAAGTTCAGATAAGTCTTTACCTTCTTGAACACCTAAAGCAACAGCTTTACCTACAATTTCATGAGCATCACGGAAAGCAACGCCATTTTTTACTAAATAATCAGCAAGGTCAGTTGCTGTAGAGAAGCCACGAAGTGCAGCTTCACGCATGATTTCAATATTTGGTATCAATGCAGGAATCATGTCAGCAAAAGCCATGAGTGAGCCACGAACAGTATCGATCGCATCAAATAATGGCTCTTTGTCTTCTTGGTTATCTTTGTTATACGCTAATGGTTGACCTTTCATAAGCGTTAATAAGCTCATCAAGTCACCATAAACACGACCTGTTTTGCCACGAATCAATTCAGGAACATCTGGATTTTTCTTTTGTGGCATGATTGATGAGCCAGTACAGAAACGATCAGGAATGTTCACAAATTTAAACTGAGCTGAAGTCCAAAGAATCATTTCTTCTGACATGCGTGATAAATGCATCATAATTAAAGATGCGGCTGCATTGAATTCAATACCGAAATCACGATCAGATACTGCATCTAATGAGTTTTCACAAACAGCTTCGAAACCTAAAAGTTCAGCAGTAAAAGCACGATCGATAGGATAAGTTGTACCTGCAAGTGCAGCAGAGCCAAGCGGTAAACGGTTTACACGTTTACGGCAGTCGATTAAACGTTCAGAATCACGTACTAACATTTCAAACCAAGCCATTAAATGGTGACCAAAAGTCACAGGCTGAGCTGTCTGAAGATGAGTAAAACCAGGCATAATTGTGTTGGTGTTTTTAGCTGCTAAGCTCAAAATACCTTTTTGCAATTTTTCAAGTAATTGTAAAATCGCATCAATTTCATCACGTACATATAGGCGAATATCTGTTGCGACTTGGTCATTACGGCTACGACCTGTATGTAGCTTTTTACCTGTGATACCGATACGCTGGGTCAAGCGTGACTCAATATTCATATGCACATCTTCTAAATCGATGCGCCATTCAAAATTACCAGCCTCAATATCTGCTTTAATGGCTGTTAAACCATTAATGATGTCATCACGTTCTTGCTCTGTTAAGACACCAACTTTCGCAAGCATAGTTGCATGAGCAATAGAACCTGCAATATCTTGTTTATAAAAGCGTTGGTCAAATTGAACAGATGCTGTAAATTCAGCAACAAATGCATCAGTAGCTTCAGAGAAACGACCGCCCCACATGCCAGAAGTTTGGGCTTGTGACGGATTTGAGGAATTAGAAGATGTGGTCATATCGGCTCAATAAAATAAAAAGCAGTAATTTGAACAAGAGTATAACAAATTCAACACAAGTTGCCGAAGAACAAGTTGATCAAACTTTGGTGAACCCTATTTTAAGTAAAAAATATCATTATTTTTTTAATAAAGAAGGGAATTGGCAATATTTGATTGAATTATTTGTCGGGAGTGCTGTTCTTGCTTTTATATTGGTTCTAGCAGAAACCCAAGGCTGGGACAATTTTAATTTTATGCAGTTTATCCAATCTCTTTTATTTATAGATTGGATTTTATTTGTATTAATTGTATTACAAACGTCATTTAGTTCATTTTTTTCTAAAGTGAACCTAGCTAGATCATTAATTTTAAATTTTCTTCTTTTACAAATTATTGTTTTTGTAACCACAATTGTGCTGAATTTTTCATATTATTTAGGAAGTAATTTTGGTTTTGAACCTTTGACTCGAGAGGTCTTATTTAAGAACGTTACTTTAAATTTAAGTTACGGTATTTTATTGGGAGCATTTTGCTTTCGTTATTTATATGTTAGGGAGCAATGGATTAGACAACAAAAAAGTGAGTTGCAGGCAAAAATTGATGCATTACAAGCACGTATTCATCCTCATTTTTTATTTAATAGTTTAAATAATGTTGTTAGTTTAATTTCGACTGATCCTGATAAAGCTGAAAATTTACTACTGAATTTATCTAGATTATTTCGTGCAAGTTTACAAGAATTCAAATTGGTAAGCTTGAAGGATGAACTTGACCTTTGCCAAAAATATTTAGAAATAGAGAAAAATAGGCTAGGGGAAAGATTGAATATTGAATGGAAGTTTGAATAAACCGAGGTATTTCATAAAATTCAAATCCCACTTCTGACTTTACAACCGTTATTAGAAAATAGTATTTTTCATGGGGTAGAAAAAAAATTATCACCAAGTACGATTAGCATATTGATTGAAGTCTTGCAGAATAAAGTCAATATAGTCATAACAAATCCATGTGCGCCAGTAAAAATCAACATAAGGCAACATAATGGAATAGCAATAAAAAATGTAAAGCAACGATTGGAAGCATATTATGGACAATCAGTTATTTTTCGAGTACATCAAACAGAGAAAATACATACCACCTTTATTCAATACCAATACAAATAAAGAACTTATTGCTTTCAAGGAAGAATGAAAGTACGGATATAAGGAATAAAATGAATATTTTAATATGTGATGATGAGCCATTAGCAATTGAACGTTTATCTAGATTGGTCACTCAACTTGGGCATTGTGTAGTTGCAACAGCATCTCATGGTGAGCAAGCGTTAGAAATGGCAGAACTACATTTACCAGATGTTGTTTTACTTGATATTGAAATGCCTGATATGAGTGGTCTAATGTGTGCTCAACTTTTAAGAAAATTGAGTCCAATGCCAGCTATTGTTTTTTGTACAGCGTATGATGAACATGCTTTGGAGGCTTTTAAAACTCAGGCTGATGGATATTTATTGAAACCTATTATTCAACAAGAATTACAACAGGTTTTAAGTCATTTATCAAAGTTAACAAGTGCTCAAATGAGCAATATAAAACAACAAGAAGATATGAGCGAATTAAATATTAGGCGGAATAAAATTGTTGCTAAAACTCATCGTGGTGTAGAGCTTGTTGCACTAGAAAATATCTATTATTTCTTGGCTGATCAAAAATATGTTTTAGTAAGACATCGTGAAGGAAGTGTTTTAATTGATGAAACATTAAAAGATCTTGAACAAGAATTTGGTGATCAATTTATTCGAGTTCATCGAAATGCTTTAGTTGCAGCTGCTTATTTGGATGGATTAGAGTTGGTTAGCTCAGGACAGTATCAGGTCCGATGTAGAGAATTAGCAGATCGTTTAATCGTAAGTAGAAGGCATTTGCCTGCGTTAAGAGAGCGTATTCAAAACTTATAAATATTGTAAAAAATAATATGAGTGAAAGGCTATTTTATGTTAATTCGCTTGCATTTTTTACAATTCAAGTTAAGTTTACATTTAATGATTCAATTTAGAATTTTAATAGCATGATGAAAACCCTGAAAATTGCAACTCGACAAAGCCCTCTTGCTTTATGGCAGGCAGAACATATCCGTGCACGTTTGGAAGAAATGCACCAAGATTTGAACGTTGAGTTGGTTACATTTGTGACTCAGGGCGATAAAATTTTAGATACACCATTGGCTAAAATTGGTGGAAAAGGGTTGTTTGTAAAAGAGCTTGAGGCTGCATTATTGGATGGGCGTGCAGATTTAGCCGTGCATTCAATGAAAGATGTACCTATGCAATTGCCAGAAGGTTTAACTTTGGCAGTTATTTGTGAACGTGAAGATCCTTTAGATGCTTTTGTTTCTAATACGTATGCAAGTTTTAATGATTTACCATTAGGTGCAAAAGTTGGTACTTCAAGTTTACGCCGTAAATGCCAGATTTTAACAGCACGTCCAGATTTAGAAATTGTTGATTTACGTGGAAATGTAGGTACACGATTATCTAAGTTAGATAATGGACAATATGATGCGATTATTTTAGCAAGTGCTGGATTGAAACGTTTAGGTCTTCATGAGCGAATTCGTCATACAATTCAACCAGATGTAAGTTTACCAGCAGTTGGACAAGGTGCATTAGGCTTAGAATGTCGGGAAGGTGATCAAGATATACTAAATTTGATTTTGCCATTATTGCATCAGGAAACAGATGTATGTGTACGGGCAGAGCGAGCATTTAATGCGTATTTAGAAGGTGGTTGTCAGGTTCCGATTGCAGGTTATGCAACATTAAATCATGGAAAAATTTTGATGGAAGGGCGTGTAGGGAGTGTTGATGGTAAAGTGCTTTTAAAAGCAGAGCTGGAGGCACACCCCGAAGATGCTGTAAAACTTGGTGAACAATTAGCTCAAGAGTTGCTTGCACAAGGTGCGGGAGAGCTATTAAAAGCATTGCATTAATATGCTATTTATTAATACACGACCATTAGAACGAGCTGAAGCATTGTCTTCAGCTCTTTTGAATTTTAATATTGATGTGATTAATTTTCCTCTTTTAGAGCTAAAGGAGCATCCCTTTTCATCTGAACTTCAGTATCTATACCATCAATTGCTTGATGCTTCTGTTATTGTCGTTGTGAGCCCAACCGCCGTAGAGGTTGGAATGAAATTTTTGCATAAGTGCAAAATTGAATTAAGCGATTTATCTCAAATACAGTGGATTGCAGTTGGCGAAAAAACAGCTGAAGAGCTAAAGAAATATCAGATAGAAAGTTTTATCCCATCCGTTGAAACTTCAGAGGGAATGCTACAACTGCCTATTTTAGATACTTTGAATAAAGGTGCTAAAGTTGCATTTTGGAGAGGAGAAGGGGGGCGTCAATTTATGATGGAGTCTCTTCGTCAAAATGGGATGGATGTTTTAAATTTCATTTTATATGAGCGCCAACTTCCTGAAGAGTCTCAAGTGCAATCGCAACAACTTATTGCAATGATACAAGATAAAAAGAGTTATATTGCATTGATTACAAGTGAAGCAAGTTGGTTGAACTGGCTTGACGTACTTAAAACTCATTCTGATTTGATTGATCAAGGTCAGTATTGGGTGTTAGGGGATCGATTATTCAATATTTTAAACTTTTATAAAAAACAGCAAAATTTAGATTATTCGATCGTGAAATTAATGAATTTGAAAATAGAATCAATACTTCTGCATATTGACGAGATACAAGGAAGACTATGAAAAAGGTTTATATTTTATTACTTGTATTAAGTTTAGCTTGGATGATAAAACTAAGCTTTGACGTATCTAAAATGTCAACTCAGCAGCAGAATGTGATGCAAGATTTACATCAATTAGAAAATTCAAATTCGAATTTAAATGATCAGATGGTTGCATTACAGCGACCAGATTATGATGTAAAAGAAGTCAAAACAATCCAAATTCAAGAAGAAAAAGCCAATAATGATGCTTTAACGCGTGATTTAATTAAGCAACAACTTACTTTAATTGAATTCGCTTTAAAGCAAAACAAACCTTATTATGCATTGGATAAAATCATTACTCTAGGTCAGCAGTTAAATGCCTATCCAATATCAATTGAATTAAAAGATAGTTTAGAAAAAGCAATTGATAAAGATATTAATATCTTAAAACAATATGTGGCAACCCAAGATGAACAAAATCAAATGATTCAAAAGGTATTGCAACAAGTTGATTTAGAGTTAACGTTAGAATCAACAAATCGTACTTTAACTCCTGCACAAACACAGGAAGATCATTTTTGGAGAAAATGGTTAAGTATTGAATCAGTAAATAAGCCAGCGAAGCAATTGACACAAAGACCATTAATAATGAAAGAAGCGCAGTTGCGTTTAATTATGGCAAGGCAAATATTATTAAATGATCAATATAATCAATACCAAATTGAATTAAATGAAATTATTATTTTATTGCAACAATTACCTGATCAAAAAACACAGAAAATAATAAAACAATTAGAAAATCTAAAAAAGGTAAATAAAATTTCAATACCTAAATTAACCACTCGAACATTAGTAGGCTAAATTATGAAAATGATTCTAGGTGCTTATGTTTTTGTAATATTAATACTTATTGCTTTTATAAGTATATTAAGTTACGGATATGGCGTGGGTTATGTTTACATATATTGGCGTGAAATTCAGATACAAACCAATATTTGGGTGTTATTTATTTTTTTAGCAGTTCTGAGTTTATGTTTACAACTGATTGGTATTGTATTTAAACGATATTTAAACAGAGAAAAGCGTAAATCTGAAACGATTATAGAGTTTAATAATTTACATCCTTATGAACAGTTAGCTGTAATTTGGTTATTAGATGCAGCAGAGGATCGTAAGGAGTTTATTCAGCAAGTTTTTGCACAATCAAGCTTGTTAAATAGTGTGGTAAATTCACAGATTTATATTATGCAAGGTGGATATTCTGAAGCCTTGACTGCATTAAATGACTCAAATATTATGGCTTTTGAGTTGGCTGAAATACAACGTATTCAAATATATTTAGCTCAAAATGAATATGAAAAAGCTTTAACGCATTTAGACTTTTTGAGTCAGCATGAGTTATCTCCATGGTTAAAAGAAATTGAATTAACTTATAAAAACAGATTAACGTATTTATGGGGAGAGTTTGCTACACAGTCTCCATGGCTATACTTACATACAAAGTCTTTTGGTGATTTGTGTGAAGATAAAAAGCAACAATGGTTGAAACAAATATTGTCACAATTTGATCAAGCGACATTCAATGATTTGGATGCACTTAGGCAACGTTATGCTCGGTTAAAAGAAGATTTACAAAGTCGCTCGTATGAAGTGAGAGTACTTTGGTTAAAAGTTCTTGCTCGACTCTCTGACATGAGTGAAGAATATGAGAACTTAGCATTACAATTGCTTAATGAAAAATTCAGTTCTGATGTATTTTATTTATGGTTTCAGCTTCAAATGCTTAGACAAAATCCAGATTATGTGTATGTAGAACAGAAAATAAATCAGTGGGAAGATCGTTATCCATTTATGCCAATATTTAGCTTTGTTAAATGGTACTTATATATGGCAACAGATCGTGAAAATGAAGCTGAAGAGTTATTAAGTTTATATCCAGATGATGTATTAATGAATTATTTACGAGTTAAATCTAAACTTAAGCATCAAGAAGATTTAGTTCAGTTGTTAAATACAATATTTGAAAGTAATTCAAACTACTTAGAAATAAAAATTTAGGTTTTTTATTATGAATAATATACAGAATTTATATTTATATAAGCAGGATGTTGCTTGGGGGGATATGGATGCATTTGGACATGTAAATAATGTTATTTATTATCGCTATGTTGAAAGTGCGCGTATTGATTATTTAAATCAAATTGGTATTTTGAATTATCCAATTCATATTGTTGTTGCATCTAGTCAATGTAAATATTTAAGCCCAGTTGTTTATCCTGATACTTTGCAGATTAAAGTGAGTATAAATGAAATTAGAAGTAGTGGATTTAGTATGGGTTATACCATTTGGAGCGAATCTCAGCAAAAAGTTGTTGCTGAATCTGAGGCAGTTATTGTATGTGTTAGCCAAGATAATATGGCAAAAACCCCAATACCAAATGAATTAAAAGAAAAATTATTTTTGCTAAAAAGATAATATGATAGTATTTTATAAACTTATTCTGTAATAACCAGAACGTATTTTGAAATATATTTTTTATTAAAATAGAATATAATTAGAAAGTTAGCTGGTATATTATATTACATAAATTATATAAATTTTATTTTGGAGTTGAAGTGATGCCAGATATTAGTAATTTATCTGTTGAAGAGTTAAAACGTTTACAGCTTGAAGCAGAGGCTTTAATTGCCTCTAAAAAAGATCAAGCAATTGAAGATGCATATAACCAAATTACACAAATTGCTGAAAATGTTGGTTTAAGTGTTGATCAAATTATGGAATTTGGTCTTTCTAAGCGTAAAAAAGGTTCTCGTAAAGCTGTAGAGCCAAGATACCGCAGTAAAGCAAATGAAGCCGACACTTGGACTGGACGTGGTAAACAACCTCGTTGGTTGGTTGCTGAGTTAGAAAAAGGTGCTAAATTGGAAGACTTCTTAATTTAAATTTCATTATATTGAAACTTAAATTGTCTTTAATTAAAAAACCAAGTTATTTAACTTGGTTTTTTGTTACTTGGGCTTTATAGGAGATAAAAAAAATGCATAATAATTGAGGTAAGGCTTAATAATGATGTAATAAAAATTAAATAGGACGAGTTGTGGGTAAAGATGATAAAAAAAGCAAAATATATGTCATGGTTGATTTTTGTTGTAATTACTTTTTTAATTTTTGTAGTTTTACAAATTCCTGCTTCATGGCTGGTCGCTAAATTTTATAAAAATAATAATAGCTTACATAATGTTTTCGGAAATTTTTGGAGTGGTCAAGCAGATTGGCAAAATGGGCAATTAAGAGGAACAATTACTTGGGATTATCGTCCTTTAGATCTATTGCTGTTGAAAGTAGCAGCGAATACTGAAATTAGAACGGGCACTACACAGTTAAATGGTATTGTTGGATACCAATTTGGAAATATAACAGCTCAATCCGTGAAAGGCAGTATTGCTCCTGAAACTTTAAGTACTTTACAGGCATGGCAGTGGCCGAATACTCGAATTCAAGTTAATCATCTAAATCTGAAATATAATAAATCTTCTGGTTTTGAAAGCGCCAATGGTGATTTTCAGTGGGGTGGTGGGGAGCTTATTTACCATTATTTAGAACGACAAGAAAAAATGAATGTACCTTCATTAAAGGGGAGTTTTGTTAGTGATAATGGAAAATTAATTCTTGATGTTCGAGATCAGCGTGACCAAAAGTTGGCTTATTTAGCATTAGATGCTGCTTTTATGCTAGATACCCAGTTGACGCAACGACTTCTCATGAATGTTCAGAGTTATGATGGAAAGGCATCCATGGATACGTATGTGATTAGTATTCGACAACCTCTTATTACAGGAGGTTTTTGATGAGCGCTTTACGTAACAAAATCGAACAAATTCAATTTGATAAATTTAATAGAATTACACCGTTTATTTTAGTTTTATGTATTGTTTACCTTTGCTGGAAGCTGGCAAGTTTGTTTTGGTTGATTCTTGCACCACCACAAGCAATACAACTTACACCTGTTGTTTTGGGATCTAAGCAAGTTCCTGTACCAAATATTACTTCTTTTGCTTTATTTTCAGAGGTGAATAATAGCGCAGATCAGAACTTGAATATGACTTTGCAAGGTGTAGTGGTTGGTAGTAATAATCAACTTTCTTCTGCAGTGATTAAGTTAAATGAAATTTCTGAAAATTACCGAGTTGGAGATGTTATTGATGGTACATCTTACCAATTGGCAGAAGTTTATTGGGATCGAGTCATTCTAATAAATAATGCTGGTGGTCGAAGAGAACTAAAATTTATGGGAATTGAAAATGGGTTGTATCAACCTCTGATTCCTGATGGCTCATCACAAAGTCACGAAAATCAAGCAGAGCAAAGAATTCATCAAGCAGGGAAAAATTTACAAGAGACTAAAGATGGATATTTGAAAGAAATGGGGGCAGGTACCTCAAATGAAAATGGTTATGAAATTACACAGAATGTTTCGAGTGCTTTAAAAAGTAAATTAAGATTACAAACAGGTGATATTGTGCTTTCTTTGAATGGACAGTCTTTAGATGGTAGTAAAACAGAAATGGAGTTGCTTGAACTTGCTAAAAGTTCAGGACAAGTTAAATTAGAAGTGAAGCGTGGTGATCAAATCATTACCATACAACAAGATCTTAAGTGATTGAAGTCACTTTAAGAGTAGGAATAATAAAAACGTATGGCTTTTATAATTAATAGAATGCATTTGGCTGCATTTGCATTAGCTCCTCTAGTTTCAATTGTTAGTTCAGCGACATATGCACAGACTTGGAAAATTAATTTAAGAGATGCAGATTTAACTGCATTTATTAATGAAGTTGCCGATATTACAGGGAAGAATTTTGCAGTTGATCCACGTGTGCGAGGGAATGTAACTGTTATTTCAAATAAGCCTTTAAATAAAGCCGAAGTTTATGACTTATTTCTAGGTGTGTTGAATGTGAATGGCGTGGTTGCGGTTCCTTCTGGGAATACCATTAAAATTATGCCTGATAGTAATGTTAAAAGTTCAGGTATTCCTTACGATTCTAAGCAACATGCACGTGGTGACCAAATTGTAACACGTGTAATTTGGCTTGATAATACAAATGCAAATGACCTTATTCCTGCGTTAAGACCATTAATGCCACAATATGCACATTTATCTGCGGTTGCTGGAACCAATGCAGTTATTGTGTCAGATCGAGCAAATAATATTGCTCAATTAGAGAGTATTATTCGGAACTTAGATGGTACGGGAAAAAATGATATTGAAGCTATCTCTCTCCATTCTAGCCAAGCTGAAGAAATTATTAAACTACTTGAGACCATGAGCTCAACAGGGGCATCAAAGGATTTAGCAGGTTCTCGTATTCGTATACTTGCAGATAGTCGTACGAATAGAATTTTATTAAAAGGTGATGTTTCAACACGCAAACGAATTCGTCAAACTATTGAAATGTTGGATGTGCCACCAGCAGATCGTTTAAATGGTTTAAAAGTGTTTCGTTTAAAGTATGCTAGTGCTAAAAATTTATCGGAAATTTTACAAGGTTTAGTGACAGGGAAGGCTGTTAATTCTACTGATTCACATCAAAATAATCATAACCAAAATCCTATAAGCTCAATTATCTCTGGTGATAATCAAAATTCATCAGGTATTACAACGCCAACAATTAATTTGAATTCGAATTCAAATAATCAAGATCAAAAAAATATTAGTAGTTTTAATGCGAATGGTGTCAGTATTATTGCAGATAGTTCGCAAAACTCGTTGGTCGTAAAAGCAGAACCTCAGTTAATGCGAGAGATTGAATCTGCTATTCAGCAATTGGATATTCGTAGACAACAGGTCCTTATAGAAGCAGCGATTATTGAAATTTCCGGCAATGACACTGACCAGCTTGGTGTGCAATGGGCATTGGGTAATATTAATAATGGTATTGGTGTTGTTAATTTTAATAATATCGGTTCGAGTTTAGCATCGCTGACAGCTGGTTATTTAACGAATGGTGCGGCGGGACTTGCTTCAGGTATTGCAAGTGGTGGTGGAAGTTTTGGATTAGGTAAAGTTAGAACGGATGCTGATGGCAATGTAAGAGAAGCATATGGTGCGTTAATACAAGCAATTAAGAACAATACAAGATCCAATCTATTATCAACCCCATCTATTGTTACTATGGATAATGAAGAAGCTTATATTGTAGTTGGGCAAAACGTACCATTTGTCACAGGGTCGGTTTCTACGCAAGGCGGAACAGCAAATCCATATACTTCTATTCAACGTAAAGATGTTGGTGTAACTTTAAAGGTTACTCCTCATATTGGAGAAGGTGGTAGTGTTCGCTTAGAAGTGGAACAAGAGGTTTCTGCTGTTGAAGAAAATCGTGGGCAAGCTCAAGATCTGGTTACAAGTAAACGTGCTATTAAAACATCGATTTTAGCTGAGCATGGGCAAACCATCGTATTAGGTGGCTTAATTACTGATAATGCAAGTTATGGAAATCAATCAGTACCGGGTTTAGGGTCTATTCCTGTATTGGGTAGACTATTTCGTTCTGATGCGAAAAAAAGTGAAAAGAGAAATTTATTAGTATTTATTCATCCTACTATTGTGGGGCATGATCAAAGTACTCAGGAACTTTCTCAGCAAAGATATAACCAATTATATAGTTTGCAATTGGCCATGGATAAAGATGGTAGCTTTGCTAAATTACCTGAAAAAGTTGATGATATATATCAACAAAGATTACCTGTTTCATCCTCAAAACCAGTGCCTGTTAAATCATTTCAGACACTTCCATCTGGAGGGGTAACACCAATTCAAAATACTAATGCTGACAAAATGAGTGATTGAGAAGCGAATAGAGTAAAAGACATTTTTATAAAGTACGATAAAAAATTGATTGAAAATGCGTAGACATGAAAATTTCCATGTCATGGTATGATGTTTATAAATCACATTAGAGAGCTTCTTATGACTTGGAAATTACAAGCCATTGCAGATGAATTGGCTGGACAAGAAATCTTAATTGAACGTGATATGTTGATTGGTCGACATCAATCAGCAGACTTAGTTTTGCAGTCGGCTGAAATATCACGTAAACATGCAGCATTTTTGTTAAAAGAAGATGCTTTATGGATACAAGATTTAGGGTCATCTAATGGAACTTTTGTTAATGATGTTCAGATTAATGTTGAAACTCCCTTAAAGAGTGGTGATTCAATTGGGTTTGCAAGTCTAAAATTTTTAGTTACTCAAAATATTGTGCCTATAACGCCAGTTTCTGCATTTGGATCGAGTATAGAGTTACAACCAGGTACTGTTGCAACAGAGGAGCCTGGGGCACCAGTGGTTGAATTGAAGGTTCAGGAAGAAGTTGTAGAATCTAAAGAACAAGAAGAGCCAAAAACAATTGCTGAGAAAATGAATGATCAGGGTATGCCTGAGCTAACTGAACGAGATGCAACTGTGAAGTTAACAAAAGAGGGAATGCCGCAAGGTATTTCAATACCTAAGCCAGCTCCAATTCCTGAAGGTGTGGATATTACAGCAGTAAAACCTGAGCCAGTTTCAATTCCAGTTGAGCAACCAATTTCTAGGGTAGATCAAGAAAAAGAAGCACAAAAAAATGCCTCAGTTGGCTTGATTACTGTTATTGTTCTGATTATTGTGGCAATTATTGCTTGGCTTTTATTCAAGTAAAATATCTTTAACTTGCAATGAGGCATGCAATAGCATGCCTTTTTGTTTATGCGGTGGAATATACATGTCAATTGCTCAGTTAGATACGCGTCAGGTTGTTCTGTTTGATTTAGATGGTACATTGGTGGATTCAGCATCAGATTTGTATCGTGCAATGAATATGAGTCTGAATGTGCTTAATTTCCCTTTTGTTACAGAAGAACAAGTGCGTAATTGGGTGGGAAAGGGAACCTCTATTTTTTGCCACAGTGTTTTAGAATATTTAACAGCGGGTAATGTAGATCCTGCTGAACATCAGAGATTGTTAGATACTTTTTTAAATATTTATAATGCTGAGCCATGTGTAGATACAAAACCATTTGCAGGAATTATAGAGTTTTTACAATGGGGTAAAGCACAGGGCAAAACTTTGGTATGTGTGACAAATAAGCCAGAACAGCCTGCAAGAGAGATTCTTGATGTTTTGGATATGACACAATATTTTGATGATGTCATTGGTGGTGATCGCTTTACAGAGCGTAAGCCTCATCCGAGTCAATTACTTTATTGTGTTGACCATTATCAAGTAAAAAAAGAACAAATATTAATGATTGGCGATTCGGTTAATGATGTTGAGGCAGCACGACGAGCGGATATTGATTGTGTTGTTGTAAGCTATGGTTATAATCATGGTGAAAATATTTTAAATTGCCAGCCTCAGCAAGTGGTTGATAATTTGGTAGAATTGTTGAAATAAAAGTGCTTAATAAAGGAATATTGTGATGAGAATGTGTGTGGTTTTTCGATGGCGATGCTCAGTTAAATAAGTATTGAAATATAGAGCATTGATATTGAAAAAATTTAGAGAAGATGACCATGACAACACAAACTCAATTTACCTGTTTAAAAGATGCAGGCTATAACTTAATCCCTGTTTACCGTACACGTTTAGCAGATACTGAAACACCACTTTCTGTATTTGCTCGAATTAAGGAGCATAAACAGGCATATTTATTTGAGTCTGTAGAGGGAGGGGAAAACTGGGCACGTTATTCCATTATTGGTTTAGGTGAATCAACAGTTTTTTCTTGTAATGAGGGTACCTTAACAATTCAGCACGCAGATAACACAATAGAAAAGCAACAGTGTAGCGATCCTTTTCAGTTTATTCGAAACTTTCAATCACAATATAAAGTTCCAACTCAACAAGACTTACCAGCCTTACCAAGCTTTACAGGAGGCTTGGTAGGTTACTTTGGTTACGATGCTGTACGTTATATAGAACCAAAACTAAAAAATGTTCCAGAAGCAGATCCTGTGGGCTTACCTGATATTTGGATGATGCTATCTAAAACAGTTATTGTTTTTGATAACTTAAAAGACACTTTGTTCTTAATAGTGCATGCAGATGTAAAAGATACGCTTGCATATGAGAAAGCGCAGCAACAGTTGGATGAGCTTGAAGAACTACTGGCAACGCCAATGAGTTTAAAGGCGAAAAAACATAGTGCACCTCATTTTGAATCATTAACAGGTAAAGACAAGTTTTTAGAGTCTATAGAAACAGTAAAAGAGTATATTCGTGCAGGCGATGTTATGCAGGTTGTTCCTGGTCATCGTATGGTGTCAGATTTTGATGGTGAGCCATTGCAAGTTTATCGAGCATTGCGACATTTAAATCCATCGCCATATTTGTTCTTAGTACAAGGGCAGACTTTAGAGAATGATGAGCCATTTCATATTGTCGGTTCTTCACCAGAAATTTTATCGCGTTTAGAAAATGGTATAGCTACTGTCCGTCCTCTTGCAGGTACAAGACCACGTGGTAAAACCAAAGAAGAAGATTTGGCTTTAGAAAAAGATTTACTTTCTGATGAGAAAGAAATTGCAGAACATCTCATGCTTATAGATTTAGGGCGAAATGATGTTGGTCGTGTTGCAAAAATCGGAAAAGTACAAGTGACTGATCAAATGGTAGTCGAGCGATATTCTCACGTGATGCATATTGTTTCGAATGTGCAAGGGGAAGTAAGAGATGATATTGATGCTTTGGATGTTTTTAAAGCAACTTTCCCAGCAGGAACACTTTCAGGTGCACCAAAAATACGAGCAATGGAAATTATTGACGAAGTTGAACCTGTAAAACGAGGAATTTTTGGTGGAGCTGTTGGTTATTTAGGCTGGCATGGCGAAATGGACATGTGTATTGCGATTCGAACCTGTGTAATTCGTCAAAATAAAGTATTTGTTCAGGCTGGAGCGGGACTGGTTGCTGACTCAAATCCTGAATCTGAGTGGCAAGAAACGCAAATAAAAGCTCGCGCAGTGATCAAAGCGGTTGAATTATCATCAAATGGATTAAATTTATGAGTTTTTCGCGTTTTTTTTGAAAAAAACACTTGCACAGATTTTTCTTTTTGCTAAACTGCACACCGTTCCGATACGAAACGTACGAAACACTAAGAAAGAGCCGGCATAGCTCAGTTGGTAGAGCAACTGACTTGTAATCAGTAGGTCCACAGTTCGAATCCGTGTGCCGGCACCATCTTAGAGAGTTTGAGTAGTAAAGTGAAGAACAACACTGAAAGTTAAGTGTGAAATGGTGAGATTCCCGAGCGGTCAAAGGGAGCAGACTGTAACTCTGCCACGAAAGTTTCGAAGGTTCGAATCCTTCTCTCACCACCAATTTCTACACTCATAAGTGTTAATACCAGCGTTGTGCGGGAGTAGCTCAGTTGGTAGAGCGGCAGCCTTCCAAGCTGCATGTCGCGAGTTCGACCCTCGTCTCCCGCTCCATTGAAGCGTTGATATTTGCTCTTATAGCTCAGTGGTAGAGCACTCCCTTGGTAAGGGAGAGGTCTCGAGTTCAAATCTCGATAAGAGCTCCAGATTACAGTATAGCAACTTTGTTGCAATAGATTTCAGAAAGCAGGCTAATTAGTCTGCTTTTTAAGTATTGGGTGTCTAGTTTTTTAGGCGATATGTCGAGGCTGAGTTTTACTCAGGATTGTGTTCGACGTAAACGAGGAAGATGAAACATGGCTAAGGCTAAGTTTGAACGTAATAAGCCACACGTTAACGTGGGCACAATTGGTCACGTTGACCATGGTAAAACTACTTTAACAGCTGCAATCGCAACTGTTTGTGCGAAGAAATTCGGTGGTGAAGCTAAAGACTACGCTGCAATCGACTCTGCACCAGAAGAAAAAGCACGTGGTATTACAATTAATACTTCACACGTAGAATACGATTCTCCAACTCGTCACTACGCTCACGTAGACTGCCCAGGACACGCCGATTATGTTAAAAACATGATCACTGGTGCTGCTCAAATGGACGGTGCGATCCTTGTATGTGCTGCGACTGATGGTCCAATGCCACAAACTCGTGAACACATCCTTCTTTCTCGCCAAGTAGGTGTACCATACATCGTTGTATTCTTAAACAAATGCGACCTTGTTGATGACGAAGAATTACTTGAATTAGTAGAAATGGAAGTTCGTGAACTTCTTTCTACTTATGACTTCCCAGGTGATGACACTCCAGTTATCCGTGGTTCTGCTCTTGCTGCACTTAACGGTGAAGCTGGTCAGTTTGGCGAAGACGCAGTTGTTGCTCTTGTTGAAGCGCTTGATTCTTACATTCCAGAGCCAGAGCGTGCTATCGACCAAGCATTCTTAATGCCAATCGAAGACGTATTCTCTATCTCAGGTCGTGGTACAGTTGTAACTGGCCGTGTTGAGACTGGTATCGTTAAAGTAGGCGAAGAAGTTGAAATCGTTGGTATTAAAGATACAGTTAAAACAACTGTAACTGGCGTAGAAATGTTCCGTAAACTTCTTGACGAAGGTCGTGCGGGCGAGAACTGTGGTGTTCTTCTACGTGGTACTAAACGTGAAGACGTTCAACGTGGTCAAGTACTTGCTAAACCAGGTGCAATCAAACCGCATACTAAATTCGACGCAGAAGTATATGTACTTTCTAAAGAAGAAGGTGGTCGTCATACTCCATTCCTTAACGGTTACCGTCCACAGTTCTACTTCCGTACAACTGACGTAACTGGTGCTATCTCTCTTAAAGATGGCGTAGAAATGGTTATGCCTGGTGACAACGTAGAAATGTCAGTAGAATTAATCCACCCAATCGCAATGGACGCTGGTTTACGCTTCGCGATCCGTGAAGGTGGTCGTACAGTTGGTGCTGGTGTAGTTGCTAAAGTAATTGCATAATATCGCTGTAAAAAATATTAAATCGGAAATTTAGGTTTCCGATTTATTTTATAGGCTAGTAGTTCAATTGGTAGAGCGTCGGTCTCCAAAACCGAATGTTGGGGGTTCGAGTCCCTCCTGGCCTGCCAAATTTAAAAAAAAGCTTGATGCTTGCTAAATTGATCATATAATAAGTCGCGAGTTCTACGACGAGTACAAAAATGTCGAATGATAAATCGCGTGACGCAAAAAGCGACGCGCCAATCCCTCAAAGAAATAATTCAGCTGAAGTAGTGAACTCTGGTTCTCCGTTAGATTACATCTATTGGATTATTGCGATCGCTTTATTAGTGGGAGCAATGTTTACAAATCAGTATTTACCAGCTTATTGGGCACCTGCAAATGATTTGTGGGTTCGGGTAGGGGTAATTTTGGCTTGTATCGTAGTGGCTTTAGGTTTATTATACGCCACCCATCAAGGTAAAAGCTTTGTACGTTTGCTAAAAGATTCACGTATTGAACTACGTCGAGTTACTTGGCCAACGAAGCAAGAAACAGTATCTACATCATGGCAAGTGCTTGTTGTTGTAGTGATTGCATCATTGGTTTTATGGTGTTTTGACTCTGTTTTAGGCTGGGCAATTAAGTTGATTATCGGATAAGAGAGCTATGAAACGTTGGTACATTATTCATGCCTATTCAGGTTATGAAAAACAAGTGTTGCGCTCACTTAATGATCGAATCCAGCGTAGCGCTGTTGCTGATAGTTTTGGTGAAGTCCTTGTTCCTACTGAAGAAGTAGTTGAAATGAAGGATGGAAAAAAGCGTAAATCAGAGCGTAAATTCTTTCCTGGCTATGTGTTAGTCGAGATGGAAATGAACGATGAAACTTGGCATATCGTTAAAGAATGTCCAAAAGTTTTAGGTTTTATTGGTGGCACGGCTGAAAAACCTGCACCAATTACGCAAAAAGAAGCAGATGCTATTCTTGCGCGTGTACACAATAAAGGTGAAGCACCTCGTCCTAAGACGATGTTTGAACCTGGTGAAGAATTATTGGTTATTGACGGTCCATTCACAGACTTTAAAGGTGTGGTGGAAGAAGTTCAGTACGAAAAGTCTCGTTTAACGTTGACTATTAATGTATTTAACCGACCAACTCAGGTTGAATTGGAATTTCGTCAAGTCGAAAAATCAATTTAATTGGGATTGGTTGATAAAGCCTGACTTTTTATTAAGTCGGGCATTGTTGTTGTAACGGTATCGTTACTTGTAAATATTGGGGAGCCTTAATCGGCGTTTGTACCCAGAGGTAATTAAAATGGCTAAGAAGATTGACGGCTATATCAAGCTGCAAGTTCCAGCTGGTAAAGCAAATCCATCTCCACCAATTGGTCCTGCACTAGGTCAACGTGGTGTTAACATCATGGCATTCTGTAAAGAATTCAATGCTGCTACACAAAAAGTTGAAGCTGGTCTTCCAATTCCAGTAGTGATCACTGTGTACAACGACAAGTCGTTCACATTCATCATGAAAACTCCACCTGCTGCTGTTCTTCTTAAGAAAGCTGCTGGTATTTCTAAGGGTTCAGCTGTACCTAACAAAACTAAAGTTGGTAAGTTGACTCGTGCTCAATTAGAAGAGATCGCGACTACTAAAGAACCAGATTTAACTGGTGCTGATTTAGACGCACGTGTTCGTACCATCGCTGGTTCTGCACGTTCTATGGGCTTGGAAGTGGAGCTATAAGACATGGCAAAGTTAACTAAACGTCAAAAAGCCATTGCTGCTGCTGTTGAAGCGCAAAAAGTTTATACTTTAGAAGAAGCAGTACAAGTTCTTAACAGCCTTCCTGCTGCTAAATTCAAAGAATCTTTGGATGTAGCTGTAAACTTAGGTGTTGATCCTCGTAAATCTGACCAAGTAGTTCGTGGTGCAACTACACTTCCTGCAGGTACTGGTAAAACTGTACGTGTAGCTGTGTTTGCTCAAGGTGCTGCTGCTGAAGCTGCTAAAGCTGAAGGCGCTGACGTAGTTGGTTTCGAAGATCTTGCTGAAAGCATTCAAGCTGGTAACCTTGACTTTGACGTAGTAATTGCTGCTCCAGATGCAATGCGCGTTGTTGGTAAATTAGGTACTATTCTTGGTCCACGTGGTTTAATGCCAAACCCTAAAGTGGGTACTGTAACTCCTGACGTTGCTACTGCAGTTAAAAATGCAAAAGCTGGTCAAGCACGTTACCGTGTAGACAAAGCTGGTATTATCCACGCTGCGATTGGTCAAGTAGGTTTTACTGCTGAAGCTATTCGTCAAAACGTTGAAGCTCTTGTAGCTGACCTTAAGAAAGCAAAACCTGCTACTTCTAAAGGTGTTTACATTAAAAAGATCACTCTAAGCTCTACTATGGGTCCTGGTTTGATCGTTGATGTTCAAAACGTTTCTAACTAAGTTTAACTTAGACAGAATTTTAAAGCCCTGAGTAACTTTTAAAGCACTGCTTTAAAAGTTATGCAAGAGACGCTATGTCGTATTTTGCAAACTTAGGCAAACTTTGAATTGATAAATGAAAATTTATCAGCGTCAAAGACCTCGGGCGAGGGCGGTTTTATATGTTCTCTTAAAATTCCAGTCCGAGTAGACGCGGTGGTGTGATTTTGTTCCTCCTCCGCGTGTAAATCAAGAAGTTGATTTACGAATTGGGAGTGTGCTTCGCGTAAGCACATAAATCACCGTTAGGAGGTTTTACAATGGCTCTTCTTATCGAAGACAAAAAACAGATCGTAGCTGAGGTAACTGAAGTTGCTTCTACTGCGTATGCTGCTGTTGTTGCTGACTATCAAGGTTTAACTGTAGAGCAATTAACTACTCTACGTGTTGAAGCTCGTAAACTAGGTGTTGCTACTCGCGTAGTTCGTAACACTTTGGCTAAACGTGCTCTTCAAGATACTCAATTCAGTATTTTGAATGACAACCTTGTTGGCCCAACAATCTTAGCTTTCTCAACTTCTGAAGATGACATGGGCGCTGCTGCTCGTTTGTTTGAAGAATTTGCTAAAACTAACAAAGCATTTGAACTTAAAGCTGCTGCATTTGACGGTAAAGTGTATCAAGGTGCTGAAGTTAGCGTTATCGCGAACCTTCCAAACCAAGAAAAAGCACTTACTATGCTTGCAAGCGTTCTTCAAGCTCCTATTTCGAAATTGGGTCGCTTACTTACAGCACTCAACGAGAAAAACGAGTCAGAAGCTGCTTAAGCTTAAACTTACACACACATCATTCAATCCCCATTTGGAGTTATTCTCATGGCTTTAACTAACGAAGAAATCTTAAACGCAGTTGCTGAAAAAACTGTTCTTGAACTTGTTGAACTTATTTCTGCATTCGAAGAAAAATTCAACGTATCTGCTGCTGCTGTAGCTGTTGCCGCTGCTCCTGGCGCTGCTGCTGCTGCTGAAGAACAATCAGAATTCAACGTTGAGTTGACTTCTTTCGGTGCTAACAAAGTTGCTGTAATTAAAGCAGTTCGTGAAGCTACTGGTCTTGGTCTTAAAGAAGCTAAAGATCTTGTTGAAAGCGCTCCTTCAGTTCTTAAAGAAGCTGTTTCTAAAGAAGAAGGCGAAGAACTTAAGAAAAAACTTGAAGAAGCTGGTGCTACAGTTACACTTAAGTAATCTTAAGGGGAGTCGATTTTTTATAATCGACTCCAAAAAATGGCTGATGGCTCTTGGGTCATCAGCCTTTTTGCGTTACAATAATCGGCTCGATTTTTGTTTGTTGTGATCTAAAAACCAACAAATTAAAATAAAGATAATAATCAAACGCTTACCAATATTTTTCCATATTCGAAAATATTGCTAAGCGTTTTAATACCACTAAAAATTGCAGCATTTGTAAAAGTGGTGGCCATATCGGCCTGCGTAATTCCTTCTAAGTCCGTTCTGCAGGCGGGCTTGGTTACACTTTCCGAGGACTCCAGATGGCATACTCATATACCGAAAAGAAACGGATCCGTAAGAATTTTGGTAAATTGCCTAGCGTTATGGATGCTCCGTACCTGCTCGCGATTCAAGTCGACTCGTACAGAACATTCTTACAAGATGGCAAATCACCAAAAAACCGCGAAGATATCGGTCTCCAAGCCGCATTTCGTTCAGTTTTTCCTATTGAAAGTTATTCTGGCAATGCTGCTTTAGAATTTGTTGAGTATAGTCTTGGTAAGCCTGAGTTTGATGTACGCGAATGTATTCTTCGTGGCTCAACTTATGCTGCACCAATGCGTGTAAAAATTCGTTTGATCCTAAAAGATCGTGAAACGAAATCAATTAAAGATGTACGTGAGCAAGAAGTTTACATGGGCGAAATGCCTCTGATGACTGATAACGGTACATTTGTAATTAACGGTACTGAGCGTGTAATTGTATCTCAATTACATCGTTCACCAGGTGTGTTCTTCGACCACGATAAAGGTAAAACGCACTCAAGTGGTAAAGTACTTTATTCTGCTCGTATCATTCCTTACCGTGGTTCATGGTTAGACTTTGAATTTGATGCGAAAGATCTCGTATACGTACGTATTGACCGTCGTCGTAAGTTATTAGCGACAGTTATTTTACGTGCTTTAGGTTATAACGATGAGCAAATTTTAGATTTGTTCTACGAAAAAGTACCTGTATACCTAGATATGGGTAGTTATCAAATTGACCTTGTGCCTGAACGCCTGCGTGGCGAAATGGCTCAATTCGACATCACAGACAATGAAGGTAAAGTGATTGTTGAGCAAGGTAAACGTATTAATGCACGTCATGTACGTCAAATGGAAGCTGCTGGCTTAGAAAAGCTTTCAGTTCCTGATGAATACTTATATGAACGTATTACAGCGGAAAATCTTACTTTACGCGATGGTGAAGTAATTGCTGCAAATACAGTATTAAGCCATGACGTAATGGTGAAAATTGCTGAAGGTGGCATTAAAGAATTTAATATTCTATTTACGAATGATATTGATCGTGGTTCATTCATTGCTGATTCATTACGTGCAGATACGACAACTGGTCGTGAAGAAGCACTTGTAGAAATCTACAAAGTAATGCGCCCAGGTGAGCCACCAACAAAAGAAGCAGCTGAGAACTTATTTAACAACTTATTCTTCTCTTCAGAACGTTATGACTTATCACCGGTAGGTCGTATGAAGTTCAACCGTCGTTTAGGTCGTCCTTACGAAGTTGGTACAGATCAGAAGTCACGTGAAGTTGAAGGTATTCTTTCAAACGAAGATATTACTGATGTATTAAAAACATTAGTTGAAATTCGTAACGGTAAAGGTGAAGTCGATGATATCGATCACTTGGGTAACCGTCGTGTACGTTCTGTTGGTGAAATGACAGAAAACCAATTCCGTGTTGGTCTTGTACGTGTTGAACGTGCTGTTAAAGAGCGTTTAAGCCAAGCTGAAACTGATAACTTGTCTCCGCAAGATTTAATCAATGCGAAGCCAGTTGCTGCTGCAATTAAAGAATTCTTTGGTTCAAGCCAGTTATCTCAGTTTATGGACCAAAATAACCCATTATCTGAAATTACACACAAACGTCGTGTTTCAGCACTTGGGCCTGGTGGCTTGACACGTGAGCGTGCGGGCTTTGAAGTACGTGACGTACATCAAACTCACTATGGTCGTGTATGTCCAATTGAGACTCCTGAGGGACCAAACATTGGTTTGATCAACTCTCTTTCTGTGTATGCAAAATGTAATAATTTTGGTTTCTTAGAAACACCATACCGCAGAGTTGTTAATGGTCGTGTAACTGATGATGTTGAATATTTATCTGCAATTGAAGAAGTAGGTACTGTAATTGCACAGGCCGATTCTGCAATGGATAAAGATGGCAATTTAATCGAAGAAGTTGTATCTGTTCGTCATCAAGGCGAATTCGTACGTATGCCACCAGAAAAAGTGACACATATGGATGTATCTGCTCAGCAGGTTGTATCTGTAGCGGCATCACTTATTCCATTCCTTGAACACGATGATGCGAACCGTGCATTAATGGGTTCAAACATGCAACGTCAGGCTGTTCCTACGTTAATCGCTGATAAACCACTTGTTGGTACAGGTATGGAAGCGAACGTAGCACATGACTCTGGTGTATGTGTGATCGCGAAACGTGGTGGACGTATTGAGTTTGTAGACGCTTCTCGTGTTGTTATTCGTGTAAACGAAGATGAAATGATCGCGGGTGAAGCGGGTGTAGATATCTACAACTTAATCAAATATACACGTTCAAACCAAAATACTTGTATTAACCAAAAAGTTCTTGTGAACTTGGGTGATAAAGTTGGTCGTGGTGACGTTCTTGCTGATGGTCCATCTACTGATGGTGGTGAATTAGCACTTGGTCAAAACATGCGCGTAGCATTCATGACTTGGAACGGTTATAACTACGAAGACTCGATTTTATTATCTGAACGTGTTCTTCAAGAAGATCGTTTGACTTCGATTCATATTCAAGAATTGTCATGTGTAGCACGTGATACTAAGTTAGGTGCAGAAGAAATTACTGCCGATATTCCTAACGTAGGTGAAGCTGCGCTTTCTAAACTTGATGAGTCAGGTATCGTTTACATTGGTGCTGAAGTTACTGCTGGTGACATCCTTGTAGGTAAAGTAACGCCTAAAGGTGAAACGCAGTTAACACCAGAAGAAAAATTGTTACGTGCAATTTTTGGTGAAAAAGCTGCTGACGTTAAAGATTCATCTTTACGCGTATCTTCAGGTGTTAAAGGTACTGTAATTGACGTTCAAGTGTTTACACGTGATGGTCTAGAAAAAGATGATCGTGCTCAAGCAATTGAAAAAGCTCAATTAGATGCTTACCGTAAAGATTTGAAAGAAGAATTCAAAATCTTTGAAGAGGCTGCACGTGAACGTATTGTTCGCTTGTTGAAAGGTCAAGAATCTAACGGTGGTGGTTCTACTAAACGTGGTGACAAACTTACTGAAGATTTGTTATCTGGTTTAGAACTTGTTGATTTACTTGACATTCAACCAAGTGATGAAGCAATCGCTGAACGCTTAACTCAAATTCAAGTATTCTTGAAAGAGAAGAGCCAAGAGATTGATGAGAAATTTGCAGAGAAAAAACGCAAACTTTCTACAGGTGATGAATTAACAACTGGCGTGTTGAAAGTTGTTAAAGTTTACTTAGCTGTAAAACGTCGTATCCAACCTGGTGATAAGATGGCGGGTCGTCACGGTAACAAGGGTGTTGTATCTAACATCTTACCAGTCGAAGACATGCCACATGATGCAAACGGTGTACCTGTTGATGTTGTACTTAACCCACTGGGTGTACCATCACGTATGAACGTGGGTCAGATTCTAGAAACTCACTTAGGTATGGCTGCAAAAGGTCTTGGCGATAAGATTGACAAGATGATGAAAGAACAGCGTACCGTACTTGAGCTTCGTGAATTCTTAGACAAGATTTACAACAAAGTTGGTGGCGAGCAAGAAGATCTTGATAGCTTAACTGATCAAGAAATTTTAACGCTTTCTGGTAACTTACGAGCTGGTGTTCCTTTAGCAACTCCGGTATTCGATGGTGCTGAAGAATCACAAATCAAAGATTTACTAGAACTTGGTGGCATTTCACGTACTGGTCAAACTATTCTTTATGATGGTCGTACAGGTGAACAATTCGACCGTCCAGTAACTGTAGGTTACATGTACATGTTGAAGCTTAACCACTTGGTTGATGACAAAATGCATGCTCGTTCTACAGGTTCTTATTCTCTTGTAACGCAACAGCCGCTTGGTGGTAAAGCACAATTCGGTGGTCAGCGTTTCGGTGAGATGGAGGTTTGGGCACTTGAAGCATATGGCGCAGCTTATACACTTCAAGAAATGCTTACAGTTAAGTCGGATGACGTTGAAGGTCGTACTCGTATCTATAAGAACATTGTAGATGGTAACCATTATATGGACCCAGGTATGCCTGAATCGTTCAACGTATTGACTAAAGAGATCCGTTCTTTAGGTATCAACATTGAACTGAAAAATGGTGACTAAGAAATCTCTCCCAACCCCTCTTTAAGAAAGAGGGGAGGAAGTCTCCCTTCGTAAAAGGGAGATTTAGGGGGGATTCTTGGGATTCCTAATTCAGTCAAAAAACAATATTTGTGACCCAGTCGGGAAATGAAAATCTTCTCGACACACGGAGAAAAAAATTGAAAGACTTGCTCGATATCATGCGCAAAAAGACGGATTCTGATGGTCATGCTCCAGTTGAGTTCGACCGCATCCGTATTGGTCTTGCGTCACCAGAAATGATTAAGTCATGGTCTCATGGTGAAGTTAAAAAGCCAGAGACAATTAACTATCGTACGTTCAAACCAGAACGTGATGGTTTATTCTGCGCCAAAATTTTTGGACCAGTAAAAGATTATGAATGCTTGTGTGGTAAATACAAGCGTATGAAATATAAAGGCGTCATTTGTGAAAAATGTGGCGTTGAAGTAACAACTGCGAAAGTTCGTCGTGAACGTATGGGTCACATTGAGCTTGCTTCACCAGTTGCACACATTTGGTTCTTGAAATCACTTCCTAGCCGTATTGGTCTTCTTTTAGACATGACGCTACGTGATATCGAACGCGTATTGTATTTCGAATCTTATGTAGTAACTGATCCAGGTATGACTCCATTTGAGAAATACCAACTTCTTAACGATGAAGAATACTTCAATGCGTTAGAAGAGCACGGTGATGAATTCGTTGCGAAAATGGGTGCAGAAGCAGTTCAAGACTTGTTAAAAGACATCGATCTTGAAAACGAAATTTCACGTCTTCGTGAAGAAATTCCAAATACAACTTCAGAAACTAAGCTTAAAAAAGCATCTAAACGTTTGAAGTTAATGGAAGCGTTCAAAGAGTCTAATAACAAACCAGAATGGATGGTGCTAACTGTATTACCAGTTCTTCCACCAGATCTTCGTCCATTAGTACCTCTTGAAGGTGGTCGTTTCGCGACTTCTGACTTGAATGATCTTTATCGTCGTGTAATTAACCGTAATAACCGTTTAAAACGCCTTCTTGACCTTGCAGCGCCAGATATTATCGTACGTAACGAAAAACGTATGTTACAAGAATCTGTAGATGCATTGTTAGATAACGGTCGTCGTGGTCGTGCAATTACAGGTTCTAATAAACGTCCTCTTAAATCTTTGGCAGATATGATCAAAGGTAAACAAGGTCGTTTCCGTCAAAACTTACTTGGTAAGCGTGTTGACTACTCTGGTCGTTCTGTAATTACAGTAGGTCCAAACCTTCGTTTACACCAATGTGGTCTTCCGAAGAAAATGGCACTTGAATTATTCAAGCCATTTATCTTTGCTAAGCTACAAGCTTCAGGTCAAGCGACAACCATTAAAGCTGCGAAGAAAATGGTTGAGCGTGAAACTCCAGAAGTTTGGGACGTTCTTGCATCTGTAATTCGTCAACATCCAGTAATGTTGAACCGTGCGCCAACACTTCACCGTTTAGGTCTTCAAGCATTTGAACCTACACTTATTGAAGGTAAGGCAATCCGTCTTCACCCACTCGTATGTGCTGCGTTTAACGCCGACTTCGATGGTGACCAAATGGCGGTACACGTTCCATTAACACTTGAAGCTCAATTAGAAGCTCGTGCGTTAATGATGTCTACAAACAACATCTTGTCTCCAGCGAATGGTGAGCCGATCATCGTACCTTCTCAGGACGTTGTCTTAGGTTTGTATTACATCACGCGTGATGCGATCAATGCCAAAGGTGAAGGCATGGTGTTTGCGGATACTGATGAAGTAAACCGTGCACTTGCTACTGGTCAAGTTGATTTACATGCTCGTGTTAAAGCACGTGTACACCAAACTGTAATTGACGAAGATGGTAACCGTGAACAACAAACGATTGTTGTGGATACTACGCCAGGACGTTGTTTACTTTGGGAAGTTGTACCAAAAGGTATGGATTTCCAACAAATTAACGTTGAAATGACGAAGAAAAACATTTCTAAGATCATCAACTCTTGCTACCGTAAGTTAGGTCTAAAAGATACAGTAATCTTTGCTGACCAATTGATGTACTTAGGCTTCCGTCAAGCAACTCGTTCAGGTGTATCAGTAGGTATGGAAGACATGCTTATTCCACCTACAAAGCAGGCAATTATTGAAAAAGCTGAAACTGAAGTTCGTGAAATTGAACATCAATTCGAGCAAGGTTTCGTAACTGCTGGTGAACGTTATAACAAAGTTGTCGATATTTGGGCACGTACAAACGACCAAGTAGCGAAAGCGATGATGGACAACTTGTCTTACACCACTGTGAAAAACAAACAGGGTGAAGATGAGAAGCAAAAATCATTCAACTCAATCTACATGATGTCTGATTCTGGTGCCCGTGGTTCGGCAGCTCAGATTCGTCAGCTTGCTGGTATGCGTGGTTTGATGGCGAAACCGGATGGTTCGATCATTGAAACTCCAATTAAAGCAAACTTCCGTGAAGGTTTGACAGTACTTCAGTACTTCATTTCAACACACGGTGCACGTAAAGGTTTGGCCGATACAGCACTTAAAACAGCTAACTCTGGTTACTTAACTCGTCGTTTAGTTGACGTTGCACAAGACTTAGTAATTACTGAGCCTGATTGTGGTACGTTATCTGGTCTTGTAATGACTCCATTCATTCAAGGTGGTGATGTAATCGAGAACTTAGGTACTCGAGTACTGGGTCGTGTTATTGCTGAAGATGTGAAAAAACCTGGAACTGAAGAAGTTCTTCTTCCACGTAATACATTGATTGATGAAAAATTAGCTGTATTCCTCGAAGACAATGGTGTCGACGAAGTGAAAGTACGTTCAGTTGTTTCTTGTGAATCTACATTCGGTGTATGTGCGAAATGTTACGGTCGTGACCTTGCTCGCGGTCATTTGGTAAACCCAGGTGAATCTGTGGGTGTAATGGCTGCTCAATCAATTGGTGAGCCAGGTACACAGTTAACAATGCGTACATTCCACGTGGGTGGTGCTGCAAGCCGAACTTCTGCTGCGAACAGTGTACAAGTACGTAACAAAGGTACAGTACGTTTCCACAATGTGAAAACTGTTCAACATGCGAAAGGTCACTTAGTATCTGTTTCACGTTCAGGTGAAATTGGTATTGCTGATGATATTGGTCGTGAGCGCGAACGTTATAAGCTTCCTTATGGTGCATCAATTCTTCTTAAGGATGGTGATATCGTAGAAGCTGGAGGGGTTGTTGCAACTTGGGATCCGCATACACATCCATTGGTAACAGAAGTTGCAGGTAAAGTACGTTTCAGCCAAATCGCTGATGGTGTGACTGTTACGACTAAGACTGATGATGCAACAGGTATGTCGACAATTGAAATCTTACCAGTGACTTCACGTCCTGCATCTGGTAAAGATTTACGTCCAGCAGTTGTATTAGACACAGTTGATGGTGGTGAACAATTCTACTTCTTACCACAAAATACGATCCTTCAGGTTCGCGATGGTGAGACGATTGGTGTTGGTGACGTTATTGGTCGTGTGCCACAAGAAACTTCACGTACTCGTGATATTACCGGTGGTCTTCCACGTGTAGCTGACTTGTTCGAAGCTCGTAAACCAAAAGAGCATGCAATCCTTGCAGAAGTGTCAGGTGTTGTAAGCTTTGGTAAAGAGACTAAAGGTAAGAACCGTCTTGTAATCACTCCAGATGATGGCTCTGAGATTTACGAAGAGTTAATTCCGAAGTGGCGTACGATTAACGTGTTCGAAGGTGAGCATGTAAACCGTGGTGAAACTATCTCTGACGGCCCACAAAACCCACATGACATTTTACGTCTGAAAGGTGAAGTGGCGTTGACTAACTACATCGTGAACGAAGTTCAAGACGTTTACCGTCTACAAGGTGTAAAAATCAACGATAAACACATTGAAGTTATTGTTCGTCAAATGCTTCGTAAAGTTGATATCACAGATGGTGGTGATACAAGCTTTATTAAGGGTGAGCAAGTTGATTACATCCGTGTTGTTAGTGAAAACCAAGCTGTTCTTGCACAAAACAAGTTCCCAGCGAAGTTTGAGCGTCAATTGATGGGTATTACTAAAGCATCGCTTTCTACTGACTCATTTATCTCTGCTGCATCATTCCAGGAAACAACTCGTGTGTTAACTGAAGCTGCTGTAACAGGTAAAGAAGATGACTTACGTGGTCTGAAAGAAAACGTTGTTGTAGGTCGCTTGATTCCTGCTGGTACAGGTTTGGCTTATCATTTAGAGCGTCGTCGTCAAGAAGCAGAAGCTGCTGAAATTGAGCTTCAAAATGATTTTTCTGATGTAGATCAAGCTTTAAGTCAGGCATTTAATGAAGAATTTAATAACGGTTTATAATTTTAAATCGTAAGAAAAAAAGGCACCTTCGGGTGCCTTTTTTAATTTCTTAGATTCTCAAATGAAGTGCAACAAAGATTGACTTCTTGGAAGGAAGCAAGATATCAGTTTTATACGTTGTTAAGTGAATGTTTTTTAATCGTTATATCATCTGAATGCTAAATCACTCACCTTCAATAATTTCTAGAGAAATAGCACGCAATCGAGCCATAAATGGTTATTTCGCTAAATATGTCAATAAATTAGCGCATAGATGACCTTGCTCTAATCGCAAAAAATCCCTGATGATATTTGGGTACAAATCATTGCTTATCTTTATCTCCAATGGAGTCTGGAACAGATTACTTCTTATATTTTCAGTCACTCTGCATTCCATATACAGGTTTATACAGCAGGATAAAAGTAGAGATGGATTAATCAGACAATATATTAAAGAGGAGTGACTTGAATGACTATATGGATGCATATATTGCAGAAATTACCCAATGATTAAATCATTATCCAAGAAAAAGATTCGATTTTAACAGTCCGAGTCAGGTTTTATGGTAACAACATGGTGTTGCACTTCAAATGCTAATCTAAGCGTTAAATATAATTTTTGTAAGAATGTTTATTAAAGCGAATATTTCTTTAGAAAGAATTATTTAGCTTTATTGACTGGTATGTTAGAGACCACTGACAAATAGAATACAAAATATAAAATGGTGTGGTTATATAACTATCACTTAAGTGAAATATAATGTTTTATGGGTAAAAAACTCATATAAAATGATATTCATCATTCAATTAAGATTGTTTGAAGTTTAAATAAGTGCTCTTTAAATGCCTTATTTGAGATGAAATTTTTAGTAGAAAGGAAAAGTCATGAAAAAGTTAATGGGCGTTGTATGTACTATGGGGTTGTCAACTGTGCTTTTAGCTGGTTGTGCAAACATGACAGCAAGTGAACAGCAAATTGGTGCTGCAGCATTAGGTGGTGCTGTAGGTGGCGCTGCAGGTAATCGTGTTGGTGGTGGTCTTGGTGCTGCTGTGGGTGCTGGTGCTGGTGGTGCTGTAGGTAGTAAAGTTGAAGATGGTTCAAATACGAATGCAGCATACAGTGGTGTTGGTGGTGCTATTGGTTCAATTCTTGGTAAAGAATTAATTGGTGGTAGTACTGGTGCTGCAATTGGTGGTGCAATTGGTGCCGGTGCTGGTGCAGCAATTGAAGATAAAAAATAATTAATTATTTTTGATAAAAAGCACTTGAATTGATTCGGTGCTTTTTATTCTTTTGGTAAATTTTTATAATACTAAGGAAAAGATCTTGATGAAATATGTGATTATACAAGTATTATTTTCCATTATTTTTTAGAAGATATATCTAAAAATACATAATAAGGCGATATAAATTAAATTTTATTCATTAATACTAAAATATTAACAACTAGATAAGTGGAAGAACAAAAGAGATAAACTCTGCTAAAATAAATTTTTTCGAAATTCATACTTAATCTATGTTTGCAATTCTTACTGCTATTGCGGTCATGTTTGGCTTGTCTTTAGCGCGAGTGCCAGTTGTATTTGCATTAATCTTAGGTGCAATTACTGGCGGATTATTAGCAGGTTTAGGACTACAAGGAACGCTAGATGCATTTAATGGAGGCTTAGGTAAAGGGGCCCAAATTGCACTTGCTTATGGTGTATTAGGTGCATTTGCTTTAGCCTTGGCTCGTTCTGGATTACCTGATTTATTAGCTTATAAATTGATTACGAAGCTAAAAGGAACTTCGAATCAAAAAGCCCAAAACCGTGTAAAGTATCTTATCTTTTCAACAGTCGCTATTGCTGCGATCTTCTCTCAAAATGTAATTCCAGTACATATTGCTTTTATTCCAGTATTGATTCCACCTTTATTAATTGTATTCAATCACTTGAAGCTTGACCGACGTTTAATTGCATGTATTTTAACGTTTGGTCTTGTGGGAACATATATGTTAGTTCCTGTGGGTTTTGGTGCAATTTTTCTAAATGATATTTTAGGGCAGAACATCAATACTTTTGGTCAAGCGTACGGGTTTGCTATCACATATGATCAAATTCCTGCTGCAATGGCTTTGCCTGTATTTGGTATGTTTATTGGTTTATTGATTGCAATATTTTTTACTTATCGTAAACCACGAGAATATAAAGATATTCATATTGATGCACCGAGTGAAACAATTTCAGGAAAAATGACAAAAGCGGGTGAAAAACCAGAGGTTGCAAGCTTTACGTTATTTATGGCTGGGGTAGCAATCGTATTAACTTTAGTTGTTCAACTGTATTCAGATTCCATGATTCTAGCTGGATTAGTAGGTGTTGCTATACTAAGTTGTGCAGGTATTTTTAAGTGGAATGAAGCTGATGATGTGATTGTCTCTGGTATGAGAATGATGGCATTAGTTGGTTTTATTATGATTTCTGCTCAAGGTTTTGCTGCAGTTATTGAGGCGACAAATCAAGTACCAGCATTGGTTGAAGCATCTGTTCAGTGGATTGGTGAGAGTAAAGGTCTTGCTGCTTTTCTGATGTTATTAATTGGTTTATTAATTACGTTAGGCATCGGTTCATCATTTTCAACAGTACCAATTTTGGCCATTATTTATGTTCCATTATGTTTGCAATTTGGTTTTAGCCCCGCAGCAACAATTGCAATTATTGGTACAGCCGCAGCATTAGGTGATGCAGGTTCTCCAGCATCAGATTCTACACTTGGTCCAACATCTGGTTTAAATATGGATGGTCAACATGATCATATGTGGGATAGTGTTGTTCCAACCTTTATTCATTACAACATCCCATTAATGATTTTTGGGTGGATTGCGGCAATGACACTTTAAACCTATATTAAAAAGTTAATATATTCTGATTTAAAAAGTTGGAATAAATAAATTTCAACACCAATAAGGTTATTTTTTGAAAACCAACCTTATTGGTCAAATTAAAATAAAAATCACATAAAAACAATAGTTTGTAAAATAATGAATTTTTATGTAATTAATACTCTTGCATATTAATTATTCTCATGTTTATTATTAATAGATTACTTCAAAGGGTTTTTTAAAATGTTAAAAAAATTAGCTCTAATAACATTAATGGGTATGTCAGCTTCTGCAATGGCTGGTCAGTGGCAGGTTAAGGTTGGTGGTTCTGTTGTCGATCCAACAGGTAGCACTAATGTTGACGGTCTTGGTAAAGTAGAAGCAGATTATCAATATGCGTTTACACCATCTGTAGAATATTTTTTCAATGATAACTTCTCTACAGAATTATTATTAGCAGCTCCTATTAAGCATGATATTAAACTTGATGGTGAAGATATTCCTGGTACGAGTATTAAGCAATTACCACCAACATTAACTTTCAAATATAACTTTGCTAACTCTAGCCAATTCACACCATATGTTGGCGTGGGTGCAACTGCCTTTTTAGTTTGGGGTGAAAAAGGTGTAGTAGATAAAGTTAAAAATGATGTTGGTTATGCAGCACAAATTGGTGTGAACTTCCAGCCAGCTGATGCGAAAAATTGGGGTGTATTCTTCGATGCTCGTTATGCTGACTTAGATCCAAAAGTTAGACTTGTTGGTAGTACTGACGAATTTAAGTTGAAAATCGATCCAATGGTTTACACTTTAGGTTATAGCTATAAATTCTAAGATTTAATTTAGAATTAAGCTAAGAAAAGTCCGTCGTTTAGATGGGCTTTTTTATTTGTGTTTCAATAAATTTGATGCTGAACAGAGAAAATTTTTTAGATCAGTATTGAAAAAATTAAAAGTTGCTCCATTCATATAACAATATGTAAAGCTAGTGATTTTAGAAAAGGAGTAACAGATGAGCGAACAAAGCACACAAAAACATAGCTTCCAAGCTGAAGTGGCTCAATTATTACATTTGGTAACCCATTCTCTTTATTCTAACCCAGAGATTTTTTTACGTGAGCTTATTTCCAATGCTTCAGATGCTTGTGATAAGTTGCGCTTTGAAGGGATAAATCATCCTGAATATTATGAAAATGATCCAGATTTACACGTTCGTTTAACTTTGGATTCTGAAAATAAAACGATCACAATTTCAGATAATGGTATTGGTTTAACAGAGCAAGAAGCAATTGATAATTTAGGTACGATTGCTAAATCTGGCACCAAAGATTTTATGTCTAAATTGACTGGTGATCAGAAATCTGATGCACAATTAATTGGTCAATTTGGTGTTGGTTTTTATTCTGGTTTTATTGTTGCAGATAAAATTACCGTTGAGTCTCGTCGTGCAGGTTTAGATGCTTCAGAAGGTGTACGCTGGACAAGTGCAGGCACAGGCGATTTTGAAGTTGAACAAATTACAAAAGAAAGTCGAGGCACAGATATTATTCTTCATTTACGTGAAGATGCTTTAGACTATTTACAAAGTTATAAAGTTAAACAAATTGTAAATAAATATTCAGATCACATTAGCTTGCCAATTGAAATGCAAAAAGAAGTTTGGCAAGAAGAAGAGGCTGCTGAAGGTGAAGAGCCTAAAGGCGGTCAATATGTGAAAACTGATGAATGGGAAGCTATCAATTCTGCAAGTGCATTATGGACACGTAGTAAATCTGAAATTACTGAAGAGCAATATACTGAGTTTTATAAAAACTTAACGCATGATTTTGAAGCACCATTAGCATGGGCTCATAACCGTGTTGAGGGTAGTACGGAATATACACAATTACTTTATATTCCAAGTAAAGCACCAAGTAATATTTTTACGCGTGAAGCTAAAGCAGGTATTAAACTTTATGTGAAACGTGTATTTATTATGGATAATGCAGACAATCTGATTCCAAATTACTTACGTTTTGTTCAAGGTGTGGTTGATAGCGCTGATTTACCGCTTAACGTTAGCCGTGAATTACTACAAGAAAGCCGTGATGTAAAAACAATTCGTGATGGTAATACACGCCGTGTGCTTACAGTATTGGATGGTTTATCTAAATCTGAAGATGAAAAAGATCAAGAGAAATTTAAAACATTCTATGCGGAATTTGGCTCTGTATTAAAAGAAGGTTTAGGCGAAGATTTCACGAATCGTGATCGTATTTTAAAACTTTTACGTTTCGCAACATCAACAAATGATGATGTTTCAACATCGTTAGTTGATTATAAAGCTCGTATGAAAGAAGGGCAAAAAGCGATTTATTATGTAACAGCAGATAATCTAAACGCAGCGAAAAATTCTCCACAACTTGAATTGTTCAAGAAAAAAGGCATTGAAGTCTTATTAATGACAGAACGTGTTGATGAATGGGCAATGGAATTTGTTCATGAGTTTGATGGTACGCCAATGCAGAATGTGGCCAAAGGTGCTGTGGATTTAGGTGATCTTCAAGATGCTGAAGAGAAAAAAGCATTAGAAGCAGCAGCTGAACAGTTTAAACCCGTTGTTGAAAAGCTTTCGACATCTTTAAAAGATAAAACGAAAGAAGTGCGTGTAACAACAAGATTGGTAGATTCACCTGCATGTTTGGTTACTAGTGAAGGAGAACTTTCTCCTCAATTGATTCGTATGTTAAAACAAGCGGGTCAACCTGTACCAGAAAGTAAACCAATTTTAGAAATTAACCCTGAACACCCATTGGTTAAAAAGCTTGAAAATTCTTCTCAGTTTGATGATTTAGCAAATGTAATTTTTGATCAGGCTGTAATTGCTGAGGGTGGTTTACCTGCTGACCCAACCGAATATATTAAACGTATTAATAGTTTATTATTGAAATAAAGCTGAAGCTTATGTAGTAGAAAATGACATTTTTAAATGTTTTTCTGCAAATAAAAAGCCTCCTGATGGAGGCTTTTTATTTGCCCGAAAGAATAATGTTTTTTAAAAAGTTCTAAAAATGAGAAAGAATAATACTTTTATTATTTGAAAATTCGATTTTTATTATAAAAAAATACATCGATATATAAATCTATTATTTAAATAAAAATATGATTTTTTATTTATAATAGCGATTATTCGAACTTAGAGAATTTATGATGAAATCATTTTTATTTACAGGAACTCTTATTGGTTTTTTTTGTGTCCCAATGCAAATTGCAATAGCTAAAGAAGCTGTGATTACCAGTGTACCTGCTTCTGACTCTTCAATTCATATGGAAATTAACCCATTCATGCATAGTAAACGCATTATGCGAACAGATCGTGTGAGTTATCCTGTCACGAAAGGTGAAAAAATGAGCGAAAATAGTAAAAAAGAGCGAGTAATTCGAACTGATAGAGTCAGTTATGCAACTGAAAAACAAGAGATTAAATCTGTAGAAAAAAAGCGTATTATTCGTAATGACCGTGTTGTATTTAATCAAGCTATTGATCCATCTTAAATGATGACATCAAAGTCTGATAGTTTTATTCAAGCCTATCAAAGGAATTGATAGGCTTAAAATAATAAAAATTTGATATAAGTATATGTAAATATAAAAAATCCCCCGTAAATGGAGGACTTTTTATCATAACTAAAAATTTTATCAGTTATTCATTTTTTGGTACTTCACATTGATCATCTGAGCATGTTTCAGCAGTCGTTGTTGGTGCTTCTAAAGCTTTTTCTAAAACCTGTAGAAAGACTTCTCGAGGTTGAGCACCAGCAAGAGCAATACGTTGATCAAATACAAAGAATGGAACACCTGTCACTTTAAGTTGTTCACGTGCAACTTCTTCATCAAATTTAACGAAGTCAGCATATTCATCTGAATCTAATAAGTCATCAACTTCAACAGGATTAAGCCCAATACGTGATGAGACATCTTCTAATGTTTCACGTTCACCAATGGGTAAACCTTGAGTCATATAACTATAAAAAAATGCTTCTTTAGCTTCAGAGCCAAGCCCTTTACTTTGTGCAAGATGAATTAAGCGATGCGCATTAAATGTATTTCCTGAGTTTGCATTTTCCCAGTTGAATTCAATGCCTTCTGCTTTCGCCATTTCAGCAATATTACGTTGCATGTCTTCAACTTCTGCAATGCTACGTCCATATTTCTGTGCTAGGCGCTCTGAATTTGAAACTTCTTGGCGTGAAGGAGCATCAGGATCAAGCTGGAAGCTATGCCAGTGGACTTCGAGTTCAATGCCAGATTCAGCGGCAGCAGCTTCTAAACGCTTTTTACCAATATAGCAAAATGGGCAAACGATATCTGACCAAATATCTACACGCATATTTTTTCTCAATACTTAAGATAATGTAGAAATGGGGATCAAAAAACAGAATAAAAGGAGCAAATTAAAATTATGATTTTATTTATTGAATATCAAATGAAAAATATTGAGAACATTTATAAAAAATTGGAAAGAGGTTTTTATTTAAACAAAAATCATAGATAATTATTGTGTATAAAATAATCATATTAATAATTAAGTTTAGTGGCTAAGGAGTTTCTATGCGCAAAATTATAATAATTATCGCTGTGATAACCTTGGGTGTCTTTGGATTATTACTATATCAATATCATGAGCAAAAGTATGAAGTTGCTCAGTTTGATGTCTATCAAAATGTTTTAAATGAAAAATCGGCTGAAATTTACGAACAAGCCACAGATTGGTCTAAACCTATTTCTATTCAAACCGAAGATGATCGTTTAGATACAGATTTTCAAATCATGGCTGATTTTATGTTGAAAATGATGGTTCGTAATGCTGAATTAAGAAATGCCTATTTAAGAGAATTAAAAGCTGAAAAATGGGATAAATTTTTAGATATTTCACGGTTGGAGCAAGATAAAAAATATGATTTCATAGAAACAGAAACGATGTTAAAACAAGTTGGAACGATGGTTGAACTTTATCAGAATAATTTAGATCAGCATAAAATAGAATTAAAACAACAAATTAAGGATTTACCTATTAAAGCAAGATTTCGTCGTTATCTTATCGAAGCATTAATTAAAAATGATAAGGCAGATCCTGATCATGCCTTATTTGAATTAGAAAAGAAAAGTTATAGTAAAGCTCAACAAATTTTTAAAATATTAAAAGAAGAAGAGTGGCAAAATAAAAATAATACCTTTTTATTTGAAAGTGAAAAAACAGTAGATAATTTTAATCAGTTATATGCAAAAATGCTTGATTTAGATAAACAAATGAAGGCATTGAGTAAGTCAACTCAAAAGAAATTGGAACAAGTGCTTTAGTATATATGGTGTAGCAGATTTTAAATTTTATTGAATGGTATAGGTTTTGCTTGGCTTATTGTTCATTCAATCATTTAGATATCTGGTATGACACACAGCAACACAATTCCAAAAATTTGGATTAAACAGCCATTAGCAATTTTTACAGGTAATGATTTAGATGCACGGGGTGGAATTGTTGTTGAAGGGACAAAAATCATAGAGCTTGTAGGACTGAATGCGAAACCTATAGCATCTTATGATCAAATTTTTGATGCAAAAGATTTGGTTGTTTTACCAGGTTTAATTAATAGTCATCACCATTTTTATCAAACTTTAACACGTGCATGGGCACCTGTAGTTAATGTTCCTTTGTTTCCATGGCTAGTTAATCTTTACCCTGTTTGGGCAAAATTAAATCCAGATCAATTACATTTAGCGACACAGGTAGCTTTATCTGAATTATTACTTTCAGGTTGTACTTTTGCAGCAGATCACCATTACCTATTTCCTCAGCAATTAACAGATGCGATTGATATTCAAGTTCATGCAGCTAAAGAACTTGGTATGCGAGTGATGTTAACGCGTGGCTCTATGAGTTTGGGGCAAGATCAAGGAGGATTACCTCCACAACACACTGTTCAGGAAATGGAAATAATTTTAAAAGACAGTGAGCGATTGGTTCAAAAGTACCATCAACGTGAAGAAGAAGGGCTGGTTAATATAGCATTAGCACCGTGTTCTCCATTTTCTGTAACCCCTGAAATTATGCGTGAAAGTGCACAACTTGCAGAACAATTAGATGTACGTCTTCATACACATTTGGCAGAAACTATTGATGAAGAAAATTTTTGTTTAAATAAGTTTGGCATGCGTACCGTTGATTATTTAGAAAGTGTTGGATGGTTAAATTCTAGAACTTGGCTTGCTCATGGTATTCATTTCAATGCAGATGAAATTCAAAGGCTAGGGCAAGCCAAAGTTGGAATTTGTCATTGTCCACATTCTAATATGCGCTTAGCTTCGGGGATTTGCCCAACTATAGACTTAATGGATACAGGAGCAATTATTGGTTTAGGTGTGGATGGTTCAGCCTCAGGAGATGCTTCTAATCTGATTTTAGAGGCAAAACAGGCTTTATATTTACAGCGTTTGAAATATGGTGCAGAAAAAATTACACCGCAACTTGCATTGCAATGGGCAACACAAGGTTCTGCACAGTTATTGGGAAGAGCGGATCATTTAGGGCAAATTGCGCCACATTTTCAAGCAGATTTAGCCTTTTATAAATTAGATGAGCTTCGTTTTTCCGGAAGTCATGATCCTATTTCAGCTTTGCTTTTATGTGGTGCAGATAAAGCTGAGCATGTGATGGTTGCTGGTGCATGGAAAGTAAAATCTGGCATATTGCAAGGGATTGATCTTGAAGAGTTAAAATTCAAACATCGAGTTGCGGCTAAAGCATTATTAGCGGCATAAACATAAAACTTAGCGTGTCATTCTAAGCGTAAAAAGAGTGGCACATTAATTGCTCTAGCTTTCTAAATATAAAACTTAACTTTTAAACAATGTAATTTCTAAAAATATTTTAAAAGTTTTACGGAATATGTATTTAGACATCACGTAGTGATGAAAGGAGCAATATTATGACAGAAAAAATACATGAAATTTCTCCTGAAGATGAATTTTTGGGTGTAGGTAAAAGTTTAACTTTTGGTTTGCAGCATGTATTAACGATGTACGGTGGAATAGTTGCACCACCTTTAATTGTGGGTACAGCAGCAGGATTAAATGCAGCTCAAATTGGTATTTTAATTACAGCATCTCTTTTCATTGGTGGTCTTGCAACCTTATTACAAACATTAGGTGTGAAATATTTTGGAGCACGCTTGCCTTTGGTACAAGGCGTATCTTTTGCTGGTGTTGCAACAATGATTGGTATTGCAACGACTGGAGGAGGCTTTAATGCTATTTTGGGCGCAGTCATCGCATCTTCTATTATTGGTTTATTGCTTGCTCCATTTTTTGCAAAAGTAATTCGTTTTTTCCCGCCAGTCGTTACGGGCTGTGTTATTACGATTATTGGCTTATCTTTATTGCCTGTTGCTGTTCGTTGGGTTATGGGGGGGAATAGTAATGCAGCAGATTGGGGATCAATTCAAAATATTGGTTTAGCAGCAATGACATTGGGTATTTTATTGTTATTAAGCCGGTTTGGTTCAGAAACGATTCGCCGTGTGGGTATTTTACTTGCGATTGTTATTGGCTCTATTTTAGCTTATGTACTTGGTTTTGGAGATTTTTCAAAAGTAGGCGATGGCGCTTGGTTTGCATTTCCTGATTTTCTAGGCTTTGGCGCACCGACTTTCCATCTTTCAGCGATTCTTGCTATGGTGATTGTCATGATTGTGACATTGACGGAAACAACAGCAGATATTATTGCGGTAGGGGAAATTGTAGGCACAGATGTGGATGATAAGCGTATTGCTGATGGTTTAAGAGCAGATATGCTGTCATCTGCAATAGCGCCTTTCTTTGGCACATTTATGCAAAGTGCATTTGCACAAAATGTCGGACTTGTCGCGATTACAGGTGTGAAAAGTCGTTTTGTAGTTGCAGCTGGTGGTATTATTTTAGTATTGCTTGGATTGCTTCCAGTTATGGGGCGTCTTATTGCTGCCATTCCAACTCCAGTTTTAGGTGGAGCAGGTTTAGTTTTATTTGGAACTGTGGCTGCAAGTGGTATTCGTACACTAGCTAAATTAGATTACAGCGAACAGAAAAATTTAATTATTGTTGCGACATCATTGGCTGCAGGTATGATCCCTATTATTGACCATTCATTTTATGCACAATTTCCAGTTTGGTTTAAAACACTTTTCCATTCAGGCATCAGCTCAACTTGTGTAATGGCAATTTTCTTAAATATTTTATTTAATCATATTCATTTTGGTAAAAAACTTGTCGATGCAAAATCTACGGTTGCCCGACCTATGGTTAATCATGAACATTAAATTTTACTTAAAATAAAAAGGATGCTTAAGCATCCTTTGTTTATTTGTATCATTGTGGATATAGAAATATTAATCAGCTTTCTTTTTGAAAAATGAGAAGAAGCCTTTTTTATCTTCAGATTTTTCTTCTTCTTTTGTTGCTTCAACATCGATTGCTTTTTCTTCGATTTTGGTTTTAGCCTCAATCGCTTTTACTTCACTTTTAACATCTGTTTTAACTGTTACATCATCTGCTTTTGCAACACCTTTTTGAGCGGTGACTGTTGCTTTTGTTTCTTGTTTTAGTTCTGCTTTTTCAGCTCGTGTTTTTTCTTTAAACTCTTTTTGAGCCATTTTTTCTTCCATTTTTGTCACATTTTTATCTGCAATGACTTCTTGCGTAGTCGCATTTTTCACAGCATATACATCTTGTTTTACGGCATTATGAGTTGCTTCTGCTGTTACATCGATTGCGGTTTTAATGGCTTGAGTAGGAGTTGGTTGTACTTGTTCAGTTGCTATTGCTGTTGTTGCACTTGTAACAAATACAATAGATAAAACAGTTTTTAAGATTTTCATAATTGTGACCCCAGAATGATGAATAACAAGACAGTAGAAATGATCTTAAACTGAATTGAATTAAATGTATGGCAGGTTGAGTTGTGATTTTTTTTAAATGATTGGGAAATAAGCTAAAATTACAAAGCTGTAACAAAATTCAAGCTTTATACGTAGAAAGTAAAATACTTGTTTCAGTATTAGAAATGCCTGTAATTGTCCGAACACGATCTAAGATTCGATCAAAATTCTCCAAACTATCAGATTCTAATTCGACCAATAAGTCCCATTTCCCATTTGTTGTGTGTAATTTAAGAATAGCGGGTTCAAGACAGAGTTGTTGTGTCACAGTATTCGTTTTATTCCCTTCAACTTGAATATACATCCATGCACGAATGATATTTTTATCTACATTAGGTTTTACCCGAATAGTATAGCCATGAATAATGCCATGTCTTTCCATATATTCTATACGCTTTTGAATTGTGGCACGTGAAACCTTAATTTTTGCCGCTAAATCCGTTATTGAAATTCGGGCATTCTTTCGAAGCAACCCTAAAATTTGATCATCCGTATCATTCATATTGTCATTCATACTTATCATTTTGCTTAAAATTTATGGGATTTAAATCAAAATGACAACTTCTTCAGATCAAATTAATTTTCCATACTAATGATCTCATCAGGATAGATATGCAAAAAATACTGGTCTTACGAGGGCTCACTATTTATTTTTTATAGATCAGTATTTTTTAAAAAAAAGAAAGCAAAATAAGATATTTGTTGATTTTTTAATTGATGGTTCTAACCAGCAAAGCTTTATCTTTCTGCATAAAAACAGAGTAAATGTATGAATTAATAGAGAGGAAGCTATGAATAATTATTCTCCATGTCGTCAAGATTTTGATCAATTTATGGTGCCAATTTATGCTCCAGCACAACCTATTCCTGTGCGTGGCCAAGGCTCTCGATTATGGGATCAAAATGATCGTGAATATATTGATTTTGTTGGTGGTATTGCTGTAAATGCATTAGGTCATTTACATCCTATAGCTGTAAATGCATTACTTGAACAAGGGCAAAAACTTTGGCATTTAGCGAATGGCTTTACCAATGAACCCGCTTTAAAATTGGCAAAAAAACTCATAGATCATACATTTGCTGAAAAAGTGTTTTTTTGTAACTCAGGTGCTGAAGCAAATGAAGCTGCCCTTAAATTGGCTCGTAAGGTTGGTCTGCAATCAGGACATGCAAATAAAAATAAGATTATTGCATTTAAAAATGCATTTCATGGCAGAACTTTATTTACAGTGAGTGCAGGTGGTCAACCGAAGTATTCTCAAGATTTCGCACCCTTACCAGAAGGTATTACGCATTTACCATTTAATGATTTAGATGCATTTAAGGCTGCGATAACGGATGAGGTATGTGCTGTTATTCTTGAACCGATTCAAGGTGAAGGTGGAATTATTGTTGCCGATCACGACTTTTTGAAAGGTGTTCGTGAGTTATGTCATCAGCATAAAGCAGTATTAATTTTTGACGAAATTCAAACAGGGATGGGGCGTACAGGAGCGTTGTATGCTTACCAACATACGAGCATTGTTCCTGATGTGCTTACAACAGCAAAAGCTTTAGGTGGTGGTTTTCCTATCGGTGCGATGCTCACCACAACAGAATTAGGTCAACAGTTTGTTGTTGGAGATCATGGTACGACATATGGTGGAAATCCACTTGCATGTGCTGTTGCTGGTGCGGTATTTGATCTTATTAACAGTCCAGAAATCTTAGACGGAGTAACAATACGTTCACAGTTATTTATTGATGGTATTCAAAAGCTGAATGAACAATATTCTGTGTTCAAAGAAATTCGTGGAAAAGGTTTACTTTTAGGCTGTGTATTAAAAGAAGAATATGCAAATCGAGCAAAAGAAATTGTTAACTTAGGTGTTGACGAAGGTGTATTTAGTTTAATTGCAGGTCCTAATATTGTGCGCTTTACACCATCATTGATTATTCCTGAAGAAGATATTTACGAGGGACTCACTCGTTTTGGTTGTGCGCTTGCTTGTTTCGTAAATCAAAAATAGGAGTTTTTCAATGATGATGATTAGGCATGCAGAAGCAAAGGATTTGAAAGATATTTTCTGTTTGGCAGAAAAATCAGGTGTTGGATTTACCTCATTGCCGGTCAATATAGAAATTCTATCTAAGCGAATTACACGTACACGTAAAACATTAAAAAATGAAGTATTAGAAGGGGATAAAGGTTATTTGTTTGTTCTTGAAGATTTAGATTCAAACCGTGTTGTTGGCTTGAGTGCGATTGAGGTTGCTGTTGGTTTGGACAGTCCTTTTTATAGTTATCATGTGGGCACACAAGTCCATGCTTCGGATGAGTTAGAGGTTTATAAAACTTTAGATACTTTATTTTTATCGAATGATTTAACAGGTTCAAGTGAGTTGTGTTCACTGATTTTAGATCCTGATTTTAGAATGAATTGTAATGGGAAGTTTTTATCTAAAGTGAGGTTCTTATTTATTTCAGCTTTCCAGCAACATTTTAAAAAGAAATTAATTGCTGAAATGCGAGGTTATGTGGATGTCGAAGGAAAATCGCCATTTTGGAATGCCTTAGGACAGCATTTTTTTAAGATGGATTTTGCAGCAGCAGACTATTTGAGTGGAATTGGTAAAAAAGCATTTATTGCAGAGCTTATGCCAAGATTTCCTGTTTATGTCGATTTATTACCAGAAGAAGCTCGTAAAGTAATTGGACAAGTTCATGAACAGACCGTTCCAGCATATCAGTTATTACTTGAAGAGGGATTAAAGTGTCGAGGTTATATTGATATTTTTGATGGCGGTCCAACGGTAGAAGCAGAAATAAAAGATTTAAATGCTGTAAAACTATGCCGTGTTGTTCAGGTACAAATTGTTTCTAAAGTTCAACTAGACGAATCAACTTATATGATGGCGAACGATGATTACCAGAATTATCGAGTTATTTTGCTGAATAACAAAATAGAAAAAGACATTAATATTTTAGAAATCACACAAGAACAAGCCGATTTATTGAATGTAAAAGATGATGATTATGTTCGTATTTTAGCCCTACATACAAGGGAGAGAAGCTAATGTTACAAGGACAATTATTTATTCGAGGACAATGGATTTCTGGTTCAGGACTACAATGGCAAAAATTAGATCCGATTACACAATTAGAAATTTGGTCAGGGCATGAAGCAACTGAAGAAAATGTTGAGCGTGCTTGTCTTGCTGCACGTCAAAGTTTTCCAATATGGGCAAAACGATCTTTACAAGAACGATTAGAAATTATCGAAAGATTCAAAGTATTGTTAGAAGAAAGTAAAGATCATTTAGCTAGTGTCATTAGCCAAGAAACAAGTAAACCATTTTGGGAAGCATTAACCGAAGTTCAAGCCATGATCGGAAAAGTGGCAATTTCAATTCAGGCATATCATCAAAGAACAGGTGAGAGTCAAACACTATTAGCCGATGGGATTGCTTCTTTACGCCACAGACCACATGGAGTTTTGGCTGTTTTTGGACCTTATAATTTTCCAGGACATTTACCGAATGGGCACATTGTTCCTGCATTAATTGCAGGAAATACCATCGTATTTAAACCAAGTGAATTAACACCTTGGACAGGTGAGGAAACCATTAAATTATGGCAAAAAGCAGGTTTGCCTGATGGTGTTATAAATTTGGTTCAAGGTGGACGAACAACAGGAGAAGCTTTAGCAAATTCACCTGAAATTGATGGTTTGTTATTTACAGGAAGTGCAGATACAGGTCATTTATTACATAGACAATGGGCAGGTACTCCAGAAAAAATATTGGCTTTAGAGATGGGTGGAAATAATGCATTGATTATTGAAGATGTGCAGGATACCGATGCTACAGTCAATTTAATGATTCAATCTGCATTTATTTCAGCAGGACAACGATGTACATGTGCTCGTCGTATATTGATTAAATCAGGTGCGGAGGGGGATGAACTAATTCAAAAATTTGTAGAAGTTTCTTGTCAGCTTCAAATTGGAAAATGGAATGCACAGCCACAGCCATTTATGGGAGGGGTAATTTCTTTAAATGCTGCCCAAAGAATGTTAGATGCACAGCAAAATCTTATTCACTTAGGTGCAAAGCCGTTGTTAAAAATGACGCAACCGAATGCCAATAGTACATTTTTAACACCGGGTATTTTAGAAGTTACAGCGATTAAAAATCTTCTTCCTGATACTGAATATTTTGGACCTTTAACCTGTATTTATCGGTATGACACTTTTGATGAAGCTTTAACACTTGCCAATAAAACACGATTTGGTTTGTCGATGGGGTTAGTCTCCACGCAACGAGATTTATTTGAGCGTCTACTGATTGAAGCACGTGCTGGTGTTGTGAACTGGAATAAACCGCTTACGGGTGCATCAAGTGCAGCACCATTTGGTGGAGTTGGTGCATCGGGAAATCATAGAGCGAGTGCATTATATGCTGCTGATTATTGTGCATGGCCAATTGCATCTTTAGAAAGTGAACAGGTCGTTTTGCCTGAAAAATTACTGCCTGGAATCACGTTTAAATCGAATGAGGAAGGCGAAGATGGCGGGATATGAAATTAATTTTGATGGTTTAGTTGGTCCTACGCATCATTATGCAGGGCTTTCCTATGGCAATGAAGCATCTACTAAAAATAAGCGTGATGCGTCAAATCCCAAGTTGGCAGCTAAGCAAGGTTTATTAAAAATGAAAACCTTAGCAGATTTAGGATTTAAACAAGGTGTATTTGCACCTCAAGAAAGACCGCATGTGCCAATTTTAAGACAGCTTGGTTTTCATGGAGATGATCTACAAGTCATTGAACAAGCCATAAAAATTGCCCCTGATTTGTTATCATCGTTAAGTTCTGCATCATGTATGTGGACAGCAAATGCAGCGACCATTTCACCATCTTCAGATAGCTTAGATGGCAGAATTCATTTTACTGCTGCCAATTTAAATAATAAATTTCATCGTTCAATTGAACATTCAACAACAACAGAAATTCTAAAAGCAATGTTTAATGATGAACGTTATTTTACGCATCATGCTGCATTACCTGAAGTTTCTTTGTTTGGCGATGAAGGGGCAGCGAATCATAACCGTTTAGGTGGTGCATACGATCAGGCGAGTGTGCAAGTATTTGTCTATGGGCAACAGTTTTTAAATGGAAATATTGCACCACAGCGTTATCCTGCACGCCAATCTTTAGAAGCAAGTCAGGCAATTGCTCGATTGCATCAATTAGATTTAGAAAAAACAGTCTTTATCCAACAAAATCCAGACGTGATTGATCAAGGCGTATTTCATAATGATGTGATTGCGGTGAGTAATCAAAATGTTTTATTTCATCATCAACACGCATTTTTAAATCAAGCAGATGCTTTAAATGAAATTCGCAAAAAAATGCACGCGCTTGGTCATGAATTAATTGCCATTGAAGTGCCTGAACAGCGAGTATCTGTTGCAGATGCTGTCGCAACATATTTATTTAATAGTCAAATTTTAACTCGCCAAGATGGTGGAATGACTATCGTTGTTCCTGAAGAATCACGACAAAATCAGGCGGTTTGGACATATTTGAATGACATGATTCAAATGGGAACACCAATAGATCGAATACAAGTTTTTGATTTGCGTGAAAGCATGAAAAATGGTGGTGGACCTGCATGTTTGCGCTTAAGAGTTGCTGTAAATGAACAAGAATATCAGGCAATTAATCCACATATATTAATGAATGATGACTTATTTACAAGGTTAAATCATTGGGTAGATCGGTTTTACCGAGATCGACTAGTTCAGGAAGATTTGGCCGATCCTTTATTGCTTATAGAAAGTCGAACTGCACTTGATGAACTTACAAAAATTTTAGGCTTAGGTTCAATTTACCATTTTCAAAAATAGTAGCTGAATGGATTGAGTATAAAAAGAATGAATTTTCTAAAGGATATTCTGCAACAAATTATACCGTTGCAGAAGCAAGGTGAAAGCCATAATTTTATTTGGCAATGGTTAGGCGAGGGCATATGGTGTTTTACACCCAAGCAATCTTATGAAAAATCAATGGTTATTTCAGCAGGAATACATGGCAATGAAACTGCACCAATTGAACTTTTAGAGCAAATTTTTCATGATCTTTTTAATGGAAATTTACATTTAAAAACGAGATTACTTTTAGTATTGGGAAATCCCGATGCAATTCGAAATGGTTCAAGATATATTGAAAATGATATGAACCGAATGTTTTTAGGGAAGTATGCTCAATTAGAAAAATCAAAAGAAACACAAAGAGCAGAACAATTAGAACATTTGGTTCAGCAATTTTTTGAAGAATCGAAACCACAAGTTCAGCGTTATCACTATGATTTGCATACTGCAATTCGATCATCTTTATTGCCTGTATTTGCCATTTTTCCATATCAGCAAGAAGCTTATGACGAAGATGTTTTAAGAAGCCTAAATGCCGCAGATATGGATGCTTTGGTATTTCATGGTGAAACTGGTCATACCTTCACGTCCTTTACTCAAAGAGCAAGTCAGGTTGCAAGTGTGACTTTAGAGTTAGGTGCTGCGAAACCTTCTGGACAAAATGATTTAAGTCAATTTAATGCAATTAATAGTGTTTTAAGGGCACTTTTAAGTGACAATATTTTGCCTACTCGAACAAAAAATACAGTTAGAAAATTTAAAGTTGTTGCTTCAATATTGAAACAGGATGATGACTTTAAATTGAACTTAGCTGAAGATGCACCTAATTTTTCAAGCTTTGAACAAGGTCAGATAATTGCTGCTCAGCGCAGTGGAAATTATATAGCACAACAAGATTATACATGTATTTTATTCCCTAATATTCATGTGAAAAAAGGTTTAAGAGCAGGGCTTATTTTGGAAGAATTTAAATAAGATTATCTAATTACATGTACAGGGGAGTAAAACATACAGATTAAATTTATTAAGTTTCTATTTAATCTGTAAGAGGCATAGCAAATTTTATAAAAAGTCAGAAATTTCAAGGTTGATAAATAATACCTAATGCTTTTACTGGTAGAGCAATAATGTCAAACGTAATTGCGAAAGGTGTGAAAACAATTTTTTCTATTAGAGGAGTTTTTTTTTCTTCTGGAATATATTGGCTATTTTGAATTTTAATTTGGTAGGGCTTACTTAATTGTTTAAATGAATGAATATTATTTGCAACAGGATAAATAGTTCCTGAAAGTTGAATATCAAATGTTAATTTTTTTAAGTCATCTAATTCTTCAATATTATTGCAACTACAATTAGATATACCATATTTTTTTAAAAGAGCTAGTTCTTGTGGATTGATAGTTCTATTTGTAGGAGTATAAGTAAATTGTATAGCTCCAGAAAATTGATTACTGTCTGAAGATGGTGTTTGAAAGTTTAGATTACGATTTATTTGAATATATTGGGTATCAAGTTGATTCATAAGTGCTAAAAAGGCTGCACCACCTTGAGTAATTACATAACTATATTTTTGACCAGCTACGACAATACTATCTTCAGGAATATTGGGTAATGGGTTTTTAGGTTGACCAAAAGCAATAACCTCATCTTCGACTATAGTTATCCATTTATAGTTGTATTCATATTGTGTCTTTAATAAATCACGAGTGTTGCTTCCAATTTCATTATTAGAAACGCACCCTGAAATAAGTAAAGGGCTTAGTGAAGCGAATAGAAGAAAGTTTTTATTCATTCGTTATAGTTCATTTATAAATTTTAAAAATATAGATATTAAAGTAATAAAAAATCCTCGCAAAAGCGAGGATTTTTTATACAACTTTTGTATTTATGAGCGCTTAGAATTAAACACGTTCAATAATTGTTGCAATACCTTGACCTAGACCGATACACATTGTTGCTAAACCAATTTGTGTATCTTGTTGTTCCATTACATTAAGAAGCGTAGTCGTAATACGCGCACCAGAACAACCCAATGGGTGACCAAGCGCAATTGCACCACCGTTCAAGTTTACAATATTTTGTTTCTCATAAAGACCTAAGCCTTTAAGTACAGACAAACCTTGAGCAGCAAAAGCTTCGTTTAATTCAACAGTTTGAATATCTGCAATGCTTAAACCCGCACGTTTTAATGCTTTTTGAGTTGCAGGTACTGGACCATAACCCATAATTGCTGCATCACAACCTGCAACCGCCATAGAGCGAATCACAGCACGTGGTTTTAAACCTAATGCTTGAGCACGTTCAGCAGACATCAATAACATTGCAGAAGCACCATCAGACAATGCTGAAGATGTTGCAGCTGTTACAGTTCCACCTTTAGGATCAAATACAGGACGCAAAGCACTAAATGCTTCAATATTTGAATCTGGACGGATAACTTCATCAATATCGCAAAGGATTTTAAAGCCATCAGCATTATGACCTTCAACGCCTACGATTTCGTTTTTAAAACGACCTTCTTGTGTTGCAGCCCAAGCACGACGGTGAGATTCGACACCAAAAGCATCTTGCTCTTCACGTGTAATACCGTTCATGCGACCTAACATTTCAGCAGTTAAGCCCATCATGTTAGATGCTTTTGCATAATGTTTAGATGCTTCAGGGTTAAGATCAATACCATGCATCATATTGACGTGACCCATATGTTCAACACCACCAATAATGAAAATATCACCTTGGTTAGTTGCAATTTGAGCCGCTGCAGTATGAATTGCTTGCATTGAAGAACCACATAAACGGTTTACAGTTTGACCTGCAACTGTTTTAGGAAGATCGGCAAGTAAAGCAACGTTACGTGCAATGTTCATCCCTTGTTCTAGAGTTTGGTTTACACAGCCCCAGATTACATCTTCAACTTCATTTACATCGAATTGGTTACGAGCAACAAGCGCACGAACCAAATCCGCAGACATGCTATCGGCACGAACATTGCGGAACATACCATTTTTGCTTTTGCCCATGGCTGTACGAACGCCATCAACAATAACGATGTCACGTGGATTTAAAGTAGCCATTCGTGTCGCTCCTTAACCGTAGAATTTTTTATTGTGAGCAGCCATGTCACGCAACATTTGTGGCGCTTCATAAGCTTTACCAAGGTGCGCATATTTATCGCAAAGTGCAACGTATTCAGTTACACCTGTTTGATCGATATAACGGCATGGACCACCACGGAATGGAGGGAAACCAACACCCATAATCATTGCCATATCTGCTTCATGCGGTGTAGCAACAATTTTATCTTCCAAGCAACGAACTGTTTCGTTACAGAAAGCAAGCATCATACGGTCAATAATTTCTTGAGCGTCATATTCACGTTTTTCTGTTGTTGCAACAGTCGCAACAAGTTCGTAAGCAGTTGGATCAACCACTTTGGCTTTTTTACCTTTACGATCAAGTTCATATTTATAGAAACCAACGTCATTTTTTTGACCTAGACGTTTGTTTTCATACATGACTTCAATTGAACCTTTGAAGTCTGGTTTCATACGATCAGGATAGCCTTCAGCCATAACTTCAGCGCCATGAACACCTGTATCAATACCTACAACGTCCATAAGGTAAGCAGGACCCATAGGCCAGCCGAATTTTTCCATTACTTTATCAATTTGTTGGAAATCTGCACCATCTTTAAGAAGAAGGTCAAATGCACCAAAGTAAGGGAATAAAACGCGGTTAACTAAGAAGCCTGGGCAGTCATTGACAACAATCGGAGTTTTACCCATTTTTTGAGCAAGAACGACAGTCGTTGCAACAGCTTCTTCAGACGTTTGTTCGCCACGAATAACTTCAACCAAAGGCATCATGTGTACTGGGTTAAAGAAGTGCATACCTACAAAGTTTTCAGGACGTGCTAAAGCTTTTGCTAAACGTGTAATTGAAATTGTAGAAGTATTTGAAGCAAGAATAGTATTTGGACCTACTTTTGCTTCAGTATCTTTAAGTACAGCTTCTTTAATTTTAGGATTTTCAGTCACTGCTTCAATCACAATATCCACTTCTTTAAATTCGTCATAACTTAAAGTTGGGCGGATACGAGCGAGTGTTTCACCCATTTTTGCAGGTGTCATTTTTTTGCGTTCAACTTGCTTTGTTAGCAATTTGTTCGCTTCAGCCATACCTAATGCAAGTTGTGGATTACCAATATCTTTCATGATAATTGGAGTGCCTTTGCTTGCCGCTTGATAAGCAATACCACCACCCATAATACCCGCGCCTAATACAGCAGCTTGGTTGACAGGATGTGCACCTTTTTCATGTTTTTTAGAGGCTTTTTTAACAACTTGGTCATTAATAAATAAACCAATAAGCGCTTCTGCTTGAGGTGTAACCGCAGCTTTAGCAAAACCTTCAGCTTCTGCACGAAGTGCTTCGTTACGTGGAACACTTGCACCTGCTTGAAGAGAATCAAGAAGAAGTTTTGGAGCAGGGTATTGAGCAGGATTTGCTTTTGCTAAGACAACACCTCTAGATGAGTTGAACGCCATCATTTGTTCAAGTACATCTAACTTCACTGGGTCTAATTTTTCTTGGCGTTTTGCTTTCCAGTCTAGACGGCCTTCAATTGCTTGTTTAACAAGATCAATTGCCGCATTTTGTAATTGAGCTGCCGCAACAACTGCATCAACAGCACCATCTTTTAGTGCAGCAGCAGGTTTTTTATTTGCAGATGTTGCAATCCATTCAATTGCGTTATCAATACCAATAACACGGCTTAAACGTACGGTACCACCAAAGCCTGGAATAATGCCAAGTTTAACTTCTGGTAAGCCAACAGTTGCAGCTTCAGACATCACACGATAGTCACATACTAAGCACATTTCAAAACCACCGCCAAGAGCGATGCCATTGATTGCTGCAACTTTAGGAATTTCTAAGTCTTCAAATGAGTTGAAAAGATCATGGATTGGCCCAGCCCATTCAACAATTGCTGCTTCCCCTTTGGCAAAATTTTCACCAAATTCAGTAATATCTGCCCCAACAATAAATGTGGATTTACCACTTGTTACGATTAAGCCCTTAATATCACTATTGGTCTTTACAGCATCAATTGCTGCTTTAAAGTCTTCTAGTGTTGCACGGTTAAATTTGTTAACCGACTCACCCTGTAGGTCAAAGCGGAATTCTGCAATTCCGTCCGAAAGCATTTGGACGGTAATGGCATTGCCTGCGTGGATCATGCCTGATCTCCCTTATTATGGAGGACTTCTAAATTGATGTTTTGAAGTTTGTGCGAAATTTAATCACATTTTTACTTCGCTAATTTTACGATAACTATATCTAAAAAGAACGTAACAAATTAGTCGTAAGCCGTGACGCAAGGGTCATCTATTCTTGATGGCATTCTTTTTAAGCTATCTTTTGTTGAATAGACAAGGATGTATATCGCTATTTTGAAACATATGTTTCAACTTATGTTTTTCATCAGTGTCACTATTTTTATATCGGGTAATATAAAGATAATTCAAGTTTTATTTATATAAAAATATCTTTATAAGATATATAATCATTACAAAATTGTATTAATAATATTCTAAATTAAACCATTTATAAATTTAAACATTTGTTATAATTCACATAAAATTCCGTGCTTAATTAAAAAGGTAGGCACCCTAATTTAAAGAAACCTATTTTGGTAAATTTATGATTAAGTGGATTATTCTGGCCATCTTTATTCTATCTGCGTTGTATATTCAACAAAGAGGTAAGGTACGTCACTCATTTTATCGTCAGTTCTTTGATCACTCGACGATTCTCGCACCAATCAATTATTTGATGTACATTTTTTCCAAAGTACCAAATCAGCCTTATATTGATACTCAATATTTTAAAGATTTAAAAGTACTTGATGAAAACTGGGAAATGATTCGTGATGAAGCAAAAGCTTTATACGAGCAAGGTGGTATTAAAGCTTCAAGTAAATATGATGATCTTGGCTTTAACTCATTCTTTAAAACAGGATGGAAACGTTTTTATCTAAAATGGTATGACTCAGCACATCCATCAGCTGCAGAGCTTTGTCCAAAAACTACAGCATTATTAAAGACTTTACCCTCTATTAAAGCTGCAATGTTTACTGAACTTGCACCAGATAGTCGTTTGGTTCGTCATCGTGATCCATATGCAGGCTCATTGCGTTATCACCTTGGTTTAATGACACCAAATGATGATCGCTGTTTTATTGATGTTGATGGGCAACGTTATTCATGGCGAGATGGTGAAAGCGTCGTGTTTGATGAAACTTATATTCACTATGCTGAAAATACCACAGATCAAAACCGTATTATTTTCTTTGCCGATGTTGAGCGTCCTTTAAAATCTAAGCTGATGGAACGTTTTAACCATTGGTTTGGTCGTAAAGTAATGACTGCTGCAAGTTCTCCGAATGAAGCAGGAGATCAAACAGGTGGTCTGAATAAAGCATTTGGATATATTTACCAAATTCGTATTAAAGCAAAAGCATTAAAGCAAACGAACCGTAAACTTTATTACTTCTTAAAATGGTTCTTAATGTTAGGTATTTTCTTCCTTATTTTTATACGTCCTTATGTATTTTAAAATTATTTTATAAAGCGTCCGTAAGGGCGCTTTTTTATTTATATTGAAAAAATATAGTGAGGTGTTTGTAATAGATATATTTATGGAAATGATGAAAATATGGTTACGGATATCATATATATGGATGATAAATATTATGATAAATATTATGTTATTAAGAGGGGGTAATAATGCAAAAATTTCATTCAAAAATAGACTGGTGGGTTTTGGCTTTTTTAGTTTGTATGACAGGGCTTCTTATACAATTGCTGTTATCAATGCAAGCTAAGGGCAATATTTCAGCTTATCCATTGCATACGGCAACGTATATTTTAACAATTTTTATTATTTGGTGGCCTGCTATAAATACACGCTATGTAATTGATAATGGCAAACTAATCATTAAATGTATGTTTTTGAAATGGCAGATTCCGTTGGAACAAATCCATAAAATTGAAACGACAACAAATTCTGTTGCTTCACCAGCATTATCTCTAGATCGCTTAAAACTTGAATATACTCAAAATGGAAAAGATAAATTTATTATTGTTGCTCCAAGAAATAAGCAGGCATTTTGTAAAGCATTAGATTTAAATTTGAGTTAATTCTATAAAAATAAACTTCCTTTTATATTCAATCGTATTCATGAGAAAATATAAAAGGAAAGATTATATTTTTATTCAGGTTTGATAGTTAAATTGCCATCTTTAGCATCAATTACAACATGATTTTTCTCTGGAAAATTAAGAAAATAAACAGCTAAAATTGGTTCTAGTTCAGTTCTAATTTTTCGAGCTAAATGTCGTGCACCATAACGGATATCATGTCCTTGATAAAAATAAGTTTGGGCTGCCGTTGTTAATTCAACAGTTCTTTTCTGATGTTGTAAGCGTTTATTGAGTTTTTCTAATTCAATATGAATGAGGCGCGGAAGAGCATCTTCTAAAACAGCCTGATAATGTAATGTTCGATCAATTCGATTTAAAAATTCAGGATCAAATTTTCGTTGCATAACTTTGGTGATAATAGTTTTTGTTGGTACACGTTGCAGGCATAAATTTTGTAATTTTTGCGGCAAAAAGCTAAGTTTATCTAAATATTGTTGAGCCGCTTGAGCGCCAACATTTGAGGTCATAAAAATCATACAGTTACGAAAATCGATCGTTTTTGTTCCCGCAGTTAATGTCAGTCTTCCTGTATCTAAAACATTCATTAATCCACGAATGACTTCAGGAGATGCTTTTTCTAATTCATCAAATAGCATAATGCCTGGTCGTGTATGACTACCATTAATTGCAGTTTCATCAAATAGACTATGACCTTCTTTTGAACCGACATAACCGGGAGGAGCACCTGTGAGTGCGGCAGCATAATGTTCTAGAGCTAAGGTATTCATATCAATACGACAAAAAGCATCTGGGCGACCATAAATTGCTTCGGCAATTAAACGAACAGTTTCAGTTTTTCCTACACCTGTAGGTCCGAGCATGAGCGTGACAGATAATGGTCTATCAGGACTAGAAAAATCTGCTTTAACGACATGCAGCATTTTTTCAATTTCATTTAATGCGGCATCTTGTCCAATAATACGTGTACGCAATAATTGCATGACGACTTGAGGTTCAAAATGAAACCGCGGTTGACCAATCAAGCGATTCTTTTCAGCTGATGAATGTATAGATGTAGTAGGCTGAATAACATGAAAGGCATGATGGGTATTCGTCATAAAATGAAATCCTTAGCTTAATTTCTAGTTTATTTTCATTATGTTGAGCATAGCAAATTCAGATATTAAAACTGATAGTTTTTAGCGATAGTTTGATTGTTTAAACCTTTCGTTGCTTCAATATAAAGAAATGGGCTTGAAAATGGAGTGGAAATCATCACATCATGTGCAAAGAGATGAAGTGTGAAAAATAAGGCTGATTGTGAACGAGAACGCACGAGAACATATTGAGAAAATTTTAGCGAATATGACCACATTACCCGGTGTTTACCGCATGTTAGGTAAAGAGGGGGAATTATTGTATGTGGGCAAAGCTAAAAATTTAAAAAATCGTGTATCGAGTTATTTTGTGAAAACGATTGAGCATCCTAAAACACAAGCTTTAGTGGCTCGTATTTATGATATTGAAACGTTAGTTGTTCGTTCTGAAACTGAAGCATTATTACTAGAACAGAACTTAATTAAATTACATCGCCCACCGTATAACATTATGTTACGGGACGATAAATCTTATGTTTATATTTTTATTTCTGCCGATAAGCCTTATCCACGTATTGCTAGTGGACGCGGAAAAGGAAAGCATCAAGTGGGTAAGTTTTTTGGACCTTATCCTAGTGCATATAATGCACGAGATACCTTAGTCGTTTTACAAAAATTGTTTAATGTTCGTCAGTGTGAAAATAGCTATTTTTCACAAAGAAAACGACCTTGTTTACAATATCAAATTAAGCGTTGTTCAGCACCATGTGTAGGTTTAATTACACCTGAAGCTTATCAAGAAGATGTTAAAAATTCGATTCGTTTTTTACAAGGTGATACCAAAGAGCTGAATCAAGAATTAATTACAAAAATGGAAGCTGCTGCGGAAGCTTTAGAATTTGAAAAAGCGGTGTTTTATCGTGATCGAATGGCACTATTACGTGATGTTCAGTCACAACAAGCAATTTATAAGTTAAAAGGCGAAGCCGATATTTTAGCAATCGCCTATGAAGCAGGTGTTACATGCGTACAAATTATGCATGTTCGTAATGGAAAAATGTTAGGAGGTAAAAGTTATTTTCCAGATATGTTGGGGGATGACTTAGGGCAAATGTTATCTGATTTTATTGCCAATTTTTACTTTCAAGTCGCAGATGAAGTCCCAGAAGAATTAATTATTAATACAACTTTACCTGATCAAAAAGATTTAGAAAAAGCATTAGCTCAGCAGTTTGAAAAGAAAATTCAAATTAAGCATAACGTCCGTGAAACACGAGCAGAATGGCTTGAACTTGCACAAATGAATGTGCAGCATGCGATTAAAGGAAAATTAGCCAATCATTTTGAATTAAATGAGCGTTTTCATCAGCTTGAAGAGGTTGTTGGGCGACCTATAGATAGCATTGAATGTTTTGATATTTCTCATACGATGGGAGAGGCGACCATCGCATCTTGTGTTGTTTTTGATAGTGGTGGTGCCCGTAAACGAGATTATCGCCAATTTTCAATTACAGATATTACGGAAGGTGATGATTATGCCGCAATGCGTCAAGCCCTGACACGACGTTATAAAAAACATCTGCTGCCTGATTTACTATTGATAGATGGTGGTAAAGGGCAATTACATATGGCAATGGAAGTCATGCAAGAGTTAGGTTTAGATGCTTTCATGGTTGGTGTTTCAAAAGGGGAAGGTCGAAAGCCGGGTTTAGAAACTTTACATTTTACCGATGGTGAAAAGATTCAACTTCCTGAAGATCACAAAGCGCTACATTTAATTCAACAGGTACGAGATGAAGCTCATCGGTTTGCAATTACTAAACATCGAGCAAAACGTGATAAAAAGCGTGGCTCTTCTATTTTAGAAGTTATTCCTGGCTTAGGTCCTAAGCGTCGCCGTGATTTATTAACGCATTTTGGTGGCATTCAGGGTGTGCTTAAGGCCTCTGAAAAAGATCTTACTTTAGTACCTGGTTTAGGTGAAGTAATGGCAAAGACAATTTATAAAGTCTTACATGGCTAAAATGTAATGGCTATTTTTGAGTGATTCGTCAATGGCAGAATGATTAACTCAAAAGTCATGACTTAAATTTTTGAATGAAATAGGATTAATGAAGATAAATAATAAATAAGGAAAGTTAAATGGCTCTTATGTCACTGTATAAGGAAATAGAATCACAAGAATGGATTAATATTCCTGAGGGATGGTTGCAGGGACGTACCATTTATGGTGGCTTAGTTGCTGGTATTTTAATGTATAAGGCATTAATGACGGTAAATGATTCAGCTAAGAAGTTGCTCAGTACAAGTATTACCTTTGTGGGTCCTGTGCAAATGGATAAAGCTAAATTAACTGCAGAAATACTTCGCGAAGGAAAATCGGTAACTACCATTGAAGTGAGACTTTGGCAAGATGATGTTGTACAGAGTATTTTAATCGCGAGTTTTGGTCTTCCTCGTCAATCAGAGATTATTGTTCAGCAAGAACGAGAAGCTCCAATTTTGCCAAAATCAGATACTTTAGAAATAATGAAATTTCCACCATTTGCACCACAGTGTTTTCAGCAGATGGATTTAGTGTGGGCGGAAGGGACGTATCCATTTACAGGAAGTGATCAATCAGATTTTTCTGGATGGTTTAGATTTAACGAAAAGTTTCACAAAAATAGAAAAATGAATATTGCTGATATGATGATTGCATTTGATATGTGGCCTCCTGGCATATTACCTATGCTAGATAAAATGGCACTAGCAAGTTCACTTACATGGCATGTCACATATATTCAATCTTTACAAACATCTTTACATGATTGGATGAAATACAAGGTTTATACAGATTATGCACGAGATGGCTATTCTACTGAATATGCTCATTTATGGGATTGTAATGACCGTTTAATTGCGATTTCGCGACAGACAATTACTATTTTTGCCTAGTGACACATACTTCCATTTCGTATAAAGTGGGCGCATTAACGGTGAATAAATTCTCAAATTTAGATGTTTTTTCATCGTAAATTTAAGGGGAACAACTGGCGGTGTCTATGACAACAGGTCGAATCCTGAATATTCCAAATATTTTAACATTAGCTCGTATTGCTTTAATTCCTGTCTTTTTGATTGTGGCATATTGGCCACCAGCATTAGGAATTACTGAAGTACCAGATAGTATGACACGTCATATTATTTTAACGGCCATTTTTATTGTTGCTGCTGTTACAGATTGGTTCGATGGTTATTTAGCAAGAACATTAAACCAAACATCTGCTTTTGGACGCTTTTTAGATCCTGTTGCAGATAAGTTAATGGTCGCTGCGGCACTAATAGTTTTGGTTCAATGGCAACCTTCTATTTCTATGGCATTTGCTGCTATTGTTATTATTTCACGTGAAATTACAGTATCAGCTTTACGTGAATGGATGGCTGAACTTGGTGCACGCACGAATGTTGCTGTTTCAACGGTTGGTAAATATAAAACAGCATTTCAAATGATTGCAATATCTGTATTTTTACTGAATTGGCAACCATTAGAATTGTTAGCTTATGCATTACTCTATACGGCTGTAATTTTAACATTATGGTCAATGTTTATTTATTTGAAAGCAGCTTGGCCATATTTAAAACAGCCTTAAAAAGATAGTCTAATTCAAAGATATTTAAAGTTGTTCTCACAAAAGTGGGAGCAATTTTTTTATGCTAATAATAAATAAAGAGAGAAACAATTATCGATTTTTGGAAAAAATGGTATATTTGCAAATAATAATCACATTTTTGATTTTGTTTAATATTTTAAAGATTATTTAAAATAAAAATAGGAAAAATGAATGGCACGTATTTTTTATTTAGCAAGTGGACAATTAAATCTCTTCAATGAGCAAAGAACACAAATAATTCCATGTGAATCGGTAGAAAAGCATAAAAAGAATTTATTACAAATTCAGCAAAAAAAGCAATGGAAAACAACAGGCACAGGTGCTCACTTCATGGGGTTAAATGAAGAACATCAAGACGTAGATTTTATGGCAATTTATCCAACAGGAATGATTGTAATTGATGAAAATCATTTAATTTATACAGCAAGTTTAGAAGATGGAAGCTCAATTTGTTTAAAAAATATTCATGATTTACAAGAAGCTGAAGGATTAATTTTAAGAAAAAGTGACTTCATTATTCGTGATTTAGATTACGATGCTGAGACAAGACGTTTAGTTTTATCTGCAAGTGAAAGTTTGGATTATGAGCAACATTTATGTGTTTTAGCACTTGATGGTAATAGTATGCAGTTTATTACGGAAGGTCAGTGTTTTGATGCGAATCCTTATTTTAATCCACTAAATTCACAGCAAATTTTTTATGATACGTGTGGAATTGCATATGACAATGGATTGGATTTTAGTCCAAAAGAAATTTGCAGATTGGATTTATCAACTGGTGATTTAGATACAATTCTCAGTGATGAGCAGTATGATTTTATGAAACCTCAAGTAGATCAACAGGGTAATTTATATTGTATTCAAAGACCTTATAGCAGTGGTTATCACAAAGAAAGTCCATTTTTAGTACTAAAAAATGTAGTTCTTGCGCCTGTGAAAATTATAAAAGCAGTAATTGGATGGCTTGATTTTTTTACTCAAAAATATACTGGGGAGTCTTTAAAAACAACATCGGGTGCTAATCCAGCTAAAACGAAGCAAAAATCTGAAGAAGAATTATTTATTGAAGGTAATTTAATTAAGGCAAAACAATCTTTAGAAAATAATCAAAAAAATGGTGAAAAGTATCCTGGTTTTATTCCACGCTCATGGCAATTAATTAAGATTAAGCCAACTGGAGAAAAAGAAGTCATTAAACAGGGGGTAATGAGTTTTTGTATTGGTAATAATATTGTCATTTATTCAAATGGAAAACATTTAATTCAGCTTGATGAGAATAAAAATGAAACTTTATTATGTGAAGATAAATTGATTTCTAAAATCATGCTATGAGATTTCAAATTTTTTATTTAATCCTAAAATATCAGTTGTATTAAAGCAAAAAGCACATGTTTTAATATGTGCTTTTAACTTCTGAGGAGGATAATTATAGATCACAAGAAGTGATATGGTTGTGAAGAACAATATTCATATTATGAGAATACTGTGGTTATAACAATGATTTTTTAATTAATAATTTTAATAAATTATTAATTTTTATCTTTTGATATCGATGATGCTAGGAACTTTTGTTCAATTAGATGAGCATTTTCTTTTAAAATCGCAATAAGCTTTTGTAAGTTCACAAATTCGAAACGATTTTTAGATGCCAATAATGTTAATGCTAAAGGTGGTTCTTTACTTGAGAATTTTACGGGAACGGAAACACCTGCAATATTTGGATCTAATTCACCATTTGAAAAATAATAACCCTGTTTTTTAATTTTTTTCATTTTGATTAAAAATTCATTTTCATCAGTAGCAAAGCTAAGTTCAGCAAGCTCTGCCGAATAGCGATGGTAATAATTTAAGATTTGCTGTTTAGGCAAGTGTGACATCATGATTTTTGCAGATGAACCTACAAAAACAGGACGAGGGCAACCACGGCCATATGAAAGTAAAACAGTATTTTTGAAAATTTCATCATGTAAATCAATACATGAATCATAGTTTAAATGGGTAAGCAAACAGGAGAACTCTGTACGTTCAACAATATCCTTCATGAATGGAATACTGATTTGTACAAGTGGATCTGTAGTACGGGAAATATAATCTAAAATGGCAATTTTTGAGCCTAGTGTATAATCACCAGAAGTTCCACTTAGACGCTGTAAAAGTTCAGCAGAGACTAATTCTTTAAGATAACGATAACTGGTTGGTTTTGATAATCCAAGCTCTTCACTAATGATGTCGACATTAATCACAGAGCGAGACACTGAGAAAAGGTCTAAAACAGTAAGGATTTTGCCAAAACTAGAAAGTGCCATAAAAAATGCTCAATTAAGTAAACAAAAGCAGAAATTTACTCTGTAAAGTTTACAGAGTAGAGTTACTTTATAACAAAAAAGTAGTGGTTTATGCAGAAGTTTTCATAATAAAACGATATTTTTAGACGAAAATTATTATTAAATTAATCCCTTTAAATTTACTTTGCGATTAAAAAATGAAAAAAAATATCCACTTGTCTAGGTATATAGGTGTATTTGGCTAAATAATAAAAATGAACACTATTTTAAAGATAATTCTTTATACCAATTTATAGCAAATTCTTCTTGTATAATTGCAGTGTAGAGAACAGAACTTAGAAATGATAATTTAATCCATCATGTGATGATTAACTTTATATCAGGCTTTATAAATATTTATAAGGTATTTTTCAATGATTCAAATAATGTAGTAGACCATGCAAAGTACACCAACTGTTAAACTTAATCGAGCTACAATGATGTTCCCATTGGCTTTAGTACTATTTGAGTTTTCAGTTTATATCGGAAATGATTTAGTTCAGCCAGCAATGCTTGCTATCACCCAAGATTTTGGCGTTAGTAGCTCATGGGCCCCATCTTCTATGTCATTTTATTTATTAGGTGGAGCATGTGTTGCTTGGTTGCTAGGTCCATTATCTGATCGATTTGGTCGTAAAAAAGTACTTTTAAGCGGTGTACTTTTTTTTGCGATAACCTGTTTTTTAATTTTATTAACAAACCGAATTGAAAGTTTTCTTGTATTACGATTTTTACAAGGTTTTGGTTTATCTGTCATTACTGCGGTAGGTTATGCCGCTATTCAGGAAACATTTGATGAACGTGATGCAATTAAAGTGATGGCGCTCATGGCAAATGTTTCTTTACTTGCACCTTTATTAGGACCTGTTTTAGGTGCATTTATGATTGACCATGTATCGTGGCATTGGGGGTTTATAGGTATTGCAATACTCACAATTTTTAGCTGGTTTGGTTTAAAAGCCAAAATGCCTGATCCTAAAATAAGCATTCCTAAACAGCCTATTCGTTATATGGTAGATGATTTTAAGAAAGTGTTAATGAATAAGAAGTTTCTAGCTTTAACACTTGCATTACCGTTAGTCAGTATGCCACTTATGTTATGGATTGCATTATCTCCAGTTATGTTAGTTGAGTATTTGGGTTTAAGTAGTATGCAATATGGCTTAGCTCAATTTCCTGTATTAGGTGGTTTAATTTTAGGAAATATTGTTTTGCTTAAAATAGTTGATCGACTAGCACTTGGAAAAACAATATTGATTGGATTACCGCTAATGTTGATTGGCACACTAATTTTAGTGTGTGGCGCCATTTGGCAAGAGCATTTTATTATATGTTTAATTTTAGGAATGACATTGGTGAGTTTCGGTGAGGGTATGAGTTTTTCTGTCCTCTATCGGTTTGCATTAATGTCTTCCGATGTTGCTAAAGGTACAGTTGCAGCGGTTGTTTCAGTATTACTTATGCTCAGTTTCTTTATTTTTCTAGAACTAGGCAGAATGCTTTATGAGTTATTCCATATTTGGGCTTATAGCTTAATATGTTTTATTTTTATTATCATTTGGTTTACTCTCCCTCGATTGAGTTTAAAAAATGTGATGAATGATCGAGTTAAAGAAGGATTGTTCTAAGTGATATAAGTAGAAGAGTTACTTGAATGTAGCTCTTCTGCTCTGAAGATTTTATTAAATAAATTTAATACGTGAAAATAAGAAATGAAGTTACATCATTTCTTTTAATTTTTTATCAAATAAAAATGGTCCGAATGGTAAAACTGCTGCAACAAAGCCAAGCATAAAAATATGATTAGGCCATTTATATTTTTGGCATACAATAAGTAAAAGAGCAATCAGTGCCATGAAGAGTAGACCATGTCCCATACCAATATATTTTACTAGAATAGGATTTCCCCACATATATTTTGCAGGCATAGCAATAAAGAGAAGTAGAAGAAATGATATTCCTTCAATACAACTTAAGATGCGTAGTGTTTGTATATTCATCATGGTCGAATCAATATGCAAAAGATTAAGTGTATCTAAAAAGAATTAACCCTTATGTTTAATTTCGCATATCAGGTACAGAAAAGTATAATATTCATCAAAAAATCATGAAGAAGTTCCAAGTTTTCTAAGAAGTTTTTCCATTTCTGCTTTATCAATTTCAAAGCGACATCCTAGTAGAGCAGTAGATGATGAGTTCTCAACTTCTAAAAGGACCTGCTTTATATAGTAAGTTAAGTGATGGTTGGTTGCTGGTACAATATGAACGAGTTTTTCACCTTGAAATCTAGATGAATTATTTAAAAAAGGTGATGGCGGTATATCAAGGGTATTCGATAGGTCTTGAATATCAACATCTCTATATATAGCTGTAAATGTATTTCTAGAAATTGCAATTTCTTGTGTTGGACGTTCAAAAAAAACAAATGGTTTGGAATGAGTATAGATATAAATTGGATACTGGCTTAAATTAAAATCTTGTTTCCATCCGAGCTGGCGCAGTTTCTCGTCATAATGATCACTGAAATGGCGGTAATCCTCAATATTAAGATTATTACATTGAACTAAATTTTGTAGTTCTAATGTGGTTATGGCAAAAATTGAAGAAGTTAAAGAAAAGGAGGAGATAAAGACTAAACAAATAGATAAAAAAGTTGATGTTTTCATATGCAAGCTCAATTTTTATATTACTTTTGGAATATTTATGAAGTTAGCAACTAAAATACAGTAGAAAGTAAAATTGAATTATAAGCTTTATTTTTTGTGATATGTTTTGGTAAATATAAATACAGTGTGAATTTTTACACTATTTTTGTAAATAAACTCAAAAGTACCTATATTATATTCTTAGATACTTTTGAGTAAAAATAATATTAATTAATCACACCACAGGCGATACGATCACCACCACCACCTAATGGTTTTGGGTCATCAGAGTAATTATCTCCGCCTGCATGAATCATAATAGCTAAACCTTTTACTTCATTTAATGTGAGGCGAGGTGCAATTAACGTAACTTTAGCTACACCATTATTTTCAACATTAAGAAGTGGTAAATCACCTAAATGTCCTGTAGTTGGATTTCCGTGATGATTTACTTTATGTGGATTGTAGTGTCCTCCCGCAGCTAGGGCTGCCACCATTTTTCCATCTTTTTCAGCAGCTTCACATGAACCTTTCTCATGAATATGAAAGCCATGTGGACCAGGAGGAAGAGATGATAGATCTGTTGAGATGACTAAACCATTTTGACTATCTTGAAGGGAAATTGTACCAATACGCTCGCCAATGCCATTTGGACTTACTGAATTAATAGTAATAACTTCTTTTTGAACTTGTGGTGATGTTGGGGACGTAGAGCAACCAGACATAACAATGGCGGAGAGTATTCCTAAAGTGCTTAGTTTGAAGCATGATGTCATTTGTTTGGTATCCTTTATAAAAGTTTATTTATCATAAGGTTTTAAAAAGGATACCAAATCAGTCAACTTTCGTGTTGAGTTAATATGTTTCTTTATTTTAAATGCGTCTCATTATTATTTATTTGGGAGGAGTCATCTAGGTCATAAATGAGAGTACCTTTGGGAACCATAACACTTTCAGTCGTATGTTCATTTAACCATTCACGCCAAATAGCAAGAAGAATGGCAAGAATTACAGGACCAATAAAGACACCAATTAAACCAAAGCTCGCAATTCCACCTAAAACACCAAACATAATCAATAAGAATGGAATTTGAGTTGCGCCAGAAATAACTAATGGGCGAATGACATTATCTGCAGTGCTTACAACACAGACACCCCAAGCCATTACTCCAATTGCTTCAATTGTATGACCTTGTGATAGTAACCAAAGTGACACAGATGTGTAAGCAAATGGAGGACCAAAGGGAATGAGTGCTAAAATAAAGGTAATAATTGTAAGTACCATTGGATTAGGTACATCAGCAACAAAATAACTAATACCCGCAAGTAGTGCTTGGGCAACTGCTGTTAAGCCAATTCCATAAACAACTGCACGTGTGGTATCTGAAATAGTGCGGAAATAATGATGAATACGTTCACCAATAATTAACTCAAAAGCCTTACGAACTTGATTAAGAATAGTTTGACCATCACGGTAGAAGAAGAATAAAGACATGACTGCAAAGCAGAGCTTAAATATATTTTTACTGACTTCATTCATCACGATTTTGCCGTAATTTAAGTGACCTTGAACCCAAGTGGAAATACTTTGTGTAATGCTATGAGGATCTTTATTAATTTCAGCGACAGTTCGTGCAATTTCCTTACCAATAATTGGTAAGTCACGAAGTAGTTCAGGTACAGTAAGATGACCAGAAAAAACCTGTTCTTGTAATTTATAGAAAAGGTTGCGACCTTCATGTTGAAGCATGAATATTGCAAGGGTAATAGGTAGGCCGACAATAATAATGACAGAAATAATCATGACAGTTGCACTGACAGTTGGTCGATTACCACATAGCTTAAGTGTTCTTTGATATAACGGCCATGTCATATAAGCCATAATTGCCGCCCAAACTACAGGGACAATAAAATATTTAAGGACATGAAAGCTCAAAAACATGAGAATAGCAAAAAGTCCGAATAACAGGGCTTTTTGCAAAGTTGGCGTATATGATTGCACTGAATTCACTGATAAATGTCTTCGCTTGATTGTTATATTACTGGAAAAAATTCCAAAGGATAGATGAATATCATATATCCATTAAATTAGATGTTAACTTGAATAAATTCTGTTTCAATTTCATTTTCTTAAAGAAATGTTAAAACCAATTTTTAGGATCATCAATGATCTTATTTAATACAGGTTGCCACTGTTTTTGTATCGCTAAATACATCTTTTGAGTTTTATCAAAAATACTTAAACCTTGCATTGCTAATTGCCCATAAGCAGTACGTTCAGAAATCCATGCGACAGGTTCTTGTTCAACTTTTTCAAAAAAGTTTTGGATATCTGTGGAAGCTTGTATATTTGGTTTAACACGGTTAGCTAATAATAAAATTTCAACTTTACCTTTTTTAATTCTTTTAACATCTTGCAAATGTTTTAAAAAGCGTCGCGTACTATCAATATCAAAAAAAGATGGTTGTAATGGTGTAATAATTGTATGCGCTTCACCAATTAAGCTAGTCGCTTTCTCACTTGAAAGTGCACCAGGTGCATCAATAATTAAATATTCAATATCTTTAGGAACTTCACCAATTGACTTATTTTGTCTCCAATCTAAACTTGCAATTTTAGTGGCAGAATCTGGGCGTTGTTGTAACCATTGACGAGCAGATTTTTGATTATCAGCATCGGCTAATGCTACTTGATAACCCTTTTGCGATAGCGCAGATGCGAGGCTAATCGCTGTAATTGTTTTTCCACATCCACCTTTTTGATTTGCAATTAAAATTGTCTTCATGATTTATATCGAAAAGTGATTGATTGACCTTAGCATATCATTGTTTTATTAAGTAAAACTGTGCTGTGACAAAAGTATTAAAGAGTAACATTTTGTTTTTTATAAACAGGAAATTTATATGTCCATTTGGATTGCAATGCTTATTGGTGCCGGAATTGGTATTTTAATTACGACACTTATTTTATCTAATTCAAGGAATGGACGTATTAAGGCAGAATATGAGCAATATATTACTGAACTAGAATTGAAACACCAACAAGATTTAACTCAGGCACAAAAAAGGAGTGTGAATACAAGTCGGGCAGTTTTGAAAGGGAAAATGGCAGAGCAGCTCGCACCGATTTTGCCTGAATTTCCATATTTACCGAGTGATGCAAAGTTTCTAGGAGATCCTATTGATTATGTGATTTTTAATGGATATACGGATCTTCGGGATGGTGCTGGTCAAGTAGATGATTTAGAAGTTATTTTAGTAGATATTAAAAGTGGTGGGGCACGATTAACGAAAGGGCAACAGGCAATTGCTGAAGCAATTAAACAAGGTCGAATTCGGTTTGAAACGATTCGAATTGATTTTAAAGATGAATGAACGTTAAAAATTCAAAGGAAAATCGGACTCCCTTTGACTAAAATTTCATATTGTTACGAAGTTTATATAAAGTCTTCAAAATCGTAGTTTATGATAAAAATGAGTCGTCATATTGGTCGGCTTGAAATGTTTTAGAGACTGGGATGAAGTTGAAATGTTAAAAAAAACTCTGTTTAGTACAATCTTGGGTGTCATCATCTCAACAACATTACATGCATCTACAGATTATAATATTGCCAAAGGATTAAAACCGATCGCCAAAGATCAATCAATACGTGTACTTCAACCCTTTAAAGGTGATTTTCGTATTTTAGGTTCAAAAGTATATAAAGATGATGAACAAGCAAAATTTTCACCTATTGATTATGCTGTAAGTTGGGGGTTATTCGCAGAGCCTTCAATTGCAAACTCTATACAAGTTAAACAATATGATCGTTATTTAAATTGGAAAATTAATCAATTACCAGTGCCAGCAGAACAAGCCATTCAAATGGTTTCAAATATGCACATTATTCCTGCTAATCCAAAAATTGCAAAAGAAATTACTCAGGTAAAACGTGGTGATTTAGTTCGTTTAGTTGGAAATTTAGTTGAAGTGAAAGATAAAGATTTAGTCTGGACTTCATCTTTAACCCCAACAGATACAGGTGATGGTGCTTGTGAAGTTTTTAAAGTTGAATCAATCCAGTGGATAGAAAAAGTTTAAGAAATGAAAAAAATTAAATTAATTGTATTGTTATCTCTTGGATGTTTATTTGTGGGATGTTCAGGAATGAGTTCTACCGTAGATGGTAAAACGTATATTTTTACACAACAGCAAAAATGTCCAATATTATTAGAAATGGATGTTAATCAAACTGTAGAGTTGACATTAAAAGAAAATCCATCGACAGGTTATGGTTGGTCTTTAGAAGACCCATTGAAGCTATTTAAAGTTGAAGAAACATACATTTCAGACGCAAAAAAAACCAATGATTCAGCGATGCTTGGTCAAGGTGGTAATAAAATTTTTAAGTTTAGGGCAATACAGCCTGGTGAGGAAGTTATTAAAATTAGGCATGCTCGTGCTTGGGAAAATGAGACATCTATAGATGAATGGGTGTGTCGTATCCGTATTTCTTAAATTTTTGAAAAATAAAAAAGGGATCAAGCGATCCCTTCTTATATGAATTTATTTGATACTGAGCGCAGTACCTTCAAACGCAATACCATCCCAACCATTAACCATAAATTGACGAATATTTTGATGATCTGTTGCATCAGGTGTTGCAATTACAGCTGCATAATGTTCAGCAAATAAAGTTAAAGTTTGTTCTTGATCTAATTCATTTAGTTTAGCAAATGTAAATACTTTGGCACTGCCTTGATTTTCTGTCGCAGCATTTTGTTGTAGACCATTACGAAATGCTGTTGGTGTATGATGAAAATGAGCATCAATATGTGCAATAACGTCGGAAAACTTTGCTTCTCCAGCCTTGAGTTTTGCTAATAGTTCGTGAGCCATTTTAAATTCCATAAAGTTTAAGCAATAAGCGGTTTAACTATATCAAGCTTTACTTAGGATATTTAGTCTTCTCGATATAAAATTATATGGTAGATAAAAGAGATTTTGTTCATAAGAAAATTTTAATAACTTTGGGGATATAAAGACAACTCATTCTTCATCTTTTATAAAAAAAAGGGATAAAATGAGTGCCTAATGAAGCAGAGAAAATGACATGATGAATTGGCTTTTAGTTGCATGTGGGGGAGCAATTGGCGCTAGTTTTCGCTATGGCGTCAGTTTATGGCTAGCTAAGCCAAGTGGTGTATTTCCATGGTCAACATGGTCAGTCAATTTATTCGGATGCTTTTTAGCAGGTGTTTTTTTTGCATTTTCACAAAAGTACATATTCTTACAAACTGAAGCTCGACTATTTTTAATGGTGGGCATCTTAGGTGGTTTCACTACATTTTCTAGTTTTGGTTTGGAAACTTTTACGCTATTAAAACAAGGGAATATAAGTATTGCTTTGGTTTATGTTATGAGTAGTCTTATTATTGGTATTTTATTATTAGCATTTGGTTTTTATATTTTTAATAGCGTATTACATACACGCTAATATTAAATTTTGCGCATAAAAAAGGAACCAAATCTGGAGTAATTTTGGTTCCATAAGATGACCAGTATAAATAAAGCTGAAGAAATTAATATTATATTAATGTGAGCGTTTGAAACGTTGGAAGCGTTTATTAAAGTTTGCAATTCGCCCTTCATTATTAACCTGACGCTGTTCACCCGTATAAAATGGGTGAGATGCACTTGAAATATCTAAACTCACATAAGGGTAAATGTTCCCTTCATATTCTTTTGTTTGAGCCGTTTTTAAAGTGCTTCCAATTAAGAAATAAGCATCGGCATTCGTATCATGGAATAAAACTTCACGATATTCTGGATGAATATTTGGACGCATGATAAGTTCTCTCAAATAATTTACATAGTGAAATGTTATAACATAACAATAAAGAAGTAAAGAAAAGCCCAAAATTATCTATTGGGCTCTGTGTTGCTAAGATTGTGGTGGAACAAGTTCTTCAAAAATATCAGTGAGATCATCATGAACTTTTAAATGAATTAAATTCCAGTAATGACCAGATACGGTTCGATTAACCATTAATGTATCAGGTGAGGGTTTAAAGACATCCCAATATTTTAAAGATGATTTTACCAATTCAACACCATCATGATGAGCTGAATTTTCTTCAAAATCATATGTTCCAGTTAAAGGTCGCAGTAAAACATCCAACCATGCTTCATAAAGCTCGGTTGGAAATTTCCCCTGTTCCGTAATGGATTGTAGAGCATCTAATTTTTGTTCTATGGTTGGAATATCATGTTTTCTAGAGGCTTGAATAAGTGATTTAAAATTTTGAACAATTTCATTTGATAAAACTTTTACACCACCATAATCATAAACAATGACAGTCCCATCTTCTCTAAAAGCAAAATTTCCAGGATGGGGATCACAATGGAAACGTTTTAAGAAGAAAATCTCTTGTCCCATGGCTTTGAAAAGTCGTTTTCCAAGTTCATTACGTAATGTGAGAGACCATGTACTTGCAGTTTCAATGCTTTCACCAGGTTCAAAACTAAGTGTTAAAATATGGCGAGTAGAATATTCTTTGAATACACGAGGAATAAGTATTTTGCTATCTAAAGCGGCATGAAATGTACGAGCTACTTCTAAATTTTGTGCTTCAATTTGATAGTTTAGCTCATTATCTAGGCTTTCTTGAATTTCTGTAAACAGTTTATCTTGTAGCTTTCGATCTATTTTAATTACACCCATTAAGCGTAATGCTAAACGAACTTGTTTTAAATCACTTTCACAAGCTTCATCAACACCAGGATATTGCACTTTTACAACGACTTGTTCGCCACTTGGTAGGATTGCTTTATGCACTTGACCAATAGAGGCTGCGGCAAAAGGCGTTTCATCAAAGCTTTTAAAAATTTCATTTAAAGGTTTTCCAAGCTCTTTTTCAATTTGAGTTTTTATTTCAGAAAAAGGCATGGGGGGAGCTTGGCGCTGTAATTTAGCAATTGCTTTTGCAACTTCAGGTGGAAATATATCTTTATATTGTGAGGCAATCTGTCCCACTTTCATAACAGCGCCTTTCATCTCACCTAATGTGTTGGCAATTTGTAAGCCTATTTCTTGAAAAAGTTGACTACGTGCTGCATTTTTTTGTTCTTCATTTGCAGTCAAATTTTTTAGTGAGTTTGATACCGTTTTAGTGGTGATACTTGCTGTCATACTTGCAAGTTTCATAAAGCGACGACCGGGTGTACTTGCCGATTTTGCCATGCCAGATTCCTTAGGATCATCATTTATCATATGTATTTGATAATAGGTGACAATACAATTATTGCCTACTGTTAATTGTAGATATTGTGTTTCTAGACCTTCTTAAGCTCTTCATGATTGCTAAAGCTGCAATGGGAGCTTAGCTTAAATAACACACTTTTTATTCAATATGGTACTCAAAATGCAATAGTATCAACCTTTAAAATATAATCGGTAGAAAATTAGAAATGAGAATATCTATAAATAAACGATTTAGATCTTTTATTTATACTAAAGAATATTAAAATAAATCTATCTATTTACAATGAAATGAATGTAGAAAAATATGAAAGTTTATCGTTTTATTACAGGTAAAGATGATGCAAAATTTTGTGCACGTGTAACAAAAGCATTAAATGAAGGTTATGAGCTATATGGCTTACCTACGATGACTTTTAATGGAACAGATGTCATTGTTGGACAGGCGGTGATGAAAGAACAAGTTGAGGAAGCAGATGTTCCTCAAGGTTTAAAAGATGAATTAGAAAAATTATAAAGAAGCAATTCCGCTTTCATTTTCTTATTGAAAGCGGAATTTTGACATTATGAAATATTAAATTGTTGATTGAGTTTTTTATTGTTGGCGTATAAACGAGTAAGTAAAAGTGTACAAGCGACAGTTAAACCAATAATAAGGCCAATCCATACACCACCAGCTCCAGTGTCTGTATATCGAACTAAATAGACACCAATTGGAAAAGCAACAATCCAATATGCAATCATTGTAATCCACATAGGTGCTTTAGTATCCTGCATGCCTCTTAAACAGCCGGCTGCACTGACTTGCCATGAATCCATAAGTTGGTAAGCAATTGCAAATAAAATAAGATGCATTGCAATTTCTGCAACAGCATAGTCTTGTGTATATAATGCAATAATTTCAGGTCTTAAACACCATAAGAATGTCATTGAAATCAAGGCGAGAATTGTTGCAGTTAAAAGACCAATAACTTGAACTTTACGCATCGCAACGATATTTTTTTCACCATAATGAATGCCAATACGAATGGTTAAAGCAATTGCTAACGACATTGGAATCATAAATAAAATAGATGTCAATGACATTGCAATTTGATGAGCTGCGATTGTAATTTCTCCTAATGGGCTTAATACAATAGCTGCTGTACTAAATAAGCTGACTTCAAAAAATATAGCTAAACCAATTGGTAAGCCAAGTTTTAAAATTCGTTTTACCCAAAAAGTATCTATTTTTTCGAATGTTTTTAATGGCTGTGTTTTTTTATAAGATGATGCTTTTAAAATATAAATTGCAAGAGCAATTAACATGAGCCATTGTAAAATTGCTGTTGCAAAACCACATCCAGCTGAACCTAAAGCAGGAATAGGTCCGAGACCATGCATAAAAATAAAATTAAGAGGAATTAATGCGACAAGAGCAATAAGGCTAATGACAGTTACAGGTCTAGGATGCCCCAAAGCTTCAGAATAACCTCTAAGTGCAGCATACATAGTGACAGCAGGCATCCCAAAACCTATGGCATGTAAAAACAGACTTGCCTTTGGTAACAGGTTTTCAGGTATTCCTAAAAAAGGCAAGAGAAGTGGCATAGCTTGTAAAATGAGTCCTGCAATAATCCCAAGAATTAAAGCAACCCATAAAGATTGACGAGCAATTGTTGCAATTTTTTCAGGTGTCTTTGCACCATATGCTTCTGCAACAAGTGGTGTTGTTGCAATCATAATACCGCTAAAAAGTAGCATGATTGGAATCCATAAACCAACACCAACAGCAATAGCTGCTAAATCATGAGCAGATAAGTGACCTGCCATAATTGTATCAATAAGACCAAAACCTGCTTGGGCAAATTGAGTGACTAAAATAGGAATCATTAATTGGAACAGTTGCTTTAACTCATAGCGTGTACTGGTAACTTTAGACACTGAATATACTCATAATTTTGTGCTTAATGTGAAGGTCTTAGCGTTGTAAAGTGAGAAGCACACCAATAAAAATCACTACACCACCTAGAAAACGTTGCCAATGAATGGGTGTTTTATCAACACCTAAAAATCCATAATGATCTAAAATCATAGAAGTCATAATTTGACCAAAAATCACTAATCCTGAAAAGCTAAGAAAACCAAGTTTGGGAGCAGAAAAGATACTTACTGTAATTGCATAGGCTCCTAAGTAACCACCAAGCCATAAATACCAAGGTATTGTTAGAATTTGATGTAGATTAGGCTTCTCAGAATTTTCGATAAATACTAAACAACAAAGTGCTATTGTACCAATCAAAAATGAGAAAAGTGCAGTTTGTAGATGTGAGGATAGATATTCTTTAAGTTGACTATTAATCGCTGTTTGCAATGTCAAAGCAACGCCAATTCCTATTGCTAATGGAATAAGTAAAAAGAGTAATCCATACATTTTCATCATTGCTCACAGTTTGTTTTTTATTCTAATCTTCAGTCTAATTTAATTTCGCAGATATTGCATGAGATGCTGAACTGAGCATGATAAAATTAATTATATTTTACTATTTTGAGTTTTCTACTTGGCTGAGTTAAATCCTACACTTATTCCTTTATCTTTATATATTCATATGCCTTGGTGTGTGCGTAAGTGCCCATATTGTGATTTTAATTCGCATGCGGTACCTGATGGAAAATTATCCTTAGATTTAGAACAAGAATATTTACATGCCTTGGTTGAAGATTTTAAAACACAGGTTGAATTTGCTCAGGGGCGAAAAATTCATAGTGTATTTATTGGTGGAGGAACCCCATCTCTAATTTCTGCGGTGGGCTATCAATGGTTGTTTACTCAGTTAAAAGCAATTTTGTCATTTGAAGATCAATGTGAGATTACTTTAGAAGCAAATCCTGGGACTGTTGAGCATGATCCATTTGCTGGATATTTAGCGGCTGGTATTAATCGATTATCACTAGGTGTACAGAGCTTTAACACAGATCATCTAAAAGCATTAGGGCGAATTCATTCTAATGAAGATGCAATTTCTGCGATTCATCATGCAAAAGATGCTGGATTTCAGCGAATTAATGTTGACTTAATGCACGGTTTACCAGAGCAAACATTAGATCAAGCTTTAAATGATTTAAAGCTCGCAGTTGAAAATGGTGCAACGCATATTTCTTGGTATCAACTTACGATTGAACCCAACACTGTTTTTTTCCGTACAAAGCCAATTCTACCAGTAGATGATGTATTAGAAGCTATTCAAGAACAAGGTGAAGCTTATTTAAGAGCCAATGGTTTTATTAATTATGAAGTATCAGCATGGCGTAAAGAATTACCATCTACACATAATTTAAACTATTGGCAATTTGGTGATTATTTGGCAATTGGTGCTGGAGCTCATGGAAAAGTAACACAGTTTGATGGTGTTTATCGCTTTCAGAAAACACGTTTACCAAAGGATTACTTAGCAAAGGTGCCAGCTGAACACTTGCAGTTTAAGCGGATTGAAGATGTAGATATGCCATTTGAATTTATGATGAATGCATTGCGTTTAAATCATGGCGTTGCAGCAAAACTTTATAGAGAACGGACAGGATTAGAATTAGCAACTTTATATGAATTATTAGAATCTTTGCGGCAACGTCAATTAATGGAAAATGATGTTGAAAGATTATCTTGTACAGAGCAGGGACATATTTTTTTAAACTCTGTATTAGAAGAATTCTTGTAAGAGAAAACTGATTCTAGAAGGTAGTTATGAAAATTTAAATCTACTGCTTTCTAGATCATTCAATATAAAATTAGCGCTCAATACTTTTACAAAATTCATTTATAATTCAGCAATTAATTGGTTTTAAAATATTAAGAAATTGTAATATTTTTAGGAAATCAGAGTTTAGTTTTTAGATGGAACTAGAAATTTAGATGAAAATTTAAAATAAATATGGATGAAATAATTTAAATGACAACAATCTTACGAAAATTGAAAGAACAAGATTATTCACAATGGCTTGTGCTTTGGAAAGCGTATCAACATTTTTATCAGGTCAGTTCACATGATGAGCTTTCACAGCTTACTTTCAATCGTCTGATTCAACGTTCAAATGAAATGGGATGTTTTATTGTTGAGAATAAAGGGCAATTAATTGGTTTTGTTCATTATATTTATCACCTTTCTACATGGACAGAAGGGCAATATTGTTATTTGCAAGATTTATTCGTGATGAAAAACCAACGTGCACAAGGTTTAGGTAAACAATTAATTGAAGCAGTATATGTAGAAGCAGAGTCACAAAAATGTACACGTGTTTACTGGTTGACTCATAAGGATAATCATATAGCGAGAAAACTTTATAATAATATTGCTGAAAATGTTGGTTTTATTCAATATCGAAAAAATATAAGTTAATAGTATTTAAATATTGATGTAGATTATAAAAATATATTTTATTTTAAGTGTTTATGGTGACATAAAAGATATTTTGCTATTGTTTATTTTAAATATTTACGTGATAATTCATGTTTTAATATTTAAATTAAATAGCTAATTTATATTTTATTATGTCTTTTAGCTTTTATAATAATCATTGTGATTATCTTATGAGGATAAATACAGAAAAATATAATTTTATGATGATAAAAAAATGTTTTAACTCTTTATTATATAAATGCTTTGTAAAAATAGGATAAAAAAATGAAGTAAATGTAAATGATTGGTATTAATTTATTATATTCATGTGAATAATATATATTTTAATAAACATTAAGTGAATAAAACAAAACAAATGCGCAACAAAAACAATAAAAAGGATCATTAATTAAGCGATATATTATTAATGTGAATTATGTCGCGAATTTTACTTGCAATTAACAAGCCTGTTTGCTTCGTTAAGTAGAATTTTGTAGAGCATAGTAAAAATGGGATGCTCAAACATCTTTTATACAATTAATGCTTAAAAGTAATTTTATAGCGATTATAGGGTTAAGACTAAGCACTCATTAAAACAAGGCTTTCTTTAATTGTTATAAAAAGCATCATTTTGTTTTAGAGTTTACGGATTAAATATGAAAAAAATTTTCCTTTTAGCGAATGTATTATTAGTTTCAACATCAACATTTGCTTTCACTGATAACTACTATGCTTCTGTAAAAGTAGCTTATACAGATCAAAAAGCAAAAAGCATGGATACTAGTTTACGTCCAGGTATTGGTCAATTTGTTGCTGGTGATGACAAGCAACATGTAACAACTCCAACAATTGCACTTGGTTATGATTATCAAAACAATTGGAGAACAGAAGTAGAATATTCATTCGAAAAAGATTTTGAATATACGAGTGGATCTACGACTTTCCCAACAAGCTTTAATCATCATAAAGTTAAAACACAAAGTATGTTCTTAAATGCTTACCGTGATGTTGAGGTTTATGAAAATGTATCATTATTTGGTTCAGTTGGTTTAGGTGTAGCGAAAGTTAAATCTAGCGGTTGGCAAGGTAATGAAACTCGTCAATATGCTTCAAATACAGATACTAACTTGGCTTATAGCATTGGTGCAGGTGTAAGCTATAACCCAATTCAACAAGTAAATGTTGATCTTGGCTACCGTTATGTAGACTTAGGTAAAGTGGAAAGTGGTATGAACGTTTTCAATAATGCTCGTGGTTTACAAGATGAGCAAATGAAAGCTCACCTAGAGAAGAATGAATTCTATCTTGGTGTACGCTATAAATTCTAATTTTACTTTTATTAGAAGATAAAAAAGAGCGCTTAGGCGCTCTTTTTGTATTTTAACGATGTTGGTTGTATTTTGGTGGTATAGGTTTAACTTGATGAGCAAAGTGCTGATTATTTTTATAATGCGTTTTATTGAAATGATTGCTTTGATGAGCAGGTTTCATATTTTGTTGTGTCACATGTTTATGTGGTAATGGTTTTTTGTTTATCTGATGTGGGGCAGGCTGTTTTTTATGATCGTGAGGTGCTGCCATTGTCGTTATAGCACAAGTTGATGCAATTAAACCGATCATAAGACTAGAAATAAGTTTTTTCATTTGAAGATACTCTTTGTTATTCAATATGATCATCTTATTGGTGAGAAATGGAGAATCGATGAAGCTATAGATATACTATTTGTAAATTGATTAAAGTAGTGTTTTTTATTTTTATATTATTGATTTTTAATTATTATTAATTTTTTTTGTATACTTTTTAATTTGTTTTATATTCAAAGTGCTTCTTAATTTGTTCATGCTTTAACATTACTTTTACTTAATGAAGAAATCTTGAAGGAAAAAAGTCAAGATATAAAAAGAGCATCGAAATGCTCTTTTATCACTAAATTTTGCAATTAGTAATCAAAACTGAAATGTTCTGCTGCAAGAGATGTCATTGTTTTAGAAGGATTTACCATAGACTCAGCATGACCTTGTGTACGTGGAAGAATTTTCTCGAAGTAAAAATCAGCAACTTTAATTTTAGCTTTATAGAATTCTGGTACTTCAGCACCAGTTCCTGATGCTAATTTGGAAGAAGCAATAGCGGCCTGTTGAGCCCAAAAGTAAGCCATCATGACATAACCTGAGAACATTAGGAAATCAACAGAAGCAGCTGAAACGATATCGCGGTCTTTACGTGCTGCAAGCATTAAACGTACAGTCAAGGTGTTCCATTGAGCACAAAGTTTTGTTAAGTCCCAAGCAAAACGACGCATATATTTATTAGGTGCATGTTGACCGCAGAATTTTAAAATTTCTGCAGTATAATCACGAATAACTTTACCTTTGGATGAAAGCAAAACTTTACGTCCAATTAAATCAAGTGCTTGAACGCCTGTAGTACCTTCATATAATGTAGCAATACGAGCATCTCGTACAATTTGTTCCATACCCCATTCTTTGATATAGCCATGCCCGCCATAAACTTGCATACCATGGTTTGCGGCTTCAAAACCAAGTTCAGTTAAAAAGCCTTTTAAAATAGGTGTATAAAAACCTAAGTGTGCATCATGTTCTTCAAAAGCAGCTGTATCACCACGAAGTAATGCATCGTTCATTTTATCTGCCAATTGTGCGGCATAATAAATCATAGAACGACCACCTTCAGCAATTGCCTTTTGTGTCAGTAACATACGACGTACATCAGCATGATGGATAATTTTATCAGCAACTTGTTCGGGATCTTTTTTGCCAGAAAGAGCACGCATAGACATGCGTTCTTTTGCGTAAGGTAAAGCTCCTTGGAATGAAAGTTCAGCATGTGCTAAACCTTGAATTGCTGTACCAATACGAGCCGTATTCATAAAGGTGAACATCGCGTGCAAACCTTTATTAGGTTCACCAATTAGATAACCTGTTGCATTGTCAAAATTGAGTACTGCTGTAGCAGATGCTTGAATTCCCATTTTGTGCTCAATTGAACCACATGTAACAGGATTACGTTCCCCAATTCCACCATCTTCAGTAGGTAAAAATTTAGGTACAATAAATAAAGAAATTCCTTTTGTACCAGCAGGTGCATCCGGTAAACGAGCAAGGACAATATGAATAATATTTTCTGTTAAATCGTGTTCACCAGCAGAGATGAAAATTTTAGTACCAGAAATTGCATATGAGCCATCTTTATTTAATTCAGCTTTTGTTTTGACTTGTCCTAAATCTGTACCACATTGTGGTTCAGTTAAACACATTGTTCCAGACCAAGTACCCGCAACTAAATGAGGAAGGTAAGTTTTTTTTTGTTCGTCTGAGCCAAATTGTAAGAAGGTGTTAATACAGCCAACACTTAAGCCAGGATACATTTGAAATGACCAATTTGCAGTTCCCATCATTTCAGATTTAATTAGATTTAACGACATTGGTAGATTTTGTCCACCAAACTCTTCAGGATAGGATAGACCTTGCCATCCACCTTGTACAAATTGGTCATAAGCTTCTTTGAAACCTTTTGGTGTTTTAACTTCACCATTTTCAAAGTAGCAACCTTCTTCATCACCTGATTGATTAAGTGGAGACAGGACATTTTCACAGAAGTCAGCGGCACCTTCTAAAATCATGTCAACTGTTTCTTTATCTGCATATTCGCCATTAGATAGCGTTTGATAGTGTGAGTTAAAATCAAAAACTTCATTCATTAAAAAGCGAATATCGCGAAGTGGTGTTTTATATGCTGGCATATGAGAATCCTAATCTAAATTTTTTTGCATTATTAAAATCAATATTTTGATTATTCATAAATATATATAAATTACATTGATGAATAAGACTTAAAAGAATGTCAGAAAAGCGAATTCTATATATTTATTAATCACGTTTTTTATACATAATTCTGTTAAACTTTGTGCTGATCTTTTGATCGTTTTGTGTTTTAAATTATAAAAGACTATAGGTATTAAAATATATTATGCGCTTAAAATATTTATCATTATGTTTGCTTAGTTTAAGTTTTTTGGGTTGCACACAGCATACGATTCAAGAGTCATCTAAGACAAGCCCTTTATTAGAGGAACGGGCTGTAAATGGATTAAATGCCATTTTTGAAACAAGCAGTTTTGATTATAAAGGGAATTTAAAAATTAAGTCAGAATTGCCAGTCAATGAAGATCGATCAAAACTACAGAATAAATCAGATCTTAAATTGGATACTGAGTTGAATAAAAAAATTGAACAAGTCCTTAATTTGCAAAAAATAAGTTTGAGCTCTAAAGAAAAGACACAGTTAAATATAGCGATGGCTGAGCAAATTAATGATAGTGCTTACTCAAATGGAAGTATTTTTGAGCAAGGAATGTTTTATTTATTCGATATTTTGAATGATACTCAAGTGGGATACGATGGTTCCGTTCATTATCGAGCACAGCAAGGTTCACTTAATTTAAAACTAGAATATGCAACACCAACTTTAGAAATTAAAGCAAAAATACCGATGATAATTGATTTAAAAGAACATAAATTTTATGTCAATATGTTTGCTTTAACGCCATTCTTGGCAAATAAACAGCAACAAAACTCTTTATCATATTTTGATTTTTCTAAATATGAGGGTGCATGGAAAGATGTTGATGTTAAAAGTTTAGTGGCTTTCATAAAACAAAGTAATGCCTTACCTTATGTGCTTGCTGAACCAAATGCTTTACAAAGAATAGCTGTATCAGTAGAGGAAAAAGAAAGGGGTATTGTTGAAAAAATTCGTTTAAAATCGAATTTAGAAAGTGCAGTGACTCAATCTTTAGTTTTTAATTATATTAATGGTCCATATCTATATAAAAATATTTTAAAACAAGATGATGAAACTAATTCATCGGGACTAAGTCCTGAAAATATTGCAGCTGATATTATTGCACAGAGCTTTGAAAATGAAGAAGCGATAGAAGATGCAGGGGATACTGAATTTAGTATTTATAGTGAATCTTGGGATTCTTCACAACGTATTGAAAGTTTGATTAATCAACATTTATATGGTGAACAAATCAATGTTGTTTCAGTAGACGAAAATTGTCATCCAGATTATAGCGATGATTGTAGGGTTAATGATGACTTTGACGAAGTTGATAGTACTTCTGTGACAGAAGTGAGTATATCTGAAGCTAATTTAGCTGGCTCACTTACAGAAGAACAATGTTTAAATTTAAAAGGAAGCACAAGTAAAATTCCATTAGGATTGGTGAATATTTGCTATAACAATTATACAATTCGCTTAATTGAATCAGGTGCGAATCATAATGATGCTGAATCTATATTTGATCGAAGTGAATTTTTAAAGTTATTTTCAAATGCAATTAAAGTAGTCTCAATTTTTGAACCGTATGCATCCACAGATTTTACAGATGCTAATGCATTTAAGGAACTTTGGAATAATCATCAAGTCGATATTCAACATGTACTTGAAAATGAAAATCGGGCAAGTATGACAATGTTGACCGATATTGGATTAGATGCGAAAGGGCGTGTAATTGATGTTGAATATAATATTGAAAAACAAGATAAAAAATATGGGAAAATTAATTTATTAAGTTCAACTCAAATTTCGAATTATGGGCAAGCAACACCAATTGATCGTAAAAAATTAAAAGATGCGAAATCAATTTCTGAACAACTGAGCAATACTATATTTAGTCGTAGTAAAAATGAAGAAGATGTGTCTTTCGAAAACATGCTTGAAAAAATAGCATTAGAAACGTATTTAGATACAGGTTCTTATATTAAGAGTTATCAAGCTGTTTATGTTTTATATTTTGCTGCTGCAAAACCAGCATTTGCAAAATATTACTCTGCAAATGAATTAAATGAAATAGCTGAACTTTTTGCATATTATGTTTATGAAAATGAAAGACCAAATGCACAAACAGCAAAACGTATTAAACAGTTACAAGAAAAGCATCAATTAAGTGATCCTTCAAGTTATGGATACATTGGTGATGCGGTATCTATGATTTTAGATTCAGCTCTGGATAATATAGAGGTAGATGTATATTGGAAAGAGTTTAAGGTACAACATAAAACTGCTCAAGATGCTTTTGCAGCACACTATGTCAAGGTATTTGAAGATAAATATGAGGACTTTACACCAGAGGAAGATGCTTTATTACTTGAAGTTGCAAATATTTTAGGGCAAAGCTATAAGGCTGATTTAGCAGGTAAATTAAAACTTAAAAATATCTCATCTCTGCGTGAAGCACATGAAGACTTAATTGATTGGGATATCTATAGAGAAACTTATCGTGAGATTCGCACTCATTATAAGTAATATTAAATATGTAAAAAAAGACCTCTTTTTGTATGAGGTCTTTTTTATTAGAACACTTATTTTAGATAAAGTCTTTTAAGTTTGGACGAATACCATTCCAAATATTGAAAGACTCAATTGCTTGCCCAACGAGCATGCCATATCCGTCAGAATATGGAACACCGCGTGACTTTGCTTGTTCAAGAAAACTGGAAGGTTTTCCGTATGCCATTTCGTATGCATATTTAAAGGTTAATGTTTTTGGTAAAATTAGAGCATCGCCTGAAAGACTTGCTGATGTTGCATTAATAATTAAATCGAAATGTCCATCTAAGTTTTCTAGAGAAATGGCTTGAAGTTCTGAATGAGGAACAAAATCTTTTAAATCATTTACTAGTTGTTCTGCACGTACCAATGTACGATTTGCAATTACAATTTTTTTAGTACCTGCTTGTGCTAGTGGGTAAATGACACCACGTGTGGCACCACCAGCTCCTAGAATTAAGATAGAAGAATTTTCTAGTGACCAGTCTAGAGCTTTAATGGCATCTACAAGACCTTGCCCATCCGTATTATCACCATGCAATTGTCCATTTTTAACCCAAAGTGTATTGACCGCTTTAGCAATTTTTGCACGCTCAGTTAAAACCTTACATTGTTGAAATGCTTGTTCTTTAAATGGCACAGTGACGTTTAAACCAATCCCACCTTGGGCAAAAAAATCTTTAATACTTGGAATAAAGCCATCTAAAGGTGCTAAACGTTTTTGATAGGTAAGTTCAATTCCAACTTTCTTTGCGAACGCGTGATGTAATTCAGGTGAGCGAGATTGTTCAATAGGATGACCAATGACAGCAAATTGTTTACTCATTACGCAAATTCCATGTCTCGAAATGGTAGTCAATATACGTCAAATTAAAACTTTGAAGAAGTTTATTATTTTGAATAAATCTTGATAATTATGGATTGCAAATAGAAATAATGGTATCAATCAGCATAAACATACCTGTAAAAAATAATGCAATGCCTGTTAAAATGCCTGAAGCAATAGATAATTCGTCTAAAAAATGAGTTTCAAATATAATTGTAAGAGAAAAAGATGCGAGCATGCCAACAAATAAGGCCCAAAATAATAATAATTTCCAACTTATACCAGGATTCATGAATACTCTTCAGTTTAAAAGATTAAGTAACATTTTATGAAATATCATAAGAATAACCAACTGTAATAATGGGAGTTTCTAAACTATTATGTAAGCAAATAAAATTTAAAAGATCCTTAATTCATTATAATTGAGAAATATATACAAATGATGAAGCTAGATAGATTTAAAATGAGATATAGTAGTTTGATAAATATTGAGTTAATTAAAAGATAGTATTTTTTGTTTAGAATTTATTGATTTTTTGTTTTGATTTATTACCATTGTGTAAAATAACCTTAAAACAGTTGAGCTATTGAAAGACGACAATAGCTCAATTTAAATTTTATTTTAAAATATTTAGCCAATCTTGAGGTTTTAGATAATGGTCTGTTAAACGCTTTTCAGCAGAGTTTTCATCCCATTCTGGTCTATATGACCAGCCTGCAAGGGGGGGCATGCTGACTAAAATAGATTCTATACGACCACCAGTTTGTAAGCCAAATAATGTACCACGGTCATAAACTAAATTATATTCTACATAACGACCACGACGATAAAGTTGGAAGTCTCGTTGGGCTTCAGTATACGATTTATTTTGGTTGCGATTGAAGATCGGTAAAATTGCTTCTAAGTAACCATTACCCACAGCTTGCATATATTTGAAACAAGTTTCAAAATCCCATTGATTAAGATCATCAAAGAATAATCCACCTACACCACGTTGCTCATTTCGATGCTTTAAATAAAAGTAATCATCACACCACTTTTTATGTTCGGTATAAATCTCATCACCAAAAGGTGCACATAAATCAGATGCAGTTTGATGCCAACTTAATACATCTTCATCATTTGGATAAAATGGTGTTAGATCAAAGCCACCACCAAACCACCAAATAGGATCTTGTCCTTCTGGTTCTGCGACAAAGAGTCTGACATTTGCATGTGATGTTGGTACATTCGGATTCTTTGGATGTATCACTAGTGATACACCCATTGCTTGAGCTTTTGCACCGGCAATATTTGGATGACGTGCAGTCGCTGAAGCTGGAAGCTTTGAAATATTAATGTGAGAGAACATGACCCCGCCTTTTTCAATAACGGTCCCATTTTGTAAAACACGTGAACGACCACCGCCACCTTCAGGGCGTGTCCAATCATCAATGATAAATTCAGCTGTACCGCCACCTAATTTTTCTTGTTGTTCTAAGCTCGCGCAAATACGGGCTTGTAAATCGAGTAAAAACTCACGAACACGTTGAATATCATTTGAAGTTGGATGCTTCATCATGTCTCTCAGAGATAAATTAATTGGTTACATCAAAACATAAAATTAGGCGAATTTTAAGGAAATTTTATCGATATCAATGATCGCTTAAATAAAACACATAAAATAAATCAGGGATTGTGTGAATTTCATTGAAATAAGCGGTGTGTGACCTCACAATATATTCAAGAAACAAGTGATTTTTATATTTAAAAGTGGTCAGTCATTTACTACTGAGATAGCAAATATGCAAAATTCTATAGTCCAAAAATATAATGTGCCTGGACCACGATATACCAGTTATCCTACAGTACCTTATTGGGATGAAGCTTTATTTTCTCTTGAATTGTGGAAAGAAACACTTAAAAAATCATTCGATGAATCGAATCTAAGTGAAGGCATTAGTCTTTATATTCATCTTCCATTTTGTGAAAGTTTATGTACATTTTGTGGGTGCCATAAGCGTGTGACAAAACGTCATGAAATGGAGCAACCCTATATTCAAGCAGTTTTAAAAGAATGGGATCTATACTGTGATTTATTAAAAGATAGACCCATTATTAAAGAAATTCATTTGGGTGGTGGCACACCAACATTTTTTGCACCACAACATTTACAACAATTGATTCAAGGTATTTTAGCTCAGGCCGATATTGCGCAAGAACATGAGTTTAGCTTTGAAGGACATCCGAATAATACGACGCGTGAGCATTTGCAAACTTTATATGATTTAGGGTTTCGACGCGTAAGCTACGGTGTGCAGGATTATAATGAGAAAGTCCAAAAAGCGATTCATCGTATTCAACCTTTTGAACATGTTGAACGAGTAACCAAATGGGCACGAGAAATTGGCTATACCTCAATTTCTCATGATTTGGTTTTTGGTTTGCCATTTCAAAATTTAGATGATGTTTTATATACGATTGAACAAACTCAGCGTTTAATGCCAGATCGCATTGCTTTTTATAGTTATGCTCATGTGCCATGGATTAAAGGGAATGGGCAGCGTGGCTTTAAAGATGCAGATGTTCCAAAAGATGAAATGAAACGTCAATGTTATGAAGAAGGAAAGTTAAAACTTCTTGAATATGGATATGCAGAAATTGGAATGGATCATTTCGCCTTAGTTGAAGATGAAATGTATAAATCTTTTAAATCTGGTGCATTACATCGTAATTTTATGGGATATACCGCTTCTAAAACCCAAGTGATGCTTGGGCTTGGACTATCTTCAATTAGCGATAGTTGGTATAGCTTTGCACAAAATGAAAAGACCTTAGAAGATTATTATGCACGCTTAGAAAATAATGAAATTCCTGTATTTAAAGGTCATGTTTTAAATGAAGAAGATTTAAAAATTCGTAAGCATATTTTGAATTTAATGTGTACTTTTGAAACCTCATGGAATAATGAAGCACTTTACTTTAAAGAAATTCCTGAAGTGATTCAAAAACTCCAAGAAATGGAACAAGATGGCTTGGTTATCTTGGATGATTTTCAAATCAAAATTACAGAACAAGGTAAACCGTTTATTCGAAATATCTGTATGGCATTTGATTTACGACTAAATCGTAAAATGCCAAATACTCGAATTTTCTCGATGACTATTTAAAATAAAAAACCTCCCTAAACATAGGGAGGTTTTTTATAGATAGATGAAATTTATTTTAAAATTTAAAAATCATCTTTTTGATACATATGTGACATACGATCATGTTTGGTCTTTAAATATTGTTCATTAAATGGATTAAGCCCGACAGTAAGAGGAACTCGATCAACTACATTAATGCCTTGATCGGTCAGAGCTTTTATTTTTAAAGGATTATTTGTAATTAAGCGCACAGATTTTACATTTAAATGATCAAGCATGATGTTACACATATCGTAGCGACGTGCATCAGCAGGCAAGTTTAAAAGTAAATTGGCGTCAACAGTATCATGTCCTTGATCTTGTAACGCATAGGCACGAATTTTATTGGTTAACCCAATGCCACGTCCTTCTTGGCGTAAATATAAAATTACTCCACGACCATTTTCATTAATAAGTTTTTGAGTGGCTTGAAGTTGAGGTCCACAATCACATTTTAAAGATGCAAATGCATCACCTGTTAAGCACTCAGAGTGAATACGTGTTAATACAGGCTCGTCAGATGGTATATCTAAGCCTTGAGAAAGTGCGACATGTTCTTCGCCAGTTTCTGGATCTTGAAAAACAGTGATTTTAAATTCACCAAACGCGGTCGGTAATTTAGAAGTAGCAGCAAATTTAATAGGCACAACAAAACCCGTTTCATCGTTTTGAAATTGATCAAGTATAGCGGAATGTTTAGATATTAGTAGAATACCTGAGAAGATTTTACGGATTAGATATTCTTTTTTGTATAAACCTCATAATAATAGTTGATAAATAGTCCTGTAATTCAGGATAATCTGTTCTACCCAAGAAAAGCGCTACTTTTGTGCATTGGATAAAATATAGACGGTAGAAATATGGCTGATTGATGGAGACTCAATCCGACTGTATGATCGGATATCCATTTGACCTAGCTTATGATTTGCCAGGCTTTAGAAGGCTTTGCCATATTATGTTGTATACAGAAATACCAACTCTTCGCCCTGTAACACCGTTACTGGATGGTATAGACCACCCAGAACAATTACGTTTGCTCGAGCGTAGCCAGCTAGAAAAATTGGCTGATGAGTTGCGTCAATTCATTTTGTATTGCGCTGGGCAAAGCGGGGGGCACTTTGCTGCAAACCTTGGTGTGATTGAGCTGACGGTTGCATTACACTATTGTTTTAATACGCCTAGAGACCGTTTGATTTGGGATGTGGGTCATCAAGCTTATCCTCATAAAGCATTAACAGGGCGCCGTGAACAGTTAACGACAATCCGTTCTAAAAATGGTTTAGCTGCATTTCCAGCACGAGAGGAATCAGAATTTGATACCTTTGGCGTAGGTCACTCATCTACAGCGATTTCTGCAGGTTTGGGAATGGCTTTGGCAAGACATTATAAAAAAGATCCATGCGAGGTCATTGCTGTGATCGGTGATGGGGCAATGACAGCAGGTATGGCTTTTGAAGCGATGAACGATGCTGTAGCACATCAGGCGGACATGATTGTTGTATTAAATGATAATGATATGTCTATTTCAGGTAGTACAGGTGGTTTTGCTAAACACTTGGCTGCGCTTTGGGAACGTGGTGAATCTATTAATGTTTCTGAGGATGGTGAGGCATATGTTCAGCCTCATCCAGAATGGATTTATAATTCACGTTCACATTCATCTGCTACAAATGCGGCAGATAATTTATTTAAAGCCATTGGTTTTGATTATTTTGGTCCATTCGATGGTCATGATGTAGAACAGTTGGTTCAAGTGTTTGATGCGCTTAAAAAGCGTAAAGGACCACGTTTAGTTCATATTTATACTGTTAAGGGCAAAGGTTTTGCACCTGCTGAAGCAGATCAAATTAAATATCATGCAATTGCAAAACTAAATGCAAAAGCATCTACAAAAAAACTACCTAAGTACTCAGATATATTTGGTCAATGGCTTTGTGATGAAGCGGCACAAGATGATCGATTACTCGCAATTACACCTGCAATGTGTGAAGGTTCAGGAATGGTGCAATTTGCACAACAATATCCTGAGCGTTTCTTTGATGTTGCAATTGCTGAACAGCATGCAGTGACATTGGCTGCTGGTATGGCTTGTGAAGGTTTAAAACCTGTTGTTGCAATTTATTCAACATTCTTGCAACGTGGTTATGATCAACTTATTCACGATGTTGCTTTGCAAAATCTAGATGTTACATTTGGTATAGATCGTGCAGGTTTGGTTGGTGAAGATGGTCCAACACATGCAGGAGCATATGATTATGCTTATATGCGAACTATTCCAAATTTAGTCATTATGGCACCAAAAGACGAAAATGAATGTCGTCAGATGCTACATACTGCTTATTTATATAAAGGACCTGCTGCTGTGCGTTACCCACGTGGTACGGGTGTCGGTGTGGAAATTCAATCACAACTGACAGAGTTGCAAATAGGTCGGGCTGAAATTGTTGAAGTTCTAAATGAACAATATGATGAATATATTTCTGTTTTAGCATTTGGCAGTCGTGTACAGCCTGCAATAGATGCTGCTCGTGCATTTGCAAAACAACATGAGGTTGCTGTTCGCGTGGTTAATATGCGTTATGTTAAACCATTAGATGAGCAATTAATTTCTCATATTACTGACAATACTGCTTTATTTGTAACTGTAGAAGAACATGCAGTTATGGGTGGAGCAGGTAGTGCTGTAAATGAATATTTAGCTAAAGCTCAAATTGTGAAACCAATTTTGAACTTAGGTTTGGCAGATGAGTTTATGCATCAAGCATCGCATGAACAAATGCTACATCAAGCAGGTTTAGATGCAAAAGGCATTGAGACATCTTTACAAACTGTCTGGCAAAATCTTTTAAATTCAGTATCTTCATAGCATTTTAAAATTTAGATATAAAATTTCCCCAAAAGGCCCCTTTATTTGCTAAAATAGAGGGGCTTTTATGCATTATTCTTTATCAAAATCTTTATATTTGTAGTGGGTGTTCAATATGGAACCTATGGTGGTTATGGCTGCGCGTGCGGCTCAAACAGTTGGCCAAGAGCTTTTAAAAGCGCATCAAAATCGTCATAAACTCGATCTACAAGTCGAAGAAAAAGGGATTGATGGTCCTGTAACGCGTGTTGACCGTTACTTGGAACAATTAACCATCGAAACATTACGTAAAAGCTATAAAAACCACAGCTTCCTTGGTGAAGAGTTTGGTTTCCAAGAAGGTAAAGGTCACGATGCAGATTGGTGCTGGGTGATTGATCCTTTAGATGGAACTTTAAACTTCATTAACGGTGTTCCACATTTCTGTATCTCAATTGCTGTTCAACATAAAGGTATAACTCAACACGGTGTTATTTATGACCCTGTGAAGGATGAGTTATTCTCTGCAAGCCGCGGTCGTGGTGCAATGTTGAATCAGCGCCGTATTCGCGTAAATATCAAAGATAGTTTAGATAAGACATTCTTATCGGTAGGTCATGCTTACCGTGCTAAACGTAATGGTGAAGTGATTTCTTATGCAAAAAATCATTTTGACTCATTATTAAATGTTACTGAAGCTGGTGCACAATATCGCCGTACTGGTTCTGCTGCATTAGATTTAGCATATGTTGCTGCTGGCCGTTTTGATGGTTATTTTGAACTTGGTTTAAAACCATGGGATATCGCGGCAGGTGAGCTTATTGTTAAAGAAGCTGGTGGTACTGTGGTTGATGCACGTGGTGGCAGCGAGTCAATGGACAATGGACAAGTACTTGCATGTTCTATGAAGCTGTTGAAACCTTTAATGCAAGCAGTTGTACCTGCTTGGGGTGAAGCAGCGAAATAATAGAACTCAGATTCGAGTAATATGATTTCAAAAAAGCTCTCGTCATGAGGGCTTTTTTTATAGTAGTAAAATAATAACTTTTAGAGAGTTTTGTATATTTTCTTTGATGAATAATTAAATCTGATTACACTAGATTGAAATTTAAGCATCACGTTGTGAAAGCGTTGATGAAATAAGAGGTAATAACATTGGCAGATTATATTCATTCTTTTGCGCTTTTCTTTTCGTTGCTTAATCCTTTTATGATGAGCATTTATATGCTCGGTCTTATTCGAAATTTACCTGCTTCTACATTTAATAAGGCATTAATTCAAGGCTCTCTTATTTCTTATGTTGTTTTTGTTCTATTTGCATGGGGGGGAGAAGCGATATTTTCTGAATATCTACAAGTACGATTTGAAGCATTTCAAATTTTTGGCGGTATTATTTTTCTAGTGATTGGTTATCGCTTTGTTTTTGAGGGTGCTGAAACCATTGGTGATATTCGGGGAGGGAATGCGGCTGGTTTAATTGCAATGCCTTTTATGATTGGGCCAGGAACGGTGAGTGCATCAGTGATCACGGGTGCAAAAATTTCACTATTGGGATCAATTCTAGTGATTGGCGTTACTTTAACGGTGAGTTGTAGTTTATTAATGTTGATGAAATTTGCACATGATCACTTGAAGGTAAGGCATTCAGATTATATTGATCGCTATGTCGATATTGTTGGTCGTATTGCTGCATTATTGGTGGGTACTATTGCCATTGATATGATTATTAATGGTGTGATGGGTTTAATTGTTGACTTTTAGTTATAATAATTGAGACTTTGGTCTCAATTTGTTGAACAAATTTTTAAAGTCGATTAAAAAGGGTGACAATTTAAAAAAAACTGCTATAATCCGCGGACGCACTTAATTTCTGTTCGTTACCTGAACATTATCTTCTTATCATTGTGTATGCGCGTTCGGTCCAAGAGGACGATACCCCGCGCCCCAATCGCTAAAGCGATTCCTTCAGGTTAAGCTGTAATCATGTGTGCGCTACGCATCGTCGTTACTCGGATCGCCGCTGATCAAATTTTCAGCGTTTATTGCTGTGCCGCTTTTTGCCGATGTCCATCAGACCATATATTTAATGGAGCACCCAAATTAGGGTGAAATACTCTATGAGCAAAACTTTTGCTGAATTTCCTTTACATGAATCACTTCAATTGGCATTACAAGGTCTAGGTTTTACTAGCCCTACTCCGGTTCAAGAGTTAGCTATTCCAGCTGCATTAGAAGGTAAAGACCTTTTAGTATCAAGCCAAACAGGTTCTGGGAAAACTGCTGCATTTTTACTACCAACATTAAACGCTCTTGCTGAACAAGATACATTTGTTCCATTTAAAGATCGTATGAAGGCAGTAACTCAACCAACAATTTTGGTTATTTCTCCTACACGTGAACTTGCTCAGCAAGTTTGCCAAGATGCAATTGCACTTGTACGCCAAATGAAAGGTGTTCGTGTTGCTGCAATCATGGGTGGTATGCCTTTTGGTAAGCAAATCCAACAATTAAAAGGTGCATCTGTTGTTGTTGCAACACCAGGTCGCTTATTGGATTTAGTAAACCGTCGTCAAATTAAATTAGATAAAGTTGATGCTTTAATTGTTGATGAAGCAGACCGTATGCTAGATCTAGGCTTCTCTGAAGACTTAGAAGCTATTGGTGAGTTGGCTGCAAATCGTAAACAAACATTAATGTTCTCTGCAACATTTGCACCTCGTATTATTACACTTGCAGAACGCATGATGAATGATCCAGAGCGTATTGCAATTGAAACAGGTCATTCTACAAATACAGACATTACTCAAACATTACACTGGACTGATGGCTTTGAGCATAAGAAAAAATTGCTTACGCATTGGTTAAGTGCTGAAGATGTAGATCAGGCTGTTGTATTTGCATCAACTCAAGAAGATACAGATATGTTAGCTGAAGAACTTGCAGAAGCGGGTCTTTCAGTTGTAGCACTTCATGGTGCTATGCCACAAACAGTTCGTAATCGTCGTTTACGTAGTATTCGTGAAGGTCGCGCAAAGATTCTAGTTGCAACTGATGTTGCTGCTCGTGGTCTTGATGTACCAACAATTTCTCACGTAATTAACTTCGGTTTACCAATGAAAAACGAAGATTATGTACACCGTATTGGTCGTACTGGTCGTGCGGGTCGTACTGGTAAAGCCATTACTTTAGCAACTTACCGTGAACGCGGTAAAATTCGTGCTTTAGAAGATTATTTAGATGCTCGTTTAGAAGTTTCTGAAATTGAAGGTCTTGAGCCATCTCCGCCTCCTGCACGTGGTAGTCGTGATGGTGGTGGTCGTAGCCGTAACGGTGGCGGTGGTCGTCGTGATGGCGGTCGTGGTGGTTTTGGTGGTGGTCGTCGCTTTGAAGGCGAAAGTAATTTTAAACGCCGTGAAGGCGGTCGTGATGATCGTCCACGTCGTAGCTTCGATGATAAACCACGTGGTGAGCGTCCAGCATTTGGTGGTGAAGATCGTCCACGTCGTGAATTCAATGGTGATCGTCCACAACGTTCATTTGGTGGCGAAGATCGTCCACGTCGTGAATTCAATGGTGATCGTCCACAACGTTCATTTGGTGGCGAAGATCGTCCACGTCGTGAATTTAATGGTGATCGTCCACAACGTTCATTTGGTGGCGAAGATCGTCCACGTCGTGAATTCAATGGTGATCGTCCACAACGTTCATTCGGTGGTGAAGATCGTCCGCGCCGTGAGTTCAACAGTGATCGTCCACGTCGCGAAGGTGGTTTTAATGATAAACCTCGTTTTGGTGGCAATGATGATAACCGTGGTAACAGCATAGACTATAAACCACGTCGTGAAGGTAGTTTTGGTGATCGTCCTAAACGCGATTTTGGTGATCGTCCTAAACGTGATTTTGGTGATCGTCCAGTACGTCGTGAATTCGGTAATGATCGTCCACGTCGTGAAGGTGGTTTCGAAGATCGTCCACGTCGTGAGAGCGGTGATCGTCCAGCACGTCGTAAATTCAATGATTAATCATTCGTTGTAATTTATAAAAAACCGGTGATATCACCGGTTTTTTATTGCATATGATTTGCTCAAATTAAGTAGAAGGGTATAATTGTCAAAATTTTAGAAATAAATCATTGATACGCTGAAATTTTTATAAGTAAAATTAATGATATGTAATATGTTATTTAAAAGATTGTAAAGGTGTTTATCTTTTTGATTTTAAATAAAATAACTATGGATGAGATGGGTGAAGTGAAAGCTTACTTGAAAGTAACGATTTAAAAAGAGTTATTTAGTGAACAAAGTAGTATGCTAGACCAAAAATAACTCATGAAAGATTTGTTGAATTTTTTAATTATGCGTACTGAAAATTATCAGGAATATCCTCAGCTATGAATAGTCAAATATCTCAGCAGGTTCAGGCGCTCATTGAAGTAAATGACCTGAGTTTCAAGCGAGGGGAACGTGTCATTTATGACAATGTAAGCCTACAAATTCGTCGTGGGCAAGTTACTGCGATTATGGGACCATCTGGTACTGGTAAAACGACTTTATTGCGTTTAATAGGTGGTCAGCTTATACCAGATCATGGTGAAATATTGCTTGATGGAAAAAATATTTCAACTATGTCACGCCAAGAGCTGTTTGCTGCACGTGCACGTATGGGAATGCTTTTTCAAAGTGGTGCATTATTTACAGATATGTCTGTATATGAAAATGTTGCCTTTCCAATACGAGCGCATACCCAACTTCCAGAGCATCTTATTACAGAGTTGGTTGGATTAAAGCTAGAAGCGGTTGGTTTGCGTGGTACAGAGCAATTAATGCCTTCAGAATTGTCTGGCGGGATGAATCGTCGTGTGGCTTTGGCGAGAGCAATTGCTTTAGATCCAGAACTCATTATGTATGATGAACCTTTCGCAGGACAAGACCCTATTGTTAAAGGTGTTTTAACACGTTTAATTCGTTCTTTAAGAGAAGCTTTAGATTTAACAACGATTATTGTTTCGCATGATGTTGCAGAAACACTCTCTATTGCAGATTACATTTATGTGGTTGCTGAGGGGATAATTCAGGGTGAGGGTACGCCTGAAGAATTAAAAGTTCATCCAAATGAATTTGTTCAACAATTCTTAACAGGATCTGAGCATGGACCTGTAGACTTTCAGTTTAGTCATCAAGCGTATTTAAGTCACGAGGAGCGTTCATGAATGCTATTGCCTTAATTGGTAGACGCGTGATCGAGCGTGTCCGAGGGATTGGCGTTGCCAGTCTAATGCTTTTACAAATTATTTTTTCACTCCCAACGTGGTTAGGCTTTCGTTTGTTTGTCTACCAAATGTATAGGGTTGGGGTGTTATCACTTTTAATTATTGTTGTTTCTGGGCTATTTATTGGTGCGGTTTTAGGCTTGCAGATGTATAACATTTTGGTCACTTTTGGTAGTGAATCCATGTTAGGTACTGCAGTTGCTTTAACTTTATTACGAGAATTAGCTCCAGTTGTAGCTGCTTTATTATTTGCAGGTCGTGCAGGTTCAGCTTTAACGGCTGAAATTGGTTTAATGAAAGCCACTGAGCAGCTTGCTAGTATGGAAATGATTGGTGTTGACCCCTTGAAACGTGTAATTTCACCACGATTATGGGCTGGTATTTTTAGTTTACCAATGTTGGCTATTATTTTTGCCGCAGTAGGAATTATGGGTGGAAAACTCGTCGGTGTTGATTTCTTAGGTGGTGATGAAGGTGCCTATTGGAGCAGCATTGAAGGTAGCGTGCAATTTTACAAAGATGTATTAAATGGCACGATTATTAAAAGCTTTGTATTTGCTCTAATTTGTACATGGATTGCGGTATATCAAGGATATGCATGTGTTCCAACATCTGAAGGTATTTCAACCTCAACTACTCGTACAGTGGTGTATTCATCATTATGTGTTTTAGGTTCTGATTTTGTGTTGACTGCGGTCATGTTTGGAGGTGTTTAATGAAATCACGTACAAGTGAATTGGCCGTAGGTGCTTTTGTTATTTTGTTTGGTATTGCCATCTTTTTCTTAGCAATGCGTGTGAGTGGTTTAGTTGGTAATACAATTGCCGATAGCTATGAAATGACAGCGACTTTTGAAAATGTAAATGGTATTAAACCACGTGCTAAAGTAGCATTGAGTGGCGTGACTGTAGGGCAGGTTGATAGTATTAAACTTGATCCTGTAACACGTTTAGCAACTGTGCATATGACATTGGATGGTAGTTTGACTTCATTCAACGAAGAGCAATTAAAAGAAGTTCAAAAAAATGCATTAGAAGAGTTAAAATATAGCTCTGATTATGAGTCTGCAACACCAGAGCAACAAAAAGAAATGGAAAAGCAACTCATCGATAACATGACATCCATCACTAATATTGATGATGATGCTTATATAATGGTGGCAACCAACGGCTTATTGGGTGAAAAATATTTAAAAATTGTACCAGGTGGTGGTTTGAACTACTTAAAACGTGGTGATCAAATTGCAAATACACAAAGTACAATGGAAATTGAAGATCTAGTCACTAAATTTATTACTGGTGGTTCTGGTAAGGGATCAGATTCATCAGAAAGTGATTCTCCTGCGACAGCAACAGATGACCAAGTATCATTTGTTGAATAATTGATTGAGGCAAGAAGTGAAAACTTTATTTAAACAAACATTGACTGCAAGTATCTTATCAACAATGATTGCTGGTACTGCTTTTGCTGCACCATCAGAAACACCTCCTGTATTTGTTAAGCATGTTGCGGATGGTTTAATTGCTAGCTTAAAAGCGAATCAAGCGAAATTGAAGGCAAATCCTTCTGCAGCTCGTGAAATTGTTCGTAAAAATTTAGATCCGTATATTGATTCACAAGCATTTACTCGTATTGTGATGGGGACATATGCAACGAATCAATATAGTACTGCTGCTCAGCGAGCTCAGTTTGAAAAGAACTTCCGTGAAAGTTTGATTGAAAACTATGGTAGTGCATTTGCTAAATTTACAAACCAAACTTATACACTACGTCCATATAAAGACACTGGTAGCAAAAACCCTGTTGTGACTTTAGATTTTAATAATAATGGTGAAAAAATTCCTGTTTCATTCCAATTGGTTGATAAAGGCAATCAATGGAAAGTTCGTAACATGAATGTGTCTGGTATTGACTTAGGTTTGCAGTTCCGTAATCAGTTTGCTGCTAACGTAAAGCGTAATGGCGGGAATATTGATAAGGCGATTGCAACATTTAAACCAGATGCAGATGCTGCAACGCAGAAAAAATAATAGGGATTTATTGTGATTGAGCTGATTGATCAAGAATTACATGTATCTGGGAAAATAGATTATGGCAATGCTGAAGAGTTTTATCAGCAAGGTCTAATTGCTTTAAATAGCCATCTTACTTTCCCTATTGTGCTGAACTTATCTAAATTAGAACATGGCAGTACTTTAGCTTTGGCGGTATTTATTCGTTTGCTTCGCCAAACGCCAGAAGCGAAAGGATTAATATTTAAGGCTGTTCCTGAGAAAATGCTGAAAATTATGCAGGCATGTCATCTTGAGCAAGATTTACAATTACTTGCCTAAATAAAAAAGCACCGAAAGGTGCTTTTTTATGGATAGCTGAATAAAATGTATTTTTGTGTTTAAAAATTTGATTAAATCCATTTTTTCCAACGGAAGTAAATCATTGGTCCAATAAAGAAAGCGACTAATATCGTGCAAACAATAATAAAGCTTGTTGTTCCATGTGCGAAAGGGAGCACATCTGTGTTCATGCCATAAATACTGGCAATCAGCATAGGAGGTGCAAGCATACTGGGTAAAATAGAGAATCGCCGAATCGTATCGTTCTGTTCGGTATTAATGAACCCTGATGTTGTATCTAGTAAGAAACGGACTTTTTGGAATAAAAAGGCATCATGTTCAACTAAAGAGCGGACATCTTCACTGAGTTCTCGAATATCTGCATCGTAAATATGACTACCTAAGGCACGAGGACGAGAGAGGAAGGTCAGGACTCGACGTAAGTCAATTAAACATAGTTGTGCTTTCCCTAGGATATCTTCTAATTGAGCAAGTCGAGTAATCATGTCATCAAGATCTAATATTTGTTCACGATGACGGTTATTGAGTACTTCGGTAGAGTATTTTTCTAAATCTCTGTGGATATCTTCTAAGATATCCGCAAGCTCATCAAGTTTAGCTTCAAGTAATCCTAATAGCACCCATGTTGGATCTTTATAGTCAATTTCATAGTCATTACGACGTGCACGAGCTCTAAAAGCACGAAATGCAACGAGTTTTTCACCGCGCATCGTAAATAATCGATTTTTATGCAGAATAAATGCAACAGTTTGGACTGTTGCTAAAATCGAGTTGTCTTCAGGCTCACCATCATCAACTTGGTAGTTTTTATTTTTCGTTAAAAAGTAAGTACTAATATGTAAAATTCCATCATCATCTCGATAAAAGCGAGCTGATGATGAGATGTCTTCTAAAGATTTAAGCGTTGGAAGATTTTGATTATAGGCATCAAATACCCATTGTTGTTCTTCTTGGGATGGCGCAATTAAATCAATCCAAACGAGATCTTGATGTAAATCAAAGCCACCATTAATGGTAGTATCTTCTAAGCTACCGCGCTCTGTGGCGTAAAAGGCTTCAAGCATTAGTCTTTTCTCCCTTGCGCAGTATGGGTTAATTGTGATGTGTGTATTTTAGACAAGGAACTGATTAAAAGCACTGTTGGAATCACTATATTTCCAAAAAAACCCAATAAAATCGATATATATTGTATGACATCTGTAGAACATGGTGAAAAAATGACAAATTCTATTGCTGTATTTTGTGGTTCTGCTTTTGGGGCGGATTCAATTTTTTTAGAAACTGCTCAAAATGTAGGAAAGACAATAGCCCAGCAAGGTAAAACATTGGTCTATGGTGGTGGTCGTTCTGGGTTGATGGGAGTTATTGCAGATAATGCCTTGAAAGAAGGAGGGAAAGTTGTTGGTGTTATTCCTGAAATTTTAGTAAATAAAGAATTTGCTCATCCTAATTTAACAGAGTTGCATATTGTAAATAATATGCAGGAAAGAAAATTAAAGATGTCTGAATTGTCAGATGGTTTTATTGCCCTTCCGGGTGGTGTGGGAACATTTGAAGAAATTTTTGAGCAGTGGACTTGGGCACAATTGGGTATTCATCTAAAACCATGTGCTTTTTTAAATGTTGATGGTTTTTATGATGATTTAATTAAATTTTTAGAAAAATCGACAGAAAAAGGTTTTACTCATCCGAGATTTATGCAAAGTTTAATTCATGATTCTTCTATTGAAAAAGTGATGAATCAAATGGATCATTTTATTGCGCCAGAACCTAAATGGGGAATGGTTGAAAAAGTACAAACAGAGAATTAATTGTGAATATTATTACTGTTGCCGCTGCTATTATTTTAAATGATCAAAATCAATTGTTATTAGTTCGGAAGCAAAACACAGCTTCTTTTATGCAAGTAGGTGGAAAGCTTGAGGAAAATGAAAGTCCTGAGCAAACGATGCTACGAGAAATTAAAGAAGAAATTGGCTGTGATGCTAAAATTAATGCTTTTATTGGACGTTTTGAAACTCCTGCTGCCAATGAGCCAAATCATTTATTGGTGAGTTATGTGTATTGGGTTGGTTTAAGTCAAATACCCCAAATTAATGCTGAAATTGCAGAAATGAAATGGGTCGATTTAGATGATACTGTCACACAATTGGCACCATTAACTCAGGATGTTGTTATGCCGTGGGTGAAGAAAAAATTCATTGAAAAAATAGAAGCAGTTTAATTTGCGTTTGCAATTGCACAGGCAAATATTTTTTGACAACCGAGTTGTTCTAAACTTTGCATTAAGGCAAGAATAGAACTTCCGGTTGTAACAACATCATCTAAAATCAATACTCTTTTATAGCGAATCTTATAGTCTTTTTTTATTTGAAATTGACTTTGAATATTTTCAATTCGTTCAAGGCGTGTTAGCCCTTTTTGAGAGTGCTGATGCATTCGTTGAATTGGCTGCCAAATCGGAATGTTTAGTATTTTTGCTACAATTTTCGCGACTTCTAAGCTTTGGTTGTATCCTCGTTCAATTAAGCGTTCTTCTGAAATAGGCATGGGAACAATAGCTTGAACTTTAGGCAGATGTAATTGCAATATTAAATTTGCAAGTAAGTGCTGAAAATGAAGTTGTTGTTCATATTTAAATTTTTGAATAATTCGATTAATTGGATATTCATATCGGCAAGCAACAAAAATAGGAACTTCTTGCTTAATGATTTTTTCAGTTTCCCAAGGGATTTGAGTCCAACAATCTTTGCAAATTGTGGCTTTGTATTGGGAATCTAAGCTACAGAGTTGACATCGTAGTATCGGAGTTATTAAATTTTTTGATTTTGAAAATAAGTTAAACATAAGCATACCGAGGAGCTTCTGGAAGCCATCGTTTTAATAGTGCTTCAGCATTTTTAGGATGTTCTTTTAATAATTGCTGTGCAACATAATGAGCTTGGCTAAGTAGATGGTCATCGCGTTCTAGTTTTGCAACACGAAAATTCATATCACCTGTTTGTTTTGTTCCTAATATTTCACCAGGACCACGAATTTCTAAATCTTTTTCAGCAATCATAAAACCATCGTTGGTTTCACGCATGATACGTAAACGTTCTTGTCCATTTTGTGATAATGGATTTTTATAGAGTAATGCACAGAAACTGGCTTTTGCACCACGTCCAACACGACCTCTTAATTGATGGAGCTGAGATAATCCTAAACGCTCAGCATTTTCAATCACCATGATAGATGCATTTGGAACATCAACACCAACTTCAATTACTGTCGTTGCAATTAGGAGTTGTAATTGATTTTCTTTGAATTGCTGCATGACCGATTGTTTTTCATCAGCTTTCATTTTGCCATGTACTAAGCCAATGCGAAGTTCAGGAAAACGTTCTTTAATTTCATTGAATGTCGCTTCAGCAGCTTGAGCATCAAGTGTTTCGGATTCTTCAACAAGTGTACACACCCAGTATGCTTGCTTACCTTCAGCACAATTAGTTGCAATACGTTGTAAAACTTCTTCACGTCGATCGAGTGGAATTGTTACTGTTTGAATGGGGGTTCGACCAGGTGGTAATTCATCAATAATAGAGGTATCTAAATCACCATAAGCAGACATAGCTAATGTTCGGGGAATAGGGGTTGCAGTCATCACTAGTTGATGAGGTGTGGTGTTATTTGTACCTTTATTACGTAACGCAAGGCGTTGGTCTACACCAAAGCGGTGCTGTTCATCAATAATCACTAAGCCTAATTTTGAAAATTCAACATTATCTTGAAATAGAGCATGTGTTCCAATAACGAGATTTGCAGAACCATCTTTAATTTGCTGTTCAGAGAAGGCACGTGCTTTACCTTTTTGTTTACCTGAAAGCCATGAAACAGTCAGACCCATAGGCTCAAACCATTTTTTAAAATTAAGATAATGCTGTTCAGCTAAAATTTCAGTTGGTGCCATTAATGCAACCTGCCAACCTTCTTCTAATGCATGACAAGCTGCAACACCTGCAACAAGGGTTTTACCTGCACCAACATCACCTTGTACTAAGCGCAACATGGGTTTGTCTTGTTGTAAGTCATCTGCAATTTCTTGAGAGACACGTTGTTGAGCACCTGTCATTTGAAAAGGCAGACTTGTTAATAATGCAGAAGCATATTTTTGGCTTGGTTTAAAAATAGGAGCTGCTATTTCTTGAATATAAGCACGTCGCGTGAGCAAACTAACTTGATGGGCAACAAGCTCTTCAAAAATTAAACGTTGCTGTGCAGGATGTGAACCTTGTGCAAGCTGTAGCATATTTGCATTTACAGGAGGGTGGTGAATGTATTGCAGGGCTTCTTTTAGCGCAAAACCATTGGTAAATTTTTTAGGCAAAAGTTCAGGGAGATCATGACTAAACTGATTTAGAGCCTGTTTAATATAGTCACGTAATTTAGGTTGAGTTAAACCTTCTGTACTTGGATAAATTGCTGTAAGTTGGGTTTTAGGTAAAGGTGTGTGCTCGCTAATCACTTGTAATTCAGGGTGGTATAACTCTAAGCCACGAGCACCAACTCGAACTTCGCCAAAAATACGTAAGCGAGAATTTAGCTTTGTACGGTCTGTAATCCCTTTATAGATATGATAAAAGCGTAAAGTGACTTTGCCGAAATCATCTTCTAACCCAACAGCCATTGATTTTCGTTTGCCAGGAGGGAAGTCGACACTTGTGACTAAACCTTCGAGTAAATAACTACGTCCTACAATCAATTGGTTCATAGGAATGATCGTGCTACGATCTTCATAATCTCGTGGTAAATGAAACAGTAAATCATCTGTTGTAAAGATATGAAGTTTTTCAAGTAGTGTTGCAGCGGCATTGCCAACGCCTTGCAATTGATGGACTGCAGCCATGTCCCCTCAACTTATCTGTGATTGGTGTTTAATGCATATTTTATTTATTGGTTATGGTAAAACATCTCAACGTGTTGCAAAACAATTATTTGAGCTTGGTTATCAAGTTACCACAATTAGCAGAAGTCCGAAAACAGATTTATATGCGAATCATCTGATTCAAGATATTCATCAACTGGACTTAATGCAAGTTAAACCTATTGATTATGTTTATATCTTATTGGCACCAAGTGAACGTGGCGTAGATGCATATCGTGAGACTTATTTCGCTTCAACAAAACCGATTATTCAAGCCTTAAAAAATCATCCAATAAAAAAGATAATTGTTGTTTCTTCCACACGTGTATATGGCGAAAATTCAGGTGAAATAATTAATGATGAATCGCTTATTCAGCCAATAGATGAGCAAGGTGAAATTTTATATGCCATGGAAAATGTATATTTGAACGCTTTTCCTGAGCAATGTTCTGTTGTAAGACCTACGGGTATTTATGGAACTTCTGTTGAACGAATGAAAAAACTTGCGAATATGACATTAACCTATCCTAATATTCATTGGTCTAATCGAATTCATATAGATGATTTAGCTGCTTTCCTAGTACATGTGCTTCACGTGGAACATTTTGAAAAAACTTATATTTGTAGTGATTCAAAGCCAATCCCTCTGCATAAAATTATTCAATGGTTTCAGCAAAAATTGGATTTACCGCAATTGGTTTTGGAAGCGGAGCAATTATCAGGTAAAAAAATTATGGCTCAAAGGATGTTGAAAAGTGGTTTTCAGTTGAAACATCAAGATTGCTTTGATGAGTATTTAAAATTATTAAAATAAATATAAATAGAATACTTTGTTCTTTTGAGAATTGTTTTTAAAGATATTTCCATCCTTTAACTCGAAAGTTAAAGGATGGAAAAGTAGATTATTTTTTCTTACGTTTTAAACGATGTTTTGCTTTTTGTGCAGCAAGTGCATCTAACGCTTCTTTTAGTTCATCATCTGTAAAAGAGGTGATGTGCTGTAACATTTGTAAAGTGACATCATCTAAAACGAGATTTGCATATTGCGCAACATTTCTAAATTGCTCATCAAATACAATGGCGTTGTTTTCATTGGTACTGATATAGCCTTGCTGTGTAAGAACTTTAATAAAGCTTTGGAATAGCGCTTTATCGAAGAATTCAGGTGAATTGAATTCATATAAAACAGAAAGACGTTGCCCCACTAAGTGACTGAGTTCTTCAACTTGGCGTGTTGAAATATTTCCAGAACCACGCTGAGTAATGAGGGCTAAAGTCATGTAGTAGCGTTCTAAACTCTGAGTAACTGGGGCAGCTAGAACAGAAAGCTGATTATGGTCTTCACTATTTGGAACAGGGCATACCAAGTGACCATCATGATCTAGACCAATGAGGTTTGCATCTAATAATGCTTGGGTATAGGACTCAATATATGTATCTAATTCTTTGCCTGTCCATTTTAGGAATAACTCAGCTTTTAAGAATGGATACAGTGTTGTAATCACATTACGCATATCTTCAGGTGAAATCACAGCATTATGTTTAACCAATGCGGCAATCAAAGATGGAAGAATAAAGGCGTGTAAAATGTTATTGCGGAAATAAGTCAGTAGAACAGCTTGGCTATCTTCAATTGCAATAATATCGCCAAGAACATGATGTACACGTTTAATAAGCTTGAGTTTTAGACCGTATTCAATAATTTCCTTACCAGATAATGGGGTGACTTGAGTGCGTGAGTCATAAGGAAGTTTGGTTAATAGATTACGATAAGTATCGAGCTGTTTTGTGCATATCTCTTCATCTAATGTATGTTTTGGTGTTGCTAAAAGTACAAGAGATAACAGTGATACAGGGTTAATTACCGCAGCACGGTTAATATTTTCTAAAATTGCTGTTGCAGAGCTATTGACTGCATCAGAGACTTCATTTGGAATGGCGTCATCATTTTTATTTAGTTCAATATTTTCTGCACCATGTTTTTTTAGCATGTCATCTAAAAATACAGGTTCACCAAAATTGACGTGAACTTTACCGAAAATACGCTCAATTTTACGTAAGGTTTTAAGAATGCCCATAACCGATTCAGCTTCTTTCGGCTTGCCATTCATCTCACCGACATAGGTTGAACCTTCCATTAAGCGTTCATAACCAATATAAGTTGGAATGAAAACAATTGGTTTTGCTCGTCCGCGTAAATGACTGTGTACAGTCATTGCGAGCATTCCTGTTTTCGGTGGTAGAAGGCGACCTGTACGTGAGCGACCACCTTCAATAAAGTATTCTAAAGGTGTATTACGAGATAAAATGCTATATAAATATTCTTTAAATACCGTGGTATATAACGCATTTCCTCTAAATGTACGACGAATAAAGAATGCGCCACCACCACGAAGAATTTGTCCAACCAAAGGCATATTTAAATTATCGCCAGCAGCAATATAAGGCACCATTAAACCACGACGATAAATGACATAAGACAACAATAAATAGTCGATATGGCTACGATGGCAAGGCGTATAGATAATTTCATAATCTTTAGCAAGCTCACGTACCGTACTGAAATTATGAACTTCTACACCATCATAAAGTTGAGTCCATAAGCGTGTAAGTGCTTGTGATGCGAAGCGTACAGTCGAATGAGAATAGTCAGAAACAATTTCATTTAAACAGCTAATTGCACGTTTTTCTGCCTCAGCAATACTAACTTTACTGCGAATACTTTCATGGCGAATTGCTGCTTGAACATCAGGTGCTTTAATGAGTGAATGCATGACATTGCGGCGATCTGATAAATCTGGTCCAAGAACAATTTCACGTTGATTATCTAGATAATCATTGAGGGTTGTTAAGATATAAGTTGCTGGTGAAAGATTTGGATGTGTCGTTTTTGCATATTGAATTAAATCACGTAAAGATTGTGATGGATGGAATTCTAAATACGTTTGACGACCATGTAAGCCAATATTCACTAATTGTTTAACAGTTCCTGGTGTTGACCATGAGTCTGTAAGTAATAATTTAAGTAGGGAATCTTCTTTATCTGGTGAGCGTCCCCAAAGTACCGTTACAGGTACAAGTTCAATATCAAGTTCAGGATCTTTTTCTAATAGTTCAACTAAGCGTAATAAGCGTGGTGGTAGCGTTTGAGAGCTTCTATTTAAGACATTATTTTCTTGGTTGTGTTGTAAGAATAAAATGGAAACTTTTTCAGTATGCTCACCAATTATCATTGGGTTGAGTGCAGGTGTAAGCTTTTGTTTACGCGTTTCACCATCAACAACTAAGGCATTACTACGAGAATGATTTTGTAAAACATAACAAACCACTTTTTTCTTGTCGGATGACGTTGTTTGTATGGAAGATAGTTCGGTAGGAATCTCACCAAGAACCTGTGGGCTTACAACAAGGTCAAGTAGCTTACCTGAAAGCTTACGATACATTTGACCAAAACCACTCTTGGACATAACAACTCCTACGTTGTGTTTGCAAATATGAAAAGAAAAAAAGCATAGTATTTTGTAGAAAACTAAGCAAAAGGAATATGTCATTTTCTGACAAAATTAACAAATAATGGCAGAACTTGATATGAAATGGCTTCAATTTATCAGGAATTATACAAAAACGTCGAATTTTTTTTAGCGTTATATCTTTAGTGTTCAAGTTGGTTTTATGGCAAAATAGTAAAATAGTTGAATAAATTTAGTGTTGTATTTCTTTCATTCATCCTTTGAATTTTCTAATTTGAAATAGAAATTCGTTACACTGATTTTGATGAAAGAAATGTATTTTTTTAATGTTGTGTTGGTTTGAAATAGGTTTCTCATGAATACATTAACTCAGGAACTCGTTGAGCTACTTAGTTTAGAAAAACTAGAAGAAAATATTTTCCGTGGTCAAAGTAAGAAGATCGTTGGAAAAAGAGTTTTTGGTGGGCAGGTATTAGGGCAAGCATTGAGAGCTGCATCTTATACAACCGATCGTCCTGCACATTCATTACATGCGTACTTTTTATTTGGTGGTGATGCCAATGCACCTATTATTTATGAAGTTGATCGTATTCGTGATGGGAAAAGTTTTATCAGCCGCCAAGTTCGTGCTATTCAGCATGGACGTACAATTTTTATGGCAATGGTATCTTTTACACAGCCAGAAGATGGTTTGAATTATCAGGTTACGGAGCCAGAATATCCGGCACCTGAAGATGTGAAAAGTGAAGCTGAATTAAAAAAACAACTGGTCGATTTTGTACCAGAAAATGTTCGTGCAAGTTTTATGCATGATCGTTTGGTTGAAATAAAACCTGTTATGCCAGTAAATCCTTTTATGCCGCAACCTGAAGCACCTGTGTATGCACACTATGTGAAAACACATGACAAAATTGAAAGTGATGTAGATGAAATTTTGCTGCATCAATCAATTGCAGCATTTTATTCGGACTTTACATTAATGGCGACAGCACTTCGCCCACATGGTTTAAGTTATATGTCTCCGAACTTACAATGTGCGAGTTTGGATCATGTTATTTATTTCCATAAGCCTTTCCGTGTTGATGAATATATGTTGTATGACATGGATGCGACGGTGAGCACAAGTGCTCGAGGCTTGAATTTTGGTCGTATGTGGCAAAATGGTGAACTTGTTTGTAGCACAGTACAAGAAGGCTTAATGCGTTTAAGAGAAATAGAGACGCCTTAATACCAAGTACTTAAGTTTTTCATTTTAATAAAAAATCCCTCTATCAAGTTTGAGGGATTTTTTATGTCTTTAAAAGAGGGGGGTGTAGATTTTATGAATACATTTAGAATGTTTTATAAGAATTAAAATAAACATAAATAACGTTTAGATTATGAAATAAGAATATGAAAAAATATTACTCGATTCTCGCTGTGCCTCATGGCATATTGGCTGAATGAAAAGGATATAAAAGAAATTTAAAAATGAGCTTAAATACTCAAATTTTAATTGCCGCCATCTTGGGGGTGATTTTTGGTTTAATTCTCAATATTTACCCAGAAACCGCATTTTTTAGTGCCAGTCTTTATGGGTTGAATATTGCAAGTAGTATTTTTATTGGGTTGCTGAAAATGCTGCTCATCCCCTTAATTTTTAGCTCTATTGTTGTTGGTGTTTCAAATTTACAAGCTTCTGGGCAGCTAAATCGAGTGTGGAAAATTACACTGGCATGCTGTGTAACAACAACGACATTGGCTTTAATATTAGGATTGGCATGTGCACATATCTTTAACGTCGGAAAAGGCGTAGATATTGTGATGTTTCAAGAAACAATGAGTAATTATCAGTCTCCTGATACCTTGACGCCATCCTCATTTTTTACCAATTTTATTCAAAATACTTTAATCAATCCTTTTAAAGCTTTTGCAGAAGGGAATGTGTTAGCCGTTGTTGTATTTGCGCTTTTGGTTGGTGTGGCATTGGTGAAAGGTGGTGAAAAATTCAAAACAGTGAAGCAACTTAGCCAACAGTTTTTTGACATTATGATGTTGATGATTGGCTGGGTGATGAAGCTAGCTCCATTGGGTATTTTTGCTTTATTGGCTAAATTAGTTTCGACAGAAGATATTTCTGTACTTAGCCGTTTGGCAGAATTTGCTGCGGTTGTAACAGGTACAACGATATTTCATGGTCTAGTGGTATTGCCTTTATTGTTGTGGATTTTTGGACGTATGGATCCAATTACCTTCTTTAAAGGGACACGAACTGCACTTATTACTGCTTTTGCAACCAGTTCAAGTTCAGCAACAATGCCTCTGTCTATGAAATGTGCTCAAGAAAATCTAGGTGTACGTCCTCAAACAGCAGGTTTTGTGATTCCACTTGGAACACAATTAAATATGGATGGAACAGCTTTATATGAGGCAGCTGCTGCATTATTTGTTGCGAATTTAATGGGGCTAGATTTAACCATTGGTCAACAATTGATTGTGTGTTTAACAGCAATGATTGCTTCATTGGGTGCACCAGGTATTCCAAGTGCAGGGATGGTCACCATGATTATGGTATTACAATCTGTTGGTTTACCTGCTGAAGCAATTGCAATTTTACTACCGATTGATCGTTTATTGGATACTGTACGTACGGTGGTGAATGTTCAAGGAGATATGATGATTAGTGTTGTTGTTGATCGTCATACACAAGAAAAAGATGATGTATTTGATGCCACAGCATAATAAGGTTAAATTATAAAAAAGCAGGGAATTCCCTGCTTTTTTAATTTTAAGATGAAAAAATTACTCTTTAGGAAGTTCTGCTTCATCTGTAACAATTGAAGAAATATCATCTTCAATATCTTCGTCATTTGCTAACTCAATGCTATCTAAATCAATACCTTCAAGTAAGTTTTCAGAACTAATATTCATGGTATCAGCTTGCTCTAACGTAAAGTTCAAGCGACCTGCCATTACACTTGCAAGCTCTTCTAATCCTTGTTTATTGAGTGAAGAGAATAATTGAATAGAAAATTGAAGTTTCATTTTCTTCAATTGTGCTTTCACTTCTTGCAATGCTTTTGAAGCTGGACCACGATTTAGCTTATCGGATTTTGTTAATAAAACATGTACAAATAATTTACGTGAATAAGCCCATTCTAACATCATGACATCAAAGTGTTGTAATGGATGGCGAATGTCCATCAGTAGAACTAAGCCTTGTAAGCTTTCACGATGAATTAGGTAATTTTCAAGTTCTTTTTGCCAAACAATTTTCATTGCTTCAGGTACAGCAGCATAGCCATAACCTGGTAAATCGACAAGGCGCTGGTCAGGATTTCCTAGGCTAAAGAAGTTGATCATTTGGGTTCGACCGGGCTTTTTAGATGCACGCGCAAGTTGCTTTTGATTTGTTAAAGCATTAATTGCACTTGATTTACCTGCATTAGAACGACCGGCAAAAGCAACCTCATAACCTGTGTCTTCAACACATAAGTTGAGCTTTGGTGCGCTCATTAAGAACTCTGCTTTACGCAACCAATTTAATGCGCGAACAGAGTATTCAGTAATGGCAGGATCAACCTTTTTTTCATAGGAAATCTTTTGCTTAGGCGCATTGGCTGCTTTACTGTTTTTTGATTTGCCTCTGTTTGGATGCATAACTTAACTTCAATTCATGTTCTACAAATGTCTATTATAGATGAAGTCGTCTAAGCAAGCGAATATTGATCGTAAAAGATATTTAAAGATTAATGAGATCAATTAAAGATGAGGAAGGATGTGTAGGATTTGATGTTTTTAAAATTCCGCCCAATGTGTATTGGTCTAGGTGTTTATAAAATTGTTCTAGTGCTTGATTTAAAATACCTTTTAAACCGCAATTTGTTCTTAAAATACAAGGTGGTTTATTACATTCAACGATTTGAAGTTCTTTTTGTAATACGCGAACAATATAACCTAATTTAAGTTCGAGTGTTTTATTACTAAGTCGGATCCCACCGCCTTTACCTCGTGTGGTAATCAACCAATCTTGTTTTGCCATGAAATGTACAATTTTCATTGCATGATTTTCAGACACTTGTAATTGTTGCGATAATTCCGCAATGGTATATAGCTCGGCTTTTGGCTGTGCGACATACATTAAAATACGTAATGCATAATCAGTAAATTTATTGAGTTGCATATGTTTGAGATGAAATGCGATATTGATATATTAGCATTGAAAGCCCTTACTATAGTGCTTTCAATGCCATTTTTTAGATAAGAATATTCAAAGAAGGGAATGTGTTAGATTTTAATTGGTGCAGATACTTCAACAATATCACCAACTTTATAGTGATTAATTAAAATATTTTGCACAGAAAATTCAGTTGGATGTTCTTCTGCTTTTACATCAATTTCATATTGCATTGGTTTACTTTCAGCAACAGTAAATTGTTGAGGTTGTTTTAAATCTTGATTTGGAACTTTAACGCGTACAGAAATATATTCATCATTTTCAGCAGCTACTGTAGCCTGATTATTTTGTGAATTTAAGATAAAACGTTTGCCTGCTTCAATATCTTGAATAGCTGCAATAGTGAAGTTTCTCCATCCAGCCCAGCCACCATCTTTACTAGTAAGAGAATCATATTTTGATTTTTCTACACTAATCAGTAAGTCTGCTAATTGAGTATAAGCTTCTTTCCATGCAGCAATTAAATCTGAGTCCATTGGTACATCAAGAACCTCACTAATTGAATGAAGTAAATTTGTTCCAACAATTTCATATTGTTCTGGCTGAATATTTAAACTTACATGCTTTGTTGTCATGCGTTCTACTGCTTTGGCAAGAACACTTGGGTTATCAATATGTTCTGCATAAGCTAAGACAGCTGCTGCAAGAGCACGAGGCTGGCGACCAGTACTTTGATGATCAAGGTTAAATGTATTTTTTAATTCAGGGTGATTATTTAGCATTCTTTTATAGAAATAAGATGTTAATGCAACACCATTTTCACGTAATACTGGAACTGTTGATTTAACAAGTTGGATGTAATCAGGAGACATGAATAGGCCTTTAAGTTGGTTATATTTTTAAAGATGTATTTAAAATACATCTTTAAAAATATATTAGCAATACAACATTTACATAAAGCCTATAAAAAGTAGGGGATTGTTAAAAATCCCATAATAATATGAAATGTAATTGGATAAACTATTTTTTACCAAATAAGGAGCCAAGTAAGCCACGAACAAGTTTTTGTCCTGTTCTTCCTCCTAAGCTGCGAGCGACACTTTTGGCAAAAGTACCTGCAATGTCTTGTGTGAGTTTTTCTTTATGTTTTGCTATACGCTCAGCTTCTTTTTGTTGTGCTTTAGCAAGTCTCTCATATTCTTTTGAATGTTGCTTATCTTGCTCAATTTTTTCTAATTGCTGTTGTTGTTCTGTAATTTTAATTTGTAGTTTTTCAAAAGCGCTTTCACGATCAATATTTTGCTCATAAATACCATAAATGATGCTTTTGTGGATGATGTACTGTCGTTCTTCTATGGTTAATGGGTTAAAGGAAGAGTGGGGAGGTATAATCCAAGCACGCTCCACAATTTGAGGTATACCTTGTTCATCTAAACAGCTAATAAGTGCTTCACCTACAGCAAGTTCCGTAATTACTTGTTCAATATTAAGGTTGGGATTTACTCTGAAAGTATTTGCTGCCGCTTTAACTGCTTTTTGATCTTTAGGAGTGAAAGCACGTAAAGCATGTTGAATACGATTTCCTAACTGACCAAGAATATTTTCAGGTAAGTCGAGTGGATTTTGAGTGATAAAATAAATGCCAATACCTTTTGAGCGAATTAAACGAACAACTTGTTCAATTTTTTCTTGTAGGGCAGCGCTTGTGTTATTAAAAAGTAAATGGGCTTCATCAAAGAAAAAGACAAGCTTGGGTTTTTCTAAGTCACCAACTTCGGGAAGTTGTTCGAAAAGTTCTGCAAGCATCCAAAGTAAAAAAGTGGCGTAAAGCTTAGGAGTGTGCATTAGTTTATCTGCAGCGAGTAAATTAATTACACCACGACCATCTGAATCTGTTTGGATAAAATCTAAAATATTTAATCCAGGTTCTCCAAAAAATAAATCACCACCTTGATCGGCAAGAGCGAGTAAATTACGTTGAATAGCACCTAGGCTGGCTGGTGATAAATTTCCATAATCTTTTGTAAACAGAGATGTATTTTCACTAATATAACTTAGCATGGCTTTTAGATCTTTGAAATCAAGTAAGAGTAAGCCTTGGTCATCTGCAATACGAAATACAGCGGAAAGAACACCTTCTTGAGTATCATTCAAATTTAAAATTCGAGAGAGGAGAATCGGACCGATTTCTGAAATGGTTGTTCGAATAGGATGTCCTTGCTCAGTAAATAAATCCCAAAATACAACGGGGAATGCGCTGAAAGGAATGGACTCAATATTGAGAGACTTTAGTCGCTCATTAAATTTGGGAGTATTTTCACCTGCTTTTGTGAGACTGGAAACATCACCTTTGACATCTGCAAGAAAAACGGGTACACCAAGTCGAGAAAAGCTTTCTGCTAAAACTTTTAAGGTTACAGTTTTACCTGTACCAGTTGCTCCAGCAATTAAACCATGCCGATTTGCAAATTGAGAGTGCAAAACAATATTTTGTGTCGTATCGATGCAATTTTTTCCAATGATTATTGGTGTACCCATAATGAATATTCCTTATTTGTTCTATTTATTGTTACTCAAGTAATTTTAAAGCATGTTTAATATCATTTATTAAATCTTGTGGTTCTTCTAGCCCAATACAGAAACGGACGAGTAGACCTTGTTTTAAGTGAGGGTGATTTAAAACACGCATATCTTTTAAATTATATAGCATGACTAAGCTGACAGGACCACCCCAGCTAAAACCAAGTTTAAAGAGTGTTAAGGCATCACAAAACTTACGGATATCACTTAAAGAATATTTTGAATCAAAGATGACGCTGACAAGTCCTGCACTATGACCTTCTTTGCAGATATCTTTCCAATATTTATGACCTGCGCTTTCTGAGTCTGCTGGATGTAAGACTTGAACAAATTCTTTTTGTTCTTTGAGCCACTCGAGTAGTGTTAAAGTGCTTTTAGATTGATGTTCATAGCGAAGTTTCATGGATGATAAGCTACGCTGAATTTGTGCTACGTCATCTCCTGAAACAGCAATACCTTGAATTGCATGCATACGGAACAATTTGTGATAAAATTCTTTGTTTTTAGTGACAATAGAACCCATTAAAATATCACCACCTCCACTTGGATATTTAGTTAAAGCATGAACGGTAATATCAACACTTAAGTGCTCTGAACTAAAGTCAAAAGCATTAAATGCAAGCCCAGCTCCCCAGGTATTATCAAGCACAGTTAAAATTTGAAGTTCTTTCGCTTTTTTAACTAAAGCAATTAGATTTGGAAATTCAAGTGTGACTGAACCAGCAGCTTCAAGCCAAAGTAGCGAGGCTTTTTTAGTTGGTGTAAAAGTATTAATGTCAATTGAATTGTAAACTTTAACTTCAATGCCGTAACGATCTTGTAAATTATTTAAGTGCTCCATATTTGGACCATAAATATTATCAGCAACCCATACCTCATCACCATGTTTTAAAAAGCATGAATTCACTAGATTAATCGCTGATAATCCACTTGGTGCAAGTAAGCAAAAATCACCACCTTCAATCTGAGCGATATTATCTCCTAATGTGAAAGTTGTTGGTGTGCCATGTGTGCCATAACTATAGTCATAAGGATCTGTCCAATGGCGATCAAATAGTGCATTGGTATTCTCAAAAATAATGGTGGATGCACGAAATAGAGGAGGTTGAACCGTAGAAATATATTGAGGTGCTTTTCTTGGTGCATGTATAAGTTGTGTTTGAGTGCAATTTTTCATTTTAAGCTCTATAAAATAGATAAATAAATGTAGCTTAAGAGAAAAGCGTAGAGAGTTGGTATAAAAAATATGTCTGTGTGTAAAAAAAATAATAAATTTATAAAGTTGGCTTCATTTTTGCAAAACCTAAGTTAGAGCAACAAAAATAGGTTTGAGCGCATGAAGTCGCAGTTAAAAGTGCATTATTTTCAGCATATTGCTGGTGAAGGTTTTGGAAGTTGTTATGAGTATTTAAAACAAATGAATGCGCAAATTACAGCAACGGAATTTTTTGCTTTGCCAGTAGATCAGTCATTAGATATGGAAGCTTTGCCTGATGTTACTGATGTTGATTTACTCATCATAATGGGGGGGACAATGAGTGTTAATGATGAAGTGAATTTTCCATGGTTAAAAATTGAAAAAAGATGGTTAAGACGGTATTTAGCATTAGGTAGGCCTGCTATAGGTCTTTGTTTAGGGGGGCAGCTTATTGCAAATGCACTAGGTGCTGCAGTTAGTCGAAATCCTCAGCAGGAATTGGGTTGGACAACTATACGAAAAATTAAACATGTGCCAAAAGGTTGTTTTGAGTTGCCATATGAATTTAATGTCATGCAATGGCATAGTGAAACATTTGAAATTCCTAAAGGGGCAATTCATTTGGCTGAAAATGATGTATGTCGTAACCAAATGTATCAAATAGGAAGGAATGTGCTCGGTTTTCAATTTCATCCTGAGATTACACCTGATGTATTGAATTTGTTTTTAGAAAATGATGATGAGTTGGCTGTATTTTCAGGTGAGTGTGTTCAATCACCAGAGTCTTTAAAAAATTCTAAAAAACAATATTTTATGCAGGGTAACCAAATTTTAAATCAGGCAATTGATTATGTTTTAAACCAAACGGTATCATGACTTTTCTGTTTATTCTGTAAACAGTGAAATAGGCGAAAAAAGAGATAAAAAGGGTAAAATAGGTTTGCTTATGCATTAAACAATAGTTATAATGGGAGACCCTTTAATGAAGGGGTTAACTGCGAAGAAAGTAGTTAACATCGTTACAGTCGTGGCATCGATCACGACCTTAGTGATAATTCACTGCTCTTGACACTTGCCTTATTAAGTGGGGTGAGATGCGTCAAGGGTGATTCTTTATATATTTGGCTTGGAGTTAACTGGTATGTCTAACCAGAGAATTCGTATCCGTCTTAAGTCTTTTGATCACCGTTTAATTGATCAATCTGCTCAAGAGATCGTAGAAACAGCAAAACGTACTGGCGCACAGGTTTGTGGTCCAATCCCGATGCCAACTCGCATCGAACGTTTTAACGTTTTAACATCACCACACGTTAACAAAGATGCGCGTGACCAATACGAGATCCGCACTTATAAACGTTTGATCGATATCGTTCAACCTACAGACAAAACTGTAGATGCGTTGATGAAATTAGATCTTGCAGCTGGTGTTGATGTTCAGATCGCATTGGGTTAAGGCTTTCGGGTTAATTAACACTCTAAGTTAATTAGGCCGCTTTTTTAGAGGTTTATGCACATGGCTATTGGTTTAGTCGGTCGCAAGTGCGGTATGACACGTATCTTTACAGATGCTGGTGTTTCTGTGCCTGTAACAGTGATTGAGGTTGATCCTAACCGCATCACACAAATCAAAACGCTTGAAACTGATGGTTATCAAGCGATTCAAATCACTACTGGTGAACGTCGCGAATCTCGCGTAACTAACGCTCAGAAAGGTCACTTCGCTAAAGCGGGTGTTGCTGCTGGTCGTTTAGTTCAAGAATTCCGTGTTACAGAAGCTGATCTTGAAGGTCGTGAAGTTGGCGCTACGCTAACTGTAGATTTGTTCCAAGTGGGTCAAGTTGTTGACGTAACTGGTACATCTAAAGGTAAGGGTTTCCAAGGTGGTGTTAAACGTTGGAACTTCCGTACTCAAGACGCTACTCATGGTAACTCTGTTTCTCACCGTGTTTTAGGTTCTACAGGTCAAAACCAGACTCCTGGTCGCGTGTTCAAAGGCAAAAAAATGGCTGGCCATTTAGGTGCTGAACGCGTAACTACGCAAGGTCTTGAAATCGTTGCTATCGACACTGAACGTTCAGTTCTAGTTGTTAAAGGTGCGGTTCCAGGCGCTACTGGTGGTGACGTAACTGTTCGTCCTACGATCAAGGCCTGAGGGGAAATAACGTGAATTTAAATACTGTTTCCGGCTCTGCTGTTGAATTATCAGAAGTTGCGTTCGGTCGTGAATTTAATGAAGCTCTTGTACACCAAGTTGTTACAGCTTATTTAGCTGGTGGTCGTCAAGGTTCTAAAGCTCAAAAATCACGTGCAGACGTATCTGGTGGTGGTAAAAAACCATTCCGTCAAAAAGGTACTGGCCGCGCTCGTGCTGGTTCTATTCGTAGCCCAATCTGGGTTGGCGGTGGTAAAACTTTTGCTGCTCGTCCACAAGACTGGTCTCAAAAAGTAAACCGTAAAATGTATCGCGGTGCTATGCAATGCATCTTAGCTGAACTTGTTCGTCAAGATCGCTTAGTTTTAGTTGAAGAGTTTGCTGTTGCAGCTCCAAAAACTAAAGAATTGCTTGCAAAACTTAACGACTTGAATGCTACTCGTGCATTGATCGTTACTGATGCTGTTGATGAAAACTTGTATCTTGCTGCTCGTAACCTTCCACATGTGGATGTTGTTGATGCTGCTGCAATCGATCCTGTTAGCTTGATCGCGTTCGACAAAGTTGTTATGTCTGTAGCTGCTGCTAAGAAAATTGAGGTAGAACTCGGATGAACAACGAACGTTTATATCAAGTCCTGCAAGGACCTGTTTTCTCAGAAAAAGCACAAGTTTTAGGTGAAACTGCTGGTGTTCAAGTTTTTAAAGTTGCATTAAATGCAAATAAACTTGAAATCAAAAAAGCTGTTGAACAATTATTTGGTGTAGAAGTTGTTAAAGTTAACACGACTATCACTAAAGGTAAGACTAAGCGCTTTGGTAAAACATTAGGACGTCGTTCTGATGTTAAAAAAGCATACGTCACCCTGAAAGCTGGCCAAGATGTTGAAATGGCTGACTTGGGCGATACCGCTGAAAGCGCAGCGGAATAAGGACGAAATTTATGCCGATTCAAAAATGTAAGCCAACGTCTCCAGGACGTCGCTTTGTAGAGAAAGTGGTTCATGACCATCTTCACAAAGGCGCGCCTTATGCACCGTTGGTAGAAGCTAAAAAACGTACTGGTGGTCGTAATAATAACGGTCACATTACTACTCGTCACGTTGGTGGTGGTCATAAGCAACACTACCGTATCGTTGACTTCAAACGTAACAAAGATGGCATTCCAGCTGTAGTTGAGCGTATTGAATACGATCCTAACCGTACTTCACATATCGCACTTGTGTTGTATGCTGACGGTGAGCGTCGTTATATTATTGCGCCTAAAGGCCTTCGTGCTGGTGATAAAGTACAATCTGGTAACGATGCTCCAATTCGTCCAGGTAACTGCTTACCACTTCGTAATGTGCCAATCGGTTCTACTCTTCACAACATCGAGCTTAAAATCGGTAAAGGCGCACAATTAGTACGTTCAGCTGGTACTTCTGCTCAATTGTTGGGTCGTGACGGTTCTTACGCAATTATTCGTCTGCGTTCAGGCGAAATGCGTAAAGTGCATGTTGAATGTCGCGCAGTTTTGGGTGAAGTTTCTAACTCAGAAAGCAACCTACGTTCGTTGGGTAAAGCTGGTGCTTCACGCTGGCGTGGTGTTCGTCCTACCGTACGTGGTATGGCGATGAACCCAGTTGACCATCCACATGGTGGTGGTGAAGGGCGTAACAAAGGTATTCAACCTGTAAGCCCATGGGGTCAAAAAGCTAAAGGGTACAAGACACGTACCAACAAGCGTACGACTAAGATGATTATTCGCGACCGTCGCGTTAAGTAACAAGTAAAGGAATCTGACAATGCCTCGTTCTCTGAAAAAAGGCCCATTCGTCGATGCGCACTTGTTCGCTAAGGTTGAAGCGGCTATCGCGGCTAATAACCGTAAGCCGATCAAAACTTGGTCGCGTCGTTCGATGATCCTCCCGGATTTTGTTGGTTTAACAATTTCTGTACACAATGGCCGTAACCACGTACCTGTGATCGTTTCTGAACACATGGTTGGTCACAAGCTTGGTGAATTTGCACCAACTCGTACTTACCGCGGTCACGGTGTTGACAAGAAATCTAAACGTTAAGGTGCTATGATGGAAGTTACTGCTAAATTACGCGGTGCCGCTATCTCGGCACAAAAGGCACGTTTGGTTGCAGACCTAATCCGCGGCAAATCTGTTGCGCATGCTTTAAATATCTTAAATTTCAGCAACAAAAAAGCTGCAGTTTTAGTTAAAAAAGCTTTGGAATCTGCAATTGCAAACGCTGAACATAATAACAGTTTAGATGTTGACGATCTTAAAGTTTCTACGATCTACGTTGATGAAGGCATGAGCCTTAAACGTATTATGCCACGTGCTAAAGGCCGTGCAGATCGTATTACTAAGCGTACTTGTCACATCACCGTTAAGGTAGGGGTTTGATATGGGTCAGAAGGTTCATCCAATCGGTATCCGCCTAGGTGTTGTGAAACGTCATAACGCTAACTGGTATGCGAGTCCGAAACAATACGCTGAATACTTGCTTAAAGATTTGCAAGTTCGTGAGTTTTTAACTAAAAAACTTAAGAATGCAATGATTAGTAATATTCTTATCGAACGTCCTACAGGTGCTGCTAAAGTAACAATTAGCACTGCTCGTCCTGGTATCGTTATCGGTAAAAAAGGCGAAGACATTGAGAAATTACAGCGCGAACTTACCAACATTATGGGTGTTCCAGCGCAAGTAAGCATCAATGAAATTGATCGTCCAGATTTAGACGCTCGTTTAGTTGCTGAAGCAATTGCTTCTCAATTAGAAAAACGTGTAATGTTCCGTCGTGCAATGAAACGTGCTGTACAGAACTCTATGCGTGCTGGTGCTAAAGGTATCAAAGTTGAAGTTTCTGGTCGTTTAGGCGGTGCAGAGATTGCTCGTACTGAGTGGTATCGTGAAGGTCGTGTGCCTTTGCATACTCTTCGTGCAGACATCGACTACGCTACTATGCGTGCTGAAACTACTTACGGTACGATTGGTGTTAAAGTTTGGATTTTCCGTGGTGAGATCTTAGGTGGCATGAAACAAGTCATGAACCCTGCTCCTGCTGAAGAGCGTCCAGCTAAACGTGGTCGTGGTCGTGGTGAAGGTCAAGAGCGCCGTGGTCGTCGCAATGATCGTTCTGCTGAAAAAGGAGAATAATCCATGTTGCAACCTAAACGTACTAAATTCCGTAAAGTGCACAAAGGCCGTAACACTGGTCTAGCACATCGCGGTAGCACAGTATCTTTTGGTACTATTGCGCTTAAATCTGTTGAGCGTGGTCATATGACTGCTCGTCAAATCGAAGCTGCTCGTCGTACAATCAGCCGTCGTGTTAAACGTGGTGGTAAGATCTTTATCCGCGTATTCCCAGACAAGCCAATTACTGAAAAACCATTAGAAGTTCGTATGGGTAAAGGTAAAGGTTCAGTGGAATATTGGGTTTGTGTAATCAAGCCTGGTAAGATCTTGTACGAAATGGAAGGTGTAAACGAAGAATTAGCTCGCGAAGCATTTACGCTTGCTGCCGCTAAGCTTCCGTTTAAAACCACTATCGTGACTCGGACGGTAATGTAATGAAAACTAAAGATCTACGTGAAAAGTCGGTAGAAGAGTTGACAGCTTTGCTTGATGAGCAACAGCTTAACCAATTCCGTCTTCGTATGGCAAAAGCAACTGGTCAGTTGGGTAAATCGCATGAAGTTGCGCTTACTCGTAAGACAATTGCTCGTATTAAGACCCTCCTTACCGAAAAACAGGGGAACGGACAATGAGTGAAAATACAGTCCGCACGTTAACAGGCAAAGTAGTAAGCGACAAAATGGACAAGTCTATTGTTGTACTTATCGAACGCCGTGTTCAACACCCGTTGTATGGCAAATCAATCCGCCGTTCAACAAAATTACATGCTCATGATGAAAACAACACAGCTAAATTAGGCGATGTTGTAACAATCAAAGAAAGCCGCCCAATTTCTAAAACTAAGTCTTGGACTCTAGTTGAAGTTGTTGAAGCAGCTGCTGAGTAATTAAACGTTTTTGTTGCATCATCGGTTAAATTCGAGTACTCTTTGAGCCTTTCGAATTTGCGACCGGTGATGCTAGGTTTTGGAGTAGGGCAATGATTCAGACCGAAACTATGCTCGACGTAGCAGACAACAGTGGTGCTCGCCGCGTACAATGTATTAAAGTACTTGGTGGCTCGCATCGTCGTTATGCTTCTGTTGGCGACATTATTAAAGTTACTGTAAAAGAAGCAATTCCACGCGCACGTGTTAAAAAAGGTGACGTGATGAATGCAGTAGTTGTTCGTACAAAATTCGGCATCCGTCGTCCAGACGGCTCAGTGATTCGTTTCGACGATAACGCTGCTGTTATTTTAAACAACAACAAAGCGCCGATTGCAACTCGTATTTTCGGACCAGTGACTCGTGAACTTCGTACTGAACAGTTCATGAAAATTATTTCATTGGCTCCTGAAGTTCTATAAGAGGCAATCATGGCTAAGATTAAAAAAGACGATCAAGTAATTGTGATCGCAGGTAAAGAAAAAGGCAAACAAGGTACTGTTTTGTCTGTTTCTAATGACCGTGTTCTTGTTGAAGGCTTGAACTTGGTTAAGAAGCATCAAAAGCCGAATCGTGCAACAGGTGCTGAAGGCGCTATCGTTACACAAGAAGCTACGCTTCATATCTCAAACGTGGCAATTTTTAATGCTACAACCCAAAAGGCTGACCGTGTTGGTTACCAAGTGATTGACGGCGTGAAAACTCGCGTTTACAAATCTAATGGTGAATCAGTGGCGGTAGCGAAGTAATAGGTTGAATTAGGCTATGGCCAGACTTAAAACGCGTTACAACGACGAACTTCGTGCTAAGTTACAAGAAGAACTTAGCATTAAGAATGTGATGAATATTCCACGCATCACAAAAATTACTATCAACATGGGTGTTGGTGCGGCTTCTGCTGACAAAAAACTCCTTGATGGTGCTCTTTCTGATATGCAAGCTATTGCTGGTCAAAAACCAGTTTTAACTTTAGCTCGTAAATCAATCGCAGGTTTTAAAATCCGTGATGGTTGGCCAATTGGTTGTAAAGTTACTTTACGTGGCGAACGCATGTACGAATTCTTAGACCGTTTGATCTCTATTGCGATCCCTCGTATCCGTGACTTCCGTGGTTTCTCTGCGAAATCATTTGATGGTCGTGGTAACTATTCAATGGGTCTGAAAGAACAAATCATGTTCCCAGAAATCGATTTTGATAAAATCGATCGTATTCGTGGTATGGATATTACCATTACTACGACTGCTCGCACCGATGACGAAGGCCGTGCGCTTATGCGTGCATTCGGCTTCCCGTTCAAATAAGAGGTCGATATGGCTAAGAAAAGTATGATTAATCGCGAATTAAAACGCGAAGCTACTGTTGCTAAATACGCTGCGAAACGTGCTGAATTAAAAGCAATTATTGCAAACGTAAATGCTAGCGACGAAGAGCGTTTTGAAGCGACTTTGAAGTTACAAGCATTACCACGTAATGCATCTCCAGTACGTCTACGTAACCGTTGTGGTTTAACTGGTCGTCCTCATGGTTACTTCCGTAAGTTCGGTTTAAGCCGTAACAAATTACGTGATACAGTAATGCAAGGTGATGTACCTGGCGTTGTTAAGGCAAGCTGGTAAGGAGCACCATAAATGAGTATGCAAGATACCGTTGCCGACATGTTAACTCGTGTTCGTAACGCACAAATGGCAAAGAAACAAACTGTTTCTATGCCTAACTCTAAGTTGAAAGTTGCGATTGCTAACGTACTTCAACAAGAGGGTTACATCTCTAACGTAGAAGTTGCTGAAGTTGAAGGCAAAGCAACTTTAACAATTACGTTAAAATATTTTGAAGGCAAGCCAGTTATCGAAACTGTTAAGCGCGTAAGCCGTCCAGGTCTTCGCCAATACCGCGGTAAAGATAACCTTCCTCGCGTTAAGCAAGGTTTAGGTATTGCAATTGTTTCTACAAGCAAAGGCATCATGACTGATCGCGCTGCACGTGCTGCAGGTATCGGTGGTGAAGTTATTGCTTTTGTTTCTTAATAGGTGATTCCTCATGTCTCGTGTGGCTAAAGCCCCAGTAACTGTACCTAACGGTGTAACAGTTACTCAGAACGGCCGGCAGGTCGAAGTGAAAGGCACTAAAGGTACATTGTCTTTCAACCTGCATGCGCTGGTCGAGCTAAAACAGGAAGACGGTACTTTAGTTATTGCTCCAGTTAAAGAGTCGAAAGACGCTTGGATGCAAGCTGGTACTGCTCGCGCTGTGCTTAATAACCTTGTAAAAGGCGTAAGCGAAGGCTTCGAACGTAAGTTACAACTCATCGGTGTTGGTTATAAAGCTGCGGTTAAAGGTAATGTAATTAATCTTAACCTTGGTTTTTCTCACCCGATTGATTATAACCTTCCTGAAGGTGTAACTGCAGAAACTCCAACTGCAACTGAAATTGTTCTTAAATCAGCTGATAAAGCTCGTTTAGGTCAAGTTGCTGCAGATATCCGTGGTTACCGTCCACCAGAGCCATATAAAGGTAAAGGTGTTCGTTATTCTGACGAAGTTGTTCTTCGTAAAGAAGCTAAGAAGAAATAAGGCGCGAGGTTCTTATGAACGAAAAGAAACAATCCCGTTTGCGTCGTGCGAAAAGCACACGCTTGCACATTCGTGCATTGGGTGCGACTCGTTTGTGTGTAAACCGCACTCCGCGTCACATCTATGCTCAAGTTATCTCAGCAGATGGTGGCAAAGTTTTAGCGCAAGCTTCTACTTTGGATGCTACTTTACGTGCTGGATCAACTGGTAATGTTGAAGCAGCTCAAAAAGTAGGTGCTTTAATCGCAGAACGCGCTAAAGCAGCTGGTATTACTAAAGTTGCATTTGACCGTTCTGGTTTTAAATATCATGGTCGTATCAAAGCCTTGGCTGATGCTGCTCGTGAAAACGGCTTGGAGTTCTAATCATGGCTAAAGTTGAACAAAACGAAGGTCTTGTTGAAAAGCTGGTTGCCGTTGATCGTGTAGCCAAAGTTGTTAAGGGTGGTCGTATCTTCTCTTTCACAGCGTTGACTGTGGTTGGTGATGGTAATGGTCGTGTAGGTTTTGGTCGCGGTAAAGCGCGTGAAGTTCCAGCTGCTATTTCTAAAGCACTTGAAGCTGCTCGTCGTAACATGATTACTGTTGAACTTGTTGACGGTACTGTACAACACCCTATTAATGCTCGCCATGGTGCAAGCCGTGTTTACATGCAACCTGCTTCTGAAGGTACTGGTGTAATTGCTGGTGGTGCTATGCGTGCAGTTTTAGAAGCTGTGGGTGTACGTAACGTATTAACTAAATGTTATGGTTCTACTAATGCTGCTAACGTAGTAAACGCAACTTTCAATGGTTTGCGTGATATGACTTCTCCTGAGAAAGTCGCTGCGAAACGTGGTTTGACAGTAGAACAAATTCAAGGGTAATCAATCATGAAAACGATTAAAGTTACCCAGACTAAATCTTCATCGCATCGCTTGAAAAATCACAAGCTTAGCCTTCAAGGTTTAGGTCTGCGTCGTATTGGTCATACTGTAGAAGTGTTAGATACACCTTCTAATCGTGGTATGATCAACCAAGTCTACTATATGGTTAGTGTAGAGGAATAAGCCATGACTCTGCGTTTAAATACAATTGCACCTGCAGAAGGTGCTAAACGTGAAAACTTACGTTTAGGCCGTGGTATCGGTTCTGGCGTTGGTAAGACTGGTGGCCGTGGTGTCAAAGGTCAAAAATCACGTAAGAGCGGTGGCGTACGTCCAGGATTCGAAGGTGGTCAAACAGCGTTGTATCGTCGTTTACCTAAATTCGGTTTCACTAGCCAAATCGCTTTGAAAACTGCTGAAGTACGTTTATCTGAGCTTTCTAAAGTTGAAGGTGATATTGTTAGCCTTGAAACATTAAAAGCTGCTAACGTAGTGCGTAAAGATATGTTACGTGCACGTATCGTACTTTCTGGTGAAATTACTCGTGCTTTCACTGTTCAAGGTGTTGCATTGACTAAAGGCGCTAAAGCTGCTGTAGAAGCTGCTGGCGGCAAAGTCGAGGAGTAATCTCCAGTGTCTATGTCTCCTAGTTCTTCAGGTCATGTTCACATGATGAAAGGTCAGCCATTTCACGTGAAATATCGTGAAATAATTCGAAGAATGATGTTTCTTATCGGTGCATTGTTGGTCTTTCGACTAGGAGCGCATATTCCAGTACCGGGCATTAATAATGCAGCTCTTGAAAATTTGTTTAATGCTAACTCAGGCACAATTCTGGGTTTGTTTAACATGTTTTCAGGTGGCGCGTTAGAACGCATGTCTATACTTGCTCTTGGAATCATGCCTTACATTTCTGCGTCAATTATTGTGCAGTTAATGTCTACAGTGGTTCCTTCGCTGGAAGCTTTAAAGAAAGAAGGCGAACAAGGTAAGCGTAAGATCAATCAATATACGCGACAAGGTACATTGTTGCTTGCACTTGTGCAATCAATTGGAATGTGTGCTGGTCTTATTAGTCAAGGAATTACCTTGAGTAGTGGATTGGCGTTCTATATTCCTGCTGTAACTTCTTTGGTTGCAGGAACAATGTTTCTTATGTGGTTGGGTGAGCAAATTACTGAACGCGGAGTGGGTAATGGTATTTCCATGATCATTTTCGCAGGTATTGTTGCAGGATTGCCAAATTTAGTTTTGCAATCATTTACATCTATAGATAATGGTCAGTCTAGTCTTATTGGATTAGCTGTATTCGCTGTTTTATCTTTAGCTGTATTAGCAGCAATTGTATTTATTGAGAAGGCGCAGCGTCGAATTCCAGTAAACTATGCTCAAAAACAACAAGGTCGTCGTGTATTTACAGCACAACAAACACATTTGCCTTTAAAGATTAATATGGCAGGTGTAATCCCAGCAATTTTTGCAAGTTCATTGTTATTGTTCCCAGCGAGCTTAGGTCAATGGGTGGGAAGTGCTGATCCTGATGCAGGATTTGTCAAGCGTAGCCTACAAGATTTAGCATTAGTTCTATCGCCTGGACAGCCGTTGTATTTGGTGCTCTTTGGTGCGTTAATTATCTTTTTCTGTTATTTCTATACTGCGCTAGTATTTAGCCCTAAAGAAGTATCAGAGAACTTGAAACGCAGCGGAGCTTATGTGCCTGGGATACGTCCAGGTGAGCAAACTGCTCGTTACTTAGATCATATTCTCAATCGTTTGACATTTATTGGCGCGATTTATATTACAGTGGTTTGCTTGATGCCAATGATTCTTCAAAGTTCATTTGGTATTCCATTCTCTTTGGGTGGAACATCATTGCTTATCGTTGTAGTTGTTGTAATGGACTTTATGGCTCAGCTTCAAGCTCATTTGACCTCGCACCAATACGATAATCAAACATTAATGAGAAAAACGACTGCTCATCCTAAGGGATAAGCGCACTTAGAGGTTTCATCATGAAAGTACAAGCTTCTGTAAAGAAAATTTGTGGTAGCTGTAAAGTTATCCGTCGTAATGGGGTTATTCGCGTAATTTGTAGCGCTGAACCTCGTCATAAGCAGCGTCAAGGTTAATCTAATTAAGACCTGTTGATTTCAGTAGGCGAATTAGGTTATTATCCGCCCCTCAAGATTTTTGTGGGGCGGTTGATTATCTCTACTGCCTTTTTGGAGAAATTTGAATGGCTCGTATTGCCGGTGTAAACATTCCGGATAACAAGCATGCTGTTATCTCTCTCACGTACATTTTTGGTATTGGTCGTCACACATCTAAGAATATCTTAGCTGCTGTTGGCATTGCACCAACTACTAAAATTCGTGAATTAGATGATGCTCAGCTTGATGCGATTCGTGCTGAGGTTGCTAAGGTTCCTACCGAAGGTGACTTACGTCGCGAAATTTCCATGAACATTAAACGTTTAATGGATTTAGGCTGCTACCGCGGTCTTCGTCATCGTCGCAGCTTGCCTGTTCGTGGACAACGCACCAAAACTAACGCACGTACCCGTAAAGGTCCGCGCAAACCTATTAAGAAATAAGATTTCTGGAAGCTAAAAGATGGCTAAAGATACTCGCACACGCAAGAAGGTCACTCGTACCGTCTCTGAAGGTGTTGCACACATTCACGCTTCTTTTAATAACACCATTGTAACGATCACTGATCGTCAAGGTAATGCATTGGCTTGGGCTACTTCAGGTGGACAAGGCTTCCGTGGATCACGTAAATCAACTCCGTTTGCTGCTCAGGTAGCTGCTGAAGTTGCTGGTAAAGCAGCTCAGGATTACGGTTTGAAAAACTTGGACGTCCTTGTTAAAGGTCCTGGTCCAGGTCGTGAGTCTGCGGTTCGTGCATTAGGTGCAGTGGGTTATAAAATTAACAGCATTACCGATGTGACGCCAATTCCTCACAACGGTTGCCGTCCACCTAAAAAACGTCGCGTGTAAGGAGAAACATTCATGGCTCGTTATATTGGTCCAAAATGCAAACTCTCTCGCCGCGAAGGGACAGACCTGCAATTAAAATCTGGCGTTAAACCATTTGACGTTAAGACTAAAAAACATGCTAAAGCTCCTGGCCAACATGGCGGGGCTCGTGGTGGTAAACAATCAGAGTATTCACTACAATTACGTGAAAAACAAAAAGTACGTCGTATGTACGGTGTTTTAGAACGTCAATTTAGTAACTACTATAAAGAAGCTGCTCGTGTTAAAGGCGCAACAGGTGAAAACTTGTTGAAATTGCTTGAAAGCCGCCTAGATAACGTTGTTTATCGCATGGGTTTTGGTTCTACACGTGCAGAAGCTCGTCAGCTTGTATCTCACCGTTCAATCACTTTAAATGGTCGTCGTGTTAACATCGCGTCTATCCAAGTTAAAGCTGGTGACGTGATTGCAGTTCACGAAGGTGCTAAAACTCAATTACGTATTAAAAACGCAATTGAATTAGCTGCTCAACGTGGTATTCCTTCTTGGATGGAAGTTGACCATTCTAAATTTGAAGGTACGTTTAAAGCTGCACCAGATCGTTCTGATTTACCTGCTGAAATCAACGAAAGCTTGATTGTAGAATTGTATTCTAAATAATCCTTGAGGTAGCAATATGACGCGTACTGCAAATGAGTTTCTAACTCCGCAAGCGATCAAGGTCGAAGCGGTTAGCGGGACCTCGGCAAAAGTTATTCTAGAACCATTAGAGCGTGGCTTTGGTCATACTCTTGGTAATGCTTTACGTCGCATCCTTCTTTCTTCTTTGCCTGGCGCTGCTGTGGTTGAAGTTGAAATTGAGGGTGTTGAGCACGAGTACAGTACTTTGGAAGGCTTGCAGCAGGACATCGTCGAGCTCTTGCTGAACCTGAAAGGATTGTCTATTAAGCTGTTCGATCAAAATGAAGCTTATTTAACATTAGAGAAAGAAGGTGCTGGTGACGTAACTGCTGCCGACCTTCGTTTGCCTCATAATGTTGAAGTGGTTAATCCTGAACACTTGATCGGTACTTTAAGTGCTTCTGGCTCATTAAAAATGCGCTTGAAAGTTGCTCAAGGCCGTGGTTATGAGACATCTGATTCACGCTTCCCTGAAGGCGAAACTCGCCCTGTAGGTCGTTTGCAATTAGATGCTTCTTATAGCCCAATCAAACGTGTGTCTTACACAGTTGAAAATGCTCGTGTAGAACAACGTACTGACCTTGATAAACTGATCATTGATCTTGAAACTAACGGAACTGTTGATCCAGAAGAAGCAATCCGCAAAGCGGCAACTATTTTGCAACAACAAATTGCAATTTTTGTTGATCTTCAGAAAGATCAAGCTCCTGTAGCTCAAGAGCCTCGTGAAGAAGTTGACCCAATTTTGCTTCGTCCAGTAGATGATCTAGAGCTTACTGTTCGTTCTGCTAACTGTTTGAAAGCAGAAAATATTTACTACATTGGTGATCTAGTACAGCGTACTGAGGTTGAGTTACTTAAAACTCCTAACCTTGGTAAAAATCGCTTACAGAGATCAAAGATGTTCTGGCTTCTAAGGGCTTACAGCTCGGCATGCGTTTAGAGAACTGGCCACCAGCTAGTCTCCGTATGGACGATCGATTCGCCTATCGTAGCCGTTAATTAAGTAGGACTATCACCATGCGTCATCGTAATAGTGGTGTGAAATTAGGCCGTACAAGCAGCCACCGCAAGGCGTTGTTTCAAAATTTAACAAATGCTTTAGTTGAGCATGAGTTAATTAAAACAACTTTGCCTAAAGCGAAAGAACTTCGCCGCGTTGCAGAGCCTTTAATCACTTTAGCTAAAAACGATACTGTTGCAAACCGTCGTCTAGCGTTTGCTCGTACTCGTTCAGCAGCAACTGTTGGTAAATTATTTACCGTTCTTGGCCCTCGTTACAAAGAACGTAACGGCGGTTATCTACGTGTTCTTAAAGCGGGCTTCCGTGCAGGTGATGCTGCACCGATGGCTTACGTTGAACTAGTAGATCGCGAAGTTAAATAATTTCGTAGAACAGTTCAGTTGTTTAAAAAAGGTCGGTTGAATAAACCGACCTTTTTTATTACTACAATTTTAATTTGTTATTCATAATTTAGTGTCATATCAAAAATGTGCTATTAATTAAGTAATAAAATGATTCTTATTGGGCTTAGATCATTAATAATTAGGTTGATGTTCTAATTGTTGGAGCTGATATTATTGGGGGGGGGCGGGCTGGTCGTTCATTTACTCAAAAATGGTCTTTAGACTTCATTTGTAGTATTTAAGTATCGGATTCTTTAGTGGGACATGGGACTTATTTAAATATCCTGATATACGTTTAGATATGATGATATTGAGTTATTCATTTAAGCTATGGAGTAAAGAGGATATGCCAGCATCTGCAAGTTTAAATAAAAATTATTTAATAAAGTGAGTATAGAGTATGGTTTAGTATATAAAATTTATTTTAGACATAACGTTAAAAGAGTAAATTCTTTAAAGAATATAAGAAAATTGTCGGTTGGAACTGAAGATTAAAATAAGGAAATAATTACATAGCTAGCTAATTCTTTGCTTTGTTGTACCAATTTGAAAGGTTTTGCATTGAAATGCCAAGCTACCGTGTTGTTTCTGAAACATTGCCATTTTTTGAATCAATAGCCTTGATTGCTTCAGCTTTAAATTCTGTTGTATAGATCGTTTGTTTTTTACTCATGGTGAATTCCTGATGAGTATGTATAGTTTACCAAGTTAAAGTCTCCGTTTTTTTTTAGCACACATCAGTGTATTTATATGTGAAATTTAAAAAAATCTAATAAAATTAGGTGTTTTTATTGTATTTTGTTATTTATAAAAATGAAAAGTAAAATACATCGAATCTTTTTTATGGCTGGGTTAAACTATTTGAAAGATTGATGTTTTGGATTCTATTAAATGACTGAAGAAATTAGCCTAGAAGAACGTAAAGTCGTATACCGTGCAAGAAGAGGCTTGAAAGAAATTGATGTTTATTTCGACCCCTATGTTAAAAATTATTATTTACATGCGGAAGCAGATGAAAAGGAAATGTTTGCAGAGCTTGTAGCACAAGAGGACCCAGATTTATTGGATTGGTTTATGGAGGTGTCTGAGCCACCTAGACCAGAATTAAAAGAATTTATTCGTAAACTTAAGCGTTATGTACACGGCTCATAATAGTTTTACACTTAAACGCAGTCTTTTATGGATTGCGTTTCAATTTATATTTTTGGTTCTTATTTCAATTATATTATTTAACGCATTAGCACCTATATTTTTTATATTTTCATTTTTAGTTTTAGTCATATTGTTTATTTTTTTTAATAAGAAGAAAAAAAATTATTCGCTCTATCAAATGGAAGATTGTGAATGGACTTTATTTTATATAGATAAAAATAAAGTTAAGACTATTTATGTGGACAAATTTATAAATCACTATCTTTATATCATTGTATATGTTGGTGAAGATCAAAAAGAATCTTTAATTATTTGGTGTGATCAGTTGTCGATGCTCAAATGGAAAAAGCTTGTTGTTTTGACAAAAATTTTCTAATTAAATAATTTATTATCCTTTATTAATAATAATTTAAAAAACAATAAAATAGGTTAAGTTAAAATTAAATAGATTAAATTAATTTACAATTCACTAGTAAAAAATAAAAATTGTTCGACAAATTTTGAGCAATTTTTATTATGATTGAGTTAAATTAGTCATATACAAAGAGAGTGACTTTTTAAGTAAGTTTTAAAGATAATATTATTCTATACTAAAATTTTTTAAGTATTAAAGAAAAATATAGGCCGTAAGGTCAATCAGTTGATAAGTAGCATGTGCCGAACCGTCGCAATGCTACTTTTTTTTATTTAAAAATTGAAGAAAGTTTACTGTCTATTTTATTTTTTATTACTGATTAAATTTGGAATGCTGATAGCAGAAATAATAAAAATAAAACCTGTAACAATAATAGTAATATAATTCATAGGAGCTATTTGGGTAGAAGAAACAAGCTTATAAGTATTTGATTAATAATTACTAAAGATACCGTAGAGGTTGAATAGTTTAATTCTTGCCATGAATAAGGTATTTATAGCCGAAGCATTTGTATAACAGAAATAGAATATAATTCTTTTAGGAGCTTTAGTAGAAGTCCTTGCTCTTACTGTTACAAATGCTATTACAGCTAAAATACTCGAGAGAGTACCAATAATGGAGAGTTGATTTAATAATTCTTAATCAGATTTTGTAATAAAGACAACACCAATTAGATCGAGGATTATTGTCAATATAATTGGAAATGTGATTTTTTCTTTTAAAAATAACCAAGCAATTAACGGAATAAAAATAGGTGAGGAATATGAAAAAACTATCACATTTGATAACTTATAAGTGTGCAATTGCATGGAAGAATCATATATTACAGTTAATCCAACAACTGAATGCCAAAGATAGATCTTGAGTTTTTCAGATTTTATAAACTTAAAATCTTTTTTAAATATAAATGATAGAAGTATAAATAGACAAAGAAAGTTTCTAAAAATCTAATTGTTGGATCATCTATAATATGAAATGTAGAGTGAATACCAATACTATTGAAGAAAAGCATAATGCTGAAATAATAAGACAGCATATCGCTATATGTATTTTTTGATTCTTAATCGTTGGCATAATAATAGGAAGATGAGTTTTAACTTGCTTGTGATGAAGTTTTATTCAATAGAATACGTAGAATTTGAATAATAATAGATTCATAAACATTAAATAATTTGTTTAAATCATATAAAAAGGAGGAAAAATCCTCCTTTTTATATATCAAATTTATTTTTGACGTGGTTTAAAGTGTATGACGCCAATTTCATCTGGAATAGCAGGTACTTCTGGCTCTTCTACATGCGTAGGGCGATTTTCACTATAATCACACTCAATGCATTCAATCCATTCGTTATCGCCAGAGGTGAGCATAACAACGCGATCTTGTGCCTGACATCTTGGACATTTTGCACCTGCGATGAAACGACGTTTAATGGTCATCATACTTACCTATGTTAGAAAATAATGGATAGTGTACGCATTTTATTAGCTATTCGTCCAACCTTGATGACGTAATAATGCATCAATTTTAGGCTCACGTTTTCTAAAATTAACAAATGCATTTAGTGCTTGATCTTTACCGCCCACAGCCAGCACAGCTTGTCTAAATTCTTTACCTGTTTCGGTATTGAAAATACCTTCTTGTTCAAAACGATCAAAGGCATCACTGGCTAGAACTTCTGCCCACTTATAAGAATAGTAACCTGCCGCATAGCCACCCGCGAAGATGTGACTAAAACCATGTTGGAAGCGGTTATCTGCTGTGGTTGGAGCGACAGCATATTTTAGACGAATATCATTTAATGTTGCTTGGATTTGCTCTGCATTTAAAGCAGGCATTAATTTATGAATGCTTAGGTCAAACAATGCAAATTCAATTTGACGTAGCGTTTGCATACCTGATTGGAAAAAACGAGCATCAAGTAAAGCTTTTAATAGCTCAGGTGCAAGAGTTTCTTTAGTTTCAATATGTTCACTTAAAAGCTCTAGGCTTTCGTGATCCCAAGCCCAAAACTCCATAAATTGACTAGGAAGCTCTACCGCATCCCAAGCAACACCATGTGTACCTGCAACAGAAATATGATCTACTTCAGTCAACATATGATGTAAACCATGACCAAATTCATGGAATAGCGTAATCACTTCATCATGCGTTAATAAAGCAGGTTGATCACCAACAGGAGGGGTGAAATTACATACCATATAGCAAATTGGTTTTTGTAAACCTGATTCCATTTGCATGCGTGAACGGAATCCACTCATCCATGCACCACCACGTTTACCACTACGTGCATATAAATCGAAATAGAAACCACCAACAACTTGTCCTTGATCTTCTAGCTCAAAATAACGAGCATCTGAGTGCCAAACTGGTGCTTCACGTTCAATAATTTGAATGCCATAAAGTCGATATACAATATTAAATAAACCTTGTAAAACTTTTGGCGCAGGGAAGTATGGCTTTAGTGCTTCTTGAGATAAATTGAATTGTTGAACTTTCAGTTTTTCAGAATAGAACGTAGTATCCCAAGGTTGTAAATCTGTAATACCATCTTGAGCAGCAATAGCTTCGATTTCTGCAATTTCTTTTTCAGCAGGTTGGCGAGCATGATTTGCAAGGTCAATCAGGAATTGATCTACAGCTTCAACATTTGGTGCCATTTTGCTTGCTAAAGATAATTCAGCATAATTATTAAAACCTAAAAGATTTGCCATTTCTTGGCGCAAACTTAAGATTTCTTCCATCACTGCTGTGTTATCAAACTCTAGATGTCCGCCTAATTCAGAAGCACGTGTAGTGTAAGCACGATAAAGTACTTCACGTAATTCGCGTGTTTCAGCATAAGTCATAATTGCTAAATAAGATGGAATGTCTAAAGTAGCAACTGCTTGATCTAATTCACGCTGTTGACCATATTGTTTTAATAATTGAATGCTACTTTCAGGAAGACCCTGTAACTCTTGTTCTGAAAGAGGTTTGAAATAAGCTTGAGTTGCATCAAGTACATGATTAGAAAAGTCTGATGACAGTTGCGATAAACGTGCAGAAATTTCAGCATAACGTTTTTTAGCTTCACCTTCTAAAGCCACACCCGACAATTTAAAGTCACGTAGTGCTAGTTTGATCGCACTTTGTTGTGCTTCAGATAAACTGCTAAAACGGTCCTGATCATGTACCTGCTGGAATGTTTGATATAGAACAGTATGCTGACCTAGATTCGTATAATACTCACTCAGTGCAGGAAGCAATGATTGATAGACATCACGTGTTTCAGCATTATTCATTACGGCATTGAGGTGAGATAAAATTCCCCAAGATTCGCTCATATTATTTTCAAGCACGTCTAACTGCGAAAGAACATCAAGCTGTGCTTCATGTGTATGGGGAACTTCAATAAGCTGATTTAAAAAGTTTTGCCCTTGTTGAATCGCTTCTTCAATTTTTTGTTTTAAGTTTTCCAGTGTAATTTGATCGAATTGTGGAACAGGCAAAGTCGCTTTTTTTAATGACATAAATAGATAGCCAAATAAATAATGATATTAGTAATAGATGTAGGGGTTTAGTACTGGGAAATCAAGTCAATTATTGAATTTATAAAATGGCTTTTAGACTTTCATGAGCAACTTTGAACTCAAATGCATATGAAGCAACACCAATATCGAAGCTAATTCCAAGAATATTATTGTTTAAATAGAAGCTTGTTTTATCATTTAGGATAATGATTTCGGGGTGTTCATTATAAAAATAAGCTAATTCTGTGAGCTGAAAATTTTCAAAAGATTCATTTGATAATTCTGTTTCATTTATAGTTTTAAGTTGCTTTGAAATCTGATTTTCAATTTCTGATGCAGATATATCATAATGATCTAATATCTCGAATAAATTTAAAATTTTTTTCTGCTTTAGATCAATCACAAAATATTGCTCTCGTGAATAGCTTCTACCACCTTGTATCTCTTTATGAACTTTTAGAGTTAAATAGTCTTCATCTTGATAAAGTATCTCTGAAAAAAACTCTATACGTGTTTCATCATAGTCTTTAAATAACTCAGAATGAATTTGTTTATTTAGTAGTTTGAATTCTTTATTTTTAATATACGGAATATTGCCAGTGAGAAGCTTATCTTTAGATAAAATTGTTTTGGGATTAAAGTGTATGGGTGATGCAAGACTTACAGACAAGCAATTGAAAAAAATGATTAAAATAAAAAATATGTTTTTCATGTAGTCGTTTTCCTTTTGTTTAATCTTTTTATAGTGATGCTTGATAGTCTTCTATAGAGTCAAAAAAATAATCAATTTTTGAAGGTGTATACATTACTTTGGCAAAATTTTGTGTCATGCATTCAGTATGAATAATTTCTCCACTTTTATATTTTTCTTTTTTATGTCGCCAAATTTCATTTTTCCGATAATAGTCATTCCCAATTTTTAAATATGCATGATTTTTTTCAAAAATATGATAAACATAGCCTAAATCAACAGAACTACGTAATTCTCCTTCAAGGCATTTTTCAGTAAACCACAGACGAATTTGAAATGTATGTTTTGTTGGATTATAAAATTGGTAATCAATGTAGTTATAAAAAATTGCTGCACCACTACCAAAAGGCAAAACACGACCTTGATCTGGAAAAGGATCAAATGAATGTTGGGAGCGCTGTATAACATCAAGTGGGCTATGTAGAACTAACCAATGAATGAGGTTGGCAATTTGGCAAATACCACCACCGATCCCCCCACGTGCTTTTCCGAAGCTTAATTCCATACCTTCAACATAACCTTTTTGAGTTGTGGGATTTCCAACCAATTGGCAAAAGGAAAAAGTTTCATTAGGACGAATTAAAATATCAGTGATTGATGGACTCGCTAATTTTAAATTGATAATTTTGTTGAGTTGCCATTGAATATCACTTTCCCCTAATTTTTGAATTAATACAGATTGATGTTTTTTAACACGATAAGTTAATGGTATTTTTGATTTTATTTTTGCATATTTTTTCCTGTCTATTTTCCATTTTATTGATCGTGAAATACGCCTTAAACGAGTTGCACAAAAATACAGGAAAGGATGATATTGGCTGACTGGTTTTTTAAAAATTATTCTGAGTATTTTCATATTATTTATTGATAAAAAGAGTTAGGAGAGAGCCTCCTAACTCTTAGATATTTAGTTATGCTTCTTTTGCTTTAGCATTGGCTTTTTTCTTTTTCGCCTTGGCTTTTTTCTTTGCCTTGGCTTTTTCTAACTTTTCTACCGATTTTTTGCTTGGTTTTTTAGCATAAGAACTCGGTTTAGGCTTGTCCTTTTTCTTACGTACTGGCTTTTCACCATCTGCACTTAATGGTGCTTTAGTACGGTCAGAAAAAACCTCTTCGGTAGTTTGTGTTCTAGGTGCAGATTTTGCAACACGTGGTGCACGACTACGAATAGCACGACCAGCACGAGTAAGTTGCTGAATAAGTTCGAAGTCAATTTTTCGATCTTCTAAATTCACTGCTGCAACTTTAATTTTAACTTCATCACCTAAGCCAAAGACTTGACCACGGTTTTGACCAATTAATGTTTGACTTGCTTGATCAAAGACAAAGAAATCATCGCCTAATTGACTGACATGTACCATACCATCGACATATAAGTCTTTTAAGGTAATGAATAAGCCAAATTCAGCAACTGCGGAAATTGTTCCAACAAACTCTTCACCTAAATGCTGTTGCATATAGTGGCATTTAAGCCATGTTGTTACAGAGCGAGATGCTTCATCTGCACGACGTTCTGTGGCAGAGAAATGCTCACCTGCATCATCTAAAGCAGCACCAGAAATAGGATATGGTTTTTGTTTTAAGTGTGATTTGATTGCACGATGTAATAAAAGATCTGGATAGCGTCGAATTGGCGATGTGAAATGCGTATATGCTTCATATGCCAAACCATAGTGACCTAAATTATTTGCGCCGTAATATGCCTGCATCATAGAGCGTAATAACACAGCATGGATGCTTGGTGCATCAATACGATCTTTGGTTGCTTCAATAACAACTTGATAATCTGCTTGTGTTGGCTGATCAGGGAAAGGAAGACCTAATAATTTAACAAAATCTTTTACTTTTTGAATGCGTGAAAATTCAGGTGCTTCATGTACACGATAAAGCATAGGAATATCATTTTTTAATGCATATTCAGCTGCTGCCACGTTCGCAAGTAACATACATTCTTCAATAAGTTTATGCGCATCATTACGTGTACGAGGTAGAATTTCTTTAATACCACCTAACTCATCAAATGTCATATAGGTTTCAACTGTTTCAAATTCCATGGCATGACGCTCTGCGCGTAAGCCTTTAAGAACTTGGTAAAGTTGGAATAATGTATTTAATGATTTACGAACATCACGATTTTCTGGAACAGCTGTACTATCGCCTTCAAAATACTTCGCTACGTTGTCATAAGTTAAACGTGCTTGTGAATGCATTACCGATGGATAGAATTCAAATCCTGTCACTTTACCTGCACGAGAAAGTTTTAAATCACAGACCATGCATAAACGATCAACGTGTGGATTTAAAGAGCATAAGCCATTTGATAATGCTTCAGGTAACATTGGTAGTACAAAATGTGGGAAATAAACCGATGTACCACGTTCTTGTGCTTCATTATCTAAAGGTTTATCTGTACGTACATAGTGGCTTACGTCTGCAATTGCTACGACAACACGATAACCGCCACCAGGGCGTTTTTCTGCATATACTGCATCATCAAAGTCACGAGCATCTTCACCATCAATTGTCACTAATGGTAAATCACGTAAATCGATACGACCTTCACGATCTTGTGCAGAGGGTTCCTTGAAGTTTTCAGCATCTTTGATTACTTCTTCAGGAAACTCATAAGGCAAACCAAATTCTAAAATTGTTTGTGGAATAATAATTTCGGTATCTGCTTTATCTGCCATTGATTGTACGACATGACCAGTTGCTAGTTCTTCGCGTGTTGGATAGTCATCAATTGCAATACGAACAGAATCACCTAATTTTACTTGGGCATGTTCAATTAATTCTTTTTCTAGCGTAATAGGTTGATGTGCATTTGGATTGGAAGGCTGAATAAAAAACTCACCTTCAAAAGATGCTACTTTACCAATAATTTGTTTTACACGGTGTTGAGTGACTTCAGTAATAAAACCCCAAGCTTTACCTTTGCGGTCAACTGAAGTTTGACGAACTTTTACGCGGTCGCCGTTAAAGACTAAACGAAGTTCTCGTTCAGGAAGGAGAAGATCATCTTGCCCATCTATATGAGCAGAACCTAAACCCTTTGAATTGATATAAACAGTAGCTTCATGGGTCGGCTGTTCAGCTGCAAGTTGGAATTTAAATCCATCTTTCATAAGTTGACCATCACGAACCATTGCAATCAAACGATGGCTTAATGCATCAATACTTTTTTGATCGACAATTTCAAATTGTTCCACTAAATCTGCATGAGAGAGTGGTTGTTGAGCTTTTTCGATCGTCTCAGTAATAAGAGTACGACTCGGGATTGGATTTTCGTAACGTTCAGCTTCAGCTTTTGCTTCTGGGTCGACCCAATTTTTCATAATTTCTTTGACTTCAAGTAAGAAGATATAGGATTAGCATAAAACATGCAGATAAATACTGCACGTGCTAGATGACGATATTGTGATTTAAAATGAAATTTTAAGATGAAATACGATTTTAAGGGAAAAATAATCTACTTTTTTCATTTTAAATCTCCAAAAACATGAAAATTGTTTAAAAAGTATTTAATTGATCAAAAAAATACGTTTTTTATAGATTCTATGCTTGCAGTTAGGGCACTAAGTTTGTATTATTGCCACCACGTTACGGTGAGATGGGTGAGTGGCTGAAACCACATCCCTGCTAAGGATGCATACGGGCAACTGTATCGAGGGTTCGAATCCCTCTCTCACCGCCACGATTTACTTATGTCGCGCTCATAGCTCAGCTGGATAGAGCACTTGGCTACGAACTAAGGGGTCGGGAGTTCGAATCTCTCTGAGCGCACCAATAAGTAAATCTGAAAATACGTAGTCTTTATAGACGACATAAGTTACGCGCTCATAGCTCAGCTGGATAGAGCACTTGGCTACGAACTAAGGGGTCGGGAGTTCGAATCTCTCTGAGCGCACCAACTTGAACATTAAACCGCTTTAGCAGCGGTTTTTTTGTGCCTGAAGTTTAGATAATTTTAAAAAATATTGAGATTAGTTTAAATATAAAAATCCCAAATATTAAAATGATTAATTTCACTTTAAAGTGTTTAGGGAATGGTTTATAGATAAAAATAATGTAACTATAAAATAAACAGAATAAAAGACCAAATAAGACCAAAAATATTAAGTGAATGTATTGTTTAGATAACTTTGTATCATGATAAGGTTGCAGACTTCTATGGTTATAATAAGCAATAGAACCATTTTCTGTTTTATAAAAAATTCCTTTTAAATAAATTATATAATTATTTTCATCTAAAATGCCTTTGTAATATGCCACTTTTGTAATAGAAGGGAATTTCTCATTTTTTAATTGTTGACATAGTGGTTTGATTTTAGAAGATTTACATTCAATAGAAATATGTTCATTTGCTGAAATTGGTAGTGTAATGGTATACGCAGATCTTCCGATATAGCTAAATCATGAATATGAGCTACAATAAAAAAAACACTCATCTTTAAAATTATGCCAAAAACATATTCTGTCGATCTACGTGAAAAAGTCATACAGTTTTATAAAGAATCGAAGCATAAATCGAAGACATGTGAACTGTTTAATATTGCAAGAACTACTCTAGATGATTGGATTCTACTCGAACAGCAGACCGGTCAGCTCAAACAGCCTAAATCTCCAAATGCAGGACGTCCCTCATGCATTCTGGATCTGCAAGCCTTTGAAGAGTTTGTAAAAATAACACCATTTGCCCAAGCTAAAGATCTTGTTCCATTATTTGAATCACGCTTTGGATATAGGGTGAGCTATCAAGTGATTTTAGGCGCACTGAATAGAATGGGCTGGACGCATAAAAAAGAGTTTTCTCTACAGACAAGCCTGTAAATTAAGTCGTGCTGTTTTTCAATGGTGTTTACCTCAATGGAAAGAGGAATATAGTGAGGATCACATTCTTTATATAGATGAATCAGGGATCAATACCAACGAAACAGCAGAATATGGTTGGTCTCCAAAAGGCCAGCGTTGTCATGCATTCAAGTCAGGTGGGCATGGTACAAGACTCAGTATGATTAGTACTGTCAGATCAAATGCACCATTTAAGTTTATTCAACCTTTGGTGTTTCAAGGCTCATGTGATCGGAGTGTTTTTCTTTGTTGGTTAGAGTATTTATTGCAGGGCTTATACAACAGGGATGCTAAGAGTAAAAGTTATTTACTGATCCTCGATAATGCATCGATACATAAAGGCAAAGTAATTGATGATTTAGCAGCCAAATATCAGACGAGAATTGTTTATCTGCCTGCATATAGTCCCGATTTTAATCCTATTGAGAAAGCATGGTCTGTACTGAAAAGTAAAGTCAGACACATCATTGCTCAGAGCAATAAAACTCTTCAGGAAGCTTTAGATATTGCATTTAGGTCGATGTAGCCTATATTATATATTTAGCTATATAGCTAAAATAATTTAAGTCTTTTGTAATAACTACTGAAAACACCTCCCATTTATTATTTTGAATTAATTGAATTTTTTCAGATTTACTTTTTAATGATAGGGAGTAAATGATATAGATCATACAACCTAAAAGTAGAAACATTATGATAATATTTATATCATTGAATAAAGTCTTTTCTTCGATGCCATCTATTTTATTTTGCATTTAAATATTCGACCATTTTTATAAAAATCATGAAAACTGGTGCTTTTTTAATAGATTAAAACTATAAGTGGTTAATAGCTAGACACTTGATCATTTTTTTTAAAATTACTACTTAATAAATAATATTATTCATATATAATGCACCACATCAAGACGTCGCGCTCATAGCTCAGCTGGATAGAGCACTTGGCTACGAACTAAGGGGTCGGGAGTTCGAATCTCTCTGAGCGCACCAACTTGACATCTTTAGGATGTAAAACATAAAAGAAACCGCTTAATTGCGGTTTTTTTGCGCCTAGAAAGTATGTAATAATCTTACAAAATAAATATTAATATAAAATATAAATCATTTAAAAAGAATGAAAAATATACATTTTGTGATATTATTTTGTGTACTGAGTAGCATTAAAAGATAAAAATGATATTTAAAAATATATTTTCAGCCCTAGAAAACTTGGGCTTAGGTGCACAAAAAAGATCACTTCATATTCAGTTTTCAAATCCAGCACTTAATACTGAAGTCTTTTTACAACGTATTGAAGGTCAACATCAAATTAATGGTGGGCTTCAGGCTGAACTTATTTGTTTCTCAACGAATGCATATTTACCATTAAAACAATTTATTGGCGTACAAGTTGCTGTAGATCAGGTGACTGACCGTGGGCAATTGTTTCGTACCACAGGAATTATTACCCAAGCTGCTCAAGGACAAAGTGATGGTGCATTAACTGCATACAAACTCACTTTAGAAGATCCAACTTCTCTTTGGACAAAACGACGAAATAGCCGTGTCTTTATGAATAAAAGTGTCCGTGAGGTAACGGAAATTCTTTTTAAAGAATGGCAAGACAAAAGTCCACTTTTTGCTGCCAGTTTAAACTTAGATTTAACAGGACTAAGCCAAAATGGCGATGTTCGCCCATTCATTATGCAAAGTAATGAACTTGACCTTAGCTTTTTACAAAGACTATGGAAAAGTGAAGGTATTAGCTACTTAATAGATGAAGCACAGCAAACGGTTTCATCATTTATGGCTTCAATTGAAGCTCAAAAACTACGTTTAATTGATGATCAAGCACAATACAAATCATTAAGCCGTGGGAATATTCGTTACCACCGTTCAAATGCTACAGAAAAGCAAGACAGTATCGTGAGCTTTATTGCCCAACGTAGCTTACAACCCACTGCAGTTCATGTACAACGTTGGCAAGCCGATAGCTTAAGCCAAGAAGAAGGTGCAGGTTCAGTACTGAGTAAGCATCAACATAGTGGAAATCAAGATAATGTCAGTTTAAGCCTAGAACAAGCATGGCATATGAGCCCTGCTTGGATGCAGGACTTAAATGGAGAAGACCAAGCTACAGCATCAAGTAATCAACAAATAGAAAAATTAAATGAAAACCTCAGTAAATATTATGATGCCCAAGCCAAACAATTTATTGCAAAATCGACTGTACGAGATGCTCAAGTTGGTTATTGGTTTGAATTTAATGAACATCCAGAAATAGATTTACATAGTGGTTCAGACAAACAATTTCTAATTCTATCAAAACACTTTTATAACCAAAATAATTTACCCAAAGATTTAAGTCAGCAAATTCAACAATTACTTCAACAAAGTAACTGGTTGAAAGCAGAACAACAGGTTGGTGATGAACGTCAAGCCAATGAATTAGTTTTACAAAGACGCACAATACCCGTTGTTCCCGAATATCATTTACTGAAAGATCGACCGACAACATATCCACAACGTGCCAAAGTGGTTGGTCCTGAAGGTGAAGAAATTCATGTGGATGAATGGGGACGTATAAAAGTCCGTTTCCTATTTACCCGAAGTGAAGACCATGCTCATGATAGTGGTGCAGGGACAAATGACAATGACACAGACTCTGCTTGGGTAGATGTCCTTACACCTTGGGCAGGTGAAGGATATGGAGCACGTTTCTTACCTCGTATTGGTGAAATAGTCGTTATCGACTTCTTTGATGGCAATATTGACCGACCATTTGTAGTTGGACGTATTCATGAAGCAGAGCGAAGCCCAACTAAGTTCGATATAAAAGGGCAATTGCCAGATACCAAAAAGCTCAGTGGTATACGTTCCAAGGAAGTTGCAGGTGAAGGCTTTGGACAATTAAGATTTGATGATACGACAGAGCAAATTTCAACTCAACTTCAAAGTAGTCATGGGGCAACTCAGCTTAACTTAGGTAATTTAAGTCATCCTAAAGAGCAAGCAGAAAGTGAAGGACGTGGAGAAGGTTTTGAGCTGAGAACAGACCAATGGGGTGCGGTACGCGCAGGCAATGGTTTATTACTGACAACGCATAAACAAGACAATGCCGAAGGTAGTCACTTAGATGCGAATGAAGCGAAAAGTCAGCTTGAATCGAATTTAAGTAGTGCAAAAGCTTTAAGTGAAGTAGCGAAGAATCAACAGACTGATCCTTTAACCGTTATCGACTCATTATCTACATTGTTAAAAGGTTTGGAGCTGACCAAAATTTTGGCAATTTCAAATATTGTGAATCAATTTAAAGATGGCTTAACGTCAAGTCCATTGAATGTTTTACAAAATTTAGGTGGCTTTGTAGATCAAATTGGTTCGATTCAAGGAGATGTGCAAGGTGTTATCCAACAATTTAATAATACTTTTAGTGATGTAAAAGAAACGATTAATGGTTTTGAAAACTTTGTAACGAGTGTAGGGTTACAGGCAGATAATTTTAAAGATCAATTTACTCAGTTAACTCAAGGTTTTGCAAGTAATCCTTATCAAGCATTGGGGCAAGTTAAAGATTTATTTAGTGATGTTCAACAAGCTGTACAACAGGTTCAAAATATTGGTGGAATATTACAAAGTAGTTTATCTAATCCATTAAGTAGCTTTTCTAATCTGCAAGGATTTATGAGTTCCTTAGCTGAAAATGCTAAAAATGATTCGAAAAGTGAAGCTGAGTTTAAAATCTTTCAAGATGCCATGATGGTTTTGTCTGCTCCAAATTCAATTGCGCTTTCAACGAATGAAGATCTTTATTTATCTGCAGATGGAAAAATCAGTCAGATGGCTGGTGATAGTATTAATATTTCCACTCAGAAATCTTTTATTGCACATGCTCAAGATAAAATTAGTTTATTTGCTGCACAAGAGGGTTTACGTGCTTATGCAGGTAAAGGAAAAGTTGAAATACAAGCACAAGCAGATGGCGCAGATTTAATTGCACGAAAGAAAGTTCAAATGATTTCAACGGAAGATGTCATTGAAATTACAGCTGCTAAGAAAATAGTTTTAGTTGCTGGTGGTTCTAAAATTGAAATTAGTAGTGCAGGTATTTTTCCAACGACGGCGGGTAAATTTGAAAGTAAGGCAGGGCAGCATCTATTTAAGGGAGGGGGAAGGTTAATTTTAATGTACCTTATTTGCCGAATACAGATATTTACTCTCATCAATTTACTTTAAAAAATAAATTTGGAAAAATTATGAAAAATACCAAATATGTATTAGAAGCATCTAATGGTAAACAGATTAGAGGAATTACAGATAATGATGGAAAAACACGAAGAATATATACATCTGAAAAAGAAAAATTTTCTATAGATGTGGAGATGTAGTATGCAAAATAATAAATATTCAACGGATATAGATGAGCCTTTAACAGAAATACAATTAGATGAATTTCATGTGGTTATAGGAACTGAAACAAATTTACCAGAACTTGCATATTTACCCAAAAGAACAATTTTCTTAAAAACAAGAAATCACCATGATTTGAAAACAGGATTTCCAGAAAATAATTATAATGGGGAATGGGGGCATGGTTTTTTTTATATTACAAAGAATCAAGAGGTGTATAGTTTTTTTAGTTTTGGTCCTGCTGGAGATGGGAGTAGTATAACTGGACGATTTTCTACATGTGACTATTCTATTACGGAAGTTGCACACTTATATAGATTAAGAATATCAAGAAAAGAAGCAGAAGATATTGCGAATAGTGTTAAAGATATTAGAAAAAAAAGTAGAAGTTATATTTATAATGAGGAAACAGATGAGTTTGAATTAAATGAAACTATAAATAGTGAAAAGAAGAAATATAGAGTATTAACAAATGAAACTTGTGCTAAAGAGGCTGAAAAAATTTTAAAAAAGCACTTAGGTAAAAAAATACCTAATGGAAAAGGGTATATAAAATTTGATATTTTATCAATTCCAGCAGTAAATCCTTACTCGTGGTGGGAAAAATTAGAAAAATCTACTCTTGATAAATATAAGTATCCAGAGTATCCAAAACTAGGAAGAGCTGAAATTAAACTTGGTCAAGTTAGTAAAGATGATAGTAATGAGTTTATTCATAGACTTTATGGACCAAGCTTAACAGACTTTTATGATCCAGATACTATTATTTGGAGAACTGGTGAAAATGCTACAGAAATAGAATATTGGACTTTATTAGAAGGAGATGTTGATCCATTAATAGAGTGGGGATACCTAGAAAATGATTTATAAAATTATAGTCATGATTGGCTGCTGTGTAGCACTATCTAGTACTCATCCAAAATCTATAGAATTTCCAGTAAAAGAGAATATACAAATGAATATAGTTAATATGTGTGAAATAATTAAAGGTATTATTAAGATTAACGAGACAAATAAACTAAATAGTGTAAAAATTTTAGGTCCTTTTCAAAGACATATTAATAAGGATGGAAATATTGCTAATTGGGGAGTATATTTATTACAAAAAAATACTTTGGGTTTTCCTGCAAGATTAATGCTTATTTTTGATCAGCAAAATATTAATCAAATTATTTTATCTCCAACTTCAAAGTCATATTTTAGTTCTAGTTTATTTTTAAATAAAGAGTGTGTAGATAGTGAAAATATGTTTTTTATTAAGGCTGATGTTGTAAATGATATAAACTATAAATTTATAAATAAATTTATAGTTGAAAACTCAAAAAATACTATGGAGTTTAAGTTTTTTTCAAATGAAAAATATACAAATAATGGTATTATTTTCAATAGGTTAGTTATTGATTTTATTGATAAACTGTAATGAAAATTAGATAGTATTTAATAAACCGAATAAAACAAGAGTTTGTGCTAAAATGATACATTATCATATAAAAAAACCCGCTTCCGCGGGTTTTTTTATATGATGACTACATATTTGGATAGTTAGGTCCACCACCACCTTCCGGTGTTACCCATGTGATGTTCTGTGAAGGATCTTTGATGTCACATGTCTTACAATGTACACAGTTCGCAGCGTTAATTTGGAAACGCTTTGAACCATCATCATTTTCCATAATTTCATATACACCCGCAGGGCAGTAACGCTGTGCAGGCTCATCCCATTTTGGTAAATTTACATTCACTGGAATATCAGGATTAGTTAGCTTTAAATGTGCTGGCTGATTTTCTTCATGTACCGTATTCGATACAAATACAGAAGATAAACGGTCAAAAGTTAACTTACCATCTGGTTTTGGATAGTTTGGTTTAAAGTTAGCCGTATCTACAGTTTGTAAAGCACTGAAGTCCTGCTGTAAATCATGTAATGTAAATGGAACTTTAAAGACATTTTGATCAATAAAGTTAAATGCACCACCAACCCATTGACCAAACTTATGCATTGCAGGGCCAAAGTTACGAGCGTTATAAAGTTCTTCTTTTAACCAGCTGTTATTGAATTTTTCAGTATAAGATGTGAGTTCTTTCGCAAAGAAATCTTCGCCTTCAGTGACACGTGCAATGGCTAAATCACCACCTTTTTCAACACCTGCTTGAATCGCTTCAAATACCGCTTCACCACAAAGCATACCTGACTTCATTGCAGTATGAGAGCCTTTGATCTTAGCAAAGTTTAAGAAACCTGCATCATCACCAACTAAAGTACCACCTGGGAAAGTAAACTTAGGAAGAGAGTTAAAACCACCTTTTACAACAGCACGAGCACCATAAGAAATGCGTTTACCGCCTTCTAAATATTGCTTAATTAGAGGGTGAGTCTTCCAACGCTGCATTTCCATAAATGGATACATATGTGGATTTTGATATGAAAGATCTACAATCATACCCAAAGTTACTTGGTTATTTTCAGCGTGATATAACCACCAACCACCAGAAGAACCTGTTTCACTTAAAGGCCAACCTGCACCATGCATCACTAAGCCTGGTTTATGTTTAGCAGGGTCAATTTCCCAAAGTTCTTTAATGCCAATACCGTAATGTTGAGGATCAGCATCTTTATCTAAATTAAATTGATTAATTAAACGCTTACCTAAGTGACCACGGCAACCTTCAGCAAAAATCGTATATTTGGCATGAAGTTCATAACCTGGGGCAAAGTTATGCGTAGGTTCGCCATCTTTACCAATACCCATATCACCAGTTTGAATACCTTTTACAGTACCATCTTCATGATAAAGAATTTCAGCGGCAGCGAAGCCTGGGAAAATAGAAACTTCTAATTCTTCAGCTTTTGTGCCTAACCAGCGAACGACGTTTCCTAAAGAAATCACATAATTTCCATCATTGTGCATGGTTTTAGGAACCATCCAATGTGGTGCTTCTTTATGTGAAGTATCAGACATTAAGAAATAAGTTTTATCTTCAATAACAGGTACGTTTAAAGGTGCACCTTCTTCTTTCCAATTCGGGAAGAGTTCATTGATCGCACGAGGTTCAAGTACAGCACCAGATAAGATATGCGCACCTACTTCGGAGCCTTTTTCCACGACACACACGGAAAGATCATTTAAATTATTTTCAATCGCTAATTGACGAATTTTAATCGCAGCAGAAAGACCTGCAGGTCCTGCGCCTACGATTACAACGTCAAACTCCATCGATTCACGTTCGATGTGTTCCATGTAGGACTCCTCATATTTTACGAAGGTGGCAACCGTTTTAGGAAATAATAGACGGTGCTGCCATGAGTGTTCTATAAATCCTAGACACAAATTTATTATGTGTCTTTTATATTGTGGGCTAGTATAGTTTTAAACCATGTTCTAGCCAATTGGCTAAAGCACATTATTTTACGTCATTTAGGCATTAAGTTATGGGAATCCAAAATAAATCACCAAATGTGACGCAAAACGTAGCGAACACTGATGATAAAAATTTAATGAATATTGCACAATACTTAAAAGATGGACAGGTCGGTCACAAAAAGTCAATTCCACCATTAGAACAATGGCACCCAAAGCATTGTGGGGCTATGAATTTAAAGGTAAAAGCGAATGGTGAGTGGTGGCACGAAGGTCAATTGATTAAGCGACAAGCTTTGATTGATTTGTTTTCAACAGTGCTTTGGAAGGAAAATGATCAGTTTTATTTAAAAACGCCTGTTGAGCAAATTGAAATTAGTGTTGAAGATGAGCCGCTGTTTGTAAATCAAGTTGAGCAAGTCGAAATAAGTGGACAAAAATATCTACAACTTACGACCACTACGCAAGATGTCATTATTGTAGATTCTGAACATCCTATTTTTATGCGTGAATATGCCAATGAATTAAGACCTTATATTCATGTTCGTTTTGGTATAAATGCAGTGATTCAACGTGCAGCTTTTTTCCATTTAATTGAGATGGGGGAAATGATTGAAAATGATCAAAATGACACGATATTGCTTTTACAAAGTGGTGATTTCCGCTTGCAATTAAAAGGCTGAGGTTTAAGCTTGAGCAGTCTAAAATGAGTACTTTAAAAAGTTTGTAGATATGAAAGCAATTCATCCTATTTATCCCTTAAATGATCCAATGCCGAAGGCTGCAGCTGATGCACCTATTGGTATTTTTGACTCAGGTATTGGTGGGTTATCAATTGCGATTGAAATTGCTCGTTATTTGCCAAATGAAAGAATTGTCTATTTTGCAGATACTGCCAATGTGCCATATGGACCTAGAGATAATCAAAATATTCGTGAATTAACAGCACATGCAATTGAATGGTTATATAGACAAGGCTGTAAAATTGCAGTGGTTGCATGTAATACAGCATCTGCATTTAGCTTAGATTATTTACGTGAACATTATGGTGAATCATTTCCAATTGTTGGGCTTGTACCAGCATTAAAACCAGCAGTTTTACAAAGCAAAACAAAAACAGTTGCTGTACTCGCAACACCTGCAACATTTCGTGGACGCTTAATTTTAGATGTTATGGAACGATTTGCTGTTCCATCGAATGTAAATGTACTTTCAATTACATGTTTGGACTTAGTTCCATTTGTTGAAGCAGGGGAACAAATGAGTTCTGCTTGTCTGCAAAAATTACATGAAGTTTTAGCACCAGCAGTTGCACAGAATGCAGATTATTTAGTTTTGGGTTGTACGCACTATCCATTTTTGAAAACAGCAATAAAAGCTGTTTTTGGTGATCAATTTACTTTAATTGATTCGGGACAAGCTGTTGCTCGGCAAACTTCACGGATCTTAATTAAAAATGAACTATTGCTAGAAAAAGAACAAGCATCTGAAAAGATGCGTATTCAATGTTATTTAAGCGGGAATAATGCTAAAGATTTAACGCCTGTTTTAGAGCGAATGATTCCTGAGGATATTTCTTGGCAAGTGATTAATTTATCTGATCAACTTAAATTAAATAAAGCATGCTTTTAATGAGGTTAGGAAATTACTTATTTACGACAAGATAGATTGTTAATTGTTATAAAAATAATGTAAATAGTGACCTAATGATTAGATGGTTTTTAAGTATAATCGGTATCTACTATTTATATTTGTGAATTAATCAATTTTATAAATTAAGGTGAAACTGCTAAAGTAAGCCTGTTCAGTCAAAATACTTAGAGGGCTTTTATGATTTCTGTTGCTAAACCTAAAGTCACCATTATTCTTGCAAACTTAGGAACACCAGATGAACCCACTGCACCTGCAGTTCGTCGGTTTTTAAAACAGTTTTTGTCTGATCAACGTGTTATTGAAATTCCAAAGCCAATTTGGCAAATTATTTTAAATTTATTCGTTTTACCATTTAGACCAAAACGTGTTGCACATGCATATGAAATGGTTTGGAATCAAGATTCACCTATGCGTGAAATTTTGTTTCAGCAAGTAGATGCAGTAAAAGCACAGCTTACAGCTCAATATCCTGAATTTGATTTAACAATTATTCCTGCTATGACGTATGGAAATCCGAGTATTTATCAAGTTTTGGAAAATTGTCGTGAAAACCCTCAAGATCATGTAATTTTGTTTCCATTGTTCCCTCAGTATTCAGCAACATCAACAGCACCTTTATATGATGCAGTTGCAAGATGGATTCCAAAACAACGTAATTTACCTGGCTTAAGTATTATTCGTGATTATTATCAGCATCCACTTTATATTGAATCTTTAGCACAAAGCGTGAGAGATCATCAAAAAGAGCATGGTAAGGCTGAAAAATTATTAATGTCATTTCATGGTATTCCTCAACCTTATGCAGACAAAGGTGATCCTTATGCAGATCGTTGCCGTTTAACTGCAAAATTAGTTGCTCAAGCATTAGGGTTAGAAGAGCATGAATGGGCGGTAAGTTTCCAATCTCGATTTGGTAAGCAAGAGTGGGTAAAACCTTATACTGATGCGTTACTTGAAGAGTGGGGGCAGCAGGGCGTTAAATCTGTACAAATTATGAGCCCAGCATTTTCTGCAGATTGTTTGGAAACCTTAGAAGAACTTGCAATTCAAAATGAAGAGACCTTTAAGCAAGCAGGTGGTCAAGAATATGCATATATTCCTGCATTAAATTCACGTGAAGATCATTTGCAATTGCTCAATTCATTGCTTCAAGCTAATCTTGATGCCTTAAAGCACACATTAGCCCACTAAATTTTTCGAGGTTTTCGCCATATGTTGCAAGTTAAAATTGTGCCAGTGACGGCATTTCAACAAAACTGTTCTATTGTTTGGGATTCTGAAACCAAAGATGCAATTTTAATTGATGCAGGTGGCGAGCCAGAAAAACTTCAGGCTGAAATCGAAGCATTGGGTTTAAATGTAAAAGCGTTATGGTTAACGCATGGACATTTAGATCATGCAGGTGCTGTTGGCGCATTGAAGAAAGAGTGGAATGTTCCAGTCATTGGTCCACATAAAGAAGATGCTTTTTGGCTAGATCAGATTCAGGAAGTTTCTGCACGTTATGGTTTTCCAATTCCTGAAAAAGTTGAAGTAGATCAGTGGCTCGAAGGTGGTGAAGTACTGAAATTGGGCAATGAGGAATTTGAAGTTCGTTTTGCACCAGGTCATACACCAGGTCATGTTATGTTTTATAACAAAAACTATGCGGTGCTTTGGACGGGTGATGTTTTATTTAAAGGTTCTATTGGTCGCACAGATTTTCCAAGAGGAAATCACCAAGAGCTTTTAGATTCTATTCAACGAGAATGTTTTAGCCTACCAGATGAAACACAATTTATTTCAGGACATGGACCATTAAGTACTATTGGTTTTGAAAAGCAACATAACCCATTTGTTGCAGGAAAAGCGGGTTAATTAAAGCAATTAATCACTGATTAAAAAAGTCTGCTCATGCAGACTTTTTTTGTTTTTCATTGTTTAGAATTGATCTTCTTCACGACCGCCATCGGCTTGAGGGGCATCTTGTGTAGGCAATTTATATTCATCATTTGCCCAAGCACCTAAATCAATGAGTTTGCAACGATCTGAACAAAATGGACGATAGTCATTATTTTCCCAAGTTGTTAATTTTCCACATCGAGGACAGGTTAAAGTGGTAGGCATATAAAATAGCTCCAATAATACACAAGACTAAATTGAACAATGACAGATGATAGGATTAGGCAAATACAGTCTCTCTTGTTAGACTTGTGCCGTTTTTTATTAGTTTGATCTGATTATGCCAATTCGTCAATTTCAAGCGCATCGTATGCATGCACCTCGCGATTTTAAAGCTATTGCTGATGAACCACTGTGTGTGGAAATTGGCGCAGGAAAAGGTAAACATGCACTCTTGTTTAGCCGTGAGCATCCAAATCAAAAACTAATTGCTGTGGAAAGAACACGTGAAAAGTTTTTAGCTATGCAAAAACAGCATGCTATTGAAGGGCAACAAAATTTAGAACCAATTAATGCAGATGCATTACCGTGGGTTGTTCACTCCTTATTCCCAAAGCAAGTTGAGCAATTCTTTATTTTATACCCAAATCCAGAACCACATAATCCTGCACAGCGCTGGCTCAATATGCCATTTTTTGAGTTTTTATTATCGCGTTTAAAAACAGATGGCACAGTGACATTAGCAAGTAACATTCCTTCATATATTGATGAAGCTGAACAACAGCTACTTCAGGTATGGACATTACCATTTGTGAAAGAAAAGATTCCAGCAACCTCAGCACGTACACATTTTGAAGTGAAATATCTAGAACGTGGTGAACTTTGTCAGCAATTGGTAATCACAAAGCCTGCTGATTATCAAACTCGATTTGATACATTTATGCCTTTACAAGGTCAAAATCCTTCAAAAGAGGATTGAAAATAAGATGATGAAACGTATTGCAATTATTGGTGCTGGACCTGCTGGTTTAATGGCAGCAGAGGTATTAAGCCAATTTGATTATGATATTCATGTATATGAACAAAAGCCTTCAGCAGCACGTAAGTTTTTAATGGCTGGAAAAACAGGTTTGAATATCTCACATGCAGAACCTGTCGATACTTTTGTACAGCGTTATGATCAAGTGGATTGGTTAACACCTTGGGTTCAGCAATGGGATGCAACGTGGATTCAATCATGGATGAAAGGCTTGGGAATAGAATCTTATATTGGTTCTTCTGGGCGAGTTTTTCCTATAGAAATGAAAGCAGCACCATTATTACGAGCTTGGTTAAAGCGTTTAGCTGAAGCTAAGGTGCAGTTTCATTACCGACATCAAATTTTAGATGTGCAAGGACAGCAAATAAAAGTTCAAAATTTACAAAGTAATGAAACAGAAGAATTAAATTTTGATGCGATTATTTTAGCTTGCGGTGCTATTTCATGGTCTAAGTTAGGGAGTGATGGTGCATGGCAACAATGGTTGAATCGTGAAGAAATAGAGCCATTTCAAGCCAGTAATGCAGGTGTAGAACGTGTTTGGTCCAAGTTTATGCAACCTGTCTTTGGTGAACCATTAAAACGTGTAGAAGCATGGGTGGGTGATTCTGTCAAAACCATGGGTGATATTGTGATTACACATTATGGTTTAGAAAGTGGCTTGGTTTATAAGCAAGGGCGTGCTTTACGTCAACAAATGAAGAATCATCAAACACCTTGTTTATCTTTAGATTTATTGCCGGACCAAAGTGTTGAGCAACTCACGACTAAATTAAAGCCAAGCAAAAAGCAATCTTTAAGTAATGTTTGGCGTAAAGCGGGCTTAGATGTAGCAAAAGCGAATTTAGTACGTGAATTGGTCGATAAAAATATTTGGCATGAACCTGAACAGTTAGCACAGCAAATTAAAAATCTTCATATTGATTTAATTGGCTTTAGACCCATTGAGGAAGCAATTAGTTGTGCTGGTGGTATTCGCCGTGAGTATTTAACTGAACATTTACAATTAAAGTCTAATTCTGCTCTTTTTGCTTGTGGTGAAATGCTCGATTGGGATGCACCAACAGGTGGTTATTTATTGACAGCTTGTTTTGCAACAGGACGTGCAGCGGGTGAGGGCGTTCATTATATTCTGAGTACATCTTCATTTTAAGATTTAACTAAATGTAAAGAACGCTATGCTGATCTTATGCTAAGGTTAAAATTTATAATGAACTGAGAATAATAATGGCAGAGCATCAATACACAGGAAGTTGTTTGTGCGGAGAAATTCAGTATCAAATTGATGGTGAAATTGGAATGATTGTGCAATGCCATTGTCAAAAATGTCGTAAAGCGAATGGAACTGCCTTTGCAACAAATGCGCCTATAGCAAAATCAGCATTTAAATTTACAAAAGGTGAGAAGTTTTTAAAGCAATATCAGTCAAGTGAGTCAACAGTACGCTACTTTTGTGGAAATTGTGGATCGCCAATTTTAAGTACAAAGGCTGCAACACCTGAATTTTATCGTTTAAGAATTGGCACTTTAGATACGCCGTTGGAACATAAACCTACTCAGCATTTATTTGTGACTTCAAAGGCTGAATGGGATGTTATTTATGATGATTTACCTCAGTTTGAAGGCTTTCCAAAATAAAAAAGGAATCTTAAGATTCCTTTTTAAATGCTAATTTAAGATGCATTAAATAATTATTTCGTCGTTAATTCAGGATATTGATTACGCCAATATTCAAGTTGTTCTTGTGCTTGAAGATCACTTTGAATTGCATCACCTTGATCAATCGTAATGTTTGCAGATTGATTTGCATATGCTTTTTGTATTTCAAGTAATTCTTGTTGTTTTTCCCAATATGTTGCAAGTAGACCTTGAATATATCGACCTTGTTGAGTTTTTAAATCAAGGTGTTTTAACATTTCTAATGCTGAAAGAATACTGTCATGTTTGCGGTCATAGGCAAATTCTGCTGTCAGTGTTCCAGCATCTTTCATTTTTGCCAACTCATCTTCAAGCTCTTCACTTACTGCAGTATATCGAGCATCGTAATCTATTAATAATTGAATATCATGAAGATCATTTGCCGTTTTCTCAAAAGGTTTAATCGGTTGAGAAGATAACTCCTGTATTACTTGATCTGTTGCAGAAATTTCATTGGAGTTTTCATTCGATTTTTGATTGCAGGCGCTCAGAAATAAAGTAGAACTTAATAACGTTATTGTGATGATCTGAGAATTGAAATTGGGCATCATCTTATCCTAACTAATTTGCCGTTTTCTGAAATGCGTATACATGTGTGATGTATGGAAAGCTTATTTTATCTTGCGCTGTTTTATGTACATAGTCACGTAAAATTTTTTCAAACTTTTGTTTCAATTCATTCTGTTGGCTTTTAGGCATTGTTGTAATAAAACTTGTAGAGAGAAGTCGATTAAAAATGACATTTTCAACAGTACCTTGATGAAAAAATGGAAAAGTGATTTGATGTTTTAATTTAAAAAGATTTTGTTCTTGAAATATATTTTGCCATTTTTGATTGTGATAACGAGGCGTATTACCTTCAAAAGGTTGAATCGTATCAGCAATTGCTTTGACCCATTCAATTTGAGTATCACGTTGATTCCAAATTAAAATCAGCCAACCCTCATTTTTTAAAACACGATGTAATTCCAATAATGTTTCTTGATTAGAAAACCAGTGAAAGGATTGAGCACAACATATTGCATCTGCAAAATTTACAGAAAATGGTAGATTATGGCTAAAAGATTACGTAGTTTGAATGTTAGGATAGCAGTTCTTAAGTTGTGCTAACATAGCGCCAATACGTTCAACAGCAACGATTTCAGATGTGATTTGTTGAATAAGGGGAATAAACTTTCCAGTTCCAGCCCCTAAATCAATGGTGGTACTTTTTTGGGACAAGTTAAGCTGTTTTTTAGCCAATAAACAATATTTTGTGGATAACTTGGTTGCACTTGTTGATAAAGTTCAGCACTTGAACTAAAACCTTTTTGTGTAGATGGGGATAAAAATTGAGTCATATTTTTGATTTTTAAACGACCATTCATTTATACATTAACATATTCGTGAATTGATCTAGAGAATGATTTTCTGATTAATAATAGTAACTCAGCGTAATTCGCTCTGGTGAGGGAATGGATAAACATATAATTTTTGAAGACGAACACATTCGTACTATTTTTTTAAAAGGTTCTTCTAAAGAGTTGATTGTATCTTTTGGTGATTTAATTACACGTGCTAAAGGTCTCACAATTAATGCAGAAAAATCACTAGAAAAATTTCAATATAATGTGATTGGAATTATGCCGAAAGAGAAGTCATGGTTCCCTGAAAGTTCTATGAAAAATATGATGGCTGCGATACAAGATTATTTAGCGCCGTTTAAAACTCGTATTGGCTATGGTGGTTCAATGGGGGGATATGCTGCAATAAAATATTCTAATTTATTAGATTTACAGCGTGTTATTGCTTTGGTTCCACAGTTTTCAATTAATCCTCAAGATGTTGAAGATTTGCGTTACAACATGTTTTATCATGCTGATGTGAATCATGATATGAAAATAAAATTAGAGGATGTTTCTAAGCAGCGCGAATATATAGTTGTTTATGATCCTTATTATGATGAAGATGTTGCACACTATATAAAAATAAAAGACATTATTCCTCATTTGCGTACATTGCATTTACATCATACTGGGCATGATGCTGTTGCAATTTTAGCAAGTTCAGATTTGTTGAATAGTTTTTTAACGCACGAATTTAATGAAACATATTTTTATAAAAAAATACGTCAAGTAAAGAAAAATAGTAAATTTTACTATCGAAAAGTGATTGAAAATTTATTGCCTACACATAGTCATTCATTGGGGAAAATTCTTAAAAATAATGATTTTCAGGTAGATGGTAATTTTTTTGATAGCAAACTTAAACAAAGTTTAATTCGCTCATTGTTTAGCAATAAACAAGTAGATCAAAATGATTTAAAAAAGTTAGGGTTACAAATTAATGTACCTCAAGAAATAAGAAACTTACTTCTAGATGATTTTGGGCATGGTTTAGTTTTTAACGTAATTAGCCAGAAAATAGAAAGTTATGCATCAAATGCAATCGCATTAAATCATAAATTTCTTATTCCAATTTATGCAAAAAATACAGGTTTAGTTCAAATTTACTTAAATGATGAACGCTATATTGTTGCAATGAATGATCGTCATGTAATGAAACTCTTTAAAGAGTCTGAAGATTTAGGTTTGGGCATGCATCCATTAGTCATTAAAAAATATAGTGATTATTTTGCGATTAGCTATAAAAATTTAAATTTAAGCAGTGATGAGTTTGGTGGGAATGCATTTGTTGAAGAAATGCCTGAAACTGCAAAATTTATTAATGAACCTGAGTCTTAAACTTTAAGTCATATATCTAAATTTTTTCATGAGAAATCATTAAATAATTTAGATATATAGTTTATAAAGATATTGATAGATAAGTAGAAAAATGTAATTAATATTACTTAAAATTGGAATATAAAAAGTATGGAGTACTGAATGAAAGCTGTTTTTTTAGATTATGCCTCATTAGATCAAAACGACCTAGATTTTAGTCAGCTTCATAATATTTACGATGAGCTTGTTTTATATCCTGCAACATCTTCTGCTGAATTATTAGAACGTGTACAGAATGTAGATGTCATTATTACCAATAAGGTTATTGTATCTGCAGAAATTATGCAGCAATGTTCCAATTTAAAGCTGATTTTAATTTCAGCAACAGGCACCAATAATATTGATTTAGTTCAAGCAAAGAAACAGGGCATTGTTGTATGTAATTGTCAGGCGTATGGGACAGCCGCTGTAGCGCAACATACGTTCATGTTGATGCTGAATTTGGCGACATCTTTTAGAGAGTATGATCGCGCCGTTCAACAAGGGAAATGGAATAATGCAACACAATTTTGCTTGTTAAATTATCCAATTATTGAATTAGCAGGAAAGACTTTAGGGATTATTGGATTTGGTGAGTTAGGAAAAGCAGTAGCAAAATTAGCTGAGGCTTTTGGTATGAATGTTTTAGTTGCACAATTACCGAATAGACCGTTACATTCAGCACGTATTCATTTGGCAGAGTTATTACCACAAGTTGATTTTCTAACTTTACATTGTCCTTTGACAGAAGAAACTCGTGATTTAATTGCGCAAAATGAATTCGCATTAATGAAAAAAACAGCATTTTTAATTAACTGTGCACGTGGTGGAGTTGTAAATGAAGCTGCACTTGCAGAGGCTTTAATTAAGCAGAAAATTTCTGGTGCAGCAACGGATGTACTGACTGTTGAACCACCTAAAAATGGCAATGTACTTTTAAATAATAATATTCCTAACTTGATTATCACCCCACATAGTGCTTGGGGAAGTGTGGATGCAAGACAACGAATAGTGAATCAATTGATAGAAAATACATTGGCATATCAACAGGGGCAGGTTATTCGTCAGGTAAATTAGGTTTGTAAATTAAAAAATAAAAGCCCAAATAAAGGGCTTTTAAAGAATTATAAATCTGAAATTGGGTAGGTCTGACTGGTTGAATTATTTTGCTTAGAACTTTGTTCTAATGGTTGTTGAACAATGGGTGCAGGACCATCGGCAGGGTCACCTAAAACAGCATTTTTTGCATCTGTTATTTTTTGTCCCGCTGCTTGAGCTGTACGTTCAATACCTTCTTCAGCTTGTTTTGCTTTAGGTTTTAATTTATTAAATCCACGTTCTGTAGCTGAACCAACACGATTTGCTGTATTTTTAATACCTTCTTGAGTTTTATATGCAAAAACATGGAAAATATTTGGGTTTTGCCCATAAGGTGAAATTAAACCGCTAGAATCTTCTTGAGTTATTGTTTCAGCCCATAAGACCGTGCTTAGGCTCATTAAACTGAGACATATGATTAATTTTATTTTACTCATAGTGTTTTGAGCTCCTCGAATTTATATATTTTAGTCTGAGTATATATGAGTCTTTAAATAGGTATGTAAAAAAATCTAAAAATTATGAAGAAATAAATACTTCAGCCCAAATTTAGGGCTGAAGTATTGGAAAAGATTATTTTTTTTCAACAGGTTTTGTTGGTTTTTTCTTATCATTTAATGTTGATTGAGATAGATTACTTTCTGTCGGTGATGCTTTTGTTTTAGATTCACTTGTATTTTTTGTTACCACCATATTGGGTTTGATCTCATTTGTTTTAGATGAAGTATTAGCAAAGAGAGTTGTTGTAGCAAATAATGTTGATATGATAAGAATAAGCTTCATATTTTTTATTTTAAAATTTCCTTTTTACTTTAATTAGATTAATTTAGACTTGCATTTTTTTGTAAGTCTAATTTTATTTTAAAGATAAGAATTAAAATAAATAGTATTTTATAAGAAATATCAACAATATATAATCACGAAGAAACAATAAATATGTGTGTGTAAATTTAATTAATGTGAATGTATTTTTATTAAGAATATAGGATGTTTTAGATTATTATTCAGAATTTTTTGTATATTATTTTAAGGGTATTTAAATTTATTTAAATACCCTTAAAATTTTTAGTTACACTGTTCTAATGCTTCTTTAGCAAAATTCTTTCGTAATGCTAAGAAGTTTTTTTGAGTGTTTTTGTCATAGAGATCAAATTTTTGTGCGGTACTAGTACCATCTGGTGAGAAGAGTGCTGAACCTGCAGAAAATAAAGTTAAGCCTTTAAATGCCCATTGCTCTACAACCTTTCCATTCCCCATTTGCCCTGTAAATTCAATAACACATTTATCATTTAATTTGTTTAAACGCGCTTTATTATTCGCTGTTTCAGGATAAACATCTAAATTATGAATTTCTTGTAAAACACCGGCATCTAAGTGTTGGACAGTTGGTGTTGATGTACAAGCAGAAAGTGTAAAACCAATCAATGAAGTGAATATAAGTGTGTGAAGTTTCATAAAATTCCTTCTTTTCAATGTTGTTCCTTTGAGTATATGAAATATAGAATAAATTTCATATCTATTCATGTTGAATATTTTATATTCTATATCAAAAAATATTGAGAATTGACTTTTAAAAGCTAAAAAAATGCAAATATAAAAGTAACTGGATTCATTTGAATTTTTATATATTTTTATTTTAATATGTGGCTATAAATTTTTTGAAACATATGTATTTTAATAAAAAATAAACTGTTGTAGTATTATTTAAATCAAATATAGCTTATTTGTTAAGTTATTAAAAATAAAAAATAGATTAATTTTTAATTAAAATAATATCATTGGGTGAAATATAACTAGAAAAATTATTTTTTATTTGTATAAAAATAAAAAGGGGTAAATCATGAATAAAATTTATAAAGTCATTTGGCATGCTTCTTTAGGTATATGGATTGTTGTATCTGAATTATCTAAAGGAAAGACTAAAACTAAATGTAAAAAAAATGAGATAAAAAAATCTAATAAAAATAATAAATGCTTTGTGAAAAATATATCAATTATTTTTACATTAAGTTCCATATTATTGTGCACACAGTCTATTTTTGCCGTGAGAACCATTACAACTACAGGAACTGGTAATGCAATAGTTACATCAGGTTCATCAACAGTAGATGGAAATGCAAATTTCGTTGACTGGAATAATGCGAATAATCCCATAGATACTGGATTGAGTGGCGGAGATTCTGTCGTTATTGGAAATGCATCTTCTTCCTCAATTTCTAGCGTTGTTGTAGGTTCTAAATCAATCGCGACAACTGGTAGTGCCATTATTGTTGGTATGAATTCTAAAACTATTGCGGGTGATAGTGTTGTTGTTATTGGAAATCGTTCTACTGGATCAGGGTCTGGGTCAATTGTGTTAGGGCGTGATTCTGTAACGAATGGTGCATTTTCTTTAGCACTTGGTTCAGTAAGCGCGGCAGTTGCGAGTAGAGCTGTTGCAATTGGACATTCTGCTATAGCAAGTGGAATTAACTCAATCGCTTTTGGTGGAAGTGAGGGGACAAGTACAAGTTATAATACAACAGGTGCACAAGCATCAGGTAATTATGCTACGGCTATTGGAACTTCAAGTATTTCATCAGGTGTTAATAGTATTGCATTTGGTACTTCAGCAACAGCAACAGCAACAGCTACAAGTGCTATAGCTTTAGGTTATTTAGCACAGGCATCAAAAGAGAGTACGCATAGGGGAGAAAATGCGATTGCTGTTGGGCTAAGTGGAATTACAACAAATCATAAATATATTTATAAAGTAGGTGCAGGAACAGATTCACAAAGTAGCTTTAGTGGTTCTATTTCTGTGGGATTTCAGTGGTAAAGTAGAAATTCATATAAAATGCTCTAATAAAAAACCCGCCTTAAAGCGGGTTTTTTATTTACTATATCTTAGTGCTGTAACACTGAAATATCGGCAACTTTTGTGAATAAGTCACGTAATTGAGCAAGTAGGCGTAAACGATTTGCTTTTAGTTCAGAATCATCAGCCATTACCATCACACCATCAAAGAAGGCATCCACTGGCGCACGAAGTGCAGCTAAAGCAGAAAGTGCAGCAGTATAGTCTTTCGCAGCAAATAACGGTTCAACTACAGGTGTGATTTTCGCTAGTTCAGCAAATAATGCTTTTTCAGCATCTTCAACCAAGTTCGCTTCAACTACTGAACCTGTCGGTGCAGCTTCTTTTGCAAGAATGTTCGCAACACGCTTATTTGCAGCAGCAAGTGCAGCAGCTTCAGGTAAATCGCGGAAGTAGTTTACTGCATTTACACGTTTGTCAAAATCAAGTGGAGATTTTGGTGACAACGCTTGAACGGCTTGAATCACATCAACAGCAACGCCTTGGTCTTCGTATTTCGCACGGTAACGACCTTCAAGGAATGCAACAGCATCTGCTAAAGTCTTGTCGTGATCTTTCAATACATCGCCATAGGCAGCGAGTGCTAACTTGATGAGGTCTTCAATTGACACATCAAGATCATTTTCAGTCACAAGGCGTAAAATACCAATTGCAGAACGACGTAATGCAAATGGGTCTTTAGAGCCTGTAGGTGCTTGACCGATACCGAAAATACCTGTGAGAGTATCTAGACGATCCGCAAGTGCAATGGTTGTACCTGTTTTTGTTTTAGGTAAAACGTCACCTGCGAATTTAGGTAAGTATTGTTCACCTAAAGACTCAGCAACTTCATCATTTTCACCTTCAAGACGTGCGTAGTAAGTACCTGCAATACCTTGAAGTTCTGGGAATTCACCAACTAATTCAGAAGTTAAGTCACATTTTGCAAGAAGAGCTGCTTTTTCAGCATCTTCCGCTTTAGCATCTGTAATTGCTGATAATGCTACCGCAAGTTTAGCAATACGTTCAGATTTGTTCCAAAGCGTACCTAATTCTGCTTGGAAAACCATGTTTGCAAGTTTTTCTTTACGAGATGCAAGCGGTTGCTTTTGGTCTTGCAGGAAGAAGAATTCTGCATCTGACAAACGTGGACGAACAACTTTTTCGTTACCTTCAATAATTTGAATTGGGTCTTTAGATTCAATATTTGAAACAGTAATAAAGTAAGGTTGAAGTTTATTGTCTGCATTCACCAAACAGAAATATTTTTGGTTGTCTTGCATTGTTGTGATTAATGCTTCTTGTGGAACTGCAAGGAAGCGTTCTTCAAAGCTTGCACGAAGCGCAACTGGCCACTCAACGAGTGCTGTTACTTCGTCACGTAAATCACTTGGTACAATTGCAATGGCATTTACTTCATCAGCCAATGCTTTTACTTGTTGGTCGATGATCGCTTGACGTTCTTCAAATGAAGCAACAACATGAGCTGCTTTTAATTTTGGTAAGTAGTCATCTGCATTTGTAAGTGTAATTGCTTCAGGTGCATGGAAACGGTGACCATAAGTCACATTACCTGCTTTATGATCTTGAATCGTTGCATCAATAATTTGATCATCTTTTAACAATACAACCCATTTAACAGGACGTACAAATTCAGTACGGCTTGCCGCAGAACGCATGCGTTTTGCAATAGGTAAGTTATCTAAAGCATTTTGTAAAATTTGTGGAAGTAGAGCATCTAAGCTTTGACCTTTCACATCTTTTAAGTAGCAAACTTTTTCAACTTTACCCGCTTGGAATGTTGATACTTGATCTACAGTAATACCTTGACCACGCATAAAGCCTTCTAAAGCTTTAGTTGGATTGCCTTCGCTATCAAATGCAGCCTGTTTTGCAGGACCATCAAAACGTTTTTGAGTGTCTGCTTGTGCACCATCAACATTTACAATTTTAAGTGCTAAACGACGTGGTGCTGCATAAGCTTCAATAGCATCAAAAGCAAGATTTGCACCTTTTAAGCCTTTAACTGTTTCAGCTTGTAGTGCATCACGTAATTTTTTAAGGCTTTTAGGTGGAAGTTCTTCACAGCCAAGTTCAAATAAAACAGTATGTTTAGACATTATTTGTTCTCCGCCGCTTTCGCTTCTGCTTCAACTTGCGCCTTTAACTGAGCAAGTACTTCATCACGTAGATGAGGTTCTGCCATTGGGAAACCTAATTCTGCACGAGCCTGTACATAACTTGTTGCAATTGCACGCGCTAATGTACGTACGCGTAAAATATAACGTTGACGTTCAGTTACAGAAATTGCACCACGAGCATCAAGTAAGTTAAAGCAATGAGATGCTTTGATTACTTGCTCATAAGCAGGTAATGGTAATTTTGCTTCGATTAAACGATTTGCTTCTACTTCGTAGAAGTCGAAAAGTTCAAACATTTTTTCAACGTTTGCATATTCGAAGTTATATGTTGATTGTTCAACTTCATTTTGATGGAACACATCACCATAAGTAACAGTACCGAATTGACCTTTGGTCCAAACAAGATCATAAACAGAATCTACACCTTGTAAATACATTGCTAAACGTTCAAGACCGTAAGTAATTTCGCCTGTTACTGGGTAGCATTCAACACCACCGACTTGCTGGAAGTAAGTGAATTGTGTTACTTCCATGCCATTTAGCCAAACTTCCCAACCTAAGCCCCATGCACCAAGTGTTGGAGATTCCCAGTTGTCTTCTACAAAACGAATGTCATGTACAAGTGGGTCAATACCAATTGCTTTTAAAGAGTCTAAATAAAGCTGTTGGATGTTATCTGGGTTTGGCTTAAGTACTACTTGGAATTGATAGTAGTGTTGTAAGCGGTTAGGGTTTTCACCATAACGACCATCTTTAGGACGACGTGATGGTTGAACGTATGCTGCATTCCAAGTCTCTGGACCTAGTGCACGAAGGAAAGTTGCTGTGTGGAATGTACCAGCACCCATTTCCATATCGTAAGGTTGGAGAACGACGCAGCCTTGCTCCGCCCAGTAGTTTTGTAAGGCAAGAATTAAGCCTTGGAAAGTATCAATATGCGATATGGCGCGACTCATGGTCATCCACTTAAAATTAGAGAAAAATTGTACACAATTATAAGGAGTTTCAATGTAAGTGGCAAAGCCTCTCCGCTATTTTCATGTTTTAATTTTGAGAATTTTTTTTTATGAAGCAGGATCAGTGCTTAGTAGGTGTGGATGAGTATTTTTGGTGTGAATATAAAATGAAAATAATGCATAAAAAAAGAAGGTAGGTATGGTGAATGATAAAATTAATAAAAATTTTTGTGAAAAATCATGATTTGTAGTAAAGAATGCAGCCGCTAATAGAGTCACTAATATATAACTTATAGCACTTGTAAAAATACAATAAATTTTTAGATGTTTAAGTATTATCTGAAAAATGAAAAGAAGAGGGAAGAGTAAAATAAAATATACAGAATAAATAATAAGCTCAAAAAATGCTAAATTATAAAAGAAAGCTGAAATATTCGAAATTTTAGAATTAACAATGCAGCAAGAATGAAAAAGGGTGCCAATGGGAGCAAAAATTAAGGCATAAATAATATTGCGATTTGAGTGTTTTAAAGGTGTGAAGAAAAATGACTTTATGTTGATGATTATCTTGCTATTCATGGGAGATTTCACTTCAATAAAGTAATTTTAATTAAATTATTGAAAATATTTAAAAATAATTGCTAATAGTTTTTATGTAAAAGTGATCGATAAAGTTAATTAATTCCTAATGACCAATTAGCTTAATCACTAGATAATGATAGAGAGAAATGTATTTTAAGCATATAAATTTATTAACGTATTGAGCAAAGTTACTAAGGAAAATTTAGAAAATTAATGATCTTAAAAAATGATAAAATTGTCAAATATTTAAATATAATTGCATAATAGTTCACATATTATTAGTATATCTTAAATATATGGTTAAAGGTAAGTAATGTTGAAACGCTATAAAAATAAGATGTGGCTCAGTTTTATTGTATTATTTTTAATGTTGATTTCTATTCAATTGATTTATATGTTAAAAAGTTTTAATTTAGTGCTATTTTAAATGCTATAGCTAGTGTACTAAGCTTAGTGTGTATATAGAATATTGAGACCAAAATTTATAGTTCATCTTATGAAAGAACTAAAATTATGGTTTTATATTGAAATATTTTACAATTTGTTTCACTTAATTATTGTTTTTTGCATTAAAAGCATTTCAAGTATGGGGGATGTATTAAATTTTAAATTTGTTGAGAGAATGATTGCTTCTAAAAAGCTATAGTATGGGATGAAATACTAGAACAATTAGCCATTGGATTCTTATCTCTATTTGTGTGATGTTGGGTTAATTATTTTAGTTGATGGAGAATTAATTTCTTGAAGTGCAGAAACGCTCTGTTTTGGAATAATAAGCCAAAGAATTAAATAAATTAAAATTCCAGGAAATCCAGCACTACATACAGAAATTAATATAAAAATTATACGTAGCAAATTAGCATTCCAACCAAATCGTTCAGCAATACCTCCCATGACTCCAGCAATAAGTTTGGAGTTATTCGAACGGTATAAACCTGCATTGCTCATAATTTTTTCCTATTTGCTTTGGCATAAATGGAAATTCATTTATAGATTATAAATGGTATCCAAATATAAAAAATAAAGACTCTTTATACTTGAATAAGTAACGATATGTAAAAATATTATTCGTTAAGACCAATATCTTACATAATAATGTTTGTTTTATTTTTAGTATGTTTTTGAAATCTTAAAATATTAATTTACGTATAGAGTATTCAAATTTAGAATCTAGAAAGCAGTAAGTATATTTATATGTAGGATAAATTAAGTGCCAAATCATGTTTTATATAAATCATACTTTGTTATTTGTTGTTGCTTAGGGTTGATCGCCTGTGATAGTAAATCGCCTTTAGAAGAGCCTGTATCAACAACTTACAATGATGCTATTGTATCTCGTGAAGGGGATGGGGATGTATTTCCCGCTACTAAATTAAGAGATGCTGTGAGTCAAATGAGTCATGCAATCAACACTAATGATAAATTAATGGAAGTTAATGTAACAGATGAGGCGCTTCCATTTGTTGGGCGTTATAAGACTAATATTGACTGTATGGACAAAATTATTAATTGTGATGGTGGCCAGGCTAATGTCATTCTAAACTTATTACCAGATGGTACAGCACATAGTTCTATTATTCATTTGGGGCAGATTAGTTATAGTCCTAATTTACAATACGCTCGTGATTTATGGTATTTCGATCCAGAAGAGAATGAAATTGTTTTGGAAAGAAGTAGTGGTGTGACATTCTTTTTTAAAGCTGATCAGTCAAATAAGCTGATTATGGATTCTCATAAAGTAAAGTATTCCACACCCCAAAATCGAGAGTTTTTTGATCGTGGTAATCCTGAACCAGCACGTGATTATGTGTTAATTAAAGAAAAGAAAATATAAAACATAGATGGTGGGTTGTGTGGGGTTCGAACCCACGACCAATAGATTAAGAGTCTACTGCTCTACCAACTGAGCTAACAACCCTGAGCAAGGATTAGTGAAACAAGTTCACCCGAGTGCAAAAATAATACTTTAAAGAGATAGTAAAGTATTGAGTTTTCACAACATCGATATAGCAAAATTTCGAGAATGGCTAATCTAAACCTGAATAGGTTTATTTGTCTTGGTCGGAATAGTGCAGGTTTCGTGTTCTTCACATGAAGGAAGAAAGAAGCCCTAAGAAAGAATGGTGGGTCGTCCGCGACTCGAACGCGGGACCAACGGATTAAAAGTCCGCTGCTCTACCAACTGAGCTAACGACCCTGAGTAGTAGAAATGATAATTATCATTTTTACAACGCAAGATTTGGTATTTTGCGTTATCCATTAGGATAATAGATGGTGGGTCGTCCGCGACTCGAACGCGGGACCAACGGATTAAAAGTCCGCTGCTCTACCAACTGAGCTAACGACCCATCAATGATGATCAAATAAGTGGTGGGTCGTCCGCGACTCGAACGCGGGACCAACGGATTAAAAGTCCGCTGCTCTACCAACTGAGCTAACGACCCATTCATTTGATGGAGCGTATTGTAGCAAGTTATAGGCTGAGCGCAAGTAAAAATTAAAGAAGTTGCCTATGTTTGATTATAATTAAATCAATTTGATGCTATATAAACAAAAAATAGGCAACTTTAATCATTTAGAATCGATATTTATAACTTTGAATATTATTATAAATTTCTAAATTAAGAGGGCAGTACGCTTTTTCACCAGGAAGAAGAACTAAAATTTGTTCATCTGTTTCTTTTAAATTAAACGCTTGTGCTTTTAATTTATTTTTTTGGTGCTTAAATGTACCAGTTATTTCAACTTTCTTTTGAATGCGAATAAAAATAGGAATTGCATAAGCAGGTAATGCATTTTTAAATTCCTCATACATTGCTGAATAATCAACTTCTGCAAGTTGTTCACCATCTAAAAGTGTAATGGCTGCCATGCCTGCTCGACCATTTGTATGTGGAATTTCTACACCATATACAACAGCATCTGCAACTTTTGGATATTCGCTGACAATATTTTCAACTTGTGTTGTTGATACATTTTCACCTTTCCAGCGGAATGTATCACCTAAACGGTCGACAAATTGAGCGTGTCTAAAGCCAATATCTCGGACTAAATCACCCGTATTAAAGTAAGCATCTCCTTTTTTAAAAACGTTTTGCATAATAACGGCTTTGTTTTTTTCAGGATCTGTATAACCATCAAAAGGTGATCGACGGGTAATTTTTCCTATAAGTAAGCCAACGTCTCCTTTCTTAACTTTTTTACACCAGCCTTTGTCATCTAACACTGGTTCATTTTTTTCTTTATCAAATTCAATGACTGCATATGGTGTAGGGGAAAAACCAACGGTATTGTCAAAGTTAAAAACATTACTAAAACCGACATTTCCTTCACTAGATGCGTAAAGTTCTAAAATTTCTTCAATCCCAAAACGTTCTTTGAATTTATCCCAAATATTGGGGCGCATTCCATTACCGATCATTTTGGTTACACGATGACCTTTTTCTAAAGGTGATGATGGTGCATCCATAAGGTATCGACAAAGTTCTCCTACATAGCCAATCGCTGAAGCATCAAATTTTTGAACATCTTTCCAAAATGAAGATGTTGAATATTTACGACGTAAAGCTAATGTTGCACTTCCTGCAATTACCCCACACCAACACACGACAATACCTGTTGCATGGTATAGAGGAAGTGTACAGTACATAACATCATCATGATCTAAGTCTAAAACATGACCATAGGTACCATAAGCAAGTGTCCATCGGCTATTGGTAAAAATAACCGCTTTGGGTAAACCTGTTGTGCCAGATGTATAAATATAAAATAATCCAGTTTTACCTTGAATTGTATGTGTTGTTGCTGGATTGAACTGAGGGAGGGGGTCTATGATTGATGATAAATTAATAAAACCTTTAGGTGCTTCACCAGCATCTTTCCGAGTTTCTTGATCTGCGAACCAATAAAAATGATTTGAAGGAATATGTAAATCTTGTCGAATATTATTAACAGCTTGAAAGCACTCATCGCCAACAATAATCGCAATAGGTTTAACTAAGTTAATACTATGAGCAAGTACTTGCCCCACTTGTGATGTATTAACAAGTGCCGATGTTACTCCAATTTTGGCTAAACCAATGACTGTTGCAATGAGTTCTGGGCGGTTTTCAATCATCACCGCAATCACATCACCCTTTTTTGCACCGATAGAAAGATAGTGGTGGGAAATTTGATTTGCCCATTCATTCAATTCTTTATAAGTAAATTTTTGATCTTCAAATTTTAAAGCATATCCTTCAGGATGACGCTGAACAGCTTTTTCAAATGCAATGCCTAGGCCTGCTGGTGTATTAGAAGTACGTAAATAAGCTTGCTTTAAACCACTTAATAAATGTGGAACTTTAGGCATGAATTTCGGTAGCTTTGCGATAACATCAGCAAAACTAATCACGTTCTTATTGGGTACTTGGTTCATAATATTCCCATTTTTGTATTTTCATACAAGTTAGCTAAATATGAAATTTTTCGAAGGCACATGCTTTCTTTTAATCTTTAAAATCTAGTGCAATCAACCTAATTTGAAAAATACATTAAAAAAAATCCAGTCACCGAAATGACTGGATTGGGGTGTCACCTGCAAAAAAGTAAATTTTACTCAGTTGCAGTGTCCACTTTTTTCGGTGGACGTCCACGAGGACGACGAGGTCGAACTGCTTTTTCTTTTGCTGGTTTTTCAGCTGATTCAGCAGTTGACTCTTGATCATTATCGATCACTAAGTCAGCTTGGATGGGCTCGCTAGAAACATTATTTGTTTCTTCTTTTTGAGCTTCAGTTTTAGTTGCAACTGTTGAAGTTTTAGGTTCAGAAATTTCAATAACTTCTTCTTTAACTTCTACAGTCACTTCTTCTGTTTTAGTCTCTTGCACGATAACATCATTTGTTGCTGATGTTTCTTTAACAGCGACTGCTTCTACTTCAGCTTGAGGCGCTTCAGTTTGAACTTTCTCTGCTTCAATGTGTGCTTGTTTCGCTTGAACTAATGCTTGCTCTGCTGCAAGTTTAGCTAAACGACGACGTTCACGAGGATCATTTGCAACACGTTTTTCTGATACAGGTTTTGGTGGTGTTAAGTCTAAAATAGGAGCAGGTTCTGCTTCTAATTGAGCCTTGGTTACTTCCACATCACGTGTAACAGGTTTTTTGTCTTCTTCAGGCATTTGTTGTGCTGAAGCGACAGAAGCACTGTATTGATCTGCAAATTTTTGTAATGCGCGATTGAATGTTGGAATAAGTCCAAACTGTTCAATTAATACAGCACAATCATCACCATAAATATGGCGAATTAAACTGCCCACCGTATATTGACCTAATGTTGGCACTTGAGAAGGTGCAATTTTAGGTGTACGAGGCTGTGCTTGCGCATTGCGTTGTTCACGACGACGTTGGCGAGGATCGTTGCTTGCACGTTTAACAGGTTGCTGAACAATATTTTGTTGTTCATCTTGCTTTGATACAACCTCAATTTGTGGCTGTACTTTTTCTGCTACAACAGGCGCTTCAACTTTTGCTTCTGTTGGTGCGATTTGAGGAACGACATGAGTATTGTTATTTAATGCAACAATTTCACTTTTCGCTTGATCAACATTTACAACCAGTGCAGTTGGAATCATTTCTGATTTTGGTGCATTGATTAATTCAACTTGAGGCTGCTTTACTGATTGCTCTTGTTTCGCTTCAGCAGTAACTTCAGTTGCAACAACAGGTTCATTTAACACACTTGGATCACGTTGGCGATTTGGTCTGTTTGGACGTTGTTGGTTGTTGCGGTCACGACGTGGCACCGAGTTTTGCTCATGATTTTGCTGAGTTTCTTGGTGTTGATCATGTTGATGTTGACGACGAGAATTACGTTTATTTTCACGTGCTTCTTGACGTTGATCTTGGCGAGAAACTTGAACAATTTCTTCATGAACAATATTTTGTTGTTGATCATGTTGATTATTTTGTTCACGTTGCTCTTTATGCTTATTGTTGTTATTGCGCTTTTTAGCAGGACGCTTTTCTTCACGCTCTGCTTTTTCTGCTGCATCACGTTCAGGTTTTTGAGTAACTGAAGATGGTGCTAAATAAGCATTTGCATCATTATTTTGAGTTGCTGTGTGGTTTGGAATAGTTTGAGTTTGGTTAATTTGCCCAAACTGTCCACGACTTACAGCACCACCATTAACCATTTGTTCAATTGCAGCTGCAGCATTATTTGCTGTGCGTGACTGATCAATAGTCGCAGCTTGCTTTTGTACAAATAAATTTTCTAACCAAGCACATGGGCTAGTTGAAGGTGCTGCTACAGTAGGTGCTTTTTGAGCTGTAACAGGTGCATTTTGTTGTGGAGACTTTTGTCTTTTTGAACCTTTGTCATGGTTTGTCTGAGCAGTATGCTGATGAGTTTGCTCTTCATCCAAATGCCATTCAGATGATTCATAACCTAATTCTTTTTCGCTATTGCGAGTCGCTTCAGTACGCTCATAACTTGTTGGTGCAAAACCTTCTGGGTTATAAGAAATTTCGTAATGTGGCGTTTCTAAATGTGGGTGAGGTAATACAGTTACACGTACATTTGATGTTTGTTCTAAGTAGACAAGACTATGGCGCTTTTCATTTAATAAGAATGCCGCAATTTCTACAGGAACTTGAACCTGAACTTCACCATGGCGTTCGCGAAGTGCAATTTCTTCAACTTTACGCATGATAGAAAGAGAAAGAGAGCGAAGGTCACGCACCATACCTGTACCATGACAGCGAGGGCAAACATAACCAGTAGCTTCTTCTAAAGATGGTCGTAAGCGTTGACGGCTCATTTCCATTAAACCAAAGCGAGATAATTGACCGAATTGAATACGAGCACGATCGCTTTGTGTTGCTTCACGAAGTTTTGCTTCAACCATACGTTGGTTACGGTCTTTAGTCATATCGATGAAGTCGATTACAACCAAACCACCAATATCACGTAGACGAAGTTGGCGAGCAATTTCTTCTGCAGCTTCTATGTTTGTATTTAATGCAGTTTCTTCAACGTCATGACCACGAGTTGATTTTGCAGAGTTAATATCAATAGAAACTAATGCTTCGGTTTGGTCAATAACAATTGAACCACCTGAAGGAAGTTTAACTTCACGTTCGTAAGCAGTTTGAATTTGGCTTTCAATACCAAAGTGAGCAAATAAAGGCTCATTTAATGTATATGTTTTTAATTTTTCTAATTGACGTGGCATTACAGCTTTAACAAAGTTATATGCTTCGTTATAAGCTTGCTCAGAATCAATTAAAATTTCTGAAACATCGTCACGTAAGTAATCACGAATAGCACGCGTTACAACGCCAGCTTCTTGATGAACAAGCATTGGAGATGGGCCAGAATTCGCAGTACTTTGAATTTGTGTCCAAAGATCAAGCAAGTGTTGTAAATCTAGTTGTAATTCTTCTTGAGAGCGACCAATACCAGCAGTACGTACAATAACGCTCATACCGCGAGGAATATTTAAAGAAGCTAAAGTTTCTTTAAGCTCTTCACGAACAGATCCTGAAATTTGGCGGCTAATACCACCACCTTTCGGATTGTTTGGCATAAGAACTAAATAGCGACCAGCTAAAGAGATAAAAGTCGAAAGAGCAGCACCTTTATTACCACGTTCTTCTTTTTCTACTTGCACCAAAAGTTCAGTGCCTTCAGTAATCAGCTCTCTGATGTTTGAAGTTTGGCGAGGATCTGCTTTGTAGTAAGAGTTTGCGATTTCTCGCATTGATAAGAAGCCTTGGCGACCAGCTCCGTATTCGACGAATACAGCTTCTAAAGAAGGTTCAACGCGAGTCACGTGACCTTTATAAATATTAGATTTTTTTTGTTCACGGGTACGGTTTTCTAAATCAAAATCGTAAAGACGCTGACCAGTGACAAGTGCAACGCGAATTTCTTCGGCATGTGTTGCATTAATCAACATACGTTTCATGGGTGTAACACCTTATAGTGATACACAACAAACATCGCGTTACGCGTAGCGAACATCAAACATCACGGATCAATGCTCAGATCTCAAATAAACCGATTGTGGTCTGAGTTTTATTACCGGTCTCTAATTGGACTTCGGTTTTGATTCACGTATTGATGATGGCAATACGGCTTCAATCTTTAAACGATTAAAGTCACCTGTGTGATTCACTGGCGGACTAGCGGTGCATTGGATGTGAGTAACTTTCACTGTCACATTGCTCAAGATCATCCCTTCATATTCGATAGAGCGTCTACTAAATGCGGAATTAATCATCGCATTTTACAATTAGTGCAGATCCAATACATCAACGCTGTAGCCTGAATTTAACATCAGGGAGCGACTAATCTGATGTGTATCAGTTAACGTTTAAAAGCCAACATATATGTTGGCGACATATTTTTTGAGCAAACTGGCTGTACCTAAAGTACAATTAAACGTAACAGCTTGCAGTTTTGCCGATATAATAAGCCTTCGGCGTCGGCATAATTCTTTTGGGACCTATGCGCTGTAAGGGTTTTGACTGTTTTATTCATTTCAGTATCAACTGAATTAAAACAATTTTACTCTTATACGATGGTTTCCGTGCGCTGACTATACCAAACCTTGCATCATCTGCCTATGGGCTAAACGAATGTTTCTTGTGAAAAGTATAGATCAACCGCTTATTTATTAATCAAATTCAGTATTTTTTAGGTCATAGTAACTGTATGAATTCTACACAAGAATGGCAAAATGTCACTTGGTTCGAAGTGGATGAACATCAAGCGGGTCAGCGCATTGATAATTTTTTATTTAAACGTCTCAAAGGTGTGCCTAAAAGTCGAATTTATCGTCTCATTCGTGAAGGTCAAGTTCGTATAAATAAAAAACGAATTAAAGCAGAAACTAAGCTTGCAATTGGTGATCAAATTCGTGTTGCACCAATACGTTACGAGCAAAAAGATGAAACTGATGCTCCTGTTTCAGATAAAGTTGCTCAAAGTCTTTTAAGTAGAGTTGTATATGAAGACGAAGGCTTATTAGTGATTAATAAACCTTCAGGAATAGCAGTTCATGGTGGTAGTGGTGTTGCTTACGGCTTGATCGAAGCTTTACGTGCAGCAACGGGAAAAAAATATTTAGAACTTATTCATCGTATTGACCGAGATACATCAGGCTTGGTGATGGTGAGTAAGAAGCGGAGTGTTTTAAAAACGCTTCAAGATTTACTCCGTGAGCATAAAATTAAAAAAACTTATGCAGCAATTGTAAAAGGACAAGTAGCTTTAGATAAGCAACTGATTGATGCACCATTACATCGTTATGAGTTAGCGAATGGTGAGCGTCGTGTATGTGTATCTAAAGAGGGGAAAGAGTCTAAAACCCAATGGAATGTTGCTGAACGGTTTATGCATGCATCATTGGTTTATGCTTCGCCACTTTCTGGTCGTACGCATCAAATCCGTGTTCATGGTTTAAGTATTGGTCATCCTTTGATTGGGGATGATAAATATGGTCATGAAACTGCATACCGTGGTCCAAAGCCGCGTCGTTTGTGTTTACATGCAATGCGTCTTGAAATTCCAGGATATGAAACGATAGAAGCTCCATTGCCTGAAGATATGCAAAGTTTAGTTGCACAGCTTCGTGCACAAAAAGCGGATAAACCTGTAACAACTTCAGAAGATTAAAATTGAATTTATCTAACCTTTCTTTGAGAGAGGTTAGATAAATCCGCCCGATTATAATTTTTTATATAGCATTGCTACTCATTTCATGAATTGAGAGCTTCGTTAAATGGAATGACCAAGGAAATTCATATATGACATCACCTATAAAGCTCATTATTTTTGATTGGGATGGCACTTTATTTGATTCAGTTGGTCAAATTGTTCAGAGTTTAAAGTTTGCAGCTCAAACTTTCGAACAGCCTTTAACTGATGAGGCAGCAAAAAGTATTATTGGTTTGGGTTTACCTGAAGTTGCAGAAATTTTATTTCCAAACGTTCCTGAATTACATGATGCAATTTTACAATGCTATGGCGATCATTATGTTGAAAATTCTAAGGGTGATATTTGGTTTGCTGGTGTAGCAGTTATGCTTCATGATTTGAAGGAGCAAGGTATAAAATTAGCTGTGGCCACAGGAAAGAGCCGTCGCGGTTTAGATCGTGTACTAGGTCAAACGCAAAGTATAGATTTATTTGATGTTACGCGTGCAGCCAGTGAAACAAAGTCAAAGCCTGACCCATTAATGCTTGAAGAAATTTTAAATGAAACTGGTCTAAATGCAGATCAAGCGATTATGGTGGGAGATACCTCTTACGATTTAGAAATGGCCCAGAATATTGCAATGCCACGTATTGGTGTTTCTTATGGTGTACATAGTACTGCTGTTTTAAATCAATTTGCTCCTTTATATATTGCAGATAATGTGAGCGACTTACATCAATTTTTAAAACAACATATTATTGCTTCGTAAAAATATGTACATCTAATTGTCCGATTAGATTAAAGAGAAAGTATATCTTTCTCTTTTTTATGACTTTAATAATTTAAAGCATATAGTTTTTAGATAACTTAATATTTTTTAACAATAAATTTAAAGAAAACCTAGAAAATAAAAAAAGTAAAAGGCTGTGATTTTATATTTTATGTTATTGTTTTTATTAAATATTATCTAATTTGAGAGTTGAGGTGGAAGTTTAAGCGATCAATTTATAAAGGATGCTCTTATCTTTTAGTCGTATAAGCCAAGTATTTTAGTCTGAATGCTGAATTTAAATATTACTTTAGTTATTTTTTGAAGTGAATAAAATAAATTAAGATGTTGTTTTTAAATAATTAATATGAAATTTATTATAGGTTGTAACTATAGTTATAAATAAAATATGTATTGGTCTTCCTGTGCGAAAAAAATGATTCTAAGCTCGTAAATATCTATACCGCATCTGTAATAGGTCGTCATAAGGTCTGATGGAAAGACATTATGATTCCCAAACTCTCTCTCCTTACAGATGATGTGTTAAGTCCTATTTTTGCAGTTTAAGGAAACATCGATGTCGAATTCTGCTGTTGTTGAATCAGTTGCTTTAGCATTAAGAGAAGCTGAATTATCAAAAAATGCGATTGCGCCTATTCGCCCACAATTGGGTGGGGAAAGTGCAGACGTAGATATCGCTTATGCCGTTCAAGAAGCCAATACTAAACGTGCGATTGCTGAAGGTCGTCGTCTTGTGGGTCGTAAAATTGGTTTAACGTCTGTTGCTGTTCAAAAGCAATTAGGTGTGGGCTCTCCAGACTTCGGTATGCTATTTGCTGATATGGCATTTGGCGATGGTGAAGCAATTCCAGCAGGATTATTGATTCAACCTAAAGTAGAAGCTGAAATTGCGCTCATTATTAATAAAGATTTAACGCAAGAAAAACATACTTATGCAGACATTATTAGTGCAACAGAATATGCACTACCTGCAGTTGAAGTCGTTGATAGCCGTATCGAAAATTGGAAAATTTCATTGATTGATACTGTTGCTGATAATGCATCTTCAGCAGCATATGTTTTAGGTTCTAAGCCAGTAAAACTTGAGAACTTAGATCTTGTAAATTGCAAAATGACAATGACACGTGCTGGTGAAGTTGTTTCTCAAGGTATTGGTAAAGCATGTCTTTCAAATCCATTGAATGCTGCTGTTTGGTTAGCAGATGAAATGGTTCGTCGTGGTCGTCCTTTATTGGCTGGTGACATCATTTTAACGGGTGCATTAGGTCCAATGGTTGTGGCAAATGCAGGCGATGAGTTTGTTGTGGAAATTGAAGGTTTCGGTTCAGTAACTGCTACTTTTGCTGCTGAATAAAAACGGATTTTAAGAGAAGTTGTTCATGAAAAAGATTAAATGTGCAATGATCGGTCCAGGTAATATTGGTACTGATTTACTTTACAAATTACAACGTAGCGAATGGTTAGAGCCAGTTTGGATGGTGGGTATTGATCCTACTTCTGAAGGTTTGGCTCGTGCTGCGAAAATGGGTTTAAAAACCACTGCTGAAGGTGTTGATGGTCTTCTTCCTCATGTTTTAGAAGATGATATCAAAATTGCATTCGATGCAACTTCTGCATACGTACATGCTGAAAACAGCCGCAAGTTAAATGAACTTGGCGTGTTAATGATTGACTTAACACCTGCTGCAATTGGTCCATTCTGCGTACCACCTGTAAACCTTGAAGCATTACTTGCTGCTGGTGAAGTGCCAAATGTAAACATGGTAACTTGTGGTGGTCAGGCAACAATTCCAATGGTTGCTGCGGTTTCTCGTGTTCAGCCTGTTGAATATGGTGAAATTATTGCAACTGTATCAACGAAGTCGGTAGGTCCAGGTACACGTAAAAATATTGATGAATTTACACGTACAACTGCGGGCGCTATTGAGAAAGTTGGTGGTGCGAAACAAGGTAAAGCAATCATCATCATTAACCCTGCTGAGCCACCATTAATGATGCGTGATACTGTGCATTGCCTAGTAGAAGGTGAACCAGATCAAGCGGCAATTACTGAATCAGTACATGCAATGATTAAAGAAGTTCAAAAATATGTACCAGGTTACAAACTTGTAAATGGTCCAATTTTTGATGGTAACCGTGTTTCTATCTTCTTAGAAGTGGAAGGTTTGGGCGACTTCTTGCCGAAATATGCAGGTAACCTCGACATTATGACTGCGGCAGCTGCACGTACTGCAGAAATGTTTGCAGAACACGTTTTTAATAAAGCTGAAGCTTAAGGAGCAACCTCATGTCTAAGATTATTGTTCATGATATGACTTTACGTGATGGTATGCATCCACAGCGCCATCAAACTACTGTTGAGCAAATGATTGCAATTTCAACAGCACTTGATGATGCTGGTGTTCCTTTAATTGAGGTAACACACGGTGATGGTCTTGGTGGCTCTTCAGTAAACTATGGTTTTGCTGCTGCAACTGACGAAGAATACTTATCTGCTGTTGTGCCACGTATGAAAAATGCAAAAGTATCTGCATTACTTCTTCCTGGTATTGGTACGGTTGACCATTTGAAAATGGCACATGAAATTGGTGTTTCAACAATTCGTGTTGCAACACACTGTACAGAAGCAGACTGTTCTGAACAGCATATTACGGCTGCGCGTAAGTTAGAAATGGATACAGTGGGCTTCTTAATGCTTGCTCACATGGCATCACCTGAAAAATTGCTTGAAGAAGCGAAAAAGATGGTGTCTTACGGTGCAAACTGTATTTATGTAACAGACTCAGCAGGTTACATGCTTCCTCAAGACGTACTTGACCGCGTTGGTCACTTACGTCAACACTTAGACCCAAGTATTGAGCTCGGTTTCCACGGACATCATAACTTAGGTATGGGTGTTTCAAATACTGTTGCTGCGGTACAAGCAGGTGCGGTACGTGTCGATCTTGCATCTGCAGGTCTTGGTGCGGGTGCAGGTAATACACCGCTTGAACTTTTCATTGCTGTTGCTAACCGTATGGGTATGGACACTGGCGTTGACTTGTTCAAAGTACAAGATATTGCTGAAGATCTTGTGATTCCAATGATGCATAATCCTATTCGTGCTGACCGTGATGCAGCAACTTTAGGTTATGCAGGTGTTTACTCTTCATTCTTGTTATTTGCTAAACGTGCAGAAGCGAAATATGGTGTTTCTGCTCGTGAAATTCTGATGGAACTTGGTCGCCGTGGTACAGTTGGTGGTCAGGAAGACATGATCGAAGACTTAGCATTAACAATGTCTAAAGCTCGTGAACTTCAAGCATAATTTATAAAAAATTGCTAAGAAAGGCATTCCTAAAAGGGGTGCTTTTTTTATATAAGATAGAAAGATTTAAAAGAATAAAACAACAAACATTGTTTATTTGAAATGCTTGTTTATTTAGAAAATATTAATAAAAATAAATATCGCAAAAATTAGAAATAGAATGGAGATAAATAAGAAGGATAAATTTAAATGGAATCTAACAAAATAGGCGTTCTTTTGGGCATTCTTTCAGGAATTATTGTTGTATGTATTTGGTCAGGATGGGGGTGTCTCTAAGTATGGAATTCATAATGATTTAACTGAATGGGATATTGTCATCATTCGTTTTTTTATTGCATCTGTCATTGTTTTCCCTTTTTTTCTATTTTTAAACAGGAGTGATAAAAAGAAAATTTTTTCACTTTCTATCATTATATGCTCATTGTTTTATGGAAGTTTTTATTTAATCACAAGCCTAATTGGACTTAAATTATCTAATGCAGCTAATGTTGGTTTAATTGTGAATGGTTTTTTACCAGTTATGTCTGCAATTATTATTTATATTTGGATCAGAGAAAAAATAAATAAAATCCAAATTTTTGCCATATTTATGATTGTGGGTTCAAGTTTATTGTTGCTCTCTTATAAAAGTATTACTTATGAGGCTTTTTTATTATTTTTAATATCATCGGCTTGTATGTCTTTTTATTCAGTTGCAATCAACCGTTGGTAGATTAACCTTAAGCTTATTATGATTTTTGTTCCAATCATTAACTTTTTATTTTTTTACCTTTTTGGATGTTTTTACCAAGCAATTTGACCAATGCGAGTTTAAAAAATATTGCTTTCCAAGCCGTGTATCAAGGAATTGTTGTAAATTTGATAGCTCTGTTTTTTATGAGTTATTTAATTAGATCATTAGGCGCGATGAGGGCATCTACTATGATGGCTTTTGTACCTGTTGCGATTATTCTTTTTGCACATTTATTTTTAGGTGAACAAATTGCATTAAGTACGATGATTACAGGAGTGCTATGTACTGTTGGAATTATTTTATATAACACATCTAAATTATTTGAAAAAAACAACAATAAGAAATATGAATCTTAAGGAAGTTTTTTCTTATAAGAGTAAATTATATAAAAAAGTTCTTAAAAAAGTGGTTAACGCTAAAAGCGATAAATATTAGGTTGGAATAAGTTTTTTTTATAATATTACTTTAAATAACATATGGTTATTTTTGAAAGGTGATTTTTATGAGAAATATCTTATATTTAAAAACACTTAACATTGAGATGTATAAAAAATATTAGTTCAAAAAAGTCGTAGTGTAGAAAAAAGGTTACTACTCAGGTCGGATTTTTAAACTGACTATTGTTAAGCATGATGGCGCTATAGCTTAATTTGATTAATGGGAATTTAGCCATGCGTCGTCAAACATTATGGATAGCACTTCTTGCTGCGACAGCAACTTTGGGAACAACTGCATCTTATGCAGATTTTATCGACGATAGCCAAGTTCAACTTAAACTCAGAAACTTTTATTTAGATCGTCAGTATGATGATCTTCCTCAAAATAACTGGGGTAGTTGGTCACAAGGAATCACGCTAGATGCTAAATCTGGATATTATGATTTAGGTGGTGTGCAAATTGGGGCAGATTTATTGGCACAATATGCTTTTAAATTAAAACAATTACATGACAATCCAGATTGGGTACTTCCATATAAAGATGGCAAGTTAAAAGATCAGTTTGGTAAAGTGGGTGCCACATTAAAAGCAAAAGTTTCACAGACTGAATTAAAAGTGGGCGAGTTATTACCCGTTTCACCTGTTTTAGTTTTTGATCCATCGCGTCAGCTATTAACAACTTATAGCGGTGCATGGTTGGAATCTAAAGATGTAAAAAACACAAAATTGACACTTGCTTATGTCAACAGAATTAATAATCGATATGATGATAGTTTTGAAAAACTAACTAAGTTTAATCCTCCACGTGAATATGATAATGGTCCTGCAGCAGATGGTATGTGGATTGCGGGAATTGACTATCAATTTACCAAAGAATTAGGTGCAAGTTATTGGTTTGCTAATGTTGAGGATATCTATAAGCAAAATTATGTTGGGGTTAACTACAATACAAATTTAGCTGAGAATACAAAATTAATGAGCTATGCGCGTTATTTTGATAATTCAGCATCGGCAAATGACCTATATGGTCGTATAGATAACCAAGCTGTTTCTTTAAGTGCCAAAGTAGTTCATGGAGCACATACGGTTGCCTTAGGTTATCAACAAATGATGGGAGATAGTGCATTTCCAACTTTAGGTGGTTGGGTGCCACAACCATATTTAGTCAACTGGGGTGTTGCAACATTTACCAATGCAAAAGAAAAATCTTGGGGCTTTACTTATGGTTATGATTTTTCAGAGCTAGGTGCTAAAGGTCTTAATTCAACAGTAACTTACTTCACCGGTTATGATGCAGAGGTTGCAAATTTAAAGGATCAGAAGTCAGATGAATGGAATGTGGTGATCAATTACACCATTCCTGAAGGTCAGTTAAAAGGATTAGGCATCCAAGGCATGTATATTGATGCAAATTATGACTGGAAAACTGATTTAAAAGAGTATCGTATTGCAACAACATACACTTATAAGTTCTAATTTATTGTGATTTTAAATGAAGTGGCAATTTTGAAATTGCCACTTTTTATATCAAAATTTAAAAATGAATTAATAATCTTGCTATTTAAAAATAAACCTTCTATTTCAATGAGTTAAATTATAGATTTTTCCTAGTAGATCATTGGAAATTTGTATCAGTTGAGGGTAAATCAACAGGTAATATAGCAGTGTAAAACATCATTTTTTCAGTCAGCTGAATGCGAAGCCTTACATTAGGGATGCGCAAATTAAGGCGATACGAGGAGTAGGTATGAGTACGGTTCAGATTCCTGAATATACAACAGATGCATTTTTTGGTTTAGAAGATAAATGGATTGAAACTGCTGAAGGTGAGTTAACTCATTATCATGAAATTGGTGAAGGTACACCTATTTTATTTTTACATGGTTCAGGTACTGGTGTATCTGCTGCGGCAAACTGGTGGTTGAATTTACCTCAAATTGGTGAGCAAGCACGTTGTATCGCAATTGATACGATTGGTTATGGCCAAACAGTTGTTGCACCAAATACTGCATATGGTATCCGTGCTTGGGTAGATCATGCTATTCGTACATTAGATGCTTTAGGTATTGAAAAAACATGGTTAGTTGGTAACTCTCTTGGTGGATGGCTAGCATTCCAACTTGCACTTGATTATCCAGATCGTGTTCTTGGTATTGTTTCAATGGGTACTGGTGGTGCGAAGCAAACTGCTGCATTAAAAGCACATGCAAATCCTGTACTTACAGAAGAAGGTATTAAGAAAACGCTTTCTATGTTCGTAGTAAATAAAGATTTAATTACTGATGAGCTTGTTAAAGTGCGTTTCGCTTCTGCTGCAAATGACTATGCATCTAACCGTTTGATGGATGTTGTTGGCGCACGTGACCGTGACCGTTTTGAATTCCCTCTTGATTTTGAAAAAATGAAAGATATTACTGTTCCAGTATTATTAATTCATGGTACTCAAGATGTAGTAATTCCAGTATCACGTACATGGGATATTTTGAATGTGGTTCCACATGCTGATGCACATATTTTCAGTCAGTGTGGTCACTGGTCTCAAGTTGAAAAATCTGAAGAATTTAATGCTGTGATTAAAAGCTATTTAGCATTTCACGGTGTGAAATAATTTAATTCAGTTTGGTTTCTGAGAAAAAAGGTAGCAAATGCTGCCTTTTTTTATGAAAGCTATATACAAAAAATATATAAATGAGTATCATTATCAATAATGATGTGAAATTATTTTATTAATAAGATATTAAGCAATTTAAATGTGCTTGAACCATCAAAAAAATCATTAGACTTAAGTTGTAAGACAGCATAAATTTTATCTAAATTAGATTGAGTAGTACGAAAAATATAAGGTTTAAAAAAAAAGACGATTTGATAAAAAAATGGAAACAAAGTTTTTTTCTATTAATGTGAAAAGACTTAGAGTTTTTAGTTATAAAAAATAGCACCATTATTTAGTAAAAAAATAATGGTGCTATCGTAAAAAAGAATTTTTTTTGAAAAAATTAGACTTGTCGATCAAAATCTAGGTAAAAAACTTGTGTTAAAAGTTCAATAAATTTTCTGACAGCTATAGAATTACTATTTTTTCGGTAACTTACGTATAAGTCTAACTGTGGAAGTTCGATATTTAAGGGACGAATTACCGTATTGTTCATCGATAATGGAGCAATATAACCAGGTAAAATTGTGCAGCCTAAGCCCATTCCAATAGAGTTTATATTAAATAGAATGTTGTCTGCTTTTTGTACAATATTGAATTCAATATCATTGCTCTTGGCAAAATCTAAAATCAAATTATGCAAAGTAGTTGATTGCTCAATTGATGGAATAATGAAGTCAATTCCATCTAATGCTTTAACAGGAATGCGTTCATATTTCGCTAAAGGATGATCTTTAGGAAGTATGAAAATAAGGGGTTCACGTAAAACAAATTGGCTCTCAATCTCATCGCTAGCAAGACTTTGACGGGTAAATGTGATATCTAAATCACCCCGTTTAAGTGCTTTCATTTGCTCAGTATTATTCATGCTGAGTAATTCAATTTTTAAATCAGAACTGTGAACACGAAGGTTGGGTAAAACGTAAGGAAAGATCTTCATTTCAACAACAGGTACAAAACCAATGCGTAGCATTTGTTGCTTTGCTTGAGAGACCTGACGTGCCATAGCAACGGCTTTATCTGCTTGTGCGAGCGTCAATCGAGCTTGTTCAAGGAATACAGCACCTTCTTCGGTAAGCTCTACTTTTCGCTTAGTACGATGCAGTAATTTAACCCCAACATCTTCCTCTAAGTCTTTGATTTGTTGGCTTAGAGAGGGTTGAGCCGTATAAAGCTTCAATGCAGCTTTACTGAAGTTCAGTTCTTCAGCAACTGTAATGAAGTATCTTAGATGCCGTAATTCCATATCAACATGTCCAAAGATTTATTCAAAAAAAGTCTTATAGTAAGAGTTTTGAGTATAATCTATAAACAATCAATAGGTGAAGGTTATTCTAGTATTTAGATAATAAATGGTGTTGGGTAAATAGTAGTCAAATCATTTGAATAAATTTAATTAAATTTATTCGTTTTTAATATTAATTAAAACAAAATAAATATTTTACCAAAAACTAGTCAAAATCCATTATCGATGAAAAGTTGAGTCTATTACTTTGTGCCATTGATGGTCGCAGGAGAGCTTTTCATGAGTGGAAAAATTGATGTGCGCGAAATTGACGCTTTAGTCGATGCACAAAATGGTCGTGTTACGCCATCTATTTATACAGATCCAGACATCTATGAATTAGAACTCGAACGTGTGTTCGGTCGTACATGGTTGTTCCTTTGCCATGAAAGTCAAATTCCTAAGGCTGGTGATTTCTTCAATACCTACATGGGTGAAGATCCAATCATTGTGGCACGTCAAAAAGATGGCTCAATCAAAGCATTTTTAAACCAATGTCGTCACCGTTCTATGCGTGTGAGTTTCGCAGACTGTGGTAATACACGTGCGTTCACTTGCCCATACCATGGCTGGTCTTACGGTATTGATGGTTCTTTAAAAGATATTCCATTAGAAGAACGTGCATTCCCACACGGTGCTTGCAAAGAGCAATGGGGGCTGGTTGAAGTGAACCGTGTTGAGTCTTACAAAGGCTTAATCTTCGGTTGTTGGGATGAAACAACGCCTGATCTTATCGAATACATGGGTGATATTGCTTGGTATTTAGATGGTGTGGTTGACCGTCGTCCAGGTGGTACAGAAATTATTGGTGGTGTTCATAAATGGGAAATCGACTGTAACTGGAAATTTGCAGCTGAACAGTTCGCTTCTGACCAATATCACGCTTTGTTCTCTCACGCATCTGCGATTCAAGTATTAGGTGCAAAACCTGATGATGAGTCTTCTAAAAAATTAGGTGCTGCGCAAACAGCTCGTCCTGTATGGGAAACTGCAAAAGACGCAATTCAATACGGTTCACGTGGTCATGGTTCAGGATTCTTCTTTACTGAAAAACCAGATGCAAACGTATGGGTTGATGGTGAAGTTGCAAACTATTTCCGTGAAACTTATGAAGAAGTTAAAGAACGTCTTGGTGAAATTCGTGCACTTCGTCTTGCGGGTCATAACACTATGTTCCCAACGATGTCTTGGTTGAATGGTACTGCAACACTTCGCGTATGGCATCCACGTGGTCCAAACAAAACTGAAGTTTGGGCATTCTGTATTGCTGATGCTGAAGCATCACAAGAAGTAAAAGAAGCATTCGAGCGTTCTGCAACACGTGCATTTGGTCCAGCTGGTTTCTTAGAGCAAGATGACTCTGAAAACTGGATTGAGATTCAAAAAGTTTTACGTGGTTATAAAGCACGTCAAAACAAACTCATTATGGAAATGGGTAAAGGTAACGAAAAAGTTCGTGAAGATGGTATTCCTGGTATTACCAACTACATTTTCTCAGAAACTGCAGCACGTGGTATGTACCGTCGTTGGGCAGACTTGTTAATCCATGAGAAATGGGAAGATGTAGAAAAAGCAGCTGACGAATATGAGAAGGAGCTTATGAAATGAGTCAAATCAGCTTAGAACTTCATCACCAAATTAGTCAGTTCTTATATCAAGAAGCAAAGCTTCTTGATGACTGGAAATTCCGCGATTGGTTAGATACGTTAAGCGAAGATATTTCTTACACATTACGTACTACACCAAACGCACAAACGCGTGACCGTCGTCGTTCAGTTGAACCACCTACAACTTGGGTATTCAACGATACGAAAGATCTTTTAGAACGTCGTGTTGCTCGTCTTGAAACAGGCATGGCTTGGGCTGAAGAGCCTCCATCACGTACAACTCACATGGTATCAAACGTGATTGTAGAGCCGACTGAAGTTGACGGTGAATACGATGTGTACGTAACGTATCTCCTATACCGTACGCAAAAAGAGAAAGACGTAACGATTTACTGTGGTAAGCGTCATGACAAGATTCGTAAAGTTGAAGGTGGACTAGGTTTCCAAATCTTTAACCGTAAGATTATTCTTGATCAAGTGACGTATAACTCACATAACCTGAGTGTGTTCTTCTAATGAATAAGATTTTTGTTTGCCAAGTTGATGAATTAGACGAAGGCGAAGCATTGAAAGTAGATTGTGGCGTTAATGGTATCGAAGCGCTTGCAGTATTCAATAATGGCGGTGAATTTTTTGCTATGAATGACCGTTGTTCACATGGTAATGCTTCAATGTCTGAAGGTTATCTTGAAGATGATGGTACTGTTGAATGCCCACTTCATTCGGCTCGTTTTTGTTTAAAAACTGGTCAAGCATTATGTTTACCAGCAACAGATCCAATTCAAACATTCCCAGTAGTGCTTGAAGATGGTGCTTTATATGTAGAAATGGCAGGAGAGTAATCATGGGTTGGCTACAAGGCGAAGTTGCATTAATTACCGGTGGTGGTTCGGGCTTAGGCTGGGCATTGGTTGAGCGTTTTTTAGAAGAGGGTGCACAAGTTGCTGTTCTTCAACGTTCACAATCCAAAGTTGATGCATTGAAAGAACACTTTGGTGACAAAATTCTTGCAATCGCTGGTGATGTTGCCAACTATGAAGACAATGTCCGTGCTGTTAATGCAACTGTTGAACGTTTTGGTAAGCTCGATTGTTTTGTGGGTAATGCTGGTATTTGGGATCATTATGCAGATATCGTTAATACCTCTGGTGAACAGCTCGATAAAGCTTTTGATGAAATTATGGGAATTAACACCAAGTCTTTAATTCTTGGTGCTAAAGCTGCATTAGATGCATTGATAGCTTCTGAAGGTTCTATCATATTTACTTTGTCTAATTCTGCCTTGTATTCGGCAGGCGGAGGTCCTGTATACACAGCATCTAAACATGCTGGTGTAGGGATTATGAAAGAACTTGCTTATGAGCTTGCGCCTAAAGTACGAGTGAATGCAGTTGCGCCATCAGGTATGAATGTAAACATCAAAGGCGCAGCCTCTTTAGGTCAAGAAAATCTTGGTTTATTAGATGCTCGTGATCCTGAGAAAATTGCTCGTGGTATGCCGCTCAATTTCTTACCAGAACCAGAAGATATGACAGGTTCATATGTATTGTTGGCTTCTCGTCAAAATAACCGCCCACTTACAGGTGTTTTAATTAATGCTGAATGTGGTTTGGGTATTCGTGGTTTACGTCAACCACGTGCTGGTTTCTTTGACGAAATTTAAGCTGAAAATGTAATGGACTTACTCGGCAGCCTTTTGGCTGCCTTCCGTTTAGGAGTCACACATGGCCGTTAAACTTATTTGTGCATCGCACAGCCCATTAATGGAATTTGCATCACCGCAAGAAAAGCGTAAAGAACTTGCTGTTCGTGAAGCATTTGACAAACTTGCTGCTGAAGTTAAAGCGTATGATCCGACCTTAATTATTACGTTTGGTCCTGATCATTTTAACGGTTTCTTTTACGATCTTATGCCAAGCTTTTGTGTGGGGATTCGCGCAACAGCAGCAGGCGATTGGGATTATGGCAAAATTGATAATAAAATTGATGTGCCAGAAGAGACAGCTTTGTCATTAGTACGTTGTGTACTTGATGAAGGTGTAGATGTTGCATACTCGTATCGTATGCAGGCAGATCATGGGGTGACTCAACCATTGCATTTCCTTTGTGGTGGTCAACTTGATCGTTATCCAACAATTCCTATCTTTATTAATGGCGCAGCAGCTCCTATGCCAACTACAAAGCGTACAATTGCTTTAGGGCGTGCCGTTGGTCAATTCATTAAGTCTTTAAATCTTGAAAATGAGCGTGTACTTGTTTTAGGTACAGGTGGTTTATCTCATGATCCACCAACACCACAAATGGGTTCTGTGCCACCAGAAGTTGAAGAATTCTTAATTGCTGGTCGTAACCCGACTGAAGAAGCACGTAATGCACGCCAAGCAAAAATTATTGCTGTAGGTCAAAAGTTAGCTGCAGGTGATACATCTGTTGCTGTGCCTTTAAGCCCTGAGTGGGATATTGCATTACTTGAAAAATTCAAAAATGCAGATTTTGCTGCTTTAGAAGCAATGACTGAAGCTGAAATTCGTCGTGACGGTGGTCGTGGTGGTCAAGAGGTTCGTTCTTGGATGGCAGCATTTGCAGCATTAAGCGAATTAGGTGAGTACGACATGACGACTCACTGTTATGAAGATATTAGTGAATGGATTGCGGGCTTTGGTATCGTATCTGCTGAGTTAAAAGGTTAATTTCATGAGTAACATTGAAACCGTTGTAATTGTAGGCGCAGGTCAAGCAGGTGCAAGTGCAATTTTAGAACTTCGTGCAAATAAGTACGAAGGTAAAATTATTTTAATTGGTGATGAAGTTCATTTACCTTATGAACGTCCACCATTATCTAAAGATGTGATTTTAAAGCCTTCAGAAACCAAAATCGAAATTTTGTCAGAAGAAAAATTGGCAGAATTAGGTGTACAAACAATTCGCGGTTTTGCTGTGAAAAAAATTGATGCAGATGCTCATCAAGTAACGTTAAGTGATGGTTCAACTATTGCTTATGACAAGCTTTTGCTTGCTACAGGTGGTGCAGCACGTCGTTTACCAAATTTTGATGCTTTGGGTAAACATGTTTATACCTTGCGTAATTTAGAAGACTCACAAGCATTAGTTCCTGTTCTTCAAGCTGGTCGTCGTATTATCTTAATTGGTGGTGGGGTGATTGGTCTTGAGCTTGCATCATCTGCACGTTTTAAAGAATGTGATGTGACCGTGATTGAAATGGGACCAATGGTGATGGGTCGCTCATCGCCACGCGTATTAAGTGAATTCTTACTTGCTCAGCAACAACTTGCAGGTGTAGATGTACGTCTTTCAACTTCAATTGCAGATTGCAAATTGGATGGCGAAGAAATTGTCGTGACCTTAGGTGATGGTGAAGAACTTCGTGCTGATGCTGTTGTTTATGGTATTGGTATCGTACCAAATGCTCAGCTTGCTATTGATGCAGGTTTAGACGTTGATTTCGCGATTAAAGTGAATGAAAATTGCCAAACATCTCATCCTGATATTTATGCGGCAGGTGATGTCGCAACTCAATTACGTGAATGTGGTAATCATCGCCGTGTAGAAACATGGGAAAATGCGAATCTTCAAGCAGGAGTTTTTGCTCGTCATGTGATGAATGTTGAACATCCAGCTGTAAATCCTGCATGGTTCTGGACAGATCAGTTGAATATCAACTACCAATTTGTTGGCGATATGGCAGCAAGTGAGTGGATTGTTCGTGGTGAAATTAATCCTGAACTTCGTCAAGAATCATCATTCGTTCTATTTGGTGTGACTGATGGCATTATTGTTGGCGGTATTACGGTAAATGCGGCTAAAGAAATGCGTCATTTGAAAAAATTGATTAGCAAAAATGCAGCTTTTGAAGCAGATAAATATTTAGATTTAAGCCAAGATCTTCGTAAACTTGTGAAGTAATCTTTATATTGAAAAGAGCAGTCCTAGGGTCACCGAGGGCTGCTTTTTTATGCGTAGTTCTTGATGCATTTTTTGTCTTATCTTTCATTAGAGTTTCTGTAGAGTTGTCTATGAATTCAAATACATCACCATTGATTATTACAGCCAGTATTTATGCTTTACTTGTTTTAATTTGGGCAACGACACCACTTGCAATTGTTTGGAGTGTTGCTGAAGTTCATCCAATGTGGGTGTTGATTATTCGTTATTTTGGTGCCTCACTGATTGCTTTGCTTTTACTTATAGCAATGCGTGGAGCTTTACCTTTTGATCGAGTTTCAATGAAAAGTTATGTGGCTGGGAGTTTAAATTTAATTGGTGCACAGCTTTTTATTTATCTTGCTGCAAATTATTTAACCTCAGGTTTAATGGCATTAATATTTGGCTTTTCACCGCTAATTGCAGGTTTAATTGGACATGTGATTTTAAAAACAAACAGGCTGATTGGACTGCAGTGGTTAGGAATGGCAATTGCTGTTGGAGGATTAACTTTTGTATTTGCAGATTCGGCTGAGAGCAAGGTCAATCCTTGGGGGATTGTACTGATGTTACTGAGTATGGTGTCTTATATTAGTTCGATATTTTGGGTGAAACAAATTAAAGCACCTTTAAAACCAATGTCACAAGCAACGGGTTCTTTAATTATATCTGCACTCGCTTCACTACTTATTATTCCATTTATTTGGCAACATTTCCCGACAGCTTTACCAAGTACACAAGCAATGATTGGTTTTGTATTTACCATGATCATGTCTTCTATTGTGGCAATGCTTTGTTATTTTTGGCTTATTAAGCGTTTGAGTGCATCTACAGTGTCATTAAGTAATGTGATGACGCCTATTATTGCCTTAGTTCTCGGTACGACCTTAAATCATGAACATATTAGCTCACATGCATTTTTAGGTATTTTAGTTGTCATGTTTGGAATTATTTTATATTTCTGGAAAGAATGGAAAGCACAGTATTTTGCTTAATGTCATTAAGATAGAAGGATGGGCAAGAAGGTTCCTCTTTTCAATTAACTGATGAAAGTCGTGAACAACCAAAAATCGAATTACATGAAATTATTCGTCGCTCTCCAAAAATGATTAATCCATTTTATTGTATTAGAGAAGGGAAAAAGATTGTTGTTTAATTGGAATAGTTACATTTTGTAATGAATGACTTTGTTTTTTAAGTACTTGAAATATAAAGTGAAGTTTAATGTATTTTTTCATTACTTGTTTTTAATACATATACAGTATATTTGTTTAAATTTTTATTAATTTATTCGAAAACAGTAGGTTTAATTATTGTTTTAAATCATACAATTATGTTTTGTTTTTACATAATTTAAATAAAGTAATGTTAGAAAAGATTAAATTTTTATTTAATTAAATAGGGAAAATAGATGGTGATTATTTATACTTTCCACTTTGTTTTTTGGAAAATGCCCCTATATTCTTAATAAGAGAAGTTTTTTTATAGATTTATGGTTTTAAACATCACAATAAGATAATTTTGGAGAGTCAAATGTCTCAGAATACACAAGCGACTTCAGGAAAATGCCCATTTCATAAAGATGGTGCTGTGACGAATGCTGCCAGTTCTAATACAGACTGGTGGCCAAATGCTCTCAATTTAGATATTTTATCTCAACACGATAAAAAAACAGATCCAATGGATCCAAATTTTGATTATGCAAAAGCATTTAACTCTTTAAATCTAGAAGAAGTTAAACAAGATATTCGTGAATTAATTAATAGTAGCCAAGATTGGTGGCCATCTGATTGGGGTAGCTACATTGGTATGTTTGTACGTACTGCATGGCATTTAGCTGGTTCTTATCGTAAGCAAGATGGTCGTGGTGGTGCAAACACCGGTAACCAACGCTTTGCACCATTAAATAGTTGGCCTGATAACGTAAATACTGATAAAGGTCGTCGTTTACTTTGGCCAATTAAGAAAAAATATGGAAATAAATTATCTTGGGGTGATTTGATTGTCCTTGCAGGTACAGTAGCTTATGAAGAAGCGGGCTTAAAAACTTATGGCTTCGCCGGTGGTCGTTTAGATATTTGGGCACCTGAAAAAGATATTTATTGGGGGGAAGAACGCCAATGGCTAGCTCCAACAGAAAACCGTTATGCAAATGATGAAGATCGTAAATCGTTAGAAAATCCACTTGCAGCAGTGCAAATGGGATTAATTTATGTTAACCCTGAAGGGGTAGATGGTAAGCCAGATCCACTTCGTACGGCACAAGATATGCGTGTTACATTTGACCGCATGGGTATGAATGATGAAGAAACAGTTGCATTAACCGCTGGTGGTCATACTGTTGGTAAAGCACATGGTAATGGTAAAGCAGAAGTGCTCGGTGCAGATGTTGAAGGTGCAGATGTCGAGTTTCAAGGTCTTGGTTGGCACAACCCTGAAGGTACGGGGAATGGTGCAAATACCATGGTTAGTGGCTTAGAGGGTGCTTGGACAACACATCCTACAAAATGGGATAACGAATTCTTCTACTTATTGTTTACTTATGATTGGGAACTTACAAAGAGCCCTGCAGGTGCACAGCAATGGGAACCTGTAAATATCAAAGAAGAAGATATGCCAGTTGATGCACATAATCCAAATGTTCGCCGTAAACCAATGATGACAGATGCCGATATGGCACTGAAAATTGATCCTGAATATCGCAAAATTTCTGAACGTTTTTACAAAGATCCAGCATATTTCTCAGAAGTATTTGCTCGTGCATGGTTTAAATTGACACACCGTGACATGGGGCCAAAATCACGTTATTTAGGTCCAGATGTGCCTGCGGAAGATCTAATCTGGCAAGATCCAATTCCAACTGTAGATTACACATTATCTGAAGCTGAAATTGATGAATTAAAAGCTAAGCTTTTAAATAGTGGACTTACTTCAGAAGAGCTTATTTCAACAGCATGGGATAGTGCTCGTACATATCGCGGTTCAGATTTCCGTGGTGGTGCAAATGGTGCACGTATTCGCCTTGCTCCTCAAAAAGATTGGGAAGGAAACGAACCTGCTCGTTTAGCAAAAGTACTTGCAAAACTTGAAGAAATTCAAGCGGGGCTTGCGAAGAAAGTTAGCATTGCAGATTTAATTGTACTTGGTGGTACAGCAGCAGTTGAAAAAGCAGCGAAAGCAGCTGGAGTTGAAGTTAAGGTTCCATTTATTGCTGGACGCGGTGATGCGACACAAGAACAGACAGATGTGTACTCATTTGAAGATCTTGAACCTAAGCATGATGGTTTCCGTAACTGGGTAAAAGCAGATTATGTTGTTCAGCCTGAAGAAATGCTATTAGACCGTGCTCAGTTACTTGGTTTAACTGCACCTGAAATGACTGTATTAATTGGTGGTATGCGTGTACTTGGTACGAACTTCGGTGGTGTCAAACATGGTGTATTTACAGATCGAGTAGGTGTGTTGAGTAATGATTTCTTCGTTAACTTAACGGATATGAAGTATAACTGGAAACCTACAGGTAAGAATTCATACAACATTGTTGATCGTACAACAGGTGAAACGAAGTGGACGGCAACACGTGTAGATTTAGTCTTTGGTTCAAACTCAATTCTTCGTGCATATGCAGAAGTTTATGCTCAAGATGATAACAAAGAAAAATTTGTTAAAGACTTTATTGCAGCGTGGACTAAAGTGATGAATGCAGACCGCTTTGACGTAAAGTAATATGAATCTAAATAAATGAACAAAACCGCCTTTAGAGGCGGTTTTTGATTTTTGTAGATATCTATTATTTTTTATCAGTTTTACTAAGTCGATTCACAATTGTAGTGAAGTAAACAGTAAAGATAGGAAATGTTGTCATACCTGTAGCTGCTAATACCGTGGTGACAATTTTCCCCACATTAGTGAGCGGGACAATATTTGAACCAACGGTTGTAACAGTCATTCCAGCCCACCAAAGTGCATCACCAAAAGTTTGTACTTGATAGTTTACTTCTCTTTCAAAAATAAAGAATATGAGGCTAAGGGAATAAATAATGGCAGATAAAATGAGCAAATAAGAAATGAATAGGGCTGTTGAATTACGCTCCATCATTAAATGTAGAAGTACAATTAATGCAACACCACCTCGAATCAGTGGAATAAAACCAATTAAATAAATTTGTTGTTGAGTGAGTTGAATAGAGGTGTAATCTAAAATTGTGAGATAGGGAATACACAAAAAAAAGATAATTGAATATTTTGCAAGAAATTTGAATTTATGATCGGATAGGAATAGAAAAATAAAGAAATTTAAAGTGAAATAAATACAAATCCAGAATTGAATATCAAAGTAAATTGAATGAGCTAAAAATGAATCATGTCGAAAAGCTTCAAGAGAAATAATGAAGACTAAAATAAGAGAAGCGATAATGATTAAAAAATTCAATATCTTAGTTAAAGGCTTCTTTCTGTCTAGGATATATGACTTAAAATTTTTCAAAATAACAGCGTCTAAAAAATATTTCATTTATAGTATACGAAGTGTCATATTGTTTTAATATGATAATCATAAGCTTAAAAGAAAAATATAAGATTATTGTATGAAAAAGAATCTTTTTAAAATGTGAATTTTTATGATAAAGCATTATTATTTCTAGGAATACATCATTTTTATATTAGAGTAGCGAATTGATTTGCTGTAATTATAGATAAATTTGTAAGCAATAGCTGACAAGTAAAGAGGGGATTATTCGCTAGTGATTTTTGTTTTCAGTATCTATGATATCGATATAAAGGAACAGGATGTTCCAAAACATAAAACAACAATTATGCGTTTAAGCACTAGGATGGTGAAGCACGACAGGAGTCAAGCTTAATTACCCAATATAAAAAACCCTGATAGGATATTGGGGTTTTTTCTTATTTACATAATGAGAATATTAGGATTAAAAGCAGAATTCTTACATTTTTTTTCAATGTAGAACTACTCAGAGCTTATATATTCAACTCAAAATGATGAGAAAAAGAATTGGTGGGAAGATGAAGTTGCTTCTGCAAATAGGAATTATCAAATTTAGGATGAATTCAATGGCAATCATTCAATTGTAATAGATACGTTCTCAAAGAAAATTTTATCGGATGTTTTTTGTTTGTGGATACAAAATAAGTGTGATTCTTATCAAATATTTTTATTAATAAACTTATTTAGTCACATTTTGTCATTGTCTAATTTTGTTTTTAAGCTTTTTATTTTTCTTGGAAAATTAAAAATAATGCCGATATATTCTTGTTTTACTTTTACAATTAAAACTAAGTAATTATTTTTGTGCTTGTTCGATTTTTATTTCTATTGATGATTTTTTGAGATTAAATAGAGTAATTACTCAAAAAATATTTAAAAATTATATTTTCTACAATTTTAAATGGCATATTTTGATAAATGCCTAAATGGATACGGCATTATAATTTAATAAAAATTTACTTGATAATGGATGGTTGTATAAATTTGCTTTTTGAAAATTAGCTATTTGTATCAAGTGAATATTAAATTAATAGAACTTTATAAGGATATAAAATGGCAAATTTATATAAAAAATCATTACTTGCAATTTTTGTTTCTTCAACTTTGCTATTGACAGCATGTAATGATAGTAACGATTCAAGCAATAGTTCTGGAAATGTTGAAAAACCAATTCAATATACAAATTACGTATCTGAAAGCGGTTATATCAATAGTCAAAATGAATCTATTGATATGTTAGAAAATGCAGATCGTATTTCAATTATGAAATATAGAATGCCAAATGTCAGTGGACAAAATGCAGAAGCTACAGCATTGATTATGTATCCAAAAGGTGAGGCTCCTGTTGGTGGCTGGAAAGTTGTTGTTTGGGAGCATGGGACATTAGGTGTAGGTGATTCGTGTGCACAAAGCAAGGCACCATTTAATAACCGTGTTAAACCAATGTCTGAAGAGTTATTGGCAGCAGGCTATGTTGTTATTGGGATCGATTATGAAGGTTTAGGTACACCAGGTATTCATCCTTATCTAAATATAGAAAGTGAAGCAAACTCTGCAATTTATGCGGTTAAAGCATTTAAAGAAAGATATGGTGTGAAAGTTCATGGAGATTGGATGTCTGTTGGACAATCTCAAGGTGGGCAAGCTTCTTTAGGTACTGCTGAATATGCGAATAATGATCTTAATTATAAAGGTGCTGTTGCTGGAGCTCCTGCTTCGAATTTAGATTTTATTATTGGTACGGTTGCACCTACTGCTTTAGCGAATATTGAACAACAAGAAATTGCTTATAATATTCCATTAGAAAATAGAACATCAGTAGGGGCTTATGCAACTTTATTATCTTATGCTGCTTTTGCTGCAGTAGGTATTAAGGCATATGAACCGAATTTTAACTATATTCCAATGTTTGAAGGGCGTTCACAGGAAATTGCAAAATTAGCTGAAGGTACAAATGGCGAAGATGGTCTATGTTTATCGGATATGGTTAATGCATATAGATCAGAAATTGTGAAATTTATGCAAGAAGATTCTAGTCGGAAAGTGATGGATTTTCCTGGTATTTCTTTAAATGAGTTGCAAAATAACCCAACACTTCAATATTTCTTGAATGAGGTGAGTCAGCCAGGTAAAAAACCAATTGATAAACCCATTTTAGTAATTCAAGGTGAGGCTGATACTAACGTTCCACATGCTGTTACCCAAATGATGGTAGAAGGGTTGAAACAGATTAGTGTTAATAATCAGGATATTACTATGATTTCTGTTCCTGGTGCAGGGCATACTGAAGCAATAGATTGGAAACGTGCTGAATTAGTTGAATTTATTAAAAAGCATATGCCATATACACAATAAAAAGTTAAGGTACTAGAAATAGTACCTTTTTTATAACACATTTTAATGTATGAAATTTATTTAGTATTATTATAGTATTAGATTAAATTTCACTGATGAATAGAGTGATATAAAAAGCATTTAATTTTGAATATAGATCTAAAGAGAAGAATATATTTATGAAAAAGTTCATTTGCTTATCATTGCTTTGCAGTAGTTCATTACTTCATGCTGCACCCAATATGGCATATACCCTAGATTTAAAATTAGCAGATCAACTTGTGAATAATGTGATGCATGCATGTACGCAAAGTGCTAAACCAGCTGCTGTTGTTGTCTTAGATCAAGGTGGAAATATTTTAACAAGTCAAAGACATGAAACAGTTGGACCTCATAATTTAATCGCAGCAGAGCGTAAAGCATTTACTGCCTATTCAACCAAAATATCGACTCTAAAATTTATGAGAAATGCTCAAAATAATGCAGATTCTCAAAATTTAACGAGCTTACCTGAGCTTTTGTTATTAGGTGGTGGTGTTCCTGTATTCTATAAAAATCAGCTTATTGGTGCGGTAGGTGTTGCTGGTGCCGGCGGTTCTGTACAGGATGATCAATGTGCACAACAAGGTATTGAAACTACACTGAAGTAGCTAAAATAGTTTGAAAAACATTCAAAAAGGCGTAATATCATTTTCCCACAACAGTGTGGGAAGATGATTTAAATAGGAAATTGATATGGCGAAAAAGAAAAAGCTACCTGAGATTATCGTACATAATTTCGTGGCAAAACATATGCATGAAGTTAACAAAAGCCAAGTCTTTGTAGACAGAAAAAAAGATGCAAAGCGTGGTTATAGCAAGCACAAAAAAGGGAGATATTCAGATGATTATCTCCCTTTTAGTTTGTATTGCTTTTCTATTTTTGCTTATTAAGCACTCACAATACGTGTACTTGCTTTGACCATATCACCAAGACCATGTGTCTTGAAATAATATTCCATCATACTTTTTACAATTAATGGATTATTCATTTTTAAAGCACGTTCTAATAATTCCTTCGCATCGGTCATTGGAACATGACAAATCGCTTTTCTTACACGTAAAATATTGCTAGAACTCATCGAAAGTGTATTAAAGCCCATCGCCATAAGTAATACAGCTGAGAGAGGATCTCCTGCCATTTCACCACAAAGGCTGATTGGTTTATCGTACTTATGACATTCCTGAACCAAGCGAGTTAATGCACGTAAAACAGCAGGATGGAAGTTTGAATAAACGTTTGCTACACGTGGATTATTACGATCAACAGCAAGTAAATATTGTGTTAAGTCATTAGACCCAACAGAGAAGAAATCAACAAATTCTGCAAAATCTGCAATTTGTAGAAGTACACTTGGTACTTCAACCATTATGCCAATTTTAGGTTTGGTAATTTTAACTTGTTCTTCTTCTTGAACAGCATGCCAATCACGATCAAGTAAATATAATGCTTCTTCAACTTCACTGACGCTTGTAATCATTGGCAATAAAATATGTAAATTATTCAGTCCAATGCTGGCTTTTAACATAGCACGAATTTGTGAAGAAAAAATTTCAGGATGATCTAAAGTAAAACGAATACCACGCCAGCCTAATGCAGAGTTTTCTTCTTCAATTGAAAAGTAAGGTAAGTCTTTATCTGCACCAATATCGAGAGTTCGCATAACTACAGGTTTATTGGCAAAATGGCTGAGCTGTTGACGATAGATAGAGCGTTGTTCCTCCTCACCAGGGAAGCGGTCTCGTAGCATAAATGGAATTTCAGAGCGATATAGACCAACGCCTTTTGCACCACGTTGTACGCCACGAACAACATCAATCATGAGACCTGTATTTACATATAAGCGTACTGCAACACCATCTGGAGTAATGGCATCTTTAGTTTCATATTGCTTCAAATCTTTAGCGATTTGCTCTTCTTCTTTTTGAATTTCTTTATATCGTGCACGTAAACGACGAGGAGGGTTAATAAAGACCCGCCCTTGGTGTGCATCAACAATCATTTCAACGTCATCAAGCGTGCTAATAGGGAGCTCTGTGACACCAACCACGGTTGGAATTCCTAAAGCACGAGCGACAATAACCATGTGTGAATTCATGGCGCCTTCAGTTGTTACAATCGCTGCGATTTTATCGACAGGAAGTTCAACTAAAGCAGCAGTAGAAATTTCATCACCAATTAAAATACTTTCATCAGTAAGTTCACGATGACTAGAATCTGCCTCTTGTAAGAATGCAAGAATACGACGACCTAAATCTTTTAAGTCTGAAACACGTTCACGTAAATAGTCATCTTCCATTTGTGCAAAAAGCGCAATATGTTTATCAATGACATTACGGACAGCACCTTGAGCCCAATTACCTTCTCGAATTTCTTCCTTAATTTCAGCAGGTAAGGAGTTTTCATCAAGCATACGTAAAAAGACACTAAATAATGCACGTTCTTCTGCCATTAAGGCATCTTGCATTTTGTCATCTAGCGATTTAATTTCAGCACGTACAGCTTCTAATGCACGGTCAAGAAGTTCTAGCTCTTCGCTAATGTCATCGGCTTCGCGTTCAGGAACAGAAGCTAAATCTGCGGGAGGATAGAGTACAACAGCACGTCCAAGGGCAATACCGCCAGAACCCGAAAGACCTTGGAAGGTTTTATAGGTAGGTAAATTACTTGCTTTACGAAATACATCTATATTACTGACAGCATGAGCATGGGCAATAACGCCAGAAAGCTGTGCGCATAAAGTAACTAAGAAGGATTCAGCAGCTTCACTAAAATCTTGAGATTCGGTATTTTGAACAACTAAAACGCCCATTACTTTACGACGGTACATCACTGGTACACCTAGAAAAGAGTTATAAATTTCTTCTCCAGTTTCCGGGAAATACATAAAGCGTTCGTGTTTTGGTGCATTATCTAAATTGACAATCTCTTCACGTTGACCCACAAGTCCAACCAAACCCTCACTGGTATGAATGGAAACATGTCCTACAGCTTCAGGATTTAAACCTTTCGAAGCCATCAGCAAATAACGTTGATTTCGTTCATCAAGTAGATAAATAGAACAGACATCAACATGCATGGCTTCAGCGACCTGATTGACCATGATATCCAAAGATTCATGCAAACTGGTTGACGCATTGATCTCTTGAACAATACGTCTCAATGTGTCCAGTTGCATATTTGACATGAAGTCTGCTCCTTAATTTATCCTTAACCTTATTTATAGCAACAGTTTCATAGAAAATCTGCATTTAAATAAGAAATTTGCATATTATTTTTCTGGTAGTTGATGACACAGCTCTACCATCGCTTTGCGATACACATCTCTTTTAAAGTTTACAACTTGCCCTAATGGATACCAATAACTTACCCATTGCCATTGATCAAATTCAGGTGGATCTGCTAAATCTAACTGAATATGTTTAACAGAAGCTGTTAACTTAAGTAAAAACCACTTTTGTTTTTGGCCTATACATACTGGGTCTGAATCTGTACGTATATACCGATGAGGCAAACGATAACGCAGCCAACCTTTTGTTTGCGCTATAATTTCGACATGTTCGGGCAGTAAGCCAACTTCTTCTCTCAGCTCACGATAAAGTGCCTGTTCAGGGGTTTCTCCATGTTGGATACCTCCTTGTGGAAATTGCCATGCATTGTGACCAATGCGTTTTGCCCATAAAACTTGTCCAAATTCGTTTGCCAAAATGATCCCGACATTGGGTCGGAAACCTTCAGAATCGATCATTTGGCTACCTAAAATTATCTTTCGTTTAATTCTTTGCCCTCGGGGATTTTTATTTCTTTATCCTACGCGAAAAAAAGCAAAGTTTAAGAATGTTAAAATTGCTATGATCTTAACTAATTTCTATCGACTAGCGGAGATAGATTTACATTTTTTTTCTTAAATTGTAGCTTTTACGAGTATTTTTATGAAATTGGCGCTATTTGATCTCGATCATACCTTATTAAACACAGATTCAGATCATTCTTGGGGGGAGTTTTTAGTGAATGAGGGTTTGGTTGATCCAGTTCATCATCGCGCTATGAATGATAAATTTTATGAAGATTATAAAGCAGGGCAATTAGATCCAATTGCATATAATGAATTTGTGTTTGAATTTTTAACTCAGCACGATAATGAATATTTAAATGAATTACATCAGTTGTTTATGGAAAAAGTAATTCGTGCACAGATGCGACCTGAAGGCTTTAAAGCAATTCAAAAGCATAAGGATGCTGGGCATCAATTGGTTGGTATTACAGCAACATCCGATTTTATTACAGCACCGATTTTCCGTGAATTTGGTATTACTGAAATTATTGCAACGAATGCTGAAATAAAAGATGGAAAATATACAGGAAAAGTAACAAATATCCCGTGTTATCAGAAAGGAAAGCTGGCACGCTTAGATCAGTGGTTAGAAGGTCGAAATGTCATTGAATCTTGGGCTTATTCAGATTCGATTAATGATCGTTTCTTATTAGAATATGCAGATCATGCATTCGCTATAAATCCTGATGATCGTCTTGAAGCTTTGGCTAAACAGCAAGGTTGGGAAATACAAGATTGGTCAATTAAATCATAAGCAGTTTTTTATTTAATTAAAAATCTATCAGCATCTTATACAGATGCTGATGACTCACTAAAAAGTTAAAAATATGAATAATCAAGAAGATATGAAGAGTTTGTTGGCAAGGTTTATTGGTCCGCGTGCCAATTATTATTTAAATTCTAGTAATCGGAAAATAGAATTTCATTGGCCAGGATTGCTATTTGGTGGCTTATGGTTACTGTATAGAAAAATGTATTTTAATTTTTTTATTATTTTAGCTTTTACTTTTTTTATTACCATACTTGCAGGAATAATTAATTTAGAGATTAAATATTTAATATGGGGTGTGAGTTGGATTCCTAGTATTATTTTAGGTGTCTTTGGAAAAAGTATTTATTTAAATTTTGCTAAGCTAAAGATAAAAAAATATGTAAAAAGTCCTATTTACAATGAAAAAGTATTTCTTGAACTCGGTGGGACCAATTGGAGTGTTCCTATTTTATGGTTAATTATTTGTATCATTATTACTCTCATGGTGACTTTACCTTATGTACGCTTTGGTACAAATTTTTATTAAATAAAAATTTCTATTTATTTATAAAATAAAGTAAATCGTACGATTTTTTATTTGAATTTTTTATATGTTAGGGTATAAAAATTATTAAATTTATAAAAAGTAATACTGGAGAAGAGTAATGACAGTACGTCCACGTATGACACATCTTTTTGAACAATTAGGATTGGATTCATCAGAAGAAGCAATTGCATTATTTATTGTGACACATCAACTTACAGCAGATCAAAAAATAACTGAAGCAGATTATTGGACAGAAGCGCAACGACAATTTTTAGCTGAAAAAATTAAATCTGATGGTGAATGGGCAATAGTAGTAGATCAGTTAAACGAATCATTACATGAAGATTCTGTAAGTAAATAGTATAGTTAAAAAATAAGTGTAAAATAAAAAGCCATCAATTGATGGCTTTTTTTATATTACAGAAATAAGCTCATTAATAAACTTTCATCATATTAATAAGTTCTTGAACTGCACGAGATTGCGTACGTCCAGGATGCCAAACCATGCCTAATTTACGATTCATTTCAAAAGGAATATCTAGTTGAGCTAAATCTTGATTGAGTAAGGTTTTTGGTAATACAGACCATCCTAAACCAATTTCTGCAAGCATCCGAATAGATTCAAGCGGATTATTACTCATGGTAATTTTAGGTTTTAATCCTTTCTTTTCAAATTCTGCGAGTGTAATTTGGCTAGTATAGGTTTGAATTGCGGGCAATAAGCTTGGATATTCAATAAGATCTTCTAAAGCTAAATTTTTCTTTTGTGCTAAAGGATGAAATGGCGCTGCTACAAAAACCAATGGATCATTCCAAATAGTCACATAATTTAGACGCTCATCTCCTTGAGGAGGGAGTGTTAAAAATGCAAGTTCTAAGTCGCCAGCTAATACTTGCTCATGAGCTTGTTCGGAATCAACAAAATGTACATCAAGTTTAACATTCGGAAAATGTTGCACATAATATTTAAGATGTTGAGGAAGATGATGTAACCCAATATGATGGCTTGTACCAATTTTTAGTTTACCTTGTACCTGATCTTGTTCGTGACTTAAGGTGTGGTGAATATCGCCAAGTTCATTTAACCAACTTTTCACCTTTGGGAGAAGAGAGTGAGCGGCATGAGTTGCTTGAACACCACGTCCAGCAGATTCAAAAAGTTTGACACCAAAGTAATCTTCTAAACTATGAATACGTTTAGTTACAGCAGGTTGGGTAATAAATAGCTGTTCAGCTGCTAAAGAAATAGAGCCTGTTTCCATGACCTTTACAAAGGCCTCAAATGCTGCAAGATTCATAATAAAATTCAGGTTATGAAAATTTAATTAAATTATAAAATATAATTATAAGAATTGCTAAGTTTTAAATATATTTATCCATAAAGTTTAAGTTTTAGCTGTTTTTATATGCAATAAAGTGAAAAGCCACCTAGAAGGTGGCTTTTAGAGTACTCATACAGCGAAGGTTTTTATGCCTGAGTATCTTCTACTATATTTTCAGTTTTACGTTCCCAAATACGTTCATGAATAAAAAAAGCAACTGCTTGAACTGTCGGTTCTAGTAAACTGAGAGTTGCTGCAATAAGTAAGCTACCTGTCACAATATATGCAACGAGCATTGCAACAGTAATATGCATAAGATAATAACTCAAAGTTTTCTTTAACATTCTTTGGTTATTGGTAACAAAGTTTTGAACATGAGCCATATGAATACTCCAAATGTATTTGCTTCTGTATGTTTAAATAATAATGATTATCATTAACAAAGTAAAAAAGTTTTTTTGCTTATTTTTAATCGGTAAAATTGATCGTATTTTATAGACATGACATTTGAATAATTAATCCGAATCTTGCTTAAGGAAATATAATCCTTGATATTGAGGGATCTTTATTATTTTGAGACTCAAAAAGTCTTATATTTTGTTTTAAAAAGTCCATAAAATATGTAGAAAATTACTTTTAGTGCATGCTGTTCAAAATAGAATCCTTATCTGTGATTAGAGTTAATTAAGATTAGATAAATCATTGTTTTGAAATTATTAATATATAGTTACGTTTAATTTTTAAGTTGGTTTTTATCTAACTAATTATAATCTAATGTTTTTTATAAATTTGTAATTTAGCTAAGCTGAATTTTAGGCAAATAGATAAAATTTTTAGGCGATCTTCATCAAAAAAATAATTTGAGGGTGTAATATCTCTGACCGAAAAGTATATACCTATGTTTATGTACTTAATGATGAATTGAAAAGGTTATTGTTTCAAATGGTTGGTGATGTTAATTATACGGATTATCAAAATGTAAGTGCGCCTGCAATTCATTTAACAATTCGAAATGATAAAAATGCCAATAATCCGAGTCAAAAGTCCAAGCTTAAAAAGGCAAAAACGACAGAATCTTTAGAGAAATCTGCTCCGTTTTCGAGTCGTAGTGCCATCGATATTAAAAAGTTTACTCAGTATTTAAATGGTATAAATACATATGTAAGCTCTCAAATGTGTGCTCGAAGTATCCGTATTGCATTGCAGTCTGCTGGTGCAAAAATTGAAAATCATCCTGTCGCTGCAGCTGATTGGGGAAATACCTTAACGAAAATAGGATATAAGAAAATTTCACCTGAATTTTCTCATCCAAAACAGGGCGATATTTATATCATTCAACGTACAGATAGACATATCTATGGTCATATTGCTGGTTTTTCTGGCACACAGTGGGTATCAGACTTTAAGCAAAGAAGTCATAATGTATATAAAGATGTCACTGTTAAATATGAATATTATCGTCTAGCATCACTTAAAAATTAATTGGTTTTCTTCATTCTATGTGAATAAATAGAGACAAGAAAGAAACCAATTAAAGTAAATCCTAATGTTTGGATGCTTAAATATAAGCGTCCAAAATTTGGTAAGCTCATGAGCAATAAAAGAAGAACAACTAAAGGTAAGATAAAAAATATAATTTTTAAGCCTTTGTTATAACTATTGTTTTCTTTAAGTTTTTTTTCAATATGATATTTAAAATGATAAATCATGCCGACAATAAGGGCAATTAATGCATGTGCTGTACCTAATTTAATTTCTTTTGAACTTAAAAAAAGAATACAGCAAACACTGATACATGAGATTAATTTAATTTGTCGTGTACAGCGTGGTGAATACCAAAAATCTAACATAAATAATTTACTTTATTGAGGTTTATTTTTATTGAATAAAGATAATGGTGAGAATAGACAAGTTGCTAAAGCCATAAAACCAATTCCTTGAGCACCTGCAAGAAGTATATCGCCATTTTTCATTTGCATAAAAATAAGCGCCAATAATAATGCAATTGGAATCCATGTTAAAATTCGGTAAAAAAGTCCTGTTGGTTTTTTTATTGCATAATTTAATTTGCAATATCTACAAATTAAAAAGATAAGACCTGTTGCTAAAAACATTAAAATAGCATCTAGCTCAAGTGGTTGTTTGAAATATAACAACACTGTCACAGCTAAAATAGCGATTAAAAGCATTAATTTCTTTAACGGTGAAATTTGGGAATCAAACCAAAACTCAAGCATTTTTTCTATAAATAAATGAAAGATAGAAAGGAACTTTACCACAATTTAGATATAAAAAAGCGAGACAATTAAAGTCTCGCAATTTATTTAAGATCGGGGGGAATAATAGTGGATTAGCTATTTTTCAAAGGTCCCCAATCATAAATTTTCTTTTGGTAGGCATACCACATCATCCAAATACCAATTAAAATCATTGGAAGTGAAAGGAATTGACCTTTACTCATCCATGAAATGAACAGTTGTCCATTGTCTGGTTCACGGAAGAATTCAACAACAAAGCGTGCAAGTCCGTATCCGATAAGGAATAAAGCAGATACTGCATAACGAGGGCGAGGCTTAGAACTAAACCACCATAAGACAATAAATAGAATTAAACCTTCACATAATGCCTGATAAAGTTGTGAAGGATGGCGAACAAGTTGTAATGGATCTGTCGGAAATATCATGCCTAATGCAAAGTTAGGATCAGTCACTTGGCGACCATAAAGTTCACCACCAATAAAGTTACCAATACGACCAAACATTAATCCAGTTGGTACACAAGGGGCAATAAAATCGAGGGTTTGAAACCATGTTTTTTGATATTTTTTACACCAAAATAACATTGCGATCATGACACCAAGAAAGCCACCATGGAAACTCATACCACCAGTCCAAACTTGGAATAACCAAAGTGGATTGGCAAGAAACTGTTCGAAGCCGTAAAAGAAAACGTAACCTACACGTCCACCGACAACGACACCTAAGGCACCATAAAAGATCAAATCAGAAACCATATCTGGTGTCCAACCATCACGTGATTTGGTTCTATATGTTGCTAAACCCCAAGCAAATAAAAATGCCAATAAATACATTAGTCCATACCAATGTACCTGTAATGGCCCTATCGCAATTGCGACAGGATCGATATTTGGATAGCTCAGCATTCCTGTTCCTTTTGATTATGTTTTGCATAGATTTTAGCTGAATGTAATAAAAAATGTTGTACATTCGATGTATAAAGATAAAGGACGTATTTTATGTGTATTGTGGCAATTGCTTGGCAAGTCCTAGAAGACATCCCATTATGTCTGATTTCTAATCGAGATGAGTTTTATCATCGACCAACGGAAGTTCTTAAATATTGGAAGAATAGTCCAATTATTGCAGGACAGGATTTAGAGTCTGGTGGTACGTGGATGGGGGTGACTGAATCTGGGCGTTGGGCAATCGTAACTAATTTTAGAGATGGAAAAGATCAAAAAAAATATACAACTTCAAGAGGTAATTTAATTCAATCTTTTTTGGAGTCTGATTTAACACCTATTCGGTTTGCACAAAATTTGGAAAAAAATCAATGTGATTATGCTGGATTTAATCTTTTTGTGGGGGATACTCAACAAGTGGTATATATGAGTAATCGTGGTGAAGCTCCACAAGTTTTAGCGAAAGGCGTATATGTTGTTTCTAATGGTTTAATGAGTGAAGATTGGGAAAAAACGAGACATTTACGTAAAAGATTCACACAAGAGTTTTTACCTATGTTGCAATATTCTTCTACGTTAGAAGTAGATTTAGATTTTGCTGTTTGGGATATTTTGGAAGATGAGCGTAAAATTTTTCCAACATTATTGCCTAATACAGGCATAAGCTCTGAAATGGAAGAATTACTCTCTTCAACTTTTATTCAAAGTCCAAATTATGGAACTCGATGTTCTAATTTTTTAAGATTGAAAAATCAAACGTGGTTATGGAAAGAAAAAACGCAGTATGGTGAATTTAAAAATAAAGTAGAAATCATTAAAGCGCCATTAAAATTTAAAATGCCAACCTAAGAGGGCTGGCATTTGTTTAAAGATAAATAGAATTATCCTGCGATAACACCACCATCTTTACGGGTAATAACAACGGTTGCAGAGCGAGGTCGTGCTGTCGATGTTGGATTTGTTTGAGATGCTGGCCAATGACTAGTGGGTTTATCGTATGAATTCGAATCTTCCCCTGGATGTTGTACATTGATAAAAATGGCTTTGTAGTCTGGTGTCATTGTTACACCAGTAATTTCACATTCTTTAGGACCAGTGAGGAAGCGTCTTAAGTTTTGATCAGTCACTTTTGCTCCAACTACGGTTTCTTGTCCTGCCGATGTTATTGCTTTAGCCCCATCACCAACTTGTCCTGGAAGGGCAGCAAGCATCATACAGTTGGTCACATTGGTATAGGCACCATCATCAGTTTGAATCCAGAGTACACCACGTGGGTCAAACCACATTCCATCAGGTGAGGATAAATCATTATGATCATTTAAGCCTGAAAGATTAATGTTGCTTGCCATTGCTGCTTCAGCACCAAATAGGTAGATATCCCATTTAAAGCTTTCAGCCGTTGTGGTATCACCTGCTTCACGGAAACGAATAATATGTCCATTGACATTGCCTTTAGCACCTTCAGAATTATTATAGTTTCTTGGATTGGCTGCATCTAAATTATGTTTGCTGCCACGATTAGAGTTATTGGTCAGCGTAACATAGACCTCACCATTTTCAGGATTCACTGCAACCCATTCTGGACGATCCATTTTTGTTGCACCGACACTATCTGCGGCAAGGCGGGCAAAGGTTACGACATCTGCTTGTGAGCGGAATGGGTAAACTGTGTTATTTTCATTTAAACCATTTTTGCCATAAGTGAGTTCTATCCATTGTCCTGAACCATCATTATTAAATTTAGCAACATATAATTTGCCATGATTCATGTATTTATCACCCGCAGCATAGCCACCATTGATATCACGTTTATTCCATTTTTGGTCTGAGACAAATTTATAGATATATTCACCACGAGAGTCATCACCCATATAAAAAGCAAGATTGTCATCTTCACGTAAGCGGCTTGCACGACAATCTTCATGTGCAAAGCGACCAAGTGCAGTGCGTTTTACGGGGTTTTGTCGACTATCGAATGGATCAATTTCAACAATCCAACCAAAGTTATTTGGGACATTGCGGTAATCTTCTTTTTCTGTTGTAGCAGATGCATTTGCTGACCAACGATCATAATTATCTTGTAGTTCAACTGAACCTACAGCAGTTTCCCAACCATAACGTGAGTTAGCGCCTTCTTTTATACCATAGCGGTTTAGTGCTGTAATTTCGGCAGAAGTTCGTTTTGAATTATCATTTTGAGCACGTGCAAAATAACCAGCAAAGTTTTCTTCAGTTGTTAAATATGTGCCCCATGGTGTATAGCCATTGCCACAGTTATTATGTGTGCCACGTGTTTGCTTTCCTGATGGTGAATATAAGGTTGAAAGAAGACTAGAACCTGAAGCAGGACCTGCAAAATCTATAATCGTTGATGCTGTAATACGTCGATTAAATAGAGAGTCCTTAACTAAAGAAACCATTTGAGTTTTAGGATCTTTTTGAATATGGATAATTGATACGCCATGCGCATTCATTTCACGAATAACTTCATCTTCAGGGCGTTGACCATTTGGTTGTGTCGCACCTTTAGGATGTAGAAAGGTTGGGTTAATATATTCATGGTTCATAACCAATAAGCCTTGGTCAGAGATAGATGAGTCATATCGCTTTGTTGTCGAATTTAAACCAAAAAAGCTCATACCATCATGACAATCTCCAGAGCGGAATTGAAAGCTTGGACCACTTGGAATATTGTTATCATCCCAGCCTGAAAATGCAGGATTAATTGAGTCACCTAAAGCATAAAGCACTATTGCTTGATAGCCTTCAGGTACAGTAACAATATCATTTTTATTTTTAGCAACAGGTGTAAAGTTGAGTGTTTTAGGTTTTTGAATTGGATCAGGCGTGTTGTCTGGAGGAGTAGATGGATTTGTTGTATTGTTTGAAGAGGAGTCATTATTATCACTTCCGCATCCAACAAGAGAGGATGCTAATGCAAGTGCAACAGTTCCGCTAGCAGTTTTTCTAATCAAACCACGACGTGTTATTCGTTGTTCTAAAATGTCACGAAAATGCGTGTTTTTTGAAGTATTGTTATCAAGTTCTTGATTTTCATTATAAGCCATATTGGTCATATTAATTTTTTCCTAAAATATATATACACTGATTAAGCTGTAGATAAATTAGTCAAAATTTATGACAGTGTTTTGAAGCTAATGTTGCAGTCCTATGAAATTTTATGAATGTTTTTTCTGATTTAAATACTTTAAAAAAAAATCTTATATAAAGTGAATTTGCTGAAGATAAAAAAGGCAGCAAAAGCTACCTGAGAGCACTCTTGAAGAATAATGTTATTTATTTTTTTCTAATATTTTTGCTGCACATAATCCAAGTTCAAACAGCAACCACATGGGTATAGCAAGCATAATCATAGAGAGTGCATCGGGTGGTGTCACAAACATGGCAATAAAAAAGCAACCTACAATAATAAAGCGTCGCTTTTCTTTGAGTTGTTGGGTTGTTACAAATCCGATTAAAACCAATAAAAGCGTAATAATAGGAATTTCAAAGGTAAAGCCAAAAACTAAAAAGAGTTTTAAACAAAAGCTTAAATAGCTATTAATGTCGGTCATCGGAGCGACAGTTTCTGGTGAAATATGAATAAAAAAATGCAATATTGAAGGCAGTGCAATAAAGTAAGCAAAACTAATTCCTAAATAGAACAAGCTAATGCTGCTTACTAGTAAAGGCGTGGCTAAACGTTTTTCTTTTTGATAAAGCGCAGGTCGTACAAATGCCCAAATTTGATAAATGATATAGGGCATCACCACTAATAAAGCGACAAAAAAGTTTAATTTAAAGGGAGCCATGAATGTTGCTGTTACATCTGTTGCAATCATTGTGGAATGAATTGGAAGCTGTGCGCGTAAGGGTTCAGACAATATTTGATAGGTTGAGTTAGCAAAGGGAAGTAAGCAAAAAAACACAAGCAATAATGCAGCAACAACTTTAAATAAATGCCGACGTAAAATAATCAAATGTTTTGTAATTGGCATTTCATCTAATGAATCTTGTTCTTTACTATGGCATTGTTCGATTGATGGTTGGGGTTGATGAGAAGCAATTGATTTCATACTGCCACCTGATATTCATTATGATTTTTTAAGATCGCTGAAGATGCAATTTGATGTAAATCTTTTTTATGGGAATAGTTGAAAAGATTAATTTTGGGTTCAGAGATCAACTGATATTGAACAGTAGAATTTAAATTTTGAGTCATACTTGTATGATCAGATAAATGTAAATTTTGTTGTAAATCATTTAACTGCAATTGCATCTTATATTCGAGTTGTTGGATTCTTTGCATTTCTTCTTGAATCTGAGAGCGTAACTCAGAGACTCTTAATTCTCGATCAATATCTTGTTGTACATTATTCATCATACGTTTAATTTGATGATACCATTTTGTAATGAAACGAATAGCTTCGGGTAATTTATCAGGCCCTAAAATAAGTAAGGCTATAATGCCAAAGGCTAAAATTTCAGTTATTCCAATATTGAGCATGAGAAAGTACGCTTAGCTTTTAATTGAAGTTTCAGTGGGGTTTAGATCTGCTTGAATTGTTTTAGGTTCTTGTAGTTGTGCTTTAGTTGTATCTTCTTCACGAACAGATTTTTTAAAATCTTTAATTGCACCACCGACATCTTTACCTAAATTTTTTAATTTTGATGTTCCAAAAAGTAGAATAACGACAATTGCAAAAATTACGACATGCCAAATTGATAAACCAGCCATTTAAATTTTCCTATTTAGATAATCATCTTATATCAACAATTCTCTATGACATTTCAATGACAGTTTTTTGACCGTTTAAAGATGGGGGAAATTCAAATGAATAATTTTAGAAATGTTAAGATAGTCATCTAAAAACAAATTGGACTAAAGGTTTGGGATTTATATTACCGCTAGGTGCATTTATTTGTGGCTTATTGATTGCACAGGCTCATGATGGAATTACACATCAGATTAAAACCATATTATCTAGCCTTTTAGCAAATTTTTTCATTCCAGTTGTGATTATTTATAATTTAGTTTTTTATCAAGCTGGTAGTCTAAGTTTAATTATTTTTAGCTTTAGTATTTGTATTTTTTTATTTTATCTTTATAAGAAAATAACCAAAAATTCACTTCATGCTTTATGTTTTAGTTATATTAATATGGCATGGTTAGGATTTCCTTTTGCTATTGCATTATTTGGTCCAAGTGTAAGTGCTCCAATGGTCGCTGTTTATATTGGTGGTTCAGTTTTTGGCAATATTTGGGCTGTTGCTGCATTAAGTCAACAACAAGAATCTGTCTATAAAGTTTTATTAAAAATTGCAAAGTCTCCACCTATTCTTGCGATTACGATTGCAATTTTTTGCCGTATTATTGGTATTCAACATTTAACAGAACATCAAATTTTAGATGCAGTTTATACCTTTGCAAAAATAGGGATGAGCTTTGCAGGTATGTGTGTTTTGGGTATTTGGTTACGCCGTACAAAAGTTCAAATTCAAGATTTAATACAAAGTGGCAAAATTGCTTTTTATAAAATTTTATGTGGTTTAGTGATTTGTTCAGGTGTTTATTATTGGGTGCCTATTCCAAATATTGATGCTTATATTGGAGTGATGTTTTTATTATTTTGTTTACCACCAGCTGCAAATATTGTGGCATTAGAAACTTATTATCAAGGAACTGGAACGTCAGCAAAAATTATTGCATCAGGAACAATGGTGAGCTGTTTAGTTGTTTTTATTTTCGGTGTTATTTTACATTTAATCTAAAATTTCCTCTTTCTTACAGGTGTTTTTGCAGGGAAGAGGAAACTGTATTTTAATGCTTTTGAAAGCCTTATTTTTCTAGGCTTGCTTTAAATAATTGCATTGCTTGACCACGGTGACTAATTTTATTTTTTTCTTCCTTACTCATTTCTGCACTCGTAATTCCGAGTTCAGGCAACCAAAATAATGGATCATAGCCAAAACCATTTTCACCACGAGCTTGTTCTAAAACCTCACCTTTCCAAATTCCTTGGAAAATTTGTGGCAATGGATCTTCTGCATGTTGTACTAATGCAAGCACGCAAACAAACATACCTTCAATAGTTTGTCCATTTTGACGATAAGGCTTTAAGTCAGCCAATAATTTTTCATTATTAGCAGCATCATTACCGTGTTCTCCAGCATAACGTGCTGAATAGATACCAGGAGCGCCTCCAAGTACAGGGACACAAATGCCAGAGTCATCTGCAATAGCAGGTTTACCTGAAATTTTAGAAGCATGGCGTGCTTTAATAATGGCATTTTCCACAAAACTTAAACCGTCTTCAATAGCATCTTCAATATTGAGTTGACCTTGTGGAATGACTTCTACAGGTAATTTAAGTTCTGCAAAAAGTTTTTCAAATTCGACAATTTTACCTTTATTGTTACTTGCTAGAACAAGTGTTCCTTGAGATAACCAATCTTGAGAAGACATTGAGTTTCACTCTAGTTTTAAATAATGATTGCTATTTTAACGGATTTAAACAGAATAAAGTTTAGAAGTGTTTTATTTTATGATGAGTGAAGACAAGATAATAAAATATAGAGATGATTATGATTAGAAGAGCAAATTTTGAAGATCTCCCTGCTATAAAAGAACTGATTCAGCAATATATTCAAGATTTTGTTGTGAGTGAGCAGGGAAAAGAAAAATTTAATGAAGATTATTTAAACCATGTAATGAATCAGTCTGATATTCATTTTTATGTTTATGAATATCACTCAAAAATTATTGGATTTATCTCTTATACAGATGCTGTACATATAATGCACTTTTTTGTAGATCAAATGTATAAAGGGATGAGTGTTGGAAAGCAGTTATGGCGATATGTTTTGGACTTATTATGTGAACATTATTCTTTAGAAAAAGAAATCAAAATTACAGTAAATTCTAGTCTGTATGCTGTACCTGTTTATAAAAAGTTTGGTTTTGAAGAGAGATCTGATGTTTGTGAAAAAGAGGGTATAAGGTTTGTGAAAATGGATCTTAGCTATGGGATAGATCATAAAAAAGCACCCGAAGGTGCTTTTTAATTCATTCAATGCACATTTATTGTGCTTGAATCCATTGGTCAGCACGGTCACGTGCTTGACGAATTTGATCTTGAGTTAAGTTTGCTGCAAGAGCAGTTTTCTTACCTTCAGAAAGTTTAATTACTTTGTTGTCGAGCATGCCATCACGTGTAGAAAGTTCATACCATTGGTATGCACCCATGTAATTTCTTTTCTTTTCTTCCATAACGGCAAGATTAAAGCTTGCACGGTTATCACCATGGCTAGCAGCTTTTTCAAAGTATTTACGAGCAAGTACTTCATCTTTATTTGTACCAATACCATCGGCAAGCATACGACCTACATTCAGTTGAGCAGAAGATAAACCTTGATCTGCAGCAGCTTTATAAAGCGTAAAAGCTTTACGTAAGTCTTGAGGTACGTCTTTACCTTGTTGATATTTTGTCGCCAAATAAAATTGTGCACCAGCTTGACCAGTTTGGGCAGCTTTGACTAAATTTGGTGTATCCATAACAGCATATTTTGCCGCTTGACTAGATACTGATGCAGTTGTAGGAACATAATCTGCATGTGCTTGGACACTAAATAGTCCTAATAATAATGTTGTATTTAATAATGTTTTCTTCATAGAGCGCTCACTCGATAAATTGCGACTTCACCAAACAGGTTCGGAATATATTTACTCAGTAAACTGTCTTGTTGGTTCCCATTTACGGCAAGTCGATTAATTATCCGAATATTGTTTTCCGCACAAAGTGCTTCAAAATCTCGGAAAGTACATAAATGAATGTTGGGCGTATTGTACCACATATAGGGTAATGCATCGGAAACAGGCATTTTCCCTTTCAATGCTAAGAAAGAACGGGTTTTCCAATGTGCAAAGTTTGGAAATGTAATAATGGCTTGTTTCCCAACACGCACCATATCTCGTAATAATACGTCAGGGGCATCTACTGCTTGCAAAGCTTGTGCCATAACGACATAGTCAAATGACTGGTCGGCAAAACGACTTAGACCGAGATTTAAGTCTTGTTGGATGATATTTAACCCTTTGCTGACGGCAATTGCAATCTTTTCTTGATCAATTTCGAGACCATACGCACGAATATTGTGTTTTTTGCTCATATGAGCAAGTAAAGTGCCATCACCACAACCTAAGTCAAGAACGCTAGAATCTGGCTTAATCCATTTCTCTGCTAATTGATGATCAATACGCATTACACATTCTCCTTCGCTGTGGATTGCAGATGTTCTTCACCACCTAAAAATGCACGTAATGATTTGACATATAAAGGAATTGGGAAGAGGAATGAGTCATGACCTTGTTCAGCATCAATATCTAAATAACTTACAGGTTTATGATTTGTAATTAATGCATCTACAATTTCTTGTGAGCGAGAAGGGGCAAATCGCCAATCTGTAGTAAATGAAACAACTAAGAATTTACATTTTGTGTTTGCCATTGCCTTAGTGAGTGACTGCTCATATTCACGAGATGGATCAAAATAATCCAAGGCTTTGGTCATAATTAAATAAGTATTAGCATCAAAGTTACGGCTAAATTGTTCACCTTGATAGCGTAAATAACTTTCTACTTGGAATTCAACATCAAAACCATACATAAATTTGCCAGATTTTAAATCACGACCAAATTTTTGTTTCATGGCTTCTTCAGATAAGTAGGTAATGTGTCCTACCATTCTCGCTAAAATTAAGCCACGTTTTGGATAACTGTCTTGTTCTAAATAACGTCCATTATGGAAATCTGGATCAGATAAAATAGACTGACGTGCAACTTCGTTAAATGCAATATTTTGTGCAGATAGTTTTGGTGCACTTGCAATGATCACGCACTTTTGTAAACGATCTGGATAATCTACAGACCATTGTAATGCTTGCATGCCGCCTAATGAACCGCCAATCACTGAATACCAAACATCAATACCTAAACGGTCTGAAAGCATGGCTTGAGTTTTTACCCAATCACGCACAGTCACAAGTGGAAAGTCGGGACCATAAGGACGATTTTCATTTTCAGGATTAGGAGAGGTTGGTCCAGTTGAACCATTACAGCCACCAATATTATTCAGTGCAACTACGAAAAATTTAGAAGTATCGATGGCTTTACCTGGACCAATACAGGCATCCCACCAACCTGGTTTTTTATCATCTTCATGATGATAGCCTGCGGCATGATGATGACCTGATAAAGCATGGCAGATTAAAATAGCGTTAGATTTGTCTACATTTAGTTCACCATAAGTTTCGACCATGAGCTCAAAACGTGGAAGAATTCGATCACATTCAAGCGCTAAGGGTTCTTCAAAAATGAACTTTTGTGGACTAACTAAGCCTACGGAATCAGCTGGAAAAGACACGACAGTTATTCGCCTTAAATCTTTAGTATCAATAAATAAAAGGATACCACTTGGGGTATCCTTTCAAAAGTCATTTTATTGGTAATAGATATTGCTATTACTTATACCGCAGCAGCAATAACTTGATCTGCGCTTAATACACCTTGCTCAATCAAGCGGTTAGTCGATGCAATAATAGCTTCAATTGATGAGGTCACAATATTGTCATGAACGCCAGCACCAAATGCAGATTTTCCAGTACCTTTAACTTGAAGTTCTACTAATGCCAATGCTTTTGCATGTGCACCTGCACTAATACTACGTTCTTCATAGTTAAGAACATCAATTGGTAATTGAAGTGCATTTAAAATTGCTGAAATTGGACCATTTCCTTCACCGCGAAGATGTTGGGTTTCACCATTTACTACGACATCCAGCTCAATAACTTGGTTACCATTGTCATCTGACAATTTGTAGTTTTTCGCTGTGTAATGGGCATCTTTTGTTTCAACATAAGTTTCTTTGAATAATTTCCAAATTTCTTGTGCTGAAATTTCTGTACCTGCTTCATCTGTACGTTGTTGTACAATTTGAGAAAACTCAATTTGTAAACGACGTGGCAAAGAAACGTTGTAATTTGATTCAAGTAAGTAAGCAATACCACCTTTACCAGATTGAGAGTTGACACGAATTACAGCATCGTAGTCACGTCCCAAATCTTTAGGGTCGATTGGTAAGTAAGGCATGTCCCAAATTTCTTCGTCTTTTTGGTACTCAAAGCCTTTTTTAATAGCATCTTGGTGAGAACCAGAGAATGCTGTAAATACCAAATCACCTGCATATGGGTGACGAGGATGTACTGGTAACCCTGTACATTCTTCAACGATTGCAATAATTTCGTTGATATTAGAAAAATCTAATTCAGGTGCAACACCTTGGGTATACATATTTAATGCAATTGCAGCAACGTCTACGTTACCTGTACGTTCACCATTTCCAAAGACACAGCCTTCAACACGGTCAGCACCTGCCATAATTGCAAGCTCAGAAGCTGCAATACCGCAACCACGGTCGTTATGGCAGTGAACCGAAATAATGACACCATCACGGCGTTCTAAATTACGGTGCATCCATTCAATTTGGTCTGCATAAACATGAGGACCTGAAACTTCAACGGTTGCAGGTAAATTCAAAATCACTTTATTGGTTGGAGATGCTTCCCAAATTTCAGTGACAGCATCACAAACATCTTTAGCAACTTCAAGTTCTGTTGCTGTGAAACACTCTGGACTATATTGGAAAATAAAATCAGTTTCAGGTTGTTTTGCTGCGTATTCTTTCACTTTAGTTGCAGCATTAATTGCAAGCTGTTTAGCTCCGGCAATATCTACATTTAAAACTTTATTACGAAATGTTGGCGAATTTGAATTGTAGATATGCACAATTGCACGTTTTGCACCTTGTAAAGATTCAAAAGTACGTTGAATTAAATGATCACGTGCTTGTACTAAAACTTCAATATAAACATCATCAGGAATATGACCGCCTTCAATCAATAAGCGAGTAAAATCAAAGTCAATTTGCGATGCTGAAGGGAAGCCAATTTCAATATGTTTGAAACCAATTTTCACAAGCATTTGGAACATTTTAAATTTCTGTTCAATGCTCATTGGCTCAAAGATCGCTTGGTTACCGTCACGTAGGTCGGTACTCATCCAAATAGGCGCTTTATTGATTTCATTATTCGGCCATTGACGGTCGGGTAAGTCGACACGTTGATACATGCGACGGTATTTTTTACTTGGATCTGCCAACATCATGTGAAAACTCCTTATGTAGCATCGGTCGCTTTTTTATATAAATTGGTAACATATAACACAGTAGATGGTGTCTATATGCAAAAATTACAAGTCATATTTCACTGACACTTTTCAAAATATAATAAAAAGTCTTTGAAATAATATAACTTAGCTTTACCGATAACCATCAAATTCTATAATCTAATAGTAATAAATTTATATCGAAAATATTTTTCTATTTTTGCGTATTATTAAAAAAACTAGAAAAATATTTTCGATAAATGACTTATTTTTGAAAAATATAATCTTTATTGATTTCTTTAAGCGTTGCGGTTCCCATAAGTGCCATTGTGATTTCTAATTCTTCTTTTAAAATTTTAATGACATGTGCTACACCTAAAGCGCCAGCAGCAACTAAGCCATAAATATAGGGGCGACCAATACAGACAGCAGAAGCACCGAAAGCCAAGGCTTTAAAAATATCAGAACCACGACGAATACCACCATCATAAATAAGTGGAAAGTCTATAGGGACAATCTCTTTAATTCGTTCTAATGCAGTAAGTGGTGAAATACAAGTATCTAAAACACGACCACCATGATTTGAAATAATCAAACCTTGAACACCATATTCAATAGCCGTTTTTGCATCTTGAGGATGAACAATTCCTTTGAGAAAAACAGGTAGGGATGTATTTTTAATAATCCAAGCAATGTCATCCCATGTCGGTGCAATTTTCATTAAACCAGCAAAGACAGGATGATCACCTTCTTTTAATTCAGGTAATGGAATATGCGTTGGAGTATGTGGATGTAACATCCCTTCTGGTAAATGGAAAAAAGCTTGGCGTTCGCGATCACGAATACCTGTATGAGGCGAATCAACCGTAATCACAATGGCTTTATAGTTATGAGCTTCCGCCATTTTTACTAATGCCAAAGATTTTTCACGATCACCTTGCCAATACAATTGAAACCATTTGTATGGATTGTCTTGTTTAAGACTGCGCATATCAGTATTGGTAAACGTGCTTAAAATAATATTACTACCAAGTACTTCAGCCGCAAGGGCAGAGGCAGCCTCAGCATCAGTATGAAATTGTTGTTGATGACCAATAGGAGCTAAAAAAATAGGATGAGGAAATTGCTGACCTAAAATTTCACATGCTGTACTGCCATGTGTTAAGTCGCGTAACATTCGAGGTAATAATTGAATATTTTGAAATTGATTTAAATTTTCTTGAACACTAATTTCATCCATTGAGCCACCCTGTAAATATGCCCAAACCATATCAGACAAATGCTTCTCGGCTTCAATTTCATAATCATGAATAGTTTGAAGATAGGCAGGAATCTGAGTTAAAGGCGGTGCAATAATTTTAGTGGTCATAAACATTCCATTGATAATTTAAAAGTCAAAATAAGATTTAAAGCTCAGCCCATTTACGTATTAAATTATGATAAAGACTAGTAAGTTTTACGACTTCTTGATGTTGATCGCCTAATTGCATGCGTAAATTTTGAATGGTTTGATCTAAATTAAATAAAGTATGACGATCTGTATCATCACGAATCATACTTTGTAACCAGAAAAATGAACCTATACGGCAACCTGAAGTTACGGGACTAACTTCATGCACGCTAGTTGATGGATATAAAATGAGGTCGCCTGCAGGTAATTTAACTTCATGATAGCCGTAGGTATCTTCAACGACTAATTCACCACCTTCATATTCTTCTGGCTCACTTAGAAAAACTGTACAAGACAAGTCAGTGCGAATACGGGTATTTGTTCCTTGTATCCAGCGAATAGCATTGTCTACATGGAAGCCGAATGTTTCACCATTTTCATAACGATTAAAATAAGGTGGTAAAATTTTTAAAGGAAGAGCCGCTGAAATAAAAGAGGTATTACTATTTAATGCTTCTAAAATGATATCGCCAAGATGTTGAGTGAGGGGATGTGTTTCTGGAAGTTGTTGATTATTTTTAACATGTGCAGAAAGTGAACCCGTCGTTTTTTTACCATCAATCCATTCAATTTTATCCATTTCTTGACGGAAATATTGAACTTGCTCTTTGGTTAAGACATTTGGAATATGATGAATCACGGCAACACCTTTTTTAAAAATATCATTTTATTTTGATATAAAAATAGCCTCTGTACAGAGGCTATTTTAATTTAAATTCCATATTAAATATATGGAATTAATGCATTATGGTGTATAAAACTTAGTATTTGAAGTTTAAAGACAATACAGCATTACGACCATCTGCTTCGGTTGCATAGTGAGAAGCATATGCTTTAGTGAAGTAGCGTTGGTCAGTTACGTTATTTACGTTAAGTTGTAAATTAAGGTTTTCATTTACATCATAACGAGCCATTAAGTCATAACGAACATAACCTGCAACCCATTTGGTATTTGCTGCATCGCCATATACTTTATCAGATGCTACTGCACCACCACCAATCATTAACTGTGGTAATACTTGGTAAGTTGTCCAAAGTGTTGCAGAGTTTTTAGGTACGTTTGGTAAGTCTTTGCCTTTTGCTGGGTTTGGATATGTACATGCACCAGAACGATTACAAGAAGGACCTGGATCAGTTTGTTTGCTGTCTAGGTATGTATATCCAGCAGAAACAGCCCATTTAGGTGTGATGTTACCATTTACACCAACTTCAAAACCATCAACTTTACTCTTACCGCCATTTGTATAAGTATCAGAGCTTAATTGAATACGTGTATTTTGTTTTTCAGTACGGAAAACAGCAGCAGTTAAGTTTAAGCGATCATCCATTAGATCCCATTTTGTACCTACTTCATAAGTACGTGCTTTTTCAGGATCTAAGTCTTGGTTATTTGCATTTACGGCAGTTTCAGAACCATCACCAGCATCAATACCTACTGGGTTAGCAGAAGTTGCATAACTTACATAGATTGCACCGTTTTCAGCTGGCTTAAATGTTACACCTGCATTCCAACTCCAGAAATCTGTATTGTTTTCGAGTGTAATACCTGTTGAATTGGTTCTAAGTTCTGTATCGAATTTATCCCAACGAACACCTAAGTCCAGTAACCATTGAGGACTAATTTCAATGTTATCTAGGAAGTATAAAGATGTTGTTTTAGCTTTAGTTGTTGTTACTGCTTTGTTTGCTGTACTAGAACCTAACCAAGGATCAGAAGGATTTGGATCAGTTAAAGAAGTACACCAAGCATTAACTACTGTACATTTATTATTGAATCCACCAGATGTTGTACCTTCATAACCAGGATATGTAGTTACGTAAGCACCTTTATCTGATTTTTGATGGCTATATTCAACACCTGTATTGAATTTATGTTCAAAAAGACCTGTGTTGAATTTACCACGTAAGCTTAATTGATCTGTAAAGCTTTCAGTATCTGTAATACGTGAGTTAATACGACGCCAAACTTTATCATTAGCAACATTACCTTGTGAGTCATCTGGTTGAGTCCAGATGTAATCATTCTTAGATTTTGAATACATTGCAATGTTAGCAATAGTCAAATCATCAGTCAGGTCATGTTCTAATTTGATTGTACCAATTTGATTTTCTTGTTTTTGGAAATCACGATTTTGTAAACCGTAGTAAATACCTTGTTTTACATCTACAGGCTTGCCAGCAGTTGCTTTTTTAACTGTGTCATAACTAAATGGTACACCTGAATCTGGCGTATCATCGCTACGTAAGTAGTAATAGCTTAATGTTGCACGAGTATCTGTATCTAAGCCAAAAGTAATACTTGGTGCAATACCAGCACGTTTGTATTCAGCACCATCGCTTTGACCTGGTTTTTCATTTTTATGACCTAACACTGCAACACGCGCAGCAATGCCATTACCAAAGTCTTTGTTGCCATCTAAAGTAATACGTTGGTAGTTGTCTGTACCAGATTCTACAGAACCTTGGATAAAGTTACCTTTTTTCGCTTCTTTAGTAATCATGTTGATGCTACCACCAACAGAACCTGCACCACCTAAAGATGAACCTGAGCCTTTAGTTACTTCGACTTGTTCTACAGCAAACATGTCACGGTTTTGTGAAGTCGAGTTACGAATACCATCAAGATAAATAGAGCTTTCTGAGCTATAACCACGAATGATAGGGCGGTCACCATTTGGATTACCACCTTCACCAGCACCTAAAGTAATACCAGGTACTAAACGTAAAGCATCGCTTAGTGTTGTAACTTGAGTATCTTCAATAAGTTGTTGTGAAATAACAGATACAGATTTTGGAGTATCTAATAATGGAACAACATATTTATTGTTTGCAGAATTGTCTACTTTTAAGCTTTTTTCTGCAGCAGCTTCTGCATGGATTGTTTCAAGTTGAGCAACTTGTTGCTCTTGGGCAATTGCATTCCCTGCCATAATACTTAGTGACGACGCAATCGCAGAGGATACGATTTTTTTACGTGTTTTTATGAAGCCCATTTCAAATCCATTAAATATGTGATGAGATTGATTGCGAATAATAATGATTCTTATTTTGTATTCCAATATCAGCTTATTGGTTTTAGCAATCGATAATTTTTTATAAAATGAAAATATGAATGTTATATTGTATTGTTTTATAGTTAATTTATTGTTTTTAAATATTAATTTTTATAACGATGATTTTTTTATTTTATATTGGGAATATTGATGGTATTTAAAATATACGGTGACAATAAATAGAAAAGAATGATATTTGGATTTAGAATATTTTATCTATGTTATTTATATATGCAATTTTATCTATTTTTAAGATAAAGAAAATAATGAGTAAATTGATATAATTTTGCATGAAAAAAAGTCCTCCTATAAAAGGAGGACTGTTGATTAGCCTTTTAAAGATTAAAAGTCATATGATACTGACAACCAATAATTACGACCTGGTAAATAAGTGCCTGAAATACTAGAGCCAACATCTAAATATTTATAAGCTGTTGCTGACTGAGTACGACCGCGAGCATCGACATAATTATAGGTTTGACTACCTTCTGTGAAGTCTTTATCAAGTAGGTTATTGATAGCCATGTTAAAGCGTAAATTGTCTGTCATGCTGTAACTTGCACCTAAATTAAATAGGTTGTAGCCCGCAAGCTTATCTCCGAATAATTTATATTCTTCATAATCACTTGAACCAAGACCAGATACTGGAGCAGCAGGTGTATTTAGGAAACGAGCGCGACTTGATTTATATTCGTGTTGTAACCAAAGATCAAGAGCATCATTGATATGCCAAGTCGATGTTAAGTTAAATGCATTACGTGGAACATTATTATAGTAACCGCCTTTGTTTTCACCTTCAGTGATTTCTGTTTTCATGTAGGTATAGGCAGCTTTAATATCCCATTCTGGAATAATATTATATTGTAACGATGTTTCTACACCTTGAACTTTGGCTTTATCGGCATTGTAGCTTTTGCCAAATGTTGTCTCAGCTGTTGGATTTGGGAATACCGCTAAACATTCAGCTGAAGAGGCACAAAGAGCATTACGTGAAACGATTGCATCTTTAATTTGATTATAGAATGCTGTTGCTGTGAAGTTGATTTGATCTGTTGGTTGAATATTAAAACCAAGTTCATAGTTTGTAGATTGCTCTGGTTTTAAGTCTGGATTACCTAAAGTAGGAGTTGTTCCTTGTCCACTAAAGTTAATTAGACCATCATAAAGTGCTTTTGGTGAAGGTGCTTTATAACCTGTGCTTACACCACCTTTAATGGTTAAGATATCATTCGTATTCCATACTAAATATGCACGTGGGCTAAATTTTCCACCAAAACCTGAATGATCTTCATAGCGTGCACCATAAGTAAAGGTCAGGCTATCGATTAAGTTCCATTCATCTTCAGCATAAATTGCCCAAGAATTTTTACTGAATTTATCTGTACCATTTTCAACAATATTATCTTTAACTGTTAGCTTTTTATATTCAGCACCTGTTGTAACTTTATGATCACCTAAAGTTGAAATGAGATGGCTATCAGCAACTAAGTCGGTATTTTTTAAAGTACGGTCAGTACCTGCGAGAGGGTTGTTATTACCTCCAATTAGAGCAGCACCTGGTAATGTACGACCTTTGGTTTCAGTATCTGTTTGGCTAACGTAGGTTTTCCATTGACCAAAGTCATAATCACCATCATGACCCAAAGCAAACTGAGTACGATTGAATTTTAATTCATCTTTATAACCATTTGCACTTCCAGGTAAATCTAATGAACCTAGGCGACTATCTTCATTTTTATAGTTTTGACTTGAATAGAAGCTATCAAACCATACCGCATTTTTATCATCTACTTTATATGTTAGTTTTCCACCAACATCATAATTATGTGCTTTGTTTGGACGAGGATCACGTCCAGTAGATCCTTCGATACGGTCTGAATGTCCACGGTCATAGTAGCTTCCGCGAAGTTGAAGACCTAATTGATCATGAATGAGAGGGCCATTGACCAAGAAGCTCGTTTTCCATGAATCAGCTTCTGAACTATGTTCCATCGCATTACCACTTACTGTGATATTACCATTCCATTCATCATTTACTTTTTTAGTAATAATGTTAATGACACCACCCATGGCATCTGAACCATAAAGTGTAGACATTGGACCACGAATGACTTCAATTCTTTCAATTGAAGAAAGAGGGGGGATAAAACCTGTCGCTGTTTCACCAAAACCATTTGGAGTGACATCTGTAGATGTTGTTTGACGACGACCATCAATAAGAATAAGCGTGTCAGATGCATTCATACCTCGAATACTGACATCTAAACCTGATGTTTTACCTACGCCATTACGAACATCGACACCTGGAATATCAACTAAAAGATCTGCAATTGTGGTTGCGTTCTTTTTTTCTATGTCTTCTTTTGTGACAACACTAATACTTGCGGGAGCATCTTTTAAATCTTGTTCAAAGCCACTTGCAGAAACAACGATCGTTGATAGTTGGTGTGGAGTTGAATTTTGTTCAGTGGTGTTTGCAAAACTTGTTGTTGTAAATACTGCAAATAGTGCCAGTGTTAATGGATGAAGGTTAAAGTGACTCATAAATGAATTCCAAATGGACGAGATGAAAACTAAATAAGAAAACGTATCATTTGCATTCATCATACATAAACGATTATGTAATTTGTTGATTATTTTTTGTTAGACATGGAAGGATAAAATAAAAATGATTGATTAAATTTTGATTAATTTTCAGATAGTGACTTTTTCATCTTGTTTTGTAAGTAAAATATGAATAATTGGAGATTAAAGTTTCATAAAAGATTTTTAATATTTTTATTTGTTATAAAATTGTAATTTGAATTTTAGTGCAATAATGAATCAGATGTCCGATTAAATTTAGAACTTAGTACCATGAAAACGGCACTAAGTTCAGATTAAATTTAGAAATCATAAGATAATGAAAGCCAGTAATTTCGTCCTGATATGAAAGTTCCATTGGTTTTTTTATCAATATCAAAGTATTTATAACTTGTTGTTTGTTGAATTTTGCCTTTTGCATCTTTATAAGCGTAGGTTTTACTGCCTTCAGTAAAATCTTTGTTTAATAAGTTATTTACAGCAACATTAAGACGTAGATCTTTATTGATAGAATAGCTTGCACCTAAGTTAAATACACTATAACCAGCAAATGAATTACCAAATAATTTGTACTCTTCATAGTCACTAGAACCTAAACCAGATTTAGGTGCAATAGGTGTACTTGGAAAACGAGTTCTGCTTGACTTATATTCATGCTGTAACCAAAGATTGAAATCATCATGGATATGCCATGTTGAGGTTAAATTAAATGCATGGCGAGGTACATTAGTATAGTAACCACCTTTATTTTTTCCTTTGGTAATTTCTGTTTTCATAAAGGTATATGCTGCTTTAATCTCCCATTCAGGAATAATTTTATATTCTAGGGAAGTTTCTAAGCCATTAACTTGCGCTTCAACTGAGTTGTATTTTTGATTGAAAAGAGCATTGGCCTTGGTATTAGGATAAGAATTTAAACAGGCTTGGGATAAAGAACATAAAGTTCGGTCGGATACAATGGCATTGCTCACGACGTTATGAAATGCAGTTGCTGTAAAGTTAAGTTGATCTGTCGGTTGGAAATTCAAACCAAGTTCGTAATTTACTGAGGTTTCGGGTTTTAATTTTGAATTACCAATTGTTGGAATAGTACCTTGTCCACCAAAATTGATTAAGCCATCATGTAGCTCTTTGGGGGAAGGAACTTTATATCCCGTACTTATACCTCCTTTTATTGTTAAAAGATCATTTGCATTCCAAACTAAATATGCACGTGGACTAAATTTTCCACCAAAACTACTATGTCGTTCATAACGAGTACCATAAGTGAAGATTAAATTATCTTTTAAACTCCATTCATCTTCAGCATAAATAGACCATGATTTTTTATTAAATTTATGTGAACCATTTTCAACAATATTATCTTGAATAGTTAAGTCTTTAAATTCGGAACCAAGCGTAAATTTATGAGTATCTAGGGTATGAATAATATGACTATCAATAATTACATCTGTATTTTTTAACGTACGATCCTGACCAGAAAGTGGATTACGCCGTCCATTTCTTAACGCTTCACTTGGAAGGGTACGACCTTTAGTCTCTGTTTCAATTTGGCTAATGTAAGTTTTCCATTGCCCAAAGTCATATTCACCTTCATGACCAATGGCAAATTGTTGTCGGGTAAATTCTAATTCATCTTTATAACCATAAGCTTGTTTTTTCGTATCGACAGTACCTAGACGGTTTTCATCATTTTTATAAAATTGTTTAGCGAAAAACACATCCATCCATACATTATTTTGATCATTGATTGTGTAGTTGAATTTATTGCCAATTTCATATTGATGTGCTTTATGTGGACGTGGATCTATTCCTTTTGTTCCAAAAACACGATCAGAAGTACCTCGATTAAAATAACTACCACGTAATTGCATACCAAGTTTATTTGGAACAATAGGACCATTGAGAGCAAAACTTGTTTTCCATGAGTCTGCTTCAGCACGATTTTCCATAGCATTGCCACTTAACGTGATATTGCCACGCCATTCATCTGTTACTTTTTTAGTAATAATATTAATGACTCCACCAATCGCATCAGAACCATATAACGTTGACATAGGACCACGAATTACTTCTATACGTTCAATTACAGACAGAGGAGGTAAAAAAGCAGTAGCAACTTCACCAAAAGCATTTGGAGTAACATCTATAGAAGTTGTTTGCCGACGACCATCAATTAAAATTAAGGTATTAGCAGATTTCATACCTCGAATATTGATGTTAAGCGCAGATGTTTTGCCAACACCGTTACGGACATCAACACCTGGAATATCTGTAAGTAAGTCCGCAATTGTTGTCGCATTTTTCTTTTCAATATCTTCTTTAGTAATCAAGCTAATACTTGCAGGAGCATCCTTTAAACTTTGTTCAAAGCCAGATGCTGAAACAATAATGGGCGAAAGTTGGTGAATCTCTGAAGGTGAGGTTTGAATAGCTGTTGATGTTGCGAATACAGATGTTGTTGTAAGACTAAATATAGTTATGTTGAATAATTTTTGTGTAATAAATGGCATTTTTTAATCCCAAGTAAAATGGTTGGGATAAGATAGAGAGATTAGAAGAAAAGAAATATAGAATAAATTTTGATATTGTAAAGCTGTGGTATAAATATCATGTAGAAAATGTATACAAAATTATTATGTTTACAACATTTTTAACGAAGATGATGAGGTTATTTTGTATATCTTCAAATGTTGTCATATAATGTGGCACTTTTTATAAAACTGTTATTACTAAATATATAGAGGAAGCCATGCAAGTAACTTCTGAAGCGGTTTCGGGCGTTGCCCGTCGTTTAAATGTTTCTGTACCGACGAGCCGTATTAACGAGCAGTTTGAAGCTCGCTTGAAACGCACTGCCAAAACTGTGAAGATTAACGGCTTCCGTCAAGGTAAAGTGCCTGTAAATGTTGTACGTCGTGAATATGGCGCGGGTATTTACCAAGAAGTTGTAAACGATATTATTCGTGACACAGTTTTCGAAGCAATCCAGCAAGAGAAAATCAATGCTGTTGGTATGCCAAACATCGAAAAAACTGAAATGAAAGATGATGCTTTAGTTTTTGAAGCTACTGTTGAAGTTTATCCAGAAGTCGAAGCTAAATTCGAAGGTTTGGAAGTTGAACGTAAATCAACAGAAGTGACTGATAAAGATGTAGATCAAATGATCGAAAATCTTCAAAAGCAACGTGCTTCATGGGCTGAAACAAAAGGCATGGCTAAAAAAGACATGCAAGTAACTTTTGATTTCGAAGGTTCTATTGATGGCGAAAAATTTGAAGGCGGTGCTGCTCAAGACTTTAAATTAGTATTGGGTTCTAACCGTATGATCCCTGGCTTCGAAGATGGCATCATCGGTATGAAGAAAGGCGAAGAGAAAGTTATTGATGTAACTTTCCCTGAAGATTATCAAGCTGAAAACCTTGCTGGTAAAACAGCTCAATTCAAAATCAATGTTAAATTGGTTGAGAAACAAAAGCTTCCTGAAATTGATGCTGAATTCTTAAAAATCTTTGGTTTAACTGAAGAAGAAGGCGTTGAGAAGTTAAAAGCTGACGTTCGTAAAAATATGGAACGTGAAGTGAAGAATGGTCTTCGTAACCAAGTTAAAGGTGCAACTTTTGATGCACTTGTAGCTGCAAACGAAGTTGAAATTCCAGCTTCTATGTTGGCTCAAGAAATTGACCGTCAACGTCAACAAATGATTCAACAATTCACTCAACAATTTGGTGCTCAAGGTGCTAAAGCGTTTGATTCAAGCATGCTTCCAGATGACTTGTTCAAAGAACAAGCTGAAAAAGCAGTTAAACTTGGCGTATTAGTAAGCAAAGTTTTAGCTGATGCTAAAATTGAAGTTGATGCAGCTCGTGTTGACGCATACATCGAAGAAATGGCTTCTTCTTATGAAGATCCAACAGAAGTAATTGCTTACTTTAACAATGATAAACAACAACGTGCTCAAATTGAGGGTGTTGTGTTAGAAGATCAAGTTGTAGATTTTATCTTGAATTCTGCAAAAGTAACTGAAAAAACAGTTAGTTATGAAGATTTGTTGAAAGAGCAACAAGCTCGTCAACAAGGCTAATTACTAAGTTGTGGTAAAAATGGCGCTTTTAAGCGCCATTTTTATTCCCTAAAATGAAAAGAATTGCATTTAAATTCACAAATATTATGTAAAAAATATCAAAGAATTGATGGGGAACCTTTTGCAATTTTAGTCATTATCCCTCATATTGTAAGTATGGGTGAACTCACAAAAAATTAGGAATAGATAAACATATGTATGTTCCAACAATTGAAAACGCTTTGGTACCGGTAGTCGTAGAGCAATCTTCTCGTGGCGAACGTTCTTTTGATATTTATTCTCGTCTGCTACGAGAGCGTGTTATTTTCTTAACAGGCGAAGTTGAAGACAACATGGCGAACTTAATTGTTGCACAGATGTTGTTTTTAGAGGCAGAGAACCCTGAAAAAGATATCCATCTTTATATTAACTCACCAGGTGGTTCTGTAACTGCAGGTATGGCAATTTACGATACCATGCAATTTATTAAACCAGATGTTGTGACATACTGTATGGGGCAAGCAGCATCAATGGGCGCGTTTTTACTGAATGCAGGTGCAAAAGGTAAACGTTATTGTCTAGAAAATGCACGTGTTATGATTCACCAACCATTGGGTGGCTTCCGTGGACAAGCATCTGATATTGAAATTCATGCTCGTGAAATTTTATTTATTAAAGAGCGCTTGAATCGTTTAATGGCTGAACATAGTGGTCAAGAATACGAACAAGTTGCTAAAGATACAGATCGTGATAACTTTATGACTGCACAGCAGGCAAAAGAATATGGTTTGGTCGATGAAGTGTTAACAAAACGTCCATCTCTTTAAAATTAATTTATTGGAGTTAATATGTCCGAACATCCTCAAGGACAAAAGCATTGTTCATTTTGCGGTAAAACGCAGTCTGAAGTCGGGAAACTGATTGCAGGTGAGGACGCATATATCTGTAATGAATGTGTGGACGTATGCCTAGATTTAGTTCAAACCAGTCAACAAGTGGAAACAGGTGATTGGGCAGCAAAGCCATTACCAAAACCACATGAAATTCGTGCAGCACTTGACCAATATGTGATTGGGCAAGATGTGGCAAAGAAAACTTTATCTGTTGCTGTTTATAACCATTATAAGCGCTTAAAAGTAAGTCAAGATGGTCATAAAAAAGATGATAATGTTGAAATTGCAAAAAGTAATATTTTATTGGTTGGTCCAACGGGTTCAGGTAAGACATTACTTGCACAGACTTTGGCTCGCTTACTTGATGTTCCATTTGCTATGGCAGATGCAACAACATTAACTGAAGCTGGTTACGTGGGCGAAGATGTTGAAAACATTGTTCAGAAGCTTCTTCAAAAAGCCGACTACGATGTAGATAAAGCCCAAAAAGGCATTATTTATATTGATGAGATTGATAAAATCACACGTAAATCTGAAAACCCATCAATTACGCGTGATGTTTCTGGTGAAGGCGTTCAGCAAGCATTATTGAAAATGATTGAAGGAACTGTTGCGTCAATTCCTCCACAAGGTGGGCGTAAGCATCCTCAGCAAGAATTTATTCAAATTGATACTGCTAACATCTTATTTATTTGTGGTGGTGCATTCTCAGGTCTTGAGAAAATTGTGCAACAACGTCAAGAAAAAGGTGGTATTGGTTTTACTGCTGAAGTTCGTAATAAAGATGAGACTAAAAAACTTTCGGAATTATTTAGTCAAGTTGAAGCGAATGATTTAGTGAAGTTTGGATTAATTCCTGAATTTATTGGTCGTTTACCAGTAATTGCGACTTTAGAAGAGTTAGATGAAGCTGCGCTTATGCAAATTCTAACTGAACCTAAGAATGCATTAACTCGTCAATATGAATATTTATTTGACATGGAAAATGTTGATCTTGTATTTGAAGACGATGCTTTACGTGCAGTTGCAAAGAAAGCGTTGGAACGTAATACAGGTGCTCGTGGTTTACGCTCAATTTTGGAAAATGCGCTTTTAGAAACGATGTATGATTTACCAAGCCGTACAGATGTTGGTACTGTAGTGGTTAATGCTGCGGTCATTAACGATAAAGCACAACCAGAATTCAAACCAGAGCGTCAAGTAAAAACTGAAGAAGTTGAGGAAGAAAAAGTAGATTTGAAAATTTTAGATTCTAAATCTGCTTAGATCCTGAAATAATCTTGAAAAAACGTGGAAAGTTTACTTTCCACGTTTTTCTATTTAAAAAGAAAAAATATATGTCTGATTATTTTAGCGTGCTCAACTTTTTATTTATTTCCATAAATTCTTTTTCAGAATTTTGTAATGTAGACATTAATTGTTGATTTACCAATTTCATTGATTCTTCTGCAACTAAAGGGGTTTTTTTTAAAATAGCTTGACCAATAGCTGATGAATAGAAGTCTATCTGAGCTTGTACTTCTTTTTCGTTATAAATATCTTTATATATTTTTTCATAAATTGGTTTCATTTTGTCCCATGCAATTGCATTCAATGTATATTGAAAAAGATGTTCTGCAAATTCATCTGCAATTTTCTGTTGTTCAGGAGACAATTGTTCTTTTTTCACAATACTTTTTACAACACTATTTGCTTGTTGGTCAAATTGTGGTTTTAGTTGTTGAACTGTTTCTTGTAATAATTGTTCTACATTCATTACTTGTATCAGCTTTGTGACTTGCTGTTCGGTAGGTTGTTGAGCATGGGTAGTTATCGCAAATATACATAGACTTCCAATACCTATTTTCTTTAATAAACTCATTGTGATTTTATATTCCAATATAAAAAAGCACTCTAATCATAGAGTGCTTTTTTTGAATCTAGTAAATTAATTTACATTATTTTGCAGCAGCATCAACGACTGGAATTTTACCAATTTTAGCTTGCCAAATTTTTGGTGCAGTTGCATGTACAGACGTACCATTTACATCAACAGCTACAGATACAGGCATATCTTTTACTACAAATTTGTAAATTGCTTCCATACCAAGATCAGCAAATGCAACAACTTCAGCTTCGCGGATTGCTTTAGATACTAAGTATGCGGCACCACCAACAGCCATTAAGTAAGTTGCTTTATTGTCCTTGATTGCTTCAACGGCAGCAGGACCACGATCCGCTTTACCGATCATACCGAACATACCTGTTGCTTCAAGCACTTGACGAGTGAATTTGTCCATACGTGTTGCAGTTGTAGGACCCGCAGGACCAACGACTTCATCACCCACAGGATCTACAGGGCCAACGTAGTAGATGAATTTACCTTTAAGATCTACAGGAAGTTCTTCACCATTATTTAGCATATCAACCATACGTTTGTGCGCAGCATCACGGCCTGTATAGATTGTACCGTTAAGAAGAAGTGTATCACCTGGTTTCCAAGCATTCATTTCTTCTTGAGTGATGTTGTCTAGGTCAACACGTTTAGAAGTTGATGAATCCCAAGTTACAGAAGGATAATCTTCTAAGCTCGGTGCTTGGATATAAGCTGGACCTGTGCCATCTAATTGGAAATGTGCATGACGAGTTGCAGCACAGTTCGGAATCATACCGACTGGTTTACCAGCAGCGTGACATGGATAATCTTTAATTTTAATGTCTAGAACAGTTGTTAAACCGCCAAGACCTTGTGCACCAATACCAAGCGCATTTACTTTTTCGAAGATTTCAATACGAAGTTCTTCAAGTTTGTTTTGTGGACCACGACGAAGTAATTCGTCCATATTGATCTCTTCCATGAGTGCTTCTTTTGCAAGCATCATAGCTTTTTCAGCAGTACCACCAATACCGATACCGAGCATACCTGGTGGACACCAGCCTGCACCCATGGTTGGAACAGTTTTAAGCACCCAATCTACAATTGAGTCTGATGGGTTAAGCATTGCAAGTTTAGATTTATTTTCTGAGCCACCACCTTTTGCTGCAACAGTAATATCAACTTTATTACCAGGAACAAGTTTGTGGTAAATCACAGCAGGTGTATTGTCTTTTGTATTTTTACGACCAAAAGCAGGATCTGCAAGAACAGAAGCACGAAGCACATTCGTATTTTCTAAGTAACCTTGGCGTACACCTTCGTTAATTGCATCGTCTAAGCTCATGGTTAAATCAAATTTAACATCCATGCCCACTTCAACGAATACGTTTACGATACCGGTATCTTGGCAAATTGGACGATGTCCTTCTGCACACATACGAGAGTTAATTAAGATTTGTGCAATTGCATCCTTTGCAGCTTTGTTTTCTTCACGGTCATACGCACGACTCATCGCTTGGATAAAGTCTTGTGGGTGATAGTAAGAAATGAACTGAAGCGCATCTTTAACCGATGTGATCAAGTCATCTTGCTTGATAATAGTTGTCATATCAAAAAATCTCTTGAGCGGGCTGTTAGCTAGCGGGCTAAATTATAAGATAAAATGAGTAAGTTGTGGGTGTTTTGCTCAAGCTTTGGTCGAAAGTTTAATGTATTGTCATTATTGTTAATTTATTGTCATATTTTCTAAAAATTATCTTTTATTTGATTGAAAATTATGACATAAGGGAAAATAATTAATCATTTGTTTAAAATTAATAAATATAAGTAATTGATTTTATTTAATTTAAAATATTTATTGTAGATGTCATATTTGTCATAAAGTTGTCATATTTCTTTTACATAATGGCGTTATCGAAGTTAGAGTTTAAATTTATGATTACTGCCATTGTCTCTGTTATTGGTTTTTCTTTGTATATCGCAGCAACTTGGTTCTACGGTCAACAAGAAGATCAAGCATAAGCTTCATCTTCTTTTCTATAAAAATAATAAAAATAATAAAAATTTCAATTTCTTTTATATTCCTCATTCAATCTTCTTATTTTAATATCCTTATTTCATTGTTCGTTATAAAATATTTTTAGTTAACTGAAAGATTGACTTCAAGTGGATTTTCATCAAATTCTTGGGTTTGCATTTATTGCTTTTTTAATGGTTCTTACACCTGGACCAAATATGATCTATTTAATTTCAAGATCAATTTGTCAGGGGAGAAAGGCTGGCCTCATTTCATTAAGTGGTGTTGTTTTAGGCTTTGTCTTTTATATGCTGTGTGCTGCATTGGGAATTAGTGCATTATTATTCGCGATTCCTTATGCTTATGATGCAATTCGTATACTCGGTGCAATATATTTACTGTGGTTAGCATGGAGTGCAATTAAGCCAAGTGCAAAGTCTCTTTTTCAACCACAAAAATTACAAGAAGATGGCGCGATAAAATTATTTTTGATGGGATTTTTAACCAATTTACTCAATCCTAAAATTGCTATCATGTATCTATCGTTATTACCACAATTTATTCGCCCTGAGCAGGGGACTATATTTTTACAAACAGTTTTACTAGGCTTTACACAAATTATAATTAGTATTTCAGTGAATGCTTTAATTGTATTTACTGCGGGATATGTGGCTTTAATTTTAAGTAAAAAACCACAATGGATTAAAATACAAAAATGGATAATGGGAACAGTTTTAGCAGGTTTAGCGGTGAAGCTAATATTTGAGCATAAGCATTAATATGACTGAATATATTCTTTGATCTATCTACTTATGCTGTATTCATAATATTTAAAATTATGGTAAATACATTCTTTCTAGTTCAATGTCTTGTTGCTCATATTTATTAATTTTTCGATCAAATGTATTTTCTTCTCTTTCAATCTTATTATGTTTTTTTATATTGATTTTTAGCTATTTTAAACTGTTTGTATATATAAATGAGATTTAATAAAGCCAACATAGAGCTGGCTTTATTTCTTTTCTAGTCTTTTAAAAATCATAGTGAGCATAATAATTATTTAAGAATGCCCGAGACATCTAGGTCGACACGACGATCAGGTTGCAAACAAATTTTACGCTGACTTAAGTTTTTAATGTTATTACAGCCATCGGTCAGTGGGCGAGTTTCGCCTAAACTACTATACGTAATGATTTCTGCTGGAATATTCAGGTTGATTAGGTGCTGTTGAATAGTTTGTGCACGAGCTAAGCCTAGAGCATAATTTTTGGTGCTATCACCAATATGATCTGTATGACCTATGATATGAATAGAGTTAACCTGCTGATAGCGTTGTTCGATACTCGATAATATTGTATTTAAATTGTGGATCCCTCCTGGTAGTAAACTATCTAATGTTGAACCATTAAATTTGAACAAGATATCTTGATCTAATGAAATTTTTTCTGTTGTTATTTCTTGCATAGGATTTATTGTATTTTCAGCGGACTCGATAGCAGGCTCTGGTTCAATGAAGTGAGCACAATCTTCACCTTTCCATGTCAATTTCTCCGCTAAATATTTTTTGTCGAAATCGATACGGAGTTGGCAGCGTTTATAGGTCTGTGTATGAGGAATACGAATATCTAGAACATAGTGCCAAATATGTTCAAAAAGCAGTCCTTCATTAAAATGTGGATTACCTAATAGTTGTCTAAATTGATCTTTAGTTAAACCAATTTCTAAACGTGCAATATCTTTATATTCATATCGATGAACTTGTTTTAAGTAACTTTTCTTTATGTCAGGAAAATATAGCTCAGCATTTGAGTCTATGGGTTCATTTGCACTCACTGTTCCTGAAAACGTTCCCCATCCTATAATCAGGCTCATTATTAAGATTGTTTTTTCCATTTTCATTTTCTCATGATTATTTATTTTATTCTGAGTGTTTATAAGTTGGTAATTGCGCTGATACCAAATCGGACGCTGGCATCTCCTTCACTTGCTCCTGCAACACCAATTGTCATAGACCAACGGCCATTGTCTGAAGTTTTTCTCAGTGTTGCACCAAAAGCTGTTTCTGATGCAAAATGTGCTGCGCCTACTGAATAAGTCCATTTTCCTGCAATATACGGTGCTGATTCTAATGCCATTGCAGCAGCAATACCTGCATATGCTTTATCTGCGGCATCATTAATTGCTTGTTGTAAGCGTTTATCTTCTCGGTCTAATGCATGTATTGCATCACCGACCGTATAATATGAGTCTCCAGCAACAATAAATGTTGGACCACGTCCTGCATCAAAATCAGAACCTGCACCAATAATGTCATAAATTGTTGTTCCTACATTATGTAGTTGAGAACCATTAATCATATCCGTGGATGTTGGAGAAATATCTCCATCTGCGACATTTATAATTTTTGTATCACCAGCATTTATTCCTTCTTGGTTAATGACAAGAGGACCAATATTGACAGAGTTAAAAATAACATCATCTTTAGTTGCAACGTTATATGTTGTACTTCCATCGGCATTAATAGTCGGGGTAACTTGTATATTTTTACCTGCAGATACTTTGGTTTTTGCAGCAGCAACAGCTTCATGAATGTTATCTTTTCCAGTATTTCCAATATTCCCAGTGGAAATTGAACCATCAGGATTAAGAATTGTACTTCCACCAATAATATCAACTAAGCTAAGTGCCATATTACCTAAGGCATTATTGGTTGCATAAAGTTGACTACCGTTAATCGCATCGGTACTGGAAGCACTAATATTTCCTGCAGCAACACTTTTTAGTTGACGTTCTTCACCTGTAGCACCAAAAGAAACTTGCATTCCAACATCAGAAACTTGCCCTGCAAAGTTTCCAAAAGTAATGCCTTTTTGAGTGACGCTAGCAACTTTGGTAGCATTGGTATTGGTCGTTGCATTTTCTCCTAAAGCAACAGCATTTGTTTTATTGGCAATTGCACCTTGACCAATCGCAGTAGCATTTGTTGCGGTTGCTTGGGATGATTGACCAACAGCAATGCTGCTGGAGCTATTTGCAAGTGAGCCTGTACCTAAAGCAATTGCATTAGTATTACTTGCTGTAGAGGATATACCCATTGCAATAGAGCTTTCGGCATTTGCTGTTGCATTATTTCCCAAGGCTAAAGCATTATTTGCATTTGCTTTTGCCGATTCACCAATTGCAACAGCATTTATATTATTTGCTTGAGTATTATCTCCTATTGCGACAGAGTTATTACTGGTGGCTCTAGTTACATTTCCTATTGCCAAGCTATCTACACCACTCGCAAAAGCAGAATTTCCTATAGATGTCGCTCTACTATTAATGGCTTGGCTTGATTGACCTAATGCAATACTTTCTAATGAATTAGCAATAGCACTTGTACCAAGTGCAAGTGCTCCAGTGTTAGTCGCTTGAGAGGATGTACCCATTGCTACGCTATTTATTCCACTTGAATAAGCTCTATCACCTAATGAAAGACTATTAGAGTTTAGAGCTTGGGCAGATGAGCCAATAGCAAAACTATTACTTCCATTTGCAACTGAGTTTGCACCAGCAGCAGTGGCATTTGTATTTGTGGCATAAGCCGATTGACCAATAGCAATACTATTTGATGCACTAGCAACAGAACTATAGCCTATAGATGTTGCATTATTATGAGAAGCCTGAGCTGATTGCCTAATAGCAAGACTATCACTTGCTGTAGATGAGGTATTACCACCCAAAGCAAGTGCATTTGTACCGGCAGAATATGCTTCTTTTCCAAGAGCAACACTATATTCTGAAACGGCCGTAGCATCATTTCCTACAGCTATCGTATGACTATCATAGGCTAGTGCTGACCGACCGACGGCAAGGCTGCTGGTTCCATTTGCAGAAGATTGAGAGCCTATAGTGAATGCATAATTTCCTGCGGCATTGGCAGCATCATTACCATAATAAAGCCCAGAGTTGGTAGAAGAGCCTAAAGCAAATGATGCATGTCCTGTTGCTGTTGATGATTGACCTAAAGCGACGGAACTTGTTCCAATAGATGTGGTTGTATTCCCAATGGCGACTGCATTACCGTATACAACTGATTCACGACCAATAGAAACAGCACCTTCACCACCGTCTACAAAGGAGTTTGCACCAATTGCTACATGGTTATTACCATTCACATAAGTACCTTGTCCTATAAGTAAATGAACGCCTTGGTTTGGGTGGGAACCGTTAATACTAAAGGCACTATTACTTGTAGCAGTAGATTCACTTCCTATAACAATTGATCCTGCTGCGAAAGCATTCGCATTTGAACCAATAGCAATAGCTTGAGCATAATCACTTGTATCTGTTAGTCCGGTTGGGGTTGCTGGGTTCATCCAGTTTATAAGATTTACAGTACCAGGATTGGCTGTAGCATCAGTTGTTCTTATAGAAAATGATATAACACCGCCACTATCAGTTGTTTGTATTACACGTTCAGCGAAAGCCGAAGAATTTGCAAAAAGTATACTCATGCCCAGTACACTCATTTTAAAAATGTGTGCTCTAAGATCAGTCGTATATTCTAAATATTGATGATGTGATGAACGTACATTTCTTATGATTCTATCCATGTTTAAAACCCCAATTTAAAATATTTTAATTTTGTTTTTTTTAATTATCTTTTTACGCCAGTAATTTCTAACTCTACTCGGCGGTCTGGTTGTAAACATATTTTTTGTTGTTTTAGATTTTTTTCATGATAACAACCATCAGTCACAGGAGTTGTTTCACCTAAACTATCAGAAGACATGACTTCGACAGGCACACCTTGATTGACTAAATACTGTTGTATGGTTTGAGCGCGTGCTAAACCGAGTGCATGGTTATATTGGGTACTTCCTAAGCGGTCAGTATGCCCAATCACACGAATGCTCTCTACATGACGATAGGTATCTTGAAGATTAAATAAAATATTTTCTAAATTTTGAATGCCTTTAGGTAATAAGCTTGCTACATCAGAACCATTAAATTTAAATAGGACATCACCATTTAATGTGATTCTTTCAGTGCTTAGTACTGGTTCAGGCATTAGTTCGGCAATAGGCGTTGATAACTCCACAGGTACGACCTCTGGAACATTAGATACGCTAGGTTCAATAAAGTTAGAACAATCTTCACATTTCCAAGTGAGTTGTTTAGCTAAATATTTTTTATCAAAGTCGATGCGGAGTTGGCAACGTTTATAGGTTTGAGTATTGGGAATACGAATATCGAGGACATAGTGCCAAACTTTTTCAAAAAGGAGCCCTTCATTAAAATGAGGGTTGCCAAGGAGCTGTCTAAATTGATCTTTCGTTAGTTCAATGTCTAGACGAGCAACATCATCGTATTCATAACGATGAACTTGTTTTAAGTAACTTTTTTTAATTTCAGGGAAGTGGAGTTCTGAATTTGAGTCAATAGGTTCATCAGCACTTAAAGCTGTAGAAATTGCCATCCACCCCATGAATAGGCTTGTGATTAGAATTTTCTTTTTCATTTTAATATCTCAATTTAATTTATATTTTTTATTTATTCTTATATTTTTATTAGTTGATTACACCACTCATTCCAAATCGAACTCCAGGTAGACCAGCTGTTGCTCCAGTAACACCAATGGTCATAGACCAACGTCCATTATCTGCTGTTTTTCTTAGATTTGTTCCAAATCCAGTTTCCGAAGAATGATGTGCTGCACCTATAGCATATGTCCATTTTCCAGCGAGATGAGGAGCTGGCTCTAAAGCCATAGCAGATGCAATTCCTGCATTTGCCCATTTTGAAGCTTTTTCTAAATCTTTATCTAAACGTTTATCTTCACGATCCAAAGCATCTATGGCATCACCAATTGTATAGTATGAGTTTTCTGTAACAATAAAAGTGGGTCCTTGTCCTGCATCAAAATCTGCACCTGCACCAATAATGTTATAAATGGTGTCTCCAACATTATGAAGTTGTGAACCATTAACAGCATCTTTTGAGGTGGATGAAATATCTCCCTTGGAAATATTGATGATTTTAGTATTACCTGCATTAATTCCAGCTTGGTTAATGGTTACAGGACCGACATTGATTGAATTAAAAGTAACATCATCTTGTGTTGCAACTTCATAGGTGGTACTACCATCAGAGTTAATAGTTGGGGTCACTTTTATATTTTTACCCTGAGAGACTTTGGTTTTTGCAGCAGCAATGGCTTCATGAATACTATTTTTTCCAGTATTTCCAATATTCCCTGTAGAAATTGAACCATCTGGATTAAGTACGGTATTTCCACCAATAATTGGTACAAGGCTATTAGCTGTATTACCTAAAGCATTGTTGGTGGCATAGAGCTGGCTACCATTAATCGCATCGGTACTGGTTGCACTAATACTTCCTGAACCGACATTTTTTAATTGGCGTTCTGCACCAGCGGAACCAACTGAAACTTGCATGCCCGCATCAGAAACTTGTCCAGCAAAGTTTCCAAAAGTAATATTTTTTTGGGTAACACTAGCAACTTGAGTGGCACCTGTAGTGGTGGTTGCATTTGCACCTAAGGCAATAGCATTGGTTCTATTTGCAAGTGAATTTTGTCCAATCGCAACGGAATTGTTACCAACTGCACTGGATGCTTGTCCAAGAGAAACACCTGCAATACCATTTGCAGTAGAATTCGTTCCTAATGCAATAGCATTAACACCAGTTGCACCTGCTTCTTGTCCAATCGCAATCGTATTATTGGCATATGCAGTTGAATTTGTCCCTAAAGCCAATGAATTATTTCCGTAGGCATGAGAGGTTTGACCAATGGCAACACTATTGTCACTATTTGCTACTGCAGCAGTTCCAATTGCAACAGACTGTATTCCTGAGCCGACCGATGATGTTCCTAAAGCTACACTATTGACTCCACTAGCAGTTGTATAACTACCTAAAGCAGTTGCATTACTATTGGTTGCAAGGGAGTTTTTACCAATCGCAACGCTATTTGAAGAGTTAGCAATAGCGCTATCTCCAAAAGCGACAGCACTATTCCCAGTCGCTTGGCTGGCTGTTCCTACAGCAATACTATTTGTTGCATTAGACAGAGAGTTATCACCAAAAGCGATGGCGCTGGTAGCGACAGCATCAGCAGACTGCCCAATTGCAATACTATATTGGTAGCAGTTGATTGAGTATTTGTACCTAAAGCGACAGCATTTGTGCCAATGGCATAAGCAGTTTGACCAATGGCAACACTACTATCATTATTTGTCCAAGAACTACTTCCGATAGCAACAGAGCTATTTCCTTCACTATGTGATGAACTTCCAATTGCGATTCCATTGTTTGCTTCTGCAGTGGAATTTGCTCCAAAAGCGATAGCACTTGTATTTTTTGCTGTAGAATTTTGTCCAAGAGCAACTGCATTATTGGCTGAAGCACTAGAATTCTGTCCTACAGCAAGTGATGAATTATAACTTGCATGTGTATCAGTACCAATCGCAATACTATTAGAGCCACTTGAAGTAGACATAGAACCTAACGAAAGTGAGTAATTACCAGAAGCATTTGCTGCATTATTTGCATAGCCAATATTACTTGAATTTGATGAACCTACAGCAATTGCTGCAAAACCAGAAGCATTGGCAGATTGACCAATTGCAATAGAGCGATCACCAGTTGCAGCAGATGTTGTGCCAAGAGCTAGTGCATTATCTGCATTTGCAACGGCTTCGCGACCAATAGCTTGTGAACCATCACCATGTGCATACGAATTATTTCCAATAATCATATTTGACCAACCAGCAGCATAGGAGCCACTCCCAACAATTATAGAGTTACCTCTATAACCAGAACCTTCTTGTGTTGCAGAGTTACTTCCTATAACGATTGAGGCACCAGAACTGGCATCTGCATTAGTGCCTAAAGCAACACCATAACTGTCCTGAGAAACAGGTAAATCAATTGGTCGATAAGGATTATTAAGTTCTGCATTATTGCTGTTTGCCTCATTGACAGAAGCATTTGGCGTTCTAATAGCACCACCGCTTCCATTTGTTTCAATGACTTGAATGGCTAATGTGGTTGTAGACATTAAAATAATACTTAAACTGAGTACACTTTTTTTGAAAACTGTTAAGTGGTCATGGTGTTGTATCATTGCTTGAATGACATGATTGTTCAGATATTTTTTATTTATTAAATGATTCATTTAAATAGACCCCTTTAATTTTTTATTGTGTGATTAAAATCACTTTTATGTTATTTTTTATTTTATATTTTTATTATTTATAGCATATTAAGTGCGCATTAGAAATATTTTTTAAATGATTTTAAAGACAATATAAATATTTTTATTAACTTTAAGTATTTGTTTAATTGAATAAAAATGTTTAAATTTAGAATTTTAAGCTTATTTTTATAATATGAGTTTTATGAATTTAAATAATGTGACTTATTTAATACTTTTCATTTGGAAATAAAAAACATCAGCCTTAAAAGCTGATGTTTTATAGAGCGAATATAAAATTTATGCTTCTTGTTGAGCAGATTGAATTGCTGTTAATGCAATGGTAAAGACAATATCATCGACCAAAGCACCACGAGACAAATCGTTGACAGGTTTATTTAAACCTTGCAACATTGGACCAACACTCACAACATTTGCTGCACGTTGTACCGCTTTGTACGTCGTATTGCCTGTATTTAAATCTGGGAAAATAAAGACATTGGCACGACCTGCAACTTGAGAGTTTGGTGCTTTTGAGCGACCAACACTTTCTACAGATGCAGCATCATATTGTAAAGGACCATCTATTAATAAATCTGGACGACGTTCTTGCGCAATACGTGTTGCTTCAGCCACTTTTTCTACGTCGGCACCAGCACCAGAAGTTCCTGTTGAATAAGAAATCATGGCAATACGAGGGTCAATACCAAATGCTTTAGCTGAATCGGCAGATTGAATTGCAATTTCAGCCAATTGTTCTGCAGTTGGATCTGGATTAATTGCACAGTCACCATAAACATAAACTTCATCTGGTAACAGCATAAAGAAAATAGATGAAACTAAAGAGTATTCAGGTGCTGTTTTAATGAGCTGGAAAGCAGGGCGTACCGTATTTGCTGTGGTATGAACAGCGCCTGAAACCAAACCATCAACTTGATCAAGTGCAAGCATCATCGTACCTAAAACAACAGTATCTTGAAGTTGTTCTTTGGCTTGTAATTCGTTGAGTTTACCTTTACGTAATTCAACCACTTTGGGTACATATTGATCACGAATTAAATCAGGATCAATAATTTCTAAACTACTTGGTAATTCAATTCCACGTGCTTTTGCGACCTCTAATACAGTTTCTGGTTTAGCAAGTAAAATACAATCGGCAATACCACGTGCTTGGCAAATTGCTGCTGCTTGAACAGTACGAGGTTCATCACCTTCAGGTAATACAATACGCTTTTTCGCTGCAATTGATTTTTGCACCAATTCATGACGGAATGCAGAAGGGGATAAACGAGATTGTTCTGTGCCTGCTAAAAGTTGTGTAATCCATTCTGGATGAATATGACTAGAAACAAAACGGGTAACTTGTGTCGCACGTTCTGTATCATCTACTGGAATTTCATTACTAAAGTTAGCAAGTTTCTGTGCGGCTTCAAAAGCATTAAGAGGTGTATGTAAAACAGGTAAACCTTGTTTGATTGCATGCTGACAGAATTTAAGAATTGCAGATTGCTGTAAATCTGATTCAGCAAGAACTAAGCCTGCCAATGGAATACCACTTTCATTTGCAACACTTGCTGCCAAAATAGCATCACTACGATCAGCAGAAGCAATAATGAGTTCGCCTGCAATAAACTTATGCAGTTCTTTATCAATATTAGAGGAAATTAAACTACTGTGTAAGACACGACGTAAATGTGCTTCGCCTTCATTAATCCAAGTTGCTTGAATACATGATGCTAAGTCAGAAATACGAGGTACGCTTAATATATTACTAAATGGAACTAACCCAATAATAGGAAGTTGTTGGCTTCCGATATGTGCGTGCGTTTTTTGAATATTTTGAATAAATGTTTGTGTTTCATTTTCTAGACGTAAACTTGGATCGAATGTGACAGGAATTTGTGCAGATTCTTCAGATAAACCCTTTGTACGCATAAATAGCACACCTGAAAGACGTTCAGGTGAAAGGCTATATTGACGTAATTGGTTTTCAACTTTTTCAGCAGTTTGAGCTGCGTGTTGAATATCTGCATTACTGACTACGACGACTTTTGCATTTAAAGCTTTTGCTAGAGTTGCATTTAATTCTGTTGCAAAAGAATCACGATTTGTTGGTACAAGCCCTTCAACAATAATTAAGTCGTGTGATTTTGCCACTTGACGATGTAAGCGAACCGTTTCTTCTAAGAGCTCATCTTTTTCATCATTATTTAATTGGGTAACTAATGATTCATAACGGATCGGTTCAACTGTTTCATTTTGAAACAAATGTGCATATAAGGCAGTCGTACGATCTGAATCAGAAAAGTTAGCTTCTTGTGAAAATGGTTTAAGAAAGCCAGCTTTTATACCTTGACATTCTAATGCATAAACCAAGCCTAAACATGCTGAAGTTAAGCCTACACCTTCACCAGTAGGAACTAATAAAATTGTTTTCATAATATAAGTCTAAATTGAATGAGTATGATGGTGTTTATACAAGCAATGATGGATTATGCCATCATTGCTTGTGCTTTAAGCTTTTTTCCAGTTGTCTGATGAACCTCTGTTTCCACAACATGAATGGTTTCTTTTGCAATACGACCTTCTTCATCTGTTGGAACAACCCAAATTTGTGGACCAACGCCAGCATCAATACGACCTTCTGTACCGCGTTTTAACTCATCATTTTTTTCTTTACTGAGATTAAAACCAAAGTGAGGGAGGTAAGACATGGTTTTTTCACGGATATAAGCGGAGTTTTCTCCTATACCACCTGTGAAGAATAAGCCATCAATACGTGGCAAACCACAGCTTAAGCCAGCTAGAGATTTTGCTAAGCGATAGCAGAATACTTCGATAGCTAAAGTAGCATCTTCATTTCCTTGTTCAGAAGCTTCAATCAATGTACGCATATCATTAGATAAGTCAGATAAACCAAGGAGACCACTTTGGCTATTGAGCATTTTATCTATTTTATAGATATCCCAACCTAAATTGGTTGCAAGGAAGCTATGGATACTAGGATCAACATCACCACTACGAGTTCCCATTACAACACCTTCTAATGGTGTTAAACCCATAGATGTATCAACGCTTTGACCATTCCAAATTGCGCAAGTCGAGCTACCATTACCTAAATGTGCTGTTAACCAGCCACCTTCTCTAAAGCTTCCAGCAAGTTCTGAACCGCGGTCAGAAACATAAGCATGACTTGTACCATGGAAACCGTAACGACGTACATTATGTTGGGTGTAGAGAAATTTGGGTAAAGCATAACGATACGCATGTGATGGCATTGTTTGATGGAATGCAGTATCAAAAACAGCAACTTGTGGAAGTTCAGGGAATAAACGCATTGTTGCATCAATACCGACTAAATGAGCAGGGTTATGCAATGGTGCTAGAGGAGTTGCCTCACGAATGCGTTGTACAATTTCAGGAGTAAGTAATTCTGCTTTGGTTAAAGTACCACCGTGTACGACACGGTGACCAATCGCTTGGGGGTTATAATGAGATAAACGTTCTAAAATCGTTTCTAAAGCTTTTTCATGGTCTGCATTTGGAATAGATAATTCCAAAGCTTCACCTCCGACCGTAATACCTTTAATACGTGCTTCAGGAGAACCTAAGTTTTCTGCTAAACCAAAAATTCGGTCTTCACGTCGATCAGATACTAAAGCATATTTAATGGATGAAGAACCACAGTTAATAACTAAGATAGATGTAGACACGTTTTTTTACCCGATTTTAATTGAAATACTTTTCCCTGATTTGATCGATATTCATAATTATGGAAGATATAATATTGATCATTAATTATGTTTTATCATGGGAGTTTTATTCCTCCTAGATAGACTTTAGGAGATTAGACTTAAGCACAATCGACGATAAAATCAATAATAACTAAAATTTATCATTTGATTGTTTTCATTTATTAATGAAATATCACTTAAAAATGATATGTTAAATCTTAGAACAAAGATAACATGATAAATGCAAATTAAAATATGTTATTTAATAATTTAGTGAACTTATTTGCGTAATTTTATGTAGCAGAAAAAGCATTTAGCTCCTTTTTAGAAGCTAAATGCAAAATTTATATTATTGGCGAATTTGACCATCACCAAATACAATCCATTTTTGAGAAGTTAAACCCTCAAGTCCAACTGGACCACGTGCATGAATTTTATCGGTTGAAATACCAATTTCAGCACCTAAGCCATATTCAAAACCATCAGCAAAACGAGTTGATGCATTGATCATGACAGAACTTGAATCTACACGAGCAAGGAATTGGCGTGCCAAGCTAAAATTTTCAGTAATGATGGCATCAGTATGATGTGAACCATATTTATTAATGTGAGTAATTGCTTCATCCATACATGAAACAACTTTCACAGCCAAAATAGGACCAAGATATTCTTCATACCAATCTTCTTCAGTCGCTGCTTTTACAGTTTCACCTAAAATACGTTGGGTAATTGGGCAACCACGAAGTTCAACTTGTTTTTCAGCATAAAGTTTGGCAATTTGAGGTAAAAAAGCATCTGCAACTTTTTCATCAACCAAAAGAGTTTCCATTGCATTACATACGCCATAACGGTGTGTTTTAGCATTGAGTGCAATAGCTAAAGCTTTATGAAAATCTGCCTGTGCTTCTACAAAGACATGACAATTACCATCTAAATGCTTAATGACAGGAATACGCGCTTCACGTGTAATACGTTCAATTAAGCCTTTGCCTCCACGTGGAACAATGACATCTACATATTCAGATAATGTGATAAGTTGTCCGACAGCAGCACGGTCTGTAGTCTGAATGACTTGTACGCAAGTTTCAGGTAATTCTGCTACTTTTAAACCCTGTTGAATCGCTGTTGCAATGGCTTTATTTGACTCAATTGCTTCCGATCCACCACGTAAAATAATAGCATTACCCGACTTTAATGCTAAAGATGCAGCTTCAAGTGTTACGTTAGGGCGTGATTCGTAAATCATACCAACCACACCTAAAGGCACACGCATTTTACCCAATTGGATACCAGTAGGGCGATAAGCCATATCTGTGATTTCACCAATTGGATCTTTTAAACCAATAACATCTTTTAAACCATCAAGCATAGCTTGAAAGCGTGTGGGGTTCAGTTCTAAGCGATCAAGTAAAGCACTGTCTAAATTGTTTTTATGCGCATTTTGCATGTCAATTTGGTTTGCAGCCAATATTGCAGTTTCACTGTTTTTTAACGCAGTATAAATTGCAGATAAAGCATTATTTTTAACTTGGGTAGAAGCGCTTGCCAAAACACTAGACGCTTGGCGTGCTTGTTGTCCTACCGTTTGCATATATTGTTCAACAGATTCTTGCATAGCGGTTTGATCACTTAGAAATTTCATGATCGATATTAACAGTCTAAACTCGGACAATGAAGCATCAAAATAGAAAAATAATAAAAATTAAAATAAGGACTTAATTTGAAATGAATAAAACATTGCAAGATAAAAATAAGAAAATCTGCTCTTTTAAGTAAATGAATAACATGAAAGAGCAGGAACTAAGTATTTTATTGCATTGCATTTTTAAAAGCAGTGATGTTGTCACGTACTTTTTGCCATTCGGCACCTAAATCTAAAACATCACTAATGCTTAAATCTGGAATTTTTCCACGCATTCTTTCTAGGCGGTCTTGGTTTGGAAGAGGTAAATCTTCAATACCTTTAAGTGCAATACATTGTGCTTCACGATCATTACAGACTAAGCCCATATCACAGCCAGCTTTTAAAGCAGCGCGAATACGTGCATCAGCACCACCAGCAACACAAGCAGCTTGCATGCTTAAATCATCTGAGAATAAAACACCATCAAATTTTAGAGTTTGACGTAAAATGTGTTGAATCCAAAATTCTGAGAATCCAGCAGGATTTGGATCAATTTGATCATAAATGACATGAGCAGGCATAAGTGCATCAAGTTGAGATTGCAGTCTAATAAATGTCTGCATATCTTTAGCTTTTATTTCTTCAAATGAACGTGAGTCAATTGCTGCTGCTACATGTGAATCAGCTTTTACAGAACCATGACCTGGGAAATGTTTCCCTGTAGATGCCATACCTGCACGTTTCATGCCTTTTAGGAATGCTGCGGCTAAAGGAATGATGTCATTAATATTTTGTGCAAAACTACGATCCCCAATGACATCACTAATATCATTTAGATCAAGCACAGGGGCAAAACTAAAATCGATGCCTATAGCCAAAACTTCTGTTGCCATGAGCCAGCCACATTGTTCGGCTAAATCAAGTGCTTGAAGTGGTTCTGTTTTATAGAGATCGCCAAAGCGACCCATTGCAGGTAAAAGTGTAAAGCCTTGTTTTAAGCGTTGTACGCGACCACCTTCTTGGTCGACTGCAATTAAAATATCTGGGCGAATTTGGCGCATGTGGTCGGTTAATGCGCGAACTTGTTGAGGCGATTCAATATTTCGACCAAATAAAATGACTCCACCTACTTGCGGAGCTTGTAATAGTTCAATATCTTCTTGAGTTAGGTATGTGCCAGCGATGTCGAGCATCAATGCGCCAATCATATTTGTGTCCGTGTTCGAATTTTTACAAGAAGACAATAACCGAATTCTGCAATGATTTGCTACATTTTCACAGTATAGAATATGATAAAACTGATTATTATGAATTCAAAGAAGTTGTTTTTGCTTTGAAAATGCTATGATTGAAGGCAGAAAACAACATTTAGATTGGTTATAAACCAAGGAACAAAGAATTTTTTATGAAACTTCAAACAATCGCTTGCGCTATTGCTATTGCAACTGGTGGACTATTCTTTACACATGCTATTAATGGGGCAATTGCATCGACTTCAAAGGAAGCTGTTACCCAAAAAGCCATTATTCCCACACAAGAACAAGCTCTCGTTTCACGCCAATTGGCGACTTTAGTTGATCGTCAACATTATTTAAACCAAAGATTGGATGCAAATACTTCAAATCGAATTTTTGATTTTTATATTGATAGCTTAGATCCAGATCACACACTTTTTTTAGAATCAGAAGTGGCGAATTATAAGAAAAAATATGGTTCAAATTTTGGAGCGGCTTTAAAAGCAGGGGATTTAACGGGTCCTTATGCAATTCATGAACAATATCGAAATCGTTTAAAACAATTTTATGAGCATATGTTGGCTGAACTTAAAAAGCCACAGAACTTAAATCAACCAGATATTGTTTTCCAAACTGATCGTGAAAAAGCACCTTTCTTTAAAACAAAAGAAGAGCAACAAGAGCACTGGAATAAAATTTTAGTGTCTCAATTGATTAGTTTAAACATTAGCAAAGAAGAAGAAAAGGCGAAACAAAAAGCACTTAAAGACAACCCAGAGTTGGCGAATGGTCAAGATTTGGTAAGCCCCGAAGATTTAACCCCAGTTCAAACATTAACGAAGCGTTATACACGTCAGTTGGAACGAATTAAGCGTTTAAATAGTGATGATGTTTTAGATAAAACACTTAATGCAATGACGTTGACTTACGATCCACATAGTAACTACTTCCCACCTGTAGATGCGATGGAATTAAATCGTCAAACTACTTTACAGTTAGAAGGAATAGGGGTTTCTATTCGACCTGAACGTGGTAATGAAGATTACACGAAAATTGAAACGATTGTAGAAGGTGGTCCTGCAAGTAAATCAGGACAGGTGAAATCAGGAGATCGAATCATTGGTGTCGCTCAAGATGGCGAGAAAATGGTAGATGTGATTGGTTGGCCGAGTAATGAAATTGTCGGATTGATTCGTGGTAAGCGTGGTACCAAAGTTACTTTAAAATTATTGGGTACTGGTGCAACAATGAATCAAGCACGTGTTGTGACATTAACTCGTGACATTATTCAAGAAGAAGATGCGGGTGTTCGTTCTCGTACAGTTGATATTACTCGTGACGGTAAAAAATACACATATGGTGTAATTGAAATTCCATCATTCTATTTAAATTATCGTGCACGCCGTGCAGGAACAGAATATCGTTCAGTTTCTGAAGATACGAATAATGTACTTAAAGAATTATCTGCTAAAAATGTAGATGGAATTATTATCGATTTAAGAAATAATCCAGGTGGTTCATTAGAAGAAGTATCTCGTATGTTAGGGCAGGTGATTAAATCTGGCCCTGTTGTGCAAATCCGTGATGGCAATGGCAATGTAAGTGTCTTTGAGGATGATGATGGTGGAGCACAGACATATGATGGACCTTTAGCGGTATTAATTAACTTAGCATCGGCTTCTGCGAGCGAAATTTATTCTGCTGCAATTCAAGATTATGAGCGTGGTATTGTCATTGGTAGTACAACGACAGGTAAGGGTACTGCACAAGTTCAATTAGATAATTTGGCTCATGGTCAAGCAACTTTAACGCAACGTAAATTCTATCGAATTACGGGTGGAAGTACACAAAATAAAGGTGTTGTGCCTGATATTAAGTTAGTTGATATTTACAATGAAGAATTTGGCGAAAGAAAGTCTAAAAATGCATTAATGTGGGATACGATTCAGACAGCACCTTTTAAAAGAGAAGGTGAGGTTCAAAAGTATGTTCCACAATTAGCAGAGAAGTCTTTCGAACGTGTGAGTGTTGATCCTCAGTTTAAATATCTAGAACAACGTACAACTTTGGCTAAACAAGCCTTAGATAAAAAAGAAATTGTACTAGATATTACACAACGTAAAGCTGAGCTTGTGGCGTTAGAGCAACAAACGTTAGAAGCTGAAAATGAACGTCGTAAAGCAACAGGGTTAAAGCCTTTTGCAAATTGGGAAAGTTATCAAGCTTCTTTAGAAGGTTTAGCTGAATCACGTGCAAAAATGAAAGCTGCACAACGACCAGCTCTACCTGAAGAAGAAGTATTTGTAACAGAAGCGGCAAATATTTTGTTTGATTACCAACAATTGCAAAATGCAAATAAAAAGTAATTGAACGTCATTCAAGTAGCGTAAGATTTTCTTGCGCTACTTTTTTAATAATAAAAAAACACATTTAATAATAAAAATAATGTATTTTTAAGACTTGACCTCGACTAAAATGTATACCATTCTATTTTTGATTTATATTTTGATCTAAATAATTGTATTTTTTAAAATAATATTTCATTAACTGTGTGTTAGATATTTTAATTTTGAAGGGAAATAATGGCGCTTATCCATTATGATTTAGAGTTGGTGATATCTTCAATTATCACTGCATTTGTATTGTGTTATTTGGCAACACTATCGATACATCAGTTACGTGTCCGTAGTCGTCAGAATAAGCATCATAAAATGTTTCTCATTTTAAGCGGATTTCTTTTAGGTCTTGCGATTTGGGTTTCCTTCTTTTTAGTTATATTAGCAGCGGATATTCCCAATACTTTTCATTTTGATTATGGATTAGCGCTAGTCTCATTCTTAATTTCATTTATAGCATCTACTTTTGCCATTTGGACTACAGTATTATCTCAGCTTAATCTCACTCGTCTTATTTTAGGTTCAATTCTAATGGGACTAGGAATTGCTGGCATGCATTATGTCGGTATTATGGGGTTATTAATTGATAATCATATTGTTATTTATCAGCCTAAAATTATGATTGTTGCGGTTCTTTTGGCAGTCTGTGGTGCTGGATTATCAATTTATGTAAGCTTTCAAAAGAAAAAGAAATCTATGCCGAAAAGCATAGATCATTTAATATTTGCCTCTCTTATGGCACTCAGTATTGTTGGAATGCATTACACAGGAATGCTTTCTATTTCTTTTTATGAAGACTTAGAGTACAGATATGAGTTTTTATTAAATAGTAATCATAATTTAATTTTGTTTTCAGTTATTACAATGGCTGCTGTAATTTTCTTGATTTCAGGGCTAATTGCATTTTTAGAAAAACGTTTGGATGAGCGAAATCGTCAATTAACACAAGCGAATCATGACTTAGCAAACCAAGCTAAACAAGATGCTTTAACTAAATTACCTAATCGCCTTTTTTTAACTGAATATGCACATCAGCTTTTTTCTGAAAAAAATATTCATGCGAAAAAAAGTGCATTTTTATATATAGATTTAGATCGTTTTAAAGCAATTAATGATGTTTTTGGACATCATGTTGGTGATCGTTTGCTTATTCAGTTAGCGAATAGAATACATAAATATTTAAATAGTAATGAAAAGTTATTTCGAATAGGTGGGGATGAATTTTTATTACTCATTGAAAATACAACGGCTGTTTTAGCACAACAAGTTGCAGAACGACTACAGCAGATTATTAATGAGCATTTTCTGATTGAAGGAAAAGAAATTAACATTTCTGCAAGCATTGGCGTTGCATTATTTCAGGAACATGGTCAGAACTTACAAGATTTATTAATGAATGCAGATGCTGCGATGCTAAAATCAAAGCATCAGGGGCGTAATACCTATACTATTTTTAACTATTCAGATGAATTATTAAAGTCTCAGAATCAGACGAAATTAATGAATGATCTGTATAAGGCAGTAGAAGAAAAGCAATTTATATTATTTTATCAACCTAAATTTACAGCCTATTCACACAAAATTTGTGGCGTTGAAGCACTGATTCGCTGGCAACATCCTACACATGGCTTACTTACTCCAAATATGTTTATGGAAGGTGCTGAAGCAACTGGTGTGATTATCCAGATGGGATATTGGGTAATTGAAGAAGCATTTAAACAAATTCAGAAATGGGAAAAATTAGGAATCAGTTTATTTCCACTAGCTTTAAACTTATCAGTAGTTCAATTCGAACATAAAGAATTATTTTCAAACTTAGAGCGCTTCTTTGATCAATATCAAATTGATCCGAGTCACTTAACGATTGAAATTACTGAATCGACTGCAATGCATAATATTGAAATGAGTATTTTACGTTTTGAGCGCTTACGTCAGATGGGGATTAAGCTTGCGATTGATGATTTTGGTACAGGTTATTCAAGTCTTTTATATTTAAAAAGTTTAGTGATTGATGAGTTAAAAATTGATCGTGCTTTTATTCAAGATATTGAATGCAATAGTAAAAGTGAAATTATATTAGAAAGTATTATTAATTTAGCCATTAAATTAGGTTTAACAGTGACTGTAGAAGGTGTTGAGACGCCTGCACAGGTTGATAAGCTTACAAAACTTGGCTGTCAGCAGTTACAAGGTTTTTTATTTAGTATGCCAATGCCTGTTGAAGAATTAGAAAAATGGGATTTGAAATACATTCATATGTTAGAGAATGAGTAAATGTAAATTAGATTTTTTAAAATTAAAATTTATATCAATTGATTGAGTTTTATGTATTTTAAATGCATATGTTAATGCTGATCTATTTATGATGACCCAATAAAATCATTAATTAAGATATGGTATGCAGTCTAAATTTTAGATATTTCAATTTTTAGACTCCTTTCTAGATACTTATCTTATATAAGAAGCGTAATTAAAATATTAATAAATCTGATACAATTGCGCCAATTTTAAATGATCACTTCACTGGTTTGTTACATAGCATTTGATATGTCAAAACGGTGTATATATTGAAGATTTTCCCTTATGTTTAAAGATCAATTAGCTAAAGAAGTCGCAGCTCGCAGGACTTTTGCGATTATTTCCCACCCTGATGCGGGTAAAACGACAATGACAGAAAAATTGTTATTGTGGGGGCAAGCGATTCAAGTTGCAGGTATGGTAAAAAGTCGTAAGTCTGACCGTGCAGCAACATCAGATTGGATGGAAATGGAAAAAGAACGTGGTATTTCTATCACCACATCTGTAATGCAATTTCCTTATAAAAATCATATGATTAATCTTCTTGATACACCGGGACATGAAGATTTCTCTGAAGATACATATCGTACATTAACTGCAGTTGATTCTGCATTAATGGTGATTGATGGTGCGAAAGGGGTCGAAGATCGTACCATTAAATTAATGGAGGTGTGTCGTATGCGTGATACACCAATTATTTCATTTGTAAACAAAATGGACCGAGAAATTCGTGAACCATTAGAGTTATTAGATGAAATTGAAAATGTTCTTAAAATTAAATGTGTACCAATTACTTGGCCTTTAGGTGCAGGGCGTGACTTTGCTGGTGTTTATAACCTCATTGAAGAAAAGTTTTACGTTTATAAAGCAGGCTTTGGTTCAACGATTACGGATATTGAAGTTCGTGATGGTTATGATCATGCAGATTTACGAGACAAAGTTGGGGAACTTGCTTGGGCAGCATTTGAAGAATCTTTAGAATTGGTTCAAATGGCAAATGAACCATTAGATCGTGAAGAGTTCTTAGCAGGTCGTCAAACTCCAGTATTATTTGGAACTGCGTTAGGTAACTTTGGTGTTGATCATGTGTTAGATGCATTTTCTAACTATGCTCCACCACCAAAAGCACATCCAACAAAAGACCGAATTGTTGAGTCAACAGAAGAAGGTTTTACTGGTTTTGTCTTTAAAATTCAAGCTAATATGGACCCTAAACATCGTGACCGTATTGCCTTTATGCGTATTTGCTCTGGTAAATATGAAAAAGGTTTAAAAATGAAACACGTTCGTATTGATAAAGATGTGCGAATTAGTGATGCATTAACATTCCTTGCGGGTGATCGTCAGCATTTAGAAGAGGCATGGCCAGGCGATATTATTGGTTTACATAACCACGGTACAATTCAAATTGGTGATACATTTACTTCAGGTGAAAAGTTAAGTTTCACAGGTATTCCACATTTTGCTCCTGAAATGTTCCGTCGAGTACGTTTACGAGATCCTTTAAAGTCTAAGCAATTGCAAAAAGGCTTAAAAGAGCTTTCAGAAGAAGGTGCAACACAAGTATTTATGCCACAAAATAGCAACGATTTAATTGTTGGTGCAGTTGGGGTTCTTCAATTTGAAGTTGTTGCATATCGATTAAAAGAAGAATACAAAGTTGATTGTCTTTATGAGCCAGTAAGCATTAATACGGTTCGTTGGGTTTCTTGTGATGATGAAAAGAAATTTAATGAATTTAAGAAGAAAGCACATGATCAACTTTCTGTAGATGGTGGTGGTCATTTAACTTATCTAGCACCAAGTCGTGTGAATTTGCAATTAATGCAGGAACGTTATCCTGATATTGTATTCCGTAGTACACGTGAACATTAATTTAGAATAAAGATAAAAAACAGCTTCATCATGAAGCTGTTTTTTTATTCTAAGAATAGAAATAATGATATTTAAGTAAAGTCATTCCACAAATTAAAACTATGTAAATAAAATTTAAAAACTTTTAAATTTAATTCAATTTTAAGCCCCATTTTATGGGTAATAAATGTTATAACTGAAGACAAATGATAACTGTTACCTCACTAATGGAAAGGGAAGTTAATGTTTAGTAATAAAATAAGTTTGATTACCTCAATTTTTGTCGCTACTGTCTTTATTAGTGCTTGTCAGCCTCAGGAGCCATTACAAAGTGCTGAAAAATCAGAGCTACAGTCTGAAAAAAAGGAAGTTGAACTTAAAGGTGTAATTGAAAAGCTAAACTTAAATTTACCAAAATGTGAGGATAAAAATTGTCCTGAATTATCAATTGAAAGATTAAGTAGTAATCAGTTTTTTGTTGATCAAGTGATTGATCAACATATTATTGAGATTTTTAAACAGATTCTTGATCCAGAAGATTTAGAAGATTCCATGGTTAAAGTCGAAAAATCAGCTTCAGATATTAATGCAGAAAATATCAATGAAACAGCTAAACAAAAATTAGAATATCAACTGATTCCATATATCCATAGCTTTTTACAATTAGATCAGGAGGTTAAAGAATTAAGTGCGAATCATAAAATTAGTTTTATGATTAAGCCAAAAATTTTAAATTCAGAAGGACCTTTGGCAACAGTTGTACTAAATAGCAGTAATTATTTGGGGGGAGCACATGGATCATCATCACAACAATATTTTAATTTTGATTTAGAGTCTAAAAAACTAGTTCCATTAACAGAAATTCTTGAAAAGGATCAGTTACCCAAATTAGAAAAACAAGCTTATGAAGCATTTAAAACATGGATTGTTGAATCTGAGCTGTCTACAGATGTAAATGAATATGAGCAAGTTTGGAAATTTAAATTAGCAAATAATTATTACCTTGGGACTCATGGATTAATTTTGCAATATGGTGAATATGAAATTGGACCTTATATTGTAGGGTTGCCTCGTTTAACGATTCCATACGATCAATTAAATGGAATTATAAAAGCAAAATATTTACCACAAGCTACTGCGACGAGTGAAGTTCTAATTTCAGCCAATAAGTAAGGTTGGATCACTTCAATGCGCTTACCATTATTTGATACACATACACATTTCGATGTTCCCGATTTTGATCAAGATCGGGAACAATTGGCATATGAAGCTAAAGAAAAAGGTGTAGAACATTTAATTTTAATTGGTTTTTTACATTCTAGATTTAATGATTTAATTCAGGCACATCAATTTATAAATCAATTAGATCATGCGCCTAAAAGTCATTTAGCCCCAGGATTGCATCCATTTTATATTGAAGAGCATCGCATAGAGCATTTATATGCTTTAGAACATATATTACAACAACATGAATGTATTGCTATTGGGGAAATTGGATTAGATACCTTTTTAACGCAGCATAAAGCTTTAGAGATGGTTCAAAAACAAAAAGATTTCTTTATTACACAAATTGAATTAGCAAAGCAGTTTAAAAAGCCTATTTTACTTCATATTCGAAAATCTCATGCCGATGTTTTATCAATTTTAAAACAACAGAAGTTTCAATATGGCGGAATTGCACATGCTTTTAGTGGTGGTATTGAAGAAGCAAAAGCCTTTATTAAATTAGGTTTTAAAATTGGCATAACAGGGCAAATTACCAATCCTAATGCGAAAAAATTACAACAAGTCGTTCAAGCTATTGGTGCGGATCATGTTGTTTTAGAAACGGATTGTCCAGATATGACACCTTTATGTTGTCAGACTTCAACAGAGCATCGAACAAGAAATACTCCTGTAAATTTACCTTATGTGCTTGATGGATTAGCTGAGTGTTTGAAGATGAATCGTACTCAATTAGCGGAGAGAGTATGGTGGAATTCTTTAAAAACTTTTGATTTAATAAGTTGAAAATAAAAATGTGAATGAAAATGAAAAAAATATTATTAAGTCTTTTGTTGTTCTATCCAGTAATGGGATGGGCGACAGAAAATATAATAGATTTCAAAAGAATCGAGATTAAAGCTCAAGATAAGAAAAATATTTGTAAAGTCCTTATCATTGAATGTCAACAAAATGAAGATTGGCATTTATATAGAGTCAAAAACTCTAGCAATCAATTTTATGTAATATCAGATTTGAAATTCTATCAATTGAATAAGATAAATAAAAATTATGAGTTATTGAACTCATGGGATTTTTCTAATTATAGTCCACAAAAGGTGAATACCTTTTGGGCTACACAAGGCGATGTAAATGAACCTTCTGATCATAAATTTATTTATCCACGATTGTTTAAAATTTCAGAAAATACGTTTGCCATTGCTCTAATTCAGTCATTTGGAGAAATGTATTCAGGTGGAGGAATGAGTGAAGAAAGGGCAGATTTTTTTGAATTATTGATAGATAGTAAGTATAAACTTAGATTCCAAGATATTCCATTTTCAGTATGGAGAATGATTCGAGCATGTTTCTCTTACATGGATTTCGATATAAGTATGGGAAAGTGTCATGATGATGAAACTTTAGTGCTGAATATTCAATATTTAAAACCTTATGTATGGCAAATGAATTATCATTATTATCGTGAACTTTCGCCAGTATCTAATAACGTTAAAATAAATGAAAGAAAGAGTTATAAAATTCAATATTTAATTGATCAAATCTATTTCCCTGAGTCATGGGGAATAGATTAATCAGCAATGAAGTATTTTAATTTGATAAAATAAACTCAAGATTTTTGTTATTTAGAATGAATCATGACAGACCTTCCTCACAATGATGAATATGATCGCCGTTTTGCTGGTGTAGCCAAAATTTATGGAGATGATGCATTTAATCATTATGAAAAAAGTCATGTGATGGTGATTGGTATAGGTGGCGTTGGCTCTTGGGCTGTAGAAGCTTTAGCAAGAACGGGTATAGGTGAATTAACATTGGTTGATATGGATGTCGTTGCGGCATCAAATATTAATCGTCAACTTCCAGCAATGACATCAACATTAGGGCATGAAAAAATTGAAGTCATGGCTGAGCGTTGTCGTTCTATTAATCCACGAATTAAAATTAATTTAATTGATGATTATTTAACACCTGAAAATATTAAAGAAGTATTAGCCAACACACCTGATATTATTTTAGATTGCATTGATGATGTAAAAGCAAAATTAGCCTTAATGCTTCATTGTCGTTTTAATAAAATTCCTTTAATTGTATCTGGTGGGGCAGGTGGAAAATTAGACCCATTAAAAATTCGTGTGGCAGATTTATCTAAGACTGAACAAGATCCAATGTTGGCAAAATTACGTGCACAATTGCGAAGTAAAGGAGTTTGTAAAAAGCCAAAAGAAAAATTTGGAATTACCTGTGTTTATTCAATTGATAATCCATTTTCTAGTGCAGATGTTTGTCCAAGTGCAGGCTTACGTTGTGGTGGGTATGGTTCAGCTGTTGTTGTGACTTCTAGTTTTGCTATGGTTGCTGTTTCTGAAGTATTGAAAAGATTAGATAAGCTAAAAAAATAAAATAAAAAAAGACCGCATAAGCGGTCTTTTTTTTGCTTAAAATATTAAGCTTGACCTTCAACGGCTTGAGCTTGAGCACGCTTAAGGTTAGCTTCAAATTCAGCATCGAAATTGATTGGTGTAAGAAGCAATTGAGGGAAGCTTCCTTTAGTTACCATATCATTTACAGCTTCGCGTAAGAATGGGAATAAAATGTTAGGGCAGTAAGCACCTAAGATGTATGGAAGACGATCTTCTTCAACATTGTCGATTAAGAAAATACCTGCTTGTGTTACATCTACGATGAACGCAGTTTCGCCAGCATTGTTCGCTTGAACAACAACCTTTAAAGAAACTTCGTAATGTGTAGGATCAATTTTTTCAGCAGAAGATGAAAGATTGATATTGAGTTCAGGTTCCCATGCCTTTGTAAAAACTTGTGTACCCGGTACTTCAAAAGAAATATCTTTTGTATAAATACGTTCTAAAGCTAATTGTGGTTGAACTTGTTGTTCTTCACTCATTTTTTAATCCTTGAATTTAAAAGAGTATGATTAGTAAATATTATGCCAATAAATCGTTGAGTTTACCTTCACGCTCTAAAGCATAAAGTTGGTCAAAACCACCGATAAATTGATCTTTGATGAAAATTTGTGGCACTGTACGATGATTTGTACGTTGCATTAATTCAATACGCACTTCTGGCGCTTCATTCGATAAATTAATTTCTTTGTATTCTACACCTTTACGCTCAAGAAGTTGCTTAGCGCGAATGCAATATGGGCAAACGGTTGTTGAATAAATTGTAACATTAGCCATGATTGGCCTCCTTTAGCGAATTATTTAGCTTTAACCAAAGGTAAGCCTTGGGCTTTCCAGTTGCTAATACCACCATCGAGACGATAGGCGTCTGAATGACCAACTTGTTGTAGGGCAGTGCCTGCGACTTGACCTAAATTACAAATGAAAACAAGTGGACGTTCAGATGTTTTTAACTCTTCAATATGCTTTGTGATCTGGCTATAAGGAATATTGCGGCTACCGCTAATATGTCCTTCACGGAAATCTTTCGCATCACGTAAATCAATAAGCATTGCATTTTTGGCTTTTACCAAAATACCTAAAGATTGCGGGGAAATTTTACGACCATTACGTTGGCCTTCTAAAATGAAGAACAATACGATTAAAACAGCCAATGTTCCAAATAAGAAGGGGTGATTCCCCATAAATTCGAACCAACGTTCCACAAGTCACCTAATTACAATTTTAAAATTGTCGAAGAGTATAGCCTATAAATATGGCGATCAAAATCACCGCTTCAAGGGCTAAATGTTAATAAAATTTAATTTTTTTGCTGAGCCTCAGCAATTTCATCAATTAAACGTAAAAAACTGTCCAAACGACGCGTTAAAATTTCGCCATTTTGAGCAGCTAAACGCAGTGCACATTGTTTTTCATGTTTGTGCGTACAATTACGAAATTGACAATGACCAAGTAAGTTTTCAATTTCAGGAAATCCTTGCTGAACTTTGTCGCTATTTAAATGCCAGAGTCCAAATTCACGAATTCCTGGAGAATCAATTAAAGCAGCACCATCCCCAAAACTAATTAAACGAGTTGAGGTTGTAGTATGTTGTCCCAAAGCAGAGTTTTCTGAAATGATATTTGTCTTCTGCGCTGCATTAGGAACAATCGTATTAATGAGTGAGCTTTTACCTACACCAGATTGTCCTACAAAAGCGACAGTTTCACCTGCTAGACGTTGCGCTAAGTCAGATAGATCACCTGTCGATTGTGTCAACATGACTTCATATCCTAAATGTTCGTATTCTTTTACTAAACCTAGAATAGGGTCATTTTCTTGTAGCAAATCTGTTTTATTTAAAACCAATAGTGCAGGAATATTTGCATCAGCACAAGCAACCAAATAGCGATCGATTAAACCCGGTGCTGGTTCTGGTAATACTGCAAATACAATAACAATCAAACTAATATTAGCCGCAACAGGCTTCACTTTGTGATAGCGATCTGGGCGTGTGAGTAATGATTTTCGTGGATGAATTGCAGTAATAATACCTAAACCAGTATTAGGATCTGCCTGCCATTTAACACGATCACCAGTAACTAATAGTTCAAGATTGGTACGCGTATGACAACGCCAAACACTACCAACTTCAATTGGCTTCCAAAAAGGATCAGGTTCACCTTCTTTGACCTGTGGTTTCTCTGGATGTTGTTCAGGCGACGATAAGGCTTGCACCTCTAACTGGCGGCCATAATGCTGTACGACTAGACCTTCTAAATCATTAGAAGTATCTATTTCTTCCTGACGAGTTTTATGCTGTTTCTCAATACGACGTTGTTGTTGCTCGGTCAAACGACGCTTACGAATTAAAGCCATTCACATCCTAAAAAAACCATGAATACAGAATGGCAAAAATAGCATGAAGCAGGGGGGGAATTACAGCAAAGAACAAATAAATTTGCTACTATTGTATTTTTTAGCCTAATAAGATTGCACATTTATGAGCAGCACACCTGATACTCGCCTTATTTGGATTGACTTGGAAATGACAGGTCTAGATACAGATAACGATCAAATTATTGAAGTTGCAACAATTGTAACTGATGATAATTTAAATATTCTGGCAGAAGGTCCAGTGCTGGCAGTTCATCAGTCAGATGTGATTCTTAATGCAATGGATGAGTGGAATACTCGCCAACATGGGCAATCAGGTCTAATTGAACGTGTACGTCGTAGTAAATTGACTGCACGTGATGCGGAATTACAAACTTTAGAATTTTTGAAAAAATGGGTAAATCCAAAGACATCACCAATGTGTGGTAACTCAATTTGCCAAGATAGACGTTTTTTACATCGTTTAATGCCTGAAATGGAACAATATTTCCATTATCGTAATTTAGATGTATCCTCAGTGAAAGAACTTGCAAAACGCTGGCGTCCTGAAATTATGAGCGGATTGAAAAAAAATGCCTCTCATTTAGCAATGGATGATATTCGTGATTCAATTGCAGAGCTAAAGTATTATCGTGAATACTTCTTTATTATGAATAAAGATTAATCATTTACTTTTTCATTCTTTAATTTTTAAAAAAGATGAAAAAGCTAGGTTATAAAATCAATTTCATTTAGTAAATACATTATAAAAGAAAGGTAAAAATACCTTTCTTTTTATTTATGCATTTTATGTATAGAAAACTTACAAAAGTGCTCAGTTTTATTTTGGTTAAAATATCAACTGAGTGTAAAATATTAACTATATTTTCGATTATAAAAACGAGAGGAATATGCAAAGTAATAACCCAATTTTAACGCGTGTAGAGGTTTCTAGTGACTACGCACAACCAATGACTGTTCAAGGTGCAATTCAAAAGTCTGTGCTTTTAACTGTGATCGCTGCTGTTGTGGGTGTCGCTTTATTTTTTTATACATTCTTAACAGGTAATGGCTCATTGGCTTATGCTGGGGCAATGGTCGGAGCAATTGGTGGTTTTATTATTGCACTAGTTGCAACATTTAAACCGAATTTAGCACGAGTTTTAGCGATTCCTTATGCATTGTTTGAAGGTGCATTTCTAGGTGGTATTTCAGTTATTTTCCAATTGAAATTTCCAGGTGTGCCGTTGCAAGCTTTATTAGCGACTTTTGTGACGACATTAGTGATGTTTGGTTTATATCGTTTCCGTATTATTCGTGCGACAGAAAAGTTTAAATCTATTGTGATGTCAGCAACAATTGCAATTGCGATTGTATTTGTTGTGCAATTTATTATGCGTATGGCTTTTGGCTCAAGTATTCCTTTTTTATTTGAAACGAGTGCATTGGGAATTGGCTTTGCTGCTTTTGTTGCCGTAATTGCATCACTTAATCTAATTCTAGATTTTGATTTAATTGAAAATGGTGCAGCACAAAATGCACCAAAATCAATGGAATGGTTGTGTGGTATTGCACTTTTAGCCACTTTGGTTTGGATGTATTTTTCATTTTTACGTTTATTAGGCATGTTACAAGACGACTAATTTATAGATGAAGTTTGAATGCTAGAAAAATCGCTCAATTTATTTGAGCGATTTTTTTATATGCTTAAAAGTTAAAAAAGATGCATTATGCAATTTCAGAAATGCAGAAAATTAGGCATTATGTCGGCAAACTATTTTAAGTGAGAATTCCATGGCACAAGGATTATTGGCAGGTAAACGTTTCCTGATTGCAGGTATTGCAAGTAAACTTTCAATTGCATTTGGTATTGCACAAGCATTACATCGTGAAGGTGCAGAACTCGCATTTACTTATCCAAATGAAAAATTAAAAAAACGTGTAGATGAATTTGCTGCACAATTTGGTTCAACACTCGTTTTTCCTTGCGACGTGGCTATTGACTCTGAAATTGACCAAGCATTTGCAGAATTAGCAAAGCATTGGGATGGTTTAGATGGCTTGATTCACTCAATTGGTTTTGCACCTGCACATACTTTAGATGGTGACTTTACTGATGTAACTGACCGTGATGGTTTTAAAATTGCACACGATATTAGTGCATATAGCTTTATTTCAATGGCACGTGCAGCAAAACCGTTATTGTTAGCGCGTCAAGGTTGTTTATTGACATTGACATATCAAGGTTCTGAGCGTGTTATGCCTAACTATAATGTTATGGGTATGGCAAAAGCATCTTTAGAAGCAGGTGTTCGTTATTTAGCATCAAGCTTAGGTGCTGAAGGTATTCGTGTAAATGCAATTTCTGCGGGACCAATTCGTACATTAGCAGCATCTGGTATTAAATCATTCCGTAAAATGTTAGATGCCAATGAAAAAGTTGCACCGCTTAAGCGTAATGTGACAATTGAAGATGTAGGTAATGCTGCGTTGTTCTTATGTTCACCGTGGGCAAATGGTATTACTGGTGAAATTTTATATGTTGATGCAGGCTTTAATACAGTAGGTATGAGCCCAGATTTGATGGATGTAGAATAATTTTACTTCAATAGAAACGGTGCTTAGGCACCGTTTTTTTGCATTAAAATTGTTACAAATATGTCTAAATAGTTAAATAAGTCACGTTAATTTGTTAAGATTAAAGATAATTATTACCTCAAATTAAATAAGACAAAAATTATGTTGGGAAATATATTTTCAGCCCTAGAAAACTTGGGCTTAGGTGCACAAAAAAGATCACTTCATATTCAGTTTTCAAATCCAGCACTTAATACTGAAGTCTTTTTACAACGCATTGAAGGTCAACATCAAATTAATGGTGGACTTCAGGCTGAACTTATTTGTTTCTCAACGAATGCATATTTACCATTAAAACAATTTATTGGCGTACAAGTTGCTGTAGATCAGGTGACTGACCGTGGGCAATTGTTTCGTACCACAGGAATTATTACCCAAGCTGCTCAAGGACAAAGTGATGGTGCATTAACTGCATACAAACTCACTTTAGAAGATCCAACTTCTCTTTGGACAAAACGACGCAATAGCCGTGTCTTTATGAATAAAAGTGTCCGTGAGGTAACGGAAATTCTTTTTAAAGAATGGCAAGACAAAAGTCCACTTTTTGCTGCCAGTTTAAACTTAGATTTAACAGGACTAAGCTAAAATGGCGATGTTCGCCCATTCATTATGCAAAGTAATGAACTTGACCTTAGCTTTTTACAAAGACTATGGAAAAGTGAAGGTATTAGCTACTTAATAGATGAAGCACAGCAAACGGTTTCATCATTTATGGCTTCAATTGAAGCTCAAAAACTACGTTTAATTGATGATCAAGCACAATACAAATCATTAAGCCGTGGGAATATTCGTTACCACCGTTCAAATGCTACAGAAAAGCAAGACAGTATCGTGAGCTTTATTGCCCAACGTAGCTTACAACCCACTGCAGTTCATGTACAACGTTGGCAAGCCGATAGCTTAAGCCAAGAAGAAGGTGCAGGTTCAGTACTGAGTAAGCATCAACATAGTGGAAATCAAGATAATGTCAGTTTAAGCCTAGAACAAGCATGGCATATGAGCCCTGCTTGGATGCAGGACTTAAATGGAGAAGACCAAGCTACAGCATCAAGTAATCAACAAATAGAAAAATTAAATGAAAACCTCAGTAAATATTATGATGCCCAAGCCAAACAATTTATTGCAAAATCGACTGTACGAGATGCTCAAGTTGGTTATTGGTTTGAATTTAATGAACATCCAGAAATAGATTTACATAGTGGTTCAGACAAACAATTTCTAATTCTATCAAAACACTTTTATAACCAAAATAATTTACCCAAAGATTTAAGTCAGCAAATTCAACAATTACTTCAACAAAGTAACTGGTTGAAAGCAGAACAACAGGTTGGTGATGAACGTCAAGCCAATGAATTAGTTTTACAAAGACGCACAATACCCGTTGTTCCCGAATATCATTTACTGAAAGATCGACCGACAACATATCCACAACGTGCCAAAGTGGTTGGTCCTGAAGGTGAAGAAATTCATGTGGATGAATGGGGACGTATAAAAGTCCGTTTCCTATTTACCCGAAGTGAAGACCATGCTCATGATAGTGGTGCAGGGACAAATGACAATGACACAGACTCTGCTTGGGTAGATGTCCTTACACCTTGGGCAGGTGAAGGATATGGAGCACGTTTCTTACCTCGTATTGGTGAAATAGTCGTTATCGACTTCTTTGATGGCAATATTGACCGACCATTTGTAGTTGGACGTATTCATGAAGCAGAGCGAAGCCCAACTAAGTTCGATATAAAAGGGCAATTGCCAGATACCAAAAAGCTCAGTGGTATACGTTCCAAGGAAGTTGCAGGTGAAGGCTTTGGACAATTAAGATTTGATGATACGACAGAGCAAATTTCAACTCAACTTCAAAGTAGTCATGGGGCAACTCAGCTTAACTTAGGTAATTTAAGTCATCCTAAAGAGCAAGCAGAAAGTGAAGGACGTGGAGAAGGTTTTGAGCTGAGAACAGACCAATGGGGTGCGGTACGCGCAGGCAATGGTTTATTACTGACAACGCATAAACAAGACAATGCCGAAGGTAGTCACTTAGATGCGAATGAAGCGAAAAGTCAGCTTGAATCGAATTTAAGTAGTGCAAAAGCTTTAAGTGAAGTAGCGAAGAATCAACAGACTGATCCTTTAGAAGTATTGGATAAAATACAAGGTTTTATTGCAACTTTGGTGAAAGAAGATCCTAAAAAGGCCGATGCTTTTAAAGCAGCTGTAATGGTTTTGGCTGCTCCAAAATCTATAGCAGTTTCTACAAATGAGGATTTGTATTTATCTGCAGATGGACAGATGGGTTATACCGCAGGTGATAGTATTAATGTGTCTACTCAAAAGTCTTTAGTTGGGCATGCAAGCCAAAAAATAAGTTTATTTGCAGCCCAAGAGGGGTTGCGTGCTTATGCAGCTAAAGGGAATGTAGAACTACAGGCACAAGATGGTGAAGCAGATTTTATTGCACGTAAGGGAATACAGGTAATATCGACAGAAGATACTGTTTATATTACGAGTCCTAAAGAAATTCAAATTGTTGCAGATGGTTCAGAATTAAAGATTAATGCATCAGGGATTTTTTCTACAACGGCAAGTAAATTTGAAAGTAAAGCAGGGCAGCATTTATTTAAGGCAGGGCAACATATTGATAGCAAATTTATAGAGCTTCCAATATTAAAATGTCCTTATAAATTGCAAAATGCAGCTAGAAATGGCAATGCTTTAATAAGTTTAGATTAAGGTTTTAATGAATGTTAAATGTAATAGATTTAAATTTAGAAAATTTTAAGAAATATAATTATATGGTATATGAACAACGGTTTTTTCCTAATATGATTGAAATATATGATGGAAATAATATTAAATATAAATATTTAGGTGAAGATGTTTTTAAAAAAAAATATTTTTGTCCAATATTAGTAGATTTAAATTCCATCAGTGAAGATATTAAGCAAAGTTTTTTAGAAGAACTAGTTTTAAATTATTATACAAGATTTGTAAATTATTTTGATGATATGTATATAGCCCAGAATCTAATTAAGTCTACATTAGATTTAGAGGAAATGGCTGATCTTATGGTGAAATTAATGGTAGTTGGAAATAGTAGGAAAAGCCTTTTTCGGTTTTATGATCCAAGGGTTTCTCTACATTTAAATGCTCTTATGTACGATGAAAATAAAATATATAGAAATATTTTTTCTGGGTGGAAAGAAAAGTTTTTAAATAACTTTGATGAGTATATTATATGTATAAATGGAGAGTTTAGAGGGTTGAATTTAAATCAAGATGATTTTATTTATAATAAAAAATTAGATATTAGTTTAATTGATGATATTAATTTAGATATAAAGAAAGAAATAAATGAAATGGTAGATAATTTAAGAAAGCTTCCAAGAAAAGAATATTTTATAGAAATAGTTTCAAATGTGTATAAAAAGTATGGAGTAATTTAAGATGGAAGATGTAAATGAAAATATAGAACAAGGAAATTTAGATCAAGGGGATGGTAATCGCTGTGATATTTGTGCCAGATTAGGAGTAGACTTGCCAGTAAGAATTGGCATAGGATTTAAAAATCAAGTGAAAGAATGCCCCAGTCATTTAACAAAAAATTATCCAAACTTACCTGATAATTTGGTTTATACATTAAGATTATTGGAAACAGGCTATTTATATGTATACGCTGAGGCTTGGAGTCATGATCATCATAAACAAGGGCTTGAATATCCTATTAGAGCTTATTCTATAAGCAGCAATGGCTATTTGTCGACAATACCGTTAGAAAATATAGAAGATCATGAAGATGTTGAAAAAACACATGCGATATGTTTTGAGACGCAAGAGTCTAAAAAGTCAAAAGGTTATGGTGATACAACTATAAATGCATTGCATTTAGATTTATATGTAGGAGTAGATGAAATAGGGATTATTTATTCAAGACACCAGTTCTCAAAAACAGTCATAAAAAAATTAGAAAATAGAAAAGATTTATTTAGAATAGTGTCAAAAAATAAGATACAACATGAATATAGATTAGAGAAAAGTCAGTATACATATATTGATGATTTAGCTAATTTTGATTTTGAACATTCAAATTCATGGATTAAAGATAGAGATATTTCAAAAAAAATCCGTTATTTAAAAATCAAAATAAAATTTTTGAAAATTTGAAAAATTACTATTTTGATGGAGATAAAAAATCAATAGATTATCCAGTTATTGTATTAGATGATCCAGTTGGAATTCTAAAAGATATTGGGCAAGTGATGAGGTATTACAAAGAAAAATATAACAAGAATAATGAAAAAGATCTTTATATGGATGAAAAGTTTTCACAAATTCAACTTGGGGTTAGTAGATCATGTGCTGCTTCAGCATATTTTGAAGTGGAGGACTATACTAAAAGAGGAATTCTAGCGAATTATAAAAAAGGCTTGTTACCAAATGAAATGATGTATGGATTACAAGGCAATAAATTTAAAATAAATAATGGGTTAAGTAAAAAGGAATTGAAAAATAAACTTAATGATGAAAAATTTGATTTATTAGAAATACTCACACCTGAAGCTAAAGAAATTTTTATTCGAAGTATAAATGAAAAAAAGGATAAAGATTTTAAAAGTAATTGGAAGAATTATTTAGAAGTTGTAGATGAAAATAAATATCAGAAATGGACGCAATCTAATGCTTATAAAGATTTAAATTCAAAAATTGATAATTTATCAGATACATATATCGATTTTTTTAAAGGAGATTTATTTTTCCATTATATGGAAAATTATTTTGATAAAGAAAATATTGAAATTTTAGGAGAGTTTTTTAATATTTTAGGTATTGTAATTGGTGACTCGGTTAATTATCCAAAGATTTCTGAGTTTTTTTATGAATTACTGAAAGAAAAATCAATTTCTGATAGAAATTATCCTATTAGAGCATTATTTTATAATAATAATAAATTGAAACAATACGTTAGTTCTAATTACTCTAATTTTAAATTAGATACAGTAGATCATTTTCTTATAGCAAGTACAGAAAGTATCCCAAGTAATGCAGGTTTGTATTATGGCTATTCACAAGTGCTTGATGAGATAGATTTAGCAAATTATTTTAAATTACAAAACAATCTGTCACATACAGTAATAGGTGATAGATTACATGCACAAATTGCCTTAATTTTTAATGAGGTTGGTGCTGATCTTAAAAATTTACCCGTAGCATTTGGTGTACAAATGTTTTATGAACAAGAATTGATTTTAGTTAGATATACAGGAACTTTAGGTAAAGTTCCATCTGAGGTATATAGAGCGATTCAAGATTCAGGAATACAAAGAAGTGATAATAAAAGAGAACGAGCACGTGCATTACAAAGTAAATTAGATCGTATGATTTTAGAATCGAATATTAAAAACCCTAATAAAATTGTAGAATTTGAATTTATTTTAGATAAAAAATTATATTTATCAAATAGACATAATAAAACACAGAATAATGTTTATAAATCAATTTCAGATTTTAAGCTAGATCCACAATTTATGAATAATAAATTGAAAGAATTACATCCAAATAATAATAAGGCACTAGCATTGGGTGTGCTTGCTAGTGCTTTACAAAGTTTTGCAATACTGACGGCATATCAAAAAGTTCGACATGAGTCTTTAAGTGAAAAAGAAACATTAGATGCACAATTAGTGATTGCTGCACAACCATTAATACTCATTGGTAGTATTATGGATTTTGCACAAAGGCAAATTATGCTGTATCAAGGATTCCCCGATGTAAAAAATATTTATACTACTCATCTAGCTTCTAGATTTACATCTATTCGTAACTTAGCAAGGATTGGTTTATATGGAGGTGCTGCTATATTTGCTGCATTAGAATTCAGAAATGCTTATAACTCCTTACGGAATAATAATACAACAAGTTTTTTGTTAGATACAACATATGGAGTTTCATTAGGTCTTTCTACCTATCTTTTAAGAAAAGGAACAGCAGCTACATCTGTAAGATTACTTGGTCTTGGTGCAACAGGTTGGGGTATATTATTAATTATTATTGGTTTTGGTCTTGACTATTATGCAGATTATGTACGGCGTCAACAGTTAAGATATTGGTTAAAAGAGAGTTACTGGGGGGTAAATAATAAAGAATTTACCTTAGATAAGCTTGAAAAAAATTATGATATGGCTGTAAAAGAAGCAATGGGAGAATAGTGGTGAGCGGTAATTATGGTTATGAAAATAAAAATCTGCTAGAAGGTTTGATAATAGAGCAAACAGCACCAATGAAGTTGAGTTATTTAAACGAAAGAGGGATGATAAACTTTAATTTAGATTTAAATCAGAAGCTTAATCTAATATTAATTTCATCACTTAATATTCAAGAGATAAATGAGGATTATATCATTTGTACTGATGCATGGGATGAAATTCGAGGTTTACCCACGATATTTTCGCTACTGTTTTCAACTCTTTTATTTATAATGGTTGGTAGCATGTTGATAGTCTTTCCTCTCGCTATATTGGGTGATCGAATGACATTTCTTACGTTTATTATTAGTTCTTTGGGTATTGTAGGGGGAGGATATTTTTTATATAAGATTTTTACAATATCATTTAAACGTGAAATTTTTGGTTATACCCATTATCCTCTTATTTTTAATCGTAAAAAACAAGAATTACATTATTTTGAACCTTATAGAAAAGAGTGGATTTCTGCACCTTGGAAAGATTATAACTTTTCAATTACGATGAATGAAGATAGAGATTACATAGTGAATGCTTCGATACTAGATTATAATCGTGTTGTACAAAAAGGTATTATTTTCCCATTTCGCTTAAATAATATGGATTTAGTTGTTGGTCATTGGGAATTTTTTAGACGGTATATGGCGGGAGAAAGTCTAGAAAAACTAACACCATTTATATTAACATTTGCTCCAAATCGATCTAGAAAAGAGACAGCAAGTGAAAGTTGGAAAAGAATAAAATTATTAAAATTTTCAACGATTAATTATTTAACAAATGAAATTATGTTACCGTCAAACTTTAATTTAAACTTAATATTTTTTGGTATTCCTCAATTTTTAGCTCGACGCTTATGTGTAAAAACTTCAAAAATTCCAAATATTCCTAAAGATTTTTTAGAGTAATATTAAGGTAATAATTAAGTCAATATAGAAATATATTCGAGATTTTTGTCTTGGCTTAAATATGTAAAAGTATAGGTATAAATATTGAGCCAAGATAAAAGCACAGGTAATTGGATTTATTCAGATTATTCAAATATTAAAAAAATAGATGTAGATGATAAAAAGCTTAGGCTTAATATTCATCAAAAAGTTAATATAGAACCCTTTCATTATTTATCTGCTATAAAAATGAATTCTACTTATTTGGAAATAGCAAATAGAAATTATAATTTTTATGGGCTGTACTCATTATTAGCAGGTGGTTTCTTTATTTTATTTTGTATTATTTTACCAATATATGCATTAGTTGATACAATTATTTATCAAATTGAGAATGGGTTTAGTTTGATAATGTATTTTGTTATATTGATTTTTTTTGGTGTATTTTTTTTAGCTAATTATAAAGTTGGATATAAGTATTTTAAAAAATTTGAATATAAAAGTTTTTATTATTTACCTATACGTTTTAATCGAAAAAATAAAAAAGTTTATGTTTTTACAAGAGAGGGAGAGGAAAAAATTTATGATTGGGATGAACTTTTTTTCTATATTGCCACTGTAGATTGGTTATATGGAATTAAGAAAGTTGAATTACGTGCAGCGAAAGTAGATGCTGATGATAATATAGAATTTAGTTTTAGTTTAAATAGTCCAACACCTTTTGCAGAAGATACCAAGCAATGCTTATCTTACTGGGAATTTATACGCCATTATATGGAAGATGGACCACAATATTTTTATATTGATGCCAAAAGTTTAGAAAGTTTTAATGAGTCTAAGCTTTGTTTTTGTAATGATATTGACCAAAAACTTGAAAGCTATGAAATGAGTAAGCTTAGACTTTTTTACAACTATAAGCCGCTAGGTGTTGTCGATTTGATACTAGTCGCACCTATTTTTTATCCATGGTTATGGGTGAGACGTTATTTCATGAAATATCAGGCAAAAATTCCATATTGGTCAGCAGAAGTGAATGAAGCGTGTAAAGTTGAAGAAAATGATCCTTATATTGTTGATTCTTCAATAAATAAATATTTTGAAATTAGGTTATTTCCATCTAGAATGGCAGTTAGAAAAGAATATTTAAAAAATGATTAAGTCAATATAGAAATATATTTGAGATTTTTGTCTTGGCTTAAATATGTAAAAGTATAGGTATAAATATTGAGCCAAGATAAAAGTACTGGTAATTGGATTTATTCAGATTATTCAAAGATTAAAAAAATAGATGAAGATGATAAAAAGCTTAGGCTTAATATTCATCAGAAAGTTAATATAGAGCCCTTTCATTATTTATCTGCTATAAAAATGAATTCTACTTATTTGGAAATAGTAAATAGGAATTATAATTTTTATGGACTATATTCTTTTTTAATGATCTGTATGTTTTTATTATTTTGCTTAAGTGTTTATTTATATTTTATTTATGAAGTTATTTGTAAATTTATAAATGATGGTTATGAGTTTGACTTTTTTTTTATTTTCATTTTTATTTTATATTTTTTTGTTACTATTGTTTTTTATAATAAATTTGTATTTAAAGAGTTTAAGAAATATGAATATAAAAGTTTTTATTATTTACCTATACGTTTTAATCGAAAAAATAAAAAAGTTTATGTTTTTACAAAAGATGGAGAGGAAAAAATTTATGACTGGGATGAACTTTTTTTCTATATTGCCACTGTAGATTGGTTATATGGAATTAAGAAAGTTGAATTACGTGCAGCGAAAGTAGATGCTGATGATAATATAGAATTTAGTTTTAGTTTAAATAGTCCAACACCTTTTGCAGAAGATACCAAGCAATGCTTATCTTACTGGGAATTTATACGCCATTATATGGAAGATGGACCGCAAGATTTTTATATTGATGCCAATAGTTTAGAAAGTTTTAATGAAATACAGCTATGTTTTTGTAATGACATTGACCAAAAACTTGAAAGCTATGAAATGAGTAAGCTTAGACTTTTTTATAACTATAAACCGTTGGGTATTGCAGAATTAACATTAGTTGCACCTATTTTTTATCCATGGTTATGGGTGAGACGTTATTTAATGAAATATCAGGCGAAAATTCCATATTGGTCAGCAGAAGTGAATGAAGCGTGTAAAGTTGAAGAAAATGATCATTATGTTGTTGATTCTTCAATAAATAAATATTTTGAAATTAGGTTGTTTCCATCTAGAATGGCAGTTAGAAAAGAATATTTAAAAAATGATTAAGTCTAAAATAAAAAAGCATTTATTTGGCTATGATATTTTTAAAGAAACATGGAGACCGTATCTCATTATTTATCATAATAATTGGGTACTTACTTTTTTGTATATTCATTTGATCTTATGAACTTTATTGCGAGACGAATTTTACTAAATCTTAAGCCTTTACCTAAATGGTATGAAGATGTGATTCGAAAAAATAAAATGGATAAATAACGCCCTGAAAAAATTATTTATAAAGAAAATTTTGAATTTACAATCTTTGAAATGAAGGATAAATAATTAAAACTGAATACATTTGAGTAGATATTAAAAAAGCCCTTTCGGGCTTCTTTTATTGTTCAGACATACTTTGAATTGGACTACCACCCAAAGCTTGCATTAACGTGACATAAGCATTGTATTGATTTTGCTTGGTTTGTAATAAAGACATACGTGCATTACGTGTGGTTTCTTGCGCATCTAACAAATTCTTTAATGCAATTGCACCGTATTGATAACGCACACGAGTCAAACTTTCTGTTTTTTCAGCTAACTGTGCATTACGTTCTTGTAAGCGTACTTGCTTATTTAACTCTATCCGATTTGATAGTGCATTTTCAACATCTGCAAAGGCTTGATATAAGGTTTGACGATACTGAATAATGGCTTTTTCATAATCTATATTGCTAATCGCAATATCCTTTTTCATATCATTATATTGTAAAAAAGGAAGACTTAAATTTGCCCCTAAAGTTAAAGCAGGATTTTTAAGTAAGTCGGTGAGTGACACACTCGAAGCACCTAAATTACCCGTTAAACTGATAGATGGGTAGTAACTCGCCTTTGTTGCATCTTTATTGGCAAGTGCACGACGTAAACGTAATTCATTGGCTTTTAAATCAGGGCGACGTGACAATAATTCAGCAGGTAAACCTGCCGCAATTTCTGGTAGGGCAATCTGTGGTAAACGTTGAGGCTCAGCAACATTAAGTTGTTGTATAGGCTGATTGAGCAATACAGCAAGTGCTGTACGGGTTTCTACTTTTTGCTGGTCAATTTGGCTTAATGTTGCTTTTTGACTTTGAACAGATTGCTCTGCTTGCGTTAAATCTAAACCTGAAACAGCACCTAATTTATATTGTGCTTGTACCAAATTATAAGTTTGTTGTGTACTCGCAAGATTTTGTTCTGCTACAGCATAACGTTCATTTAAGTAGCCCAATTGCCAATATACATTGGCAGTGGTTCCAATTAAACTTTGTGCCGTTGCTTGTAAATCTTGCTCGGTTGCTAAGGCTTCCCATTTTGCAGCTTCAGTTTGGCTCGCTAAGCGACCAAATAAGTCTAGCTCATAACTTACACCCGCACTGACTGACATACCTCGGTCACTTGAATCTCCTGAGTGTAAATCGAAGTTATGACCTGTAGAAGCACTTGAGTTTACACGTAAACCTTGGCGGTCTTTGGCTAAACCAGCTTGTAACATGGCTTGACGAATATTTAATCCTGCCACAGCTAAATCTGCATTGGCATTAATCACTTGATTAACCAATTGATTCAGCTCGGCATCATTAAACAATGTCCACCATTGATCTGCATAAGCATCGGCATAAATTTGCTGATTCTTTTTTTGAGCATATTCAAAATTAGTCGGTACATTGACCGCTGGCGCTTCATATGGTGTTTTGACAATAGCTGCACATCCAATCAAAGAACTGCTTAGAATCAGGGCACCTGCAAGACGATTTAATTTAAATTGCATAAGATTTTCCTATTCTCTAGACAGTGCATCGACTGGATTTAAACGTGCTGCATTACGTGCAGGAATAAAGCCAAAGACAATACCAATTAAGCTTGAACATACAAAGGCTGCAACAATTGAGGTTGTTGAATAATCCATCTGGAATGTTCCACTTGCAAATTTACTAAATAATTGTCCAATTCCAAGAGAAAGGAGAACACCTAAAATACCACCCAAAATGCAGACCAAAACAGCTTCAATGAGGAATTGTTGTAAGATGTCACTTTGTCTAGCACCTACAGCCATACGTACACCAATTTCTTGGGTTCGTTCAGTTACAGACACGAGCATAATATTCATTACACCAATACCACCGACAACTAATGAAATCACTGCAATCGCAGAGACTAATAAGGTCATAGTTGCTGTAGTTTGTTGAATCGTTTCACGAATACTGTCTGAGTTTTGGGTAAAGACATCCTGAGCACCATGACGTTGTTCCAGTAAACTTAAAATGGCATTTTCAGCTACAGTACTGGAGTACTCATCTTTTACACGAACAATAATGCTACGTACATTCGATTGCCCTAACATACGACTCATGACGGTTGAATAGGGGAGATAAATATTTAAACTATCTGAATTTCCCATCATGCCTTTTTGTGCATCAATAACCCCAATAATACGTGTAGGTACACTACCTAAGAGAATCACTTGTCCCACAGGATCAGTACCATCTGCAAAGAATGTCTTTTGTGTATTGGTATCGATGACTGCATCTTGAGCCTGTTCAATAACACTTGTGCGATCAAAAGGTTGACCCGATTTAAAAGTTAAACCACGGACATAGAAAAAGTCTTCACCAACGCCATTAATTGTTGCAGATGCTTCAGTATCTTTATAACGAACTGTTAAATTCGTTGTCACCACAGGGGATGCACCATCTACATAAGGTTGCTCAGTTAGCGCATCTGAATCTGCTGGAATAAGTGTTTTAACTTGTGAGGCTCGGGAATTATCACCAAAGCCACGCCCTTGATACACTGTAATTGTGTTGGTGCCGAGGCTACTAATGTTTTCTAAAATTTGCTTTTGTGAGCCATTACCTAGGGCGACTACCGACACCACTGAAGCAATACCAATAATAATACCTAACATTGTTAGGAAGGTACGCATGCGATGAGCATTCATTGCCAGTAAAGCCATACGGAAAGCTTCACCTAAACGGTCAAATGCAGAGCGCCAAGCAGAAGTTTTCTTCTGTAATGGACGGACTAATTCCTGTTTTTCTAAAGGATTATCATTATTTTCTGGAGTGTTAGGTAGGTCAGAAATAATATTACCATCACTGATCTCAATAATACGTGTCGCATTTTTTGCAACATTATGATCATGTGTAACTAAAATAATAGTATGACCTTTGGCATTGAGTTCACGTAAAATACGCATGACTTCAATACCACTATTTTTGTCCAATGCACCTGTTGGTTCATCGGCAAGAATGACATCACCACCATTCATTAATGCACGTGCAATGGATACACGTTGTTGCTGACCACCAGAAAGTTGGCTTGGTTTATTTTGTGTTTTATCTGACAAGCCTAAGTCAGTCAGTAATTTAACAGCTCGGTCATGGCGTTCTGTTGAATCAGCACCGGCATAAATGGCAGGAACTTCAACATTACCTGCTGCATTTAAGTCACCCAGTAAGTGATAACGCTGGAAAATAAAACCAAAATATTCACGACGAAGTTGGGCTAAATCATCAGGTTCAAGTTCACGAGTTTCACGCCCGCTTACTTTGTAGCTACCATTGGTAGGCTGATCTAAGCAGCCTAAGATGTTCATTAAGGTCGATTTACCAGAGCCTGATTGACCGACAATCGCAACCAATTCTCCAGGATAAATTTCAAGGTTGATGCCTTTTAGAATCTGAACCGTACTTTCACCAGCGGGAAATTCACGTGTCAGATTCTTTACCTCTAATAAAGGTTTTTGAGTCTGAGTCATGATTACATTCTCATTGATGGGCCACCGGCACCAGCACGATTACGTTTTGAGGCGTCATTGCTTGAATCAGAACCATCAGCAATCACTACTTTTTGACCTTCTTTTAAGCCACGCAATACTTGTACAGTGACACGGTTATTTAGTCCAAGTAATACAGGTGTTGGTTTTACAGTACCATCTGCTTGTAGTACACGAACCATGCCCATAGAGGCTTTACCTTGATCGATTAGAGTTTTTTCAACATCAGTTAATTCAAGACGCTTAGGACGATCACCTTCAGGACGGTCTGATGCAGCTCGATCACCAGTAGGGCGATCATCACGCGGAGCATCTCCAGTAGCATTTGGATCACGTTTACGTTGAGGGCGATTCGAACTTTGTACTGCTGAAGCTGGAATAGTTAAGACATTTCTTGCTTCGCTTAAAATAATATAAACTTGTGCTGTCATATCAATACGTAATTTGCCATCTTCATTTGGAATATCAAACAGAGCGTTGTAATACACAGCAGAGTTTGAAGACGAAGAAGATGTATTGTTGGACTCTGTATTGATTGAACTTGGTGCAGGTTCAACTTGGCGTAATTTAGCGTAGTGTTTTTTCTCGTTATTTCCTAGAGTCGTGAAATATACAGTTTGTCCTTTTTCAACTTTCATGACATCTGCTTCAGAAACTTCTGCTTTTACAGACATTGTGTCAAGCTGAGCAAGTTTAACAATTGTTGGTGCACTTTGATTTGCGTTAACCGTTTGACCTTCTTCAGTCACAATCGCCACAATTGTGCCATCCATTGGGGCAACAATACGGGTATAGCTTAAATCTTCTTTTGCTGTAGAAAGTGTTAACCGAGATTGTTCAATTTGTGCATTAATTGCAGCAATTTCAGCTTGCGCTGTTTTATAGCTTGCTAATGCTGATTCTAAGTCTGCACGAGATGTAGCATCTTTCGCATACATTGCTTTTTGTCGATTATATTCTGCTTCAACTTTTGCAAGATTTGCTTGTCTAACAGCAAGTTGAGCTTGTTGATTTTTAATACTTGCTTCAGCTGTTTTTAAGTCATTCTCTTGTCGTACAGAGTCAATTTGTGCAATAAGTTGTCCAGCTTTAACTTGGTCGCCAAGTTGTACATACATTTTTTTGACTTGACCTGAAACCTGAGCACCAACGCTGACCATTTTTGTTGCTTCGAGTACACCAGTTGCCAGTACAGAGTTTTCGATATCACCATAAGTAACATCTGCTGTGATGTATTGGGGTTGTTCCTCTTTTGGTTTAAAAAAGTACCATGCAGCAGCGGCAATTGCTAATGCACAGAGAGTGGCCACGATGAATTTAGTCGATTTTATTTTTGGCATGGGCAGGGCATTGCTAATAGTAGAAGAAATTGAATGTAATTATAAAATCGAATTACGGATAAAGTGTGAATATTTTTTGATAAATAAGAATGATTAACATTTCTTTATTTGAGATAAATTTCGATCATTAATTTATGAATAATGGTTTACCACATAAGCTTGCGATTGCTTGCTGTAATAAGTGTTCTGGATTTTCATGTCCAAGACCTTTAATAGAAGCATCAATACGTAAAAGCAGATCAGGCCAAGTTAAAAAACTATTTGGATTTAAACGTCTTAAAGCTTGCTGATACAGACTAATTTTGGTTTTCCATATTCCAAGTTTATCTGCGTGATGTGGTTGCTCAAATAATTGCATGAGCAAGCGCATTTCTTTACTAATGCTCCACAACACAAGTGTCATTGGTTCGCCAGATGCAATTAAATATTGATAAATTTTAATAGATTGAGATAAATTACCTTGCAACACTGCATCATTTAAATCATAAGTTGTATAACGAGACTGATCTTGTAGGCATGAATATAGGTGTTCAATTTGGATTAATTCAATATCAGGGAATGTATCACTCACACGCATGAGACTATTTTTTGCGGCAAGTAAATTATGCTCATGATGTTGTTCTAACCATTTCCATGCATCATTGGCGAGTTTAATTCCTAATTTTTCTGCTTCAACTGCTAGAATTTGTTGCCGATCTTTAGGGTAGTTTGCAGTTAATGCGACATTAACGCCATTAGCATCGATAGTTTTGAAAAAATTAGATTTTAAGCTGTTACTATCTTGCTTGGGCATAATAATCAAAAGCAAATTTTGTTCATTATGCTGCAAATAGTTATTCAGTTCTTTTAAACCACTTGCATCGGGTTTAATATTACCATGCGCTTCTATAGCCAATTGATTGGAAAAAAGAGACAAGCTATTTAATGCATTGAATACATTTTTCCAATCACCAACATTATTAATTTCATAGCGTTGGCGTTCAATTTCTTGATTTGTCCAACTTGCTCGAAATGCATCAAGCAAGTTTTGTTCTAACAACGGTTCTTGACCATGCAACACCCAAGCACCACGGGCATCATTTACACGTTTAAGTGCTTGAAGATAGTCAAGTTTCATAAATAATTAACCGTTATTGCTGTGGATTAGTCTGAGTAGGTTGAGAAATAGTTTCTAAACGATTTGATGAAATTTGGCGTGCAATTTGTTGTGCAACATCATCAATAAGCACTTGTTTTAAGTGTTTTTCTTCGAGATTGTCTGTGTTGACAGTTGCAGCATCATATTGATAACTACGTGTTGCCATAATTGTACGTTCATCTGTTAAAGGATTACCTGCAGCATCTTCAATTCTAAATGTTACAGTTACACGTAAAACATTTTGACGCAGTGTACCAGACAGCTGTAGAAGGTGAGGCGTATATTCAAGAACACGTAAGTTATAGGCATCTTGAGCATCACTGAGTTGAACACCCGCAGAGCTGAGGTAAAGGGCTAATTTTTCTTCTAGATTTTCTGCATTACTTGGAACAGTAATAGACATTCTTGAATATTGTACAGGAGCAGAAGTTACGCTTTTGCCTTTTAGATGAAAACCACATCCTACTAAGCTAGCACTTAGCCCCAAAGTCAATATAACTGCGGCAACACGTTGAACTAAATGCATGCGGTGTCCTCTAAAGATAAACAGTCTCAAGTTGTTGAGTGTATTTTTTAAAAATAATGTCGATTGTAAAGTCAAAGCCCGTTGGCTGGCAACGGGCATTGTTTGTGAATTGTGAAATCCTTAGACTCTCTCGCCTTTTAGGAGAGGGTTATTCATTCTCACCCTCATCCTAACCTTCTCCCTGAGCCATATATGGCGCAAGAGAAGGAGCTATAGGGGATTAAACCACCAAATTCACTAATTTATTTGGAACAACAATTTCTTTCTTGGTTGGACCAGTCAAGAATTGTTGAACTTCAGGCAATGCTTTTGCTTGCGCTAAGATGTCATCTTTAGATGCATCTACAGACACTTCAAGTTTGCCACGAAGTTTACCATTCACTTGAACTACAATTGTTTGTGTATTACGAGTAAGTGCAGATTCATCCACTTGAGGGAATTGAGTTGCAGTTAATTCGATACCAAACTGTGCTAATAGAGTTTGGCTTAAATGTGGTGCAAATGGCGCTAATAAAGTAAGAAGTGTAGTGATGGATTCACGTGAAACAGCAACGTCATTATCATCTTTTGCTTCAAACTTATTGTTCGCATTTAATAATTCCATCATCGCTGCAATTGCAGTGTTGAATGCATGACGACGTTCAATATCATCACCCACTTTTTGGATAGTTTCATGCGTTTTACGACGTAAGTCTTGTGCAGCAGTAGAAAGAGCAGCTTTGTCAATGTTTGTTGCATTGTTACCTTTTTCAAGGAAACTAGTCGTTAAACGCCAAACACGTTTTAAGAAACGATTTGAACCTTCAACACCTGCATCAGACCATTCAAGAGATTGATCTGGTGGAGCAGCGAACATCATGAATACACGTGCTGTATCTGCGCCGTATTGGTCAATAATTGCTTGCGGATCGATACCGTTATTTTTCGATTTCGACATTTTTTCTTGACCGCCAACAATAACGTCTTGACCATCACCATTGTATTTTGCAGAAGTGATACGACCTTTTTCGTCGCGTTCAAGTTCGATATCGGCAGGGTTGAACCAAGTTTTCTTACCAGATTCAGATTCACGGTAGTAAGTATCTGCAAGTACCATACCTTGAGTTAACAAGTTAGTGAATGGTTCATTGCCTTGAACTACGCCTTCATCACGCATCAATTTATGGAAGAAGCGAGCATATAATAAGTGAAGGATTGCGTGTTCAACACCACCAATGTATTGGTTTACAGGTAACCAAGTTTGACCTGCTTCAGGTTTAACCATGCCATCTGTAAAGTCTGGAGATGCATAACGTGCGTAATACCAAGAAGATTCTACGAATGTATCTAGCGTATCTGTTTCACGACGTGCATCGCCACCACAGCATGGGCAAGTAGTTTCATAGAATTCAGGCATCTTGTTCAATGGGTTACCTGAACCATCTGGAACAACATCAGTCGGAAGTACAACAGGAAGTTGTTCTTCAGGCACTGGCACTTGCCCACAGGTATTACAGTTAATCATTGGAATTGGACAACCCCAGTAACGCTGACGAGATACACCCCAGTCACGTAAACGGAATTGTACTTTTACATTTGCTAAGCTTTGTGGCTCTAATTTAGCAAGGAATGCGTCAAAAGCACCTTGGAAATCTAGACCATCAAACTCACCAGAGTTAACAAGTTTACCTTCTTTAGAGCCGTACCATTCTTGCCATTCGGTAGCAGAGAACTCAGCATCATCAGCGCCTTTCGCATCAATGACTTGCTTGATAGTTAGACCATATTTGTTGGCAAATTCAAAGTCACGTTCATCGTGTGATGGAACTGCCATCACTGCACCTGAACCGTAAGACATGAGTACGTAGTTTGCGATCCAAACAGGAACTTCTTCACCTGTTACAGGATGTTTTACAGAAAGACCTGTTGCCATGCCTTTCTTCTCAGCAGTTGCAAGGTCAGCTTCTGCTACAGAACCCATACGGCATTCTTCAATAAATGCAGCAAGCTCTGGATTGTTTTCCGCCGCTTTAAGCGCCATTGGATGTTCTGCTGCAACAGCAACATAAGTTACACCCATTAATGTGTCGGCACGTGTGGTAAATACAGTTAAACCATCTGCATAAACTGTAGGATTTGCCGAAGGGAAAGTAATTTCCATCCCTTGTGAGCGACCAATCCAGTTACGTTGCATGGTAAGAACTTGTTGTGGCCAACCATCTTTTAGTGTATCTAAATCGTCAAGTAATTCTTGTGCATAATCAGTAATGCGGAAGTAGTACATTGGAATATCACGTTTTTCTACCAATGCACCTGAACGCCAACCACGCCCATTTTCAACTTGTTCATTTGCTAAAACTGTTTGATCAACTGGATCCCAGTTTACAGTTGAAAGCTTACGATAAATTAAACCTTTTTTATAAAGCTGAACGAATAACCATTGTTCCCAACGGTAATATTCAGGCGTACAGGTTGCAAATTCACGGTCCCAATCAATTGAAAGCCCTAATTTTTTTAACTGATTACGCATGTAATCAATATTTTCAAATGTCCATTTTGCAGGAGCAACTTGATGTGCAATTGCAGCATTTTCAGCAGGTAAGCCAAAAGCATCCCAACCCATAGGTTGAAGTACAGTTTCACCTTTTAAACGGTGGAAACGGCTAATAACGTCACCAATCGTATAGTTACGCACATGACCCATGTGAAGTTTACCACTTGGGTAAGGGAACATCGAGAGGATGTAACGACGTGGACCTTCTACAGTATCGGCAACTTTAAAGGCTTTGCGAGCTTCCCAGTCTTGTTGGACTGTTGGTTCAATCGCACTTGCTTGATATTCAGGATCAATGTGAGTAGTCATAAACGTAAATTAGGAATAAAGGTTAAAAAAGTTTGTTGCACAGCATAGCGCAAAATGCATCTAAATGTGAATTTTGACGATGCATTTATAACGGAAAAATGAATTGTTTTTAGAAATTACAATAAACTAGATTGTTTTTGATGAGTTTCTTGTGATTTCATATCTTTTTGTACAGTAGGCGTCTCTTTGGCTGTTGAATGTATGGGTAATATCTCAGGTGTAGTGATTTGTGTTACCGACTCAGATGAAGCATCTGTTGGAGTCGTCGTTGATGTTCGATATCCATAAGTTTCAACTTGTCCTAAATTTTTAGAATTTTTAGGTGGTGGTGTTTTTGTGTAGTGAGTTGAACCATTTTTATCGATCCACTTGTAGAAACTTTGTGCATAAAGTGTAGTGCTGAAAAGGACTTGTGAGTAAAATACAGACAAACAGCATAGTCTTTTAAGGCATATTTTCATGGTGTTGTTTCCTATTTTTGGTTTAAATAAAACACAAATTTATGATTTGTTTTTTTCTGTTTTATATTAAAGAATTATAAGTTTTTGAGTGGACTTGCTTTGTATTTTTGATCGTGATTTGCATAGTATAAAATCAAACTGAAATGGAGATAAATGGCTTTTTAGGAAATATTGCATAAAAAACTTTCTTTAAATTAAAGATTTATTATTCTTTTTTTTTATATGTTGGAAATTAAATTTTTATACCTTATTTTTATTTTATTTATTAAAAACAAGTATTAAGTCGATATTTTTAATTTTATAAATAGAGAAATGAAACTAAACATTGGCTAAAATTTAAGTGATGGATAAATAATAAGTAAAAAGCTAATTTTTGAACTTGACTTTGATTGTCGAAACAACAAAAATGCAGTCTTTAGTTTTATATGCCTTTCATCGATCACCCTTCGATAAAGTGTCATCTCTTGCAATGGGCAACTTCTCTAGCCGAGAAATTGTACAAAGCTTATTAACATATTTATCCCAATATGTTTGAGATCTAGTATTACTTAATCCAGTAGTAAGATCGTAAATTTTACCTTTTGCAATGAAAACTAGGAAATATGTGTGCTATAACAGTGCATACAATGAATTAATGAAAATGCTGCACAAGTGCCTTCCACTTTGTTTGCAGTGATAAGATCAGGGTGAATCACGTTGGAACTTTTATCTGGTGGTGACATGCTAGTTCGCGCATTAGCGGACGAAGGCGTAGAACATGTTTTTGGGTATCCAGGCGGCGCTGTATTACATATTTACGACGCGTTTTTTCGACAAGACAAAATTAACCATTACCTCGTACGTCATGAGCAAGCTGCTGGACATATGGCAGATGCCTATTCGCGTGTGACAGGTAAGACAGGTGTTGTACTTGTAACATCTGGTCCGGGTGCAACGAATACAGTAACTCCAATTGCAACAGCCTATATGGACTCCATCCCGATGGTAATTTTGTCGGGACAGGTTGCTTCGCATTTAATTGGTGAAGATGCATTTCAAGAAACAGACATGGTGGGTATTTCTCGCCCAATCGTAAAACATAGTTTCCAAGTGCGTCATGCAAGTGAAATTCCCTCAATAATTAAAAAAGCATTCTATATCGCATCAAGTGGTCGTCCAGGTCCTGTTGTTGTTGATATTCCAAAAGATGTAACTAATCCTGCTGAGAAATTTGCTTACGAATATCCAGAAAAAGTGAAGATGCGTTCTTATCAACCACCGCATCGTGGTCATTCAGGTCAAATTCGTAAAGCAATTGATGAGCTTTTGAATGCTAAACGCCCAGTGATTTATTCAGGTGGCGGTGTAGTTCAAGGTAATGCTTCTGAACAATTAACAGAACTTGCGCATATTCTTGGCTTCCCAGTAACAAATACATTGATGGGCTTGGGTGCATTCCCTGGTGATGATTCTCAATTTATTGGTATGTTGGGAATGCATGGTACTTATGAAGCCAATATGACCATGCACAATGCAGATGTGATTTTGTGTATAGGTGCGCGCTTCGATGACCGTGTAACGAATAACCCTGCAAAATTCTGTCCAAATGCAAAAGTTATTCATATTGATATTGACCCTGCAACGATTTCAAAAACAATTATGGCGCATATCCCAATTGTGGGAGCTGTTGAGCCTGTATTGACAGAAATGTTGGCGCAATTGAAACAAATGAATGTTTCTAAGCCAAATTCTGAAGAAATTGCTGCATGGTGGGATCAAATTAATGAATGGCGTAAAGTTCATGGTTTGAGATATCAACCTGCTACTAATGGTGGAATGAAGCCACAGCAAGTAGTTGAAGCATTGGATAAAGTGACAAATAGTGAAGCAATTATTACGTCTGACGTTGGTCAACACCAAATGTTTGGCGCACTTTACTATACGTACAAACGTCCACGTCAATGGATCAACTCTGGTGGTCTTGGCACAATGGGTGTTGGTTTGCCATATGCTATGGCTGCTAAGCTTGCATTCCCCGATCAACAAGTTGTATGTATCACAGGTGAAGCATCAATTCAGATGTGTATCCAAGAGCTTTCAACATGTAAGCAATATGGCTTAAATGTGAAAATTCTTTGCCTAAATAACCGTGCTTTAGGTATGGTTAAACAGTGGCAAGATATGAATTATGAAGGTCGTCATTCAAGTTCTTATGTAGAGTCATTACCTGATTTTGCGAAGTTGATGGAAGCTTATGGTCATGTAGGTATTCAAATTGATCATGCAGATGAGCTTGAATCGAAACTTGCTGAAGCAATGGCGATTAACGATAAATGCGTATTTATTAATGTCATGGTAGACCGTTCTGAGCATGTATACCCAATGCAAATTGCTGGTCAATCTATGCAAGATATGTGGTTGGCTAAAGGGGAGCGCACGAAATGAGACATATAATTTCAGTTCTCATGGAAAACGAAGCAGGTGCACTTTCACGTTTGGTGGGTTTGTTTTCTCAACGTGGTTATAACATTGAGAGTTTAAACGTAGCACCAACAGAAGACCCAACACTATCTCGTTTAACATTAACAACTTATGGTGATGACCATAAAATCGAACAAATCACAAAACAATTAAACAAGCTTGTTGAAGTTGTGAAAGTTGTAGATTTGTCTGAGGGTGCACATATTGAACGTGAACTTATGCTGATTAAAGTAAAAGCATTGGGTTCTGCTCGTGATGAAATCAAACGTACAGCTGATATTTTTCGTGGACAAGTTGTAGATGTAACACCTACAACGTACACCATTCAATTGGCAGGTACGACTGAAAAGCTAGATGGCTTTATCGATGCATTAGCTGAAAATACAATTTTAGAAGTTGTACGTTCAGGTGTATCAGGTATTGCACGTGGCGAAAAAGTTTTAACAATTTAATTTTTTATACATTTTCTCTCTAATGAATTAGAGAGACCTTAGTCAAATGACATCTAAAAAACATCATGGGACTAAGAGGGTAACAAGCATTTTAGCGGAGACAGCAATGCAAATTTTTTATGATAAAGACACAGACCTATCTATCATCCAAAGCAAAAAAGTAGCAATCATTGGTTACGGTTCACAAGGTCACGCACATGCGCTTAACCTTAAAGATTCTGGTGTTGACGTAACTGTAGGCTTACGTGCTGGTTCTACTTCTTGGAAGAAAGCTGAAAATGCTGGTCTTAAAGTGTCAGAAGTTCCTGCTGCTGTTGCTCAAGCTGACTTAGTAATGATCTTGACTCCAGATGAGTTTCAAGCTCAACTTTACCGCGACGTAATTGAACCAAATATCAAAGAAGGCGCAACTTTAGCATTTGCTCATGGTTTCTCTGTTCTTTATAACCAAGTTGTTCCACGTAAAGATCTTGATGTAATCATGGTTGCTCCAAAAGCACCTGGTCATACTGTACGTTCAGAATTCCAACGTGGTTCAGGTGTTCCTGACTTAATCGCGATTCACCAAGATGCTTCTGGTAACGCTCGTAACGTAGCGCTTTCTTATGCTTCAGGCGTAGGTGGCGGTCGTACTGGTATTATCGAAACTTCATTCCGTGAAGAAACTGAAACTGACTTATTCGGTGAGCAAGCAGTTCTTTGTGGTGGTGCTGTTGAATTGGTTAAAATGGGCTTCGAAACTCTTGTTGAAGCTGGTTATGCTCCAGAAATGGCGTACTTCGAATGTCTACACGAACTTAAATTGATCGTTGACTTAATGTTCGAAGGCGGTATCGCGGACATGAACTACTCAGTATCTAACAATGCTGAATATGGCGAATACGTAACTGGCGTTGAAGTTATCAACGAACAGTCTCGTGAAGCGATGCGTAATGCACTTAAACGTATTCAATCTGGCGAATACGCGAAGATGTTCATTCAAGAAGGTGCGTTGAACTACCCATCTATGACTGCTCGTCGTCGTCAAAACGCGGCTCATGGTATCGAAGTAACTGGTAATAAGTTACGTGCGATGATGCCTTGGATTCAAGCAAACAAAATCGTAGACAAAGAAAAGAACTAAGTTACGTGCCTCAAGAAAAGTAAAGCAGTGCTTTGCTTTTCCTTCGTGCCTTGGATTCAAGCAAAAAAATCGTTGATAAAGAGGAAAACTAATTTCTTGAATCAATTGGTTTTTAATGCGAAAACCCACTCATAGAGTGGGTTTTTTATATTTACAATAATGTATTTTAAAAAAGTAAAGGATTGTTTTCCTTATGTTTTTACAAGCAAATGTATTTTGCTACTTGAGTTTTATTTAAAGCAATACTTTGAATTTATTTATAATTTGGATTCGAGTTAATTAAATCATAACAAAGAAAAAAACAGTTTTAGCTCTTTGTTTGGAAAGCCAATATTTTGTCGTGAGCATTTTTTTGTGATAACTTTGTCACAATTCAAAATTTAAAAAAATAAAAGGTAATGCTTTGAATAAGTTTATTTTTACGGGTGTTTTAAGTGTGGTATTTAATATAAACCATACTTTTGCTCAAAATTCATTAATGGAATCCCCATCTTTAGTGCCTCTTTCATCTGTAAATGTGCAAGTGCAGCGTGCATTGATGACACAAAGTGGAGCTTATTTGCTACAACTTGGTTCTGGATATTGGAATCCTAAAGGAACTTTATATGATGTTAAGCATCATCAAATTACCAGCTTAATGGGTTTGCAAAAAGGTGATCAGATTACAATGACAGGGGGATCAACCACTGATCGTGAATCTGTTGCAGATGCTATTCAGCTACAAGGAGCTTTAGATGTTGAAACAGGTATCTATCGTGCGACATTAATGGATCGCTTGCAAGGTTTTAAGCAAGAGTTAATTTTTTCACCGCTTGTTAAGGTTTCGAATCGACCCACATTTTTGTTGAAGTTTTATGGTAATGAAAATAAAGAATCTGGCGACAAAATTATTCAAAAAATAGAGGTGATTGATCGTAAAACAAAACAACCTTATCAATCATTAGCAGGCTTTAGTGCATATTCTAGTCAAGTTCAGTATGTCGACTTAAATTTTGATGGGTATTTTGATTTGGTTTTAAAAGATACCTCCTCTATTTTGGGTGAGGGTGATCGTTCAATTTATTGGATGTATAATCCTGAAACTAAAAAATTTCAGAGATCTCCACAATTAGAGACTTTGGGAGGGACACCAATTGTGAATATTGAAAAGCATCAAGTAAGTTTTGGAGATGGGCAGCTTTATATTATTCAAGATGGTCAATTTTATAGAATAAAAAATTAGGAAGCGTAATTTAAATATAATAATAAAAAAAAGCCCGATAAATATCGGGCTTTTTTGTGATTATATAATGTTTGTTTTTATTATATTCCCCCTGGATGATCCAGTATTATTTTATGTTCCCCATTAGGCTTTTATATGTTCTTTATTTTTTTTTACATCATACCGTAATTTAAAAATAATAAAACACAGTATAATGCCATGGATTGATAATTTTTTATTTAATTTAATTTAAACAATGGTTTATATTTATTCTTTATTAAAACACTCAAGTATTTAATAAACAATATATATTTATATAAAATATATTTGATTGATATTATTTGTCTTTTTTATTGAAATATCACATAATGTATATATAAAAAATAAATTTATGATTTTTAATATTAATGATGGGGTCGTTATGAAGATACAATTAGATCATATATATTTGTTTATTGTGCTTTGTTTGGCGGTATCTATTGTGAGTTTGATTTTGGTTAAAGTTTCGAACCCAATAAGATATTTGTTCTTTTAGTAAAAAAACCTGACAAATTGTCAGGTTTTTTGTTTTATCCTTTAATACAAAGGACCTGCTTTAGTGTATGCACGACTTCAATGAGGTCTGATTGGTTTTCCATGACTTCATCAATATTTTTATACGCACTTGGAATTTCATCAACAACGCCTTTGTCTTTACGACACTCAATACCTTGAGTTTGTTGAATAAGATCTTGTTGATTAAAAATTCTTTTTGCTTTACTACGACTCATTTTACGACCAGCACCATGTGAACAAGAACAAAAAGATTCTGGATTTCCTTTACCTTTTACAATAAAAGATTTTGCTCCCATAGAACCCGGAATAATTCCATATTCATCTAGACCAGCACGAATAGCACCTTTACGAGTCACAAAAACATCCTCACCAAAATGATGCTCTTTTTGTACATAGTTGTGGTGGCAGTTAATAGCTTCTTTGGTCATTTGAAAGCTAGGCAATAATGGGCGAACGGCTTCTAAAATTAAACGCATCATTTCACGTCTATTTTCATAAGCATATTCTTGAGCCCATTCAACAGCTTCTACATAATCATCAAAGCTATTTGAACCTTCTGCAAAATAAGATAAGTCTTTATCAGGTACATGACCAAATCGACTTTGAGCTTCTTTTTTTGCTCGTTCAATAAAGTAGGTGCCAATCACATTGCCTAAACCACGACTACCTGAATGAAGCATAATCCAAACATCATCATTTTCATCTAAACAGAGTTCAATGAAATGATTACCTCCACCTAAAGTTCCGAGTTGCTTTGCCCATGTGCTATCAAAATTGCGTAACATTCGAGTCAGAGCAGGGTGTTTATCAGTAATAACTTTTAAGCGCTTTTCTAATGGAGATAAAGTTGATGCTTTAGCCTTAATTTGCCTATGCACCCCAAAACCAATTGGAACTTTACGCTCTATTGCATTACGAAGCGTACTTAAGTTATCAGGAAGTTGAGATGCTTTTAGACTAAGTCTTAAGGCATTCATTCCACAACCAATATCTACACCTACAGCAGCAGGAATAATGGCATTTTTAGTTGGAATAACACTTCCTACAGTTGCACCTTTGCCTAAATGAACATCGGGCATTGCGGCAATATGTGAATGAATAAATTGTAGTTGTGACATTTTTTTGAGTTGATCAATACTCTCAGAATCAATGTCATTTGTATAAATTTTTACGGGAACGCCATAGTGTGCTTCAGCGTTCAAAAGCATTTTAATGCCCATGATATTTCTCTTTTTTGAGTTTTTATCTGTATCCGAGAAAGCGCTATATCGATAAAGAGATATAAAAAAACCTAGCGAATGCTAGGTTGATTTGGCATTCGGACACATTGCTTTCATGTGTCCGTGAGTTGACACATGCAAATTAAGTTAAATTTTTCTCTGTAAGTAACGGCATGTGAAACCTCCTAATAAAACTGGTGACCAAAAATAGGTCTGAATGAATTTTGCGCTATTTTAGTAGATAAAAAGTTTTTGTCAACGCTTGCTTAAAAATGATGTAGCTAATTTAAATGCTAATCTAAGAGTATAATTAGAAAATAGAAGATGAGTACATAAACATTTAAATTTGATAAAATGAAATATATTTATCGATGTTAAGGAATACTCATGGGGTTACGTTGGACGGATACCATTGATATCGCTATTGAACTTTATGAAGCACATCCAGATGTAGATCCACAATGGATTCGTTTCACAGACTTACATGCATGGGTTTGTGCATTACCAGACTTTAATGATGACCCGATAAAATCGACTGAAGGGCTTTTGGAAGCGATTCAAATGGCTTGGATTGATGAAGCAAGTTAATTTTGACATCGAAAAAAACTAACTTTTTTACATGTTAAAAGCAGAATTTAGAACATTATTCGGTATAATGCGCCAAATTTTCTTGTCTATCTTGACTTAAGGAGCCTATCAATGGCTATTGAACGTACATTTTCTATCGTAAAACCAGACGCAGTTGCTAAAAACCATGTTGGTGAAATCTTCACTCGTTTTGAAAAAGCTGGTCTTAAAATTGTTGCAACTAAAATGAAACATTTGACTAAAGCTGAAGCTGAAGGTTTTTATGCTGAGCATAAAGAACGTGGTTTCTTTGCTGACTTAGTTGCATTCATGACTTCTGGTCCAGTTGTTGTTTCAGTTCTTGAAGGCGAAAACGCAGTTCTTGCTCACCGTGAAATTCTTGGTGCTACTAACCCTAAAGAAGCTGCTCCTGGTACTATCCGTGCAGATTTCGCTGAAAGCATCGACGAAAATGCTGCTCATGGTTCTGACTCAGTTGCATCTGCTGAACGTGAAGTTAACTACTTCTTCGCTCAAACTGAGATCTGCCCACGTACTCGTTAATTCGAAGTATTCAAACCAGATAAGTGATATTATACTTATCTGGTTTTTTTATTCCTTAAAGAAACTTTCGCTCGTTTATTGAGCTTCTCCTTTCATCTATAGACATAGTTTAGGTAATTACACATGAGTATTGAAGTGGTCGCTGTACCAGATTTTTCGGTTGAACAGCAACAATCTCCATCCGCTCCTGCACAGCAAAATGTTGTGGAGAAAGTGAATTTACTTGGTATGTCTCGTCCGCAAATGGAAAAGTTCTTTGAAGATTTAGGCGAAAAGAAATTTCGCGCTGGACAAGTGATGAAATGGATTCATCAGTTTTTTGTGACAGACTTTGCTGAAATGACAAACATTTCAGGTAAGTTACGTGAAAAATTAGAAAAAATTGCAGAAGTTAAAGCACCAGAAGTTGTTCACCGTAATTATTCAAAAGATGGTACACGTAAGTGGGTTTTCCGTGTGGGGGATGGTGAAGGTTCATTGGTTGAAACTGTTCTTATTCCTGCGGAAGATAAAACGGGTGCACGTAAAACCTTGTGTATTTCTTCACAAGTAGGCTGTGCTTTGGACTGTTCATTCTGTTCTACAGGTAAGCAAGGTTTTCAACGTGATTTAAATCAAGCAGAAATTATTGGTCAATTGTGGATGGCAAACTTCTCATATATGGAAGAAGTGCCAGTTGCAGAGCGTGAGCGTTCAGTGACAAATGTTGTAATGATGGGAATGGGTGAACCATTGTTAAACTATGATGCTGTATTGAATTCAATGCGCATTATGCTTGATGATTTTGCATATGGTATGTCAAAGCGTCGAGTAACATTATCTACTTCAGGTGTTGTACCTAAAATTGATCAATTAGCACAAGATATTGATGTTGCTTTAGCAATTTCACTTCATGCACCAAATGACGAATTACGTAATGAATTAGTTCCAATAAATAAGAAATATCCTTTAGAACAGCTTATTTCGGCATGTCAGCGCTATATTACTAAAGATGGTAATGAAAGTTCGCGTAAGCATGTCACTATTGAATATGTGATGTTAGATGGTGTAAATGATCATCCAGAACACGCACAACAAATGATTAAATTATTGAAAAACTTACCAAGTAAGATTAATTTAATTCCATTTAATCCTTTCCCACATGCGCCTTATGGGCGTTCAAGTCGTAATAGAATAATTTCTTTCCAAAAAACTTTGTCTGATGCAGGTTTTGTGTGTACGATTCGTCAGACACGTGGTGATGATATTGATGCAGCATGTGGACAATTAGTGGGGCAGGTAGCGGATAGAACACGTCGTGCAGAACAGTGGAAGAAGAAAATTGCTGCACAAGGCGAAATAATACGCTCAAGAGGATAACGATAAAAAGGGGAAGGCCATTGAGTAAGCCCAAATTAAAAGGTGTATGTGTTTTTGCGATATTAACTGTTGCTTTTTTAATGGTTGGATGTCAAACCGTAAATGGTTCTAAAACTGATCCAAAAACAGCTGTACAAGTGCGTACTCAAATGGCTGCCGAATATATTAAGCAGCATCGTTATGATGCTGCAAAACGTGAGCTAGATATTGCATTACAGTTGAATTCACGTGATGCTAGTGCAAATATGATGATGGGTATTCTTCTTCAACAAGAAGGAAGTCAGATCAATATTGAAAAAGCAGAGCGTTATTTAAAAACAGCGATTGCTGCTGAGCCAAAAAATGCTCAAATACGTAACAACTATGGTACGTATTTGTCTCAAATAGAACGTTATAATGAGGCTTTACAGCAATTTGAAATTGCAGGCTCTACATTGGGTTACGAACAGCGTTATACTGCCTTTGAAAATAAAGGCAGAATTTATGTGAAATTGAATGATATAGTGAATGCCGAAAAATCATTTAATCAAGCATTGCATGTGAATCGTAATTCTTATGTTTCAATGATAGAGTTAGCAGAATTAAATTATCTACGTGATGATCTCCCATCTGCGACTAAGTTTTACCAACAAGCGGTAGCCTTAGTAGGGGAAAAAAATTTAAATGCTCGTGCATTATGGGTTGGTATTCGATTAGCACGTGCAAATGGAAATCCATTGGAAATGCAGGTGCTTGTAAATCAGTTGCGAGCTTTGTACCCTGATAGCCAAGAATATCAACGTTATTTGCAATTACAGTACAATACTGAGGTCGTATGGAAGTAAATCCTAATTCAAAGCAATCAACAGGTGGAAATACCGTAACAAACGCATTAGGAAATGTTCAACGTTCAGGTGAGTACTTACGTCAGGTTCGATTGAATAAAAAACTTGAGCTTGACCAGATTGCAAACGAAATAAAAATACCGACAAAAACATTGATTGCTTTAGAGCAAGATGATTATGCGGCTTTACCCGAGGCAACCTTTATTAAAGGTTACTATCGCACTTATGCTAAATTTTTAAATGTTGATCCAACTGAAATTATTCAACGGTTTGAAGAAGCATGTGAAAGTGATACAGGTTTGTTACCGAATCATGCTCTTAATAACTCACCAATTAAAATTATGGGTAAACTACCTGGTTCGAACCGTGATCGTAATCGTAAGTGGTTAAAGCGTATTGGTATTGCTGCAGTTATTGTTATTATTTTGGTTGTGTTGGTTTCTACGATTCAAAATTGGACTAAAAATGATTCAAGTGATGTCGAAGCTTCAGCAACGCAAAGTGATGTGCAGGTGATTGCTTTAGATTCAGAGGGCAATATTTCTGGTGATCAACTTCAATTAGATTTTAGTCGACCAACATCAATTCATATTGTAGATTCTACAGGTAAGGTTTTAGCGACAGGTCGTCAATCTTCAACGATTAATTTAAGTGGTGAAACACCATTTCAAATTCGCTTAGATGATGCAACTGCTGTGACATTGAATTTAAATAATGAAAAGATTCCATTGGCACCATACACAGTGAATGGCAAAGCGGACTTCCGTTTGTCTCGTTAATCGTTGGAAAGTAGAGCGAAATAATGATTGAGAATCCAATTAAACGTCGTCCAACTCGTAAAATTCGTGTCGGTTCAGTTTATGTGGGTGGCGATGCGCCAATTAGCATCCAAAGTATGACCAATACTGAAACTTGTGATGTTGAAGCAACGGTTGCTCAGATTCAGCGTTGTGTTGATGCTGGGGCAGACATCATGCGTGTTTCCGTACCAAGTATGGAAGCTGCTGAGGCTTTTGGTGAAATTCGTAAACGTGTTCAAGTGCCATTGGTTGCAGATATTCACTTCGATTATAAAATTGCGCTTCGTGTAGCCGATTTAGGCGTAGATTGCTTACGTATTAATCCGGGTAACATTGGGTCTGAAGCTAAAATTCGCGAAGTTGTTGCTGCTGCAAAGCATAACGATATTTCTATGCGTATTGGCGTCAATGCGGGTTCATTAGAAAAAGATTTACAAAAGAAATATGGTGAGCCGACAGGCGCTGCACTTTTAGAATCTGCATTACGTCATATTGATATCTTGGATCGTTTAAATTTCCATGAATTTAAAATTTCGGTAAAAGCATCTAATGTATTTTTAACGATGGATGCTTATCGTTTATTATCGGAACAAATTGATAATCCTCTTCATTTGGGTGTAACTGAGGCAGGAATTTATCGTACAGGTTCAGTAAAATCTGCAATTGCCCTTGGCGGTTTATTGATGGATGGTATTGGCGATACGATGCGTATTTCACTTGCTGCAGAGCCTGAAGAAGAAATTAAAATTGGTTTCGATATTTTAAAATCATTAGGATTACGTTCTAATGGTATTAACTTTATTGCTTGCCCAAGTTGTTCTCGTCAAGAATTTAACGTAATTAAAGTGATGCAATCACTTGAAGAACGTCTAGAAGATATTCGTACACCAATGGATGTATCTGTTATTGGTTGTAAAGTGAATGGACCAGGCGAAGCAAAAGAGTCAGATATTGGTGTGGTAGGCGCTAGTCCTCGATCACTGGTGTATCGTAATGGTGAAAAAAGTCACCTAATCGACACCAATCAGTTAGTTGATGAAATCGAAACAATGGTTCGTCAACGTGTTAAAGAGCTTGAAGAAGCTAAATCTAAAGAGATCATTCGTAGTTCATCATGAGTTCAATTGTTGCAATCAAAGGTTTTAATGACATTCTTCCAACGCAAACTCCAGCGTGGAGACGTCTAGAACAGCATCTATCTTCTTTGATGGATGCTTACGGCTATCAACAAATCCGTTTGCCAATCGTTGAACAAACTCATTTGTTCAAACGTTCAATTGGCGATGCAACAGATATCGTTGAAAAAGAAATGTATACCTTCCTAGATAAGGGTAATCCACCTGAATCTTTGACTTTACGTCCTGAAGGTACCGCAGGTTGTGTGCGTGCAATGCTCGAACATAATTTACTTCGCGGTGCAACGCCTAAAGTGTGGTATGTCGGACCAATGTTTCGATATGAAAAACCACAAAAAGGTCGTTATCGTCAGTTTCACCAATTTGGTGTAGAAACTTTTGGTGTTGCAACACCAGATCAAGATGCTGAACTTATTTTAATGACAGCACGTTTATGGAAACGTATGGGTGTGTCAGATAAAGTTCAACTTGAGTTGAATACTTTAGGTGAATCGGATGAACGCGCTGCATATCGCGCTGCATTGGTTGAGTTCTTAGAAGCGCATAAAGCAGATTTGGATGAAGATTCTCAGCGTCGTTTAACAACAAACCCATTACGAATTCTTGATTCTAAAGATGCAAAAACTCAAGTAATTTTAGAAAATGCACCAAAACTTCATGACTTTATGGGCGAAGAAACTTTAGCTCATTTCAATCAGTTAAAACAGTATTTAACAGATGCAGGGATTAGTTTTGTAATTAATCAGAAGTTGGTACGTGGTTTAGATTATTACAATAAAACGGTTTTTGAATGGACAACAACTCATTTAGGCTCACAAGGTACGGTATGTGCCGGTGGTCGCTATGATGGTTTAGTTGGTCAATTAAAAGGTAAGGCTGATCAGTCTATTCCTGCAGTTGGTTTTGCAATGGGTATGGAGCGCTTACTTCTACTTCTTGAACAAGTTGAAGATAATATACCTGTACGTGATTGTGAAGTATTCTTGGTTTCAGATCCAGCTTCTCAAGGGAAAGCTTTAGTTTTGGCAGAGCAATTACGTGATCAGCTTGAACAGGCGAATAGTTCTATTCGTTTAAAAGTTGGTTCTCAGGGTTCAATGAAAAGCCAAATGAAAAAAGCGGATCAGTCAGGTGCGTTTTTGGCTTTAATCTTGGGTGAACGTGAATTAGAATCTGAGGCATTTTCAGTTAAAGAACTCGCAACGGCAGAGCAAACAGAAGTTACATTTGCTGATGCAGTCTCTTTTATTGTGAATAAACTTACTTCAAAATAAGCCATAGAAAATAAGGAAAAGGGTAATCAAATGAGCGCATTGAGTGAAGAAGAGCAACTTGAAGGTTTAAAATCTTTTACTAAAAAATATGGTTCTGCCATAGTAAGTGGGATTTTAATTGCGTTGATTGCCTTTTTCGGTTGGAAATGGTGGGACAATAAAGCTCTAGCTGAATCACAAACAAATACAGCTAGAGTGCAGCAAATCATGGATGAAGTGAATGCTGCAGAAGGTAGTGATCAGGCGTATCAACAATTAATTGCAACTGCTGATAAAATTGTTAAAGAAGCACCAGATTCAGCTCAAGCAATTCAAACACAAATGCTTTTAGCAAAACTTGCTTATGATAAAGAAGATTATGCAGGTGCAGAAAAAGCATTGAAAAAAGTAGAAGACTCAAAAGTTGATGATGCTGGTCTTGTTCAAATTGTAAAATTACGTTTGGGGTATGCTCAATTAGCACAAAAAAAATATGATGATGCTTTAAAATCATTGTCTAGTGTGACTGAGCCTGCATTTAAGGCGGTGGCTGAAGAAGCAAAAGGTGATGTTTATTTTGCTAAAAATGATCATGAAAATGCTAAAAAAGCATATTTAAATGCATGGAATGATCTAGTTAAAAATAAACAAGAGCGTCCAATTTTACAAATTAAACTACAAAGTTTAGGTGTTTTGGTTGATGATCCAGAGATCGAACGTCCTGTATTAAATACTCAGATGGATGAGAATGAATGAATAGAAAATTTAAAATACCTTTCGCACTCACAATTTTAACCTTAGCTTTAGTAGGTTGTTCAAGTAATAAAGTTAAAGTCGAAAAAGTAAAACCAAATCCAGTTCCGAAAATTACAGAAATTACTGGAATTGCACCTGTATTTAGTCAAAGCGTGTCTTCATCTTCTGAAAAAGACCCTTTACGTTTACAGTTAGATGCAAATAATGGCACGGTATTTGTTGCAGATCCTAAAGGAAAAGTGATTGCTTATCAGGGCAAACAACGTCTTTGGGAGAAAAAAGTTTCTAAATTAGGCTTAAGTGCTGGTGTAGAAGCTGCCAATAATTTGGTTATTGTTGGAAATACCAAAGGTGAACTATTTGCTTTAGACCAGTCAACTGGTGAGCAAATGTGGACAGCCCAATTACCGGGTGCAATTTTATCTCCATCGCTCGTGATTAATAACCTTGTTATTACAGTAAGTAATGACGGTACTGTAACAGCGAATAGTGTTGCAGATGGTCAACAAGTATGGGCATATGCATTACCGCAAGTTCAATTTAGTTTACGTGGTAATGCATCACCTGTAGCAATTGATGATCGGGCAATTGTTGTTGCGTCATCAAATGCATATGTTTATGTAATAGATTCTTTAACAGGTACGCCTCTTATGCAACGTCGTGTTGCATTAAGTGATGGTCGTTCAGAAATTCAACGTTTGAATGATATTGATGGCGATCCGGTTGTTGTTGGTCAATTCTTGGTAACAACAAGTTATCAAGGACAAGTGACAGTACTTAATCTTGCCGATCAACAAGTTGTTTGGAGTGAAAACTCAAGTAGTACTAAGCGCCCTGAAGTTGTTGGTAATGGCGTGTTTGTTGCATCTACTGATGGTAAGTTAACAGCATACGAAATTACATCTGGTCAAAAGTTGTGGGAAAATGATCAATTGTTAAATCGTAAGTTGAGTAATCCTGTAATGTTGGGGACAAATTTAATAGTAGGTGATTTAGATGGTTACTTACATATTGTTGATCCAAGTTCAGGTATGTTGGTTGGGCGTTCAAAAACAAGTGGTGAAGTACGTTCATTACGTGTGATTGATAATCAACTTTACGTTGCAACTCAAAAGGGTGCTGTTAGCGTTTGGCAGAATCGTTAACTTTTCTGCGGCTTATGTTAAACTAAGCCATCCGTATTCTAAAACGCGGGGGAATTGACTATTCAATACCCCGTGTTTTTATTTAAGTCTCTGACAAATCTAATTTCTTCCATTTGTTTCTGATGTTCAGACCAGACCAACTGGCTGATCTTGAATAAAGGTTAATCTATGAAACCCGTAATTGCGCTCATTGGTCGTCCGAACGTCGGAAAATCGACGCTGTTTAACCAGATTACCAAAAGCCGTGATGCTCTCGTTGCAGATTTTGCAGGTCTTACACGTGACCGTAAATATGGCGATGCTGTGTATCAAAATAAATCCTTCATCGTAGTCGATACAGGGGGTATCGGTGAGTCTGAAGGTGGTATTGATTCATATATGGCTGAGCAGTCTAAAACAGCCATCAATGAAGCAGATATTATTGTATTTGTAGTAGATGCTCGTGCAGGATTACTTGCATCTGATGAACAAATTGCACGTGAATTACGTACATTAGGTAAAAAAGTATTTTTAGTTGCCAATAAAGTCGATGGTGTTCATGCAGAAGCTGCACTTGTTGAATTCTTTAAGCTAGGAATGGGTGAGCCGCTTCAAGTTGCTGCAAGCCATGGTCGTGGCGTTCAGCAAATGCTTGAAGATGTATTGGCTGATGTACCTGAAGATGAAAATCCTGAGGAACACGACAAAAATACAGGACTACGTCTTGCTATTATTGGTCGTCCAAATGTGGGTAAATCAACATTAGTAAACCGGTTGCTTGGTGAAGATCGTGTTGTTGCATTTGACCAACCAGGTACAACACGTGACTCAATTTATATTCCTTTTGAGCGTGATGGTCGTCAATATACATTGATTGATACAGCAGGTGTTCGTCGTAAAGGTAAAGTAGATGAAATGATTGAGAAATTCTCAATTGTAAAAACTTTACAAGCGATGAAAGATGCACATGTTGTTGTAATTGTAGTTGATGCGCGTGATGGTATTGTTGAGCAAGATTTGCATTTGATAGGCTATGCTTTAGAAGCTGGTCGTGCCATGGTGATTGCGATTAATAAATGGGACAATATGTCCGAATATGATCGTAAACAATGTAAACTCGATGTTGACCGTCGTTTTGACTTTATTCCATGGGCAAAAATTCATTTAATTTCTGCTTTGCATGGTACAGGGGTGGGTGATTTATATCCATCAATCCATCGTGCATACGATTCTTCACATCTAAAAGTTTCACCTGCTAAAATCACACAAATTTTAAATGATGCTACTGATGCACATCAACCGCCAATGGTACAAGGTCGTCGTATTAAAATGCGTTATGCGCATATGGGTGGGCAAAATCCACCAACGATCGTTATTCATGGTAATAAGGTTGATAAAACACCAGCTGATTATCGTCGCTACTTAGAAAACGTATTTCGTAAAGTTTATAAGTTAGAAGGTACACCTGTAAAAATTGAATTTAAAACTTCAGAAAATCCATTTGAAGGTCGTAAATCTCAAATTGATGAAAGAACAGCTGCTCGTCGTCGTCGCTATGTTCAAAAATTTAAGAAAGCAGAGAAGAAATTTAAGCGTTAATTTCTAATTTAAATAAAAAGCCCAAAGTTATCTTTGGGCTTTTTTACTTGTATTTTTATTAGAACTTAAACTTTACATTTTTTAGTTTTTTGGAAAACTGCAATGTTATCAAAGTTAGCTTGAGCATTTTCTTTAATTTTTTGTTGTATAGCTGGGTTACTTGCATCTGTACCATCATCTTCACCTAAACCTGCAGCAACTGAGCTTGCAGTTGCCATAGTTTCAGATTTTCCTGCAAATGCACCTAATGCTGCGCTTGCAAATTTACCTAATGTTTTTGTTGGTGCATTTGCATTGATGTTTGCTAGATTACGTTCTGAGCTTTCAAGAGCGCGTTTAGCATCTGCTTTTTCTACAGAAAGAGTTGCGCAGTCCATTGCTTTTAATTCAGAAGATTTTAATTTGTCGTAAGCAAAAGTAGATGAAGTAATTAGAAGAGCTGTTATACAAACGATTGATTTTTTCATGATATATATCGCAAATATTATTAAAAAAAATTAAGAAATGGCTCAAAAATTTGAGTCGGCTAATGTTAGATTTTTGTAATATAAATGTCAAATAATTTATACTTTTATTTAATTTTGTGACATATTTATTTGTTTTTTACTTTTCTGTTTGGCAAGTATAATATTTTTTTTAGTAATAAGAAATTCTTATTGTAATTAAATAAATTAAATAAAATTATCTATAGTCTTTTTTGATGAATTAATAAAAATAAGCGAATGGAATGATAAGTCATCTTGATTAATAATAAGTGATAGAGAAAGTGTATTACTATTACACGTTTTGTCGTTTGAATAATCATCTGATGGATGTAGTTAAGAGAGTTACTATGGATCAACTTTTACAGATCATGCGTAAATTGCGTCAAGAATGCCCATGGGATCAAGCACAAACCCCACAGACTTTGACGCGTTATGCTATTGAAGAGGCTTACGAAGTTGAAGCTGCTGTTCAGTCTGGAAATATCCATGAAGTGAAAGAAGAACTTGGTGATTTATTATTGCAAGTTGTATTCCAATCACAGATGTATAGTGAACAAGATACATTTGATTTTAATGATGTTGTTGAAGTTATTACTCAAAAACTCATCAGACGACATCCTCATGTATTTGAAAAAGAAAGCTTTCCTCAACTTAACAAAGATGATGTGGCTACTTTGTGGCAGCAAATTAAGCAAAAAGAGAAAAAAAATAAAGCTCATCGAAGATTGAGTGATATCAAACATGGCCCTGCGCTTAAGCAAGCTCATGAAATTCAGGAAAAAGCTGCAGATTTTGGGTTTGATTTTCCAGATATGCAAAGTGCATATGCTAAGTTGGATGAAGAAATACAAGAGTTAAAAGAAGCTGTAATAAAACAAGAAAATGATGAAATTTGTGATGAATTTGGTGATTGTTTGTTTTCATTGATTAATATTGGGCGTAAACTAGGTGTATCTAGTGAAATGGCATTATTACAAACCATTCATAAGTTTAGAGCACGATTTGCCTATATAGAAGATCAAGCATTTTTACAAAATAAAAATATTGAAAATATGTCATTAGAAGAAATGGATCAGCTATGGGATAAGGCAAAGCGGGAGTTAAAACAACAAAAAGAGTAAATATAGGGTCACAATGAAAAAAGTAATATCGTATAATTTTTTTTTGGTTATGATGATATTTTTGAGCTTTAATCAGCAGGTTTTAGCTCAATCCTATGATCAAAAATATCTAGAATGGAAGTTAAAACAAGAAACACATGATCGTACCTTCAAGGGAAAAGAAAGTACTGTAAATGATACATTAGGAACATCGGGACAATATGCGACGACAAATAAAATAAAACTGAATTCAGCAACAGTAAATGAATTACAACAGCTAACCGGTATTGGTTTAAAAAAAGCTGAAGCAATTATTGAATATCGAAATAAAAATGGAAAATTTAAATCTATTGAAGATATTCAGCAAGTAAAAGGGATCGGTCTATCTTTATTTGAAAAGAATAAGCTAAAACTTGCACTTTAGTTACGAAATAAAAATATATTTTAATGCGGTTTCAATAGGCAATTGAGAGATTAAAATTGCCCTTTGATTGTGTTAGCGATATGATTAGCGCCATCTTATATTTTTTACGTTCAGACGTAGGAGACAACGTCTTTTGCAAACTTTGCGCGCGTCAAAATGTGGCTTATCCACTGCACAATTGCCTGCTTATATTCTAGATGTTATTGATGCTTTAACTAAAGCGGGTTACGAAGCGTATATCGTGGGTGGCGGTGTACGAGATTTGATGTTGGGTCAAAATCCAAAAGATTTTGATGCCGTCACTAATGCAACACCAGCACAGGTTAAAGAAGTATTTGGACGACGTTGTCGAATTATTGGACGACGTTTCGAGCTTGCTCATGTCTATTCCGGACGAGAGTTAGTAGAAGTTGCGACGTTTCGTGCACCACCTAAAAAAGAAGTCACTTCATCAGCAGGAATGATTCTTAGAGACAATAATTGGGGTACGATAGAGCAAGACTTTGTTAGACGTGATTTCTCAATTAATACGTTGTATTACCAACCACGTAAAGGAATTGTGCTCGATTTTTGTAATGCTGTTGATGATGTTTATTCAAAAACATTACGTTTATTAGGTGATCCACAGACACGTTTTGAGGAAGATCCTGTTCGTATGTTGAGAGCGTTACGCTTTTCTGCAAAATTAAATTTTAATATCGATCAGCGTATTCTTGATATATTTACACCTGAATTAACAACATTATTAAGAGATGTCTCTCCACATCGTTTATATGATGAATCTCAAAAACTATTTACATGCGGTCATTTAAATCGCGTGCTACCTATGCTCAATGAGTTTAATATTTGGAAGCAGTTATTTGCTGAGGTACCTCCGAATATCACATCATTTATTGAGCGAGCTGCAAGGAATACAGATCAACGCATTTCTATTGGTAAAACAATTAATCCTGCATTTTTCTATGCGGTTTTATTGTGGGAAACCTTTTTAGAGCGTTGTGAGTATTATTTATCTAGAGGTATTGTGCCTGCCGAAGCAAGAGCGCAAGCTGGTTTAGATGTTTTAAAGAAACAAGGAACAAGGACAATTATTCCTCGTTTTGCTGAAACATTTATTCGAGAAGTTTGGGAAATGCAAACACGTTTGTTGAACCCAAAGCCACAGCAGATACAAGCCCTTTCAGCTCATGCTCGTTTTAGGGCCGGTTTTGACTTTTTATTATTACGTGAAAAGTCTGGCGATGCTGGTACACAAGGAATGGGAGCGTGGTGGGATGCTTATCAAGTCATGTCGAATGATGAGAGAGAGCGTGCGATTAGCCAATATAATCGACAAAGAGCTCGCTCACGTCGTAAAGCTTCTCAAGATGAACCAAATTTAAAACAGACACATCAACAAGTTGAAATTGAACCTTTAGTGAATGAGCCTGAACATAAAAGCCGTCGCGTTAGAAAGGCGAAATATGAAGCTGAAGAGCGTGCTGTGATTGCATCAGTAAATAATCCTGATGGTATTGGTGCAGATCATCCAATTTTAAAGCGTAAGCGTGTAAAACGTGATTTAAGCCAAGTTACTTTTGGACCAACACAATGAGCGTAAAAACATACATTGGATTGGGAAGTAATTTAGGAGATTCACGACAAATCTTAGTTGATGCTATACAAAAGTTAAGTGAATTGGGTGTGGTTTCAGTGTCTAAGTTATATCAAAGCCCACCTATGGGGCCGCAAGATCAACCACATTATTTAAATGCTGTTGCATGCTTAGAAACAAATTTAGAGCCATTAGATTTATTAGATGAATTACAAAAAATTGAAAATGAATCGGGTCGTGTTCGTTTGCGCCGTTGGGGTGAGCGGACCTTAGATTTAGATTTATTGATTTATGGTAATGAATCAATAAAAAATGAACGCTTGACAGTACCGCATGTTGGAATTTTAGAACGAGATTTTGTTGTTATTCCATTACTCGATTTAGATGCAGATTTGCAGCTTAATGGGCAAATATTGAAACATTCTCCTTTACTTCAGAATCCGACTTTAACAATGTTGGAAGATCAAAATTGGGCGAATATTAATTGATTTAAAAAGCATGTTCTATGCATTTTTAGAGGAACATCTTCATGATAAGTTTAAGCAACTTAAGACAATTTAAAGCAGATGGACGTAAATTTTCTTGTTTAACTTGTTATGATGCAAGTATGGCAAAAGCAATGGAAATCGCAGAAATTGACAGCATTTTGATTGGCGATTCTTTAGGAATGTCAATTCAAGGTCGAGATTCTACATTGCCAGTTACAGTTGCAGATATGGCTTATCATACTGCTGCTGTACGTCGTGGTAATCAGCATGCATTTATCATGACTGACCTGCCTTTTATGAGCTATGCCACATTAAATGATGCTTTAGTCAATTCGAAGACTGTTATGCAAGCTGGTGCACAAATGGTCAAAATGGAAGGTGGTGCGTGGTTAAGTGAAACTGTAGAAGTGCTTACACGTAATGGAATTCCAGTTTGTGTCCATTTAGGGCTTACACCTCAGTCAGTTCATGTCTTGGGTGGCTATAAATTACAAGCACGTACACGTGAAGCTGCTGACAAGTTGATCGCAGATTGTAAAGCTGTTGTTGATGCGGGCGCAGCTATTCTTTTATTAGAATGTGTTCCAGCTCAGTTGGGTAAAGAGATTACTGAATTATTTCCACAGACTCCAGTGATTGGTATTGGGGCTGGTAATGATACGGATGGACAAGTTTTAGTTGTACAAGACATGTTAGGTTTAACCTTTGGTCGAGTTGCTAAATTTGTTCGTAACTTCATGAAAGAACAAGCAGGTGAAACCGCAATTTTGGATGCTTTTAAGGCATATCATCAAGCAGTTCAAGATGGTTCATTCCCTGCTAAAGAACAAACTTTCCAAGTCGAGCTGTAAGACCATGAAATTAGAAACGACGATCCAAGGACTTTGTGCATCTTTAAAATCCGCACGTGCGGAGCAGAAAATCATTGGTTTTGTCCCGACAATGGGTAATCTTCATCAAGGTCATCTAAACTTAGTGCGAGAAGCTCGTAAAAAGTGCGATGTTGTGGTGGTCAGTATTTTTGTAAATCCAATTCAATTTGGACCAAATGAAGATTACGATAGCTATCCACGTACGTTGGAGCAAGATAGTCAATTATTAGAAACGGTCGGATGTGACTATATTTTTGCACCATCTGTTGAGCAAATGTATGGAAATAAACCACGGTTAACAAATATTAGTGTAAGTAATATTACAGCCGATTTGTGTGGTTTACAGCGTCCAGGGCATTTTGATGGTGTGGCTGTTGTTGTAACTAAATTATTTAATATTGTTCGTCCAGATTATGCTTTTTTTGGTGAAAAAGATTATCAACAATTAGCAGTTATTCGCCAATTTGTTCGTGATTTAAATATGCCAATAGATGTTGTTGGTGTACCAATTGCACGTGCAGAAGATGGTTTGGCATTAAGTTCTCGTAATGGATACTTAAGTGAAGAGAATCGTCAAATTGCACCAATGATATACAAGACTTTAAAAAATGCTGAGCAGGAACTTTTACAAGCCAAGCCTTTGGATGAGGTTTTAGAAAGTATTAAAGTAGCATTGACAGGCGCTGGCTTTATTGTGGACTATGTGGAAGCACGTTCACTAGAATTACAAAAAGTTGAGACATTTAATCAAGATGTTGTACTTTTTGTGGCAGCGAAAATTGGTGCGACACGTCTTATTGATAATTTGCAAGTAAAATACATCAGCTAAATTGCTAAGGGGTGGCACTGCTATGAAACGCATTTTAATTGTTACAGGTCAATCTGGTTCTGGAAAGTCATCAGCTTTAGAGATACTTGAAGATTTAGGTTATTACTGTATTGATAATTTGCCTGTAGCTTTGCTCCCTGAAATTGTTTTAAAGCTTGATAAGGAAAATAATTTAGAACTTTTAGCATTAGGTGTTGATGTTCGTAGTACGAACGAAGATTTACAAGAATTTGACCATGTTTTTGAACTGTTACGGCAATATGGTCAAGTTGATGTAATTTATTTAACAACAAAAGATCAGGAATTAATTGCACGCTTTAGTGCGGCAAGACGCCCTCATCCTTTGGCGAATCGTTTTAAAAGTTTAAATGAGTGTATTCAAGAAGAAAAAAATTTATTATTACCTGTACATATCAGAGCGACTATTACAATTGATACGACAGATTTTAGCGTACACGATTTAAAGCATACATTGTGGAACCGTTTAGGTCAGGCAGATCAACTCATTGTTATTTTGCAATCATTCGGTTATAAACATGGTATTCCTTTGGATGCTGATTATGTTTTTGATGTACGCCATTTACCAAATCCCCATTGGGATATAGAATTACGTAAATATTCAGGTTTAGATGGGCCTGTACAAAAATTCTTGGGAAGTAATCAACAAACAAATGAAATGTTCCAAGATATTTATAATTTTTTAGAGAAATGGTTGCCTGCTTTTGAAGAGGGTCATCGACATTACATTACAATTTCGATTGGGTGTACAGGTGGGCAGCATCGTTCAGTTTTTATCGTGGATAGATTGCAAAAGGCTTTGCAAAAAAATTGGTCTATTCAGGTCTTACATAGAGAAATGAAGCACTGGTCATGATTGACACAACTGTTGACGTAATTAATAAACTAGGTTTACATGCACGTGCATCTGGAAAACTTATTGAAGTGACAACTAAATTTCGCTCTTCCATTCGTATTGGAAAAGGTGAAAAATTAGTGGATGCAAAAAATATTATGTCTTTGCTTATGCTTGGTGCTGGCAAAGGTACAACTTTACGCTTAGTGATTGAAGGTGTAGATGAAGAAAAAGCTTTGTCTGAAATTCAAGCATTATTCGTAGCAAAATTTTACGAGGCAGATTAATCGTGGCACGTCAACCGCACCGTTTTACTGAAGATGACTTTAATGCTTTAGAAGGGCGTGCAAGTAAAACCGAACAAAAGAAAGCTGTGCAACGCATGGCTGCTTTAGGTGAGCAACTCGCAGAGCTAAGTCCAAAACAGATTCAAAATCTTCCTGTTGAAGAGCGCTTAATTGATGCATTATTGGATGCGCAGACGATTACTTCACATGAAGCTCGTCGTCGTCAATTTCAGCGTGTAGGTAAGTTATTACGTAATGAAGATGAGAGTGTTATTTTATCTTATTTAACACCACAACAAGGTGCTAAAAAAACAGCACAATTACAGCGTTGGGTAGAACGTATTATTAAAGATGGTGATCCAGTAATTAACGAGTTTGTAAAAACTTATAATGCTGCTGAACGCCATACAATACGTCAACATGTCTTACGTATTCATCGTGATATGAGTAAACAAGTTGGTGAAACTGAATTGGCAGAGTCTAAGTTGAAATTATTTAACTATGTACAACAAGTAGCATTAATTTCAGATAATTAATGTGAGTTTTAGTAATGTGAGAGCGACTCAAATTGAGTCGCTTTTTATTATATGATTTAAAATATAATGCTATATTTTAAACTCTCCAACAGATCTTTCTTTAGCCCATTCTCTTAAAATAAATTTTTGTAATTTACCTGTTGATGTCTTTGGTATTTCAGTGATGACAATGTCTTTAGGTACTTTGAAGCGTGCTAAATGTTGTTGACAGAAAGTCATAATCTCATCTGAACTAACAGTTATACCTTCTTTTAATTCAATAAATGCACAAGGAACTTCTTGCCAACGAGGATCTGGTTTGGCAACAACAGCTGCTGTCATGACGGCAGGATGCTTGTAGAGAATTTCTTCAACTTCAATAGATGATATATTTTCACCACCAGAAATAATCACATCTTTTGACCGATCTGTAATTTTTGCATAACCATCAGCTTGGCAGACAGCTAAGTCGCCTGTGTGGAACCACCCTCCAGCAAAAGTCTCTGCTGTTGCTTCTGGATTTTTTAGATAACCTTTCATGACAATATTGCCACGGAACATAATTTCACCCATGGTATGACCATCATGTGGAACTGGAAGCATGGTTTTAGGGTCAATGACTTTCATTCCATCTTGTAGTGGATAAGGAACACCTTGGCGAGAATGAAGTTGTGCTTGTTCTTGAATAGAAAGATCAGACCAGCCTGCTTGTGATGCACAAAGTGCAGATGGACCATAAGTTTCAGTTAATCCATAGACATGTGTTACATTAATTCCAATATTGCGCATTCCCTCAATAATAGCAGCAGGAGGAGCAGCACCTGCGACCATGACTTCTACACGATGTTGAATTGGAATTTTTTTATCTTCAGGTGTATTGATTAGCATAGATAGAACAATTGGCGCACCACAGAAATAGTCAACTTTATGTTGATGAATGAGTTTAAATATAAGTTCAGGATCAACTTTTCTTAAGCAGATATTTGTGCCGCCATTTGCAGCCATTGTCCAAGCAAAGCACCAACCGTTGCAGTGAAAGAGAGGGAGTGTCCAAAGGTATGTGGCACGAGGCGTCATACCACAAGCAATGATATTACTCGCAGCATTTAAATAAGCACCACGATGATGATAAACCACGCCTTTAGGATTCCCTGTTGTACCTGATGTATAGCTTAAACTAATTGCATCCCATTCATCTTTCGGTAAATGCCATTCAAAATTTTCATTACCTTGAGCCAGCCACAGTTCATATTCAATTTGACCAATATGATTTTGTGTAGATGTTTCATATTGATCATCAGCAACATCAATAATAAATATATTTTGCGAAACGAGAGCAAGTGCTTCTTTTGCTAATAAGGAAAACTCTGGATCAACGAGTAAAACTTTTGTTTCTGCATGTTCTAGCATAAATGCTAAAGTTTTAGCATCTAAACGTGTATTTAGTGTATTTAGGACAGCACCAGCCATGGGAACAGCAAAGTGGGCTTCAATCATTGCTGGAATGTTTGGTAGTAATACAGATACGGTATCGTTGCGTTGGATACCAAGTTGTTGGAGTTGATGAGCGAATTGACGGCAACGTTTATAGGTTTCTTGCCATGAAATATGGCGATGACCATGAATAATAGCATCTTGGTGGGGGTAGATATGAGCTGCACGTTCGAGATAACGTAATGGCGATAAAGCGACAAAATTTGCTGGATTTCTTGGTAATTCATCATATGCATTCATTTTATTGTTCCCCATCCTTGTCATTTTTGTTCCAGTATGCTCTTGAAGATATGAGGTTTTAGAAAAAAAATCCTTTATGCTTTAGTCGGATATTTGTTCAATGGGTGTGATGGATGAAATGAAATATTTATAATGGATACTAGTTTTTTCTCATTATAAGAAAATGTAGGTCAGTATTTTATATGGTTTTCTTGGTCTTATCCTAAAAAATAACAATCTAAGATATTATAAAATTTAATTGTATTTGATATGTACGGTGGACTTTTTTCGATATAGTTGTTTTTTTTTATTCATGGTTTTCGTATAATTTTGCAAAAAGTGTAGTAGTGATTTATTTATGATAGAAAAATTAAATATTGATAAGAAAACTATACTTTTTCTTGGAGGATATTTTATTTTATGGATGATCCTTCCTAGTATATTATCCTCTAGTTATCCTTTAGATGTCCCGGAAGGTATATATTGGGGAAATGAATGGCAACTTGGTTATTATAAACATCCACCATTTTCTTCTTGGGTTTTATATGGTTTTTATTCCATTTTTGGATATATTGCACCTTATATATTAAGTCAAATTTGTATATTTATAACAATTTTATTTGTCTATTTGCTTGGTAAAAATTTTTTTCTAAAGAAAAGGCATTTTATTCAGCTGTATTTGTTTTAGCTATATTTTATTATACATGGCCATCTTTAGAGTTTAATCATAATGTTGCTCAAATGCCTGTTTGGGCTGCACTGATATATTATTTTTATTTAGCAACAAAATATAATAAATGGAAAGACTGGATTATATTTGGAGTGCTGTCTGGAATAGGAATGCTGACGAAGTACTCTGTAGCATTTTTAATATTTACGATTGTTTTATTTTCCTTTATTACATCATATCGATTAATGTGGCTAACAGTGAAGCCATGGGTTTCTATTTTTATAGCATTAATAATATTTAGTCCACATGTTTGGTGGTTATATCAACATGATTGGTTAACATTTACGTATATTCAAGCACGTTCTAATGAGGTAGATAATAGTTATAACCCATTTGTTGCCTTTAAATATTTATTGGCACAATTCACAAACTTTTTACCTTTAATTATTATTTTATTATGTAATAAAAGTTTATCTATTCATAAATTAAATATTAATCAGAATGATAAGTTTTTCATATTATTTATCGGACTATTTCCTGGGGTAATGTTATTTATTATCAGTCTTTTAACTGGTGTGAATATTAAAGATATGTGGGCTTCTCCAATGTGGAGTTTGGTTGCATTAATCTTTATCGCAATGATTCCAGATCAAGTCTTTCAGCAACGTAAAAGAGGGTTACTGAAGGGCTTAATGATTTGGTTAGGTGTCATCACCATTGTTATGGCGAGTTATGTTCAATTTGGTGGACAACTACGAAATAAACCATCGCGAATGGACTGGCCTCAACAAGAAATCAGTTTGAATGTGCAAAAACAATGGGATGCATTAAGTGATTGTCAGATGGATAACCTTACAGGAGACAATTGGCTTGCTATACTTGCAGCAACCAAAATGCAAAATCTTCCATCTGTGATGATGTCTACATCAGAAGCATATTCACCATGGATGAGTTTAGCGCGTTTAGAGCAGAAGGGTACATTTGTGCTTTGGGAGAAAGGGAAAAAGCCATTTATTCCCTATTTAACAGAGATACAAAGTAATAAAGACATGCAGATTCAGCAAGGTGAGTGGACAATTTATTGGGATAAAGTTCCTCATAAAGAGCCATTGATTATTCAATGGCAGATGTTTGTCCCTAAACAATGTGTTAAATCATGAAGATAGATCAAGATGACGAAGACATTAGATGAAATGAATATTGAGATAGATGAAGTAATACAGTTGTCTATTATTTTGCCTGCATACAATGATGCAAAAAATGTAGATGTAATTTTACCGAAACTTTATTCATTCCTTGAATCTAGAGCAGATTGTTCTGAAGTAATTTTGGTCGATGATGGCAGTAAAGATAATTTATATGATGTCTTTGCTAAGCAAAGTCAACTTACGCCTAAAAATGTAACTTTGAACTTGGTTCAACTTTCCAGAAATTTTGGCAAAGAGGCTGCCTTAAGTGCAGGTCTTGAAGAGGCAAGTGGGCAATTAGTTGCAATGATGGATTCTGATGGACAGCATCCAATTTCTGTTCTTGATGAAATGTTAAATGTAATTGAGCATTCGCCTGTTGATATGGTGGCAGCTGTCCAAGAAACACGTGCTTATGAAAGTATTTTTTTAAAATTATATAAAAATATCTTTTATCGTTTCATGCAAGATTCACAGCGCTATCAGTTAGAGCCTCATGCAGGTGATTTTCGTGTAATGAAGCGAAAAGTTGTGGATGCATTACTGAATTTACCAGAACGCCAAAGGTTTATGAAAGGCTTATATTCATGGGTTGGATTTAAAGCATTATATGTTCCATTTCAAGCAGAACAGCGTATAGAAGGTAAGAGTTCTTTTAATTTTAGTCATTTGTTTGAGCTAGCGTTAATTGCAATTACTTCTTTTTCTGTAAAGCCTTTGCGTTGGATTTCCCGTATGGGTTTTTTAGTCTCAATCATGGCTATTTTGTACGGATTATTTATTATTGCCGACACAATATTTTTTGGACGTGACTTGGAAGGATGGCCAACTTTAGCTGTTGGAATTATGTTTTCCGCAGGATTACAGCTTATTTGTTTAGGTGTAATTGGGGAGTATATTGGTCGAATTTATGATGAAGTGAAGCAAAGACCGCTTTACATTGTGGATAAGAAATGGGACAGCAAAAAACAGGATTAAAGCCAATTCATCAACAAGGTTTATTTTTTTTACTTGTTGGTGGTTTTAATGCCTTAGTACATTTTTTATCACTTCTCTTTTTTGTGCAAATAATGAGTGTTAAGCCTATATTTGCCAATGTTTTTGCATTTTTTATTGCTTTTATAGTGGGTTTTACTGGTCACTTAAAAATTACTTTTCGTACTTTAGAAAATAAAGAGCATTGGCGAAAAAGTTGTGCAAAATGGTTGATTAGTTCAGTAATCGGATTTCTTTTAAATCAGATATTTTTTATGTTCGGAATTCACTTATGGGGAGCAAAATATTATGTTCTCATTTGGATTGTCGCAACAGGATTGGTTACAGTTTTTACGTTTGTGTTGGCACGTTTTTGGGCATTTAGGGGCAGTTGAAGGTAATGAAAAATATCATTATTAATGTAGATGATTTAGGACTTTCGCCAGCTATTAATGCAGCAGTTATCGAACTTGCGAAACAAAAACGTATCCAAGCGACTAGTTTTATGAGTTTAGGTGATATTCATCCAGATGAAGTGAATATACTTAGACAACTGAATATTGATATTGGATTGCATTTTGATTTAACTGGGCTTGCTCACCAAGGTAATTTGAAGCAAGTATTATTTAAAGCTTATTTAGGTCGGTTTTCTAAAAAAGAATTAAAAAATTTAATTGAACATCAATTAGATCAATTTGAGCAAAAAATTGGTGCAATTCCAGATTTTATTGATGGCCATCAGCATGTACATCAATTTCCCCAAGTTCGTCAGATTTTATTAGATTGTATTGAACAGCGTTATCAGCAAAAGATTCCGCTACGTAATACATCAACATTTCAAAAAGAATTAAAAGCAAAAATTATTTTTGCACTAGGTGGATGGTCATTACAACAAAAACTACAACAGTCAGAATGGCCACATAATGCTTCATTTGGTGGTATTTATAGTTTTGATGCAGATGTGGCTGAATTAAAAAAACTTTGGAAAACATGGTTGGCACAAGCACCAAATAATAGTGTGATTATGTGCCATCCCTCACAAGATGGACTGAGTTTGGATGATGAAATTTATGCTGCACGGCATGTGGAATATCAGTGGTTATTAAGTGATGATTTTAAACAATTATGGGATCAAAACAATTGTCAGGCACAACATTGGAGAAATTTATAAAAGTCTGAAAAAACAGATAATTTTAAATTTTTAGAAAAAAAGAATCATAGATTTAGCCCGCTTGGTTGTATAAATCTTTTTAAATGAAAGATAAATGGTTTATTAAAATGGCGATGGCGTGTAAAATTCTAAGTGATTCTATATTTATCCACCGTTTTTATCTTTTGAGGTTTTCCTCGATCATAATCTCGCGGTGATATGCTCCATGGTACGGGGCATCACTCCTTAAGGATTTTAATATGCCAATTATTACGTTGCCAAATGGTGATCAAAAGCAATTTGATCAAGCTGTATCAGTAATGGAAGTTGCTGCTAGTATCGGTCCCGGTTTAGCGAAAAACACTGTTGCTGGTCGAGTAAATGGACAGCTAGTCGATGCTTGTGATTTGATTACTGAAGATGCGACTTTACAAATTATTACGCCAAAAGATGATGAAGGCTTAGAAATTATTCGTCATTCATGTGCGCATTTAGTCGGTCATGCTGTAAAACAGTTATTCCCTGAAGTGAAAATGGTAATCGGACCTGTCATTGAAGACGGTTTCTACTATGACGTATTCAGTCCAAAACCATTTACACCAGAAGATATGGCAGCGATTGAAGAGCGTATGAAAAAGCTCATCGATCAAGACTATGATGTTATTAAAAAAATGACACCACGTGCTGATGTAATTAAAGTTTTCACTGAGCGAGGTGAAGATTATAAATTACGTTTAATTGATGATATGCCAGAAGAGACCCAAATGGGCTTGTACTATCATCAAGAATATGTGGATATGTGTCGTGGTCCACACGTACCAAATACCAAATTCTTAAAGTCATTCAAACTTACAAAAATGTCAGGTGCTTACTGGCGTGGTGATGCGAAGAATGAACAATTACAACGTATTTACGGTACAGCTTGGGCTGATAAGAAACAATTAGCTGCTTATATTAAACGTATTGAAGAAGCTGAAAAACGCGATCACCGTAAAATTGGTAAAGCGCTTGATTTATTCCATATGCAAGAAGAAGCACCAGGTATGGTGTTCTGGCATCCAAATGGTTGGACAATTTATCAAGTTCTTGAACAATATATGCGTAAAGTTCAACAAGAGAATGGTTATTTAGAAATAAAAACACCACAAATTGTAGACTTTTCACTTTGGGAAAAATCTGGTCATGCAGCAAACTATGCTGAAAACATGTTTACGACACATTCTGAAAGCCGTAACTATGCTGTAAAACCAATGAACTGCCCATGTCACGTACAAGTATTTAATCAAGGCTTAAAATCTTACCGTGATTTACCAATTCGTTTAGCTGAATTTGGTTCTTGTCACCGTAATGAGCCATCAGGTTCTTTACACGGTATTATGCGTGTTCGTGGCTTCACACAAGATGATGCACATATTTTCTGTACAACTGAACAAATTGGCAAAGAAGTTGCTGATTTTATTAAGTTAACTCTAGATGTGTATAAAGATTTTGGCTTTGAAGAAGTTCAAATGAAGTTATCTACGCGTCCAGAAAAGCGTGTGGGTGCAGATGAACTTTGGGATGTCGCTGAAAAATCTTTAGCAGATGCTTTAGATCAAGCAGGTTTAGAATGGCAAGAACAGCCTGGTGAAGGTGCATTCTATGGTCCTAAAATTGAATTCTCTTTAAAAGATTGCTTAGGTCGTATCTGGCAATGTGGTACTATTCAGTGTGACTTCAATTTACCTGAACGTTTAGATGCATCGTATGTCACTGAAGATAACGATCGTGATCAGCCAGTAATGTTACATCGTGCAATTCTTGGCAGTTTTGAACGTTTTATTGGTATACTTATTGAACATTATGCTGGATTTATGCCACCATGGTTGGCACCAATTCAAGCATGTGTTATGAATATTACTGATTCACAAGCTGAAGCATGTGAATCAGTCGTTGCGAAACTAAAAGAAAACGGTATTCGTGCCATTTCTGACTTGAGAAATGAGAAAATCGGCTTTAAGATTCGTGAACGTACACTAGAGCGTATTCCTTACTTGTTGGTACTTGGGGACCGTGAGGTAGAGGAAGGTACTGTAAATGTACGAACTCGCTCAGGAAAAAATTTGGGTACTATGTCAATTGATGCGTTCGTTGATTTAGTGAAAACAGCCGTAGCCGAACGCGGCCGGTACATTGTGGAGTAACAGCGATTAAACAGCCTGACCGTAATCAACAGGGCGGTAACAAATCAAACCGTCCTGCCTTGAATGATGAAATTCGTGCGAAAGAAGTTCGTCTTGTAGACGAGAATGGTGAGCAAAAAGGGATTGTGAGCTTGGTAGATGCCTTGCGTGCAGCAGAAAGCGTTGAGCTAGATCTTGTAGAGATTGTAGCGAATGCTGAGCCACCTGTTTGTAAAATTATGGACTTCAATAAGCATTTGTTTGATCTTAAGCAAAAGCAAAAAGAAGCGAAGAAAAAGCAACATCAAGTGCAGGTGAAAGAAATCAAACTCCGTCCTGCAACGGATGTTGGTGACTATAACGTTAAATTGCGTGCCATCATCAAGTTTCTTGAAGACGGCAACAAGGTTAAAATTACACTTCGTTTCCGTGGTCGTGAAATGGCTCACCAACAATTGGGTCTTGCACAATTACAAAAAATTGAAGCTGACGTAGCTGAAGTAGGTATTGTTGAACAATCACCGAAAATGGAAGGTCGTCAAATGGGTATGTTACTTGGACCTAAAAAGAAAAAGTAAGATAACCTCACTTAAAAAAGCACTGCATTTGCAGTGCTTTTTTTATACGTAAATAGAGTATTCAAAATTAAAAAATAAGCCTAAACGTAAAATCATTTCTGATAATAGAAATAATGCATTTAGATATTGAAAATTTTTTTACTTAGAACATTCTAAATATCAGTAAAGTTGTAAAAATAAGAAGGATTTATCTATTATGTTAAAGATATATAGCTTGTAAGATGATGAATTTTTTTACGTAAAAGTAATATGTATTTTATTGGAAACATTTCGAGGATTTTTTTAACAAATGTAAAATTCCGTGAATAATCTTTTATTTCTATGGTCTTGTTGTTTAATATAAAATCAATTATGGTGGACAGATAAATACAAGTGAAATGATGTAGGAGTATAGAACAAGAATGATAGATTTATATTATTGGGGTACCCCAAATGGTCTTAAAATAACAATTGCATTAGAAGAAATGGAATTGGATTATCAGGTTTTTCCTATTAATATTCTTGAAAATGATCAGTTTCAACCTGATTTTTTAAGAATTTCTCCAAATAATAAAATTCCAGCAATTGTAGATCAGGATGGGCCGAATCATCAGTCTATTTCTATTTTCGAATCAGGTGCTATTTTACAGTATTTAGGTAGAAAGACCGAGTTATTCTATCCTAAAGATGAACAATCACGTGTCGAAGTGGAGCAGTGGCTCATGTGGCAAATGGGTGGATTTGGTCCAATGTTAGGACAGAATCATCATTTTAGTCGTTTTGCCCCTGAGCGAATTGCTTATGCAACTGACCGCTATGTAAATGAAACGAAAAGATTATATAAAGTTTTAGATCAACAATTAATTGGTCAGGATTATGTTGCTGGAGAATACTCTATTGCTGATATGGCAATTTTCCCTTGGGTTAAAAGATATGAATGGCAACAAATTAATTTAGAAGATTATCCAAATGTAAAAGCATACATGGAACGAATAGAAGAGCGACCTGCGGTACAAAAAGCATTAGCAATTCAGGTTTAAAAATAACTTTATGCTAAGATAAGCCACCACAAATTTGGTGGTTTTTTTTGAGTAGGTGCTATGAAAGATTTCTTTTTAAATTCGACCCGTATTATTGAATCGAATCCTAGAATCTATTGGAGCATTATTATTGGGATTGCAGTGTGTCTTATCTCGTTTATTGGTGAAGCGGTATATATTCAAAACTTAGCAGAAAGCTTAGCAACAAAAGACCAAACTATTTTAAAAGAAGCAATTTATCCAATTACACAAAAGTTTAAATGGTTTCGTATTGTTATTATTATTTTGACTGTATTTTGGGCAAACTTTGAATACTTAAAGACAAAAAAGAAATTAGGTTTATAACTCCATTTTATGGCACTTTTCTTATTGTTTGTTGCTGCTTTTGGGGCAGCAACATTACTGCCATTACAATCTGAAGCCATTTTGTTTGGTCTTTTATGGGATGGGAATTACACGCCTTTTATATTGATTGTTATTGCAAGTATTGGAAGTATATTGGGTTCTTGTGTGAATTGGTGGCTAGGTTTAAAAATAGAACATTATACAAATAAAAAATGGTTTCCTATCTCTGAAGATAAAATGTTAAAAGCACAGAAAATTTATCAAAAGTATGGTTTTTGGTCTTTGTTATTAAGTTGGGTTCCTATTATTGGTGATCCAATTACATTAATTGCTGGATTATTAAAAGAAAATTTTATGCGTTTTTTATTCATTGTGAGCCTTGCTAAAATAGGGCGATATATTTTTATTTATCTCGCATTTTTAGCGGCAAATTGATTTTGACTTGCTTGCATTTCATCTTTAAGCCAATTTAAAACAATAATTGGAAGTGTTTTATGTGCTTTGGGAGTAGGGTTGTTGGCTACTCAAATAAGATAAATATATATTTGATGCAGAATAAAAACATCAACAGTGAAAATATTTTTTCACTGTTGATGTGACGGATACTTATTATTGGCACTTATCCAATTTGAACTGAATGCTGTCTTTAAATTTTGATTTTTTATACATCCATAGCGTACTCGCCGTACGCTTAATTTCTAATGGTGTATGCATGACTGCTTGAACAAGGTTTTGATCTAAGTCATATGAACCAGAACCTTTTCGAATATCGACTTTATTTACATTTCCGTGTTTATCAACTTTGAGACTAAAGTTAATAGTACGATCATGTCCTTTTAAGTCATCTGTACTTATTTCAATGTGTGGTTGAATTTTATATTTGAAAGCAGTTTTTTTATCTGAATTTTGTTTTATCCAATTTTCAGACTGAAAAGTAAAATCACATGATTCTTGATCATTATGGCTGAGTCGTAAATTAAATGTTTGATAACCAATAACTGCGACAGGTATTTCATCTTGAATATAAGGCTTAACTTTTGCATTGCGTATAGCACTTAATAAAATGTTATCTAAATGGGTTAAGCCAGTACTTTCTTGTACAGATGTTTTAGTCACTGTGCCAGTTTCATCTGCTTCTACTCGAATAACAGCTGAACGATCACGTGACTTTAAATCTTCAATATTATATTTGGGTTGAGGAAATTGACTCCATGAGATGCGAGTTGTTAAATGTGGCACTAAAGCACTCGTCTCTAAAACAGGTAGTTGATGAATCTTTTTTGTTTCACTATGTGCGGCTGTAAACCCCATACTTAGCAAAATAGATAAACAAATGATTTTTTTCATAATAATTGGTCTTAATCGAGCGTTGTCGAAATAAAATTCAGGCTGCTTTAGTATTTATTGAATTATTCATGCTGGCAAGCCCAAATTTAATTTTCTAGAAAAAATTATTGATGATGTTCTTTAGTAATATCAACAGCAAACAAATCTTTCGTTTTTATCCAACTCAAGGTGACAACGATTAATGTCATACCACCACCAAAAAGGGTAGCAAAAATAGTGCCCATATATTTTGCAGCAACACCAGATTCAAATGCACCAAGTTCATTACTACTAGAAACAAACATTCCATTCACTGCTGCAACACGTCCACGCATATTTTCAGGAGGATAAATTTGTAAAATAGTCTGACGTATAACCACTGAAATGCTGTCACATGCACCTGTCATAGCAAGAGCAAGCAGTGAAAGCCATAAGTAATTTGAAAATGCAAAGATAATGGTAAAGACTCCAAAACCAGCTACAGCGAGTAACATATTTCTCCATGCATGTTGGGTGGGTGGAAACTTGGTTAGAGCAATCATTGTAATGAGGGCACCAATTGAAGGAGCAGCACGTAAATAACCTAAACCTTCAGGTCCAACTTTTAAGATATCTTCTGCAAAAATAGGAAGTAGGGCAATTACACCACCAAATAATACAGAGACTAAGTCTAAAGAAATTGCCCACAGTACAATTTTAGTGTCCCAAATAAATCTAAAACCATCACCTAAGCTTTGAATGACATTTGTTGTTTCAATTTTAGGAAAGCTTCGTTTTTGTAATAAATTAATTAAAATAAAACAAATCGCAAGTAAAATAGCGACAGCGAATAAACTGGTTTCTTTCCCTAAAAAAGCCAACATAAAACCGCCTAGCATAGGGCCAATAATGACGCCACTTTGCCAGCCAATCGTTGTCCATGTTGCACCATTGGCATACAGTTCACGCGGAATCAAAAAAGGTTTTAAGGATGTTGCTGATGGATTATAAAAGCCTCGGATGGTTCCTAAACCAAAGATAACAGCATAGATTCCCCAAGATAGTGAGGAAACATTAATATGATGTTGTCCATAAGCATGAAATAACCACCATAAAATAAGTGGCATGGGGAGGGCGAAAAATAAGCAAATCTTCATAATAGTTTGTTTATTAAAACGATCTGCGAAGTATCCACCCCATAAAGATAACGTAATAAAAGGAATAGCTTCAGCTAGTCCAATAAAACCTAAGGTGAGAGGATCTTTAGTAATTTGATAAAGAGAGTAAGCCACAATAATTTCTTGAATTAAAATTGCTAAAGTTAAGCAAAATTGATTGATTGTAATAATTGAAAAGTCTCTATATCTAAGTGCTGCAAAAGCGTCCTGTGCTGATTTCATTTTATGATGTTTTTGAAAAGATAAAGAATTATAAGACGAAATATAAATATGAAGTGATCATTTGATCGACTTTTATTATCAAAAAAACTCATATGTTTGCAAAGAATAAATGAGAAGAACTGCTTTCGTTTTGTACAGAGATGCTTTAGAATACTCGCTCCCTTACCTGCAGGTCGTTTTGCAATGGTGCGAACGTTCCGAACAGGTGTTCAAAAGAGGTTGTTATGCCTAAGATGAAAACTCGCCGTGGTGCAGCTAAACGCTTTAAAGCGACTGCTAACGGTTTTAAGCGTAAACAAGCGTTCAAACGCCACATTTTGACCAAAAAATCTGCTAAGCGTATTCGTCAATTACGCGGCTGTGTAATGGTTCACGTAAGTGACGTTGCTTCAGTTCGCCGTATGTGCCCGTACATCTAAGGAGATTATAAATGGCTCGTGTAAAACGTGGTGTACAGGCTCATCGCCGTCACAAAAAAATTCTTGCTCGCGCTAAAGGTTACTATGGTGCTCGTTCACGCGTTTACCGCGTAGCGTTCCAAGCGGTAATCAAAGCTGGTCAATACGCTTACCGTGACCGTCGTCAAAAGAAACGTCAATTCCGCGCTTTGTGGATTGCACGTATCAATGCTGGTGCTCGTTTAAATGGTTTATCGTACAGCCGTATGATCGCTGGCTTGAAAAAAGCTCAAGTGATTATCGACCGTCGTGTACTTGCAGACATCGCTATGCATGACGCAGTTGCATTTGCTGCTTTAGCTGAAAAAGCTAAAGGCGCATTGGCTGCATAATCATCTTTGATGATTTGAAAAGACCGCTTTTTAGCGGTCTTTTTTTATGTCCTAAAATATGTTTGGAAACATTTTTGTGAGGCTTTTCTTTCGTGTTTGGGATATCGTATTTTATTGGAAATTTAAACTATTTAATCGTGTTATTTATTTGATTTAAATGTAATATCATTTTATGTTCTAAACATAATTACATATATGTACATGAAAAGAAAATGAAGAACGATTAAAGTCAAATGGTAGTTAAATAAAATAGGAAAAATCAAATGCTTGTAGAGATTAATGGTTTGAGTCAGGGTTCAATAGAAGTTAATTTACAGATTATTCCTCGTGTTGGTGAAACAGTTAAAGTACTTTATGGACCAGATGCAGAAATTATGGGTTCGGTTGTATCTGTTAATCATTATATTAATCAACATGATGGCGAGCAGAAAATCAGTTTAAACATAAAAGAAATATACGAATAAATCTTTGAGTGTTAGCTTTATATACAAGGATGTATATAGGGCTAAGAAATGTTGCGTATTGCTACAACATTAGATGCTAGATTAATTGCTAAACTTCATGTAAAAAGCTGGCATGAAACCTATACGAGAATAATTAATCAAACTATTTTAGATTCTTTATCTGTTGATGAAAAAGAGCAATTATGGAAAATCATATTAGATGATCCTAATCAATTGATATTGGTTTATGAGAAAGATAATGAAATTATTGGGTTTGCAGACTTTTATATGAAACCTAATTGTCAAAATGGAGAACTTAAGGCTATTTATATATTAAAAGCCTATCAAGGAAAGGGAGTGGGACAGCTGTTTATTCAGCAGGGTTTTAAGTATTTGAAACAAAAAGGTTATCAGTCAATTACTTTGGAAGTGTTAAATAAAAATTTATCTCGATTTTTTTATGAAAAATTGGGAGCAAAATGTATTGGCGAAGTTTCTGCTGAAGATATGGGAGAAGGATTAAAAGATTTAATTTATGAATGGAAAATTTAAAATATATATATAAAAAGTCACTGAGCACTGATACTCAATGACTATAATTTAACGTGATATTCAAAAAGACTTAAATTTTATAAGCCAAAATAATAAGCAACTAAACAAATAATAATAGTCACAATAATTAAAGTGATTACCCCAGATTTATTTGAAATTTGAGGATCTTGAAATTTCTTTTTACTTGTAACTTTTGATTCGGATATTTCACTATCAAATGGATTTGCGGGTGTAGTAGGTGTTAGTTTTGCTGTTTGATAGTGGTTCGCAACTTTTACAATAAATTTAGCAGATAGGTCATCTAGTTTTTGTGAAAAATGGCGAAGCATTAATTGCTCTTCAGGTTTTAATACTGTTCCATCTTCATGATAAGGCTGTTGAATTTTATTTTGAATATAAGTTGAAAGAGCATCTAAGCGAATTAGGGTTTGATGTGCATATTCAGCAGCATAATCTTTAGGGAAAATAGGAAGTCTATTTGGGTTTTCTGAATCATTATTGAAATCTACACCAAAATAAGAAATACCTTCAGTTATAGGTTCAATAAAACCTTGGGCATTAGAATTTTTAAATAATTCACTTTCTGTATATTCGTAAATATCATCCCATTGAGGTTGTTGTAATAAATCTGCTTCAACTTTTTTAAATAATTTTGTATTTAATTCGTAGCGCCAAAATGTTTCTTGGCGTAAATGAATTTGTTGATCAGTTGGTGCTTTATAATCATTTTCAGCATCATACCATTCAGCGAGTTCTTTACCTAAAATCCATGCAAATTTAGCTTTAGGATGATGGCTCACAATAAAGTGTGGAAAGGGAAGTAATTCTACATTTGCATTTGGATTTTGTTCATCTGTAATAATGCTTGAACTATGCAAGCTAATGCGATAACAACCTTGTTTTTTTAAGCCTTCTAGCCAAATTTGAAAATGTTGCGCAAGTAAATGTTGTGAATTTAAATCGCGAAATTGAAAATGATGCTGATTAAAAATGGAATGATTAACCCAACTTTGGAAACCGATTTCATGGTTCAGATATTCATTGCCATAAGTAATGAGAGTGAGTTGCTGCTTCCAAATTTGATCAAGCGCCATGATTTATGATCTCTTTAAATTTAACGGTATCTTATACTTTTTTACTTTTAATATACTAATCTAATTTTCCGTACAGCTAAACTTCAAAATTTTGCCTAAAAACTGTTAGAATAACTGGTTTTAATTATATTTCTAACTTTGTCGCTTTGAGAGTTACTATGTCACTGGAAGCCCTGACCACTGAAGCGCTTGCTGCAATTGCAGCAGCTCAAGACCTTGCCGCACTCGATCAAGTTCGTGTGCAATTTACGGGGAAAAAAAGCCAGCTAGCTGAACAATCGAAGGCACTTGGTAAAATGGACCCTGAAGAACGTAAAATTCAAGGTGCTGCTATCCATGCTGTACGTGAAGCCATCAATACTGCATTGACTGAACGCCAATCAGAATTACAAAAAGCTGCATTAGAACAAAAGCTTGCAAGTGAAACGATTGATATTACTTTGCCTGGTCGTGGACAAACGATCGGAAGTATTCATCCTGTTACTCAAGTTCAAGAACGTATTTGCCAATTTTTTACTAAAGCTGGTTTTACGGTTGCTACTGGTCCTGAAGTTGAAGATGATTATCATAACTTTGAAGCTTTAAATATTCCGGGTCATCATCCTGCACGCGCAATGCATGACACGTTCTATTTTGATGCAAATCATTTACTTCGTACGCATACGTCTGGTGTGCAAATTCGTACGATGGAAACAAATCAGCCGCCAATTCGTATTGTGTGTCCTGGTCGTGTATATCGTTGTGACTCAGATCAAACGCATTCTCCTATGTTCCATCAAATTGAAGGTTTGTATGTAGCAGAGAATACAAGTTTTGCTGAGTTGAAAGGCTTACTTGTAAATCTATTAAATGAATTTTTTGAAAAAGATTTAAAAGTACGTTTCCGTCCTTCTTATTTTCCATTTACAGAACCAAGCGCAGAAGTGGACATCATGGATGAGCGTGGTAAATGGTTAGAAGTATTAGGTTGCGGTATGGTGCACCCAAATGTATTGCAAGCTGCTGGTATTGATCCTGAAAAATATAAAGGCTTTGCATTTGGTTTAGGTGTAGAGCGTTTTGCAATGCTTCGTTATGGCATTAATGATTTACGTATGTTCTATCAAAATGACGTGCGTTTCTTACGCCAGTTTGCTTAAAACTTTTTATTTAATCCTCTCTTATGAAGCAGTGCTTCTCATCATCTTAAAAAGATGGACTCCAAAAAGTAGAGTCTGAGAGGATTCTAGAGATTTGAATTACAGGTTTTATATAAATGAAAATTAGCGAAAATTGGTTGCGCACTTGGGTCAACCCAGCCATTGATAGCGATACATTGTCAGACCAACTGACGATGCTTGGTTTAGAAGTCGATGACATGGAACCTGCTGCAAAGCCATTTACAGGTGTTGTTATTGGTGAAGTGTTGACTGTTGAGCAACATCCAGATGCAGACCGTTTACGTGTAACAACAATCAACATTGGTTCAGGTGAACCATTACAGATTGTTTGTGGTGCACCGAATGTGCGTGTAGGTATGAAAGCCCCAGTTGCAACAATTGGTGCTGTATTACCAGGCGATTTTAAAATAAAGAAAGGCAAGCTTCGTGGTGTTGAATCACAAGGTATGCTTTGTGGTGCATCAGAAATTGATTTAGAAGATAAAATTGATGGTCTTTTAGAACTTCCTGCTGATGCTCCTATTGGTGTAAATATTCGTGAATATTTAGAACTTGATGATCACGTTATTGATATTAGTATTACACCAAACCGTGGTGATTGTTTCAGTATTCGTGGTGTAGCACGTGAAATTGGTGTGATCAATCAACTTCCTGTAACAGCACCTGAAATTAAAGAAGTTGCTGCAACAATTGCTGATGAGAAAAAAGTAATTGTAGATACAGAAGGTTGCCCACGTTACTTAGGTCGTGTAATTAAGAATGTAAATACTAAAGCACCTACACCTGAGTGGATGGAGCGCGCTTTAGCTCGTTCAGGTATTCGTCAGCATAGCATTTTAGTTGATATTACGAATTATGTTCTTATTGAACTTGGTCAACCACTTCATGCTTTTGATGGTGGAAAAGTTCAAGGTGCTGTTCATGTACGTCAAGCGACAGCGGCTGAAAAATTAACATTGTTAAATGAACAAGAAGTTGAACTTTCAGAAGATGTAATGGTCATTGCTGATGATGAAAAAGCATTGGCAATTGCAGGTATTATGGGTGGATTATCTTCATCTGTAACAGATGAAACAACTGAAATCTTCTTAGAATCTGCATTCTTTGCTCCATTGCATATTGCTGGACGTGCTCGTCGTTTTGGTTTACATACAGATGCATCACAACGTTATGAACGTGGTGTAGATTTTGAATTACCATTAGTTGCAATGAATCGTGCATCACAATTAATTAGCGAACTTGCTGGTGGTGAGTTTGGTCCAATCACTGTTGCGGAAAAAACTGAGTTTTTACCAAAACGTGAAGCGATTGCACTAAAACAAGCACAGGTAGATCAGTTACTTGGCTATAAAGTGGAGTCTGCATTTATTACAGATGCATTAACACGTTTAGGTTGTGATGTAACGGTTCAAGCAGAAGGTGAGTGGAGTGTAGTACCACCATCACATCGTTATGATATGGCAATTTATCAAGATCTTATTGAAGAAGTTGCTCGTATTCATGGCTATGATAATATTCAAATGAGTCTGCCTGTTATTGATGTGCAATTAGCAAAATATCAAGACCAGTTTGAGCTTGCAGAACTACGTCAAACATTAGTGACTTTAGGTTACCAAGAAGCAATTAGCTTTAGTTTTGCTGATGCTAAACTAGAGAAACAGTTGAATGCAAATGTACAACCATTAGCTTTAGCAAATCCAATTTCAAGTGATTTGGCTGTAATGCGTTCTACATTATTGTCAAGCTTGATCCCATGCGTTCAATATAATATTAATCGTCAACAAGGTCGTGTACGTTTCTTTGAATTAGGTTTACGTTTTGATTATCAAAATGCAGAATCTATAAAAGATTTGAAACAAATTCCTACTTTGGCAATGATTGCTGTTGGTCCTAAGACTGCTGAATCTTGGCATGGTAAGCCACAAGCTATGGATTTCTTTGATTTAAAAGGTGAAGTTGAAGAGATTTTAGCAGCAGGTCGTGTTAAGGTTGAGTATGTACGTTCTGAGCGTTCTTGGTTACACCCAGGGCAATCTGCTGAAATTTTAATCAAAGGAAAGTCAGTTGGTTATTTAGGTCGTTTACATCCATCACTGGAAAATGACTTGGATTTGGGCACAACTTGGGTTGTAGAAGTCGATCAGCTGACACTTTTGCAAAATTATGTATCTAATTTTACAGAATTATCACGTTTTCCATCGGTTAGACGTGATATTGCGCTTTTAATTAATGATAATATTAGTGTTAGAGAAATTGAGCAGCTTATCAAGAAGACGGGTGGGGAGCTGCTAGATTCTACTTGGCTATTTGATGTGTACACTGGACAAGGTGTAGAAGAAGGTAAACGTTCTTTAGCGTTTGCACTTTTATGGCAACATCCAACACGTACATTAGAAGATGCAGAAATTAAAACGGGAATGGATAATATCCTTCAAGTTTTAGAAACAACTTACCAAGCTACATTGAGGGCTTCATGACAGCATTAACAAAAGCAGAAATGGCTGATCATTTAAGTGAGCTCACGAGTTTAAATCGACGTGAAGCAAAACAAATGGTCGAATTGTTCTTTGATGAAATTAGTCAAGCGCTAATTGCAGGAGAGCATGTGAAACTTTCAGGATTCGGTAACTTCGAGTTGCGTGACAAACGTCAGCGCCCAGGCCGTAATCCTAAAACTGGCGAAGAAATTCCTATTTCAGCTCGTCGAGTTGTAACGTTCCGTGCTGGACAGAAATTTCGTCAGCGCGTTGGGAATGAACAGATCGATTGATCTGTTCATTTCAGAGTTTAATTAGACTTATTTAATTAAACTCTAGACGAAAAAAAAGAGAACGTAAGTTCTCTTTTTTTTAGCTAATAATCGTTAGATTATTTAACTTCAGAAGTAGCAACTTCTACAACAACTTCAGAAGCAGCGTCAACTGCGTCAGAAGCAGCTTCAGATGCAACTACAGTGATAGCTTCAGATGCAACTACAGCTTCAGAAGTAGCTTCAGATGCAGCAGTTTCAGTAGCAGCTTCTTTTTTAGCACAACCAACGAAAGCTAAAGTAGTAGCAACTGCAGCAGCAATAGCGATTTTTTTGAATAACATGGCATCACTCTCTAAAATATGAGATTAAAAAAAACCTACGTTAGCCTGTTAAGTGCTTTTATTATTCCTAAATTTGTTAGGTAGTAACAATGCAGGAGCAGTCTAACTGGTCTGCCGATATGCTACCACTGAGCAAAAGGAATATCTACTGGTTGACAGAAAAAAAGACATAAATTTGGAGATAAAACGAGGTTTTTTTAACAGAAAATAACAATTAAATGTGAAGTTTATATTGGATAGTATGACTATAACTTACTAAAATATATTGGGTTTTATTTTTTATTATTTAAAAATCATTTGTTTACAATTTTTATCTCATAATTTGTGTATAAATTCTGTGTAATGTTTCTTAATAAAAAGGCCAACATTAAGTTGACCTTTGTATTGATTCATCAAGTTCTTAGTTTGATGCTTTACGTTTCATTTGATCAAAGAAGTCATCATTTGTTTTGGTTTCTTTCATACGATCAAGTAAGAATTCTACAGCTGCAAGCTCATCCATAGGATGAAGTAACTTGCGAAGAATCCATACTTTACGTAAGTTGTCTTCATCCATTAAGCGCTCTTCACGACGTGTACCAGATTTCTTAATATTCATCGCTGGGAAGACACGTTTTTCAGCAATACGACGATCAAGAGTAATCTCTTGGTTACCCGTACCTTTGAATTCTTCGTAAATAACTTCATCCATTTTGCTGCCAGTTTCAATTAACGCAGTTGAAATGATTGTGAGTGAGCCACCTTCTTCAATATTACGCGCTGCACCAAAGAAACGTTTTGGACGTTCTAGAGCATGAGCATCTACACCACCTGTTAAAACCTTACCTGATGAAGGAATTACAGTGTTGTATGCACGTGCAAGACGAGTAATTGAGTCAAGTAGAATAACAACATCTTTTTTATGTTCTACTAGACGTTTTGCTTTTTCGATGACCATTTCAGCAACTTGTACATGACGTGCTGGTGATTCATCGAATGTAGAGGCAATTACTTCTCCACGAACTGTACGTTCCATTTCAGTTACTTCTTCTGGACGTTCATCAATAAGAAGAACGATTAGGAAGACTTCAGGGTTATTACGTACAATGGATTGAGCAATGTTTTGAATTAACATTGTTTTACCCGCTTTTGGAGGTGCAACAATGATAGAACGTTGGCCTTTACCAATTGGAGCAATTAAGTCAACTACACGTGCAGTTAAATCTTCTGTTGAACCGTTACCTAATTCCATAACTAATTGTTCAGTTGGGAATAATGGTGTTAAGTTTTCAAAGAGAATTTTATTGCGTGAGTTTTCAGGCGTATCGTAATTGATTTGATTTACTTTTAATAAAGCAAAATAACGTTCACCTTCTTTTGGTGGACGAATTGTACCTGTAATTGTATCACCAGTACGAAGGTTAAAACGGCGAATTTGCGATGGACTGATATAGATATCGTCAGGGCCTGCTAAATAAGAACCCGCGGCAGAGCGAAGGAAGCCAAAGCCATCTGACAAAATTTCTAGAACGCCATCACCAAAAATCTCTTCGCCATTCATTGCATGACGCTTTAAGATGGCAAAAATAATGTCTTGCTTACGGTTACGCGCCATTCCTTCTAGGCCCATAAACTCGGCAATCTTGATGAGTTCGCCAATCGGTTTTTTCTTGAGTTCAGTTAGATTCATATGAGGTCAGATAGAATTAAAATTCTGAGGTACAGGTTAGAAAAGAAAGCACAAATAGGCCGCAGACGTACAATAAAACGAAAGCAATTGGTTCGCACAATAACAATTCAAAGAACTGAAAAATTGTTTAAAGAGAAATGTGAAAAGCAATTTCTGTTGCCGAGCGGCATTTATGTGTTGTGTCTTGTAAGAAATTTTAGGGCTGAAAGCCTTTATTCCTTGAGATAGCAATATAAGAGAGATTGAGCGCTTTGTCAATTTATAGACGAAAAAAATACGCTATTAAAAAAATAGCGTATTTTCAATAAATTAAATGCTTAAATATTTTCTTCAATAAAAGCAGTTAATTTAGATTTTGGTGCAGCACCTACCTGTTGAGCAACAACTTCACCATTTTTAAACATAAGTAATGCTGGAATGTTGCGAATATTATAATTTACTGCAGTATCAGAACAAGTTGTTACATCAACTTTAACAATCTTAACTTTACCTTCGTATTCAGTAGCTAGTACTTCTAATACAGGTGCAATTGCTTTACATGGTGCACACCAGCCAGCCCAAAAGTCTACGAGTACTGGTGTTTCTGACTCTAATACGTCTACTGCGAAATTAGCATCGGTTGTATTTACAATGTTGTTTGACATGGATGTTGCTCCAGAGTGAATCTTTATTAAAGAGGCGATTACATAATATTAGTATTACACAGCCATCTTTAAGTTAACAATGTGGGATATAGTCAAATTTTCAACCTTTCGTAAACAATTGTCTAATTGGAGCTCACGATAGTAGTAATCGTGACCAACAATGTCACTTTGTGAGAAAATATGAAAGTTGTAAATTCGTTAAATGATGAAATAAATGGCTTTTCAAATATGAATAGGTGAATTACTCTAAGCATAACTCTGTATAGGTTTATTTAAATAATGTCTGATTTTTTGATTGATGAAGAGTTGCTTGCAGCCATCGACATGGGGTCAAACAGTTTCCATTTAGCTATTGCGCGAGTGGATCATGGTGAAGTAAAAAAAGTTGCCTCAATGTCAGAAAAAGTACAATTGGCAGCAGGATTAGATGAAAATAAAAACTTAACAGAAGCAGCACAACAACGTGGTTTAGCATGTTTAGCAAGATTTGTAGGACGTTTAAGTTCTGTACAGCCAAATCGATTAAGAATAGTGGCGACGAATGCATTACGTCAGGCTAAAAATGGTCATGAATTTATTCAAAGGGCTGCTGAAATTTTACCAAAACCAATTGAAATTATTGCTGGTCGTGAAGAAGCTCGATTAATTTATTTGGGTGTTTCACATACGATGGCAAATAGTGGTCGTCGTTTAGTCATTGATATTGGCGGTGGTTCAACAGAGTTAATTATTGGTGAAGCATTTGAGCCAATTCATACTGAATCTATTCAAATGGGGTGTGTTGCTTTTACTAAAGCATATTTTCCTGATGGTGAAATTAGCCAAAGTCGATTTGATCGAGCCGTTGTTGCTGCACGTAAAGAAATTGCGGGTATTGTAAATACCTATAAAGCTGAAGGATGGGATACTGTTGTTGGCTCTAGTGGTACGATTAAAGCTTGTCGTCAAATTGCAGTGAATATGGGCTGGAGTAATGAACAAGAGCATTTGACTCGCGAAGGTCTAGAAAAATTAAAAGATAAAATTTTAAAATGTAAAACAACTACAGATATTGAATTTAATGGCTTAAAAGAAGATCGGCGAGCAGTTTTGCCTGCTGGTGTTGCAATTTTATATGCAATTTTTGATGTTTTGAATTTAGAGTCTTTGGTTTATTCGGATGGCGCTCTACGAGAGGGTGTAATGTACGATTTACTTGGACGTTTTCAGCATGAAGATATTCGAGACCGGTCTGTACATGCATTAATTGGTCGCTATAATGCAGATCCAAAGCAAGCCGAGCGTGTTGTGGCTACAGCACAAAAGTTATTTGATGGCGTTGCAGGTATTCTTCATTTATCGAGTGATGATAGTGATTTATTACGTCGAGCAGCATATTTACATGAAATTGGTTTAGCAATTAGTCATAGTGGTTACCATCGTCATGGTGCATATTTATTGCAACATTCCGATATTGCTGGTTTTTCACAGATTGATCAAAATCACCTTTCACACTTAGTTGCACATCATCGTCGTAAGCTTCGTCATGATGCTAAATTAGATGTCATGAAAGTAGGTGGTAGCAAATTAGTTTATCTTTGTCTATTGCTTCGTTTAGCAGTTTTAGTGAATCACAGTCGTAGCGATGAGATGCTTCCTGCCATTGAATTAACAGTAGATAATGAGCAACAATGGCAACTTAAAATTTCTGGCGATGCGAAACAATGGCCTTTGTTAATTGCTGAATTGCATGATGAACAAGTGCAATTTAAACATTGGGATATTGGATTAACAATTCAGTCGGAACAATTCATCCATTAACGTATGGTTAGTTTAGGGATAGTGGTCGACCTATGAAAAATAAAGCAGCTCAATCAAAAGCATGGGCAACAGTACAAATTGCACGTCATCCTGAACGTCCGCAATTTTTAGATTACGTTGGTGAGATTTTCACAGAATTTGATGCACTTCATGGTGACCGTTTATTTGGTGATGATGGTGCAATGGTTGGTGGATTAGCACGTTTTGATGGTCAACCTGTTATGGTGATTGGTCAGCATCGTGGTCGTAGTACACGTGAAAAATTAAAGCATAACTTTGGTATGAGTAATCCTGAAGGTTATCGTAAAGCACAACGTCTTATGGATATGGCTGAACGGTTTAATCTTCCTGTTTTTACTTTCATTGATACGATGGGTGCATACCCTGGTGTTGGTGCTGAAGAACGTGGTCAGGCCGAAGCAATTGCATCAAGTTTGGCACAAATGTCTAGTCTAAAAGTGCCTGTAATTGCAACAGTTTTGGGTGAAGGTGGCTCTGGTGGTGCACTGGGTATTGGTGTTGCTGACCGTGTGGTTATGCTATCTCACAGTATTTACTCTGTGATTTCACCTGAAGGTTGCGCTTCTATTTTATGGAAGACGGCAGAAAAAGCTGAACAAGCAAGTGAATCCCTAGCTTTAACAGCTGAGAAATTGAAAAAAATTGGTATTGTTGAATATGTGGTGGATGAAGGTGAGGGTGCTCATTTACATCCTGAAGAAGTCATGTATAGCTTGAAATCAGTGCTAAAAGAAGCACTCGATGAATTGCAACCAATGGATGCGAAAGAAAGATGCGAAGCACGTTACCAGCGTTTGATGAAGTTTGGCAGCGAAAATTTAGGATTAGCGTCTTAAATCAATTTCAGAATTTTTCTGAAAATACGCACTTTTTAATTGGATGTAGTGGTGGCATAGATTCTATGTTGCTACTACATCTAATGTCTTTTTTATATCCTAAAAAAATTCGAGCCATTTATGTTGATCATCAATTACAAAATATCAGTAAAGATTGGGGGGAATTTGTTTCACAACAATGTGAAATGTTAGGTGTTCCTTGTATTGTTGAAAAAGTACAAGTTGCAGATGGAAATTTAGAATTACAAGCAAGAAATGCACGCTATAGTGCATATGAAAAACATCTTTTATCACATGAAATTTTAACTTTAGCGCATCATCAACAAGATCAAGCAGAAACTGTTTTACTTAGATTATTCTCTGGTACGGGCGTACATGGTCTTGCTGCGATGAAAGTTTATGAAGAAAGAACAAATTTTCGTATTTGGCGACCATTTTTAGAATTAACACGTGAGCAAATTTGCCAATGGGCAGAAGAGCTCAATGTGCAAAATATATTAGATCCAACAAATACAGATATTCATTACGATCGAGCTTGGTGTCGTGAAGAGTTATGGCCATTTTTACAAAATCGCTTTCCAAAAATGCAACAAGCTGTAAGTCGAACAAGTTTGTTGATGCAAGATGCAGATGAAATATTAAAAGAAATTGTACAAGGTGATTTACATGAATGTGGTAATCATCAGTGTTTAATATTAGATAAATTTCAACTTCTTTCTCAAGCAAGACAAAGACAATTATTATCGGCTTGGATGAAAGGTGAGGAGCAGTATCGACCATCTTTAGATATGGTAGAGCGTTTACAAAAAGAAGTGATTTTTTCTAAAAATGATGCTCAAGCAAAGTTACATTGGAATCACTATTATTATGTACGTTATCAAAATGTACTTTATCGAATACATAAAAGTGATTTTTTAGCTGAGCAAAGCCAAGATATTGTTGAACAGAATATTTCATTTCAGCTCAATACTATGATGAATGTATTATCTGGTCACTACCAGATTCAAACTGAAAATATTGGTTTGAGTTTTGAGTTGTTAAATCAACCTTTAGTTATAAAACCACGAATAGGTGGTGAAAAAGTTCATTTATATGGCAGGGTTGGTGCATGGCCATTAAAGAAAGCAATACAAGAAGCACAAATTTTTCCATGGCAACGGCATACAATTCAAATATTGAGCATAGATAATGTTATTCTAGGTGTCTTCACACCGAAGGGATTTTGGTTGGCTCAATCTCCATATTGTGAAACAGGTGGCTGGCAACCCAATTTGCTTTCCCAAAGATAAATACTCAATGATGAGCGTGAACGATGAGTGCAGTATTAGATTGTAATATTACTTTTATTGGTGGTGGTAACATGGCTCAAGCCTTAATTGGTGGCTTGATTGCTAGAGGTTTAGCACCAACACGTATTACAGTTTCAGATCCAGTTGAACAAGTACGTCAATTATTGCAAGAAAAAGATGTGCATGTGACGGATGATAATATTGCCGCAATTCGCGATGCTGATATTGTATTATTTGCAGTAAAGCCTCAGGTTTTGGTTCAAGTATTACAACCACTTCATGGCTTGTTAAATGATAAACTGGTGATGTCGATTGTTGCAGGTGCTGAAATTGCAACAATTTCAAATTTGCTAGGCACAAATAAAGTTGTTCGTGTAATGCCGAATACGCCTGCATTGGTACAAACAGGTGCACATGGTTTATATGCAACTGATGCTGTGAATGCAGAAGATCGTGAATTAGCAAGTTTAGTATTGGCTGCAACAGGTTTAACGCTTTGGGTAAATACCGAATCTCAGATTGATGCCGTGACAGCAGTATCTGGTTCAGGTCCTGCATACTTTTTCTATATGATGGAAAGTATGATTCGTGCTGGTAAAAACTTAGGGCTTGATGAAAAAACAGCAACAGCTTTAACGTTACAAACAGCATTAGGTGCAGCACAAATGGCAATTACGAGTGCAAATTCTCCTGCACAATTACGTAAGAATGTGACTTCACCAAATGGTACAACACAGGCTGCGATTGAAGTTTTTGATCGTGGGCATATTTCACAAAACATTCAAGCTGCGCTAGCTGCTGCGAAAACACGTAGCCAAGAACTTGCACAAGATTTAAGTGAAAGTATTAAATAAATTTATTGTTTTAGGATGTTTTTAGTATGGGTGCAAATTCTGCGCTAATTTTTGGAATTATTATTAACGTAGCAATTTTGCTCGTATTCTTCCGTTTTTTAATGCAATTAGCGGCAGTAACTCCTTATAACCCAGTGGTACTTTCGACAGTAAAAGCAACAAAAATTGTTGATATTTTTAGTCGAATTTTTCCAACTGTGGCTAAAGGTCGAGTAAATTTAGCAGCATTGGTTTTATTGGTCGTACTGTATTTGTTAAAGATGTACGGTGAAAGGTATTTGGTTGGTATTATGCCAAATAGTCCTGTCCATTTACTCATCTTAACTTTTGTAACGATGATTCAGGATCTACTACGTTTTTGTCGTTATTTGATTTTTGCTACGATTATTTTAAGTTGGGTGGTAATGTTTACGCAGTCTCGTTCACCTTATATTGAAGTTGTTCAAGAATTAGCGGAACCATTATTAGCACCATTTCGCCGTTTTTTACCGAATATGGGGATGATTGATTTATCACCTATATTAGCATTTTTAGCATTGTATATTATTGAAATTATGATGGATGAAGCAGCAAAAGTATTATTGACGGGTTTGTAATGATTTAAGTAGATAGATTAAAAAAGGACGCTTAAGCGTCCTTTTTTATGATTGATAGTTTTAAAAGGAATAATGAAATTAATTAATGTGCTTCATCCCAGTTTTTACCTTTACCCACTTCAACAATTAATGGAACAGACAGTTGTAAAACGGATTGCATAACTTCTGCAAGTTGTGGAGCAAGCTCATCTGCAATGTTTTCATCGACTTCAAAAACCAATTCATCGTGTACTTGAAGTAGCATTTTTGCTTGATCTTTTGGAAGTATTTTTTCAACAGCAATCATTGCCATTTTAATAATATCTGCAGCTGAACCTTGAAGCGGAGCATTAATTGCAGCACGTTCAGCAGCTTGCTTGATCATTTTATTGCTTGCCAGAATATCTGGTGTATATAAGCGACGACCTAATACCGTTTCAACAAAGCCTTGTTCACGTGCAACTTGGCGAGTACGCTCCATATAGTCATAAATACCAGGATAACGTCTGAAGTATTGTGCAATATAGGCACGTGATTCTTCACGGCTAAATCCAAGTTGGCGTGTTAGACCAAATTCAGACATACCATAAAGTAAGCCAAAGTTAACGGCTTTTGCTTGTCTACGTTGATCGGATGTTACATCTTCTAAAGCAATACCAAGAACTTCTGCTGCGGTACGACGGTGAACATCTTGCCCATGATTAAACGCATGAACGAGGGCTTCATCTTGGGAAAAATGTGCCATTAAACGTAATTCAATTTGTGAATAATCAGCAGCAAGTAAGACACGACCTTCAGGGGCAACAAAGGCTTTACGAATTTGACGTCCAATTTCTTCACGAACAGGAATATTCTGTAAGTTTGGATCTGTTGATGATAATCGACCTGTCGCTGTAAGTGCTTGATGATAGCTAGTGTGAACACGTTGACTGTCATTGTTGGCTTGTTTTAATAAACCATCTGTATAGGTACTTTTAAGTTTTGATAAACCACGATACTCAATAATCAATTCAGTAATAGGATGATCAATTTTTTCTAAAACACTTTCACTGGTGCTGTATTGTCCAGTCGATGTTTTTTTGCCACCTTTTAAGCCCATTTTTTCAAAGAGTACTTCACCTACTTGTTTCGGTGAACTGACATTAAAACTTTCACCTGCCATTTCAGTAATTTCATTTTCAAGATTCTGAATGGTATGTGCGAATTCATTACCTAGTTGATCTAAAAAGCTCAGATCAAGTTTAATGCCATTTTCTTCCATCATCGTGAGAACACGTGCTACAGGCATTTCAATATTATGCAAAATATTGATGAGTTCAGGATGCTGTTTTAATTTTTCATCTAAAACTTCATATAAACGATAGGTGACATGTGCATCTTCTGCGGCATAGTGTGCAGCAGTTTCAATTTCAATTTGGTTAAAGGTTTTTTGTTTTGCACCTTTACCCGCAACTTGCTCATATGTTGTTGTTAAATGACTTAAATATAGACGAGCCACATCATCCATACCGTGACGTGTTGCGACTGAATTTAAAACATAAGAGGCAAGCATGGTATCGAAATACCAGCCTTGTAATTGAATGCCATGATTTTCAAGAACATGAGCATCATATTTTAGATGATGTCCAATTTTATTAATTGTTGGGTTTTCTAAAATAGGTTTAATTTGAGCAAGAATGATTTCTCGATCAAGCTGTTGAGGTGCACCCTCATAGTCATGTGTAAGTGGTACGTAGTAAGCATCTTTTGCATCAAAAGCTACAGAAAAACCAACAATTTGTGCAATTCGATAATCTAAACTTGTGGTTTCTGTATCAAATGCAAAGCGTTTTTCAGTATTGAGTCGATTAAATAATGCATCCCAATCTGCTTGAGTCAGAACAGTATGATAAGTCGCTTGTCCAAGTTGATCATCACTACTTGTTACGCTAGCTTGTTGTTCAGCTTCAACAGTCGGTTGTTGAACTTCTTTAGTAATGGCTTTGGCAGTTTGTTTATAAGCTGCATTGTTTGGATTATTTGGATGATCTAAAGATTGTAATTGGTTACGGAATTCAAGTTCTGTATAAAGATGACGTAAAGTTTCAACATTTGGATCTTGTAGTTTTAAGTCGTCATAGCCAAAAGTAAGATCTAGGTCAATAACAATACTAGCAAGTTGGTGATCAAGCGCAATACCATCGACATTTTCTTTGATATTTAAGCCGACTTTACCTTTAATCTTGTCAACATTTTCTAAAATGCCACCAATTGATCCGTATTCGGTTAATAATTTTGCAGCCGTTTTAGCACCAACACCTGGGACACCCATAATGCCATCGGAAGCATCGCCCATGAGGGTTAAGTAATCAATAATTTGATTTGGCCAGACGCCAAATTTTTCAAATACACCATTTACATCTAATGGACGTTCTTTAAAGCTATCTTCTAAAGTGACTTTATCTGTTACTAATTGAGCCATATCTTTATCTCCTGTCGAGATAAGAACTTGATGACCCAAAGCTTCTGCACGTTTAGCTAAAGTTCCAATAATGTCATCGGCTTCAGCACCCGGTAACATATGTAAAGGAATACCTAAAGCACGAATCAATGCATGGAGATATGGAATTTGTTGTGATAATTCTTCAGGCATACTAGGGCGATCACCTTTATAAATAGGTGAAAGTTCATGTCTAAAAGTAGGTTCAGGCGTATCAAAAATAACAGCCATATGTGTTGGTTGTATGCGACGCATTAATTTTTGGATGGCAGCAATAGCACCACGAACAGCATTAGTGTGTAAACCTGTTGACGTGGTTAATGGGGGTACTGCATGAAATGCACGAAATAAAAAATATGAGCCATCTACCAAGACAAATGGTGGCATTGATTGATTCCTTATCCAAATAACAACGTTATTGTACGTGATTTTTGCAACTGTCGCAGATACATGATTGTATCAGGAGCTTACAGGAAATCTTTGGAGATAAAACAATCAAAATAATAATATTGTATGATGAGGCATAACTCAGAAGGAAATATTCGAAATATGTTGAAGGGGAGTAATGAGATTAGAATGATTTGGTTCATGATGATCATCATCATGGGGGCAGGAGCATGGTTTTTAGAATTTACAGAAATGACTGTTATTTGTGGGATTGTGCTTATTGTTAGCATGATGTATTACATGAATACATTGACTCAAAATCTTGAAAAAAAGTCTCAAGATTTTGAAATAAAAAATACTATTTCTTCAAATAAAATCCCTTTATATATCTCGACTGCAATTATTGGCTTGAGTGCATTTTTTGACTGGACGTATTTATTTATTATTGGTGTGATTGTCTGGGTATATTTTTTTTTAAAGAGGCTTGATGCGATAGATGCTGCAATTTATGAAATTGATTTAAAAATTAAAAAAAATCAAAATGAAACTTTAGATAGATTAATTCAGCAAAATAAAAATATAGAACTTTCTCAAACTATAATAACTGAAAAAGCCGATGCTAATAATGAAGCTTTAGATTTTTTATCTAGAACCCAAGCTATAGCTTCTATTCAGCCTATGCTTGAAAGGCAGTCTGAAAATCTAGAGAGGAAAGTTATAAATAGTAGATCACATCATATAGATGACTCTTCCATAAGTTTTGTTGATCAGCTTCAAGTATGGCTATTTAAAGGAAATCCTATTTTAAAAGTCGCTATTGTTATTTTGTTGATTGGATTGGTTTTATTATTACGCTTTGCAACAGAACACTGGCAAATTAGTCTTGCGATGAAACTTGGGCTCATTAGTCTTATTAGTTTGGGAATTGTTGGGATTGGAATAAAATTACACGAAAAAAATAGAAGCTTTTCTTTGGCTATAGAAGGGCTTGGTTTAGCTGGTTTATGTTTAACAGTTTTTTTTGCATATTATAATTTAGTTATTCCTCATCTTTATTTAGCTAGTATTGCATTTATCATTGTCATGGCTTTAACGATTTATTTAAGTTTAAAGCAAAATGCTGTAGAGCTTGCAATTATGGCAATGCTAATTGCCTATTTAGCACCTTTTTCACTACCTATACGCCAAGCAACAGCGGTTGAATTTATTGCATATTATTTAGTGATTAATATTGCGATTACGGTTTTATCTAGTATTCGTCCGTGGAAAGTTTTAAATCAAATTGCTTTTTTTGTGACTGTTTTTATTGGTGGCGGATATGCTATAGATCGTGGCTATATTGAAGAGCGATCATTATTAACAACATTGGTGGTTGTACACACTGCATTATTTATTTGGTTAGGTTTTAGATTTAGCCAACTACTGGCAAGAAAAAATTTACAACAATTTAAATTGAAGCCAAGTTTAGATTTAGCACTTATTTTTGGTGCACCTATTATTGGATATTTATATTTATATGTGATGTATTTTGATGCAATGTATTGGCGGGCGGGCTTTAGTGCTTTGTTTGCGGTTATTTTTGCATTGTTATATCAATTTGCAAAAAGAAATCAATTTATTCCATTTATTGCACAAAGCTATTTAAGTTTAATGCAAATCTTCCTTGTGCTTATCCCTCCAATATTATTGCCAGAATATTGGAATGTTGTGGGGTGGTCGCTTGTTGGTCTAGTCATCTTTATTTATGCGCTATATAGAAATTCAAAAGTAAGTCATTATTTATCAATGGGACTGTTATTAGTTGCAGGTGTCTCGGGTATAGAAAGTGCAGTAACTTATCAAGATATACCAAATATTGTATTTTGGATTTTATGTATTTCTTATTTTACTTGTGTATTTATCGCTAATTTTAAAACGACTTTTCAACAACAATTTAATGCTGTATTAATTGCATTTTTATCAGTTTTGATGATTTCTGCAACAACATTATTGTTGTTTTTAATTCGTGATGAGTTGAGTGGTCAATTGACCATGATTAATACATTGCTTCTGTGTTTAATAATTTATGTTGTATTGAATGAAATTTTATTAAGCCGTGATATTGCATGGGGTTGGTTACTACCTAAATGGGTAGGTTTAGTGCCAATACATTTATTCGCTTATATTCTTATTTATTCACGTACGACGAATGGTCAAATTGAATGGATTTCTAGTTATGAACGAATGGGGGTGTTGATTGCTGGATTATTACTGACCAGTCTGTGGTTACGACCATTATTGGGTGTGAAAACAGAAAAAGAATGGGTCAGTATGGGAACATTCAGTAGTTTAGCATTTGCTAGCTTGGCTATTTTTCCAAGTTCTCCTTATGTGAGTGTTGTTATTTTACCTTTAAGCTTTTGTTATTGGTGCTATGGTCGAAATTATCCTGAATGGAAAATGTTTTGGCAGACAAGAGCTACGCTTGTTTTAATGATTGTTTGGATGATATGTTCTCAATTATTTTCAAAAAAGACATTTCAATTTTACTTTTTTCCAATTTTAAATCCTTTTGATCTCATCAGTATTGCAATGTTGGTAGGTTTTATGTGGATGTTGATGATGCAAGTAAAAGGAGGGTTAGATAAAGGTTTGGCCTCGATTATGGCTGTATTGGGATTATTGTGGCTGAGTAGTTATGTTTTATTAAGAGCTTTACATGTGTATTTAGATACACCTATTGATCAGTTTGAAGTTTGGTTTAATTCAACAATTCAGTTAAGTTTGACTTTGTTATGGGTGATTTTGGCATTTATTGCCATGAGTATAGCAACGAAGAAAAATATAAAAATGTTATGGCTATTGGGAAGTAGTATTTTAGTCATTGTGACTTTTAAATTGGTACTTTTAGATTTGTCTAATATTGGAACATTAAGTCGAGTCATTTCATTTTTGGGTGCTGGATTAATCATGCTACTGATTGCCTATATTGCTCCTATGCCCAATGAAAAATAAAATAAAAAAGCGGCTTAAATAGAAGTCGCTTTTTTAAACCCAATCAAAAGTTAATCACGTTTAGGTTCGCGCTTGATTTCTTTTTGATTAGCATATTGATCAATTTCTTCATTCGTTAAAGCAGAAAGAGGATGATCTACGAACCCCATTTTTGGAACAGGAATTTCAATTTGATTTTCTACAAATCCATTTCGAATACGTTCCTGCATTTCATCTCTAACTTTTAAAAAGTTTTCTTGTTGGCACCAAATTGCAAATAATAATTCAATAGATGATTCTCTAAATGCTGTTACGGTTACTGCTGGTTTTGGATCAGACAGTACCAATGGATATTTATTTGCAACATCAAGTAAAACTTCACGTACTTTAATAATATCTTCGTGGAAATTAATAGCTAATGTAATTGGAATACGCCGTATTGGAAATTTAGAAAGATTGTGTACAGGGGCTCGAATCAGTTGTTCATTGGGTAAACGGACATAAATATTATCTTGAGTAAGTAGTTTTACGGAAAGTAAATCAATAGAAATCACTTCACCTTCCACTGTATGGCCGCGAATTAGGGTGATTTGAATAGTATCACCAACTTCAAATGAACCTTCACCAATGAGAAAAATACCACTAATTAAGTTGGATGCTGATGTCTGTGATGCAAAACCAATTGCAACAGTTAGAATACCTGCTGCACCTAAGAAAATACTGAGTTTAAATCCAGCTTCTTTTAGGCTGGTCATTACAAATAAAATAAAAATAAAATAGAAAATACCACGACGCCAAATTAGACGTTGATGAGCATTAAAACGTGCACCGACAGTTCGAATAAACGTATTTGAAATAAAGCGAGCGGCTACATAGCCAATCGCACATAAAACAATAGCAACTAAAAGTTCTGTAAGTCTGTCGGTATTAATATTGGTAAAAACACTTTTTAATGTGCTTATAAATTCCTTAGAAACATTTACATCGGCCATTTATATCCCCATTAGAAAAATGAATCGAACATATTGAAGAGCGCATTTGCTGGCTCTCGTGGGGGATGAAGATAAGTTACATCTCCTGCTAGAGGAGGAGTGCGGTTTTCAATTCGAATACGCGGTGGGCGATCAGAACCCTCATGTACGACTTTAATTTGAGATGTCCAAAGACGACCTGTACTCGCACTGTAAAATAGAGGTAGTGCGGGGACGGGTACGTTCATACGATCAAATCGAAGTTGATGATGACTTGTATTGTGGAATTCAATTGGAGTTACTGCACGAAAAGCGCGTTGTGAAAGTTGTCGTAATTCTGTTCGACCATCAACTGAGGTAGCATAGCAAATTTCACCTGTACGATGATTCGGACCAAACCAAGTATCTTTAGGCAAAATAACAGGAATATCAAAAATTGGTTCTTTTTGTCCCTTCACCATACCTGCTAACCAAAGGGGGGTACTAATATAAAGAGTACCTCTTTGACCTGCTGGAATATAAATAGGATCAACAGGCTTAATTACAACTGAACGATCTGCTAAACGTGGCATAAGTTGTAATTTATTTTGTGTTGTTTTGAACATATAACGTTCAATTTTTAATGGTTGCGGAAATGCAAACTCAGGATCATCAATGCTATGCCATTGCTGTTCGTAATCATATTGTAATTGTGGTCGATAATATTCTAAACGCCATTCTTGTGTACTGCGTGTAATACGAAAGAGTAAAGAACCAAATTGCCAAGCACGAGGTTTGTTTAATTCAAATTCTTGTTCACCCCACCATTTAATTTTGGAAAGGCTTGGTTCAACATAATTAATTTTATCAGACAACTAATCATTCCTTTTATCTAGTAAAATGTAAAACAGTCTTCACGCAGTCACAAACTTTAGAGTACACTCAAATCAAATTTTTATCATTATTATAAATCTCTGATGCAAGTACTGAAAAACTTACAAATACCTTATAGTTTTGCAAAAAGACATGGTGTTCTACTTCGTTATGAGGGTGATCAAGCATTTATTGTCCGAAAAGAGACAACTCCACTTGTAGCCTTACAAGAAGCGAGAAGATACTTAGGGCATCCTGCTCAATATCAATTATGCACAGAGCAAGAATTTCATCAACTATTGAGCTCAAGTTTTGCAGGAGATACTGGAGAGTCCCAACAAGTTGCTGCAGGTTTAGAGGATCACCCTGATTTATTAAGTTTGGCAGATCAAGTGCCAGAAACAGAAGATTTAATGGATCAAGAAGATGATGCACCTATTGTTCGTTTAATTAATGCCTTGCTTTCAGAAGCGATTCGTGTGGGTGCATCCGACATTCATATTGAATCTTTTGAAAAAAAACTTTCGGTGCGATTACGTGTAGATGGTCAGTTACGGGAAATTGTTCAACCACGCCGTGAACTGGCTCCTTTGCTAGTTTCTCGTATTAAAGTCATGGCAAGATTGGATATTGCGGAAAAACGTATTCCGCAAGATGGTCGTATTTCATTAAGACTCGCAGGGCGTGAGGTTGATGTACGAGTATCAACATTGCCTTCATCTCATGGCGAGCGTGTTGTGATGCGTTTATTGGATAAACAAGCTGGTCGTTTAAATATGACTCATTTAGGTTTAATGAATGATGACTATGAACGCTTAAAACAATTGGTTCATCGCCCACATGGCATTATTTTAGTCACAGGACCTACGGGTTCGGGGAAGACCACGACACTATATGCAGCCTTATCTGATTTAAATGATGGTTCTAAAAATATTTTAACAGCGGAAGATCCTATTGAGTATCAACTAGAGGGAATTGGGCAAACACAAGTAAATACTAAAGTAGATATGACTTTTGCTCGTGCACTAAAAGCTATGCTACGACAAGATCCTGATGTTGTCATGGTGGGTGAAATTCGTGATTTAGAAACCGCTGAAATTGCAGTACAAGCATCATTAACAGGGCATTTAGTATTATCAACTTTGCATACCAATACAGCAATTGGTGCTGTAACACGTTTAAAAGATATGGGAATTGAACCATTTTTATTATCAAGTTCTTTAATTGGCGTTGTTGCTCAGCGTTTGGTGAGAACATTATGTTCTCGATGTGCGACTTGGCATGAAGCTGATGATTTTGAGAAGACTTTATTTGTCAGCGTAAAATCAGGTAATGAATTAAAATTACCCCAAGCAAAAGGGTGTGAACATTGTTCTCATACAGGGTTTATTGGACGAACTGCGATTTATGAAATTGCACCTATTGATGAAAAAATGCGCCGTTTAATTCATGGAAATGCAGCTGAATATGAATTGGAGTCTTATGCTAGACAACAAAGTAGTTCAATCCGTGAAGATGGTTTAAGAAAAGTACTCGCAGGAAAAACGACTCTAGAAGAGGTATTGCGTGTAACCAATGAATCTGCAGAATAAATCTGCTGATTCATTTTTTATTACCATAAATCTACAATTTTTTTCATGAGTTTGGCACGAAAAGGAGCTGTAGGATTGCCAGGATTACGCTGAGTTTCATTTTCATAAAACTTTTGCCAACTTTCAACCAATTCTAAAGTGACATTTTGAGTTTTTAACTGGTTTACTTCATCTTGCGTAATGTTGTTGAGGCGAGTTTCAGCACCATCAGGTCCTGTTCCCCAACCAATAACACCCTGACCAAATGCAGGTAGTGATATATTGTTTGGCGTAGGTGGAATAGCTAAACGTTGAATATTAGAATTCACAAGAGACTCAGTTTTAGCTTGGGGTGTTTGTGAAGTTATTGTTTCAGCAAACGTGAGAAAAGATGTTACAAGTAAGAGAGAACTTAAAATACAGCGAAGTAACATAATGACAAATCACCATGTAAAATAAAAGTAAATTGATATTAATAGATGTTTTAACTTAAATACAGTCTATACAAACAGATCAAGAAATAACTTATAATTTTAATAAACGACGATGTGCTAAAAGTGGCATAGATTTTCGAATTTGTTCTTGTTCATTAATATCAAAAGGAATGGTTATAATCTGAGTACCTTCAGTCTCAATTAAATTCAAAATTTTTCCACGAGCATTGCTTGCTGCTGAGTGCCCCCATGTTTGACGATTTTCACCATGCCAACCTTGTTGAGCAGCTCCTAGAACATAACATTGAGTGTCCATAGCACGGGCTTGCAGTAAAAGTTGCCAATGCATTTCACCTGTTGTATAGGTAAAAGCAGCAGGTGCTGTGAGAATATTTGCCCCTTGTGCTCGTAACTTTAAAGAAAGCTCAGGAAAACGTAAATCATAACAGACCATTAACCCGATATGACCAAAAGGGGTTTTGGCGATAGTAAGTTCAGAACCTGGTTCAAAAAACTTTGATTCTTGATAGCCACCAACAGCATCACCAACTTGAACATCAAATAAATGAATTTTGTCATAGCGTGCTTCGGTACGTTCAGGGCTTATACATAAGCTTACTGTGCGAACACGTCCATCAGGAATAATCGAACCATCGGGACGAAATGGACAAGGCAAAGTTCCTGCAATTATCCATATTTGATATTGGTGAGCAAGTTTTTCTAATCGTTGTTGTATCTCTTCAAAGCGAGCGGCTGTTTCTTGCTGTTTACCTGCTGCAAAGCAAATGAAATTTTCAGGAAAAACAACAAGGTTTGATCCAGCAGCTTTACTTTTCTGTATTAATGACTCAACGACAATGAAATTGTTTTCAATATCATCTTGAGAATTCATTTGAGTTACAGAAAGTAAAGTCATGAGGTATCCTATAAAAGGAATTATTGAGGGGTGCTGGTTGTTTGTTCTAAATTATCTTGCTCTTTTTCAAGTTGTTTGACTAAAGGTTCAAACATATTTTGATTACTTTCATTTAGCTTCATGAGTGTTCTATGTGCATCTAATACTGTGCAAAGCATATTGTGTTGAGTGATATGTTCATCAACGAGTGCTTTAGTACAAATATTAGGGTCTCCACAATAGTTTAAGATAACAAATACTTGCCCTAAGCCCATGCTATTTGCAAGTGTAGTGATATCAGAGTTTGTCGAAAGCATGACTGCTTGAATATGATGGATTTGTTTTAGTTTTAAACCTAGCTTAGCGAGGATACCTAAAACAGTACTATCAATAAAGGTAGTTTGAGTTAAATCTACTATTGCACCTACAATATTGGATTGCATTTCAATTTTACCCAGAAGTTTATCTAGACTAATACAAGATTGAGCGCGCACTTCGCCTATAAGCTTAAAAATATGCGTTCCGTTCAAGCTTGCATATTCAACATGACCTGTTGACATATAAATGCCATTTTCAGAGAAGGATATTAAATTATCCCATAGCAATAGTTTAGACTCAAGTATATGTATTCTATATAATAGTCTAATATGCAGTAAATTATTGATTTATAGTTTAATTAACTCTTCGTAGGCTGAGGATGGCAATATCATCTGCGACATGGTCTGGTGCTTGAAATGATTGATTTTGCAAATGATAGACCAATTGAACAAACTGTTCATTTAGACCGCCACTGTATGGTTCAAGTGCGCCATCTGAACAAATAATAAACCGAGCGTGCTTATTTAATGTGCATTCAAATTCTTCAACTTCTAAATCTTCTGTTAAACCAAGTGGAAAGCTACTTGTATTTAAAATTTTAGGTGGATGATTTGGTTCAAAAATAATAGCAGGAGGATAGTGTCCTGCACTTGACCATTTAAGTTGATGGGTTTCTAAATTTAAAATGCCACTTATCATTGTAATATGTTTTTCAATATTTTCTTGAACAAGCATGCCATTTAACTTTTTAAGTAATTCGCGTGGAGTTTTAGATCTCCCATGAAATGCTGCCATCCAAGAAGTTAATAAACTACTGGTAACACCGTGACCCGAAACATCAGCAAGATAAAACATAATTTCTTTATCACTGATTTTCCAGTAGTCGAACCAATCTCCTGATAAGTAGGCAGACGGCTTAAATAATGTTTCTACTTTATAGTTTGTCAGTTCAATTGGATTTGGAAGTAATTTTTTTTGTAAATCGGCAGCGGATGGTAAATCACGACTATCTTGGTTTCTTTTATATTGAGCATCAATTTTGGAAAGTGTAAGTTGTAAATTTTCAGGTAAATGATTCCATAACCAACCAGCAAGAGCGCCCAGTTCCCATGCTTTAGAAAGCGCAATACCTTCTTGATCGAATGCAAGAACGACAGTGGGTAAATTCCAGCGATGTGCAAGAAAATCTTCAACATCTGCAATTGCAATAATTGTTGGATCGTAAGTTGGAATATCTTCAATGTTAATCATTTGCACACTAGGAAGTGCATCTAGCACTTGCTCTAGATGGGGGATATCACGTGTGGGTTGAATGAAATACATAAAAGAAAGTGGTGATCCTGATGTTGAACAAAAGTTAATATAACAATTTAGGACGGAATAGGGAAAGTTTTCAATCCCTATTCGTTATAGATAAAAGTATAAACTATTTTTGAGAGTCAGATTTTGAGGTTGATGTGTCTTCATCAGAAAAATCATCATCTATATCATCAATAAACTGAATAGCATCTGCCTCTAGGCCTTTCTTTTCAGCAATTACGAAATTCCTACGCTGTAAGTAAATATCACGTAAAGATGCATATTTATCACCTTGAACAGCGCCTTCTAAATCTATCAGAGAGGCACGAGCACTAATGCCACGGCCGGCTTGATCAGACCAATATAAAGTTTCTTGTCCGTCTAAATATTCTTGAGGACGACCAACAGTATCGACAGCTAAACCAACCCCATCACGGATTGTACTTGGTCCAAATACAGGTAAAACAATATAAGGTCCAGATGGAACACCATAGTATCCTAATGTATTTGCAAAGCCATCATTTTCAGCACCTAAACCAATATGTTGAGCTGGGTCGGCAAAGCCTAAAGTTGTTACGGTATTTATTGTAAAACGACTAAGTGTTTTTAATGCACGTAAAGGTCGACCTTGTATAAGTTGGTTTACAGCACTCCAAGGTTCAGTAAGATTTGTTCTAAATGAACTATATGAATCTCGAACATCTACTGGAACTTTCTCTTTATATTGAACAGCAATAGGGCGAACAATATTTTGATCGACAGTGTCATTAAGTTGGTAAATTTTACGGTTAAGAGGTTCTAGCGGATCTTTGACAGCATCAGGTTGAGCTGCATTAGCATCTACTTTTAAATCCTTAAGTCTGACATTTTTTAAATCTTTTAATTTTGTTTGTTCTGAATATTCAGATTCATTTAAAAGAGATGCGTCTGTATTTTCAGAAGTGGAGATGTCATTAGCATATAGAGAGCTTGAGCTTCCTATTAAAAAAGAGCTAATTAAAAGTAAACTTTTATGATCCATAAAAATAATCCTGATGCTTTAATCTTAAAGCCATCGCTATAACAATTATATATTTTATAATAACAGTAAATAGAAGTGATGAATAATAATTCAAATTTAATCAACTTTCGTTAAATATAGCTAAAAAAGATTAAAAAAAGAACAGTTGTTCTGTATTTTCAAAAAAAATAAAGAAAAGGGGTTGCAACGTATAGGAAATGCTGTAGAATGCACATCCATCGGCGGTGATGAAGATTAAAACTTCTGATAAAACAGCAACTTAGCACAAAGTGTTGGGGTTGTGTTTTAGAAAGAAAGTTTAAAATAATTTGAATTACTAGTTGACTTTCTGGAAATAGAGAGTAATATAGCCGACCTAGCTTGCTACTGACGAAGTGGTAAGAAGATCATTAAGAGATTATGAAGAACAACTTGTGTGGATTTTTACTAGTTGATCAATCGAATATATTTTCATTGATTGAATGGTAGAAATTACTCGAAGTTTATTTGAGAAATATTTGTCAGAAAATTGATGAGCCAAGATTGGTAGCCATAAGCTACTACTGATTTTAAACTGAAGAGTTTGATCATGGCTCAGATTGAACGCTGGCGGCAGGCTTAACACATGCAAGTCGAGCGGGGGAAGGTAGCTTGCTACTGGACCTAGCGGCGGACGGGTGAGTAATGCTTAGGAATCTGCCTATTAGTGGGGGACAACGTTTCGAAAGGGACGCTAATACCGCATACGCCCTACGGGGGAAAGCAGGGGATCTTCGGACCTTGCGCTAATAGATGAGCCTAAGTCGGATTAGCTAGTTGGTGGGGTAAAGGCCTACCAAGGCGACGATCTGTAGCGGGTCTGAGAGGATGATCCGCCACACTGGGACTGAGACACGGCCCAGACTCCTACGGGAGGCAGCAGTGGGGAATATTGGACAATGGGCGCAAGCCTGATCCAGCCATGCCGCGTGTGTGAAGAAGGCCTTTTGGTTGTAAAGCACTTTAAGCGAGGAGGAGGCTACTTGGATTAATACTCTGAGATAGTGGACGTTACTCGCAGAATAAGCACCGGCTAACTCTGTGCCAGCAGCCGCGGTAATACAGAGGGTGCAAGCGTTAATCGGATTTACTGGGCGTAAAGCGTGCGTAGGTGGCCAATTAAGTCAAATGTGAAATCCCTGAGCTTAACTTAGGAATTGCATTCGATACTGGTTGGCTAGAGTATGGGAGAGGATGGTAGAATTCCAGGTGTAGCGGTGAAATGCGTAGAGATCTGGAGGAATACCGATGGCGAAGGCAGCCATCTGGCCTAATACTGACACTGAGGTACGAAAGCATGGGGAGCAAACAGGATTAGATACCCTGGTAGTCCATGCCGTAAACGATGTCTACTAGCCGTTGGGGCCTTTGAGGCTTTAGTGGCGCAGCTAACGCGATAAGTAGACCGCCTGGGGAGTACGGTCGCAAGACTAAAACTCAAATGAATTGACGGGGGCCCGCACAAGCGGTGGAGCATGTGGTTTAATTCGATGCAACGCGAAGAACCTTACCTGGTCTTGACATACAGAGAACTTTCCAGAGATGGATTGGTGCCTTCGGGAACTCTGATACAGGTGCTGCATGGCTGTCGTCAGCTCGTGTCGTGAGATGTTGGGTTAAGTCCCGCAACGAGCGCAACCCTTTTCCTTATTTGCCAGCGGGTTATGCCGGGAACTTTAAGGATACTGCCAGTGACAAACTGGAGGAAGGCGGGGACGACGTCAAGTCATCATGGCCCTTACGACCAGGGCTACACACGTGCTACAATGGTCGGTACAAAGGGTTGCTACCTCGCGAGAGGATGCTAATCTCAAAAAGCCGATCGTAGTCCGGATTGGAGTCTGCAACTCGACTCCATGAAGTCGGAATCGCTAGTAATCGCGGATCAGAATGCCGCGGTGAATACGTTCCCGGGCCTTGTACACACCGCCCGTCACACCATGGGAGTTTGTTGCACCAGAAGTAGGTAGTCTAACCGCAAGGAGGACGCTTACCACGGTGTGGCCGATGACTGGGGTGAAGTCGTAACAAGGTAGCCGTAGGGGAACCTGCGGCTGGATCACCTCCTTAACGAAAGATTGACGATTGGTAAGAATCCACAACAAGTTGTTCTTCATTATGATGTATCTGAGGGTCTGTAGCTCAGTTGGTTAGAGCACACGCTTGATAAGCGTGGGGTCACAAGTTCAAGTCTTGTCAGACCCACCATGACTTAGAAAGGTACATTGAATCTAAATGATAAGCTGGGGACTTAGCTTAGTTGGTAGAGCGCCTGCTTTGCACGCAGGAGGTCAGGAGTTCGACTCTCCTAGTCTCCACCATGTATTTGAATGAATACATAGTAAGCAAACAGTTGGATAGCTTATAGAGCTTAGTGATAAGGTGGCGTATAATGCGCGGCATTGTTATTAATCTCTGTGATTTATCACAGTTGACTGCGATCTGACGAAGACGTAGTGAATCATTAACAGAATATATTTGAGTTGAAATAATTTGTTCATACTCGTTAAAAGGAAGACTAAAGAAGTAATTCTGAAGTTGACTGATTAAATGAGTTACTAGCGAAATTAACTGAATCAAGCGTTTTGGTATATGAATCTAATTGAAGCTGTACTGTAGTTAAATCTACAAAACTCTAACTGTGGCGATTAAGTTCGCAACGCAACATTTTCACTTGTAGGAAATGGGCGACTGTTTGGGGTTGTATAGTCAAGTAATTAAGTGCATGTGGTGGATGCCTTGGCAGTCAGAGGCGATGAAAGACGTAATAGCCTGCGATAAGCTCCGGGGAGGCGGCAAATATCCTTTGATCCGGAGATTTCTGAATGGGGAAACCCACCTAGTATAAGCTAGGTATCGTAACATGAATACATAGTGTTACGAGGCGAACGAGGGGAAGTGAAACATCTCAGTACCCTTAGGAAAAGAAATCAATTGAGATTCCCTCAGTAGCGGCGAGCGAACGGGGAACAGCCCATTAAGTTATGTGTGTTTTAGTGGAATGCTCTGGGAAGTGCAACCATAGTAGGTGATAGTCCTGTACACGAAAGGGCACACATAATGATGTCGAGTAGGGCGAGGCACGTGAAACCTTGTCTGAATATGGGGGGACCATCCTCCAAGGCTAAATACTCCTGACTGACCGATAGTGAACCAGTACCGTGAGGGAAAGGCGAAAAGAACCCCTGTGAGGGGAGTGAAATAGATCCTGAAACCGCATGCATACAAGCAGTGGGAGCCGACTTGTTCGGTGACTGCGTACCTTTTGTATAATGGGTCAGCGACTTATATTCAGTAGCAAGGTTAACCGCATAGGGGAGCCGTAGGGAAACCGAGTCTTAATAGGGCGTTTAGTTGCTGGGTATAGACCCGAAACCAGGTGATCTATCCATGAGCAGGTTGAAGGTTGGGTAACACTAACTGGAGGACCGAACCCACTGTCGTTGAAAAGCCAGGGGATGACTTGTGGATAGGGGTGAAAGGCTAATCAAACTTGGTGATAGCTGGTTCTCCCCGAAAGCTATTTAGGTAGCGCCTCGGACGAATACCATTGGGGGTAGAGCACTGTTTCGGCTAGGGGGTCATCCCGACTTACCAAACCGATGCAAACTCCGAATACCAATGAGTACTATCCGGGAGACAGACTGCGGGTGCTAACGTCCGTAGTCAAGAGGAAAACAATCCAGACCGCCAGCTAAGGCCCCAAAATTATAGTTAAGTGGGAAACGATGTGGGAAGGCATAGACAGCTAGGAGGTTGGCTTAGAAGCAGCCACCCTTTAAAGAAAGCGTAATAGCTCACTAGTCGAGTCGGCCTGCGCGGAAGATGTAACGGGGCTAAAACTATATGCCGAAGCTGCGGATTTGCAATTTATTGCAAGTGGTAGGGGAGCGTTCTGTAAGCCGATGAAGGTGGATTGAGAAGTCTGCTGGAGGTATCAGAAGTGCGAATGCTGACGTGAGTAACGACAAAACGGGTGAAAAACCCGTTCGCTGAAAGACCAAGGGTTCCAGTCCAACGTTAATCGGGGCTGGGTGAGTCGACCCCTAAGGCGAGGCCGAGAGGCGTAGTCGATGGGAAATTGGTTAATATTCCAATACTTCAGTATAATGCGATGAGAGGACGGAGAAGGTTAAGTCAGCCTGGCGTTGGTTGTCCAGGTGGAAGGTTGTAGGCATGTATCTTAGGCAAATCCGGGGTACTCTATGCTGAGAACTGATAGCAAGCTAGTTTACTAGCGAAGTGGCTGATACCATGCTTCCAGGAAAAGTCTCTAAGCTTCAGTTATACTGGAATCGTACCCTAAACCGACACAGGTGGTCAGGTCGAGTAGACCAAAGCGCTTGAGAGAACTCTGCTGAAGGAACTAGGCAAAATGGTACCGTAACTTCGGGAGAAGGTACGCTGTTGTTGGTGATAGGACTTGCTCCTTGAGCTGATGACAGCCTCAGAAACCAGGCCGCTGCAACTGTTTATTAAAAACATAGCACTCTGCAAACACGAAAGTGGACGTATAGGGTGTGATGCCTGCCCGGTGCTGGAAGGTTAATTGATGGGGTTAGCGTAAGCGAAGCTCTTGATCGAAGCCCCAGTAAACGGCGGCCGTAACTATAACGGTCCTAAGGTAGCGAAATTCCTTGTCGGGTAAGTTCCGACCTGCACGAATGGCATAATGATGGCGGCGCTGTCTCCAGCAGAGGCTCAGTGAAATCGAATTCGCCGTGAAGATGCGGTGTACCCGCGGCTAGACGGAAAGACCCCGTGAACCTTTACTGCAGCTTGACATTGAACTTTGATCTTACTTGTGTAGGATAGGTGGGAGGCTTTGAAACCGAGACGCTAGTTTCGGTGGAGCCAATCTTGAAATACCACCCTGGTAATATTGAGGTTCTAACTCTGCTCCATTATCTGGAGCGAGGACCATGTCTGGTGGGTAGTTTGACTGGGGCGGTCTCCTCCTAAAGAGTAACGGAGGAGTACGAAGGTGCGCTCAGCGTGGTCGGAAATCACGCGTAGAGTATAAAGGCAAAAGCGCGCTTAACTGCGAGACCCACAAGTCGAGCAGGTACGAAAGTAGGTCTTAGTGATCCGGTGGTTCTGTATGGAAGGGCCATCGCTCAACGGATAAAAGGTACTCTGGGGATAACAGGCTGATACCGCCCAAGAGTTCATATCGACGGCGGTGTTTGGCACCTCGATGTCGGCTCATCTCATCCTGGGGCTGAAGCAGGTCCCAAGGGTATGGCTGTTCGCCATTTAAAGAGGTACGCGAGCTGGGTTTAGAACGTCGTGAGACAGTTCGGTCCCTATCTACCGTGGGCGCTGGAAATTTGAGAGGATCTGCTCCTAGTACGAGAGGACCAGAGTGGACGAACCTCTGGTGTACCGGTTGTGACGCCAGTCGCATCGCCGGGTAGCTATGTTCGGAAGGGATAACCGCTGAAAGCATCTAAGCGGGAAGCCTACCTCAAGATAAGATTTCCCTAGGACTATATGTCCTCTAAAGAGCCGTTGAAGACTACGACGTTGATAGGTTGGATGTGGAAGCATAGCGATATGTGAAGCTGACCAATACTAATTGCTCGTGAGGCTTGACTATACAACACCCAAACAGTTGTTGTATCAAGCATCAATTGATTCACAAATAATCAAAGAAACTTGATTTAGTTCTAAAGCTAGATACAATGAACACCTTAAATTAACTCAGATATACCTGTTAATAACTCATTTGAAGAAAGCTAGGCATCTAAGTAAGACCATAGCAAGTAATCATAAACAGTTGTGCTGGCGACAATAGCAAGAGTGAACCACCTGATCCCTTCCCGAACTCAGAAGTGAAACCTCTTAGCGCTGATGGTAGTGTGGGGTTACCCATGTGAGAGTAAGTCATCGCCAGCTCATTAATTCTAAAACACCCCCTTCAGATGAAGGGGGTGTTTTTTTATGTGAAAAAATAAATGAAAGAAATTTAGTGAATTGGTTTTTATTTAAAAATGAAATACATCTTTTATCTCTTTATCAATATTTTAAGCTACATTGATAACGGTATATTAATAAAATGTATAAAAAATAGCAGTTTATTGTTTTTTTGATAAATTGTGTTAAAAATAACATTATGAATTTATTAAATATTGTAGATAAAACTGAGTATTTTAGGGTGTAATTGTATGCTTTATTTATGATCTATGTTATAAAAAGATGAAAAGGCATAAAAATTGCTTACAGTGAGCGTGATTAATTACACTGGGGGGTATATGAAATTATCTGTTGGAATGAGAGTAGCAAATTCCTTATCATTAACTCCACAATTACAACAAGCAATTCGTTTGTTGCAACTCTCTAGCTTGGAACTTGAGCAAGAAATACAGCTTCAACTTGATAGTAATCCATTATTGGAAAAAATTGAAGAACATTCATCAGTTGAAAGCTTATCTGAATATGAAGATAAAGAAATAGAGAAAAAGGATTTAACAAATGAATTAAATGCGAATCATTTACCAGATGATTTACCTGTAGACACAGATTGGGATGATGTTTATACACATCAGCCAACAAGTTTAGGATCTATTGAATATGAAGAGCGAGAAGATAATCGCCAAGGAGGCTTAAGTTTAAAAGATCATATGTTAGATCAAGTTAATTTATTAAATTTTTCATTAGTAGATAAGTTGATAGCACATTGCATTATAGATTCATTAGATGAGAAAGGCTTTTTAGAAAGTTCAACAGAGGAAATCACATTTTCAGTTCAGCATTTATTAGATTCAATGGAATATGACGAAGAGGTTGAAGAGAGTGAGGTACTTGTTGTACTTAAGCATATTCAGCGTTTAGAGCCTATTGGAATTGCTTCTAGGACTTTAGCAGAGTGTTTACAAGTTCAACTTGATGCTTTAAATAAGAATGTTCCTTTTAGATCTGAGGCGATTAAGTTATTAAATTTTTATGAATTATTAATTGCAAATGATTTACCCAAATTACTGAAGCAAACGCATTTAAATATTGAACAATTGAAACAAGCTATTAGTTTGCTTAAAACTTTAAAGCCTTATCCTGGAGAAGAGTTTGAAAATAAAGACTTCGATTATCAAATTCCAGATGTGGTCGTAACAAAAAAGAATGAACATTGGTTTGTACAACTTAATCCTGATGTAATGCCAAAATTACGCGTGAATTCATATTATGCAAATATGATTCGTAGGGCAGATCAAAGTGATGATAATCAATATTTACGTAGTCAAATGTTAGAAGCTAAAAATTTTATTAAAAGTATTGATGAGAGACATAAAACTTTATTAAAAGTTGCAACATGTATTGTTGAACATCAAAGAGCTTTTTTTGAAATTGGTGCTGAGGGAATGAAGCCACTTGTACTAAGAGATATTGCTGAAGAAGTGGAGTTACATGAATCTACAGTTTCTCGAGTCACAACGAATAAATATATGCTGACGCCAAGAGGATTATTTGAATTAAAGTATTTCTTTTCAAGCCATGTAGGTACAACAAGTGGCGGGGAGGCATCTTCTACAGCAATACGTGCGAAAATTAAAAAACTAATTGCAGAAGAAAATATACTTAAACCATTGTCAGATAATGCAATTTCAAACTTACTTAAAGAGGATGGAATTGAAGTCGCTAGACGTACTGTTGCAAAATATAGAGAATCGTTACATATTCCTTCATCTTCTGAAAGAAAAGTATTGATCTAGATTCTAAAATCTGATTATTCTAAGGGTTCATTATGACAGCATGATGAATCTTTTTTATTTTGAGGACTTGCTAAGATGATTTAATTCTGTGAATGATTTTTTGCAATTGATTGAATTGTCGTGGCGAAACCTTTCAAATCCTAAAATGATGAGGGATAGATCTATGCAAATTACAATTCGTGGGCATCATTTAACTATCACTCCTGCTATAGAAGAAAATATTAGATTTAAGTTTAGTCAAATGACTAAGCATATTGATCAAGTAAATAGTATGCAGGTAAAGCTCAGTAAAGATCATCAAATAGATAAGCATTCTAAAAAGGGCAGCCTAAATCATATTGCCGAGGCAATTATTCGTTTACCTGGGGCTGAATTATTCGCTCAAGCTTCAGCAGATGATATGTATACATCTATTAAAAAAGTATCTGAAAAACTAAAGAGACAGCTGACTAAACATCGGAAAATGCAAACAATATTTCAGCCTTTAGAAATTTAGCTTCATAAATGAGAAAAAAGAGGTTTTAAATAACCTCTTTTTTTATAGATAATATGTATGTGACTAATGAATTATTTTAATTATTTATAGTAGAATGGCAGGTTTTACACCCTTGGTCCTATAAGAGGTCTTTGTGATGAATAGTGAACAGCTCACTGAAATTTTAAAAGCAGCTTTTCCAGTAGCTGAAATTGTTGTAAGTGGGCAAGGCGGAAAATTTGATCTCCGTATTGTTGATGATCAGTTTGAAGGTAAACGCCCTGTTGCTCGTCAACAAACTGTTTATGCGCCATTAAACTCTTATATTGCAAGTGGTGAAGTGCATGCAGTTACAATCCGTGCAATGACTAAAGAAGAATGGCGCAAAGCAAGCTTATTCGGAGCTTAAAAAATCAATGGATAAATTTCTGATTCAAGGTGGCGTTAAGCTTGAGGGCGAAGTACGCATTTCAGGTGCAAAAAATGCTGCGCTTCCTTTATTAGCAGCGATGATTCTTGCTGACTCTCCGATTACTTTAACAAATGTTCCTAATTTAAAAGATGTAAATACACTTGTTAAACTTATTGCAGGCCTTGGTGTTGAAATTACATACGAAGGTGATACGGTTAAAGCAGATATATCGACTTTAGATAATCAGTTCGCACCGTATGAACTTGTAAAAACAATGCGTGCATCCATTTTGGTGCTTGGACCATTGCTTGCGCGCTATGGTAGTGCAAAAGTGTCATTGCCTGGTGGTTGTGCAATAGGTTCACGTCCTGTAGATCAACATTTAAAAGCTTTGGAAGCTTTAGGTGCTGAAATTGAAGTCGAAGCAGGCTATGTTCATGCAAAAGTTGATGGTCGCTTAAAGGGTGGTGAAGTCATTTTTGATATGGTTACTGTTGGCGGTACCGAAAATATTTTAATGGCTGCTGTACTTGCTGATGGTGTTACTACAATTCGTAATGCTGCACGCGAACCTGAAATTACAGATTTAGCGCAAATGCTCATTAAAATGGGTGCAAAAATTGAAGGCTTAGATACCGATACTCTTGTTGTGACAGGTGTTGAAAGCTTACATGGTTGTGAATATGCAGTTGTGGCAGATCGTATTGAAACTGGTTCATATTTAGCTGCTGCAGCAATTACTGGCGGTAAAATTAAGACGACAAATACAGATCCAAACCTTTTAGAGTCTGTTTTAGATAAATTCGAAGAAATGGGTGCAGAAGTGACTCGTGGAGATGATTGGATCGAGCTGGATATGATGGGTAAACGCCCTAAAGCAGTAAGTTTCCGTACATTACCACATCCAGATTTTCCAACTGATATGCAAGCCCAATTAATGGCAGTAAATGCAATTGGTCGCGGATTTGCAACAATTTCTGAAACAATTTTTGAAAACCGTTTTATGCATGTACCTGAGTTAGCGCGGATGGGTGCAAATATTCAAGTTGAAGGTAATGATGCCGTTGTTACGGGTGTTGATAAATTATCAGCAGCACCAGTAATGGCAACTGATTTACGTGCTTCATTCTCTTTAGTTTTAGCCGCATTGGCTGCTGAAGGTGAGACTATGATTGATCGTATTTATCATATTGATCGTGGTTATGAAGATATTGAAGCGAAGTTACAAGGCCTCGGTGCTAAAATTAAGCGAGTAAGTTAATGAGTGATATGAGAAACGATGATCCAAACTTTGACGTAATGGGAAATTTTGATCATGGTTTAACTTTAGCATTAAGCAAAGGACGTATCTTAAAAGAAACATTGCCATTGTTGGAAACGGCTGGTATTAACTTATTGGAAGATCCAGATAAGTCTCGTAAGTTAATTTTTCCAACAACACATAAGCATGTACGTATTTTAATTTTACGTGCATCTGACGTACCTACTTACGTTGAAAATGGTGCGGCAGATATTGGTGTGGCTGGCAAAGATGTACTTATGGAGCATGGTGCACAAAATGTGTATGAACCGCTCGATCTTAAAATCGCAAATTGTAAACTTATGACTGCTGGTAAGGTGGGAATGGAACGTCCGAAAGGTCGTCTAAAAATTGCCACTAAATATGTCAATTTAACACGCCAATATTATGCAAGCTTAGGTGAGCAAGTTGATGTGATTAAACTATACGGCTCAATGGAACTTGCACCACTTGTTGGTTTAGGTGATTATATTGTTGACGTTGTAGATACAGGTAATACACTTCGTGCCAATGGTCTTGAACCATTAGAAGAGATTTGCAAAGTTTCATCACGTTTAATTGTGAATAAAGCAAGCTTTAAACGTAAGCAAGCGTTGTTAAATCCAATTCTTGCACAACTTGAAAAAGCTGTTGAAGAACGTGAAGCTAAAAATGCTTAATTGAATTTAAGTTTAAAAAACCACCTAAAAAGGTGGTTTTTTTTTAATAAATCATTTGTACTGAATTGTTCTAGTATCATTTTAAGTAAAAAAAATATTTTGATAAGGAACACCAATAAAACAAAAAGTTATTTTCAATAAAACTCGTCATTCTAAATAGGATTCCCTCCCACAAAGCCCTAGAAACAAGGTAAACTAAATCTTTCTTTTACATAACCGTGTGGGTAAATTGATGCGACGTTTATCGACTCAAGAGCAAAATTTTAAACAAGTCTTTGCTGATTTGTTGGCTTTTGAAACAGTGAGTGATCCTGAACTTTTAAAAACAGTAGACCAAATTATTGCAGATGTACGCCAACATGGTGATGCACATGTGCTTAAACTCACTCAACAGTTCGATCGACATCCAGCGCATCAATTTTCAGATCTAGAACTTACTCAAGCACAATTAAAAGCAGCATTTGATGGTTTAACAACAGAAGTTCGTGAAGCATTAGAGCTTGCAGCAAATCGTGTACGTGAATTTCATCAAGCACAAAAGCAAGATGGCTGGACTTATGTAGATGCTCTAGGAAATACTTTAGGACAAAAAGTAACTCCGCTTGATCGTGTGGGAATTTATGTACCAGGTGGTTTAGCATCTTATCCATCTTCTGTACTTATGAATGCTGTGCCTGCGCATGTTGCAGGTGTTCCTGAAATTATTATGGTTGTACCTGCACCAAATGGTGATTTAAATCCATTGGTACTTGCTGCTGCATATTTAGCTGGGGTAACACGTGTATTTACTATTGGTGGTGCACAAGCAGTAGCTGCTTTGGCTTATGGTACTGAAACAATTCCATCTGTAGATAAAATTACAGGACCAGGGAATCGTTTTGTTGCGGCTGCAAAGCGTGCTGTATTTGGTCAAGTTGGTATTGACATGATTGCAGGTCCTTCTGAAATTTTAGTTTATGCAGAAGGTGAAAATAATGCTGAATGGTTAGCAATGGACTTATTGTCTCAAGCTGAACATGACACTGTGGCGCAAGCTGTATTTATTACGCCTGATGAAGATTTATTAAATGCTGTTGAAGCTTGGATTGAAAAGCACTTAGAAGCTTTACCAAAGGCAGATATTGCACGTACTTCAATTGAGAATCGTGGTGCATTGGTTTTAGTGAAAGACCGTGCTGAAGGTGCTGAATTGATTAACCAAGTTGCCCCTGAACATTTAATGCTATGTTTAGATGAAGCTGTTGAAATGGCAGAAGATATTCGCCATGCAGGTGCAATCTTTATGGGGCGTTATACACCTGAAGCAATTGGTGATTACTGTGCAGGACCAAACCACGTACTTCCAACATCAGGTACGGCACGTTTTTCATCGCCTTTAGGGGTTTATGATTTCCAAAAGCGTTCGAGCTTAATTATGTGCTCAGCCGATGGTGTGAAAACTTTAGCAAAAACAGCAGATATACTGGCACAGCAAGAAAACTTAGATGCTCATGCACGCTCTGCTCGCTATCGTTATCAGTAAATTTTTATAGAAAATTTAGGGGGCTGATCATCAGCCCTTTTTTGAGACCAAATTTGAGAATTGTAGAAATGAGTATTACAACTGAACAAATGCGCTTTTGGAGTCCTGATGTACGTGAATTAGAGCCATACGTACCAGGTGAACAACCTAAGATTCAAAATTTATTAAAATTAAATACCAATGAAAATCCGTATCCGCCATCACCGAAAGTAGTTGAAGCTGTACAAAATGTATTGGTAAATTCAGCGGATGTTTTACGTTTATATCCAGATCCGGATGCTTCAGAGCTTAAACAAGCGATTGCGAAACAACAAAAAGTTGCTGTAGAAAATGTTTTTGTGGGCAATGGTTCTGATGAAGTATTAGCACATATTTTTAAAGCATTTTTTGTGCAAGATAAACCGATTTTATATCCAGATATTACTTATAGTTTCTATCCTGTTTATAGCCAGTTTTTTGGTATTGCAGCAAAAACTAAAATTTTGCCGTTAAATGATAATTTTGAAATTGTGGTTGATGATTATAAGCAACCTAATGGTGGAATTATTATTACCAATCCTAATGCACCAACAAGTATTGCATTAGGTTTATCTGCAATTGAAGAGGTTTTACAAGCAAATCCAGATTCTGTTGTGGTGATTGATGAAGCTTATGTCGATTTTGGTGCTGAATCTGCTGTAAGTTTAGTTGAAAAATATGAAAACTTAGTGGTTTGTCAGACAACATCTAAATCGCGTTCTTTAGCAGGTTTACGTGTTGGTTTTGCAATTGCTCAACCACATTTGATTGCTGCATTAGAAGCAGTGAAAAATAGTTTTAACTCATATCCGATGGATCGTTTTGCCATTGCTGCTGCGGTTGCATCATTTGAAGATCAGGAATATTTTGAAGCACAAAATGCTAAAGTGATTGCAAGCAGAGAGAAATTAACTCAGCAATTAACCACACTTGGCTTTAAAGTATTGCCGTCAAGTGCAAACTTTATTTTTACAACATTGGCATCGAAAGATGCAGGTGAACTTGCTACAGCATTGCGTGAAAAAGGAATTATTGTGCGCTACTTTAATAAGCCACGTATTAATCAATATTTACGTATTACCATTGGTACAGATGAGCAAAATCAGCGCCTTGTTGATACCTTAAAAAATGATATTTTGGTTTAAGCCATCCCAATCCTCTTTTATTAAAGGGAGGGTGTGAGGGATTAAAAAAAGCGACTCAAAAGAGTCGCTTTTTTGTTTATTCAGATGTATGCCAAGTATTGAGTAGGTCTAACATTGCAGATACTTTATCGAAGCATTCTTGATATTCTGCATCACAATCTGAGGCGATCGTAATGCCACCGCCAGCCCATAAAGAAACATTTTGCTGATATTTTTGAATAGATCGGATAAGAATATTCCAAGATCCTATACCTTCTTCATCAAAATATCCCATAGAACCACAATATGCTCCACGTGGTGCTTGTTCCAATTCATCAATAATTTGCATAGCACGAATTTTTGGTGCTCCTGTGATTGAACCACCGGGTAGTGCTGAGAATAAAACATCAAAGGGTTTAATATGAGGCTTTAATATGGCTTCAATTTCACTGACCATATGATGCACTTGATTAAAGCTTTCAATATTAAAGAGCTTAGGTGTTTTAACTGAACCTATTTCTGCATAAACGCTGAGATCATTACGGAGTAAATCTACAATCATGACATTTTCTGCTTGATCTTTTTGAGAGTTTTTTAGCGTTTGTTTTGATTGTTCATCTTGTTCAGGATTTTCATAGCGGGGCATAGTTCCCTTAATGGGTTTAGTCACAATTTTGTGATTTTCTTCAAAATCAATAAACAATTCAGGTGAACAACTGAGTAATTCAAAATCTTGGATTCGCAAATAACCTGCATAGGGTGCATTGGTTAATGTCCAAAATTGGTCTGCTGTTGAAAGTAAATGACCTTGTGCTTGAGTTGTAAATTCTTGAGTTAAATTAATTTGATAGCAATCACCTGCAACAATGTAGTCTTGAACTTTTTGAAATGCAGCAGAATATTCATTTTTAGACCATCGTGGTGTACATTTTTGATGTAATGAAAGCGTTGTAATAGGTTGATGCTCAGATATAAGTTGATTAATAGAATCAAAAATATGTTCTGCGCTTAAATCAAAACTATTAAAAAACCATGTGTTTTTTTCAAAACTGAGAAAATGTGGGAATTGTCCAAGAAATACGGAAGGTTGTTGTTTTACTTGTAATTGAATTTGTTGTTGCGCTGCAAAATCATAGCTAATAAACCCCATTGTTAACATATTACAATTTGAGGTACTTGCTAAAAAGTCATTAAGGTGATGAATTTTAGAATGTGGAACGTATTGATTAAATTGATGGGACTCAAAAATCTGAGTCTGATGAGAAGATAAGCAAATATATTGCTGAGCTAAAAGACCAATTAAAGGCGCATGATTGTTATTTAAGAAAATAACATGATCAAGTGATTGTAAAGACTCTAAAAGCTGTTGATGACTTAGGTTTTGAGTTGATAAGGCTTTTTTAAAAGGGACAGACTTCATCATAAAACAGCAATAAATAGATCATTAAATTTCTGATCTATCTTACATGAAATTCAATGCTATTAATGTTTATAGATGCTTCTATTGATCTGAAAATAATAAATCATATAAAGAAAGTTCATCATTTTTTATGAACTTTCTTTTTGAGTAATTTAGCCTGTATGGTCTAAGCGAGAACCTAAAGTTTCTAAATGTGTAGGGAAGTGATTGTTTTTTCGATCTTCAAAATAATGACGTAATGTTCGTTCTACACTTGGAAAAGCAAGATCATTCCACGGAATTTCTTCTTCGCTAAAAAGACGAGATTCTAAGGTTTCTTCGCCTGCACCAAATTTACCATCAATAATATTGGCTTTAAATAGAACATAAATTTGTCCAATACGAGGAATATTATACATACAGTATAATTGTTCTATTTCGATTTCAGCTTCTGCTTCTTCACGAGTTTCTCGGGCAGAACCTTGCTCCATTGTTTCAAAGAGTTCCATATAACCAGCAGGCAAGGTCCACAATCCATAACGTGGTTCAATTGCACGTCTACAGAGAAGAACTTTATTTTCCCAAGTCGCAAGTGCCCCACAAATTACTTTAGGATTAACATAATGAATAGCATTACATTTTGAGCAAACACGACGAGTTTGATGATCGCCCAAAGGTACTTTGTCTACTGTCTCAGATCCACAATTGCCGCAGAAGTTCATGTTCATCATCAATGATAAAGATGAACTCAGAATAACTTAAAAATGGAACTTTAGCATCTACTGTATTTTATTGTGTAAAAAATCAGCTATGATGAAAGGGAGTTTAAGAGGAATAATATATGGGTGGTGAATTAACACAACTTTTACAGCAACGTCTAAAATTTGAAGAGCAAGCAAAAGAAGCTCAAGCAGCGGTATTAATCGCAATTACTGAAGAAACAGATCCTAAAGTTTTGTTAACACGTCGATCAATTATGTTGAATAATCATGCAGGAGAAGTTTCTTTTCCAGGTGGAAAAAGAGATCCTGAAGATACAACAGATATTGTTGTTGCATTGAGAGAAGCACAAGAAGAGACAGCACTTGACCCATTTGATGTTCGCTTAATTGGCGATCTTCCTATGCAAAAAGCAAAAAATGGAATGACAGTAAAACCAATTGTGGGGCTTATTTCTCCCGAAGTAAAACTTGTGCCTCAGCCAACAGAAATTGATCGTATTTTCTTTGCATCATTGAAAGATTTAATGAATGCACCGACTATTCCACATGAAGTTTTGTTTGATGAACAAAAATTATATTTTCCGAGTATGCATGTTGAAGATGAAATTGTTTGGGGCTTAACAGCACGAATGTTAGTTTCATTATTTGATCGTGGACTAGACTTTCATAAAGAATGGCCATTCTTATTAAATTCTTCTATTAAGGGATTTAAATAGACAAGTTTCTTTTAATAACATCAACAGGGATGTCATCAATGTTATACAAATTTAACGGATATGCACCGAAAGCAATTCATGAACCATGGGATGGTTGGGTTGCACCAACGGCAACAGTTATTGGACAAGCTGAACTTGGACAACAAGTGAGTATTTGGTTTGGTGCTGTTGTACGTGCAGACAATGCTAAAATTAGACTAGGTCATTTTACCAATGTGCAAGAAAATGCAGTTTTACATACTGACGCAGGTATAGAAATGAATATTGGTGACTATGTGACAATTGGTCATCAAGCAATGTTACATGGTTGCACAGTGGGTAATAATAGTTTGATTGGCATTAATGCCGTAGTGTTAAATCATGCAGTTATTGGTGAAAATTGTATTATTGGTGCAAATGCATTAATTCCTGAAGGAAAAATTATTCCAAATAATTCTGTAGTTATGGGTTCTCCAGGAAAAGTCGTAAAAACATTAGATGTATCTGCTGCTGCTAAATTAAAAATGAGTGCACTTCATTATGCAGCGCATTTTAAGCATTTTGAAAATTTAGAAGAAGTGATTTTGTAGGTTGTGTATTTGACTATATTGAGCGACTAAAAAATTAAAGATAAGTTTTTTAAAATTGTGTGAGTGAAAAAATTCTTGGCTTTTAATTTGATTGTTTAGAAGTTCTAGTGAATCGTGAATGAGTGGAGTATTATAGCAGGCGTTTTTAGAAATTATTCTTTAAGGTTGTGCATGAAATTGCTGGCGTTGGAAACTGCCAATGAGCAGTGTTCCGTTTCTATTGTAGATGAAACACAAGAACTCTTTTTTCAATTAGATACAAGAGCAAAGGCACAAACTCAAACTATTCTCCCGATGATTGAGCAAGGCTTTGCACAGACAGAAATTGCAACTCAAGATTTAACAGCAATTGCTTTTAGCCGTGGTCCAGGTTCTTTTAGTGGTGTGCGTATTAATGCAGCAGTCACTCAGGCACTTGCATGGTCAAATGATATTCCTGTTATTCCTGTTTCAACTTTACAAGCATTAGCACAAGCTGCATATCGTATTGAAGGCTTAACAGAAGTGACCGCTATTCTTGATGCAAGAATGAGTGAAGTCTATGTCGCAAGCTTTAAGTTAAATGACCAAAATGTAATGCAAGCAGTTGATGAAGAACAATTGTTGAATTATACAGATGCTCAATTGGCGGTAAAATATCAATTGGTTGGTTCAGGTTCAGAGCTTGTTGACCCACAACAAACACAATATAAAAATTTAAGTGCAACAGCACAAGATATTGCATTCATTGCACGTGAATTGGCAAAGCAAGAACAATGGCTAAGTGCAGAACTTGCACTACCTGTGTATTTGCGAGATAACGCTTGGAAAAAAATTGCTGAACAAGGCAAGCAAAGTTAGGATTTTCTATGGATCTTTTACTGCTGTTAAAAGCAGCAATTATGGGTGTTGTTGAAGGTATTACCGAATTTTTACCCATTTCGAGCACAGGGCATTTAATTTTAGCTTCAGAATTAATGAATTTTTGGAGCAAAGAAAAAAGTGATGTTTTTGTTGTTGCAATTCAAATCGGTGCAATCGCTGCGGTTATCTATGAATACTGGGCACGCCTATGGGGTGCTGCAACAGGTATGTTTACAGGCGAAGAGAAAGGTCGCCGCTTAGGTTTTGGACTAATTTTAGCTTCAATTCCTATTGTGCTTGTTGGGCTGACTTTTGGTCAAACAGTAAAAGATTTTCTTTTTAATAATATTGCCGTCGCAATGGGGCTTATTATTGGTGGTTTAATTATTATGTGGATTGAAAAGCATCCACCACAAATTAAAGCAAAAGAAGTTGAAGATTTAACTTATAAAGATGCAATTTGGATTGGTTTAATACAAGTACTTTCTTTGATTCCTGGAACTTCACGTTCAGGTGCCACAATTATTGGGGCAATGTTTCTTGGTGTTTCACGTAAAGCTGCAACTGAATTTTCATTCTTTTTAGGTATTCCTGTCATTATTGGTGCAGGTTTATTAGACCTTTATCATAACTATAAAATATTTACGACAACTGAAGACTGGGTTATCTTGGGCTTTGGAACATTAGTTTCTTTTATTTCAGCATTAGTTCTTATTCGTGCATTAGTTGCTTATGTTGCTCGCCGTGATTTTATGGTGTTTGCATGGTATAGAATTTTCTCAGGTCTTCTGATTTTATTATTTGCATTCACGGGTTGGAAATTATGGTAGGCGAAATCCGCTTATACACTGAACACGATTTTCAAGAGAAAGCACAACAGTATGCTGTTGTGCTTTCTTCACGTGGTGTGGATACTTTTATTGAAGTTGTGGAAAAGTTAAATGCACGTTTTTTTCGCCATCATCCTGAGTTAGCACTTTGTGTTGATGATGAAGGGCTATGGCTATGTGCCAATGGTATGCGAATGCAACCTGACTGGAAAGCTGAAGTTGGACGTTTAAAACGTGCTTCAATTAAGTCAGAAATGATTGCACGTGCATGTAATTTAACTGAGAAACCACAATTAGTTGATGCAACTGCTGGTTTAGGGCACGATAGCTTATTAATGGCTCAATTAGGTGCAAATGTAATATTAATTGAAAGACATCCTATTCTATTTACTTTATTAGAAGATGCTAAAAGACTTGCAGAACAAGACTCTTTTTTAAGTAAAGTTGTGGCAAGAATACAATTGGTATTTTCTGATTCTGCTGAATATTTGAAACAGCAGGCTATAGAAAATCAAAGTTTTGATGTAGTGTATTTAGATCCGATGTTTCCACAGCGAGATCAAAATCATCAAGCAGAAAAGAAACAAGCACAAGTGAAAAAGCAGATGCAGCTCTTACATTTGTTATTGCCTGAAGATGGTGAAATGGATTTAGGAGATGGTTTGTTAGATTTAGCCAAGCCTATAGCCAAAAGGGTAATTGTCAAACGACCAAGACATGCTGTATTTTTAGCAAATCAGCAACCTGATCATCAATGGTTAGGCGATGCTTGCCGTTTTGATGCATATTTTTCACATGCATTATCTGATTAATTTGGCGGTTTAATTATATATTTTTACTTGGTTTCTATAGTGAAAATATCATTGATAAAAATCATATTCAGCATAAACTTAGGGCAGTGAAAAACTGCGAGTGGGAACTCATTTTAATTCTATGATTCACTTTAAACCCTCCATTAACCTTTGGCATGATTTTAAAAGTAACCAAAAAGCAGGATTATGGCTGTTTTTAGGTTCACGACGCTCATTACAAATTGTTCGTCCATCAATCATGCAATTGATTATTTGGGGAATTTTAGGTGGATTAGTCAATACACTATTTAGTTGGTTAAGTAGTGAAAGTGGAATTAGAGAGTTTAATCCTCAAGGTTTAATTAGCTATTCTCTATGGCCCTTTATTGCTCTTATTGTTGGTATTTTTTTATCACAACGTATTGATAATCCAAGAATTATGCTTGTTCCGGCATTGCTGTGGCTTGTACTTGATACCAATATTGCATTATTACAAAGTCTTATTCAGTATTTAGGGCTGATTGATGTTCTACCTTATGCCTTATATGACTTTATGCCAACTTTATTTTTGGTGCTATTCGTTTGGCAAAGTTTAGCAGTCGTATGGGTATTTGCACGTGAGTTAAAATGGCCTTGGTGGGAGCGTGGACTGATTATGCTTGCCACATTGGTGACATTAATTGTGTGGCAAATGTCAGTGACAAGTCAGCCAATTTGGAAAGTTGAAAAAGAACTTCCAACATTTAGTGAAGAAGCATTTTATGCACAAAGTAAAGTGCTCAATAAGGCATTAGAAAGTATACAATTTGGTGAGTTTACTCAGTCACATTGGTATTTTTTAGGCATTGCTGGCGCAAGTTATCAAGATGTGTTTATGTCAGAAGTGGAACGAATACATGAACAATTTGATACTCGATTTGGAACCTTTGGAAGATCTGCTGTCTTAATTAATAATCCAATGACACGTAATGTAATTCCAATAGCATCAGAAACAAGTATAGAAATGATGCTAAATCGGATGGGTCAGCAGATGAATCGTGAAAGTGATGTTTTATTTTTATACATGACTTCACATGGTTTACCAAATCATTTTGAAATGGAAAATGCTCCACTTTCATTAAGACAAGTCGATCCAAAATGGTTAAGGGAAGCATTAGATAAGTCCGGTATACGCTGGCGTGTTATTGTGATTTCTGCATGCTATTCGGGAAGTTTTATTCCTGCTTTACAGGATGATAATACATTGATTATTACTGCATCGGCAGCTGATAGAACCTCATTTGGTTGCTCAAATGAAGCAGAATATACTTATTTTGGAAAAGCTTTCTTTGACCAAGCGATGCGTGAACAAAACTCAATTCAAGCAGCATTTTCTCAAGCGAAAAAAACGGTAACAAAATGGGAAAATGCGCAAGGTTTTGAACCTTCTGAACCACAATGGTCATTAGGCAAAAATATGGAAATTATGCTTCCGCAACTAGAGCAACGCTTATTTCCGAAAATAAATACTCCACCACCTGTAGAGCTTGAGTTATCAACTCGTTAAATAAATAGGATTATATTTCGATGGAATTAGTTCAGCATAATCGATGCTTTGATGGTGAACAGCGTGTATACCAAATTCAGTCAAAAGCTTTAAAGGGAAGCACTAAATTTGGCATTTTTTTACCTAAACAAGCATTAGCAGGTCAAGAATGCACAGCATTATTTTATTTAGCTGGCTTAACATGTACAGAAGAAACATTTGTTATTAAGGCACATGCACAAAAAATTGCTGCAAAATTGGGGATTATTCTTATTACTCCTGATACTTCTCCACGTGGTGAAGATGTTGCGAAAGGCGATCATTGGGATTTAGGTCAAGGTGCAGGTTTTTATATTAATGCAATAGCACAACCATGGGCTGAACATTATCAAATGGAAAGCTATATTGTGGATGAGTTGTATACATTAATTCATGATGAGTTTTTAATTCAAGATAATAGTGTGGGGATTTTTGGACATTCTATGGGTGGGCATGGTGCATTGACACTTGCATTAAAATATCCGGAAAAATTTAAATCTGTTTCTGCGTTTGCACCAATTTGTGCACCAAGTCAATGTCCTTGGGGTGAAAAAGCATTTAGTCATTATTTGGGTGATGATCGTTCGCAGTGGCTTAAGCACGATGCAGTTGCACTGATGGAAAGTAAGGGCGCATCGTTTAAAGAAATTCTGATTGATCAAGGTTTAAATGATCAATTTTATACTCAGCTTAGTCCAGCATTATTTGAGCAAGCATGTCTTAAGGTCAATCAACCATTAATCTTAAGAGAGCATGAAGGCTATGATCATGGCTACTTCTTTATTCAGACTTTTATTGAAGACCATATTCAATTCCACAATCAACAATTACGCACATCTTAAATTTTGATATTTAAGTTCGTGAATATCTAAGTTAAAAATTAATGTGGAAAAAGCTATGACTTCAAAATACTGTAAAAAATGTCGTACATCTTTGGCTAAATCCAATCAAGCATGTCCAAATTGTGGAGAAAAGCCATCTATGATGAAGCAAATAATGGCATGGTTTTGTATTATTTTATTATTCATCGCAGGTTTATTTTGGGCATTTACAGATTCAGAACCAGATGTCACGATAGATCCTACAGCAAATATTGAATAAGTTCCTAAATGTGTTACGTATCTAATCTTTGTATGAAAAGATAATAATGTGATTGTTTTTTGCTTAAAAGTATAAAATTCAGACATTTTGAATGAATTATGTTTATAATGTCTGAAATTATTTATATTTTAGTTTTTCTTATTTTAGATAGAAAAATACAAAAATAACATTAGGTGCATAATGCAAAACTCATCTTTTGAAGATCAACCCAAAGATCTTTTTAGCCCATCTACACCTCCACCATTACCATCTCCTTTTAATAAAGAAAATCAAACCGAAAATTGGCAGGGGGTTCAGACATTTACCTTTAGTGGTAGTACTTCAGAATATTTTGGTATATGGATAGTTAATATTCTATTAACCATTATCACGATTGGTTTTTATTCTCCGTGGGCAAAAGTTCGTCGCCTACGTTATTTTTATGGATGTACACAATTCATTAATCGCCGTTTTGATTTTACTGGAATCCCAAGTCGTATTTTAATTGGTCGTTTAATTGCATTTGGTATTTATTTCACAATTGCAATTTTATCTGAATATTCAGTAACAATTGCAATTTTTGGCTTTCTTTTCATTTATTTGGCTGCTCCTTGGTTAGTTTGTGCAACTTTAAGATTTAGAGGTAGAAATAGTAAATTTGGGAATAGTCGTTTTTATTTTTCAGGAACGAATAAACAGGCTTATATTGAATTTCTAAAAGGTGTTGCTTTAGTTATTTGTACATTTGGTTTAGCTTTTCCAGTTTTAGTTTGGTTATATAAGCGTTATTTTTTCGATCATTTATATGTTGGGCAATTAAAATTTAAAATGAATGCAGACTGGCCAATTTATGTCGGTGCGATGTATGTACCGCTATTGGCTTGTATTTGTTTATTTAGTTTATTGATTTTTGGTGCATTTATTTTTGGTGGTGTAATTTCTGCAATTGGCGTAGAGGGAATGATATTTATTGGTTTTACCGTATATTTTCTCTGTATTGCATTTATTTGGCCTTGGATGTCAGCACGATTATTTATTGCAACATGGAATAATACTTCATTAAGTGAAAGTCAATTTAAAACGAATAGTAATGAATATTATTATGCTTGGATTGTGATGAGTAATTGGATTGTTAAAATTTTAACGTTAGGATTAATGACACCTTGGGCAGCTATTAGATTGTATAAATATCAAGCAGAATCTATTTCACTCGAATTAAATAATGATCCAAATACAATGATCAATCGTTTGCAAAATAATCCAATTGGAATTGGAGAAGAAATCGCAGATGTATTTGATTTTGATATTTCACTTTAAGGTGAATACGTAAATATGAATAAAGTTCAAGTCGTTTTTTATGATGGTCAGTCTTCAAGGGCTTATCAAGCAACTATACAGGCTTTAAATAATGAATCTGTTGTGGTTATTTATGGTGATGAGCAACCTTTAAAAAAACGAGTTTATGCTTATTCAGATATGATTTTAATTGGTGCATTAGGAAAGCTTAATCCTGTGATTGAGCTTTCTGATGACGCTCGTTTAGAGTTTCACAGTGCTTTACCTGATTGGTTTAATTTAAATACCAAAAAAACTTTTCATACACTTTGGAAATTAGAACGAACTCCTAGTCTGATTATTTTTAGTATTGTTTTTGTCATATCACTTGTTTTTGCAACGATAAAGTGGGGTGTTCCAACAGCATCGTATCATATTGCTCATTATTTGCCAGAGGAGACATTGAAACGCTTGGGTGATGAGTCTGAGGAATATGTTTATCAAATTACGGATGAGAGCGAAATATCAGAAGAGCGTCAGCAGGAAATTATACAGAAATATCAAAAATTATTAGCAGGACAAAAACCTGCAAAAGTCGTATTTCGTCAAGGTGGTGGTTTAGGGGCAAATGCACTTGCTATACCTAATAACACCATAATTTTAACGGATGAATTAGTTGATTTAGCTCAAGATGATCGTGAAATTCTCGGTGTATTGGCACATGAACAAGGACATTTAGAACTCAAACATAGTCTACAGCAAACAGTTTCTAGTTTGGGCTTTGGTGTTTTACTTATGCTGATTACAGGTGATACGTCAAACTTATTAGTAACATTGCCAGCTGCTGCAATTGGAGCTAAATATTCAAGAGATTTTGAGTCAGAGGCAGATCATTATGCATTAGAAAAAATGCATAAGAACAAAATCTCGACCATATATTTTGCTCAGTTTTTAGAGCGCTTATCTGAGGATGCTGAGGAAGAAGCAACAGAAAATTCAGTAACTTCACTTTTACAAAGTCATCCAGCAACGAAAGAACGAATTGAAGCCGTAAAACAATTTGCAAGCGCGAATGAAAAATAACACATGTCTATCGTGTGACTTTAATTGGAATATCTAAAATAAAAGTATCATGTTATTTGAACGATAGAGCATTTCGATAGTGCTTCAACTGCGAAGATAGTCTGTTTTTGTTATAATAAAATTATTCTTATTATTTGTAAGCCTAGGTCTAGTCATGTCCAAGCCATATTTAATTGCACCTTCTATTTTATCCGCTGACTTCGCTCGTTTAGGAGAAGAAGTAGACAATGTACTAGAAGCTGGGGCAGATGTCGTTCATTTTGATGTAATGGATAATCATTATGTACCAAATCTAACTTTTGGTGCTGGTGTATGTAAGGCGCTGAAAAATTATGGAATTAAAGCACCAATTGATGTGCATTTAATGGTTTCTCCTGTTGATCGTTTAATTGGCGATTTCTTAGAGGCAGGAGCAGATATTATCACTTTCCATCCAGAAGCTTCAGAGCATATTGATCGTTCATTACAATTAATTAAATCTGGTGGTGCTAAAGCTGGTTTGGTATTTAACCCTGCAACACCATTACATTATTTAGATTATGTTTTAGATAAAGTGGATCAGGTTTTATTGATGAGTGTAAACCCTGGTTTCGGTGGTCAAAAATTTATTCCTATGACATTGGAAAAGTTACGCCAAGCACGAAAAATTATTGATGCATCAGGTCGTGATATTCGTTTAGAGGTAGATGGTGGTGTAACACCTGCAAACATTCGTGAAATTGCTGAAGCGGGTGCTGATATGTTTGTTGCTGGATCAGCTATTTTTGGTAAACCAAATTATAAAGCAGTAATTGATGAAATGCGTAAAGAGTTAGCTCAAGTAGGGCAAGTACGTATTTAAGTAATTAACTCTAAAAAGCCCATAAGCTGTGGATAAGTTTGTGGGTAATCTTATGGATATCTATGTTGATAACAGTATGGATATCTTGTTTATTTTGCAATCAGTTATGTATCAATGGTTTAATATTTATACATTATAAGTATAAAAAATATTCTAAATTATAAAATAAGAGATCAAGAAGTGCTTTATTTTAATCATTAATTTATAGTTGATTACTTGATTTTTCATTGTTTAATAAATAACTTTATTGCTTTATTTCGTATAGTGATGATCGTTATAAAGTTGTTAAGTTTAATTCTTAAAAATTGTGTATAACGAGCAATTCGGTTATGCTGACTTCATTGATCTCTTGTGAATTAAAACGATTAACGTGCGAATCGCTCTGCGTCAACATGCTTGGTTTGTATTCCTTATGTTTTTTGTCATAGGGTGGAGCTCTATTGCTTCCGTTTCAGCTTCATCAAATATGCAAGCAATGATGTCAACAGACGATGTTGTCCTGTTACAAGATCAAAATCATTCATCTGACCAGCACCATAGTCCATTAAAGCATGAAGTTTCTCATGCGGAAAAGGTGATCTGTCCACATGAGGATCAGCCAGTACATTGTCAAATGATGTCTGATCATGCCAATACAGCACATCAATTATGCCAAGATTGTGCAATTTATCATTGTCAAAATTTATTTTCATTTATAGATATTTATGCACCACTGCATATAGCGAGTATAGCTGGTGGTGAATTTTTAAAAGTTCTAAACTCATCTTATTTAATCCAATTTTCTTTGGGTTATTCACAAGATTTATTGAGACCTCCACAAGTTTAATCCTAAGTTTTTATATCTTTTTAAATACTTTATAGGATGAACTATGTCTATTCAAAAATCACAACTTTTTATGTTGCTCGTGGCTATGGGTATTTCTACATGGTCTTGGTCTGCAATACGTGAATATCAGTTAAATATTGATGAAAGTATGGTAAATGTTACAGGAAAAGCAGTTAAAAAAATTACCGTAAATGGACAATTTCCTGCACCACTTCTAGAGTTTGAAGAGGGTGATGAGGCTGTTATTCGTGTGCATAATAATTTAAAGAATCAAGATACATCGGTACATTGGCATGGCTTACTTTTGCCTGGGCTTATGGATGGTGTGCCAGGGTTTAACCAGTTTCAAGGCATTAAACCGAATCAAGATTTTGAGTATCGTTTTAAAGTTCGACAAAGCGGAACATATTGGTACCATGCGCATTCAAAGGGACAAGAACAAGATGGTTTATATGGTCCATTGATTATTTATCCGAAGAATAAGCAGCCAATTGCTGCTCATGAAAAGACAGATCGTGATTATGTGGTGATGTTGTCAGATTTTCATGAAAGTAATAGTGCACAGATTTATTCAAATTTAAAAAAATCATCTGAATATTATCAAAATCAACGTGAAACATTATTTGATTTTGCTGAGCAAATTAAAACATTAGGTTTTAAAAAAGCTTGGCAAGAGCGTTCCATGTGGAATCAGATGCGCATGTTGAGAACAGATTTATCTGATGTAACGGGTTATACCTTTTTAGTGAATGGGAAAACACCAGAACAAAATTGGACAGGGCTATTTCAGCAAGGTGAAAAACTTCGATTACGTTTTATTAATGCATCCGCAATGTCTTTTTTTGATGTAAGAATTCCGTATTTAAAAATGACGGTTGTAGGGGCTGATGGTCAACCTGTGAAACCAATAGAAGTTGATGAATTTAGAATAGGTGCCGCTGAAACTTATGATGTAATTGTTGAACCAACACAAGAAGCTTATCAGATTCAAGCTGAATCTATAGACCGTAGTGGCTTTGCTTTAGCAACTTTACAAAATCAGCATACGAGTAAACAGATATTTAAAATACCTGATGCAAGACCACGTGCACTTTTAACCATGGAAGACATGGGGCATGGTGATATGACAAGTATGGACCATGATCATCATGATATGAAACCATCAATTTCAACCTCTTATTCTTATATGTCGCATCAAGATGTCAATCTTAACCATCACTCAGATCATCAATATTCAGATGAGATGCACATGGAGAAAGAACTAAAAAATAATAAAAAATCACATGAAAACAACAATAAATTAAGTAGTATGAGCTCCCATCAGATGGCATCTGAACAGCCTTATGATCAATCTAAACACATGATGAATACTTCGAAAACTATGCTGCAAGATCAGCACATAGATGAGAAGAAGATTAGCCATGTTGAAGGTTGGGCAAATGCTGCGACGCCAGAGGGTAAAAAGGCACTGCAATATTCAGATTTAAAATCTTTATTTCCACAACCAGATGTTCGTGAACCTGAACGTGAATTGGTCATTCGTTTAGGTGGGACAATGGAACGTTATATTTGGACAATAAATGGGAAAAAATTTAATGAAGCTGAAACATTACAAGTGCAATATGGCGAACGTATTCGTTTGAAGTTTATCAATCAAAGCATGATGGCACATCCAATGCATTTACATGGCATGTTTATGCAATTAGAAAATGGTCAAAATGCGATAGATATGCCAAATAAACATACGCTTGTTGTGCCACCTGGTAAAACGGTAACAGCATTATTAACAGCAGATGAGTTAGGCGAGTGGGCAATTCACTGTCATCTGCTATATCACATGTCTGCAGGCATGATGAGTAAACTTGTTGTTGCAAATGTTGGGAAAACATCTGAAACAACACAACATTCACCTCAAGAAATATCTCAAGGAGGTCAACATGAACATCACTAATGTCATGAGTGTCCGTATTTTAGGCGTAACTTTACTGCTTTGTTCTGCAACTGTATATGCAGAAAAAAATGAAATTAATCATAAAAACAGTAATGTAAAAGCTTATGAAGAATCGGTACCTTATGATCCTCCTGTTGTTCATGCAGATCATTCCTCGGAGCATGGTGGGCAAATAAATGTTTCAACTGAAATTGAAACAAAATGGCTCAAAGAAGATGGTCAAGGTGCGTTCCATAACCAGTTAGAAATGTGGTTAGGTACAGATGAAAATAAGTTGTTTTTACAACTAAATTCAGAAAAACCCGAATCGGAACGAACTAAATATGAAACTAAGTTGATGTACAGCCGTGCATTTGAAGAGTTCTGGGATATTCAAGTCGGTCTTCGACATACTTATCATCCAGATCATGAAGAGAATAAAAGCCAAACTTATTTTGTTGTGGGTTTAAATGGTTTAGCACCGTATTTTTTTGATACCGATATAAATTTTTATACAGGTAAAGATCAGCAGTTCTTATTGAATATTGAAACAGATCGAGATGTATTGTTGACTCAAAAGTTGATTTTACAGCCATATTTACATTCAGATATTGTATTCTGTGACCATTCTAAATATGCCAAAAAGTCTGGTTTAAGTGAAATTCGTGCAGGTTCAGAACTTCGTTATGAAATCACTAAACAGGTTATGCCATTTATTGATATTGGCTATAAATATGAACGTGGCGATAAACAGACCGCATGGCAAGATGAAGAGTCATCTGAACATGGTTGGGTTTATGGAGCGGGAATTCAGTTTTTATTTTAAAAAATGAATTGATCTAAATAGAATGTGAAATATTAAGTGCCATTTATATTTGATATAAATGGCACTTTTTACTTTATTGAGATTTGATACAATTTTTTATAAATGTACCGAATGGCTTTGCTATAATTTAATTCTCATTTATATAGATGGACGACCATCCTTTTTATATTGCTATAAAAAGAAATCACTCAGGACGACCTGATAGATAAAGGAGATCAGTGTTTTGGCTTGGGTTGTATTAATATTTGCGGGTATTTTTGAAATTATTTGGGCGTATAGTATGAAGCTCTCAGATGGTTTTACTAAACTTACGCCAAGTATAATTACTATTGTTTTCATGTTATTAAGTTTTGGTTTATTGGCTTATGCCATGCGTTCTTTACCCTTAGGTACAGCTTATGTGGTATGGACAGGAATTGGTGCAATAGGTTCATTTCTCGTTGGTATTTTTATTTTAGGTGAACCTGCAAGTGCGTTAAGGATGCTTGCTGCTGTATTAATTATTGCAGGCTTAGTTTTAATGAAAATAGCATCATAAAATAAATTAACAATAGAGGCTAAATCATGGAATATGCTTATCTTGAAATGTCTTCACCTGTTGGCACTTTAAAATTGGTTGCGCATGATTTAGCTTTAGTTGCTGTACTTTGGGAAAATGAAAATCCTAAACGTGTCCCCATAGCTTCATCTGTATTTAATTCTCAACATCCAATTTTATTAAGAACACAACAACAGTTAAATGAATATTTTAAGGGTCAGCGCTATGAGTTTGATCTTCCATTAGAGTTTTATGGAACAGATTTTCAAAAGAAAGTTTGGCAAAGTTTACTGACTATTCCATTTGGTGAAACACGAAGTTATAAAGATATTGCTGAACAAATTGGTAATGTTAAAGCGGTTCGTGCTGTAGGGGCTGCGAATGGAAAAAATCCAATTTCTATTATTGCACCGTGCCATAGAGTCGTTGGAGCAAATGGTAAATTAGTTGGATTTGCTGGTGGTTTAGAGAATAAAGAAGTTTTATTAACAATTGAAAGTATTTAAGATGTACTTATAAAATTTAATTTTAATAGATTTATCCATATTTCATCTCTATACCAATTTAAATATTTTATCGTGCTAAGAAATAGAAAGTTTTTTAGATTTTAAAAAGATAATGTGCAATTCTAGAATAATATTTTTAATATGAATAAAAGCTATATGATGAAAAATGAATATGAATTTCATGATTGTATGATTCATAGTATGAAGTATGTTGTTGAAGAGTGGGAAATAAATTTTTTACTCGATATAGATTATATTTTAGAAGGTCCAATGAATGATGAGGCACCTTTTAGTTTTAGATTAACAAAAGGCAGTATTATATTTCATAATGTAATTGATATCGTAATTGATATTAATTCTAAAATTGGAGAGCATCATTATAATATTTCTAATCCAATAATATTAAAAATAGAAGTATCAGAAAATATAATTATTAAAAATAATCTTAATTATTATGAATGGAATATTTACACAATAGATAATAAAAAAACTTTTAGCATTCTTGCATCTAATATGAAATTTTATCTATGCCAAAATTCAATTATTGTTACTCGACAGCATTTATATACAGAGGAAAGAAGTCTTTTAAATTGATAAGTATAAAAAATATCATTTAACGAAGTAACGTAATACGACACATCGCTTGTCATTTTGGTATACGTAAAATCAATATGTTAAGTGTTACTGCGACACTCAATGACATTGTCTTGCGACACAACCAGTGTCATTATGGAATAAAAACGACACTTCCCATGTCATTTTGATAAATATAAGAGTTCTTTCATGAATCATTTTTTAATCAAATAAGAATCATAGAATTTGAGGTAAAAGACAAAAAATATAAGGCTTAGAGCTTTTTACTGATTAACAAAAATACAATTATGAAAGAGGTCTATTAAAGCTTTCATATATTTCTTTGACATATAGGTTAGGATACCTGTTAGCATATTTTCTTATGCTATTTTTCTTAATCATTGATTTAGGAGCTTTCTAGATTGATACGCATTATATCTTTCCGTTTAAATAGCCTAATTTTTTTATTAGTTTTACCCATATAATATGCTTTAATTAACCCTTGTTTTTGCAAATTTGTGATATGTGAGTGATGCATATTTAGCAATGCACTAGCTTCAGCACCTGTTAGATATTCTTCTTTTAATTTAATAACTTTATCAAGTTGACTTTTTTTTATTAATCTCCAATAGATCAATTCCTCAATTTCTAAAAACCCTGTTTTACACCAGTATTGAACAAGCCAAATAGGAGTGCAATTTAGTAAATTAGCGGCACCTTTAATAGAAACGTAGTCATTATTTTGGGTTTTATTTTTAAGTGCTTCTATAGATGTTTTTTCAATTCTTATAGAAATAGGGTGGGTATGACTCCTTGTAAGAATACCGACGTGAGTAAGAAAAATTACCTGCTGTAGACTAATTTTAAGCTGGTTAGCTGCTTTTGTTAAAGAATCAGTATTTTGCTCTATATGGTTTTTTGACTTAGATTTAGAGCGACCTGTTCTAGTTGGGTAATGATCTATTTCACAAATTTCATCGCGCTGAATATTCTCTATTGATGATCGAGAAAATATATTGATAGGCTGATTATCAATATGAGGACCACTAATTGCTTTGATACCAAGGCTTGAAAGCTTCTCAACAATATTTGTGGGATTAATAGCAAGTTTCTTTGCTAACGCTGAAGCCAGAATATAATTAGAATCAAATATTTCAAGATCTATGAGAGAAATCTTTATTGATGATCGAGTTCTTTTCTGGTTTTGTTTATTGAACCAGTGAGTTTTAACTAACTTTCTTGCTGTTTCGTAATTAATATCAAGTTTTTCCGCAACTTCATTTAAGCGTAATTGAGAAGTATCATCTTTAGATTCATTAAGATTTTGAATGGTTTTATATTGTGAAAATTGTAGAGTATTTGAGACCATAAATTTTTCTACATCAGTGCTTAGAAAACAATTAAAATCATAAAAATCTTTGCCTAAATTAAGAAAATCCTGTTTCACTAAGCTTTTAAATTTTCCGCGCCCAATGTCCAAAACTAACATTGTTTCACTAGGAAGCAGTTTTATAATTTTAGATTCGAAGCTAGGAACATATGGCTTGCAGTTTTTCTCAATTAATTGAATATATTTGTGATAATAATAAAAATTTTTCTGCTCTTTAAGAAAAGAGAGAAGTTGGATTCTAGGGTGTGCTAATTCAATTCTATTATTAATCCATTGACTTAATCTTGTGATTGAAAGAGCTTGATTAGTGAAATATTCAAAGGTTATGTGTAATTGATCTTCTAGATTTAGTGGTGTCTGTAAGTTGGCGAAATTTTCAATTGCTAACCAATACGATGTAAATTCATGAAAGAATTTAGTATCACTTTCTTTAAGAATATTCATAAACCATTCAATATTTTGAATTGTATTACAGTGTCTTTTAATAGCTTGAGAGTATTCAAAGCTACAAATTGGACAATGTGTAATAGTTCCTGTTTGGAGCTTGATATGAACTCCACAATTATCACATCGATCAATAAGAAAGATTGAATGGATAGGACATGCGTAGATAGGTTTGAATAACCAAATTTTTCTAAAGAAAGGTTCAATAGAAAGACATTTAGGACAATAGGAAAATGTTTGAAGTTCTAACAAATTATTATTAATTTTGAGTTTCCCCCATTTTTGATGTGTGCTGAAATAACAGGACACTTCTACTTGGGAAATTCTAGGCAGCCATCCTGTAAAAGTCTTCTGCCATTTGATTTGGTGTCTTAAAGTCCAATCCTTTCTGAATTCTCTGCTGATTATAAAATAGCTCTATGTATTTTGTAATATCTGCTTTAGCTTCTTCCCTTGTTTTATAATTGCGATGATGAACCAATTCATTTTTTAATATTCCCCAGAAGCTCTCAATAGGAGCATTATCGAAGCAATCACCGCGTTTACTCATTGATCCCTGAAATCCATATTTTTCAAGTATCTTTCGATATTCATGACTACAGTATTGGCTGCCCCTGTCAGAGTGAATAATCAAGTCTTGAGAGGGTTTATGATTTCGAATCGCCATGCTCAGTGCATTGCAAACGAGCTGTGACGTCATCCGTTCACTCAAGCTATACCCAACTACTTGTTTGCTGCAAAGATCTTTTAAAGCCGCTAAATACAGCCATCCTTCAGCTGTCCACACGTATGTAATGTCACTTACCCATGCAATGTTTGGAGCAGTCACTGTAAAATTTTGCTCTAACAAATTATTGTAAACCGTACGTTGATGGTCGCTATGAGTTGTTTTTTTGAAACGCCTATGCCGCTTACAATACAGCTGATTAAGTTTTTTAATACAACGAACTGCATACTCGCTAATTTCTATTCCTTGTGCCTGTAAGTACTTGGTTAAACGAATATAACCATAGCTTTCATTGGTTTCTTGGTGAGCAATTTTAACCAATATTGTTTGATGATTTCTCTGAATAACCCGCTTACTTAAGCCATATTTTAACCATTCATAAAATCCAGAAACTGAAACGTGGAGTAACCGAGCCATCATAGTGACTGAGTATGCATGTTTTTGCTGTTTCATATGTACGTACTTTACTGACTTTCTTTGGCAAAGTACGCTGCTGCTTTTTTTAGAAATTCTCTTTCCATTTCAGCGGTTTTAAGTTGCTGCTTCAGTTTTTTATTTTCCTCGAGAAGAGCAACGAGATCAGGTGAATATTGTTGTGTGCCTACTAATTTTCCAGCTTTTGCTTTATTGTACCAATTTGAAAGGGTTTGCATTGAAATGCCAAGCAGTCGTGCTGTTTCTGAAACATTGCCATTGTTTGAATCAATAGCTTTGATTGCTTCAGCTTTGAATTCTGCTGTATAAATCTTTTGTTTTTTGCTCATGGTAAACTCCTGATGAGTATGTGTAGTTTACCAAGTTAAAGTCTCCGTTTTTTTCAGCACACATCAATCTTTCAAAAGCTAGAAATTTATAAGAACTATCAAGATTTAATACTTCTAACACTTGAGTGAAGCGTTTCATATCAGAAATATGATAATTCAAAGACTGACGAATGATAGATTTATACTTTTCTTTGCCTATTAAATTAAAAATTGAACTATGTGCATTGAGTTCTGCTGTTCTTAACAAGAAACTCATTGGTGATTCATCTTCATGAGGTATTGCTTGTATTAAAAGAGGATTTTGCATAATTCTGACTATTAAATTAATGAAATGATTTGTGAAATGTTCATTTCAAATGGATTTTTATTTTGTTTGCTAATGTAGAGCGTGATGCCTAATTTCCATGAATAACTGAAATCGAGGGGAGTTATTACTTGCCTATTATCATGTAAAGCATGTGCGATACTTTCCCTAATCAGGCTCATTACATATGAGTGATAGCCTTTTGTTGCTAGTTGAATTTGCATGCCTACAAGTTGGCTATTTAGAGGTGGTGAGAAAGTGATATTTTGCTTATTGAGTGTTCTTGCAACTTCAGCAAGAAATGCAAACATGCTCCCGCCACTTGAAGGATCAACAGTTAATGGATTTAGGTGGTAGATGAAAGGGAATCTACGAGCAATCTGGCTATCAACTTGAAGTAGTGGGACAAACTCAGGTAAACCAACTAAACAAAAACTAATCCCTGTTCGGTTTACTAGCGTTTTAAGCCAATTGCCTGTAGTCCGATTCATTCTTGTAGATGTTGGTTTACGCTCAAATAAATGGTGAAATTCATCTAAGAATATAAGCTTAGTTTCGCATTGTGCGAGTAAATAAATAAGCCTGCTAGTTAAGTATTCAGTAGTGCCATACCCATTTTCATAAGTAGGATCGCCAAGCTCTTTGAGCATCGTTATTGCTAATGATTTAACTGTGGCAGGCGATGGTACCTCTACATAGCATACAGGGATGATATTTTTCTTATGATCCGTCTCAATTTTTTCTGTACGAGGCATAAGACTCAAGATTGTTTTACAGAGGGTTGTTTTTCCAAGTCCTCCTTCAGCAAGAAGCATACATCCAACTGGTTCGCTAAATGAAATACTTCTTTTTACGCAATCTTGTATGCCTGTGAAAGCGACCATGAATTCATTGGAAGTGATAACAAGATTGTTAATCGATCGAATTTGTTCAAAACGATTCTCAAATTTTTCCATGTTTAAATACCTCCAATGAACCAAATTGATTGATTGGTGTAGGTACATTTATTGAGGAAACAGCTTGTTCAGCAATATCCTTGTCTTTTGAGAATAGTTGTTCTTCGATCCTCTGTAGTTGCTTGGGAAGCTCAAGAGTAAGTGGTTTCAATCTTGGCTTTCGTCTCACAAGATTAGTTTGAATCTCATGCATAAGTTTATACAGACAATATAAATCGGACATCGAACCAATTTTTTGTTTATCAGATTGAGATTGGATTTTCTTGAGTTTTTGAACTTCAAGATGGGTTACTCGTGTTAATCCAAATGTATAGTCTTGATTGGTTGAATCTGCTTGAATGATTACATCTTTTTTGTCGGGATCAATGATAAAAACTTCATTTAAATTTAAATCATCTATAAGCACGGTAACTTTTTTTATGCCTTTAGCTTGTAGTGTAGTTAGAGCATGTGAAAAATAACTAATACCATCTACACGTACTTGACCGTGATTAATGCTTCTTTCAATAGGCCTACGGCATAAAATTTTTGCATCTATATCTGTAAGAAAACTCGGTCGTATATCTTCAATGGCATCTTGCCACATGATGATAGGTGAACGTCCTGTCGTGTGATGGATAGATCGGTGATAAACCTCATGAATCCAAGTATCTATATATTGTTTTAATTGTTCTAAAGTTAATTGTGCAATTTTACTTGAATTATATTCACCTCTATTCATTGGATTAGAAAAAGTTGTACCCGGTAGTTTTTGAATAATCCCATGTGTGAGCGTACTAAAAAAACGTTCAATATGAGGTTTGTTATTAGGTGTACCTACTTGGGAAGGAGTCAAAGTAATTTTCAGCTGTTCACATACTCGCTCGAGAGCATTGTTTTTAAACTCCACTCCATTATCTGGAATGACGATACTTGGGATTCCTCCTGGTAACTTTTGGTTTGGCCGAGTAATCATATCTTTGATGACTTCTAATGTAGTTGCAGCACTAGGGGGGTACATATTGATATAAGTTCCAACAATGGCTCTAGAGTAGATATCAATTGCACATGCGAGAAATGGTCGGCCTAAAGCAAGTTTCGTCTTCGGATCAATAACGATTAGATCTAAATAGTGTGTATCAATTTCGACCATATAAAGAGCGAATGGACTAATGATACTTTTGCCAGCAGCTTGAAATTTTTTCTTTGCTATTCGGGACCCTTTTTTCATTTTAAATTCAATATAAGGATCTAATTTTTTGATATGTCGCTGGATACTACGAAGTGTTGGTAACTGTTCTAATGGGATGCCTTGTTCCATGAATCGACCAAGCATATAGGCAAGTACGTCTTTACCACTTCTATATTCAGGCTTTAAATAGATTTCATTGATTGCTTGATTTAGAATTTGATAAATTTCAGGAGAGAATCGTAAACTGCGATTACCTGAATGTTTATTTTGTAAGCACAGTTTATTCTGAGAAGAACTTTGATATTTATTGATCCATCTTGCTACAGTACGGCACGAAGGTGGGTTAAGGTCATTAATGTCGGAAGCTATTTGGGGGATTAATTTGGAAAGCAGATTAATACTTGTAGGGTGCTCCAATAGTTGTAATGCATTAATAACATAGCGTTCTTTGCGATGAAGTTCTGAGCTATATTTGGAGTTGATTATGAGTTTCTCAGGTGCAAATACACATAAAATTTCACCTAATTTATAGCGGCTTTCGAATTCGGTGGGTGTTATTGAAAATGATTTTCCACCAGCTATAGCAGCATACCGAATAGCATTATAGGTTATAGATCCGATTTCAAAAATATAGTCGGGATGTGCTTTAAAATAAAAACGAAAACCAGATTGAGGTATAAAAAGAGAGTTTTCCATATTAATAGACCTTTCGACTATTCATATTTTCTGAGCGAAGCTTAATTTTTTTATGAAAAAATAAATAATCAGCGAGTTCTTGTTTAAGACCTATTGATTCAAGTGTTTTGTAGACTTGCTGTGAGGTATAAAATTCTTCGAAATTTAAGTGACGTAAGGCGTAATTGATTTCGAGGGTATTCCAATTGAATCTATGTCCTCTTTGATACCAGTAAAGTAGCTGCGAAATTTCTGATTCACTTGGTAAGTCTGTGTGATCTATTAGCTTAAAAGTAATATCCATTGAGTGGAGTAGATTAGAAAGTTTTGCAAAGCGGTTTAAGTCATCAGTTGACAATGATGCTATGGATGGTTTGACTTCATGGACTTCATAAGCACCTTCTTTAGTTTGAACCAAGAAATCTGGAAAACAATACTGTTCATTGATAAGTAAAATTTTTAATGCTTGTGATCGATAATTAATGACGTTTGGATTTTGTTCTAAACTGATCGCATGAGCCAGTTCAAGACGGCTTTCTAGTGGTATTGCACCGCAACACTTTTGACTAGGGAATAGAGAGGTTCTACGACCAAAAGAACCTTGATGGATTTTTCGTTGACCATGTAATGTAGCTGCTACATTTGCTGTTGATTCGAAGGCAATCCTGATTTGTTCTAGGATACTTGTTTGAATATCAGTTTTTGAAAAAACTGTTTTATAAGACATATCTGTTCATCCAGAAGTAATTCTATTCTCAATAAACATTTGAGAATGAGCTAATCTGTACTATTCCAATGGAATAGTACTTACTTGACTGGTGACGATATAGAGAAGATACTATGATTCTCAGGTCTTTATATGCTTCTATATAAAGTCACGAACGGATCCTTTTTTAGGGTCCGTTTTTTATTGATTTTTGGTTTAGTTTTTCATGATGACTCCATAAAAATTTTTGAAGAATGAAAATTTAGTGGTTATGGTTCGGATCTAAAGATGAGTTTCTTTGGTTTGCTAGCCATGTAGCAACATCTTTTACTAACGCATATTTTCCACGACGATTAGGGAAAGTGAAAATAGGAATAGGAACAGTTTTACGTGTTAATGCTTGACGAAAAGCATCTGTGGTTTTGTAACCTAAAGCAATTCTTAAAGCATCATCAGCTATTAGTGGGCCGTAACGGTCAAATAGCTCTTTTTCAATTGTTGTTGCATCAACTATTAAATGGTTTTGCATAGGGTATCTTGTATTGTCCTGTCACAACAGAAGCATATATCTTTTAAAAAAAGTTGTGTAGAAAGTAAAAATAGCTCAATCTTTTACTCTATACAAATTTCTAATTTATTGTTTTTAAATTATAAATAACTATAACTAGGATTTTTTTTGAGGTTGACTAAAAAATGAAAAATACACAAATGGAAAAAAGAAGTGAGATAGATATCGTTCGAGTTTCATTATGGTATTGGTATATTAGGGTCAATTTATCTAAAAATTCAGATTATCAAATTGAAAAAGTAATTGAGCCGGATGCTTTTAATAAAAATAAGCATGGTGATGCTTATCATAATAATAAATGGCGAGGTTATCGCTTAGGTAAACATACTCCAAGTCCTATACTTATAGGCCAGGCAGAATCTCATGTACAAGGCAGCTCTATGCTTCTTAAACATACTCTTTGGCAGGTAATGAATAACTCCATTAGTATTGATTCGCTGTTAAGTGATGAGCTTAGAAATCTATCGTGGGAAGTCCAACGTATTCTTTATAAAGCTAACAAATACGATTGTGGGAGTGCATTAGTCATGCACCTATCTAAAAGAAAATTACGCCAGTTAGAGTATTTAGCTGGATTGGATGCATTGGCAGCACAGATAGTTTTTTTTAAATTGGCTGTTCAAAGGGAAGAGGATACTTCTGCATTAAGTCAGTCTATTTATAGGACTCTACTTATTATCTGTACTGAACTTCCATTCTTTAATTATCGTGAAAACTTTATTTCATTAATTAATTCGAACGTTTTCTCTTTAGTTAGCTCAACAAAGCAAGTATTGGATAAAAGTTTTGTAGACAGTTTTTCGAAAAATGTGAGAATTTTGATAAATCTATTGTTAGCAATGGAAGATAAGGGGAAAGTAGGTATTACAAGAAAGGAAAGTGTTAGAGCATTATCAAATTTATTGCATGAAACACGAGTACTAAATCTATTGGATGGAGATAGCGTTCTGGGAAAAGATGCTATTTGAACTGCATCGAATGCAAACTATCTTTGAAATTTACATTCGAAATTTTTAATTGGAGCTAATGGATCGTAAAGAATAGGTGGGTTAAAAGCCCTATATTTCCAGCCGTTTAGATAATTTTTCTTCAGCATACATCTGTTTTAAAATGAAATTTTCTTGCTCTAACTTATCTAAACGAGTGAGAATTTTTTCACTTACGTCTAAATAGTTTGCTTTCCAGCGATAGAGAGTTGCCACGCTAATTTGATATTCCTGACAAACCTGTTCGATAGTGGCACCTGCTAAATGTTTTTTAACAATGCTATTAATTTGAGTTACAGAAAATTTTTGCTTCACATTGAGTTCCTAAACTATCGTTCAATCATTATCCAAAATAAAAAAATCAATAAACATACGAGGGTTAAATGAAAATATCCTATTTTGGGATATTTTTAATTGTAACTGATATTGAGCCATGCGCTCAATACACGATCCTAGGTATCAAGACCTAATTAAGAAACTTATAGAACTTCGTGAGTCCAAAAATATGACTCAGGTTGAGCTTGCACGTCGCTTGAATAAGCCTCAATCGTATGTTTCCAAAGTCGAAATTTTGGAAAGACGACTGGATGTGATTGAGTTATGCGACTGGTTAAGTATTTTAGAGCAAGATTTAGCTAAATTTTTAGAGAATTAGCCTATCCTTTAAATACTAATAAAGAATAGACTTTTCTCTTATTTAGTATAAAAAACTATTTTATCTTGGGCTATCTTGTATCTTTTTATCTCTTTTTTGTGAATAAAACTAACTTTTTCTAGTTCAAGTGAAAGTTTACTATTTAAGTCATTTAATATAATTATATGTCTACCTGCGATTGAAATTTCATTATATGGGTTTTGTAGTAGGCTTAGGTATTTACAAATTTTCTCATGTTCTAAGTATTTAATCTGGTCTATAAGTAGTTCTAGATTCTTAGTATTAGAAATTGATTTTTCAAAATAAAAGTCGAGATACTCTTGTGGAAGTTTCAAAGATAAACTTTTATACAACTTTATAATTGAGATTCTAATATTTTCAGACTTTGAAAATAGATCAATTTTTAATTTATCAATAATATTTTTTTTAAATGTATTCGTAAAATTGTTAGATGCTAGTATAAGCTCAAGTTCATCATTAGATAATTCGATATCTTCTGGTACTTTGCTAGATAAGATATTTTGAAATGGTAAGAGAAATTCTATTACTAAATTTTTCGTTTTATTTCTTAAGTTATCTAAGTTTTCACAATTTAGTGTTAACACTTTATTTCTACATAATAATAAAATCTTGTCCTCTGATAATTGAGAGATATCAAGATTATTATATGTAAAATAGATAGATTTGATTATGCATTGATATGCTGAAATATTTAAAAGGTTCTCCTTTAATAGATCTCTTTGAAACTTCTTGGAAATATCACCAAGTTTATCAAAGCTATTAGCCTCGGAAATTTTTTCTTCTTTTAATTTATTATAAACTTCTGGTGAGTTTATGTACTCAATTATAGTTTTATCTATATTAGATTCAATAATTTCATAGTAGTAAAGAATTGAATTCCAGGTTGGATTTAATCTATAGTTCTTAAGTATATGGCTCCATAAGGTTTTATTTTTAATTTCATTTAAATCAGAAATTTGAACTTCATTATTTTCAATTAACCATTCTTTATGAGAATTATCTAAATCTTCATTGTTAATTAATTTGATGAAGTTATTTGAAGATTCGTTTAAATTTTCAGATGATGAAATATAAACTTCTTCGAAGAAATGGCTGATGGATTGGTCTACCTGAGTTTTCAAGTAGTCTGGTGCAAAGTCTTGTAATGTACCATATGGTTTTGAAGTAAAAATATTTTTGATTTCATCAATTTTTTTATCTTCATTATTTATACTTATAATTTGTAATATCATTTTTTCATTAAATTCAAAATATTCATTTCTACATATTTCATTAAATATACTTACATTATTTTGATTAGTACAATCCAAATACTCGAATATTGGTTTAATAAGCTGTAGAAAGTTAAGAATTTCTTGCTCAGTACTATAGGCATCTTTGATATATTCGATAAAATTTCTTTTAGAAGACAGATAGTTTTTTAGAATGTCATCTTTGTTAAGTAAAGGAATATTTTCTTTTTCTAAATTTTTAAATATCAGCAGAAGATAGCTTTCGACTTTTTCATCTGTCATTGACGTATGAATATATTTAAAAAAAGTCTGCCAGCTTTTAACTATTTCATTAATGAATAGGGGGGAGTTTTCTCCTTTATCTATATATTCGAAAATAAACTGAATTGAACGTTCATCCTGATTTGATAATAATTTGAATAAATTATTGTAATGATCTTTAAATTGAGTATCATTTTTTAGTATAAAATCTACTAAATTAAAATTTAGAATGCTTGTATGTAAAAACTGTCTAGGTGTTAAATATTTTTCTAATATTTTTTCCACATTAGTTAAAGTTAGGTCAAACTCTGAATTTAGATGGTTTATAACACACTGTGCGTAATCTCTTTCAGTAATATTTATTACACTGTCAATAAAGAATGAAATATAGTCAGGATAGTGCTCGTCTATGTAACCCTCTCTAACTAAAAATTGAAGTAAAGGTGGATGCATGTCAGATTCAAAGAATTCTTCACTTGAGTATATAGTGAGTAACTCTTTTAGTGTATTTAGCTTAAGATTATTTTTTTTATTTAATAAAGCTTGCTTTTGCTCCAATATTTCCCCGCGATTTGTGACTTCTCGATTTTTAATTCTAGTTTCCCTTTCTTTATATGAAAGTGAACTGTGAACTATATTTTCAATAGTTTTAAAGCTAAACGTAATATCTTGATTATTTTTAATTTCAATATTTGTGTGTTGAATATTATTTTGGATTTCAACAACCCATTGGATATTATTTGCTTTTTTAATAATTTCGAAGTTTTCATCTAATGTTAGGTTTTCATAATCTAGATCTAATTCACCTACTTTAAGTTTTATTAGATATGTAATATGATTTATAGAATAATATCTATTGCCAATATTAGTGATTTGTGGGAATCTTTTTAGAATTTCATGTATATATAATTTCCTCAATTCTATTATATTTTGAATTATTTCGAGTTCTGACGTTTGAATTTTTTCTTCTAAATTTTTAATTTCTTTTTTAATTTCCTCTAATTGACTTGCAATTATTTTTTTCTTTTTATTTTTGAATATTTGAAATATTTCTCCTTTATTTGAATGTAAATTTGCAAATTCAGCAGGGTAGTGGTTTTTGTAAATTATTAAAGCTAATAATTTGTTTTTATTGAGATTTGGATTGTTGAGTTTTTTTACATAAAGTTTAAACTCATTAAAAATATTTGTTACAAGTCTCATATCATCAAAATAAAGTGAGACTTGATGTAAAAAAATATCTTCTATTTCATTGTGTAGTTGGCTATTATTTTCTTTGTTAATGTAGTTTTTCCGAATTAAGTCATAAGCATTTGTTGGATTTATGACTGGAATAATCGGAATAATAAAATCGAAAAATTTAGATCGATCTTTATCTTTAAACATATTGTCTCTGATAGCATATAAAAATACTATAGGACGCTTTACTTGTTTTGAATTGTTGATGAGAGTATTAAGTTCTCTTAGTCGAATGAAAATTTCTGAATTTTCAAAACGATCTAGATCTTCAATTATGATAATATTGAAATCTGTTCTTTCAAAAAAATATAAAATCTCATCTAAATGTTTATTTAATATTGATTCTGTTTTATCATTATTTAATGTTATTTCAGTATCTTGAAATTTTAACTTAAGCTCCTTAAGTTTTTCAATATATTTTATTCCAGTGAATAATCCAACTATGCAGTATGATAAAAATAATAATGAAAAAGTTATTTGAGCGAATTGTTCTGAACTTGCTAGTATACTAAACTTATCAAAAAAAATACTTCCTGGAAAAAACACAAAAAGTGTTAGAAAAATCCAAAACATAATAAAAAGTGTATTAGCTAGTAGCTCTCTAGGTTTAACAGTCACAATTCGCTTTAGTCGTGAGCGCGGTAATGTTTTTTGATCTACAGAATAAAAGAGTTGTTGTAATATACTTTTTTCTATGGCTTCGATTTCAATTTCTTTATTATTAGTGCCTTCAATTTCTAAGTGATCTTTAAATGTTGCTAATGATATATTTAAGTACTTCCAATTTGGATTTTGTGTTTGAAAGGTAAGTAATACGCTACTTTTTCCTGACCCATATGGTCCAGTTATGGCAATGTTGTTAATTTTATCTTGTGATAATGCAAATTTGAGCATATCAGAATAAGCATTATCTTCATCTGCGTTAGTAATTGGTGTTAAAGACAAATATTGATCTTTAGAGATTATTTGAGGAGCTGAATGAATTTCTTTAATTTTTGTATAAGTTATTTTTAGTTCATTCCAGATTTTTTGGCGCTTATCTTTTGACATTTAAATAGTCTCGTCCCTAACACATATTTAATTTTGTAAGTATTTTAGCCTTTTCATTGCTTTAACATCTATGTGTAATATAAATATTTAATTAAAGACTAGATTGCATCTTTTAAAAAAAACCGCCATGAATGGCGGTTTTCTCAATGACAACTTATGTGTCGCGCAATGACATTTTATGTGTCGCAAATGACAACATATGTGTCGCGTGACGGTGACGAGTAAACAATTACCAGCTTAAAGCACCGCCAGTTTGATAATCTGTTACGCGAGTTTCGAAGAAGTTCTTCTCTTTACGTAAGTCCATCATTTCAGACATCCATTGGAATGGATTGTTTACACCTGCAAATTGCTCTGGTAAACCAAGCTGACTTAAACGACGGTTACAGATGAATTTCAAGTATTCTTCCATCATCGCTGCATTCATACCTAATACACCACGTGGCATTGTGTCACGTGCATATTCGATTTCAAGCATAGTACCTTCAAGAATCATTTGAACGATTTCTTCTTGGAATTCAGCAGTCCAAAGGTGAGGGTTTTCAATCTTGATTTGGTTAATCATATCGATACCAAAGTTCAAGTGCATTGATTCATCACGTAAGATGTATTGGAATTGCTCAGCAACACCATTCATCTTGTTACGACGACCCATAGACAAAATTTGGCTGAAACCACAGTAGAAGAAGATACCTTCAAGTACGCAGTAGAATGCAATCAAGTTACGAAGTAAAATTTGGTCAGTTTCAGGTGTACCTGTTTTGAACGTTGGATCGCTCAATTGTTGAGTATATTTCAAGCCCCATGCAGCTTTACGTGCAACAGAAGGAACTTCACGGTACATGTTGAAGACTTCGCCTTCATCCATACCTAAAGATTCGATACAGTATTGGTAAGCATGCGTGTGAATCGCTTCTTCAAATGATTGACGAAGGATGTATTGACGGCATTCAGGATTCGTAATATGACGATAAATTGCAAGAACCAAGTTATTTGCAACTAAAGAATCGGCAGTAGAAAAGAAACCTAAAGAACGCATCACGATAGTACGTTCATCTTCAGTTAAGCCATCTTCTGACTTCCAAAGCGCGATATCGTGGTTCATGTTAACTTCTTGAGGCATCCAGTGGTTTGCACAACCATCTAGATATTTTTGCCAAGCCCATTCGTATTTAAATGGAACCAATTGGTTCAAGTCAGCACGACAGTTGATCATTGCTTTATCATCAACTTGTACACGCTGTGCACCCATCTCAAGTTCTTCAAGACCTGGTGCAACATCTAAATTTGCTAGAGCGTTAGATGCTCTTGCCAACGAATCGGTTGGATGTGCTGTTCTGTTTGCACTGGTTCCAGTGGATTGTGTAGTTGCCACATTCTTCTGTGGTTGCTCTGCATCAGATACCACTTGCGAATTAGTCGTTTTTTGCGGATCGACGGGCGCAGGCTGCTGTGTTTGTGCAGCTGGTTTTTGCGAATCATCTTCGAAATCGTCCCAACTTAGGATAGACATAATACTTCTCTCTACGTTGCTTTATATCTTTTATACAGACATCTAGCGTCGCTTAGATGTCTTACTATACGCTCAATTTGTGTAAGCAAAATTAAGTTTTGTCGATGGTTGTACTATTTTTGTTCAATAGAACCAAACATCCCCACTACTTATTTTGATTACGCTGTTGTTTGTGTGCATGCACGCAAAAGTAAGCAATGGGTACATAAAACAAAATAACAAAGGAAATGACCAAGACAGCAAGTCCTAACATATAGTTATGGGTCATATGAAGCATGGCGTTTTCCTTTGTTATTTAGATTTTTAATCTCCCTAAATCCCTCTTTAAGAAAGAGGGACTTTCTCCCTCCTTTATTAAAGGAGGGTCGGGGAGGATTTAAAACTCACCAATTATTGGCAAGCTTCACAATCAGGATTGTCAATTGAACATGCTTGTGGCACTGGTGCTGCTTGAGAGAAACCTTCCTCTTCAGCAAGAACAGTCGCTTTCACTTCAGGAGCAGTCGCTACAGGTGCAGCAACAGTTGTTGCTTTTACAGCATTTAATGCACCTGTATTGATTGTAGATTTCTCAGCAGAAGTTGCGCCTAATGCACGTAGATAATAAGTTGTCTTAAGACCACGTAACCAAGCCATCTTATAAGTAAGATCAAGCTTTTTACCGTTTGCACCAGAGATGTAAAGGTTAAGAGATTGTGCTTGATCAATCCATTTTTGACGACGTGATGCAGCATCAACAATCCAACGTGGCTCAACTTCAAACGCAGTCGCGAAGATTGCTTTTAACTCTTCAGGAATACGAGCGATTTTTTGCACAGAACCTTCAAAGTGTTTCAAGTCATTTACCATTACAGCATCCCAAAGACCACGTTCTTTTAATGCACGAACAAGGTAAGGGTTGATAACAGTAAATTCACCAGACAAGTTAGATTTCACATACAAGTTTTGGAATGTTGGCTCAATAGACTGAGAAACACCACAAATGTTTGAAATTGTTGCTGTTGGTGCAATCGCCATTACGTTTGAGTTACGCATACCATCTTTTTGAACTTTGGCACGTAAAGTGTCCCAGTCTAAACGTTGAGTACGGTCAACTTCGAACATACGTTCTGGACGTGTTTTTGCAACTAAGTCTAAAGAGTCAATTGGGAGAATACCTTGATCCCATAATGAACCTTTAAATGTTTCATAAGCACCACGTTCAACAGCTAGATCGCTAGAAGTTTGAATTGCGTAGTAGCTAATCACTTCCATAGATTCATCAGCAAAGTTTACAGCTTCATCTGAACCGTAAGCCATGCCCATTTCATAAAGTGCATCTTGGAAGCCCATGATACCCATACCCACAGGGCGGTGTTTCATGTTTGAGTTTTTAGCTTGTGGTACAGCATAGTAGTTGATGTCGATTACGTTATCGAGCATACGAACTGCAGTTTTAATTGTACGTGCTAATTTTTCACGATCGAGTACACCACCTTTAACGTGTTGTACAAGGTTGATTGAACCTAAATTACATACCGCGATTTCATCTTGGTTGGTATTTAATGTAATTTCTGTACATAAGTTAGATGAGTGAACTACACCAACGTGTTGTTGTGGTGAACGTAAGTTACATACGTCTTTGAATGTGATCCAAGGGTGACCTGTTTCAAATAACATAGATAACATTTTGCGCCACAAATCTTTTGCACGTACTTTTTTGTGCAACATATTTGTTTCTTTGGCAATGCTTTCATAGTAAGCATAACGTTCAGCAAATTCATTACCTGTTAAGTCATGAAGATCTGGAGTTTCAGATGGAGTGAATAATGTCCATTCTGCATCTTCAAATACACGTTGCATGAACAAGTCTGGAACCCAGTTTGCTGTGTTCATATCGTGTGTACGACGACGGTCATCACCTGTGTTTTTACGAAGTTCTAGGAATTCTTCAACATCTAAGTGCCAAGTTTCTAAGTATGCACATACTGCACCTTTACGTTTACCACCTTGGTTCACCGCAACAGCTGTATCATTTGCTACTTTAAGGAATGGTACAACACCTTGTGATTTACCATTTGTACCTTTGATGTATGAGTTCAAGGCACGAACTGGTGTCCAGTCATTACCTAAACCGCCAGCCCATTTAGAAAGAAGGGCATTGTCACGCATAGAACCGTAGATGTTATAAAGATCATCTGCGATTGTTGTTAAGTAGCAGCTTGATAACTGTGGACGTAACGTACCAGAGTTAAATAATGTTGGCGTAGAAGCCATATAGTCGAAGCTAGACAATAAGTTATAGAACTCAATTGCACGTTCTTCACGGTTTTCTTCATTTAATGATAAACCCATTGAAACACGCATATAGAATAATTGCGGTAATTCAAAACGGATACCATCTTTATGGATGAAGTAACGATCGAATAAAGTTTGTAAACCTAAGTATGTAAATTGGTTAGAACGTTCTGGTTGAATCGCTGCTGCCAATTTTGCAAGGTCGAAGTTTAATAACTCAGGTGATAAAAGGTCTAATTCAATCCCTTTTTTCAAGAAAGTTTCTAAAGCATCGCCTTCATTTGTATTTGTAGGAAGACCTAAGAACTCTAAACCAGTTGCAACAAGATCATTACGGAGCAAACGAGCTGTTACATAAGTGTAGTTTGGCTCTTGTTCAATGCGTGTACGAGTAGCCATCATCATTGTTGTTGAGATGTCAGACTCTTTTACACCGTTGTATAAGTTTTTAACTGTTTCATCAACAATTGCTTTAACATCAATACCTTCAAGGTCTTCAGCCGCCGTAGCAATTGTTGCTTCAAGTTTGCTTAAATCAAGTGGTTTAAGTTGACCATTTGTATCAGTGATTTGAAGTGTAGGGTGGTGATTTGCACCTGTAAGCTTACGAGCTTCTGCACGTTGATCACGATAGATCACATATGCGCGCGCAACTTTTTGTTCACCTGTACGCATAAGCGCAAGTTCAACTTGGTCTTGAATTTCTTCAATGTGAATTGTGCCACCAGAAGGTAAACGGCGTTTAAACGTATTTAGAACCATTTCTGTAAGTTCAGATATACGGTCGTGTATGCGACTTGAGTCTTGACTCTGTTGACCTTCAACAGCCAAAAACGCTTTACCGATTGCGACAGAAATTTTTTCTGCATCGAAAACGGCAACGTCCCCGGTACGTTTAATCACCTGAATTTGACCAGGTGTGGATGTGATTACGCTCATTGTCAGCATAGCTCCATTTTCATCTGTTGTTATGTTTATGGACCATTTGAACTGCGATTATTAGGTTGCAGTGATGAATGAATAAACACAAGACTTAGTGGTTTAAATTGAAATTAGGCACAAGATACGGGAAAATCAAGGGTAGATCAATATTGACATTTGATGAATTTTTTTGATCAGTTTTGCTTGCAAAAATGATTTAAAAAATCCTCTTTTTATTATTAGTGGTTAAACACGTATTATATAAGGCCATAGCATAACAAAGCATGGAAAAAGTGCTTATAGATAACCTTGTGGATAACTAAAAACTAGTTGTTTGATCTAACAATTTATGACCAAAAGATCAGTATTGATCATGATTTACTAAAATTGTAACGACATATTTTTTTTATAAATTGAGATGATGCAGTACCAATAAATCAATCAATGATCAAAATATTACAAAATACTACGTTGAAGACTATCTTTAAGCCTTAAAATCTTGTTTACATTGTAAACCTGTGTATATTGGAAATATATTGGGCGTATCTTTTGGATTTTAAACAAAGAATACATAAAGATTAATAAAGGGGCAGTTTAGATGAGCCAAGAAGAAAAGTTACCTAAAATTTTAATTGTTGAGGATGATGAGCGTTTAGCACGTTTAACTCAAGAATACTTAATTCGTAATGGATTAGAAGTAGGGGTGGAACCAGATGGAAACCGTGCCATTCGTAGAATTATTGCAGAACAGCCAGATATGGTTGTACTAGATGTTATGTTACCTGGTGCAGATGGCTTAACAATTTGTCGTGAAGTAAGACCTCATTATCATCAACCTATTTTAATGCTGACCGCACGTACTGAAGATATGGATCAAGTACTTGGTTTGGAAATGGGTGCAGATGATTACGTTGCGAAACCAGTTCAACCTCGTGTTTTACTTGCTCGTATTCGTGCATTATTACGTCGTACAGATAAAGCACCAGATGATGAAGTTTCTCAACGTATTGAATTTGATGATCTTGTAATTGACAACGGTGGTCGTTCAGTTACTTTAAATGGTGATTTAGTCGATTTCACAAGTGCTGAATATGACTTGTTATGGTTATTAGCTTCTAATGCGGGTCGTATTTTATCTCGTGAAGATATTTTTGAACGCTTACGTGGCATTGAATATGATGGTCAAGATCGCTCAATTGATGTACGTATTTCTCGTATTCGTCCCAAAATTGGTGATGATCCAGAAAACCCTAAACGTATTAAAACTGTACGTAGTAAAGGGTATTTATTTGTTAAAGAGACAAATGGTATTTAATTTTGAATACCATTTTCGTTAGCTAAGGATGTTTTGTGTTTAAGCAAAGTATATTCTTGCGCATATATGGCGGTTTGGTCATATTAGTCGTATTGGTGGCATTATTTGGATACCTATTTGTTCAAATTATTAACTATAAACGTGCGCAAGAATATCGACAGTCTTTGACAGATGGAATTTCATTAGTCATTAGTGAGGGGATTGCACGCCAACCCTCTTTGCAAGAAAAGCTGGATTGGATTTCGGATGCTTCAGATTTACTTGAACTTCCTGTGTATTACTTACATAAAAATAAAGTAGATTTAACACGTGCAGAACAACGGCGTTTAGAAGAAGAAAAAGCTGTTGTTCGTTATGATGCTCAAAATGAAACATCATATATTGTGAAGTCAATAAAAAATGATCCTGAACATATACTTTATATGAGTGCTAAAGCAAAGGATCTTAATGAACAGCTTATGCGTGTTATTCCAATCTTTATTTGGGATTATTTAGCCTATTATCCCGGTCAGGAAAAAGAAGAATTAGAAAAATTACAGCCACATTTTAAATATCATGTGGAAATAAAAAATTTGTCTGAATTAAATTTGGATACGGAACAAACAAGCCGAATTTTATTAGACCATAATATTGTTTCTTATCGTGATAGTGCTAGTGAAAGTGGTACGACGATTACGATTTATTCACCGAAGCCACAGGCACCAAGAGAAGTGTTAGTCATTGGACCAATACCGCTCTTTAATTGGATGCCAATTGAGTTGGCAACAGGTGTAACTTTATTAAGTTTATTTGTGCTAAGTTTAGGTGTGTATGGTTTATTAGTGCCAATGCAGCGAAGACTTCGTGAAGTTAATTATGCTTTGAATCGAATGAAGTCAGGCGATTTAAGTTTAAGACTTCCTGTGAATGGTGCAGATGAAATGGCAAGTTTGGCATCGAACTACAACAGTATGTCAGACCATATTCAACGATTAATTGAATCTCAACGAGAATTGATGCGTGCAGTTTCACATGAGCTCAGAACACCAGTTGCACGTATTCGATTTGGTATGGAAATGCTTGCCGAAGAAGATAATTATCAAGATCGTTTGAATCAGGTTGAGCAAATTGATAAAGATATAGAAGCATTAAATAACTTAATTGATGAGATTATGACCTATGCTAAGTTAGAGCAGGGGACACCATCATTTGATTTTGAGCGTATTTCATTAGTTGAAGTTTTAGATCAGGTTGTTTCTGAAACTGAAGCATTAAAAACACAAAAAGAAATTATTTTAAATGCACCTGCTGCAAATGTAGAGGTTGATGCAGAATATCGCTATTTACATCGAGTGGTACAAAACTTGGTAGGAAATGCGGTACGCTATTGTGATGATAAAGTCTTAATCACTGGCGGTATTAATGAACGAGGTTTTGCCTATATTTGTGTTGAAGATGATGGTTGTGGTATTCCTGAGGCAGATCGTAAACGTGTATTTGAAGCATTTGCACGGTTAGATGGAAGTCGTACTAGAGCCTCTGGTGGATATGGTCTAGGTTTATCTATTGTAAGTCGTATTGCTTATTGGTTTGGTGGGAAGGTTGAAGTAGATGAAAGTCCTTCATTAGGAGGTGCTAGATTTACTATGACTTGGCCATCACGACGTTTTAAAAATAGACGAGTTAAAACAAATTAATTACGTTATAAAATGAAGATATAAAAAAGGAACACATAGAGTGTTCCTTTTTTATTGAATGTCTGTGATTAGATTTGTTTTTTATATAGTTTATCTGCTTGTTCAAAACGATCAGCAATATCTTGAGTTGGTTGTTTATCTAAGAGACTAACGACTACGATACTGATGAATGACAGAATAAATCCTGGAACAATTTCATAAAGACCAGTGTCACCTAAGAAGTTTTTCCAAATAATTACCACTACAGCACCCACAATCATACCTACAATCGCACCATTTAAAGTCATACGTTTCCAGAATAACGATAAAATAATGAGAGGACCGAATGCAGCACCAAAACCCGCCCATGCATAAGCAACAAGACCAAGGACTTTAGAGTTTGGATTTGAAGCTAACCAGATTGCAAGAATCGCAATGAGTAGAACCATAAGACGACCAACCCAAACGAGTTCACGTTGAGAGGCGTTTTTACGAAGGAATGTTTTATAGAAATCTTCAGTTAAAGTACTTGAACATACTAGTAATTGGCAACTTAATGTACTCATTACTGCTGCTAAAATTGCAGCAAGTACAATACCTGCAATCCATGGATTAAATAGAATTTTAGTTAATTCCATAAATACAGTTTCAGGATTGGCATTCACTACAGATGCTAATTCAGGATGTTGTTGGAAGAATGCAATACCAACAAAACCTGCGGCAACAGCACCACCTAAACATAAAATCATCCAAGTCATACCAATACGACGAGCATTTGGAATAGACTTTACTGAATCTGCCGCCATAAAGCGTACAAGAATATGTGGTTGACCAAAGTAACCTAATCCCCATGCCAATAGAGAAATAATCGCAACGAAGCTTAAATTCCCCATAATATTGATGGCATCTGGACGCGCAGCATCTAATGCAATTGCAAATTGCGTTAAATCTGAGAAAGAGAGTAAAGCAACAATTGGGGTGAGTAATAATGCAAAGATCATCAGACCAGCTTGAATCGTATCTGTCCAGCTTACAGCCAAGAAGCCTCCAATAAATACATAGCTGATTGTTGCAATTGCACTAATCCAAAGAGCAGTTCCATAAGACATATTGAACATACTTTCAAATAGGCGAGCACCTGCAACCATACCTGAAGCACAATAGATAGCAAAGAAAATTAAAATAACAAAAGCAGAAACAATACGTAGAACTTTTTTGTGGTCATTAAAACGATTTGCAAAATAGTCAGGTAGTGTTAATGCATTATTTTGGACTTCTGTGTGTACACGTAAACGACCTGCAACAAGGTACCAGTTAATCCATGCACCAATAATAAGACCAATGGCAATCCATGATTCAGAAAGACCAGAAAGGAAGATTGCGCCTGGTAAGCCCATAAGCAACCAGCCACTCATATCTGAAGCACCAGCAGAAAGCGCTGTAACGAAACTTCCTAAACGACGCCCTCCTAAAATGTAATCAGAAAAATTGCTGGTCGCACGATATGCCATTAGACCAATAAAGATCATGGCGACGATATAAAATAGAAAGGTAATTAAGGTCGGATTTAGGGAGCTCATACAATATCCATGTTCGAGTTGGCGATCGGTAAACGACGAAAAAGAGTGTTTATCGTAAGAACAAACTCGATGAAGTTATTTCAATAGCCAGAAAAATAAATATGAAAGCGAAATTTAAACACAATTTAACAATAAATGCTTTTTTATCGAAATAAAAATAAAAAATAGACAGTAAATTAACTGTCTATTTTATGTGAAATTGTGAATTTACTTTATAAAATGATCAAGAACGCCCCATAATTCCACGAATTGTATTCAAGACATCTGCAGGTAAGACCACAGTTTTGGCATTATTAGATTTCGCCATATCTTGCATAGCTTTTACATATTGTTCACCTAATAAGTAAGCAACAGGAATTTCTTTATCACCAACTGCAGAAGTTACCATTTCAATTGCACGTTGAGAAGATTCAGCCAAGACAACTTGTGCTTCAGCATCACGACGAGATGCCTCTAAACGACCATCTGCTTCTAAAATAGCCGCTTGTTTTTCACCATCTGCTTTTGTTACCGTTGCACGACGTTGACGTTCTGCTGCAGCTTGTTCTTCCATTGCAGCTTGCATGGTATGAGAAGGCTTAATATCCTGAATTTCAACAGTCTTAAGCGTAATGCCCCAATCAGAAATATCATCTGAAATACTTGCTTTTAACTTCGCTTTAATATGATCGCGTGAAGATAATGCATCATCTAAATCCATTTCACCAACAATAGAACGTAGTGCTGTTTGAACAAGGTTTTGAATTGCCCAGCTATAGTTTTCAATACCGTAAACCGCTTTTTCAGGAGTAGTTAAATTGATATATGCAACAGCATTCATGAGTAAAACAGCATTATCACGTGTAATGACTTCTTGTGATGGAATATCAAGCACAATATCTTTAGTTGTTACTTTATATGCAACTTCATCAATATAAGGAATAACAAAGTTAAGACCAGGTTTTAGTGTTTGGTGATATTTTCCTAAACGTTGAACAATCCAAGAATAACCTTGTGGAACCAAACGAACACCTTTAAAAATAGTGACGCCCACAAAAACTAAAATTGCTAAAACTATAATTGCACCAGCATTCATATAATTTACTCACTTTTCATTTTGTATATTATTTAATTGTACAACTAAGTCGTTGCCTAAAATATCAATCACTCGAACTCTATCACCCACTTGAACTGAAGATAAAGTACGGCAGTTCCACTCATCTGAACCTAAAACAGGAATAGGGAACCGAACTTTAATTTGGTCATGTTCGAGTTGTGTTTGGATGACCATTCCAATTTGTCCAATGGTTGCTTCTCTTGATAATCCAGCTTTTGTTTTATCTACAGAAAGTGGTTTAATAAATTTAAACCATGCTAATGTACATAAAATGGCAAGAATGATCCAAATCACAAGTTGTGTGGTCAAGCTCATCATTGGGAAAATCCAATATAAAACTCCAACCAAAATGGCAGCTATACCAAACCAAAGTGCTGCAAATGCTGGAAGTAATAATTCTGAAATAATGAGAAGAACACCTAAAACAAACCAATGCCAAGGTTCTAAAACGAATTCCATAAAATTTCTCTTTATCATTGCATTGGTGTGTATTTTGACCGATGCGTGAAATATGGATTTTAATATTCTATTAATGTAACAGATGAAATTATATATGAATATAGCTAATTTTTATTCAAAACAAAATGCGATATAAACGATAAAAAATCTAAAAGAAGGCATCTTTCATCCCTATTTAAAATATAAACAATGAATGAAAGATATCTTGTTATTTAAATATTAATTGGTGTACTAAAATCGAGGTCTTGGTGCAGGTTTAAGTGCAGCAGGAGATTTTTTAAAGTCAGTAATGGCTTTTTGAATAGAGCGAATTTGTGCTTGAGTCGCTTTTTCACCTTCCAAAATAGTTTCATTACTTGCTTTTAAATCGAGTGTGCCAATATGACCGACTTTAGGTTGAATCACGACATTGGCTTGACTTAGTTCTTCATTAATACTTTGTTGCCCCATAATATTAATGGTTTGGTCAAGTAAGCCAAAAATATTTCCAGACTTACCAGCAGCAGGACGTGCAGAAATATCGACAGCTATGACAATGTCAGCACCCATAGCTTTAGCTGTTTTAACGGGAATTGGACTTACTAAGCCACCATCAACATATTGAACACCACCAATTGTTGCAGGAACAAAGACATTTGGAATACTACAAGATGCACGAACTGCTTGACCCACATTGCCTTTAATAAACTCAGATTTTTTCCCATTGTCTAAACGTGTTGCAACAGCAGCAAAACGAATAGGGAATTGTTCCATGGGTTTATTGCCAACATGTTTGTTGACATAATCTTGCAGCTTTTTACCTTGTAAGATGCCTTGGCTACTCAGGGTTAAATCACGAATATCAGACTCTTTAAAATTGATCGCAATTTGTTGAAGTTGATAAGGTGATTTTCCGCTAGCATATAAACTACCAACGAAACTACCTGCACTTGTTCCAGTCACGATTTTAGGTTTAATTCCATGTGACTCTAGAACTTTTAATACGCCAATATGAGCAAATCCTTTTGCACCTCCACCACCAAGAGCAACGGCAATGACAGGTTCACGAGCATTGATAGGAGTTGTCGTACTTGGTGTTTTTACTGCTTTATCACAGCCAGCTAAGCTCAGACCAAGCAGTGTTAAAAATGAGAGATGAATAAGTTTCATAGTTGTTTATTTAAACAATCAGTAGATAAAACAATTGCATATCTGACCAAAAAAAATGCGCTTTGCCTAGTCTTTTTTCCAAAGCTTTTGTAACGGTTTTGCTAACCATTTGGAATTTCTAGGAGAAAAATTTCCTTTATAACGTTCTAAAATTTTTTCTAGATCTTCTTCGTAATGACCAGTAGTTTCATATATACCTAAAATACGAATAACTTTCTTTTGGTAATCTAAAGCAAACATAACAATCGGAATTTGAGCTTCATGTGCAATATGATAAAAACCACTACGAAATTTTTCTGCTTCTTTGCGTGTGCCCTCAGGCATCATTCCAATCCAAATACGGTCTTCTTTTCTCATGATTTCTGCAATTTGCTGTGTATAACCATGAGATGAATTACGTTCTACAGGCATAACCCCAATCCATTCTAAAACTGGTTTTAATGGTGTTTTAAATAATGTATGTTTGCCAAAGATTGTAATTTTAATATCCAAGCCCAAAAGCGCTAAAAAACCATACCAAGCATCTAAATTTGAGGTGTGTGGTGAAACAATAGCAACTGCTTTTGGTAAATTTGGAAATTCGCCGTGCATTTCCCAGCCTTGAGCAAGGTAAACTGTTTTAAAAAAATTTTGGCTGATAGTCGTACCGCGGTGAGGAACTAAAGGCGGTAGTTTTGGAAATTTTATTGACATAATGTTCTAGGCTTTCAATAAGAATGCTAAATTACTCATGTAATATATAAGCGCTAATCTACCTTGTAATAGTATTAAAAGAAAGAGGATGCACTTCATAGCACCATAATTTCGTAGATTCCGAATATTTTATGTTAAATTTTCGTCATACTTATATCATTTTATTTTCTTTATATTGGGCTCAAGGTCTTCCTGTGGGCTTTATGACGCATGCATTACCTGTCATATTAAGAGCAGAAGGTGTTTCATTAGCTCATATTGGTGGGTTTGGTCTTCTTATGCTGCCTTGGTCAATTAAAATATTATGGGCACCATTGATTGATCGTTATGGATCAATTAAACAAGGTCACTATCGTTCGTGGATTATTCCCACACAAATTTTAACGATCATTACATTGGTTATATTGGCATTTCTTCCCATTCAATCTTTAAATCAGCCGCTTTATCTTCTCATATTTTTTATTGTTTTAATGAGCATGAATGTGTTTGGTGCAACACAAGATATTGCAACAGATGGTTTAGCGGTCAATATTTTAAAAGAAGGTCAACAGCATTGGGGAAATATGATTCAAGTCATAGGATCTCGATTAGGCTTTATTGTTGGTGGTGGAGTCATCTTGTGGATTTTGGATTGGCTTGATTGGCAAACGACATTTTTAATGCTTGCAGGATTGGTTACAATAAATACTATTCCTATTTTATTGTATAAAGAATCTGAATATTCGGAAAAACAAGCATCTAAAAATCAAGAAAATAAATGGACTCAGATTCGAGCTTATTTACGATATTTTTTTCAATCAAAAACTTTAAAATTATGGTTGTTTGTATTGCTGACATTTAAGGTTGCTGATGGTTTATCAGGTCCCTTATTAAAACCTTTAATGGTTGATCTAGGTTTGAATTTCACTCAAATCGGGTTGTACATTACTGTATTGGGAGCAGTTGCTGCTTTATTGGGTGCAGGTTTAGCTGGGGGGATTTTAAAATTTTATGCAATAGCACCGACATTGATCGTTTTTTCTGTATTTAAAGTGATGAGCTTATGGGCTTATGTTTGGCTTGCATATCAATATGAATCTAAGGCGATTATTGCTAATTGGGTGATTTATAGCATTAATGCCGTAGAAGATATGGTGTCTTCAATGTTGTTGGTAGCGATGCTAACTTTAATTTTAAAATATAGTCGGAAAATATTTGCAGGAACTGATTTTACATTTCAGGTTGCACTTATGGCGACAATAAGTGGGATACTCTATAGTATAAGTGGTTTTATTGGTGATGAATTAGGATATTTTTCATATTTGATAATCATCAGTCTAATAGCAATTTTATGTTTATTTCCAATATTTTTATGGGCAAAAAACAGTCGCTGAAAGAAGAAATGGATATATAAAAATAATTTTTGAGATGAATTTAAGGTATCTAGTTGAATGTCATATTGATCTATATAAAAGGGATAAGTTATTTACTTATCCTTTTTACCAGTCGAAATTACTTTTCTTGATCCAATAGGGCTAGTAATAAAATACATTTATTTAAACGACGCCCATCACTGCCTAATTTTTCAAGCTTAAATTTTAAAATCCATTTAATTTTACGACCAACCTTACAGAGGGTATGATAAATTTTTTGATCTTTTATTAAATTATCACGAAGCAGGTAGCGAACTTGATCTATTTCATCTTCATTAAAGCAACTTGCTGTAGAAAAAATAAAGCATAACCAATCCCTAGCATGACATTCATCGAGTGTTAGAACCTCGCCTGGATCTGTCTCAAAATCGATAAAGGAAAAATTACGATCTTGGTCAACAAGAATATTTCTTGAAAACGCTTCGCTTAAATAGCAGTTTGCATTGTGTATATTTTGAATTTTTTGAATTGCATCGGCATATAAAGATAAACGAGCTTCTGTGGAAGCTTCTTGTTTCAATGCTGCTTGTAATTGTAGAACAGGTTTATTTTCTTTAGCAGCATCTTTTAGTAATATGCCCTTTGAAGAATACGCCAAAATTTCAGGAACATGAATACCAGCTTGGCTTAATTGTTGTATTCGATTTACTTCACATTTAATAGAAGCTTCTCCACCACAATTAGGTACTGGTTTGAGAAAACCAAGACCAAAAATTTTTGAAAACCATGTCAAAGGTAAATAAATCAATGAAGAATGACGTGAAGATGCTTTTTTTAACCAAACTTTTATATTTTCAATTTTATAAGACTCAATAGAGTCTTGTTGTTTTTCAAGATGCTCTTGTAAAAAATTAAAATAAATTTGATTCATAAATGAAATGGTCGAAAAATATATGATTGCCATCATGTTAATACAATTTAATTAAATGTGTTAGCAAGTTTTTAAAGTTGTTGTTTTTTGATAACTATGTATACGGAAAAGAACTTTAAAGAAGTATTGATTTTAGAGAAATTGAATGAAATTTCTAGAAAGCTAGTGTTTTAATTAAGCTAATCACTTAAATAATCTATTAGAGTGTGATTGACTAATATCTTCTTTTTAGTGGAATAGGAGTTACTAAAAATAGAGAATTGTGTCCGAAAAATTATAATTAAGATTTTTATCTTGAAAGCAGTCGCCATTTTCAGTTTTGGGAATAATGATATTTAATATTGATCGAATAGAAAAGGTAGATTAGTGCTAAATTTATAAATGATTCTTTGTTGAGACAACGCAATGTCTATTCAAGCGGTTTTATTTGATTTAGATAATACATTAACACATAGGGATAAAAGTATTTATCGTTATGCACATGATCTAGCTCAGTCTTATCAAATGTCATTAGATGCAAATTTGCTTACACAGATCATTCAAATCATTCAGCGTATTGATCAAGGAGGATATCCTAAAAAGGAAATGCTCACGCATAAAAGTATAGGTACTTCTGTTGCATATGCACTTTTAAATGAGGTAGATTGGAAAATAAAACCGAGCTTAGAAGAGTTAAGCCAATTTTGGTTTGAGCGATTTGGTAAAAACTCAGTCGCGATGGATGGTGCTGAAAATTTACTAAGGACTTTAAAAAAATTAAATTTAAAATTAGCTATTATTTCTAATGGTGGGCATGCCACTCGATTAACTATTTTAAAAGGGCTCGGTTTTGAACATTATTTTGATATCATTATGAGCTCTGAAAAAATGGGGGTCAGTAAACCAAATGCTGAAATTTTTACGCATACGTGTCAATTATTAAATGTGAAACCAGAAAATTGTTTATTTGTGGGAGATCACCCAATTAATGATATTCGTGGAGCAAATTGTGCAGGGTTACATACTTTATTATTGACTGGATTTCATTTTTCTAATGATGATGTAGGATTCAAAATAAGTCATTTGAATGAAGTCTTGGATTTTATTTAAAAATCATACGGAATTTTTAATATAAAAGTGGTTTTTAAATAGAATAAAATTAAAGTTAAATTTGTATTATTGTAAAATGTCAGTCATTTTATATTACAAATAAATATATTAAAAAATATTAATTTATAAAATTTTATTAAAAAACAATCATATTTATATTTTTCCTAAATTAGAGCTTTAAATTTTAGTGGTTAAAGTTTGTGAAAAGTAAAATTGCAAAATATTTTAAATCAATAAGTTATTGTGATTGTCGTGGAGTGTATTTACAGATATACATTTTATGCTTTATATCCAAAGCATAAAATATTGAACCTTATTAATTTTTAAATATAATTTTTATATATAAGTTAAAATTTACTATTTTTCTTATTTTTTAGAATTTATTAAATAAAAATGTCATTTTAAGTTTTGAAATTTAAGCAATTTTTATTTAAATCTTACTGTTCTTTTATTTTAAGAGAATAAAATTAATGAAAAAATTTCAGATGACTATTTTGTCAGTATTATTATCTATGAATACATGGGCAGCAGAAGGACATGATTGGGGATATCAAAATGAAAATGCACCAGATCAATGGGCCACATTAAATCAGAATTATCATGCATGTTTAGGGCATAATCAATCACCGATTAATATTGAAAAAACAGTAAGTGGAAATTTAGAAAATATAAAATTTAATTATAAAAATTTAAGTATAAAAAATATTCAAAACTTACCACATACCATCCAAATTAATTTTAATTCAGGGGCTTCTATTGGTATAGATGATGAAGTATTTGAATTAAAGCAAATTCATTTCCATAGTCCAAGTGAAAATACGGTTGGTGGACAGCATTCACCATTAGAAGCTCATTTTGTCCATGCAAATACAAATAATGAGTTGGCTGTTTTGGCTGTTTTATATAATGAAGGAGCTTCAAATCGTGCGATTCAACAACTTATTAAAAATACACCACCGCAGGGGGGAACTAATGAGTTGAAAAAGTCTATAGAGTTGAGTGAACTTTTACCTAAAGAAAAAGCATATTATCGTTTTAATGGGTCACTAACGACACCACCTTGTACAGAGGGTGTCCGTTGGTTAGTTTTAAAAGAAAGTGTGATGTTATCAGGTTCAGAGCTACAGGCTATACAACAAAAAATGGTATTTCCCAATAACAGACCTGTACAAAAGAAAAATGCAAGAATTGTAGTCGAGTAATGAAAAAAGCAGACTTAAAAGTCTGCTTTTTTATATAAAGAATTAGTGTAAAATTTTATCTAGGAATTGTTGTGCACGATTACTTCGTTGAGTATTAAAGAATTCATCTTTACTACAATCTTCAACAATCTTACCTTGATCCATGAAAATAATGCGATTTGCAACTTGGCGTGCAAAGCCCATTTCATGGGTTACACACATCATAGTCATCCCTTCTTTAGCCAGACCAACCATGACATCTAATACTTCATTAATCATTTCAGGGTCAAGAGCAGAGGTTGGTTCATCGAATAGCATTGCAATAGGATCCATACTCAGTGCACGTGCAATAGCAACACGTTGCTGTTGTCCGCCAGAAAGTTGAGATGGAAATTTATTTGCATGCGCACTTAAACCTACACGCTCTAAATATGCTAAGCCTTTTTTCATTGCTTCTTCTTCAGAACGTCCAAGCACTTTAATCTGAGCAATAGTCAAGTTTTCTGTAATACTCAAATGAGGAAAGAGTTCAAAATGTTGAAACACCATGCCTACACGGCTACGTAATTTATTTAAATCAGTTTTAGGGTCTGTAATTGAAATTCCATCAACTAGAATATTTCCTTTTTGAAAAGGTTCTAGGCCATTAACAGTTTTAATTAAAGTAGACTTTCCTGAACCAGAAGGACCACACACAACGACAACTTCACCTTGACGGATTTGAGCGTTGCAATCAGTCAATACTTGGAAATCTTTGTTGTACCATTTATTGACGTTTTGGAGGTCGATCATTACTTTGTTGTCTGTCATACAGTTAACCTCCTTTGTAATTTTTTAACTATGTACGTTGCTAAAACACTGATAGTGAAATAGACCAAACCTGCGAATAATATATATTGTGTCAGCAATGACATTAAGTCACCACGAACGTAGTTTGTTCTGAAAAAGTCGAGTAACCCAATTGCATAAACCATTGTAGAATCTTGGAATAAAATAATGGTTTGTTGTAACAGCAACGGTGTCATTTTTCTAAATGCTTGAGGTAAAATAATTAGACGCATAGACTGACCATAAGTCATTCCTAAAGCGTATGCAGCAGCAGATTGCCCACGTGGGATTGATTGAATACCTGCACGGACAATTTCAGAAAAGTAAGCTGCTTCGAAAAGCATAAATGCTACAATACTCGAAACAAGTGCTGTATCTATGGTTAAGTATTTTCCAGTGATTGCTGTATAGAAAAATGGTACAGCAAAATAAAACCACATTAGGACCAAAAGTAAAGGAATGGAACGAAATAAATTAACGTAACCTTTGGCAACAATGTTGAATATACGTATGGAAGATAAACGCATTAATGCCAATATCGTTCCGATGAAAACACCGCCAATAGTTGAAATAATGAGTACTTTTAACGTAATGGTAAAACCATACCAAAGTGCCGGAGAAGAAGTTTGTAAGTCTGAGAAAAATGCAGTGAGCCATTCCATTATTTGTCTCCTGCAATGAGGCCTGGAATACGTAAACGCTTCTCAAGCAATAACATACTTTGAATTAGGCATACATTAATAACAATAAAAATCAAAGTGATAAAGGTATAGACTTCAATTGTACTTTGGGTGTATTCACTGATGGTTTTCATTTGCGTAATAATTTCAGCAACCCCAACAAGAGAAGCAACGGACGTATTTTTTACACAGTTGGTTAGCTCTGAACTGAGTGGTGGCAAAATAGTTCTAAATGATTGAGGGAGAACCACGTAACGATATAACTGAAATGTACTGAATCCCATGGCATAACCAGCATTGATTTGCCCTTGAGGTAATGCTTCAATCCCTGTTCTAACTTGCTCACATACACGTGCAGCTGTAAATAAACCTAAACCGACACTTGCAGAAATAAGTGCAGAAGTATTGGCACTTAAATCCATGATCCACCAAGTTTTAATTGGACCAGGTAAAAAATTTGGAACAACATAGAACCAAATAAACAGTTGGATAAGAAGGGGAATATTCCTAAAAATTGTCACATATGTTGTTGCAATTGCACGTGCAGTTTTATTGGGCAATGTTCGCATAATACCTAAAATACTTCCGAGTACCATTGCAATAGACCATGCGACAATAGCAATGACAAATAGCCAACCGATTCCTGTTAGAATCCAATCGAAGTATGTGGTAGTGCCAACACCTGTAGACTGAAATAAGACTCCCCAGTTCCAAGTATAATTCATAATAACTCCGAATGATTTCAGGCAAAAATCACTTTTGCCTGAAATAAATTTTATTGTTTTAAATTATTGATCACGGTCATGTGGTGAGCTAATTAAAGCTTTAACCTGATCTGACATTGCGAAGTCTAAGTTAATGTTTTTTGGTGGAATTTGAGATAAGAACCATTTTTTGTACATCTCATTAATTTCACCAGAATCATAGGTTGATTTAATTGCACCATCTACCACTTTTTTAAAGCCCGCATCTCCTTTACGAAGCATACAGCCATAGACTTCTTGAATTGGTGGAGTCCCTACGATTTCCCATTTGTTTGGATCTTTAGCTTTAGATTTTTCCCCTGCAAGTAAAATATCATCCATCATAAATGCTGCAGCTCGACCATTTTGTAACATTAAGAATGATTCAGCATGGTCTTTTGCTGAAATAATTTCCCCAATTCCTAACTCTTGTTGATGCTGACGAATATAACGCTCAGATGTAGTTCCAGCCGTAGTAACTAATTTCTTACCTTTTAAGTCTGAGAAATCTTTAATACCGGAATCTTTTGCAGTAAGAAGGCGAGAGCCTACTTCAAAGAAACCTAAAGAGAAGTCGACTTGTTGCTGACGTTCTTTATTATTAGTTGTAGAACCACATTCGAGGTCAACAGTTCCATTTGAAACGAGTGGAATACGATTTTGGCTTGTGACTAAGTTATAACGTACTTTCAGATCTGGCATGTTAAGTTCTTTCTTAACAGCCTCAACAACTTTCATTTGAAGGTCATGTGCATAACCAACGGGTTGGTTTGGATTATCTGCAATATATGAAAATGGAATTGAAGAGTCACGATGACCAAGAACAATTGTTCCTGACTGTTTAATTTTATCTAATGTTCCCGAAGTTATTGTTGCTTCGGAACCAGCTCCTTCGCTTGCAGGTGCTTTCTTATTGTCTGAACAGGCACTTAGACCAAGCATTAAAACACTTGCACAAAGAACCGATAGCTTACTGCATTGATATGTCATCTATAAAACTCCGTTTTAATATAATTTTTTCTTCAACTAACTATTTCGTTATTTAAAATGAATTCATCTGTATAAAAGATGTATTTTTATTTACGAAAGAGTTACATCACATTTATCTTATGCGACTTAACTATATTTCCTCAAGTAGAATAATTTTATAGAACTACTATGCTTAAAATGTGACTTGGTTTTTACTTTTATTTTAGAAAGTTGAGTATTTATAAGGGGTGCAGCTATTTTTTATTGTTGATATTTAGTAAAAAAAAACGGTTTTTAAATTGAGGTTAAGGAAAAATAGAAACATTTTGTAACTAATGTTTTTGTCTATAAAATAATAAAAAACTAGATGTAATTCTCATAAATTATGTGAAATATACTATAATTCAAATAAGGTTTAAATTGCATTAAATATTATATATTTGATGTAAGGTAGTGAAATAGTAATATTAAAATATATTTTAATATTAGGTATTTAATTATATTTTTGCTGATGTGAATAAGTCTTATGTACAGAAATTCTGATTATAAAATTTATGTGATTTATAATGTACACCTAGTATTTTTATAGTGAAAATGTGAATTTTATACATGTTTTTTAATAAATTAAATTATTAAGCCTTCTTTTGATAATAGTATGAAAGTTCTGGATAGTTGATAGGAATTAATATCTTAAAAAACTATGAGCACATAAGAATTTTAAAATTAATTAGAAAATGTAAAGTAAGGAGTATTTTATATATTATTTTTATTTGAAATATACATTTTTTTTGGTTTGAAATTGTAGTTAAAACAAGCTCAAGGCGTATATATTATATTAATGTGAATCTACGCTAGAAAAAATAAAAATTTCTTGTAGAATAATATTTAAGAAATATTTAACAATAAAAAGAATTTGGAGGAAATGAATGGATGCATTTCTGATCGGATTGACTTTAGCTTGTACAATATTGGTTATACTTGCTTATAGAGTATTTTATTTAAATTTTTTAAAAGACTCGTTTGTTTACAGACAAAGCCCAATTGAAAAATTAGATAATGATCTTTCAATTCATAAAAGTATAGAGGGCTATGGGCAAATTAAAATTGAAAATTCTGAGTTAAATATTGGGTTAGGGCGGAAAGGATATTTTCAGCTTGAACAGGAGTGCAACTTAGATGATGCAAATATTATTTTCCCACCCATTTATAACCGATATACTGACTACGATTTTAATTTCGTATCCAAAGGCTATGCCAATAAAAACTCATCAGATTTAGTGTCTGTTTCAATTAATACATTATTTCGTCAATTACAATTTAAACATGTTAATGAGCTATCTATACGAATTAAAGAGAGAGACATTGTTTCAATTTATATGGTTTTTCAATTGGCTGATGCTCAGTTGAATATCGATGATGTATTTGTATTGTATCAAAAGTATATTCAAAGTTTATTAGATAAAGGATGTCAGCATTTTTTTGAGCTTTATGAAGCAAGGTATGATAAGACAGAATGCATTTCAGTCTTTTTTGAGCAACCTTATTTGTGTATCGCACCTGAAGTTTTGAATGTGGAAGCTTTTAAAAGTGCGTTACAAACCCCAGATTTTTTTTTGCATAGAAACAAAGTTTTATTTAGATGAAATGGTTTTTAGAATCGATTTTTATAAGGATTATTCCGTTAAATTAGATGCTTATATGGGTGCAGATTTAGAGTCTGATTTAACGTGTATTCCAGAGCAGGAATATGAATTTTTAAGATTAAGTATGCAAGAGCGATTATTAAAAATAGATCAATATAAAGAAGAACAAAGCTTAATAAGGTTTGAAAATGAAGAAAAGGCTAGATTGAAAGGATATAGGATAAATGAAACTTATATAGATCCATTCTAAACCTTTATTCGGTGATTGAAAGTAATTTCAGAGTAAATTGATTTATACATTAAGTGAAATTTAGAATAAAAAATATATTTTATTCTAATTGATATGTTAATAGGTTTTTTGGATTATTTTAAAATTTTCAAAATCTGATTTTTTGAAATATCTATTGAAGTTTATTTCATACGTTTCATCGATATAAAGTTTGACTAAGTCTTTATCTGAGTAATAAGCATCAATAATGATTTCTTCATCTTCAATAAAGGCTTCAAATTCAAACATTAATGTGTTTTTTCTACAATTGTACCATTTAGTTTGAATTTATTTTCTGCGATAAGTTGATTTATATAAGTTGATTCTAGCTCTATGCTATAGCCATTATATTGTAATAACATCGTGATTAATCCTTTTTTATTTTGGTCGTTAATTTTTACATTGTTTGAGATTTTTAAAATTTTGATTTAGTTTTTTTTGTAGATAAAATGTTGGATTAAAATCCTATTTTTGTCAAGTAGATATATTTTTTGTTATTAAAATAATTTATTAAACTTAAACTCATTATTGTTATATGTGAATTATATAATATTTATATAGTGATGAATTTATAGTTATTATTATAGCTCTACTTTATAGAGCTTAAATGATTAAACGTAGGTATTTTCTAGAGAGATAGGCATAATAGTGTCACGTTGTTTTTATTGAAATGTATATGTCTTTGGAACTCCAACTTACTGGTCAAACTGTTCTTGAAGTTTCACCACAACATAAAAAGCTGAATCGTTTAATTGATGAAATTGAACAGCAAAAACTGTTGCTGGCTGCATGGCAACAAGCACAAGATGAAATTCGTACCTATAGTCAAAAGGCACTGATGCCTGCATATCGAGATTTATATAGAACTTTGTTTGAGCAAATGCAAACATTGTGGAATAGCTTGAATCTATACCGTTTCAACAAAACTGATACAGCAACAGTTGAAGATAAGGTTCAAGCTCTAGCTCGTCTATTGCAAGGCTCTCGAATGTTGAATCAACAGCAGGTGTATGAGGTTGAGAAGATGTATGCTTATTATCAGCAGGCAAACGAGTACGATAAGAAAAAAACCAAGAAGAGAAGTTCAGAGTCTTTTAACGAACCTGAAAATAAAGACTTAAAAGTTGAAGAAGAAAGTTTGGATGAAGGTTGGAACAGTGACAAATACCTACAAGCACGTGAACAAGCCAAGTTAAAACGTCAGGAGGATAAACAAGCACAAGCTGAAAAGTTAGTGAATCAATCACTGAAAACGGTATATTTAAAAATTGCTTCAATCATTCACCCTGACCGTGAGCCTGATGAGTTTAAAAAAGCGGAAAAGACTGAACTGTTACAACGTGCTAATGAAGCCCATGAACAGGAAGATTTGTTCTTTTTACTAAAATTGCAACTTGAAGTCGAGCAAAGTAAAAATGGTTCAAATAAAGGTTTAAGCACAGAGCAAGTGAAGTTTTACCAACAGGCGTTGGAAGCGCAAAGCCAAGCGTTAAAGATGCAGATTCAGGAGTTAATTGATTCGCTTATTTGGTCGAATAAAGCCAAAATTGCAGTAAGTAAGTCAAAAGGGCAACTGAATATTACAGACTTATATAAGCAGATTGATGCGGATGTGTCGGCGGTGAAGCAACAGCTTAAAGCAGAAAAACAGAGACTCATGTATATGGGGAAAGAGAGTGGGTTGGAGATGTTGTTGGAGCATCAGGTGCTTTAAGCTTTTCTCCCTCTCCCTTTGGGATGAGGAACATGGTTCCGCAAGGGGATGAGGGTATTTTGTAGATTTAATTCTCTAGCTTCACCTCTCCCTAGCCCTCTCCTGAGAGGAGAGGGAACTTCATTGCGTCGCATATAATGACAATAAATTTGAGAGGGAAATAAAAATGAAAATAGATCCCCAACTATTAGAATTCGCCAAATCCATGCGCCACAGATGCAGAAAATTTGATGTGGCAACTCTTACGTGCCAAACAACTTATGAATCTAAAATTTCGTTTTCTGTAATAAGACTTATTAGACCAATAATAAATAGGATTCAATTTTAAATCATGGTAAATTCGTGAAATATAGAATAATTTTGTGCTTTGGGGTTGTATGTTAGTTGGTGTTTTTCTTCGTCACTTTAAAATATATAAAGGTGCTCGATATATTCCTTTCGGTATTAATGACGTTGAAAATTTTAATCTTTTTATTGGACAAAATGGAGCAGGGAAGAGTTCTATTTTAGAGTCTTTAGATTCTTTTTTTAACAATAGAGAGTTTATATATAATACTCATCAAAATAAAAATGATGCATTTGTTGCTCCAGTTTTTTTAATAGAAAAAAGTGAATTAAAAAAATTTGATAAAGATGTTCAGCAAATTATTCCAATTATTAATGAATTTTTTATGGAGTTAGATGGAAATTCAGGTAATTATAAAATTTACAATAATTTTTTTGAGCATAGAGATTGTTTAAAAAAATATAACGAAACTCATTACTTGATTTTAAGCTCTCATTCACCTAGTGGAGAGTTTCTTGAGAATGCTTTTATTACGTTTAATAAATCAGTTATTAAGCAGATCAAAGAGAAAGTCCCAGAATTATCAGATGGAAAAAAATTGCGTAGGGTTTTAGAAAAATTAAAGTCAGATCTTATTAGTAAATATTCATATCAATATATTCCTGTAGAAACATCACTCAATGATTTTCTAAGATTAGAGTCCAAAGGAATGCAGGACTTGATGAGTGAAAATATTAAAGAAAGAATAGAAAAAGTGCTCACCCAAAAAGCACCAGTACAAGAAGGAAGATCTCAAAAAAGCTTATTGGATATAGTCAATTCAGATTTAGAAGATTTCGTTGGTAAAGTAGCTCATACAGTCCAATTAATTGATGATAAGTATGACTTTGAAAAAGAGTATAAAGCTAAAACCAAGCTTACAGCTAACCATCTTACAGATATTATTGTTGATTCATTTTTCTCCAAACGTAAATTAAAACGAGATGGTAAACCTATCGAAAATATGTCGGCAGGTGAGAGAAAAAAAGCACTAATAGATATAGCTTATGCATTTTTAACACAAGAAAGAAAACTTAGCCAAAATATTATTTTAGCGATTGATGAACCTGAATCATCATTACATGTTTCTATGTGCTATGACCAATTTAAAAGATTGCAAATATTGGCAACAAAATTTAATGTACAGTTATTTGTTACAACTCATTGGTATGGTGCTTTACCGATAATTGATGAAGGTGTTTTACATCATATTCAATCAGATTCAGAAGTAGCTGAAATTAAGCCATTTTCATTTTCTAATTATTTTGCTAAACAGCGACAGCATCCTGATGATATTCAATTCAAAAGTTATTTTGACTTAGTATCATCTATAATTAGTTCTTTACGTCTCCAAGATGTAAATTGGCTTGTCGTTGAAAGCGAAGATGATAAGAAATATATATGTAAGCATCTAAGTGAAGAATTAATCCAAAAAACTAAATTTTTACCTGTAGGTAGCTGTGCAATAGTAGCGGTATTATATAATTATTTACATACTCCTATTGCACAAGGTCATGATAATAAAACCTTTAAAGGGAAGATTTTTTGTTTAATTGATACTGACATACAGGGTGTAAGACTTTCGGAAAAATCAGATGTTGGTAACATCATGAGAATTAGAAGATTACAATCTAATAGTCAAAAAATTGAACTTCATACTATTGAAAGTACAGTTCACTATCCAACAGAGATTGAAGAAGCTCTAGTGCCAAAGGCTTTTTATAATGCTTTAAGTAGCTGTATTGAGCAATCAAATGAACAGAATATTAAAGACATATTTTCTAAATTTAAATTTGATGAAAGTGCTCTAAATAGTTACATCAAGGGTGATGATTCAATAATATATTTAGATACCGAACAAAAAATTGAAGGCAATCCAAAGCACTTAAAAGACGAGATTCATAAATTTATTGATTGTAATAAAGCTAAACTCTGTGATTTATATTGTGGACAAGAAATTTCAGAAAAACCTGAGTGGATCATCCAAATTGAAAAATATTTAGTATAAAAAATCCCCTCACTAAGAGGGGATTTTTTTGAATCAAACTACAGCATTAAAGCGCTGCAATTTGCTCCATATTCGCTTTAATCTTCGCTAATTGGTCAGCAAATTCAGCAAGTTTTACTTTCTCGCCTTCAACCACAGCCGCAGGTGCTTTTGCTACAAAACCTTCGTTAGAAAGTTTAGTTGCAATTTGGTCGTGCTGTTTTTGAACCTTGTCTAAGTCTTTTTGTAGACGCCCCAATTCCGCTTTAGGGTCAATTAAACCCTTCATTGGAACAAATACAGACACATGACCCACTACAGAAGATGAAGACAATGGCGGTTGTTCAGCATCTGCAAGGAAAGTAATGCTTTCAACTTTCGCCAATGCTTTAAACAACGGTTCAATACGTGCGATTTGTGCTTTTTCAGCATCAGTCGTGTTTTGAAGCAGAACAGGTAATAAGCGAGCATTACCTAGACCCATTTCACCACGAATGTTACGTACCGCACCAATCAAACCTTGAAGCCATTGCATATCTGCTTCAGCTTGGTCATTCATTAACGCTTCGTCAGTTGTTGGGTACTGAGCAAGCATAATAGTTTCGCCACCCAAACCAATCATTGGCGCAAGTGTTTGCCAAATTTCTTCAGTTAAGTAAGGCATTAACGGATGCGCAAGACGTAAAGAAGATTCCATTACAGAAAGAAGTACACGACGAACTTCAGCTTTACGCTCTTCAGATACGTTTTCATCGTTTAATACAGGCTTAGTTAATTCAACGTACCAATCGCAGTATTCATTCCAAATGAATTCGTAAATTGCTTGAGCAGCTAAGTCTAAACGGTATGTTGCAAATGCAGTTTGCACCGCAGCAGTCGCTTTTTGTAAACGGCTTACAATCCACTGTTCAGGCAATTCCCAAAGATCAGGACGTGCAGTTTGACCAACAGTTTGACCTTCAACATTCATAAGAACGAAACGAGTACCGTTCCAGATTTTGTTAGCAAAGTTACGGTAACCTTCAACACGTTTCATGTCGAACTTAATGTCACGACCTGTGTTCGCAAGCGCACAGAATGTGAAACGAACTGCATCTGTACCGTAAGATTGAATACCTTCTGGGAATTCTTTACGGGTTGATTTTTCAATCTTCGCAGCTTGTTTCGGGTTCATCAAACCTGTTGTACGTTTTTGTACTAAAGTTTCAAGATCAACACCGTCAATCAAATCTAGAGGATCAAGTACGTTCCCCTTAGATTTAGACATTTTCTGACCTTCGCCATCACGTACCAAACCGTGTACATACACAGTTTTAAACGGAACTTGTGGCGTACCATCTTCATTTTTCATGAAGTGCATCGTAAGCATAATCATACGAGCAACCCAGAAGAAGATGATGTCAAAACCAGTAACCAATACATCAGTCGGGTGGAAAGTATTTAAGAAATAGTTTTCTTTATCTTTCGCTTCGTCGCCAGTCCAACCTAATGTTGAGAATGTCCAAAGACCTGATGAGAACCATGTATCCAATACGTCTTCGTCTTGGTTCAATTCAACTTCAGGGGCAATACCGTTTTTCGCACGAACTTCAGCTTCGTCACGACCAACAAATACATTGCCTTCAGCATCGTACCAAGCAGGAATACGGTGACCCCACCACAATTGACGAGAGATACACCAGTCTTGAATGTTGTTCATCCAAGCCATGTACATGTTGCTGTACTGCTCAGGTACAAATTTGATGTCACCATCTTTCACTGCTTTAATTGCAGGTTCTGCAAGTGGAGCGATCTTCACATACCATTGGTCAGTCAATAACGGCTCAACAATTACACCTGAACGGTCACCGCGAGGTGGTTTCAATGTATATGGTTGAATTTGGTCTAACCAGCCTTCGCTTTCAGCTTGTTCTACTAACTTCTTACGCGCTTCAAAACGTTCTAAACCAATATAGTCCGTAGGTGCAGGAATCGTTTTAGAAATTTGCTCGCCCGCTTTAGCGATATATTCAAACTCAGCAAGAACTTCAGCATTTTTGTTGAAGATGTTGATGATTGGCAATTCGCAACGTTTACCTACTTCATAGTCATTGAAGTCGTGTGCAGGGGTGATTTTTACACAGCCTGTACCGAATTCTTTGTCTACATATTCATCTTTAACGATTGGAACCGCACGACCTGTAATTGGTAGGATAATGTTTTTACCTACTAAGTCTGCATAACGCTCATCATCAAGTGCAACAGCAACGGCTGTATCACCTAATAATGTTTCAGGACGAGTTGTTGCAACTACGATGTGATCTTTACCATCGTGAGTACGAAGAGACTTATCTTCAAAGAAATATTTGAAGTGCCATAAAGAACCTTGTTCTTCTTTATCTGACTCAACTTCTAAGTCAGAAAGGGCAGTTTGTAATTTAGGATCCCAGTTTACAAGGCGTTTACCACGGTAAATTAAGCCTTCTTCATGAAGTTTTACGAATACTTCTTTAACTGCATTCGATAAACCATCATCCATAGTGAAGCGTTCACGAGACCAGTCTACAGAAGAACCTAAGCGACGAATTTGACGTGTAATGTTACCGCCAGATTGTTCTTTCCATTCCCAAACTTTTTCAATGAATTTTTCACGGCCTAAGTCATGGCGACTAATGTTTTGAGCACCTAATTGGCGTTCAACAACCATTTGAGTCGCAATACCTGCGTGGTCAGTACCTGGTTGCCATAATGTGTTTTTGCCAGACATACGGTTATAGCGTGTCAAAGCATCCATGATGGCATTGTTGAAACCATGACCCATGTGCAAGCTACCAGTGACGTTTGGTGGCGGAATCATGATACAGAATGAGTCGCCTTGACCCGATGGCTTAAAGTAGCCATTTTCTTCCCAAGTCTTGTACCATTTTTTTTCGATCTCGGTAGGATCATAAGTCGTAGCAATATTTTGCGCAGAATCAGTCATAGTCAGAACGGATTAAAAGTGAATGAATAATTAGAACTATTGTAGCAAAAAAAATGACATCTTAGTGATGTGTACGCTATGTTAAACAGATAGATAAAAAATGATGTGATAGTGAGTTAAGATCATTTTCATGAAAACAATGATTTGAGTTGAAAATTTAAGATAAAAATTGGAGTGAATTTTATGGGTTATCGAATTTGTATACAGTTAAATTTGCCTACATTTCAAAAGTTTCAGTGCATTCATCATGAAATGAATCAAGACGGTTCGAGTAATTTAGCCAAGCCCTTAGGTGATGTTCTTACCGAAATTTCATGTGAAGTGATTGACCGTGTTTTTAGTATTATTACGGCACAAAATTTTAAAGGTGTAGGTGAAACAGAACATACGCTGCAACAAATTACCGATAATTTAAAAAAATATATGCCATGGGCAATTTCTTTATTTAGTAATGAACGTTTAAAGCCCATGGTGAATTATATTTATGAGCAAATGGAAGAACGAGATGGTGAATGGTTCTTAACTTATACTGTTGATGATATTTTAGCGAATGAAGCTTTAAATTGTGTTGAACAATTAAATTTGGGTAGTTCTACTTTTATTCGCCCAACATTTGATTTATTTATTAAAATTATTGATCAAGGCGTAAGTCAGTTAATTCGTACACCGAAAGATATGCTGAAGTTTAATCTTGTGGTCGACAAAACCTTAAATGGAGTGATTAATGTCACCACACAATTAGGATATAAACGCATTCAAAAAATTGTGCCTCATTTTGATTTAGAAACATCGCAAGTTTATTTTCGTTATTTTATGGGCTTTTTAGAAAAGAATTAGCAATATGCGATCTTTCATCTTTTTTGCCAAAGATCATTTCAGATGATGTATGAAAGAATAAGCGAAATTTGAATTTAAATTCAGGAAGAAGTTTAAAGATGAGTAAATTAAAAAACTTAGAAAATAAAGTGGTTTGGATTACTGGCGCATCTTCAGGTTTAGGAAAAGCTTTGGCAGAAAAGTGTGCTGCATTAGGTGCAGAAGTAATTTTAACAGCACGCCGTGTAGATGAATTGGAAAGTGTTCGTTTAGCCTTACTCCATTCTGAAAAACATTTATCTGTTGCTGCCGATATTACGGATGAAGAACAGGTACTTCAGGCATATAAAAAAGTTTTGAATGCAAAAGGAAGAATTGATTGGCTGATTAATAATGCTGGTTTAAGCCAAAGAGCTTTAATTGCAGATACAACTATGCAAACTGAACGTGCCATTATGGAAGTGGATTATTTTTCTCAAGTCTTTTTAACAAAAACTGTTTTACCTACATTTTTAGCGCAGAAATCGGGTCGAATTGTTTTTGTTTCAAGTGTGGCTGGTTTATTGGGTACGCAGTATCGTGCGACATATTCAGCTGCTAAAGGCGCAGTTCATATGTGGGCAAATAGTTTACGTGCTGAAGTTGCCAATGAGGGGGTTGATGTTTCTGTAATTTTTCCAGGTTTTGTTAAAACCAATGTGTCATTTAATGCTTTAAATGGTGCAGGACAGCCACAAGGACATCAGGATGAAGCTATTGAAAATGGTTTAGAACCTGAAGACTTTGCAGATATTTCGATTAAAGCTTTACTGAATGGGCAAGAATATATTGTAATTGGTGGACGTAAAGAAGTTTTAGGAACTTGGGTTTCAAGGATTTCACCAAGTACCTTATATAAAATGATTAGAAAAACGAAAGTGAAGTGATATTTTTTAATGAGGAAGACTTCTAAAGCATGATTAGAAGTCGATTTTGATCATGATAAAAATTAATTTTTTAGCAATATTTTTACAATTATTTATCTCATCTTTTGTTTATGCATTTAATTGTGAAAATGAACAAAATATTGACCATGTGCTTAACCAAGTTGATTTAGAGTTTAATCCAAGTCATTTAATAAGTTGTAAGGCTAATCCTCAAAATGAAAATCAGTTATTAATGGTGTATGCGGTTCAGCAATATGATGAGGAAAAAGAAATAGGAGATTATCAACTTTATATTTTAGGTGTGAATCATAAAAATAGAAAAGTTGATTACTTTTATGCCATTGAAGATAAATTACTTTCAGATGCAGTTGAACTTTTGAGTATTACTTGGGATTTTGCTCCTTATTTTGTGAAGCCTAGTTATCGTATTGTTGGATTGAGATTAAACTATTCTCTAAGATCTCAAGTTCACCCATATCATGCGACTATCTTAAATTTATATGATTTAGACAATAAAAAACATATTCTAGATAGTCTGATTGTGAATGAATACATTGTGGATACTGATACGCGTTGTAATGCAGATATTGAAGAACGAAACTCAGTCTTAGTGATGCGACCAACAAAAACACATGGATATTTCGATATTCAAGTTCGTAGTCGGCTAGAGCATTATGAAATGACAGGGGATGAGGAAAATTGTTTTGAAATAAATAGAAAGACTTCAAAGCAAAATTTCTTACTCAGATTTAATGGAGTAAGATATGTTATTCCAAAGTCTTATGAAAAAGATTATCAATATTAGATGTATTTCATTTTATTGGGATTTATTAGAAATAGCCGTTCCATAAGCAAAGACTTCAATCATGCCACCATCCATGCCCATTTCTGTAGTGCTTAGACGTAATCCCATAATATGATGAGCTCCTATTTTCTCAGCTTCTTGTTTGAGTCGAACAACTGCCTCACGTCTTGCACGATCAAGTACAGTTTCATAAGTGCTTAGACGACCACCAAAGAAATTATGAATAAGAGAAATAATATATTTAAAATAGTCATGTGAGAGTACAACATTACTACTCACAAGTTGTCCAAAGTGATTTGATGTATTGAATTTATTGGTATCTATAGTGATATAAGCTAATTTTTCTTCTTGTACTTCTAGTTCATGTAAGTGTTTATGCTCAATGTGACGACCAAAAATCCATCCTATAAAAAATAGAAAAGCGGTCAATGCAATTTTAAACAGTAAGCCATCCATGTTTCTTAGCCTTGTACTGGAAATGGATCTGGAAGTTTTGTCATCGTATTTGGCTCAATAATGACTGCTGTACCATAAACAAAAAGTTCTGAAGCACCTTGGGCAATATTTGAGGTAGAGAAACGAATACCAACAATCGCATTTGCACCTAATGATTGTGCTTTTTCAATCATACGATTCATTGCTTCTTGGCGAGATTCTTCTAAAAGTTCGGTATAGGCTTTTAATTCACCACCTACAATGTTTTTCAATCCTGCAAGCAAATCGCGACCAACGTGTTTACTTCTTACAGTACTTCCATAAACCACATCTAGTTGACGTAGAATTCGATGTCCAGGAATAGTTTCTAAATTACTTAATTGCATAGTCATAAATGAAACTTTAAAAGATTGAAGATCAAAATATCTCAAAGCGAATCATTACTCAATAAAAAAGCCCACCGAAGTGAGCTCTTTTATTCAATATAAAAAATCATGATTAGATTTTTTATTTGTTACCATATTTTAGATCAGAAGTAGAAGGCTCGGCTGTAAGTTGCTCTGAAGATATTGCTTTTACACCACCACCAAGAGATTTATACAATTCAACTTGGTTATTGAGGTTTGCTTGTTCTAAAGCAAGTAAACCTTGTTCAGCGGAATAAGAACTTCGTTGAGCATCGAGTACATTTAAATAGCCATCAATACCCGCTTTGAAACGTGCATCAGATAAACGATATGTTGCTTTAGAAGCTTCGACTAATCGTTTTTGAGCCGATAAGCGATCAGCAATATGTGTGCGAACAGCAAGAGCATCGTTCACTTCACTAAATGCAGATTGAATTGCTTTTTCATAGTTAGAAAGTGCAATTTCTTGATCAATTTTTGCAATTTTAATGTTTGACTTACGTGTGCCCCAGTCAAAAATTGGAAGATTAAGACTTGGACCAACAGACCATACAAAACTTCCTGATTTAAATAAATCACTTAAATCTGTAGATGAATAGCCAGCATTACCTGTTAAGGTAATCGTTGGGAATAAAGCAGCTTTTGCAGCACCAATATTGGCACCAGCAGCAGATAGTTGATATTCCGCACTACGTAAATCAGGGCGATTATTCAGTAAGTCACTTGGTAAGCCTGTACCAATTGCCTCAATGTTTGTCACTTTTTCTAAATGCGCAGGTGGTAATAAGTCTTGAGGAACTTGTTGACCAACCAATAAGTTTAGAGCATTGAGTGCTTGAGAAACTTGAGTTTTATAACTTCCAACATCACTACGGGCAGTTTCAACAGAAATTTGTGCTTGTCGAACGGATAGTTCATTATCAATACCGACATCAAAGCGCTTTTTGTTGAGCTCATAAGCCTTTTGTTGGCTTGTGAGAGTCTGCTCAGCCAATTGCAAGTTTGCATTCGCAAAAGCATAAGATAACCATGCTTGCGTGACTTGACTGATTAAGGCAATTTTAGTCGATTCACGAGCGCTAGCAGTTGCTAAATATGTATCTAACGCACTGTCTTTTAAACTACGTACACGACCCCAAAAATCTAATTCATATGATGTTACACCTAAACCAACACTATAAGTTGTGTAAGGAGAAGGTGCTGTAATCGTATCTTGACGTAAAACACCACCGCTTGCACCAATTGTTGGTAGTTGGTTGTCTTTAGAAATTTGGTATTGTTGTTGTGTACGCTGAATATTTAATGTTGCTGTACGTAAATCGCGGTTATTTTCCAATGCTAGGTCAATCACTTTAACTAAACGAGCGTCAGCAAAGAAATCTTTATAGCCTTGTTCTGCAATAGAAGTACCAGAAGCATTGGTATATGTGCTAGGTATATTAGATTGTACTACGGGTTCTGGACCACGCATGCTTTGACAAGCTGTCAAAGCAAGCGCAAGTGCAGATACCGCAATGCTACGACCTGAAATAGACCATATGTTTTGCATCACGATGATTGCTCCTGATTATTTATTTGTTTTGGTTTATATTTGAATATGCTTCGAATCCAAACAAAGAATACTGGAATAAAGAAAATACCCAGTAAAGTTGAAGAGAGAACCCCACCAAGCACACCATAACCAACAGAGTTTTGACTACCTGCACCAGCACCTGTAGATAGAGCAAGTGGAAGTACACCAAAACCAAATGCGAGTGTTGTCATAATAATTGGACGTAAACGCATTTTTGCAGCGTGCATGGTTGCTTCGAAAAGTTCTTCACCTTTTTCTTGCAGTTCTTTTGCAAACTCTACAATTAAAATAGCATTCTTCGCAGATAAACCAATCACGGTAATAATTGCGACTTGGAAGTAAATGTTATCTGATAAGTTTGGATCACTTTTCAGAATCATTGCTGCGAATGTTAATGCAACTGCACCAATTACACCTAATGGCACAACTAAAATTACAGAGAATGGAATAGACCAACTTTCATATAAAGCTGCTAAGCAAAGGAAGACGATTAATAATGAAAGTGCATATACCATCGGTGCTTGAGATGATGAATCTTGTGCATCGAGAGAAATACCTGTCCATTGGAAGTCAAAACCTTTGAGCCCTTGTTCAGGTAGTTTTTTAACGATTTCTTGCATTGCAAGCATTGCATCGCCCGAACTAGTGCCTGGTGCAGGAGAACCTTGAATATTAATCGCTGGAACACCGTTATAGCGTTGTAACAATGGTGAACCATATGTCCATTCGCCTGTAGCAAATGTCGAGAACGGTACCATAGTGTTCTGATTATTTCGGACATACCACTTATCAAGATCTTCAGGCAACATACGTGCATTATCTTCGGCTTGAACATAGACTTTTTTCACACGTCCACGATCAATGAAGTCATTCACATATGAACCACCCCAAGCAATACTCATGGTGTTGTTAATATCTGCAATATTAATCCCCATTGCACCCGCAACAGCTTGATCAACATTGATCTGATATTGTGCATTATCACGCTGACCATTTTGACGAACTTGCATTAAGCGCGGATCTTGAGCAGCCATGGCTACCACTGCATCACGTGCTTCATTCAGTTTTGCATGACCATTACCACCAACATCACGTAGTTCGAGGTTAAAACCATCGCTCACGCCTAATTCAGGCATTGCTGGTAATTGTAGCGGAAGAATGTACGTTGCTTCTTTAAACAAGACATTCATGATCATACTACGTTGAATAATTGCCCCGATTTGTGTTTCAGGTGTCGTACGATATTTCCAGTCTTTAAGTTTAACGAAAGCTAAGCCGACGTTTTGTCCAACACCAGCAAAAGAGAAGCCAGCAACACTAAATACAGAGTCAACAGCATCCTTTTCTTTTTCGCGATAGAAGGCACTCATTTGATCAACGACTTTTTCAGTACGTTGCAATGATGCATTATCTGGTAATTGAACCAATGTAATGATGACACCTTGGTCTTCATTTGGTAAATATGCCGATGGCAGTTTATTTAATAAAACAACAATTGCACTAATTACGACCACATATAGCACACCAGAAAATACTTTATGGTGTGTCATACGGTTTACACCGTTTTGATATTTATGACTGATTTTTTCAAATGTGTGGTTAAACCATCTGAAGAAACGTGCATGTAATCGTTGGCTTGGAACGGCATTTGGATCATGTGCTTTGAGTAAAGTAGCACACAAAGCAGGAGTAAATGTTAAGGCAACTAATAGTGATAACACCATTGCTGTTACAAGTGTGATGGAGAACTGACGATAAATAATACCAGTTGTTCCATCAAAGAATGCCATTGGAACGAATACAGCAGATAACACACTTGTAATCCCGACAAGTGCACCTGAAATTTGTTTCATAGAAACTTCAGTTGCATGAACTGGATCTAAATGTTCTTCTTGAATGACACGTTCGACGTTTTCTACTACAACAATTGCATCATCGACCAAGAGACCAATGGCCAATACCATTGCAAACATGGTTAATGTGTTAATCGAGAAGCCAAAAACATTAATAACAGCAAACGTACCCAATACCACAACAGGTACGGCTAGGGTTGGAATAATTGTTGCACGCCAGTTTTGAAGGAATAAGAACATTACCAAGAATACGAGCGCAATTGCTTCAAATAATGTTTCTACTACATTCTCAATAGAGATTTGAATAAATGGCGTTGTATCAAAGGCGATGGTATCTTTCAATCCTTCAGGATAGTTGTTACGCATCTCTTTAAGTTGTGCTTCAACTGCTTTTGCTGTATCTAATGCATTAGCACCTGTTGAGAGTTTAATCGCAACACCACCAGCAGGTTTACCATTAAATTTCGAATCAAACTGGTAGTTTTCTGCACCAAGTTCAACACGTGCAACATCGCCTAAACGTACTTGTGCACCATTCGAAGTATTCTTTAAGAAAATTTCACGGAATTGTTCCGGTGTTTGCAATAAGCTTTGTGCATTGACTGTCGCATTAAGAACTTGACCTTCAACAGATGGAGCGCCACCAATTTGACCAACAGCAACTTGAGCATTTTGTGCTTGAACTGCATTTGAAATGTCTGTTGGTGTTAGTTGAAAGCTTGCTAATTTAGCAGGATCAAGCCAAATACGGATAGCATAGTAACTACCGAATACCTGCACTTCACCCACACCTGGTACACGGCTAAGTGGTTCAGAAATAAAAGAGTTTACATAATCTTTAATATCTTCGCCTGTTAGCTTGTTATCATCAGAGTAGAAGGCAAGTACTTGTAAGAAGCTTGCACCTGATTTGGTAACTTTTACACCTTGGCGTTGTACCGCTTGTGGAAGTAATGCTGTCGCAGATTGTAATTTATTTTGAACTTGTACTTGTGCGATATCAGGATCAATACCTTGTTCAAATGTTACGGCTATCGATGCTTGACCATTACCATAGCTGTTAGATGAAATATAGCGTAAACCATCTAGACCATTCATTTGTTGTTCAATGATCTGGGTTACAGTATCTTCAACTGTCTTTGCTGATGCGCCAGGATATGTTGCTGAAATGGTAACTGTTGGTGGAGCAACAGTTGGATATTGTGCAATTGGCATGTTGGCGATGGAAAGAATCCCTGCCAACATAATGACCAATGCAATTACCCATGCGAAGATGGGGCGATGAATAAAAAATTGAGCCATTCAGTCTACTCCTTATGCATTTGAAGTAGATTTTTGTTCTGGTTTTACATCAGCTTGTTTTTCTGGCTGAGCGCTTTTTGGAGCCATGCTTTGAGGTGCTGCACCTTTAGGTTGATATGGCTTTGCTATAACTTTTTGCTCAGGTTTTACTTTTGCAATACCATCAACAATGATTTTATCGCCAGGTTTAAGTCCTTCTGTCACAATCCAATTTTGACCTTGTGTACCAGACGTTGTTACTTGACGAGACTCTACTTGTCCTTTCGCATTTACAAGCATTGCCATAGCTTGACCTGTTGGCGTACGTGAAAGTGCTGCTTGAGGAACTAAGAAAGCATTTGGAAGAATGCCTTGTACGATTTGCGCATTAACAAACATACCTGGTAATAAACCATCATTTGGATTGTTAAAGGTTGCTCGTAAAAGAATAGTACCAGTATCAGGATTAACGCTTGCATTTGAGAATGCTAAACGACCTTCAATTGGATAGTAACTACCATCATCAAGTTTCAACTTTACCACAGGATTGTTTGCATCGCTTACTTTCCCTTCGTTGATTTGTTTACGTAAACGTAAAAGTTCAGCACTTGATTGGTTAATATCAACGTAAATTGGATTTAAGCGTTGAATTGTGACTAAAGGATCAGCTTGATTTGCTGTGACTAAAGCACCAACAGTGACAGTAGAGCGGTTTGTTTTACCTGAAATTGGTGCACGAATTGTTGAGTAACCTAAGTTAATTTCAGCATTTCGAACTTGTGCTTTAGATGCTGCTACATCAGCTTCTGCAAGTTTTACCTGTGTTACAGCATTATCATAATCTTGTTTTGAAATGGCATTTGAGCTCACAAGCTGACGATAACGTGCTTCGGTCACACGTAACATATTTAGATTTGCAATTTGACGATTCAAGGTTGCTTTTGCATTTTCTAAATCTGCATTATTGGTACGTGAGTCTAGTTGATAGAGTGCTTGACCTTCTTGAACATAGCTGCCTTCAACAAATAAGCGTTTTAGAATGACACCACTTGTTTGAGGGCGAACTTCTGAAATTTCATATGCTGAAGTACGACCAGATAGTTCAACTGTTTGTTCAACACTTTGTGGCTGAGCAACAATAACACCAACTTCAGTTGGTGGCATTTGTTGGGCTGCCGCAGCTTGCTGAGCATCTTTTGGATCTTCGCTACAACCAACAAGTGCAATACTTGTTGCTAATGCGCAAGCAGTCAGGGCAGGGGCCCAAAGCTTTGCCGACATCATTCTTCCACCTCGATTAGATTTAATCTAAAACTATAAATTTTCTTGAGCCTTCTAATTTGATACAGATTAGATAGGTTATTGAAATATATATCAAACCGGTACCCCAGCCAGCGAGTACGTCTGATGGGTAATGTACACCTAAATAAACACGTGAAATACCCATGACAACCATCCAAATTATAGAGAAAAATAGAATTACTCTAAATTTTTTTGACTGCGAGTACGCATAAATGGCTAAACATCCAAGTGCCGTCGCATAGACTGTATGCCCACTAGGAAATGAAGAACCAAACACATTTACAAGATGATAAATTTCTGGTGGACGAGGTATTGAAATTAAGTATTTCAATAACCATGTAAGAGAAATACTTCCCAAAAGTCCAAACCAGACAAAATTGATCCGTCCGTATTTTTTTAACAACTTTGCGTAAAAACACCATAATGTTGTTATAAATAATACAAAAGGTATGCCACCCAAATATGAAAGTACAATGGAAATTTCATTTAATTGTTGTGTTCTTTGGTGACTAAACCACTCAATTATTGCTAAATCTATAGCATTGAGTGGGGTTATATTGAGTATCAAAAAACTGATAATTAAAAGAAAACTGCCAAAAATAATCATGAAAGTTGGCACATTATCATCCTTGTAAGTGTAATCAATGACGAGTACAACCTAATTCATTGAACAAAGTGTACCCATCAGTACACTTTATTTCAAGCACCACAAACATATGCTTTTTTAAAAAATATTTCATAGATAAGATATGTTTTGTTTTTATTTTAATCAAATCATTTATCTGTATTCTGCTGTTCGTTGATTTCAAGTTTCTTTTCTGGAGGCCAGAAAAAGTCACTTGGTCGTGTTAAAAAGTGTGTGAGTACAAGTTTTGCAAGTGGTTTCCATTGTTCAAAACGAACACGTCTAGCACGTAATGCTACAATAATTGTGAGGCTAAAGCTTACAAATAAGTTTGTTAAACCAATAAGTAAGACACCGAAAAATGAAACTAATATTAGACCAATGTCTGGGGTATCATTAATCGTCATTAAGCCCTGTATAAAGTTAGCAGAAGCAAAGGCAATGTGACGAATATCGAGTGGTAAGCCTAAAATATACCCAAGCGTACCCATACTTCCAAGCATAATACCAAATAAAAAATTACCTGCTAAAGCACCAAGATTTCTCTCAATATAATTAGCAAAATTATCTAATCTCGGTTGTCCCAATATTTTCTTTAAGCGATAGTCTGCTTTTATACGTGGACCAATCTTACGGTACACAGCCATATTGTCATAATAACCAGCAAGTAATCCTGAGAAAAATAAACAAACCCCAGCAATAGCTGCATGCGGAATTGCTAAAGAGGTAAATGGATTAAGATCGTGTAATGTTTTTGCTGCTTTGGCATGATTCATTAGTGGTTCATGTAAGGCAAAGTCCCAGAAAAAGGCAATCAATGCAGCAACAGGAATTGCAATGGAGATATTTCCTAAAATAGCAATGAACTGTGTTCGAATAATATTAATAATTAGTGCTGCAAGTTCTGCAATTTGGGCGGTTTTAGATCCTTTGCGATGATGTACGGTCGCAGCCAGAGCAGCAGCCGTCATCGCAGGTTGCTTTGTTGCAACAGTAAAGTGCAACACATGAATCAGCATGAAGCCTAGAGAGTAGTTCATACTATATGAAAATGCTTGCATTAATGGCGCAAGTGTAAGCCGAGTCATTAAGGTTTTAATGGTTGCCATACATGCAATAATAATTCCGGCGCCTGCAGCCGACTTATACATGCTTCCAAAACCTTTTTTATCGGTACTTACATAGTGTTCACCTGTTTTACTCGCATTTTCTGTTACTTGTAATGCTATTAATTCACTATTTGTTGCTAAAAGTGAGCGAACACTTGTTTCACTATAAATTGCATCAGTAATGTCTGTAAGTAACTGACCAATAGATTCAAAGCGCACTTCATCTTCTTCAACAATAAGATTAAGAATAATTTCAATACGCTCTAAGCATTGTTCAAGTAGTGAAAGAAGATAAGTTAAGCTAATACTTACCCCAATTCGTTTAGTCGATCGTCTGATTTTTAAGACAACATCTCTACATTGTTCAAGCATGACAAGGGCTTGAGATGCATCAGGCGGTGTTATAGCACTAACATCATCTGCGTTTTGATGAAGTTGTTTATATTGCTGAATAAACTCAATAATTTCTCTGTTTTGCACTAAGAATGGAGATTCATATTCTGTAAGTTCAGGGTAAGCATTGATAAATTCAGGATATAAACCAATTCCACTGACACGATAAGATAAAACAGTTAAAGCTTTAATTAAGTCAACCCGAATGAGGCGCTTTTCATTTTGATTTGCATTGCTTTGATTCAAAATTGAAAATAATTGGTTCCATTCAGTGCAAGAAATACTATCTAACCAATATTGATCACTTCGTTGATGAAAAACCCGTCGAACTAAATCTTGCAGTTGATTTGGATCATTAATTAAAGGAAGAAAATATGCACCAAGACGCTGAAATAGCTGATTCCAAAAACCATCTAATGACAAAATACCAGTATCAGCATAAAGACTAGTTTGCTTATATTGACTAATGAGCTTAAGTACAAAACTTTGGAGCGTAATTGCTGCTGCTGGTGTAATTAATAGTGCTTCAATAAAGCTTTGAAATTTTTGATGAATTTCATCTATATTGTGAGTATCTGTTGGGCGAATACGACTAACTAACTCAATTAATAAATCATCTTCAAGAACAGCTTGAGTATCTAGCTGTTCTTTCATTTTTATCAGTAAGTCATTGATTTGAATGTGCATGAGCAATTAAAGTGATGTTTTATTGAATACGATTAAGCGCAAGTAGTGCTAACTTTTCAAGCGCTAATCTGTATTGGCTATTTGGTAATTCATGTAATGCTTGAATGGCTGTATGAGTTTCTTCAGTTGCACGTTTTCGACAATAATCTAATGCACCTGAATTTTGTACAATTTGAATGATTTTATCTAAGTCTGATGTACCACCCGTGGCAATACTTTTACGAATAAGATCATGATCATCACCTACAGTATTCTGTAAAGCTGAGATTAACGGTAAAGTTGGTTTTCCTTCCATAAGATCATCACCAATATTTTTACCTAATGTTTCAGCATCAGAGGTGTAATCTAAAATATCATCAATAATTTGGAAGGCATTACCAAAATGACCAGCATATCGTTTTAAAGGTTCACGGTATTGATCTTTGCCAGATAAGATTGCAGAGCCTTCTGTTGCTAATTCAAATAAGCGAGAAGTCTTACCATGAATAATATCTAAATATGTTGCTTCAGTTGTATCTGGTTGGTGTTGTGATTGTAATTGTAGAACTTCACCTTCTGCAATTTCACATGTTCCTGTAGAAAAGTCTTTTAATAACACCATGTTTTCTAAATCGACTAATAGGTCGAATGCACGTGAAATTAAAAAGTCACCAACAAGTACCGCAGTTTGATTATTCCAAGTGGCATTTGCCGTTGGACGACCACGACGTAGACCAGATTCATCAACAACATCATCATGAACGAGCGTTGCTGTATGGAGCATTTCAATAATTGCAGCGAGTTTACGATGTTTTTCTAAATCTTCAGTACCACATGCTTTTGCTGCAAGTAAGCACATAATAGGACGCATGCGTTTGCCGCCTGCTTCAACAACATGTTTGCTTACTGCCATCACTAATGCAACTTTAGATGTTATTCCTTCATTAATAAATGTATCCATCGTGGCAAAATCAGTGGCAACTGGAGCGAGAATATCTTGCTTAAAATCGATGGTCATGTGAAGGGAAACCTCATTTATTCGATGTAAAAGTTGAAAAGTACAGTTTGGTGAGTTTTGCCATAGTATACAGAAATGTGCGCTTGCTAAGTCTGCCAAAAAATAAATTTTTAATCTATAACGTTGTACTCGGTTAAAATAGATAAGTTTTTAATATTCAAACTTAATATTGAATACTCAAACAATATCAATATTGTAGCTAATTTTTCATTTGGGAATATTAGATTTCTACATGCTTTTGATACTATGAATACTGTATGAAAGCAACTGTTTATAAAGTATGCATATGGCTTGTGATAATATTTTCAGCAAATGACTTGTTGTTTATATGAATATCACTTAAAATCTTTGCCCTTATATAACCCCAGTGGTGCTCGTTTTAAGTTCGATATATCCCTTTATCGGCACGACAACACGGGTAAGTTGGAGTACATTATGTACGCAGTAATCCAAAGCGGTGGTAAACAGCACCGTGTAGTTGAGGGTGAAACCCTTAAAGTTGAATTATTGAAAGCTGAAACTGGCTCAACTATTACGTTTGATGACGTATTAATGGTTGTAAATGGCGATAGCATTCAAATCGGTGCTCCAGTTGTAGCTGGCGCTAAAGTAACTGCAGAAGTGGTTAGCCATGGTCGTCACGACAAAATCCGCATCATCAAAATGCGTCGTCGTAAACATTACCGTAAACAACAAGGTCACCGTCAATGGTTCACTGAGTTGAAAATTACTGGTATTTCAGGCTAATTCACTAGGAGTATAAGACATGGCGAGTAAAAAAGCCGGTGGTTCTACTAAGAACGGTCGTGATTCGAATCCTAAAATGTTAGGTGTTAAAGTTTACGGTGGTCAAACTGTAACTGCAGGTAACATTATCGTTCGTCAACGTGGTACAGAATTCCACGCTGGTGCAAACGTTGGTATGGGTCGTGACCATACATTATTTGCTACTGCTGATGGCGTAGTAAAATTCGAAGTGAAAGGTCAATTTGGCCGTCGCTACGTAACTGTTGAAGCATAAGCTTTAATAGAAAAAGCCCACTTTTTAAGTGGGTTTTTTTTAATAATTATTCAAATAATAAATAATAAAATGTTTTTTCTTCATCATCATGGAGAAATCTGCACAATTCATATGTATAACAAAACAAATCTTCTTATTTTCTCTAAATTTATGAGTTTTAATTGGTTTAATATAAGACATTACATCATTGCTTTAAGCAAATATAAAAGGTGAATCTATGAATATGCTTCGTAAAACTGTATGTACTATTGCTTTAGGTGCAGTATGTATGACACCTATGATGAGTACTACTGTATTTGCTGCCACAGCGGCATCGGAGCAGCAAGCAGCAGCGAGTTTGATTAACCAATTAAATGGATTACAAAGTTTAACTGCCAATTTTGAACAAACTACTAAAGTTCATAATACAAAAGCAGTTAAAAATAAAGGTTTAACCGCTCAGCACATGAATCAAACTTTTAAAGGTGTGATGAAAGTTGAGCGTCCAGGGAAGTTTTATTGGGAAATAACATCACCAGTAAAACAAACAATCGTATCTTCAGGGAAACTGGTTTGGATTTATGATCCAGATTTACAACAGGCTGTGCGTCAAAGTTTAGATGACCAAGTTGCAAATACGCCTGCTTTATTATTGTCTGGTAATACTAATCAAATTATGAGTAGTTATAAAGTGACTCAACCAGATAAAGCAAAAACGTATTACACATTAATTCCAAAAAATAAAGAAAGTGCTTTCCAGAGTTTAACAATTAGCTTTAGTGCGAAAAATAAACCATCGTTGATGGTGCTACAAGATTCATTAGGGCAAACAACGTATGTGAAGTTTAATAATGTGAAAGTAAATAGTACGATTCCAGCATCTACCTTTAATTTTGTTCCACCAAAAGGAACAGACATCATTGATCAATAAGTAGTTTTGTTTATGTAAAAAGCTAAAGAATTCTTTTTGTGAAATATGAAAGCAGTCCTTATGGGTTGCTTTTTTATATCTTAGTAAGTTTTTGTGTTTTATTATATTTTATTTGTATTTTTTGTGTTTTTAATCACTAAATAAGTGTTTGTATATTATATTGGGGTAATAAAAAATTATATGTAGTTTGTTATAGTTTAAATAGTTATTTAAATATATAAAAAGGGAGTGAGCATGAAGCTCATGCAAGTCAAAACTTCGGCTGTAGTTGCAACTGTTGCTATTTCAATGAGTTTATTGGCGGGATGTAAACCTCGAAATGAACCAGTTGCAGATAAGCAAGTTGAAGTAAAAGAAGAACAGACAATACCTTTAATTCAAGCTAAAACGGTTGAGATGAGTCTTCTAAAATCAGAAGCATGTAATGTGGAAGGTTGTACGCAATATGATCTTCAAACTATCGAAACAAATGTAGATTGGATTAATCAATATTTTGAAGATCGTATTCAAAAAGCAGAACCTGCTGCATTTTCGGCTGAGCCAAATGAACAGGTGAAGGTTGGAGAAGGAGCTGTTGCTGGTTTAAGTCAAAGTAGTATGTCAGTACGATATTTGAGTCAGTGGTATAAAGTCGCAACATTTATTGTTGATTCATATACTTATAGTGCAGGGGCAGCACATGGTTTATACCATAAAGAATTTGTAAATTTTGATTTAAGTTTACAAAAACGTATTGCTTTACAAGATATTTTAATTAAAGGGACTGAACGAAAAGTTCTTGATGAGCTTTATTCAGCAAATGCTAATTGGTTAAATGATCATGCGATTACTAGAGATAAACTACAATTAAGTGATAACTTTTATTACGGTGTAGATGGGCTTGTTTTTGTATATCCATTATATGAATTAGCAAGTTATGCAGAAGGTATGCCTGAACTCATTTTACCTTACCGTGTGAGTCAAGCTGTGATTAAACCAGAATATTTGCCAAGTTTACCAAATTATAAAAAACGTTAATCAGTATAAATAATGATTTTATTGTCTTAATAAGGCACAGCTGTAAGCTCTATCACTGTATTTTTTAGTGCTAAGAGCTTACACTATAGCCAGTTTTTTTCTTTACTCAAGATTGACTATGATCGACCCTAAATTACTTAGAAATAATATTGAGGCTGTTAACTTAGCCCTCGCTAAACGTGGTGTACAACTCAACGTAGAAGAATGGGCATCATTAGAAGCTCGTCGTAAAGAAATTCAGTCCAAAACTGAAAATCTACAAGCTGAACGCAATGCAGGCGCGAAGCAAGTTGGTCAAATTAAAAAAGCAGGTGGTGATGCTTCAGAAATCATGGCGCGTATGGGTGCTATTGGTGATGAAATTAAAGCTGCTGAAGTTGAACTTACTGAATTACAAGCTGAAATTGAAGCTAAATCTTTATCTATTCCAAACTTACCACATGAGTCTGTACCTGAAGGTAAAGATGAAAGTGATAACGTTGAAGTTTTGAAATGGGGAACACCTCGTCAATTTGATTTCGAAATCAAAGATCATACTGATCTTGGTGAAATGATGGGTGGTTTAGAGTTTGAAACTGCAACGAAGTTAACTGGAACTCGCTTTAGCGTATTAAAAGGACCATTAGCTCGTTTACAACGTGCTTTGACTCAATTTATGTTAGATACACATACTTTGAAAAATGGTTATACCGAAGCTTATGTACCCTATTTAGTGAATGCTGACTCTTTACGCGGTACAGGTCAGTTACCTAAATTTGAAGAAGATTTATTTAAACTTCAAGGTGAAAAAGAATTTTATCTTATTCCTACAGCTGAAGTTCCTGTAACAAACTTTGTGCGTGATGAAATTATTGATGCAGATCGTTTACCACTAAAATATGCCGCACATACACCATGTTTCCGCAGTGAAGCTGGTTCTTATGGTCGCGATACACGTGGTCTAATTCGCCAGCATCAATTTGATAAAGTTGAAATGGTTCAGATTGTAAAACCTGAAACATCAATGCAAGCACTTGAAGATTTAACAGGTCATGCTGAAGGAATCCTTCAAGCATTAGGTCTACCATATCGTAAAATCGTATTGTGTGGTGGTGATATGGGCTTTGGTGCAATCAAAACTTATGATTTAGAGGTTTGGGTACCAAGTCAAAATACATATCGTGAAATTTCTTCGTGTTCATGCATGGGCGATTTCCAAGCACGTCGTATGAAAGCACGTTACCGTGTAGACCAAAAGAAAACTGAATTCGTGCATACTTTAAATGGTTCAGGTTTGGCTGTTGGTCGTACATTATTGGCAGTAATGGAAAATTATCAACGTGCCGATGGTTCAATTGAAGTTCCTGAAGTTTTACGTCCATATATGGGTGGTGCAACTTATATCGACTAACTGTTGATGTAAGAGAGTGTGTAAATGTCGGCTACGGCAATCAGATTGATATTTTGAGGTTATTTGGTGGATATTTTTCCAATCTCTTTAAAGTTGCAGAAGCAACGTTGTTTGATTGTCGGTGGCGGACATATTGCCTATCGAAAAGCAGTACTTTTAAGCAAAGCAGGTGCAATAATTGATATTGTTGCCCCTGAAATTGATGCACAATTATTACAATTGGTTGAAGAAAGCCAAGGGAAATATATTCAGGCTAAATTTGATCAATCGATACCTTTAAATATGTATCGGTTAGTGATTGCCGCAACAGATGATGCACAAACCAATAAAAATGTATTTGAGGTTTGTGAAGCACAGAATATTTTAGTGAATAGTGTGGATGATCCACCACATTGTCGTTTTATGGTGCCAGCGATTGTTGATCGTTCACCACTTGTTATTTCAATTGCCAGTAATGGTACTTCTCCTGTTTTATCTCGTCAGATTCGTACTCAACTTGAAACAACTATTCCGCATGGTATGGGCAAACTTGCTGAATTTTCTGGAAAATGGCGTAGTCAGGTTAAAGCAAAAATTATCAATCCTGATGAACGTCGTATTTTTTGGGAAAATTTATATGCAAGTTCACTTAAGGAAAAAGTCTTTAATGATTGCTTAGATGAAGCGAATCAAATTATTGAGCAAGCATTAATTGAGTGGAAAACACCTAAAGGCGAAGTGTATTTAGTTGGAGCAGGTCCAGGCGATCCTGAACTTTTAACCTTAAAAGCTTTGCGTTTAATGCAGCAAGCAGATGTTGTGATTTATGATCGTTTGGTGTCACAGCCTATTATGGATTTATGCCGCCGTGATGCAACTAAAATTTATGTAGGTAAAGCACGTTCAAATCATGCTGTACCACAAGAAGGCATTAATGCTTTATTAGTAAAATATGCTCAAGAAGGTAAACGTGTTTGTCGCTTAAAAGGTGGTGATCCATTTATTTTTGGTCGTGGTGGTGAAGAAATTCAAGAACTTTTTGATGCAGATGTTGCATTTCAAGTTGTACCTGGAATTACTGCGGCATCGGGATGTTCAGCATATGCAGGCATTCCATTAACACATCGTGATTATGCACAAAGTGTGCGCTTTTTAACTGGACATTTAAAAGAAGGTTCGCCAGAACTTCCTTGGAATGAACTCGTCTATGAAAATCAAACCTTAGTACTTTATATGGGCTTGGTTGGATTGGAAAAAATTTGTCAAAGACTGATTGAATATGGTCAAAGACCAAATATGCCTGTTGCGTTGATTTCGAAAGGAACAACGCCAGAGCAAAAAGTCGTGGTTGGAACTTTAGCAGATATTGCTTCTAAAGTGACTGATCATCAAATACAAGCACCAACACTAACCATTATTGGTGAAGTGGTTTGCTTGCGTGAACAATTACAGTGGCAAGGCTAATTGCTTTGTTACATTGAAAAGAGTAGAGATATCCTGTGATTCATGTAGTGTTATACGAGCCTGAAATTCCAAGCAATACAGGGAATATCATTCGTTTATGTGCGAATACAGGGGCACAATTGCATTTGGTTAAACCATTAGGTTTTGAACTTGATGATAAAAAACTAAAACGAGCAGGTCTGGATTATCACGAATATGCACGTATGCAAATTTGGGAAAATTTTGAAGAATGTTTAGAAAACTTAAAATCTAAAGGTATTGAAATGGATGCAATTTATCCATTAACAACCAAGGGTTTTGAAACACCGCATACTTCTAATTTGAATCGACCTGTTGCTTTGTTGATGGGACCTGAAACTCGTGGTTTGCCAGAACACGTACGTTTAATGTTTCCGAAAGAGCATTGGATTCGTTTACCAATGGCTGCAAATTCACGTAGCTTAAACTTATCAAATGCGACTGCCGTAATTTTATATGAAGCATGGCGTCAACAAGATTTTAAAGCATTAATTTAATAAATTTAGCCATCCTTAGCCTATTTATATTAATTTGTCATTCAAATTAAATGCTATGGATGGCTTTTTTGATTAATGTATAAAATTAGAAAGGGAAGCTGTAAAATATATTTCTAATTTTATTGATAAATAAAATAATATGTTCGAATAATAAGAATTTAAAATAAAATATTAAAACTAAGTGAATGAATTTAATTGAAAATATTTGATATTAAAAATATATATTTATTTCCTTGAGTAGGTGTTTAAATTTGACTTTTTGTTCAAAAATGGAACAGTTGATGTTATTTTGGTGCAAATTAAATTTATAAATTTCTATAAGTTATGAATATTGAGCTGAATTTTTAGATTTTTATTATTTAAGTCATTTGAAAATCATATTTTTAATATTTGGTATATTTGTTGCTTAAAAAATAATGAATATTTTAAAAAGTTATTCAAATAGTAAGGTGTGAATAAATTTTGACATTACTTTTATTAAACCAGTTAATTACAGTTTTTATAAAAGAAAAAATTACTATCTGAATAATATTGCAATTACTTTATCAGGCTAATGCCATTAAGTATTAGCTCACATAGCCGTAAATTGGGGTGGTATGTGATGAAAGAAAGTTGGTTTGTGAAATTTAAGCCTTATCAAGGCAATATTGATAAAACTCCCGTATCTATGAATGAATATTTGCCCCCTGCGCAGACGATTATTCTTGGTTTACAGCATACATTTGCCATGTTTGGTGCAACTGTATTGGCACCATTGTTGATGGGCTTCGATCCGAGTTTAACAATCTTACTTTCGGGTATAGGAACAATTATTTTCTTCTTAATTACAGGTGGTCGAGTACCAAGTTATTTAGGGGGAAGTTTTGCTTTTATTGGTGCTGTAATTGCTGTTACTGGTTATAGCGGATCTGGGCTAAATCCTAATATTGGTATTGCTTTAGGTGCAACAATTGTCTGTGGATTATTCTATGCACTGATTGGCTTGATTGTGATGAAAACAGGTTCGCAATGGATGGAAAATTTACTTCCTCCAGTCGTTGCAGGCGCTATTATTATGATTGTCGGGCTAAATCTTGCACCTGGGGCAATTCGTGCAATCGCTGGAAATTCATTTGATACATGGATGGCATTGCTTACAGCTATGTGTATTGGGGGAATTGCTGTTTTTACAACAGGTATGTTAAGACGATTGCTTTTATTGGTTGGTTTAATTATTTCTTATCTTATTTATTTTGTACTTGCAAATATGATGGGCTTTGGAAAACCAATTGATTTTGCACCTGTGGCAAATGCAGCTTGGTTTGGTTTGCCTGCATTTCATCAACCAGAATTTCAGCTGAATGCAATTTTATTGATTACACCAATTGCTTTTATTCTTATTGCAGAAAACTTGGCTCACTTTAAAGTTGTGAGCGAAATGACAGGCAAAAATATTACCCCGCATATGGGAAAAGCATTTTTTGCTGATGGTATTTGTACATCTATGTCTGGTGCGGTCGGAGGAACAGGTTTAACGACGTATGCTGAAAATATTGGAGTAATGGCGGCTACTCGTATTTATTCATCGATTGTTTTTGTTGTTGCGGGTTTATTTGCCATTATTTTGGGTTTATCTCCAAAGTTTGGTGCTGTTATTAGCACTTTACCTGTCGCGATTTTAACAGGTACATCAATGATTGTATTTGGCCTAATCGTGATTGCAGGTGCAAAAATTTGGATTGAAAATAAAGTTGATTTTACGCACAACGGAAACATTATTGTCGTCTCTGTTACTGTGATTATGGGGGCTGGAAATTATTCAATTTATATTGGAAGTTTAGATTTAGGGGGAATTACCACTGCTACATTTGCAGGCATTATTTTAAATCAAATTTTTAATCGTAAGAAAAAGCTTAAAAAGACGTTAGATGTGAATGTCTCGGCTGAAAAAGCATAAGCCAAATATTGTTGTGGGCTCAATACAAAGAATTCAAATACATTGGGGATGAATAATGAGTATTCCAGTAATAGATTTATCTGGTGCAGATATCAATAATCCAGAAAGTGAAGCAACAAAGAGAGTTGTAGATGAATTAAGAAAGGCAGCAATGCACTCAGGATTTTTCTATGTCAAAAATCATAGTGTGCCTTTGAATATGATGCAAAGACAATTTGAATTGTCTAAAAAGCTTTTAGCATTGTCAGATGATGTGAAACAAAAATATGATGTTCGTAACTATTTTGGTTTTAGAGGTTTTGATAAATTAAATGGTCAGCAATTAGATCCATATGGAAAGCCTGATTATAAAGAGGGTTTTTATTGTGGAAAAAATTATCCAGAAGATCATCCTTTTGCAATTGCTAAATACCAAAATTATGGTCCAAATCAATGGCCAGAAGAGTTACCTGAATGTGAGAAAATTTGCCAAGAATATATTGCTGAAATGTATAAATTGGCAAATCAGTTAATGCAATTATTGGCATTAACCCTTTCTTTACCTGCGAATTATTTTGATGCATCAAGTCAAGATCCAATGGGTACATTACGCATGATACGTTATCCACCTACACCTAAAGATGATGATGAAACATATGGTGTTGGTGCACATACAGATTGGGGATCTGTGACTATTTTAGCGCAAGATCAAATAGGTGGATTAGAGGTTTGTATGCCAGATGGGACTTGGGTTGCAGCACCACCTATTGAGGGAACATTTGTGGTGAATTTGGGAGATATGATTCCAAAATGGACGAATGGTTTATATCACTCTAATCCACATCGAGTTAAAAATAGTTTTTCTCATGGTGAATATCGTTATTCGATTCCATTTTTTTATGAACCAGATTATCACGCGGTTATTTCTCCAGTTCCTGGTACATTAAAAGAAGGTGAACAGCCTAAATTTGAACCTTGTACAGTTGGGGAGCATTTAGAAGAAATGTATAGTCGCTCATATAAAAAAGCTGAAGAAAATGCAGTAGCTTAAAACTGAATGAATGAAAATAAAGCACTCATTTGAGTGCTTTATTTATAAGATGTTAACCATTTATTTCGAATGCATTAAAACGATATTGCTGTACAAACTGTTCATGATTGGCATTTAGTTTTTGTTTTGCTTCATAAATTGCACTTCTTTCAGCATAAATTTCACGAATATATTTTGCAACAGAGCAACTATCTTGGTACATGTTATATTTCCAGCCTAAACCATAAGACCATAAGTTAATATTGTCTACAGTCATAATTTTGAAATTGGAATCTTCATTATATAAATAACTATCAATTAATTTACGTATTACTTCCTTGGTACAAGCTAGTTTATGTGCATGCCAATCATCATGTGGGCATTCACCCTTTTGAGGTTGTTGAAATGGATATTGGATACCGCGCCCAGGTCGATCAATACCAAAACCTTCCCAAGGACTACTTTCACTTGCCCATATATTTCTAGGACCATTCGGTATAGCAGGGCGAATTTGCCCCCAATGTACTAGATTTTTTTGTAGCCAGTCATCAGCATAACTATCGGAATTAAAAGGATCTAATTTACGAATAGCCTCTGTATCTCCTTGAAAAGAAATATGTGTTTCGATGTTATTTTCTATTTTAAAAATACAATGACTGTAATCCATAGCTAATTGAAATGGTACACCTTCTTTTTGAACAAGTTCAGCAACTTGTATGACTCTGCGGTAATCTTCAGACCAATTATCGACATGATTTTCAAAGCTAATGTTAATCCCTTTTTTAAGTGCATATTCATAAAAATAAAGATATGCTTGGGCAATCTCTTCATTACTTAAATAGTTTTTATTAATGTCTTTTGCTGCCATCATAATATTATGATATTTCGCCCCAACAGCAGCTGTTAAATCGATATTGGTTTTAAACTCAGTTTCATGATTACCCCAAACATAGCATCCATAGCCTGAAAGAATTGGAATGTTAGAGTTTTGACTTGCATGAATATAATCATCAATTAAATTGGCATGAATTGGAATATGGTCGAGAAAGTCCCAAACTTCTGCATCTTTAAGTAATGCAAATTTTTCACCAATGCTTGGTTCATTTAAAGAAACTGGATATTCAAATGAAGATGCTTGAATACCAAGCCCAGCACAACCAAGAGGGAACATTTTTTTCATGCGAAATTGACCTTATTGAGTATATAAACAAAAGGTTAAGCAATAATAATGCCTTAAGATAAGATGAAATTTGCTTTAAAAATAAAACTAAAAACTTTATTAAATTGTTTCTAATCACATTAGAATAAAAACTTGATTTGAATTATTATGTTATTTATTTCACACTTTTTGGTATGAAAATTGGGTTACACTCGTGAAAAACATAAAGGTATGTGTTTAATGCTTAAACAACAATTATTGAAACCATTACAGGGTTGTTTTGCAGGGATTTTATTTTTGTTTTCTAGTGTGGGGTACGTGTATGCAGCAGATTCAGAAGAGCAGATTTCTACTGTAGAGCAGGCATTTCCATCTTTGGTTCAAGAAGATGTAAAACAAAAGCTAGAATTAATGAAATTACGCCTAAATACGAGTATTGAGGAATGGGGGAGCCATTTGACGCGTGATGACTTTGAGTGGACTTGGCGTGGACGTATGCTAAAGCAACCTAAAAGAGTTGAAATCTGTAATATCTTTCAAAGTGTTATTAATGATACATATAAATTACTACGTCAAAATCAAGCATCGTTAAGCCCCATTGATCAAAAAAATATTGAGAGTAGACAAGCATTTATTAAGCAATTGGGTATTAAAGATAATACGATTCCAACACAAATGGGATTTGATTGCATTATTAAATAATAGATTCAAATAAAAAAGGCGCCTGAAGCGCCTTTTCTAATGTTTGATTACTTGATTGAGTCATCAAACTCATTATGTTGTGGAGCAGGTTGTTTGAATCCTTTAGTTTTATAACCAAGATACATAATCCCGATCATTGCCCACCATAAACCATATTTCAATGCGGTTTCTTCAATTTCTAGCCACATGGCAAAAATACTGATGAAGCCTAGTAATGGAATAATGACATAATTGAAAATTTCTTTTGCTGTTTTAGTTCGACCATCTCGTAATGCATAACGAGAAATCACTGATAAATTTACAAAAGTAAATGCTGTTAATGCACCGAAACTAATCATTGAAATTACAATGTCTAAGTCCATAAAGCCTGCTGTTAAAGCCACAGCACCAACAATCATAATGTTGTATGAAGGTGTGTAATTTTTAGGGCTAATATGTCCAAAAATTTTCTTATTAATAACACCATCACGACCCATTACAAACATTAGGCGCGATACACCTGCATGAGCAGAAATACCTGATGCCATTACTGTAACAATCGCAAAGGTTAAGACGTAAGATTGGAATAATGAACCACCAACAAGCATTAAAATTTCTGGTTGAGTTTCAGCAATATTTTTGAAGTATTTACCAGGTTCGCTTGGGAAATACAGTTGCATAAAGTATGTGCTGATAATGAAAATAATACCTGCAATTAATGCTGTTAAGAAAATTGCTTTAGGTAGTGTTTTTTCAGTATCTTTTGTTTCTTCAGCAAGTGAGCTTAGTGAGTCAAAACCAGTAAAAGAGAAGCACAGTAGAGTTGCACCTGTAATTAGTGCACCAACTGAAGTAATTGAATTCCAGAAAGGTTCTAAACTCCAAAGCTGGTAACGTTCTTCTGCTGTAATTGGTCCATTTGCATTAAATCCTGCTTGGAGTTTTGTATAAACCATCCAAGTAAAGATTGCGATGACGAGTAATTGGACTAAAACAATTAAGCTGTTGAAGTTTGCAACAAAGCGAGCACCACGAAGGTTAATACCTGTCATAAATGCTGTTAATACAACAACCCAAACCCAGTGGTTAACCGAAGGGAAGAGTGCTTCTAAGTAAATTACAGCAAGGATAATATTCACCATTGGCGACAATAAATAGTCTAACCAAGATGACCAACCCACCATAAATCCAATATTTGGATGGAGAGATTTTTGTGCATAGGTATAAGCCGATCCAGAAGATGGATAACGACGGATCATATGACCATAGCTAATAGAGGTAAATAAAATTGCAATAAGTGCAATAATATATGAGGTAGGTACATGTAAATGACTTTGCTCAGATACTAAACCAAATGTATCAAATAATGTCATTGGTTGAATATAAGCTAAACCAATAATAATGATGTGCCAGAGTCCCAGCGTTTTTTGCAGTTTAGCTGCCGATTGAGTCCCAGAAGTATTAGTCAACGGCGTTATCCTCTTAATCGTTGATCAAGGATCAGTCATATGTATTCAGGATCGTTTGAGACGAACGATCCCCCCTGTGCTTTCAAACAAAAGAGCGCCAATCTATCCTAAAATATCGCCTTTTGTAAGTAGTTTTCCAAGATTTTTTTAGCAGAAAATGTGCCATTTTCCTTTTTAGGGCATGACTTTGTGATCTGCAACATAAAAGCCCAATGTTTAAAAAAACATCAGGCTGAATTTGGGGCTATATTCGCCCATTTTTTCTAAATTACCAAGCTTTTTTTAAGATAGTTTTTAGATCATCTAAGTTGGCTTCTTTGGGATTATAGATAATCGAACCATCATTTAAAGCTTTTTCAGCAATTTCATCTAATTGAGCTTCTGTCACTTTACCTGTTTCACTTAATGTACGAGGCAATTTGGTTAAGGCAAATAAACGGTCACGAATTGCCAAAATAGTTGAAATTGTCTTTTCTGTACGAAGATGAGCAGGCGTTTGAGCAAAAATATCAGCACCAGCAAGTGGTAGTAGAAGATCTGCTATTTTATCTCCATTAGCTTCTTTGTTATATTCCAATATATACGGTAAGAATAGGTTCATGCATAAGCCATGAGGCAAGTGGGCAACTGCACCAAGTGCATGACCAAGTGAATGAACTAAGCCAACCATAGAGTTAGAAAAAGCAATGCCTGCCATTGTTGAAGCTTGAGCGAGTTCTAAACGACCTTGTGCATCTGATGGATTGTCTAGAACATTGAATAGATTATTGGCAATTTTTTGAATTGCAGCGGTTGCATAGGCATCTGAAATAGGATTTGCTGCCATACATGAATAGGCTTCAATTGCATGTGTCATTGCATCCATTGCAGTCATTGCGGTTAAATGTGGAGGCAATGTCTGTGTCATACGCGGATCTAAAATAGCAGCGTGCGGCATTAAATAATAAGATGCAAATGCTAATTTCATATTTTTAATAGGATCTGAAACAACAGCAACCATAGTAACTTCAGAGCCAGTACCAGATGTTGTTGGAATGACAAAAAATGGTTTTAAGGGTTTTGGTAAATTATGTGCACCTGAATATTTTAAAAGATCATCGCCACCTTCAGACACCAAAATGTTGGTTGCTTTAGAGGTATCAATAACCGAACCACCGCCAACAGCAATAATGGCATCACATTGATGCTCACGATAAAATTGAGCAGCTTTTCTTACTGTTTCTAAGCTTGAGTCAGGTGGCACATCATCAAAAATATAGCCAATAACAGCATCTGTAGATTCAAATGCTACTTCAATAGGAGCGAGTAGATTATTACTACGAACCCCTTTATCTGTAATAATCATTGGGCGAGTTGCACCCAATGTTGAAAGCTCAAATGGAATATGTTCCAGCGCAGCATGACCAGCAATGACTTTTACAGGACAGAAAAATTCATAATAAGGCTTAGCCATGTTATACGCTCCTTTTGAAATATGATTGAGCAATTTTTAAATAGATATTTGAAGCACCTACGAGTTTTTCCTTTAATGTAAGTGTTTCTGGATATTCTTTAACTGCAAGTTCAGCAACTAGTTTTGGTAAAATTAATGATTCCATTTTATTTAAACAACGAACCAAACGAATTGCATAGGAAAGATCACCATCTGCAATCATTCTGTCATTTGCAAAAGCTTGTGCAGTACTTTCTTGAAATGAAAATACAAGAAATGCATGATGAAGATGCTTAAATGTAATGGTTAAATCAGGTTTTTTTTCAACTTGAGAAAGTAATTTAAGTTGATGATCTTCTGTAATTTGAGCAATGAAGGCAGGGCCATTAGGAAAAACATTCATTGAAAGTACAAAGTTTGCAGGAAATTTTGTGACTTCCTGCTTTACTTCTTCATCAACTTGACTTGCCATCACTAAGCCGCGACCAATGACATCCATCATGAGTTTTACATAAGCGAGTTGTAATGTAGGTTTTACGGATTTAGTCGTAATCACACACATTCATCCTTTCGGTTAATTGTTTTATTTTAGAGCAATTACTCTATTTGTTTTTCTAGCATAAGTAAAGTACTTATGCACGATAGGGTTGAGTCGTGACTTCACTAAAGTAACCACTCTGTTCTAAAGTTTCAATCATATCTTTACTTAATCGATCAAAGTTAGGATAGTCGGTAACTAAATCCATGACACGAACCATTTCTAATCCTGCATATCCACAAGGATTAATTGTGTGGAAACCAAATAAATCACAATCAATATTCAAAGCTAAACCATGATAACTACGACCTTTACGAATTTTAAATCCTAAAGAGCCAATTTTACGCTCATTGACATAAACACCTGGTGCATCTGGTTTGGCATAAGCATCAATATTGTATTTTTTGAGTAACTCAATCATTAAATTTTCAGCATAGGAAACGAGAGTGCGAACATTCCAACCTAAGCGATTTAGGTCAAACATAAAATATGCGACCAATTGACCAGGCCCATGCCATGTTACTTGACCACCACGATCTGTTTGAACCACAGGGATATTAGAAGGCATTAAAATGTGTTCAGGTTTACCTGCTTGACCTTGAGTGAGCACATCATGGTGCTGCAAAATCCAAAGTTCATCTGCTGTATTTTCATCACGCTGTTCTGTTAATTGTTTCATTTCAAGAAAACGATCTTCATATGCGGTTAGATCATGATAAACACGAATATTTAACTTTGGCTTTAAATGAGTATTCAATGAAAATAAACCTTTACGTTATTTAAATCAGCAATGGTTGATTATAGTAAATTCCATGCATTCAGGGGGTATTTAGAATATTTTTATTTAAAGATCCGATAAGATTTAAGAATTATCAAGTAACACTTAGTTAGAAAAATAAGTCGAATAAATATTATTATTGGTGTATTAATGTAATAAAAGTCACATAAAATAGGTGCTTAGATGAATAAAAAATCACAAAACCTTATCCAAATTGGAACAACACCTGCTGCAGATAATATTTACATTCAAGTAATCAAAAATGGTCCCTATAAGGTATTAGGTGAGCCGAAGCTTATTCAAGTATATATTCGTCAAAATGAATCTAGACAATCTGGATATTATGAGGAAGCAAAGACATTTGAAACTTCTGATGAGATGTATTTATGCCGTTGTGGACATAGTAAAAATGCACCATTTTGCGATGGTTCTCATGTAAATGCTGGAGAAAATTTAGAAGAACAAGCAAGTTTTGAACCGCTTTTAAACAATTCTATGGCGATTGAGGGCCCAACACAAATTTTAACGGATAATGAAAAATATTGTGCCTTTTCACGCTTTTGTGACAATGGTGAAAGAATTTGGAATGAAGTTCAATTATCGGGTGAGGAACATGAAAAACTGACTGAGTTTATGGTGAATCAATGTAGTGCAGGGCGGTTATTGCTGCTAGATAAGAAAACGATGCAACCGATAGAATCAGCAGAAGATGCAGGAATTTATCCTATAGAAGATTCAGCCATTGGGTGTAGTGGACCTTTGATGGTTCGAGGTGGGATTCGAGTAGAAAGTGCGACAGGTGAGTCTTATGAGGTTAGAAATAGACAAGCTTTATGTCGTTGTGGTAAATCATCGAATAAGCCATTTTGTAATGGAGCACATGCATCGGTTAAGTATCAAGATGGATTGATGTAAAGATCGTTTAATATATAGATATAAAAAACACGCTTTATAGCGTGTTTTTTATTTTTGATTAAAGTGCTGTTTTAATCAATGGGCAAGCTGCTAAATCTGCATATACTGCATGAACTTGTTCGAGTTCATCAAAGCGAAGCTGTGCTGTAATTGAGTGGTATTTTCCAGTACGTGATGGCGTAATCACTAATGTTTCGGCATTAAATTCTGGAAAATGTTTTACAAAAATATCGGCTACAGCATTACGTAAGTCATCGCCAGCAAGACCAATCAGCTTAATAGGATAATCCATAGGGAAGACCCATAGATGTTCTTGAAGTTCACGAGATGGTGTACGGTCTGTCATTGAAATACCTTTATCAAAACGCCTGCATAGATGCAGGCGTTAATATCTGTCTTAGTTAATAAATGGAGACTGAACGTAAAAATTCAAGTTTCTATTTATTTGAAAATGAATTAATCATTTTCTAAGAAAGAGCGTAAGTGTTCAGAGCGAGAAGGGTGACGTAATTTACGTAATGCTTTCGCTTCAATCTGACGAATACGTTCACGTGTAACATCAAATTGTTTACCTACTTCTTCTAAAGTATGGTCAGTTGGCATATCAATACCAAAACGCATTTTTAGAACTTTCGCTTCACGTTCAGTTAAGTTTTCAAGTACTTCACGAGTTGCTTCTTTTAAGCCTTCTGAAGTTGCAGCATCAATTGGAGAAGTGATGTTACCATCTTCAATGAAGTCACCAAGATGCGAATCTTCATCATCACCAATTGGCGTTTCCATAGAAATCGGCTCTTTGGCAATTTTAAGTACTTTACGAACTTTAACTTCGTCCATTTCTAAACGTTCACCTAATTCTTCAGGAGTAGGCTCACGTCCCATTTCTTGAAGAAGTTGGCGAGATACACGGTTGATCTTGTTAATTGTCTCGATCATATGTACTGGAATACGAATAGTACGTGCTTGGTCGGCAATTGAACGTGTAATTGCTTGACGAATCCACCAAGTTGCATAAGTAGAGAATTTGTAACCACGACGATATTCAAACTTATCTACAGCTTTCATCAAGCCGATGTTACCTTCTTGGATAAGATCAAGGAATTGTAAACCACGGTTGGTATATTTTTTCGCAATCGAAATTACCAAACGTAAGTTTGCTTCAACCATTTCTTTCTTCGCACGACGTGCTTTTGCTTCACCAACAGCCATACGCTTAGAAATTTCTTTAATTTCTTTTACGCTTAAATTGAGATCAGTTTCAATATCTGCAATTTTTTGTTGGAATGCTAAAACATCTGGACGAACTTTTTCTAAATAACCGCGCATATCTGCTGGTGTTTTAGCAAGTTGTTCATCTAACCAAGCAGGGTTAGATTCTTGTCCCGGGAATGTTGTACGGAATTGGGTGCGATCCATACGACCACGACGTACTGCATAACGCATTACTTCACGTTCAGATAAACGAATTTGTTCGTGAGTACCACGAATCATTTCTGAAATGATGTCAAATAAACGAGGCGTGAATTTAAACATCATAAACACAGTTGCTAAAGCTTCTAAAGCGGCTTCGCCTTCTTTGCTATTGCGACCATGTTTTGCAAGCACAGTTTTAGTATTTTCCCAAGCAACAGAAAGCTCAGTAAAACGTACTTTAGCAATTTCAGGATCTGGACCTGACTCGCCTTCAGAATCATCATCACTTTCAGATTCTTCATCTTCTTCGTCATCGTCTAATTTTACGTCTTTAGTCGATTTTGTAGAAGGGACTTCATCTTCATCAAGTTCAGCTTCTTCTTCTAATACTTCAGGAATCTCTTCGTCAGTTTCAGGATCTAAGTAACCTGAAAGAATATCGGCAAGGCGACGCTCGCCAGTTTCATAATCTTGGTATTCTTTTAATACAACTTCAACTGCGTTCGGCCAGTATGCGATTGAATGAAGGACATCTCGAATCCCTTCTTCAATACGTTTTGCAATACTAATTTCGCCTTCACGAGTTAAGAGTTCAACTGTCCCCATTTCACGCATATACATACGTACAGGGTCAGTCGTACGACCTGGTTCATTTTCAACAGATGCAAGTACAGCTGCCGCTTCTTCTTCTGCAACTTCGTCAGCAGCTTCAGCAGTGTCTTCAAACATTGCATCATCAGATTCAGGCGCACGTTCATGCACAGGAATACCAACGTCTTGAAGCATTTGAATAATGTCTTCAATTTGTTCGCTTTCTGTGATCGAGTCTGGGAGATGATCGTTAACCTCAGCGTAAGTTAAGTAACCTTGCTCTTTGCCTCGGCTAATCAGAGCCGCTACTTGAGAAGTAGGGGAAGTCATATCGCTCATCTTTGCTTACTCTTCGTTGAATCTGTGGCAGTGAAAAACCGTGCATGATAGCACAATTTACCTTAAATAGCTTTTGAATTGATCAGTCAAACGTGAAAATAAAATCTTATTTGTTTGAATGATTATCTATATTGGGACGAAGTTGAAAAAAACAAGTTCATGCATTTTGCTTGTTATAAAAATATTCAATTTCATCCTAGCATTATGTTTAAATATTATAACTGACTAAATAATAAATTTTTGAGGATATATTTAAGCACTTTTTGTTAAAAAAATGCAAAAAATTAAAAATAAAATGTAAAATTAAAAATAAAACTTGACAATATTTGTAATCCTAGATAAATACGCCCTAGACCATTCACATTTTTTCATTCTGAGGTAGTTTTAGTGTCTTCGACAGATTTTGAACTAGATGATAACTACGGTGATGATGATGTTAATTTCGATGAAGCATCAAGTAAGATTAGTGCAAAAGAATCATTAGAAAAGCGACGCCTCATTGATGATTTATTAGCACAACGTCGTTTGGAGCGCGAACTCAAAGATTTTGACTACGATTTTGACGATGATGATTTTGATGACGAAGATTAACTAAAAAGCCACGAAAGCATGGCATAATGTTATGCTTGTATTTTTAGTATCTAAGTTTGGATTTTAAATGAGTGCTTTAGATTTAGACCAGTTAAGTGAATTTCTAGATGGTGACCAAAACGAGTTCGGTCTAGATTTTGCGGCGACTCATGGCTTTTTATGTGCAATTGCTGTTGGTCCGAAATTCGACAAATGGTTAGATGAACTATTTGAAGGAAATCAGAAGAAAGTTCCAGCTGAAATCATTGCGCAGATTAAAGCGTGGTTAGATGCAATTCGTCAAAGCTTAGCAAATGAAGAAGGAATTGAATTTCCTTTTGAAATTGAAGAAGCTGATGTTGAATCAAGTTTAGGCGATTGGAGTGTTGGCTTTGTCGATGCAATGTTCTTAAACGAAGAAGCTTGGTTTACTCCAGAATTTGAAGAGCAACTTGTAGATTTGACACTGCCAATTATGGTATTCAGTGGTGTTGATGAAGAAGATCCACAAATGGAAACATTCCGTCGTAATGGTCAATTGATGGATGAGCTTGCTGAAGAAATTCCAGAAAATCTAAACGAATTATATTTGATGTATCACACACCAAATTAATTAAAAAAGCACCGATATCGGTGCTTTTTTATATCAGTAAGATTACTTTATGATGTGAGTTGACGTTTCAAAATGAAAGGTGCAAACCATCTGTAAGCCATAAAAAACACAGCAGAATGAATGGCGACAAAGAAAAGCATAATGACGGCATATAATAATATGCCTATGTTTTCTGCTGCCTGAATAATTTTTTCTGCATTAGGATTTAGCATCACTAAAAAGAAAATAATAAAGCATTCAATAATAAGTGCCAGTGCTGTATTTCCCCAAACTAGGATATGCTTTTCTTCTTTTGTAGGTAGACGTTTTTCAGTTTTTACAAAGCGAGAGACTGTAAATAAGGCAGAAAAAATAAAAATAGGAATAAATGTGACGGTACCTAGGTGAATAACGAAAATGAGAAGCAAGCAAATAATAATGAGTGTAATACTGTAAAACAGTGCAAAACTTTTCAGATATTTTTGCATTTTAGATATTCCAGTTGTTTATTTAACTATCCGTTTTTGTTGGTATTTACGGTATAGAATAAACATTAAAACTACAAGAACAATTACAAGAATGATATAATTAGCTTGGCTAAATATTTCGGTCATCAAGGCTTGGTTTTCACCAAAGAAAAAGCCTACACAGGCTAAAAATGTTGTCCAAATAATTGTACCTAAAGAACTAAAAAGCATAAATTTCCAAAAAGGCATATGACTCATACCTGCTGGAATACTAATAATGGAACGCATGGCTGGAATCATTCGTCCAAAAAAAACAATACGGTGTCCGTGTTTTTCAAACCAAATTAATGCTTTTTTTACATCATCTGTTGTAGTAAAAAAATATTTTCCATATTGATCGGTAAAGCGAAAAATTGTTTCATGTTTAAACTTATATCCAACCCAATAAAGAACTGCTGCAGCAAGGAGTGAACCAATGCATCCTGCAATAATTACTCCAAGAAGGGTATGTTGTCCTAACGAAGCTGAATAACCTGCAGATGGCATGATAATTTCAGATGGGATAGGAGGGAAAATGTTATCTAGGAACATCAGAAAAGCAATTCCTAGATAACCTAATTGCTCCATTATAGATAGAATCCAGTCTTGTAAATTCATGACATTCATTCATTTTTCAAATTAACTAATTATCATAATTTTTATTTATGTCATATTTATGTCATTTTTATAATATTTATTTAAACTTTATATGCATATCGTATATATATAAACCCGATATAAAAAAAAACCCATCATGAGTGGTATTAAAAATAGAATAGGATAACTTATGGCATTAAAGTGAATGTGATAAGCAATAAAAAGTGCGAAAATAAAACCAATTGTAAGTCCTAAACATGTAATACAGATACGGTCACATAATCGAGGCTTTAAACAAATATGATCATGAAGGATTTTCGATGGATGATGGGATAATTTATTCGAATTTGCGTGACGGTGTGATGATGAATACCATATTTGTTTTTGCATAATCTACTCCATTGCTTTGATGAGCAGAAAAGTTGGCTGAATATGATTTTAAAATGAATAGAATATTGGTGTATTTAAACTTGGTTAATCTTTTTTATTATTTTATATCTTACGTAATCATTCAGTAAAAAACCCTCATAAAGAGGGTTTTTATTTTTTAGAGATAATTAAAGACGTTTACGTTTAGCTGCAACAATTTGTGACTGGCGCATACGGAAACCTTCTTTTTGTTTCTCTGTTGTTTTATCAATGCAGTATTTACATGAAACACCATGTTCATAGCTAGGTAATGAAACCTCTTCAGGAAGTAACGGCCAGCCACAAGCGTGACATTTTGTATTTTGACCTTCTTCCATGCCTAGAGTTACAGCTGTGCGTCCATCGAACACAAAGCATTCACCTTCCCACATGCTTTCTTCAGGTGGTGTTTCTTCTAAATATTTTAAGATACCGCCTTTAAGGTGATAAACCTCATTAAAGCCTTCTTGTAAAAGAAGAGAAGTTGATTTTTCACAGCGAATCCCACCTGTACAGAACATAGCGATTTTTTTATCTTTATGCTGTTCTAAGTTCTTTTTCACATACTCTGGAAACTCACGGAAAGTTTCTGTTTTTGGGTCAAGTGCACCCTTAAAAGTACCCGCTTTATATTCGTAGTCATTACGTGTGTCAATTAAGATGACATCATCACGAGCGATAAGATCATTCCATTCTTTAGGATCTAAATAGTGACCCACTAAATCACGAGGTTTAACTTCAACACCGAGTGTTACAATTTCTTTTTTTAGTTTGATTTTCATTTTACGGAATGGTTTATCAGAGCTATGAGACTCTTTATATTCCATTGATGTAAAACCTTCATTGAGAAGAAATTGATGAATCTTATCAATTGCAGCACGATCACCTGCAACAGTGCCGTTAATGCCTTCACCAGCAACAATTAAAGTTCCACAAAGGTTGATTGTTTTTACCAAATCTAAAAGGCGTTGTTGAAGATCAGCAGGATCTTGAACTTCTTTAAATTGATAAAGCGCTGCAACAACCCAACCAGCCGTCGCTTGCTGTTCTACAGGTGCAAGCTGTTCTACAGTAGCGTTCATGGAATACTCCAAATGTATGTATGAATTTTTAAAAGGGCGACATTTTAACTTGAATTGACTGAATAAGCGAGTGATTCACTCTGAATTAAATGGCTTCTATTCAATGTATAGAGCGTGTATATTCTTGCACAGTTATTTATGATGATTTTATCCGAATAAATGAGGAGTATGTTTTGAGTAATGATCGTCGAATTGCCTCATTAACCCCATGTGCAGGGCGATGCTCTACGGTGTTTGGTGATTCAGTTTGTCGTGGGTGTCGACGTTTTAATCATGAAGTGATTCGTTGGAATACTTTTACACCTGAACAGCAAACGACTATATGGAAACGATTAGATGCTCAGTTAGACCAAATTTTAGTGCCTATGTTGCCATTTGCAGATTTAAAACATGTAGAAGGCTTTGTATTATCTAAGCGTGTGCGTTTACGTGATGATGCGAGTAGAGGCAGAAAATTATATCAAGCATTAAAGATTTGTGAAAAAAATAAAAATTTTGCAAATGAAAGTGGTTTAGGTATTCAATCACAACAGGTAAAACCTATTTGGCAAGAGTTTGAACGACGTGTGTTAGCTTTGGCTATAGCTAGTTATGATTTAGCATTTTTACGTGCAGATAGTATTAGTGAGCGTTTGATTCATTTGGCAGAAGAAGAATAGAGTTTTCTATTCTTCTATATTTTTAGCTCTTCATTAAATTTGTGCTTTTAACTTTTCAATAATTTCATCTAATGGTTTAACACGTTTCACTTCATCCCAAAGTTGTTTTGCTTCAGGGTAGTGTTTTGACATCATGCCTAACCATTGTTTATAGCGACCGACCATATTCATTTCTTTTTTGTATGAGCCATTTAAGAAGCGAATTTGTAGTCCAAGTAAATCATTCCACATCAATAAAGGTTCATTTGTGTTTTGACGAATGCATTGAGTTAAATCAGGTGTCGTGACTGCACCACGACCAATCATTAGATCTTCACAGCCTGATTCTAATTGGCATTGTTTGGCATCTGAATTCGTCCAAATTTCCCCATTGGCAATAACATTAATTTTAATCGCTTCACGAATGGGTTGGAGTAAATCCCAAAATGCAGGCGGAGTATAACCATCTGCTTTAGTTCGCGCATGAACCGTCACCCAAGCTGCGCCAGCATCTTCAATTGCATGTGCATTTTCTAGTGTGAAATTTCGGTCTAAATAACCTAAACGCATTTTCGCAGAAACGGGAATATGTACAGGAACAGCAGCGCGTACTGCTTTTACTAATTCATAAACAACATCGGGTTCATCAAGTAAGACAGAACCACCACGATGTCTATTCACTGTTTTTGCAGGGCAACCAAAATTCATATCAATGGCTGGAGCACCTAATTCAACAGCACGAACAGCATTTGCTGCTAACATTTCAGGATTATTTCCTAAAAATTGTACATGTACAGGTGTACCTGCTGCAGTTTTACCATTGGTTTTTAATTCAGGACAATATGTATGATACACATGATCAGGTAGAACAGTATCTGTGACACGAATAAACTCAGTAACACACCAATCGAAGCTTCCTACGGATGTAAGAACATCTCGCATAATTGGATCTGTTAAGCCTTCCATCGGTGCCAGTACAAGTTTCAATGTGTTATACCTGAACAATAAAAAACGGTGTTATACGCAAATTATAGTGTATTGTCTAGTGATATTGAAAATCTGTTTATTAGCTAAATTTGAATATAATTTATAAAAATAATAGGAAGGTAGATGAAGTATTGTTTGGAAAATGAATGAGGATGAACCAAGATATTCTTAATTCATCCTGTGCTTAAATAATTAAATTTTAGCAGCTAAGAATGGGAAAGGTTTTGCATCTTTAAATGATGCATTTGCTTTACCTGAATAAGTAATTGCTTGGTCTGGACCTAAGTCAAGCTTTTGAGTTTTACCATTATTGAAATCAATCTCTTTTAAATCAATCCAAAATACATTTGGTGAAACAGCAGAATCAAAGAAATATAAGCTATTTTTGTGATCTACAACTGTACGCCAGCGAGTAGAAGAAATGTTTGGTTCCGCTTCTGTATTGATACCAAATGGAACAGAGGCATTACGAATTACACTAAATACGCTTGCAAGGCTATCTTTCGTTGTTCCATTTTGTGGAATAGCATTGATGTAGAATGATGCACGAGCAAAACGGTCAGATGCACGGTTTGTTCCAGGCAACATTACTGTTCCACCAATTTGTTGCCAATAAGCATTTAATGCAAGCTGTTGATCAAACGTTGGTGAGTTTGTCATTACTTGATATTTACGGCTATGGTGAATAACTTGTTTTCCATCAACATATTCAACAATCGCGCTATCGCCAGTTGCATCAGAAATTGATAAATGAAGTGCAGCAAGACGATCTTGCCCTGGAACAGAATCAGTAACGACATCAAATGGTTGTTTTTCTAAAGCTTTAACAGCTTCATCAACTGTTGCAAAGTTATCTAAAATATACTGTGCCCAAAGTGAAAGACTTAAAAGTGGTTTTTTACTGTCTTTTGCATTTGGATATTCAGATTCAACTAACCAAAGTAGGTTAGCATTTAAACCTTTCTCATTAACACCATCAGTGGTTGCAATATCATAACCTGTTGCAACAACGCTACCATATTTTGAAGTCCATTCAATAGATCGAGGACCTGCCATACCTGTACGCTTTACCTTGTTTGGTAAAATCCACATGTTTGTACCAACATCAGATTTCCAGTCCATAGAGCGGGCAGTCATAATATTGTTATTTTCGCCGAGATAGACGACTCGAGTACAAGCCATTGCTGCTTCTCCAGCGAGAAGAATAGCAACCGCGCAAAGTGCTTTTTTGAATTTATGTTTCATGTTGCTCTATCCTTTAAAAAATAGGTAAGTTGATGCCAATTACAGGACCTCTTTGACGGATATCCCAGTGGAAGTCATTCGCTTGATAATCTTGTTTGAAGTAGCGATAACCCGCTCTTAGATTGACTAAACGATCAAAAACAGGAATGTTGTAGCCAACATAGGCATGAGCTGAGATGGTGTTTTCTGCACCGAATGTGATTTCAGATGCTAAATTCCAAGGAGAATCAAAATTATAACGAATTCGAGCTCCCCAGAAGAATTCATTCCAATTTAATTTTGCTTGTTTGGTAATATTTAAAGCTGCTAATGTGGCTTTTGCTTCTGTGTGATGAACACCAATTGTCGGTTCTACAAGAAGTTTATGTTGTTTATTATAATTGAGTTCAGGTGATTTATATGCTTGATAATAAGCACCGTAACTGGTTTGGTCGAGTTTTGTGCTGATTGCAACAGGAACTTGGAATACTTGTTCATCTTCTGATGTTTTAACGAGTTGTTTATCAATGTAAATGCCCCAATCACCTTTACGGAAATCAAGATAACTCATAAATACTCGGTCAAGATGTTTAACGGTATCACTGAAAGGCTGATCTACATTATATTTAATGTTTTTTTCACTTAATGTTCCATCTACATCTGCAGCAAATACATATATATTTGCATTGATTTTTGGAGCACCTTCAAAGGTATCTAAAAAACTGTTTGCAAATACAGACTGGCTAAGAAAAATACTTGATGTAAGATAAAGGCATTTAGATAACTTCATATTTTGTACCCTGTTTTTTATCTCGTAATTTTATCAGCTTTATTTTTTTTAATATGTGATGCAAGTCAATTAAATAGATTCTAGAGTGTTATGCTTTTGTATTTTTTAATTGATTTTTAAAATTAAGTTTAAAATTTTTTATATTGTTAAATCGATAATTTTTTTATTTATTTTTAAATTAAGATAGGAGGATGGAAATGCTAAAAATAGAGTGTTTAATCTATTTATAACCCGAATCCTGCTTAAGGAAATATAATCTTGAGGAATTTTTATCATCGTGAGTTATAGAAAGCTTATATTTTGTTTTAAAAAAATCACAAAATATGCATAAAATTACTTTTATTACTTGCTTTAAAACAGAATCCTTATCCGCGATTCGGGCTATGTATAATATTTTGTTTATTAAAAACATAAATACCTTTTATTATATAAAAAAGGCATTTATGTGAATATTTTTGTATATGATGTTTAGTGAGTTAAAATCATTTCTAAAACAAATTTAGAACCAATAAAACCCAATGCTAATAAGAAGAAACCTAAAATGGTGAAGCGAATTGCCTTTTGACCACGCCAGCCGAATTTATAATGACCGATTAAAAGAGAGCCATAAATAAACCAAGAAATAATGCTAAAGGCTGTTTTATGTGCCAAATGTTGAGCAAAGAAGTCATCAATCGTAAAGAAGCCCAAACATAAGGCGATGGTTAATAAACCAAAGCCAACAATGAGCATGTCGAACAATAGTGATTCCATGGCTTGATAGGAAGGAAGAAGATTGACCCAAATTCGACGCTTTTGTTTATTTTTAAGTTCTCGATTTTGAAACCATAGAATTATAGCTTGAATTGTCGCCATGAGTAAAACAACATAAGCGGCTAAGGATAGGATGATATGTGCATCTAGCCCAACTGAATGACGTTCAATTAAAATATTATGTTGGCTAAATGCAAAGCCCAAAATTAACCCTATCGCTGCCACTGGAATGCCAATTAAATTCATGGTCATTACAGGGCGATAAGTACTAAATAGTATGCTTAGAAGTAGCATTAAGCCTGAAGTAAAGGAAATTAAATTAAAGACATCATAATTTACGCCAAGGGGAGTAATAATGTCGTAATACAGAACAGTCCCATGCAGAATTAGACCAACACTAAGAATGAGTCCAATTAACCAGTGATTAATTTCACTTTTAGACATTAAACGTAGGAACAAATACCAAAAGCCTGTGGTATAAGCGACTAATGCTAAGACTGTATAAACCAGTGGAAGGCTAATCATGTCAAACCTTTTTTAAGGATGATGAAAATTCATTTATATAAATTCTACTCGAACTAAAGTATCCTATAGCATCTTGAGCATAAATTTTCTAAATTAAGAAAGATTTTTTTGCTATTGGCTATTTTACGCGGATTTTGCAATGTTTGATACCTTAACAGAACGACTCACGCAGAGTTTAAGAAATGTTACTGGCTCAGGGCAGCTAACCGAAGACAATATTAAAGATACGTTACGTGAAGTGCGTATGGCACTTCTTGAAGCCGATGTTGCATTACCTGTAACTCGTGAATTCATCGCGAAAGTTAAGGAAGAGGCATTGGGCCAAGAGGTGATGAGTCAGTTATCTCCTGGGCAAGCTTTCGTTAAAATTGTTCATACTGAACTAACGAAAATGATGGGTGAGGCGAATGAAAGCCTTGACCTTGCAGCAAAACCACCAGTGGTTGTACTTCTTGCAGGTTTGCAAGGTGCTGGTAAAACCACAACTGCTGCAAAATTAGCACGATTCTTACAAGAACGTCAGAAAAAGAAAGTGGCAATGGTCTCTGCTGACGTTTATCGTCCTGCAGCGATTAAACAGTTACAAACTGTTGCTGGTGAAGTTGGTGCGATTTTCTTTGAATCGGATGCCAATGAAAAACCAATTGATATTGCGAAGCGTGCAATCGAACAAGCTAAAATTCAATTTGCTGATGTTTTAATTGTCGATACAGCTGGTCGTTTACATGTCGATGATGACATGATGGACGAAATTAAAGAGCTTCATGCTGCAATTAATCCGACAGAAACTTTATTTGTTGTCGATGCGATGACAGGTCAAGATGCGGCAAATACAGCAAAAGCCTTTAATGATGCTTTACCATTAACTGGTGTTATTTTAACGAAAACTGATGGTGATGCACGTGGTGGTGCAGCGTTATCTGTTCGTGCCATTACAGGTAAGCCAATCAAATTCTTAGGTATGGGTGAAAAACTTGATGCCTTAGAGCCATTCCATCCTGAGCGTATTGCACAACGTATCTTAGGTATGGGTGATGTACTTTCTTTAGTCGAAGAGCTTGAACGTAAAGTTGACAAAGAAAAAGCTGAAAAAATGGCGAAAAAGCTGCAAAAAGGCGGTAACTTCAACTTTGAAGATATGCTTATGCAGTTTGAACAAATGAATAAAATGGGCGGCATGATGGGCTTCTTGGATAAGTTACCTGGCATGAGTAACTCAGGTATTCAAGATGCACTTGCTCAGGCAAACCCTGAAAAGCAAGTGAAAAAGATGCAAGCAATTATTCAGTCAATGACGATCAAAGAGCGTCGTAATCCAGACTTAATGAATCCGAGCCGTAAAAAGCGTATTGCCGCAGGTTGTGGTATGGATGTTGTTGAAGTCAATAAACTGATTAAACAACATGCGCAAATGGCGAAGATGATGAAAAAATTTGCTAATCCATCAGGTATGGCAAAAATGATGCGTTCATTGGGTGGCTTGCAAAAGCAATTCGGTGGCGGTGGTGGTATGGGACCACTCTTTGGAAATAATGATTCGAAAAAATAATTTGGAATCAATAAAAAAGGCGCTTAGGCGCCTTTTTTATTTAGAATTTTGCTTTGAGGGTGATTAAAAAATATCAATTAAATCAGAATTAATTTGACTTATTACACTTTTAACATCAGATATAGACTTGCCATTTTGATCCCAGGCTTTACCTTTGATAAATTCAAAATATTCATCAACTGTGTATTCGGCAGCTTTTTTGCCTGAGTCATACCACATTGTAATTTGGTATTGATTATTTTTGTTGAATTTATATACAACAGCTTTTTTATTATTTTTATAAAATTGTTCACCAAAAATTAATATACCTTCTTCTAATGTAAAGTTTTCAGCAATATCACCATTTTTTCTGAATAAGGTTGTAGAGCCTTCATAATAGCTTGGTTCAAATGAAAAAAGCGAGTGTGTCTCAGGAATCCAAAATGGTGAAGACTGAGCTTGATTATTTTCTTGATAAAAGTCTTGTACAAAATAATAACCTTTATCATTACGTCCTAAAAGAATACGATAAAAGCCTTCAGCAATAGGAGTTGGGGAGTATATAATGTCATTTTCATCATCAGAGCAAGTACAATAGTCAGGATCGTAGCCAAAAAAGGCAACAATAGGTTGTTTAATAATAGATGCTGAGGAGCTTGTTGTATTATTTGCAAATGTTTGATTAGAAAATATAAAAAACGTAGCTAGAATAGCTGAACGTATAAATGATTGAATATTCATAATTATCTCTGATTAACTATTTTAGTTGTGAAAATGTTTATTTTTTCTCATTTTGTAATATTTTTGTTAAACATTCAATATTTTTTTATATTCAGTACCATTTAATGGCACTGAATATACTTTTGTAAACCTTGAAGTAATAAATTTTCCTTAATTACTGGATTATATTTTGTTAAATATTGAGCAAATAGGGGAGCATCTCCGCCAGTTAATATTAATTTGCGGGGATGTTGCTCAAGAACTTTCTCAATTGTACTGAGTAAGCCTAATAAAATACCATGATGTACGGCATCTATTGTATTTCGACCTGGTGTGAGTTCATTAAATGCAGCATCTGGAATTTTAATACCTTTGGTATTTTGAATGAGTGAATCTCTTTGTAAATAAAGATTCGGAAGAATATATCCCCCTAAGTGCTGTAAGCCTTCTGTTAAATCAATTGTTAAAGCAGTTCCGCAGCTAATAACACAATAATTATCCTGAGGATCATCAATAACAGCAAGAACTTGTAACCAACGATCAATACCTAGCTGTTGTACATTGTCATATCCACATTTAAGCCCTGAGAACTCTGCATGAACTTTGGCGAAAATAACTGGGACATCTAAAAGTTCTAAAATTTTATGAATACGATCATTATTTTTAATATCTTGAACTGAGGAAACGCCAACTCGCTGTACTTGAAGTGTTTTAAAATGTTGGATCAATCCTAATAGTAAATCTGCTGGAGACTGTAAATGTAACTCAGCTGCATGTTCGATGGTCTCTTCATTTTCTGTGACCCAATATTTTAGGCGAGTATTGCCTATATCTAACCATAAGTTTTTCATGTTTGATGCTCTATTGGGAGTTTATAAACGTTTCAAGCGACCTTGATAAAAACGCATGATTTGATCATCTTGTTGAATGAGAACAGCGCCATCATCTTCAATACCAATGAATTGACCTTGTGTTTGCCCTTGAGCATGATCAAAACAGACAAGCTCATGCATAAATGCTGCATGATGATTAAATCTTGCCGCTAAATTATAACAATTATAGTTAAACCACTGTCCAGCCTGTTGAACAGCTAGATATAGCTCTGCTATTAATTGAGTACGATTAGGTGATAATAAGCCAATTTCTGTTAGTGAACAGGCTGATTGATCTATATTCTCCGTAGGAATTGGTAAAAGATTGATGCCAATACCAACTACAACCTGATAAGGGGAAATGGGTTCAATGAGAATTCCACCTAATTTTCTATTGTTATAATAAAGGTCATTTGGCCATTTTACTTGCAAATTTAAATCTTTAAAGCTTGTGGTTTGTAAAATATTAAGTGCAATTTCTAATGATAAACGCCCATCAACAGGTGTTTGCACATTCAGTAATGTGCTTAAATAGATATTCCCTTCCGGAGATAACCATTTGCGTTGTTGCTGTCCTCGACCTTGAGTTTGTTTTTCGCTGCAAATTAAAATGCTTTGGACACCTTTGAGCGCAATTTCTTTAACATCATCATTTGTTGATGTTGTTACTGGTTTAAGGATTAAGACTGCTGGAAGTTCCTGCGCATCTGCAAGATATTTTTGAAGTTGACGGGTTTCTAAGTCCATTTGAATAAAGAATTAAGGAACAAGATAGATGGAGTTAATCATATATTTGTTGATTGGTGCAATTGCAGGATTTTCTGCTGGCCTATTTGGAGTAGGTGGTGGATTAATTATTGTGCCAATTTTGTATGTTGTTTTTACATATTTAAATTATGATCCATCTGCTGTGATGCATATGGCATTGGGAACCTCTTTAGCAACGATTATCGTGACTTCGATTAGTTCTTTACTAGCACATCAAAAAAATGGTGCTGTGATTTGGTCAGTCGTTAGAAATTTAGCACCAGGATTAGTATTAGGTTCATTTTTTGGTGCAGGGATTGCCGATTTACTACCAGGTCAATGGTTGCAATGTTTATTAGGTGTCTTTGCAATTTGGGTAGGTTGGAGAATGTTTAAAGGATCAAAAGCTGTGGTTGATCCAAGTAAAAAACTTCCAGCAAAAAGTATACAAATTCTTGCCGGTGGTGGTATTGGCATTGCTTCAGCAATTTTTGGTATTGGTGGTGGCAGCTTAACTGTTCCTTTTTTAAATAAATGCGGAATTGTGATGCAAAAAGCGGTAGGGACATCTGCTGCCTGTGGTTTACCGATTGCAATTGCGGGTGCTTTAGGTTTTATGTGGTTCGGTCAACAAGCAACACAAAATCTTCCAAATACCATTGGCTACATACAAATTTATGCCTTCTTTGGAATTAGCGTCATGAGTTTTTTTACAGCAAAACAAGGTGCCAAAGTTGCTCATTTATTATCACCAGCAATGTTGAAAAAATGTTTCGCAGGGTTACTTACAGTCGTTGGAATCTACTTTTTGACGAAAGGAATAAATTCATTTTATTGATTTGAAACCTATTTTATACCAATTGTCTTTGCTGACATGAAACTGTCTAACAGTGTCATATTCTTTTGTAGAGAAAATCCTTTATAAGGTGCTCTAAATTTGAAATCCATGATCACAGTGAATAAAAAAAAGACAGGGGTGATATGCAAAAACAATATATGGATAGCCTATCTGAAAAAATTGCTCAACATATTAGTGATAAAATTATTGTTGGTGATTTAGTTGAAGGTGAACGAATTCCTGAGCTAAGTATTACTCAGGAATTAGATGTTAGTCGAGGATCTGTAAGAGAAGCATTATTACTATTAGAGCGTACCCATTTAATTGAAATTTATCCGCGACGAGGTGCTGTCGTTTCAGAAATGTCAACCCAAAAAGTCACAGATTTATTTAATGTCACAAGCTTATTATTAGGTACGGTGGTATATCGAATTGCAGAGACTTGGCATTTGAACGACATGATAAAAATAAGAGATCTTTTAGAACAGCTAGTAGAAGCATGTCAGGCAGGGAATATTAATCAATTTTATGATTTAATTTTTCAACTATTTGCTCAAGAAGAAGAATTTATTGGTAATATTTATGTGATAAGATTCTATCAAGAGTTGTTGCCTTCATTGAGAAGGAGCTACTTTTTAGTCTTAAATACATCGCGCAGAGAGCTACAAGAATCATTAGAATTATTTAAACTCGTGATCGATGCTATTTTAACCCGAAAATCACAACAAGCCACTTTATTTATGGAAGATTTTTGCCGACACTTATGTGACTTAGTGTTGGAGTCTCTGACACGAATGAAACAGATCGAATTGGCGTGGGCAAGACGTTCACGACGAAAAAACTAGGATATTATGCGTTTAAGCAGTTTAAAACTTTCAGGCTTTAAGTCTTTTGCCGACAGTACGACATTAAACTTTAAAGCCAACCGTACCGCCGTTGTGGGGCCAAATGGCTGCGGTAAATCAAATGTAATCGATGCGATTCGTTGGGTAATGGGTGAGTCTAGTGCACGCCAATTACGTGGTGGAAGCATGCAAGATGTTATTTTTACAGGAACGGCAAAGCGTAAACCTATTGGAGTAGCAAGTGTAGAATTACGTTTTGATAATACCTATGGGAAGTTAGGTGGTGCTTATAACGCATATAATGAATTAGCTGTTCGTCGACAAGTCAATAGAGATGGGAAATCTGAATATTTTCTCAATGGAACAAAATGCCGTCGCCGTGACATTACCGATATCTTTTTAGGTACAGGTTTAGGACCTCGTTCATACGCAATTATTGAACAAGGAATGATTAACCGTTTAGTTGATGCCAAACCTGAAGAAATGCGTGTTTTTATTGAAGAAGCTGCTGGAGTTTCTCGTTATCAAGCACGTCGTCGTGAAACTATGTTGCATCTTGAGCATACGAATCAAAATTTATCTCGTATTGAAGATATTGCAACAGAATTACGCTCGCAACTTAAAACGCTTAAACGTCAATCTGAAACAGCCATTCAATATAAAGAATTAGAACAGCAGATCCGTACAATTAAGATAGAAGTACTTTCATTTCAATGTGAACAAAGTCTGCGATTGCAAGAAGAATATACAGTTCAAATGAATGATTTAGGCGAACAATTTAAACTTGTTCGTTCGGAACTAACAACACTTGAACATGATTTATCATCTACTAGTGAGTTATTTCAGCGCTTAATTCAACAATCGACACCTTTGCAAAATGAATGGCAACAAGCAGAAAAAAAACTTGCAGAGTTAAAAATGACGTTGGAGCAAAAGCAAAGTTTACTTCAACAAAATACAACGACTTTAACTCAGCTTGAAGAGCAAAAAGTTCAGACCAAAGAACGATTACAGTTAATTGAGCTACAAATTGAAACTTTAGCGCAGCAGCAAGAAGACCAAACGGAACAGTTAAAAGTTCAAGAAGGACAAAGCGCTGATCGTTTACAAGATTTAAATGCACTTAAAGCACAGCATCAACAGGTTGCACAACAATTTGAGCAAGTAAAGCAGCAAGTTGAAAAGCAACAACAGCAAAAAATGCAAATGCTTGCACAGAGTGAGCAGTTAACTAAAAATATTACGCGTATTGAGCAGCAAAAAGAAACTTTGCAGCAACAAGTACAGCAAATTCAGAATCAGTATCAGCAAAATGAAATTGATCAATATGCACAAGAAAAAGTGCAAATTACTCTACAAATAGAGGAGATTGAGACGGTTTTACAGGCTGAACGTGAATTATTAAATCAGATTCAAGAACAGCAAACTCAACAGAAACAATTATGTGCAAACCTTAAATCTGAGATTCAAGTTCTTCAGTCTGAGCAGAAAAATTTAAATCAATTGATGGCTAAAATTAGCCCACAGAAAAATCAACAGTCTACTCAATTGATGGATGTGTTGAAGTTAAGTACTTCAGCAAAACCATATGCACATTTAATTGAAAAATTTATTGCTAAATGGTTATCTGCCAATGTCATTGATGCATCTGAAAACTTTCAAGAAAGTATTGCTCGTCAATTAAAAGCATCAACGAATTTGGTTAAAAATAATATTGCAGGTTTAGTTTGTTTAGCAGAGTGGATTGAGGAACCTATTCATTCTTTATGGCAGCATGTGGCAATTACACAAACACTTGGACAAGCATTGCAGTTGCAATCACAACTACAAACAGGTCAGAGTTTTCTTAGTTTAGATGGCTATCATGTCGGGTCTGATTGGGTGATTGGTCTGATGTATGATGAATCATCACAAGCAGGACAAGGTGCATTAAGTCATCGAATTCGTTTGGATGAAATTGAAGTTCAGTTAAATGAGTTATTGCCTAAATATGATGAAGCAGAAGCTCAACTTCCTTTAATTCTAGAGCAAGTACAGAAAACTCAAGGTGATATTCAAACGCATCAAGAGCAGTTGAAATTACAGCAAAAAGCATTACAAACTTTAGATGTGAATTTGGCAAAAATTCAAAGTACAGCACAAGCATTTACACTGCAAAAACAACAATTGCATAATCAACTTCAACAGTTAGATGAGCAACTTGAAGAAGATGCAATGCAAAAAGATGATTTAGAAATTGATTTGCATTCACTTACATTAAAGTTGGAACAGGCACTTCCAAATTATAAGACGCTCCAATTTCAATTAGATGAATTGACGGAGCAGCTTGAAAACTCACAAACCTTGTTGTCACATACGCAGCAAGAAGTGGAATTGGTAAGACGTCAATCTACTCAAACTAATCAACAACTGGAATTGTTAGAAAAGGATGTTTCATTTTTAAAAGCACAATATCAGCAAATTATGGTGCAAATGGAACAATCTAAAAAGTTTGTAGATCCTGTACAATTAGAATTGCCAGCCTTACAAACACAATATGCTGAACAAGCTGAAACCACTGAAAAGTTACAAAAAACGTGGAATGAGTGGCAAGTTGAATTAAATAATATTCAAGAAAAGCAACAGTCTGTAACTGAAAAGCGACATCAGCATCAACAACAAGATGAGAAGCTTCGTACAGCGCTTGAAGAAAAACGTTTGGCTTGGCAGTCAGCAAAATCTGATTTACAGCATTATTCAGATCAGTTAAAAGAAATGAATAGTGATGTATTAAAAGGTTTAATTATTGATTTGGTAGCTCATCAAGAGAAACTTGAATCTGCACAGAAAAAATTTGAAAAGCTTGGAGCAGTCAATTTGGCTGCTTCAGATGAATATGAAGAAGTTTCAAAACGTTATGAAGAGTTAAGTCATCAAATTGATGATTTAAAAAAAACGGTAGATCAATTACAATCTGCAATGAAAAGTATTGATCAAGAAACTCGTAAATTATTTATGGGGACTTTTGATCAAGTCAATGCAGAGTTACAAGTTTTATTTCCTAAAGTATTTAATGGGGGAGAGGCGAGTTTAAGCCTTGAGGATGATTGGCAGTCTGGCGTTAAGTTAATGGCACGCCCACCAGGTAAGCGTAATAGCTCTTTGGCATTACTTTCAGGTGGAGAAAAGGCATTAACTGCACTTGCGTTGGTTTTCGCAATTTTCCGTTTAAATCCTGCACCATTTTGTGTTTTAGATGAAGTTGATGCACCATTAGATGATGCAAATGTTGGCCGTTTTTGTAATCTTGTAGAAGAGCTTTCAGAACAGGTTCAATTTATTTACATCACACATAATAAGCTGGCAATGACTATGGCAACCGATTTACTTGGTGTGACCATGCCTGAACCAGGAACATCAAAATTAGTTTCAGTAAATTTAGAAGAAGCTGCTGAATATGGTTTAGTTGCGGAGGCGTAAAATGGAAATCACGACAATCGTGGGGATTGTGATTGCGGTTATTATTATGGTGGTTGGACTATGTTTAATGTTCAGAAAACCCCGTGATGCAGCGCCATCGTTAGAAAGTACCTTGCATATCAATGATGAATCACAACAACCGATTATTCCTCGTCACGTCAGAGATCAATTAAAAGTTGAAGATGCTGATCGTGTAGAACCAACATTAGCTGAAAATACTGTTGTTGAAGAAAAAGAAAAGCCTGATACGACAACAGAATCAATTTCATTACAAGAAGAATCTGTTAAAGTTGAAGTAACTGAAGTTAAAAATCAATCTGAAATAACAGATACAGTTGTATCTGAAAAATTGCCAGATTTAAAAACAGAAGTGCAAAGTTTTAATATTAGTCAGCAAATTGATAAAGCAGAAATTGCAGATTTTAATGATGAAAGCTCAATCTTAGATGCACATTTACATGAGCAAAATAGAGTAGATGATGAATGTGCCTTGGTAACAGCTGAGTCATTTATTGCCTTAAATATTATTTCTAAAGGACGTATTTTATCGGGTGAGAAAACCTTAAAAGTTCTTTTAAAATATGGTTTACGTTTTGGCGAAATGAAGTGTTTCCATCGTTATAATGATGATGGTTCAAAGTTACTATTCTCTGTTTTAAAGCTGACAGAAGAAGGAACAGAAGGTTTTGACTTAGAAACTTTATCTACTGAAGAAGTTAAAGGTTTGGCATGTTTCTTAGCTTTACCGCATGGTGATGTTCAAAATGCTTTTGATACTATGGTCAGTATTGCAGGGCTTATTGCTCGTGAAATTGATGGTGTTGTATTGGATCAAGAAAATTATGAGTTAACACCACAATTACGTGAATATTGGCGTCATCAAGCGATTGACTATAAGTCGCAAAAAAATATTCGTGCTTAAGTAGATTGAAAGCCGAAGCAGGGCTTTTTATAATAATCTTATATTTGAAATTTCAGGGCGGGAAACCGCCCTTTTTTATGGTGAAATTATGACTCAAAATTCAACTGTCGTAGCGCAAATGCGTCAATTGATTCAGATGCTTGCAAAGCATAATCATGCTTATTATGTGATGGATCAACCTACTATTGAGGACAGTGAATATGACCAATTATTTCACCAATTAAAAGCATTAGAAGAGCAATATCCAGATTTATTACAAGCAGATACTCCGACCAATAAAGTGGGTGGGCGGCCTTTATCTAAATTTGATAATGTGACACACGTTGTTCCAATGTTGTCATTGGGTAATGTATTTAATCAGGAAGATCTTTTTGCTTTTGCACGACGTGCAGAAGAGCGTTTACCTAATCAACAAATTGAATATGATGTTGAATTAAAATTTGATGGTCTCGCAATTTCATTATGGTATGAAAATGGCATTCTTGTTCGTGGAGTAACACGTGGAGATGGTGAAACTGGAGAAGACATTACTCAAAATGTGAAAACCATTCGTAATTTGCCTAAAGTACTTACTTCAGAATCAGGTCAAATTCCAGAACTTTTAGAAGTTCGTGGCGAAGTGTTAATGCCGAAAGCAGGTTTTGAAAAGCTGAATGCTGAAAATGAAGCTAAAGGTGAAAAAACCTTTGCTAATCCGCGAAATGCAGCCGCAGGTAGTTTACGTCAGCTTGATCCAAATATTGCAGCATCTCGTCCTTTGGCTTTTTATGCTTATGGAATTGCACAGTGCCAGCCACATCATAATCAAACAACCATGTCGGCAAGTTTGCAGTGGTTAACTCAATTTGGATTTGCAGTTGGTGAGCGTCAATTTGTTTGTCAGTCCATTCAAGACGTCCAAAAAGCATATGAACAAATCAATCAAGAACGTCCAAACTTAAGTGTAGAAATTGATGGTATGGTGATTAAGGTTAATGATCTTAAACAACAGCAACAATTAGGTTTTTTAAGTCGTGAACCACGTTGGGCAACAGCCTATAAATTCCCCGCAGTTGCTGCATTGACTGCAGTTGAAAATATTGATTGGCAAGTTGGGCGTACAGGAACGTTAACACCTGTAGCACGTTTAAATCCAGTTGCTGTAGGTGGTGTAACAGTTTCAAATGTAACTTTACATAATATTGGTGAAATTCATCGTTTAGATGTTCGTATTGGCGATACAGTCAGTGTGTATCGTAGTGGTGATGTAATTCCGAAGGTTGAAAAGGTTTGGCCTGAATTTCGCCCTGTAGATGCTGTCGAAGTTCATCTTCCAGAGCAATGCCCAGTATGTTCATCACCCGTAGTTATGCCTGAAGGTGAAGCTTTAGCACGTTGTTCTGGTGGCTTATACTGTGCTGCGCAACGTATTGAAGCAATTCGTCATTTTGTTTCACGTAAAGCAATGGATATTGAAGGTTTAGGTGATCGTTGGGCAGAATCTTTATTACATTTAGATTTATTGAAAGATGTTGCTGATATTTACCATTTGCATGAGCATCGTGAAAAATTACTGACGATTGAAAAAATGGGTGAAAAGTCAGTTCAAAACCTGATTGATTCGATTGAAAATAGTAAGAAAACGACATTGGCATCATTTATTTATGCTTTGGGAATTCGTGGTGTAGGTGAAACTACAGCACGTATGCTAGCAAATACATTCCAAACACTAGATGCTTTACGTGAAGCAGATTTAGATGCTTTAAAGAAAACACCAGATGTAGGTGATATTACTGCGGAATGGATTATTGATTTCTTCCGTGCATCTCATAATTTAGAAGTGGTTGATCGTTTAATTGCCGCAGGAATTCATTGGGATGCACCAATTGCACCAACACGTCAGCCTTTAAATGGTGAAAGTTGGGTGATTACGGGAACCTTAAGCCAAATGGGACGTGATGAAGCTACTCAAATGCTACAAGCGTTAGGTGCACGTGTAAGTGGTAGTGTCTCAAGTAAAACAAAATGTTTAGTGGCTGGTGAAAAAGCAGGTTCTAAACTAGAGAAAGCTGAAAAGCTTGGTGTTCAAGTCCTTACAGAACAAGCATTTTTAGACTTAATGAAAGAATATGGTGTTTATTCAGCTTAACATTTATTCTTTTAAAGAAGCCTAATAACATTGTTGTTAGGCTTTTTTATTTTAAAGTACATAATTTCGAATACAGCATGGAATGATTTTTAGAATAAATAAGACTCATTTTTAATATTTACAATTTTCTCTCTATAGATTGTCTAATAATAAATAAGCGATTCATTTTATTGTGACCTGCAAGGGCTTATTTTATATGTATAAAATTGCAGATTGAAATTGAAAATGCGTATGCTTATCATTTATTTTGTATTAAAATCATAAACTTAGTTGTTTGTGGCGTTGCAATAACAACGCTGTTTCTCCATAATGTTGGAAAATGTATGGAGAATTAAAATGCGTGGCAATCCAGAAGTCGTAGATTATCTAAATATGTTGATTGGTGGCGAACTGGCAGCTCGTGATCAGTACCTTATTCATTCTCGCATGTATGAAGATTGGGGATTAACTAAAATTTTTGAGCGTATCGATCATGAAATGCAAGAAGAAGCACAACATGCTGATGCGCTAATTCGTCGTGTGTTATTTTTAGAAGGCACGCCAAACATGAATCGTGAAGATATTGATGTCGGCACAGATGTTGTTTCATGTTTAAAAGCAGATCTTAAACTTGAATATCATGTGCGTGAAAAACTTGCACAAGGTGTAAAATTAGCTGAAGAGAAAGGCGATTACATTACTCGTGATATTCTTCGTCAACAAATGGCTGATACTGAAGAAGACCATACATATTGGTTAGAAAAACAAATTCGTTTAATTGAGTTAATTGGTTTACAAAATTATATTCAATCTCAAATGTAATTTTAAAATATAAAAAAAGCCCAAATATTAATTTGGGCTTTTTTATTTATAATGCTAATTAAACGCCAGGTTTCCAACCATTTACGATTGGATAGCGACGTTCACGGCTAAACGCACGTGATGTAATGCGAGGACCAATTGCACCTTGGCGACGTTTGTATTCATTACGATCAACCAATTGAATGACTTTTTCAACAACATCTTTTTCAAAGCCCTTAGCAATAATGTCATCTTGGCTTAAATCTTCTTCTATATAAGCATAAAGGATGGCATCAAGGACTTCATATGCAGGTAAAGAGTCTTGGTCTTTTTGATCTGGGCGAAGTTCCGCAGAAGGTGGGCGTGTAATCACACGCTCAGGAATTACAGGTGTTTCAGAAATGCTATTACGGTATTTTGCTAATTCAAAAACAATGGTTTTATATACGTCTTTAAGCACGGCATAGCCACCAACCATATCACCATATAATGTACAGTAACCTACCGCTAATTCAGATTTATTCCCTGTAGATAAGACAAGGTTTCCGAATTTATTTGATAGTCCCATAAGAAGCGTACCACGTGAACGCGCTTGAAGATTTTCTTCAGTTGTATCCGCAGGTGAATTGCCAAAGAATGGGAAAAGAGTTTGCATAAAGCTATTTACAATATTGTTAATTTCAGCAATACCAAATACAACACCTAAATTTTTTGCTTGTTCAGCAGCATCTTCTACACTGATTTGAGCTGTATAGGTATATGGCATCATGACAGCTTGAACTTTTTCTGGACCAATTGCATCTACAGCAATTGCAAGTGTTAATGCTGAATCAATACCACCAGATAGACCTAAAATTACACCCGGAAAACCAGAACGATTAATATAATCACGCGTTGCCATGACTAGGCCTTGGTAAATTTCAGCCATGGTATCAAGAGCAGGTGTCACTTCACCAATTTTAAAGGCTTTTTGAGTAACATCGTATTCTGCAAAAAACACCATTTCTTTATAGCTTGGTGCTTGAAGAGCAATACTACCATCTTGATTAACAACGAAACTTGTACCATCAAAAATTAAGTCATCCTGTCCACCAACTTGGTTAACATAAACTAAATTAATGTTTAGTTGTTTTGCAAGCTCGCTCATCGTTATAACACGATGCTGAGGCTTACCTACTTCATAAGGTGATGAATTTAGGACAAGTACAGTTTCAACATTTAATTGAGAAAGTTGCTGTACAGTTTTGAGTGACCATGTATCTTCACAAATTAAAACACCAAATTTATGCCCTAAGTATTCAAATACAAGATGTTGGTGACCTTCACTAAAATAGCGTTTTTCATCAAAAACACTATAATTTGGTAGATTTTGCTTATTGTAGATTCCTAAAATTTGACCATCTTTCATGACGGCAGCAGAATTATAACGTTGACCATCTTCAGTTTGATTTACGAAACCGAAGACCATCACAATATCTTTCACTTTGCTGAGCTGTTTAAATGCTAGTTCGCTGCGTTTTGTTAAGCTAGGACGAAGAAGTAAATCTTCCGCAGGATAACCGATCATTGAAAGTTCTGGAAAAACAATAATATCCGCATGTTGCTTTTTTGCTTCATTTGTTTGTTCAATCATTCGTTGAACATTTATTTCAATATTGCCGACATGTGGAGAGAATTGTGCTAGGGCAATTTTAAAAGATTTCATTTAAATTTAATCCTATTCCTATAGGTTAAAACATACATGCTCCAGTTCGTTTTCATTATTTATGCGGAGTACGTATGTTTTCGTAAAAATTAATGCCAATATGGCAAATATCAAAAAAGAACCTTATTTATTTCACTGAAAATTATGAAATTTGTCAGCGTAAAAAAGTTAGCGCAAACTATTTTAGCTTAATTTAAAAGAGATGCTAGAGCATATTGATATTAATTCATGTTATATGCATATTTAATTAATATTTCTAGTTATTAAGTGTTGCAAATCTTGTATCAATATTTTTAAAACCTCAAAAAACCTGTCTTTGTTCGTGATATTAGTCATATAAAATAATATTGGGAATTTTTTTTAAATAAATATCTCGTGCAATGTCCCCTTGTTGCTCAATGTTATAGCTAGAAAAACGTTTACCTTTCGTAAAAATATACTTATAAGGATTATATAAGCCGAAGCTGAAATAATGAGCAAATTGTAAAAGAGCACCTTGTAATAAGACATTGATATTTTTTTGATATTGTAAAATATGTGTCATTTCATGAATAAAAATTCCTCTATAAATTATATTTTCTTTTGAGTAGTCTTTCTTAAAATGCAAATCGCGAATATGAATATAACCTTCAGGTGCCATAAACATATTATTTGGCTGCCAAGGTAAATAAGGCTGATTTACAATTTTTACTTTTTGATACTGAATTAATGAACCAAATACAGTTCTACACATTTCAATTTCACCTTGCGTCAACATTCTGTATTGAAATTTTTTTAATCTCAGTAGTTGAGGTAGTTTTAAGGTGAAAATCCACATTCAAGTTTAAAGCAGTATTATTTTTACGCATAATATACTCGAAGTGCTTTCCAGCAAAAAGAGAAATTTTGTTCTACTGTTGATTTTTTTCTATGCATAACGAAGAAGCAAGTTACAATTTAGTACTTCATTTTGTTTCTAGTTCTAAATTTATGAAAACACGTATTAATGCCTTGATTGTAGAAATGAGCAAAAACATGTATGAGCGTGAAAATATTATTGCACTCAGTTTGTTGGCTGGTATAGCGGGGCAGAATACATTTCTATTTGGACAACCAGGAACGGCAAAAAGTTTAATTTCACGCAGAATAGCTGCAGCATTTGAAATACATTCATATTTTGAATATTTAATGAATCGATTTAGTACACCAGAAGAAATTTTTGGTCCAGTATCAATTAAAGCATTAAAAGAAGATCAATATTTACGAAAAACAGAACATTATTTAGCACGAGCAGATTTTGCTTTTTTGGATGAAATTTGGAAGGCAAGTCCAGCCATTTTAAATACATTACTAACCTTAGTGAATGAAAAAATATTTAAAAATGGAGATTTAATCCAAAGTGTTCCATTAAATGTATTAATGAGTGCATCGAATGAAATACCTGAACCCAATCAGGGGCTAGATGCATTATATGATCGTTTTATTGTTAGATTAGTGGTACATCCAATTCATGAAACGCAAAATTTTCATGCCTTATTACAAGCGAAACCAAGTCAGCATAAAGTTGAATTGAGTGATGGCTTAAAAATTACTAAAGCAGAATTAGTAAACTGGCGTGAGTCTATTTATGATGTTGAATTAACAAATTTTGTATTAAAACTATTTGATGAAATCAAACATCGATTATTAGAAAACTTTGAAGATCATCAGGTTTATGTTTCAGACCGTCGTTGGCAACGTGTAGCTTATTTAGTAAAAGCGAGTGCCTTTTTAAATGATCGCACGGAAGTTCTAGCGAGCGATTTATTTATCCTAAAATATTGTTTATGGAATCAAGAAGAAGATATTACATTTGTTGCTAAAATTATTGATGAAGTGATTTTAGAATTGGGCTTAAATGATGAGTTTGATTTAGATACGTTGATTATTGAAAAAGAACAATTAGAACAGCGTATTTTGATGTGTTTTTATTATACAGATGACGTATATGAAAGTTATCTTATTCAAAATAAAGAATATGTTCGTGCGACTACAAATTTAGATCATCATTACCAAGATAAAACACTTTATTTAGAACTGAATAAAATGGACAGTAAAACAGATTTCTTTGCTATAGATGCAACAGGTGAAGAAATAAGAGGAATTGTCTGTAATTTTAATGGTGCACGTGTTTGTACCTTAAGAGGAGGATATTATGGGTTGGAAGAAGTGGTTACACCTTATATTAAGTATGCAAAGGGAACACAAAGACGTGAAATTTCAATACAGAAAAAACAAGAATTAGAACAATAATTGAAAATTTTGACAGAGAAATTAAAGACAGCTGAACAGCAATTAAAGCAATATTTTGAGCAGAAAAAACAACATTTTTATTCTATGTTTATAGATATTCAAGACACTGAAAATTTAGTGAATGCTGTAGAAAAGCAATTGTCTCGTTATCAATTGCAAATTCAAGATTGTGAACGCTTGGAACAGCTATGTCATCACTAAAAATAGATCGTCAAAAATCACAACAAGCTTTATCACGTGTTACAGATCAACTTTATGATGAGTTGCGTCAGTCTACGTTAAAACATTGGTTGGAAGATCGTAAAGTTGAAAAGCATTTAGATCAGAAAGTTAGAGAGTGGGCATTTCAAGCAAAATCTAATTTAGACCAACAGCATCCTTATTTACTTGTACAACAGCAATTAGAATATTAGATGAATCTAGAAAATATAGATCAGCTACAGTTGAGTGAAATGCTGCAACAATATCGTGATTTTGCTGAAGGTTTAGGCTTTCCTGATTTCACGGAATTTTGGCAAAGTACGCATCATCAAGTGAAGCAAAACTCAGTCATACAATTACAAGCACAGTTAATAGAAGAAAAGTGGCAGAGGCAATTAACAGAAGCAATTGCACATTGGGAGTTTGAACAACTTGCCTTACAACGAGACGCTTTTTTAGATGAAATAAAGGATTTCTTAGCAACATTGCAAAGAATGGCGAAACATAAAGAAAGTTTAGGCATGGAAACAGGAATTTTGATTGATTATTCCAAAGGTCAACTTTCTGCTCAAGACCTACATAATTTTGAAGAATGGGCAAATTATTTAGAAAAAGATCAAGAGCTCATGCATTTGTGTCGTTTAATTGGTTCTGCACAACCGACTTCAATGCATAGAAAAATGTTAAATATCCAGCAAGATCAACAGCCAGAAGTAGAGATGGAAACGGTTTGTGCACAAGAAGAGTTTTCAGGTATTAAATTCTCTCAAGAATTACATTTGGCATTACCAAGTGAGCTTGCATTATTGGTTGATCCAGATTTACAAATTTTATTTGATTTAAAGTATTTAGAATCAAATTTAATGAGTTTTAATACACAAGGAAATGATGCAAATAGAGTCATTGAAGACACGACAAAACGTAAAAAACGGGTTGGGCAAAAAGGACCGATGGTAGTATGTTTAGATACGAGTGGGTCAATGCATGGACAGCCTGAATTAATTGCAAAAGCGATTTGTTTATATTTGTCTATCCAAGCATTTAAAGCTAAACGAGCAATGTATATCATCAATTTTTCAACAAATATAATCACATTGGATTTACAGAAAGATCATTCTTTTGATGATGTTATTCATTTTCTAAGTCAATCATTTCATGGTGGAACAGATATTATTCCTGCATTAGAACATGCAACAGAAATGTTAAAACAGCCAGACTTTGATCGGGCAGATATTGTTGTCATTTCTGATTTTATTATGGGGAATTTTAATACGGACTTAATTGAAAAAATTCAACAAAATAAATCACATGGACATGGTTTTTATGCTGTTGCGATTGGAAATTTTAGATTTGATCATTTAGATGAGCAGCTATTTGATCATCAATGGATTTATCAATCTAATACAAGAAAGGTTGTGCAATTAAATTAATATGATCATCACTATTTCAAAAGTTAAAATTAAATGAAATAGTGATGATATTTTTATTGTATTGATTACTAAAACAGTGAATTAAATAGCACGTGTATTATGGTTTAACCATGCTAAAACCTCACCCTGTAAAAAAGGTGAAAGTTTTGCTTGAACATTTTCATGATATTGATTTAACCATTCGCGCTCATTTTCTGTGAGCAGTGAACGTTCTATACAGTCCAAATGAATTGGACATAAAGTCAGTGTTTCGAATTCTAAAAAATCCCCATAAATCGTTTGAGAATTTTCTTTTAAACGATTTACAACAAGGTTTTCAATACGAATACCATACTTACCTTCATGGTAAAGCCCAGGTTCATTTGATGTAATCATCCCTTCACGTAATTTTGAATATGCATGAATTGGAGCGTAATAAGACAGTACCTGTGGTCCTTCATGAACATTCAGTGCAAAACCGACGCCATGACCTGTGCCATGGCGATAATCCAATTGATATTTCCATAAATGTTGACGTGCAATCGAATCTAATAGAGGTGCTGCAAGACCTTTAGGAAATACCATTTGAGCCAAAGCAATATGACATTTTAAAACTAATGTATAGTCACGTTTTTGTTCAGCAGATAGGATACCAATCGGGACAACGCGTGTAATGTCTGTTGTACCTTCTTCATATTGACTACCTGAATCTATAAGCAATAGACCATTACCGTGTATTTCGCTATAACTTTCGGGCGTTGCACGATAATGGGGAAGTGCTCCATTTTCATTAAATCCTGCAATTGTTGAAAAGCTTAGACCAATGAATCCTTCTTGTTGTGCACGAAATGCTGTAATTTTCTCATCAATTGTTAATTCATTAATGGATTCATTATTTTTTAAAGCAGATTCAAGCCAGTGGAAAAAATGACATAAAGCAATGCCATCTTTTTGCATGGCAGTTTTAATGTGTTCAATTTCTGAAGTATGTTTTTGAGCTTTAAATAATGTACTTGGATTAATATCTTCAATAACTTTTGTTTCAGCACTAAAGGCTTGTTGGTGAAAATAAGATATTTTTGCAGGATCGATAAGAATTTGTTTATCACGAAGCTGAGAAAGAAATTCTTGAGTTTGATGATATTCAAGAATTTGAATTTGATCTGCTTCAAGTTGTGTTTTTAGTGTCGTATCTATTTTTGAAGAGTCGATAAATAAAACGATTTGTTGTTGATTAATATATAAATGTGAAAGAAAGATTGGATTATATTCTACATCTGCACCACGACAATTTAGAATCCAAGCAATATCATCTAATGCAGAAATAAAATGTCCATTGATTTGACGTTCTATTAAATGCTCACGAATTTTTTCAATCTTTTCTAAGCGAGAAAGTGCATTAATCCCATCTTTCATTGCATAAATAGGATGTTGCGGTAATGCAGGGCGGTTGTTCCAAATTTTAGCAATAAGGTCTATATCTTCAATAATTTGAAAATTTTTCTGTTGCGCTATGTGTTTCAAAATAGCAAATTGTTGAACTGATATGGTTTGTGTATTTACAGAAATTTGAGCATTTTCATTTAAATGTTCTGCTAGCCATGACCAATGATTTGTACTTTCATCATTGGTGAGTTTCTGTAAGGTAAAGCCAGTATTCTGAAGCTGATGTTCTGCTTGAACCCAATAACGTCCATCTACCCAAAGCCCTGCAAAATGCTGTGTCACAACAACAGTACCAACTGAGCCTGTAAAACCTGTTAGCCATTCCCGAATTTTCCAAAAGTCAGGTAGATATTCAGACATATGTGGATCTGCACTCATTGCAATGAAAACATCAATTTGCAATAAAGACATTTGTTCTCTTAATAATGTCAGTCTTTTGGAAATATCATGCTTATTCATAAGAAGAATCCACTTTTTTAGGTGAGGAATGAATGAGTTTTGAAAACGGCTTATTTAGAATGAATAATATGGCTGCACTAACGATGAGTATTACGGCACATTGCTTAAACATAGAAGGAAGTTCATTAATGTTTTCGGCGGAAACTTCACCACCTACAAGACCAGCAATCATGCCACCTAAAGCAGAAGAGATAAACCATAATCCCATTATTTGCCCTTGCATCCTTTGTGGCGCAAGGACTGTCATACACGATAAACCAATTGGACTAAAACACAACTCTCCAATAGTAAGAAATAAGTAAAATGCAATAATCCAAAGAGAGGAAATAGCCATTCCATTTGCTTGAACCAATTGGTGACTAGCAAAATATAAAATAATAAAACTAATTGAACCTAGAAATAGAGCTAAACCAAACTTTGAAATATAGCTAAGATCTTGGTTTTTACGCCCAAGTTTGACCCAAATAAAAGCTAAGATTGGTGAAAAGATAATAATGAAGATAGGGTTAATTGCTTGAAACCATGCTGTTGGAATCATAAAACCTAATACGGAACGATTGGTAAAATCTTCTGTAAATAATGTAATTGATGTATAGGTTTGGTCAGATGCAGACCAAAAGATAGCAGCGGCAATAATAAGAATAAAGCATACGACGAGCTGTTTCTTTTCTTGTGATGTTGTTTTTGCAATAAAGATTAAATAAACAAAATATAAAATTAAAATTGAAAATGTCATGATTGCGAGGTATGACAGAACAATAACGGGATTAAATGGAATGATTTTAAAAGTGATTAAAGTAATGATAGTGGTGAGACAAATTAAAAATATATAGATATATTTAGATGCATTTGGATTGTAGTTAACAGCACGATTCCAATTATTTGATGTGTGCTGAAATAACAGGACACTTCTACTTGGGAAATTCTAGGCAGCCATCCTGTAAAAGTCTTCTGCCATTTGATTTGGTGTCTTAAAGTCCAATCCTTTCTGAATTCTCTGCTGATTATAAAATAGCTCTATGTATTTTGTAATATCTGCTTTAGCTTCTTCCCTTGTTTTATAATTGCGATGATGAACCAATTCATTTTTTAATATTCCCCAGAAGCTCTCAATAGGAGCATTATCGAAGCAATCACCGCGTTTACTCATTGATCCCTGAAATCCATATTTTTCAAGTATCTTTCGATATTCATGACTACAGTATTGGCTGCCCCTGTCAGAGTGAATAATCAAGTCTTGAGAGGGTTTATGATTTCGAATCGCCATGCTCAGTGCATTGCAAACGAGCTGTGACGTCATCCGTTCACTCAAGCTATACCCAACTACTTGTTTGCTGCAAAGATCTTTTAAAGCCGCTAAATACAGCCATCCTTCAGCTGTCCACACGTATGTAATGTCACTTACCCATGCAATGTTTGGAGCAGTCACTGTAAAATTTTGCTCTAACAAATTATTGTAAACCGTACGTTGATGGTCGCTATGAGTTGTTTTTTTGAAACGCCTATGCCGCTTACAATACAGCTGATTAAGTTTTTTAATACAACGAACTGCATACTCGCTAATTTCTATTCCTTGTGCCTGTAAGTACTTGGTTAAACGAATATAACCATAGCTTTCATTGGTTTCTTGGTGAGCAATTTTAACCAATATTGTTTGATGATTTCTCTGAATAACCCGCTTACTTAAGCCATATTTTAACCATTCATAAAATCCAGAAACTGAAACGTGGAGTAACCGAGCCATCATAGTGACTGAGTATGCATGTTTTTGCTGTTTCATATGTACGTACTTTACTGACTTTCTTTGGCAAAGTACGCTGCTGCTTTTTTTAGAAATTCTCTTTCCATTTCAGCGGTTTTAAGTTGCTGCTTCAGTTTTTTATTTTCCTCGAGAAGAGCAACGAGATCAGGTGAATATTGTTGTGTGCCTACTAATTTTCCAGCTTTTGCTTTATTGTACCAATTTGAAAGGGTTTGCATTGAAATGCCAAGCAGTCGTGCTGTTTCTGAAACATTGCCATTGTTTGAATCAATAGCTTTGATTGCTTCAGCTTTGAATTCTGCTGTATAAATCTTTTGTTTTTTGCTCATGGTAAACTCCTGATGAGTATGTGTAGTTTACCAAGTTAAAGTCTCCGTTTTTTTCAGCACACATCAATTTTCAGATTCTCTTAAAGCATTAAAATATTTAAGCTGGGGAATAGAAACAAATCTAAAAATTAGTAATGCCAATAACATGCCAATACCACCAGCACCAAAACCAATGTGCCAGCCGTAATTTTCAGCCAATATTCCTGTAACTAAAGGTGAAATTAACCCACCGATATTGATGCCCATATAAAAAATTGAAAATCCAGCATCACGACGTGAATCTTTTGGTGAGTATAAAGTACCTACAATTGTTGATATACAAGTTTTAAATAAGCCACTACCTAAAACAATAAAAACTAAGCCAAGATAAAAAAAGAAATGCCCAAAAATGGCATCTAATGCAATGCTTAAATGTCCTAATGCAATAATGACAGAACCATACCAAATAGAGCGAGCTTGTCCTATGCAACGGTCGGCAATCCAACCGCCAAAAATAGTAATAAGATAAAGAGATCCAGAGAATATACCTAAAATAGCCGAAGATGTTGGGCGGTCTAAACCCATTCCTCCACTGGTTGTGATTGCTGCCATATATAAAATAAGTAAAGGAAGAATACCGTAGTAAGAAAAGCGCTCCCAAAGTTCTACATAAAAGAGACCTTGTAAAGGTTTGGGATGCCCAAAAAATTCTTTATCACATTGTTTAAATTTATTATCCATAACAAACATTCCTTGTTGTTTTTGTTTCTAAATTTTCATTTTTAATATATGGAGTTTCGGAATGTAGACATATGTTGTGAGTGTAATAAAGTGTAGATAAAATATATATTCAGTAATAATTTTGTATTTTTACTTAATAGTGTGTTTTTTATACATGGGAAGTGTAATAGTTTTAACTTATTTAAAAATCAAAAAATAATTCAAGAATTTAAAAATAGGGAGCTTTTGCTCCCTAATAAAGAGTATTTTAGTTATTTGAGGTGGTTAAAAATTTCAGAATTGGTTTTTTAAATATAAATAAGATAATGGCACCAGCAAATAAGATTATTGCACATTGTATAAAGAGCATTGGTAATTCTTGTAAAGACTCTGCGGAAACATGCCCACCAATTAATCCTGCAATTAAGCTTCCAAGAGCGATTGATGTCATCCATAGCCCCATAATTTGACCACGAAGCTGAGTTGGAGCTAATTTTGTCATTGCCGAAAGACCAATTGGGCTTAGACAAAGTTCTCCTAATGTTAAGAATAATAAACTAAACACTAGCCATAGAGGTGATACGAGTGCACCACCATTTAAAATAATTCTTTGACTGGCAAAATACATAATAATAAAACTACAGCCAGCTAAAGCTATAGAAATTATAAATTTAGTAATATAGCTTGGATTTAAATTTGATTTACCTAATTTAGTCCATAACCATGCCAAAACTGGGGCGAAAAGAACCATAAAAATAGGATTAAGAGATTGAAACCAAACCGTTGGTATTTCGTATCCACCTACGTAACGTTGCGTAAAATCTTGAGCGAACAAATTAAATGAGGTTGGTTGTTGCTCAAGACTAGACCAAAAGAAAACAGCAATAATGATTAAAAGAAAACACATCATGATTTGCTTTTTTTCATTCGGTGTTGAGTTTGCTAAAAAGATTAAATAAATAAAATAGATTAGTAATACTATACAAATGGATGCTGTTAGATATTTGCTTAATATAATTGGATTAATGGTAATGATATTGAGTGTGACTAAGCTGATGATTATTGTGCAGAATAGGATAAATGCAAAGACTATTTTAGGTGCAGATTTCTTTGGGGTAACAGGTTTATTCCATGCAGATTCAGTCGCTTGATTTTCATTAAATTTGACTAATTGTGGCGTACAAGTGAATCGGAAAAAAATTAGGGCAATCAGCATTCCAATACCACCAATACCAAAGCCAATATGCCAACCATTATTCTCAATGAATAAACCTGTAAATAATGGGGCAATAAATGCGCCTAAGTTTATTCCCATATAAAAAATTGAAAAGCCAGCATCACGCCGTGTATCTTGCGCGTTATAGAGGGTACCAACAATAACAGTAATACAGGTTTTAAAGAGACCACTGCCTAGAACAATTAACACAAGTCCAAAGTAAAAAAAGAATTGGTCAAACCAAGCATTAAGAGCAATAGATAAATGCCCTAAAGCCATTAAGATTGAACCATACCAAACGGATCGGGCTTGCCCAAGCCAATTGTCTGCAATCCAGCCACCAAAAATTGTAATTAAGTATATAGAGCCTGCAAATAATCCAACAATAGCCGCTGCTGTTGGTCGGTCTAATCCTAAGCCACCATTAATGCTTAATGCGGACATATATAAAATGAGAAGAGGGCGTATGCCATAGTAGGAAAATCGTTCCCAAAATTCAGTAAAAAATAAATCTTTTAATGGTTTTGGATGTCCAAAAAATGCAGTATTGTCCTGCTCATGTGAGTTTTTCATCATATACTTCCTTGTGTTTTTTCGTTTTTATTGTTGCTTTATAGAAAATATATGAGTTATAAATTTGTATGCTAATGAGGTATGGTAATACTTTGTATGAGTTTTTAAAGTCAGTATATTATTTTGTAAATTAATATAATGTATGTTGTTTTAAATGTAAAAAACCACCCAAAAGGGTGGTTTTGTTGTCTAACAACGCAGACCGAATTAACGGTTGATATCGCGTTGAGTCGCGCCAGTATAAAGCTGACGAGGACGACCGATCTTGTAAGGACCGCTGTGCATTTCTAACCAGTGGCTGATCCAACCAACTGTACGTGCAAGAGCGAAAATTACAGTAAACATTTCTGTTGGGATACCAATCGCTTTAAGGATGATACCTGAGTAGAAGTCTACGTTAGGGTATAAGTTACGTTTGATGAAGTATTCATCAGAAAGTGCAATACGTTCAAGTTCCATTGCAAGAGCAAGTTGTGGATCGTTGATACCAAGCGCGCTAAGCACTTCGTCACAAGTCTCTTTCATTACTTTTGCACGTGGATCGAAGTTTTTGTAAACTCGGTGACCGAAGCCCATAAGTTTAACTTCTTTAGTTTTTACTTTTTCCATGAAGCCAGCAACGTTTTCTACAGTGCCGATTTCATCAAGCATCTTAAGAACAGCTTCGTTTGCACCACCGTGAGCAGGACCCCAAAGTGCAGAGATACCAGCAGCGATACATGCATACGGGTTAGCGCCAGTAGAACCAGCTAAACGTACTGTAGAAGTAGATGCGTTTTGTTCGTGGTCAGCATGAAGCGTAAAAATACGGTCCATTGCTTTAGCAAGAATAGGGTCAACTTTGTAATCACGATCTGCTGGAGTAGCAAACATCATGTACAAGAAGTTTTCAGCGTAGCTTAAGTCATTACGTGGGTAAACGAATGGTTGACCAACAGTATACTTGTAGCTCCACGCAGCAAGCGTAGGAATTTTCGCAATTAAACGGATCGCTGTGATTTCACGGTGATCAACGTTTTCGATATCCAAGTTGTTGTGATAGAACGCAGATAATGCACCAACAACACCAACCATGATTGCCATAGGATGAGCATCACGACGGAAACCATTATAGAAACGGCTAACTTGGTCATGAACCATAGTGTGGTTACGAACTTTAGAGTCGAAGTCAGCTTTTTGTTCAGGAGTTGGTAATTCACCATTTAACAACAAGTAGCAAGTTTCTAAGTAATCTGCTTTAGTTGCTAATTGGTCAATTGGATAACCACGGTGTAAAAGAATCCCTTTACCGCCATCAATGAAAGTGATCTTTGATTCACAAGAGGCAGTCGCCATAAAACCAGGATCAAAAGTAAAGTGACCAGAGGCCAATACATCCTTAACGTCGATTACATCTGGGCCCAATGTACCGCTGTAAATTGGTAATTCAATTTCTTTGCCATCAAGCTGTAAAACGGCTTTTTTGCCAGTTGCTTCAGACATTCAATAGATCTCCTGTCCTGGTGAATGTAAATCCGATCTAGGGTTTTTATCTTTTAATCCGTCAATCGGAGGTTTCAAAAATTGCTATAAGATTAGTGAGTACTGAAATTTTGTCAATTATACTTATGGATAAAAAGTGACAGCTTAAAATAAAGCGAATCAATTATATTGAGTATAAAATCTTAATAAAATCACAGTATCAGCAGGGTATAATATGTCAAATTAACTTAGAGTTGCAGAAAAAATTTTAAATTGGTGCTGAATTGTAACTATTTTTGAATTTTAAAAAATTAAAAATGATCAATATTAAATCCTAGCATTTTGGTCTAAATTATTATAATTCTCGTAACTTACATAAAATTATGATGGAAAATAAAAAATAATAAATTGAAAAAATGTAGAATATGTCTCATTTTTTCAAATGTTTGTTTGTCTAAAAAAAACACATTTAAATTGATTAGTTTTTATCAGATAAAGAGAAAAGGGTATTGTTTTAATATTCTGGTGAATAATAATTGTGCTAATTGGGTGCTGCTAATCAATTAATATGAATTTAAGTACTTATTTAAGAAGTATTTATTTTATGTAAGATGTTTTATTAAATACTCACTATTTATTAAAAAAATACTGTATTGCAAAGTATTAAAAATTCGAATATAGACTGAAATGGTAGATTTTTTGTTCTGCTTTAGTCTTAATAGAAACAGACCTTATAATTCAAGTAATGAAAAATTTAAAATAAAATTTAGTTTTTAAAACAATAGCCTAGTTTATTTTTGTAAATCAAATGGATGAATTATGAATTGAGATTTTAATGTTAATGATTCTTATTTAAGGTTTTTTTATTGAAAAATAGGCGGGATGTTGTTTGTATTTTGATAGTTGTCGCCTTATAATTCAGTGTCGTTTTGAATTTAGGCATAGGCTTGCCTAACAATGCCAGCTTTCCTCCGAATTAATTCCAACAAACTCCGGATGGAGTTTTTACTTACAGGATGCCCGCTGTGAAAAGCAACAGACCTGTCAATTTGTCCATGGGTCAAGTTTTAGATGTAAACTTAAAATCCCCTGTGGCTATTGCATCAATTCTACACCGTCTTTCTGGTGTCATCGTATTTTTACTCGTACCAGTACTTTTATGGATCTTAGATAAGTCATTGTCTTCTCCAGAAGGTTTCGCTCAAGTACAGGCTATTTTTGATAGCTTTATTGTGCGCTTCATCGTATGGGTATTTGTAGCAGGCTTGATCTACCACTTCATTGCAGGTGTTAAGCATTTACTTGCTGACATGGGTGTAGCTGAAGAGCTTCAAAGTGGTCGTATTGCAGCTACTATTTCATTAATCTTGTCTGCGATAGGTATTATTGCAGCATTTGTATGGATCGTACTCTAATGAAAAGTGCTACAGGTTTAACGGGTTCAGGTTCTCGTGATTGGTATATCCAACGTGTAAGTGCCGTAGTTTTAGCTGTTTATACAGTAGTTGTATTTGGTTGGATCCTTTGTAATGGCGGATTCAGCTTTGAACAATGGTATGGCTTTATGATGACAACTCCAATGAAGATTATGTCTTTATTGGCAGTCTTATCTCTTGTAGCACATGCATGGATTGGTATGTGGCAAGTATTCACTGACTATGTGACTACCCGTTCAATGGGTCCATCTGCTACAGGTTTACGCCTTGTACTGACTTCAGCAGTGATTATTGCTGTATTTGCATACGCAATCTGGGCTATCCAGATTTTTTGGGCAAATTGATAGGAAAAGATCATGGGCGCTATAACCCCTAAAGAAGATTACACAAATATTCCACATGAAACTTTCGATGCAGTTATCGTTGGTGGCGGTGGTTCTGGTATGCGCGCTTCTTACCAGCTTGCTCAAGCAGGTTTAAAAGTTGCGGTGTTAACTAAAGTATTTCCAACACGTTCTCATACAGTTGCGGCACAAGGTGGTATTGGTGCATCTCTTGGTAATATGCAAGAAGATAATTGGCACTACCACTTCTATGACACAGTTAAGGGTTCTGACTGGTTAGGTGACCAAGATGCAATCGAGTTCATGACTCGTGAAGCTCCTCAAGTTGTTTATGAACTTGAACACCTTGGTATGCCTTTTGACCGTAATGATGATGGTACTATTTACCAACGTCCATTCGGTGGTCACTCTGCAAATTACGGTGAAAAAGCAGTTCCACGTGCTTGTGCAGCTGCTGACCGTACAGGTCATGCGCTTCTTCACACGCTTTATCAAAGCAACGTGAAAATGGGTACACAATTTTTCGTAGAATGGATCGCACTTGATCTAATTCGTAACGAAAATGGTGATGTACTTGGTGTGACGGCAATTGACCAAGAAACTGGTAAAATTGCAGTATTCCAAGGTAAAGCAACATTGTTTGCTACTGGTGGTGCTGGTCGTGTTTATCGTGCATCTACTAATGCTTATATCAACACTGGTGATGGTCTTGGTATGGCAGCTCGTGCAGGTATTCCATTACAAGACATGGAATTCTGGCAATTCCACCCAACGGGTGTTGCGGGCGCAGGCGTATTATTAACTGAAGGTTGTCGTGGTGAGGGTGCAATCCTTCGTAACAAAGACGGCGAACCATTCATGGAACGCTATGCACCAACTTTAAAAGACTTGGCTCCACGTGACTTCGTATCACGTTCTATGGACCAAGAAATTAAAGAAGGTCGTGGTTGTGGTCCTAAAGGTGATTATATCCTTCTTGATATGACTCACTTAGGTGCTGACACGATTATGAAACGTCTTCCATCTGTATTTGAGATTGGTAAGAAGTTTGCAAACGTTGATATCACTAAAGAGCCAATTCCAGTCGTACCAACAATCCATTACCAAATGGGTGGTATTCCTACGAATATTCATGGACAAGTTGTTGTTCCTGAATCTCGTGAAACAACAGAACTTGTTGCAAACTACAATAAAGAAACTGATGTTTATTCTATAAATGTAGAAGAACGTAATTTCACAAAACCAGTGAAAGGTTTCTATGCAATTGGTGAATGTTCATGTGTATCTGTACACGGTGCAAACCGTTTAGGTACAAATTCACTGCTTGATTTAGTTGTATTTGGTAAAGCAGCTGGTGAACACATTATTGATTATGTGACTAAACACCATGGTGATGAATATGCACCGCTTCCTACAACAGTTCTTGAAAATACAATGAAACGTATTCGTCATCTTGATGAATCGACTTCTGGTGAGAATGCGCAAGAAGTTGCTGATGCGATTCGTGATATTGTTCAAGATCATGCTGGTGTATTCCGTACATCTGCTCTTTTGGAAGAAGGTGTAAAACAAATTCTTGCAATTGAGCCTCGTGTTCGCAATATTCATTTAAAAGACAAATCTAAGGTATTTAATACAGCACGTATCGAAGCTTTGGAAGTTGAAAACTTATATGAAGTTGCTAAAGCAACTCTAATCTCAGCTGCTGCTCGTAAAGAGTGTCGTGGTGCGCATACAGTTGTGGACTTTGAGTTACCGCCTGATCATGCTGACTATCCATATGGTCGTCGTGATGATGAGTGGATGAAACACACATTATGGTTCTCTGCGGACAATCGTTTAGAGTACAAACCAGTGCGTTACCGTCCATTATCGGTTGATGCAATTCCACCTAAACCACGTACATTCTAATCAGGAGAATAAAGATGAGTAGAGGTACTCGTACATTTCATATCTACCGCTATGATCCTGATAAGGATAAAGCACCGTACATGCAAACTTTTAAACTTGAGTTGACTGATAAGCATCGCATGTTGCTTGATGCACTTTTGGCTTTAAAAGTTCAAGATGAATCTTTAACTTTCCGTCGTTCTTGTCGTGAAGGTATCTGTGGTTCTGATGGTGTAAACATTAATGGTAAAAATGGTTTAGCGTGTCTTTGGAACCTAAATGATTTGCCTAATGAAATCACAATTCGTCCATTGCCAGGTCTTCCTGTAATTAAGGACTTGGTTGTTGATATGAATCAGTTCTACGATCAGTATGATAAGATTCAACCATTCTTGATTAACAATCAACCTGCACCACCAAAAGAGCGTTTACAGTCTCCAGAAGAGCGTGAGCATTTAGATGGTTTGTATGAGTGTATCCTTTGTGCATGTTGTTCAACTTCATGCCCATCATTCTGGTGGAATCCTGATAAGTTCCTAGGTCCATCTGCATTGTTGAATGCATACCGTTTCATTATTGATTCACGTGATACAGCGACTCAAGATCGTTTGGCTCGTCTTGATGACCCATTCTCACTCTTCCGTTGTAAAGGCATTATGAACTGTGTATCTGTATGCCCTAAAGGTTTGAATCCTACTAAAGCGATTGGTCACATCCGTGGCATGCTTTTAGATATGGCTGGCTAAGTGCATTTTGTACTGCTAAAAAGCACACTTCGGTGTGCTTTTTTTATTTTCAGTGTGATGAGTTGTAAGTGAGATGTTTTATCGTATGCAAAAAAAAGCTAAAATGGTAATGGTTTTTAATAATGGTGGATTAGTGTGTGTTAGTTTGAGTTTTAAATTAAATATTTTTAACTAGAATAGTGATGCATATTTAGTATTTAGTTCAATTCATTGGTTTAGAATTTTGTATTAAATTTAGCTTGGGTACTAGAAATTTCTATAATTAGTCTCCATATATGCAATATAGCTGTAAAAGTTATATTTAACCAATTTATAGAGAGTATGTGTGAAAAAAATCAGTTGATGGGATAGCTTTATGTTAAACTTTGAAAGATTATTATATCTAAAAAATAGTGGTTGGTTAAAGTATGTAAAATGACTACAAATTAGAGTAAATAGCGGAATGAGTTGCTTTAAAAAAGGTAAGTTGAAAAAATTATTTTTTTTAAGTCGATTTGCAAAAAATTGCTCGGTTTTACCGGGTATATATGAATGATGATGCCGCTGAGGGCGTTATGATTCATTTTATACATTGGGTTTTCCTAATGTAAGGATAACGCCCCAAGGTTATGCCTAATGGGGAATAATGTCATCTTACAAATTTGACATTACTAATCATGGGTTTTGCTTAAAAAGCATCCTGAAAAATGTTTTTGCAATAGGAAATGGGTCCACAAATGCAAGAAGTTACTGACGCGTTGCGTCTTGACACTGAACTTTCCGCTGATAGTGCAGCGTATATTGAAGAGCTTTATGAACAGTATTTGACGGCTCCTGAGACGGTTGGGGATGATTGGCGCGAGTACTTTGATAAATTTCCTAAAGGGGACCAACCTCACAGCAATGTACGTGAGCAATTCCTATTACTAGGACGTAATTCAAGTCGTGTTCAATCTGTAGTTCAAAGTGCAGTAAGTTCTGAGCATGAACATCGTCAAATTGGTGTATTACAGCTAATCGCCGCTTACCGTAATCGTGGTCATCAAAAAGCAAAATTAGATCCACTTGGTTTGGCTAAGCGTGAAGATGTGCCAGATTTAGATCTTGCAGCACATGGTTTAACTAAATCGGATTTAGATACAGTATTTAATGCTGGTAATCTTGCGATTGGTAAAACTGAAGCAACTTTAGGTGAAATGGTTGATGCAATGGAGTCAATCTATTGTTCATCAATTGGTGCTGAATACATGCACATTGTTGATACCAAAGAAAAACGTTGGATTCAACAACGCCTAGAAGGTGCTCGTGGTAAATTTACGTTCACTGCAGATCAAAAGAAACATTTCTTAGAGCGTTTAACTGCGGCTGAAGGCCTAGAAAAATACCTTGGTAATAAATTTGTTGGTGCTAAGCGTTTCGGTATTGAAGGTGGTGAATCATTTATCCCAATGGTAAATGAAATCATTCAACGTGCAGGTTCTGTAGGTTGTAAAGAAGTTGTAATCGGTATGCCTCACCGTGGCCGTTTAAACCTTCTTGTAAACATTATGGGTAAAAACCCAGCCGATTTATTTGGTGAATTTGAAGGCAAATCACTTCATAAAAAAGGCTCTGGTGACGTTAAATATCACCAAGGTTTCTCTTCAAACGTAATGACTGCAGGTGGTGAAGTTCACTTGGCATTGGCGTTTAACCCATCTCACTTAGAAATCGTTGGACCTGTGGTTGAAGGTTCTGTACGTGCTCGCCAAGTACGTCGTAAAGACATTGGTGGTGATGATGTATTGCCAATTATTGTTCACGGTGATGCTGCATTTGCTGGTCAAGGTGTTAACCAAGAAACCTTCCAAATGTCACAAACTCGTGGTTATACAGTAGGTGGTACAGTTCATATTGTTGTGAACAACCAAGTTGGTTTCACAACTTCTGATCCACGTGATGCGCGTTCTACAGAATACTGTACAGATATCGCGAAAATGGTTCAGGCGCCTGTATTCCATGTGAATGGCGATGATCCAGAAGCCGTAATTTTCATTACTCAATTGGCACATGACTTCCGTCATACATTCCGTAAAGACGTTGTAATTGACTTGTTCTGTTATCGTCGTCGTGGTCATAACGAAGCGGATGAGCCAGCTGCAACTCAACCATTGATGTACCAAGTCATCAACAAGAAAACTACAACTCGTACTTTGTATGCTGATAAATTGGTTCAAGAAGGTGTTCTTGATCGTGCAGCAGCAGATGCGATGGTTGAAGATTACCGCTCTGATTTAGAAGCGGGTAAACATGTTGCGAATGCACTTGTACTTGAACCAAATACAAAAATGTTTGTTGACTGGACTCCGTACCTTGGTCACGAATATACAGATGTCTGGGATACCACTTTCCCAATCGAACGCTTAAAAGAATTAGGCGAAGGCATGCGTAAACTTCCTGAAGGTTTCGTAATGCAACGTCAAGTATCTAAAGTGATTGATGATCGCTTGAAAATGCAAACAGGTGAAATGCCTTTAAACTGGGGTGCTGCAGAAACTTTAGCGTATGCAACATTACTTGATGAAGGTTACCTTGTACGTATTACAGGTGAAGATGTTGGTCGTGGTACATTCTCACATCGTCATGCAAAACTTCATAACCAAGTAGATGGTGAAACATACATCCCACTTTGTCATGTAAAAGAAAATCAACCACGTTTTGCATTGTATGACTCACTTCTTTCTGAAATGGCTGTACTTGCATTTGAATATGGTTATGCAACAACAATTCCACACGGTTTAATTATTTGGGAAGCTCAGTTCGGTGACTTCTCTAACTGTGCGCAAGTTGTAATTGACCAATTCATCGCTTCAGGTGAAACGAAGTGGGAACGTGTTTGTGGTTTAACTATGCTTCTTCCACACGGCTTTGAAGGTCAAGGTCCTGAACACTCATCTGCACGTTTAGAGCGCTATTTACAGTTGTGTGCTGAAGAAAACATGCAAGTAATCACACCGACTACTCCAGCTCAGATTTATCACGCTTTACGTCGTCAAGCAATTCGCCCAATTCGTAAGCCATTGATTGTTACTTCACCGAAGTCTTTACTTCGTCACAAACTTGCAACTTCTACATTAGATGAGCTTGCAACTGGTACATTCCAAACTGTGATCAATGAAGTTGACAACATTAACCCTGCAGATGTAACTCGTTTAGTTCTTTGTGGTGGTAAGGTTTATTACGACTTACTTGAAAAACGTCGTGAAAAAGATTTGAAAAACACTGCAATCGTTCGTGTTGAACAATTGTATCCATACCCAGAACAACGCCTTGTTGAAGTTCTTGCTTCTTATCCAAACGTTAAAGAACTCGTTTGGGCTCAAGAAGAACCTAAGAACCAAGGTGCTTGGTTGTTTATCGCACCACAACTTTACAACACAGTTGAAAATGCGAATAAACAATTACGTATTAGCTATGCAGGTCGTGACGCGTCAGCTGCACCTGCATGTGGTTCACCATATTTGCATGCAAAACAACAAGCTCAGCTCGTAAATGATGCTTTAGCGATCGTAGCTGAATAACAGGAGAGTCTTAAGAATGGCAACCGAAATTAAAGCACCGGTGTTCCCAGAGTCAGTTGCTGACGGAACAATTGCAACTTGGCACAAACAACCAGGTGAAGCAGTTTCACGTGATGAAGTGATTTGTGATATTGAAACTGACAAAGTTGTTTTGGAAGTTGTAGCTCCTGCTGATGGTACGATTGCATCTATCATCAAAAATGAAGGTGATACAGTACTTTCTGCTGAAGTGATTGCTCAATTTGAAGAAGGTGCTGTTTCAGGCGCTGCTCAAACTCAAGCAGTTCAATCAGAAGCTAAAGTAGAACAAGCTGCTGCACAAACTCAAGCTGGTGCTGCACCAGTTGTTGAACGTGCTCAAGCTGTTACTGATCAAGCTCCTGCAGTTCGCAAAGCATTAACTGAATCTGGTATTGCAGCATCTGACGTTGCTGGTACTGGACGTGGTGGTCGCATCACTAAAGAAGATGTTGCAAACCATCAAACTAAACCAGCTGTTGCACCTTTAAGTGTTGCTGTTGGTGAACGTATTGAAAAACGTGTTCCAATGACTCGTTTACGTAAGCGTGTTGCTGAACGTTTACTTGCTGCTACTCAAGAAACAGCAATGTTAACTACGTTCAACGAAGTAAACATGAAACCAATCATGGAAATGCGTAACCAATATAAAGATGCGTTTGAAAAACGTCATGGTGCGCGTCTTGGCTTTATGTCATTCTTCGTTAAAGCTGCAACTGAAGCGCTTAAACGCTACCCAGCGGTTAATGCTTCTATTGATGGCGATGATATCGTTTATCACGGTTTCTATGACATCGGTGTAGCTGTATCTTCTGATCGTGGTCTTGTAGTACCTGTATTACGTGACACAGATCGTATGAACTATGCTGAAGTTGAAAATGGCATCCGTGCATACGCTGGTAAAGCGCGTGAAGGTAAACTTGCTATTGAAGATATGACTGGTGGTACTTTCACAATTACTAACGGTGGTACTTTCGGTTCATTACTTTCAACTCCAATCTTAAATACGCCACAAACGGCAATCTTGGGTATGCATAAAATCCAAGATCGTCCTATGGCTGTGAATGGTCAAGTTGAAATTTTACCAATGATGTACTTAGCACTTTCTTATGACCATCGTTTAATTGATGGTAAAGAAGCTGTAGGCTTCCTTGTAACAATTAAAGAATTGTTAGAAGAGCCAGCTAGACTTATCCTTGATCTTTAATATTTCAAAATAAATACGGGCTTAAAGCGATCCTTTAAGCCCGTTTTCGGAGATACTGAATGTCTCAACAGTTTGATCTTGTTGTTATTGGCGGCGGACCTGGTGGTTATGAAGCTGCGATTCGTGCAGCTCAACTTGGTTTTAAAGTTGCTTGTATTGAAAAACGTATTCACAAAGGCAAGCCATCTTTAGGTGGTACATGCTTAAACGTGGGTTGTATTCCTTCTAAAGCATTATTAGATTCTTCTCATCGTTATGAAGATACTGTTCATCACTTAGCTGATCACGGTATTACAACAGGTGAAGTGAAGTTTGATCTTGCTAAATTACTTGATCGTAAAGATAAAATCGTAAACCAATTAACTATGGGTATCGATGGTCTTTTAAAGGGTAATGGCATTGAATGGTTAAAAGGTACTGGTAAATTACTTGCTGGTAAAAAAGTTGAGTTCGTTTCTCACGAAGGTGAAACTCAAATTTTAGAACCTAAATATGTAATTCTTGCATCTGGTTCTGTACCTGTAAATATTCCAGTCGCTCCTGTTGATCAAGACATCATTGTTGATTCAACTGGTGCATTAGAATTCCAAGAAGTTCCTAAGCGTTTAGGTGTTATTGGTGCTGGTGTTATTGGTTTAGAACTTGGTTCAGTATGGCGTCGTCTTGGTGCTGAAGTTGTTGTATTTGAAGCAATGGATGCATTCTTACCAATGGCTGATAAAGCTTTGGCAAAAGACTACCAAAAACTATTAACTAAACAAGGTTTAGACATCCGTGTTGGCGCTAAAGTTGCTGGTACTGAAGTTAAAGGCCGTGAAGTTACAGTTAAGTACACTCAAGGTGGCGAAGACAAAGAACAAACTTTTGATAAGTTAATTGTTTGTGTTGGTCGTCGTGCTTATGCAGAAGGTTTATTGGCTGAAGATTCAGGCATTAAATTAACTGAACGTGGTTTAGTTGAAGTAAACGATTGGTGTGCAACTTCTGTTGAAGGTGTATATGCAATTGGTGACTTAGTACGTGGTCCAATGCTTGCACATAAAGCAATGGAAGAAGGCGTAATGGCTGTTGAACGTATTCACGGTCATGCTGCACAAGTAAACTATGACACAATCATTTCTGTAATCTATACACACCCAGAAGCTGCGTGGGTAGGTTTAACAGAAGAGCAAGCGAAAGAAAAAGGCCACGAAGTTAAGACTGGTCAATTTGGTTTTGCTGCAAATGGTCGTGCAATGGCTGCTGGTGAAAATGCAGGTTTTGTTAAGTTTGTTGCTGATGCAAAAACTGACCGCTTACTAGGTATGCATGTAATTGGGCCTGCTGCGTCTGATATCGTACACCAAGGTATGATTGCACTTGAATTTGTATCTTCGGTTGAAGATCTTCAATTAATGACTTTCGGTCATCCAACTTTCTCTGAAGTTGTGCATGAAGCAGCACTTGCTGTCGATGGTCGTGCAATTCACGCGATTCAACGTAAACGTAAATAATTTAAAGAGCGGTCTAGGCCGCTCTTTTTCATTTAGATGATTTACAATATTTAAAAAGTCATCTAATAATAAAATGATAAATTAAATAAATACAAAGCTTATAGAGACGGTTGTTTAAGTTTTGTCTGAAATAATAACTTGAAAAGTAGTAGAAGGTATATAAATGAATCTACATGAGTATCAAGCGAAAGCTTTATTAAAAAAATACGGAATGCCAGTACAAGAGGGTATCGTAGCATCAACTGCTGATGAAGCAGTGAAAGCTTTTGAACAGCTTGGTGGTAAGTTTGCAGTCATGAAGGCGCAAGTTCACGCAGGTGGTCGCGGTAAAGCGGGCGGTGTAAAAGTTGTGAAATCAGCACAGGAAGCTGCTGATTATGCAAATAGTATTCTTGGTACACGTTTGGTGACTTATCAAACAGATGCAGATGGTCAACCAGTTAATAGTATTTTAGTTGCAGAAGATGTATATCCTGTTGAGCGTGAGCTATATTTAGGTGCTGTTGTAGATCGTTCAAGTCGTCGAATTACTTTTATGGCTTCGACTGAAGGTGGTGTGGAAATTGAAAAAGTTGCAGAAGAAACACCTGAAAAAATTATTAAAGTAGAAGTAGATCCATTAGTAGGTTTACAGCCATTTCAAGCACGCGAAGTAGCTTTTGCTTTAAAACTAAAAGATACGCAAATTGGTAAATTTGTAAAAATCATGACTGCTGCTTATCAAGCATTTGTAGAAAATGATTTTGCATTATTCGAAATTAATCCACTTTCTGTACGTGAGAATGGAGATATTTTATGTGTTGATGCCAAAGTAGGTATCGACTCGAATGCACTTTATCGTTTACCTGAGGTTGCTGCATTACGCGATAAATCTCAAGAAAATGAGCGTGAGCTAAAAGCTTCTGAATTTGATCTTAACTATGTTGCACTTGAAGGTAACATTGGTTGTATGGTGAATGGTGCTGGTCTTGCAATGGCAACGATGGACATCATTAAATTATATGGTGGTCAACCTGCAAACTTCCTTGACGTTGGTGGTGGTGCAACGAAAGACCGCGTGATTGAAGCATTTAAAATTATTCTTGCAGATCATTCTGTTCAAGGGGTATTGATTAATATCTTTGGTGGTATTGTGCGTTGTGACATGATTGCTGAGGCAATTATTGCAGCGGTTCAAGAAGTAAATGTGACTGTTCCAGTCGTTGTTCGCTTAGAAGGTAACAATGCTGAATTAGGTGCAAAATTACTAGATGAATCTGGATTAAAACTGATTTCTGCAAATGGCTTGGCTGATGCTGCAGAAAAAATTGTTGCTGCAGTAAAAGGGTAAGGGGTCTGTCATGAGCGTATTAGTTAATAAAGATACAAAAGTATTAGTACAAGGTTTTACTGGTAAAAATGGTACTTTTCATTCAGCACAAGCTTTGGACTATGGTACGAAGGTTGTTGGTGGTGTTACACCAGGTAAGGGTGGTTCTACACATTTAGATTTACCTGTATTTAATACAATGAAGGATGCAGTACGTGAAACAGGTGCGGATGCTTCTGTTATTTATGTACCAGCACCATTTGTTTTGGATTCTATTGTTGAAGCAGTAGATTCTGGGATTGAACTTATTGTTGTGATCACGGAAGGTGTTCCAACATTAGATATGCTAAAAGCTAAGCGCTATTTGGAAACAAATGGTAATGGTACACGCTTAATTGGTCCAAACTGCCCAGGTATTATTACACCAGGTGAATGTAAAATCGGAATTATGCCGGGTCATATTCATCAACCAGGGAAAATTGGAATTATCTCGCGTTCAGGTACACTGACTTATGAAGCTGTTGCACAAACAACGAAGCTTGGTTTAGGTCAATCAACGTGTATTGGTATTGGTGGTGATCCAATTCCTGGCATGAATCAGATTGATTGCTTGAAGTTATTCCAAGAAGATCCACAAACTGAAGCCATTATTATGATTGGTGAAATTGGTGGTACTGCAGAAGAAGAAGCTGCTGAATATATTCAGTCACATGTAACTAAGCCTGTAGTTGGTTATATTGCGGGTGTAACTGCACCTAAAGGTAAGCGTATGGGACATGCAGGTGCAATTATTTCAGGTGGTAAAGGTACTGCTGAAGAAAAATTCTCTGCATTTGAAAAAGCGGGAATGGCTTATACACGTAGTCCTGCTGAACTTGGTTCAACAATGTATCAAGTATTAAAAGACAAAGGTTTAATCTAAATATCGATTAAATGTAAAAATCCCTGCATATTTGCAGGGATTTTTTTATATAAAGTAAAAAAACATAAAAAAAACGCAATGATTGGGGTGATCATTGCGTAGAAAACGAATATAGATTTCGCTATATTCGATAAAAACCGATATGTTATCTTGAAGGGTAAGCAGATAACATATTTAATCATTTTTATGATATGAATCAAATTATATACAATAAAATTGATAAATGGAACAGTTTTGTTTAAAAAAATGCATATTTTATTATTTTTGTTTAAATTAGTGTGACTTATTTGTTTTTTTGTGAAGAACCTGAGATTTTCTCAGGTTCTTTGGTATTTATTTAGAAGTGGAAAACACCAAGGCCTGATTTAACTTCATCAAGCGTTTGTTGAGTAATGTCACGACATTTTTCAGTACCAGTTTTTAAAATATCCATGATGTAATCAGGATCTTTTGCCAACTCAATACGACGTTCACGAATAGGTGTAATTAATTCTTTAAGAACACCTTCAAGACGTTTTTTAACTGCACCATCACCTAAACCACCACGACGATAGTGTTCTTTAAGTTCAGCAACAGCTTCTTTATCTGGATCAAAAGCATCGAGGTAAGTAAATACAACGTTACCTTCAACTTGACCTGGATCTTCAATACGAAGGTGGTTTGGATCTGTATACATCGCGTTTACAGCTTTTTTAATGTCTTTATCTGTTGCATCAAGCACAATGGTATTACCCAAAGATTTAGACATTTTTGCTTTACCATCAAAACCAGGTAAACGACCTACATTTGAAAGTAATGCTTTGCATTCAGGAAGTAAATCATGACCAATTTGACGATTCAAACGACGAACAATTTCATTTGTTTGCTCAATCATTGGAATTTGGTCTTCACCAACAGGTACAATTGAAGCCTTAAATGCAGTAATATCTGCTGCTTGTGCTACTGGGTAGCATAAGAAACCTGCTGGAATATCACGTTCAAAACCACGCATCTGAATTTCAGATTTAATTGTAGGATTTCGTTCTAAACGAGATACTGTGACAAAGTTTAAGTACAACATTGTGAGTTCATTTAATGCAGGTAAGCATGACTGAACACAAATTGTTGTTTTAGTTGGGTCAATGCCAACAGCTAAATAATCTGTAGCAACTTCAATAATATTGCGACGTACTTTTTCGAAGTTATCAGCATTGTCTGTTAATGCTTGAGCATCAGCTAAAAGAAGATGTTGATGATGTGAGTCTTGTAAACCTACACGTGAACGTAAAGAACCTACAAAGTGACCGAGGTGAAGTTGTCCTGTTGGACGGTCGCCAGTTAAAATCACTGGACGGTTGTCTTGATTGCTCATGATCTATTCCAAAACAGTAGTCAATGCTACATGTAGCTTTATACGAAGTAGGTACATTGTACGGCAAAAAATTTTTAATGTCAGAAAGAATGGAGAGCAAAATAATAAAATTAAGTTAGGTTGAAAATGAATTAAAGAAATATAACTGGTTTTAAAATGAACTTTTTATTTATGATTATTTTTATATTTTATGAGTGCTAATAGTGTAGAACTAAAAAAGAATGTTAAAAATTTGCAAATGATAAAATGATTTAAAAATTGAGGACAATAAAAATGGCAAGTAGTTTATTACTATTATTAGATGATATAGCAGCAGTACTTGATGATGTGGCTGTGATGAGTAAAGTTGCTGCAAAAAAAACAGCTGGTGTGCTAGGGGATGATTTAGCTTTGAATGCCCAGCAAGTCACGGGTGTAAGAGCTGAACGTGAAATACCCGTGGTGTGGGGAGTTGCAAAAGGTTCATTTATAAATAAGTTAATACTTGTACCTTTGGCGTTATTAATTAGTGTGATTGCCCCTTGGTTGATCAATCCTCTATTGATGATTGGTGGTCTGTTCTTATGTTATGAAGGAGTTGAAAAAGTTATACATTCCTTAAAAAAGAATAAAATTCATTCTGAAGAAGAACAAACTGAACTAAAGATAGAAACAGTTGAAGACTTAGCTACATTTGAAAAAGAAAAAATAAAAGGTGCAATTCGAACTGATTTTATTTTATCCGCAGAAATTATTGTGATTTCCTTGGGTACAGTTGCAACAGCAACACTTTTAACGAAAATTTCAGTTCTCAGTATTATTGCAATAGCAATGACAATAGGTGTGTATGGTTTGGTTGCAATGATTGTTAAAATTGATGATCTAGGCTTATATTGTGTTCAGAAAAAATCATCTATTCAACAAATCTTAGGGCGAGGTTTATTGGCATTTGCTCCAAAACTAATGAAGACATTATCTGTCGTTGGAACTATTGCAATGTTTCTTGTTGGAGGTGGCATTATTAGTCATGTTTTACCTTTTGTTCATCACTGGAATGAAAATTTACTGAATTTGCTGATCAATACTCCAATGATGGAACAAGTTATGAATATAGTTGCACCAACAATATTTAATCTTATCTTTGGTTTTTTGGCTGGAGTTATTGTTATTCTAGTTGTGAGTAGTTTTCAAAAAATTTGGTATGCCATTAAAACTGTGTAATTATTTTGAATAATTTTTTGATGAATAAGTAGATTGGTATTCCTTGATATAAAAAGTATGAAGCAGGTGTAAACACATCTAAAATAAGTATAAAAATATATGGTGCTAATATGCGTTGGAAAGGTCGCAGAGTCAGTCAAAATGTAGAGGATCGTCGTGGTGGTGCTAAAGTTGGTGGTGTTAGCATTTTAGGTTTAATTGTGGCTTTTATTGCATGGAAATTCTTTGGTACTGATCCACAACAAGCTTATCAAGCAACTAAACACATGACTGCTCAGATACAACCTGCTGAAACTGATGGTTTAGATCAACCTACTCAAGATCAAAAGGAGGCAATGACATTTGTCGGAACGGTATTAGCAGATACGGAAGATACATGGGCTAATATTTTTAAAATACAATTACAAGCGGAATATCGTGCACCTAAATTGGTTTTATTTAATCGAGAGGTTCAGTCTAGTTGTGGTATAGCTCAATCATCTATGGGACCATTTTATTGCCCAGCAGATTATAAGGTATATATTGACACTTCTTTTTTTAAAGACATGAAAATTCAGATGGGAATTTCTGGAGAAAGGAATCAAACCGAGTTATCTCGAAATGATTTAGCAGGTGATTTTGCACAAGCTTATGTGATTGCTCATGAAGTGGGACATCATGTACAAAATCTCTTGGGTATTTCTGATCAAGTTTATAAAATGAGATCTCGTATTTCTCAAACGAAAGCAAATCAGTTATCTGTTAGACAAGAGCTTCAAGCAGATTGTTTTGCTGGTATTTGGGCACATCATAATCAAAAAAGAACTCAGTTTTTAGATAATGGGGATCTAGAAGAAGCGATGGATGCTGCACATAAAATAGGGGATGACTACTTACAGAAACGTGCGATGGGTCAAGTTGTTCCTGATAGTTTTACGCACGGAACAAGTGCACAACGTATGAAGTGGTTTCAAACAGGTTTTCAAACCGGAAAAATTGCAGCTTGTGATACGTTTGCACAAGAAATTTAAATAAAAAGAAATTTTTTCGGCTAGTTTTTGTTTAAAAAAGTTTAATAAAACTTCATATGCCGAAAAAAAAAGATATTATTACGGACTTAGAAAAAAGGCTTTAAAACATAATATAAGTCACATAATTTCTATGTCTTCTATTCTTAAAATGGTAGTGCAATGGGTAGTTATTTATTTTTACAGATTTTTACAGTGATTTTCGCACTTTCAATTGCAACTACAATCTTTAATAAGCGTATTTTAGGTTTTCCGCAAGCGATAGGTGTTCCTATTGTTTCTGCAATTTTTGTATTTTTATTGCAGTGGGGTGCAAGTCTACTTAGTGGAAATCAATTTTTAACGATTAATATTCATAATATTGAAGAAGCTGTAAGGCATATCGATTTTTATAATTTTTTAATTAACGGCGTTATTTGCTTTATTTTAACATCTTCAGCATTGAAGTTTCAGGTTTCGGATTTAACGAATTATTGGAAACCGATTAGTATTTTAGCCAGTATTGCTTTAGTTTTATGTGCTGTATTCTTTGGTTTGGCACTATATGGCTATCAATTTTTAATTGGTGGACATGTTGACTTATTAGTCTTGTTATTGCTTGGTGCTGCACTTGGTGCAACTGACCCAATTGGGATTAAAGGTGTACTTAGTTCAGTAAAAGCACCTCATCATCTTATGGTGAAGTTAGAAGGTGAATCATTATTTAATGATGCAATGTGTATTGCATTGTTTATGACATTATTAAATGTTTTAAAAGGTCAAAACTTCACTGTTCTTGGTGTACTAGAAACACTGCTTTATGAGATTGTTGTTGCAGTTATTATTGGTTGGACTGTTGGTGCAGCAATTTTACGTTTACTTCGTGGTAAACATGAAATGGAATCACTTATTCTTACGACAGCATTGTTGGCGTGTGGTTCGTATTTAATTGCTTTATATGCACATGCTTCTGCACCAATTGCTTGTGTGATTGGTGGTTTAGTTGTTGGTAATAAATGGAATGAAATTTTAGCAGAGCGTGAAGTCCGAGAGGTTAATCACTTTTGGCATACTGTTGAAGGAATTATTAACTCATTCTTATTCACGTTAATTGGTCTAGAATTATTTATTATTGATTTAAGTGTACAACTTGTTCTAGGTGGTATTGTTGCCTTTATTATTCTTCACTTGGCACGATTTGCAGCAAATTATCTGTCATTTTCATTCTTCCCGATGTTTAGAAAAAACAGCTATAACGGTAGTTTAGCTATTTTATCTTGGGGGGAGTACGTGGTGGTATTTCACTTGCTTTGATTCTTGCTGTTGCGAATATTCCAGAACTTCGTGAATACAGTAGTATTCTAATTGGTTATACATTTATTGTCGTATTATTGTCTGGCTTAGTGTGTGGTTTGGGCTTGCCTGCGGTCATGAATGCCTTTTATTACAATCCACACGAAGAAAAAACTGGCTTTAAAGGCTGGTATCAACGTATGTGTAATAAAATGAACCGTCAAGGTTTTAAATACATTGTTGGGGAAGATGCAAATGGTAAGGAGACAATTACTGTTTATGAGCCAGAAAAAATAGTTGATGTGAAAACAGATGATGGAGTTGCGGCAATGCATCATCCTGATAAAGCACAGGAAGTAAAACGTTTAGAAAACCCTAAAAACTTCTAAAACTTTTGTTTTGTTTGTATCAAAAAAGAAGGTGTAATCACCTTCTTTTTTTATTGAAAAATCACTTAGCTAAAAATGATTTTGTGAATTTAGACACATTATGAATTTTGGGTTTAATATTTTTTTTGTTTTATTAAAAAGTGTATAAATGATAAAAAAATAATAATGAAACAATATTTTATAAACTAAATTGGTTTATTATTTCCTATCTTGATAACAATACTGAGAAATAAGAGTGTTTAAGTCGTTTTTTCCAAACCCTAAATGGTTTTTTAGCTCCTTACTACTGTGGTTTATTATTAATATTGCACTGTGGTTTTCAGGTGGAGACTCTTGGGGGCAATATATTGGTTTAACAGCGCTTGCAAATGATCAATTACCAATAGGAATTAGTCGTTTTTGGTCAACCAACTTTTTATGGTTTTATATCTGGTTCTTAGTTTCTACCATCATTTTTGCATTATTTTGGCGTTGGCGTTCAGATAACCCTTGGCAAAAGTGGTCTGTTTGGGGATCTGCATTTATTTTGTTTAACATTTGGTTTAATGTTCAGGTGAATGTGGTTATTAATGCTTGGTATAACCCATTTTATGACTTAATTCAGAAAATGCTGAGTAGTGGTGGGGGCGATGTTAATCTGCTTTATGCTGAAACATTAACGTTCTTGTACATTGCAATGGTTGCTGTAACTTTATCTGTATTTAACTTATTCTTTGTTAGCCATTTTATTTTCCGCTGGCGTACAGCAATGAATAATTACTATACAGAAAATTGGAAAAAATTACGCCATATAGAAGGTGCATCACAGCGTATTCAAGAAGATACAATGAGGTTTGCGAGTACTTTAGAAGGGCTTGGTGTTAACTTTATTAAAGCGATTATGGTTTTAATTGCCTTTTTACCTGTACTTTATCAATTATCTGTTCATGTCAAAAGTTTACCTGTAATTGGTGAAATTTCACATGCACTAATGTGGGCTGCTGTTGTGTGGTCTATTTTAGGAACAGTTATTTTAATGATTGTAGGCTATAAATTACCGGGCTTAGAATTTAATAACCAAAAAGTAGAAGCCGCTTACCGTAAAGAATTGGTTTACGGTGAAGACCATGAAACACGCGCAGAACCTTTAGTTTTAAAAGAATTATTTAGTAAAGTACGACTGAATTATTTCCGCTTATATTTTCACTATACCTATTTTAACGTGGTACGTATTTGGTACATACAACTAGATAATTTATATGGTTTATTCATATTATTTCCGAGTATTGCAGCAGGTGCATTAACTTTAGGTTTAATGATGCAAATTAATAATGTCTTTGGAAAAGTCCGAGAATCTTTCCAATATTTAATTTCATCATGGACAACAATTATTGAATTGTTATCTATTTATAAGCGTTTACGTGCTTTTGAATCTGAACTTGATGAGTCCTAATATTTAATAAAAAAGCCTGCTTTTATGCAGGCTTTTTTATTTATATATTAAAAAATAAATGTGATTTATTTTACTTTTAAAATCATATATTTGATTTTTTTTGCAAAATTTGTTAACTTTTTTTCTATAGTTTTCATCATCATTCAAGATTATGCTCAAATCATATTTAAATATTTTATGGGATATATATTGAAATTTATTGCGATTCGACAACATCGAAGTGAATGTCCAAATCCAATTTCATTTACTCAAGGCGCAACCTTAAAACTGGGTGAGTATTATTGTGATGATGAAATGGAATATTGGTACTTTTGTACTTTAGATGGCGATAAAGGTGGTTGGGTGCCCGAACAACTCATTGAACGTATAGATGAGAACTACGGACGCGCTTTAGAAGACTACACAGCCAAAGAACTAGAAGTAAATTCTGGTGATAAATTAAAAATGACCAAAATTATGAATGGTCGTGCTTGGTGTGTACGCAAAAGTGATGGTGATGAAGGTTGGGTACCTGAACAATTTTTAATGCTTGCGCAAAGTTAAGCGTAAGCATCATTTTAGGGTTAATCAAAAATTCTACCAATGAAATGAAAAATCAACTTAATACCAGCCCATATTATTCTTACGATAATATAGAAAAGTGATTCAACAATTACTTCTAAAATAAATTTGAAGATGCCTTTTATGGTACGAAGACATAACTGTAAAAAATTAAAAAAAGCATGTATTAAACTTCTTATTTTTTGAAAAAATGATTTCTGCCGATACTCATGCCACCATAAGTACAATTTACTTAAATTGGGGCGAGGCATATTTTCAGATAATACAAGTGCATATAGCCAAATTACAAAAAGAATGCCAATAATTGAAAGAATGATGTGTAGTGCTGTCATTTTTTAATTCTTTTTTAGAGATGTATTATAAATAAGGAAATGCATATAAAAATTCATGATGCATCCTATAATACAAGATATGATAACCGAAAATGACCAATTGGATTGATAACAATGTTAAATCTCTCTTTTTCTCAACAACGTAAAACAATAATGCAAATGGGAAAAACATTTTTAATGGCTGCTGCTGTTACTGGTTTTACTCAAATGACAATGGCAGGGCAAACGGTAGATCAGTTAAGTGATTGTTTAATGAAATCGACCACTGAAGCAGATAAAACTACTGTGTTGCAATGGACATTTGTGGCGTTATCTTCACATCCAGATTTGCAAGCCTTTAGTCAGGTGAGTACAGATCAAAAACAACAATTAGATAAAAATCTAGCTCAAGTGTTACAGCGTATTATGATTGAGCAATGTGCTGCTGAAACTAAAGCTGTTATTCAAACTGAAGGTATTGAAGCGGTTGGAAATAGTTTTCAAGAACTTGGACGTACAACAGGCGATGCTATTTTAAAGAATCCTGAAGTAAAACAGCAGTTAAAAGGTGTGATTCGTTATATAGATGTGGGCAAGGTTGCGACTACATTTTTATCGCCAAGTCTATTAAGTAATTTGGGGGTTTTTAAGTAGTTTGAAAACTTCTTCGTTGCGAGTGCTATGAAAAATAGCTGATCGTAATTTTTAAGATTTCTTCTCATCCATACTTGCACTTTGTTTTAAAGTAGTTCTTTAAAACCTGCTCGTGAAATTAATAAAAACCTCTCCCTTGCGAAGCAGTGCTTCTCATCTCCTAAAAGGAGAGGGAATATTTATTACAAAATTTATGAAGATATTTAATTAGCAATGAAAGCTCCTTCTCCTTTTGGGAGAAGGCGGGGGATGAGGGCTTCAGAAGTCACGCATAAAGAAAGACTTTGAAAATTGGATACGGCCTAAGTCTTCAAGTTTGGCGATGGATGATACTTTTTTGATGGTCATGTTGTAATTGAATGAAAGATATTATAGGTATGAAATATAATTCTATTTGTTTGATTTTTTTTTAAATTTTTTTTGATAACAAGGGTTCTATGATTTCTAGAATATATTTTAAATGTTTAACATGTAATGAATTTATTATTACAAGAACTCAAATTTCGCATGGATTGAGACAAGAAGTAAATTTTGCATGCCCACATTGTGAAACTGATTCAAGATGATGTGTGCTGAAAAAAACGGAGACTTTAACTTGGTAAACTACACATACTCATCAGGAGTTTACCATGAGCAAAAAACAAAAGATTTATACAGCAGAATTCAAAGCTGAAGCAATCAAAGCTATTGATTCAAACAATGGCAATGTTTCAGAAACAGCACGACTGCTTGGCATTTCAATGCAAACCCTTTCAAATTGGTACAATAAAGCAAAAGCTGGAAAATTAGTAGGCACACAACAATATTCACCTGATCTCGTTGCTCTTCTCGAGGAAAATAAAAAACTGAAGCAGCAACTTAAAACCGCTGAAATGGAAAGAGAATTTCTAAAAAAAGCAGCAGCGTACTTTGCCAAAGAAAGTCAGTAAAGTACGTACATATGAAACAGCAAAAACATGCATACTCAGTCACTATGATGGCTCGGTTACTCCACGTTTCAGTTTCTGGATTTTATGAATGGTTAAAATATGGCTTAAGTAAGCGGGTTATTCAGAGAAATCATCAAACAATATTGGTTAAAATTGCTCACCAAGAAACCAATGAAAGCTATGGTTATATTCGTTTAACCAAGTACTTACAGGCACAAGGAATAGAAATTAGCGAGTATGCAGTTCGTTGTATTAAAAAACTTAATCAGCTGTATTGTAAGCGGCATAGGCGTTTCAAAAAAACAACTCATAGCGACCATCAACGTACGGTTTACAATAATTTGTTAGAGCAAAATTTTACAGTGACTGCTCCAAACATTGCATGGGTAAGTGACATTACATACGTGTGGACAGCTGAAGGATGGCTGTATTTAGCGGCTTTAAAAGATCTTTGCAGCAAACAAGTAGTTGGGTATAGCTTGAGTGAACGGATGACGTCACAGCTCGTTTGCAATGCACTGAGCATGGCGATTCGAAATCATAAACCCTCTCAAGACTTGATTATTCACTCTGACAGGGGCAGCCAATACTGTAGTCATGAATATCGAAAGATACTTGAAAAATATGGATTTCAGGGATCAATGAGTAAACGCGGTGATTGCTTCGATAATGCTCCTATTGAGAGCTTCTGGGGAATATTAAAAAATGAATTGGTTCATCATCGCAATTATAAAACAAGGGAAGAAGCTAAAGCAGATATTACAAAATACATAGAGCTATTTTATAATCAGCAGAGAATTCAGAAAGGATTGGACTTTAAGACACCAAATCAAATGGCAGAAGACTTTTACAGGATGGCTGCCTAGAATTTCCCAAGTAGAAGTGTCCTGTTATTTCAGCACACATCAAGATTAGTTCTATTATTAGATGAACCACCTATTGTAAAAGTGTCATTTAATGAGTTAGAGAATCTAGAATATGTTGAAAGAAGCTTAGTAGATGAGGTTCAGGCAAAAGTAATTAATCTAAGTATAGATTTTACGATACCTGATGAACAAAGTAATAAGGAATTATATTCTCCATTTTTATATCAAATGAATGAAATTATTAAAGATGCTTTTGGGGAAAATTATAATCCTGAAAAAATAGAGGGGGTAATGGGAGTTTCAAACATTGAAGAACTTTGGAAAGATTTATATAAGGCATACAAATTTAATATTAAAGGAAATTTACTTCAGAGAGATAAAATCATTCAAGGACAAGAGTTAACTGAGTTAATGTTTAGTTTTATTGGGATGTTTGTGGGTGGTGATCGGTTAACTAGGGATATGGATATACTCGGAGATTTTTCTAGAAAGATTTTTTTTAAAAATAAGTCAGAATTTCATAGGTTTGCCAAAAATGATTTACTTCCTAAACTAGAAGAAAAAATTAATGACTATATGGAAATTTTTGATACTTTCTTTTCAAATTATCAAGAATTTAAACAAATGAATTTGCAAGCGCGTTTAGAGGTTGAAACGTTTAAGAATTCGAAGGTTTCTTCAACTAATTTTAAACGCACAAAAATGATATATGGTGAAGTGTTTGAGATTCTAGGTTCCAATATAAACACGATAGCTTTTTTAAATAATATTGAAAACCAAAGAAAATATGATGAATTCCAAAGTGAAAAATTAACATATCAAAAATACTTAACTGCTGATAAGGCAGCAAAGATGAAATGTTTTGAGGGAAATACAACTATCTTTAACATTTTTGGTCGTGAATACGATAGTAAATTAAGAAATGCATCTCATCATAAATGGTTGAAATATGATGAATCTACACAAATTATAACCTACCCGATATCTGGTTCTAGCTCTGAAAAAATTACAATTTCCTATACAGAATACTTATTGAAGACAAATAATATAGTTATGGCACTCATGATGTTGCTTTCATTTGAATTGCTAATAACTTTTAACCTAGGATTTCGGTTAAACAAAAACCCGCTCTAAAGCGGGTTTTCTTTTAAAGAAAAAATCAGATTAACCAATCAAGTTCTTCATCAATTCATTTACTTGTGCAGGGTTAGCTTTACCTTTCGCTGCTTTCATGACTTGACCAACAAGACCGTTAAAGGCTTTCTCTTTACCAGATTTATACTCTTCAACCATCTTCTCGTTTGCTGCAAGTACGTCCTTAATAATCGCTTCAATTGCGCCTGTATCAGTTTCCTGTTTCAAGCCTTTTTCAGCAATGATCTCGTCCGCAGTTTTACCTTCTTCCCACATAAAGCCAAACACTTGTTTCGCAATCTTACCGTTAATTGTATTGTCTACAATACGTGCAATCATGCCACCAAGTTTTTCTGCTGTTACAGGAGAATCAGACAATTCTAAACCTGCTTTGTTTAAAGCACCTGAGAATTCACCCATCACCCAGTTTGCTGCAATTTTACCTTGTGCAGCGCCACCAGCAGCTTTAACCACGTCTTCATAAAATTCTGACATTTCACGAGTCAGCGTTAAAACGTGAGCATCGTACTCAGTTACGCCAAAGTCAGCCACAAAGCGTGCACGACGTGCAGCAGGAAGCTCAGGAAGGGCAGCACGTGCCGCTTCAATTTGTGCGTCTGCAATGATTACAGGCAACAAGTCAGGGTCTGGGAAGTAGCGGTAATCGTTCGCTTCCTCTTTGGAACGCATTGAACGAGTTTCCATTTTCACAGGGTCGAACAAACGAGTTTCTTGGTCAATTGTGCCATCCCAATCCAAGATTTCCATTTGACGTTCAATTTCAACATTGATCGCTTGTTCAATGAAACGGAATGAGTTGAGGTTTTTCAATTCACAACGTGTACCAAACGGTTGACCTGGACGACGCAGTGACACGTTACAGTCAGCACGGAATGAACCTTCCGCCATGTTACCGTCAGAAATACCTAACCAACGCACAAGTGTGTGAATTGCTTTAATGTAGGCAACAGCTTCTTCTACAGAACGCATATCTGGTTCAGATACGATTTCAAGAAGTGGAGTACCTGCACGGTTTAAGTCAATACCTGATTGACCTTCAAATTGGTCATGGATTGATTTACCTGCATCTTCTTCTAAATGTGCACGTGTTACGCCAATGCGTTTTACAGTGCCATCTTCAAGTTGAATGTCGATATGACCCAAGCCTACAATCGGGTTGTCCATTTGGCTAATTTGGTAGCCTTTTGGAGAGTCAGGGTAAAAATAGTTTTTACGTGCAAATACAGAAGCTTGGTCGATATACGCATCGATACCCAAACCAAAACGAATTGCAAGATCAACCACTTCTTTGTTCAACACAGGAAGTACGCCCGGCATTGCTAAATCGACAAGGCTTGCTTGCGTGTTTGGATCATTACCAAAAATAGTTGATGAACCTGAGAAAATTTTAGTATTGGTTGCAAGCTGAGTATGAATCTCGATACCAATAACAACTTCCCAACCATCAATCAGGTTAGATTTTGGTTTAGCAGCGTTCTTCGCCATTATGCGTTCTCCTCAGCAATTGCAGCGCGTTTTGTATGCCAGTCTGTTGCTTGCTGATACTGATGTACCACAGACAATAACTGAGATTCTGACCAGTAATTACCAATCAACTGTAAGCCAACAGGTAAGTTGTTTTTGTCAAAACCAACAGGCGCGTTAATTGCAGGAAGACCTGCTAAGTTCACTGCGATGGTATAAATATCACCTAAGTACATTTCAACAGGTGACAAGTTTGCACCAATTTTATAAGCCGTAGTTGGTGCAGCAGGAGCAGCAATCACATCTACAGATTCAAATGCTTTTAAGAAATCTTGCTGAATTAAACGACGTACTTTTTGTGCTTTTACGTAGTAAGCATCGTAGTAACCCGCAGAAAGTGCGTATGTACCAATTAAAATACGTTGCTGAACTTCTTTACCAAAACCTTCTGAACGTGAACGCTTGTATAAATCCATTAAATCAACAGGATTTTCACAACGGTAGCCGTAACGTACGCCATCAAAACGTTGTAAGTTAGAAGATGCTTCAGCAGGAGCGATTAAGTAATAAGTTGGAACGTATGAATCTGTCATGTTGAGATCAATCTCAACAAGAATTGCGCCCATTTCTTCTAACTTTTTAAGTGATTCTTCAACACGTGCTTTAACGTCTGCATCTAAACCTGCAACATTAAAGTATTGTTTAGGAATACCAATGCGTAAACCTTTAACAGATGTACCATTTAAGTTTGCAACATAATCATCAACTTCTTTTTCTACAGAAGTCGAGTCTTTTGCATCATGACCTGCCATAACGTTCATCAGGTATGCACAGTCTTCAGCAGAGCGAGCCATTGGACCACCTTGGTCCATAGACGATGCATAAGCGATCATACCAAAACGAGAAACACGACCATATGTTGGTTTTAAGCCTGTAAGACCACAGAATGATGCAGGTTGGCGAATTGAACCACCTGTATCTGTACCTGTAGCAAACGGAGCTAAATCGGCAGCAACAACGGCAGCAGAACCACCTGAAGAACCGCCAGGAACGTGTTCTAAGTTCCAAGGGTTTTTAGTTGAACCAAAATATGGGTTTTCTGAGGTAGAGCCCATGGCAAATTCGTCCATGTTCACTTTACCTAAAGTCACTAAACCTGCTGCTTTACCTTTAGCAACCACAGTTGCATCGTAAGGAGAGATAAAGTTGTCGAGCATTTTAGAGCCCGCAGTCGTTTTAATGCCTTGCGTACAGAAAATATCTTTATGTGCAATTGGCAGACCAGTAAGCACAGTTGCTTGACCAGCTTTAATTGCAGCATCAGCAGCATCAGCTTGAGCTAATGCTTGCTCGGCAGTAACAGTAATATATGACTGAACTTTAGCATCGATTTTTTCGATACGTTTCAAGTAATGTTCAGTAAGTTCTCGTGATGAGAATTTAGCCCCAGCTAAACCCTCTGAAAGTTCACGAATCGATAAGCGATGTAAATCTGACATATGAAGTATTCTTTACGTTTTATATGAAGAAAATAGTTTAAATGAACAAAAATTATTCAATTACGCGAGGTACGAGGTACAAACCGTCTTGTACAGCTGGTGCAACAGCTTGATATTCTTCACGATGATTTTGTTCACTCACGACATCTTCACGTAATGGTTGAGGATGATCAAATGGGCTTTTAAGTGGCTCAACACCTTCAGTGTCAATCCCTTTCAAGGTTTCCATCATGCCTAAAATTTTATTTAAACTTTGAGCATATTCAGTAGATTGCGTATCATCTAAAGACAAACGAGCCAGATGTGCGATCTGTGATACGGTTTGTGCATTTAAATCTTCAGAATGCTGTGCATCTGATGTAGACATAACATCACCTAAATTTAGTGTAAAAAAATTAAAATATCGTGCGTTATAATAAGCGATTGACTTGTTCAAATCATCACATTTGGTTAAAGTTACCGTTTGCGTCTTACATAAAGATTAATAGAGAACGACTCCGTGATTCTAAAACGACTAATTGGCTTGTTTTCACCAGATTTAGCCATTGACTTAGGTACAGCAAATACACTTATTTATGCGCCAGGCAGAGGTATTATATTAAATGAACCAACTGTTGTGGCAATTCGCCACAGTGGTTCACAAAAAATCGTCGCTGCTGTTGGTCTTGATGCAAAACAAATGCTTGGTCGTACGCCAGCAAATATTTCTGCAATTCGCCCAATGAAAGATGGTGTCATCGCAGATTTTGAAGTAACCGAGACCATGTTGAACCAATTTATTGGGAAAGTACATGAAAAACGTTTATTTCCACCTGCACCTCGTGTTGTAGTGTGTGTGCCATGTAAATCTACACTTGTAGAACGTCGTGCAATTCGTGAGGCTGTATATAATGCAGGTGCACGAGATGTACGTTTGATTGAAGAGCCTATGGCGGCAGCAATTGGTGCGGGTATGCCAGTTGAACAAGCATGTGGTTCTATGGTTGTTGATGTTGGTGGTGGTACCACTGAAATTGCAATTATTTCATTACAAGGCTGTGTGTATGCAGATTCACTTCGCATAGGTGGTGATGTGTTTGATGAACAAATCATTAACTATGTACGTAAAGCACATGGTTGTGTGATTGGTGAAACAACTGCAGAAAACATTAAAAAAGAAGTAGGTATGGCATTGCCAGATCCAGACTCAGAAACACTTGAAATTGAAGTTCGTGGACGTAATTTAGCAGAAGGTGTACCTCGTGCGATTACTGTAACTTCAGACGAAATTGCTCAAGCGATTTCTGATCCATTACAAAGTATTGTTCAAGCGGTTAAATCTGCACTTGAGCAAACTCCACCAGAATTATCTTCTGATATCGCAGAGCGCGGTATTGTCTTGACAGGCGGTGGGGCTTTATTACGTAATTTAGATAAATTATTGGCGCAAGAAACTGGCTTACCTGTAGTTGTCGCTGATGATCCATTAACTTGCGTAACACGTGGTGGTGGTAAAGTTCTTGAGTTTTTCGACAACCCAAATCATGACATGCTATTTGTTGGATAACTAAAGGACAAGGCGGGTGCAAGCAAATTTGTTCTCTAGACAACCGCCATCTTTTCGCTCATTTATTATTGCAGTGATTACGTGTTTGGTCATACTGTTCTTTAACTACCGTATGCCACATGTAATTCAACCTGCAAGAGATGTCTTGTACACGGCTTATAATCCAATATATACCCTAGCAAGTTATCCAGTACTTTCGCGAGAGTGGCTGAGTCAACAAAGTAAATCCGAAGCGCAATTGCGCCGTGAAAATACAGCTATGCGAGCAGAATTATTGCAAGCTAATGTGCGTTTGCAAAAATTGTCTGAATTATCTGCTGAAAATACACGCTTACGTGGCTTGTTAGATACACCATTAATTATTGATGGACGTATGGAAATTGCTGAAGTTATTGGTACAGATGCAGATCCATTACGTCATATTATCGTGATTAATCGTGGGTCTATGAATCAGCTTAAGGTTGGACAAACCGTACTGGATGATAAGGGAATTATTGGACAAATTATTTCTGTATCACCACGAAGCAGTAGAGTGATGCTGTTGTCAGATAAAGAGCATTCTTTATCTGTGCGTTTAGAGCGTAGTGGTATGCGAGGGATTGTTTCTGGTACAGGTGATTTAGGATTACTGAAAATGGAATATGTACCGACAAGTGCAGATATTAAAGTCGGTGAAAAAGTATATAGCTCTGGATTGGGTGAACATTTTCCTGCTGGATATTTAGTAGGTACAGTTGCACGCGTGAATCGACACAATGCAAGTGAATTTGCACAAATTGATATTACACCTGCTGCACAGCTCGCGAGTGGACACCATGTGGTAGTGTTGTACTCAAACTCTTTAGCGATGGAGCAACCTTATGCGGATCGCTAAAATAGGTCATTCACATTCTAGAGATCCGCTTTTACCTATCATTATTTCGGTATTGGCGGCATCTGTATTGATGGTTTATCCGTTGTCATATGCATTATCTGCATGGCGTCCAACATTTATGTTGGCCATTATGCTGTTTTGGGTAATGTGTCAGCCAACATGGTGTGGTGTTTGGTTTGCTTTTGCTACTGGATTGTTCACTGATTTATTGTTGGATGCTCCACTAGGTTTAAATGCCTTAAGCTTTGTTTTAATCACATTTATCGCACGTTATTTTACGCGTGAACGCCGTATTATGACATTTATGAATTTGTGGATTATCACAATATTATCAGTTGTTGCATATTTAACTTTCGTATTTTTGGTTCTGATTTTAAGTGGTACAGATTTTGTATTTACAAGGCATTGGGCTCCATTATTACCTACGATTGTAATATGGCCATTAATTTATTATGTACTTAAAAGATGGCGCATATAGTTCTTGCTTCAAGCTCACCACGACGTCGTGAGCTTTTATTACAATTGGGCTTAGAGTTTGAAGTTTTTAGTCCAAATATAGATGAATCTATATATCCTCAAGAAAATATTCAACAATATGTCGAACGCTTGGCTTGTGATAAAGCTGATGCAGTATTAGAAAAATTTCCAGAGTCCGTTATTATTGCAGCAGATACCAGTTTAGGTGTGGATGATAAAATATTAGGAAAACCTGAGTCTAAACAACATGCTTTTGAAATATGGTCTTTGATTTCTGGACGAAAGCATCATGTTTTTTCAGGTGTTTGTGTACGGACAAAAGAACAAAAATTAAGTATAGTGGTGCAGACAGAAGTTGAATTTCAATGCCTAAGTTTAGAAGACATGGAAAACTATTGGGCAACAGGCGAGCCACTTGGAAAAGCAGGTGCTTATGCAATTCAAGGAATAGCAGCACGTTATATTCCTCGTATTGTGGGAAGTTACACGAATGTTGTAGGCTTACCGTTATTTGAAACAGCAAAATTATTACAGACAATTAAGACCTTACATTAATTGCTGAGCAAAATTTTTTATAATTTTATAATGTTTTGAGTTTTATTATGTCAGATGAATTACTGATTAATGTCACCCCCATGGAGTGTCGGGTTGCATTAATACAAAATGGAACAGTCAATGAGCTTTTTGTTGAACGTTCAGCGAAGCGTGGTTTAGTAGGAAATATCTACAAAGGTAAAGTTGTGCGTGTTCTTCCGGGAATGCAAGCTGCATTTGTAGATATTGGATTATCTCGGACAGCTTTTTTACATATCAATGATATGGTATGGCCTCGTAATCAAGCTACACCAAGTGTCTTTGAGCTTTTACAGCCTGGGCAGGTTTTAGCTGTTCAGGTAATGAAAGATATGTTGGGGACAAAAGGTGCAAGACTTAGTACTGATCTTTCAATTCCTTCACGTTATTTGGTGTTAATGCCTTATGGTAACCACATTGGTGTGTCTCAGCGTATTGAGTCTGATGAAGAACGTGAACGTCTAAGAAATATTATTGAACGTGTGCAAGAAGTTCATAAATTGCCTGGTTCAGTCATTGTGCGTACAGCAGCAGAGGGTGTAGAAGAAGAAGCGATTGCTCAGGATATGGCGTATTTAGCACGCCTTTGGGAGCATATTCAGCGTAAGCAAAAAATGGTGAGTGTTCCATCATTAATTTTTGAAGAATTGCCGTTACCACAACGTGTGATTCGTGATTTAGCTAATGAAAATACATCAAAAATTTATGTGGATTCTCGCGAAGTTCATGCCAAGCTTAAAGAGTTTGTAGATGAATTTGTTCCGATGATGAAAAATCGTTTGGAGCATTATCCGGGTGAACGCCCAATCTTTGATTTATATAATGTAGAAGAAGATATTCAAAAAGCATTGCAGACCAGAGTTGCATTAAAGTCAGGCGGATATTTGATGATTGATCAAACAGAAGCAATGACAACAATTGATGTTAATACAGGTTCTTATGTTGGTGGACGTTCACTTGAAGATACAGTGTTTAAAACCAATATGGAAGCTACACAAGTTATTGCACGTCAATTACGTTTACGAAACTTGGGTGGCATTATTATTATTGACTTTATTGATATGCAGGAGTTAGTGCATAGAGATGAAGTGCTTAGCCAGTTTGAGCGTATGCTTGAACGTGATTACTCAAAAACGAAGATTACTCAGGTATCTGAACTTGGTTTGGTAGAAATGACACGTAAAAGAACACGTGAATCATTAGAGCATTTATTGTGTGAAGCATGTCAAACGTGTCAAGGGCGTGGATTTGTTAAAACAGCAGAGTCAATTTGTTACGAAATCTTTCGAGAAATTATGAGATATGCACGTGCATATGAGTCTCAGAGTGGCTTTACTGTTGTTGCTCACCCACAAGTTGTAGATCGATTATTGACTGCTGAGGCGACTTCAGTCGCTGATTTAGAACATTTTTTGAATCGTGTCATAAAATTTCAAGTTGAAAATTTATACACGCAAGAGCAATACGATATCATTTTAAGCTAAATTTGTAACAAAATATCATTAAATAGTTGTTACATCTGAAATTTTACTTTTATATTTAAATTCTTGATACTACGCCTAAATAGCTAACAAAAGACTCGCTGTAGAAGTCTTTCAGCCAAAGGGGTAGGATTATGAATGTAAGTAATACAGTTGTGAAACAAAGTTTAAATGTGTTGGAAAGCAAAAATACACACCGTGGTTATATGCTTGATGCAGAAGGTAAAGAAGTTCAAATCACTACAGCAATGGTGAGAACAGTATGTCAACAACTGTTAAAACAGTGTAGAAATATCAAAAATTAAAGGGCTTGATCAAGCCCTTTAATTTTCTTAATAATCTATTATTAAATCGATTAACCCACTTCTTTTAATGGTTCTTTTTCTTTCTCAATCAATGCCTCAAACTTTTGAATTTCATCTTCTAAATGAATGAGTAAGTTTTGCATTTTAGGTAAAGCATTTCTACAAGCTGTTAGTCCAACTTCTAATTTATCTAAGTAGCTTGTCATTGTGATATTTAAAGCTTGCCCATCAAGTACGATTGATGCAGGATATAAGGCATCTAATTTTGCACCATTCCAATATAACGGTTCTCGTGGACCAGGCACATTTGAAATCACCAGATTAAATGCTTGTCGCTTAGGCATAAGACCCGAAATAATATTTAAACCAGCAGCGCTATATACAAAAGCACTATAATTTAAAATTTGATCGGAAGTCATACGTTTAAACTTTTGTTTGGAATTTAAAACACTGCGACGAATGATTTTTAGTCGCTCAAGAGGATCTTCTTTGTGTGTGCCTAAATTTGCAAGAATCATGGTGATTCTATTGGAAACCTCAGAATCATCATCGCGAATAGATGCAGGAACCATTGCGATAAGTGGTTTTTTAGGTAAAGCATTTTGAGAAATAAGATATTCACGTAATGCACCAGAACACACAGCTAAAATAATATCATTGATAGTGACATCTAATGATTTAGCAATATGAGTCAGTCTTGAGAACTGAAAGGATTGAGCAGCAAAACGACGTGATGAACTTACACGTTGATTGAGAATGCTTGCTGGTGCTTGAAAACTTGAAACATAATTTGGATTGCGACCAATATCTTTTGTAAGTGTTTGAGATAACTCGTAAATAACACCTGGTGTTGCATTTAATTGATTTTTTATTCCGCTAATAATACGTTTTAATTTGCTAGTACTCGGTTGTTTTAATCGTTTTGCTCGCTCACCTTCAACACACCAGGGTGGAACAATACTTTTTGCATTAGGATCATGTGAAAGAGATTTTTCAAGTAAACGCATACCAGCAACGCCATCAACCATTGCATGATGTATTTTGAAATACATGGCAAAACGATTACCTTCAATACCTTCAATAATATTGCAAGTCCATAAAGGTTTTGCACGATCGATTAGTGCACTATGTTCTTGAGAAATATACGTAAGTAATTCACGAATTCGCCCAGGCTTTGGTAGTGCAATATGGCGAAAGTGATGGTCTAAATCGAACTCTTCATCTTCATCCCAAAATAAGCCATTTAATTTATTATTGAAAGGAGGAATTGGAATAGATTTAGATTTTCTAATGTCTAAGACAAGGTCTTGAATAAATGTTGGGGAAGCATTATCTGGGATTTGGAATAAAAATAGTCCACCCACATGCATAGGTTGTTGTCTTTTTTCTAAGGAGAGGAAAATGAAATCAATTGGGTGTAATGGACGCATAGTATTAATTGCCTCACTGCAAAATGTTGCTACTCCTTTAATGAGCGGCCATGTGTTTACGAGTTATATGAAATTGATGTTTCATCTGAATTATAACGACTTTATTAAATAAATATATCGGTACATGAGTTTTCAAATAATAAAAAAAAGATCTCATTAAGAGATCTTTAATTTATAAGGAATTATTTTATATTGCCTGCGTGTAAACCGCATTCTTTATGGGTGGCTTCTTCCCACCACCAGCGTCCTTCACGTTCATGTTGATTGGGTAAGACAGGTCGGGTACATGGTTCACAACCAATAGAGATAAAACCTTTTTCATGTAATGGATTGTAAGGAATTTCCATTAAACGAATATAGTTCCATACATCTGCGCTTGACCAGTTGGCAAGAGGATTGTATTTGATTAATTGTTTAGCTTCACCAGAGAAACCAACATCATGTTGAATCACAGGAATTTCATTGCGTGTGCCTGGACTTTGATCTTTACGTTGTCCAGTAATCCAACCATCTAATGTTGCAAGTTTTTTTCGTAAAGGTTGTACTTTTCGAATACCACAACATTCTTTATGATCATCTTGATAAAAGCTAAAAAAACCTTTTTCTGTAACAAGTTTTTGTACGATTTCAGCTTCTGGAAAGCAAATTTCAATATCAATATTATAATGTTTGCGAACTTGTTCAATGAATTGATAGGTTTCTGTATGTAAACGTCCAGTATCTAGGCTGAATACACGAAATGGCTTGCCTAAATGTGAAGCCATATCAATCAATACAACATCTTCAGCACCTGAAAATGAAATTGCAATTTCACCTTCTTGGTTTAGTGCTAGTGCTAAAATTTCATTTGGAGATTTATCTGCATATTCAGATGCAAGCGCATCAACAAGGTCGATGGTTGGGATGGTATTCATGATAATCCTGGCAAAATAGGCTTGGAATTTTCAAAACCTATATAAAAAATTAATAATCATTTTAATGGAATTGCTAAATTTAGCTTAGCACTAAAAAATAAATAGATATGAAAAAAATAGATTTAAAAAACAGCAGTACAAAGCAAGTTTCTTAGATATTATAGTGCAATTTTAAATCACATCGGCATTTGGGAGAACCCATGGAAATTGTATGTCTAGATCTTGAGGGAGTTTTGGTTCCAGAAATTTGGATCAACTTTGCAAAAAAAACAGGAATTAAAGAGTTGGAAGCAACGACTCGAGATATTCCAGACTATGATGTGTTAATGACACAGCGTTTGAATATTTTAAAAGAGCATGGATTAGGCTTAAATGATATTCAGGCTGTAATTGCTGATATGGGACCTTTTGAGGGTGCAAAAGAGTTTGTTGAATGGGTGCGTACACATTTTCAATTGATTATTTTGTCAGACACTTTTTATGAATTTGCTCATCCACTGATGAAGCAATTAGGCTGGCCAACTATTTTCTGTCATAAACTGGAAACAGATGAAAATGGTATGATTAAAGAATATAAGCTTCGCCAACCAGATCAAAAACGTCAAGCTGTTCAAGCATTACATGGTTTGAATTTTCGTGTAATTGCAGCAGGTGATTCTTATAATGATACAACGATGCTTGGTGAGGCAGATGCAGGCTTCTTATTTGATGCGCCAGAAAATGTGATTGCTGAGTTTCCACAATTCCCTGCAATTCATGGTTATGCAGCATTAAAAGAAGCAATTCGTAAGGCATCTATAAGAGATATTCCGGCTTAATAAATAAAAAGGGCGTAATTTACGCCCTTTTTATTTATTGGTTTAACTGTTAGAAACGGTAACCAATTTTTAAGCTATAACCTAATGCGTGGTTGTTAGTGAATTTACCACGAATAGCACCACCAGTTTGTGCATCAGCATCACCTAACCAGAAGTATTTCATGCCTGCTTGAATGAAGTAGTCTTCGGCAGGGCTGTATTGACCACCAGCTCCAACAGCCCAGTAACCTTTTGTTGGTCCTAAAACGGTAATAGGATTACCAGCACCTGAGTCCCAAGCAACTAAAGCTGTACCAGACCATTTATCTGAAAATTTATGACCAATACCTGATGTAATTGACCATTGGTCTTTTGAGTAGCTAATTAAATCTTGACGATTTTGTGTTGCAAATTCTGAGATATTTCCAAGTAGAGTAGGGCTTACAGTGAATTGATCCCAATGTACCCAGCGAACATTTGTAAATGCTAAAGTGTTTGGTGCAATACCTGTTTGTAAGTCGATATTGACTGACTGTGGGGTAACAGCTTCAAGTGTATCTTGCATATAGCTAAAAGTAGGAACTGGTAAGCGAGTTGTTTCAGTTGCTGTTGCTTTATGTTTGATTTCTGAACGATATGTTACAGATGCTTTTAAGGCAATTTCTGGAATTTGATAAGCAAAACCCGCTACCCAACCATATGCTTCTTTTTGTTTTACATCAATATCATATGTTCCGAGTGCACTTAATCCACCATATGCTACACCACGTAATGAGATATCTGCTTCAACTGTTTGCCAAACTGGACCAGCATAGATATTCCAATTTTCAGTTGGTTGATAGCCAATAAGTGCGGTGATATTGTTGGTACGAACTTTTACTTTTGTGCCTTCATTAAGCGCAGTTTCTGAAAAGTCAGAACCATCAACTTGATAAGTCGCATCACCACCATAAGGTTGATCGTAGAGTAAGCCTAAAGAAATTTGATCGGTTGCTTGTACTTTGATAGCTGCTGTAGGGAAATAATAGCTTTCACCCATGTCTGCAACTGTTTTACCGTTGTTATCTGTACCTTTTACGCTTGGATCTAATAAATGAAAACCAGCTTCAGCATAATTGCCTGGTTGTAAGAATGCTGAGATAGATTGACCTGAGCGATCTAAACCTGCAGCAATGGAAGAAAAAGAAAGAGTGCTCAAACTAAGAGCAATGTATAATTTTTTAAGCTTCATGGTTTTCCCTGATGCTGTTTTATAAAAAAAGTGGTGGAAAACTAACATAAATAAAAAAAGAGTAAATACTCTGTTTTAGGTTAAATTATGAATTTTGAGGGGAATATAGAAATTAAATAGAGTAATAATTCTAAAAAAAGTAATTTATTATTTTAAAATTAATGACTTAATTGAAATAAATGTTTTGTTTTTTTGGATTCTTATTTATTAATCGTTTGTTTAAAAAATAGGCATTAAATAATTTCTGAATAAAAAAGGCAGGGAACCTGCCTTTTATAAATATATGATTAGAAGCGATAACCGATTTTTAAACCATATGCCCAAGCATGATTTTTATCAAAACTTGCTACATAGTAATCACTGCCAGCTTGTGCACCAGTTTGTGCGTCAGCATCACCAAGTCTAAAGTATTTTACACCAGCCTGGATGAAGTAGTCTTCAGCTGGACTAAATTGGCCACCTAAGCCAACATTCCAATAACCTTTTGTTGGTCCAAGTGTAGAAACAGGATCGCCTGCACCAGAATCCCAACCTACTGAAACATTACCAGCCCATTGTTCTGTGAACTTGCGGCCCACACCCACTGTCGCACTCCATTGATCTTTAGAATATTCAACAAGATTAAATCCATTTGGACGAGCAGGAACAGCTTGTCCACCGACAATATTTGATGCTAAACCAAATTTATATGGTTGAATTGAAAAACTTTTCCAGTTTACCCAGCGTACGTTTGCAAAAGCGACAGTGTTTTCCATGATACCTGTTTGGAAATCAAGATTAACTGATTGAGGTGTTGTTATTTTAGTTTCACCTGTCGCTCTATTTGCAGCAGAAAGCCCACCTGCTAAAGGTGCATATGGGGTGCCTGCTAAAGCAAGATTAAGCGTATTGGCTAAACCGATATTTTCTTCAGCGGTGAATTTATGGTCAATTTCAGAGCGATAAGTTAAAGATGCTTTTAAAGCAATTTCAGGAATTTGGTAAGCAAGACCTAAGAGCCAACCCCAATCTCCATTTTCTTTAATTGTTGCATCATAGCCATTAAAAACACTATAAGCTTGACCGCGCAGTTTCACATCACCTTTAATGGTTTGGTAAACTGGACCACCGTAGATATTCCAGTTTTGTGTTGGTTGGTAACCAAATAATAATGAGAAGTTTTGAGTATCTACTTTAACTTCAGTTCCACCAGTAGGAGCAACTGTACCTGTAGCACCTGCAAGTTGTCCAGTATTTGGAAGACCAGCTAGAATTGTATCGCTATTTGCTGAAACGAAATTATTATTTCCTTTATATTCAGCTTTAGCACCAAATGGTTGGTCGTATAACAAACCTACAGAGAATTGGTCATTTACTTGAAACTTTAAAGCTGCTGCTGGAAAGTAATAATCACTTGCCATGTTTTCGATATGTCGAGTTGTTGCAGATGTTCCAGCCTCTTGTCCAGAAACATTTGGATCTAAAATAGATATACCAGCTTCAAAATAGTTACCTGGTTGTAAAAAAGCTGAAATTGATTGACCTGAGCGATCCATCGCGGCTGCAAACACACCAGTCATTGGCAGTGTTGCAAGTATCATTGCTGTACTAAGTGTTTTTAATTTCATTCTTCATGTTCCCTTGAGATACAAAGTAAGTAACCACTTTTTGCTAATATTTTTAGATGTGATCAGTGGAGTTATGCTTTTTTAATTGAAAACATTTGTTACTCCATGTGACAAAAATACCATAATTAAAATAAGAGTAAATGCTCTAAATGTGAATTGTGAGTCTAAAATTTATTCAAATTAGAATTTTAACTCTAATTTTTTAAAAAGCATTTATCTTAGTGTTTGAAATATAATGCTATTTATTTATTTTTAAGGAGGTTACAAATAATTATTTTTTTGAGTAAAAACTATACATTTGGGAGTGGATAATACAATTTTTAAAGTTTGATATGAAAAAAATAATTTAAAAAATAAGAAAATATTCATTTGAAGATTTATAAAATTGTAAGATTTTAAAGTGAAGGTATAAATATATTTTTATAGGTGAATGGTGCGCCCTGCGGGACTCGAACCCACGTCGGTCGCTTAGGAGGCAACTGCTCTATCCAGTTAAGCTAAGGGCACACGCAGAATAAATTAACACAAAACAAAAAAAGTTATTACCTAAGTAATAACTTTTTAGTACTTAATATGGGAGCATTAGTTTTCAGCTTTTTTATCTTTCAGATTTAAAGCGTTGTAAAGTATATACATACAAATAATCCAGATCGGAATCATGAGTACGGATTCTTTAAAACCTTGCGTCCACATAATAAAGAGTACAACTGCAATAAATGCTAAAACAACATAGTTACTAAATGGTGCCCATAAAGCAGGATATGAAGTTTCGAACTTTAATCTTTTTTTCGCACGTCTAAATTGTAGATGTGTTAATGAAATCATTGCCCAGTTTAAAACAAGAGCACCTACTACGATATAAATTAAGTGGCTAAGTGCTTCTTCTGGTGCAAAGTAGTTTAAAATAACACAACCAAAAATAAGGAATGCAGAGATTAATACGGCAGGAATTGGCACGCCTTGCTTGTTTGTTTTTGCTAATATTTTAGGAGCATTTCCTTGTTTCGCTAAACTATAAAGCATACGGCTATTTGCATACATACCACTGTTATATACAGAGAGTGCAGCAGTTAGAATAATAAAGTTAAGTAAATGAGCTGCCCAATTAATACCTAATTGGCTAAAAATCATTACAAAAGGACTTTTGTCTAAGCCGCCAAGTTCGAGTTGATTCCAAGGGACTAAAGATAAAAGTACAGCCAATGAGCCAACATAGAATATTAGAATTCTAAAAACAACCTGATTAATTGCTTTTGGAATTGTTTTTTGAGGATTATCTGCTTCAGCTGCGGCCATACCAATTAGTTCAATACCACCAAAGGCGAACATGAGGAAGGCGAGCATGTAGAATAAACCATCAAAACCATTTGGGAAAAATCCGCCCTGATTCCAAAGGTTGCTAAATGAAGCTGTTGAATTAGCATCTGCAGTTAAAATTAGGTATAAGCCAAATATAATCATTGAAATGACAGCAGCTACTTTAACAATGGATAGCCAGAACTCAGATTCACCATATATTTTTACGTTACCTAAATTGAGTAATGTAATAACAATAAAGAAAAAGAGCACGGATGCCCATGCAGGGATATGAGGCCACCAATAATTAATATATTTTGCAACTGCAGTGAGTTCAGTCATTGCAACTAAAATATAGAGCATCCAGTAATTCCAGCCCGTTAAGAAGCCTGGGAATTTACCCCAATATTTATATGCAAAATGACTAAATGAGCCAGCAACAGGTTCATGAACAATCATTTCCCCAAGGTGACGCATAAATAGAAAAGCAATAAGCCCCCCAATGGCATATCCTAGAATAATAGAAGGACCTGCGGATTGGATGACATGAGCGGAACCTAAGAATAAGCCTGTACCAATTGCACCACCCATGGCAATTAATTGGATATGACGGTTCTTTAAGCCACGCTGAAGTTCAGTATTGTTATTCAAGTTTTTCAGCCCGACAATGAATAAGTAGGAAGATTGTAATAGATAGATAAGAAATAGCCTAGAGCTACGCTAAGAATGAAATAATATTATGATATATATGAAATTATTTTATATAATAAATGGCTATTAAGTATAGTTTAATCAATAGATTAATTTTATTGGGTTGAAAAACAATCAAATAAATAAAAGTGAAGAAACTTTCTGGGAGCTTCTTTTTTATACTTAAGTCATGGCTGTGAACAATAAATACAAAAACACAGTATGCTAAAAATGTAGATTTAAGAAATAAAAAGTAAAATTTAAGAGAGAAGGGAATATCAATCATGAGTCTGTATGCACCACAAATTAAAATTCCAGCAACTTATATGCGTGGAGGAACGAGCAAGGGATTATTTTTTAAATTAAATGATTTACCAAAAGAAGCTCAAGAGCCTGGAGAAATCCGTGATCAAATATTATTAAGGGCTATTGGTAGTCCTGATCCTTATGGAAAGCAGATTGATGGTATGGGGGGGGCGACATCAAGTACAAGCAAGGTTGTTATTTTAGATAAAAGTAAAGAAGCTCATCATGATATAGATTATTTATTTGGACAGGTTTCAATTGATCAGCCTTTTGTTGATTGGAGTGGAAATTGTGGGAATTTAACGGCTGCTGTTGGTGCTTTTGCAATTCAGCAGGGATTAGTTGATTCTAATAAAATTCCTGAAAATGGTTATTGTACTGTCCATATTTGGCAGAAAAATACATCTAAAACAATTATTGCACATGTGCCTATAACTAATGGGCAAGTACAAGAAATGGGTGATTTTGAACTAGATGGAGTAACATTTCCTGCTGCTGAAATTCAATTGGAATTTGTTGAGTCAAATGATAAACATAACTCATTATTCCCAACAGGTAATATTGTAGATTTTCTAGAAGTACCTAACATCGGTACATTTCAAGCGACGATGATTAACTCTGGTATTCCAACTATTTTTTTGAAGGCTGAAGAGCTTGGATATTTAGGGGTTGAATTACAAGAAGATATTAATAATGACTTACAGGCTTTAGAAAAATTTGAAATTATTCGAGCTTACGGTGCTTTAAAAATGGGGTTGATTAGTGAGTTAACTGAAAGTAAACAGAAGCAACATACGCCTAAAATTGCATTTGTAAGTCAGGCACAGGATTATATTGCTTCTAGTGGTAAGAACGTTTTAGCAAAAGACATTGATTTGGTTGTTCGCGCATTATCTATGGGGAAATTGCATCATGCAATGATGGGAACGGCTGCTGTTGCAATTGGTACGGCTGCTGTAATACCTGGAACGCTAGTGAATTTGGCAGTGGGAGTGAATGCTAGAGAAAATGTAATTTTTGGGCATCCTTCAGGAACACTGAAAGTTGGAGCTAAAGTTGAGTTGGTTGAGAATAAATGGAAGGTAAATAAGGTCGTTATGAGTAGAAGTGCTAGGGTATTAATGGAAGGTTATATTCGAATACCTCCTATTTTCTAAGTAAAAATAGAATCTTTAAGACCTCAATTTAATTGAGGTTTTTTATTGTAAAAAAACATATTATGACTAACAAAATAACTGTGATTAGATTATCATAATGTGATTAAAACGTGTCCATTAATTTACTTATTGTTCTTATGGTCAGATCACAACGCTAAATTAAAAGTACTCATATTATGTTTGTAAACTTAAGCAATGATGTACCGGTCGTTGTAAAAACTGAAAATATTTTAAAAGCATTACCTATGCCTGCTGCATTGCTAAATACAGATGGTAAGATTTTGTATGCAAATGAATTATATGCACAGTGTTGGATAACGACGGTCGATTGTGTTGTAAATAAGACTTTAAAAGAACTCTCTTTTTCTTCACATGCAAATTTCATGAGTAATCTTGAGTTGTTAAAGCAAGGTCAAGTGATTGAGCCTTATGAATATTCACAATTTGGACATTGCTATTTGGTGTCTTTAAGTGGGAATTACAATGATAGAAAAGAATTAGTCAGTGTTTTGGTATGTGGAACGGATATTACTCATATAAAGCATAAAGAAGATGGCTTAAAACAGCAAAATTTGGAACTTAAAAAATTATCAGAATATGATTATTTAACGGGATTGATGAATAGGAGATCATATGATGATCATTATTTAAGATATCGAGAAGCACTTAAAAATAATCAATTAAAAAGTTTAAGCTTAATTTTAATAGATATTGATAATTTTAAACAAATTAATGATGTTTTTGGTCATGTGATGGGGGATGAGGTAATTTGCCACTTGTCAAAAATGCTGCATCAAATCAATCATTCCACTGTATGGCGGCAAGCTTATCGTTATGGGGGAGAAGAGTTTATTATTTTACTAACAGAAAGCATTTTAGATGAGGCTTGTCATCTGGCTGAAAATCTTCGTAAAAATGTTGAACAATTAAATGAAAGGTTGTTTAAACAACTGGGTATTCATGTGTCTATTTCGTGCGGTGTTGTATCAAGTAAGGATATTCCATTACAGAATGATTTTTTTGAATATGCGGATAAGGCTATGTATTATGCTAAAAAGAATAATAAAAACTGCGTCTATTATTTCTCAAAAAATGAGTATGTTCGTTATTCTAAAAAAAGCCACTGTTATTAATAAAGCCTTAAATAAGTTTCTGAGTGGATTTTGTGCGAAAGCATGAAACAAAAAAGAATAAAAGGTACAATGCTCTTCTAGCTGTTAGCTTTTGAAGTTAACTTTAAAAAGTGACCAAAGTATATTGAGGCAAGTGTGTCGTCATTAACCAACATGCAAATAAATGGACTTGCAGCTGCTCAGCATCGAATTCAACAAGATCTACTCACAGCTTTAGATGCATTTTCAATTCCAGAACCATTAAAAGGTGCAGTGCATCATGCTGTGATGCTAGGCGGGAAAAGAGTACGCCCAGCATTATGCTATGCCACAGCAGATATTCAATTGAATAAAAATTTTGCAGCAGTGCGCAGGGCCGCTGTTGCTATTGAGCTCATTCATTGTTATTCATTGGTGCATGATGATTTACCATGTATGGATAATGATTTATTACGTCGTGGTCAGCCGACGTGTCATGTCGCATTTGGTGAGCGAGCTGCTTTGTTGGCTGGAGATGTCTTACAGTCAATGGCATTTGAGATTTTAGGAAGTCGATTGTTTGATCAAGGTGCAGCAGTCGATCAGTCGATTGTAATTAAGCAAATGCAGATTCTAGCAACAGCATCATCTAAAATGGTTTATGGTCAAATGTTAGATTTAGAGTCTGAAGGAAAACAGATTGATCAAGAAACGTTAGAAAAGATTCATAAAAATAAGACTGGTGCCTTAATTTCAGCAGCAATTATGATGGCTGCAGTTGCTGTTTTTGATGGGGTTGATCCTGCTATTCCAAAACTGAGAGAATTTGCTCAAGCAGTAGGTTTGGCATTCCAAGTGCAGGATGATATTTTGGATATTACTTCAAGCACAGAAGAACTAGGTAAAACAGCAGGCAAAGATGAGCAAGTTGAAAAATCAACATATCCTGCTTTAATGGGCTTAGATCAAGCAGTAATATATGCGAAAGAACTCCATGATCAAGCATTTAACGCACTGAAATTTTTCAATGGAAATGCATCTGAATTAGAGCAAATATCATTGTTTTTATTGAATCGTAAACAGTAGATATTCTTAAAAAGTAAAAAAGCGTGCATTGCACGCTTTTTTATTGTCTATAAAGTTTATTCTGCAAGTGTTGCATCAGGTGGATTGATTGATTTTCCATCTTTTAAACTTTGAAGTGCTTCTTTATCAAAATCAATTAATAGAGAGTTATTTTCAATGTCGAGTGAGTATTTACTAATTAACTTTTTATCGCCACTCAAAGTTTCTACTGTATATGCATCAGCAATATTTAAAATACCATCTAGATTTGTTGTAGCAGATGCTTTGTCTTGACGGAATAAATCGTAAATATCACGCATATCAAAAATCGCATTTTCAGCATCTGGATGCTTTTCGATATAAGTCTCAATATGACGAATAATTAATTGAGCATATAAAAAATAGTTTGGCTTATGTGTGAATTCTAAACTCATGTAATAATCCCATATTTATATTGAGTACTCTATACAAATAACACAAAAATATACTGAAAATAAACAAGTTATTTTTATTGAAGTTGTAAAAGTGTAAATAAGTTAAATTATTTCTAAAAATAATTGGTTGAGACGTCTTGTTTTTGCGAATATGCCTGCTTATTAAGCATTTTTTGTATTAATAATCTATTTTGTAAAAAAGAGATCTAAACCCTGATGAAACTTTTATGAAAAAAGTAATAATTTTTAAATTTATAATCTGCTAAAACGATTTTATGCAGAATAGTGCGATTGGAAAGTAGATTTTTACCGAATTGTTGATAAATCATCCGAAAGACTAAGTCTTATAAACTAGCAAGTGAAAACATAAATCAGGTACAATTGGCGGGATTAATTTTGTGTTTGGTGTATTTGAAGGCCAATACATACATTCTTTGTTAATAAATAGGCCTGCCAGGAGTTATCCCCGCATGAGTGCCATTACTCCATACGAATGGGCAATTATTGCCTTCGTGATCGGCGTTACATTTTTATGCGTCTTTATGCTCACAGTTCCGTTACTCCTAGGGGGTAAATCATGGGGCCGTGCTAAGCAAGAGCAGTTTGAGTCTGGTGTAGTAAGTGCAGGCGGAGCTCGTATCCGTTTGTCTGCAAAATTCTATATGGTTGCAATTTTCTTCGTCGTATTTGATTTAGAAGCATTATATCTATATGCATGGTCTACATCGGTACGTGAAGTAGGTTGGGTTGGCTTTACAACAGCAGCAATATTTATTTTGATTTTACTTATTGGTTTGATTTATGAGTTATCTACTGGTGGATTAAATTGGTCACCATCTGATAAGCGTAAAGCGGCTGGTATTAAAGCAAAAATTGGCTCGCCAAATATGGATATTGCAGAGATTACTCGCTTTAACTCAATTGAAGAATTGGTAACAGACCCTACAGGTCAAATCCCAGCTCAATCATCAGGTCGCGTGAAAAAATTTGCGACTTCATCATCTGACAAGGAGTAACTCGGGATGAAATATACATTAACCCGTGCGAATCCGGATGCTGATCAATATCCACTTCAAGAGCGTCAAATCGTTACAGATCCGCTTGAAGAAGAAGTGAATAAAAATGTGTTCATGACTCGCTTAGAAGATTTAGCACATACAGCAGTAAACTGGGGGCGTAAGAACTCAGTTTGGCCGTTTAACTTTGGTACATCTTGCTGTTACGTAGAGTATGCAACAACTTTAACAGGTGTGCATGACTTATCACGTTTCGGTGCCGAAGTGATCCGTGCTTCACCACGTCAGGCTGATTTAATGATCGTTGCAGGGACGTGCTTCATGAAGATGGCACCTGTAATTCAACGTTTGTACGAGCAAATGCTAGAGCCTAAATGGGTTATCTCAATGGGCGCATGTGCAAACTCAGGTGGTATGTATGACATTTATTCTGTTGTACAAGGTGTGGATAAAATCATTCCTGTAGATGTATATATTCCAGGTTGCCCACCACGTCCTGAAGCATTAATTCAAGCATTAATGTTGTTGCAAGATCAAATTCAATTAGAACGCCGTCCACTTTCAGCGGTTATTGGTGATGATCTTAAGCCAGTGTATAAGCCAAAGATGATGCCAGAACGTGACCGTAAGAATGCACAGCGTATTGCCGTGAAGAACTTACGTTCTATGGATGAGATTAAATAATTTAAACGGCAAATTTTTTGATGCACCCGACTTGGGTGTAATTGTCGTTTAGGTTGACCGAATTTGTACTAAATAGGAAGCCAAGCCAATGGCTGAAACTGACATTGCTATGCCAGAATCAACTCCAGTTGATTCACGCCCAGCATTTGCAATTGTAGAGGAACTCAAAACCAAATTTGGTGAGAACTTTTACGTGCAAACGACTTGTGAAGATTTTCCAACGGTCTGGGTTGAACGCGCACGTGTGCAAGAAGTTTTAATGTTCTTGCGTACAGTGTCACGTCCTTACGTGATGCTATTTGACTTATCTGCGGTAGATGAACGTTTACGTACACACCGTGATGGTTTGCCTGCGTCTGATTTCACAGTATTTTATCACTTGTTATCTTTGGAACGTAATACGGATATCCGTGTAAAAGTTGCAATGAATGAAAGTGATTTAAATATCCCAACAGCAACAAATATTTGGCCAAATGCAAACTGGTACGAACGTGAAGCATATGACATGTTCGGTATCAATTTCGAAGGTCATCCGATGCTTCGTCGTATTTTGTTGCCAACGTATTGGGAAGGTCACCCACTTCGTAAAGAGTATTCTGCACGTGCGACTGAATATACACCGTATATGCAGAACCAAGCGAAGCAAGATTATGAACAAGAGCATTTACGTTTTGTACCTGAAGATTGGGGCCTAAAACGTGGTAATGCTGATGAAGACTTCATGTTCTTGAACTTGGGTCCTAACCATCCATCTGCGCATGGTGCATTCCGTGTGATTTTGCAGTTAGATGGCGAAGAAGTGAAAGACTGTGTGCCTGATATCGGTTATCACCACCGTGGTGTGGAAAAGATGGCTGAACGTCAAACATGGCATTCTTTCATTCCTTACACAGACCGTGTTGACTACTTAGGTGGTTGTGCTCAGAACATGCCTTATGTACTGGGTGTAGAGCAACTTGCTGGTATTACTGTTCCAGATCGTGCGCAATGTATTCGTGTCATGATGTCTGAATTGTTCCGTATCAATAACCATTTATTGTTCATTGGTACTGCAATTCAAGATGCTGGTGGTATGACACCTGTATTCTATATGTTCGCTGACCGTCAAAAAATCTATGATGCAATTGAAGCAATCACAGGTTACCGTATGCACCCTGCGTGGTTCCGTATAGGTGGTACAGCACATGACTTACCAAACAATTGGCAACATTTGATCCGTGAGATCTTAGAGTGGATGCCAAAACGTTTGAAGGAATACCATACTGCAGCGCTTAAAAACTCTGTATTTATTGGTCGTACCCGTAATGTTGCGCAATACGATGCGAAATCTGCATTGGCTTGGGGTGTAACAGGTACTGGTTTACGTGCAACAGGTATTGATTTTGACGTTCGTAAATATCGTCCGTATAGCGGTTACGAAAATTATGACTTTGAAGTACCTGTAGAGTATGAAGGTGATGCTTACGCGCGCGTGATGGTTCACTATCGCGAAATCGAAGAATCATTAAAAATTATCAAGCAATGTCTTGATAACATGCCTTCTGGTCCATACAAAGCGGATCATCCATTGGCTGTTCCACCACCAAAAGATAAGACATTACAAGATATTGAAACTCTAATTACGCACTTCTTAAGCGTATCTTGGGGTCCTGTAATGCCTGCAGGTGAAGCATCTGTAATGGCGGAAGTGGTAAAAGGTGCATCTAACTATTACTTGACTTCTGACAAGTCAACGATGAGTTATCGTACCCGTATTCGTACACCAACTTTCACGCATTTACAGCAAATGCCTTCGGTGATTAACGGCAGCTTAATGTCTGACTTAATCATTTATTTAGCGACAATTGACGTCGTAATGGCTGACGTGGATCGCTAAGGGGTAATCGCATTATGATGATTTTGACTGATAAAAAACCACGTGTGAATGTTGAAGGAATTTTGACTGCGGAAGAAATTCACGATATCGAACATCACATTGGTCACTATCCATATCCACGTGCAGCGTGCTTAGATGCGCTGAAATGTGTACAACGCCGTAATGGTTGGGTAGATGACGCACAAATGAATGCAATTGCACAAATGCTTTCAATGAGCCTTGCTGATCTTGAAGGTGTAGCAACGTTCTATAACCGTATTTACCGTCAGCCAGTTGGTCGACATGTAATTTTATTATGTGACTCAATTGCTTGTTTCTTGATGGGTGCAGAGACTTTAGCAGAAGTATTCCAACGCGAATTAGGTATTTCGTTTGGTCAAACAACCGCTGATGGTCGTTTTACTTTACTACCAATTTGTTGTTTGGGTAACTGCGATAAAGGTCCTACCTTAATGATTGATGAAGATACTCACGGTTTGGTTGAAGTGACATCAATTCAACAGTTATTGGAGAAGTATGTATGAATACTGAACCAAAACCAATTTATGGCGACGGTAATCCGGAAACTCATCCGCTCACTTGGCGTTTGAGTAAACAAGAACACGTTCGTAGTGCAGATGACTATGAAGCACTTGAAGGTTATGCAGGCTTTAAAAAAGCAATTAGCATGCAACCAAAAGAAGTTCTTGATGTGATTAAAGCAGCGACTGTAAAAGGTCGTGGTGGTGCAGGTTTCCCAGCAGGAATTAAATGGTCTTTGATGGCGCCAAATGACAATTCAGGTCCTCGTTACCTGATTTGTAATGCCGATGAGATGGAACCAGGTACATTCAAAGACCGTTTGTTGATGGAAGATCTTCCACATCAATTGATCGAAGGGATGTTGATTGCTGGCTATACGCTTGAAGCAACTCATGGTTATATCTTCATTCGTGGTGAGTACATTGAAGCTGCTCAATACTTAAATGAAGCATTAGAGCAAATCCGTGCGAAAGGTTACTTAGGTGAAAACATCTTAGGAACTGGCTGGAACTTCGAATTACACGTACATACTGGTGCGGGTCGTTATATTTGTGGTGAAGAAACTGCATTAATTAACTCGCTTGAAGGTCGTCGTGCAAATCCACGTACTAAACCACCATTCCCACAAGTTGCAGGTGCTTGGGGTCGTCCTACGATTGTAAACAACGTAGAGACCTACAATAACTTACCAGCAATTATGCTTCGTGGTCCTGAATGGTATATCGGTTTATCTGCTGGTAAATCAAAAGATCCTGGTACTAAAATTTATGGTGCTTCAGGTAAAGTAAAATTCCCTGGTCTTTGGGAGCTTCCATTTGGTACGACAGCACGTGAAGTAATCGAAGATCATGCTGGTGGTATGCGTGATGGCTTGAAGCTTAAAGCATGGTTACCAGGTGGTGCATCTACTGACTTCTTGGCAGCAGAACATATTGACTTACCAATGGATGCGGAAAGCATCATGAAAGCAGGTTCACGTTTAGGTACGTGTTTGCTTATGGTCGTTGATGAAACTCAATGTATGGTTTCTGCAACACGTAACCTAGAAGAATTCTTTGCACGTGAATCTTGCGGCTGGTGTACACCTTGTCGTGATGGTTTACCTTGGGCTGTTAAAGCGCTTAAAGCACTTGAAAATGGTACAGGTAAGAAAGAAGACATCGATCACTTACAAGAACTTACTCGTAAGCTTTGGATTGGTAAAACTTTCTGTGCTCACGCACCAGGTGCGATGGAACCACTTATGGGCGCACTCAAACATTTCCGTGGCGAGTTTGAAGCTAAAGTAGCAAATGCTGCAGCTCAGACTAGCAACGTAGAACAAGCTTAAGGAATTCGACTATGGCTACAATTCATGTCGATGGAAAATCGTATGAAGTCAACGGCTCAGAAAACTTGCTACAAGCGTGTTTGAGTCTTGGCATTGATATCCCATACTTTTGTTGGCATCCATCCTTAGGTTCTGTTGGTTCTTGCCGTCAATGTGCTGTTACTCAGTACGCGAATCCAGAAGATACTCGCGGTCGCTTAGTAATGTCATGTATGACACCTGCAACTGACAATACCTACATCTCGATTGAAGACAAAGAAGCAAAAGATTTTCGTGCGTCTGTTGTTGAATTCTTGATGACGAACCATCCACACGACTGTCCAGTGTGTGAAGAAGGTGGTCACTGTCATTTACAAGATATGACAGTAATGACTCAACACGATCGTCGTCGTTACCGTTTCACAAAACGTACGCATTACAACCAAGAGCTTGGCTCATTCATTTCTCATGAAATGAACCGTTGTATCGCATGTTACCGTTGTGTTCGTTACTACAAAGATTATGCTGGTGGTACAGACTTTGGTGTGTATGCAAACGCATCTCGTGTTTACTTTGGTCGCCCAGAATCAGGTACTTTAGAGTCTGAATTCTCTGGTAACTTGACTGAAGTATGTCCAACAGGTGTATTTACAGATAAAACTCATTCTGAACGTTATAACCGTAAATGGGACATGCAGTATGCGCCAAGCGTATGCCAAGGCTGTTCTTCAGGTTGTAACATTTCTCCGGGTGAGCGTTATGGCGAACTTCGTCGTGTAGAAAACCGTTTCAATGGTGATGTAAACCAATACTTCCTTTGTGATAAAGGTCGTTTCGGTACAGGCTATGTGAATCGTGCAGATCGTCCACGTCAACCACAATTCCGTACTGGTGCTAACGTTGAAACTGTTTCAGTTGATGTTGCATTAGATACAGTAATTGACAAAATCCAAGGCAAAAAAGTTTTGGGTATTGGTTCACCACGTGCATCTTTAGAATCTAACTACGCTCTTCGTGAGTTAGTGGGTCAAGAAAACTATTCAACAGGTATGTCTCAAAAAGAACAAAATCTTGTTGAATTAGCTGCTTCTATTATGCAAACCGAGGGTGTTTATAACCCAGGTATGCGTGAAATTGAAAGCTATGATGCCGTATTGATCTTAGGTGAAGACTTAACACAAACTGCGCCACGTATGGCATTGTCTGTTCGCCAAGCTGCGAAAAACAAAGCGAAAGAAATGGCTGCAGAACGTCGTACACCAGATTGGTTAGCAGAACCTGTTCAACGTATTGGTCAAGATGCAAAATCTCCGATTTACATCTTAGCTGCAACGCAAACTCGTTTAGCTGATGTTGCGACTGGTGAAGTTGTTGCTTCTCCAAACGACATTGCGCGTTTAGGCTTTGCTATTGCTGCTGCTGTAAAAGGTGAAACTGTTACTGGTCTTGCTGAAGATGCGAAAGCATTTGCACAAACGATTGCTGACACTTTAAAAGCTGCGAAAAAACCATTAATTATCTCTGGTACAAGTTTGCAAGATGCTGCAATCATGGAGGCTGCTGCACAAGTTGCACAGAATCTAGGTAATGCAGGCTTAACATTGACTGTTCCTGAAGTGAACTCAATGGGCTTAGCAATCTTTGGTGGTCAAAGTCTAGAACAAGCATTTGCTCAAGATTACGACACTGTTGTTGTGATTGAAAATGACTTATATCGTCGTTTACCAGCATCACAAATTGATGCTGCTTTAGCAAAAGCAAAAGATGTAATTGTGCTTGATCATTCAGAAACTGAAACTGTGAAGAAAGCCAATATCGTTCTTTCTGCTGCTTCATTTGCTGAAGGTGATGGTACTGTTGTATCTCAAGAAGGTCGTGCACAACGTTTCTATCAAGTTTACGATCCTAGCTATTACAAACCAGAGCTTGCGATTAAAGAGTCTTGGCGCTGGTTGCATGCCATTGAAACTGGTGTGAAAGGTAAAGCGATTTCTTGGACTCTACTTGACGATGTGATTGAAGATGTTGCGAAAAATGTTCCAGCACTACAAGCGATCGAAGATGTTGCTCCAGATGCAGGCTACCGTGTACACGGCTTAAAAATTGCGCGTGAACCACGTCGTTATTCTGGTCGTACAGCAATGCGTGCGCCACTTTCAATTCATGAACCAAAACAACCTGTTGACGTTGACTCAGCATTAACATTCTCTATGGAAGGTTATGTTGGTCCTCAAGATGCGTCTTCATTAGTACCATTTGCATGGGCTGCAGGTTGGAACTCTCCACAAGCTTGGAACAAATTCCAAGATAAAGTGGGTGGTCACTTGAAAGGTGGTGATGCAGGTGTTCGTTTATTTGATCGTTTAGCAAAACGTCCAGTACGTACTTTCGTTGCTCCAGCACCTGTTGCGATAAATCCTGAAAGCTTCCGCTTAATTCCAATGCACCATATTTTTGGTTCAGGTGAATTTACAGTGAAAACTCCAGCAATGGAGTCTCGTATTCCTGAAGCGGTATTTGCTGTCGGTGAACAAGATGCAACACGTCTAAATGTTCAAGATGGTCAAACAATTACTGTGAAAGCAGGTGATACTGAAGTGGTATTACCAGTTCTCGTAATTGAATATTTACCTACAGGTTATATTGGTTACCCAATTGGTCTTGCGCCAACGGTATCTCTTGCAGAGCCTGTTTCAGTTGCGGTAGGAGTGTAATTCATGAATCAAGAATTAATCCGTCAAGTACCGAACTGGGCATTGGATTGGCCAATTGCGTATGCTGTTGTCCAAGCGATTGTGATCTTGCTCGTTGTAGTTTTGGTTGCCGCATTGATGTCGTTCATTGAACGTCGTTTACTAGGCTTATGGCAAGACCGTTACGGCCCAAACCGTGTAGGTCCTGGTGGTATGTTCCAGATCGTTGCTGACATGCTTAAAATCATGTTCAAAGAAGACTGGACACCTAAATTTGCAGATAAATTAACATTCCGTATGGCTCCAGCAGTTGCGATGGCAACTGCGGTGCTATCGTTCATGGTTATTCCTGTTTCACCTTATTTAGGTGTTGCAGACATGAGCATCGGCTTATTGTTCTTTATGGCAATGGCTGGTATTGCAGTATATGCAGTGTTATTTGGTGGTTGGTCATCAAATAACAAATATGCGTTACTCGGTGGTTTACGTTCTGCTGCACAAACAATTTCTTATGAAGTTTTCTTGGGTATTTCATTGATGGGTGTGGTTGCAATTGCAGGCTCATTCAACATGCGTGAAATCGTTGAAGCTCAAAAAGATGTTTGGTTTGTTGTTCCTCAATTCATTGGTTTCTTAATCTTCGTTGTTGCAGGTGTTGCGGTAACTCACCGTCATCCATTTGACCAACCTGAAGCAGAACAAGAATTGGCAGAAGGTTATCACGTAGAATACGGTGGTATGAAATGGGGGATGTTCTTCGTTGCGGAATACGTAAACGTCGTATTAATCTCTGCATTAATCGTAACTTTATTCTTTGGTGGATGGCTTGCTCCATTTAACTTAGAAATTTCGTTTATTCCACCTGCATTCTGGTTCATTATCAAAACAGCATTCTTTGTGATGATGTTTGTATTGGCTCGTGGTTCATTAATGCGTCCACGTTATGACCAAGTGATGAACTTTGGTTGGAAAATTTGCTTGCCATTGGCGTTAGTCAACTTACTTGTGACTGGTGCTGTGATTCTGATGAATCAGGCCTAAGACAGCAGGGAGAACAAAATGTTTAAATTTCTAGCTGGAGTTGGGTCAATCGTTCGTTCGTTGTGGATGGTGTTTAGCCACGCAACGCGTAAACGTGACACTATTCTTTATCCAGAAGTGCCAGCCGAAGAAATCGTGCCACCACGTTTCCGTGGTCGTATTGTGTTGACGCGTGACCCAGATGGCGAAGAGCGTTGTGTAGCATGTAACCTTTGTGCGGTTGCATGTCCAGTAGGTTGTATCTCTTTACAAAAAGCAGAACATGAAGATGGTCGTTGGTATCCGGAATTTTTCCGTATTAACTTCTCTCGTTGTATTTTCTGCGGTATGTGTGAAGAAGCATGTCCAACGACTGCAATTCAACTTACACCAGATTTCGAATTAGGTGAATACGTTCGTCAAGACCTTGTGTATGAGAAAGAAAACTTACTTATCTCAGGTCCTGGTAAATATCCAGACTACAACTTCTACCGTGTAACAGGTATGGCAGTAGCTGGTAAAGACAAAGGTCAAGCACAACGTGAAAGTGCGCCTGTTGATGTACGGAGTCTCTTACCATGATGTGGCCGTTTTATTTAATGGCTTTAGTGGCCATCGTCTCTACGATTCGTGTTGTAACAAACACGAATCCTGTACATGCTTTACTTAGTTTAATCGTGTCATTACTTGCAGTTGCAGGCATGTTTATGATTGTAGGTGCGCCATTTGCTGGTGCACTTGAAATCATTGTTTATGCTGGTGCAATCATGGTGTTATTCGTGTTCGTGGTGATGATGTTGAACTTAGGACATCAAACTATCGAACAAGAAAGTAAATGGTTAACTTCATCTGCTTGGGCATATCCAGCACTAATGAGCTTTTTAATGGGCTTAACATTGGTGTGGATGCTAGGTTCTGACTATTCAACTGCAACAGCAGTTATGGGTGCAGAAATGGTTGGTCCTAAAGCAGTTGGCGAAGCACTCTTTACTCAGTACATCTTATTGGTTGAAGTTGCCGCGATGTTATTGTTAGCAGCATTGGTTGCAGCATTCCATCTTGGCAAACGTGAACCAAGTGCAGAAGAGGATAAAGAATAATGGGCAACATTCCTTTAGAACATGGTTTGATCGTTGCAACCATTCTTTTTGCACTGGGTTTTTACGGTGTAATGGTTCGACGCAACTTATTATTTATTTTAATGAGCCTTGAAGTCATGATGAATGCAGCAGCGCTTGCATTCGTATTGGCTGGAAGTGCTTGGGCGCAACCAGATGGTCAAGTTATGTTTATCTTAATTTTGACACTTGCTGCGGCTGAGGCTTGTATCGGTCTTGCGATCGTCCTTCAGTACTATCATCGCTTCCATCACTTGGATGTAGATGCTGCTAGTGAGATGCGCGGATGAGTTATTTATATTTAACAGTATTATTTCCGCTCATTGGTTTTATCCTTTTAGCGGCAGGTCGTAGAAATCTTCCTGAAAAAGTTGCTGCAGTGATTGGTGTTGGTGCAGTTGGTCTTTCTGCATTAGTTGCTTTAATTGCAGGTTTGGACTTTGTTAACAACGGTAAACTACCTTATGTTCAAAATCTTTGGACGTGGTTTGATGTTGCAGGCTTAAACCCAGGAATTACCTTACACTTAGATGGTTTATCACTTCTCATGATGGGAATGATTACTGGTGTAGGTTTCTTAATTCATATCTTCGCATCTTGGTATATGCGTGGTGAAGAAGACTTTGCACGTTTCTTTTCTTATTTCAACCTATTCGTAGCAAGCATGTTGCTTCTCGTTTTGGGTGATAACTTAGCGTTATTATTCTTAGGTTGGGAAGGTGTAGGTCTATGTTCTTACTTGTTGATTGGTTATTACTATCAAACTCCATCAAATGGTTTTGCAGCAATTAAGGCATTCACTGTAACGCGTATCGGTGACGTATTCTTACTTATTGCATTGTTCTTGATTTATCAACAATTCGATACTTTAAATATTGCAGAAGTTGTTGCTGCTGCGCCAACAGTTTTGGCTCAGAGTTCTTCTATTGCAATTTGGACAGCGTTAATGTTGTTCCTTGGTGCTGCGGGTAAATCTGCTCAAATTCCATTACAAACATGGTTGGCAGATGCGATGGCTGGTCCTACACCAGTATCTGCATTAATCCACGCTGCAACAATGGTAACAGCGGGTGTTTACCTATGCTGCCGTATGTTTGCTGTGATTGAGCAAGCGCCTGAAGTGATGATATTTATTTCAATTACGGGTGCTGTAACATTGCTTGTTGCTGGTTTTGCCGCTTTAGTACAAACAGACATTAAACGTGTACTTGCTTACTCAACAATGAGTCAGTTGGGTTATATGTTTATGGCTGTGGGTGCAGAAGCGTACCAAGCTGGTTTATTCCACATGTTGTCTCATGCTTTCTTTAAAGCTTTATTATTCTTGACATCAGGTGCAATTATTCTTGCTTATCATCATGAACAAAACATTCTTAAAATGGGTGGTTTATTCAAGCACAATAAATTCTTATTTGCTTGTTTTGCGATTGGTGGTGGTGCATTAGCAGCAATTCCATTTATTACAATTGGTTTCTACTCGAAAGATGCAATCCTTGGTGCAGTATGGGTAAAAGGTCAGGCAATTTATGTATATGACTACTTATACTGGGCTGGTGTAGCTGGTGCATTTATTACAGCAATTTATACTTTCCGTCTAATTTGGTTGGTATTCTTTGGTGAAGAAAAAACAGCTTATCATCCAATCAAAGGTGTAACGTACTGGGCTCCACTTGCAGTTCTTGCAGTATTAGCAACTGGCTTAGGTGTGTTATTACGTGCACCTGTAGAAAGCATTTTGACTGCTGCTCAAATTCCAGCAGCGGCTATCTCAGAAGCACTTGTAGAAGGTATGCATAGTGCAGAACATATTGCATCAGCAATTGCTGTTGGTGGTATCGTTGTTGCAGTTGTATTGTTTGTATTTGCTTACAATGGCGTTAAAGCATTTGCTAAAACTTCATTGGGTGCAGGTCTTGCAAGCATTTGCCGTAATGCACTTGGTTTCGACAAACTTTATGACATCGTATTTGTTAAACCATATTTACTTATTGCGAAAATTTTAGGTCGTGATCCTATCGATGGTTTATGGCTTGTTCTTCCTGCACTTGTACGAGGCGGTAATAGCTTTACAAGTTCACGTCAAACAGGCTCATTACGTGAATACGCATCAAGTATGGCACTAGGTACTGTTGTCTTACTGATGATCTTGATCGTGATTCAGGTTGTGGGGAAATAAAATGGATACTCCTAACAATTTAATTTTACCCGCTCTGATCCTTGTTCCGTTCATTGCAGGTTTTGCATGTTGGTTGGTCGATAAACTCGACCAACACTTACCACGCTATATTGCGTTGGTAGGTATGCTTGTTACTTTGCTATTAACTGTTGTGCTTTGGCAAACAGGTACATATAGCTATGATTTAGGCGGTGCAAATCCTACTTGGGCTGCTCAGTTTAATTTACCTTGGATTCAAAGCTTAGGTATTAACATTCACTTAGCTGTGGATGGTCTTTCACTTCTTATGATTGGCTTAACTGCATTACTTGGTGTATTAGCAATTGGCTGTTCATGGGGTGAAATTCAAAAGCATGTTGGTTTCTTCCACTTAAACCTTTTATGGTCTTTAGGTGGTGTAATTGGTGTGTTCTTAGCAATTGATTTGTTCTTGTTCTTCTTCTTCTGGGAGATGATGCTTGTACCAATCTACTTCTTGATTGCGTTATGGGGTCATAACACAGCAACTAAATCACGTGTATATGCAGCGAATAAATTCTTTATTTATACGCAAGTTGCAGGTTTGATCATGCTCATCGGTATTTTAGGTCTTGTAGCTTATAATGCGACGGCTGTAACTGGTCAAATTAGTTTTGGTTATAATGAGTTACTTGTTGCTGCGCACCATTTAGAAGCAAATAATCCAACACTTGCATATGCATTTATGGTGTGTTTGTTTATTGGTTTCGCAGTAAAACTTCCAGTTTTCCCATTACATGGTTGGTTGCCAGATGCACATGCTCAAGCGCCTACAGCAGGTTCTGTAGATTTAGCTGGTATCTTAATTAAAACTGCGGCTTATGGTTTATTACGTTTCGTAATTCCATTCTTCCCGTTAGCTTCTGCTCAATTTGCAGATATTGCGATTATTTTTGGTTTAATTGGTATTTTCTACGGTGCATGGTTAGCATTCCAGCAAACCGATATGAAACGCTTATTAGCTTATACTTCTATTTCACACATGGGCTTTGTACTTTTAGCAATTTACGCAGGTAACTTGTTAACGTTCCAAGGCTTGATGATTATGATGCTTGCACATGGTTTATCATCTGCTGCGTTGTTTATTATGTGTGGTCAAGTATACGAACGTTTACATACGCGTGATATGCGTTTGATGGGCGGTATGCGTGGTCAATTCCAATATCTTTCATTCTTCTTGATGTTCTTTGTTGCTGCGCTTGTAGGTATTCCTGGTTTAGGTAACTTTATCGGTGAATTCTTAATCCTTATGGGTTCATTCGAGAAATTCCCAGTATTTACAATTATTGCAGCGGTAAGTTTGGTATTTGCAGGTCTTTATGGTCTTATTCTTATACACAAAACATTGTTTGGTGTACCAAGTGAAGAACAAAAAGAAAACCATGCAAATCCATTGAAAGATTTAAATGCACGTGAAGTTGTTCTTTTAATGATTTGTGCACTTGGTCTTTTATGGCTTGGTCTCTACCCACAAAGCTTCCTTGATATTTCAAACTCAAGTATGGCGTGGTTAGCGAATAGCTACATTCCAGTTCAAGAAGTAGTTGAAGTTGTTCAAGAAGTCACTACTCAAGTGCAAAGTGTGGAGATCCAATAAGTCATGAACTTCACAATGTCTTTTTCAGAACTCATGCCTTTGGCACCTGTGATGATCGTGGCGTTAACAGCCATTGTTGTCATGTTATTAATTGCCATTAAGCGTAATCACAATTTAGTAGCAACTGTTTCTGTAATGGGTTTAAACCTTGCAGCGTTCTACATTGTATTTGTATTCATTGCAGGTCTATATACACCTGCTAATGTCATGAATTTATTCATCGTAGATCCGTTTACGATGCTATATCAATTTGTGATTTTGATAGCAGCTCTTGCTTGTTGCACACTATCACATGCATATATCGAAACTTATAAAGATAATCGTGAAGAACTTTATATCTTAATGTTGTGCTCTGTTGCAGGGGCAATGTTAATGGTTGCAAGTTCAAACTATGCATCGTTCTTTATCAGTTTAGAATTAATGTCAATTCCTGTTTATGGTTTATTGGCTTATACACATCAACGCTCTCAATCACTTGAAGCTGGTGTGAAATATCTCGTACTTTCAGCAACTGCTTCTGCAATGTTGTTGATGGGTATGGCATATATTTATGCATATACTGGATCATTAAGTTTCGTTGGTGCACCTGAAACATTAACTAATTTACTGAATCAACCTGCGGTTGTTTTAGGTTTAGCATTAATTATTTTTGCAGTTGCATTTAAATTGTCGCTTGCACCATTTCATAAATGGACACCTGATGTTTACGAAGGTGCTCCAGCTCCAATGGCAACGTTCTTAGCAACAGTTGCAAAAGTAGCAATGATTGGTCTATTTGTCCGTTATTTAATATCTTCAGGCATTATGCAAGATAGTTATGTAGCGATCTTAACGATTATTGCAGTTCTATCTATTTTGGCTGGTAACTTACTTGCTGTACGCCAAGATAATTTAAAACGTATCCTTGCATATTCTTCAATTGCTCACTTCGGTTATGTTTTAGTTGCAATTCTTTGTACATCTGAAGCAGTTATTAGTACAACAGGTCTTGTTGTATTAGAATCTGTGAATGTTTATGTGATTACTTATGTATTAACAACAATCGGTGCATTCGGTGTTGTAACGCTTATGTCTAGTCCATATAACAATAAAGATGAAGCAGGTAGCTTGGAAGAGTACCGTGGTTTATTCTGGCGTCGTCCAGTTTTAACTGCAACACTTACAGTGATGATGCTTTCTCTTGCGGGTATTCCATTAACTGCAGGTTTCATTGGTAAGTTCTTAGTTGTTAAAACTGCTGTAGCAAGTGAATCTTGGTTCTTAGCTGCAATGGTTATTGTAGGTTCTGGTATTGGTTTATATTATTACCTACGCGTAATGGTAACACTTTATATGACTCCTCCTGAAACTCCTCGTATTGATGCTGTTGATCATTGGGGACAAAAAGTGGGCGGACTTATGGTGCTTGGTGCTGCTGCGTTAGTATTAATCATTGGTATTTATCCAGAACCAATTATTGAAATTTCTAAAAAGGCGTTCATGTTTATCACTTTAGGTTAACAATGCTGAAAAAGTAGATAATATAAAAAACTTTATTAATTCATTAATATGAATTAAGCCTAGTAATAAAAAAAGCCTCTTTATAGAGGCTTTTTTTATTCTTTCATTTGATAAATAGCATTATAATAGAAACGATTTATCTTCTCTTTTTTCAGGTGTTCTCCCGTGGCTATTCATGAAATTCGTCATCCGCTTATCCGACATAAGTTAGGTTTACTTCGTCGTGCTGATATCAGCACTAAAAACTTTCGTGAGTTGGCTCAAGAAGTCACTATGCTATTGACTTATGAAGCTACTAAAGATTTACCAATGGTTGACCATGATATTGATGGTTGGGCGGGTAAAGTTTCTGTAGATCGTATTGCAGGTAAAAAAATCACAGTTGTACCAATTTTACGTGCAGGTATTGGTATGCTTGATGGTTTCCTTAACCTTATTCCAAGCGCAAAAGTATCTGTACTTGGTTTAGAGCGTGATGAAGAAACTTTAGAAGCACGTACTTATTACAAGAAACTTGTACCAGATGTACAAAACCGTATTGCAATGATTATTGATCCAATGCTTGCAACTGGTTCATCACTTGTTGCTGCAATTGATGTGCTTAAGGCGAGTGGTTGTAAAGATATTCGTGTAATGGTTCTTGTTGCAGCACCAGAAGGAATTAAAAGAGTAGAAGATGCACACCCAGATGTAACGATTTTCACTGCATCTGTTGATCAAGGTCTAAATGAGCAAGGCTATATTGTTCCGGGTCTAGGTGATGCTGGTGATAAAATCTTTGGTTCAGTTCAAAAAGACTAATTTTTGAATATGATCAAAAGGAGGCTTTTACAGCCTCTTTTTTATATACTGTATAAATAGTTTTAGAGAATAGGATACGAATATGAAAGATGAATTACTTCAGGGCAAAATTAAACAGTATGACCCTGCAAAAGGTTTTGGTTTTATTGGTACTGCTAATGGCGATATCTTTTTCCATATTTCAGATTTTCCTGCTACTGAAGGTGAACCTAAGCGCAATGAGCGTGTAAAGTTTATTGCTGTAGAAAATGGTGAAAAATTTAAAGCTATACGTATTGAAAGAGTAGAAGATAATTCAGCCAAAGCAAAAAAATCTAAAGTCGCAAGCCATAATAAGTCAATTACAAACGTGCTTTTAGATAACTTTAGACGCTAGGTAAGCATTTATTAAAATAAAAAATAACTGAATTTTTTGATTTCTAAAGAGGCATTTTGCCTCTTTTTTGTTATGATTATTGGTAAATTAAAAAATAATAATGAGATAAAAATGTTAAAAACAGGGAAAATTAAAATTTATGATAAAGAACGTGGTTTTGGTTTTATTGTAGCTGAGGATGAGCACATTGATATTTTTTTTCATATTTCAGATATGCCGCATAAACATATTTTGCCTAGAAACGATGAAACAGTTACATTTGAAATTATAGATTATGATGACAAACAAAAAGCAGTAAATATAAAGCGTTTAAATGTATTTCCAAACCAACTTTCAAGAGAAAAAATAAAAAAATTAAACTCTAAAAATAGAAATGGATATGTACTTTTTTTAGGAGGATTACTGATTTTGATTTTAATTGCTGTGAGTTATTTCAAAAATCAGATGATACAAGGCTCTAAAAATAAAAAACTAGAACAACGACAAAATAAATAGAATTTACAAATTATGTAGCAGAAAGAGAAATTGGGACAACTTAAAGGCGAAAGTATAGTACTTGCAAAACAAAAATTTAAATGTGATGGGCGAGTATATGGTAGTCAGAAGAATTCATACGCAGAAACATTATATTTCATCAGATATTGTCCAAATACTAAAATGGACGGAGATCAAGATGGTTTACCATATGAAAATGATTCAAGATGGCAATAAAAAAGCACCATGAGGTGCTTTTTTAAATTGAAGCATTGTAATGTAAAAATTATTTTTCCTCACAAAAGCTCATAAATGCTTTTAAACCAGGTCCTTGGTATTTTTGACGATGAACAAGCATATATAACGGGCGAGCAAGTTGCCAGAAAGGAGTATCTAAAATAACCAATTGACCTTTTTCACGTAAAGGTTCAATGGCTAGTTTCGAAATACATGACATTCCAATACCGCCAGCAACAATCTTTAAAATTGCTTCATTGTGACCAAGCGTGAGTCTAATATTCGCATCAGGAACATCTTGTAAAATTGCATTATCAAATACTTCACGAGTACCAGAACCTTCTTCACGAAGAATCCATTCTACACCTTCAAAATCTTTAGCAGTTAATGCACGATCAATTTTTGCAAGTGGATGTTCAGGTGAGCAACAAACAGCAAGTTCGTCATCACGCCAATGAATGCATTGAAGCTGCGGTAAATAGCAAGAGCCTTCAATAAGTGCTAAATCTAATTGGAACTGATTAACAGCTTCAATCATCTGGCGAGTATTTCCAACTTGAAGTTGTAAATGTGCCTGAGGTTGAACTTGTAAAAAGTTTGCCATCAAGTCTGGCATTAAATAGTCACTGATGGTAAGCGTTGCACCTAAGCGTAAATCAATACTTTGAAGTTCACCTTTAGCTGCTTGCTCGAATGCTTCACATCGACCTAGAATCTCAAGTGCTTGAGGGAGTAGAAAGCGGCCTAAGTCATTCAGTTGTAAACGCTTACCTAAACGGTCGAACAGTGGAGCACCTAAGCCATCTTCTAGATCGGCTAACGCCATACTAGCTGCACTTTGGGTGAGCTTTACTGCATCACTTGCTTTGGTTACGGTTCCTTCCTGAGCGACTGCCACAAAAACAGCCAATTGGCGTAATGTCATGCGCATAAGAGTGGTGCCTTAACATTAAAATTATTCATAAATTATATTGCCATGCTAACATGAGCACAGTCTTTCATGCCACGTTGAAATCATGTCAATTGAGAAATTTAGTCTAGAAAAAGTTTTATCTGTACACCGTTGGACCGATAATTTATTTAGCTTCACTATGACACGCCCAGCACACTTTAAATTTACTGCTGGTCAATTTGCCAGAATTGGCATTAAAGTGAATGATGAATTAGTGGTACGTGCCTATTCTGTTGTGTCTTCACCGTTTGATGAGACATTAGAATTTTTCTCAATTGTTGTTCCAGATGGTGCATTTACATCCAATTTACAGCATTTACAAGTCAATGATGAAATTTATTTAGAAAAAATTCCATATGGCTATCTGACTTTAGCAAGATATCAATTGCCATTACCTAAAGATTTATGGCTTTTAGGAACAGGTACTGGGTTAGCACCATTTTTATCGATGTTACAAGATTTTGAAACATGGTCAAAATATAAAAATATTCATCTAATTTATAGTGTGAGAACACAAGCTGAATTGGCGTATGCTGAAAAAATTCAAGAGATCATTGAAACATTTGGTGAAGGTCATCATGGATTTAAATTTATTCCAATTATTACGCGTGATGTGCAAGCACCTTTACATGATCGTTTACCTGTTTTAATTGCTAATGGTGAGTTAGAAAAAGTAGCTGATTTAAAATTTGATCCTGAAACAAGTCATATTATGTTGTGTGGGAATCCTCAGATGGTTGAAGATACCAAAGAAGCACTTAAAGCACGAGGCTTAACAATGAATAGACGTGGTGAAGGTAATATTGCAGTGGAAAATTACTGGTAAATAACTTTACTCTGGTTGAAAGTAGATATTATTCTCATCATGTTTTGAAAATTAAAATCGGTGCTACAAAAAAACCTCCATTGGTGGAGGTTTTTATTTATTGGAATTTAATGAACAAACATATCCATAGATTCTCTAATTTCTAAAATTGCAGACTCAATATCTGCTGAAAGCCAAGTTGGTTCAAAGAACCCAGCGTAATAGTCTAAACGATCTTGTGGCACAATTAGGCGAATAGGACATTCTTCTTCCAATAAGCGCCAAGGAATAATTGGTACTTCAGCATCTAGGAAGCCTGGAATATTACGAATATCAATGATCATTGCATTGATACATTCTGGAAAAGGCATGACTGAAAATTCATCGGTACGACGACGAAAATATTCCAGATCACCCCATTTTAGAACATAGCTTGGTTTTGAGAATTCAATAATTCCAATCAAATGCTGATCACGTGTATAGTGTAATGAACATTGATGAGTGACGTCAGTGTCAAGATCAAGCGATACACTTTGTTGACGATACGCCATAAAACTTCATATAGTAAAAAGGGTGCATGATTATAGCTCAAATTTGAACTCATGCTTGAAAATTTAATTATTAAGCTGTATGAATTTTAGAAATACCATTTTTATTTGGTAATCAAATTATAAAATGGTATAAATAATTAAATACATTGTATGCATATAAGTGCATATTTAATTTCAATTTGAAATTATTATTATTTTTTAGCAACAGGAAAAAATATAAAAGTACAAGTATTTAACGTAATTTTTGTTTATTCATGTTGCTTTTTCGGTTGTTTTATTCACATTAACTATTGCATTTATATATTGAATAATTGATTTATAAATGATCAAATCTTTTTGTTAAATTTTAAAAAGAGACGCATTTTGTTCTTTTTTTAAGCAAAAATCCCAAAATAACGTATACAAATAGGGGGCTAAATATGAATGATTATTTAACCAGTACAAATGGAAATATATCGAGTTTTGCTTATTATTGGGAGCAGTTTCATCCCATTTTAAGCGCTATTGCAATTCTATTGATTGGCTGGGTAATTGCTTTATTTATTGCTGCAGGTATTAAAAAACTTCTTAAGCAATGTAATACCAATGAGAAACTCTCTCAAGCTACAGGTCATTTTTCTAATATTGAAAATATAATTGCTAAAACAATTTTCTGGATTATCCTTGTTATTGCAGTTATTGGGGCATTAAACGTACTTAATTTAACAAGTATTAGTGGTCCATTCAGTAATATGATTCAGCAGTTCTTATTATTTGTTCCAAAACTTATTGCCGCAATTGCTGTTGCTTTTGTGGGATGGATTTTGGCAAATCTGATAAAAGTGGGCATTAAAAAGTTACTGGATCGTACGACATTAGATGAAAAATTAAGTGCAGAAGTTGGTGTAACAACTGTTAGCCAAAGTATTGGCGATATTATTTATTGGTTAGTGCTGTTGTTATTCTTACCAATTGTTTTATCTATTTTAGGGTTAAATGGCTTATTGTTCCCAGTACAGAATATGGTCAATGAAGTTATTTCATATTTACCCAATATATTTATTGCTGGTGTCATTATTTTTGTTGGGTATATTCTGGCAAAAATTGTCCGTGGAATTTTAGAAGGATTAATGAATAGCTTAAAAATTCAAGAGTGTACGGAGAAACTCGGAGTATTTAAAAATTCAAATATTTCGAAATTAATCGGATCATTTGTATTTGCTATTATTTTAATTACATCATTTATTATTGCATTCGAAGCTTTAGGTATACAGGCGATCTCCCAGCCTGCAACAGCGATGCTTCAAGAAATTATGAATGCTGTACCTCATATTATTGCAGCAACTTTAATTTTAATTATTGCCTATGTGATTGCTAAATTTGTAGCAAAATTAGTTACAGATTTGGTTGCAGGTACTGGGATTGATGCATTACCTGAAAAAATCGGCATTCAACGTTTTTTAGGTGAAAGTAAAGTATCAAATGTATTGGGTCATCTCATTATATTTTTTACGATGCTATTTGCGATATCAGAAGCGGCGAATCGTTTAGGTCTTACTCAAATTAGCGAACTCATTGCTATATTTATTCAGTTTGGTGCTAATATTCTGCTTGGTGCAGTTATTTTACTTGTTGGTTTCTGGTTTGCTAATATTGTGTCAAATACGATTCTTCGAGGAGAAAATGCACATTCTCGTTGGTTAGGTAATCTTGTTCGTATTTTGATTATGGGACTCGTTATTGCAATGGGTCTTAAAGCAATGGGTATTGCAGACTCAATTGTTAACTTAGCCTTTGGGTTAACACTTGGTTCGGTAGCGGTTGCCTTTGCTTTAGCATTTGGTTTAGGCGGTCGTCAGCCTGCGGAACGTGTTTTGTCTGACTTGATTGATAAAGCAAAACAATGCCCTCAATCTAAAGATTCATCACAGGTTCAATTGGATTCAAAACCTGAAGTTCCAAAAGAAAATGAAGATGAGATAAAATAATCTCAAAGAAAAAGATCAACCATTAAGGTTGATCTTTTTTTATAAGTTTATTATTTAAAATTAGACATATTGTGATGCAGCATGGGCAGAAGACCAAGCCCACTGGAAGTTAAATCCACCTAAATGACCTGTGACATCTAGTATTTCACCAATAAAATATAAGCCTTTTTGTTTTTTACTTTCCATTGTTTTAGAGGATACTTCAGTCGTATCTACACCACCTAACGTCACTTCTGCTGTACGGTATCCTTCTGTTCCAGATGGTTTAACATTAAATGCATGCAATTGATCTGCAATATGCTGAAGTTTTTCATCACTAATATTACCAATAGATGTCTCTGCAAGATCTGACCAAATTAATGTTTGTAATTCTAAAACAACACTTTTAGGCATAAACTCACTGAGTAAAGTTCGTATTAAAACCTTAGGTTGCTCTGATTTTTTTGATTTTAAAAATTCAGTTAAATCTAATTGTGGAAGAAAATTAATTTGAAAGCTTTGCCCAACATCCCAATAATTTGAAAGTTGTAATGAGCTTGGACCACTCAAACCACGATGGGTAAAGAGTAGTGCTTCAGTAAAAGCATTTAAATCATTAGACAAAGTTGCTTCAATCGCATTGCCACTGAGTCGATTTGTAATATCTTTAAAATTATCAGAAAAAGTGAAAGGCACTAAACCTGCACGAGTTGGATAAACATGATGCCCAAACTGTTTTGCAATTTCATATCCAATTGCTGAGCCGCCTAATGTTGGAATGGATAATCCACCAGAAGCAACAACGACTGATTCTGCTTGGAAATAACCAATATTGGTTGCAATTTGAAAACCTAAATCATCTACAGTATTAACGGATTTAACATCACAATTCGTTTTTATATCGACTAAGCCTGTTTTTTCACATTCGTTAAGTAGCATTGCTAAGATTTCTTTTGAGCCTTTTAAGGTAAAAAGTTGTCCATGTTTTCGCTCTTCGTACTCAATACCATATTCGCATACCATTCCAATAAAGTCCCAATTGGTATAGCGAGTTAATGCAGAAATAACAAAATGGGGATTATGTGAAATATAATTTTCTGGCTCGACATAAAGATTGGTAAAGTTACATTTACCACCACCCGACATAAGTATTTTTTTACCCACTTTATTGGCTTTTTCAACAACAACAACTTTACGACCACGTTGAGCAGCCATATAGGCAGTCATTAAACCAGAAGCACCAGCACCAATAATTAAAACATCATATTGATTTAAAGCCATGTTAGTACTTCCAAGTTTAAAAGCGGAGAATTATAGCGAAATTTGAGTCAGATGTAGACCAGATTCTGTAACTTTGTAAATACTGAGTTCTGCGAATTTATTCATTAATAATATATTTTTACTACAATAAATAACATAATAAATAATTGAATTATAAAGTGAATATGGCGTATTTAGTTCATAATTTAAATAAGAGGGTACTATTTTAGGAAATATTGAAAATGCAAGAATCGAAAAATGAAAATTTAAAACAATACAATCTGATTACATATATTTTATATCTAGTGGGGTTTCTCGTGGGTGTAACAGGGCTTATAGCGATCATTATGAACTATGTAAAGCGCGATGAAATGCGTGGCACATGGTTGGAAAGTCATGTGAACTGGCAAATTAAAACCTTTTGGTGGTGTCTGCTTGGGTATATTGTAGGAGCTATACTCACTATTGTTTTAATAGGTTATTTAATTCTATTTTTAGTTCTTGTTTGGCAAATTTATCGTTTAGTCGTAGGCATTAATGCTTTAATTGATAATAGGGAAGTGGGTACGACATAAAAATAAAATGAGAAGCTCTAAATTATAGAGCTTCTTCCTTGTAAGCCACCACTATGAATCACTAAAACCTTTGAAGGGAATTTTCCTTGATCAACTAAGTCAAAAATGCCCATCAATAATTTTCCAGTATAAATTTGCTCTAATGGAATCTGATATTTTTGTTCAAATGAACGAATAAAATTGATGAGTTCAGCAGTAACTTTCGCATAACCACCACAGCAATAATCATCAATAATTTTCCAATTCTTTTTAGACGTAAATTGCTGAACTTCTCTAGTTAAAAAGTCACCTTTTAAAGCAGAAAATCCTAATACTTGATGATGAGGTTGGCATGATTCAATAATGCCTGAAATCGTACCACCCGTACCAACAGCACAGCAGATAGTTTGATAGTCTTGGAGATCTGAAGGACTTAATATTTCTTGGCAACCTAAAATAGCCAGATCATTGGTGCCACCTTCAGGAATAAGATAATAATCAGGATAATTAGTTTTTAATTGTTCAATAAAATCTACTTGGTTTTTTTGTCGGTATTGTTCTCTTGAAATAAATGAAAATTGCATGCCATATTCATGTGCAAAAGTGAGGGTGGCGTTATATGGATGAGATTGAAGTTCTTCACCACGAATAATTCCTAAGCTTTTAAAACCAAAAAGTTGAGCAGCAAAAGCAGTTGCTGCAATATGATTTGAAAAAGCTCCCCCAAAAGTTAATACTCCTTTATAGCCTAGGTTTTTTGCTTGGCTAAAATTATATTTGAGTTTAAAAAATTTATTCCCAGAAATAGCAGGATGAATTTGATCTAAACGTTTAATGGTAATCGCAACATCTTTATATTGAATGGTTTGATATGGAATTGATTGAGCAATTTCATTAAATTGTTTTTCTGTTTCTAAATGAATAGGAAATTCCAACAAAATATTTATCCAGTATTAATAACGCTGTATTTATGCATCATAACAAATACAAAATTTAGGGTAAAATTGCTGTTGAATATTTAATCAATGTTGCTATATTAAAAATTAAAATAATGTGAATAAATATGGAGGGAGTTATGGATAAGAAGTCCTTCATTGTTACTATTTTTATAGTATGGGGGGTAGGTGCGTGCGATTCTGTCGATCAATTTAACCAACCTCGTAATGAGCAACGAACGAGAATTATTGCGGGACAACCTGCTTTTGATCATGATTTTAAAGTTGTAGATCATCGGCAAGTTAAAGAGAAAAAATAAATTATTAATTAAATGTTTATGCACATTTTTTGTTTGAAATGTGTATAAATCGAGATTTTTTTAAATAGATTGAGTAAAATCGCGCAACATTTTTAGTGAATAGAATAGAGATTGTCATTGTGGAATCACTTTTGATTTTAGCATCAATTGCATTTGCCCTTTTATTAGGGGCGATGAGTCCTGGTCCAACATCTATTTATGTCGCAAAAAATTCTATTGCTATATCACGTAAGCATGGTTTGTTTACTGCATTGGGAACAGGTTTAGGAGCGTCTCTTTTTGGCTTATTATCTGTTCTAGGTTTACAAGCTTTTTTATTGGCAGTTCCTTCTGCTTATTTAGCATTAAAAATTTGTGGTGGTCTGTATTTATTGTGGATGGCATATAAAATTATTAAACATGCCAAAGAACCTATTCATTCTGATTCATCCACTATTCAGCAAATGACATTATTTCGGGCATTTTTAACAGGTTTAATTACTCAGTTATCAAACCCTAAATTTGCAATTGTATTAGCCAGTATTTTTACAGCATTATTACCTAAAGAATTTCCAACTTATTATTATTTTGTATTGCCTATTTTATGCTTTTTTATTGATGCAGGGTGGTGTTCTTTGGTTGCAGTTGCATTATCTGCCGAAAAGCCACGCCGTGTTTATATGAAGTCAAAGGCTTTATTTGACCGTATTGCAGGTGGTGTAATGACGCTTTTAGGATTAAAACTTATTTTTGGAATGAAGTAAGAATATATTTAATGTTAAATTTTTTTATTTAAAAATAATATGTTGACGTATTCACTTCATATATTAGGGAGCTTGGTGAACAAAAAAATTATATTTTTTCTTTGTTGTTTCCCAGTAATTCTCTTTGCTAAAGATATAACAGCTAATGCTTTTATTGAAATAAAAATATCAACAGAAGAGCTCCAAAAAATTTGTGTTAAAAATCAAAAAATCTGTGATGCTGACTCTGGGAGACTATGGAAAATTAAAGGCACAAAAGAATCTATTTATTATGTAATAGATAGTAGTCCTACGCTCTTAAAAATAGAAAAAATAAAGAATAAATATAATATTTTAAATGTATAGAATTTTTCGAAATATCAGCATAGTTATCAATCTCTAGATGAAGAAGGAATAACATTTAATGGTATGAAAATATATCCTGCATTATATCCATTAAACAATAAAGATTATGCTATTGCTCTTATTAATGAATGGTTTGCTGGTTATTCTGGTGGAGGAAAAGTAGAACAATTTGCGGATTTTTTGTTATTACATGATGATAACTCCTACGATCTTGCAATAAGAAGCATTCCTTTTTATTCATCTGAAATGATAAGAGCCTGTTTTAGTCAAGAAGAATATTGGAAATCACCGCATTGTCATGATGAAACAGGAAGTATTTTGAATATTCAGTTTAAAGATATTGGTAAAAAATATTACCAATGGACATTAACTTATGCAGATTTTGACTGGCCTTCATTTGTTTCAGAACAGGAAAAGAGAACTTCTAAATTTAGTGAAATTATTACTCCATTTCACCCTTAAAATTTAATACATAGTTTGATAACAGTAATACATCATCCGTCTGCAATTGTTCGCGCATTTTTAAAAACTGCTTTTCATCTAAATCATACAGTTTTAGAGAAAGCAGTTTTTTTATGTCTTCTTCAGGAAAACGGTATTTAATGATTTTTGCAGGTACACCACCCACCACAGTATAAGGTGGCACATCTTTAGTCACAACAGCACCTGTTGCCACAACAGCACCTTCACCTAAGCGAACACCTTGCATAATCATGGCACGAGAACCAATCCAACAGCCATCGCCAATGACAGTATCACCCGCAGGAACAAAACTACGAGTATCGAATGGAAAAGCAGAAATCCAATCTGTACGGTGTAATTGATTCCCACCCATCATAATCACGCATTCAGCACCAAAGCATACAAAGTTGCCAATATGAAGCTGATCTATGGGTTTATCTGGGGTAGAAGGCTTGTCATGTAAATAGCGCACGACACAACGCTCAAAGCCTTGATCCCAGTATGCTGAATAATATGAATAATTTCCTTTGATATGAATGTTTGGATTTTTAACAGTTTTTGAAATAAATTCAAATTCACACCAATGTTTTACAGGAGAGTTAATCAAATTTTCAGACATGGAAAAGTAGTGTTGATAGGGTGATGGTATTATAACGTAATTAAGTCTCTCTTTTTAAAGAGGGGGCAGTGAGATTTTTAGAAGAAATTCTCTCAATTCCTTTTTATGAAAGGAGTGTTTTATTCTTTCTTAATAAAAATTACCGTATTGAGTTAATTGGAAGTATAAGAAATAGAAAAGTGTAGAAACTAAAAACCCCTCATTTGAGGGGCTTAATAGAAGAATCTTTAAATCTTAAAGATATTCAACTTTTACGATTTCGTATTCAACTTCACCTTGTGGTGTGTTGATTTTAACTTCATCACCTTCATTTTTACCCAAAAGACCACGAGCAATTGGTGAATTTACAGAGATTTTATTGATTTTAAAATCAGCTTCATCATCACCAACAATACGGTAAGTCTTTTGTTCTTCCGTATCTAAGTTTTCAATGGTAACAGTTACACCAAAAACAACACGGCCATTAGGTTCTAAGTCTTTTACATCAATAACCTGACAAGCACCTAATTTACCTTCGATATCTTGGATGCGACCTTCACAGAAACCTTGTTGCTCACGTGCTGCATGGTACTCAGCATTTTCTTTTAAGTCCCCATGTTCACGTGCTTCTGCAATCGCTGCAGTAATACGTGGACGATCAACAGTTTTCAATTGGTGTAATTCTTTCTCTAAGGCAACTTTGCCTTCAGGAGTCATAGGATAACGTTGCATTGTTGTCCCTCTAGTTAAGTATTAAAAAAATGAGCTATTTATAAAAGAAAAAGCCCGCCACCGATAAGGTGACGGGACTTATCGGAAGTTTATTTAACCTTTAGTAAGGTCTTGTAAACGGTATACATCCATAGGTAATTGGATTGCTAAAGCTTGGCATACTGCTTCAGCACCATTCAAGGTAGTTGTGTTATACACTTTGCCTTGAAGTGCTGAACGACGAATCGAGAAAGAGTCTTCTTGAGCTTTTTTACCTTCAGTCGTGTTGATTACAAGGTGAATTTCGCCATTTTTAATACGATCCACAATGTTAGGACGACCTTCAGTAACCTTGTTCACGCGTTCACACTCAAGACCAGCATCGCTGATTACCTTAAATGTACCATCGGTTGCAAGAATCTTGAAGCCTAAATCGATAAGTTGTTTTGCAATTCCTACCGCACGTGGTTTGTCAGATTCACGTACAGAGATGAAAGCATGTTTTACTTCACCTTCAGTTGGCAAACCAGGTAGGCGTTCGTTAGCACCAAGTACAGCTTTATAGAACGCTTCACCGAATGTTTTACCCACACCCATTACTTCGCCTGTAGATTTCATTTCAGGTCCAAGAATAGGGTCAACACCAGGGAACTTGTTGAATGGGAACACAGCTTCTTTTACAGAGAAGTGTTTAGGAATAATCTCTGATGTGAATCCTTGAGATTCAAGAGATTGACCTGCCATACAACGTGCAGCTACTTTCGCTAAAGATTCACCAATACATTTAGATACGAACGGTACTGTACGAGATGCACGTGGGTTCACTTCTAAGATATATACGTCGTTGCCTTTAACAGCAAACTGTACGTTCATTAAGCCAATTACGCCAAGCTCTTTCGCCATAGCAATTGTTTGACGACGCATTTCGTCCTGAACTTCTTTAGATAAAGAATAAGGAGGAATAGAACATGCAGAATCACCTGAGTGAATACCAGCTTGTTCAATATGCTGCATGATACCGCCAATCACAACATCTTTACCGTCAGATACGCAGTCTACGTCAACTTCGATTGCATCATCTAAGAAACGGTCAAGAAGAACAGGCGCTTCGTTAGATGCTTGAACAGCATCACGTAAGTAGCGTTTTAATTCTTCATCGTTGTAAACGATTTCCATTGCACGACCACCAAGTACGTAAGAAGGACGTACCACAAGTGGGTAGCCAACTTTCGCAGCTTCAGCCATACCTTCTTCAGCAGATTTAACAATGCTGTTGTTTGGTTGACGAAGTTGTAGACGTTGAATCATTTGTTGGAAACGTTCACGGTCTTCTGCACGGTCAATTGCATCAGGAGATGTACCGATAATTGGTGCACCAGCTTCTTCTAAAGCTCGAGCCAATTTAAGCGGAGTTTGACCACCGTACTGAACGATAATGCCTTTAGGCTTCTCAATACGTACGATTTCTAAAACATCTTCAAGTGTAATTGGTTCAAAGTACAAACGATCTGATGTGTCGTAATCTGTAGAAACAGTTTCAGGGTTACAGTTCACCATGATTGTTTCATAGCCGTCTTCACGCATAGCAAGGGCAGCGTGTACACAGCAGTAATCGAATTCGATACCTTGACCAATACGGTTAGGACCACCACCGATCACCATGATTTTATCTTTAGAAGATGGATTTGCTTCACATTCATCATCGTAAGTTGAGTACATATAAGCTGTATCAGATTCGAATTCAGCAGCACATGTATCTACACGTTTGTAAACTGGAGTTACGCCCAAGTTCCAACGGTGTTTACGGAATTGTTTTTGTGAAATACCCATCAAACCAGCGATGCGAAGATCTGATAAACCTTTACGTTTGAATGAACGAATGTTTTCAGCTGTCAAATCACCAAAACCTAAAGTTTTGATTTGGTTTTCAGTTTTGATGATGTCTTCGATTTGAATCAAGAACCAACGGTCGATGTTTGTTGCAGCAAATACTTCATCTAAAGTAAAGCCGTGACGGAATGCATCACCTACGTACCAAATACGCTCAGGACCTGGAACTTTAAGCTCTTGTAAGATTTTATCTTTAGCGCCTTCAGTACCAACTTCAATTTTTTCATCAAAGCCACAAGCACCCACTTCAAGACCACGAAGTGCTTTTTGCATAGACTCTTGGAAGTTACGACCAATCGCCATTACTTCACCCACAGATTTCATCTGTGTTGTTAACGTTGAGTCAGCTTGTGGGAATTTTTCGAAGTTGAAACGAGGAATCTTAGTTACAACGTAATCGATTGCTGGTTCGAAAGATGCAGGAGTTGTACCGCCAGTGATGTCATTTTTTAATTCATCAAGCGTGTAACCTACAGCAAGTTTCGCAGCAATTTTCGCAATTGGGAAACCAGTTGCTTTAGACGCAAGCGCAGATGAACGAGAAACACGTGGGTTCATCTCGATGACAACCATACGACCAGTTTTTGGGCAAATACCGAACTGAACGTTAGAACCACCTGTTTCTACACCAATTTCACGTAAAACAGCTAAAGATGCGTTACGAAGTAACTGGAATTCTTTATCTGTAAGCGTTTGCGCAGGAGCAACAGTAATTGAGTCACCTGTATGAACGCCCATTGGGTCAAAGTTTTCAATTGTACATACAATGATACAGTTGTCGTTTTTGTCACGAACAACTTCCATTTCGTACTCTTTCCAACCAATTAAAGATTCATCGATCAATAATTGTTTAGTTGGAGAAAGATCGAAACCACGTTCACAGATTTCAATGAATTCTTCTTTGTTATAAGCGATACCGCCACCAGAACCACCCATTGTAAACGATGGACGAATGATTACTGGGAAGCCAAAGCGAGCTTGAATTTCTAAAGCTTCTTCCATTGACTCAGCAATGTCAGCTTTAGGACATTCAAGGCCAATTTTACGCATTGCTTGGTCGAAGAGTTTACGGTCTTCGGCTTTTTCAATCGCTTCTTTTGTAGCACCGATTAATTCAACATTGTATTTTTCTAAAATACCGTGTTCATCAAGTGCAAGGGCACAGTTTAATGCTGTTTGACCACCCATTGTAGGAAGAACCGCGTCTGGACGTTCTTTCTCAATGATCGCTGCAACAGTCTGCCAAGTAATCGGTTCGATATACGTTGCATCTGCCATTGCAGGGTCAGTCATAATGGTCGCTGGGTTAGAGTTTACCAAAATAACACGGTAGCCTTCTTCACGAAGCGCTTTACACGCTTGTGCGCCTGAATAGTCAAACTCACATGCCTGACCAATCACAATTGGACCAGCACCTAGAATTAAGATGCTTTTAATGTCTGTACGTTTAGCCATGATGCTTCCTTAATTACTTCTTAGATGCTTCGATAAGTTCGATGAAATGATCGAACAATGGTGCGCAGTCATGTGGACCAGGGCTTGCTTCAGGGTGACCTTGGAAGCTGAACGCAGGCTTGTCTGTACGATGAATCCCTTGAAGAGTTTGATCGAATAAAGATTTATGCGTTGCTTTAAGGTGAACAGGAAGAGTTTCTGCATCTACAGCGAAACCATGGTTCTGAGAAGTAATCATCACTGTACCAGTTTCGATATTTTGTACAGGATGGTTTGCACCGTGATGACCATGAGGCATTTTTACGGTTTTAGCACCGGATGCTAAAGCAAGAATTTGGTGCCCTAAGCAAATACCAAATACTGGTACATTGCGTGCATCTTCTACAATTGTTTTTACAGCTTCAATTGCATAATCACATGCTGCTGGATCGCCAGGACCGTTTGATAAGAAAACGCCATCTGGATTCAAAGCAAGCACTTTTTCAGCAGGAGTTTGTGCAGGAACTACAGTTAATTTACAACCGCGGTCTGCGATCATACGTAAGATGTTGGTTTTGACACCGTAATCGTATGCAACAACATGATATTTTAGTTCTGGTTGAGAGAAACCTTGACCAAGCGTCCAAGAACCTTCAGTCCATTCAAAACCGTTAGGATCACAGCATTCTTTCGCAAGATCTAGACCGTTTAAGCCACCAAATGCACGTGCTTTTTCTAAAGCTTCTTCTTCCGTGATATTTTCACCAGCAAGAATACAACCGTTTTGTGCACCTTTATCACGTAAAATACGTGTTAATCGTCGAGTGTCAATGTCCGCAATCGCAACGACATTATGTTCTTTTAAGTATTCACCTAAAGATTGCGTTGATCGGAAGTTACTGTGGAGTAAAGGTAGATCTCGAATAATGAGTCCATTTGCCCATACTTTGTGAATTCGACCTGACTCAGCGTCTTCATCATTGCAACCTGTATTACCGATATGTGGGTAAGTTAATGTCACAAGTTGCTGTGCATAACTTGGGTCAGTCAAAATTTCTTGATAGCCAGTCATGGCAGTGTTGAAAACGACTTCACCAGTCGTACTACCCGATGCACCGATTGACGTTCCTTTAAAGATTGTACCGTCGGCTAGGGCTAAAATTGCTGGGGTGCTCAAACCAAAGCTCCTGAAATTTAGGCTGTAAAAAAGCGAGAAGACGAAAAAAAAGGAAGGCTATTATTTAAACCCACCCTCCTTATGTCTGCTCGCTTGAACTAACAGAGTATTATACGCACACAATGGCCAAAAGTCCATGAAAAATGTGATGAATATATAAGATAAATGGCTTGATTTTTGCTTTAAAGTTTGTATGCCTATATTTGTGTATAAATGTAAGCAGATAATAATTGTTAGACAAATCAAAAATTAAATTTTATCAAAATAGATTAATCTCTTTTTGATAGACATAACTAGAGGTGTAAAAAATGACAACAAGAAAAAGTCAAACAACTGCAAAGGCAGGCTTTAAAGAAGCTGTTGAAAACAGTTTAGAATCTGCAGAGCACACAGCAATAGAAACTAAAAATAAAGTGATTGAATTTAGTCAAGAAGTTAAAGAAGAGGTTGAGAAATTAAAAGTAGAAACAGAAGAAACAAATGTTAAGGTGCAAAGTAAATTACAACAACTAAAGCAGGATCTATTACAAAAAATAGATGCATTAAAAGAGAAACTAGGAATCTCTCAAAAAGATTATGTTGAGTTAAAAGAGTTTGTAAAAGCAGAAATGAATTTAGTAATTGAAGATCTTTCTAAATTAACAAAAGAAATAAAAGAAGATGTTAGTCAATTATCAACTAAGCATAAAGAAAGTTTGAGTGAAACATTTAAACGTTCTAAGGATAGTACTTTAGAGGCATGTAAAAAAGTTTTACCTACGAAAAATTCTACTCAAATAAATAGCTAATATTTGATTAGTATTGCTGGGTTTGTTTCAGTAGATAATAAAAAAGCAAAAGGATGTCCTTTTGCTTTTTTGTTTTAAAACAGATGCAACCAATCTCGCTTATTGTGAAAGTCTGCATGTGGGCTACTATGTTGCATTGCAAAATAGTGATCGCCTTGAGAAGTTTTAAGAATGGCTGTCAAACCTATAAATAAGTCTGTCCATTTGAGTTTATGAATTAACATAAACTCAGTGAGATCTAAGCTCACGTTTAAACCATAGTGCATTTTTTTTAATTGATTTAACTCAATATCATATGCAACTTTGGGTGGCATATTTTCAGGATAACGATACTCTTCAAACTCATATGCTTGCCAAGCTTGAGATGGGGAGAGGTTTATCTCGCGATAATAATCTTCACCTTGAACGCCGATAAAGATTTCAAAACAGGTGTTTTCCCATAAAAAATCCTGACGAGGATGCGAGGCAACCATGTCGGGCCATAGAATGTATTGGTTGGGGTCACGTAACCAATATCCTACGTTAAGTGTATATGGGCTTTGCTGTTCGATTGCTCCGACAAGCGAAATCGATTGAAATCGTCTATCAAAAGCATTGAGTTCATAACTTGCCATAAAGTCTACTTAAACTTAATTTGATAAGTGTGCGTGGCGAACTAAGTTTGATAATTTTTGATTTTGCTTTGTAGCTTTTTTGTAAAGCAAAGCAATTTTACCAATCGTTTGTACAACTTCAGAACCAGTCACTTCTGCAATCTCTGTAATGAGGGCAGCGCGAGCAACACGGTCTTCACCGCCTACTTTGACTTTAATGAGTTCGTGGTCGTTCAGTGCACGGTTTAATTCTTCAATGACATTTTCAGTAAAGCCTTTATCACCAATCATTACAACTGGATTTAGCGCATGTCCAATTTGACGTAAACGCTTGCGTTCCTGAATAGATAAAGCCGCCATAAAAATAACCTAATTTTAAAAACAGCTTAGTATAGCAAAATGAGAACTCAAACGCTTTAAAAACTGTGCAAATATTCGATAGAATTTATTGAAAAAATCATCAATAAAGATGAGATTTAGATACACTTGTATACTGCATGTAAGTGTATTTTAACGTACAATGTTCTGTAATAAGGTTTAAAGTTATTAGAGATTTATGGCAACACGCATTACTAACCAAAAGTTATCTAAAAGTAGCCGTGCGTGGATGAGAGAGCATTTGGATGATCCATTTGTAAAAAAAGCGCAAAAAGAGGGTTATCGTGCCCGTGCTGCTTATAAATTACTTGAAATTCAAGAAAAATATAAAATTATCAAACCTGGTATGACAGTTGTTGATTTGGGCGCTGCTCCTGGAAGTTGGTCGCAAATTGCTGGAAAACTAGTCGGATCAAATGGTTTGGTTATTGCTTCAGATATTTTGGAAATGGATGCACTTCCAGATGTAACTTTCTTGCAAGGCGATTTTCGAGAAGAAGAAGTTTTCGAAAAATTGTTAAATATTTTAAATGAACGTAAAGTTGACGTTGTAATTTCAGATATGGCCCCCAATACTTCAGGTAATAAGGCTGTAGATCAACCTCGTCAGATTTATTTATGTGAACTTGCACTAGATTTTGCACAGCGAGTACTTGGTCCAAATGGACAATTTGTTGTAAAAGTGTTCCAAGGTACAGGGTTTGATGAGTTTCGCAAGCAAGTTGTAGATACTTTTGATGTTTTGAAGACGGCAAAACCTGCTGCTTCACGTGCACGTTCTAAAGAAGTTTTTCTCATAGGACAGGGGCGTAAAAAAGCGTCAAAATAAACTTTACTTGCCAACTTGTTAAAAATTGTGCATTTTGTAAGTTTTTAATATATTGCACAGCTGGTTTTTCAGCTTTTTTGAATTAAAAGGTCACCCGAATAGGGCATGATCAAATTAGATTGATATGGGAATAAAGCTTTGAGCGATCTCTTCAAGAATGCCGTATTGTGGCTCATTATACTTGGTGTGCTGATTTTAATCTTCAGTAACATCAATGGCAGCGATAAGCCAACAGCAATGAACTATTCGCAGTTTGTTGCAGAGGTGAATGCTGGGCAGATTAAAAAAGTTACAATTGATGGCGAAAGAATTAGTGGCGAAAAAGCAAATGGAACAGCATTTGAAAGTATTCGTCCAGCAGTTCAAGATCCTGAACTCATGCCGAACCTCATCAAACATAACGTAATCGTTGAAGGTACAGCACCGCAACGTCAAGGTTTGTTGATGCAACTTCTGATTGCAAGCTTCCCTGTACTCTTAATCATTTTGTTATTCATGTTCTTTATGCGCAACATGGGTGGTGGTGCAGGTGGTAAAAATGGCCCAATGAGTTTTGGTAAATCGAAAGCAAAAATGCTTTCAGAAGACCAAATCAAAGTAACATTTACAGATGTTGCGGGTTGTGATGAAGCAAAACAAGAAGTTGTTGAAATTGTAGATTTCTTAAAGGATCCGGCTAAGTTTAAGCGTTTAGGTGCAACAATTCCTAAAGGCGTATTAATGGTTGGTCCTCCAGGTACAGGTAAAACATTGCTTGCAAAAGCAATTGCTGGTGAAGCAAAAGTACCATTCTTCAGTATTTCTGGTTCTGACTTTGTTGAAATGTTTGTTGGTGTTGGTGCATCTCGTGTGCGTGACATGTTTGAACAGGCAAAACGTCATGCGCCATGTATTATCTTTATTGATGAGATTGATGCTGTTGGTCGTCATCGTGGTTCAGGTACTGGTGGTGGTCATGATGAACGTGAGCAAACGCTGAACCAAATGTTAGTTGAGATGGATGGTTTTGAAGGCAATGAGGGTATTATTGTCATTGCTGCTACAAACCGTGCTGATGTACTTGATAAAGCATTACTTCGCCCAGGTCGTTTTGACCGTCAAGTGATGGTAGGTTTGCCTGATATTAAAGGTCGCGAGCAAATCTTAAATGTTCACTTGAAGAAACTACCTTCTACAACGGGAGTGGATGTTAAAGTCTTGGCTCGTGGTACACCAGGTTTCTCAGGTGCGCAAATTGCAAACCTTGTAAATGAAGCTGCATTATTTGCTGCACGCCGTAACAAAAATACGGTCGATATGCATGACTTTGAAGATGCAAAAGATAAGCTTTACATGGGACCTGAACGTAAATCGATGGTTATTCGTGAAGAAGAGCGTCGTGCAACCGCTTACCATGAAGCAGGTCATGCGATTGTTGCTGAAATGCTACCAGGTACAGATCCTGTTCATAAAGTAACAATCATGCCACGCGGTTGGGCATTGGGAGTGACTTGGCAATTGCCAGAGCACGACCAAACTAGTCACTATAAGCATAAAATGCTCAATGAGCTTTCTATCTTGTTTGGTGGTCGTATTGCAGAAGAAGTCTTCATTAATCAAATGTCGACAGGTGCTTCAAATGACTTTGAACGTGCTACGAAAATGGCACGAGCAATGGTGACTAAATATGGTATGTCTGACAAGCTTGGTGTAATGGTTTACGAAGATGATTCGCAACAATCATTCATGGGTAGCATTGGTAGTCGTACTATTTCTGAAGCAACTCAACAACAAGTTGATGCAGAAGTACGTCGTATTATTGATGAACAATATCGTGTTGCACGAGATATCTTAGAAAATAATAAAGATATTGCTCATGCAATGGTAAAAGCTTTATTGGAATGGGAAACGATTGATCGCGAGCAAATTCGTGACATTATGGAAGGTCGTGAACCACAACCACCTAAAGTATATGTAGCAGAAAATCCTGTTATTGATGTGGTTGAAGAGGGTCCAACTTCTCCACCACCATTACCATCTTTACCAAAAGTTTAAAACTAAACCACCTTCGGGTGGTTTTTTTATGGAAGATTATTTTCATGGATATGAGGTTAATATAGTAGCGCTTTAAGCTAGAATATGATTGATGTTTGAAGGAGCTTGGTCAAGATGAATTTAGTGGATTTACCTAAGACAGTTTTAAGGTGTGGGCAATTAAGTTTAGATTTATCTCAGCCACATATAATGGGTATTTTAAATGTAACACCAGATTCATTTAGTGATGGAGGAAAGCATAATAGCCAAGAAGCAGCAATTGCTCATGCTTTGAAAATGATGCAGGAAGGAGCAACCGTTATTGATGTTGGGGGAGAATCAACTCGTCCAGGAGCTACAGAAGTTAGTGTTGAGGAGGAAATTCAGCGTGTAGTACCTGTAGTGCAAGCATTATCTAAATATAATGTTGTTATTTCGATTGATACTTCTCAGCCAGAAGTGATTAAAGCGGCTGTAAAAGCGGGTGCACATATTTGGAATGATGTTCGTGCTTTAACTCGTCCAAATGCGCTAAAAACGGCTGCAGAGCTCAATATTCCAGTCATTATTATGCATATGCGTGGTGAACCGACCACAATGAATAATTTGGATCAATATAATGATGTTACGGAGGATGTGATTGCTGAGCTTAAGCTAAGTGTTTCTGATGCATTAAGTGCAGGGGTGCGACCTGAAAATATAATGATTGATCCAGGGTTTGGCTTTGCAAAAAATGCACAACAAAATTTAAAGTTATTAAAAGAATTTTATAAATTGAATGAAATGGGGTATCCAATTTTATCTGCATTATCGCGTAAACGTTTTATTGGTGAAGCTTTAGGTGGCGTAGATGCTCAGCAACGAGCAGTTGGTTCTGTTGCTGCACATTTGCTGAGTATTCAGCAAGGAGCATGTATGGTGCGTGCACATGACGTAAAAGCTATGGCTGATGCTATTGCTGTTTGGAAGGCGATGATTGCAGCGTAAATAAGATATTAAAAAAGAGCAAATTTGCTCTTTTTTAATATTAGGAGATCTAAGATTTATAGTTTGGTTATAAATATTTTTAAAATATCTATGAATTTTATTAAGTAATGATAAATAAATTAAAACTACTATACTAATCAATCGAAAGTTAAGTCTAGTGATTTTTATACAAGATAAAACTTATGATCTAGAAAAATTTTATTCAAAAATTAAATGTGAATTTAACAAAAATAATTTTATGAAGAAGGTTATTAAATGATGAAAACTAAAATCTTGGCTTATAGCTCTTTAAGTTTATTGATAGTTGCATGTAGTACCCATAAAGGCATACAAGAGTTGTCTTCAATGGAGCATCAGGTGCAGCCATTGGTAGAAGAGCCGATACAACTTGTAGAGGCTCCAAATCAAATTATAAAGGAAGTTGCTATACGAAAATCGCAACCATCAAGGGCAGTGCCACCACGAAAGCTATCAGATAGATCTATAGTTACAGGAAATTCATTTGACTTTAGAGGTGCTGAGCATCAACAACCATCTGTAAATACAGAGCAATATCAAACGCTAGAAACAAACTCAATAAAGAGTACGCAAATAGAGCCAGTTTCCACATTTAGTATTGATGTGGATACGGGGAGTTATACCAATGTTCGTCGCTATTTGAAACGAAATGGTCATTTACCTCCTGTAAATGCTGTGCGTGTGGAGGAGATGATTAATTACTTTAATTATGATTATCCGAACTCAAAGAATAGCCATCCATTTTCATTAAATACAGAGATTGTTTCATCACCATGGAAAACAGATGCACAATTAATTCGCATTGGTATTAAAGCAAATGATATTGAGATGAAAGAGTTGCCACCTGCCAATTTGGTATTCTTGGTAGATGTTTCTGGAAGTATGAATAGTGATGATAAGTTGGGGCTTGTTAAAACAACATTGAGAATATTAACAGAACAGCTTAGACCACAAGATACTGTGACAATTGTGACTTATGCAAGCGGTGAGAAAGTAGCATTACAGCCAACATCAGGAAAGAATAAGGATCAAATTCTTAAGGTCATTAATAGCTTGTATGCAAGTGGAGCAACTTCAGGTCAACGAGCGATTGAACTTGCTTATGAACAAGCAGAAAAGGCATTTAAACAGAATGGAATAAATCGAATCATTATTGCAACCGATGGTGATTTTAATGTGGGTATTACAAATTTTGATGCACTAAAAGGTATTGTTGCAGAGAAAAGAAAAACAGGTATTTCATTTACAAGTCTTGGCTTTGGTACGGGAAATTATAATGAAAAACTAATGGAGCAACTTGCTGACGCTGGGGATGGAAATTATAGTTATATTGATAATGAAAATGAGGCTAAAAAAGTTGTGCAACGTCAATTATCATCGACGCTTGCAACGATTGCTAAGGATGTAAAAATTCAAGTTGAATTTAATCCGATGACTGTAAAGGAATATCGTTTAGTTGGATATGAAAATAGAATTTTAAAGAAAGAAGATTTTAATAATGACAAGGTGGATGCTGGAGATATTGGAGCAGGTCATACGGTAACAGCATTATATGAAGTTATTCCAACAGGTCGTAAAGGATGGTTGGAGGAGTCTCGTTATCAAAATACTAATAATTTAGTTGATAAAAGTAATGAATATGGTTATTTGAAATTGCGATATAAATTACCATCATCAAGTGAAAGTATTTTAATTACAGAACCATTACTTATTTCAAATAAAGCATTAAATAAGGCATCTAGTGATACCCAGTGGGCTGTTGCTGTTGCAAGTTATGGGCAATTGTTGAGTAATAGTCAATATACTGGAAATATGAAATGGTCAGATGTTTTAAATTTAGCAAATCGTAATAAACAACCAGATCCTTATGGAATGAAATCTGAATTTATAGAACTTGTTAAAATTGCAGAAAGTTTGTCATCAAAATCAATTGAATAATTATTTTGTTTATGAAGGGCATAGCTATTCTGCTGTGCCTTTTTTATTGGTTTGATGAATCTTTTGTGTTATAAGCACGTGCTTGTAGTTTTGATGTTATTTGCTTTCTATGTTTAATGATTTACTCCTTCCAATGTTTGATGATGAATATTACCCAGATATTTTGGTTGCTGAAATAAAGCAATTAATAGAGAAGTTTTCAAAAAGCATTGAAAAAAATGTTTCTGAATCTGATATTTATCGTATTGCAGATAAATTGATATCTCAAATTAATGAAATGAAGCCACAGTTTGAAGATCTAGATTCATCCTTAGATGATACTGCCGCTGACTATATTGCAGAAGCCATGATGATGGTTGTACAGGAGCATGGTTATATGGATATAGAAATGGAAGAGTTGGTTGCAAATAGAGAGTGGTAATTCACTCTCTTTTTTTTATCTAATTATTTATAAATTTTAGACATAAAAAAACCAGCTTTCGCTGGATCTTTTATTGCACCACTTTAAGAAGTATTAAAGTGGTGCCCGAGGCCAGACTCGAACTGGCACGCTTTGTGGGCGGGGGATTTTAAATCCCCTGTGTCTACCGATTTCACCACTCGGGCATGTGCGCAATAATAGAGGACTAATAAAAACTTGGCAAGTATATTTCCATTTATTTGCTTTCTTTTCGTTCAAATGTTGCTTTTATGGTTAAAAAATAAGTTAAATTCAATAAAAATTATTATTTCATGAGTTCATCAACATAACTTTCCAGATCAATATACTTGGTAAATTGATAAAATTTATCTTCAAACTGCATAAGTTCTTTATGTAGAGATTCATAATAATTTTTTTGATTAAGTAATTTTTGATAATTTTTTGATGATTTTGAAATAGGTATTAGCTTTATTGAATACTTTACTGTTTGTATGTGGGACCAAAAGCATGCTTTACGTAGCTGATTAAGTAAAATTTGATCATGTGTAGTGGAGTGTGATCTAAAAAGATTTTCTTTATAGCATGCAATAAAACCATAGCTCAGGCTTAAAAAGAATAAAATACCTTGAAGTAGAACACTTTCAAAAAACTTTAAATTAATTGCTTGAAAGATGATGAGTAGAGCAAGTTTGAATGGAAGGTTTTTAATGCTTGTATATAGGCGGGTAGAGCTATTGCGAATTTGATAGATAACAATGGGTAGAATAAGCATAAATAAAAGCATAATGCATATGATAGCTATTGCTTGAGCTTGAAAATGAGAAAGGTTAGAAAATGTGTAATTGATGCTTAAACTTATAAAATAGATAAGAGGGATGAAGGTGGTTAGTGCAATAACCCATGGGAAAACTTCTTTGAGCTCATCTAGTGCACCTTTAGTTTGAACAAAACCATAGAATAAAAAATTTCTTTTAAATGCTTGAGGGTGATTTTCTTTTACTTGATGCAAGTACTGAAGAGCTTGTTTTTGAGTAATCATAAAAATTTAAAAGGTATTTTTAGGGTATTGTGAATTTTAGGCATAAAAAAACCAGCTTTCGCTGGGTCTTTTATTGCACCACTTTAAGAAGTATTAAAGTGGTGCCCGAGGCCAGACTCGAACTGGCACGCTTTGTGGGCGGGGGATTTTAAATCCCCTGTGTCTACCGATTTCACCACTCGGGCATTTACAAGATTGGAGGCGGAGGTCGGAATCGAACCGGCGTCCACGGAGTTGCAGTCCGCTGCATGACCACTCTGCCACCCCGCCGCGTCTTGTTGATGCGTATATTATCAAGCTCTGAAAAAAAAACAATAGTAGAACATGCTTGTATGTGCATAAAAACAGCATATAACGAAAAATAATTAAAATATTGATGTAGAATGTGCAAAATTGATTCATATCAACACATGGGAGATGTGCCGTGGCATTAGTTTTAGATGGTCGTGCATTGGCAAAACAAATTGAAGCTGACTTGTTGACTCGCGTAGAAGCGTTAAAAGCAAAGTCAGGTCGTACTCCAATTCTTGCGACTATTTTGGTAGGTGACGATGGTGCATCTGCAACTTATGTACGTATGAAAGGAAATGCTTGCCGCCGTGTCGGTATGGATTCATTAAAAGTAGAGCTTCCAAAAGAAACTACAACTGAAGAGTTATTGGCTGAAATTGAAAAATTAAATGCTAATCCTGATGTTCACGGTATTCTTTTACAGCATCCAGTACCTGCTCAAATTGATGAACGTGCTTGTTTTGATGCAATTTCACTCGCAAAAGATGTAGATGGTGTAACTTGCCTTGGTTATGGTCGTATGGCAATGGGTGAAGCAGCATATGGTTCTGCAACTCCAGCTGGTATTATGACGATTTTAAAAGAAAATAATATTGAAATCGCAGGTAAACATGCTGTTGTTGTTGGTCGTTCTGCAATTTTGGGTAAACCTATGGCTGCAATGCTTCTTGAAGCAAATGCAACAGTAACAATTTGCCATTCACGTACACAAGATTTAGCAAGTTTTGTAAAACAAGCTGACATCATTGTAGGTGCGGTAGGTAAAGCAGAGTTAATTCAAAAAGATTGGATTAAGCAAGGTGCTGTTGTTGTTGATGCTGGTTTCCATCCACGTGATGGTGGTGGTGTAGGTGATATCCAACTTGTTGGTATTGAAGAAATTGCTTCTGCATATACACCAGTTCCAGGTGGTGTTGGCCCAATGACAATTACGACTTTAATTCGTCAAACAGTTGAAGCTGCTGAGAAAGCTTTAGGTTAATTTAATCCTCCTTAATCCTCCAGTTTCAAAAGAGGGAACTTTAGTTTTCCCTCTTTTTTAAAGAAGGATTGGGGAAATTCTTCAAAAAATATCAATTAAAAGAATCTAAATGAGCTGTACCTTCCAAATCCCTAAAGTCCCTGAACACTTAATTCAAGCCTTACATGATGTGATTCCATATTGTGAATTACATGCGCAGCAATTGCCTGAAACTTCAATTTCACTTTGGTTGATTCCTCCAGTTTTTCCAACGGATAAATTGGATGATGAAGTGATTCGCCGTATTTGGAATGATACGCCATATTGGATTTTTTGCTGGGCATCGGGGCTAGCGATGGCACAGTGGTTACTTGCAGAGCCTCAGCATGTCAAAGATAAAGTAGTACTTGATTTTGGTGCAGGTTCAGGTGTGGTAGCAATTGCAGCAAAAATGGCAGGTGCGAAGCGAGTGATTTGTTGTGATATTGATAAAGTAAGTCTTGATGCATGTCGTGCTAATGCAGAATTGAATAATGTAGAGCTTGAATACCTTGAAGATTTGTATAAAGCAGAGCAGGTTGATGTATTGCTCGCAGCAGATGTGCTTTATGATCAATCTAATCGCTTTTTCTTAGATGAGTTTTTAAAGTTTGCTCCCGAAGTGTGGGTTGCGGATAGCCGTGTAAAGAATTTTAGCCATTCTAAATATATAAAATTGGATGAGCGAAGTGCAACAACTTGGCCAGATTTGGATGAATCACCTGAGTTCAGAAACGTGAGTTTTTATAAGACATTATAGTGGGAATGGAAAGTGAGTGTTTTTACTTTTAATTTTCAAATTTCTATAAAAAGGGCTGAATAGCCCTTTTGTTTTTATGTTCTTAAGAACAAGTATAGCGAACAACATGTAGTGTAGAAGGGTGGCTATCTAGAGCTTGTTTGGTTGCATAGTCTTCGCTGTTATATAAACTTGGGGTATTTGATAATCCGACAGTTGTGCGGGAGTTCCCAATTTGGCGACCAAATTCAACATCTTTATTCGGATTGATGATTTCATTTATACTTAAAATTTTAATTGTATATTGTTTTTTGTCACCTAAGACTTTTCCACATGCATGCTGAAGTTTAGCTTCATTTGCAGCTTGATTTTTACGTGCTGCTAGCGTGTAAGAGATCGTTGCTGTGTTTGCTGTTTGCTGTTCAATTTTATATCCGACTGTTCCATTGTATTGGCGTGCTGTACTTTGGCAAGCAGTTAAGCCTAGTGTAAGAATTGTAGCACCTAACACTATATAAATATTTTTCATTCTATACTTCCTAGCATGATGTGTTTTTAGTATGCCATAAGGCTCTTTATTTCTCGATGGTTGAATATGCCTCTAAATCAAAAAAATATAGAGTGATTTGTAAATTAATGAAAATAAAAAAGCCCATATAGGGCTTTTTACAAAAAATTAATTATCTGTAATTAAACTATTTTTCTTGGTATCTTTCATGAAGATATACGTAATGAGGGATAAACCAATCATGAAAGTAATGTAGTAGAAGAAATAGTTTTCATGTCCAGCATTTTTAAAGCTTAGAGCAATCAGTTCAGCAGTACCACCAAAGAGCGTATTTGCAATTGCATACGGTAAAGCAACGCCCAATGCGCGAATATGTGCAGGAAATAATTCAGCTTTAACAACAGCATTAATTGCAGTATAGCCTGTTACAATCATCATACCACTCATACAAAGCATAAATGCTATTGTTGGACTGGTTGTATTTCCAATACCGTTAAAAATAGGAATAGTGAAAATTACACCTAGAACACCAAAGGCAATCATAATAGGTTTACGGCCAATTTTATCTGATAGAGCACCTACAGCAGGTTGAATAAGCATAAAAATAAAAATGGCAGCAGTGGTGATTTCTGTGGCAGTTGTTTTTTCAAAACCAGATGTATTCACTAAATATTTTTGTAAATATGTGGTAAATGTATTAAATGCAAGCGTACCACCAGCAGTAAGCATGATTACTGTAAATGCCTGCTTAGGATATTTGGTAAATAAAGCTAATGCACTTGACTTTGGGCCACCATTTTTTGCTTGTTCTTGTGCTTCTTTTGATGATTGTGTTTCAACCAACCCACGACGAATCCAAAAAACAACGATGGCTAAAAGAGCACCCATAAAGAATGGAATACGCCATCCCCAAGCATAGAGTTGATCTTCTGTAAGGGTATGTTGTAATACGATGAGTGTACAAAGTGCGAGGAGTTGACCTGAAATTAATGTTACATATTGGAAACTAGAGAAGAAACCACGATGATTCTTTCCTGCCATTTCAGTTAAGTAAGTTGCACTTGATCCATATTCACCGCCTACACTTAGACCTTGAATTAGACGAGCAAAAAGTAAGATTGCGGGGGCAAGCATACCAACAGAATCGTAAGTTGGTGCGAAAGCAATGGTGAGAGAGCCAATACACATCAATGAAACAGAAAGTGTAAGACCAGCTTTACGTCCTTTTCGGTCTGCATAGATTCCCATAATCCAAGCACCGATTGGGCGCATTAAAAAACCAAGAGCAAAAACTGCTGCGGCTTGTAATAGTTTTACAGTGTCATCACCTTCCGGGAAGAATTGGTGTGCAAAGTAAAGCGTAAAAGCTGCGTAAACATACCAGTCAAACCATTCAACTAAGTTACCGGCTGAGCCACCAAGGATAGATTTGACACGAGTCTTTCTGTCAAACTGCTCTGGAGCAATTTGAGAATCTGAATTTGTCACAACAATTCTCCGCAAGAATGTTGGCAAAATACATACTTTTAAACTTCGCTTTTATTAAGAAAATGCAAAACTTAAAATATATATTTTGATGTAAATGGGAAATGTAAATTTATGTTTCCGTTATACTCTTGTGAGAATTTGTAAATTATACGACTTTAGTCTAATAGTTTTAAAATACTTATTATAAACAATGGGTTATGTTTGAATAAAAACCCATCAAATAAGATGGGTTTTTTATAAATGATAATTTTGATTAATTATCAGTAATTAGAGAGTTTTTCTTAGTATCTTTCATAAAGATATAAGTTATGAGAGATAAACCAATCATGAAAGTAATGTAATAGAAGAAGTAGCTTTCATGTCCTGCATTTTTAAAGCTGAGAGCAACGAGCTCAGCAGTACCACCAAAGAGTGTATTGGCAATTGCATATGGTAAAGCGACACCAAGTGCACGAATATGAGCAGGGAATAACTCTGCTTTAACAACAGCATTAATTGCAGTATAGCCTGAAACAATAATCATACCACTCATACAAAGCATAAATGCTGTCATGGCATTATTGGTCGCACCAATATGGTTGAAAATTGGAATAGTGAAGATTACACCAAGCACACCAAAAGCAATCATAATTGGCTTACGACCAATTTTATCTGATAGCGCACCGATTGCAGGCTGAATAAGCATAAAAATGAAGATTGCAGCAGTAGTAATTTCGGTAGCTGTAGTTTTTTCAAAACCAGAAGTATTTACTAGGTACTTTTGCAAATATGTTGTGAATGTATTAAATGCTAATGTACCACCAGCAGTAAGCATAATTACGGTGAAAGCTGCCTTAGGATGTTTTGTAAATAATTCAACTGCACCAGATTTTGGACCGCCTTCTTTTGCTTGTTTTTGGGCTTGCTTTGAAGACTCACTTTCAACAAGTCCGCGACGAATCCAGAAAACAACTATCGCTAGAATTGCGCCAATGAAGAATGGAATACGCCATCCCCAGTCACCTAATGCCTGTTCAGTCAATGTGCGTTGCAATACGATAAGTGTACATAGTGCAAGTAGTTGTCCTGAAATAAGGGTTACATATTGGAAGCTCGAGAAAAATCCGCGATGGTTTTTACCTGCCATTTCACTTAGGTATGTTGCGCTAGAGCCATATTCACCACCAACACTTAAACCTTGAAGTAGTCGAGCAAATAAAAGCATTGCTGGGGCAAACATGCCAATTGTTTCATAGGTCGGTGTGCATGCAATTATAAGTGAGCCAACACACATTAATGAAACTGACATTGATAAGCCAGCTTTACGACCTTTGCGATCTGCGTAAATTCCCATAACCCATGCACCAATTGGTCGCATAAGGAAACCAAGTGCAAAGACAGCAGCAGCCTGTAATAGTTTTACTGTACTATCACCTTCTGGGAAAAACTTTGGAGCAAAATAAAGAGTGAAGGCAGCGTAGACATACCAGTCATACCATTCAACTAAATTCCCTGCTGAACCACCAATAATAGACTTAACACGTGTTTTACGATCAAGAGGGGTTGACTCTGGCTGAGTCACGACATTATTTGCCATATTTTCCTCCATGGATTAGGCATATCAATTAAAAAGCACGGAAAATTATGTTTATATAATTATTAATTTGTGCTAAATAATTGACTTATATATCTCTGTTTTCTTGAAATCTTGCTATTTACTATTTGTGAATAGGCTTAAAAATTCTGCCGGATGCTAACAGATAAATTAAGTTTTAATCAATGTGTTAACTATGATTGAATTTATTTAAAAACTTGTATGGTTAAAATAAAAGCATTTTGTTGTGTTTAATTGTTATTTAAATGTTCTAAATAAACATTTATTTTTTCTTATTTGAAGATAAATTAAGTCTTGAAATTGATAATAAAAAAGACCGCATATGCGGTCTTTTTTATTCAATCAATAATTATACAGATTTAACAGCTTTAAGTAATTCAGCTTGGCGTTTTTTCAACGCTTCTGGCATGCGATCACCAAGTTTTTCAAACAATTCAGTGTGGCTTTCAAGTTCTTTGATCCATTGATCTTTATCTTGAGAAGTTACTAAATCAAATTGTTCTTTAGTGAAGTCAGAACCAGTCCAGTTTAATTGTTCGTAAGTTGGAACTAAACCGATTGGAGTTTCAACAGCAGTAGCACGACCTTCACAACGATCAATGATCCACTCAAGAACACGCATGTTTTGACCGAAACCAGGCCATACGAAGTTGCCTTCAGCATCACGACGGAACCAGTTGACATTGTAGATACCAGGAAGTTTGTTGCCTGCAGCTTCTGCTTTAGCACCAACTTTTTTACCCATTTCTAACCAGTGAGTGAAGTAGTCAGCCATGTTGTAGCCAGCAAATGGAAGCATCGCGAATGGGTCACGACGTACAACACCTTGTTGACCAACAGCAGCAGCAGTTGTTTCAGAGCCCATAGTTGCAGCTTTATAAACACCATCAACCCAGTCAAATGCTTCTGAAATTAGAGGCACTGTGTCTGCACGACGACCACCGAAGATGAACGCAGAAATTGGAACACCTGCTGGATTTTCCCAATCAGCGTCAATAGAAGGACATTGACCAGCTGCAACTGTGAAACGAGCATTCGGGTGAGCTGCTTTTTCTTCGCCAGTGTGTGGTTGACCTTTCCAGTTAGTAAGGTTTGCAGGAGCTTCTTTAGTAAGACCTTCCCACCAGATTTCGCCATTATCAGTAACAGCAACGTTTGTATAGATAACATCTTTGTGAAGAGTCGCCATACAGTTTGGGTTGGTCTTGGTATTTGTACCAGGAGCTACACCGAAGAAACCTGCTTCAGGGTTAATTGCATATAAGCGACCATCTTCACCTGGTTTAATCCAAGCAATATCATCACCTACAGTTTCAATTTTCCAACCTTCATAGCCTGCTGGTGGAATCAACATGGCAAAGTTTGTTTTACCACAAGCCGATGGGAATGCGGCTGCGATATAGTGCTTTTCACCTTTAGGGCTTGTTACGCCAAGGATGAGCATGTGTTCAGCTAACCAGCCTTGTTGACGACCCATATAAGATGCAATGCGTAAAGCTAAGCATTTTTTACCAAGCAATGCGTTACCACCGTAGCCAGAACCGTAAGACCAAATTTCACGAGTCTCAGGGTAATGAACGATGTATTTTTCAGGATTGCAAGGCCAAGCAACGTCTTTTTGACCTTCTTCTAAAGGTGCGCCAACAGTGTGTACGCATGGTACATATTCACCATCAGTACCAAGAACGTCATAAACAGCTTTGCCCATACGAGCCATTTTGCGCATGCTTACAGCAACGTAAGGAGAATCTGTTAATTCAATACCAATATGTGCAATATGAGAACCTAAAGGACCCATAGAGAAAGGAACAACATATAATGTACGACCTTTCATGCAACCATCAAATAAACCATTAAGGCGAGCACGCATTTCGGCAGGTGCTTCCCAGTTATTTGTTGCACCAGCATCTTCTTTGTTTTCTGAACAAATAAAAGTACGACCTTCAACACGAGCAACGTCAGAAGGATCAGAATTAGCAAGGTAAGAACCAGGATGTTTTTCTTGATTAAGCGCTTGCATAGTGCCGTTAGCGATCATTAAATCAATATAACGTTGATATTCTTCTTCGCTTCCGTCACACCATTCAATTTTCGCTGGTTTCGTTAATTTTGCAATTTCTTCTACCCAAGCAATAAGCTTTGGGTGACGAACGAATTCTGGTGCGTTCACTTGGGTCATGATGAGGCCTATCTCAAATGTGTACAAAAAGTACAAAGTTTAATCTGAGTAATGAGCAGCATTAGACTCAGATCAATAATGTAAAAAAAGTGGCTGTATTAAAGCATAATTTCGGGAAAAAAATAAGACTAAAGGATATATCGCTAAATAATGTTAGTTTTTTATATGGTTGTATAAATATTTATAAAAAACATGTATATATCATGTAAGATTATTTTATTTTTAGTATTTTTTAAATAAATGTGTACTATTTATTTAAGATATATTTATGTAAAATAAGAATTTATTTGCTAGGCTTGAGCATAAAAATATTATCAAATAAATGAATAGTATGTTTTAAAATTTCCATTAAGTACATAAAATATAAAAACTTTAGCTAGAGAAATAGGTTTATAAAAAAGGCTAAATCGGATTAAGTTAATATTCATGCTTATTAAAAGTACAAAAGTAACTTGAAAAGTAAAGTTAGTAGGTGAATATTTCATCTGTTTGATGAAAATAAAGATAAAAAAATGAAAAAAAAATTCAATTCACCCTTGAAGCATTTATTTCCATCCCCACAAAAGTGACATCTATAAAAATTGATAGTGACATAAGGATTAACTAGTCATTATCTTTAATCACAAAGACTTAGTCTGATGGAGTAATTTTATGAGCAATATTCGTCCATTACATGACCGTGTAGTAATCCGTCGTGTTGAAGAAGAAACAAAAACAGCTGGCGGCATTTTATTGCCAGGTTCTGCTGCAGAAAAACCTGCTCAAGGTGAAGTAATTGCAGTAGGTAATGGTCAGATTACTGACAATGGCGTACGTGCTTTAGATGTAAAAGTAGGTGATAAAGTTTTATTTGGAACTTATGCAGGAACAACTGTAAAAGTAAATGGTGAAGAGCTTTTAATCATGAAAGAGTCTGATATTTTAGCAGTATTAGAAGGCTAATTAATCACTACTCAATCTAAATCAGATTTTGTGAAAACATTAAAATTATTCGGAGTTAAATATGTCAGCTAAAGATGTAAAATTTGGTGATTCAGCTCGTTCAAAAATGATTGCAGGCGTGAATATTCTTGCAGATGCGGTTAAAGTAACTTTAGGCCCTAAAGGTCGTAATGTTGTTATTGATCGTTCTTTTGGCGCACCACATATTACTAAAGATGGTGTAACTGTAGCAAAAGAAATCACATTAAAAGATAAGTTTGAGAACATGGGTGCTCAACTTGTTCGTGAAGTTTCTTCAAAAACAAATGATATTGCTGGTGATGGTACAACAACTGCAACAGTGCTTGCTCAAGCAATCTTGAACGAAGGTATCAAATCCGTTACAGCGGGTATGAACCCAATGGACTTAAAACGTGGTATTGATATTGCGGTTAAAGCGGTAGTTGAAAATATTAAAGCAACGGCAAAGCCTGCTTCAGATTTTAAAGCAATCGAACAAGTTGGTTCTATTTCTGCAAACTCAGATACTACTGTGGGTAAACTTATTGCTCAAGCAATGGAAAAAGTAGGTAAAGAAGGCGTAATCACTGTAGAAGAAGGCTCAGGCTTTGAAGATTCTCTTGATGTTGTTGAGGGTATGCAGTTTGATCGTGGTTATATTTCACCCTATTTTGCAAATAAGCAAGATACTTTAACTGCTGAACTTGAAAACCCATTCATTCTTCTTGTTGATAAGAAAATCAGCAATATTCGTGAATTAATTACAGTATTAGAAGCTGTTGCTAAAACAGGTAAACCACTTCTTATTATTTCTGAAGATGTTGAAGGTGAGGCTTTAGCAACGCTTGTTGTAAATAACATGCGTGGCATTATTAAAGTATGTGCTGTTAAGGCTCCAGGTTTTGGTGATCGCCGTAAAGCGATGCTTCAAGATATTGCGATTTTAACTGGTGGTACTGTTATTTCTGAAGAAATTGGCATGCAGTTAGATCAAACAACACTTGATCATTTAGGTACTGCACATAAAGTGACAGTTTCTAAAGAAAATACAGTGATTGTTGATGGTGCAGGTGATGCAGCTCAAATCTCTGAACGTGTTCAACAAATTCGTGCTCAAATTGAAGAATCAACTTCTGAATACGACAAAGAAAAACTTCAAGAACGTGTTGCTAAATTAGCAGGCGGTGTTGCTGTAATCAAAATTGGTGCTGCAACAGAAGTTGAAATGAAAGAGAAGAAAGACCGTGTAGATGATGCACTTCATGCAACTCGTGCTGCAGTTGAAGAGGGGGTTGTTGCTGGTGGTGGCGTTGCACTTGTACGTGCTGCAAAAGCACTTGATGGTGTTAAAGGTGCGAATGATGATCAGGATGTAGGTATCAATATTCTACGTCGTGCTATTGAAGCTCCACTTCGTCAAATTGTGTCTAACTCTGGTGATGAGCCATCTGTAGTGATCAATGCTGTGAAAAATGGTGAAGGCAACTTTGGCTATAATGCTGCGACTTCAGAATATGGTGATATGTTGGAAATGGGTATCCTTGATCCAGCTAAAGTAACTCGTTCTGCACTTGAGCATGCAGCATCTGTTGCAGGTTTAATGCTTACAACAGAATGTATGATTACTGAAATTCCAGAAGAAAAACCAGCGATGCCAGATATGGGTGGTATGGGGGGTATGGGCGGTATGATGTAATTTAATTACTGCTTATTTTATATAAAATATCCTCGCATTTTTGCGAGGATATTTTTTTGTAAAAGGAAAAATAAAACATTGATTTATCGTGAAGTTAAAAATTATTGATAATTATTCAACTAAAAGTATATACTTAATAAATTAAAATTTGATTGATTTATAATGGGGTATAAAAAGATCAGCATGGTTAATAAAAATATTTTGGAAGAGCCTGGAGGGGCTGTTTTAATTACAAAAGCTAAATTACAGAGGCTATACCGTGTAATTCGAGAAAAGGAGCAAGAGTTAGTTCAATTAAGAGCAGAAAATTTAAAATTAAATTATTATTTGTGTCGATCTAAACTAGATAATTCATCAATTAAACTTTGAATTAACTTTTTTTGGGATAATGGCAGTCTTTTATATTTCATAAAGTAATCCAGATCTAACTGATCTGAGCTGCTCCGTGCAATTATTTGCTGAGATGGTTCTGTTTCTTCACCAAATCTGAGCCATTGTGCAGATACATTTAACCACAGAGATAATATGCTAAGTTTATCTTGATTAGGTATAGCTTTACCTAACAGCCAATTGTTTGCTGATTGTACACTAATAGGTTGGCCATCATATCTATTGTTAAATTCATTAGATAAGTAGGTTGGGCTAATGGGGTGATTACGATCTTGTAATGCACTTTTTAACCTTTGTGCAAAGAATTGTTTTTCTTCTCTGTGACTACTCATAACTTAACTCAATACTTAATTTACAAACATCTAAATTTAAAGAAATTTCAGATCTTTAAATACGCAATTTTATCATATATATATAGTAAAGATAGGATAAAAAAGACAGTTGAAGTATTGAATTGTGAATAATTGTTTTTTTTTGTGATTTTAAGATTGGTGATTTTTTAATATAACTATTTAATAAATATTATATTTTAGTTTATTTGATATGTGGATTATTTTTGTTGGTAAATTAAAGTTACAAAATAACAAATTGAGTATCATTATTTAATAAATTTATTTTTAAATAAAAGTATGAATATGAATGAAGTTTTATTTTTAGAAAAATATATAAAAATTAGTTTGTTGTATATTTTTGTGTGAGTGTTTTTTTTCTTGTGAATATTCTATTTTTTAAAGGCTGATGATAGATATTTATCTATCTAACATAAAAACGTCAAATATTAATTGATAAATTAAATCAAATATTGATTGATTTAGACTATAAATTTTGTATATGATTCTGCTATCCGTCAGGGTCAGATAAAGAATTATTTAAATCTTTACAGGTTTATGGAGTCAGTTGGGTAAGTCTGACTTAAAAATAATATTGGAGTATTTTATGAAGTTTCAAAAAACTTTATTAGCAGTATCATTGGCATTAGCAACAATTACAGCAAATGCAGAAATTAGTACATCTGCAAAATCAGATGTTTATCAATATCAAAAAGAAGTAGATGGCACTGTTGAAACTATCTATACGATTAATGGTAAACAATATGTTTTAGAAAAATCTGAAGATACAGCTGAACCAGATATTTTTGTAGAAGTTTCAAATACAGTTGACTTAAGCAAAAGTGGTTATGAGTTAGTTCGTGGTGGTCAATTGGATACAGATATCCAAGGTGATGGTAAGCCAGTAACTTCAAAAATTGATTCAGTACTTACAATTACTGAAGGTGTTGCAGTAAATAATGCAGATCCTTCATACAAGGGTTATACATTAACAACTGGTACGCAAACTGAAACATCTGCTGTTAACACAAATATTAATGGTGTTATCACAAATGCAACAGGTAATGCACAAGATATTAATGCAGGTTTTAGTACACCTGCATCATTAGTTCAAACAGTACAACAAGCAGATTTGAAAAATGGCTTAATTGCTAATGATCAAATTGGTGTGTCAAATATACTTAGCGAAAAAGTAATTACAGATGGTGTTGAGAAAGTAACAGGTATTGTTTCGGGTACAGCACTTACTAACAAAGGTTTAACTTTATTTGGTAAAATCGATCCACAAGCTGAGATTGACTACAACACTGGTAAAGTAACTGTTACTAAAACTACTGGTGGGACATCTACTGGTAATAAAGAATTAAAAGCATATAGTTCTAAAGAAGATAGTACTGCTATTGATGTACTTCAGTTTAACGGTAAATACTATTCAGTTGATGCAAATAATCAATTAACTGAATACACAGGTTCAACTGATAAACTGGTTGATCTTGGTGCTGGTGTCGCAACTGGTTTAAATGATGCTAAAACTGAAACTTCTACAACTCAAGCATTTGTAGGTTCAGCTCAAACTGTTTATGGTGAAGAAAAATCTTCGTACAGTAATGCAAATACAGTAACTGTTGGTAGCGCAGATCCAGATGCAGTTTTAGAAGCTGGTAAAGAATACAATTTTGGTAATGTTGGTGATAGAACTTCATCTTCTAAAAATGTAGTTACTGGTATTCTTGCTACTGATGAAAATGGTAGTAATACTTACGGTCTACAAGCAACAAATACTGTAAATGGTAATATTGTTGACCAGACTACTGTTGTTGCAACTGGTATTAAAACTACTGGTGATGTTGTGATTAATGGTAACAAGAGTGTAAGTGATAGTTTGAATCGCTTAGAATCTGGTTTTGCTGGTTTAAGTAATAATGTTTCTGAATTAAACCGCCGTGTTGATGATGTTGAAAAAACTTCTTATCGTGGTATCGCAGTAGCATTAGCAACACAACAACAAATTCCTAATATTGGTGCAGGTCAATTTGCTGTATTTGGTGGCGCTGGTCATTATAAAGGTGAAAGTGCTGGTGCTGTAGGTGTTGCAAGTGTATTTGCAGATGGTCGTACTTCTGTAAGTGCTGCTGTAGGTTTCTCTGGCGGTAATGAAGTTGGTGGTCGTCTAGGTGTTGCTTACGTATTTGGCGGTAAATAATATTTACAGTTAATGTGTAAAAATCCTCACTTTTGTGAGGATTTTTTTTGGGAAATAAAATTAATAAAATAATGTGATCTATTTTATATAATAATTTAAATAAGATAATTAGTTTGATTTTTTTGTGGTGGTGATTTATATGAAATATTTTCTAAATAATGATGTGTTCTAATTTTATTTAATATGCTTAAAGAGCAAGTGATTGTTGATATAGATTGTAAATAAAATCTAATGATATTTGGATTTTGAAGTATTAAAAATAAAAATATGATTAACTTAAATTACATTTTATTTTTATTTAAGTTATTGATAATTAATTAAATACTTTTCATGTTAAAAAAATATAATGTTAAGTTTAATTAAAAAATAAATCAAATTTAGATTGATTTAATGAGTGCTGTTTGATTATTATTTGCCAAACCACCAAAAAGGTCGACTTTGAAGAGAATCTAAATAATAAATAAAGAGTCCTTTTAAAATCGCTGATTTACATTTTAGTTGAGTAAGTCAGTATTTATATAAAAAATTGGAGTGATTTATGAAGGTTCAGCAGACAGTGTTGGCAATAAGTTTAGGGCTTATTACTTTTTCTTTACAAGCAGCAGTTGTGGTTCAAACTGCAAATCCAGTACAAGTAACCGAAGGTCTACATAATAAAAATATTATTTATAATCCTGTGGTTGGTGCTAATAATGTTGCAAATTTAGTACAAGCTCCTGTGTATGGTGAGCTAGCTACAGCAAATTCAACAACCACTGTTCAGTATTATGCAAATAACTATTTACCAACATTAGCAAATATTAATACAACTGATGGTACTCGCTGGATTGGTATTGATTTGGGCTCACAGCAATTAGTTGCAACAGGTCAGCAAGGTAATAATATTAAATATGATGTTTTTAGATATACGGGTCCAAATGGGACTGATGTATATCGTTTTCAAAATCCGATCACAGGTGAATATACGGGTTACTTTGTAAAAGATGGAAATAATTTAGTTCCATATACTGGCAGTGTTGATGCTAGTACTTTACAAAAAGGTGGTCAGATTGATGGTAGAACAGGTGCAACTGCAGTCACAGGCTATGAAAACAAAGTAGTTAATGGTGAGCATGTACTTTATGGATATCAAGGAACAAGCTTAACTTCTAATGGTGGAGTTGATGGTTATATTACAAATCCAGATGGATCATTAACACGAGTATCTGGTGATTTTGTTAATGGTGCAAATACAGTTACTGATGTGCGTTATGTACAATCTGGTATTTTAGCAAATACAGGTACTTACCTTGCAGGTCAAGCATTAGATCCATCTAAAAATATTTATGGTGTTAGTGCTCGAGACAATGATAATGTCGTAATGATGACTGGTAATGGTGTTGCATTAGCAGATTTATCGAACAAAGGTGTTTTACAAACTGACGGTAGTGTTGTGGATCGTAAGTTAGTCAGTAGTACACTCGGTGGTGTTCAAAAAACACGTGAGTATACGATCAATGGTAAAACTATCATTGAAATTTATAATGATGATGCTGGTCGTGAATTAGCATCTAAGTATTATGAAGTTGCTACGAATGGTTCATTGACTGCTTATTCTGGTACAACTCCAACAGCAGGTACGCATATTCGTACAGGTACAGGAGAATATACTGAAGGTGTTTATGATATTGCAAAAGTCCATAATACTGTAACTAATAAAAATGTTACTTATAAAGAGTCAGTACAAACTGTAAATCAACAAGTTGTTCAGGCTGCGATTACTAATCCAGATGGTTCTACGACAATTCTTAATCAGCAGTTTAATCAAAATCCTATTAAAACGACTGAACAATACGTATCAACTGGTATAATTGGTACAAATGAAGATAAGTCAAACAAATATGGTTTGGAAGTTGTAAAAACTGATGGTGATAAAAAAGAGTCAACAGAAGTTACTGCTTCAGGAATTACAACAACAGGTGTTATTAATGCCGCGGACTACCAAATTGGTGGTGTAAGTATTGTTGAAAATATTAATAAAGAAGTAGGAAATGCTACGAAGCAATTGGATAATAAAATTGCAGAAGTTGATCAACGTTTAACACAGTTTAATACAACAGCTACACAATTAAATAATCGTATGGATGAAGTTGAGAAGACTTCATATCGTGGTGTTGCAATTGCTTTAGCTGCGCAGCAACAAATTCCAAATATTGGAGCTGGGCAATTTGCAGTTTTTGGTGGTGCTGGTCATTATAAAGGTGAAAGTGCTGGTGCTGTCGGTATTGCGAATGTGTTTGCCGATGGGCGTACATCTTTTAGTGCTGCTGTAGGTTTTGCAGGTGGTAATGAAGTTGGCGGTCGTTTAGGTGTTTCTTATGTATTTGGTGGTAAGTAATACTGAAGTATAAAGCATAAAAAAATCCCCACATTTTGTGGGGATTTCTATATTATAAATGAGATAACAAAAGAATAAGTAAATATTAAATAAGGTGTAAGAATATATAATAATACTTGATATATCACTAATATATGATGTTTGGTTTTTAATAAATTTTGAATAAAAATAAGAGGTTATTTTTTATGGTTGACTATTTGGAGAAAAAAAATGCTCAAATTTCTGTTAATCAAGAAGAATTAAAAAAGCTTTATAGAATGATTATTGAAATGAATGAAAAACTCAAAAATATTCAAAATGAAAATGAAGAGATTTATCGACTGCTTTTACAAAAAAGATATAAAAGACAGTAAGTTAAATAAATGTGATCTATTTTCAAACACATGGGTTTAATTTTAATTGCAGACTATTTTATCTTAATTCATAAAATTGTAATAATTAAAAGTAATGATATGTCATAGAAAATAGATTAGATCTTTTTTTGAAGAAATATAATTTGTAATGTTTCAAAATAAAGTAATAATGAAAAATTATTTTATATAAAATTATTTATTTGAAACTTATTGATTTTTTACTCAATGTTTAAGCATTAAGTAGTTAAATTGATAAGAAGTAGAAGGAAATACTTTATTAAGCGTGCAATTGTCATATAATTGTCATAATTAAATTGAACAATAAGTGGATTCGTTATCCTCTTTTTTTGCTTGCATGAATTCTAATCAAAACCCAGTTGATTCAGCGCATCAGTCGACCGAAATGAAGTCGACAAATGTTCATGTGCCAACGCCAAAGTTTTTTCTTCCAGTGTTTCTTACACTGATTTTCTCTACGTTAATCTATATAGGTATTCAATTATCTAGTGATTTAGCACATGTACCAGCATTAAGTTTGTATTCTTTAGTATTATTAGGAACAGCTTTATTTATTGCTCTTGGTTTTGAGTTTGTAAATGGTTTCCATGACACTGCAAATGCTGTAGCTACGGTTATTTATACAAATGCATTATCTGCTCCTGTTGCTGTGATGTGGGCAGGATTTTGTAATTTTATTGGGGTAATGGTTGCTAGTGGTGCTGTTGCTTACGGTATTATTGCATTATTGCCTGTAGAGCTGATTATGGGGGTTGGTTCAGGTGATGGCTCTGGCTTTGCAATGGTTTTTGCAATGCTTATAGCTGCAATTCTGTGGAATTTAGGAACTTGGTTTCTAGGAATTCCAGCTTCAAGTTCACATACCTTAATAGGTTCGATCTTAGGCGTCGGAATTATGAATTACATTTTGCATTCAGATTTGGGTGCATCAGGTGTTGACCTAGAACAAGTGATTAAAGTTGGTAAGGCATTATTGTTTTCTCCTTTAATTGGTTTTGCTTTTGCTGCTGTTTTATTTCTTTTAGTGAAAAAAATATTTAAGAAACAATTAGAGCTTTTTAAGCCACCTGAAGGGAATAAGCCACCACCACCATTAATTCGTGCGATTTTGATTTTTACTTGTACGGGTGTAAGTTTTGCACATGGTTCAAATGATGGTCAAAAGGGTATGGGACTAATCATGTTAATTCTGATTGGTATTGTGCCACTTGCTTATTCATTAAATAAAAATCTAGATCAACAGCACTTGCAGACTTTTGAGAGTCTATCTGCGCAAACCGCGACGATTATTTATCCGAAGCATGAAGAAATGCCAGATCCTCAAGCAAGAGATATCATCACTAAATATATTCAAACTAAGGACATTACACCAGAAGTTGTTCCTGCTTTAGCAAGCTTGACTCAGCATGTAGGTGATAAAATTGGTCATTATGGTGATTTGAAAAATATTCCTGAGCATGAAGTTTCAAATTTACGTAATGATATGTACTTAAGTGTTACAGCTTTTAAGCGTTTAGATAAAGCAGAGCAATTGCCTGCAATGTCTAAGGATGATGTAAAAGTTGTGAAGGAGTATCGTAATAGCTTAGATTCATTCCTTCAATATATTCCAACATGGGTTAAAGTTGCGACAGCGCTTGCTCTAGGCTTGGGTACAATGGTAGGTTGGAAGCGTATTGTAGTGACAGTGGGGGAACGTATTGGTAAGCAACATATGACTTATGGTCAAGGTATGTCAGCTGAACTAGTTGCGATGTCTACTATCGCTGCTGCTGATGGTTTCGGTATGCCTGTCTCAACAACACATGTTTTAAACTCTGCTGTTGCCGGTACGATGGTTGCAAATAAATCTGGTTTAAATTTACAGATGGTTAAAACAATTTTGTCTGCTTGGATTTTCACATTGCCAGCAACAATTTGTTTATCTGGTGTTTTATATTGGTTACTGCTAAAAGTTTTCTAATGTTGAAATTTAATGCTTAGATGTTAAAAAACGCTGCAATCGCAGCGTTTTTTATGCTGTAGAATTTTATTTTTTTGTAGAAAATAAATTCTTTAAGGGGAGTTTTTCATTAGCAAAACCATAAAGTGCTGCAAAAGGTAATGCAGTTCTTGCTAAATATGCTACACGCCACAAACCACCATGATTTGCACCACTCATCATAAGTTCGAGAGGATGATTAAGTTTTGTTTGAGGGTGCGCGACTGATTTTGAATTACGTAAATCATGAATCCAAAGAGCAGCCATTAACGCATTTGTGGTTTCTGGTTTGAATGCCTCTACATCAAATAGAGATGCACCATTAAATGCAGCTTTAAGTAGAGGGTTTTTAGTAACAGAATGTGTTGTTGTTGAAGGTGCGATATTGATGCTTACCGTTTGACCTTCTGCACGTGCAAGTATTGCGCGCCATTGTTGTAAGCGTTTTGCAAGCGCATAATTAGGTCCTTGTTCTACAACTAAGCAATCTGCTATACCATACGATTTTTGGTCATTTGATTGAATAAGTGCATCATTATTTTCATTAAAGAAATGTTTGAAACTTACTGTTGAAATACTCTTTGTTAATAATTTATTTAGTGCTGAGCGGTTTTTGAATTTTTCATGTGCTGAGGAAATGACTTCTTCAGGTACAGCATATACATCAGTAGGTGTACACATAAACATGAGGCTAGTATTTACTTTGTGCTGGCTTATATATTCCATAATAGCGTCCATTGCCAATGCGACACGGACATGTTTTTCACCATCTAAATAAGCAATTGCAGCAAGATCTAAATGATTTGGATTTTCTAATAGCCAATGAGCGATATCTTGTGTTTGTGTTAAAAGATTAGCACCTAACTTGGTTTTTAATGTTGCCATATCAGTTATATGATTTACATTTTCTTTTGAAGGTGCATAAAGTGTGGCATTACCATTTTGAATTGTTGTGAGAATTTTTTCCCATACTCGTTCATTTTGTAAGTCTACAGCGACAATATTTGCTTTCCATTTTGAAAGCCAGGTGAGTGGCCCTGCTTCAGATGCAGCGCCAAATAAAACCATTGTTCGATCAGATAAATCAAGCCATTCAGGATGTGCAATGACTTCACGTAAAGCATCTGCATGGCTAGGTTCAATCGTACCCAAATTTTCCCAAATTTGGATTTGTGTAAGTAACTCACTTCCTTGTAAATTTTTACCTTGATATGGAACGTACCATTCAGGTTGTTTGTCATTTTTACCAGTAAATTTAAAAGTATGTAAAGCATTGTGAGGAAGCGTCATGACATCGGAAAAGGAATGTTTATTTTGATTGTGATAGAAATCAAAAGATTGATGAGCCTTTGTTAATCCATTTTTAGCAATTTCTAAGGTGTATTTGCTATCTTTAATGCCATGTTTAACCAGCGCTTTAAAGTATTTGGGATATTGCTTACGCCAGTTTTTTTCATTTTTTATTTCTAAACTTATTGCAGGATCAATATTAGCTAATGCCGCAGCTATAATATCTTTTCCCATTTGTGATGTGCTGGCTTTATTCGTTTTTGAATGAATAGGAAACTGTAAGCCTTCTAAAGATGATGTCATTGCAAAATAGCTCGTCTACAAATGTAATTAATGTACAGATGTATACATTATCGCTACAAACTTTAGAAATGCGGTGGCAATAGATACCAACTTTTATAAGAGGTGTTTCAAAATTTGTAATTATGATCAATCAATAATATAGTCTAATTGTAATTATTTGATCGTATTTTAAAAGGGCTTTGAAATTAAAGCCCTGAGTTTTGAAATATTTAGAAAGGAAGTTGAGAAAGTGCTTTAAAGAAATGAGGCAGAACCTTTGGTTCAATTAAAATTGTTATTATAACTCCATAAGCAGCCCCCCATAAGTGAGCACTGTGGTTGATATTTGAATTTCCTTTTTTACCAGACCAAATACTATAAGCAACGTATAAAATAGCAAAAATAATGGCAGGCACTGGAATGAAGAAAACAAAAATAAGTTTCCAAGGCTGAAAAAGAATATATGCAAATAAAACGGCAGAAACAGCGCCTGAAGCTCCTAGACTTGCCCATTGAGTATCATTTTTATGTTTTAAATAACTGGGTAAAATCGCAAAAATAAGCCCACCTAAATAAAAAAGTACAAAGCCCATGTCATAGGCATACTGACGGTAGAAACTTTCAATAATGCTTCCAAAGAAGAAAAGGGTGAACATATTAAAGAGTAAATGCATACCATCGGCATGAATAAAGCCATGAGTAATAAAACGATCATATTGGCCTTTTTGCATTGCCGGTGGCCAAAATATTAAACGATTCATTAAGCGCTGATTTGAAAAGGCTAAAAATGAAATAATAACTGTAATAATGATAATCGTTACAGTATGGTTAAAAGGTAAATCAAGCATAAGTAGGAAATCATAAAATTATATTCATGTGTCCAATAATGCCATTAATTTGATGATAGTTTTCAAACTTTATAATTAATTCCAACAAATTTAGTTGATTTTTTTTTATATAGACGCATCTTCAGTTAGAATAGGAACTTCAGATTGAGGAAAATTTGTTATGTCGACTGAAAACACCAGCACTGCAGTTGCAGGAGAAATTCCTAACTTACTCATTACACCAACTGCACAAGAGTATTTGAAAGATTTATTGGAAAAACAGAATACACCAGGTATTGGTGTTCGTGTTTTTGTTGAAAATCCAGGTACGCCACGTGCTGAATGTTGTATGGCCTACAGTGCTCCAGACGAAGTAGTACCTACTGACTATAAACAAGATTATCCAGATTTTCCTGCATTTATTGATTCACCATCAATTCCATATTTGTTGGATGCAGTGATTGATTACAACAAAGATCGTTTTGGTGGTCAGTTAACATTCCGTGCACCAAACTCTAAAGTGCCACGTGTAGGACCAGATGCATCTATTGAAGAACGTATTACTTATGTTCTGCAATCAGAAATTAATCCAGGTCTGGCTGGACATGGTGGAAATTGTGCATTAGTTGAAGTACTTGATGATCCTGAACATGGTCTAACTGCTGTACTTAAATTTGGTGGTGGTTGTCAAGGGTGTTCTGCCATTGATGTTACGTTGAAACAGGGTGTTGAAACTACGCTTCAACAGCATATTCCTGAATTAAAACGTGTGGTTGATCAAACTGATCATAGTCAAGCAGATGGTGCATACTTTAAATAATTCGATATTTTTAATGATCAAAATAGCCTCTTTTAAGAGGCTATTTTTTTGTTATAAATTTTATTACATAGATCACTCATAAATAATAATGAGAATAGTTATTATTATCTATTGCATTATTCTTATTAATATATAAAATGTGCGTCAAAATTTAAACAAAGTTTTCAATTGGGGTTGGGGCTAAGCATCTTATGAATAAGCAATTTTTTAAAAGTACACTCACTTTAGCAGTACTTTCTGCAATGACTATTTCCGTATATGCAAATGAGCAGAATACGGATAATTCAACAGAATCTATTATGCAGTTGGATACAATTGTTGTAACGACTGCGGGTGGTTATGAACAAAATATTGCAGATGCAGCCGCAACAATTTCTGTAATTACAGCAGAAGAACTTGCAAAAAAATCTTATAGTAATGTCACTGACGCTTTAAAAAATGTACCAGGTGTATTTGTACAGGGGGGTGGAACAAATCAAACTGTATCCATTCGTGGAATGGGGTCGTCGTATACGTTGTATTTGGTAGATGGTAAACCAATGAATGATGGGAGTTTATTGACGACAAATGGTGGAGTACAAGGTGCCTCTGTTAATTTCTTACCACCTCTAGAAGCAATTGAACGAATTGAAGTCATTCGAGGTTCTGCATCATCGTTATATGGTTCTGATGCGATGGGAGGAGTAATTAATATTATTACTAAAAAACATCAGGATAAAATGACTGCAAGTGTTCGGACAGAATATGTAAAAGCCGCAAGTTCAAATGATGTCAATAGTGATGAGTTTAATACAAGTGTTTATGTTAATACCCCTTTAATTGATAAACTTTTATCATTACAAGTCACAGGCGGTTTTCAAAATATTGATGAAAGTCATTTGCAGAGAACAACAACAGAATCTGGGGAAAGTGACCCAAAATTTACTAAAAAGGATATTGGTACAAAGTTTGTATTCACGCCAAATGAAAACAATACAATTACAGCGGAATATTCAAATACTCAACAAGAACGTGAGCATAATCCGGGCCTAAGTCTATTGCCTACAGCATCAAGAACGTATTCAAAATTAGATAAAAATAATTATAGCCTTACGCACGAAGGGAAATATGACAAGCTTGTAGTTAACTCATATTTACAGTACGACAAAGATAAAAACACCTCTATTACAGGGAGAACAATCACGATAACAAATCCAGATGGAACTAAAGTTGATGTGACAAATCCTGGGGGAATTAGATTTGAAACTTTGACAGCAAACTCTCAAGGTGCTTATTTCTTTGATAATAATACTTTGACTTTAGGTGCAACTTATAAAAAAGAAAAACTTAAAGATGGTACTACCAATCAAAAAACAGATATGGCTGGTAAAGTCACTAATTTAGAAAGATACCAATGGTCACTTTTTGCTGAAGATACATGGAATGCAACAAATGATTTAGCTTTAACTTTCAGTGGAAGATATGATCATAATGAATTCTTTGGTAGTAATTTTAGTCCCAAAGCTTATGCAGTTTATAACGCAACGGATAATTTAATTGTTAAAGGTGGCGTAATTTCTGGTTATAAAGCTCCAAGCTTGAGAAATTCATCTCCTGAGTATATGTTGAATTCAATGGGGGGAGCAATTATTCCAAACCCAGATTTAAAACCAGAAAAAAGTTTAACATATGAAGGTGGTTTTGCTTATAACAATCAAGATTGGGGGCTTGAGGGAAGCTTAATGTTCTTCCAAACAGATTTTAAAAATAAAATTACGAGATCATCACGTATTACAGGAAGTCAAGAAGAGGGAAGTCAATTCTATTTAGATAATCCTAACTTGCCTTATATTTCGAACGGCTATACATCAAATTATAATGTTGATAAAGCAGAAATTCGTGGAATTGAATTAACAACCGATTATCATATTACAGATACGGTGAAGTATAGACAGTCGTACACATATACCCATAGTGAGCAAAAATCTGGTCAGTATGAAGGTAAGCCATTAAATGATATTCCTAAACATATGTTTAATGCTGGCTTAGATTGGGATGTTACAGATCAAATCTTTTTATGGACACAGTTAAATTATAGAGGTGAGACAAGCGGAAGTAATAATGGTATACCAACACCATCATATACTTTTGTTGATTTAGGTGCCGTTTATAAATATACCGATAATCTGGAGTTTGCTACAGGTGTTTATAATGTTGCCAATAAAAATGTAGTTGATGATGGGAACAGCTATGTTTTAGATGGTAGACGATATAGTGTTGCAATGAACATTAAATTTTAAATAAAAATGGGGCGAATAGCCCCATTTTCACATTTGATTTAAATCTAAATTATTATGGGTATTACATGAAAAAGCAAAATGGCTATGTATTGGATGCACCTTATCCCATATTTTTTTATAAGGAAATGCAGCCGTTATGGTTGAATACAGTATTAAAGTTTTCAGGATTTAATACTATTGATATTGATAAAAAATTTTCATATTTAGAACTTGGTTGTGCAACAGGAATTAATTTACTGGTTTGTGCAATATTAAATCCTCATGGACAATTTATAGGAGTTGATTTTAATCAGCAACATATTGAAAAAGCAAAAGGGTTAGCAGCATATTTAGAGATTGAAAATATTGAATTTATACATGGTGATTTTCAAACTTTTTTAGAAACAAATCAGAATCAGTTTGATTTTATTGTGAATCATGGAACATTTACGTGGGTTTCAGCTCAAGAACAAGATTATATTTTGCAAATAGTCGCTAAATTTCTAAAAAATTTAGGGGTATTTTATTTGCATTACATGTGTTATCCAGGTTCTAGTGCCTTACAACCGATACAAAAACTACTCCATTTGGTAGATCAACAAAACAATGAATCTTCTTTAAAAAATATTGAAATAGGTAAAACACTATTTTCAGCTTTGCATCAAGCTGGAACATTTGTAGATCATCCTCAAATTGAAGCAATAATAAAGTCATTAGAAAATAGTAATTCGTATTTGGTACATGAGTTTTTAACAGATTATTGGCAACCGTTATATAGTGTGGACTTGCATCAAAAAGTTTTTAGCGCGACACAGATGAATTATATAGGAAGTGCAAATCCAGTTGAAAATGTTGAAAGTTTGAGTATTCCAAGAAATATGCAACAAATTGTTCAGAATCAACAAGCACCTGAATTAAAAGAATATTTAAAGGATTTAGCAAGGAATTCAAAACAAAGAGTTGATATTTTTCAAAAAAAACCTGAAGCATTAACGAGTACTGAGCATGTTCATGAAATTGGTAATTTAAAATTTAAGTTGCTGCCGCATGTACCTAAAAATAGTGCTATCACCTTTCATACAAATATAGGTGAAATAAAAGCACCGAAAGAGATTATTTCTGAAGTATTTGGATTATTTGTAAAAAATGAAGCGTATTTTTATGATTTACTGAAATTAAATTACTTTAAGCAGAATCCTATGTTTTTAATTGAAACGATTTTTTTATTGATGAATGAACATTATTTACAGCCAGTCGGAACTAAATCGAAATTGGTGGATGCTAAAATAATTCAAAAATTTAATCATAAAATGCAAGAAGAAGGCAGTCGTTTAAAGATGCTTGATAATACAATTATGCATTTTTAAATTTTTATTTCTAACAATTCAAAATTAAAAGGACTTAAAGGGAAATTAGAAATATATCTGATTTCCCTTGATTTAATTTATATATTTAAAATAGATTTCACATGTGCTGAATAATAAAATTTTTCTAGATAAACACGTGCACGTGCATGCAAATATTGATTAGAAATAAGTTGCTGAACGAGAGGGGCAAGCAAGTTTTGCAGTTCATTTTGCACTAAACTTTCTTCAATATTTAAGTCACGAAGTAATAAATCAAAAGAGCGTTCCTGATTACGGATGTACCAAGTATAAATACCATCATGTATTTGTTGCTTTAGATAATCTGTTTGTCTTAAATGATCCCAAATTTCATGACCTAAATTTATTGTTTGTGGTAAATCTTGTATTTCAATGTAGTTTTTAATTACAGAAACAGGTAAATCTTTAATTTTATGCCATAAATTTGCTTGAAAATGATAAAGTTTTTGATCATCAAAATGTTGATTTAAAACATGTTCACTCATTTGGCTGAGTTTTAAAATGTTTTTTTGCAAATAGTTTTGAATTGTCTGATCTAAGTTAGAATCTGTGACAGTTTCTAGAACTGATTTCCCCATTTTCATAAATTTAGAAACACCAGGAACATGTTTAACCATAACTGAATTATCTAAATAATCTTGAATTGAATGCTGAATTAATTGTGTAATCATTGCAGAAAAAGCAGGATTATTGACGATAGTTTTAATTAAGTGTTGACGGTGTTCACTTTTACTTGAGACATATTGCGCAATTTTATCAACGGCTAAAACAGGGATAAGATCCGAAATTTTAGTTGTTTCATTTAAATCGTGTACAAGAGCAAAATGAATATGCTCAACGAGTTGCTGAAGGAAGAAATCACTTAAAGATGTTGCTAAAATTTGTTGTTGTAATAGCTGATTAATTTGTTCGAATGTCCAAATATCTTGTAGTGTTTGTTTGCGAAACCATTGATAAAAACAAACAAACTCAGTTTTAATATTGTTTGTATTAGACAATTCTTGATCTAGAAAATTTAAGTGAGCTTCTATGAGCTGCTCAATCATATCTACTTTCAACATATCAGCTCGACTTTAATTTAAAGGTATTAGTTTATCAGCAAGTGGATTTTTTAGGTTTTGTGTTTTGGCTAGAAATGGTAAATAAGATTGAGCAACTAAATTTTCAGCTTCTAAAATTGGCATATGACCAACATTATTTAAAATAATAGGAGTTTCGGCTCTTTTAATAAGCTGTTGTAATTCAGTTGCTACTTCATAGTTAATAATTTGATCTTGTTTGCCCCATAAAATTAAAGTAGGCGCTTCTACAGAACGAGCTAAACGAGCAAAAGTTTCAGGTGTGTAAATTTGATTGAGTTTGATGACTTGATCAATTAACTGTGTAGTCTGAAATGCCTGTGAGATTAATAAATTTTCTTGAGCAATTTTAATGTTTGATGGAATAGGTGGTGGAGATTGCATTAATTTTGAAAGGATTTGATCTAAATCGCCCGGTTTAGTAATGACTAAAGATTTTAATTGCGCTGGATTTAGTGCATAAGATGTTTTTGCATCTTTATAAATACCAGCACTACTTAATAAAAATAAACTTTGGGTATCAAATGGATATTGAGAAGCATAGTAGGTCGCAATAGAGCCTCCTAGAGAATGTCCTGCAATATTTAAATTATTTTCAATATGTAGTGCTTCTATAAATTGTCGAAGTTCAGAAGATACATTTGGAACAGAAATATCAAACTTTTTAGGAATTTGGGCATCAAAATTTGTGGGTAAATCAGGAATAATAACATGATAGTACGGTGTTAAATATTGAGCAACTTTATTCCAGTTGTCACGATTTCCCGCTAATCCATGAAGCAATAAAATAGAAGGCTTCTGAGACAAGCCACCTTCACTATAGTGCCATGTAAGGTCACCAACTTTTAAAGTTTTGTTTTGTAATCCAGCTGATTGTCTTTCGTGTTCGATAAAATTTTGAATAACTGAAAAATTAGTTGATGAAGCATCGATACTTTTATCAATCGCTTGAAGAGATGAGGAAAGCAATAAAGCAAGTCCAAAACATAATGTTTTGCCAAAAACACTAAGTCTTCGAGTGAATGAATACATATTTTGCTTTCCCGATTACCTTAAATTCATTTTGATCTAAAGTCTAAATTTATTAAAAAAAACTTAGTCTCTGATTCAAATGTTATTGATTCTATTCTAAATATTTTATTTGACTTGTCACTAAGTCTTTTTATGTTGTATTTAAACACAAATATATATTTTGTGAATTATATCACAATATTTTGAGTTGTTTTCAATACTTTTAGTTTGGTAAAAAGAGATAAACCTTAATTTATTTGCAAGTGACATTCGATTAGACAGAGATTAAAATATTCAGACTTCAAATCATGGTGAATAAAATGCTTACAGCAGAAGAAGCTTTAGAACGTTTAAAAAATGGAAATCAACGTTTTGTAAATGGTCAGACGAATCATCCAAAGCTTTTAACTCATGCTCAACGTGCAGAAATGGCAGAAAGCCAAGAACCGTTTGCAATTGTTTTGGGCTGTTCAGATTCTCGTGTACCAGCTGAAATGGTATTCGATCAAGGTTTGGGAGATTTATTTGTTATTCGTGTAGCAGGAAATATTGTTGCGCCATCTCAAGTTGGCAGTGTTGAATTTGCGGCTGAAAGTTTTGGTTGCCCTATAGTAGTTGTTCTTGGGCATACACATTGTGGTGCGATTCATTCAACTATTAGTGCATTAATGAATCCTACACAACCATCATCTGCAAATTTAATGTCTATTGTAAATCGCGTAAGACCTTCGGTTGAAATTTTAATGCAAACTGAATTAAAAGATGATTTAGATAAATTATCTAAGCATGCTGTGCGTTCAAATGTATTTGCATCTGTGAATCAATTACGACATGGTTCTGCTGTTTTGGAAAACTTAATTGCGCAAGGTAAACTACAAATTGTAGGTGCAGAATATTCACTTGAAACAGGTGAAGTACAATTCTACGATTTTTAATTAAAAATTGAAGTATAAAGCCAGCAAAATTGCTGGCTTTTTTGTATTTAGGGGCTTTAAAGCTAAATTTGGCATGTGATTTGCTCTAAATATTGAATTACTAGTTTAGTTTGGGGAAATTGTGTGAAAAATCTTAATTTAAAAGTCGCGATATTGATGCTTATGATATCAAGTGGTACATATGCAAATATTGATACAGCTGAATTGACGGTAGATCAATTGCATAAATTAATCATTGAAAATAAAACGACTTTTAAAGAAACAATGCAAGATTATTTAAATGCGATTGCTAAAAATGATCAGAAGGGAGCGCATCTTAATAGTATTATTGTCATTAATCCAGAAGCATTAATTGCAGCTGAGCAAGCAGATTTAGAATATAAAAAAATAGGAAAATTAAAGCCATTACAGGGTGTGCCTGTATTATTAAAAGATAATGTAGATACTGAAAATTTATTAACTACAGGTGGCTCTATTAGCTTAAAAAATAATATTACAACAGAAAATGCATTTATTGCTCAAAAGCTGAAAGATGCTGGAGCAATTGTTATTGCTAAAACTAATTTACATGAGTTTGCAGTTTGGGGTGAAACAAAAAGTTCAATGCAAGGGCAAACACATAATCCTTATGATTTAACCAGAACACCAGGGGGGTCTAGTGGTGGTACTGGTGCGAGTGTTGCAGCAAATTTCGGTATTATTGGTATTGGAACAGATACTATTAATTCAATTCGATCACCTGCGTCAGCAAATAGTTTAGTAGGACTCCGACCAACGATTGGTTTGGTGAGTCGATCAGGTATTATTCCATATTCATTTACACAAGATACCGCAGGTCCAATTACAAGAACGGTTACAGATGCTGCGAGAACGTTAAATGTTATTGTAGGATATGATCCGACAGATTCTATAACAAGTTTAGCTAATAATTATTCCGTAGATTACACTCAATCATTGAAATTAAATGGATTGGAAAATAAAAGAATAGGAGTTCTAAATAGCTTTTTTGGAAAAGAAGATATTCATAAAACAACAAATGATGTTGTAAACCAAGCAATTTTACAAATGGAAAAGAGTGGGGCAACGATTATTCAGATAGATGAGCCAATTAATGCAGATGCTCTAGTGAGAGATACAAGTGTTCATTTATATGATTTGGATGAAGATTTAAGTACATATTTAATAAGTCATCCAAAACAAAAACCAATTGGTAATTTAGCTAACTTAATTCAATCAGGAGAGTTTGATGATGGAATTAAAGCAAATATTGAAAAAGCAGTGACTTTAAAAAAAGATTCAGAAGAATATAAGAAGCGCTTAATAGCGAGAGAAAAATTGCAAAAAGATGTTGAAAAATTGATGAAAAATAATCAGTTGGATGCTTTGGTTTTTCCTCATCAAAAACGCTTAGTTGTACCAATTGGTGAAACTCAAATTGAACGTAATGGTGTATTGGGTTCAGTAACGGGATTCCCTTCAATTGTAGTTCCTGCAGGATTTAGCCCAAAAACAGAAACAGCACCGATTGGAGTTCCTGTTGGTATTGAAATATTTGGATTGCCTTTAAGTGAACCGCAATTATTAGAAATAGCATATTCATTTGAACAGCAGTACCCAATGCGAAAAAAACCTACTTTAAAGTAAGGCTCATATCTATATAGAGCTTAGTTTATAAAATCAAAGGTGCCTATAAAGCACTGTTGATATATGGATAAGTATTATTTAGTAAAATAGGTTGTGCTTTTGCATTAGGATGAATTTGATCTTGTTGCATTAAAGATTTATTTCCAGCTACACCATCTAAAAAGAACGGCTGTAGTTTTACTTTATATTGTTGGCTTACTGTTTTATATGTATTTTCAAAAGCTTTACTGTATGCTGTGCCCAGATTCGGTGGAATTTTCATTCCTAAAAGAATAACAGTCGCTTTACTTTTTTGGCTTTGCTGTATTAATTGCGCTAAATTTTTTTGAATCATTTGAGGCGGTTGACCTCTCAAACCATCATTTCCTCCCAGTTCAATGACAACAATATCGGGTTGATGGGTTTGTAATAATTTTGGTAGACGAGCAAGGGCGCCACTTGTTGTTTCACCACTTGCACTTGCATTGACCACTTTATGTTGTTTGGGATACTGTTGGTTTAGTTTATTTTGTAGAAGATTCACCCAACCTTGTTGTTTTTGAATCCCATAACCAGCACTTAAACTATCACCTAAAATCATGATAGTTTTAGCTGAAGCAAGCATTGGCAAAAAACCTATGCTGAATAAAAGACAACACACGAATTTTATTTTAATGAGATTGCTTTTTTGCATAAGGATGCTATGACCACATTTAATGACGATAACTTAATCATGCCACAAGCAATAATTTCTGCACAGCAATTGACACAAAAGATTCCACTTGCACATAAAGAATTAGTTATTTTTGAAAATTTGAATTTAGAAATTCAAGCAGGTGATCAAGTTGCGATTACTGGGCGTTCTGGTTCAGGGAAGTCTACATTATTGGGGATTTTAGCAACATTAGATCAACCTAGTGGTGGGCAGTTAGCAGTCTGTGGTGAAGCTGTACATGATTTAGGTGAAGAGCAAAGAGCACTTATTCGCTTAAAATATATTGGATTTGTATTTCAATCTTTTCAGTTACTTCCACATTTAAGTGCTTTAGAAAATGTCATGCTTCCTTTACGGTTGCAGCAAAATTTCCAATATAAAAATGCTGAAAAAGCAGCAATTGAGTTATTAATAAAAGTTGGCTTAGAAAGACAAATTCATCAAACGCCCAAAGTTTTATCGGGTGGTGAGCAGCAACGTGTTGCAATTGCACGTGCTTTGATTAGCCAGCCGCAAATTATTTTTGCAGATGAACCTACTGGAAATTTAGATGGTGAAACAGCAAAAGAAATTGAACAATTATTATTTCAGCTTAATCGTGAATTGGGAACAACTTTAGTTTTGGTGACACATGATCAGCAGTTAGCAAAACAATGTCATCGTCATTTTGAATTGCTCAATGGTCAGCTCATTGAGCATCCACAAGGAGGATGAAGTGAATCATTTATTTCGTCCGATCTTTACACAAAGCTTTAAAACAACAGGCATTTATTTACTCATTATTGCTTTAACACTTGCAATTAGTGCAACGACTGCATTGAAATTTAGTAATGAACAAATTAAGCAAGCTGTTGCGTTGCAAGCTTCTGAAATGTTAGCAGCAGATCTGGTATTAAATGATAATCAACCTATTGATTCATCTTGGGAAAATAGAGCTAAAAAAGCATCATTACAGCAATCTAAAGTTACTGTATTTGGCTCTATGGCACATACAGATGAAAACTTTGTAATGGTGAATGTCAAAGCAGTTGATCAAGCGTTTCCATTACGTGGGCAAATGACAGTAAATCCGCAGCAATCTTCTGTGAAAAAGGGAGATGTTTGGTTAAGTCAGCGTGCAATGGATTTGTTGCATGTAAAGGTGGGAGATACCATCCATATCGCTGATGGAAAATTTAAAGTTGCTGCTGTAATTGAGCAAGATTCAAATCAAGAATTAGGTTTTTCTGCTTTTTCTCCGACCGTTTTAATTTCTCAAGATGATGTCGCTGCTACGAATGCAATTCAAGTGGGAAGTCGTATTGAATATAGATTATTACTTGCGGGTGAAGCAGATCAAATCAAAAAATATGAGCGAGCATTTAAGCAATATATTAAGGATCATCCTCCAACAGCTCAAGTTGAAGGGCAAGATATTGAAGAGCAAAGTAGTTTAAAAATAAGAAATGCAAGTCAAGGTAATACACGGTTAATGAAACCTGTATCTAATTTAGATACATTCTTGCAATTGGCAAATATTCTCACCATTTTATTGTGTGGTATTGCAATTGCTTTAACTGCGCAAAGATATGTACAACAAAACCAAGATCATATTGCACTGCTACGTTGTATTGGTGCCAAAAAATCCAATATTTTGATGGCATATTTAGTATTGTTAGCTGTTGTTTTAGTTATTTCAATGTTGATTGGTTCAGTTATTGGTGTTGGTTTGGGTTATGCCTTATTGCAATTGATGTTGCAGTTAATCCCTCATTTACAGCTTCAATTTTCAGCAATGGCTTTGCTTTTAGGGCCATTACCAATTGCAATGCTCACCAGCACATTGGTATTACTTGGTTTTGTATTGCCAAGTCTATTGCAACTTTTAAATACGCCACCAATTCGTGTGATTCGTCAACAAGAAAAGTCAGTAAGCTCATGGCTTTGGATGTTGCTTACAGGAACTTTAAGTCTTGTGGTTTTTAGTGTGGTATTGACTGAAAATTTAACTTTAAGCGTATTGGTGATTGGTTCAATTATCCTGTTATGTACTGCTTTATATGCTGTAATTTGGGTAATTTTAAAAGCAATCAGAGCGAGTAAATCTCGATTATCTACGTATATTCGCGTGCCATATCAAACAGCATTTCAAATTACGGCTTTGGCATTGGGACTAAGTCTAATTACGGTATTAATGGTATTACGCACAGACTTAATGGATCGTTGGCAACAACAACTTCCAGCGCAAACACCAAATCAATTTGTGTATGGGCTTCCACCATTTGATATGCCTGAATTTAAAGCGCAAATTGCACAACAAGGTTGGAAAAGTACGCCTTTATATCCAAATGTAAAGGGGCGATTAATTGCGAAAAATGATCAACCATTTTCAGAGCAATTGGTGAAGGAAAACAATTCATTACGCCGTGAATTAAATCTTACACAAGCGAATGGATATCCTGAAAATAATCAAATTGTAGAAGGGCGTTCGCAGTTTAATGCATTGAATGAAGTTTCTGTTGAAGCTAAAACGGCAAAAGAACTTGGTATTAAGGTTGGAGATAAGCTTAGTTTTAGTTTGCCTGAAGGAGTGCTTCATGCAACGGTAATTAATCTAAGAACAGTAGAATGGGAAAGTTTTAGCCCCAATTTCTTTTTTATCTTTTCACCTGAAACAATGGATGAAAATGCGGGAAGTTATTTAGGTAGTTTTTATGTGCCTGAGCAAAGTAAGGCAAAACTGATTCCTATTATTCAGCAGTTTTCGAATACTGTATTTATTGATGTTAGTTTAATTTTAGATGAAATTAAAAATTTAGTACGTGTACTGATTCAAATTATTAGCTTACTGGCATTGCTTGTTAGTGTTTCTGGTATTTTGGTCCTCATTGCTTGCTTAAATTTATTAATGGATGAGCGAAAAAGAGAAGTTGCTTTGTTGCGTTCTTTTGGAGGTTCGAAGCGCCAATTAAAAAATATGTTAACTCTTGAAATTGGTTTTATGGGCTTTATTGCAGGAATTGTCTCTTGTATTTTTGCTGAAGTAGTTAGTGCTATTGCGAGTTCACGTATGGATTTGGTCATGCAATTACATTGGGAAATTTGGTTGATTTTACCTTTAAGCATGACCATATTGTGTATGTTAATTGGACGTTATCGTCTGGGATACTTAAGTCATATTCCACCATTAAAGAGCTTAAGAGAGATGAATCAGTCTTGATTCATCTTTTTAAAAGCCCATTTAGAGGTTTTAGTCGTCTGACATCATCCATTGAACCAATTCTTGCCAAAGTGGTTGAAGTTCAATAATTTGATTTTGGCAATATTGATAGAAAAAGTAACATGTGATTATTCCTGTAATAATACCAATTACTTTGAATATAAAAGGAAGTTTTACTTTTTCGCCAATATACCAAATCAGCGTTAAGATAATTCCCATGATAATGCCGCCAACATGAGCGGCATTATTAATTCCACTAATAGTAAAGCCAATAGCAAGGTTTAAGCCCATTACAATCACAAGTGTTTTACGATCAAGGAAAAAATGTTGGTTAGGGAGCTGAGGAAGCAGTGCTAAAACAGTTAAAGCTGCACCTAAACCCATTACTGCACCTGAAGCACCAGCGCCAACACTAGGTAGTAAATGTTGCTCGACCTGCCCTAAATAAAGAATTTCATAGCTGTCTTGAATGGCAAGATAGCCACTGAGTAAACTTCCCATTAAGCCAGCAAGAATATAAAGAAAAATAAAATAAATTCGACCAAAAAGTTGTTCAGCTATGCTACCAAAAAGATAAAGTGCCCACATGTTTAGCATGAGATGAACAAAACCAAAATGGAAAAACATGCTAGTAAATAAGCGTTGTGGTTCTTCTAAAAATGTTAAAGGTGCAAAATCGGCACCCCATCGAATGGCATCTTGAGTGCTAGGAGAACTAATATCCATACCATTTAAAACTTGCCAGAAAAATAATCCAACATTAATCGCGATTAGAATGGCAGTCATCCACCATAGCTGTAGATCAAATTTAGATTTTACAAAAGTGGGTGTTGAATTCGTCATAATTGGGCTGATTAGATATTTATGTTAAAAAATTAAAGGAAAATGCTTTTTTTCTTGCCGTGTAAATTTTAACATGAGCAGGCAAAAATTAATTAAGGGTCAGTCTCCCATATGAAGGCTTTTATTGTTCGTGTCTTATTAATACTTGTTAGTTTATTCCTTTTGGTTCAAATCTGGATATTTGCAAGTTTAGCATGGTGGCGGACGCATCCTGTAGATACGACAATGTTTATGCGTATTGCTTACTATTCAGATCGATCTCAGCCTATTCAACATGAATGGCTCGATTATGATCAAATTAGTGATAATTTGAAAAAAGCGGTGGTTGCTGCTGAAGATGGAAAATTTTTACAGCATAAAGGCTTTGATTGGGCTGGAATGCAATTTGCTTTAGAGCGAAATAAAGATAAAGGAAAAGTCGTTGCAGGCGGATCTACCATTTCACAGCAATTAGCAAAAAACTTATTTTTATATAATAAGCGTTCATTTATTCGTAAAGGTGAGGAAGCCATCGCGACATGGATGATGGAGCGTATGTGGTCTAAACAACGAATTTTAGAGGTTTATTTAAATTCAGTTGAGTTTGGTAATCATATTTATGGTGCAGAAGCTGCCGCTCGATATTATTTCGGTAAATCTGCAAAAAGCTTAACGCGTGAACAAGCCTCATTTTTAGCAGCTATTTTGACGAATCCTAAATATTATCAGAATAATAGAAATGATCGACGCTTAAATTATAAAAAGCGTATGATTCAAAAATATATGCGTTATAGCCATATTCCAAATTAAAAAAGATAAAAAGCTCATTAAATTGAGCTTTTTTTATGAAATTTAAATAAATTTAAAGCATACTTAAAGTCATAAGGAATTTTTCATAGGTGAAATATGAATACGGCAATTAGTACACTTCCAACACAAACGGAATATACCTATAACGATCGTTATATTAATCGTGAATTATCAATTTTAAATTTCCATTTGCGTGTATTAGAACAAGCCGTAGATCCATTACATCCTGTTCTTGAAAGGATGAACTTCTTACTTATTTTTTCTAGAAATTTAGATGAGTTTTTTGAAATTCGCGTTGCTGGGGTTATGGAGCAATTAGGTCTTGGAAATGAAAGTCGTACACCTGATGGATTAACACCAAAACAAATTTTAGAAAAAATTTCAAAGAAAGCACATATTGCAATTGAACGACAATATCGAATTTTGAATGAACAAATATTGCCGAAGTTACGAGAAGAGGATATTTGTTTTTTAAGACGTGGGGAGCTTACTCCTGCACAATCTGTTTGGGTAAAAAAATATTTTCAAGAACAAGTTGCACCTGTACTTACACCAATTAGTTTAGATCCTGCACATCCATTTCCTAGACTTGCCAACAAAAGTTTAAACTTTATTGTGACTTTGGAAGGTAAAGATGCATTTGGACGTCAAATAGATTTAGCAGTCGTTCCTGCACCACGTTCTTTACCACGTGTTGTACGTTTACCAGATGAGTTAACAGATGGTAAAGAGCATCATGTGATGTTATCTGCCATTATTCATGAGCATGTGTCAGATTTATTCCCTGGAATGAAAGCAACAGGTTGTTATCAATTCCGCGTTACACGTAATGCAGATTTAGCATTAAATGAAGATGTGGAAGATTTAGCAAAAGCGTTGAAAGGTGAGTTGAGTTCGCGACGTTTTGGGCGAGCTGTACGTTTAGAAGTAACAGAAAATTGTCCTGAACATATTTATAAATATCTATTAGATGAATTTGAGTTAGATGAAGATCAGCTTTATAAGGTGAATGGTCCTGTAAATCTTGCACGATTACTGTCAAATTTTAAGCGACCTCATTTACGTTATGATGCACATATTCCTGTTATTCCGAAAGTATTGAAAAAGTCTGAAAATATTTTTAGTGCGATGAAGAAGCAGGATATTTTATTGCATCATCCATTTGAATCTTTTGCACCTGTTATTAATCTATTACGTGAAGCTGCAAGAGATCCGCAAGTTTTAGCCATTAAGCAAACTTTATATCGTAGTGGACCAGATTCTGAAATTGTTCAAGTTTTGGCTGAAGCTGCACGAAATGGTAAAGAAGTTACAGCTGTCATTGAACTTCGTGCACGTTTTGATGAAGAATCAAATATTGAAGTGGCGAACGTATTGCAAGAAGCAGGCGCTGTTGTTGTTTATGGTATTGTTGGCTATAAAACACATGCAAAAATGATTTTGGTTGTACGCCGTGAAAATAATAAGTTAGTGCGTTATGTGCATTTGGGAACAGGAAATTATCATGCAGGTAATGCACGTATTTACACAGACTATGGTTTATTAACGACTGAAAAAGATTTGTGTGAAGATGTGCATCGTATTTTCCAAGAGCTTACTGGTATGGGTAAAATGGCGAAATTGAAGAAACTTCTTCATGCTCCATTTACTTTACATGCACAGCTTATTAACTTCATTGATGAAGAAATTGCAAATGCAAAAGCTGGAAAATTAGCAAGAATTATTGTGAAAGTGAATGCTTTAACTGAAGTTCAGTTAATTAATAAATTATATGAAGCATCACAGGCTGGTGTGCAAATTGATTTAATTATTCGCTCAATTTGTTGCTTGCGTCCAGGTTTACCTGGTTTATCTGAAAATATTCGCGTGAGATCAATCGTTGGAAGATTCTTAGAGCATACACGTGTATATTATTTTAGCAATAATGGCGATGCTCGTATTTATTGTTCAAGTGCGGATTGGATGGATCGTAATTTATTTAATCGAGTTGAAGCTTGTTTCCCAATTGAAGATATTGCTTTGAAAAAACGTATTTATCAGCAAGGTTTAGTTAATTATTTAGAAGATAATCAACAGGCTTGGTTGTTGAAAGGTGATGGTACGTGGGTTCGTGCAGAGGTTGATGAGGGTCAGAAGCCACATAATGCTCAACGTATTTTATTGAGTACGATTACCTGATATAAAGTAAAAAAAGGAGTCTTTTTAGGCTCCTTTTTTGTTTATTGCTTAAGCTTTTTTTGTGATTTTTTGCAAAATTTGCAATAGAACATCAAATTCACTTTGAAGAGGTGTGCTTTTACGTGTAACTAAAGCTAAAGTGCGATTTGGTGCTGCCTCAATAGGCTTAACAACTAAATCTGGATTTGCTTTAATCATATTGGTATGAAGTGCAATTTCTGGTAATAGAGTAAAACCAAGATTTGCAGAAACCATCTCAACCAATGTTGGAAGTGAACTTGCTTTTAAACGATGATCATTTTTACGTTCACCAATTGGGCAAGCACTAAGTGTATGATCACGTAAGCAGTGACCTTCTTCCAATAACATTAAACGTGAAAGATCTAATTGATCTAATGAGTTTGCTTTCATTGCAATTGGATCAGCTTTATGGCAAACCAAGAATAAATTTTCTTTTTCGATTTCTGCAACTTTTAAGCCACGCGTATCGAATGGTAATGCAAGAACAATCATATCTAGGTTGCCGTGCTCAAGGCGCTCTACGATTTTCTCGCTTTGAGCCTCATGCAAATGCAATTGAATTTTAGGTAATTGTTTATGCACTTCATCTAAGAGTTGAGCCAAAATAAAAGGCGCAATTGTTGGAATGATACCTAAATGTAAATCACCTGTAAGGGGTTCACTCATTTCACGGCTTAAGCGCATCAAGTCTTGAGCATCCGCTAAAAGAACACGGGCCCGTGCAACAACTTGCTCACCTAGTGGAGTTAAGCGTACGTTTTGGCGATCACGTTCAACGAGTACGCCACCCAAAAGTCGCTCCAATTCCATGATACCGCCAGACAAAGTTGACTGGGTTACAAAAGATCGGCGAGCTGCTTCGGTGAAATGCAGCGTTTCAGACAGTGTTACTAAATATGACAGCTGTCTTAGGGATGGTAATGCAGCCATAGTGTCCTAATATTTATGATGTAAAATGATGTGCAAAAAGTCCGCTAAGATATGGAACAAATTGCGGTGGGATATCATGCCCCATTCCTTCAATTAATTCAAATTTAGCGCCCGGTATTGCTTTCGCAACAGCTTTACCATGTCCAGGTGGTAACAAGCGATCACATGCCCCATGAACAACAAGAGTGGGGTGATGAATCTGCTTATCTAATTGTAGCAGAGAACCTGTACATAATATTGCTAAAAATTGTTGAAGTACACCTTTTGGATAGTAGCTCCGCTCATATAGTTTTTAGCAGTTTGCATAGTTTCCAAAGGATTTACCAAACCTGGTGACCCAATGGTTTGGAATACTTTTAACGTATGGTCAATAATAGCATTTTCATCTCTAGATTTGGGTTTTCCAATTAAACTAAAGAGTTGTTTGGGTCTTGGAATAGGTAAAAAGGTTGAATATTACTTGTAAATAATAAGCCTAAACTTTGAACTTTAGTTGGATATTGTGCAGCAAGAATTTGTGCAATCATTCCGCCCATGGAAGCGCCAATTACATGAACTTTTTCTAAGCTCAAAGCATCAATCATGAGTGCCAGTCTTCAGCCATATCATATAGAGTATATGGTGCACCTTCATTTTTAAGACCTAATGTAAAGCGACCCATCATTTTAATGGCATTAAGTTTAGGTCCATCATGTTTAATTTTACTTGATAATCCAATGTCTCGATTATCAAACGGATAACACGATAACCTTGATCTATAAGAGATTTACAAAAAAATCAGGCCAAAAAAGCACTTGAGCACCTAAACCATAATTAACAAATTGTAGGGTCTGTACTTTTACCGCCTATTTCAACATGCAGTTCTATACCATTAGAAAGAGTAATCCGTGTCTCTTGCATAAATGGTGTATAAGGAGAATCCTTAAACTTTAAGGCACTATTCATTTTAATGTCTCTAAAAAAGGACGGTATTAGCGTCCTTTCTATTAAAACCTTAATTCTTAATAGGAATCAAGTCTGGAACTTGTTTTGTTAATGTAAGTCTTTGTTTGTTGGCAGTAGAACCAAGTAGGACAAAGCCACGTAAAGTATGGTTTGCATCAATCGCTTTTGCAATCATGCCATCTTCTAATTCTTCTGTTTCCCAATTGACTTCTATTTCAGTAGGAACGGGTAATACAGTAAGAGGGGACGATGGTGTTTTAACAGCCACAGGCATTGCTGGATAATGAACGTGAGTTATCTCGCCATTCAACGTTTTTGCTAAGCACGAGCTTGTTGCATGATTGGCATGACATATGGAAGGAGCATACCATTCACTTCTGCACAATCACCAACTGCATAAATATGAGGTTGATTTGTTTCTAATAGGCTATTGGTGATAATACCACGACCAGTATTAATGTTAGCTGTTTTAGCTAAAGTGATATTTGCTTGTAAACCAATTGCCGATAATACAACATCTGCATGAAGAGACTGACCATTAGCTAAAGAAATAACATAGTCATTGTTTGAAGTTTTTGTAATTTTTTCTACAGTTGTACCAGTTCAAACATAATACTGTATTGGATAGTTTTGTTTAAATTGATGTGCTACATGAGCTGGTAGCAGCGTCGAAGGTTGTTCAGCTAATCTATAACAGAAACTTGATGATCTGTATTTTTTAAGTCATTTGCAAACTCACAACCAATGAGTCCTGCACCTAAATAACAACTCGTTTTTCTTGTTTGGCATCTAATTGTAGACGGAAAGCTTGATAATCAGATAAGTTATTTACAACATGAATATCATTATTCGCATCACCATCAAGAGCTAAACGAATAGGTGTTGCACCTAATGCCAATACAAGTTTTGAATATACTTGAGTTGATTGTCCGTCAGCATTTTCTAATGTAAGCGTTTGGTTTACTGAATCAATGGCTTTTACCCAAGTATTACTTTTAATCTGCATATTGAGCTGTGAGCTCATTTTAGTCGCATCGCCTAAGGCAATTTGTTCAGGTGCTTTTTTTCCTGTTAATGCATTAGATAAAGTTGGTTTGCATAATTTATCGCATCATCTGCACAAATCATGACAAGTTCTTGTTCCGCATTTAATTTACGAAATTCTCGAGCGACTGTATAACCCGCCATGCCAGAACCAATGATGACGATAGGATGCATGTGTATTTCTCCGTATAAATTTTTTAAAAACATAAAAAAGACCATATAGGATGGTCTTTTATAAAATTAGATTTCTACCATTTCAAAATCATCTTTCGTTACGCCACAGTCAGGGCAAGTCCAGTCATCTGGAATATCTTCCCATTTTGTTCAGCAACGATGCCATCTTGTGGCCAACCTTCCGCCTCATCATAAATCCATCCACAAACGATGCATTGATATTTTTTCATTGAACACTCCAAAAGCTGATCTAAGGCTGATCGGCAAAATAAAATTAGATAAGACTCTAGAGATACGAGGGACGTATTAGCTAAGTTAATTTTTACGCAGTTGCTATGTAAAGTAAGTAAATATCAGCGTTTTATTCTATTAAATGATGCATAAAATTCGATTAAGATTAAATTGTAACAAAATTTAGTCATATTGCTAAAAATGATAGATCTAAGTTTTTTAGAAATTGAAATAAGATCTAGAACCATAAACTAAAGGAAGAGTGTATGTGGTCTTAGAATAAGGGGATAGAATCTAAGAAATATTTTTTTGTACTAAATAAAATTAAGACAATAAAAAACCCACTTCGCAATGAGTGGGTTTTTTAAGAATTTGGCTCTTCCACCTGGGCTCGAACCAGGGACCTGCGGATTAACAGTCCGTCGCTCTACCGACTGAGCTATGGAAGAATGGCTCTCCAACCTGGCTCGAACCAGGGACCTGCGGATTAACAGTCCGTCGCTCTACCGACTGAGCTATTGGAGAATCTGAAGCGCATTTTAGGGATGAAATCAGAACTGGTCAAGCAAAAATACAAGAAAAGATAACCAAATGTTTTTTATTAGCCAATTTCTAAAAAAATGTTTATATATTGATTGATTTTGACTAATTTATAAAAGAGAAATATAAAAAATGAAAATTTATTAAATGATTGAAAAATAATAATTAGATAGTTTTTATGCTTTAAAGCTAGGATGAAGTGATGAGTAGAACACTTGAAATAGATCAAATTTTACTTCATGACGATTCAAATATAAAAAAACCATCCGATAAGGATGGTTCTTTTGAGATAAAATAAAATCGTTAGATCTTATTTTTCAACGCCAGCAGCAAGACCTGCATATTTAGCGTTTGCATAATCCCAGTTCACAAGGCTTTCTAAGAAAGTTGTGATGTATTTAGGACGAGCATTACGGAAGTCGATGTAGTAAGCGTGTTCCCATACGTCAATTGTTAATACAGCAACTTTGCCATGAGCAAGTGGAGTATCAGCATTTGAAGTTTTAAGAATAGAAAGGTTACCATTTACTTTGTCAGCAACTAACCAAGCCCAACCTGAACCGAATTGAGTTGTTGCAGCAGCAGCAAACTCTTCAGCAAATTTTTCATAAGAACCAAATGCTTCATCAATTTTAGCAGCTAAAGCACCAGTTGCTTTACCGCCACCATTTTTAGCCATACAGTTCCAATAGAAAGTGTGGTTCCAAACTTGAGCAGCATTGTTGAAAATACCTGCTTTAGATGCATCACCAGCTGAAGCTTTAATGATTTCT